>CAADGL010000001.1 GCA_900696525.1 uncultured Planctomycetota bacterium
CACGGGCACGACTGACACTGACGTAGAACTGCTCGCGCGACGTAGCCGGCAGTGAGTCGGACGACTGACCGATGAACACGCGGTCCACGGTCTTGCCCTGGGAGGCATGGCTGGTCACGACGTAGCCGTGCGCCAGGTGGGCGTAGTCCTTCGACACGGTCCAGCCGTTGGCCAGCACGATGTTCCCTTCGGCGTCGAAGCCGCGCACCGCGTAGAGCGAGCCGTTGTTGAGCCGGTGCCGCCCGTCGGCCGTGGTCCCGTTGCGCGTGATGCGCAGCACGTCGCCGGGGGCGATAGGCAGCACCGACGGCCGGTAGACCTGAAAGCGCTCTGCCTGGTCGAGCGGCAGCGGATCGTCGCCGACAATGACCCGCTCACCTTTGCGATGCCCCTTGGCATTCTGGTGGTAGACCAGTACGTCGCCCGGCGCGTAGTTGAGCGGGTCGGCTTTTTGTGCTTCGGTCAGGTTGGCGCTCTCCAGCGCCAGGAAGGTGCGCTCGCCCTCGCCCAGCTTTCCCGCCTGCTTGAGGCGGACGCGGATTTCGTCGGTAATCCACTCGCCTTCCAAGTGCGTCGGCGACACCACCAGCGCCGACTTCCCCATTTCCACCGTGGCAACGTAGTCCTCGGCGAGCGCCTTGTAGCGCTCCGCTTCGCCGACCTCGCGTACCCAGCCCAGCCGGTCGAGCTCGCGGAAGCCGTCCTGCGTCCGGCCTTCGGAGAGCGCCCGCACGGCTTCCCGGTAGTCGCCGCGCTGCCGCTGAATCTCACGTATCTCGGCTGGCACCAGCCCGGCTTCCTCTTCGAGCAGCCGCAGCGCCGCCCCGCGTTCTACGGAGCCATGCTGCCGCCGGTCACCGGAAAGGACGACTCGGGCACCCAGCCGGTCGGCCAGGTCGAACACCCGGCCCATCATCCGCGAGCCGAGAAGCCCGGCCTCGTCAATCCAGATCACCTGCCCGGCCACCCGCGCCTGCAATCGCTCGTTTACCAGCAACCGCGCCACGGTGTCGGCGTCGGCGAAGCCCTCCACGTCGCGCAGCACGCCACGGCTCGCGTCGGCTGATGGCGCGAAGACGAACACCCTCTTCCCGGCCGCTTCGATACCTTCGACCGCCTCCTTCATCATCGTCGTCTTGCCAGTGCCGGCGGCGCCGCGAACCAGTATGACGCGGTCGTTCGAGTCCAGCACGTGCCGCACCGCGCGTCGCTGGTCGGCATTCAGCCAGTCGCGCTTGAGCGCGTAGCCGGCGGCCCCGAGCGGGCGGCATGCTCCGCGCCCGCTGCGGGCAAAGGCCAACATCCGGGTCTCCTCTTCCAGGACGCTTCGAGTGGTGGCGAGCCGCCGGCCATTGCGCTCGGCCACCACCAGGTGCTCCACCGAAAGGCCGCGCGTCACCGATGCTGGTGACGCCTTGCCCACGGCTCGTTTCATGGCCTCCGTGAGTATCTTCCGCTCCGGTACGACGGCGCTGCGCTCGAAACAGTGGCCGACGGCGTGCAGCGCCGCCTCACGGGCCGCACGCCCGTCTTCCGGCAGACTCTCCATGCCGAGCCGGCCCTTCACCCCTTCAAGCGCGGCCAGCTCGTCGGCCGTCATTCGCGACACCCACTCGCTTCTCAGTTCATCCATCGCCAGGTCTTTCTGCTTCTTCTCCCGCGTCTTCGCACCCAGGCTGTCCTTTGCCTCCGGGTCGGTGACGCCCTTCTCGCGGGCCTGTTCCTCGATGAGCGCCGTGCGCCGCGAGAACTTCCCAATCGCCGACAGCGGCACGCCCGCCAGTTCCCAGCCCTGCTTCGTGCGCTGCGTCGGCAGACCCAACTCTTCGAGCCGCCGCGCGAGTCGAGAATGGAACACCGCCTCGAAGAACGGCGCGTCGCGTTTCAGCCCCGCGAACTGCCCCGCCTTCCAGCGGGATTCCGTGTCGTCCCAGGTGGTGTTGAACACGAAGCAGTGTGCGTGCAGGTGGGGGTCGGGAAAGCCCTCGACCGGGCGCGCCGTGAAATGCACAAACTCGCCCCAGACCATGTTGCCGGTCGCACGGTCCTCATTCCGACCGCCGGCACGCACGCGCGTCTGCATTTCCGCCTCGATGTCCTCCATCGTGGCTTCAACCGACTCCCGGAACGCATCGAGAATACGCTCGTCGCGCGTGAGGCCGTAGAGAATCGACACGGACTTCGGCACGTGGAAGTTGAAGTCATAGCCGACGCGGCGGTCGCGCTTCGTCCGGGGTGTTAGTGCCTCTCCGCTCTGTGGGTCACGATTGTCGCAGAGGGCGTCCCACTCTTCGCGGCCGACGTTGCCGCACAGCCCTAGCCGCGCTGCCCCTTTGCCTTTCCAGACGCCGACGAGCTCTTGGCCCTCCACGTAGTAGTCGGCGGTGGAGTAGTAGCTTCTGGCTCGGTCGGGCGAGTTGTTCTGGATGATGCGAAGCATGGTGACGCGATAGTTCCTACCGCTTCATTCGCAATCGTCAAGAAGTTGTTCGCGTGAGGGTTGCTTTCTTTCACGGCGGTGTTTCACGCCGGCAACAGGCGGCCTGTCGGCTCACCCGTCGGATGGGTTCTCCCTCCGCCTTGTGCGAAGCAGTACGGCCGCGGCACGAGCGTTGGCGTTGAATCGCCCCCGGTGCAGCGACAGCGCGATGCGGGACATCGCCAAGGCACCCTCGCCCGCATCCCGTCCGGCTGTGTGAGCAGTCGCCTGCACGTTGACGTGCCGGGCTCGTCTCTGCCTTTCCACGGTCTCCTGCGCCCAGCACGGCCTGATTGACGGCATCGCTACAGCCGCCGCCGGTCCGGTCAAGCGGAAAACCGGTTCCTCCCAACATCTTCACTGCGTTGCAGACGCGGGTCCCTCCCGTTTTCC
>CAADGL010000002.1 GCA_900696525.1 uncultured Planctomycetota bacterium
CACGGGCACGACTGACACTGACGTAGAACTGCTCGCGCGACGTAGCCGGCAGTGAGTCGGACGACTGACCGATGAACACGCGGTCCACGGTCTTGCCCTGGGAGGCATGGCTGGTCACGACGTAGCCATGCGCGAGGTGGCCGTAAATCTTGGAGACGGTCCAGCCATTCGCCAGCACGATGTTCCCGCCGGCGTCGAAGCCGCACACCGCGTAGAGCGCGCCGTTGTTGAGCCGGTGCCGGCCGTCGGCCGTGGTCCCGTTGCGCGTGATGCGCAGCACGTCGCCGGGGGCGATGGGCAGCACCGACGGCCGGTAGACCTGGAAACGCTCCGCCTGGTCGAGCGACAGCGGCTCATCGCCGACGACGACACGCTCTCCCTTGCGGTGTCCCTTCGCGTTCTGGTGGTACACCAGCACGTCGCCCGGCGCGTAGTTGAGTGCGTCGGCCTTCTCGGCCTCCGTCAGATTGGCGCTCTCAAGCGCGAGGAAAGTGCGCTCCCCCTCGCCCAACTGTCCCGCCTGCTTCAGCCGGGCGCGGATTTCGTCGGTGATCCACTCGCCCTCCAAGTGCGTGGGGGAGACGACAAGCGCTGTCTTCCCCTCTTCCACCGTCCGCACGTACTCCTCAGCCAGCGCCTTGTAACGCTCCGTCTCGCCGACCTCGCGTATCCAGCCCAGCCGGTCGAGTTCGCGGAAGCCGTCCTCCGTCCGGCCTTCGGAGAGAGCGCGCACGGCTTCCTTGTAGTCGCCCCGCTGCCGCTGAATCTCCCGTATCTCCGCCGGAACCAGCCCGGCTTCTTCTTCCAGCAGCCGCAGGGCCGCGCCGCGTTCGACGCTGCCGTGCTGCCTTCGGTCGCCCGAGAGGATGACACGCGCGCCGAGCCGGTCGGCAAGGTCAAACACCCGGCCCATCATCCGCGAGCCGAGCAGCCCGGCCTCATCGATCCAGATGACTTGCTTGGCTACCTGGGCCTGCAACCGCTCGTCCACCAGCAGCCGCGCTACGGTGTCAGCGTCGGCGAAGCCCTCAACTTCGCGCAGCACGCCGCGACTGGCGTCCGCCGACGGCGCGAAGACGAAGACACGCTTTCCGCCCGCCTCGATGCCCTCGACGGCCTCCTTCATCATCGTCGTCTTGCCCGTGCCGGCGGCGCCACGGACCAGGATCACGCGGTCGTTCGAGTCCAGCACGTGCCGCACGGCACGCCGCTGGTCGGCGTTCAGCCAGTCGCGCTTGAGTGTGTAGCCGGGAACCCCGAGCGGGCGGCATGTCCCGCGCCCGCTGCGGGCGAAAGCCAGCATCCGCGTCTCTTCCTCCAGGACGCTGCGCGTCGTGGCAAGCCGGCGGCCGTTGCGCTCGGCCACGACAAGATGCTCCGCCGACAGACCCCGCGTCACAGATTCTGGCGACGCCTTCCCGACGGCTCGCTTCATGGCTTCCGTGAGTATCTTTCGCTCCGGGACGACGGCACTGCGCTCGAAACAGTGACCGACTGCGTGCAGCGCCGCCTCGCGGCCGGCCCGCCCGTCCTCCGGCAGACTCTCCATCCCCAGTCTGCTCTTGACGGCTTCCAGCGCCGCCAGCTCGTCGGCCGTCATGCGGGATACCCACTCGCCGCGCAGCTCGTCGAGCGTCAGGTCCTTCTGCTTCCGCTCCCGCGTCTTCGCGCCGAGGCCGTCCTTGGCCAGCGGGTCGGTAACGCCCTTCTCGCGGGCCTGTTCCTCGATGAGTGCTGTGCGCCGGGAGAACTTCCCGATCGCCGACTGCGGCACGCCGGCGAGTTCCCAGCCCTGCTTCGTGCGCTGTGTCGGCAGGCCCAGTTCCTCCAGCCGCCTCGCGAGCCGAGAATGGAACACCGCCTCGAAGAACGGCGCGTCGCGCTTCAGCCCCGCGAACTGCCCCGCCTTCCAGCGGGATTCCGTGTCGTCCCAGGTGGTGTTGAACACAAAGCAGTGCGCGTGCAGGTGGGGATCGGGCACGCCCTCCACCGGCCGCGCCGTGAAATGCACAAACTCGCCCCAGACCATGTTGCCGGTCGTACGGTCCTCGTTGCGACCGCCCACGCGCACGCGCGTCTGCATCTCCGCCTCGATGTCCTCCATCGTGGATTCGACCGACTCGCGGAAGGCATCCAGGATACGCTCGTCGCGCGTGAGACCGTACAGGATCGAGACCGACTTCGGCACGTGGAAGTTGAAGTCGTAGCCGACGCGGCGCTCACGCTTGGTGCGGGGTGTCAGTGCCTCACCGCACTGTGGATGACGGTTGTCGCAGAGGGCGTCCCAGTCCTCGCGGCGCACATTGCCAGATAGGCCGAGACGCGCCGCGTCCCCGCCTTTCCAGACGCCGACGAGTTCCTGCCCCTCCGCGTAGTAGTCGGCGGTGGAGTAGTAGCTCCTGGCTCTGTCGGGCGAGTTGTTCTGGATGATGCGAAGCATGGTGACGCGATAGTTCCTACCGCGTCATTCGCAATCGTCAAGAACTTGTTCGCGTGGGGGTTGATTACTTTCACGGCGTTTCACGGCCATGCCGTTTGCGTGCCTTGGACTTCGCCGCTTTCTGCCGCCGCAGGTAGCCCGCGGGGTCCGACGGATACCCCGCCGCCGCCGCCAGAATCACCGAGGGCGTGTCACGGAAGCAGGCGAACTCGGGATCGGCGGCGAGCGCCGCTACCTGTTCTTTCACGCCGAGCAGAAATGATTCCGGATCGGCGCTGTACCCCGCCGCAGCGCGGCGTAGCACCCACGGCGTTCGCCGGAAGCATCGGAACTCCGGGGCCTCGCTCAGGCACCGCGCCGCCTCCAACACCTCGCGCAGAAACGCGCCGGGGTCGGCCGGTGCGTTGATGGCTGCCGCGCGCAACAGCCACGCCGAGTCCTTCAGGCGAGCGAACTCGGGTTGCTCTGCCAGCACGTGGACCTGCCGCGCCACGCCCCGGAGGAACCCCGCAGGATCGGCCGCATGGCCGACAACCGCGCGCCGCAGCACCCACTCCATGTCTTTGAACATCGCGAACTCCCGATCGTCCCTCAGGGCCTTCACCTTCCGTATAACGCCGCGTAAAAACTCCGCCGGATTCGAGTGGTACCCCGTCGCCGCAAGCCGCAGCAGCGATGGCGAGTCGCGAAGCGACGCGAACTCCGGGTCGGCCCGCAGCTTCTCCACCTGCTCGATGACGCCACGCAGGAACCCCGCCGGATTGGAAGGATGGTTGACCGCGGCGGCACGGTACGCTGACGGCGTGTCACGGAAGCACGCGAACTCCGGGTCGGCTGCCAGCGCATCCACTTCGGCCGCTACGCGACGAAGGAAGGCCGCCGGATCAGCGGTGTTGTTGACCGCGGCAGAAAGGAAGATCCACGGCGTATCCCGCAGCGACGCGAACTCCGGGGCGGTGCTCAGCGCTCGGACCTGCTCAAGCACATCGTGGAGAAACCCTGCCGGGTCCGACGGGTAGTTCATTGCGGCGTGCTTCAGCACCCAGGGGGTCTCCGCAAAGCAGGCGAACTCATCAGCAAGCAAGGACGTAAGCCGTCCGCAATAGACCGTCGCCGCTACGACCTCCTTCGGCCGCACCGTGAGCATTCGCGCATTGTCGAGCAGCTCCTCTATGAAGACGCGGTAGACCGCCGGCCTGAGGCGGTCCGGCATCTCGACCTGCCGGCGGCGGCACATCTCTTCGAGAGCCGCGATGCCTTGCCGCACCGATGTCGTGTCGCCGGTGGATATCGCGAACCGCCTGCAGGCCCGCCATGCCGTTTCCATCCGGCGCCGCGTTGTATCCGACAGGAACCGCTGCCCGCCGAGCGTCAGCCCGCTGCACCGCTGCGCGTCCCTGACTTCCACCAGGAATCGCTTGGCCTCTCTGCCCGCACTACCGCGAACTCCCCGCTTCGACATCGCCGCTCACGCGCCTCCCGCTCCCATCTGACCACGCGATGGTTAATCATTTGCTAATGCGCGGCCCTGCTGTCCGGCCATGCGGATGCGTCTGCTCGACTCGCACCCGGGAGCAATCCGGCCGCGGCACGAGCGCCGGCGTTGAATCCCGCAGGAGCGCGGCCAAGGCATGACTGCGGCCCATCGCCAAAGCACCCTCGCCCGCTTCCTGTCCGGCAACTGTGGGCCGCCCGGGCGTTGACGTGCCGGGCTCGTCTCTTCTTTTCTCCGGTCTCCTGCACCCACGCACGGCCTGATTGACGGCATCGCTACAGCCGCCGCCGGTCCGGTCAAGCAGAAAACCGGTTCCTCCCAACATCTTCACTGCGTTGCAGACGCGGGTCCCTCCCGTTTTCCGCTGTGACCGTTGCGC
>CAADGL010000003.1 GCA_900696525.1 uncultured Planctomycetota bacterium
GAGCCCATCAGCCCTGAGCAGGTTGCGCGCTGGGCCGAGCTCGCCACGCCGGTCATTGAGGACGCGCAGCGCGCCATGAACCGGGCCGCCGCCGACTTCGCCGAGCAGCTCGATCCCGAGCAGCGCGGGGCATTGGTGCCGTTTACGCCCCGGCCGGGGTGCGCCATAATGGGCTGGCGTTCTCTGCCCAACGACAAGCAAACCGTCGCCCGGAGTCGACCAAGGTGGCCAGAAAAGCCAGGTCCGCATATGCGCTCCCTGAGCCCGCAAGGATCAAGTCCGTTCCCAGGCGCACCGCCGTCCTGGTCGCCTCGGGCGACCTGCGCGAGTCGGCCAACATCGCCTGCTGGCCCGCCCAGCTCGCGCTCGAGGCCGACGCGGCCCGGGCCTTCGACGAGCTCGGCTGGAAGCTCGTCCGCGCCGAAACCGGCGGACCCGCCGGCGCACCCGGCTTCATCGCCTCGCAGGCCCAGGGCCGCGAGGTCTTCTCGCGCATTCACCCCGACGCGCCGCTGGTCGTCGCCGAGGCCGTCTGGCAATACTCCCACCACGTTCTCATGGGCCTCGCCCGGCATCGCGGACCGATTCTCATTCTCGCCAACTGGTCCGGCCGCTGGCCGGGTCTGGTCGGCGCTCTCAACCTCCGCGGCTCCCTCACCAAGGCCGGAGTCGACTGCTCCCTGCTCTGGGGCGAAGACCTCGCCGCCCCCGCCTTCCGCGCCAGGCTGCGCCAGTGGCTCAATCGCGGCCGCATCAAGCACGATCTGTCGCACGTCCGGCGGCTCGACGCTGACGACCTGCCGCGCCGCGAGCGCAAGCTCGGCCGCGCCCTCGCGCAGCAGCTCCTCGAGCGCCCCGCGATCCTCGGCGTCTTCGACGAGGGCTGCATGGGCATGTACAACGCCATAATCCCCGACGCGCTGCTCCACGCCGCCGGCGCCTACAAGGAACGCCTCAGCCAGTCGGCGCTCTACTACGCCATGACGCAGGTTCCCGACCGCGAGGCTGACGCGGTCCGGCGCTGGCTCGACGAGCGCGGCGTGCAGTTCCGCACGGGCCCGATTGAAGAGACCGACCTGACCGATGCGCAGATCCGCTGGCAATGCAAGATGTACATCGCCGCCCTGCGCATCGCCGCCGAGTTCGGCTGCGACGCCATCGGCATCCAGTACCAGCAGGGCCTCAAGGACCTCTGCCCCGCGAGCGACCTGGCCGAGGGGCTTCTGAACTGCTCGGAGCGCCCGCCCGTGCTCGGCCTCAGCGGGCCCGACGCCGGCAAGGAGCTCTACGCCGGCCGCCCGCTCACGCACTTCAACGAGGTGGATGAATGCGCCGGCCTCGACGGGCTGATCACGCAGCGCGTCTGGTCCGCGCTGGGCCTGCCGGGCGACAACACGCTGCATGACCTGCGCTGGGCGGACAAGGACGCGTCCGGCTCGACCGACGAGTACGTCTGGGTCTTCGAGATCTCCGGCGCCGCACCCGCCAGCCACTTCGAAGGCGGCTACGCCGGCGCCGTCTGCGAGCGCCAGCCCCCCATGTACTTCCGCCTCGGCGGCGGCACGCTCAAGGGCGTCTCCCGCCCCGGCGAGGTCGTCTGGTCGCGCATCTTCGTCGAGACCAACGCCCGCGGGTCGCGCCGCGCCGGCCCGCGAAAAACGGCGAGCCGACGCCGCGCCGCCGTCGAGCGCCTCTGCATGGACATCGGCCGCTGCAAGGCGATCTCGCTGCCGCGCGAGGAGACCCAGCGCCGCTGGGACGCCACGACGCCGCAATGGCCGATCATGCACGCGGTGCTCTACGGCATCGACCGCGACCAGATGATGGCCCGGCACCAGTCGAACCACATCCAGGTCGTTTACGCTCCGGACGCTGAGACGGCCGACCGCGCCCTCGCCGTCAAGGCCGCGATGGCCGACGCCCTCGGCGTGCGCGTTCACCTCTGCGGCGAGAATGCCTCCGGTCGCAGTCTGCCGGCCGCACTCGCGCGGCTGTGACGCCGACGACACGCGCCATCGGACGAGGCGCGCCCGCAACCTGGCGCGGCCAGCAACACACGCTACAATGTGCGGAAGCGCCTTCGGGGAAGGCCGTCACTTGCAGACGGCGCCGCGGGATGGGCCGCCGCAGAGACGCCCGATTGCGCCGCATCGCCCATGAAGCGCATGATCCTGGCGTTGGTCTTCTTTGCGGCCCTGCCGGCTGCGGGCCAGGACGGCTCTGCGCCGTTTCCCCAGCCACCGGGCCTCGACGAGCGCGGCGACCGCGGCCTGGCGGCGAACGTCATGCGGCTGATCCGCAGCACGCGCCAGCTCGGCGACTGGAGCGAGCACCACGGCTACCTGATGGACGCGCTCCGCCGCGTGTATGAGCAGAACGGCTGGGACTCGGAGCCGGACCAGTTTTCGCTCGAGCTCATGGAGGCGGTCGAGGGCCTGCCGCCGTGGGACGTAAGCGGCCGCTTCGACGCGTTCGTGTCGATGATCGGCGATCGCTACCTGCTCGACGGCGTCCAGGAGGACTGGCTGCGACGGCGCGTGATGCGCGAGTCGATGGGCATCTTTCAGCGCAACATGGACCGCATCATGCAGTACGCGCCGGAGATCATCGCCACCCGCGCCGCCGGTGAGCCCATCAGCCCTGAGCAGGTTGCGCGCTGGGCCGAGCTCGCCACGCCGGTCATTGAGGACGCGCAGCGCGCCATGAACCGGGCCGCCGCCGACTTCGCCGAGCAGC
>CAADGL010000004.1 GCA_900696525.1 uncultured Planctomycetota bacterium
ACGGCTGCGTCGGACAGGCTGACCTGGGTATCCTGCTTGCCAACTTCAACCAGAGCGTTCCGCCGAACACCAACGGCGACCTGAACGGCGACGGTTTCGTTGGCCAGGTTGACCTGGGTATCCTGCTCGGTAACTGGGGCTGCGGCTGCCCGTAAGCGGCTTGCAACTGCCAGTCAGGTTCGCCCCACCGGGGTGAACATGTAGATCAAGGGACGCCGCGGAGTGATCCTTCGCGGCGTCTCTCTTTTGGGGATGCGGGCAGGCGGCCGCGGGTGAACGGGCTGGCTCCCAGCGGCCAGCGCCGTGACACCCTCAGGTCTTGGCCAGAAAACGCACACCGATGTCGTACGTTCCGTCCGCCCGCGCCTGACAGCGCACCACGCGGCCGATCAGGTTCAGCCGCGACCATTGCCCCGTCTGCAAACGCACGCAGATGCGGCTGCCGACGCCCACCGGCCAGCGGCACCCGAAGCTCATCCCCCCGCGCGAGATCGTCCGCGCATCCGCCGTCAGCGCCCCGAGGTCGATGCGCGGCGACAGCAGGAACACGCGCGCCGCGACCGACAGCTCGTGCCGCTCGTGCTCCCGCCGGTTCATCGCCTCGGACGCCGAGTCTCGGGCCAGTGTCTCGAGCGGCGGCGGGGGCGGATGCGCCGCGGGGTTGGCGCTGGGGGTCTCGGGCAGAGCGCCCGCGGGTTGGCTCACCGCCGCGGTCGCGTCCGGCGGCAGCCCGGCGATCATAGCGAGCCAGGCTTCGACGACCCGCGGGCAGTAGCGCGTGGCGGCTTCGTTCCGCAGGGTGTCGACGGCGTGCGACAGCGGATGCGCGCGGCGGCGATGGGGCCGCATCGCGGTCATGGCCTCGAAGGCGTCGACGACGGCGCAGATGCGGCTGACGGGGTGCAGGTGTGCGGCGCGCAACCCGCGCGGATAGCCGCCGCCGTCGTTGCGCTCGTGATGCTCGTGCGTGGCGCGCAGCACGGCCTCAGGCAGGCCGGGGCCGCTGCGCAGGTGATCGTAACCGAGCTGCGGATGGGCCCGCAGGATGCGCCAGTCGTCGTCGCTGAGCGCGCCGGGGCGGTTCAGCAGTTCCGCCGGCACGAAGATCTTGCCGATGTCGTGCAGGATGCCGGCTTGGAAGACGTGGGCGAGCTCGGCGGGGTCGCGCAGTCCGCACGCGTACGCGAGCGGCACCATCCAGGTGGCGACGTTGACGACATGCGTGGCGGTGTAGAAGTCGTGCCGCGCCACCTTGAACAGGTGCGAGAAACTGCCAGGGTGGTCCACGACGAGCCCAGCCACCGTCCGCGACAGGTCGTCCAGACGCGGGCCGATGGCTGCCAGGTCGGGCGTGACCAGCAGTTCGTTGATCAGCTCGACCGTCGCGCTGTAGACCAGCTCGCACGCCCCCGCGCCGGCCTCCGGCGCGGCGGCCGCCTCGACGCAGCGCTGAATATGCCGCTGCTCGGCCATCTCGACGTACACGAAACGCACGCCGTGCGCCAGCAGCCGCGCCCGATCCTCCTCGCTGAACGGAAACGCGGGCTCACGGTAGAGCGCGTAGTGCGGCTCCGGCGACGCGCCGTCGGGCGAGCGCACATAGACATTGACGCCGGCCAGCACGTGCAGCGGCGCATGCTCAAGCGGCACGGGGATGAAGCCGAGCCGCGCCGAGTTGTACGCGCGGCCGAGCGCCGTGGTCGGCGGCGCGTCTTTCCTGTGTGTCACACGGCCTCCACGAGCGTTTGGACGCCCGGTTTATCGGCGGCGCGGCGCGCGACGACGGAATCCGCCGATTGGAGGTTTCGAAACGCGTGGGGCGACGGCAAGTCGCCGCGGCCCTCCGGCGTGCCCCGAGGGTTGATTGGAGGCGCGGGACACCACGGGCGGAAGCGTGCGGTGTGGCGGATCTCCGTCGCGCGGAGCGCACGTGTACGGCGTGGGCGGCGTGACCGGAACCCGCGGCCGTGGTATCTTTTTACGTCTCGGGAAGCCGGCCGCGTGGGCCGCCCCCGTTTCAGGCGCACAGGAGCAAGGTCCATGTCGCTGAGGTTGTTGCGCAGGCTGTATCTGCTGTCGTCGGGGGCGGCGCTGCTGGGGATTCTCCAGGCGCTGGGCCAGGTGAACTTCAACCAGATACTGTTCCAGTTTCTCTCGGGGCTGGCGTCGCTGCTGGTGACGATCTTCCTCGGGGGCGATCCGTCGCTGTTCTCGGCCTGAGCGGGCGGCAGGACCGGCGGCCGATCGACCGATAGAATGAGTCTCAGGGCAGGCGCGGCCAGGGGCGGCGCGACGGGAGAGAACCGATGATCCCGACAGGGGTTGGCGGCGGAGTGCAGGAGATCGAGGCCCGCGAGCGGGCGGAGCGCGAGACGCAGCGCCTCCAGGAGGAGCTCAAGAAGGCGGTGAAGGCGTCGGCCAAGGACGTCGGCACGCTCCGAAAGGAGCTGGCCGTGACCGTGCCGGGAAAGGTCATCACCAGCCACCTGGAATTCAACTTCGACGAGCTGCGCCAGGACGCCTTCGTCCCGGGCTTCCGCAAGGGCCACGCGCCGCTCCAGCTCATCCAGAAGCGTTACGGCTCCGACGTGCGCAACTCGCTGAAGACCTCGATCATCGTCCAGTCCTTTCTCGCCGCGATGGAGCAGCATCAGCTCGACGCGCTCGGCGACCCGCTCTTCCGCGTCAAGGTCGACGGGACCGAGAAGCTGCTGCCGATCGACGAGGCCGGGGCGCACGTGAAGCTGCCCGACGCCGGCGATTTCGAGTACGTCTGCGAGGTCGAGGTCAAGCCGAAGCTCGAGCTCCCGGAGCTCAAGGGGATTCCGATCCGGGCCCCGGACGTCGAGATCACGGACGACGACGTCGAGCAGTTCATCCTGCGGCAGCGCAAGATCCGCGGACGATATGAGCCGCTCACGGACGCGAGCGCCGGCGAGCCCGACGACCAGGTCATCACCGACGTGGCGCTCACCGTCGAAGGCGTCGTCGTCAAGAGCGAGGAGAACGTGCAGCTGGGCGTGCGGGCCACGCGGCTCGACGGCGTGCCGCTGCCGACGCTGGGCGACGTGCTCAAGGGCGTGCGCCCCGGCGACTCGCGCTCCGTCGAATGCGAGATTCCCGCCGACTACGAGCGGCCGGACTTGCGTGGGAAGAAGGGGCGCTTCGAGTTCAAGGTGCAGGAGCTCAAGCGCCTGGCGCCCATGCCGCTGGAGGCTTTCGTGGCGCAGGTCGGCGCCGAGTCGGAGGCCCAGTTGCGTCAGTTCGTGCGCGACGACCTCGCCTCTGAACGCGACCGTCTCGTGCTGCGGGCCAAGAAGGATCAGGTGTTCCAGTACCTGCTCGACCACGTGCCCATCGACCTGCCGAGCGACTTCTCGGCCCGCATGACCGACCGCGCCGTCGTGCGCAAGATCATCGACCTGTCGCAGTCGGGCGTGCCCGACGGCGAGATCGACGCGCGCATCGACGAGCTGCGCACCAGCGCCGGCGAGGAGACCGCGCGGGAACTGCGGCTGGAGTTCATCTTCGAGAAAGTCGCGGAGAAGCTCGGCGTCTCCGTGACCGATGAAGAGGTCAACAGCGAGATCGCCCGCATCGCCCGGCTGTATCACCGCCGATTCGACCGCGTGCGGGACGACCTGGCCCGGCGCGGGCTGCTGCCACAGCTCGCCGAGCAGATACGCCAGGACAAGTGCGTGGAGATCCTCTTGCGCGACGCGAAGGAGGTCGAGGCGGCCGAGGCGCCCGCTGAAGGCAAGAAGAAGCCGCGGGCCCGCAAGCCGAAGGAAAAAGAATAGTCGCGACACCGGAAGTCACCACGCGGACGCGGCCGTCGTCGTCCGCCTTCCCGCTTTCATGCGAAGCCAACTGCCCGGAGCGAATGGATGCCGTACTGGCCGGAAATAGAGCGTCCGCGATTGCAGGGCAACCCGTATCAGGCCTGGCGCCAGATGGGCCTGAACGAGATGCTGCTCGACAACCGCATCATCTTCCTCGACCTGCCGATGGATCCGCGGATCATGATCAACGGCAGCACGGTCTGCTCGCACATCATCAAGAGCATGTTGTACCTGGCCACGGTCAAGCGCGACCAGGACATCCAGCTCTACATCAACTGCCCCGGCGGCGACATCGACGACACGCTGGCGATCTACGACACGATGCGCTTCCTGAACTGCGACGTGGCCACCTACTGCGTCGGGGCGGCCAGCAGCGGCGCAGCGCTCATCCTCGCCGCCGGCACCAAGGGCAAACGCTTCGCCCTGCCGCACGCGAAGGTCATGATCCACCAGCCCTGGGGCTACGTGGGTGGCCAGGCCGCCGACATGCGCATCCAGGCCGAGGAAATCCTGAAAGTGAAGAAAACGCTCATTGACATCATGTCGCTGCACACCGGCAAGTCCCCCGAGCAGATCGAGAAGGACACCGAGCGCGACCGCTACATGGATGTCAAGGAAGCGCTCGAATACGGCCTGATCGACGAGATCCTCTCCGAGCGCCCCGACAAAAGGAAGAAATAGCCGGCCCGCGCGCCGCCGCACAGAAGGGAACCTGCCCCACCATGCATCGAGCCCAGCTCATTCCGATCGTCGTCGAGCGCGAGGGCCGCGCCGAACGCGCCTACGACATCTACTCGCGCCTCCTCAAGGACCGGATCGTCTTCCTCGGTGACGAGGTCACCGCCGACCTTGCCAACGTCGTCGTCGCCCAGATGCTCTTCCTGGCCAACGAGGACCCCAAGGCCGACATCCACCTCTACGTCAACTCCCCCGGCGGCTCCGTTCACGCCGGCATGGGCATCTACGACACCATGCAGTTCGTCCGCTGCCCCGTCTCCACCTACGTCATCGGAATGGCCGCCAGCATGGGCGCCGTCCTCAGCGCCGCCGGAACCCCAGGCAAGCGCTACGTCCTGCCCCATGCGCGCGTCATGATTCATCAACCCCTCGGCGGCGCACGCGGCCCCGCCACCGACCTGAAGATCGAGCTGAACGAGATGCTGCGAACCCAGCGGCAGCTCTACGAAATCCTCGCCCGGCACACCGGGAAGACCATCGACGACATCACCCGCGATTGCGACCGGAACAACTGGATGGACGCCGAGCAGGCGGTCGCCTACGGCCTGGCCGACCGCATCCTCGAATCCATGCCCGAGCCGGCCCTGCGCCCGCCGCCCGCGGTGTAGCCCGCCGCGGCCGGCTTCGCCGCTCGGACCGCCGTCTCTCCCGCGGGCCGGGTGGGCGGGCGACAACGGGGAACCAGCGACCCATGGCCCACTCACCCAGAGCCGAACCGCTCGGCGGCGACGTCCGCATGCACGCCCTCGGCCCCGTGTGCGGCGCCGTGCGACTGCCCGGCTCCAAGAGCCTCACCAACCGGCTCCTCATGTGCGCCGCGCTGGCCGACGGCCGCTCGCTGCTCCACGGCGCGGCGGCCGCCGACGACGTTCGCCGGATGATCGCGGGCCTGCGGCGGCTGGGCGTGTCCGTTTCGGCAGAAGCGGGAGGCTCACGCCTGTCGATCGACGGTTGCCGCGGCCAGCTCCCGGCGACGGAGGCCGACCTTGACGTGGGCCACGCCGGCACTGCGATGCGTTTTCTGACGGCGCTGTGCAGCCTGGGCCATGGCGCCTACCGCATCGACGGCTCCGCGCGGATGCGCGAGCGGCCGATCGGCGGCCTGGTGGACGCGCTGCGGACGCTCGGCGCCGTGATCGGATACGAGGGGCGCGAGGGCTTGCCGCCGCTGCTGGTGCGGGGCGGCGGCTTGCGCGGGGGCTCGGTGTCGCTTTCGGACGTCGTGTCGAGCCAGTTCGTCAGCGCCCTGCTGATGGCGGCGCCGTACGCTGCCGGCGACGTGTTGATCGAGATTCGCGGCAGGGTGAGCAGCGCGCCTTACCTGGCGATGACGCTCGACGTCATGCGCCGCATGGGGGTGGAAACGCTGTCGGAGGCGAGCGCCGGCGGCCCGCCGACAGGCGCCGATGCCCGGTTCATCGTGCCCGCGCCGCAGCGCTACCACGCTGCCAGCATCGCCATCGAGCCCGACGCCAGTGGCGCCTCGTACTTCTGGGCGGCGGCGGCGGTCAGCGGCGGGCGTGTGCTCGTCCACGGCCTGCATGACACGAGCGTGCAGGGCGACGTGCGCTTCGTGCACGTCCTCGAGCAGATGGGCTGCCGCATCGAGCACCAGCCCGAGGGCATCGCCGTGCAGGGTCCCGAGCCCGGCGGGCTGCGCGGCGTGGATATCGACCTGAACGCGATGCCCGACGTGGTGCAGACGCTGGCGGTGGTCGCGCTCTTCGCGCGCGGGCCGACAACCATCCGCAACGTAGCGAATCTGCGCGTCAAGGAGACCGATCGCCTCGTCGCGCTCGAACGCGAGCTCGCGCGGCTCGGCGCCGAAATCACGCTCGGGCCCGACGGGCTTTCGATCCGGCCGCCGGCGACGCCGCGGGCCGCCACGCTCGATACCCACGACGACCACCGCATGGCGATGAGCCTGGCCGTGGCCGGGCTGGCCTGCGAAGGCGTCGTCATCCGCGACGCGGGCGTCGTGTCGAAGAGCCTGCCCGAGTTCTTCTCACTGCTGAACGGGCTTGGGCGCTAGTCGCGACGGCGCAGTGGGCGCCGTGCGTTATCATGCGCTGCCGGGCGCGGACGGCTGCGTGGTCCGCGCGGCGGAGGCCGAGATGTCATACCGATACGCGGTTCTGGGGGCCGGCCGGCAGGGTGTCGCGATCGCCTACGACCTGGCGCAGAACGGCGAAGCCGAACAGGTGTTGCTGATCGACAGCGAGCGGGCGGCGGTGGCGGGTGCGGTGCAGCGGCTCACGAAGCTGCTGCCGGCCCGGGCCGGGCTGCTGCGCCACGCCGTCTGCGACGTGGCTCAACCCGAACAGGTGGCCATGCTCTTGCAGGGCATGAACGTCGCCGTCTCCGCCGTGCCCTATCGCTTCAATGTGGCCTTGACCGACGCGGCGATCTCGGCGCGCTGCTCGCTATGCGACCTCGGGGGCAACACGGCGGTGGTGCGCGGACAACTGGAGCGGCACGGTCGCGCGGCCAAGGCGGGCGTGAGCATCGTGCCCGACTGCGGCCTGTGCCCGGGCCTCGGGAACCACCTGGCCACGCACGGCATTGGACGCATGGACCAGCCGGAGCACGTGCACATTCGCTGCGGCGGCCTGCCGGAGCGGCCGGTCGGGCCGCTGGGCTACAAGCTGGTGTTCAATTTCCAGGGGCTGATCAACGAGTACAGCGGGCAGGCCGAGTTCCTGCGCGACGGGCGGGTGACGCCGGTCGCGACGCTGACCGAGCTTGAGGCCATCGAGTTCGACGCGCCCGTCGGCCCGTGCGAGGCGGCCGTGACCTCCGGCGGGACCAGCACCTGCCCGCAGACCTTCGCCGGCCGCCTGCGCACATACGACTACAAGACCGTGCGCTATCCGGGACACTTCACCATCGTCCGGGCCCTGTTCGAGCTCGGCTGTTTCGACGAGAGCGTCACGCTGCGCGACGGCACGCGGCTCGCGCCGCGCACGCTCATGCGCCAGCTCATGGAGGAGCGCCTCGCCTTCCCGAACGTCCGCGACGTCGTCGTCCTGCGCGTCACCGTCTCCGGCCGCCGCGGAGCCAACCCCTGCACCCTGCGATACGACGTCTTCGACCGGCATGACCCGGCGACGGGCTTCTCGGCGATGGAGCGAACCACCGGCTTCCCGGCGGCGCTGGTGGCGTACATGCAGGCCCGGGAGCTGGTCGAGCCGGGCGCCCGGCCACTCGAGATCAGCGTGCCCGCCGAGACCTTCTACGAGGAACTGCCGCGGCACGGAATTCGCGTGACGCTCTGCGAAGCGTAGAATCGCGCGAGATGGACAGCGCCCCGCGAATCGACCACAGCGCGCGGCCGATTCCGCCGCGGTACTGGTGGGCGCGGCGCGCCGGGCTCGTGCCGGCCGCTCGCCAGCCCGATGCTCAACGTGCTCCTGCCGCACCTGACCCCCGTGCGCGCCTGGCGCGGCTCGCCGGAACGTTGCGCGGCAGCAGCGGCCGTGCCCGGAATGCGGCCGACATCTCGTTCCTGCTCAAAGGTCCCCCGGCAGAGGAGGCCGAGTAGCTCTCGCCGCTTCGCGCCTCCGCGGCCGCGCGCCCGCTTGCGGACCGCGTGCCTGCGAGGCCGCGTGCCGGCCGGATCAGCCGGCTTCTCTTCTTCGGCACTTTCTGGCGCTGCGCCGGCTCGAAGTGCGCCCTGTGATTAGCAGGGTCCTGTTCGGGCCCGCCGGGGCGAACGCAAGCAATCCGGGCCGCGCGGCGTTCCCATCCGAAACCAGTGCGCGAGCCACTCAGCGCGGGAGGCATGTCATGTTCAGGCAGTTCCTGTTGTTGGTTGTTCTGGCCGTCCTTGCAGCGGTCACGGGCCGCGAGGCGCTGACGGCGCCTCCGCCGGGTCGTCCCGGAGCCGACGTGATGTCCAATAATCCCAACGACTGGCCGATGTACAACCGCGCCCCGGACGGTTCGCGGCACAACTTCGCCGAGACGAAGCTGCGGCCCAGCAACGTGGCGAATCTCCAGGTTCTCTGGAGCTTCCCGACGGACGGCGCCGTGGCGGGAACGCCGGCGGTCGTGGACAACATCATCTACGCCGCCGATTCCATGGGCTTCGTCTATGCCATCAACAGCGACGGCACGCTGCGCTGGAAGAACGACACGATCGCCATCCCCTCGCTGCTCGGGATCAAGATCACAAACAGCCTGCTCGTGACCAATCGCACGGTGATCTTCGGCGACACGGCGGGCCAGATTCACGGCCTGGAGCGCAGCACGGGCGAGCTGCGCTGGACCATCCGCCCGCCCTGCGAGCCGCTCTTTCCCGAGGGTCATCCTTTCCAGGCGATACTCGGCGCGGGCACGATGGCCGGGCACTACGTCGCGTACGGCATCTCCTCGTACGAGCTGGCGCTGCCCGCGATCGACCCGGACTACCCGGGATTCACGTTCCGTGGGTCGGTCATCCTGCTCGACCCCGCCGACGGCAACATCCTCTGGCAGACCTATCTCGTCGGCGAGCCGCAGATGAACCCCGACGGCAGCTTCGGCCCCTCGGGTGCGAGCGTCTGGGGAACGCCGGCCTATGACCACGCCACCAAGACGATCTTCGTCGGCACCAGCAACAACTACGGACCGCCGGCCACCGACACCAGCGACGCACTGATCGCGCTGAACGTCGAGGACGGCAGTATCCGCTGGGTTTCCCAGATGACCGCCGACGACACGTGGAACTTCTCTTTCCTGCCCGTGGACCCGAACGACCCGCCGGACTTCGATTTCGGCGATTCCCCCCAGCTCTACCGCGTGCAGGGACAGTTGCGCGTGGCCGCCGGGCAGAAGAGCGGCTTCTTTCACGTCGTTGACGCGGCGACCGGCGCATCGCTCACGTCGCCGGTGCAGTACCTGCCAGGCGGGACGCTCGGCGGGTTCCACATGGACAGCGCGTCGGCGGGCGGCGTGAACTTCGCCACGGGCAACTACTGGTTTGATCCGTTCTCGGGCGGGCAGCCCGAAGGCGGCGCGGTGTTCGCGATCTCGCCCGACGGCACGCAGGAGCTGTGGCGCTTCGACACGCCCGGACCGATCATCGCGGGCACGGCGGTTGCCAACGGCGTGGTGTACGTGCAGTCGCTGGACGGCATGTTCTATGCGCTGGACGCCAGCAGCGGCGCTCCGCTCTTGCAGGCGGATTTTGGCGGGCAATCGAGCGGTCCGTCGATCTCGCGCGGGCGCATCTACCTCGGCACCGGGGACGTGATGAGCTCGGTCTTCGATTTCTTCTACGTTCCCGTGGGCGGCTCGGTCACGGCGCTGGGCCTTCCGCAATAGGAAGGTCGTTGTCTAGAAGCTATCCCAAAACCGGCCCGTCGATCCGAGCCGCGCCCGTAGGCAAGCGGTCCAGCGGAGAAACGAAGCGTCGTTTGCAGCAACCACCCCTACGCAGAGCCGGGCTGTCCCCAGCCCGGAACAGCTACGGCCGCGGCTCGGATCGGGTTCCGGGATAGCTTCAGGGCCGGGCTGGGGAAGCCCGGCTCTGACGTGGCGCTTGCTTGGTTGGCGCTTGCGTCGTCGACAGCGCCGGGACTCCCGAGCCCGGTTTCTCCCGTGGCCGTTGAAGCCGCTTACTCGCCGCCGATCGGGAACCGCAGGCCGCGCGCCAGCAGGGCCGGATCGTCGAAGAGGTACTCGTCCCAGCGGATGCGCTGCGTCCCGCGCTTCCGGGGCTGACCCGCGCTCAGAATGCCGCTCGGCGCAAGCAGGAAACCCTCGCGCCGCCCGGCGAAGTGCACGAGGCCGTCGGGCCCGAACATGCTGGCCACCCCGTCCTCCAGCGGCAGACGGTCGAGCGCGTCGTAATCGCACAGCGCGTACCCGCGGCGCTCCACGATCGTCTTCGCGATGCCTTCCTCGTCCGCCGCCAGACGCAGCGCCAACGGCTCGTGACTGCCCGCCGCCAGCAGCACGACCGGCCGCACCGGCGGCGCTTCACTATCGAATACGCCGGCGACGAGCACCGGGTATCGGCCCGACGTCCGCTCGACGGCGTAGCGCGCGTCCTTCTCCGGCGGGCCGAACTCGCGCCGCGCGGCCGCCTCGAGCCAGTCCGCCACGTACAGCACGTGGCCGCACCCGCAATTGAGAATCACTTCCGCGACTGCCGCCCGCCGGCCCGCCGCGTCGAGCGTCACCCGCAGCGTGCCGCCGTCGATGTGCCCGGCCACCGGATCGTCGGCGACCAGCGCCGGCCGGTCCGAGAACCACCAGACGTAGTTCAACTGCTGGTGTCGCCGGCCGTGAATGCGCGCCGTGCTCAGGTAGGTATACACCAGCGGCGCTTCCGGCTGCACCAGCACCTGCACGCGGGCGCGCGTGCCCGCGAGCGCCACGCGGCCGATGCGATCAACGTCCTCCGGGTAATCCCGCCGCTCGGGCCACTCGACCGCAATCAGCGGCGCAAACTGGCCCAGCGGCGCACCGGGGTCTGCCTCTGCCGGCCGCCACAGCGCCGCCCGCTCCAGCATCCGCGGCGGCTCGCGCCGGGCGTCCTCGCGAAGCTCGCGCTCCTTGGCGTCGACGCCGATCGCGACCGGCAGCGCCGCGCCCACCAGCGCAATCCGCCTCAGGCCGCGCGCGCGGTCGTCGGGCAGCGGCTCGACACCGGCGCGAATCTGCCGCAGCCGGCGTTGAAGGGCGACAGCCCCGGCCTGGTCGAGCTGCGCGATCTCAGTTTCGGTCGCGGCCTCCGCCAGCGCGAGGATCGTATTCTTGAGGGTCTCGGCGTCCGCGGCGCACCGAGCGCGGCGCGCCAACTCGGCGCGTCCGGCGGGCGACAGGCGGTCGATCTCGCCAGCCAGCGACTCGCGCGCCAGCCGGCCGGCGGCCAGCAAGGTCCCGCGCGCCAGCTCGCGGCTCTGCGCGGGGTCAGGTTCGGCGATGGCGCTATCGAGGTCGTACAGCAGGTCGGCGTTGAAGCGCATGTGCCATGTGGCGCTGGTTCGCCGCACGCCGGCGTCGCGGGCGTGCTCCTGGTCGACGAAGTATGTCACCGCCCGCTCCAGCGTGCGCGGCGCGCATCCGGCCAGCACTGCCACCAGGACCGCGCAGGGCGTAATCTTCTTCAGCATTCGTTTCACTCGTCGCGAGCCGCCGCGTGCGCCTCGCGTAACGCCACACCGAACCGCTCGATCTGGCCGGCGGAGAGGGTCAGCGGCGGCATCAGGGTCAGAACGTTTCGATTCCGGCCGGTCTTGCCGCAGAGGAACCCGCGGTCTTTCAGGGCTTCGAGCAGCCCGTCCAGCCGCTGCGGGTCCGGCTCGCCGCCGCACCCGACAACGTCTGCCGCGACCATGAGGCCCAGGCCGCGCGGGCGCGCCAGGCCGACTTCGGCCGCGAGCTCGCGCAGACGCTGCAGTAGCTGCGCCCCGCGCTCGCGGCTGCGCTGGCCGAGCCCGTGCCGCACATGAAAGTCGATCGTCGCCAGCGCCGCGGCCGCCGCGACCGGATTGCCCCCGAACGTCGACGCGAAGGGCCGCGTGAAGCCCTCGCCGACCCGGTCGGTGGCGATGACCGCGGCGACCGGGTACCCGTTCCCGAGCGCCTTGGCGGTCGTGAGGATGTCGGGCGACGCGTTCCAGTGCTCGCAGGCCCACCAGCGGCCGGTCCGGTTCATGCCAGTCTGCACTTCGTCGAAGATCAGCAGGATCCCGTGGCGGTCGCACAGCCCTCGAACCGCCGGCCAGTAGTCGGGCGGCGGAATCACGATGCCGCCGTTGCCCAGGACCGGCTCGGCGATGAGCGCCGCAATGCGGCGCGGGCCGACGCGCGCGACGAGCGCTTCGAGCGCGTCCAGGGCGCCGGGCTCGCCGCCGTGAGGCGCGAAGTGAAAGTTGGCCAGCAAGGCCGGGTCGCAGCGCCACATCGCCAGTCCGGTGGCGCTCATGGCGGCCTTGGTGCGGCCGTGCAGGCTGTCGGAAAACGCGATGAAATCGCCACGGCCGGTGTGGATCGCGGCCAGGAGCAGCGCCGCCTCGTTGGCCTCCGAGCCGCTGGCGCAGAAGAAGCTGCGCTTCAGCCCGCCGGGAGCGATCTGCGAGAGGCGCTCCGCCAGGCGCAGCACCGGCTCCGTCAGGTAGATGCCAGTGGTGTGATCCAGCCGGCCCATCTGGGCGCCGGCGGCCGCCACGATCTCGCCGTTGCAGTGCCCGGCGTTCACGACGGTCACGCCGCTGAAGAAGTCGAAGTAGCGCCGGCCCGTGCTGTCCAGCAGCTCGCAGTCGTCCGCCGCGACGATCAGCGGCGGATCGCGGTAGAAGTGGTGCACGCACGGCAGGAGGTACGCGCGCTTCAGGCGAAGGGCCTCGGCGGCGGACATCCCGGCGGCTTCAAGGGTCGATGATCTCATAATGCTCACAGGGTGGTCCGATGCGCAGATCGGCGACGCGGTCGAACATGACGCGCAGCGCGGCGCGCACGTCGCCGGGCAGACAGGCCGTGTCCTCGTTGCTGAACATCGCGACGTGCTGCCGGGCGCAGCCGCGGCCGAAGCGGCCGGCGAAGGCCAGAGCCTCGTCGAAGTGCTGCTGAGCCCAGCGCAGCGACCTGATGCACGCGTCGGCCACGGCCCTTGCCCCGGCGCGGCCCAGCCGGCGATGAACCAGGTTCAGGCCGACCGGCAGTGGCAGCCCGGTGTCGGCGCACCACGCCGCCCCGAGGTCGCACACGCGCTTCAGCCCGCGCTGCTCGAAGTGCAGCAGCTCCTCATGGATCATCACGCCCGCATCCACCTCGCCGGCCGCGACCGCGTCGGCGATGCGGTCGTATTGCATCTCGACGAGTTCGGCGCCCGGGCAGTACATCAGTGCCAGGGCCCCCCCGGTCGTCGGCATGCCGCCGACGGCGATGCGCCGACCGCGCAGGTCGGCCGGCGCGCACGCGGTCCGCGCCGCCAGCACCGGGCCGTAGCCGCGGCCGACGCTGCTGCCCACGGACAGGATCCAGTACTGGCGCGCCAGCGCCGGATAGCAAACCGACGAAACGCCCACCACGTCCGCTTCGCCCGAATTCGCCAGGCGGTTCAGCGCGATGATGTGCCCGCGCTCAAAGACCGGCGCGTATCCGTCGAGCACGATGCGGCCGTGCTCCCACGCGTAGTAGTTGAAGGCGTCGTCGCTGTCCGGCGTGTACGCCACGCGCAGCGGCCGCAGCGTCGCACGCACGCCCGTCCCGGCTCTTTGCAACCGCGGCTCCTCCTTTTGCTGGCTCAATACAGACCGCCGGCGATCGGACGGCTCGTGCACGCCGGCCGCGGATCGCGCACGCCGGGCAGCACGAACCCGGTCGGACTGCCCGCCGGCGGGTCAGTCAACTCCGCAACGTCGCGCTCGACCACGTTGACCAGCAGCATCGTCGAGTCGAGACGCGTAAAACGCACGTGCGGCGGACCATGCCGCGGCTCAGCATCCCGGCCCGGCGCCGGCCGATGAAACAGCAGCCGCTCGCCGAACGGGAAGTACTCCGGGACTCGGCCCGGTTCGTCGCTGAGCTCCAGGCAGCAGCCGAAGAGCGTGTTGCCGTACCCGGACAGGTGGACGGCGGCGGGAAACGCCTGTCGCAGCTCCGCGAGCCGGTGCGCCGACACGCGCATGCCGCCGTAATGCACGCCGCGAATCTCAGATCTCCGCGTTGGGGCCAGGCGCCGCGCCAGTTCGGCCAGGATGGGCGGCGTCGAGAAGAGAATCTCGATCGACTGCGTCTCCAGTACGTTCAGCGCCTGCTCGACGACGTGCGCCAGGTATCGCTCGCGGGCGAAGCTCGCCTCCGGGAGCTTCCGCGCCCAGCGCGGGTCGAAGTCCACCATGAACGGCGCCGGGCTGCCGCTCACCCGCGCCAGCTCCACCGCCGCCCGACCGATGATGTGCGGTCCGCTGGGGCCGGCATACAGCCACGCTCCACCGCGCGGGAATCCGACGTGCCTGGCGGCAGCGGCGAAGGGCGCGACGAAGGCCTCGTGAAACTCAGTCGTGGAATAGGCGGTCCAGGCCGGTTTTCCAGTGGTTCCGCCGGTCTGGGCGACGACCCAGTCGGGTCGCGCGTGGAGAAGCGCGCCCGGCGTCAGCTCGGTCAATGGGCACGCCGCCAGCTCGCTGGGATCGAGGTTGCCCAGGAGCGGCAGGTCGCGGATTCCGCGAACGCAGTGCCGCGCATCGAGGCCGAGGCGCTGCTGTCGTCTCAGCCAGAATGGCGCGCCGTGCCGCGGATCGAAGTTGAGCGCGATCAGCTCCTGCACGCGCTGGTCGAGCCGCGCGTGCAGTTCGGTTTGCGACGGCCGCACGGGCGCACGCGTCAACACGAGACCCTCCCGGCGCAACTCAGCCCGTCGCGCACCTCTCGCAGGAACGCCGCTACGAGCGCCGCAACCTCCGCCTCCTGTCCGCGAAAGAAGTGATCGCCGCCGTCCCGCCGCACGCAGCGTGGCGGCGTGGGCGCCGCCCGCACCCAGGATTCGACGGCGCTCGCGGGCGTCGCGAAGTCGTTGTCGCTGTAGAGCACCATCAGCTCGGGCCCGTGAGCACCCGACGGCCGGTCGAACGGGTGCCGCGTCAGCGTGGGTGAGATCAGAACAAGCGCCGCCACGTCCACGTTGCCGCCGCGACAGACTTCCCACACCGCATGCGCGCCGAAGCTGTACCCCACGAGCATGAGCGGCCACGGGCCCAGGGTGCCCAGGAATCGCGCCGCGGCGTAGGCGTCGGCCGCGCGCTGGGCATCGTGCGGCGCGTGCCCGGTCTGCCAGAACGCGGCCAGCGATTCGGCCAGGCCGCCCGCGCCGCCCGGCGCCGGCGCGTAGTCGAATCGCAGGCTGACGAAGCCGGACTCCGCCAGTTGCTGCGCGATGGCGCAGACCAGGCGATTTCCCATCGTGCCGCCCATGTGCGGGTGCGGACCGGCCACCGCCGTCGCGGCGGATGGGCGTCCATCGGCGGCGTAGGCCAGCTCGCCGGTGAGCGGCGCGGCGGCGCCGGGAAACACCACGCCTTCGAGCGTCACGAGCACGACGGCACCAGGTAAGGCGCGAGGCGTTCTCGATCGCACGGGAATTCGCGCGTGAACTCGCGCAGGATCGCCGACATCATCAGCGCCCGCTCCACGTCACCGAACACGTCGGCCTCGCCTCCCAGGAAGAGCTGCTCGCCGTCGACCGCGCCGCTGATCGCCCGCCAGAAACCGGCGCCGCTCGCGCGGTAGCCGAAGTCCTCGCGCACCTGGTTCGCACCGCGGCCCACCTGCACCACGCGGCCGCCCGCGAACTGGCACACCCACTCGCCCGGGCCGTCCTCGATCACGAAGCGGATCGTGGCCCGCACCGGCGCCAGCCGCGACACGCTCGAACGCGGCAGGTGCTCGGGCAAGAAACGCTCGAAGTACGCCGCGCAGTATGCGCCGACGTCGCCCGACGCCGCGCGCTGACGCCGGGCGCCCCGCCCCCATGCCGCGCGCTGCGCATACGCGCTGATCCGCCCCACGTAGGCGCCATCGATCGGAGGGCACGCGATGCCCACCTCACTCAGCAGCGCCGCCGCCCGCTCCATGCAGAAACGCGGCGAGTGGGCGAAATACGCACTGAGGCTCGCGGCGGCGGAGTGGAACAGGGCCTCCGCCGGGCTGTGGGCTTCGGCAACGGCGGCGTCGCCTGCAAACTCGCCTCCGCCGATGTCGAAGACCTCTTCGAGCCAGGCTTTCATCTGGGCGTTGGACGGCGGCCGCGGATGGGCAAGATGGAACACGCCGCGGGCTTCGGCGTGCGTCACCGCGTGCGCCACGGCCCTCGCGACAAAGTCCACGGGGACGATCTGGGCGGCGTCCTCCGGCCGTCCGGGCAGGCGCAGCGGCACGGTCCGGCGCCCGTCGGCGCCGGTATCGAGCCCTTGTGCGAGCATCTCGACGCTGCGCGCCAGCAGGTAGAACCCGCGGAACTCCGTCGCGCGGCCGGTGTCCCACGCGCCGGTCACGACCGTCGGCCGCACGATGGCGACCCGCCGCGACGCCCCCTCCCAACGCGTCGCCAGCGCTTCGGCGTGCCACTTGCTCTCTTCGTACGCGTTGCGAAACCGCGGCAGAACCGGCTCGATGCGCTCAGGCACGGGCCCTTCGTTGAGCCCGCAAACGTACGCCGTGCTCACCAGCGTCAGGCCCTCGACGCCGTGGGCTTCGGCCCAGGCCAGCAGGCGGCGCATGCCCTCGACGTTGGTGCGGTGCGGCTCGGAGGCCGTGGCGTCGAAGCGGGTGTTCGCGGCCAGATGCACGACCTGGCGGATGCCCTGCCGGCGGAGATCGGGCAAACGGTCCGGCAGGGCGCCGGGCGCGACGAGCAACCGGCCGTCGGTCGGCGCGGGCGCGCCCGCACCCTGCAACAGCCGTTGCAGGCGCTCCGGCCGGTCACGCACGAGAGCGACGCACCGCCGCCCCTGGCGCAGCAGCTCTCCCAGCACGTAATGGCCGATGAAGCCGGTCGCGCCGGTGATCAGGATCGCGCCGTCGGCGCTCATTGCGACGCCTCGGCTGAGGCGGCGGGCACGTACATGTCCAGGCTTTGCAGGTAGGTGACGGCGAGCCAGATCTGTTCGTTGGAAAGCGTGTCGCCGAACGCGGGCATCGCGGTCGAGGGACCGTCGGGGTACTCGACGATCGGTCCGTGTCCGTCGCGGATTTTGTGGAACCACGCCCGCGGCGCTCCGCGATGGAGCGTGACGGCGAAGCGCTTGTCGAAGGCGTGAAAATCCTTGCACGGATGGTCCGGCAGCACGTCCGGCCCCCGGCCATCCACCGAGCTTCCGTGGCAGCGCGCACAGTGATTCCGATAAACCACCGCCCCGAGACTGACAGCCTGTCGATCCCGGTTCGCGTCAAACGGGTTCCGATCCGCGGTCAGTTCGGCGTCGCGCCGCACCGCTTCCGCGAGCGACGTGCCGCGCTGCTCGGCGCGCCAGGCCAGGAACGCGCGCTTCGCGTCGCCGGGCCGGCGCTCAAGCGCATCGGCGTAGGCGGCGGCATGGCCAGGCAGGATCGCCCGATCGAGCGACGGCGGACCGGCGCAGCCCGTGAAGAACGCCAGGACCAGCGTCCCGACGGCGAGTGGGCGGCGAGTCTCAGCGGCATCCTGCCCGCGCAAGGCGAACACTCCGTTTCGAGGAGCTTCTAGAATACTTGCGGAGGCGCGCGGTTCACGTGATGTGCAATTATTGCAAGGCGGCGACTGACCCGGGCGGACGGGGCACAATGCCGGAGCAGCAGAGGGTGCCCTCTGGCCGCGAGCCCGGCGTATGACTCTCGCACGTAAGACCATCCTGCGGCTCGCGGTCCTGACGGCGGTCCTCGTTTCGGCGGGAGGCGCGGCGATCTGGGCGCTGGTGGCGCTCCAGCACCTGGTGGCGACCACGCGCGAGGAGTACGAGGAGTTCCGCCAGATACGCGACGTGGAGCGGCACGTGTGGCGGGCGTCGCTGGCGCTGGCGCGAGACGACGCGGCATCGGCGCTGCACGACCTGTCGGCGGGGATCGACGCCCTGGGCGCCTTCGTCTTCGATCATGGGGCCTCCGTGCTCGGCCCGGAGCACGCGACGCAGGAGCAGGTGCTGGCGCGACGATGCCTCGCGGCGCTCGGCCAGGTTCGAGACGCCTTGTCGGCTCCGGACGCCCCGGCGGCCGCCGGGGCGCAGTTCGACCGCCTCGTCGCCGCCCACCGCGACCTGAAAGACCTCGTGGACGTGTTTGAGCGCGTTGTGGTCCAGGTCCACACGGAGACCGGCGCGCGTTTCCGGCTGACGCTCGCGGCGCTCGTGGCGCTCTTTGTTCTCGTGCTGCTGATCGCGATCACCATCAGCCGCCTGCAATACCGGGCCGTCATCGGGCCGCTGCGCTACATCCGCGACGGCGTCCGCCGGCTCGCCGGCGGCGAGCTCCAGACGCGCCTCGCGCCGCGCGGTGACACCGAGTTCACCGACCTGCAAGCCGACTTCAACCGCATGGCGGCCGAGCTGGAGTCGCTCTACCGCGAGCTCGAGCAGCGCGTCACCGAGCAGAGCGCGCGCCTGGCCGTGTCCGAGCGCCTGGCCAGCGTCGGGTTCCTGGCGGCGGGCGTCGCGCACGAGATCAACAACCCGCTGGCAATCATGAGCGGCCACGCCGAGTCGCTGCTGCGCCGCCTGCGCTCACCGAACTCAAAGACGCAACCTCCAGAGCTGCTGCGCGACCTCGAGATCATCCGCGACGAGGCCTTTCGGGCGAAGGGCATCACCCAGGGATTGCTCGATCTTTCGCGCAACGGCGACGCGGCGCGCCGCCCCGTGTCGCTCTGGCGGGTGATCGACGACGTCTGCGGCCTGCTGCGCGCCTCACGCTTTGGCGACGGTGTCGCGGTCGAGACCGCCGGCTCGAAGGACGACGCGCTGCTCTGCTCCGCCGCCGAGCTCGAGATCCGCCAGGTCGTGCTCAACCTCGCCATGAACGCGGTCCAGGCGGTGCCGCGCGCCGGCGGGCGGATCGAGCTGCACGCCGGCCGTCGCAACGGCTGGGTCGAACTGACCGTGCAGGACAACGGCTGCGGCATGTCGGCCGAAACGTTGCAGCACGTCTTCGAGCCCTTCTTCACCGCGCGAAAGGGCCAGGCCGGCGTCGGCCTCGGCCTTGCCATCAGCCACGCGATCGTCCGCCGGCATGGCGGCGAAATCCTGGCCAGCAGCCCGGGAATCGGACGCGGCAGCGCCTTCACGCTGCGCCTCCCGGCCCTGGCGGAGGCCGACACCCGTGAGTAGCCCTTTGGCCGTCTGCCTGGTCGAGGATGAGGCCCGCCTGCACGATCTGCTGGTGCGCGAAGTCCGCGCCATGGGCCACGACTGCACCGGCTTCCGCACCGCCGAGCTCGCCTGGCCCGCGCTCGCCGCCGGAACCTTTCACGCCGCCCTGCTCGATCTCAACCTGCCCGGCGAAAGCGGCGTCGATCTGTTCCGCCGCATTCGCGAGGCCGACCTCGACGTCGCTGTCGTGATTCTCACCGGCTACGGCAGCGTGGACACCGCGGTGCAGGCGCTGCGCTGGCACGCCGACGACTACCTCTCCAAGCCGTGCAGCCTGCGCGACATCGAAGCGGTGCTGGCGCGCGTGGCGGCGCGGCGGCGGGAGCGGCGGACGGCGGCGCGGCTGGCGGGATTGCACAGTGGGGGCGAGCCGCGCGAAGTGGCGCCGGCCGAGCCTGCGTCCGCTCCGCCAGCATCCATCATCCCCGGGCGAACGCTCGAAGAGGTCGAGCGCCGCCAGATTCTCGCGACGCTCAAGGCCCGCGGCGGCGACAAGCCTGCCGCCGCGCGCGACCTGGGCATCAGCCTGCGGACGCTCTACAACAAGCTGAACATCTACAAGGCGCAGGGGTTCTGGCCGTGACGCTCGCCGCCCTTCTGTACGCCGCACAGTGGCTGGTCATCGCGGCCTGGCTCGCATGTCATGTCCAGATCAACCAGGCGCGCCGCCGCGCCTGCCGGGCGGTCGCGAACAGTCCCGACCCGGACACGCCGCCGCCCTCGGTCACGGTCGTGATCCCGGCGAAGGACGAAGAGCCGAACATAGGCCCATGCGCTGCCGCCGTGCTGGCCCAGCAGGGCGTGGACCTGCGCCTGGTCATCGTGAACGACCGGTCCGCGGACCGAACGGGAGAGATCGCCGAAGCGCTGGCGGCGCGCGAGGCCCGCGTCCGTGCCATTCAGAACGCCGAGCTGCCCGCCGGCTGGCTGGGCAAGTCGCACGCGTGCTGGATCGGCGCGCAGCGGGCGGCGAGCGACTGGCTGCTGTTCGTCGATGCCGACGTCCGGCTCACTCCGACGGCCGTGCGATCGGCGATCGAGCACGCGCAGCGCCACGGTCTCGACGTCTTCAGCATCTGGCCGCGCGACGCCAGCGCCGGCTTCTGGGAGCGCCTGCTCGTGCCGTTGTGCGGCGCCATGATCGTCATCTGGTATGGGCAGGTCGCCACGCGCGCCCGCCCCGGCCGTCCGGCCTTCGCCAACGGGCAGTTCCTGCTTGTCCGCCGGGCCGCCTACGACGCTATCCGCGGGCACGCCGCCGTTCGTGATGCCCTGATCGAGGACATCCCGCTGGCGACGATCGCGGCTGGTGCCGGGTTGGGCGTCGGCTCGGCGCTGGGCAGCGATCTGGCGGCGGTGCGCATGTACCGCGGCTTGGCGCAGGTGTGGCGCGGCTGGCGGCGGATCTACGTGGGCGTGCTGGCGCCCGGTCAGATGGCGGGCTGCGTGCTGTGGCTGCTGGTCGGCTCGCTGGCGCCGTTCATCGTGCTGCCGGTGGCCCTGCACGCGTGGCTGAGCAATCCATCGTCGCCTTGGCCCTGGCTCTGGACGGCCGGCTCGGCCGCGCATCTCGTCGCGCTGCTCAGTGTCAGCGTGCGTTTCTTCGGCCTGGCGCGCTGCCGGCGCGCGTACCTGCTGCTGTATCCGCTGTCGGTCATCGGCGTGCTGCTGATCCTGGCTGACGCGCTGCTGGCGAGGTCGCGGCGGCTGCCGGTGACGTGGCGCGGCACGAGCTATTCGCTCTCGGCACGAGCCACCGTGCGCGCCTTGCCGGCTGCGAGGGAAGCGAGTTGAACGCCCTGCGCCGGAAAACGGAAGAGTTCGAAGGAAGGCCAGGCTCGCTCGGCCCCGCCCGCGCGCATGCGGCCCGGCCGCCGCGGCGCACGCCGTGCACGCCCGCGCCCGGGTCGAGCGTGCCGCTGCGCGTGTTCGTGCTGGTTCTGTCGGTGGCGTTTCTCGTCGAGGCGGTGATCATGCTGGTGCTGTCGGCCGGTCCGCGCTGGTTCCGCGAGAGCCGCGCCGTCCCCATCGTGGATTCGCTGGCGCTGGTGGTCGTGCTCTGTCCGGCGTTCTGGCTGCTGATCGTGCGCCCCCTGCGGGCACTGCTGGCCGAGCGCGGGCGGCTGCTGTCGCGCACGCTGATGCTTCAGGAGGACGAGCGCGCCCGGCTCGCCCGCGACCTGCACGACGACCTTGGCCAGACGCTGACCGCGACGCTGCTCGGGCTGCGCTGCGTCGCGGGCGCGCCGACCCTGGACGACGCCCGCCGGCGGGCCGAGGAGGTGCAGCAGATGGCCGCCGGTGCGCTGGACGCGGCGCGGCGGATCGCGCGCGGGCTCTCGCCCACGGTTCTGACCGACCTGGGGCTGGCGCCGGCGCTGAGGCGCGTCTGCGAGGACGTGGCGCGCGCCAGCGGGATCGAGATCGCCTGCGACCTTCAGCCGGCGTCGGAACGCCCGGATCCGCCGGTTGAGATCGCGATTTATCGCGTGGCGCAGGAGGCGCTGACCAACGCCGCCAGGCATTCCGGGGCGACGTACATCCGGCTGGCGCTTCGATTCACGGACACGCGCGTCCGGCTGACCGTGACCGACAACGGCCGCGGCTTTTCCGCGAATCGGGACGCCGCGGGCTCCGGCGTGGGGCTGGCCAGCATGCGCGAGCGCGTGTCGCTGCTCGGCGGCGTGTTCGAGGCGGCGTCGCGGGCGGGTGTGACGACGATCCGGGCGGACCTGCCCCGGCGACCGGTCCCGTCATGACCCGGACGACGATCGTCATCGTGGACGATCACGCCATGGTGCGAAAGGGCCTGCGCATGGCGCTCGAGTCCCACCCCGATCTTGCCGTCGTGGGCGAAGCCGGCAACGTGCGCGACGCAATCGACCTTGCGGCGCGCCTTCAGCCGCAGGTCATCACGCTGGACCTCACCATGCCGGGCCCGACCGGAATGGCCTCGGTCAAGCGCCTGCGCGCCGCGGCCCCGGCCGCCCGCATCATCGTCGTCACGATGCACGACGACCCGGCCTACGTGCGCGCCGCCATCGCGCTCGGCGCCTCCGGCTACGTCAACAAGAGCGCCGCCGACACCGAGCTCGTGGCCGCCATCCGCGCGGTGGTGCGCGGGCGTGTCTTCATCGACGCCGGCGACGCGACGCTGCAAACCATCCTGGCGCTTGGCGCCGCCCCGCAAGCCAAGGCGCCGGTTGACCAGCTCAGCGAGCGGGAGCGCGAGGTGCTCGCCGCTGTGGCCCGCGGCTACACGAACCAGCAGACCGCCGACGAGCTGGGCCTGAGCATCAAGACCGTCGAGTCGTACCGGGCGCGCCTGATGCGGAAGCTCGGTCTCAAGGAGCGATCCGACGTTGTCCGGCTGGCGATCGAGCTCGGACTCCTCTCGCCGCCCCGTGATGCCTGAGGCGGCTTGCCGGGTTTTCCCCGGCGTCGCGCCGCTGCACGCCGGGTATTCTCCGCGCGGCCCGTCGTGTTTCTCGTATGTTCCACCATTCCCGCCCTCGTGTGCAAGCATCGACAATCAGGGGCGTGACATGGGCATCCGGATCCTGGCTGAGCTGAAGGCGCCTGCTCGCAAGTCAGACGGTACAGACGACGCGCGCGTTGCGCGTCGCCAGGATCGGGCCCGCTGAAGCAGTGGGCGGCCCTCGTTGGCCGCCCGGGCACCGGAGCGTGCCCGAAAAGGGAGCAAAGATGGGAGTCATGTGGAGAGCCGGATTGGCAAGCCTTGCACTGGCGGGGTTGATCGGCGCATTCGGCGCCGCGCAGGCCGATGTGATCATCATCGGCGGCCTCGGCAACTTCGACACGCCGAACAACACGGGAGACGACTGCAACGAGTTCGACATCGAGCTGGAGGGGCCGCACTGCGAGGACGTGTATCACACTTACTATAACCCGAACTATCATGCGCCGACGGTCGAGCCCCTGCCGGGCAACATCGGCGTGCGCATCGTGTATCGCAACCCGCAGCACGCGACGCACGCCGGCGCCGTCGAGCACTTCGGCGTCTCGATTCACGGGGGCGTGCAGATCACGGCCCAGCGCTTCCAGTGGATTCCCGGCACCGTGGGCGTGCCGAACCCCCCGCCGCCCCCGCCGCCGCCCCCTCCGCTGGCCATGCCGATCATCCGCTCCGAAGTGCTGTTCCTGCCAAGCGGGATCGTGCTGCGCGAGACCGTCGAGAACGTCGATCAGTACGGGCGGTCGGTCTGGATCAAGCGCAGCGAGACGACGGCAAACCGCGAGGTCGCGCTCGAGGAGCTCATGCCGGGTGATCCGCTGATCCAGGGCGCGACGCCCATCGACGTCGAGTTCGAGCGCCTGCATCCGGGCGAGCTGATGATCGAGGAAGAGGACGCCGACTCGCTCGCCGAGCTCAGCAGCCACGTCATGGTCTACGAGGTCTACTCCGACAACAACGGCGTCCCCGGCGTGCTGCTCAACACCATGCTGATGGCGTCGGTCACGCAGAGCACCGCGTGCCCGCAGCAGTACCTGCCCTACTTCACTGAGCAGCCCGTTGACGTGTGGGCGCCGCCCGGCGAGGCCTTCATCACCTTCAGCGTCGCCGCCGACGGACCGGACCCCGAGTCCTACGGCGACATCGAGTACCAGTGGCGCCACGAGGGCGCGGACATGCCGGGAGAGGACAACCCGACCCTCGAGATCGACCACGTCGACAACACGACCGCCGGCGCGTACACCTGCGTCATCCGCAACGGCTGCGGCTCGGTATCGAGCGACGCCGCCTATCTGCGCATCGAGATTCCGGCCTGCCCCGGTGACATCAACGGAGATGGCGAGGTCAACCAGGCCGACCTGGGGATGCTGCTGCCTCACTTCGGCATGAGCAACGGCGCCACGCCGGCCGACGGCGACCTCGATGGCGACCAGGACGTCGACCAGGCCGACCTAGGAATCCTGCTGTCCAACTTCGGCTCTCAGTGTCGGTGACGCACCGGTGAGCCATCCGGGGGGAATTCGTGGAGCCGGGCGCCCGCAGGCCCGGCTCCGTTTTTTCCATGTCACGCGGCGCTCGCGCCGCCGCGACACTGACCCGGGTCAGCCGATGACGCGCAGCGCCGTGACGCCGGCGCTTGGCCGTGCGGCGCCGACCTTCTCGAGCGCGTCGTCGTAGCTGCGCTCGAGATACTCACGGCTGATGCGCAGCCAGATGTGATCCCACGGCAGGATCTCGTCGCGGCCGCGCTCGCGGTGGGCGTACCAGTCCGGATCGATGCCGGCGGCTTCGTAGGCCTCCTGCCAGCGGCGCGGGTCGAAGCACTCGCTCCAGCCGTCGAGCCGTGCCCCGCGTTTCCAGGCCTCGTAGATCACCTGGCAGAGCTTGCGGTCGCCGCGGGCGATCACGCCCTCCAGGATCGACGTCTCGATATCGGGCGTGGTGATCTTCACGGCCGACCGGCGGCTGCGCATCGCCAGCCCCGCGTATCCCGCCGGCCCGCCGGGCGCGTTTCGCCGGGTCCGCGGCGGCTCGGTCGCTTGGTCGCCTGGTCTCCCGGTCCCTTGCTGCAACGCCCTGAGGCGCTCGCGCACCTCCGCGAAGTACTCCCGCCGCGGCTGGGCCATCCATTGCAGCGGCGTGAAGGGCTTGGGCACGAGCCAGCCGACGGAGGCGGTGACGGCGGCGGGGCCCTTGCCGATGCTCCTTCGTTCGAGGCTGACCTGGTTGGCCAGGCGCCAGATTCCGTCGATGTCCTCGGGTCGCTCGCCGGGGAAACCGGCCATGAAGTAGAGCTTGACGCGGCTCCAGCCGGCGAGGAACGCCTGCCGCACGCCTTCGAGCAGGTTGCCGTCGGTGACTTTCTTGCGGATGGCGGCGCGCATGTCGTCGTTGGCGGCCTCGACGGCGATGGTCAGGCCGCCCTTGCGGACGGAGTTGGCCATCCAGGGGATGTTCTGGAGCATCTTGTCGACGCGCAGCGACGGAAAGCTGAGGTTGACCTTGCGCGCGGCGAACTGCCCGTTGGCGCGCTCGGCCAGCTCGCGCAGCATCGGGTAATCCGCGGTCGAGAGCGACAGCAGGCCGATCTCGTGCTGCCCGGTCGCGCGGTACGCCTCCTCTGCGATCTCCAAGATGCGATCCACGCTGCGCAGCCGCAGCGGGCGCTTCGTGTAGCCCGCATGGCAGAAGGTGCAAAGCTGCGGGCAGCCGCGCATCACCTCGATGCTGATGCGGTCGTGCACCACCTCCGTCCACGGCACCAGCGGCCGCGCCGGAAACGGCGCGTACTCGAAATCGTGCGTCTTGCAGCGGGCGAACTCGCGCGGCAGCCCGTCGTGCCGCGGCCAGACGCCCGCGATCGTCCCGTCGGCGTGATAGGTCACTTCGTAGAGGCTCGGCGCATACACCCATGGGAAGCGCCGGGCCATCAGCAGGATCATCTCCCGCCGCGGCACGCCGGCCCGCTTGTACTCGCGATACGCCTCGAGGATCGCCGCCATGCTCTCCTCGCCGTCGCCGAAGACCACCAGGTCGAGAAACTCGGCCATCGGCTCCGGATTGTCGGCCTGCGGCCCGCCGGCGATCACCAGCGGGTGCTCGTCGCCGCGCTGTGCCGCGCGAACCGGCACGCCCGCCAGGTCGAGCAGGTTCAGCACGCTCGTGCAGCACAGCTCGTATTGCAGCGAGATCGCCAGGATGTCGGCATCGCGCACCGGTTGGCGCGTGTCCCACGTGAACAGCGGGATGCGCCGCTCGCGCATCACCTGCTCCGCGTCGGTCCAGGGGTGATAGACGCGCTCGCCGCACACACCCGGCGTGTGATTGCACAGCCAGTAGAGAATCTGGCAGCCAAGGTGCGACATGCCGATCGTGTAGGTGTCGGGGAACACGATCGCCACCCTGATCTCGGCCGCCTGCCACTGCCCCGGGCGCACGAGCTGGTTGACCTCGCCCCCGATGTACTGCGCCGGCTGGCGCACGCGCGGCAGAAGCTCGTCGCTGATTCGGCTGGCAAGGCTGCTCATGGCGTTGGGCGCCCCCGTCGGACACGGTGCTTCGAGGCCCGGAAACCGGTCGGATTATAGCAGGCCTCTCGCCGGCCGCGCCTCGGGCGGTGCGTTCTCGGACCACGCGCCGCACTGATTGAAGGAAAGACCAACCCCGGCCGATGAAACGCGGGCGCTTCGCGCGCCGTCGAAGGGGGTGCAGTCGTGCATTTCGATCTGGCGGTGATCGGTTCCGGACCGGCAGGGCTCAAGGGCGCTATCAACGCGGCCAAGCTGGGCCGCCGCGTCGTCGTAATCGAACGCTGCGCCTCGGTCGGCGGCGTCTGCGTCAACACCGGCACGATCCCGTCCAAGGCCTTGCGCGAGGCCATCCTCCACGCCGTCGGCTATCGCCGGCGCTGGTCGCAGACCGGCGAATCCGCGGAGGGGCGCGTGACGATGCGCGAGCTGACGGCCCGCACGCAGTCCGTCGTGCACAGCGAGATCAGCGTGATCCGCGATCAGCTCCGCCGCAACGGCGTGCAGTTCCTGACGGGGACGGCGTCGTTCGTCGATCCGCAGCGGCTGGTGGTACGGCGCGGCGACGGCCAGGACGAAGTGCAGGCGGACCACGTACTGATCGCCGTCGGCAGCCGGCCGCACCATCCGCCGGACATTCCTTTTACCGAGGGGCGCATCGTCGACAGCGACCAGGTGATCCAGCTCACGGAGCTGCCGCGCTCGGTGATGGTGGTGGGCGGGGGCGTGATCGGCGTGGAATACGCGTGCATGCTGGCGGCGGTGGGCGTGTCGGTGACGCTGATCGACATGCGGGCCCGGCTGCTGGAGTTCGTGGACGCCGAGATCGTCGAGGCGCTGCAATACCACATGCGCTGCGCGAACATCCGGCTGAAGCTGGGCGAGGAGGTGGCGCGCATCGCGCTCCATGACGACGCGGTCGAGGCGGTCTTGCGCAGCGGAAAACGCATCCAGACCGAGGTCGCGCTGATCGCCGCCGGCCGCCAGGCCAACACCGATGAGCTGAACCTGGCTGCCGCCGGCCTCTCGGCCGACGCGCGCGGCCGGCTGCACGTCGATGAAACGTTCCGCACGGAGGTCCCGCACATCTCGGCCGCCGGCGACGTTGTGGGCTTTCCGGCGCTGGCGGCGACCGCCATGGAGCAGGGACGCCTGGCGACCGGGCACATGTTCGGCGAATCGTGGCAGGAGTCGGCCCCGCTGTATCCGATCGGCATCTACACCATTCCCGAGGTCTCGATGGTCGGCAAGACCGAGGCCGAGCTCACCGCCGAGAACGTGCCCTTCGAGGTCGGCGTGGCGCGCTACCGCGAGATCGCGCGCGGCAAGCTGCTCGGCGACGTGTCGGGCATGCTCAAGCTGCTGTTTCACGCCGAAAGCCGCAGGCTGCTCGGCACGCACATCCTCGGCGAGGGAGCGACCGAGCTGGTGCACATCGGCCAGTGCGCCATGTCCGCGGGCATGCCGATCGACTACTTCGTCTCGTCGGTCTTCAACTACCCCACGCTCGCCGAGTGCTACCGCGTCGCCGCCCTCGACGGCATCAACCGCGTGCGCAAGGCGCGGCCGGCTATGCAGACCGAGCTCGCCGCGGCCGGCGTATGACGGCCCGTCGCGCCCCGAACATCGAGATTCCATTGACGCCGCCGAAGCCCCTACCTACGCTACACGATGGATGTGTTTCGCGCTGCGTGCGCGCGGAGTCCGAGATTCGGCCAACCACGAACAAGGAGCCCGGATGAAGATCATTGCGGCACTGGCGGCACTGGCCGGCGGCGCAAGCCTGGCCGTCGCCGCCGACTTCGAACGCCCCGTTCGGCTCAAGGGCGGCGCGGAGCTCGTCCGCGTCGAAAGCCCGGGCTATGCCTGCCCCTGCCTGGCGGACATCGACGGGGACGGCAGGGCCGACCTGCTGGTCGGACAGTTCGCCAAGGGAAAAATCCGCGTCTACAAGGGCCTTGGCGACGGCAAGTTCGCCGCCGGGGACTGGCTGAAAGCCGAAGGAGCCGTGGCCGAAGTGCCCGGGGTCTGGTGATGCACCAGCTCGACTCCACAGTTTGTGGATCTCAACGGCGACGGGGTTAAGGACATCCTCTCGGGCTCCTATTCCCGCATGGACAAGTCGATGGCCGGCCTGTTCCAGGTGCTCTGGGGCCGGCCCGACGGAACCTTCTCAAAAGCGCAGACGCTCAACGGCGCTGACAACGAGCCGCTCGTCATCCCCACCAAGGGCGAAGACGAGGTCATCGAAGCCATCTGCACCCGACCCTTCGCCGTCGACTGGGACGGCGACGGCCACCTCGACCTGATCGTCGGCAACTTCGCCGGCGCGTTCTACCTCTTTCGCGGACAGGGCCAGGGCAAGTTCGCCCCAGCCCCGCAGAAGCTCATGGCCGGCGAAGAGCCGCTCAGGATCGACGGCCACCACGGCGACCCGTTTGTCGTCGACTGGGACGGCGACGGCGATCTCGACATCGTCAGCGGGTCGTCCAACGGCGGCGTCCAGTGGGCTGAGAACCTTGCCGGCCGCGGCAAGCCGGCGCGGCTCGCCAAGTTCAAGGCGCTGATCCCAGCGCCGGACGAGCTCCGGAGCGGATACCGCGATAACGAGGTCGTCGCGCCGACGGGCTCGACGCGCGTCTGGGTCGCGGATTTCAACTCGGACGGAAAGCTCGATGTCCTGGTCGGCGACAGCGTCGCTATTGTCGCTCCCGCAGAAGGCGTAAGCGAGGCCGACTTTGCGAAGCGGCGAGCGGCATGGACGGACACCTTCTCCGCGCTGTCCAAGGAGGCCGCGAACGAGAAGGACGAGGAGAAGCAGTCGGCGATCTACGAGCGCATGAACAAGCTCTACGAAGAGCGCAAGGAGTTCATGACGGAGGACCGCACCGGCTTCGTGTGGCTCTACCTCAGGAAGTGAACACCGGCGCCGCAGCGGCCGGACAACCTTTCCCGGGCCGCGCGCCCTCAAGGCGCGGCCCGGCTCTGTTTCCAGGAGGGCCGAAGAGGCGAGCCGGGAATCCGAGCCCGGTTTCTCATCTGCACGTCTTAACGAGACTGTCGTCAGGCCCCCGCGTGCGCGATGCGCGCGCCACATCGATCACCGCGGAGATTTCATCAGGCGTTTGCGCGCTGCACATGATCGCGCGTGAAAGTGCCGCGCGTCCGGCGCGGCGTCTTGGGTCGCGGCGTCTTGGGTAGCTGTGTCTCGGGTAGCGCGGCGGCGGCCCTTGTGTGCGGCGGGTCTTCTGGCGCAACCGCTTCCTTACGGGAGGGGCTCGGATCGGGCCGGATCGGGCCGGATCGGTCGGCGCGTCGTGACGTGAACCGCGTACTGGCGTGCATTCGCGCGGAATTCGCCGAAGGCTCATCGTGTTCTAACGGTTCTCATCTACTCTCACGCACTCCGAGGAGACAACGAAGATGTCTCGCACGCTTCATGGTCCGCGGAAGGGAAGTGAGCAGCGCCAGTTCGTTGCCGCACCGCTCGGTCGCTCCGTGCGCGGCTTTACGCTGATCGAGTTGCTGGTGGTCGTCGCGATCGTCGCGCTGCTGCTGTCGATCCTCCTGCCGAGCCTCAGCCGGGCGCGTGAGCAGGCGAAGACGGCCAAGTGCGCCGCGAACCTGAGCGCTGTCGGCAAGGCGATGCACCTCTACCTGGCGGAGAACCGCAGCACCTTCCCGCTCTCCTACGCCTACCCCTACAACAGCAACGGCGACGTCGATCTCCGCAAGCAGCCGCCGAACCGCGAGTTCGGCTATGTGCACTGGTCGTGGTTCCTGTTTGATCGCGGGAAGGTAGACGACGGCTCGTTCGCCTGCCCGAGCGTTCCGAACAAGGGGCATCCGCGCACTTATCCCGGCTCCGATCGCGATCACTGGGAGCAGGAGCAGGTCGATTTCGCCGGCAATCCGCCGCCGAACGGCCTCGGAGATGCGCGCGTCGAAGATCGGCAAGCGTCGCGGATGGCGTATACGGCCAACGCGGCGATCGTCCCGCGGAACAAGGGCAAGGAGCTGGGCAACATCGACGTCGGTCTGCCGCGCAGCAACCGCTTCGTGCGCGAGTCGGAGATTGAGACGGCCGGCCGGACGATCCTGGCGACCGAGTTCAACCGCAACTGGACGGTCATCTCGGTGGGCGGCTCGGGCGGGTGGGTGTCGCGCAGCCACCGCCCGGTCAGCCCGCTCTACCACGAGGAGGGCGAGTATCTCGAGACGCGCGGCCAGATCTACCCCTACCCGTCTTTCCGCTACTTCAAGAACCCCAATGACAAGAACTACGGCATCGAGCCGCTGCCGGTCGTCGAAGAGTCCGGCCTCGGCCGGGCCGACGAGGCGGGCTACAACCCGATGAACTTCATCGGGCGCCATCACCCCGGCGGCGACCGGCTCGGCGGCACCGCGAACTTCCTGTTCGTCGACGGCCACGTCACCCGGACGACCGTTCTGAAGAGCGTGCAGGATCGCCTGTGGGGCAGGAAGTACTACGGCGTCACGGGGCGGGACACGGAAGTCGCGTTCTACGAGAAGCTCCCCTAGACGGCGAGCTTTCATGACACAACGGGGGCCTTTCGCTCGAGCGGCGTGGTGCCGTTCGGCAGGGGTCTTTCTGTCTCTGAAGCGGAGGTTGAAGAATGCAACGGTCTCGCATGGCGCTGGGAGGGCTGCTCGCGGTCTCGACCGCCTCGCTCGCCTGGGCGCAACTGCCCCCATACTGTTCGCCGGTTTGCCCGCCCGACCCGAACGACTACGCGCTCTACCGCTGCTCGTTCGAGGTCGATCCGAACGTCACCGACCCGAGCCAGCGCCAGGTGAACATTACCGGCGCAACGCTCTTCCGCGCCTTCTTCGACTCGCCCAACTCGACCTTCGACTTCATCGACGTCGATTGCGACGGCTGCGCGGGCGTCTTTCCGCCGGGCAGCCCCTGCGGTCAGCAGCACTTCGCCCAGGTTGACAACCTGGCCCCCAGCGACCCCGGCAACCCGAACCTGTGGTGGATCGTGCAGTACCGCGGGGTCGGTTCGCTGGGCGGCTTCAACGAGCTGCTGAACTACGGCCTGTGCTGCCAGCTACCGGAGGTGCGCCCCACCGAGCTGAGCTACATCAACGGCGAGCTCTACCACGGCTTCGACCCCAACGGCCAATCGATCTGCGTCGGCACGCTCTTCGGCCCCGAGTGCACCACCGACGTCGACGGCGACGGCCTGCCCGCCGCCACCTGCTCGCCCGTGTGCCCGCGCTCGATGGACATGGCGACGGTGGACGTCGTCGCGAGCTGGGCGGTCGTGAACGGCGACCAGGCCGACGCGCTCTGGTCGCGCAAGCCGCTTGCGGACGGCTACGGCCGCAACCCGAAGCTGTCGTACCCGATCAAGGAGCCCAACGCCGCCAACCCGGGGCCGATCAGCAACGAGCTGGTTTTCCCGGAGCGCGACTGCGACGGTGACGGCACGGTCGACACCTTCGCCAACTTCAACTACGACAGCCCGAACGAATACACGTTGTACGACATGCGGGTCACGTTCGTGGCGGTCGCGATCATCGCCAACCGCGGTGTCGGCTATGACACCTTCCGCTATACCGACCTGCAATACGGCTTCGTCACCGGCCGCATGAAGAACGGCGAGAACCTGGCTTTCGCCACGCGCGACGCCGAGTCCGGCACGCGCAACGCCTGCATGAACGCGCTGGGCATCGACCCGTCGCAGGGCGTGGGAGACAACGTCGGCGGCCGCACGCAGTCGTCGGCCCGCACCAACCTCGGCCCCTGGCACCGCGTCAACAACTGCGGCAGCTCCAGCCACGCCGAGAACGCCGTCCAGATGCGCCGCAACGCCGTCGGCTACAGCGGCCTGTCGGGCAGCACGGCCGCGGCGTGCGATGTGGCCAATGGCCTGTATGAGATCGTCGCGGTAGTCAAGGACATCCCGCCGTACAACGCGACGCAGCCCGTACGGCCCGACGTGCTCACGGTCGTCAAGAACGCCGATCCGAACAGCAGCTTCACGATCGGCGGGACTTCGGTGTTCACGACGTTCGGCAGCCCGTTCCAGATTGACCGGAACGCGCCGAACTTCATGGCGAACCAGCACGCGGCCGACTACCTGCGCAACATTGATTGCAGCATCAGGGCCTACACCTCGAACCCCGACCCGCTGACGCGCTCGCCCGGGCAGTTCCTGGCGCAGTCGTTCTTCCTCGAGGGCTGCCAGGACGCGCCGCAGAGCGACGCCGACCCGATCATCTTCGACCCGAACGCCCCTGGCTACGTCGTCAACACTTCGCTCCAGAACGACGTGATCGCCAACAACAACCTCGACTGCCCGCTGCTGACGAACCCCGGCACGGGGCTGATCGTTCCCGCCTACGGCGCGATCAACGTCGCCGGAAAGGTCCCCAACCGCAACGGAAACGGCGCCAACCTCGGCAACTACGTCTACGTCACGACGCCCGGCGACCCCAACGCCCTCACGTCCATCGCCGCCGGCGGCAACCTCTCCTGCAAGAACCGCGTGACGGGCGACTTCGACCAGAACGGCGTGCGCGACGCCAATGACATCCCCCAGATGCTCACCGCGCTCGACAACCCCAACGGCTGGATGGCCGCGCGCGTCACCACCGGCGCTCCCGCCTGCAACGGCACCATGATCGTCGACGTGCCCATCCCGGACGTGATCGGCGACGTCGACGGCGACGGCCTGTTCACCGCCGACGACCTGCGATACTTCGCCGACGGTCACGCCATGGTCAACGGCCAGCTCAACCGCAAGACCGGCTTCACGCTGATCGACGTGGCCAACGGCGGGGCGCACTTCAATCTGTTCGGCACGACGATCAACTCGCCCTGCGGCCCGCGGCCGTACGTCGCCGGCGCCGCGCGCTTTGACGTGGCCGGCAATCAGACGCGCCCGGGTGCCGATCCGACGGGCTGGGACGGCGTGGTCGACCAGACCGACCTCCAGTACATCATCGCCAACTTCGGCGACTGGCAGAGCAGCCTCGATGTCGCCGCCGGCATGGACCTGAGCTGTGACATGAACGGCGACCTCAAGGTCGATCTGAACGACGTGGACGAGTTCCTGCGCGAGGCCTGGGGCTCGTGCGTCGGCGACCTGAACTGCGACGGGCTCATCGGCCAGTCCGACCTGGGCATCCTGCTGGCGAACTTCCAGATCGGCGTCGGCGGCTACCTCCAGGGCGACATCAACGGCGACGGGTTGATCAACCAGTCGGACCTGGGCATCCTGCTGGCGAAGTTCAACACGCCCTGCCCGTAGACGGGCGGGGTGGGTGGCTCACCTGGCGCTTTGGCGGAGGCCGGCGCGCACCGCCGGCCTTCGCTTCGTCGATACGCAGGCGGGCCGCTCGGGGTTGACCCCCGGGCGGCCCGCGTCTGGTTCAGGGCGTTGCGGCTACTCGCGCTCCTTGGTGTCGCCGCGGGCGAAGATGCTGGCGACGTAGTTGAGCACGTCGGTGGCGCTGGCCTCGTTGTAGCCGAAGAACTTGATGAGCCGCTGCTTGACGACGTCGATCTTGGCCTGGGTCTCGTCGTCGACGACGCCGGAGACGACGTTCTTGAGCTTGATGGTGTCGCGGCTGTCCTCGAAGAGCTTGAGTTCGAGCGCCTTGTGCAGCCGGGCGTTGGTGTGGTACTCGAACTTCTTGCCGTCGAGGGCCAGGGCGCCGATATAGTTCATGATCTCCTGGCGGAAGTCGTCTTTGCGGCTGTCGGGGATGTCGATCTTCTCCTCGATGCTGCGCATCAGGCGCTCGTCTGGGGCTTCCTCGCGGCCGGTGAACTTGTTGCGGACCTTCTCGCGCTGGGTGTAGGCGCGGACGTTCTCGATGTAGTTGGCGCAGAGGCGGGTGATGGCGTCCTCGTCGGCGGAGATGGCCCGCTGCACCTCGCCCTTGAGGATGTCCTCGTATTCCTCGCGGACGACGCTGAGGAGCTCCTTGTAGCGTTTCTTCTGCTCCTCGTCGGTGATGAGCGAGTGGTGGCTCAGGCCGTTCTCGAGCTCGTTCATGACCATGAAGGGGTTGATCATGCGGTCCTGCTGGGCCTGCTCGCTGACGAGCGAGTTGCTGATCTTGTCCTGGATGTAGCGAGGGCTGATGCCTTGCATGCCCTCGCGCGGGGCCTCCTCGCGCAGCTCCTTGACCGAGTCCTCGGTGAAGCCCGGGATGCTGCGGCCGTCGTAGAGCTTGAGCTTCTGCACCAGCGACAGGCCGGCCTTCTTCGGCTCCTGCAAGCGCGTCAGCACCGCCCACATCGCCGCCATCTCGACCGTGTGCGGCGCGAGGTGGATCCCGCGGACGCGCTCCTTGCTGAAGTCCTTCTCGTAGATCTTGATCTCGTCGCTCAGGCGCGTGTTGTACGGCACGTCGATCTTGATGGTGCGGTCGCGGAAAGCCTCCATCAGCTCGTTGCTCTGGAGCTTCTTGTACTCGGGCTCGTTCGTGTGACCCAGGATCACCTCGTCGATGTCCGTCTGCGCGAACTTCTTCGGCTTGATCGTGTGCTCCTGGCTCGCCCCCAGAAGGTCGTACAGGAACGCCACGTCCAGCTTCAGCACCTCGATGAACTCGCAGATGCCGCGGTTCGCGATGTTCAGCTCCCCGTCGAAGTTGAACGCCCGCGGGTCGCTGTCGCTGCCGTACAAGGCGATCTTGCGGTAGTTGATGTCCCCAGTCAGCTCCGTCGAGTCCTGGTTCTTCTCGTCCTTCGGCTGGAAGGTCCCGATCCCCACCCGGTCCTTCTCGCTCAGCATCACCCGCCGAACCACCACGTGGTCCAGCACCTTGCGCCAGTTCCCCTCGTACTTCAGCAGCAGGTCCTCGAACGTCCGCCGGCAGAACGGGTCCAGCTCACCGTCGATGGCGACGCGCTGGTCCTCCGGAAGGTCGGCGTTGATCTGCGACAGGATCTCGGCGCGCGCCCGCAGCGGAATCAGCTTCAGCGGCTCCTCGTGCATCGGGCAGGGGAAGACCTCGCTGTTGCCCGCGTCGTCCGTCAGCTTCCACGAGAACGAGTACAACGCCCCCTCGTCCGTCGCCGAGTAGTGCTCCAGCCCCTTCTTCAGCAGCCGGGCGATCGTGCTCTTGCTGCTGCCCACCGGGCCGTGCAGCAGCAGAATGCGGCGGTCGGTGCCGTAGCCCTGGGCGGCGGACTTGAAGAAATCCACCAGGCGCATCAGCGCCCCGTCAAGGCCATAGATCGCGTCGGCCCCGTTGTCAAACGGATCATCGAAGAAGTTGTAGTGAACGTAGCTGTGCTTCAGGTACGTGTACCGCCGTGTGCCGAACGACAGGATCATGTCGTAGACGCGCTGGAACGCGTTGCGCACCAGCTTCGGGTTCTGGAGCACCATGTCCAGGTACTCCAGAAACGTGCCCTCCCAATGCTGCTGGCGGAACCTGTCGCGGTCCAGGTAGCGATCAACGATCGACAGCACGCCTTCCCGTTTCGACATATCCCTGTCTCCCACCTCGTCGCCGGCCGCGCCGCGCCCGGCGACAGCGCCATCCTTCTCGTTTATTCCAGCGGCCGCGAGTTCGCGCCGCCGTCCGTCACCCGGCCGGCGCGCAGCGCCCGCCGACCGCCAACCCCCAGGGGATATTATCGACCGCTCCGCGACCGACCGCCAGAAATGCCGGCCGAGCGCTGTTACGGGCGGGCAACTGCCGTGCCGACCCGGGTGCTTCCGCAGCGAGGGCAGGCGCGGTCCCCGGCGTTCGGGTCCGGCACGAACGTGCGCTTGCAACTCAGGCAGAGCCACAACTCGTGGGCAGCCCGCTCCCGGCACCGCGAGCAGACCAGCGGAAACGCGTCTTGCGGGCCGACGCGGCGGGTTTCGGCGTACTCGCACCGCGCACAAAGCACGCGGACGGGGTAGCTGTTGGGCCCGACGCGGCCCTGCGCGGGCACGAGCGCCCAGGTGAAGGCGGCGGCGAGAACCGTCAGCCCTCCGCCCGCCAATCCGATCGCCAGGCGCCTGAGGCGTCGGCGCCGGGCGCGCACGCCGATCTCCATCTCCTCGCGACCCGCCCGCGAAAGGCTGGTCGGCTCGGGAAACCAGGGTCTGGGGCGATCGGGTCGCACGGCCATGGGAGTATATCACGGGGTCGTGGCGCCCGGTCTTGGAGGCGATGCGGCTAGTATCGCGGCGTCCGGGACCCGCGCGTGATGATTATCGGCTACTCGCGGCGGGGTGGCTGGACCGGGGGGCGGCGGCGGCGATGCCACGCGGGCTCGGGCACGGAACGCCGGGCGGGTATAATGCGCTCGATGGCTACGGTGCAGAACGGGCGCGCGGGAGGGAACCGAATGAGCGCGCGGACGCGGGCACGGCGTGCGCGGGAGCAAGGACGTGGAGACCTGGAAGGAATTCGACGCGAATATCGTGACGCACAGCGCGGCGCATCACCTGATGGCGATAGCGGACCTGCTGGCGAAGCTGGGCTACGCGCGCGTCTCGGACGTGGCGCGGGCCCTGAACATCACGCGCGGCAGCGTGTCGATCTCACTTCAGCCGTTGAAGAAGGCGGGCCTGGTCGTGCAGGATGAGAATCGCCATCTGCGGCTGTCGGCGCGTGGACAGGCGCTGGTGGAGGCGATCAAGACCAAGCGGCGCATCGTGGAGCGGTTCCTGGCTGGCGTGCTGGGCGTCGAGCCCGTTCAGGCCGAGATCGACGCCTGCAAGTTCGAGCACCTGCTGAGCGACGAATCGGCCCGGCGGCTGGTCTCGTTCCTGCGGTATTTCGATTCGGACCAGCGGCGGGCGCGGCACTTCCTGGAGGCCTGGCGCAGCTTCGACCAGGAGTGCGCCCACGAGCCGCATGCGTGCAGCACGTGCGAGGAGGGGTGCATGGCGGAGGCGCTTGAGAATCGCGGCCCGGCCCGCGGGGGGGCGCGATGAGCCGCCTGACCACGCAGAACATCGTGATGGAGCTGAACCGCGCGTTTGCCGAGGAGGTCGAGGCGGCCACGCGCTACCTGCACCTGGCCAACGCGGTGCGCGGGCTGGATCGCCTGCTCGTCGAGCCGGTTCTGAAAGAGGCCTTCACGGAGACGATCCAGCACGCCGAGGTGCTTGCGCAGAAAATCCGGGCGCTGGGCGCCGTGCCGAAGCTCGAGATCAGCGTGCAGTGCCCGGCCGAGCCGCTGAGTGGGCGTGAGGCGCTGCGGCAGGCGCTGACCTTCGAGGAGGCGGCGCTCGAGTGTTATCAGGACATTCTCCGTCGCGTGGAGGGCGACGTGCCGCTCGAGGAGTTCATCCGCTCGCAGATCGCGGTCGAATCCGAGCACGTGGCCCAGCTCAAGGAGCTGCTTGACGAGTGACGCCGCCCGCCGATGCCCGGTTCTGATGCCCGTGGGTCAAGGAGGAGGCTGCTCGTGGCCGATAGGGACTCACGGCATTCTCAGGCCGACCTATGCTGCATCGCCTCGCCATTTCCGTGCTCGCGTCCCTGCTGCTGACGGGCTGCCTGCGCTTCGCGCCCGGCGGGGACCTGCCCGGCGGGGGTGACCCGAATCAGGCGCCCGCCGACAGCGACAGCGACAGGGACGGTCTGACCGACGCCGACGAGCTGCGCCTGGGGACTGACCCGAACAACGCCGACAGCGACGGCGACGGCCTGAGCGACGGGCTCGAGGTCGGCCTGGGAACCAACCCGCTGAGCAGCGACACGGATGACGACGGGCTGAGCGACGGCGAGGAGCGCGGCCTCGGCACGGACCCGAAAGTCGCCAACTTCGTCGGCACGGTAAGCGACGTGCTGTGTGCCGGGTTCGTCTCCGTGACGCCGGCGCAGGGCGAGCCGAAGGCGGTCGCCTTTGGCGCGACGGGCGCGGCGCGATTTGGGCAATGGAACAGCGGCGATCGCGTGGTGTATCACGGCGCCAGCCTGCTGAACATTACGCGCGGCGCGTCGGCCAGGGCCGAGCGCCTGGGCCAGGTGCAGCAGCAGGCGGCGATCTTCAGCTTCGCCGTCGGGCGGACGGTTCTGCTGCTTGACGATTCCACGTCGTGGGCGATCGACGCAGACGACCTGCTCATCTCGCAGGACTGGCGGGCGACCGACCCGGTTGTCGTGACCGCCGGCTCGGGCGGCGTGAACATCGTGATCAACGCGCCTCGTTGCGAACGCGTGCGCGCCAGTCCGCTGTGACACACGATTCAGTCCCTGTGCCCACAAACCTCGCGCTCAGAGCCGGGCTGTCCCCAGCCCGGAACAGCATCAGGAGCACACGCGTGCAACCCGACACGGCCGACACGGCAGTGGCGCACGACCCGTCATGCTGAGCGCAGCGAAGCACCCGGCTTCGGATCGAGAATCCGCCGAGTTCGCCGGAAGGTCTTTTCGGCCGCTGGGATAGCGGGCGGGGGGCTTACGCGGCCATCCCAGAACGGGGAGACGGAGGCGACAGGAATGCAGATGCGATCGAACGCGAACCGTAGGGCCTCGGTCGCAACCGCTTCCTCGCGGGCGCGGCTCGGATCATGGAAGACCCTCTTACGCGCGCGGCTCGGATCGGGTTCTGGATCACCTCTGTCTCTGGATGGATGCAAGTCTCCGGACGGATGCCACTTCGTCAGAACGCCGACACGCCCGTGATCTCGCGTCCGACGATCAACTGGTGGATCGTCTCGGTGCCCTCGTAGGTGATGACGCTTTCGAGGTTGAGCATGTGCCGGATGGGGCAGCACTCGACGCTGATTCCACCGGCGCCGAGCAGGTCGCGGGCGTCGCGGGCGACGTCGAGCCCGAGGCGCACGTTGTTCCACTTGGCGAGCGAGACCTGGGCGTGGTGCATGGTTCCGGCGTCCTTCAGCCGGCCGAGCTGGAGCGCGAGGAGCTGGCCGGTGGTGATGCGGCGGAGCATGTCGGCGAGGCGCACCTGGATGGCCTGCTTGTGGATGAGCGGCTCTCCGAACAGCACGCGTTGCCGGGCAAAGGCGAGGGCCTCGCGATAGCAGGCGATGGCGGCGCCGACGCCGCCCCAGGCGATGCCGTAGCGCGCCTGGGTGAGGCAGCTCAGCGGCGCGCCGAGGCCCTCGGCGAGCGGGAGGCGGTTGGCTTCGGGGACGCGGACGTTGTCGAAGAACAGCTCCGAGGTGATGCTGGCGCGCAGGCTGAACTTGTGGTGAATGTCGCGGGTGGTGTATCCCGGCATGCCGCGCTCGACCAGGAAGCCTCGGACGCCCGCGTCGGTCATGGCCCAGACGATGGCGATGTCGGCGATCGTGCCATTGGTGATCCACATTTTGGCGCCGCTGAGGACCCAGTCGCCGCCGGTCTTTCGGGCGGTGGTCTTCATGGCGCCGGGGTCGCTGCCGCCGTCGGGCTCGGTGAGGCCGAAGCAGCCGATCTTCTCGCCGCGGGCCATCGCGGGCAGCCACCGGCGCTTCTGCTCGTCGCTGCCGTAGCGGTGGATGGGGAACATGCACAGGCCGCTCTGGACGCTGGCGAAGCTGCGAACGCCGCTGTCGCCGCGCTCCAGCTCCTGCATGATGAGGCCGTAGGCGACGTTGCTGAGACCGGCGCAGCCGTAGTCTGAGAAGGTGGCGCCGAAGAGCCCGAGCCGGGCCATCTCGGGCACGAGCTCGCGAGGAAAGCGCTCGCGCTCGAAGCACTCGGCGATGATCGGCAGGACGCGCTCGTCGACGAAGCGCCCGACGGTCTCCTGCACCTGGCGCTCTTCTTCGGTCAGCAGGGCGCGCACCGCGTAGAAGTCGGGCGACGCCAGGTCGTGGCCGAGGCCGGGGGCCTGTTGCGAAGCGCGCTCCGGAGACGAATCGAGTTTCGGCACAGCAAGCCCCTCGCGCGCGGCGGGTCATGTGGAAACACGCCCGCGGTGCGTCCCGCGGGTGGGTTGTGATTCTAACGCCGCGACGGCGGCCAGGGAACCGAGCCGCGCTCCGGGCGGCAGCCCGGAAGCGGCTCGGGGGGCGGCACGGTCGCGCTGCGTCGCTCGCTGGCGGCGGCTGGCAGCCTCGCGGCGCAGCGCGATCCGGGCTGGGTCACCCGCGGGCGCCCGCGGCTCGCATTTTGGGCCGCGTCCGGCTCGGCGACTGGTTTGGGCTCAGGCGCCCTTGCGCGTGTAGGTGATCTCCATGGTCTTGCTCTCTTTGCCGGCCCGGGTCTCGTACCACTCCATAATGTGCTTGTTCTTGTCGATGATGCGGATGACCTCGCGCGCCTTGACGGGCGACTGCTCCATGGGGCAATCGAACGTGCAATTGAAGGTGAAGCTCTTGGAGCCAGAATCGTAGGAGCCCTCAACGCTCAGCACGCAAGTGCCCATGTTGTCCACCCAGCTTCCGACGAACTTCTTCTTCAGGTTGTCGTAGCCGGTGATGCCGCGGCCCTCGAAGGGCTCGCCCATGAACTCGCCCTTGTGCGTGCTCTCGATGAAACGGCCGCCGAGGATCATTCGCGAGCTGCACGTGCCCTTGCCAACGGTCGGCTCGCCGCCGGGCTCCATCCACATCTTGGTGGCGACCTCCCACTCGCCGGCGAGGTAGTCCGAAAGGAGCTTGTGCTGCTCGCCCACGGCCCGCGCCTTCTCCCAGGCCTCCATCTGGGCCTTCTGCTCCGGGGTCATCTCCGGGGGCTGCTTACCGTGATCCTGGGCAAGCGACAACGCCGCGCCGAGGACAATGAGACTGACCGACAGACCCGCCAAGCGAATACGGCCATTCATGATGATGCTCCGCGCAAAATAGGAGGGAAACGCCCGAGCCGGACACCCTGTCCGACCATTAACCGAACAAATGCTAGTCCGAGCCGGAGCGTTTGTCAACCCCTTTTCGGCCAGCCTGAGCCACCGGGGCTGCAACCGCTTCCGGTTGTGAGGCGGCGGCACCGTGCGAGCGGCGCGCGTTTCGTGTAATCTTGAGGGCATGGCACGGTCTGGATCTCGGCCGGCACGATGTGGCCAGGCGGCCGGGCCATTCGTACGCAACCGGAATGAGAAAGACGCATGAGCGACGCCCCCACCGTTCGCGACGTTCCCACCCCGATCGCCCAGGAGATGCAGGAATCGTATCTGACCTACGCCATGAGCGTGATCATGGCCCGGGCCCTGCCCGATGTGCGCGACGGGCTGAAGCCCAGCCAGCGGCGCATCCTGGTGGCGATGAACGACCTGGGGCTGCGCCCGACGGTCAAGCACCGCAAGTGCGCGCTGATCTGCGGCGAAACGATGGGCAAGTATCACCCGCACGGCGAGGGCGTCATCTATCCGACGCTGGTGCGCATGGGCCAGGAGTGGGCGATGCGGCACACGCTCGTCCACCCGCAGGGCAATTTCGGCAGCATCGACGCCGATCCGCCCGCGGCGATGCGCTACACCGAGGCGCGGCTGGCGCGGCCGGCGGAAGAGATGCTGGCGGACCTCGACCTGGAGACGGTGGACTTCGAGGACAACTACGACGCGACGCGCCAAGAGCCCGTCGTTCTGCCGGGCAAGTTCCCCAACCTGCTGGTCAACGGCAGCGAGGGCATCGCCGTCGGCATGGCGACGCGGCTGCTGCCGCACAACCTGGGCGAGATCTGCGACGCGATCGTGGCGGTGATCGAGAACCCGGAGATCACGGTCGACGAGTTGATGAAGATCGTGCCGGGCCCGGATTTTCCGACCGGCGCGGTGATCTGCGGCACGCAGGGGCTGCGCGACGTGTACGCGACGGGCCGCGGCTCGATCACCGTCCGCGGCGTCGTGCGCACGGAGGAGACCCGCGGCGGGCGGCTGCAAATCATCATTGACGAGATTCCGTACGGCGTGCTGCTGCCGACGATCCGCGAGCGCATCACCGAGGCGATCGAGAACGGCACGATCAAGGGCGTGGAGGACGTGCGCGACGAATCGGGCCGCGACGCGATGGTGCGGCTGGTGCTGGTGCTCAAGCGGGACGCGAACCCCGACGTCATCATCAACCAGCTCTGGCACCACACGCCGCTGCAAAGCAACATCCACGCCATCAACATCGTGCTGGTGAACCGGGCCCCGGTCACGCTGTCGCTCAAGCAGCTCATCGAGCACTACGTCAGGCACCGCGTGGACGTCATCCGCCGCCGGACGGCCTTCCTGCTGCGCAAGGCGCGGCAGCGGGCGCACGTGCTGGAGGGGCTGATCCTGGCGGTGGCGGACATCGACGAGATCATCCGCATCATCCGGCACTCGCCGGACGTCGACGCGGCCCGCGAGCGGCTGATGGCCAAGGGGCTGCGGCTGAGCGAGGCGGCGACGCTGCGCCGGCTGCTGCCTGAGAAGTTCGTGGCGCGGGTCGGCGCCGGCGACCAGCACCTGACGCGCCCGCAGGCCGACGCGATCCTGGCGATGCAGTTGCGGCGGCTGACGGGGCTGGAGATCGAGGAGCTGGCCGGAGAGTATCGCAAGCTGGTGGAGGAGATCAGCGGCTACGAGCTGGTCCTGTCGGACGAGCGGCGCGTGCTCGACATCATCGTCGAGGACCTGCGCGAGATGAAGGAGAAGTACGCCGAGCCGCGGCGGACGAAATTCGGCCCGCCGGTGGGCGAGGTGCGGCTGGACGAGCTGATCGCGCGCGAGGACGTGATCGTCACGATCTCGCACGAGGGGTACGTGAAGCGCGTGCCGAAGGACACGTATCGCAGCCAGGGGCGCGGTGGACGCGGGGTGCGCGGGACGGACGCGAAGGACGGGGACTTCATCGAGCACCTGCGCGTGTGCTCGACGCACGATTACCTGCTGCTGTTCACGAACCGCGGGCGGGTGTACTGGCTGCGGACGTACGACATCCCCAGCGCCCAGCGCACGAGCCGGGGGCGTTCGCTGGTGAACCTGCTGACGATGCAGCCGAGCGAGCGGCACATGGCGGTGCTGCCGGTGAGCACGTTCGAGGAGCAGTTCGTCTTCTTCGCGACCGAGAAGGGCGTGGTGAAAAAGACGCCGCTGAACGCCTTCGCCAACCCGCGGCAGGCGGGGATCCAGGCGATCACGCTCGATCCTGACGACGCGCTGGTGGGCGCGGCGCTGACCAGCGGGGAGGACCAGATCGTGCTGGGGACGCGTCAGGGGATGGCGTGCCGCTTCAAGGAAGGCGACGTTCGGGCGATGGGGCGCGCCGCCCACGGGGTGCGCGGGATCGCGCTGCGCGACGACGACCGCGTGGTGGACATGGCGGTGATCCGACCGGGCATGAGCCTGCTGACGGTGTGCGAGCGCGGCCTCGGCAAGCGCACCGATATTGACGAGTACCGCTTGACGAAGCGCGGCGGCAAGGGTGTCATTAACGTCCGCGTCACCGAGAAGAACGGCCTGGTGGTGGCGTTGCGCGCCGTGACCGACGACGACTCGCTCATGCTCATCACGGGCAAGGGCATTCTGCTGCGGATGGACCTGGCCGAGCTGCGCGAGATCGGCCGCGCCACCCAGGGCGTCAAGCTCATCCGCGTCGAGGACGACGATCGCGTCGTCGCTGTCGCCAAGGTCGTCAACGAGCGCCAGGAGGCGGAACAGGTCGGCGGCCCACTGCCCGAGCCCGGTCCCGACGCCGCCGGGAATGGCGATGGATCGCCAGAACGCGACCATCCGCGCCAGGAATGATTGCGGCGCCGGGGCCCGGCGGCAGCGGTGCGCGGCTGGCGCGTGAACGTGCGGTTTGGCTGAGACTGAGAAAGGGGTGGAGACACATGGCGCATATTGTGACCGGCCGATGCGTGGACTGCCGCTACACGGACTGCTGCACCGTCTGCCCGGTGGACTGCTTCTACGAGATCGAGAACCCGCGCATGCTGGTGATCGACCCGGATACCTGCATCGACTGCCAGCTCTGCGTGCCCGAGTGCCCGATCAATGCGATCTACGAAGAAGCCGAGCTCCCCGAGCCGTACAAGGAGTGGATTGCCAAGAACCGCGAGCTGTTCCCCACGGGCACGGTGATCACCACCAAGAAGGATCCTCTGCCCGGCGCCAAGACCCTCGAGCAGTGGCAGGCGTGGGAGAAGGCCCAGGGCTGGGACATCTCGGAGCCGCGGAACGCCTGAGGCGCCGTGGCCGGCAAGCGCCCGCCGGCGGCAACGGATCGATGAAGCGATGCGACCGACCGCGGCGGACGCGGCCGGTCAGGGCGCGTCCCGGTCGGGGTCGCGACAACCAGGGAGATCGTCATGGCGTATGTCGTCGTGGGGCGCTGCGTGGACTGCCGGTACACCGACTGTGCGGCGGTGTGTCCGGTGGACTGTTTCTATGAGATCCAGAGCCCGCGCATGCTGGTGATCGACCCCGACACGTGCATCAGTTGCCACCTGTGCGCCCCGGCGTGTCCGGTGCACGCGTGCTACGAAGAGGACGAGGTGCCGGAGCCGTACAAGGAGTGGATCGAGAAGAACCGCGAGCTGTTCCCCACCGGGACGCTCAGCAAGGGCAAGGAAGACCCGCTGCCGGGGGCCAAGACCCTGGAGCAATGGCAGGAGTGGGAGAAGGCCCAGGGATGGAACGTCTCGGAGCCGCGCAGCGCCTGATGGCATCGCGGCGGCTCTCGCCAGACCCGCACGAACTGAAGCCGCGCGACGCGCGCGATGATCCGGACCGCGACCGGTCGGACTCTCGCGCGGCCCTCTAACGCTCCGCGCCGCCGGCCGGCTCGACGTCCTGCATGATGAAAGCGAACAGATCGCCCGGCTCGCCGTTGAACAGCTCACCATAGGCCACTGGCATCAGCATCGACCAGTAGTACGGCGTGCAAAGCAGCGGCGCGGTGCCGTCGAACAGCACGCCCACGCCGTCGTCCGCGGCGCTGATGAACGTCGGCTCGCGCACCGCCGCCACGAGCGCCCGGCCGCGCGGCAATGCGAATGGATCGAAGCCGCGGGCCTTCTGCGGCGCGGGTCTCGGCGAGTGCCCGACCGGCGTCGGGAAGTACAGGTATTGCAGCGACTGGAGCATCGTGATGAGCTGGTTGGCCTGCGGCAGCCAGGCGTCCATGATGCCGCGGGCGAACCCGCCCGGCGGGAAGTACATAAGGAAGCACGCATCGCCGAGGATCAGCGGCTCAATCGAGCGGAACTCCGGCGTATCAACGATCGACGGCCCCGGGCTGCGCCACTGCTCGATGGCGTCCTTCAGGGCCCCGGCGTCGGTCGTGACCAGCAGGTCGCTGCCGACCGCCGCCATGTGCAGCGTGGCGTAGAACACGTTCACCTGGCGCACGTCGACGCCGCGCCAGGTCGTTTTCCTTACGGGGATCGAGCCGGCGGCCATTGCGAGCAGCGCATCGAGGGCCTCTTCGAACGCCGCGGGGTCGCGCAGCTCCAACGCGACGACGGCGTTGTGCGTCGGCAGGCTGTTCGAGCCCGGGAACGCGCCGTAGCGCTGCGGCACGCGATAGACCAGGTAGCGCGGGCCAAGCGTGCGCACCAGCGGGTCGAGCAGCGCCAGTCCGCCCATCGCCTGCTCGAGCATCTCATCGGCCTGGGCGTCCAGGCTCGCCGACTCGAAGAGCACCGCCTGGAGTCCGACGAACGAACCGACGAAGCTCGTGGCGTCCCATGCGCCGGTCGTCAGGCCGCTGGCATCGGCGGGGACGCGCCGGAGCCATTCGCGGTTCAGGCGTGCCTCGCGCGTGTGGCGAAACAGCCCGTAGCGCTCCGGTCCGATGCGCCAGTAGTGCCGGTTGCGCAGCAGGCGGCCTTCGACGAACGTGGCGCCGCTCAGGCTGTCGAGGCTTCGCCAGGAGAGCCGCTTCCAGGCTTCGGCGGCGCTGGTCGCATCGCGGCGGCGCCAGGCCGGCCGCAGGTCGTGGTAGTACAGCGCCAGCGGCGTGTCCTTGCGGCCCGCCAGCAGCGGCTCCACCGCCATGCGGAACGCGGGCGCGTCGGCCAGCGGCCGCTCGGCGCGCGGGCGATTGAGCCACTCGCGCGCCTCGCCCACGAGCCAGTAAACCCGGTCGTCGCGCCAGGCGCTGCGCAAGGTCGGCGGCGCGCTGCGCAAGTTCGCGATGGCCACGCCGTCCTCCTCGGCTGCCGAGAAGTCGCCAGGCCAGACCTTGAGCGCCGCGTGGTAGCTCGCCCGGAATGACGGCCGCTTCTCGGCCGCGGGGCGGAGGATCAGCAGCCGCACCGGCACGGCGTTGTCGGCCGTCACCTCCCAGCGGCCGCCGACCACCGTTTCATGCGTGAGCGACTCATGCACGAATCGAAAGAGCGCGTCGCGCGCCTCGCCGCGGCGGCCCAGGCGCTCGAGCTCGGAAAAGAAGGCGTCGGCGTCGGGCGTGCGGAGGGCTTCGAGCGCGCGCGTGCCGTCGAGGCGGGCGACCAGCTCATCGACACCGGCGTGATAGAGGTACAGCGTGGCGCCCTCGTCGAAGCGCTGCGCCTCGGGCAACCGGGCGATCAACTCGGACGTCTGGCCCCACGCAACCACCGGCGACAGCAGGATGAGCAAACCGGCACCAGGACTGATAAAGAGGTGGCTCATGGCGCGCTTGTCTACCTGAAGCTGCGGAGGCGTGCAACCGCGAATGCGTTGACCCGGCGTTCTCGGTCCTCCTAAACTCGGTTGGTGGCGAGTGCCTTCCACCCCGGAGCACAAGATGCGCGCACGGCTTCTCGCGGGCGCGGCGCTGGCGTTGTCCTGCACCGCCCTATCGCTCGGCCAGTCCGGACTCCCCGTGCGCGAAGTGCGGCCCGGGCAGGTGCACGTGCGAGCGCTCCGCGGGGAAGCGGCGCCGCGGCCGGCCGGCCCGGTCGGCACCCGCGTCTACGACACGCTCGGCGGTCAGTATCACGTGGTGTCCACGGCGCCCTGTACGCCGCGGCCGAACCGCTGCATCGACGACGGGCGTTTCACGCCTGGGCCGGGCCAGGGGGGCGGGCCGCTCTCGCACGTGCGGGTCGCCGTTGCGATTCTGAATGATCCGAATCAGCCGGCGCAGGTGGATGTCGACGTCGAGCTGACGTTCTACGACCAGGTGGGCGTCGGCGACCCGAACGCCCCGGCCGGCCAGTTCCCGCTCGGCGGAGTCGTGCTGGCGCTCAGCGGGCTGGAGCAGGGCGCGACCTGGGTCATGCCGGCTCCGGTGGACGTATCCTTCCTGGAGATCGCGTTTCCCGACGACGACTGGGGCGTGCAGGTTCGCCTGCTGCGCCCGGGGCTACAGGCGCCCGCGACCTATGCCACGCTCGCCTTCTCGCAGACGCCGCCCTCGCGCGGCAGCAGTCTCGACCAGCTCTTCCTCGACACCGACTGCGACAACGTGATCGAGAACTTCGAAATCTGGAGCTTCGGCGGCCCGCCGCTGCTGGCGAACGTCGCGCTGGCGCTGTACTTCCCGGGCGGAACGGACTGCATCGGCGACATCGACGGCGACGGGGGGACGTGCCAGGGCGACCTGGGGATTCTGCTGAGCGCCTACGGCAAATGCGAGGGCGAGCCCGGCTACGTTCCCGCGGCCAACATCTCACCGGGACCCGTGGCGGCCTGCGGCGGGCTGGAGGGCATCGACCAGTCCGACCTCGGCGTGCTGCTGGCCGACTACAACTGCGGCACGTGCCCGTAGTGCGGTGCCTCTGAGAATACCGCGACGGATCTGCGTGAGTGTGGGACAGGCGATCAGCCTGTCAGGATGCAGTGCGATCGACCTGAGACCGCAGGCCTTCCGTGGCAACCGCTTCCTTACCGGCGCGGCTCGGATCGGGTTCTGGGTAGCTTTGTGGTTCCGACTTGAGGCCGGGCTGGAGACAGCCCGGCGCTGACGTCGCGCTTGCTTCGTCAGCGGCGCCGGGACTCATGGCGCCGGGATCCTCAGCTCCGGTAGCCGCGCGGGTGGCTCTGGTGCCAGCGCCAGGCGCTGGCGATCACGCCGCGCAGATCGTCGTGCTGGTGGCGCCAGTTGAAGCGCTGGCGGACGCGGGTGGGGTCGGCGTAAAGGCTGGGCGGGTCGCCGGGGCGGCGCGGGCCGATGACGACGGGGATGGAATGGCCGGTGACGTCGCGCGCCGCCTGGATGACTTCGAGCACGCTGTATCCGCGGCCGGTGCCGACGTTCAGCGCGTCGGCGGTTCCGGGCTCGATCGACGTGACGGCGCGCAGGTGTACCTCCGCCAGATCGTCTACGTGAATGTAATCGCGCACGCAGGAGCCGTCGGGCGTGGGGTAGTCGTTTCCGAAGACCTGCACGTGCGGCCGCTGACCCAGCGCCACCTGCAACACGATCGGGATCAGGTGCGTCTCCGGTGTGTGATCCTCGCCGATGCTCGCGTCCTCCGCCGCCCCGCAGGCGTTGAAGTACCGCAGGGCCATCGAGCCGAGCCCCCAGCTCGCCGCGGAATCGCGCAGCATCCACTCGACCACCAGCTTCGTCGCGCCGTACGGGTTGATCGGCGCCTTCGGCAGGTCCTCCGAGATTGGCAGCCGCTCCGGCACGCCGAAGACGGCGCACGTGCTGCTGAAGACCAGGCGGCGGACGCCGGCGGTGCGGATGGCGTCCAGCAGATTGGTGGTGTTGGTGACGTTGCCGCGATAGTACTTCAGCGGCTCGGCGACCGACTCGCCCACGTTGGTGTAGCCCGCGAAGTGCATGACCGCGTCGAAGCCGGGGGCCAGCGCCCGCGCCAGCGCGTCCGGGTCGCTCAGGTCGCCGACTACGAACTCGGCCGGCGGCGTCACCGCCTGCTGGTGGCCGTACTCGAGGTTGTCGAAGACGGTGACGGCGTGCCCGTCGGCGACCAGCCGCCGAACGCAATGGCTGCCGACGTACCCCGCGCCGCCGGTAACGAGAATGCGCATGTGCTGTCCCTGTCGGGCCGCGCCAGCCGACGGCCGCGACCGGTATGATTCGACGATCCGGGGCCGGCGTCAAACGCCTCGGCCGTTGGGCGCCGGCGTCGGCCGGGGCCAAGCCCGGTCCGGACGTTGAAATATCCGGCGGGCGGGGGCGAAATCGGGAAGGGACGAACCCGACCACGGAGCCCGCAGGACCAACCGCCGGGAGACCAGCGATGTCGCTGTTCGAGTGGTTCAGCCAACTAGGGAACGGGACGCAGGCGATCCTCATCGTTTTCGCCGCGGGCGCGGTCATCGCCATCGGCTGCGCGGCGGTGGAGGCCTGGAAGCGGATTCGGCGGGCGGAGCTGCGCTCGGCGTTGACGAATCGCATGCTCGACGAGGGCATGAGCGCCGACGAGATCGCCCGCGTGCTGACGGCGGCGCACTTGTCGGGAGCCGAGGCCGACGAGAAGGCCAGGCCGAACAAAGTGGTTGACCCGGAGGTGCGGCTGGTGAAGGTCCTGACCGACAACCACTACGAGCCGAAGGATGTCAGCCGCATTCTGGCCGCCGCCCGCGTTGGCGGCCGCGTGGATGATTCGACCTACGGGGTGGTGCGGTCGCTGGCGACGGCGTGGGCGAGCACCAAGAACATCGTGGAAGTGCTCGACGCCCGCCGCGACCAGCATCGCACCGCGAGCGACGAGCCGACGCTGTCGAACTGACGCGCCGGCGCACGTGAGATCTATCCGTCACAATCGCCCCGCGCGCGAACCGACCGGTGCGTGAATTGACCGGCGCGCGAACCGACCGGCGCACGAACCGACCGGCGCGCGAACCGACCGGCGAGCGAACCGACCGGCGAGCGCCGATCGAGCGCCAAGCGGGCGTACGAGCCGCGAGCGCAAGCGAGTGGAGTGTTTTGAACGCCCGAAGAGCACAAGCACGAGAATGGCTCGCCTGCCCTAGGCGCACTCGTCGCTTCCACTCGCCTTGCGCTCGCTCACGCTCGCTTCGCGCTCGAAGGCTCGCTCACGCTCGCTTGGCGCTCGAAGGCTCGCTCGTCGCTCGTCCGGCGCTTACGCTTCTTTGGGCGTTCAAGATACTCCACTCGCTTGCGCTCGCGGCTCGTACACTCGCGGCTCGTACGCTCGCTTGCGCTCGCGGCTCGTAAGCTCGCGGCTCGTACGCTCGCGGCTCGTCAGCTCGCTTGCGCTCGCTCGTACACCCTCGCTCGCGCTCGTCGCCCGCTCGTGTGCTCGCTTGCGCTCGAGTCGACGCCCAGACCATCTCCACGCAGTTCGTGGTTATCGCGAGGCGACGAATCGCGATTCGGTCGGCACGGCCTGGGCCGGGTGGGCGCCGGCGCCACGCGGACCCGAAGAAGCGGTCATCTGCGTCACCAGCGGCAGCAGCGCCGCAAGCCGGTGCGAGAACAAATGCTGCCGCAACGTGCGCCGCTGGCCGGCGGCAGCGATCTCGACGACGCGCTGCGGGTTCGACAGGTAGTACCGGCACTTGGCCAGCAGCTCCTCCTCGTCACGGAACGCGTCGCACTCCTGCCCGATCTCGAAGCACTCCGCCAGCTCCGGCCGCCACTGGTGCAGCATGAACCCGCCCGCGGCCGTGATCTCGAACGTGCGCATGTTCACGCCGGTCTCGGCGTTTCCGGAGACGAGGTTGATGTTGATCATGGCGCGGCGGTGACTGTCGAGGAACTGGTCGTAGGAGTCGATGGGCGGTTCGGAGGAAAGGCCGTAGGCCTCGTTCCAGTTGCGTCCGACGAGGCGGAAGGCGTCGGGCAGTGCGCGTCTGAGGAAGAGGACGAAGCGGTCGCGCTGCGCGATCCAGAGGGCCGCGTTGTAGAATATCTTTGAAGCGTAGTAATGTTCTATCTTTGCGACGCGGTCGGCGACGGGCTCGGTGGCCCGCGGCCCCTCCGCGAAGCCGTACAGGCCGTGATAGACGTCGAAGAACACCGTGTCGGGCCTGGCGGTGCGCACGGCCAGCGCCACCAGCCCCGGCAACTGTGAGCGCGCCTCGTGCTGGCGACCCGCGTAGAAGTACGTGCCCAACTGCGAGCCGGCGAACGAGATCGCGCTGGTGAATTGCCCGGGATCGATCGGCCGCGTGTCGTACGCCCGGTCCACCGCGCCGATCGGCATGTGCAGGACGTTCGGCACGCCGAAGCTCCGCAGCTCGTACGCGTGTGCCTTGTCAAAGACCAGCTTGATCCACGAGCGGCTCTGGAGCGCCTGCCAGCGCTCCATCGGCGGCAGCGCCTGGAGCGCCGTCGGCATCGGGTCGATGAAGTGCGACACCAGCGGCACGCCCAGCCGCTCGTGCAACAGCGCCACGCGCCGCGGCGCCGCCCCCGAGTCCGCCGGCGCCTCTACGCCGCCCGCGGCGCCCGCACCTCCGCCGGAACTGACGAATTGCAGCCCGCTGCCGGCGTCGTCGAGCAGAAAATCAACACGCTGGTCGCGCAGTCGCTCGACGCTGCGCTCCCCGGCGGCCAGGCGCGCGGCGGCGTCGGCGTGGTGCTTGTCGGCGGGCGGCTCCAGCGGCATCGGCAGGGGGACGGCCTCGTGACCCAGCGCCGCGCACGCCGGAGTCCACCATTGCTGACCGAAGACGCCGATGCGCATGCGGGTACTCCCTTGGCTTTATCGCCCTATCGGCGGCCCGTGCAGTTGGGCTGAAGGCTCTGAGCCCCCGTCGCGGCTCATGCGCGCGGCTCGTGGTATGATGGATCGCCGGGCTGCGCTGGCCCCGCCGGCAGGGTACGATGGCGCCGATCGCCTCCACCATTCCGCCGCACGTTGTCCGCGAGCACGTCCTGCGCCTGTGCGAGCTGATGCGCGAATCGGAGGTGGCCGCGGTGCTGCTGTTTGATCGGGCCAACATGCTGGCCTTCGCGGGCACGTCGCACGGTCCGTGGGACCGGCTGACTTGCGGGGCCGTGACGCGCGACGGGCAGGTGCTCGTGGTTTGTCCGGAGTTCGAGCGGCCGGCCGTCGCCGGCGCCGAGGCGATCGCGACGATTCACACCTGGCGCGAGCACGAAGACGCGTACGCCCGCCTGGCCGAGGCGCTGCGCAGCGCGGGCGTGCGCGGCGGGGTGCTGGGGTACGACGGCCGCGTCTGGCTGGAGAGCTACGAGCGTTTCCGCGACGCATGCGCGTTCCTGACGCCGCGGCCCGCCGGCGCGCTGCTGCGCGAAGTCCGCGTCTGCAAGTCGCGGGCGGAGCAGGCCCTGCTGCGCGCCGCGCAGGAGCGCGGCGTGCGTGTCTTCGAGGCCCTGGCGCCGCTGATGCGGCCTGGTGCGCGGGAGTGCGACCTGCACACGGCCGTTGCCGAACGCATGCGGGCCGAGGGACTGAGCGTCGATCCGATGATCCAGTCCGGGCCGAACGCCGCCGTGCCGCACAATGCGACCGGCACGCGCGGGCTGGAGGCGGGCGACCTGGTCGTCGTCGACAGCACGGTCATCGTCGACGGCTACTACAGCGACCTGACGCGCACATTCGCCATCGGATCGGCCGGCGCGATCTCGCCGCGGGCCCGCCGGGCCTACCGCGCCGTGCGCGACGCGCAGCGGGCCGCCATCGCCGCCGCGCGCCCCGGCGTGGCCTGCGAGACGCTCGACGCGATCGCGCGGCGGGTGATCGCGGAGGCCGGATTCGGCGAGCACTTCACGCACCGGCTCGGCCACGGGCTGGGCATCGAGTGCCACGAGCCGCCGTACCTGGTCGGCGGCAACCGTGAGCCGCTGCGCGCCGGGATGTACGTGACAATCGAGCCGGGCGTGTATGTACCGGGCGAGTTCGGAGTGCGCATCGAGGACGACGTGCTGATCACGGAGAACGGCTGCCAGGTGCTTTCGAGCGCGTTGGCGACGGATCTCAGCCCGGAACTGGACTGAACGAACGCTCCTGAAGAACCTGCGGTGTGAGGAAACGTCATGCGCATCACGCTGGTCCCGCTGCTTGTTTCCGCTATTGCTGTTGCGGCCCATGCACAAACGCCGCCGCAGCCGGCCGCCGCCACGCAGCCCGGGCCGGCGGCGTCGCAGCCGTCGCGCGAGCACGGCGCGCTTCGCGTTCTGTGGACGTGGCCGCTGAAGTCCAACTCCTTCGGCAGCGCCGCGGTTGCGGACGTCGACGGGGACGGCCGGCCTGACGTCGCGTTTGCCACCTACTTCGGAGATTCGAGCGTGCACGTACTGAGCGGCGTCGATGGGCGTCCGCTCTGGACCTGGCGCGGCGACAGCGAGTGCCTCGACGCGTCGTTGCGCTTCACCGACCTGGACGGCGACGGAAGTCTGGAGCTGGTCGTGCCCGTATCGAACACCGGCCGCGTGCTCGTGCTCGACGCCGCGACCGGAAAGCCGATCTGGGAGCGGCGGCTGGAGGTGGGCGAGTGCATCGACACGCCGCCGTGCATCGCCGACGCCGACGGCGACGGCCGGCCCGACGTGGTCGTGGGCACGTTCAAGGGCAAGCTGCACGTGATCCGCGGACGTGACGGCGAGCTGCTGCGGAGCGTGCCGATCGCGCCGGGGGCGGTGCAGTCGTGCCCGATCGTGATGGACCTCGATGGTGACGGCGTCGTCGATTTCGTGGCGGCGAACTTCCGCGGCGATCACTGCGTGCACGCGATCAGCGGAAAGGACGGCAGCCCCTTGTGGAAAGTGCAAACCGGGTCGCACATCTATCACGGCCCGTCTGTGGGCGATCTCGACGGCGACGGCGAGCCCGACATGGCCATCGGCTCGTACGACGGCAAGGTCTACGCCTTCCGCGCGCGTGATGGAAAGCCGCTCTGGACCGTGGCGCCGGGAGACCGCTACTTCATGTCGCCGACCGCCATGCACGACATCGACGGCGACGGCCGCCCGGAGGTCATCAGCGCCAGCCAGCGCGTCTCGGTCATTCGCGGCGACGGCAGGGTGCTCTTCAGTGTGCCGGCCGACGACTCCGGCGGGATGGACAGCGTGACGCGCGGCGTCAGCGTCGCGGACATGGATGGTGACGGCCGAGCCGACCTGGTGGTGCTGAACAGCCGCGGGCTGCTGCGCGTGCTGCGGGCGCACGACGGGCGGACGCTCTACGAGTTCGACGCGTCGAAGCTGTCGAGCGGCCCGGTCACGTCGAACAGCCATGGTCCGGTGATCGGCGACTTCGACGGCGACGGGCGGCTTGACGTGTTCTTTGTCGTCGGCGGAGACTACCAGCGGCAGCACGGCGCGGCGGTGTGTGTGACGGGTTTCGCGGGCGGGGGCCCGGGCTGGTACATGCTGCGCCACGACGCGCGCAACACCGGCAACACCACAACCGAGCTCGAGCCCGCGCTGCGCAAGCGCTTGGGACGGTCCGCCCCGGCCTCGCAGCCCGCGCGGCGGGCGGCGCACCCGAGCGTCCCGACGCCGTCCGCCGCGGTCGACTGCTGGGCCCCCTGGAGGAATGGGAGGGCGAGTGGGATCGCCACGCCCGACGCGGGACAGCGGCGCGCCGCGGATCCTCATCCCGCTTCCGCTACACGGCCCGGGGCTGACAGCCCCCCGTAACCGATGCGCCACGGCCCGTGTGCCGGCACGCTTTCTCGTCCGCGCCGCGCCAGCGGCTTTCGACGCGGTCTGGCTTCTAATGCGCGCTGCGCGCCAGTATCGTGAGCCGCATGTCCAAGCGCGTCCGCATCACTGACGTGTCGCCGCGCGACGGCCTTCAGAACGAGCCGGGCGTGATTGCGACCGCGGACAAGGTTCGGCTGGTCGAGCTGTTGGGGGGTGCGGGCGTCGACGAAGTGGAGGTGTCGAGCTTCGTTTCGCCCAAATGGGTGCCGCAGCTTGCCGACGCCACCGACGTCTTCGCCGCGCTGCGCGGTCGCAAGCCGCCGGGAGTCGTTTACTCGGCGCTCGTGCCGAACGAGCATGGGATGCGCGCCGCGCTGAGCGTGAACCAGGCGGCGGGCGAGCGCCTGATCGACAAGGTGGCGGTCTTTACGGCGGCGTCGGAGACCTTCTCGCGACGCAACACGAACGCCACGATCGCCGAGACGCTCGAGCGGTTCGTGCCGGTGGTGCGGCTGGCGCGGGAGAGCGCGCTGCCGGTACGCGGCTATGTCTCGTGTGCCGTGCAATGCCCGTACGAAGGACCGGTCGCGCCAGAGCGCGTCGCGGATGTTGCCGCGCGGCTGCTCGACCTCGGTGTTGACGAGATCGACCTTGGCGAGACGATCGGCGCAGGGACTCCCGAGAGCGTTTCAGCGATGCTTGAGGCCGTGATGTCGCGACTGGGCGCCGGCAGCGGCGGCGCGGCCTCCGCGCCGCTGCTCACGTTGCACCTGCACGACACGTTCGGCCGGGCGGCGGATTGCGTGCGCGCGGCGTTGCGGCTGGGGGTGCGCTCGTTCGACGGAGCGGCGGGGGGGCTGGGCGGGTGCCCTTTCGCTTCGACGCCGGCGCGCCGCGTCCCGGGCAACATCGCGACCGAGACACTGGCGCGCGTAGTGATTGAAGAAGGCTACGCGGTGGGGCTGAACCCGGAGGCACTGGCGCTGGCGGCCGCGCATGCGCGCGGGTTACGCGCGGGTGCGTGAAGCGCGGCGGCGGCCGTCAACGGCGAACGCCGCCGTGCAGACGCACGTCGAGCTGGCTGGCGTTCTCGACGCGTCCCCAGTCCAGGTCTTCGGCCGGCGCGCACGTGACCCAGAATCGCAGCAATTCGTCTTCGGCCGGCTCGGTGGTGTCGTCGCGATAGAGGATGACCGGGCCGCACTGCTGGGCCGCGGCGCCCTGCGCGTCAACCAGCCACATGCCCGAGATGCGGCGCGGATAGCCGGCCAACTGATCGTGCTCCACGGTCGATGAGAGCGTGAGCACGCGCACGGGCCGGTTCCCGTTCTCCGGGTCGAGGAGCACGCGGCTATGGGATGCCGTGCAATGCCCGGCGGCGACTCCTGCCACTCGTTCGTGAACGGTCCGCGAGACGCTCAGCGCCGGCTTGGGCCCTGCCGAAGATTGTACACGAGTCAGTGCAACCGAACGATAGCGGTCGGGAACTGCCCGGGGAGAATCGCCCATCGGCTTCCGTTGTCGCGGTGCAGTTCGGCGCGTTCACTGTCACGACGATGTCGCCGTTGGCCGCCTGGCAGATGTAGATGTGCACCGTCCCCGAGACGCGCGGTTCCCTTTCGGACAGTACATGCAGGCAGAAACCGGGTCGGCGACCGCAAGCAATAATGCAGCACACGGGACCAGGCAACCAAGCGAGCGTTTCACGGTGCAACTCCTGTGTATGCTGGTATGCTGGTGTGCTGGTGTGCTCACCATCGCAAACTCGCACTGCCTTCAGGATAGCACAGATTTCCCTGGTGTCACGCGCGTTTCTTGCGCTCGTCGCGCGACACCCCCTGGCCTGCCCACGGACTGCGAGCCCGGGTGTAGCAAGGCTGAACGCCGGCCGCGCGCGCAATCGCCGGTCAGGTTCCCTCGGTGCTGCTGGCGAGGTAGCGGACCTGCTCGGGGGTCAGCTTGTCGATGCGGATGCCCATGGCGCGGAGCTTGAGGTCGGCGACGGTGTCCTCGATCTGCTTGGGGACGTCGTGCACGGCGACGTCGAGCCGCTTGCTGTGCTTGACGGCCCACTCGGCGCACAGCGCCTGGGTCGCGAAGCTCATGTCCATGACGCTGGCGGGGTGGCCGGTCGCGGCGCTGAGGTTCACGAGCCGCCCGTCCGCGAGCAGGTAGATGCGCTTGCCCTTCGGCAGCAGGTACTCGTCGACGTTGGTGCGCACGTTGCGCGTGACTTTGGTCGCCATCTTGCGCAGCGCGGGAATGTCGATCTCGACGTCGAAGTGCCCGCTGTTGCAGATGCGGGCGCCGTCCTTCATCTTGCGGAAGTGCTCCTCGCGCAGCACGTGCTTGTTGCCCGTCACGGTGATGAACACGTCGCCGACCGCCGCCGCCTCGCCCATCGGCGTCACCTCGAAGCCGTCCATCGCCGCCTCGAGCGCCCGCAGCGGGTTGACCTCGGTCACGGTCACGATCGCGCCGGCCCCGCGGGCCCGCATCGCCACGCCGCGCCCGCACCAGCCGTAGCCCGCGACCACGACCCGCGCCCCGGCCAGAAGCGTGTCGGTGGCGCGCACCACGCCATCGATCGTGCTCTGCCCGGTGCCGTAGCGGTTGTCGAACAGGTGCTTGGTGTCGGCGTCGTTGACGGCGATGACCGGGAACTTCAGGATGCCCTGCTCGGCCATGGCGCGCAGGCGAATGACGCCGGTGGTCGTCTCCTCCATGCTGGCGATCAGCCCGTTGGCGTCCTTGTTGCGCTTCGTGTGCAGCAGGTTCACCAGGTCCGCCCCGTCGTCCATCGTGAAGTGCGGCTTGCGGTCGATCACCGCGTTGAGATGCGCGTAGAACGTATCGACGCTCTCGCCCCGACGCGCGAAGACCGGGATGCCGAAGTCCTTCACGAGGCTGGCCGCCGTGTCGTCCTGGGTGCTGAGCGGGTTCGAGGCGCACAGCCCGACCGTCGCGCCGCCGGCGACCAGCGTGCGCATCAGGTTGGCCGTTTCGCTGGTGACGTGCATGCAGCAGCCCATGCGCAGGCCCTTGAGGGGCTTGTGCTTTTCAAAGCGCTGACGAATCAGCGCCAGCACAGGCATGTCCCGATCGGCCCACAGGATGCGCTTCTTGCCCTGCCCGGCCAGCGAAAGGTCCGAAACATCGCAGGCGGTCTTCGCCATGGCTTGCCTACTCCCGTTCTGGTTGGAACTCAAACGCCCGCGGCCCGGCGGCACGAGCCCAGCCGCCGCCACGCCGCCTGTGTCACGTATGGCGGGCTCGGCCGCGTCGGCGGCACGAGCCGAATCGGTGAGAGTACCTGCGAATCGCTCTGCCTGCAAGGACGCGCGCGCGACGCCGCCGGGTTACGCTACGCGCTGGTATCGCGCCACTCGCGACACAGGGAGGCCCCATGCCCGACTCGTTGCCCGGCTCGTGCGCCTGCGCCGTCATGACCGCCTTCAACCAGCCGCTCGCCGTCCAGTCGTTCGCGATGCCGCGCGACCTGGCCCCCGGCGAGCTGATCGTGCGCGTCGAGCTCGCCGGCATCTGCGGCACGGACGTCCACCTGCACAAGGGCCAGCTCGCCATCCCGCTGCCCCTCATCCTCGGCCACGAAACCACCGCCTTCGTCGCTGCCATGGGCGCGAGCGACACGAAGGACTGGCTCGGCCGGCCGCTGAGCGTCGGCGACCGCGTCTCGTTCACCGTCGGCCGCACCTGCAAAGAGTGCCGTTACTGCCGCGTCTATCGCCTCCCCAGCCGCTGTCTCAAGCGTCAGGCGTATGGCGTCAACACGCCGTGCGCGCAGCCGCCGCACCTGCTCGGCGGCTACGGCCAGTACCACTTTCTGCACGCGGACACGGCGGTGTTCAAGCTGCCGGATGACCTGCCGAGCGAGGCGCTGGTGGGCGCCGGGTGCGCACTCGTGACAGCGGTTCACGGATTCGAGCGGATGCGGATGTCGTGGGGCGAGTCGGTGCTGATCCAGGGCTCCGGGCCGGTGGGGCTGGCGGCGCTGGCCGTGGCCAAGGAGTCGGGCGGGCGGCCGATCATCGTCATCGGCGGACCGCGCGAGCGCCTGGAGCGTTGCCGGCGTTTCGGCGCCGACCTGACGATCGACATCGACGAAGTGCCCGACCCGCAGCAGCGGCTGCGGATGGTGCGCGAGGCGACCGATGGGCTCGGGGCCGACGTGGTTGTGGAGTGCGTCGGAATGCCAGTCGCCGTCGCCGAAGGCTGGGACCTGTGCCGCGACGGGGGCAAGTACCTAGTGCTCGGGCATTATGGCGACGCCGGGCCGATCGCGCTGAATCCGCACGTGATCACGCGCAAGGAGCTGACGGTCTACGGGTCGTGGGGCAGCGAGCCGCAGCATTGGGTGGCGGCCATCGAGCTGCTGCGCACGCGGCGCGAGCGCTACCCGTTCCACGAGTTGATCACGCACCGCTACCCGCTGGCCGGGGTGAACGAGGCGCTGGCCGCCGTCGCGTCGTGGCAGACGGGCAAGGCGGTGATTGTGCCGAATGGATGATGCGAACAGGGTTGCCGAACGTGGTCTTGCGTGTCGAATCCGAGGTGTCGGGACACTCGGGCGTAGCGATGATTACGGCGGCGGCCGAGCGAGGGCAGGTTGCTCCAATGTCGCGATCCCTTGGTTTCCTTGTGGCTGCACTGCTCGCCGTCCCATCCTTGAGCAGTGGCGATGAACTCCGATGTCCGGTGCGTTCCGACGGCTATCCGCGAGTCGATGTCGTCCAGCTGGATGCGGATTTGTGCCTCGTGACGATCAGTGGCGAACCCGATGCGAAGGGCTTCGTCGAGTGGGTGTCCGTAACGGTGCCGGCGAATGCCACCTGCCCGGTCACGGCTCTGGTGGATGGGGAAGTCGTGAGCGTCCAGCCGAGGCCAGGAAAGACCTGGAGGACAGTATCGTCCTGCGCGGACCTATGGCACCCATGGTTTGTGGCGCAAGCGGAACAACTCCTGGAAGCGATTCGGAACTGGTTCTCGGAGCAACAGAACTTCGGTTTCTAGCCGCTGTGAGCTAGAGACATGACAGGCGTCGGTCGTCCGCGACTCGCGACGGCGATGAGCGCCGGGCTCAGGTCGTCTGCCGGCGCACCGTCATGTCGAAGCTGCGCACCATGCCGCGGTACTGGACGAACGTGAACAGCAGACAGAGGCCGGCGGCGGCGATGCTGCCGATGAGCGTCACGATCCGCACCGCCGCCAGGTCGGCGCCGGAGACCGTGGCGCCGGCGTCGAAGAGCGAGCGCGGGTCGACCAGGGCCGAACAGGCCCAGTAGGGCGAGAAGGGGTGGGCAAAGGCGGCGACCGGCGGCCCGATGCGGCCGATCGAATAGGCGCAGCCGGTGAGGATGCTGGCGGCCATGATGATGGCGCCGGTGGCGACCATCACCGCCTGCACGGTCTTGCGGCTGTGCAGCGACATCTGCAAGCCGACGATCGCGGTGATCGAGGCGTACCCGACCATCAGCAGCGGTACGCACACGGCAGCCTCGAGCCATCCGGCGGCCTCGCCCATCTCGGCCCGGAACAGCGCCGCCAGCATGAAGATCAGCAGCGTCGAGACCGGGACGGCGATCAGCGGCAGCACCAGGCTCACCAGGCCGCGCAGCATGCCGGCGATGATGTAGCGGCTGGTCAGGGGCGTAGAGAGCAGCAGCTCGATCGTCAGCGACTCTTTCTCGCGCGTCAGCGTCGTGGCCGCCGTGTTCGTGCAGACGAGCAGGATCGCCGCCAGCTCGATGCGGATCAGCCAGGTGACCAGTTCAGGTCCGTTGCTGCGTGCGAGGCCCCACCAGCCGCTTTCGGTCGCCACGAGCATCACGAACCCGGCCAGCGCGGCGATCACCATCATGACCCAGCGCAGCACGGAGCGGCCGCCGGCGGACGCGCGGGTCGATGCCTCGCGCCAGGCGATGGGGTTGTTCCAGACGCTGCGGGGCGGCTTGCGGCGGTCCTCGACGCCGACGGCGCGTTTGAACGGGGCGGAGAGCCGGAGCCACCATGTGGACTCGCCTTCCTTCTCGGACTTGCGCACGAAGGCCAGGCTGTAGAGGACGAGCGCGAGCGAGACCAGCGTGGTGAGCGTGATGTAGCCGTAGTGCGGGTACGCCAGCAGCCAGCGCGCGGGCCAGCCGTAGTGATGCACGTCGGAAAGCGCGGGCGCTGGCGTCTGGCCGGTGACGACCAGCAGCGACATGAACGGGTGCACCGGCGCCAGCCAGCTCATGCGCGCCGTCGTGTTGCCGCCGAAGACCGTGCCGAGCGGCGCTTCCGGGAGCTGGCCGAAGGCCGAGAACCCGATGGCCCACAGGCCGATCATGTACACGGCGACGCCGACGAAGAACGAGAAGATCGTGCGGCGGGTGCCGATGCGCATGACGCTGATGGCGATCGCCAGGGCGCCCATCACCAGCCCGGTGCTGGCCGCCAGCCCGAGGCTCAGAAACACCTCGGCGGCGGTGACGCCGCCGTAGATCATGGTGATGCAGAAGATGGGCAAGCCGCTGAGGAGCAGCACCCAGACGAAGTAGAGGCGGCTGACGAGCGAGCCGAGCACGATCTGGGCGGTGCTGAGCGGGGTCGTCAGCAGGATGTGGAAGGTGTTGGCGTCCTTCTCCTGCGTGATGGCACCGGCGGTGAATACGGGCGCGATGAAGCTGGTCAGGATGAGCTGGGCGAAGCTGACGAACATGAAGGCGTTGCTCGACTTCTTGGCCAGCTCCACGAGCGACCCGGAGCCGCCCAGCGAACTGCTCGCCACGATCAGCACGAAGAACAGCGCCGAAAGGTAGATCAGCCGCGCCCACAGGTGCCGCACGCGCTTGCCGCCCGTGGTCACCACGCGCACCAGGATCGGGTTGGCCGGCAGCAACCGCCACAGCGCCAGCCCGAGCTCGTGCAGCACCGTCATGGCCCGCATTCTCGGCCGCGGCCGCCGCCGTGGCAACCGGCGCGGCGCGGGCCCGTTCGCCGGCGGCCGAAGGTCAGCCGAAGCGGCCGGTGATGTAGTCCTGGGTGCGGCGGTCCTTGGGGTTGGTGAAGAGGCGGCTGGTCTCGTCGACCTCGACGAGGTGGCCGAGGTGCATAAAGGCGGTGCGGTCGGAGACGCGCGAGGCCTGCTGCATGTTGTGGGTGACGATGACGACGGTGAACTGCTTTTTGAGGTCGTCGATGAGGTCCTCGATGCGCGCCGTGGCGAGCGGGTCGAGCGCCGAACAGGGCTCGTCCATCAGGATCACCTCGGGCCGCAGCGCGATGGCCCGCGCGATGCACAGCCGCTGCTGCTGCCCGCCGGAGAGCGCCAGCGCGCTCTGGTGCAGCTTGTCCTTGACCTCGTCCCAGAGGGCCGCGGCCCGCAGGGAGCTCTTGACCAGCTCGCGCAGGTCGCCGCGGTAGCCGTTGATCGCCGCCCCCCAGGCCACGTTGCGGAAGATCGACTTCGGGAAGGGGTTGGGCTTCTGAAAGACCATGCCGATGCGGCGGCGGAGGGCGACCGGGTCGCAGTCGCGGTCGTAGATGTTGCGGTTGTCGAAGCGGATCGCCCCGGTCACGACGACGCCGGGGATCAGGTCGTTCATGCGGTTCATGGCGCGCAGCAGCGTGCTCTTGCCGCAGCCGGACGGCCCGATGATGGCCAGCGCCTTGTGGCGCGGCACGTCCAGCGACACCTGGTGCACGGCGGTGAAGTCGCCGTAGCGGACCGTCAGATTGCGGACTTCGAGGATCGCGGCATCTCGATCGTCGCCCTCGGCGTTGTCGGCCGGCAGCGTCTCTTCGTCGAGCGGCGATGTTTCGGTCGTAGCCATGCCCAACTGCTCCATCGTGTGCTCAGCCGTGCGTGCGGCACCGCCGCGCCGGCAGTGTACTCCCTGGCATCCTAACCGGTGTTCCCCGACGCGCCGCCGACGAGCGGGGAGGGGGCGCGTCCGATCGGGAGGCTGACGCTGACGCGCGTTCCGCGTCCGGGCTCGCTGTCGAGCTCCAGCTCGCCGCCGAGCGCGGCGACCGCGTGGCGGACGATGGCGAGTCCGAGCCCGGTGCCGCGTTCGTGTCCGGAGCGGGCGCGTTCGACCTGGTAGAAGCGCTCGAAGACGCGCTGGCGATCCTCCTCGGCGATGCCGCAGCCGGTATCCTCGACGACGAAATCGACCGACCCGGGCCGGGCGGTGAGCGCGATCCGCACCTGCCCGTCGGGCTCGGTGAATTTCACGGCGTTATCGACCAGGTTGTCGAGAATCAGCCGCAGCAGGTGCGGGTTGACGTACAGCGCCTCGTGCGGACAGGCCGCCCGGTCCACCTGCCAGCGCAGTCCCTTGGCCGCGATGCGCTCCGCGAAGCTCTGCCGCAGGTCCTCGAGCACCTCATTCACCGAGATTCGCCGCGGCGGGAAGCGGTGCGGCGACGACTCCAAGCGCGCCAGCTCGAGCAGATCGGAAGCCAGCGCCTCCAGCCGCGCGCTCTGCCGCTCGATCACGCCGATGAAGCGTTCGGCGGATTCGGCGTCGGTGGCGAGCGTCATGCGTTGCAGCGTCTCGACCGCGGCGCGGATGGTGGACAGGGGCGTTCTCAGTTCGTGCGAGGCGTTGGCGACGAAGTCGGTCTTGATCTCGATCGCGCGCGCCAGGGCGGTGACGTCGGTGAGCACCAGCAGCCGGCCGACATTGCCGGTCGAACTGTCTCCCTCCGTGTCGAGCAGCACCAGATCCGACGCGTGCGCCAGCAGGTGACGCACGCCCTCGTCGCCGTCGATCTGCACGCGCGCCTCCGCCAGGTGCGAATCCGCCTGGGCGGCGGCCGGCCGGCCGGCCGGGGGGGACGGAATCAGCAGGACCTGAAGGTCATGCTGCACGATGCAGCGTTCCACGGCCCTGCCGACCAGGTCCTGTCCGTTGTCGGCAGTCTGGAGATTCAACAGGCGCACGGCGGCGGGATTCACCAGCAGCAGCCGCCCGTCCGCATCCGACACGACAACGCCCTCGCGGAGCTGCTGGAGCAGCAGTTCGAGCGTGCGGCGCTGGCGGTCGATCGTCTTGTAGTTGCGCACCAGGCGGTCACGCATCCGGTTCAGGGCGCGGGCCAGCACCGCCAGCTCGTCATTGCCCGAAGTATCGGCCCGGGCCGAGAGGTCTCCACGAGAGAGGCTGCGCGCCGTGCGGATGATCTGCCGCAACGGCCGGGTCCACAGCCGCACCAGCCCGAGCGCCAGCAGCACCGTCGTCACGACGGCAATGCCGGCGACCTCCAGCAGCAGCCGGACCAGCGCCGGCCAATCCGCCGACAGGCTGCCCCCGGCGGAGGCGACCTCGCGCGTGATGAGCACCGAGGCGGCCACCAGCGTGAGCGCCACCAGCAGCGCGTTCCCGATGAGCACTTTCCATGTCAGGCGCCCCAGCGCGAACAGTCGTCTGCTACGTCGGCGAGCCATTCTCGACCGGTTCCCGGAACGTGTAACCGACACCGCGAACCGTCTGGACCCACCCCGCCGCCTGGCCCAGCTTGCGGCGCAGGGCGGCGATATGGACGTCGATGGTGCGGTTCGTCACGGCCACACCGCTGCCGAGGACGCTGTCGATGAGCTGGTTGCGATCGAGCACGCGCCCGCGCGCCTGCATCAGCGCCGCCAGCACCCGGAACTCCGTCGCCGTGAGCTGCACCGCCGTGCCCTCGACCGTTACTTCGTGCCGGCTGCGATCAAGCACGATCGGCCCGGAGCTCAGCGTCTCACCGTCCCGCTCGGCGGCCTCCCGGCGGCGAAGGACGGCGGCGATGCGCGCCAGCAGCAGCTTCATCGAGAACGGCTTGCTGATGTAGTCGTCGGCGCCCAGCGCAAACCCGACCAACTGGTCGGTTTCCTCGGCCTTGGCCGTCAGCATGATAATCGGAATATGCGCCGTCCGCGGGTCACGCTTCAGCCGAACGGCGACTTCGTCGCCCGGCGTCCGCGGCAGCATCCGATCAAGCAGGATCAGGTCGGGCGTTGACCGCCGAACCTCGGAGAGCACGGCGCCGCCGTCGTTGAACTTGCGGCAGGAGTAGCCCTCTTTCTCGAGGTGGTAGCAGACGACCTCCGCGAGGTCGGCCTCGTCCTCTACAACCAGAACTGACTTGCGGCTGCCTGACATCGCACGTCCTCGCGGCCAGACCGGGAGTTTCGTCATTGGCATTCAGTGTATGGCCGGCACGTTAGCGTTGGTAGTACAAAACGTTAACATAATGTTAAGACGGTGGCCCGGGATCGGGAGAACCTCACCCCGCCAGCCGCCGGTGCAGCCCCCTGATTCCCCGATTCTGGCGGGCGTCGTGCCGATCGGCCGAAGTTCGAATACAATGCAAGGCAGACGGTACGGCCGATTTCGACGTAGTCAGCTACAGGGGTCCATTGATGAGTACAACGCCGAACATTGCCCAGGAAACCAGCACCGGAACCGAGAGCCCGGCCCGCCTCGTCGCCCGCGAGCGCGCCCGGAGCGTCGACGCCGGCCAGGGCGTCCAGCTCACCGCCCACGCGGCCGGGAAGATCAAGGAGATCCTCGAGAAGGACCAGCACCCGGCCTCGATGTACCTGTTCGTCGCCGTCAAGGGCGGCGGGTGCAGCGGCTTGCAGTACGTCCTGGACCTGCGCGACGAATCCGACCATCCGGTGAAGGACACCGACGAAATCTACCTGTCTAACGACATCGTCGTGGTCGTCGATCTCAAGAGCTACGTCGCCGGCAACCTCGAGGGCACCGTCATCGACTACCAGGAAGGGCTGATGGGCGCCGGGTTCACCTTCAACAACCCCAACGCCAAGCACTCCTGCGGGTGCGGCAGCAGCTACACGCCCTGACACGCGGCGGCTCTTGCCGGGGCTTGCGACACCGTCCGTGCCCGGCGGCGCAGGCCCGTCGTTGGTGGGGGGGGGCGCATGCGCAGGCGCTCGAACCAGGTTCGCAGGTCACCGCTCCTGTGGCTCGCGGGGGCATGGGTGGCGGCTGCGCCGCTCGTCGCCCAGCATGCCACGCCGCTCGGACGATACCAGCTCACGCTCTCCGACATTCCCGACCCGGTGGCCAGCGCCTTTGCCCCGGATGGCCGCCTGTACGTCGCGTCGCCGCGCGGCTCGGTGCTGATCTTCGACGCGCTCGGGCGACGCCTGGGAGCCCTCGGCACGGGCGCGCCGCTTGGTCCGCGCGGCGTGGCCGTGGCGGAGGACGGCGCCGTCTTTGTGACGGATGGCGCTGCCGACCGTGTCGTCGTTTTCTCACCGGATGGCGCGCTGAAAGCCAACTGGGGTCGGCGCGGGCGCGCGCCGGGTGAGTTCTGCGAGCCGGGTGCGATCACCGTCGCCGCCGGCCGCGTTTACGTGCTCGACGCCGGAAACGCCCGCGTGCAGGTCTTTGACCGCGACGGGCAAGTGGTGCGGGTGCTTGACGCTCCGCCAAACGTGGCGGGTTTGCGGGCGGAGTGGTCGGGGCTGGCCGCGGATGCCGACGGGGCAATCTTCGTCACGGACGTGGCGTCGCATCGTGTCCAGCGTCTCGACGCGGAGGGCCGGCCCCTGGATGGGTGGGGCGACTGGGGTTCGCACCGTGGCCTGCTGGCCAGCCCGCTCGGCCTGGCACTGAGCGGCGGGCAGGTGTTCGTGGCGGATGCGTTCAACCACCGCATCCAGGTCTTCTCCGCCGCCGGAAGCCCGCAGTACGAATGGGGTCTGCACGTGCTGCGTCCGCACGAGGGCGAGGGGCGTCTGCACTACCCGGCGCACGTTGCCATCTCGCCCGACGGCGCCCTGGCGGCGGTTTGTGAGCCGCTCGAGGATCGCGTGCAGCTCTTCGGGCGGATGGCGCCCGGCGAGCCTTTCCCGGAGCGCCTGCTCGAAGGGCCCGATCCGAGCGCTCACTACGGCCAGCGGTTCGCGGTCAGCGGTGACTGCCTGGCGATCGTCGAGCCCGAGGGGCAGGCCGTCCAGCTCTACGACGCGTCGCGCGGCACGCCGATCAACATCACGACGATCGGCCACTACGGGTCCAAGCCGGGCCAGCTCTCCAACCCCCGCGACGTTGTGCTCGACGCGGCCGGCGGCGAGCTGCTCGTGCTCGACGCCGGAAACCGGCGCATTCAGCAGTTCCGCGTCGACCTGGCGCCACAGGCCGAGGTGGCGTACTCGCTGCGCATCAGCCGACTTGAGCGCTGCGTGTCGTACGCCGCGATCGAGCGCCAGCTCGATCCGCCGTTGACGTGGCCGCTCGATCCGGCGGCGCTTGATCGCGGCGCGGATGGGCGCCTGTTCCTGCTGGATGGGCGCAACGCGCGCGTGATCGTGCTCGACGCTGCCTGGCGTGTTACGGCGAGTTTCGGCCGGCGCGGGGCCGCGTCGGGCGAGTTGATGCGCCCGGTCGACCTGGCGCTGACGCCGGACGGGCGGCGGGTACTGGTCGTTGACGCGGGGCGGCGCAGCGTCGAGTTCTTCGATCCGGAGGGCCGGCACAGCGACAGTTGGGGTGGCCGCGGCCTGGGACTGGTCGAGCCGGCCGGCGTCGCGGCGCTGCAAGACGGCGTGGTGGTGGTGGATCGTGGCGCCGACGCCGTCCTGCGGCTTGACTGGCAGGGGCGCGAGTTGGCGCGCTGGGGCGGGCGCGGGGTTGAAGCCGGGCAGTTCTTCAAACCGACGGCGGCCGGCATCGACGCGCGCGGCCGGCTGATCGTGCTCGACCACGGCAATCATCGCGGGCAGTACTTCACCGCCGACGGGCGGTTCCTGCACGCGTTCGGCGCGCGGCTGTACGTGCTGCCGGCGCGTGCGGCGGGCCGGTTGACGGGGTCGCGCCAGGCGGCGGGCGCGGCGCCGACGACGCAGCCCGCCGATCCGTGGCCCGGTGCGGATATGCGGCCGGTGCGCGCGGACGTGCTGCGCGCCTGGAGCGCCGGCGGGAGGTACTTTGTTACGGCTGTTCCGAGCGTTTCGCCGTTGCCGCTGAACGAGCCGTTCGAGCTCGAGCTGCGGGTGACCCCGGGGGACGAGTGGACGCGGCCGCTGGCGGACGTGGCGGTGCAGGTTGATGCGGACATGCCGGAGCACCGCCACGGCATGAACACGCGACCGCGGCTCCAGCGCGGCGAGCACGGCGTGATTCACGTCGAGGGGATGCTGCTGCACATGCCGGGGTACTGGGAGATCTACGTGGACGTGACGCGCGACGGCGTGACGGAGCGGGCGCAGTTCGGGCTTATGGTCGACTGAGCGCCGGCGTCGCGGTCAGGGCTGGTGGATCGCCTCACCGCGGCGCAGGCGGGCGAGCACGCGCTGCATTTCACCCGCGGATGCGACGAGTTCGAGCGACGGCCCGAGCCGCGCGGCCTCTTCGGCGGTCTGCGCGGCCTCGGCGTTCCGTCCGGCGGCCGCCTGGGCCGCGGCGAGCGCGAGCAGGTGGTCGGCGTTGGCGCGGCGGGAGCGCGCGACGGCGGACTGGGCCAGTCGCAGGGCCTCGTGCGGATCGCGCAGGGCCGCGTCGGAGGTCGTGGCCAGGACGAAGGCGAGGGCGCATTCGGCTTCGGCGCTGCCGGGGGAGCGCCGGAGAACTTCGCGGCAGGCTTCGATGGCGGTTGCGGGCTGGCCCGCGGCGCGCGCCAGGCGCGCCATTGCCATCAGCGGCTGGATCTCGCGCGGGCGCAGGCGCGCGACCTCGCGCGTCTGGGTGACCGCCTCGGCCAGGTTGCCCAGTTGAGCGTGCGCTTCGGCCAGCAGGGCGTGCGCCTCCCAGCGCTCCGGGGCCGCGGCGAGCGCATCGTGCAGGTGGGGCAGGGCCGCGGCCGTCCGCCCGCGCTGCATCAGCACATTTCCCAGGTTCAGGTGCGCGTCGAAGTTGTTCGGGTCAAGCCGGGCGGCGGCGCTGAACTGCTCGATGGCGTGGGAAACGCGCTGCGCGCCGACGAGCGCCGCGCCGTAGGCCACGCGCAGCCCGGAGTCGTCAGGAGCGTCCGCCACCAGTGCCGGCCAGATTTCGAGCGCTCGCGCGAACTGCTGCCGTACGGTCAGCCGGCGCGCCAGCGCCTCGCGCGCCTCGCGCGAGGCCGGGCTGTCCGCCGCCGCACGCGACCAGAACGTCACGTCGTCGCGATACGCCGGCACGCGCAGGAAGGTCAACGCGGCCAGCCCCAAGACGCACGCGGCGCCCAGGCCCTTCAGCACGGCGCCGAGCTCCGGACGGGCCGCGCGCAGCCGCTCCAGCCCGATTCCCGCCAGCAGCGCCAGCCCGACCGACGCCAGGTATATGAAATGATCTGACACCGGCGCGTAGCGCAGGTATCCGAACTCCAGCAGGCCAATCACCGGCGCCAGCGACACCGCGAAGTGCGCCAGGCACCACAGCGGCAGGCCGCCGACGCGCCGCCGCTGCCACGCCAGCAGCGCCACGGCGATCACGATGATTGCGGGGGGCGTCAGCCAGGGCCACGTGAGCGCGATGTCCCACTTCGGGTACAGCACGCGCAGCTCAAGCGGCCAGAAGAACTCCCGCAGGTAGAGCAGCAGGGCCCAGGCGGCGTGCAGCGGCCGCAGCGGCCAGGGTTCGGCGTAGGTCTTGCTTCCTTCGCTCCATTCCTCAGATGCCGTGACGCCCGCGAGGACGGCTGCGGCCACCACGGCGGGAACGAGCGCCAGCAGCGGCCGAATGCCGCGCTTGCCCAGCACGAGCCAATCGAGCAGCGCGAGTGAGGCGACGAGCGTGATGACGGCAGACTTGCTGAGCAGCGCGGCGAGCATGAACGCGACAAAGGCGCCGTAATGGCGCGGGCGGGCGGTCTGGCGGAACGCGACGTACGTGTTCAGGGCCGCCAGCGCCAGCGCGGCGGAGAGCACGTTCTTGGTCGAGGCCAGCCACGCCACGGACACGACGTGCATCGGGTGCGTGGCGAAGACGCCTGCGGCCAGCCACGCCGCCGCCGGCCCGAGGCCCAGGCGCCGCGCCAGCGTGAACAGGAGCACGCTGGCCGTCGCGTGCAGCGCGACGTTGAGCGCCAGGTATCCGACGGGCAGCGCGCCCCACAGGCGGAACCCCAGCCAGTAGAGCGTGTAGGTCAGCGGGTAGAACTTGCGGACCGGGTCAGCGTTCGGGGTCCAGATCGTCGCCAGGCCCGCCGGGTCGTGCAGGGCCGGGTTGTCGGCGATGAAGTACACGTCGTCCCAGTGAACGTACGTGTTGTTGATGCCCGAGATGTAGCACGCGAGCACCAGCGCCGGCAGCCCCAGCAGCGGCGCCAAGCCGAGCCGAGGCGACGGCGCTAGCTGTTCCCCTGCGGACGGGTTCATGGATGGTTCAACGGCTGCGAGCGACGGAACTGGGAAATCGCCTGTTCGATCTCGGCCGCAAGCGCCCGGTCGCCGGCGGCGCGGGCGACCTGCGCCGCCTGGGCGGCGGCGTCGAGCGCCTGGTCGAAGCGGCCGGCGGCGGCGTGAGCGGCGGCGAGGGCGAAGACCGGCCGCGCCTGCGCACCCTGCGTGGCCCGGACGGCCATTTCGGCGAGCTTGACGGCTTCGCCGGGCCGGCGCTGGCCGGCGTCGGGCGCGGTGGCCAGCAGCCAGGCCAGCTCGGTTTGGGCCGCCGGCCAGTTCGGGCGGAGGCGCAGCGCGGCGTCGCACGCCCGCACGGCCTCGTCGTGCTCGCCGGCGCGCGCCGCCGTGTGCGCCAGCGCCAGTTGCAGGTCCGGGTTATACGAATAGGCCTCGACGGCGCGGCGGGCGTGCTGATGGGCGGACTTGTAATCGCCGGCGCGGACGTAGAGCTCGGTCAGAACGTTGCGCGCTTCCCAGTAATCGGGGCGCAGGCGAGCGGCCTCCTCCAGGTGCCGGATCGCTGCGTTGCCCTGGCCGCGGCGATAGAGCGTGAAGCCGAGGTTGAAGTGCGCCGGAGCGAAGTTCGGATCGAGGGCGATGGCGCGCTCGAAGGCGGCGATGGCCTCGGCCGTGCGGCCGAGCTCGCTCAGCGCCGCGCCGTAGTTGCTGTGGTCCTGGGCGCTGTTGGGGTCGTCGGCGGGCCGCGCGGCGATCACCTGGCGCCACACAGGCAGCGCCTCTTCGAACCGCCGTTCGTCGTTGTACGACTGCGCCAGCCGGCGCCGGGCGAACTCGTAATCCGGATTGCCCGCCAGCGTGTGCGACCAGAACGCCACCGGCCCGTCCCAGACCGGCACGCGCTGAAGCGTCAGCCAACCCAGCGCGGCGCAAGCGGCCGCGCCCGCCGCATACACGCCGATCGCCCGCGGCGTCCAGCCGCGCACGGCCGCTCCGGCGAGCCTCTCGGCCGCCCACGCCGCCGCGATCACCGGTCCGACCGCCGCCAGGTACACGAAGTGGTCGGCCAGCGGCGCGTGGTAGAGATATCCGAACGCGGCGATTCCCGAGACGGGCAGCAGGGTGATGAGGAAATGGACGCCGCACCACTGCACGACGCCGCCTATCCTGCGCCGCAGCAGCCAGGCCGTCACCAGCACGAGCAGCAGGGCGGCCAGGGGGGCGATCCACACCGGCGACCACTCGACGTGCCAGCGCGGGTAGATCGTGCGCAGGTCGAGCGGCCAGGCGAGCTTCAGCAGGTATTGCCACAGCGCGCTGGCGACCGCGAGCGGACGCAAGGGCCAGGGCTCGGCGAACGTATGGCCGGCGGCGTGCTCCTGGCCGGACTTGATCCAGACCAGCACGGCGCCCGCGACCATCATTGGCAGCAGCGGCCACACGGTTTTCCAGCCGCGGCGGCGGAGGATGAGCCAGTCGGCGGCCAGCATCGAGGCGGGCATGGTCATGACGGCGGTCTTGCTGAGCAGTCCGGCGAGCATGTAGACGAGCGACAGGCGGTACGGCCCCAGCCGGCCGTCGCGGCAGTACTTCAGGTAGGCGATCAGCGCCGCCAGCGAGAACAGCGTGCCGAGCAGGTTCTTTCGCTCCGCCAGCCAGGCGACGGACGCCGCGAGCATCGGGTGCAGCGCGAACAGCAGGCTGGCGAGCCACGCGGCCCGTGCGCCGAGCCCCAGCGTCCGCACCAGCGCGAACACGAGCAGGGCGTTGGCCGCGTGCAGCAGGACGTTGATCGCGTACGTTCCCGGCGGCCAGGCCCACCAGACGCGGAACTCGAGCCAGTGGGTCGTGTGCGTGACCGGGTAGTAGTTGCGGATCGGGTCCGGCCGGGTCCAGATGTCCATCAGCCCGCGGCCCGAGTGCAGGTCCGGGTTGTCGCGGATGAAGATGTCGTCGTCCCAGTTGACGTACTGCTTGGGCTTTTCGAACGTCCCAAAGCCGGGGAGATACACCGCCACCACCAGCAGCGGAATGACCAGCAGCGCGGCCCAGCCTACCCGCGGCGCCGCCGGCCGAGCCCGCTCCGCAGCCGGGGCTGATGCGCTCGCCGCGCTCGACGAATTGTCCGTCTCCGACGGCATCGGCCGTACGCTAGAAGCCGCCTACCGGCTCGTCAAACGGGTCGCTCCGCGGTGCTCGCCGGGTCCTGTCCATAGAACGTCGCGAGCTGCGCGTACAGCTCGGCGTGGCGGCGGCGCAGCTCGACCGGTTGCTCAAAAAAGCACTCGGTCGCCACGGCGAACAGCTCCGCCGGGTTCGTTGCGCCGTAGGGATCGAGCAAGGTCGGCTGGCCGGCGTCGGCGGCGGCGCGCAGCCGCTGGAGCTCGCCGGAGAAGACGCGGGCCCACTCCGCGGCGCGCTGCCGGGTCTCGAGCGGCGGCGTGCCGTCGATCAGGCCGTTGAGGAAATCGAGCGCGTGGGCGTACTCGTGGAGGATGAGGTTGCGACCGCGGCGGTGGGCCGGCGGGGCGTCGATGGTGCTCCAGGCCAGCCGGATGGGTCCGCGGTAGATGGCCTGGCCGAGGTTGCTCTCCCGGATTTCGTAGCGTTGGCCGTCGGGGCCGACGGCCTGGACGACCTGGCCGAAGTCGCGGGCGTGGATGATCACGTCCGGGTTGCGCGGGAACAGGCCGTGCTGCGGCAGGCCGAGCAGAAGCAGGCAGGCCGTCCCGGCGACCACGACCTTCATCTCCTCCGTCACCGCGATGCCGTTGCCCCAGAAGCGTTTCGTTGCGATGAAGCGCTGCGCGAGCCGCAGCAGCTCCTCGCGCTGGGGATCCGGCAGCCGCGCGAAGAACGTCGTCCGCGCCGCCAGCAGATCGGCCCAGGCGGCGGGCGGCGGCCCGGCGGCTTTCGGCCGCAGCGCGTCAAGGATACGTCTCAGGAGCTTCATCGGCGATCCGTTGCGGAGCGGGGTCGCAGCGTCGGGCATTGCTCGCAGCCGACGGCGCTCACTTCTTCGCCGGCCGCGGCCAGAAGCGCAGGTCGCCGCTCTGCTGGCTGCGGTCCCAGTCGGCGCCGCCGTTGTCGACGCCGTCCAGGCCGGCGGAGTAGAGCGAGAACTCGCCGCCGTCGCTGCTGTAGGCGAAGGGCCGGCCGGTGAATGGATCGACCGTCATGTATGAGCCGATGGCGTCGAGCGAAGGCGGATAGGTGCCGTGCTGCTGCCGGTAGGCCTTTATCATGGCGACGAGGCCGGTGGCGCGGCGTTGCGCTTCGGCCTGTGTCGCGAGCTGGCCGGCGCGCGCCATGCTGGGCAGCAGCGTGGCGAGCAGCGGGTTGCTCAAGCGGAACGCCGGGTCCTCCAGGCGCTGCTCCAGCTGGCCCCAGGCCGCTGTTCCCTCGGGGTAGGGCAATTGCGAAGCGACGGTCATCTCATCGTAGTGCGCGTTGGCGCGGGCGAGGGTCTGCTCGAAGCCGGCGGCGTTGAGCGCCAGCAGCGACCCGATCACGCCGAAGTCGGCCCCGCCGTCGCTGAGCCCGCTAACGGAGGCGAGCAGTTGCGCGCCGTCAGGGCTGACCTGGTACGAGCCGGTGCTTTCGTCGTAGGTGTAGGCGCGCTGCACCACGTCAAGCAGCATCACCCGCTCGAACTGCAACGTCTCCGCCATCGGCCGCAGCGGCCGGTAGCGCTGCTCCAGTTGGTCCGCCAGCGCTGCGTAGTCCAGCGCGTCGCCGGCGTTTGCGAACGCGTCGAGCACCGCCTCCGAGCCGAGCCGCTGAATCGCGTTGCCCACCAGGTTCTCGATCAGCGTCGGGCCGCGGCTCTGCTGGGCGCCGGCTTCCAGAACCTGCATGTAGCGGTCCAGCGCCGCCTGCGGCTGGCCCTCGAGCACTTCCAGCCGCTTGCCATCCGCCACCATCGCCTTCGCGAGCCCGCGCACCGGCGCCAGGTTCGGCAGCAGGATTTCCATGACCATGCCGCTGTCGCTGTGCACCGGCATTCCGCGGTATTCGAGCTTGGTCGCGCTCGCCAATTGATCCATCGCCGCCCGGTTGGCTTCGAGCCAGGCGGTGACGGCCGCAGAGCTGAGCGCCGCGGGGTCGCCACGGAACGCCGCCGACTCGAGCGAGCCGTCTTCGTCGGGCAGCGGCACGAACGCCCGGGCCGCCGCCTCGATCAGGGGCGCCGCGCTCGGTCCGTCGGTCGCGGCCTGCTCGTTCATCCAGGCAATGTAGTCAACCGGCCTGGCGGGATCGGGCATGGGTACGCTGATCCCGGCGGTCGCGCTGACTTCGACAGGGCTGACCGCCTTCAGGACGACCGAGCCGCTCTCCGCCGAAAATTGAATCTCGAACGCTCCGCCCGACATCGCTTCCGCGGTCGCAACGAACTCCACGCCGCCCAGGATGATCTTGTTCGCGTCAGGATCCGCTGGTCCCGCCAAGCTCGGCTCGGCCAGTGTTTCGCTCGCGAGCTCGGGCTCGTGCGCCGCTTCCGCCGTCGCTTCGTTGGGCTCGTCCGGCGAGGCCTCGGCGGCAGCCCGGGCCTTCTCGAGCAGTTCGCGCAGCGCCTCGGGGTCATCGAGCTGGGCGAGCTGCTGCTCGGCGTGCTGCCGCAGGATCTCCTGCAACATCTCTCGGTCCGAGTCCATCTGGGCGTCGACGTGCTCGGCGATCAGCCGCTCCACGAGCTCCGTCTGCTCCAGGGCCTCGGCGTCGTCGTCGCCATCGGCAGCGGCGGCGAGGGCGTCGGCCCAGCCTGATTCCTCGTGGGCGGCGACGTGGACGTCGGTGGTCAGCTCCGCCTGCTCCAGGTCGATCCAGATTTCACTCTGCGAGCGCAGGCGGATGACGAAGCGGTCGGGACCCGACACGAAGCGGCACTGCGCCCCTTCGAGCCAGACCAGCGCGGCGCCGCGGCGCTCCACGTGCCGCCGGTCGTCGCCCGCCAGCAGCTCATCCAGCGCGAACTCGCGCCGCAGCGCCCCGCGGGAGTCATAGACCACGACCGCGTGCTGGGCACCGCCGAGGCGGAAGTCGTCCAGCGTCACCAGCCAGCGGCCGTCGTCGTGAATGAACGCCTGGCCGGGCGCCACGTCGTTCACCAACCGGCCTTCCCAGCGCAACCGTCCCGCCCCGCGCGCCTCGCGGTCGATCAGCCGCGCCCGCACGCCCTCAGCCTCGCGCCGGCCGAGCGTCCGGCGGATGACCCCGGGCGTCGCCTGCGGCTCGCCCATCTGAGGCGCGGCTTGATCGCCCGTTTCGGCGGCGGAGGGCTCGCCGGTTTCCAGATCATCGTCCGGGGGCTCACCTGCGGCCGGCGCATCGTCGGCCGGCGCACCGGCGGCCTGGGCCTGGTCCTCGACGGCGCGGGCGGAGCGATCCGGGCGGCCGGCGTCGATCCGAAGCTGGAATCGGCCGTTGGCGGAGGTGCTCACGCGGAGCGGTCGGTCGCCGGCGGCAGCGACGGGGGCCAGGAGTAAGCCAATCAGGGCCAGGCAGCAAAGGCGGGTCAGCATGCGGTGGACTCCTGCGGTGGGGGAGCGCCAGGGTGTTACCAGCCAAGCCTAGTGTTACTACCGGCTTCCATCGGTGATATTAGCAGCTTCCCTCGGGCAACCGGTACAGATTTCGCAAGGATGCCGCGCCAGGCCGGTTCGGACCACGCGCGGGCGTTGGCGCTCTCTTTCGCGAGCGCCAGCGCGGCCTTGAGCGGCTACGGCTGCTTGAATATCTGCTGCGCCCGGCGCTCGCACTCCTCCGGAGTGACGTCCTCGATGTGGGTTGCCAGCGCCCAGCGCTGCCCGAACGGATCCTGAACCTTGCAGAAGCGGTCGCCCCAGAACATGTCCGCCGGCGCGGCGAGCTGCGTCGCACCCGCGTCGATCGCCCGCTGAAACGCGGCATCCACGTTCTCGACGTAGATCAGCAGCGAGCCGCTGGCGCCGCCGAGGGTCTCGGGCGACGGCGTGCCCATTTCGTGCGATTCGTCGGCGAGCATCACGACCGAGTCGCCGATGCGCATCTCGGCGTGCATGACGCGGGTGCCGTCGGGCATGTCGAGGCGCAGCAGCAGCTCGGCGCCGAAGGCCCGGGTGTAGAAGTCGATGGCCCGCGCGGCGTGGCGCACGTGCAGGTAGGGCGTGACGGTGTGATAGCCTTCGGGAATGGGGCGGACCTTGCTCATCGCACACTCCTTGCGGCGCACAGACGGCTGCCGTTCGGATTGTAACGCGATGAGCGATCTGAAGAATCATTTGTGCTGGCGAAGGGGCCCGTCGATCGCCTGATCCGCGTCGCCAGGGTCTACACCTCGCGCCGGCCGCGCAGGGCTTCCTCGAGCATGGCGCGGCTGGCGTACTCGATGTGCGAACCCGGGGCCAGGCCGCGCGCCAGCCGCGTGATGGCCACGCCGGTCCCGGCCAGCACGCTGCTGACGTGCAGCGCCGTCGCGTCGCCCTCGACCGTCGGATTCGTCGCCAGCACAACCTCTCGTACGCCCCCGCCGCGCACCCGCTGCACGAGGGCCGCGATCGTGAGGTCGTCCGGGCCGACGCCTTCGAGGGGGGCGATGTGTCCCATGAGCACGTGATAGACGCCGCCGATCAGGCCCGTGCTCTCCAGGCTGAGGAGGTCCTTGGGCTGCTCGACGACGAAGACCTGGCCGGCGTCGCGGCGCGGATCGGCGCAGATGTGGCACAGCGGGCCTTCGGCCAGGTTGAAGCAGCGCGAACAGGGCTGGACCTTGTCCTTGATATCCGAGACCGCCGTGGCCAGCGCGAGCGCCTCCTCGCGGCCGGTCTTCAGCAGGTGGAAGGCGATGCGCTCGGCGGAGCGGGCGCCAATGCCCGGCAGCTTGCGCAGCTCGTCCATCAGTCGTTGAAGCGGTCCGGTCATTCGGCTCGCCCCGTCGGCCAGCCCGCCGCACGCGGGAGCGACGTGCAGCCGACCCCAGCGTCGCCGCAGGCCCTCACGGCTTGCCGCCTCCGAACATGTCCATGACCGAGCCCAGATTCACCCCGCCGGTGAGCGCTTCGACTTCCTTCTGGGCGCCCTCGCGACTGAGGCGCACGGCCTCGCGGACGCCGGCGCAGACGAGGTCTTCGATCAGCTCGGTGTCGCCGGCGCGCACCAGCTCCGGGTCGATGGTGATCGACTGAATCTCACCCTTGCCGTCGACCGTGGCGCGCACCTGGCCGCCGCCCGCCTCGCCGGTGAAGCGCGCCGCGGCCATGCGCGCCTGCATGTCCTTGAGCCCGTCCTTGATCTGTCCCGCATTGCGCAGCAACTGTGCCAGTTGCCCGAGATTCCCGAACATGCTCACCCTGCTGCCTCCTGCGCCGGCGAAGGCCCCGACGCCGCCTCGCGCCATTCAAAATTCGTCACCGCCCCGTCGAACAACTCCAGAAACTCACGCAGAAACGGATCGGACTCCGTCGGCGGCGTCCTCGCCGGCGGCGCTGCAGCCGTCTTCGCGGCAGACCGCCCCGCCGCCACGCGCCGCGCGGCTGGCTCAGGCGCCGGCTCGAGATCGGGCGGCCCATCGCCGCGTGAACCAGGCGGCGCGGTGCTCGAACTTGACGACGCAACCGCCGCGGCCGCGGCTGTCCGCTTGGCCGGCGCCGTCGCCGGATGTTCACCCGGCGCCGGCGGCGCCGCGATCGCCAGACCGTCCGGCCGTATGCCCGCGGGAAGCGGCGGTGCGGACGAGGCAGAACCGCCGGCGGGCGCGTGCGGCTCAGGCCCCGCCGGAGCGGCTAGGGCGCGGGCCTTTTTTTTTTCGTCGCCCACGTCGGGCCCGTCGGCGCCGGCGGGCAGGGCGGCAAGCAGTTGCTCGATCGCCGCCCACTGCCGCACATGCGCGAGGCGCACGAGCACGGCGTCGGTCAGGGCGCGGCCCGCGCCGCTGAAGCGGACGTTGCGCCGCAGCTCCTCGAGCATCGCGATCATCTGCACGTAGTGCGACGGCTCGAAACTCGCGCTCAGCGCCGCGTAGTCGTCGCGCGCGGCCGCCGGCACGTCGGCATACGGCGCATCCAGGCCGCCGATGCGCACGAGCATGAGGGTGCGGAGCGTCTCGACCAGGTCGGAGCAGAGCTGCTCGACGCCGCGGCCCTGGTTGAGGACGGCGTCGGCCGCGGCGAGGACGTCGGCGGCGCGGCCGCCGGCGGCGCCGCGCAGCAACCCGAGCAACTGCTCGTCCTGCGCCGGGGGCAGCATCTCGTCGAGGGCGGCGGCGGTGAGCATCTGGGCGCTGACCGCCATGAGCTGGTCGAGGATGCTGAGGGCGTCGCGCATCGAGCCGTTGGCAAGACGTGCGATTCGACGGAGGACGGCGGGTTCGGCGGAGGCGCCCTCGTCGGCGATGACCGTGGCGAGGCGCGACGCGATGTCCTCCGGCCCGATGTTTCGAAAGACGAAGCGCTGGCAGCGGCTCTGGATCGTGGCGGGCACCTTCTGGAGCTCGGTCGTCGCGAGGATGAACTTCACGTGCTCCGGGGGCTCTTCGAGCGTCTTGAGCAGCGCGTTGAACGCCCCGGTGCTCAACATGTGCACTTCGTCGATGATGTAGACCTTGAAACGCGAGCGCGCCGGCCGATAAGCCGTATTCCCGCGCAGCTCGCGGATGTTGTCCACGCCCGTGTTGCTGGCGGCGTCGATCTCGACCACGTCGATGTCCTGGCCTTCGGCGATCGCACGGCAGGCCTCGCACTCGCAGCAGGGGTCCGGCGTCGGCCCCGCGGACTTCAGGCAGTTCAGGGCCTTCGCCAGGATGCGCGCCATGCTGGTCTTGCCGACGCCGCGCGTGCCCGTGAACAGGTATCCGTGGTGAATGCGGCCGAGGCGGATGGCGTTGGCGAGGGTGGTGGCGATCGGCTCCTGGCCGATGACCTCGGAGAAGGTGCGACTGCGGTATTTTCGCGCGAGTGCGGTGTAGGCCACGGGTTTCTGCTCGCTTGCCGCCGGTCCGCACCCTGAAGGGTGCGGAAAAGTGCCCTGACGCCGGCCAGGTGGTCGATGCACGTGGGTCGAGCCGGGTGGGCTGCTACCTTCCGATCCTGACCCGTTGTCCGGTCGAGGCACTGCACCGGCCCAACCGTGCCAGGGCACGCGGGCGATGGTAGCGGCAACGATCAAGGTGGGCCAGTGGCCGGGCACGAGTCGGACGCTGCATGGGGGACTGGCCGGCCGATCCTCACGCTCTGGCGAACGTGTGGAAGGGCGGCCACTGGGCCGGGACACCGGGCTGCGCTGATCCTGGCAGCCGGCGGCGAGGGATTGCGGCGGTGCGGGCATGGGACGAAACCGATAAAACAACTTGACTTTTGGGCGGTAGCGGCCTAGGCTGGGGTCGAAGTTGGCGGTGTTGTTTCGGGCCGTCCAGGCGGCTTGTGTTAAGTCTATTCCTTGCGGGGAATTGCGATCAGATCGGGATTTTGGAGGAGACGTAAGGGGACGGCTTGACATTTCGGACGGGCCGTCCTATTATGCCGCCCATCTGAGAGGCATCTCTGTCGCTTGACGGTCGACGCTCAGAGAGAAGAGGAGAGGAGAACCTAGCATGCATCGCTCCGGCCTGTCCCGTTTTCTTGCGTTGGGTGCGGTCGTTTCAGCGACGGCGTTCGCTTCCGCGGAAGTCTCGCTAGTGCTGTTCGATTGTCGCGTAGAAAGCTCGCTCGGCAGCTCGAGCTGGCAGTTCATCATCGCCGAGCCGCCCAAGGGCGACATCGAGTGGGTGCTGGACTACCCGGTTCAGATGATCGACCCCTTCAACGGCAACCTGATCGCGACGATGGAAAGCGCGAGCGCGACGTACATCGCCGATCCGCAGATCAACCTCAATTTCCTGGTGACTGCCGGGGCGGTTGACACGCAGTTCACGATCACGTCGGCGCTGTTGTCGTTCTCGACGATCGACCCGGCGGACGCCCGGGCCTCGGCGGCGATCACCGTGACAGACAACGACGGCTCCGGCGCGGTGATCAGCGGCGCGCATCCGTCCGGGAGGATCTTCCGGGCGGACTACAACGGGGCGGTTCCCGGGGGCGGGTTAGACTTTGCGAACCTGGTGGCCTCGGTGGTCGCGGCGCCTTTCGACACGAACGATGCATTCGAGAACGTTCCGTTCACGCCGGTCGGCACGCCCGTTTCCAGCATGAGCACGCAGCTCAAGTTCTGGCTGACGGCCAACGACGACGCGAACGGCACGACGAATTTTGAGGTCATCCCTGAGCCGGCCACCCTCTCCCTGCTGGGGCTGGCGGTTCTGGGTTTGATCCGCCGCCGCTAGCTTTTAACTGTAGCGGGGCGCCAGACTTGTATGTGAACCGGCCGGTCTCCGTCATGGGGCCCGGCCGGTTTTCGCTACGACCGTAGGGAAGCTGCGGAAACGCGCTTGACTTCGTGCGGGCCGCGGCCTATCATGCGGTCCGCACGTTCGCAGGATGGGAACAACAGCAAAAAGGGAGAGGAGAATGTTGCGAAGGCTTCTTGGGGCGTCCACCCCGGTGGGCGCAGTGGCGGTGTGTGTCTTGATCACATCCGCCGTCTCGCCGGCCTCGGCCAGCATTTCCAACGTGATATTCAAGGTTCGTGCCGAGAGCTCGCTGGGCGTGGCCGAGCAGGAGTTCTACTTCGCCGACGGCGCTTATGGTCCGCCCGGAACGTTCAACTGGACTCTTGCGAACTCCGGTGGCTTCACCGACCTGGTTGATCCCAACAACAATAACATCATCGCCGCGCTGGAGGACGCCAGCACCACCATCGTCGAGACGCCGGCCCCTGGTGTTCCGTATCGCGTCCGAACCGGCTTCGTTCTCATTGCCGGTGCCGAAGACACGACGTTCACCATCACGTCGGCCCTGCTGGGCTTTGCGACCGTGGATGCCGCGGACGCCCAGGCGCGAACGTTTGCGAATATCACGTTGACAGACGGCCCGGGCGGAAACGGCTCGCATCTCGACGGCCTGGCCGACGGCGGCAACGCGGTCTACATCGGCCACTATAACGGCTTGGCTCCCCTCGGAACGCTCTTCGCCGGCCTGATCGGGGGACTGACGATCAGCCCCGGCGGCGGCAGCGCGTCGGCGAGCGAGGCCCAGCCGCCGGTCGGCTTTACTCCGCTCGGAGTGGCCGTCTCCAGTCTCAGCAACGGCTGGAAGTTCAGCGTCACGGCCAACGACAATGTCAGCGGCAACGGCACGATGCTCATTCTGCCGGAGCCGGGCACGTTGGCCCTCGTTGCCCTCGGCCTCTTCGCCGCTCTGCGGCGGCGCTGACGGGACAGCCGCCTGCGGCTGCCCAGGTGAATCCTTCGCAACGGACCAGCCCTTTGCCGGGCTGGTTCTTTTTTCGCGCCGCGCGCGCGGCCGCCGCCGTGGCGAATCGCTGGACCATCGGTTATCAAGTCCTACATGGCCGCCGTCTCGGTCGAATCCGTCCGCAAGCGCTTCGGGCGCGTCTGCGCCCTCGATGGCGTTTCGGTGGACATTCGCTCCGGCGAGCTGTTCTTTCTGCTCGGGCCGTCCGGGTGCGGCAAGACGACGCTCCTGCGCTGCCTCGCGGGCTTCTACGTTCCGGACGACGGGCGGATCCTCCTGGAGGGGCGCGACGTCACCCGCCTGCCGCCGCAGCAGCGCGACACCGGCATGGTCTTTCAGAACTACGCGCTCTGGCCGCACATGACGGTCGAGGCCAACGTCGGCTTCGGCCTGGCGGTCCGGCGCCTGCCGCGCGCCCAGCGCCGGCAGCGCGTCGCCGAAGTGCTCGACCTCGTGCGCATGCGAGAGTTCGCCCGCCGCCGGCCGAGCCAGCTTTCCGGTGGCCAGCAGCAGCGCGTGGCGCTAGCCCGGGCGCTGGCGGTGCGCCCGCGCTGCCTACTGCTCGACGAGCCGCTGAGCAATCTTGACGCGAAGCTGCGGCTGGAGATGCGCACGGAGATCCGCCGCATCTGCAAGGACCACGGCCTGACCGCGGTGTACGTCACGCACGATCAGAAGGAGGCGCTGACGATCGCCGACCGGATGGCCGTGCTCTTCGCCGGGCACATCGCCCAGATCGGCGCGCCGGCCGAGCTGTACACGCGTCCTGCGACGGCGGCCGTCGCCGATTTCCTGGGCGAGACGAACTTCGTCCGCGGCCGCGTGCGAGAGATCGCCGATGGCGCCCTGGTGGACACGGCCATTGGCGCCGTGCGCGCGGTGGCGATCGGCGAGCGCGCCCAGGTCGCTCGCGGCGCGGAGTGCACACTCTCGATACGGCCCGAGGCCTTTGTGCTGGCGGCGCCCGCGCAAGCGGCGGATCGCAACCACGCCGATCGCGCAGAGCAGGCGGGCGACAGCGGGACGAATCGGATCGCCGGCCACATCGTAGAGCGCGTGTACATGGGGGACGGCGTTCAGTTGACCCTGGATGTCCACGGGGCGCTGCTGCGGGTCAACGTGGTCGAGCGCGCGGACGTGCGCCGCCTGGAGGTTGGCGACGCGCTGCAAGTCCGCGTCGATCCGCGCGACGTTGTGATTCTCGGCTAGAATCAACGCGTCGCGGAGCGGCCGGCCGCCGGGGTGAAGGCCGCGGAGTACGCGCCCCTGGGGGGCCGCGTTGGTTCAGGGTGTGCAAGCGTCGCCGGGAGAGAGCGATGGCGTTCAGGACCGGTCTTGCGATCGCGCTCGGTGTCGGACTGTGGTGGGCTGCGCCGGCGGCGGGCCAGTTCGATCTCGAGATCATCACTCCGCATCACGAGCACATCCAGCAGGAATTCGAGCGGGCGTTCGTCGAGCACGTCGGCCGGCCGCTGAAGATACGCTGGCTCAAGCAGGGCACCGGGCAACTGCTGAAAGTGCTCGAAGCCAAGGACCGCGCGGAACCCGGGAAGAGCTTCGGTCTCGACGTGTTCTTCGGCGGCGGCGTGCCGGATCACCAGCTCGCGGCGGAGCGCCACTTCACCATCGCGGCCAATGTGCCAGCGGAGATTCTCTCCGGCATTCCGCCGGAGATCGCCGGCGTCGCCAACTATGACAAGGAGGGCCGCTGGTTCGGGTCGGCGCTGTCGGCGTTCGGCGTGCTGATGAACCGGCGCGGGCTGGGGCAGCAGAACCTGCCGGAGATCCAAACGTGGGAAGACCTGTGCCACCCGCGGATGTTCGGCTGGGTGGTGATCGCTGACCCGCGGAAGAGCTCGAGCGTGCGGGTGTCGTACGAGCTGATCTTGCAGCAGTACGGCTGGGAGAAGGGTTGGCCGCTGCTGATGCAGCTCGCGGCGAACTCGCGACTGATCGCCGATGCGAGCAGCGCCGTGCCGAACGAGGTCGCCAGCGGCAACGCGCTCGCCGGCCCGTGCATCGATTTCTACGGCCGGGCACGCGTCGCGCAGGCCGGCGGCGGCGTGCTGGCGTACGTGAATCCGCGCGGCGGATCGGCGATTACGCCCGATCCGATCTCGCTGCTGCGCGACCCGCCGCACCGCGAGCTGGCGGAGCGCTTCATCGCGTTCGTGCTGAGTGCGGAGGGACAGGGGCTGTGGATTCTGCCGCCCGGGGCGCCGGGTGGGCCGCGCGAGCACGCGCTGTATCGCCTGCCGATGCGGCCGGACGTGTTCGAGCGTCACCGAGGCGAGTTGCTCGTCCGCAACCCCTACGAAGAGGCGGGCCAGGGTGTTTTCTGCCGCATGAACGACGAGCTTCAGAACGCGCGGACGGTGCTGCTGGCCGAGCTCGTCGGCGTGGCGCTGGTCGATCAGCACACGGAGCTGAAGGCCGCGTGGAAGGCGCTGATCGCCGGCGGCATGAAGCCGGCCGCGCTCGACGAGTGGCGCAAGCCGCCGTTCAGTGAGCAGGAGGGTCTGGCGCTGAGCCACCGGCTCGCGGAAGGGGGGCGCGGGGCGCGCGAGATCACGCGCGACTGGGTGCGGATGTTCAAGCAGAAGTACGCCAATGTGCAGCGCCTCGCGAAGTAGGCGCGGAGGCGGCGATGCGTCCGGGGCCCCGACGCCAGCCGCACCGCCGGAGTCCATCCGCGTGAATGAGCGCCCCGAGATCGTCCGGCTGGAGCAGCTCGTCAAGGTCTACAGCCAGGCCGGCGCCGAGGTCGCCGTGCATGCGCTGCGCGGCATCACGCTGACGATCCGCCAGGGCGAGTACGTCGCGATCATCGGCGCCAGCGGCAGCGGCAAGAGCACGCTGATGAACATCCTCGGCTGCCTCGACCGCCCCACCGCCGGCACATACTGGCTGGCGGGCCAGGACGTGTCGACGCTCGACGACGACGAGCTTTCGGACTTCCGCGGGCGGAGCATCGGCTTCATCTTTCAGAATTTCAACCTCATCCAGGCCCAGACAGTGCTCGAGAACCTCGAAGTCCCCATGTTCTACCAGGGCGTGCCGCCCGCCGAGCGCCGCCAGCGCGCCTTCGCCGCCGCCCAGCGCGTCGGCCTCGCCGACCGGCTCCATCACCGGCCCAGCCAGCTCTCCGGCGGTCAGCAGCAGCGCGTCGCGATCGCGCGGGCGCTGCTGAACGACCCGGTGCTGCTGCTGGCCGACGAGCCGACCGGCAACCTCGACAGCGCGACCGGGCAGTTGATCCTCGCCGTCCTCGACGAACTGCACCGCGCCGGCAAGACGCTCGTGATCGTCACGCACGACCGCGGCGTCGCCGCCCGCTGTCAGCGTGTCATCGAGTTCCGCGACGGCGTCGTCATCCACGACGGCGCCCCCGACGCCGCAGGCGCGGACGTCGGCCGGCACCACGCGGCAGACGCCGCAAGCCGCGAGCGGACCACGCCTCCGGCGTAGCACGGCGGACGCGATTGCCACGCGGCCTGCCGGAATACCGGACCGAACGCGACCCCGGGCTCTGGACCAGGTGCTCATCGTGGACCTGGGGTCGAACGAGGAAGCGGCGCGGGAATCAACAACGATCCTGGGCGAGGCGTTGCCGGAACAGGATGCAGGGATAGTAGTAATCTAGCCGGAGCCTGTAACTGAACGAGCACCGGTGTCGTCCCCCATATAGTCATTCCCGGTTTTTCCGTGGCCTACGAGCCGCGGCCCCATTGAAGATTGGCAGTCCGCAGGACCTGCCGATAAGACCTTTCCTATCCGCGGCTTAACAGCCGCGGCCCCATTCTCCAGAGGCATACGCGAAAGAAGTGATGGGTGAAACTGCCGGGGTGCTTGCGTCGTTCATCTTACAGAGTATCTTATTGGCCGTCCGCAGGACAAGAGCAGGAGAACGATGTGCTCGGCGATAACGGAATCTCCCGAATCCTGACGAGCGACGAGTTCCACCGGCGGCTGTATCCGAAGCTGCCGCGCAGTGTGGCTGTCGAGGAAGTACTGGGCCGAACATGGGAGCGAGCGCGCGACAAGATGCCCACTGTCGGCGACCACGTCGCGTGGCTGCTGCGAGTCGGCGCGAACATCGCGCGCGATGACCTGAAGGCCGAAAGACGGCGCAGGCGTCGCGAGCGAGAAGTGGGCTGTACCGATTGCCGCGATGAGACATGCACGAATGATCCTCCGAACATGCACGCAACGCAAGCCCAAAACGAGCCGGTGCACGATGTGGGCCCTGGCGCCGCGCTCGAGCGTCGCGAACTCCGTCGCGCGATCGTCAACGCCGTGCGTACGGCGCGCCTGCCACGAAATCATCGCTGCGCGCTATGGGCATGGCTCCGAGACGAGATTGCGAAGTGGGCCGCGGGGCGCGGGATTCCAGCGGCGACCGCTCGCGTGTGGGCGCTGCGCGCTCGCGACGCCCTGCGGCCTCACTTGGTAGCCGTTGGCCTCGCGTCGGCAGGTACATGAAACCCCGGACGCTCGAGCGTCGTTCATTCGTTACCGGAGCGATCGCGACCGAGGTTGACGGAGACCATTAAGTTCGGTATGTGTTTGGAGGCGTTCCGATCGAGTTGAGCTTCCGGAAGGAGAAATGCGATGCCCGATTCACTCACACTCGAAACATTGCGCAGGGCCGTCGCCGGCTCGGCCGCTGCCTTTCGCTGCGTGACCGAGTACCAGCCGGCCGGCGGGCCGGGGGACAAGGTCTTTCCGCCCACGTATGAGGGCGGCAAGTACGCCACGGAGAAGCGCTACGTGCCCGGCCGCGAGGGGCCGGTGGACTGCGTGCTGCTCGATTCGGTGCAGTCGCAGGCCAACCGGATGGAGCTGGCGCTGCTGGATGCGTGGGAAGCTGGGCGCATCGAGCTGCCGGTCATCGTCGTGGATTTCACGAATGACCGGCTGGAAAAGCGGCTTCGCGTCACGAGCCTCGACGCCCCGCACCGCATCGCCGATGCGCTCCTGCGCGACAGCTACGACGGCAACGGCAAGGGGCGGGTGCTCTTCCGTCAATCGGAGCGCGGCAAGCGGCTGGACATGGTCGACCTGCGAAACGCGACGCCGCTGCTGGAGATGTGCCCGACGGCGCTGGTCTTCGGCATGTGGGACTCGACCGGGCCGAAGGGCGGCCTGGGCGCGAAGTTTCAGCGGGCGCTGGTTTCTGAGATCGTCGGGCACGACGCCACCGCGGGTGTAAAGACGAGCAGTCGAATCGACCCCGCGCAGATCGTGTTGGGCGCGGGTCCACTATTCCGCCGCCAAGACGGGCGCTGGACCCCATTTCCTGATGACGCGGTTAGAGAGGGCAATCCCGAGAAGGACGGGAAAGTCAAACTCCTCCTTTACGGGAAGGTGAAGAAGAAGGATGTCTGGCATGAAGTCCCCGTCCTCAAGACGTCGTCTGGAAAGCCAACGGTGGACCCGTCTAAGGCCGAACGCCGCGAGAATCCGGCGCCTCAGCTTCGGTTGTACCACCGGACGGGCAACGACGAGTGGATCAATGCGGGCGATTTTCCAACGTCCACCTCAGATGCGGCGCGGCCATCGATTAGCAATCACGGCAACGTGACGCCGACGATTGACGTCCGCAAGGACTCAAACGGCAACCCGGTGAGAGAGCACGTTCCGGCGATGTTCCTTCGCGACAATCGTGATTTTGTGGTCTATCGTGAGCATGAGACGCCAAGCTGCATCGGCGGCTTCACAATCTCCAAGGCCGTGCAGACCACGACGATGTCGCTGCCCGCGTTGCGCCGGCTGCACTTTCCGGTGGACGCTGGCGGACGACCGGCATCCGAGACCGAGCGCAAGAAGCAGGACGACATCAACGGCGCCGGACGCACGGCGCTGGCGGCGCTCGGGCTCTGCGCGGCGACACTCGCCCGTGAATCCGGCTGTGACCTGCGCTCGCGTTGCCAGCTCGTCGCCACGACGCCATTCGAGTGGGAGTTCCTCGACAAACCCGGCGAGTCGGAGCATGCGCGCTACGCGCTGAGCGGGAACGAGGCCATCAAGCTGCTAAATGACGCCGTCGCCGATTTGCGCAAACACGTCTCTGGCGCGTGGCCGAAGAATCCGATCGAGCTCACCCCGTCCGACGAGCTGCTCGAGCTGGTCGTCCGTAGTCAGAAACTGGCCGCGGCGGGCAAGGGCGAAACCGCCGTGGAGGAGTGAGCAATGGCCAGCCGCCCCAACCCGGTCGCCCCCGGGCCGGCAGGCCCGCCGGCGCCGCCGCAAGTGACGCGCTTCTCCATCGCCGTGCGCTATCTGAACGGCTGGGCAATGGCCACGCACCCGACCGACCGCGAGCGGGCCGAATGGCCGCCGCACCCGGACCGGCTCTTCATGGCGCTCGTCGCCGCCGCAGCAGACAAAACCGGATTCGACGAGGCGTTGAAGTATGTCGAGCGTCAGGCAGCACCGGCAATCACGGCCTCGGACGCTGAGCAGCGCGAGGTTGTGACGAGCTACGTGCCCGTAAACGATCCGGAGATAACGCGGAAGAAAAAGCCCGAGTCGCCCAACAAGCGCTATGCTTCAATCCAGACCTTGGAAAAGGCCAAAGAAGCAGGCCTTGCGCTGCTCCCCGAGCACCGGGGGCGGCAGCCGCGGACGTTTCCCGTCGCGATTCCGCGCGAGCCGACCGTTCATATCATCTACGAGGCGAACGACGCCTTCACGCCGGAGATTCGCGAGAAACTCGCCGCTCTGTGCATGCGCGTGGCGCGCGTCGGCCACTCGGCATCACTTGTGCAGTGCTGGCTCGATTTCGATCCGCCTCCGGCCAATCTCATCCCGACCGACGGCGCTGCGCCGCACCGGCTCCGCGTCCCCAGCGCCGGCCGGCTGGAATACCTTCGCGGGCTGTATGAGCTGAACCATCAGCAAGGCACGGACCTGCGCCCGACGCCCGGCGTATGGGCGGGGTACAGACCAGCAGATTCCGCTACGGTCGCGACGAACATGGCGCTCTCTGTGTTCGGCCCGGCCTTCCTGCTGCTGCGGCCGGTCGAGGACGAGCGCCGTCGCCCGCCGCTGGTCTCGACGCTGCTCCTGACTGAAGCGCTGCGCGGCCTGCTGATGAACGGCACGCGCGCCGTGGATATTCCCGAAGCCCTCAGTGGTCATGCCGCCGATGGCTCACGACTGGACCGGCCGCACCTGGCGATCGCGCCGTTGCCGTTCGTCGGTTTCGATCACGCAGACGGCCGCATCATGGGCATGGCACTCGTGCCGCCACGTAACGAGAGTGACGCCGGCGCGATCGCGCAGTCACTGAACCGAAAGCTGTTTGGCGAAGCCGGATTCGAGGCGCCGACACTTACGCTGAAGATGGGCGGCGCGGGCACGTGGGCGCTCGCGGCATCCGATGACTTCCGCCAGGCCTCGCTGCGCCCCGAGGTCTGGACCGCTGCGCCGGGTGGGGCGACCACCTGGGCAACGGTCACGCCGGTCGTACTGGACCGCCACCCGAAAGGCCGCAACGGCGGCGCGATGGCTCAACAAACCAAGGAGATCCTCGCCGATGCCTGCATAAACATCGGCCTGCCGCGGCCTGTCGCCGTCGAGTTCGGCCCGGTCTCGATCCTCCGTGGCGTGCCGCACGCGCGCGACTTTCCGCCGCTCCGGCGCAAGGACGGTTCGGCGGCAAACTACATGCACGCAGTGTTCGAATTTGACAGGCCCGTCATCGGGCCGGTGCTGCTCGGCGCCGGACGGTATCGTGGCTATGGCCTGTGCCGGCCGGTGAAGGACGCCACATGAGCGCACTGCCAACCCTGGAAGCCAGCGAATTCGCGGCGTTCTTCATGGCGCTCAACGGCGTTGATCCGTTTCCCTGGCAACAACGCCTGCTCGACGACTTCGTCGCCGGCAAGTGGCTCGATGCGGAGAACAATCCGCAACAATGGCCGGCGGCAATGGCCCTTCCTACCGCCAGCGGGAAGACCGCCTGCATCGACATCGCGCTGTTCCATCTCGCGTTGCAGGCGGATTTGCCGCCGAACGAGCGGACCGCGCCGCGGCGCATCTTCTTCTGCGTCGATCGGCGCGTCATCGTTGACGAGGCCCACCAGCGCGCCCTCATGATCGCAATGCGGCTTCAAGCGGCGGCCAGGAATGCCTCGATTGACGGTGATGTGCTCTCCCGCGTCGCGTCGCGGCTGCGGCATCTCGCGGGAAGCGACCAAGCCGCTCCGCTGGCCGTACACCAGCTCCGCGGCGGCATGTTTCGCGACGACGCCTGGGCCACGTCGCCATTGCAGCCGACGGTAATCTGCACGACGGTCGACCAACTCGGCTCGCGGCTGTTGTTCCGCGCCTACGGCGTCAGCCCGCACTCGGCGTCGATCCACGCCGGCCTGGCCGCCAATGACGCGCTGGTTCTTCTCGACGAAGCCCACTGCGCCGAGCCGTTCCGGCAGACACTCAACGCTGTGCGGCTCTTCCGGGGTGCGAAATGGGCCGAACGGCCTCTTCCGTCGCCCTTCGCCTTCGTCGAGATGTCCGCCACGCCGCGGAGCGAAGGGCAACGGTTTGAGCTGGATGTAAGCGATCGGGGTCACGCGGAACTGAAGAAGCGGCTGGAGGCCAGCAAGCCCGCGAAATTGCTCCCATCTGCGTCCAGTACGAATGACAACGATTTCACTCCGAAGTTCGCGAGCGAGCTCGTGAAACATGTCGCTGAGCAGGTGAAGGCAGACTCGAAGCGTATCGCCGTCATGGTCAATCGCGTTCCGACGGCGCAGGCCGTCTACGCCGCACTTGAAAAGGCCTCTCGAACGGCGACGCCCGACTCTCCTGAACAGACCGATCCCGTTGCCGAATCAAAGAAAACGGAACCGATCGCCTGCGACCGCGTGCTCATGATCGGCCGCATGCGCCCGCTTGATCGCGACGATCTCGTGCGCCTGTGGCAGCCGAAGCTGAAGGCGACGCCGGGCAGCAACGAACGACGTGAAACGCACCAGAAGCCCATCGTCGTCGTTGCCACGCAATGTCTCGAAGTCGGCGCGAACCTCGACTTCGACGCCCTGATCACCGAGGCTGCCAGTCTGGACGCCCTGCGGCAGCGCTTCGGCCGGCTGAATCGACTTGGACGCGACGAATCGTGCCACGCCGTGATCGTGGCACCCAAGGACGCGATCAAGGACGGCGCCGACGACCCGATCTACGGGCCGGCCATCGCGAATACCTGGAACTGGATGCACAAGCACGCGCAGCCCGCCGCGGACGGTGTTTCGCGGACTGCTGCGACCGCTACCACCGGGGCCGCCAAGCCGAGGAGAACGAGCAGGAAGAGTGCGGCCGCCGCTGAGGCAACGAAGATGATCGACTTCGGCGTCAACGCGATCGCAGCGAGTCTGCCAACGAACGCCGACGAGCGTGCCAAGCTTCTCAAGGCGCTCTCGCCGCCCGCGCCGGATGCGCCTGTCATGCTGCCCGCGCACCTCGACCTCTGGTGCCAGACTGCGCCCGTCCCCGATCCCGATCCCGATGTGTCGATCTTCCTGCACGGCCCGCAGCGCGGCGTGCCGACCGTCTCCGTCTGCTGGCGGGCGGACCTCGGCGATGATTCGGAGAAGTGGGCCGAGATCGTGTCACTGCTGCCGCCGTCGTCGCCCGAGTGCATGCCCGTGCCGCTGCACCTGGTTCGCAAGTGGATCAAGCACGAACCGGCCCAGCCAACGGACGATACCGGAGACGTCGAGCAGGCCGCGCAGGGCGACGACCGCGACGACCGCCAGGGAACGAGCGGTGAGCCTCGCTACGTTCTCCGCTGGCGCGGCAATCCCCGTGAGAGGGAGAGCGAAACATGCCCGACAAACGACCCCAACGACCTTCGCCCCGGCGACGTCGTCGTCATCCCGGCGGCCTGGGCGCATACGTGCTCGTTCGGCCACCTTCCGAGAATCACAAGCGAGTGGACGCAGCAGAAGGACGGCGACAAGGAGAACGAGAAGCTTCGCCAGCCTCTTCCCGACTCGATCGCCACGCCGCTCGACCGCGCCGAGCAGGCCAACCTGATCGCCCGCCGGCGTTTGGCGCTTCGACTCACGCCGCAGTTCGTCGAGTCGCGGCCCGACCCGCGCGATGACGAGAACCGTCCCGTGATTCCCGCGCGTTGCGAGTTGCTCTCCCTTCTGCAAGACCCGGAAACGCGCGAGCGTCTCGGCGAGCCGGACGTGGCCGGCCAGCTCAAGGCGACTCTGCGCGACCTGAGCCGTCAACTCAAGGACGGCGCGAAGGCGAAAGGGGTCGATACCGAATCGGCATGGCTGCGTGTGCTGATTGCCGCGACCACGACGCGCGCGCTGCGCGCCGAGGTCGTCGGGCATCCCGCCGGCGGGCTCGTCGTCCGCAGTCGGAGGCGTATCGGCGAGCGCGCCCTGCGCGCGGCGGGCCTGATACCCGGCGAACTCGAAGCCGGTGTTGGCGATGAGGACGAACGCTCGCTGGCCGCCCCGCGGCCCGTCGCGCTCGAAGCCCATGTTTCCGCCGTTGCCAACCAAGCTAAGACATTCGCTCGCGCCGGCGGCGCGAAGGGGCTGGCCGATGCCGTGTGTCGCGCCGCGCTGCTGCACGACCACGGCAAGCTTGACCCGCGCTTTCAGGCATATCTCCTCGGTGCGGGATGTCTCGCGGTGAACGCTCGTGCGCCGCTCGCCAAGTCCGGCCGCTCGCCGACCCCTGCCCAGATTCGTGAAGATGCTCGCCGCGCGGGCCTGCCCGCGGGCTTCCGCCACGAGATGCTCTCCATGCACATCGCCGAGCATGCGAACAACGACGGCAAGTCTTTGCTGGACGGCCTGCCGGACGACTTGCACGACCTCGTCCTGCACCTCATCGCCAGCCACCACGGTCATGCTCGCCCCTTCGCCCCCGTCGTGGTTGACAAGAATCCTCCACCGCTGCCGACATTCGAGCTCCGGTGCGAAAGTTCATCCTCCGACGCCAACGTGAAACTCCCTGCCATCGACGCAGGTCAGCGCGCCGAATGGGAGCGGTGCCCCGCCCATCGGCTCGACTCCGGCGTCTGCGACCGCTTCTGGACGCTCACTCGCCGTTACGGCTGGTGGGGCCTGGCCTACCTGGAGGCGATCCTGCGCCTGGCCGACCGCGCGGCGAGCCGCGAAGAGGAGCAGAGTCCTAGCAGGAGCACCGGCAGATGAGCAGCTCGAATCCGCAGCACGAACTCGTTCTCAGCGGCCTCGACGGCGCGAACCCGCTGGGTTTCCTGGCGGCCTTGGGCACGCTCCGGACTGCGACTCGCGCGTTCAACTCCCAACCGGTGAGAATGCGCTGGGAGCAGCACGGCGGTTGGCGCCCGGTCCTGATCTCGCCGATCGACACGCCGGACGCGCTTGCCGACGCGCTCCACGATTGCCTGACTCAGCCCCACAAATGCGAGACGTGTGGGGAGCGCCACTCCCATGCTTCCGCGCTCTGCGTTGGCGACGACCTTGCGCTACCAGCCGAGCAGTTTCGCCAGACGGCGTTGAGTTTCCGCGCCGGGGATCGTGAGGCCGTCGCGTTTCTCGCGGCCTTCGGAAGCGACGCCGTCATGAACAGCAAGAAGCAGTCTGTGATCCAGGACACCGCTTTCCGGACGATGAGCGGCGCTGGACACCAGCACTTTCTCAAGTTCGCTCGCAACATCTGCTCGGCGTGCACGCGCGACCACATCAAGCGAGACCTCTTCGAAACCTGGCGATATGCCGACCCGGTGCAGAATCACACGCTCCGGCTGGACCCTCTTGACGACGCCCGCTACGCGCTGCGCTGGTCCGACCCGAGCGGCGACCCGACGCGCCAGCAACGAGGGTCGGTGTATGGCGCCAACCGGCTCGCGATCGAAGCGCTTCCGCTGTTTGCGTGCGTGCCGCGTCGAGGGATTCTTCGCACGATCGGATTCGTCGAGAACAAGACCACCGGCGTTTGGTTTCGCTGGCCGATCTGGACGCAGCCGCTGTCGCTCGACGCCGTACGATCACTGCTTACGCTCTCGACGGATCCAGCGAACGCTTCCCGTTCCGAGGCGTTGCGTGCCCGCGGCGTTGTCGAGTCCTTCGAGAGCCGTCGCCTGACGGTCGGCAAATTCAGGTGCTTTTCGCCGGCGCGGCCAGTATGATGTTTGACAAGTGAACACCGTGGTTGTTTCGCGCAACGGCCCGCGAGCGTGATGGTGGTGAAGGGGGGGTGCCGGGGACGCTCGCACGAACGGAGATCATTTAGAATTGGAGACTTACGACCTATCACGGGATCGAACTCAACCGAACGAAAGCCAACCAAGCGGCCCGTACTCGCCCGCACTTGCGCAACTGGCTGGTATCTTGGAGGTTGCGAGTACGGCGTCTCCGCGGCTCACGAGCCGCGGCCCCATTGAAGCGTGACGAGCGTTGACGCTCGCATGCGTCAGCGGGTGGTCTCCGCGGCTCACGAGCCGCGGCCCCATTGAAGCAGCGCCTCGGCGCGCGCCACGTCACCGCGCCGCTCGTCTCCGCGGCTCACGAGCCGCGGCCCCATTGAAGCTCCGGGTTTTTCGTAGAAATCGCCAGGTCCAGATCGTCTCCGCGGCTCACGAGCCGCGGCCCCATTGAAGCCTGGCGGCGTACTGGGCTTTTGTGGCGGCGTTTTTTGGTCTCCGCGGCTCACGAGCCGCGGCCCCATTGAAGCCGCTGCCCGGTCAACAGCCCGGCCGACGCCGAGTGTCTCCGCGGCTCACGAGCCGCGGCCCCATTGAAGCGGGCTGAGCGAGATCGATCTGATTCGCTCGCTCGTCTCCGCGGCTCACGAGCCGCGGCCCCATTGAAGCTCAAGCTGCGGCGGGCGCTTCGGCAGAAAAGACCGGATGTCTCCGCGGCTCACGAGCCGCGGCCCCATTGAAGCCGATACGGCCCCAGCACTTCGCAGGCCGACTCGTAGGAGTCTCCGCGGCTCACGAGCCGCGGCCCCATTGAAGCGCCACCTCGACGGGCGGGCAAGGCCTGGAGGCGGCGGTCTCCGCGGCTCACGAGCCGCGGCCCCATTGAAGCCAGGCCGAGCTGGAGCAGAGGGTAGGTGAGGTCGATGGTCTCCGCGGCTCACGAGCCGCGGCCCCATTGAAGCTGGCGACATGGGCCGGGCGCTCGGTCGTGCGGAGGGTCTCCGCGGCTCACGAGCCGCGGCCCCATTGAAGCGGCCTCGTTGCGTATTGCGTCGGGCGATGACTGCCGTCTCCGCGGCTCACGAGCCGCGGCCCCATTGAAGCCGGTACGGCCTCAGTACGTCGCGGGCCTCGCTGTAGCGTCTCCGCGGCTCACGAGCCGCGGCCCCATTGAAGCATCTCCTTCTCACAGGCTCGCGACCTGGTACAGGACGTCTCCGCGGCTCACGAGCCGCGGCCCCATTGAAGCTTCGCGCTGCCGCCTGTGTCGTTGGCCACCCCCGGTCTCCGCGGCTCACGAGCCGCGGCCCCATTGAAGCAGCGCCTCGGCGCGCGCCACGTCACCGCGCCGCTCGTCTCCGCGGCTCACGAGCCGCGGCCCCATTGAAGCCGACGCTGCCACGCCAACACCGCCTGCCCACTACGGTCTCCGCGGCTCACGAGCCGCGGCCCCATTGAAGCTGTACACCACCCGCCCGCCGCCGGACTCGGGACGGGTCTCCGCGGCTCACGAGCCGCGGCCCCATTGAAGCACGGGATGAGTCGCGGGGTGGTTGAGAAGCTCCTCGTCTCCGCGGCTCACGAGCCGCGGCCCCATTGAAGCGCGGCGGGCTGCCGCACCGCGAACGGGGCGGCGCGATGGTCTCCGCGGCTCACGAGCCGCGGCCCCATTGAAGCCCATGCACCTCGCTCGTACCGCTCCACGCGGTCAGTCTCCGCGGCTCACGAGCCGCGGCCCCATTGAAGCACAGATACTCAGCCGGGCGTCAAGCGGATTTCCGGGTGTCTCCGCGGCTCACGAGCCGCGGCCCCATTGAAGCAACCCCGCTTTGCGTGGTGGCGGCATGAATCTCAGTCTCCGCGGCTCACGAGCCGCGGCCCCATTGAAGCGATGCGAGCGGCTATCCAGCGACTGGAGGAGCTCGTCTCCGCGGCTCACGAGCCGCGGCCCCATTGAAGCGTCTCGTCGCCATAGAGCACGAGCCGGTCCCGGTAGTCTCCGCGGCTCACGAGCCGCGGCCCCATTGAAGCGCTGAGGACATCGAGGCTGCGGAGCAGGCCGGGGCCTGTCTCCGCGGCTCACGAGCCGCGGCCCCATTGAAGCCTGAGGTGGACGCCGTCCAGCTCCGCTCGGAGGGTCTCCGCGGCTCACGAGCCGCGGCCCCATTGAAGCTTTCGGCGGGTGATTGGGGGGTCGTACACACAGCGTCTCCGCGGCTCACGAGCCGCGGCCCCATTGAAGCCGGTGATGACCAGCGTGGGCATGCGGGCATAATAGCAGTCTCCGCGGCTCACGAGCCGCGGCCCCATTGAAGCCTCGCAGATCGGGCAGGGCTTGCCCACCGAACCCGGGTCTCCGCGGCTCACGAGCCGCGGCCCCATTGAAGCCGGAGAAGGCCGCAAAATTGATCCGCCGCCGAAACGCGTCTCCGCGGCTCACGAGCCGCGGCCCCATTGAAGCGCCCTGAGGGTCTTGTTTCGGATCCGTTCGCGCTGTCTCCGCGGCTCACGAGCCGCGGCCCCATTGAAGCCTAATCGTCACCGACTCCTCGCCGATGAATTCGGGTCTCCGCGGCTCACGAGCCGCGGCCCCATTGAAGCAGGCCGCTGAGGAGCTGTACCCGCGATCGGCCGTCTCCGCGGCTCACGAGCCGCGGCCCCATTGAAGCGCCTCTGGCCACCGCTTCCACCACGCCTCGATCTGGTCTCCGCGGCTCACGAGCCGCGGCCCCATTGAAGCTGCTTGATTCGTTCGCGCTGCCGCTGGTCCCTGGCCGTCTCCGCGGCTCACGAGCCGCGGCCCCATTGAAGCGCAGCGAGTACGAGGTGCCGCCGTCGTAGTTCCGCCACGTCTCCGCGGCTCACGAGCCGCGGCCCCATTGAAGCCTGAACGCGATGAGGACGACGCTTGCACCGGCAGCGGAGCCTCGCTCGAGGTCGTTCATCCTTCGCTCGCACCGGCCCGGAGACATCGGGTGGGTGGTTCACCGCCATGGTGTGATTTATCACCAGGAGTACGGATGGGACGCAACGTTTGAGGCACTCGTGGCGGTGATTCTCGGTGAATTCGTCAAGACTTTCGATGAAAAGCACGAACGATGCTACACGCGCGATTACGACGGCGCGCAGGGCAGCAAGCCCGCGCACTACATGCTGCGCTGGGTCAACTCGCGCGGCGAAGTCGGACCGTGGAGCGCGACGGTGACGGCGACGATTGGGGCGTAGCTTTTCCGCGGAGACGGGCTGATGTTGATCTTTCGCACTTCGACGCTGGCAGCGACGACTCCTGCTTTGGTCCTTTGGTATTTCGCAGCAACCACGCTTTCGGCCGATGAGCCTGACCCGATCGGCGCTAGCCTGGCGGACGCGCGCATTGCCTACGAGTTGACGATGGAGGATGTCCGCCAAGATGCGTTGAAGGCGATCGACAAACGCGAGGTCGCTCTTCGAGCCAAGGCGAAGCCGAACGCCAAAGACTTAGCTGAGACTCAGGAACAAATCAAGACGCTGGGCGAGGAACGAGACGCTTTCGTGTCCTCCGGCGACTGGCCGTCCATTCCGGCAAGCGATGACCTGAAACGTCGCGCGAAATCCGCTCGGACGTCGCTCCTCAAGGCCTACGAGCGTGCCCAGGCTGATTATGTGAAGGGCAAGAACGACGCACTTGCCGAGGCCATACAGCGCGAGCACGAGCAATTGCTTGCCGAGTCTGATGTTGTCCCTTGGGGCGACAACCTGCTCGCAAGTAGCACAAACGGGCACCATATTGTCGGTTCGCCGAAACAAGCTCTCGACCTCGGCGAGATCGCGTCGGGCGCATACCGGATCGAGATCGTTGCCAAGCGAACGCAGGGCTCTGGTGCGCTCCAACTCGCGGTACCGCTGCCCGACGGCGGGCATGCGTGTTTAGTTACGCCGGCGGACGCGTCTGAGTCGCGAATCCTGCTTACGCTCCGCGAGTCGCTGCTCAGCGCGGACCTTGGAGCTTCGCGAGACGCTAACGCGCCATCGGAGGACGCAGCCGCGAATGGCCAGTTGGCACTGTGGACCACCGGCGGCGAGTTCCGCATCGACTCTGTCCGCGTCAAGCGGGTATTCCCGGCGTCGGACGAGCCGGATACTCCGAAGGAGGACAGAAAACAACAACGCCCCACACAACAGAAGCAACCCAAGCCTGAACTGCTCCCGCTCAACAGTGAATGGACTGGCGCAAGGACATTCGCAAACGGCACCGCTCAGAAATGCACGGTCAAGATCACAAGGCGTGAAGGGAACAAGGTAGTTCTCCGTGTGAATCACGACGGGTACGCCCTTGCGTTTCACTGCACTCTCAAGGGAGATCAATTGACGTTGGATAGCGTCTTTCAGGTGGCCGGACCGGGCGGCTCAACGCGAATCAACCCGACAGGGTCAGGCAAGGTAACCGCTAACAACATTACCCTGCGGCACTCCTGGCGAAAGCTCGACAACCGGAATGTCATGGTAGAAGCTGTCTTGAACGTGTCGCGGTAGGGGAACATAGCCCATCACAGCCGTGACGCCGATCCGCCGATGGCGCCTTTGAAGTTCGGGGCGGTCTGGCCGGGCGGCGCGTAGCGGGCGACGTTGGCGAAACTGGGTGATGTGCTGCGCGCCGCCGCCGGTGTCGAACGAGAACGTCTCTATGCACCACGTTGACGCTCGGCATGAAAGGACAACCGGGGGCAAGAAGACCGCGCCACGCAAGCGCTCCGGCGCCGGATCAGGCCGGTCCCAGCGAGAGGTCCCACGTCTGTCCAACAAGGTCGAAGCCAAAACTGTGATGACGCTCTTCGCGCGTCAGTCTGAAACCCGACCGCTCATAGATCCGGCGGGCGGCGCGAAGCACGTCGTTGGTCCAGAGCGTCACCCGGTCGTACCCGCACCGACGGGCAAGCTCGATGCATTCCTTCACGAGCTGCGATCCCACCCCGAGGCCGCGGGCCCACGGCTCGACGAGCAGACACCTGAGCCTCGCTACACGCTCCGACTCCCGCATCAGGAAGACGCATCCGGCAAACCGATCGCCGGACTCCGCGATCCAGCGACCAGCCCCAGCCCGGCGAGGTTCGCGTTCGCGTACGTGACGAAGTTGGCCAGCCAGCCGTTGAACTCGGCGTCGCCGCGCGGGATGTAGTCGTTTGCCATGGGCGCTCCTGAGCTTCGACCGCGGCGGCCACCGCCGCCTTTGTGAGCCTTCTGCGCTGGCAGCGGCGACGGATCGGGCATGGTTTGCTGCTCCACGACCCGAGCGTGGGCCGCTCCGACGGATGCGGGGGATTATCCGAGCGGGCCGGGGGAATGTCCAGCCCAGCCGGGGATTGGCACGCCTGAGCCGGGAACCGGCACGGGCGAGCCGGGCGGTTCCACGGCCGCGCCGGGGGCTTCTACGGGCCGGTTGGGGGCTTCCACGGACGGCCCGGGGGCATCCCCGGATGAGCCGGGGAGAGTAACGGACGGGCTCGGACGGCTGCTATCTGGCGTGGAAATCGAACCTCGTGATAATGGTTGCCGGAGTTACGATCGCAACGTGACGCTGGAGGCTCGGCTGCTATGTCGGACATTGCATCGGATCGAACGAGCGCCGAGGTGTCGGCTGCGGCGACTGCACGAATCGCCATCGTCGATTTGGCGGACGAAATGCAGGTTCGCAAGCAGTGGATCTTCAAGATTGCGAGGCGGCTCGGCATTCAAACAAGCCAGCGCCGAGAAGCGGAGCGGGGAAACCAGTTCGTCGCGACGGTATCGACCGAAGAAGCCACTGCCATTCGAGGCGAGATCGAGGCCAGCATTCGGCGCGGTGTGGATGCCGCTGCGCCTACCGAAGATTCCATTGAGCTAATCACCGAGTTCGGAGCATTCTACGTGATTCAGTTGGAGCCGGAGCACGATCCGGGTCGAGTAAAGGTGGGCTTCACGACCGATCTTGACGGCCGGCTGCGAAAGCATCGATGCAGCGCGCCGTTCGCGATCTGCGCCAAAAGCTGGCCCTGCCGGCGGACGTGGGAGCGGGCAGCGATTGATTGTGTGACGGTTGGACTCGAGCAATTGCATTCGGAGGTTTTCCGTGCGCCGTCCGTCGCCGATGTTTCGCGGCGCGGCGACGAGTTCTTCAAGGTCATGCCACGACTCGCCGTTGCAGGCGACACTTCCGACGGTGATTCGCGCTGACACTGAATTGAGCCATTCACCGGCACGGTACCGATGCTCCCCGCACGGCGTACTACCCATCCCGGCGTCAGGTGACGCTTCACGCACTTCAACCCGTACATCTACGGCCTGCCCGAGATGCGGCTCGCGGGCGGGGACGCCCACGCTACCCACGGCGGCGTCGACGTGCGGCGCGGCACGGACTACTACCAGTTCGACGGCTCGGAGACCATCCAGTCCGAGCTGATCAACATGGCCCGCTTCGCGCTGAGCTGGTTCGGCGGCGACTGCTGCACGGGCGAGTACGACACCTGCGCCGAGACCGACGACCGCAGCGACGTTTTCCACCACAACCCGCGCTGCCGCGGCGGCGACCACGGCCTGTGCTGCGTGCCGATGCGGATCAAGTTCCGCTGGTCGGGCAGCAACGTCCCCCCGCACTACATGACCGGCGGCAAGGCCGGTCCGCTCGACAGCCGCCCGCTGCACAACCGCGACGACCAGGCGGGCAGCCAGGCGGCCCGCAAGACGTGGCGCGGCATCAACATGCACGCCCCGCACTCACTGATTCGGTGGTGCTGTCAGGTGGTCCCGTCGCGGCGCCTCCGGGTGACAGCTCTACACGGGTGGGATGGGCCTCCGGCCCGTCAAATAGCACTTCGACAACCCGGTTCGCGGGCGAGACGCCCACGCCACCCGCGGCGGGTACTCGTGGGGCACGGCGCCGGGCACGTTCGTGCTGATGTACAAGCCGAACTGGGACGAGAACGCCAGGGTTTGGGCCAAGTACCCCTCATGGGGCCTGCGCCCGGGCGACGTGATCGAGGCGGTGCATATCCAGGAGCTAGAGGGAACCAGACCGTTCTCGAACAAGAGGCGCGCGACAAAACGGAGACACGGTTCGCGTTTGGATCGCCCTCTCGAATGCGAGCCCATTGGTCATGCTCGCCCGCGCGAACGCAACCGCCCTGATTTCGCTCTCTTGGGTGAGACGAGCGCCGGAGTTTTCATGCACTTGCGCGCGAATCCAGCGATGGAACGAGAACGAACGACGTATGACTTTGACCGAATGTGATTTCGCTGAGGCTTCTCCGGAAAGTCGTCGGGGCTGGCCAAGCCGGTGTCGAAGACCAGCCGCCAATCCCCGGGCCGACCTTCCTGAATCTCGAAGGTCTGATCGCTCTCCGACGCGTTGATCATTACGCAAAGATCAGAGTCTTGTTGCGAGGCGCCGGACAAGTAATAAGCCAGCGTGCGCGAATCGCGCCCCATATCCACCTCGGGCCCCGTGCCGTGCCAGCGCACGTCATCGCGCCAGAATCGGCTGCGGCACAGGGAAGGGTGCGCCTTGCGAAAAGCGATCATGTTGCGGAAGAACCGAAAGACAGTCCCGGTTGGCACGGAGCCGATCCCAGTCGAGCCAGCCGGTGATGTTGTCCTGGTTGTACGGGTTGTTGTTGCCGCCCTGGGTCTGCAGGAACTCATCGCCGGCGCGGATCATGGGCGTTCCGTTCGCCAGCAGCATCAAGCAGCAGAAGTTCTTCGCCTGTCGCTTCCGCAGTTCCAACACGCTCGTCGGGACCCCGTCGTCCCCTTCCCAGCCGCAGTTCCAATTGTAGTTCTCTTCCGGGCCGTCAGTGTTGTTGTGGCCGTTAGCATGGTTGCGCTTCCGGTTGTACGAGACGAGGTCGTACAGGGTGAACCCGTCGTGGCAGGTTACATAGTTGACGCTCTGGTACGGATGAAATGCGTGCGATCGCTCGTCCGGGAATAGATCATCGCTACCGTAGAGTCGCTGCATGAGGGCCGGCACCATGCCCTGGTCGCCGCGCACGAAGCGGCGGACGTCATCGCGAAAGCGCCCGTTCCACTGAAGGCAGCCCTTGGCAGGAAACGAACGTCCGAGCAGGTACGCCCCTGCGGCATCCCAGGGCTCGGCGATGAAACGGATGTCGAGGGGGTTCGGCGGAAGCAGGTCGATCGGATCGTCCCAATGGAGGGAGCCGTCGTCGTTCCGCACCAATGCGGAGGCAAGGTCGACTCGGAAGCCGTCCACGTGCATTTCCTCGACCCAATACCGCGCGCTGTCCACGATCATCCTGCGGACGGCGGGGTTCGAGCAGCGCAGTGTGTTTCCGGTGCCCGAGAAGTCCATGTATGGTTGCGCAAGCTTGCCGGAAAGCAGGTAATAGCCGCTGTTGTCGATTCCCTTGAAGCTATAGACCGGGCCACGCTGATCGCCCTCGCACGTGTGGTTGTAGACCACGTCCAGGATGACCTCGATCTCCGCTGCGTGAAGCGCCTTGACCATCTCTCGAAACTCGTCGCGCTGTTCGCACAGACGGCTGCTGTAGCCGAGGTGCGGGGCGAAGAAGTTCAGCGGCATGTAGCCCCAGCAGCTCCCTTCCTGGGGGTCGTACTGAAAGACGGGCATCAGTTCCACTGCGGTGACGCCAAGCTCTTTGAGGTAGGGAATCTTCTCGATGACCCCAGCATACGTACCTCGCCGCTCGGGGCTCACGCCTGAGTTCGGGTTGTTCGTAAACCCGCGGACGTGCATCTCGTATATGACCGTGTCCGCTTGGTGCCGCGGTCGTCGGTCGTCGCCCCAGTCGAAGCCTTCGCCGGACTTCGGGAGCAGACCAAGGGGCGCCTTGCCAGCATTCGAGCCTGGACGCGATGCCGCCGCCCGGTCGAAATCGGGCGGGAAAAAGACTGCCCGCGCGTACGGATCGAGCAGCACCTTGTCCGGGTCGAAGCAATGCCAAGCGCTCCCGCCGTGCGATGATGGACCGTCCACGGAGTAGGCGTAATAGCGCGCGCCTCGGACGGCGGCTTCGGCGACCCGGCAGTGCCAGATCCTGCCTGACTTATTGCGGAGGTAGTCGAACCGGTACGTGAAGATGGGACTGACCAGGTCCGCTTCCGCGTACAGCAGCAGGGTGACGCCTTCCGCATCCTTGGAGTAGAGCGCGAAGTTCCACGACGAGGCCTGCTCCACCCAGGTGGCGCCCAACGGAAAAGCAGTTCCTTCGGTTGCAGTCCAGTCCATCTCCAACTCCTCGCCGTCCGCTCTCCACCATGCCCTGTCAAGATGCATGGTCCGTTGCAGCGGTCGAGCTCGATTTCGCGCTGCGGGCCGTGACGCTTTCCGCCGGCAGCTCAAGCGTCAGCGCGGTCAACGACAGGTTGATGTCCCAGAAAAAGACGAGCAACGCCCCAATCAGACTGAGCATGCACATGATGAACAGGCCTGCGGGTACGGCAGCGCCCAGCGCCAACAGCGATCCTACAAACAGGCTGATGATCAGGAGTGCAGCCAGCAGGGCGCTGAGTACGGCCAGGGCGATCCCCGCGCGGACAATCCGCGCCCGTCGCCAAAGCACTTTCACTTCCGCCAGCGCCCTCTCCCGTTCGGCCCCCGAGGTCCCGCGCATCTGGTTCGTCAACTGACGCGACCGGTCGATCACCCGGCCAAACCGGTTTGTCATGCTGAGCAGAATCAACCCGACGCCGGAGATCAGTATCGCGGGCCCAATGGCAAGCTGAAGCGTCGGGATGAGGTCAGCTAGTGACATGTGTGTCCCTCGAGCGTTTTATTGCCTCGGGCGCGACGAGTGCGTTCCGGCGTGGCCGAGTTTCTTCGACGGATCGAGTTTATCAAATCCGTCTCGCTCGATCGCGCCGCGGATCAGTGCCTGCGGCGCGATCCGCAGTCCTGGCGGCTCCGTCGCCCACGGGTAGCCGTCGCGTGCGAGCGCGTATCCGCAATCAAACAAGCGCGTTTGGATCTGCGTGTCGATGCGCGGCTCCGCCGGAAGTGCTTCGTCATCGGGGATGGCGGCGACGCAAAAACCCAGACCGTCACGCCGGCATGCTGCGTAGGCCTGCCAGAGATCTCCCACGCCTTGATCCTGCATCAGTCGGCCGATTGAACGAATCGCGATTGAACGGATGCTGGGTTCGACGGGACCGCAGTCGCCGCGGATTCTCCGGTTCAGGATGACGTAGTACGTGCCGCGCTGCCGCGCAGAAACGGAGTCCGGTCTGACCTCCTGAGCAGTCAATGCTTGTCCGTAGAGCATGATCTGTGCGGTGACGGCTCCGTCCACGTGCATTTCATCGTACATCTGACCGTCATGCTCGACCCGAATGTAGGTCGGCGGAAAGATTACGGGCGAAGCAGCCGAGGCGACGATGATGCTTTGAAATAGCCGCAACGCGTCGGGTGAGTCGCTGGAGGCGATCGCGCCCATGTCCCAGATCACAGGACGACTGGCGTCGAGGTTGGTCGTCGCGATGAACAGCCTGCGTCCCTTGGCGTGCTCGGCGGCGATCGCGTCCAGAACGTCCTGGTTGCAGTACCGCCCGATGAAGCGGGCGAGCGGTGCGTTGTCGGTCAATGACGCCAGCGGCAGCCAGCGCATGCGATAGATGTTCTCTTGGGTCGCACTCTTCGCCATTTCCTGGAGCCGATCATCGTAGCCGCTTCGCAGGAACGCGAATGGCGCGATGATGGCGCCGATGCTTACGCCGGACACCACGCGGAACACCGGCCGGGTTCCATGCTCCGTCCAGCCGCACAACACGCCGGCGGCATAGGCTCCCTGTAGCCCGCCACTGCTGATGGAGAGGATGTCCATCGGCTCGTGTTCTCCATACGCGCGCTGGGTCTGTGCAAACGATTCTCGCAGGCTGCGCTGCAGCATCTCGCTGCGCCGATCGCCCCACGTGCGGATGTCGCGAGGCATGTGTGGGACGCACACCGAGTCCATCAGCTGCTCGGGGACCGGGCGGCGCGTGAAGGTCGGGCAGCCGCTCACGACCACGAGCAGAGACAGCAGGATGGAGAGCTCGTGTCGTTCCATTGTCCGCTTTACGACTTGGGTGTTCACGGTCCGACTCCCTGGCTTGTACGCGCGAGATGCTGCTCCTCAAATTCGCGCCGCGTCGTTTCGGAAACGAAGTAATACGTCCGGCCATCGCGGTCGAGCGTCGCGCCCGCCGCGAGCTTCGGAAACGTCGTCCCCGACACCGGGTCCGTCACCATCTGATCCCTCAGGTAGTACGGGTTCTCGTGCAGCGCCGTGTAGGTCTGGACGAATGACAGGATGCGGTCGTCGGCCCACTGGACGGCGGCTTCGTAGTCGATCGCGTCGAGCGGCATTTCCAGCGTCGAGTGCGAGTCAAACTGCATCAGAATCGGGATGATCTCCAGGTCATAGTTCAGGATCAGCTTGCGAATGTCGTGATCCGTCGTGCCCTGGAAGCGCATGCGAATCCGGGCCACCTCCGAGTGAAACTCGAACAAGAACTCACGCGTCGACTGGGTCAGCGTCGGTGTCGCCCTGATCTTGTCGCCGAATCTCTCGATCAGCAGGTCCAAACGCGGCTTGAAGATGTCGCGCAGCGTATCGAACTCCACGCCAAGCTGTGCAAGCCGTTGTTTCCACTCTTCGTGCTTGTGCGTTTCCACCTCGTGGAAGTGCCTGCGTTGTGCTTCCATCGACGCGAATGCGCCGTCGATGCTCGCTGCCAGTTCCTGTGTGCTTTTCATGGCTAGACTCCTGTGACCTGACCATTATCCAACTGCTGCCTGTAACTGAGCCGGCTCACCGGATCGCTGCGGCGTCCGAACGAGCCCGCGGATGACGTAGTAGAAGACCGGCGTCAGGTAGATGCCGAACAAGGTGACGCCGATCATGCCGGCAAAGACGGCCATGCCCAGCGTCTGCCGCATCTCGGCGCCGGCCCCGTGTGCGATCACGAGCGGGAAGACGCCGAGGATGAACGCGAAGCTGGTCATCAGGATCGGCCGCAGCCGCACGCGGGCGGCCTCGACGGACGCATCGAAGCGGCTGGCGCCCTGAGTCTGGCGGTCGCGGGCGAACTCGACGATCAGGATCGCATTCTTGGCCGCCAGCCGGCTGGTATTTCCGCTCGCATGAAGGTTCGGATTGGGGGAGGGAAGCCGACATCGAAATCGGTCGGGCGGGGTTATGAGGCGCGCGCCAGACGGTCGAGAGCGCGGCGTCGGAGCCGAGCGTCGGTTGCCGAGTCGTCAGAGCGGGTCCAAAATGTCGGAGGCTGTTCATTCCTGCACTTACGGCGATCGTTCTTTGAGGTTCAGAGACCATGTTCCGCTGGCTCTACGTCCTGCTGCACCTCCTTCACGAGGCCGCGTCCGCTCGACGCGACGCCCGAATCCGGTTCCTGAAAGCCCAGGTCGAGATCCTCCGCCGCAAGCTCGGCGGCAATCGCGTCATCCCGAGCCCCGACGACCGGCTGCGGCTGCTAGCGATCGGTGCCGAGTTGAACCACGACGTCACCGACCTGGTCGGGATCGTCACACCGCAGACGTATTCTCGCTGGGTCGTCGATCAGCGGGAAGGGCGCAAGCCGAAGCCCGTCGGTCGCCCTAAGATCGCGCGGAACCTTTGCGAACTGGTCAAGCGACTGGCCAAGGAGAACGCGGGCTGGGGCTATCGCCGTATCATCGGTGAGCTGTGGAAATTGCGGCTGCGAATCGGCCGATCGTCCGTTCGCCGGATTCTGAAAGAGGCGGGCATGACGCCATCGCCGTATCGGCGCGGGCGGGCCGAGGAGACGGTCTGGCGGAAGTTCATCCGGCTTCACCTAAACACGCTCGTCGCGTGCGATTTCTTCACGAAAAGCGTGATCACGCCGCTGGGCTCCAGGCTGGCGTACTGCCTCGTCTTCATGCACGTCGGGACGCGAAAGGTCTTTCTGAGCCCGCCCACGTACGAGCCGAATGATCGGTGGGTCCAGCAACAGGGCCGCAACTTGCTGATGTGGCTGGAGGAGAACAAGTTAGAGGCGAAGTTCCTACTGCGCGATCGCGACAGCAAGTTCTCTTTCGCGTTCGATCGACTGCTCTTCGGCGCCGGCGTCCGGCGCGTGCGGACACCGTTGCTCGCGCCCGATGCGAACGCCTTCGCCGAATCGTGGATCGGCTCGTTCAAGCGCGAATGCCTGGATCACTTTGCCTGCTTCAGCCTTGGACACCTCGACCACATCGCACAGTCGTTCGTGAACTTTCACAACGCGCACAGACCGCACCAAGGGCTAGGAAATCGGACATTGCCTGAGGCCGCGGCTGGACCGCCGCCGGAGCGTGCTGTCGAGTCCGTTGCGGACGTGCGGCTCATTCGGTGCCAGCTATTTCTCGGAGGGCTATTGCGCCACTACCATCGCGAGGCGGCCTAAGACCTGCGAGTCGACTGCGTTCTTTGAGAGCACTCGCGTAGCAGGCGGCGTAACTTCGCCGCTGCCACACGAATCCCGTTTGGCCGAACTTGCTCAGCGGCCGCCGAGGAGCAGGCAGATGATTCACAGCGATCTGACCGCGACGGTTGGCATGACGCCGATGGTCACACCCACTCGCCTGACGCCGGGCCTGCCGGGGCGCGTCGTCGCGAAACTGGAGATGCGAAATCCCTGTGGAAGCATCAAAGACCGACTCGGCGTGGCATTGATCGAGGACGCCGAGCAACGCGGCGTCCTCCGGCCTGGTATGACGATCGTCGAGGCGACCGGAGGCAACACTGGCATCGGGCTGGCGTTCGCGGCGGCGATTCGCGGCTACCGGCTGGTGCTGACCATGCCGGAGTCGATGTCGAGGGAGCGCGTCGCGCTGCTTCAGCATCTCGGCGCGCAGGTGATCCTCACGCCGGGTATTCTGATGGGCGATGCGGTCGCTCGCGCCGAGCAGCTCGTGAAGGAGATCCCGGACGCGATCATGCTCGACCAGTTCAAGAACCCGGCCAACCCGGAAGTGCATCGTCGCACGACCGCCGTGGAAATCTGGGAGGACACGCAAGGCGCTGTCGATTTCTTCGTCTCGGCCGTGGGCACCGGCGGGACCATCACCGGCGTTGGTGAAGCGCTCAAGCAACGCAAACGCAGCGTGCGCGTCGTCGCGGTTGAGCCGGCCGGCGCCGCTCTACTGTCCGGTGGAGAAGCGGGGAAGCATCAGATGCCTGGGATCGGCGTCGGCTTCATCCCCGACGTGCTGAACCGGTCGATCATTGACGAGGTGGTTGTGGTTACCGACGAGGAAGCGTTCGCATGCACCCGGCGGCTCGGCCGGGAGGAAGGCATCATCGCGGGGGTCTCGTCAGGAGCTGCCGCGCATGCCGCGCTCGCAATCGCCGCACGCCCTGAAGCATCCGGGAAAACGGTGGTCGTCATCCTCCCGGACACGGGAGAGCGGTACATCACGACACCGCTATTCAGCGCGGGCTGATCCAGCGCGTGATTTCGTCGCCAGCGTGGCTCGGTCGCGCTCAACCAAGTAATCTCTTTTCCATGTACGACGCCGCCGTTCGTGACACCACAATCGCCGTCCGCGCCGAGGCCACGCCGCGCATCCGCTTCGACCGCCACGAACTCGCCGGCAGCTTCGGCGACATCGGCACCGACCTGCCGCTGCTCATCGGCATGATCGCGGCGGCCGGTCTGGATTCGGCCAGCGTCTTTACCGCCTGCTTCAAATCCTGACCGGCCTGCTCTATGGACTGCCGATGCCGATGCAGCCGCTGAAGGCGATGGCGGTGCTTGTGATCTCGCAGGGCATCGCAGGCGAGACGCTTTACGGCGCGGGACTGGCGATCGGTGCGATCATGCTCGTGCTGAGCCTGAGCGGCGCGCTGGAATGGCTGGCCCGGGCCATCCCGCGCTGCGTGGTCCGCGGCGTGCAGGTCGGCCTGGGGCTGTCGCTCGCGACGCTGGCACTCAAGCAATACGTGCCCGCACAGGGAGGAGCCGGTTGGGGATTGGCCGCCGGCGGCTTCGTGCTCATGCTGCTCTTGTGGGGAAGTCGACGTGTGCCCGGGGGGCTGGTGCTGATTGCGCTCGGCGTGGTGTACACGCTCGTGTGGCGCGTGGATGCAGCGGCGATCGCGGGGGGCGTTGCGCTACGGCTGCCGCAGGTTCATTTGCCGGGCTGGAACAGCATCCTGACCGGCGCAGTAGTGCTGGCGCTGCCGCAGTTGCCGCTGTCGCTCTCAAACTCGCTGATCGCGACCCGCCAGACCGTAGCCGACCTGTTCCCGCAGCGTCCGGTGACCATTCGCAAGCTCGGGCTGACGTACAGCCTCGTGAACCTGATCGCACCATTTCTCGGCGGCGTGCCGGTCTGCCACGGCTGCGGTGGCCTGGCCGGGCACTACGCCTTCGGCGCGCGAACCGGAGGCTCGGTGGTGATCTACGGCTCGATGTACGTCGTGCTCGGTCTGCTCTTCGGCGGTGTGGCGGCGCAGGTGGTCGAGGTCTTTCCGCTGCCGATCCTGGGCGTCGTGTTGCTCTTCGAGGGGCTGGTGCTCATGCGGCTGGTGGGCGACACGGCCGGGTCGCCGCGTGAGCTGACGATTGCGCTGCTGGTCGCCGTCGTCGCCATGAACGTGCCGCAGGGCTACGTGGTCGGGCTGCTGATCGGCATGGCAATGTACTACCTCGCGGGCCGGCTTCAGGTCCACAAGAGTTGATGGAACGCACTAATCCGCAGCCCGATTTCTGTGATCGCACGTCGCGAGGTGGAGAACGAAGCCCGTCCCGGCCAGCATGGGCACGAGCACCGCAACCGACGCGCCGGCGACGCCGACCGCAGCCCACAGCCAGCCGAAGAGCAGGCTGCTGATCAGGTCGCCCATGCCCGTCACCACGGCCAGTGCGCCAAAGCCGCTGCCGCGAATCTCGCGCGGCAGCAGTTCAGCCGCGATTGTGTCTTCGACGGCTTCGTAGATGCCGACGCCCATGCCGCCCAGTGCGAACATCAGACCCAGGCCGACGTAGCTCTCCACGCCGATCAGCATGCACGCCGCCGCCAGCGCCGCGCACACGTATCCGGACGCCAGCAGCAACCGCCGATTGAAGTGGTCGGCGATCCACCCGCCGGCATACGACCACGCCGCGTAGAGCACGTTGTGCAGCACATAGAACGCGACGGACAAGTGCGCCGCCTGATCCGCGCCGACCTTCGGCGTGAGCACCGCGACTGCGTATAGGATGTAGAACGTGTCGGCGAAATCGCCGATGCCGAACAACCCGACCGCCGCGAGGAACTCCTTGTAGGGTTTGCTGAAGCTACCGAAGCTCCGCAGGAACGGCGTCTTGACTGGCTCGCGATCGGTCCGTTCGCGCACCAGGAACACAATCGCCAGCACCGCGAGCAGCGCCGGCACGGCCGACCACGCGATCAGCGTGCGGTGATCCGCTTCGGCCGCCAGCAGCACGTACACCGCCGCCGGCGCGAGGATCGCCCCGCACGTGTCCATCGCCCGCTCCAGCCCGAACGCCCGACCGTAGGTCTCGGGCGTGACGGCGTCGGCCAGCAGCGCCTTGCGGGCCGGCGTGCGCAGCCCGCGCGACACCCACGCCAGCACGCGCCCGGCCAGCACCACCGGCCAGACCGTCGCGGCGGCGATGACTAGGGGCGCGACGGCCATGACGCCGTACCCGCCTGCGGCGATGCGCTTGCGGCTGCGCAGCCGGTCGGCCAGCCAGCCGCCGTAGAGCTTGGCCGCGCTCGACAGCCCGTCGGCCACGCCCTCGACCGTGCCCAGCGCCGCGGCGGCCGCCCCCAGCGACGCCAGAAACGCCGGCAGGAGCACGGTGACAGTCTCGTGGCTCAGATCGGAGAACAGCGACGCCAGGCCGATGCCCAGGACGGTGCGGTTGAGCCAGCGCCTTGGTGTGGTTACTCGCCCAGCTGCCTTACTTGCTCTGTTCACGTCATCCCCCGGGCACCACGACCGACTTCCCCAGTGCGCTCAGCCATTTGGGCTTTTTCAAGCCGAGCGAGATACGCCTGCAAACCGCCCGTATCGGCCGGTTCCACGCGGAGCATCCGAGTCAAGCTCACGATCTCATTTTCGATTGAATCCAGCGCCTGCTGATGCAGGCCGACGATCGCCCCACAGACAGCGTCTGACCAGTCGGCGGCCAGGCGCGACAGATTCTTCTCAACCTCCCACGGAATCTTTCGACGAAAGTGACCGTGGAACAGCCCGCCCAGCACTCGCATGGGGATCAGGAACCACAGCAGGTCGATCGAGATATCGAAGACCTTGCCGATTGCGATGGGCGGGGCGGCGACGGCGACGGGCCGCGCTTCCCAACGCAGCGGCGAGAGTGAGATGCCCAGGGCGGCATCCATGTTGCGGCTGAGCCGATCGCGGAAGGCTTCTACCAGCCGCGCGAAACGTTCCTGGGCCTCCTCGACGAGCTGGCGCGCCAGCGGCGCGATCGACTGCGACACGTCGGAGAGTTCGCGCAACAATTCTCCGTGCAGCCACTCCTCGAAGCGCTGCCGCTGCACCGCGAGGTTGCCGCACCAGCCGGGCAGCTCTTCCCGCGCCCGCCGGACCAGCAAATCGGCGAGTTCGGACTGTCGCGGCTTGAGCTTCGCTTCGAACGCCGTACGCGTCGCGCCAACCAGTCGCTGCGACGTGAGCGAGAGCTCATCGCGGATCACGCCCTCGCGCACGGATTCACCCAGTACCGCGTTCTTCAGAACGTCACGCTGTTCCTGCGTGCGTTCGGCGGCGCGCAGGGCGACCGTCAGGTATTCGCGACAAGCCTGCGTCAGTCCCGCCAGCTTGTGGCGCAGCGTTCGTTCACGCTCGGCATCGAGTTGGCGCGCGAGAGGGAGCAGTAGCTCGCTGGAAAGGCGGTGCTTCCAGTGTTGCGTCTGCGTGCGCGTCGAAAACGGCAGGATCGGCGTGCCGTCGCCGACCTGCTCGCGCCGCAGCCCCTCGCGGACGAACGCCTCGACTTCCACCCGCTGCGATTCGCTGAGCAGGTCCACCTTGCTGAGGATGATCGCGACGCGCGGCGCATGCCGGCGGACCTCGGTCAGCAGTCGCCGGTCCTCGTCGGCGAGCGGCCGGTCGGCGCTGATGACCACCAGCGCCACGGCCACGTGCGGCAGCCATTCCTGCGTGCTCTGCGTGTTGTGGGAGAGGATGCTGCCCAGCCCGGGCGTATCGACGAGCCGCAGACCGTCGAACTCCGACCAGGCTGGCGTTTGAAGATCGACGCAGGCGACTTGCCGCCGGTTGGCGGGATTGCGGGTTTCCGCGACGAAGTCGGCGATTGCCTCGACGGCGATTGGCTCGACGCGACCGTCCAGGTACGTGACGCGGGCGGCGCACTGTTTCCCCGCGCTCAGGCGCGTGACGACCGTCGTCACCGGCAGGACACCCACCGGGAGCAGTTCGGAGCCGACCAGAGCATTGAGCAGCGAACTCTTGCCCGACTTGAACTGCCCGAGTACCGCCACATCCAGCGGCGCGTCGTGCTCGGCCAGCTCGCGGCAGGCGGCCAGCGAGGGCTGCAAACTGCGCAGCGCGAACCGCTCCGCGACCTGCGCTACCGCATCGAGCACGGTAGTCGCGCCATGCGAAGTTGCCGGCGTCGATGTATTGCGAAGGTTGACGTGGTTCATCGGGCCAGAGGGTTCTCGAATACCGCCACCTTTCCCAGCTCCGCCTCAATCTCCAGCAGCCGGTTATACTTGGCGATACGCTCGCTGCGGCAGGCCGAGCCGGTCTTGATCTGGCCTCCGCCCATCGCGACCGCGAAGTCGGCCATGAACGGGTCCTCGGTCTCGCCGGAACGGTGCGAAATCACATAGCCCCAGCCCGCCTTGCGGCAAAGATTGATCGCCTCGATCGGTTCCGTGACCGTACCGATCTGGTTGAGCTTGATGAGCACGGCGTTGCTGCACTTCTCGCGGATTCCGCGCGCGATGAACTGCGTATTCGTGACATAGATGTCGTCGCCGACGATCTGCACGCGCTTTCCGAGAGCGGCCGTGTGCTGCTGAAAACCCTCCCAGTCGTTCTCGGCCAGGCCATCCTCGATTGAGATGATGGGATAGCGTTCAATCCACTGGCCGAAGAGCGCCGTCATGTCTGCCGCGGACTTGCGGCCCTGACCCGACTTCGACAGGTTGTACGTGATCGGCGCACCGCCGCTTCCGCCCTCGGCGAATGAGCTGGCTGCCGGATCGAGCGCGATCGCGACATCCTTGCCCGGCCTGTATCCGGCCGCTGAAATCGCTGCGAGGATGACGTCGCAGGCCTCGTCGTTGCTCTTCAGGTTCGGCGCGAAACCGCCTTCGTCGCCGACGCCCGTCGCGTAGCCCTTCTTCTTCAGGATGTTCCGCAGCGCGTGAAATGTCTCCGCGCCGTAACGCAGCGCCTCGGCGAACGTCGGCGCGCCGATCGGCATGACCATGAACTCCTGGAAATCGACGCTGTTGTCCGCGTGCTTGCCGCCGTTGAGGATGTTCATCATCGGCACGGGCAGCCGCGTCGCACCCGGACCGCCGAGGTAGGCATAGAGAGGAATGTTCGCGGCCTGGGCCGCCGCGCGAACCACGGCCATCGAAACACCCAGAATGGCGTTCGCGCCCAGCTTGCCCTTGTTCGGCGTTCCGTCCAGATCGATCAGCAGATGGTCGATCTCGGCCTGTCGCGACGGGTCCAGGCCCACGAGCTTCGGCGCGATGGTTCGAGTGACGTTCTCGACCGCCTTGAGAACGCCCTTGCCGCCGTAGCGCTTGGCATCGTCGTCGCGCAGCTCAACGGCCTCGTTCTCGCCGGTGGACGCGCCGGACGGGACCGACGCGCTTGCGGTAATGCCGTTATCCAGTGTGACGAACACCCGAATCGTCGGGTTGCCGCGCGAGTCGAGAATCTCCATCGCGCGAACGGAATCGATCTTGCGGTTCATGTGCGTTCTCCTCGCGAATCGGGTCGCTCGCCTTCGCGCTGCTCAACGCGCCCGCGACGCAGTGTCTCCATCAGCACTGTACGGGTTTCGGGACACAACTCAATTCGATCAATCGCATCCGTCGCGGCGTCGATGTCATACGCGACACGCCGCAAGCGGATTTCACCATCCTGCCAGAGCGCGTAGGCTGCCCGTGGATCACCGTCCAGCGGCTGTCCGACCGAGCCTGGGTTCACGATGCGTAGGCGCCCGCATTCACGTGCAAAGGGCAGGTGCGTATGGCCGACGACCAACACGTCTGCGTCCACGGCGGCGACAATCTCGCTCAGATACGCGTCACTGACTGTCGGGACAAGCGAATAGTCGGACAGCGAATCGCGCGGCGTGGCGTGGTAGAGCGCGAAGCCCGTGGCATCGATTCTCACCGTCAGGTGCAGCGGAAGTCGCGCCAGCCAAGCGATGTCCGGGGCGTCAAGTTGGCCGCGCGTCCAGCCGCGCATCGCCAAGGCGATGGGCTGCTTCGCGGCGCTAGCTCGTGGATCGGCCGACCATGCCACGGCGTGGTCATGGTTGCCGCATACGCTGATCGCCCCGAGTTCACGCAGCCGTCCAATCACCGATCGCGGATCGGGGCCGTAGCTCACGGCATCCCCTGCGAAAAGCACATGATCGACCGACCCGGCGTCCGTCAGCACGGCTTCCAGTGCCCACGGATTCGCGTGAATGTCTGATACGATCAGCAGCTTCATGCCTTCCCCGCATTCGGGTCCGATTCCGGGCCTGCGGGCCAATGCCGCCGCAACAGCCGACGAGCCTCGTCCGTGCAGGAGCCTTCCGCAACCAGCTCTCTCAGCAATTGCTGTGCCTCGCCCATGCGTTTCAGTGCCACCAGCACGGTCGCCCAATGCAGCTTGAACCAGGGTTCGTACGGGTTGAGCCACACCGCCCGCCGAAACTGCGACTCGGCCAGTTCCAGCGCATCGCGACCCAGCAGATACACTCCCAGTTGGTCGCGGTCGTAGCCGAGGAACGGGCGCGGCCGCAGCGCCTCCTCGCGGGCAAGCTGCGGGTCGCGGCGTCGGTCGCTTCGACCCATTCGCGTTTTCGAATTTCGATCCATCTCACCGGCCTCACTCACGCTGACGCCGGGACCGCCACGAATCCCAGACCGTCCACGCGCCCGGCACGAGCCACAGCGCGACGACCACCAGCCATGCCCACGGAGGCATCGTCGCGGGGGCCGCCGCAATCAGGGCGAACGTCCCGAGAAAGCCGAGCGTCGATAGCGCTTGGGCGACGCGCCAGGCAGTTCCCGTCGGGAGGGCAGCATCTTTCGAGACCGACGTTGGTTCGGCGGATTCGTTTCGGTTCATGAATCGCCTCCGCGTTGGCGCTCTGTCGGAGCGCCACGGCGTACGTTTGCCGACTGCCACCGGACACTTTCGAAGCGCCTCCGCGCGCATGGCGACAAGCCAACAGCGCACACACTCAAGTGTTCGCATTCGCCTTGTTCGCCGTGTACTTGATCACGCGCACCTTCTCCAGCGTGACCAGTCCCTCCGTCACCATCTGGTCGATATGCGGCAGCAGCGTATTGATCTTCTCTTCGCTGTCGACGATCTCGATGATCATGGGCAGATCCTCAGACAACCGGAGAATCTTCACCGTGTGCAGTCGGCTGTGAGCGCCGAAGCCCATCGGGCCGCGCAGCACGGTCGCGCCCGCCAGGTGCAGCTCGCGGGCCTTGAGCACGATCGCCTCGTAGACCGGCTTGCCGTGCCACTTGTCGCTTTCTCCGATGAAGATTCGCAGCAGTTGCGCTTCGCCTTCCAGTTTCATGCATCACACTCCAATCCAGCGTTCCGCCAGTCGATACCCGAGCCACACCGCCATGAAGCCGAGCGTAATGCTCAGCAGCATGTTCATCATCGCCCGCAGAACCTGCCCCTCGTTGGCCATCGAAAACGTCTCCCAGCCGAACGACGAGAACGTCGTGAAACCGCCGAGGATGCCGACCGTCAAGCCGACGCGGTACTCCGCCCGCATCGGGATGCGCTCGGCAAAGACCATGTTGAGCACGCCGATGATGAAGCAGCCGACCACGTTGACGATCAGCGTCCCGAGCGGGAACGTGCCCTTCGTCAGCGACTGTCCCCAACCTTGCACGAGGTAGCGCAGGAGCGATCCCAAGCCGCCGCCGGCGACAACCAGCGTGTATTTATTCACCAGGAAGCCCAATAGATACGCTTTCAGCATGCTCACCTTCCACAGAGTCAATGAACAATCAGGACGGCGCACGGCGCGTGGTCCACGATCCGGTCGGTCGTCGATCCGATGAGCCAGTGTTTGACCGGGCTGCGCCCACGACGACCCAGCACGAGCAGGTCGTGTTTGTTCTCGTCGGCGAGTCGCGTGAGTAGCTCGGCCGCGTGTCCGATCTGCTTGCGGAACGCGCACTTCACTCCGACGCGCTTGGCTTCCTGCTTACCCCAGCTGATGGCTTTCGTAAGCGGCCCGTCCGCGTCTCGCAATGCGTCGTCCACCTCGCCTTCCAACTCGGCGGCTTCCGGCGCCCGCACGGCCGTCAGCGCAAGCACTTCACCATCGCTCTCGCGCGCGAGCGCCAGCGCCACAGCAAGAGCCCGCTTTGATGGCTCGGAACCGTCGAACCCGACCAGAATACGTTTGTACCTATCACGTAGCTCCTACAGCGGCCGGTTGTCGATCAACGTTCGCGCTCGGCGCCGCATCGCTCTCCGGCAGGTGATGGCGTGGCAGGAAAAACTGATTAGCGATCCAGGTCGGCACGACCGCGCTGGCGATCACGGCGGCGACCAGCAGCGAGTATTGCGCCGGCGTGATGATGTTGTGAGAGAGTCCGTAGAGCGCGGAGATCGTGCCGAATGTCAGACCGGTGGACATCAAGAGCGTCGTATAGACCGACTCGCCGCGCGCGTACTTGAACGCCCGGCACGCCGGGTACACGCCCACGAACTTTGTGGCCATCTTGATGAGCAAGAGCACGACAAACGCCCCGAATCCGGCAGCCAACGCCGGCAACTGAACTAACGACCCGGCTCGGATGAAATAGAACGGCGTAAGCAGGCCAAAGGTCAGCGTCCGCAGGCGGCGTACCAGAGCGTGGTCGCGGCCGACGGTGCCGGCCAGGATCATCCCGATCAAATACGCCGGCAGCACAGCTTCCGAGCCGGCCCAAACCGCCAGGCCGCCCATGCCGAACAGCGCGAAGAGCAGGTACTTGGCTTCCATTTCACTCGTGCGGCCTCCGTAGCGGCGGAAGAACGGCCCGGTGAGCTTCAGCAGCACGAACATCGCGGCGGTAAGCGCGCCGACGAAGAGCAGCGTCTTGGACGTGAAAGGTGCGAAGAGCAGCCCCAGCGCGACGACGGTGCCCAGGTCGGTGATGAAGCACGCCGCCAGAATCATCTTTCCGAACTGCGTGCCGTTCAGACCCAGTTCGAGCATCACCGCATACACGACGGCGACGGAGGTCGTGGACATCGCCACGCCGGCAAGCCACGCGGCCTGCGATTCCCAGCCGAGAAGAAACCTTGCGGCAGCCGCCGCGCCGAGGAACGGCGCCGCGAATGAAACCAAGCCGATCACCGTCGCCTGTCGCCAGCTCTTGCGGAACGACTTCGGGTCGAGTTCGGCCCCGGCCAGGAACGTCAGCACGATCGCCCCGACGCCGGCCATGAATCTGACCCAGCTCTCGTTCGCATCGAGCATGGTGGGGCCGAGCGCTGCACCGATAACGAGCTGCGCCACCGTGCCGACGACGATTTCGGTCAGCGCGACGGAGATTCGCAGCCAAATCGAGAGCAGCGTGGCGACGAGCGCCAGCCCCAGCCATAGCGCGGCAGAGAACCACACCTGTTCCACGGCGGTCTCCGACTTCGTTCTGGTAGGGGATTTCAGCGCAGCCCCTACCCGGTGCGGGTAGGAGCTATCAGCCCCGGGCGGGGCGGTTCAAGGCGAGCTCCATCGCCTGCACACATGGTAGGCGAGGGACCGTCCGTCGACAATTAGGCGTTCAGCCTTTCTGACAACCCTTGCAGGCTTGTGTGCGCTCGCCCCCGCGCAAGAGGTGCCCGCTCGGCGAAGGAAGCGCGCCAATCAGCACCGCTGCGCCCGAATACGACGCCGCGGAGAGCACTTGCGGCCAGAGACTCGCCCACGCCGCGCGTGAACGCAAAGACCGCCAGCGCCGTCCAAGACGCCTGGCACGCGAAGCACCCCATGAAATACGTGAACGCCCGCCACGTCAACGAGGACCGCGCAAGCTGCTGCAGCTCGAGGCGCCGCGATTCGATATCGGCGTCGGTCAGCGGCTGCTTAGCGGCATGCGGTGAACGGCGCGCGACGTCCTCGCCCCATTTGGCACGGTTGTTGATCTCCCAGTTCAACCGGTTCATCCGCTGCCGCCGTGGCGCGTCGCGCAGCGAGAGGCGGTACTGGAGCTCGGCCGCGGGCAGCGATCCGAACAGCGCCTTGGCGATGGCGCAGACTGCAAGCGTCCAGACGAAGAAGGACGCTACGTGTGCCCAGTCAGTAATCTCGAAGATGCTCGTCATGTGAAGGCCTCCGTGCCTTGATGGTTCTCGTCTCATAGCGCCGGCGTCGACCGGCGCTATCGTCCACACTGCTCCAGCCGCTCCCGCAGCAGATGCCGAATGATCCGCGCCTCCGCCGGCGCGTTGCTCGGGTCCACCGTGAACTCGCCGTTCCTCGGCAACTTCCAGCCGGCGTCGAGCTTGGCGAACAGGCCTGCGATCTCGGGGTCGCGCTCGATCAGCCAGCGCCGCCAATCCGCGTCGCTCGTCCCGTCGAGCAGCTCGGCGGCGCGGGCCAGAACGTAGTCGCACGCCAGCAGGCCCAGCTCGTCGTCCGGGCAGTAGGCCGTCAGATGGACGCGCTTCGGGCCGACGTTGATCGATACAACCGGCATCGCCGTCACTCCTTCCCGCCGCCCGCGAACACGAGCCGGCGTTCCCACATCCAGCGGATCTTCGTCTGCCACGACGCCGATGCGAACTCGACCAGTGCCTCCAACTCCTCGAAGCGCGTCGCGCCCGGGTCGCGGTTCTCGATGCCGATGTTGATCGAGCCGACGGTCGGCGAGCCCGCGGCCAAGGCGAGCTGTTCGGCCAGGCGCCGACAGCGGCCGTAGACGTTCGCGTCGAGCATCACGTAGACCATGCGGTACAGCGGGATCGCGGCCGTGACGTAGGCGAGCTGCTCGTCGGTCGGCAGCGAGCCGAAGAACGCCGTCGCGATTGAGTCGTTGCCAGGCTGCATGGCCGCCGTGACCATCACCGCGTCGAATGGTCCCTCGACGATGAAAAGCGTGTCGCCGCCGGCCAGGACGCGGTCGGGCTCGTAGATAACGCTCTTGTGCCCGCCCTCGACGGGGTGGCTGAGCCAGCGCTTCCGCACAAACGGATCGATCGCGCGCGCGGCGTAACCGAGGTCCAGGCCGCTTTCGCGAACTGGGAAGACGACGCGGCGCTCGTCATCGTCGTAGCGCAGGTCGAATAGCGGGATCAGCGTATCCAGCCGCGCAGCGGGTACACCGCGACCGACGAGGTACTCGTGGCCCGGCGCGGAGACGCCGGTGGACGCGAGCGGTGCCTGCATGCTCAGGTCACGCATTGGCCTGCTCCTGTCCAGGTCTCGCACGGACAATCGTGCATCCACGTCGCCGGGTCTTTCGTCAGGTCGTAGTCGCGCAGGCGCGGGACGCCGCGACCGGTGTACGGGCCTTGCCCGCCGTTGCGGCCGGGGAAGTTGCGGTACGGCGGGCCGCTGCCGTCGAGATTCAGGTCGACGGCAACCCAGGCGGCCTCGCCCTTGCACGCCGGAAAGTTGCCGAGAGAGCAATGGCAGATGTGGCCCGTGCAGCAGGCCGACCCGGCCCACGCCGAGAAACAGCCGCTGACTGCATCCACGTACTGCGCGCACAGCGGCTCGCCGTTCGCGCCATGATGGCCGTAACCGGGAATCTCCGGCGGAAGCGCCAGCGTGTCGCCGAACGAGCAGTCCGAGCTGCAGCCCGGCATGCCGTCGCAACCCGAGTACCAGCTTGGCACGAGGCCGCGCCAGTAGATGCCCGTGACCTCGTGGAACCAGAGACCGTCATCTTCGCCGAGCGGATACAGCGTACCGCAGCCGAACATATCGCCCAGGCAGTTGCCCGAGAACTCGTTGCCCGGCGGCCTGGTCGCCTTGAAATACAGCCCGCCGCAGTTCCCGTCGTGACACCACTCGTGATCGAGCCGGTTCTTCTTGAACAGGCCGCCGTGGTTGGCGTCCCAACCGGCGTTGCACTGGTCCGGCGTGCAGGCGAAGTAGCTCAGCCCCTCGACGCGACGCACGCAGTTGTAGCCGGCGTGCGGATCATCCTCGCACTGCTGTGTCTCCCAGTTGAAAGAGCGGCAACCCTGCTCGGTGCGGTGATAGCCGCACCCGAACGCACCTTCGTTTCCGAACAAGCCGAACGGGTCATAGCCGTCGCAGACGGTGTCCTCCCAGTACTGGCGGTCGCACGGGCACTCCGGGTTGCTCTCGGGCGAGTACTGCGAGTAGCCGCTCTTGCGGGCCATCATGTGGCACTTGGCCGAGCCGCAATTCTGCGTGCATTCCTCCCAGGTCGGCGTGCCCCACGGCTCGCAGGTGTCCGGATATTCGGTGTACGAATTCTCGTAGTCCGGCCCCCATTCGTGATACCAGAATCCGAGGACGTGGTCGTAGGGCCAGCACGCCTCGGAGTTGGCGCAGCATTTCTGACAGCCGACGCGCCACTCCGCGCCGGACGTGCCGTAGCAATCCGCGTAGTTCAGGGCGTAGTGGTAGCCGCAGTCCTTGCCCATGAACTGGCCGGGCGTGCGCTTGCGCGTGCAAATGTTGATTGTGGACCAGACGCCGTAGTCGATCAGGTAATCGACTGCATCGACAATCTCCTTGATGTGAACCGCCTCGATCACGTCGCCCGCGCGCAGGCCCCACGACGGGTATTTCGACCAGACCTGCGCGAGCTCGTCATGGTTCGGTTTGTACATGAGGATGAACGTGCCGGGCGCTGTGCCCCACGAGTATCCGCCGCCGAAAAACGGGTTATCGAAGTGCGTGTCGTCGGTATAGAGCATGTTGATGCCGCGCCACGTCTTGCGCGCGGCCGAGCTACCCCACGCATCGCCCATCGGCGGCTTGTGATTCGGATGGTTGTGAAGCGGGCGCGGGTCCGGCGTCGCGCCGCCGACCAGCCCCTTGCCGCCCGTCATGTAATGCGGGTGGACGTTCGATCCCGACCAGCGGAACCGGATCGGTATCGGCACGCAGCACGGGTAGCGTGGGCGTCTCGCCCGCGAACCGCCGCCGCCGCGATTTTGGATTTTGGATTGCGGATTTTGGATTGGAGAGACGAAGCGACGGAGCCACGAAGCGACGAAGGGTCGACCGCCAGCCTATTCTGCTGGGCGGGTTGCTTGTCCCGTCCCTTCGTATCGCAGCGCAAATCCCGTGCACCAGAGCTTCGGCGAGTTCCGAATGATCACGATTCCGGAATCTGTGATTACAACAGCATGCGCGCCGAGTGGAGCAGTCTTCGCCCGAATCGCGTTGTGCATCTTAGCTGTCTCTCCGGTATTCCAGTTGGCGGTCGAAACGGTCGCGAGTTCAACGAAGCTGCGAGAAGGTCTGCTCATCAGAATCTCGACGTCGTCAGGTCGGGTCGGCTCGAAAAACCCTTTGGCTGTCTTTGTTACATCGACGGTCGCGCACCCCGTCAGCGTAAGCGCCAGAAGAACTGCGACGGAAATCATTCCACCACGCATGCTCATCTCCTGTACCTGATCGCGGTGCCTGTGATTCGTGAATAGGTATCGCCGTATTTGTCCTCGCTCGCCCAGTCGTCACTTTTTGCGCGGTATCCACCGAACGTTCCGACGATGACCGCGTCCGCGCCGATTTCCGCTGCCCTTCGGCGCATGTACTCCACGGAAGCTCCGCGCGCTTGAAAGTCCGCGATGACATCGTAGGGACGCGAGGGTGCGGTCTTCAAGACCTCGACCTCTTTTTCGCTGCGCGGTGCAAACCGCTCAGTCGCATAATAGCGGTGCGCTTCATCCGACACGCATCCCGCTATCGCCAGAATCAGCCACCCGATTGCGAGACTCGTCTTGCGGAACATGTTGCGGTCCCTTTTCATCGCCGGCTCAGTACCCTCTGCGCAGAATGTCGCAGCGAACACCCGCCCCCTCGATCTCGCGCGAGAAACGCGACACGTCGCCGTCCCACTGGTATACCGGGAACTGTACGCCAAACGGGACGCTCGGAGTCGAGCCCGGGTAGTCCGTCGCGCCCGTCTGGTCTTTCAGATGGTGAATCTGGACGCCGAGCAACCCGTTCTTTCGCGCGATGGACTGCTGGATTTCGTATTGCACCCACGGCCGCGATGCGGTTTCCCGGCCGATCAGGACGACCGTCACGGTCGTGTTCTCCAGGTGGCGGTCGATCATGCGTTTGATCGCCTCATCGCCCTTCTTCTTCGCGTCCTCATACTCCGAGTGATCGAAGAACCCCGCCACATCCGGGCCGACGACCACGTTCGAGTTGCGCACCTGATTCGCCCGCCAAATGTCTCGCTCGAAGTGAAAGCTGAAGAAAACTCGCCGTGCCATGACTCACACTCCTTTTGCCGCACAGACGGCCAGAACGGCCGTCACGACAATGACCGCCAGAATCACCGGACCGTGCAATCCGATCACCCTTTTCGAAAACGCTACCTGAGCCAGACCGGCCACTTCCCCGTCATACTTGGTGGTATTCATACAGTAAAGGTCGTTGTCCAACTCGCCGCGCCGCACCGCGTCATGCAGCTTCCGAAACAGCCTTTCCTGGCGCAGGTAGTATGCGTCAAGCCACCAGAACGACAAAGACGGCAACAGGCCGAGGGCGGCGAATGCCCAATTGCCGCCAGCGGCGACAAGCGCGAAAAGACCGGCAACCAGCGTTACGGACCACCCTTTGAGAAGGAACGAGTTCCCCGCCAACCGGTTGATGACGCCCTGCACCAACTCGATATGCTTCGTCAACTTTTCGTCGCGATCCATCCGACACCGACCATTCGTCTACCACGGCGTGCGTTACGCCCCGATCGTCGCGCTGACCGTCGCGCTCCACGGCCCTTGCTCGCCGCGCGAGTTGATCCAGCGCAGCATGTAGTGGGCGATCTTGTTGCCCTGCGCGCCATCGTAGTCGCGCGTGTAAGGCGCTCGCGTATCGACCGCGAGAAACGTCAGTTCGCCCGGATCGACCGGCGGCGGGCCGTCCACTTTGACCCAGATTTCCGCGCCGATCACGCCGGCCGGCTTCGCGCGCCGCGTCGGCGTGGACTCGTCCGTGAAGTCGATGGTGTGCTGCAAGCGCTGCGATGCGTCGACGGTCGCGACCGGGCGTGTCGTCGGCGGGCCGACGGGCGACGGCTCCTTGTCGGGCACGGTGATCCCGAGCGCAGCGCGCTCGGTGTCGTCCACGCTGGGCGACGCCTGCAAGCGCCGCACCAGCGGCCGCACGGCCTGCTCGACGGCCACGCGGGCCGCGTCCTTGCCTTCGCGGGCCGAGACGGCGGCGGCAGCGGCGGCGATGTGGGCCGGATACTTCGTATTCCACGTCGTCTGTGCGGTCGTGACCGGCGTCATGTCGCCCGGGACCAGCCCCAGCCCCGCCAGGTTCGCGTTCGCGTACGTGACGAAGTTGCTCAGCCAGCCGTTGACCTCGGCGTCGCCGCGCGGGATGTAATCATTCGCCATCGGAGCACCTGCCTTTCGACCGCGGCGGCCTCCGCCGCCCTTGTGAGCCTTCTGAGCCGGAACCGGCGTCGGATCGGGCATTCCGGGAACCTCCACGACTCCGCCGCAGACCGGCCCGTCAGTGCCGGGCCATTATCCGGCCGCTGCGGGGATATATCCAGCCCCGCCGGGGATCCTACGGCCGTGTCGAGGGCATCCCCGGACGGTCTGGGGACAGGCACGGGCGGGCTTGGCCTTGGCACGGCGGGGCCGTGGAACGGCCGCTACGGGCCGGGAGAGGCCCCAGCCAAGGCCGGAAAGCCGCGCAAGCCCCATCGCATGCCATGAACCGGTTCGGTTCAGGCCGTCTTGATCCGCTGGCAGCTCGGCGACCTTCGCCCTACCCTACGCCCCATGGCGGAATCCGATGCAGAACTCGCAGCATGTCGGCCTGCCCGATTAGACACCGGGAGATTCAACGCGACTGCTGTCATTCCCTACGGCTGTAGGGTCGCGCACATCTGCGCCGCGATGAACGACTTCCTGGACTTCTTGGGGTTCATCAACCAGCAGCTCAATACGAAGGGCATTCCGCGACTGGAATCGTTCCTTATGCCGGCGAACTTCAGCAGCATTGTCGGCGAGTTTATGAGCGCGAGCATCCCGAAGCATTGCCCAACGCTCGCCAAGAACCGCTACCACAACGGCCACCCCGACCTGCTACCGAAGGGCATGTATCCGGGCGATTCGCAGTTGCACGCCCCGGAAGGAATCGAGATCAAAGGCTCGCGCTACCTGAGCGGCTGGCAGGGGCATAACGCGGAAGATGTGTGGCTGATGGTCTTTGTGTTCGATGCGAACCGCGTCACCGATGTTAATCGCGGTCTTCCGCCGAGGCCCTTCCGATTCCTCAAAGTCGTTGGCGCGAAACTGTCGGTAGACGATTGGCAGTTCTCGGGGCGATCCGAGACCAGCCGTCGAACGATTACTGCCAGCGTGAAGCCATCTGGCTTTGCCAAGATGGAGGCAAACTGGATCTATCGTGCAGCGGATTCCGGCGCGGCCGAGGCATGAAAGAGCAACTCCCTCGCGTGCGCACCGACAATTCCGTCCGTGTGCGGAATCTGCAAGCTTGCCAGACGCGCGACCGCGTTCCGCGCTAGCTCATAGAACGTTTCATCTCGTTCCACGCCCATCGCGCTCACTCCGACAGCATTGGCGGCCGCGATCGTTGAACCTGCGCCCATGAAAGGATCAACGATGATCCCTTGCCCCAACGGCAGCGCGGCGTACACCAATCGTCGCATGAGTGACTGCGGTTTGAGGCTTGGGTGATTTGCGATGTCCCGCTCTAATCGTGGTGTGCGTTCGCTCAGAATCACATCCTCGAACGGCTTGTCGTTCAGGTAGCGGCGCAGGCCGCCCGTCTGAAACTCGCGCAGACAGTCACTCACGCGCATGCCTTGTCGCAACGGCTTGCGGAGGATGCCCCATGGTTCGTAACAGCCCTTTGCCATCGAGCAGACAGTGCTGAATTCTGTCTCTGCATTCTTCGGTCGATCTCCTCCGCGCAGAGTGCGGACGAGCCGGATCAATTCGCCCCGAAACTCCAGGCCGCTTTCCACAAGGGCACCAAACACCAATTGCGAGACGAAGGCATTCGTCGCGATGAACACGTGCCCGCCTGGGCGCAGCGCATTCACGACAAGCGATCCCCATTCGACAAAGAAGGCCCGCAGGCGCGACCGTTCGGCTGCGTCCAAGGCCGTGAAGCGAGGAAGTGGCTGGCGATTGCTTCCGTCGAACGATGGCGGGATTCTCCAGATTCCCCCCGTTCCGTTCGCTCGCTTTTCCAATTGATCGCTGTCGTACTCCTTTACGCCGTAGGGCGGGTCGGTCACAACCGCGTGGATGGTGTCGGTCGGAATGCGCCGTAGCCATTCGAAGCAGTCCGCGTGGATGAGGCGCGATGCGCCAATCTCAGCGTTGGGAAAGTCGAACGTGAATCGATCTGTCATTCTCTTGATCTTCCTCGTTGTCATGCCACGAGACTAGTCCCTCAGTCGGGACTAGTCAAGCGCCTTTTTCGTCGGGTTTCAGGACGAGGCCAAGCGACTTACAGAGCCGTTCGAGGTTGCGGCTTGATAGGTCGCGCTTGCCCGCCAAAAAGTCGTACACGGCAGTCTTGCTCACACCGCTCTCTTGGACGAGTCGGTACTGCGTCCATTTCCTTCGATCGAGCTGGGCGATGATGGCTTCACGGAACATCAATCGTGGCATTATACCGCAATCCGGGTGTCATCCCCCAACCGCGAAGCGGGGACCATGGCGGACTGCTTGCGCGGAATCCCGCCCGCGCCCTGCTCCTCGAGGTTGAATATGTTGTTGTAGGCCACGCCGCCGCCGGTGTCGAACGAAAAGACGCTCTCATTCGTCTGCGGGACCGTGCCGTACCGGACGATTCCTTCCCACAACATGTCGCCGACCGGCTGAATGCTGACGGTGTCGCGCGGCAGGAAAAGTAGGCCCGAGCCCCAGGGGTCGTACAGCGTGGGCGAGCCGGTAACGAGCGCGGCGCGGGCTTGCACGTCGTCATTCGTGCCACGGATGGCGTAGCGCAGCTCGACCGACGGGCTGGTGCTCGTCGTGATGAGCCGGCTCTCGAACTTTTCGACGACTTCGACGGGCACGCGAGCTCCTATGCAAACTTCAGTCCGCCCGTGACCGCCGCATCGGCCAGGCGCTTTGTGTGCTTCGCGGTCTGCTCTGTCGCGCGGGCCGTTCGTTCGTCCGCATCGCCAGCGCCGAGTCCCTGCGCGGCCAGCGGATTGAATGTGCCGGCGACGGAGATTTTCTTGGCAACGAGATCGCCCAACCCCGCGAGCCGATCCTCAAGCCCGTCGAACGGGTCTTTGATCTTGCGGCGCGGCGGACCGCCGCCGGCGTCCGCGGCTTCACGCTTGGCCCGCGCCGCCGCGATCGCCTCGTCGAGCTGCTTGCGGGCGTCGGCCAGCGCCTTCTTGGTTTCCGCGACGCGCGAATCCGTGGCGCTGTCGAGCGCCGCCTGGGCTTCGTCGAACTGCTTTCCGATCTCGGTCAGCGTCGCTTCGTTGACTGCGGCCGACTGCTCGCGCTCGCGCTTGCGGCGATCCTCACGTTCCGTCAGCGCGCCCGCGCGACGCTGTTCGATGCCCGCGGCCGTGTCGGCGAAGTCTTGGTCGGCCATCTGCTTGGCGGCCGCCGCCTGCTCGTCGGTGAGGTCGCCGAACAAGTTCATGAGGTCGATCCAGCGCTTGGTGAGCCAGTTTTGCACGAGATGCCACGCCTCTTGCACGTCGCTGGTGAAGTTGGTCCAGGTCTTGGAGAGGAACGCGGTGGTCTCGATCCAGGCGACTTCGAGGGCGTGAAAAACCTGCTGCGCCAGGGCGAGCGCGCCAAACCACATTTTCTGGGCCGTACCGATGAAGAAGCGACGGGCCTCCAGCCAGGCCCGATTCAGCGCGGCGACGCCTTCCTGCCACGCTAACTTCAGTGCCAGCCAGAGGATCTGCGCCGCCAACGTGATGTCGCCGGCGGCCAGGGCGTCTGTGATTCCACCTATTACCTTACTTATGGCGTCGCGCAGCCAGGCGAACTGCTCGCCGAGCCATGCCAGGGCGTCCGCACCGGCCCCGGTGTACACGAGAATCGCCGTTCCCAGCGCCGCGACGGCTGTGATCGCCAGCCCGATCGGCGAGACCAGCGCGGCGATTGCGCCGCCGATCACGCCGAACGCGGTGCCGATGCCGGTCACGATCGTCGCCAAACCACCAAGAGCCGCCCCGAGACCCGACACGAGGAATCCCAGCGCGACCAGCGCCACGCCAGCGGCGGCGACGCCGGCCGCAACCTGAAACACCGTGACGACGATGGCCTTGTTCTGCTTGATCCATTCGCTGAATGCGACGACGGCGCGGGTTACTTTGCCCGCGAGTTCGGTAATGGTGGGCGCGAGCGCCGAACCGATTGAGAAGACGGCTTGCTTGATCACCTTCCAAAGCGTGTCCAGCGCGTCGGCCAGGACCGAAGCGTCCTTGGCCGCCTGCGTCGAGATCGTCAGACCGAGCGCCCGGGCCTGCTCCTGGAACTTCGCCAGCCCCTTCGCGCCGTCGGCGATCAGCGGCAGGAGGCGCGTGCCCGACTTCCCGAAGATCTCCATCGCGGCGGCCGCCCGTGCCGTCGGGTCTTGAATTTGACTGATCCGGTCTGCGAGCAGTTTGAACTGCTGCTCGGGCGAAAGTCCCTTGAGGTCTGCGACCGATAGACCGAGCTGCCCGAGCGCATCGGCGGCGCTCTTCGATCCGCTGACCGCTTCGGAGATGGTCTTTTGCATCTTCCGAAACCCGGTCTCGAGCGTCTCCATATCGGCGCCGGCGAGTTCCGCGGCAAATCCGAGCTCCGACAGCGTCTCGACGCTCACGCCGGTGCGTGCCGACATCTCGTCCAGCGAATCCCCCATGTCGGCGAACGTCTTCGCCGTGCCGAACAGCGCCGTGAGAGCTGCTCCGCCGATCGCGGTCAGCTTGGTCCCTACCGAGCGCAGCCCTTCACCGAAGGCTCTCAGCCGCTTTTCCGCGGCCTGCAGCCCCTTGGTCAGCTTGTCGGAAACGCCCAACTCGACGAACGCCCGGCCGGCGCGGATGCCCCTCGTGTCGGCCATGCGCTACCCTCCTCGGATCGACCCGGCCCACATGCGCGGCAGCTTCGGTCGCTCCTTCGCCAGCGCCGGCCCCATGTATGGGCGGGTTTCGACGCGGGCACGCTGCGTGACGAAGCGGCCGCGTCGGCGCGTCTTTACCTTCGTCGAGCCGCCGAACTCCAGTACGTTCGGCGCTGTGCTTTTGCGGAAGCCCACCGGCCCGACGACGACGCTGTCGCTGGCGCGGTCGTAGCCGAAGAAGATCAGCCGGCGCAGCGATCCCTCGTGCGAATGCGGCGGCTTGCCCGGCGGGGCGGGCCCCTTGCGCTTGCGGATGCTGTGCTTGGCGGTCGTGCGAATGAACGCGCCGCCTTGCGACAGCACGCGGCGCTTCGCATTGCCGACGGCACGAAGCACGGTTGCTCGATCGAAGAACAGATCCTTGATCTTGAAGTCGATCACGTGGACGTTCCGTTGGCTTTTGGCAGCTGGCAGCGGATTCGGGCCATCTCGCGACGGTGACTGAGCATGAGTGCGAGGATCAGCGTGAGTGTGACGACCAATGTCGCGCCGACGCCGAATTCGCTGCGATAGCCGGTCACATCGCGACCGACGCCAGTCGCCTCAATGTGCGCGGCGAGCGTGGTTTCGACCGCCGTCTCGATCTGGTTGCTGAGTTCCGCCTTCACGCCGGCGACGACCTGGCCGCTGAGCTGCTGGACGTCGACGGCGTCCGCGTTGCCGGACGGCTGCGACGCGGGCGGCAGAGAACTCGCCGGCGACAGCTCGAGGCGCGGCTGGGACGTGCTCGCGGCACATCCCAGCAGCGCGCCCGACAGCGCCGCCGCGATGATCAATCGCGCGGACATGTCAGGGCCCCACGAGCTCGGCGGTGACCAGGCGGCCCCCGGGCGTAGCCGCAACGCCCGTGACCTCGACATTCACCGTCTGACCGAGCTTGTCCGCAGCCCCCAGGACCACGACCAGCGTTCCGTCTTCGAGTCGCGAGAAGCCCTTGTTCTCGTCGCGATCGACGTCGTAAATGTGCAGCGAAATCGTCGAAGGGCGCGTGGCAGGCACTTGCGGCTGCGCAGCACCTGGCTGTGGCGCTGGACGATCCGCTTTGTCACCCACCGCGTCGGATGGCTTCGCTCCGTCTCCGGCGTTGTCCTTCGCGTGCGGGCTGCTCTCGGTCTCCTCGCTGCTCACGCTGCTGATCTGCAGCTGGCCGGCGACGCCCTCGACGCCCACACTGGCGCGGCCCTCGATGCCGACGACCCACTTGCCCTCGAAGTTCACGACATAGGCGGGGTTGATACCCTGCGCACCGGCCTGGATCGTGAGGTGCTCGACGCCCTGTGCCAAGCCCTCCTTGACGGCCGGGATGATGGCCTGGTCGGCCAGCTTGGTCGCGAAGGCCTCGATCGGCGGCTGGGGATTGAGACTCGCGCAACCGAACAGGCAGCCGCCGAACAGCAGCGTGATCAGGTAGGGCGCGAAGCGCGCCAGCGATGTGACGGTAACAGCGTCCATTGCAGTTCCTCCGTGAACTTTTCAGCGCCCGGCCGTAACGCACGGCGGGACTTTTCCATCGATGAACACGTCCTTCAGGATGCCTATGCCGACCGGGATCGGCTTGTCCGGTTTTCGGAACGGGTCGAAGTCGGCCGGTCGGAACGCCTTGGTGCGCTTCGGGTCGCGATGGCAGTTGGCAATCAGCGCCAGCAGCGTTGACGTCCGCCGCCACTCGTCGCGCACGCGCGCCTCGGCCATGACGACCAGCTCGCGCAGCGTCAGCGGTCCGGGATCGACGCCGGCAATTCCGGCGAGTTCCCAGCAGAGCCGCCAAGGGCTTTCTCGATCACTGCGCTGGTGTCGAACCTCTCGACGCGCTGCTCGATCGCCTCCACCGTCGCCTTCACCAGCGCTGCCTGCTTTTCGATCGCCCGCGCCGTGTCAGTCCGGCGCAGCTGGCGGAAAAAACCGGTGAGTTCCTCCCAGAAGGCGTCATGCGCCGCCATGATCGCGTCGCCACCCATCGCCCGGCCGAACTCCTCGTCACTGACCCCAACCTGCTCGGCCTGCGGCTTGACCAGCGCAAAGATCACGTCGCAGAGCAACACGACGTCGGTCTCCAGGCGCGTGAGCAGCGGCGGATCGCCGTCCGTGAGGTTGGCCAGGTTGACGCCCTTGATCAGTCCTTCGACGCGCTTGATGGCGTCGACGGTGATCGAGATCGTCCATGTGCGACCCGCGTTGTCCGTGAAGGTCTTCATCCATCCGCCTCCTACGCGCTGTTGTAGAGCGCCCCGATCTTCAGTGACGCGTCCACGGTTCCCGCCTGCGAGGCGACGATGTGCGTGACCGCCGAGCCGGCCAGCGGGTTGGCCGCCGTGCCGCCGTTGACCCAGAACCACAGCTCGTTGGCGGTCAGATCGACCGAGAGCTTGAGCGTCGAGGTCTCGTAGAAGCTCAGGTGAGCACGCTGGGCGCACAGCGACCCGATCGCGACCAGCAGGTTGCCGACGAAGTCCGTGTCGATGGTCTGCTGCTTGGTCATCGTGAGCGCGGTGCTCTGCGCCGGCAGGATGTCCCCCGCGCCGCCGGAGAACGTGACGTCGTTGCCGTTCACGGCGGTCACGTTGGCGTTGTAGCGCCGGCCGCCCGTCCAGTAGACATCGACGACGTTGCCGTTGAGGATGCCGTGGCCGGCTTCGAGCGTGGCGATGCCGGCCGTGTCGCTGGTGCGAGTCGTGAGCGTGCCGGTCTTGGCCGGGTTCAGCGTCACCTCGTGCGAGATCTGGCCCGTCGCGGTGCGGCTGAAGCTGGCGTTCATCCCCGCGCCGCCGATGTCGCCGCTTACTGTCAGGTTGCTCGTAGGCACGTCTGCTCCTCCGCGCTATCCGCTAAATCCAACTCGGCGGCGTGGTCGAGTAGGTCACCTTGGCGGTTACCGAGACGGAGATTGCTTCCTCGAGCGGCTCGCTGCGCGAGAACTGCGTGATCATGAAGTCGGCCTGGAGGCCCTGGCCGCCGGCCCCGTCGCGCACCTGGAAGCCGATCGGGGCATTGGTCAGGTAGGCGTTCTTGATGGCCGTGAAGCCCGCGTCGGCGGGCTTTACCCGTCAGAAGGCGGTAGGGTTCACGTGGGGGCGGGGCGGGGTGCGGGCGGTGAAGTGATCGCGATCGCCGGGACCGCGCTCAGGCCAAGCGGCATAGTGGCCCGAATGGCCGCAGCGCCCATGCCGCAGGTCGCACGTAGTAACGCGCCGCCTACCGGGATAGGGTCCTACGCCACTCGGGGTTTCAGCGCGTCCAACAGCTCCTGCTTGTGGAAGGTATTGTCGGGGAGTTCCGATATGCGGCGATACTGTTCGGGGCTGATTGTCTTTCGCGACACCAGGAGATTGGATGCCCATAGGCTGACGGCCCACGGGTCATCCTTCTTCGCCAAGTGCGCCCACAGCTCATCATGCGCTGGGTAGCCCGACGGTGGAAACGTCAACATGTCTATGGCATAATCGACGAACTCATTCTCAAAGTAGAAGTCACCGATTTGCAGGACGGCCATGATGCGGTACCATTCCGACATCCCACGGGTCGCCGCCAAGAGTTCGCGGGCATGCTCGGGAGTGAGCCGCTCGGCGTGCGGAGACCCTGCAGTCTCCCAGAATCCATGCGCCTCGTCGATCGACAGGGTCTTGACACGCTCGGCGAGCTCGGTGGGGCTGTAGTCGCTCATGCGTCAAGAACCCACGTACACCGGCTCAGTCGCCAACCCTAACGAACCACTGTGGCAGGAGCCCGTCCTCAATAAGGTGCGGCTCCCGTGGCTCGAAGTGGTCCGTGCCTGATGCCGGGTCCGCACGCACACACGGCTTGTCGGCATTGGGCCAATCAGGCGGCTTCTCCGAAGTCAAGAATGTGCAGCCTTCCGCGGCCGAAGCACCCCACTCGAATCCAAGTGACCGCCACCACCAGCAGTAGCGGCGCGGACACGCTCCCGGCGGCAACGCCTTCGCACGCAAGATGTCCTGGGCATCGGGCATGCCTGGGTCTTTCTCTATCCGCCGACGATTTTCAGATCGAAGATCGAACCGTCAGGCCGCAGGAAGTGTCTGGGAGTGCCGGTAGTGCTCTGCATAGCGCGGGTCGTTCACGCGATACAGGTGCCGGGCGGTTTCATGCCGGACCTTCGCGGCCCACTCGTCGAGCTTCTTCAGCGTCGCCGGGATGTCGAGGTCTTCGGCGCCCGGGAGCCCCTTGGCGCAGATCAGATTGAGCAGCGCCAGGTCGAGCTTCTCGATTGACTCGGGCGGCATCGCCAGCAGGTCGGCGACGCTCTGCGGCGTGGCGGGCTGCGACGCGGGCGCTGTGGCCGGTGGCGCGCTCCGCGGGTGGGTCGCGGCGAAGGCGACGGCGCCAACAACGATGATGACGCCCCCGAGCACCAGCGCGCCCATGCGCGTATTCTCGTGCGCACCCGGCGGGCTCGTCAAGACCGGCCGGGCGGCGTGGTAGAAAGCGGTCGCAAGATTCGATGGCAGCGCGAGTTGTCGCTGAAACGGCGTCGCCCCACGAAAATCTTCGGTCGGCTTTACGAATCGCCCATCCGCCGGGAAATAAGTGGATGTGGGCAGTGGTGCCCCGAGACACCGGCAAGGAGAAAATGATGGCACGGATTGGGTTGACCTTCGACGAGTACGTGGACCTCAAGATCAAGCCCCATGCGGGCGCGGACCGAGCCTTTCACGAGGCGGCCAAGATGGAGCGGCGGGAGATGTTCCCGATGGCGCTGACCGTCGCGTCCAGTCACCTGCGGTCGCGCGGCTACGACTGCCGGCCGGAGATGCTTGAGTTGCTGGTCAAAAACGGCGTCGTGACGCCGGCCATGCCGGACGCCTGGGCGCAGGCGGACGTGGACGCCGCCGCCGAGCACTTCGAGGAATGCGGCATCCTCACGCCCTACGCGGCGATGTGCCAGACGCTCGGATGCCGCTACGCGGCCACTCGGTCGGCCGATTTCGATACGGCCGGTCAACTAGCGGGGGCCCGCTATGCCCGTCACCGCAAC
>CAADGL010000005.1 GCA_900696525.1 uncultured Planctomycetota bacterium
CGAAGAACGCACCGGCCACGATCGACAGGCTGCCGCAGTTGCCGGCGGCATCCAGAACGATCAGGGGCTGGTTCGGGAAGTCAGCCTGACCTTCCCAGGTGTACAGGGTTTCCACGGCCACGCCGCCATAGTCGAACCAGTCGGTATCACGCGTCGCCCCGTCGGAGAAGGCGCTGCCGCAGATCGTCTGGCCGCAGGCCGCGGCGCGGAAGACGTTCGGGACGCTGTTGCAGCCGCCGTTGGTCGTGTCGACCGGCAGACCGCAAGCGGGCTCTTCCACGTTCTCCTTGATGTCCTCGTTGCCGGTGCAGACCGGGCCGAGGGCGGGCAGGCACTGGAGCTCCATGGTGATGTTGCCACGAGCGCTGTAGCCGTCGTTGGTCGACATCTGGATGATGTAGAACGTCCCGCTGGTCACGTTGGCATAGTAATCGTGGTGATAGACGCCGCAGCCGTCCTCACCGCAGCCGATCTCGACCAGGCTGCCGCACGAGCCGCTGTAGATCGCGGAGATCGTGTCGTCAACGGGCGAGGCGGTGGAGCAGGTGATGATGCGGGCACGGGCGTCGGTCGCCTGGAAGCGGTACCACATGGTGCCGTTGCCCTGCGAGCCGCTGCCGTCCCAGAAGCACGAGAAGCCGGGATCCGAGCCGAAGTTGTCGGTCGCTTCGGTGTTGTTCACGGTCGTGGTCGAGCCACAGTTGATCGTGATGGCGCCGGTGCACTCGTCGTTCGGGGGCGGGGCGGTCATGACGCCGCCGACGTCCGTCCAGGAGTGGAACGCGACCTTCTCGCCGCGCTCGGTGCCGAAGCTCAAGGCGCTGGGCGCCTTCGTGCCGGTGTCCACAACCTGGGCCGCGTAGGCCGAGACTGTGAGACCGACCAGGGCGGCAAACGCCAGCCCGCGCACAACATTCTTCCCACTACAACAACACATAGGTTCCCTCCAAGGGGGCAGGAAAGGTGTTAGTTGCGCTGGCGCCCATCGCCAGCGCACGTTTTCAGCGAACAGACACGAAACCCTTTTAAAGAAGCCGATCGATCGAGCTACGCAGCGTGACCCTCACGCATCTCGACCCGCCCGTTGCTTCTGTTCCTCCCAAAGAACCACTGACTCCGGAACCCCCACCTTAGCCCTTTTGGCCGAGCCAGTCAAGCCAAAGCCTCGCCAACGGCATATGAGGGGCGGAACAAGAACCGGAGGCTTGCCGAAACCCGCTCCCAAGACGTGCGACAGCAAGTTGAGACACTGCCTCCCGACCTCGTCGGATTATCCCCAGGCTGTCAAAGCCTGTCAAGCACAATCACGGATTCGGGCACCATCAACAACCGCCTCCTCCCCCCGCCTATTCCAATAATTCTTCGCCACCACCCCACCCAGGCGAAAAATCCCCAAAAATCACGGCCAAGCGGCCGGCGTGCGCGCCCCAGACTTTTGTTGGAACAAAACCCCCCGGTCGGATAGTATTCTACGGACGAGCCGGGCCGGGACGTATCACGGCAGGTCGTCCGACTCTTCGCCACACACCCTGGGGAGCTTTCAATGAGAGGGGCCTTCAGCGCCTGCGCCATCGTCCTCAACCTGGTTCTCGGCCCGCTATCGGTCGCCAACGCCGCCGCCCCCCGCGCTGCCGGGGGCGCCCTTCGCACCGTCAGCCCTGAATTCAACCCCTTCTTCGAGACCCCAGGCGCTCAGCTCTTCTCCGGCCGGCTCATCGCGCGCCCCGTGCAGCCCGTGGGCGACGCCGCCGCCTATTCCGATCTGGCCGCCCGCAACGCCCGCGCCCACGCGGCGATTCAGGCCTTCGAGATTCACCGCTACGTGCCCCAGACCGACGAGTACATCTTCTACGTGCCTGCCGGCCGGACCGAGAATGACGTGGCCGGCGAGCTGTTCACCACCGGCTGGTTCCAGTACGTCCATCCCGACTGGATCGTGTTCCCGCTCCAGTGCCCCAACGACGCCGCCTTCAACCTCCAGTGGCATCACGCCGCCGACCGCATGAACTCGTGCGCCGGGTGGGACATCGACACGGGCGGTCCCAGCGTCGGCGTGGGTATCTGCGACACGGGCGTGCGGGTCACGCACGAGGACCTGCTGCTGCACCGCCGCGAGGGATTCAACGCGGTGGACGAGCTCTGGGAAAGCAACGGCGGGCAGATCAACGACATCAACGGCCACGGCACCGCCACCACCGGCTGCGCCGCGGCCAACGGCAACAACAGCAAGGGCGTGGCGGGCGTGGGCTGGAACCTCAGCCATCGCATGCTGCGCGTTTCGAACAGCGGGGGCGGCGGCTCGTCGCTGAGCGTTCTTAACCTCGCCAGCCGGACGTCGATCGAGGCCGGCGACAAGGTGGCGAACGTGAGCTACACCGGCGTGGCGAACCCGTCGGTGGTTTCGACGGCCGCGTATATCCGCAGCCTCGGCGGCATCCTGGTATGGGCCGCGGGCAACGACGGGGCGACGCTGACACTGAATGGCCGCGACGAGGACGCGCTGATCGTGGTCGGGGCGACGAACTCGAGCGACGTTCTGGCGGGCTTCTCGGCCCGCGGCCCGTTCGTCGACCTCGTCGCGCCGGGCGTGGACGTGTACACGACCTCGAACTCGAACAACAGCAGCTACGGGCCGGCCACCGGCACCAGCTTTGCCGCCCCGCTGACCGCCGGGCTCATCGCCCTCATCTGGTCCGAAAACCCGGGCCTGTCCGCCAACGAGGTCGAGCAGATCCTCAAGGCCGGCGTCGACGACCTCGGCGCCAGCGGCGTCGACGACCTCTACGGCTATGGCCGCATCAACGTCAAGCGCTCGCTCGACCTGGCGATCAACTTCATCAGCTTCGAGTTCCCCGACGGCTTCCCGGACAAGCTCGATCCCGCCGGCGGCACGACCATGCGCGTCGTCGTCGTCGAGGGCACGCAGCAGCCCCAGCCCGGCACCGGCGAGCTGCACTACAACACCGGCGCCGGCTGGGTGACCACGCCCATGATCGAGGTCGCGCCGAACGTCTATGACGCCGTGTTTCCGGCGGCGGACTGCGCCACGGACGTGCTGTTCTACTTCAGCGCGCGTTCGGCGGAGGACGTGCTCGTCACGGAGCCGCGTTTCGCCCCGACGCGGGCGTTCACGCGCGTCGCGGCGACGGGCGTGACGGTCCTGGCCGAGTACGACTTCGAAACGGCCGCCGGGTGGGCCGTCAACAATGTCAATGTCGACGCGGGCGGCTGGGTGCGGGCGGCGCCCTCCGGCTCGCAGGGACTGCTGGGCGATCCGCCGGCGGATTTCGACGGCTCCGGGCAGTGCTGGGTGACCGGGAACGGCTACGGCGAAGACCTCGACGGGGGGCCGACGCGGCTCCTGTCGCCGACGCTGAACCTCGCGACCGCCGCCGAGCCCTACGTGCGTTACGCGCGCTGGTTCTACAACGACGATCAGGACGAGGACCGCCTGGTGGTCGAGGTGACGAACAACGGCGGCCTGTCGTGGAAGCTGATCGAGAGCGTCGAGAGCACGCCGGGCTGGGTGGTGAAGCACTGGCGGCTGCGCGACTTCGTGACGCCGACGGCGCTGGTGCAGCTCCGTTTCAGCGTGAGCGACAACCCGAACAACTCGATCACCGAGGCGGCGCTCGACGCGGTCGCGATCCGCGACATCGAGTGTGCGGTGACGCCGCCCTGCCCGGCGGACCTCGACCGCGACGGCGTGGTCGGCCAGGGCGACCTGGGTGTGCTGCTGGCCGACTACGGCTGCACGGGCGGCGGGTGCGCGGGTGACGTCGACGGCGACGGCAGCACCGGGCAGGCGGACCTGGGCGCGCTGCTGGCGGCATACGGGCAGGCGTGCCCTTGACGCGCAGGCCGGGCGTCGCGCATCATAGCCCGGCAGGAAAACGACTCGGAACGTGCCGAAGGTCGCGGTGAATCGCCGCGGCCTTCGTCATGTTCAGGGTCGGGGGCGACGACCTTGCTGGCGCTGACGTGGGGTGCGTTTGTCGCGTTCGTGCTGGCGATGCTGGCGCTCGATCTGGGCGTGCTGAACCGCGGCGCGCGGGTGATCTCGCTGAAACGCGCGCTGGGCTGGTCGGTCTTCTGCGTGCTGCTGGCGCTGGCGTTCAGCGGTGTCGTTTACGGGCTGTACCACTATCGCTGGGGCGGGCTGAACAGCGGCCCGGCGCCGCTCTCGGGCGAGACGGCGCTGCTCCAGTTCCTGACGTGCTGGCTGGTCGAGCAGGCGCTCAGCCTCGACAACGTCTTCGTCATCGCGCTGATCTTCGCCTATTTCCGCGTGCCGCGCGAATATCAGCACCGCGCGCTGTTCTGGGGCATCGTCGGCGCGCTGCTGATGCGGGCGGCGATGATCGTCGCCGGCGCGGCGCTCATCGCGCGCTTCGACTGGATCGTCTACGTATTCGGCGGGCTGCTGGTCGTCAGCGCGCTCAAGATGCTCTGGCTGCACGACGAGCACCTCGAGCCCGACCGGAACCCGCTGGTGCGGCTGGCGCGCTGCTTTTTCCCGGTCAGTCCGCGCTTCGACGGCGAGCGCTTCTTCACCCGCGTCGACGGCCGGCTGGCCATGACGCCGCTCTTCGTGGCGCTGATCGTGATCGAGAGCAGCGACGTGATCTTCGCCGTGGATTCGATCCCCGCGGTGTTCGGCTTCACGCGCGACCCGTTCATCGTCTTCACGTCGAACGTCTTCGCGATCCTCAACCTGCGGACGCTCTACTTCGCCCTCTCGGGCCTCTTGGCGCACTTCCGCTATCTCAAGCACAGCCTGGTCGTCGTGCTGCTCTTCGTGGGCGTCAAGATGCTGCTGGAGCACCACGTGCACATCCGCATCGACCTGTCGCTCGCATTCATCGCCGTCGTCCTGGCCGCGGGCATGATCGCTTCGCGGCTCGCCGCGCCGCGCCCCGTCCGCCAGAGCTGATTCGACCGGCGCGCGGCTGCGCGCCGGCCGCGCGCGTCAGGTGCGCACGTTGGCGAGGTTCAGCACCGCGACCGGCGCAAACAACAGGATCGGCGCCCACGCGGCCAGCGCCGCCCAGCGCTCGTCGCTGACCAGCCCCCCGACCGCGAACGTCAGCACAAAAAAAAGCCCGCCCAGCAGCAGCGCCTGCCCGCCCGCGACCAGCACGTTGCGCGGCTCACGCGACAGGAAGAACGCCACCACCAGCAGCAGCAGCGTCAACTGGTTCAGCGGATAGGTCAGCCGGACGTGGCGGCTGACTTCGATCGCCAGCCGGTTCGGCAAGCCGCTGGCCAGCAGGTCGTTCATCTGCCGCAGGCTGAGCAGGTCGGCCCATTCCGACCGCTGGCGCAGCGCCAGCTCGGCCGGCGTCAGCCCGAACGGGTACTCATCGACCGGCTCCTGGCGGATCGGGTCTCCGAGCTCCGCCGGGCCGGCCGGCGCGACCGCCGCCGCCAGACGCCGGCCGCGCGCCAGGCGCCAGACGCGGCGCTGCGGGTCGTAGACAGCGTGGTCCGCGACGATGAGGCGCGAAGGCAGCTCGCCGGCGACGGCCGGGCGGCCGGTTTCCGGCGGCTCGACGATGTAGACGCCTTCGAGCCTGCCATCGCGTGGAAAAAGCCGCAGCGCAGTGAGCAGCGCGTTGCGTTCGTCACGGACGCAGTACACGCCGCCGGTCTCGCGGCCCATCATCTGTCCGTGGGTGCGTGCGATCTGGTGAGCCCAGGCGGGGATGAGCAGCTCGCGGTTGGCGATCCACAGGGCCAGCAGCGCGATCGCACAGACCAGCAGCGGCGCGAGCAGGCGCTGCAACGGCAAGCCGGAGGCGACCAGGGCGGTCATCTCGTTGTTGCGCAGCATGACGGCCAGCGTGAAGGCAGCCGAGATCGCCAGCAGCGGGCCGCCGAGCTGCGAGTAGTACAGCGGCAGGTTGTGCGCGTAGTAGTCGGCGATCAGCCCAACGACCTGTCCGGCCGAGAGCGCGCTGTCCTGGGTCAGCTCGTCGATGTTGACGAGCAGGTGCAGCAGCACGACCAGCCCGATCAGCACGGCCAGCAAAAGCAGGTAGCTCGTCAGGAAAGTCTTCGCGATGTAGCGGTCGAGGATGCTCATGCACGCTCCGCCGCGCTAGCGCGGCACGCCGAGTCTCATCAGCACGAGGTCGGTCAGGGCGACGCCCGCCAGGCCGCCCCAGGTGACGATCAGGCCGGCCAGCTCGGTGCCGCGGTTCTCGCCTAGCTGCCGCCCCATGAACATCAGGATCAGGGCGATCCCGAACGGCACGCACGCCAGCGCGAACGCCGCCAGGGCCTGCGAACCGCGGAACATCACGCCCAGCACGGCGCCCATCAGCACCGTCACCAGCGCGCTCGACGCGAAACCCAGGCGAAACTGAATCTGCGCGTCGATCTTCCGCCGGAACGTCTCGCCCGAAGCCAGCAGCCCCAGGCGCTTGTCGCTCAGCTCGCCGGTCAGCGGCAGCTCGACGCGCTCGTCGAACACGGCCTGCGGGGTAAAGGCGCCGAGCTCCTGGCGCAGGGCCTCGGGCGTGACGGCGTCGATCGTGAGCGGCCGGTCGCGAGCCACCTGGCCGCCGCTCGCCGGGTCGATCTCCAGCAGGCGCCGGTCGCCCTGGGCGGCGAGCTCGACCTCGATCAGCGGGGGGCCGTTGGGAACCGGGTGGGCCGTGATGTGGGCGCGCGGCGCCTCGAAGCGGCGCAGCAGCCGGCCCGAGGCATCGCGCTCCTCGACGCGCGCCTCGTGCAGCAGCGGCCGGTCGCCGCGCGCCACGCGCACCTCGCCCGCCGACACGCGGAAACGCCGGCTCTGGCCGTCGGAGAGCTCGAGCGCGCCGGCGGCGAGCTGCCGGCGGCACTCGGCGTAGACGCGGCTGACGGTCAGCTCGTCGATGAAGGCGCGCGTGGCCTCGGTGATCTTGTCGCCGTGCCAGGGCTCGACGCGCCAGCGCCGCAGCGTTTCAAGATCCTGCCAGGCGGGCTTGTTCGGCAGCGGGATCGGGAAGGTGATGGTGCCGATCTTCTGGCCGCTGACGTTGACGACGCTGGCGGGGGTGAAGTCCCGCGCCTGCGAGACCCACAGAGTGACGCGCACGTCGCGTCCCGTCGCGTCGAACTGGCACAGCCCCGACTGCGCCACCGTGAAGCGCTCGACGTCGCCGCCCGGGCTGAGCTGGAGGAACGTCGGCCCCTCAACCAGGATGTAGCTGAAGCCCGGCCCCGTCGGAAACCCGCGTTGCTCGAGCTGATCGCGCGGAACGCCGTACACGCCCTCGGCGGTGAGGAAGAACCGCTGCTGCTGGCGGATGTGGCCCTTGTTGCGGAGCTGCTGAAAGGCGAAGTCGCGCACGTTGGACTGCAACGACCAGGTCAGCTCGCGCACCAGCCCGGGGATGAAGTAGTTGCCGGCCAGCAGCGTGAAGACCGTCACGAACACGGCCAGCAGCATCGCCGACAGAAACAGCCGGTGCACGTTCAGGCCCGCCGCCCGGCACGCCAGCCACTCGTTGTCCGCGGCGAGCCGGCCGTACACGAGCGCGGTGGCGAAGAGCGCCGCGACCGGCATCGTGAAGGTCAGCACGATCGGCACGACCAGCGGCATGAACGTGAGCGCGTCAACCGAGGAAACACCCTCGTATCGCACCCAGAGCCCGCCGCCCGTGATGACGGTGAACAGCGCCGTGAGCGCGATCTGCGTGAGCAGAAAGGCCTTGAGCAGGTCGCGCAGGATGTAGCCATGCAGGGTGGTCATGGCCGTGGAAGGCCGCAACCGGGACGCCGATGACGGAGGATCGAAGGCGCTGGCATCCGGGGCAATGTAAGCGGGCAGGTGAGGCCGTTCAAGGCACGGCGCACGCGGAAGCGCGGCGGGCCGATTGTCGCGCAGGCCATGCGGGCTGGGGCCCCCCAACCACGAAACGGCCGCAGGCGCACAAGGCGCAGGATGCACTGTCGTTGCGTGTCCTGCGCCCTGCGCGCCTGCATTACGATGATTGGTCGTGAGTGCGGGTCGAGCGTGCGACTGCTCTAGTGGCCCTTGCGGCGGACTGCGCCGCCGAGGGCGCTTGTGGCGCGTGAGCCGCACATGGGCCGGGGCACTCAGCGGTGCGCCGGCGGCGGCCCGAGAAAGCTCGCAATGCTGCGACCCGTGCCGACTACATCATCGGTGACGACTTGGCGCGCTTCGCACGCTTCTTGGCCTTCTTCTTGCTGGCCTTCTTCTTAGTCGTCTTCTTCTTGGCCTTCTTCTTCGCCATATGGCACCTCGTAAAAAGAGGAAACGGAAATGGATTCACGCCCCCACGGGCGTCTCCACACGATCTTCGAGCCGGACGCTGACACGCTTGCTCACGCCCGGCTCCTCCATCGTCACGCCGTAGAGCACGTCCGAGCGCTGCATCGTGCGCTTGTTGTGCGTGATGACGATGAATTGCGACTCTGCCGTGAACTCGTCCACGACCATATTGAACCGGTCCAGGTTCGCCTCGTCCAGTGCCGCGTCGACCTCATCGAGAAACGCGAACGGCGACGGCTTGCTCCTGAACACCGCCAGCAGCAGCGCGATCGCCGTCATCGTCTTCTCGCCTCCCGACAGCAGCGACAACGCCTGCGGCTCTTTTCCCGGAGGACGCGCGATGATCTCGATCCCGCATTCCAGCGCGCTGGCAGGATCCTCTAGAACGATATCGGCCTTTCCGCCGCCGAACACTTTACGGAACAGCTCCTGAAAGTGCCCGCGGATTTCCTCGAAGCTCGCCGCGAAACGCGCCCGGCTTTCCTCGTCCAGCTCGCCGATCAGGCGCTCCAGACGCGCCAGCGAATCCTGAAGGTCCGCCCGCTGGGCCACCAGCGCGTCGTAGCGCGGCGTCAGTTCTTCCAGCTCCGACAGCGAATCGAGGTTGACGTTCCCCAGCCGCGCGATCTTCTCGCGCAGCGCGTCGATCTCGCCCCGGACGGCCTCCCAGTCGCGCTCGCTGTGCTGATAGCCCGCGTACAGCTCGACCAGGCTCAGCCCAAGCTCCTCCGACACGCGGGTCACCAGGTTCTCGCAGCGCACCTCGCTTTCGCGCAGCGCCACCTCGCGCTCGCGCAGAACCTGCTCAGCCTCCTCGATCTCGCGATGCACCGCCCGCAGCACGCCGTTGCAACGCTCCAGCCGCGCCCGGCAACCCACCCGCGCCGCGCGCAGCCGACCCGCCTCGGCCTCCAACGCCGCGATCCGCTCGCTCAGCGCCGCCTGCCGCGACTGGCAGCCCTGCTGCTGCTCGCGGGCGATCGCCATGCGCTCCTGCGCGTCCGCGGCGAGACGCTCGGCCTGCCGCCCCGCCGACTGCATCCCGACGACCTGCGCACGCAGGCGGTTCAGCGCCTCCTCCGCCGCCGTGCGGCGTTCGCCGGTCCGGCCCGCCTCGACCAGCGCTTCCGTGAGTCGCTCGGAAACGCGGGCCGCGTCCTGCTCGGCCCGGGCAAGCTCCTGCTCGCAGGCGGCGCTGCGCCCGCGATGGTCCTCACAGCGCCGCGCAAGCTGCTCGCGCTGCTGGGCCAGCGCGGCCAGTTGCCGCTCGATGTCGCCGCCGGCGCGCTCCGCCTCCGCCTGGTCGCGATCGAGCGCGGTCAGCTCGCGCCGGCCCGCCGACAAGCCGTCCGCCAGCCGGGTCATCTGCGACTGGCGCTCCAGGCCTTCCCGCTGGAGCGCCGCGCTCTCGTCGAGCAGCGCCCCGCGCTGCGTCTGCAAGTCGTCGAGCCGCCGCTCCGCGGCGGCGCAGGCGCGCACCAGCCGTTCCAGCGACGTCTCGACTTCGTCGCGCTGCGCCCGCAACTGGCGAATCTCCGCCTGCCGGCGGATCAGCCCCGCGGCGCCGCGGTTCGACCCGAGCACAAGGCGCCCGTCGCTGCTCACGGCGCAGCCGTCGAGCGAGACGAATTCCAGCCCGGTTTGCCCCCCTGCCGCGAGCAACAGGGCGTGCGCGACGCTCTCCACGACCACGGTCCGCCCCAGCAGGTGCTCGGCCAGGTCGCGGTGCGCGTCGTCACAACTTACCCAGTCCGCCGCGTAAGCCACGAAGCTGATCGCGCTGCGGAACGTGCGGTCGCGCGCCGGCGCCGGCAGGCGATCGAGACCCAGCACGCCGACCGGCCCCGCGGGCTCGCGCATTTCGCGCGCGGCCTGGACGAACCGGCTCAGCTCGCGCACGACCAGCATGTTCTCGAACCGCGCCAGCACCGCCTGGAGCGTCGCGGCCCGCGGATCGTCGATGCGCAGCAGGTCCCCCACCAGGCCGACCACGCCCGCCTCGGCGCGCCGCTCCTCCGGCCAGGACAAGATGGCGCGCACGGCCGCGTCCACACCCTCTTGCCGCTCGTCGAGCTCCTCCAGCACGCTCAGCCGCGACAGCAGCGCGCTGCGCTGCTCCTTGACCGCGGCCACCTGGCCCGACAGCTCGGAGAGCTGCCGCTGGAGCGCCAGAATCTGCGCATCGGCCTGCTCGACCGCGGCCGCCAGCGAGCGCCGGCGCTCTTCGCTTGTCAGCGATGCGCCTTCGATCGCCGCGTGCCGGCGCTGGGCGTCGGCGATGTCCGCCTCCAGCTCGACGCGCCGCTTTGCGAGCTGCGCCCGCCGCTGCGCCAGCCTTTCGAGCTCCTGCCGGCAGAAACCGGCCTGCTGGTCGGCGCGGGCGATCTCCTGCTCGATCTCGGCGGCGGCGGCAGACTCCTCGCGCCACCGGCCGCGGACGGCTTCGCGCTGCGCCTCGGCGTCGGTCCGCGCCCGTCGCAGGCCGGCGACAACGTCGGCCTGGGCCTGCTCGGCGGAGCGCAGGGCCAGCAGCGCGTCCTCCTGCGAGGTCAACTGGCGGGCGAGCTGCTCGGCCTGCTGATCGGCGGAGACGGCCTCGGCCGCGTGACGATCCCGTGCTTCGGCGAACTCGGCGGCGCGCCGCTGCTCCTGGGCGATGCGCTCGGAAAGCGCCGCCGTCTCTCCCTGAAGGCCGGCGAGCGTCGCCGTCACCGCCTGCACGCGCTCGTCGAACGATTGCAGCTCATGGGCCAGCTCGCTGGCGGCGGCGTCGAAGCGCGCCAGCTCGACGCGCCTGGCGCCCAGCACGTCGCCGAGGGCGCTGGCCTTCGCCTGGTTCGAGCGCCGGGCCGCCTGGAGCGTGTGATACTCGGCCAGCGAGAACGAGCAGCGCAGCTCGCGCAGCCGCCCGTCGTATTCCTTGAAGCTGCGCGCCTTGCCGGCGGCGAGCTTGACGCTGCGCAGCCGGCGCTCGAGCTCCTCGATCACGTCGTGCAGGCGCAGCAGGTTGTTCTGCGTTCGCTCCAGCTTGCGGGCCGCCTCGGCCCGGCGGACGCGATAGCGGCTGATGCCGGCGGCTTCCTCGAAGATCTCGCGGCGCTGCTGCGGGCTGGCCTGAAGCAGCGCATCGACCTTGCCCTGCTCGATCACGCTGTAGGCGTCGAGGCCGATCCCCGTGTCGAGGAACAGCTCGCGGATGTCCCGCAGCCGGCAGGCATTGCCGTTGATCCGGTACTCGCTGTCGCCGCTGGCGTACAGCGTGCGGCCGATCGTGACCTCCGGCTCGTCGCTGGCGAGCGTGCGACACGTGTTGTCGAACGTAAGCTGCACCTCGGCGAACGTCGCCGGCTTCCGCGTTCGTGAGCCGGCGAAGACCACGTCGAGCATCTTCGCGCCGCGCAGCGTCTTGGCCGACTGCTCGCCCAGAACCCAGCGCACCGCGTCCAGAACGTTGCTCTTGCCGCAGCCGTTCGGTCCGACAATCCCAGTGCGGCCGGAGCCGAACTCGAACTCCGTCCGGTCAGCGAAGCTCTTGAAGCCGTGCAGCGTGATGCGCTTCAGATACACGGATCCGTCCCGGGTGACTGGTGCGTGTCCTTCCCTTGACACATTGAGCAGTCCCATATCTTGTAGTCCTAATGGAAAATAGCACAAGCCCTGAGCCCGTGCAAGCCTTCTCCCACAGGAACTGAACTATTCCAGCGGAATGCGCGGCGGGTCGGTCGGCCCCGTCCGAAGCACGTCCCGGCCGCGCGACACGTCCTCGTGAAGCTGTGCCACAAGCTCCGTCGGGCCGGGGAACCGCCGCTGATTGCGCAACGCGTCGATCAGGTGCAACGCCAGGCGCTGCCCGCGCAGGTCGCCCGAAAAATCCAGCAGATGCGCCTCGATGCGCGCTTCCTGCTGGCCGAATGTCGGCTGCGGGCCGATGTTCACCACCGCGCCATGACGCGAACCGTCTGGCAGCTCGGCGATCGCCGCGTACACCGCGTAGCCCGGCACAAGCTGCGGCACGCCCTCCAGGTTCGCGGTCGGAAACCCCAGCGCCGCGCCGCGGCTCTCGCCGTGCCCCACGACGCCCACGATCCGGTAGGGCCGGCCGAGCATCGCGCCGGCGTCGCGCACGCGGCCGACTTGCAGCGCCTCGCGGATCGCGGAACTGCTGATCGTCGGGTTGCCCGGGAGTTGCCCGCACGCCACCGGCGGCACGATGGTCAGGCCGTAACCGAGGCGCTCCGCGTGCTCGCGCAGCGTCTCCACCGACCCGGCCCGTCCCTTGCCAAAATGAAAACTCTCGCCCTCGACCAGGTGAATCACCCGGCACCGCCGAACCACGCGCTCCAGGAACTCGAGCGGTCCGGCCGCGAACAACTCCCGGTCGCTCCTCAGAGCGATCACCGCGCCGATCCCAGCCCACCCCAGCAGCGCTGCCTTCTCCGCCGGCGTCGTCAGCCGCGGCGGCGCCCGGTGCGGCGCCAGCACCGTCGCCGGGTGCGGCTCGAACGTGAGCGCCACCGGCAGCGCCCCGCGCGCCGCGGCGGCCTGCGCCGCCTGCGTGACCAGCCGCTGGTGCCCGAGGTGGACGCCGTCGAAGTTGCCGATGGTCAGCGCGGCGCCCGCGGCCGGCGGCGTGAACTGGTCGAGGTCGTGATGGACCGGGACGCTCATGACCCTCACTCGGCCGCCGCCTTGGCCCACGACGACGCCGGATCAGGCGCCAGCCTCCGCACCCGGCTCCAACTCCGCACGCACGAGGTCGTCGTAGGTCTCGCGACGGCGCACAAGGCGGGCCTCCGCGCCCGCAACCAGCACCTCCGCCGCGCGAGGCCGCGAATTGTATTGGCTGGCCATGGTCATCGCGTAGGCTCCGGCGGTGAAGACGGCGAGCAGGTCTCCGCGGCGCAGGCCGGGCAGCGGCCGCGCCTTGGCCAGGAAATCGCCGCTCTCGCAGATGGGCCCGACGACGTCGCTGGGCGTCAGGCCCGCGTGCGGCTGCTGCACCCCGCGCGAGACCGGGCTGCACCCGGCGGCCTCGGCGGGCCAGATGAAATGATAGGCGTCGTACAGGGCAGGGCGGATCAGCTCGTTCATCGACGCATCGACGATCACGAATCGCCGCGCACCGGAAGATTTCGTATGCAACACGCGCGTCAGGAGGATGCCCGCATTGGCGGCGATCGACCGGCCCGGTTCGAGAATGACTCGCAGGCTCTGGTCCTTCAACAACGGCACGATCACGCGCGCGTACTCGCTGGCGGCCGGCGCCTCGCCCCCAACGTAGAACGCCCCGAATCCGCCGCCGACATCAAGCGTGTCGATCATGAACCCGCTGCCGCGCAGCGTCCGAATCAGCTCGAGCGCCCGGCCGATGCTCTCCGCGTACGGCTGCGGGTCATTCACCGGCGAGCCGATGTGCAGATGCAGGCCCGTCAGTCGCACGCGCCCGCGCATGTTCTGACCCGCGCGCAGGCCGTAGCGTTGAAAAACCGCGGCGGCCCGTTCCAGATCGACGCCGAATTTCGTCTCGCGCTTCCCGGTTGTGGTGTAGACGTGGGTCTTCGGATCGACGTCGGGGTTCACGCGCAGCGCCGCGCGCGGTTGCAGATCGAGCGCTTCTGCGATCCGCGAGAGCTGCTCCATCTCCGACTCCGACTCGACATTGAGCCAGCCCACGGCGGCTTGCAGCGCCTCGGTCAGTTCCTGATCCGTCTTGCCGACGCCGGCGAACACGATCCGGGACGGTTCGGCGCCCGCGAGGCGCGCCCGGTGCAGCTCGCCGCCACTGACCACGTCGAACCCGCTGCCGCGCTGCGCCAGGAGCCGAAGCAGGTGGATGTTCTGGCAGCACTTGATCGAGTAGCAGATGAGCGGATCGAGCTCCGCGAACGCCGCTTGCACGCGGTCGTAGTGCGTCAGCAGCGTGTCCTGCGAGTACACATAGAGCGGCGTGCCGAAGCGCTCGGCCAGCGTGGCTGCCGGCGTCTCTTCACACCAGAGCCGCCCGTCGCGATACTCGAAGCGATCCATCCGGCCCCGTCGCCTCCGCTACCCGTCGCGCAGCGCCAGCTCCAGCCCCAGGGATGCCGCCCGCCGGCGGAACTCGCGCTCGGTCAGCCACTCGACGCGGTACGCCGCACCGTCGAACAGCAGCACGAACCGGCCGTCCTCCTTCAGAAACAGCGCGACGACACTGCGCGAGCAGCCCACGCCGATCTCGCTGCCGCGCCAGCCCTGCCGCGCGTACCCGTCGTTGAACTGGTAGCGGTTCCAGAGCGGATCATCCAGCCGCATCAGCGCCACCAGGTCGACCGCGCCTCCCTCCGTCGCCAGCCGGCTTTGAAGCGACTCGGCCAGCCGGTCCAGCTCGCGCCGCTCCCAGCGCTGAGCCTGGAGGTCGCGCTGCGCCAGCGACAGGATCACGATCACCACCGTCACCACCGCCACCAGCACGAGCTGGCGCCAGATCCGCCGCGACCGCTGCCGATACGTCCGCAGCCAGACGCGCTCCGCTTCCGGCGTGTGCTCGGGGCTCGGCCGCGTCCGGGGCGCGTTCACAGGCCGGCCCCCGGTGCCGCGTCCGCCCCGCCGCACGCCGCCGCCGCGCTCAGCGCGACCCGCCGGCCGTCGCGATCACGTCGCCGGCGCGGCCCGACCACGCCGCTGAAGACGCCCGCGAACTGCTCCACGCCGCACACTTCGCGCAGCGGCGCCAGCACGAACTCGCGCTCCCAGAGGCGCGGATGGGGCGTCAGCAGGCCGGGCTCGTCGATCACCAGGTCATGGTAGATCAGCAGGTCGAGGTCGAGCGTCCGCGGTCCGTGCCGCACGTCACGGGCGCGCCCGTGCCGGCGTTCGATCTCCTGCATCACGCGCAGCAGCTCGCGCGCGTCCAGCTCGCACTCCAGCTCCGCCACCGCGTTCAGGTAGCGCGGCTGCCCCGGCGGGCCGCCGACCGCGCCGGTCTCGTGCAGCGAGGAAGAGGCGGCGACGCGGATGCGCGCGTGCGCGTGAAGCTCGTCGAGCGCACCGCAGATGTGCGCCTCGCGCGGCCCGAGGTTGGAGCCCAGGCCGATGAACACGCCGCAGCCCTGCGCCAATCCTACCATCGCAGCTTCCGCATGCGCTCAAGGGCCGCGCGGATGCGCTGCACGTCCACCGTCAGCGCGAAGCGCACGTAGCCCTCGCCCGCCTCACCAAAACCCGTGCCCGGAATGCACACGACCGCCGCCTCTTCGAGCAGCTTGTTTACCACGCCGAGCGCATCGTGCCCAACGGGCACCCCCGCCCAGAGATAGAAGGTGGCCCGCGGCTGGCGCACGCGGAAGCCCATCTCGCCCAGCCCCGCGGCCATCACCTGCGCCCGCTCGCGGTACATCGCCCGGCTCGCCGCCAGCTCCGGCCGGCCGTAGCCCTCCAGCGCCGCGGCGCCCGCCTCCTGGATGGCGCCGAACTGCCCGCTGTCCATGTTGGCCTTGATCTTGCCCAGCGCCGCGATCACGTCGGCGTTGCCGGCAATGAACCCCAGCCGCCAGCCGGTCATGTTGAACGTCTTCGAAAGCGAGTGCAGCTCGACCGCAAAGTCCGCCGCACCAGGAATCGCCAGCACGCTCGGCGCCGGCTCGTCGAAATACATCTCGTTGTAGGCGGCGTCCTGAACGAGGAGCAGTTCGTGCTGGCGGGCGAACGCGAGCGCCTCGCGCAGGAACGCCGGGCTCGCGACCGCCCCGGTCGGGTTGTTCGGATAGTTGATGACGAGCATCACGGCCGCGCGGGCCACGTCGCTCGGAATCGCCGACAGATCCGGCAGCCAGCCGCGCTCCTCGCTCAGTCGCATCGTCCACGGCACGCCGCCGGCGAAGATCGTGCCCGAGCGATACACGGGGTACCCCGGATCGGGAACGATCACCGTGCGCCCCGGGTTCACAACCGCGAGCGGCAGGTGACCCAGCCCCTCTTTCGTCCCGATCAGTGCGTGAATCTGCCGATTCTCGTCCAGTTGAACGCCGTATCGCCGCTGCATGAAACGCGCGGCGGCGGCGCGGAAGGGCGGCCAGCCCTGGTCGTGCGGGTAGCGGTGATGAACCGGGTTGCCGGCGGCCTGGCGCAGGCGCTCGATGATGAACGCATGCGTGGGCTGGTCCGGGTCGCCGACGCCGAAGCTGATGACGTCCGCGCCGGCCTCGATGAGGGCCCGGCGTTTCCTGTCGATATCGACGAACAGGTAAGGCGGCAGGGCCTTTAGACGTTCGGCGGGCTCGAATGTCATGCGTTGGGCACCCCGTCGGTGGTTGGCGGTCGCTCCTCCACGTTCGCTCGGAGCATATGGCCCGCGGGCGCGGCAAACAAGAACGCCGCCGGCCGCCGGGAAGCCCCCCGTGGCGCAGAATCCGCCCGCCGAACGCCTGTTCCGGGGCGTTCCCACCGATTGAGCTAGTAATAATTACAGCGTGAATGTATCCTTGGCTTCTTACGTTCGGTTCCGCACGCTCGCGCGTGAGACCATGAACGCGGCTCGTATAATCTTCATCTTGTGTGCCGCCGTTGACGCGGGGCGTGTCCCAGGCCGGGGCGCGTCCGCCCGTCGACCCGCGACCGCCGGGAGTCAGCCACAGCGATGACCACCGCCACGACCGCCCAGGACAGCCACCACCGCTCGAAAGCCACGACCGAGTTGCAGCACGCCGCCATCCGCTTCGCGGGTGACTCCGGCGACGGCATGCAGCTCGCCGGCACGCAGTTCACGAACACCTCCGCCGTGTTCGGGAACGACGTGAGCACACTGCCGGATTTTCCGGCGGAGATCCGTGCGCCGGCGGGCACGCTGGCGGGCGTCTCGGGCTTTCAGATCAACTTCAGCAGCCACCCGATTCACACGCCCGGCGACCAGGTCGATGCGCTGATCGCGATGAACCCGGCGGCGCTGCGCACGAACATCAAGGACCTGATCGACGGCGGCATCCTGATCGTGAACACCGACGAGTTCACCGCCACGAACCTGAAGCTGGCGAAGTTCGACCAGAACCCGCTCGAAAGCGGCGAGCTGAAGCCCTACCGCGTCTACAAGGTGCCCATCACCAAGCACACGCTGGAAGCGGTCGTCCCAGCCGGTCTCGGATCGAAAGAATCGGCCCGCTGCCGCAACTTCTACGCGCTGGGCCTCGTGTTCTGGCTTTTCGACCGCCCGCTCGACACCACGCTCAACTGGATTCATTCCAAGTTCGGCAAGGTTCCCGCCGTCGCCGAGGCCAACACGCTCGCGCTCAAGGCCGGCTACAACTTCGGTGAGACCGCCGAGCTGTTCCCCGTACGGTACAAGGTCAACCGCGCCCGCCTCGCGCCCGGCAGGTATCGCAACCTGACCGGCAATCAGGCCCTGGCGATCGGGCTGATCACCGCGGCGCGCAAGGCCGGAAAGGCGCTCTTCTACGGCTCCTACCCCATCACCCCGGCCAGCGACATCCTGCACGAGCTCTCCGCCAACAAGAACTTCGACGTCCGCACCTTCCAGGCCGAGGACGAGATCGCCGCCATCTGCGCCACCATCGGCGCGGCCTACGCCGGCGCCATCAGCGTCACGGGCACGAGCGGCCCCGGCGTCGCCCTGAAGCAGGAGGCGATCGGCCTGGCCGTCATGACCGAACTGCCCCTGGTGATCGTCAACGTCCAGCGCGGCGGCCCGAGCACCGGGCTCCCGACCAAGACCGAGCAGGCCGACCTCTGGCAGGCGATCCTCGGCCGCAACGGCGAATGCCCCGTGCCGGTCATCGCCGCGCAATCCCCGGCGGACTGCTTCCATGCCGCGATTGAGGCCGTCCGCATCGCCGTGCGCTTCATGACGCCCGTCATCCTGCTGACCGACGGCTACCTGGCCAACGGGTCGGAGCCGTGGCGGATCATGGCGTCGGGCGAGATCGCGCCGATCGAGGTGCGGCACGCGCAGGAGGCGGCGGATTTCCAGCCCTATCGGCGCGACGAGCTGGGCGCGCGGCCGTGGGCGATTCCCGGGACGCCGGGGCTCGAGCACCGCATCGGCGGGCTGGAGAAGCAGGACGTGACGGGCAACGTGAACTACGAGCCGGAGAACCACCAGCGGATGGTGAACTTGCGGGCGGAGAAGGTCGCCAACGTGGCGACGCAGATTCCGGAGCAGGAGGTCTTCGGCGACGAGAGCGGCGAATTGCTGCTGGTCTCCTGGGGCGGCACGTACGGCAGCGTGCGCACCGCCTGCGAGCGCATGCGCGAGGCCGGCCACAGCGTCTCGCACATGCACCTGCGCTGGTTGAACCCGATGCCGGGCAACGTCGAGCAGCTCCTGCGGCGTTTCCGGCGCGTGCTGGTCTGCGAGCTGAACATGGGGCAGCTCCAGTTCATGCTCCAGGGCCGCTTCTGCATTCCGTGCGTGGGGCTGCACAAGGTTCAGGGCCGGCCCTTCATCGTCGGCGAGATCGTCAGCCGCATCGAGGAACTTCTCGGAGGACGTTGACGTGTCGCAGGTCAAGACGCTGACTGTCAAGGATTTCAAGAGCGACCAGGAAGTGCGCTGGTGCCCCGGCTGCGGCGACTACGCCATCCTCAACCAGATGCAGAAGGTCTTCGCCGAGCTCGGCCTGTCGCGCGAGAACACCGTCTTCGTCTCCGGCATCGGCTGCTCCTCGCGCTTCCCCTATTACATGAGCACCTACGGCGTGCACGGCATCCACGGCCGCGCCCCGGCCATCGCCACCGGCGTCAAGATCGCCAACCCCGGCCTCAACGTCTGGGTGATCACCGGCGACGGCGACGGGCTGAGCATCGGCGGCAACCACCTGCTGCACACCATTCGCCGCAACGTCAATCTGAAGATCATCCTCTTCAACAACCGCATCTACGGCCTGACGAAGGGGCAGTACTCGCCGACGAGCGAGTTCGGCAAGAAGACCAAGAGCACGCCCTTCGGGTCGATCGACTACCCGATGCACCCGATCAGCGTGGCCATCGGCGCCGAAGTCACCTTCGTCGCCCGCTGCGTCGACGTCGACGTCAAGTACCAGCAGTACGTGCTCAAACGCGCCGCCGAGCACCAGGGCACCGCCTTCGTCGAGATCTACCAGGACTGCAACGTCTACAACCACGAGGCCTTCGACTACGCCTCCGACCGCCAGGTCCGCGACGACCACGTGCTCTACCTCGAACACGGCAAGCCCATGATCTTCGGCAAGGAGCGCAACAAGGGCATCCGGCTCAACGGCACCCACCCGGAAGTCGTCGAGCTCGGCAGCGGCATCACCGCCGACGACCTCCTCATCCACGACGAACGCGCCCCGGAGCCGACGCTCGCCTACCTGCTCTCACGCATGCGCCACCCCGAGTTCCCGGAGCCCATGGGCGTTTACCGCGCCATCCAACTGCCAACCTACGAGAACCTGCTCGTCGATCAGATCGCCGCCGTCAGCCAGAAGCTCGGCCCGCGCTCGCTTGACGACCTCTTCAACGAGGGCGACACCTGGGTCGTCGACTAGACCGGCTCCTGCGCATCGACCCCCAGGCGCCCGGACCACACGCCATCCGCCGCGCGGCCGAGTGCCTTCGCGCCGGCGGCCTCGTCGCGTTCCCCACCGAGACCGTCTACGGCCTCGGCGCCAACGCGCTCGACCCCGCGGCTGTTCAGCGGATCTTCGAGGCCAAGGGCCGGCCACCGGCAAACCCGCTCATCGTCCACGCCCGCGACGCCGCGGCCGCCCGCGCTCTGGCGCTCGATTGGCCGCCTGAAGCCGACACGCTCGCCCACGCCTGCTGGCCCGGCCCGCTCACGCTCGTCGTCACGAAGCACGACCGCGTTCCCGGCATCGTCACCGCCGGCGGCCCAACCGTCGCGCTGCGCGTGCCCGACCACCCCGTCGCCCTCGCCTTGCTGCGAGCCGCCGACGTCCCCATCGCCGCACCCAGCGCCAACCGCTCCGGCGAGCTGTCACCCACCCGCGCGGAGCACGTGCTGGCCAGCGCCCTCGCCGACCGCCTCGACCTGCTGCTCGACGCCGGCCCGACCCCCGGCGGCATCGAATCCACTGTCATCGATCTGACCGTTCGTCCCGCATGCGTTCTTAGGCTCGGACTGCTTTCGCCCAGCCGCCTCAGCGACCTGCTCGGCGCACCGGTGTGCGTGGCGCGCGGCGGAGGCGGCCCGGCGAAGCCGGACACCGCCGCGCCCGCGGGCTCCACCGAACCCGCGGCGGCGGAGCGCTCGCCGGGCCGGATGAGCCGGCACTACGCGCCGCGGGCCCGGCTCGAGCACCGCGCCGACGCCGCGCAGCGCGTCGCCGAGCTGCTGGCCGCTGGCCGACGGGTGGGGTGGCTGACGTTCGGCGTCGATGCCGCGCCGCGGCCGCCGGCCGACTCGCGGCTGCGGCGGATCGTGATGCCGGCGGACGCGGGGGCGTACTCGGCCCGGTTCTACGCGGCGCTGCACGAGCTGGACGGCGAGGGTGTAGAGTACATCATCGTGGACGAGCCGCCGGCGAAGGATTCGTGGCTGGCGATCCGCGACCGGCTTGAGCGTGCAAGCCGCACGCCATGAGCGCGGGGTTGACGGAGGCGTTGAACGCGGAGAGCGACGCACGATGCACGAGACGTTCAACAGCCCGCGCGGCCCGGAGCCGGTGGGCGCCTACCCGCACGCGAAGCGATTCGGCAAACTGCTGTTCATCTCCGGCATGGGGCCGCGGCAGCGCGGGCAGCGGGGGATTCCCGGTGTGACGCTGGATGAGCACGGCGCGGTCGTCGCCTACGACATCGCGGCGCAGTGCCGCGCGGTGTTCGAGAACCTGCGCTGGATCATCGAGGACGCGGGAGCGCGCTGGGAGGACATCCTGGACGTGACGACGTTCCTGACGAACATGAAGGACGACTTCGCGGTCTACAACCGGCTGTACGCCGAGCATTTTTCCGGCCCGGGCAACCCGAACCCGACGCGCACGACGGTCGAAGTCACCTCGCTGCCGACGCCGATCGCGATCGAACTGAAGGTGATCGTCGCCCTGCCCTGACCCTGGCTCCGCGCCAGAGCCGGGCGGTCCGCAACCCCGCCGCAAGCGGACACACGAGACTATCTCAGAACCCGATCCGCGCCGCGCCCGTTCCGGCCCCGGCCTCAGCGCACCGCTCACGTCCGCCCGTAGCGCCGCAGTTTCCACTCCCGCCGCGCCGGCGCCGCCGCGAGCTTCTCCTCCGAGAGCCGCGCGACGGCTCGCCAGACCGCGCGCCATTCGCGCGGGCCGCGTCCGAACCCTGCGCAATACGCGCGCAGGAAACGCAAACGGTCGCTGCGCGTCAGCCCCGCGACGCCCAGCAGGCTCACGTGCAACCTCGCCAGGGCACGATGATGATCGAGCGCCGCCGCCGCCGGCCTGCGCCGCAGGCCGTCCATGTCGATCCAGGCCAGCCTCGGCCCCGGCCCCGGCAGAACCAGCAGGTTGCCCGCCTTGCAGTCGCGATGGATGAAGCCTCGCTCTTGCAGCCGGCGAACCTGCACGGCGAGCGCGGCGGCCAGGCCGCGCTTGTGCCGATGCCAGTCCGCCGGGCTCAGCCGTCGCGGCGCGGACCTCAGGTGAGTCTCCAGGTCCTGGGCCCCGGGAATCGCTTCCGTCAGCAGCAGGCTGTCGAGCACCAGCGGCCCCAGCCGCCGTTCGAGCAGCGCCAGCGGCCGCGCCGTCGGAAGGTCGCGATGCAGCAGCGCGTGCCCCATCTTCCAACCGCGGGCGCTGCGCGACGGCGCAACCAGCAGCCGCAGCCGTCGCCAGACGTTCCGGCCCAGCGGCCGCTTGATGATCACCGGCAGGGCCGCGCCGTCGCCCGTGCTCAGCACGGCGCGCGTCACGGCCGCGGAGTGCGAAGCCTTGCACGCCGGCGCATCCTCGGCGAACCAGGCCAGCGGCGACCGCAGTTGCCGCCGCCACCATTCGCGCTCCAGCACGAGCCGCGAGGCCGGCGATTCGCTGACGGCGTGCTTGCAGCGCACGAGCACCTGCGCCGACCAGCCGCCGCCCAGCGTCACACGCCCGTAGTACCGTCCGCCGCGCCCCAGCCGCCGGTCGCGCTGCGCCCAGAGGCGCTCGGCGTGCCGCCGGGCCGCATCCTTGAGGGCGCGCACAAGCTGCTCGAAATCCAGGCCAAGGGCCCGCCCGTGCGGAAACTCGGCCTCGTACTCGCCGCGCCAGCGCAGATAGGCGCGCAGGAAGCGCAGCCGGTCGCCAACGCTGCTGTGCCGGGCGAACCACTGGTTGAGCTGGGCCAGGTTACGAACGACGGCGGCGTCGCTGAGCGGCGAGCCGAGCCGCGCGCTGTGCAGGTCGACCAGCGCCGCCCGGTACCGCCGCGGCGCCACCGGCTGCACCAGGATGTTGTTCGCGTGCATGTCGATGTGCTCGAAGCCCGCCTGGTGGGCCCGGGCAATCAGTTCACCGAGCAGGTCGCAGAGCTGCGCTGTGTCCTCGCGGCGGCGGCACGCGTCGCCGTCCGCCGCGATCATCCGCCAGAATTCGCTCAGGGTGTGCGCGGGCTCCAACGCCTCCGTCACCAGCAGCGCGCCCGTGCGCCCGTCGCAGCGCACCCGCGTCGTGTAGCCGGCGGGGCGCACGGCGGCGATGCCGAACCGCAGGGCGTACAGGCCGCTGGCCCATTCGCTGCGGCAACCGGGGACGCGCCACAATGCCCGCAGGACGTCCAGTCCGCGCGTGCGGTAGTACTTCAGGTAGTACGCGCGCCCCTCGAGCACGCCGCGCCACACCGACCGCAGGGCGTTCTGCTTGATCAGCCGCCAGCCCTGCCGTTCGGGCGCCCCCCAAACGTTCGCGGGCGTGCGCTCCAGCACGTCCCGGAAGCCCTCTCGGCAAGTCCACGGAAGGCCGTCATAGGCAGCCTGCGCCACGCGAAGAACGTCGGCCCACCCGGCCCCCGCCTCGCCAGGCCCGCCGCCGCCGGAACCGGACTCGGACCGAGCGACGCTTACCCCGGACGCCGGCGGCAGTTGGAGTTCGACGGTGTTTGTACGTGACATTTTCGACGTGAGCCCCGGCGCCGTTCTGGAAGTCTCGGCAGGCGCGTACCGCATTCTACGCGGACCCGCCGTGTCCAGCTACAGATACCCGCCGGGACGCCGCCGGGGCATACGGTTTGCCACCATGAGAGTGTCACGCCGGCGCGCGGAGCGCCTCGCACCGGCGGCAGGCCACACGAGGGAGTTCTGCGAGCGGGGGCCTGCGGCATTTGGCGCAGGACACTCACTTCCAGGAGACAGGCATGTCCACCGCAACGCTTGAGAAGAAGGCCGATCTGGCCGGCCCGGGGATCAGCACCTACCCCGAGGTCGAAAAGGCACTGCCCCGCGACTATCAGCCGCTGCTCAGTCCCATGGACACCATGAAGGCCGTCTTCGACGTCAAACGCTACATCGAGGACCATCTCTGCAAGGCGCTCAACCTGCAAATGGTGCAGGTCCCGCTGATCGTCGATCGCGACAGCGGCGTCAACGACTATCTCGACCGCGACGGCTCCCGCACGCCGATCGAGTTCCCCTGCGGCCTGGGGCTCAGGCGCCCCATCCAGGCCCAGATCGTGCAGGCGGCCACGAAGTGGAAGCGCATGGCGTTGCGGCAGTTCGGCTGCGGGCCGGGCGAAGGCATCTGCACGGACATGCGGGCCGTGCGGAAGGACTACTTCCTGGATCACGATCACAGCGCCTACGTCGACCAGTGGGATTGGGAGCGCGTGATCACTCCGCAGGAACGCAGCCTCGACTTCCTCAAGGACGTCGTGCGGAAGATCTGGAAGGTGATCCGCGGCGCGGCCCAACACGTCCAGAAGCGCTTCCCCGCGCTGAAGACCGACCGCTATCCCGAGATCCCGGAGCAGCTCACGTTCATCCACGCCGAGGAGATGCTCGAACGCTATCCCGACCTGCCGCGCAAGCAGCGCGAGTCGCGTACGCTCCAGGAGGTCTCGCCCGCGCTCTTCATCATCGGCATCGGCTGGCCGCTCAAGGACGGCTACCCCCACGAGATGCGCGCCGCCGACTACGACGACTGGGTCACGGAGACCGTCCGCAGAAACGGCGAAACGTTCCACGGCCTCAACGGCGACATCCTCGTCTGGAACCCCGTCACCCGCCGTCGGCACGAGCTTTCCAGCATGGGCATCCGCGTGACTAGGGACACGCTCAAGGTCCAACTCAAAATGGCCGGGCAGGAGCACTTCCTGAAGCTGCCTTACCACCAGGCCATACTCAACGACCAGATCCCGCTCAGCATCGGCGGCGGCATCGGCCAGTCGCGCACCTACATGTACCTGCTGCGCACCGCGCACCTGGGCGAAGTCAGCGTCACCGTCTGGCCCAGGGAGCTCACCGACATCTGCCGCCGACGGAACATCAATGTGCTGGAGTAACGCCGCGGACGCCAGGCACGCCGTAGTGCGGCGTGCCTAGTGCTCAATGCTCAGCCGGCGGCGCATCAGCCGCGCCGCCGCCAGAACCAGCACGCCCGCGAGCAACCCGAGCGTCAGCGTCGACGTGGCGGGGATCGCCGCTGCCGGCACGCCCGCGTACAGCGTGTCCGCCGTCCAGGCGAAGACGCCCGACAGCGGCGCCGAGCCGATCTCGAAGCCGACGATCGGCTGATCGGACAGTACGCCGAGAAAATGCCCCTCCGTCGCCGACTCGCCCGATCCGAACTGCGCGAACGGCGTCGCGGTGTTGGCGACGACGGCCTGGGGCGTGATAAGCGAGATGGCGCCGGCCGGCGCCAGGCGCGTGGTGACGACGACCACGCCGACGGCGCGCACCTGGCGCTGCGGGCCGGCGCCGTGGAAGACGGCGATGCGGTCGCCGGGCAGGAAACGTCCCCAGGCGCCGGGCAGGCCCAGGCTGTGGGGCGCGGTGTGCGTCGGGAAGTAGTCGGTGACGCGCGCATCGCTGGGGACGTAGGCGCCCGGCTGATCGCGCCAGTCGTAGAACTGCCACTGCCCCGGGTAGCCCCCGACGGGCTGGCCGAAGGTCAGCGCCGTTCCGGCGGGGATCTGCTCGAACGTGAGGGTCGCGTTCGTGTCGAGCCCCGCCTGCTGCAGGGCCGCCAGGAACGCGCCAGGATCGTTGAACGTCTGCACATCGGCCAGCACACCGGGCGCCAGCAGCATGATCAACAGGCCGGGCATCGGGCGTCGCGTATGCATGATGTTGCTCCTCTCCGCCGCAGCGGCAGGGACGCTGGATTCCAAGGATGCGCTACGGAACGAACGCCGGCGCGCGACGCCAGAACACCTTGACCGTCGCGCCGCTCGTGCCGGTGTTGGTGATCTGGAACGTGTCCGCCCAGCAGACGATCAGGTAGCCCGGCAGCTCCGCGGCGGTCGAGGCGTTTCCGACGGTGCGGTACGTCCCGGTGTTCACGATCACGTCCGGGTAGGCGCTCTGGCACTCCCACTCGAGGTGAACCCGGCTGTAGGCGTTTCCCGCGACCGGCGCCGACTCCGGGTCGCCGTTCTGAATGTGGATGTAGCTGATCTCGCGCGACTCGAGCAACACGTTCGACCAGGGCGTGACGGACGTGCTCGGCGGCAGATAGACCTCCAGCGGGTAGAAGCCGCCGACCTCAAGCCGCGACAGACGCTCCTTGAGCTGGTCCGTCTGGTCTTGCAGGATCGCGATCAGCGTGTCCATGTAGTTCAGCGTCATCCCCTGGAGCATCACGCCCGGGCGGTTCGTCACCGCCACGTTCAGACCCCCGTTCGTCACGTTCACATTCACATTCGGGTTCTTCACACAAACCGGCACGGCGTCGAGGCAGTCCGGGCCGGCGGGCTGCGGCGGCGAGGGCTCATATGCCCCCCGATCCAAGTCGGCGTCGGCGACGGCCTTGGATGCGGCCGGGCGCGCGGGGCGGCCGCCGTCCTGCGCCCACAGGAGGGACCCGCTGACGGCGAGGGTGACGAGGCTGAGGACGGCGGCCCCGGCCAGTTTCGTTCGATACGTTTCGGACATGACGTTTTCCTCCAGGATTTTCAGGCCCAGACGGCGAAATTACGATTCGCCCGTCGAGGACCGGCCCTGCCGGCCCGCTATAATGCCGCCCGTGTCGGTCCGTCGGGGGCGGTTCCCGTCAGCCCACTACGCGACGCCGCGGCCGACCCGGCGCAAAGATGCGCCGCGTTTTTTCTCGGAAAGCGCTGCATGAGCCGATCTCCACAGCCGGACGCGACGCGCTGCCTTGAACAGCTCCGGGCGGGGCACGGGTCGGCGGCGGACCGCCTCATGCCGCTGGTCTACGGCGAGCTGCGCGCCCTGGCCCAGAACCTGCTGGCGCAGGAGCGCCGCGACCACTCGTTGCAGGCGACGGCGGTCGTTCACGAGGCCTACCTGCGGCTGGTGGACCAGACTCGGGCCGAATGGCAGGACCGCGTGCACTTCTTCGCCGTCGCCGCCGCCATGCTCCGCCGCGTGCTCGTCGATCATGCCCGCGCGAAGCGCGCCGAGAAGCGCGGCGGCGGGGCGGCGCGCATGACGCTGGCCGAAAGCGCCGAGATCGGCGGCCGCGGCAAGAGCGGGATCGACCTGGTCGAGCTCGACGACGCGGTTCGGCAGCTCGCCGCGCTGAACGAGCGGCAGGCGCGCGTGGTCGAGCTGCGTTTCTTCGCCGGGCTGAGCGTCGAGGAGACCGCGCAGGCGCTCGATGTCTCGCCGCGCACGGTCGAGCAGGACTGGCGGTTCGCCCGCGCGTGGCTGCTGGCCCGCTTCGCCCAAGGGTGAACCCTCATGAGCTCCGAGCGTCACGAACGCGTGCACGCGGTCTTCCGCGCCGTCTGCGACCTGACGAACGCCGCGCGCGACCGTCACCTCGACGATCTGTGTGCCGGGGACGATGCGCTGCGCGAGGACGTGCGCCGGCTGCTAGCGCAGGATCGGGCGGAGTCCGACTTTCTTGCGCTCGGGCCGCTCAGCGTCAGCGGACTGGCGGCCTCGCCGAATCGCGCCGCCGCCCCGCCCGAGCACATCGGCCGCTACCGCGTGCTGCGGACGCTGGGCGAAGGGGGCATGGGCGTTGTGTATCTCGCGGAGCAGGAGAACCCGCGCCGGCAGGTGGCGCTGAAGCTGTTGCGCACGGGAACGACCACGCGGGCGCGCCTGGAGCGCTTCCGCCTCGAGGCCCAGGTCCTGGCGCGGCTCCAGCATCCCGGCATCGCCCAGGTCTACGAGGCCGGAGCGGCCGACTGCGCCGGCGGCCCGCAGCCCTTCTTCGCGATGGAGTACGTCGAGGGACGGCCGCTGATCGACCACGCCGCCGAGCAGCGGCTCGACGTGCGCGCCCGCCTGCGACTGATCGCGCAGATCGCCCTGGCCGTGCACCACGCGCATCAGAAAGGCGTCATCCACCGCGATCTCAAGCCCGCCAACATCCTCGTCACCGACGCCGGACTCGCCAAGGTGCTCGACTTCGGAGTGGCCCGCGCCACCGACGCCGACGTCCAGACCGCCACCCTGCACACCAGCGCCGGCGAACTGCTCGGCACCGTTCCGTACATGAGCCCCGAGCAGGCCGGCGGCGACCCGAACGAGATCGACACGCGCACCGACGTCTACGCCTTGGGCGTCCTGGCCTACGAGCTGCTCACCGGCCGGCTGCCGCATGACGTCCGCCGGCGGACCCTGCCGGAGGCGCTGCGGATGATCCGTGACGAGCCGCCCGCGCGCCTGTCGTCGGTGCAGCCGCGCCTGCGCGGCGACGTGGAGCACATCGTCGCCAAGGCGCTGGAGAAAGACCGGCGGCTGCGCTACCCATCCGCCGCCGCCCTGGCCGAGGACATCGAGCGGCACCTGCGCAGCGATCCGATCATGGCCCGCCCGCCGAACGTCGTGTATCAGATGCGGAAGTTTGCCGGCCGACACCGGGGGCTGGTGACGAGCCTGGGGCTGATCTTCGTACTGCTGGTCGGCGCGGTGGCGGTGACGAGCCGGCAGGCCGGGCTGCTGGCCCGGCAGCGCGACGAAGCCCGCGAGGCCCAGCGGGCCGTCGAACGGACCGGCCGCGAGAAAGACGCGGCTCTGGCCGAGGCCCGCAAGGCGGCGCGCGTCTCCGACGCGACCAGCGGTTTCCTCGCCGACCTGCTGAAGCTCGCCTCGCCCAACGTCGGCCGCCACGACATCACCGTCGTCGAGGCCCTCGACATCGCCGCCGGGCGCGTCGAGGAGAAACTGGCCGATGAGCCGGAGGTCGCGGCGGCCGTGCGCCAACGGCTGTCAGCGACGTACCACGCGCTGGGCCGGCTGGAATCGTCCGTCGAGCAGGCGCGCCTGTCACTGACGGATCTCGAATCCGCCCCGGACGCCCCGCCGATGATGCGCGTCCAGGCCTACGCCGCGATGGCGCTGGCGCTGCACGACCAGGGCAAGATCGACGAGGCGGTGGCCGTGACCGGGAAAGCGGTGGCCCTGGCGCGCGAGACGCTGCCGCCCGAGGAGCCGCAGCGCCTGACGCTGATGACGACCCACGGGGCGCTGCTGTACGCGCTCCAGAGATTCGAGGAGGCCGAGGCGATCATGCGCGAGACGCTGGAGCTTCAGGAGCGCGTCTTCGGCCCCGGCCACGCCAGCACGCTCGCCACGCTCAACAACCTGGCGAACGTCACCGAGCAGCTCGGACGCGCCGAAGAGGGCGAGCGGCTGCTGCGCCGCTGCATGGAACTGCACCGCGAGAACGTCGGCGATCGCCACCCCAACACCATCGCCACGATCTATAACTACGGCAGCACGCTGCGGGAGCTCGGCCGGCTCGACGAGGCCGAAGCCCTGCTCCGCGAGTGCGTCGCCCTCGGCCGCCAGCACCTCCCCACGCGCCATTGGCTCGCCGGCAGCCATCGCGGCGGCTACGGCGACCTGCTGCGCGAGATGGGCCGCTACGAAGAGGCCGAGCCGCTCCTGCTCGACAGCTTCCACATCCTGAGCGGCGAACTCGGCGACGCGCACGAGCGGACGCGCCGCGCCGCGCAGCGCCTGGTCGCGCTCTACGAAGGCTGGCAGAAAGCCGACGCGGCGGCCGAGTGGCGCGGGCGGATCCAGGCCCCCGTGCCGCAACCGTAGCGCCTGGAGTTTCCTGGAGTCCGGGCCGCGCTTGCATTCGACCGCGCCCGTGTCAGGGCGACCGAGAGCCCGTCGTTCTGCGGTCAACAGACGACGGCGGCCGATTCTCTCATGAGGCCCGCGAGTTCACGCTAGTGTAGTGCGTCGCAGAAATGTGACGGTATCACGATGGGTGGAGCGGGCATCTGGCCCGCTCGGGCGGGCTGGAAGCCCGCCCCACCCTGCATAGGGACAGGCAGTTATTTGCGAGGCACTACACTAGCTCAGGATCGACGCCACCGGCGTGCGGATGCCCTTGAGCGCCATCTTCAGCTCGTCCTTGTTCGGCGCGGCCTCGTAAGCCGTCGCGTGGTCGATGAATCCCGTGTCCACGAGCCGCCGGAGGTGCTCCGTGAAATCGACCATGCCGTCGGCGTAGCTGGAGCGGATGACGTTGATGATCTCGTTGTCGCGCTCCTCGCGGATGAGCTTGCGGATCGAGGCGTTGCTGATCATGACCTCGATCGTGGGCACGATCGGCGTGTCGGGGTGGCAGCTCTTGATGAGCTTCTGGCAGATCACGCTCTTGAGGTTGAACTCCAGCGCCTGGCGCATGGCGCGCCGCTCGTGCGAAGGGAAGAGGTCGAGAATGCGCGAGATGGTCTGCGCGGCGCTGCTGGCGTGGATCGTGCCGAAGACCAGGTGGCCGGTCTCGGCCGCGTGAACCGCCGCCGAGAAGGTCTCCAGGTCGCGCATCTCGCCCACGAGCACGATGTCCGGGTCTTCGCGCATGAGGTACTTGAGCGCGTCGTGGAAGCTGGGCACGTCGATGCCGACCTCGCGCTGGTTGATGCGCGCCTTCTTGTCCGTGAACAGGTACTCGATCGGATCCTCGATCGTCACGATGTGCACCTGCTCGCGCTCGTTGATCCAGTCGATCATCGCCGCGATCGTCGTGCTCTTGCCCGAGCCCGTCACCCCCGCCAGCAGAACCACGCCCTCGCGGAACTCGCAGACCTGCGCCAGCGAGTCCGGCAGGTAGAGCTGGTCGAATCGCTTGATCTCCCGCGTCACCCGCCGCGCCGCCAGCGACAGCTTGCCCCGCTGCATGAACGCGTTCACGCGAAAACGGTCCGCGTCGCCCGGCGGGCCGACGTCGTAGGCGAAGTCGATCGCCCCTTTCTCGTCGAAAAGGGCCTTCTTGCGGTCGTCGAGCACCTCCAGCACGCCGTTCAGAATCTGCTCGTGCGTCAGCACGCCGCCCGTCAGGTTCCGGATCGCGCCCTTCGAGCGGCCGCCGCCCTGGCCCTTCACTCGCACGGCGGGCGGACAATCCGCCTTCAGATGCAGGTCCGAGACCTTCATCTTGATGACGGCCTTGAAATACTTGTTCAGGAACGGCTCGTCGCTGGCTCGCGCTGGTTCCGACAGAACGTCGGGCGCAACCGCTACTGCATCTGCCATTGCTGGGCATCCTCGCTGGCTGTCGGTGTGTCTCTATGGCGGGTCTTGATGCGCTGGCTCGCCCGTTGCGCTCGTCCGCCCCGCGAACACACCGCCCCCGCCCGCCGGCTGCCTCCGGCTGGCCGAACGAACTACGGTGCGTTCGATCACCCCAGAGTCTAGCACGCCGTCGCCGGTCCTGTCACGCCAATTTCGCCGCGTACCCAAAGCGCGGCCGAGTGCGGCCCCCTCCGCGCGTTTTACAGTCGGGTGCGCCCCGCTATACTCCGGTGCTCATGTCGCGGCCCGGGCCGGACGCCGGCCGCGACTCGCCGCGGTGGCGTAGCTCAGCTGGCTAGAGCATGGGATTCATAACCCCAAGGTCGCCGGTTCGAGCCCGGCCGCCACCAGTTCGCCTTCTGGCCGTTCGTTTCAGTGCCGCAGGTTGTCCTGGGCGCCGATGAAGGGCCACCAGCGCCAGCGTTCATCCGGCTGACCGTAGTACGGGGCGTTCCAGAGCGGGTCGTAGGGGTTGGCGGACCAGATGCGGGCCCCGGGAGTGGGCCACAGGTCGAAGCGCCAGGTCGGCCCGCGCGAGATGAGATCCCAGTTCCGGCCGACCCCCATCCCTTCCTCGCCGACCTGCTGCCCGACCGTCTGGTGCCCCGTGGCGCGCGTCGGACGGGCGGCCCCGTCGCAGAACACGAGGTTGTCGACCATGAAACGCCCGTGCCAGCCGCGGGCGACCACCGGGTCCGGGTTGGGCACGCCGTTGTCCTGGCCGACCATGTTGAAGAAGGTCGGCTCGCCGAACGCGACGACCCGCGCCGGATCAACGATCGACGAGAGCTTGTGTCCCCACGGCCCGATCGCGAAGGCGCCGTCATACCACAGGCCCGACGGCGGATAGATGCCGTACAGGCTCGCGCGGTAGCTGTTGCCGATTGTGTTGTACAGCGGGCGATCCGCGTTCTCGATCGGCGAATCGTCGATCTGCAACGACGCGGGATAGCCCCGGTCCGACGGGCAGTGGAACGTCCGGTACGCCGGTCCGTCGCGCGACGGGGCGTTCCCCAGCACGTAGCGATTGAGTGGTCGCGTTTCCGCCGCGTAGGCGCTGCTGCTGTCCAGCCAGGTCGGCCCCTGGTCGGTCAGGAAGGGTTCCGTGGCCGAGCGCCCGCCGGCCGAGAACCAGTTGACCGTGCGCCGCATCCAGTAGTCCTTCGGCGACAGCACCGTCTTCATCATGTGGTGGATCGGGATCAGCAACTCGCGCCGCTGCTCTCCGGCATAGGCTTGAGACGCCGTTCCGATCTGCCGCAGGTTCGCCAGGCAGTAGGCCCGCCGCGCCTGCTCACGAGCGGTGCGCACCGCCGGCACGAGGATCGCCAGCAGCAGCGCGATGATCGCAATCACGATCAGCAGCTCCGTGATGGTGAACCCGTCACGGACGCGCATGACTCTCCGGTTCATAGCCGCGACTCCACACAAACGCCCCGCGGGGCCCCTGTGCTCGTCGCTCGACGGCCTCTGCCTCAGAAGCCGCCGGGCGGAAGCGACAAGCTCCCGCGCCGGTACCAGCCGGCGGCGAACTTGCCGCACTTCGGGCACTGCAAGAGCCCGTCCTGGCTCGGCAGCGCCTGTTTCGGGGGAGCCTCGTAGCGGGTGCGCTCCGCGCACGCGTTACAGATCACCACGAAGCGCCAACTGTCCTCCGCCTGGCGCGTCCAGGTCACACCCAGCCCGGCCGCGCTCCAGCCGATCGCCACGCCGCTCAGGAGCAGCAGGCAGGCCAGCGTGGCCGCTGTCGCGCTCAGACGCGGCTGCTTTGCCGAGAGCCTTCGCAGGCGGGCGACGGCGTTGTCGCGCACCCAGCGCAGCCACAACCCCGCGATTCCAGCACGGCTCGGCATCGAACGGCCCTCAGACTTGACGCACCGACTCGAGCATTATTGTACCACCCTCGGGACCCTGTCCCGCAAGGGCGCGCCGATTTTCCGTAATTGGCTTGCCGGCAAGAGGTTGAACGGGGCATGCTATAATCCGCGGCATGGGCTCCGGGCGGCTCAAGGTCAACGAGATCTTCCATTCCATCCAGGGCGAGGGAACCCGCGCCGGCGAGCGCTGCGCGTTCGTCCGGCTCACCGGCTGCCACCTGCGTTGCACCTACTGCGACAGCGAATACAGCTTCTACGACGGCCGCTGGATGTCGGTTGACGAGATCCTCGCCGCGCTGAGACCCTTCCAATGCCCGCTGGTCGAGGTCACCGGCGGCGAGCCGCTGCTCCAGCCGGAGGTCTACCCGCTCCTGGCGCGCCTGCTGGCCGAGCACGCAACCGTGATGGTCGAGACTTCCGGCGCGATCTCGATCCAGCAGGTCGATCCGCGGATCGTGCGCATCGTGGACCTGAAATGCCCGTCGAGCGGCGAGGCCGGCCGAAATCATTGGCCGAACATCGAACTGCTGACCCCGAGGGACGAGGTGAAGTTCGTCATCGGCACCCGCGAGGACTACGAATGGTCGCTACGCGTCATCAAGGAGTACGAGCTGCTGCGGCGCTGCCCGGTGCTGATGTCGCCCGTCACCCCCGCGCGGAACCCGGAGGCGTTCTCGCTCCACAAGGGCGGCCTCGACCCCGCCGAGCTGGCGGCCTGGATCATCGCCGACCGGCTGGACGTCCGGCTGGGCGTGCAGCTTCACAAGATCGTCTGGCCCGGCGCCACCCGGGGAGTTTGAAGACTCCAACCTCGGCAGGGCGCCAGGGCGGCTCAACGCTCATGCCCGGAAGGGGCCGACTCGCGTACGATGCGCTTCGGCCCGGAGGCGCGTTGATGAAGGTGTCACTGAGCAAGGCGTTCCGATTCGAAGCGGCGCACTGGCTGCCCACGTTCCCCGAAGGCCACAAGTGCCGCCGGCTGCACGGTCACAGCTTCCAGGTCGAGGTTCACGTCTCTGGAAGTGTCGACCCGGCTCGAGGGTACCTGCTGGACTACGGCGACATCAAGCGCGCCTGTGACCCGCTGCGCGAGCAGCTCGACCACCGCTGCCTCAACGACCTGCCGGGGCTCGAGAACCCGACCTCGGAGAACATCGCCGCCTGGTTATGGCAGCGCCTGCGGCCGAGCCTGCCCCTGCTGTGCAGAATCGTCGTTCACGAGACCTGCACGAGCCGCTGCGAGTTCTGCGGAGAATAAGCGCCGGCCGCCCCGGGGCGCGGTCGGCTGAGCGGCGGCGGCCGCTCAGCTCAGCGACGAATCCTCGCGGTGCCGCACGATCGCGCCCGTCGCCAGGAAGATCACGTCCTCGGCGATGTTGGTCGCGTGGTCGGCGATGCGCTCCAGCGACTTGGCCACGCCCATCAGGTCCACCTGGGCCTGGACCATCTCCGGCGAGGCGGACGCGTCGGCAACGACACGCCGCGCGATCTGCTGGTACAGCGCGTCGATGGCCGCGTCTTCCCTGAGCACGAGCCGGGCCGCGTCGGCGTCCTCGGTGTTGTAGGCGTGGATCGCGCTGCGCAGCACGCGCCGCACCGCCGGCACCATGCGCTTCAGCTCCAGGCAGTTCTGCGCCACGGGCTGGAGCTCCAGGTGCTTGGCGCGCTCCGCGATGTTCACGACGCAGTCCGCGATGCGCTCCAGGTCGTTGTTGACCTTGAGCACGGTGCACAGCAGCCGCAGGTCGCTGCCCACCGGCTGGTAGAGCGCCATCAGCCGGATCACCTCCGCCTCGACCTCCACCTCCTCGCGGTCGACCTCCTGGTCGCGCGTGACGATGCGCCGGGCAAGCATCTCGTCGGAGCGAAAAACCGCCTCGCCGGCTTCCTCCAACATGTCCTCAACCATGGCGGCCATGCGCAGCGAGCGCCGCCGCAGGTCGTCGAGCAGGTTGACAAAGTGAGCGGTCATTCTGGCACTATCCATCGGCAAGACGGAGTAGGTCTGCACGATCCACTCTCCAATAATACGATGCCCCGGACGTGAGCGCCCATGCTCGCCCGACTATTTATCGGCCCGGGCCGGTTCTGTCGAGCCCGGCGGGCGGAATCCGGGGGGGGCGGGTTGCTCAGGGTTGGAGCCTCTGAGGAATGGGGCGCGGGACCGAGGGACCGAGGGATCAATGCGGGATCGAGGGCCTGAGGGAGGGCGTTCGGCGGCGCTTTCGCAATTCGCCATTCTTCCTGCACTTTGAACTTCGCACGCGGCACACTGCTCTACGCTCTTGATGCGACGTCCGGGCTGAGGCCCGCCCGGCTCCGCTACCCGCATTCCTGCCCGAAGTGCGCCAGCAGGATGCCGAGGTCACTCTGGTCGACGTCGCCGTCGCCGTCGGCGTCGCCGGCGCAGTAGCCGGTGCAGTTGAAGACCGCCAGCAGGATGCCCAGGTCCTTCTGGTCGGTGACGCCGTCGCCGTTGAGGTCGCCGCAGGCGAAG
>CAADGL010000006.1 GCA_900696525.1 uncultured Planctomycetota bacterium
GAGCCCATCAGCCCTGAGCAGGTTGCGCGCTGGGCCGAGCTCGCCACGCCGGTCATTGAGGACGCGCAGCGCGCCATGAACCGGGCCGCCGCCGACTTCGCCGAGCAGCTCGATCCCGAGCAGCGCGACCTGGCCGCCGCCGACCTCGCCGCCGCCAATCGGCGTGTCGAACGCGCCCGCGAGGGCCTGGCGGAGTGGCGCGCGGGGCGCTGGACCCCGGCGCAGTGGGGCTTGCAGGACGACCCGATCCAGAATCGCACCGCGCGGCCGCACGACGCCGACGCGGCCGAAGGTGCTGATCCCGACGGCGCCGCGCCCGCGGCGCGAGACCCCGCCCGCCGGGCGCCCGGCCAGGTGCCGCCGCGCGACGACCCACCCACCGGCCAGCCGCCGCCGCGTGACGGCGCGCCTCGCCGCGCGCCCGCGGCAGCCCCCGAGCCACGAATAACCGACGATCCGTGGGCCGCCTACGTGCGCGGCTTCATCGAGCGCTACAGGCTCAACCCCGATCAGCAGCAGCAGGCCTGGCGCATCTTCGGCAGCGCCGTCGCCCAGCGCGACCGCCTTCGGGATGACCCGCGAGCCCCCCGCGGCACAAGCCCGCCCACGGCTTCGCAGCCCGCGGCCACCCGCCGCCACGGTCCGGCTGAACGCCTCTTCGAGCAACTCAAGGCGCGACTCGACCGCATCCCGACGCGCGCCCAGCGCGCCGCGGCGGAGCGGCCCTGAGGGCCCATTGCGGCGGCACGCGCGGGCGCTCGCGGCGCGTCGGGCCGGCGTCACGGCGCTACGGTCTCGCAGGGGCATCCGGGCACGCCGAACCTCCTGCTCGCCGCCGTTCGGGTCAATGCGCCATCAGGTCGAGCACGTCGAGCGCGAGCTGCCCGAAAGCCACGCCCACCGGGATGGCGGTGATCGCGACGGCCCACTCCGACAGCCGCCGCCCGACCCGGTCGCGCCGCCGGCCGACGACCTCGCAGATGGCCACGACCAGCAGTACGAGCACGAACTTGTACGACACCATCCCCGGCAGGCCGCCGTGATGAATGACCCAGTCGGCGAGCAGGTTGAGTTCGACGCCGTCGAGGTGCAGGATGGTCCACGTCAACATGATGTCGAGGGCCGACAGCAGCACATACCAGACGTAGACGTTCGGATAGAGCACGGGGCGGCGCCACGGCGCAGTAGGCGCAGTGGGCGCAGAGGGCGCTGACGGCAGGGAGCGCGCTGCGCGCGATTGCGGTGTCGGGTTCGAACGCATGCGCGGCCCGGCGCGGTCAGATCAGACGCCCGCCGGCCCCCCGGCCCCGCGGGACTAGCGCGTGTACCACTCGGTCAGCCGGCTGTGAGAGCGCTCGGCCAGCCAGAAGGCGTCCCAGTCGTCCACAAGCTGACGCAGATCGGTGTCAATCGTCTGGGCGTACATGTTCTGTCGCTCTTCGTAGCTCAGCACCATGCCGTTGCAGCCGGTCAGGCCGAGCAGACCGACGAACAACCCCATCGCCATCAGCATCCGCATGAAACACCTCGCACGGAACCCGTTGCGCAGCCGCTGCCGTACGCCCCGAGCGGCAGTATCCGCCTCGCCGGCGAGTCTGTCAAGCTTCCGTCGCTGCGGACAAACGGGGTGGCATCGGCTGCGCGGATCGGGTACTCTCCCAGGCCAACAGTGTCGCCCTCGCTCGGCGGGCCTCGAAGCGGGCCAGGACCGCAGCGAAGGGCGTGTTTCTCCGACAGCGAAAAGCGGAGCCGTAAGCGGTCGGCGAGGGGCGAGCGGACCGTGTGCAGACCCGGGCGGGGTCGCCCGGGGGGAAGGAAGCAGAGATCGTGAGAAGCTGTGCAGGCAGGTCGCCGCGGGCGACGTGGGCCGTGCTCGCCATGGCCGTGTCGAGTCCGCTCTCACATTCTGCGACGTTCGTTTCTGAAGACCTACAACTGACGATCGGGCCCGACGGAAAGATCACGTCGATCATCGACCGCGTCACGGGCGTCGAGCGCATCAAGACCACTATCCCGGCGTATCAGCCCTACCTCTGCGTCATCCAGGTCAGCAACGTGACGCTCAGCCCGACCGGGTTCACGCAGGCCGGCGACGTGCTCACGTACACCTTCGGCGGCCTCACGCCGGCGCCGGTCGTGACGGTGCGCGTGCGCGTCATGGGACGCTACCTCGCCTTCGAGCTGCTGGGCGTCACCAACCCCGGCAGCATCCAGAACGTGCGCTTCGTGAATCTCTGGACCCGCGATTCGATCGACCGGGCCATCGAGCGCTTCCTGCGCTACAACGATTCGGGACGCCTGCGCTATCTCGGCCTCTACGACCTCGACCCCCACACGCAGGTTTACGCCGGCCCCAACGCCGCCGGCGGCTACCTGCACGCGCTGGCGCACACGGGCTTGGCGCTGGCCCCGCCGCTCGGGGCCGGGCGGAGCGTGGCGCTGATGGCCTGCGACGCGAATGACGCGGCGCTGATCGAGATCGCGCGGCAGGTCGAAGCGGATCTCTCCATCCCGCTCGGGATGGCGGCGCGCGACAACCCGGCCCTGCGGCGTTCGTGCCTGTACCTGGCGCAGATGGGGATCGGCGAAGGCGGGCTGGTGCTCGAAGCGGCGCAGAAGTCCGGCGTTGGCCGCATCATGCTCTTCCGCAACGTCTGGGCCGATGCCCGCCGCGGCTATGCGCCGCCGGACGTCTGGGGCACCGTCGCGAACCTGCGGGCCTGGGTCGACGCGTGTCACGCGGAGGGCCTGCTGGTGGGCGCACACGCGCTGCCGACCATCATTCCGTTGAACTCGATCAACCACATCTACGCCGGATGCCATCCGCTGATCCGCCGCGACCGCAGCGTGCTGCTGGCGGCGCCGGTGACGCCGTCGCAGGTCAGCGGCCTCATCCAGACGGTCGACCCGCCCAGCGGCTGGCCCACGCAGCCCGGACAGCGCGACGTCGCCATCAACGGCGAGATCATCGAGTACACGTCGCTGAAGACCGACGCTCCGCCCTACGGCTTCGTCGGCCCGTTCGTCCGCGCCAAGAACCAGACCGGCCCCGGCGGGCTCGGTCCGCAACTGCACATGCCCGGTTCGACCATCGGGCGCCTCGTCACCGTCGCCGACGCTACCGGCTATCAGTGGAGCTTCGACGCCGGGGGCGTGGAGCTGCAATGCACGGAGGTGGCGGCCGCCGTCGCGGGGGCGGGGTTCGATTTCGTCTACGCCGACAGCATGGAGGAGGTGCCGCTGCCCTATTGGTACACGACGGCCAAGGCCGTGAACATGCTGCGGATCAAGCTGGGGGCGTTTCAGTCGCCGCCGGTCTACCTGGAGTCATCGGCGCACGTGACGGGCTTCCTGTGGCCGCTGGTGGCGCTGTGGGGGCAGACAGATTTCTACCTGGACCAGGCGGCATTCAAGGCCGAGGTTGACCGCTGCCTCGAGCGCATGTGGCAGGATCCGCTGGACCCGAGCCCGCGCCAGATGGGTTGGGCGCCGCTGAACCACCCGGCCCTGCCGCACGCGACGCCCGACGACCTCGAGTACCTGCTGGCCAAGAGCGCCGCGTACGACATGCCGGTCGTGTTCATCCTGTGGATGGTCTCGCTGGCCGACTGGCTCCACGCCGACGCCAACCTGCACCTCATCAAGAAGTACGAGGGACTGCGCCTTGGCGGAGAGCTGCCGTACGCGGCGCGGCTTGCGGCGCGCGAGCCGCGCAAGGATTTCATGCACTTCGCCGATGAGGCCGGCAACCAGCACTTCGCGCCCGTCTCGCGCCTCGCCGTCGCCGGCGACAGCCCGCTGGTGCGCGCGTTCATGTGCGACACCGCGATCCGCGACGACTGGTTCGTCACGCTGTGGCCGACGGCGGCGAACCCGCCGCTTCAACTGCGGCTCCCGGGGGTGACGGCCGATCAGCTCGTGGTCCGGGATTACGCCGGAAACCTCGTGACGCCGACGCCGGTCGGCTCCGACCTGCTGGTACCGCTGCGCATGCGGCTGTATGTGCAGCTTCTGGACGCGGCCGATCCGTGGACGCTGTTCGAGAGCGCGACGCTGGAGATCGGCCGGCCGTAGCCCGATGGAAACGGCAGGTCCTCTTTTCGCAACCGCTTCCTGACGGGCGCGGCTCGGATCGGGAGAGGCTCGTGAGATGTCTGCGCCCATGGGCCGCGAGCGCGAGCAAGCGACTACCGTGCGTCGGGCGCTACGAGACGCGAGCGCGAGTGAGCGGCGCGTGCGGCGCTACGAGACGCGAGCGCGCGCAAGTAGTGTGACACGAGCGAGCGCCGAGGTCCGTACCGAGTTTCGAATCAGCCCCTCGAGATGCGCCGGCCGATGAGCGCCGCCCCCCCCAGCGCCAGCAGCAGCAGCGAAGCCGGCTCCGGCACCAGGTTGCCGATTGCGCCCGAGCCGCCCATCTCGAAGACCACGCGGTCGAAGCCGCTGATCTGGAGCTGCGCCGCGGTGATCGGCTGAATGCGGTTGGCATGGTTGTCGCCGAACGACACCGACGCGTCGTAGAACGGCGAGTTGGGGTTGATGAACTCGGGGAATGAGATGCGTTTCTGGAACTGCCCGCCGAGGTAGAAGGCGATCGCGTAGAACTGCGTGGGCGTGTCGATGTCGACGACGTCGAAGCCGATCAGCGTCGCGGGCGACTCGAAGTCGAGAATAAGCTCGCCGGCGGGCTGAGAGCCCTCGTCGTCCGGGTCGGTCAGCAGGCCGTTCTGGTCCATCAGGTCGTTCTGGGCGATGATGAGCGCGTTGCCGACGATCGTATCCGGCGCGAGGTTTCCCCCGGCCCAGGGCGGACCCTCGAGCCCCGGGGCCGACGTCCCCGTCTGCCGCGTGTCGAAGATTCCGGCGATGTGGAAGTCGCGGTTGTAGTTGACGGCGCTGACCGTTACGCCGTCGCTCGGCACGAACTGGTCGGTCACGACCGTTCCGTGCGGGAGGGAGTTGAGATCGATCAGGCCGGCGTAGGCCGGCAAGGTCAGCATCGGCAAGCAGGCCGCGACGAGTAAGCGCAACATGACTGCGATCCCTCCTGCGGGGCGTCCCCAAAGGGAACAAGACGACGGAGCGCGAAGGCGCTCGACCCTCATCTCAGTTCTAGGTGCGTCGATTCGTAAATATCAACCTGGACAGGCGATAAAGCGCGCGCCGGACCGGGCGGACGGCGAGCCTCGGCGCCGCCGCGTCTGATAGAATCCGGCTTGATGGATCACGCGCCGCAGCTCATCGTCGGAACCGCCGGCCATATCGACCACGGCAAGAGCCGATTGGTGCTGGCCCTTACCGGCACCGATCCCGACCGTCTGCCCGAAGAGAAGGCGCGCGGCATGACGATCGACCTCGGCTTCGGCTACGTCCGGATTGACGATTGCGACGTCTGGTTCGTCGACGTTCCCGGACATGAGCGCTTCGTCCGCAACATGGTCGCCGGCGCCGCGGGCGTCGACCTGGCCCTGCTGATCGTTGCCGCCGACGACTCCGTCATGCCCCAGACGCGCGAGCACGCCGAGCTGCTGAGCCTGCTCGGTGTGCGCGAGCTCATCGTGGTGATTACCAAGACGGACCTCGTGGACCGGGGCTGGGCCGAAGAGGTCGAGCGCGAGGCGCGCGAGCTGCTGGCCGGGCTCGACCTGGCGCCGATCGCGGTCGTGCACACTTCCGCCGAGAGCGGCGCCGGCCTCGACGCCCTGCGCGCCGCGATCTCGCAACGCGCCCGGCAGCGCCGGAGCGACGATGTCGCGGCCGACTGGTTCCTGCTGCCGGTTGATCGATCGTTCACCGTCGCGGGCCGGGGCGCGGTGGTGACGGGCTCCGTGGCGCACGGGCAGGTCGGCATCGGGGCCGAGCTCGAGCTTTGGCCCGGGCCGCGGCGAGTCCGCGTGCGCGGGCTTCAATCGCACCATGTCGGCCGCGCCGAGGCCGCCGGCCGCATGCGCCTGGCGGTGAACCTGGCGGGAGTCGCGGCCGAGGACGCTCATCGCGGCTGCGTGCTCAGCACGCCCGGGTTCCTCGAGCCGGCGAGCGTGTACGACGTCTGGATCGCGACGTTGCGAATGCCCGGCCGCGCCCGCCGGCGCCGGCTGCGGCTCAGGCTGCACACGGCCACCAGCGAGCTGCTGGCCGAGCTGCGCCTGCTCGATCCGCCCGCCGAGCCGACCCTCCGCGGCGTCTTCGGCCAACTGCTGGCCGCCGAGCCGCTCGTCGCCACCGGCCGGCAGCGATTCGTCCTGCGCGACGAGGCCGGCACGCGCACGATCGGCGGCGGAATGTTCCTGTGCGGTGGTGTGCGGCGGTGGACGGCGCGCCATCCGCCGGACGTCGGGATGCTCCGAGCGCTGCTCGATGGGCCGCTGCGCTCGCGGCTGGAAGCGATCATCCGCGGGCAGGGATGGCGCGAGTGCGACACGCGGCGGCTGGCGGCGCGGCTCGGCGTCGCCAGCCACGAGCAGGTCGCGGCCGAATGCGAGCGGCTGGTGGCGGAGCGGCGCGTTCACCGGCTGGAATCGGCGGGCGCCGGCCTGTTCATTCATGCCGACGTGCTGGCCGAGATCGTCGCCTTTCTCGAGCGACGGCTGCGCGAGCACCTGGCGCAGCACGCGCGCTCGCCCGGGGTGCCGCTGGGCGAATGGCCGCGATGGATGCCGCGCGGCTGCCCGGCGCGGCTGCGCGGGGCGCTCGCGGACTGGTTGATCTCCGAGGGTCGCTTCGCCATCGACGCCGGGCACGTCACGCCGCGCGGGCACAAGCCGCGAATGGCCGCGGCGGACGAGCGGCTGTACGAGGCGCTGCTCGCGGAGTTTCGCGCTGGCGGCTTCTCACCGCCGGCGGTCGAGGCGTTGACGTGTCGCACGCCGCAGAGCGCGCGGCGCATCGACGAGTTGTTGAAGCTCGCGGCGGTCCGGGGCGAGCTGGTGCGCGTCGGTGACGGGGTCTGGCTGCATCACGAGCGGCGGGCCGAGTTGGTGGAGACGGTCGTAGCCGCGCTTCGCCGGCAGGGGAGCCTGACCGTTGCGCAGATGCGCGACCTGCTGGGCACGACGAGGAAGTACATGGTGCCGATCGCGGAGCACCTCGACGCGACGGGCATCACGCGGCGATTCGGCGACGATCGCAGGCTCGGCCCGAATGCGCCGCCGGCCCGCTCCGCCTGAGCGCGAGCGGATCTAGGGGCCGCGAGCGCAGCCCACGAGCCGCGAGCGCCAGCCCACGAGCCGCGAGCGCCAGCCCACGAGCCGCGAGCGCCAGCGAGTGGAGTAAAGGCAATGCGGTCGCTGTTCGAATGGGAGCGATGGTGCCAAGCGCGCCACTCGCTGGCGCTCGCGGCTCGTTGACGCGTCGGTCGCGACGCCACTCGCTGGCGCTCGCGGCTCGTTGACGCGTCGGTCGCGACGCCACTCGCTGGCGCTCGCGGCTCGTTGACGCGTCGGTCGCGACGCCACTCGCTGGCGCTC
>CAADGL010000007.1 GCA_900696525.1 uncultured Planctomycetota bacterium
GTAGTGCCTCGCAAATAACTGCCTGTCCCTATGCAGGGTGGGGCGGGCTTCCAGCCCGCCCGAGCGGGCAAGATGCCCGCTCCACCCATCCGTGATACCGTCACATTTCTGCGAGGCACTACACTAGACATTTCTGCGAGGCACCACACTAGCTGCGATCCCAGTTGGTGATGTCGTCGTCGTCACCCGGTCGGCCGTTGGGCCCCGGGCTCGACAGGTCATAGCTGTTGACGTTGACGTTCCCCGGACTGACGTAGACGAACGAGTTGCCCCAGGCGTCGACCGGGATCTTCCCATCCTTCAGGTAGGGACCGCGCCACTTCTTGGCCAGGTCCGGGTCGTCCGGCGGCTGGACCAGCAGCGCCAGCCCCTCCTGCGTGGTGGGGTAGCGGCCGATGCTCGCCATGAAGTTGTCGAGCGCGCCGTTGAGTCCGCTCTTGACCGTGGCGCGCGTCAGGTCTTCGCGTGATCCGCTCAGCAGGCCGAGCAGGTTCGGCACGACCACCGCGGCGAGCAGCCCGATGATCACGATCACAATCAGCACTTCGAGCAGCGTGAAACCCCTGCGACGGCGAGACGGATGTACGACGCGACGGATCATTGGATGGCTCCTTGTGGACTCTGCCACGCTCCGCGTTCCTTGCCTTGCCCTGGACCGGCCGCGCGGGCCCGCCCACACCTTATCCCAGGCCGCCGCTCGACATCTTCAGGATCGGCAGCAGCAGCGAGATCGCGATGAACAGCACCATGCCGCCCATCACCAGCAGCATCAGCGGCTCCAGCAGCCGCACGAACAGGTCGATCTTCCGCGCGGTGCGCGCCTCCTGCGTGTCGGCGATCTGCACCAGCACCTTCTCCAGCGTGTTGCTCTCCTCCGCGACCGCCAGCATATCCACGATCGCGGGCGGAAACAGGCGGCTGCGTCCGAGGGGCCCGGCCAGCGACTCTCCGGCGCTGACCGCTTCCGCCGCCTGCTCGATCGTCTCCGACAGGATCGGGTTGCCGGTCGAGTCCTTCGCGATGCGCAGCGCCTGGAGGATCGGAATGCCGTTGGCCAGCAGCGTGCCGAAGATGCGGCAGAAACGGCAGATGGCCACCATCGTGTAGATCGGCCCGAAGCCGACCATCCGCAGTTGCAGCCGCGCGAGCATCAGCTTGCCCGCGGCGCTCTGAACGAACATCACCGCGGCGATCACCGCGACGATCACCACGCCGATGATCGTCAGGTAATGGTGGCTCAGCGCGTCGCTGACGCCGAAGAGCATGCGCGTCGGCAGCGGCAGGCTCGGCTGCTGCTCCAGCAGCGAGCGGATGCGCGGCACGACGAAGCTCATCACGAAGATCACCGCCGCCAGGCCCACCAGCAGCAGGATGCACGGATAGATCATCGAGCCGATGAACTTGTTGCGCAGCTCGTCCTGCCGGGCAACGAAGTGCGCAGCGCGCTGGAGCACGTCTTCGAGAAAGCCGCCCTTCTCACCCGCCCGGATCATCGACACGTGCAGGGCCGGGAACGCGTACGGGTGCTTCTCCAGGGCGTCGGCGAACGTGTCGCCGCCCGCCACGTCGTCGTGAACCTCCCGCAGCACCTGCGCCAGCGCCGGGCTCGTGCTCTGCTTCGACAGCACGCTGATCGCCCGCAGCACCGGCACGCCCGCCGCCAGAAGGTCCGCCAACTGTTCGTAAACCACCCCGATCTTCGCGGCGCTCACCCGTTGCGTACGTCCGGTAAACACCGACCGCGCCGCCGCCCTGACCTCTTCCACCTCCACCGGCAGCAGGGTGCGTTCGGACAATTGCCGGGCGGCGGCCGAACTGGTGTCCGCCACCAGCGTACCGGTTACGACCCCGCCATCCGCGTTTCTCGCTTTGTACGCAAACGTTGGCATCGCAAAGTCTTATCGACGGTCCGCGCCGGCGCGCACCATCGCCTTCGACACTGTATACGTCCTACGCCGCCGCGAAGTTGCAGCGGGCCGCCTCCCGAGCCGGCCTCGCCGCTTGTCCCCGACGCAGACTCGGATACATTATTGGCTCGGCGACATCCGCTGGAAAGCCCGCCGGCCGATCGTGGCTTTCGCCGGCGAAATCGACGGGAACAAGACATGTCATCCTCTGAACTGCTCAACGGCGAGACCCCATCCGAAACCCAGTCCAGCTTCGCAGCGCTCGGTCTTAACACGGTCCTGGCCAACGCCGCCGAACGCATGCGGCTCGAGCGGCCAACCGACGTCCAGACGAAACTTGTGCCGGCCATGCTGGCGGGCCGCGACTGTCTCGTGCTGGCCCGCTCCGGCTCGGGCAAGACGAACGCCTACCTGCTTCCGCTTGCGCAGAAGATCGCGCCCGGCGAGGGCATGCAGGCGCTGATCCTCGCGCCGCACCGCGAATTGGCGCGGCAGATCGCCCGCGCGCTGCACCGCTTCGAGCGCGAGTGCCGCCTGCGCCCGGCCATCGTCGTTCCCGGCCGCCCCGAGCGCATGCCCGGCGCCGCCCCGCCCGAAGAGGCCGACCTGGTCATCGGAACGCCCGCGGCCGTCTGCGAGGCCGTCGAGCGTCGGCGGCTCGACTTGTCCGCGTTGCGGTACGTCGTTGTGGACGAGGCCGACGCCCAGTTGGAGGGCGACAAGCGCGGCGCGCTTCAGGACGCGATGCGGCGGATCCCCGGAAAACCACATGTCGTGATCCTGGCTGGCCGCCTCGAAGGGCCGGTGCGCGAGTTCGCCGACGAGTTCGCCCCCGGCGCCGAGACGCTGGACGTGCCCAAGCCCGAATCGCCCCTGCTGTCCCTGCCGCAGCATTTCGTCGCCCTGCCCGCTTCGGTCAGTCGGGCCGCGGCGGTCGCGGCGTTCGTCGCCGCCGAGTCGCCGCGCATGGTGTTCCTGTTCTCGCAGTCGGACGGCTGCGTTGCGGAGTTGCAGCGCTGGTTGCGGCCGGTCGGAGCCGAGTGCTCCCTGCTGGACACGCCGACGAATCGCCGCGGCCCGCGAGACGACCGCGGTCACGGGCGCGGCCCCGCGCGCCCGGCGAGCGTAGTCGTCGTTGTGACGGACCCCACGCCGAGGAAAGTCGGCTCGCTGCCGTTCTCCCATGCGCTGCACTTCGACGTGCCCGCCGATCCGGGCGTCTACGCCGCGCGGCTCGAGGAGTGCGTGCGTGTTTCGCGTGGCGGATATTCGCTGGCCCTGGTTTCGGCGGACGACCAGGAGGCTCTGGAGCGAATCCGCGAACGGCACCAGGTCGAGATCTCGCAGATCCGCCCGGCATGGCTGTCGCGTCCGCCGGCCGAGCCGCCGACCGAGCCCGCGCCGCAGCGCCAAGCCGGGCGCCCCTCGCCCGGTGGGGCGCCGCGGCCCGGTCGCCCGGCGGAAGGCCGCCGCGGGCGGGACGAGTCGCCGCGCCCGCGCGAGACCGCGACGCGTGACGCCTCGAGACCGCCGGCCCCCCGGTCGCCGCAGCGCCCGCCGGCGCCCGCACCGGCGCCCGCACCCGCCTCGAACAACGGCCCGACGGTTCCGGCCCGGCTCAGAGAGGCGCTGCGCCGCGATCCGGAGTTGGACGCGCGAGGCGTGCCGTTGGTGAAACGCACGCTGGGAGCGCGTTTCAAGCCGGCACGCGGCCGGCGGCTGGCCCAGCCCCCGCTCCCTGAATGACCTCGGCCGCCCGGGCTGAAACTGGACCGGACGCGGCAGCCGCGGCCGTCAACAACCCGTGTGTGGGTGACTGCTGCTGGAGCTTGCCCCTTGAGACCGCTGGTGGGGATCAGCCTCGTTCAGACCGCCCTGCTCGCCGGCGTCGCCGTGGGGGCGGCGCGCGCCGCCGACCCCGCGGTCGAGCTGCTCGTCGAGGCGTCGCAGGTGTTCGTGCGTGAGCCGTTCTCCGTTCGCGTGGTGATCTCGAACTTCCGCGAGTGCGAGCCGTTCACCTTTCCGGCCCTGCCCGATTGCGACGTCGAGGCCCTGGGGCCGCCCAGCGAGAGCCGCCAGATCTCGATCATCGGCGGCGTGCGGCAGGACTGGCGCTCGCGCGTCCACACCTACGAGCTGACGCCGCGCCGGGCCGGCACGCTGGAGATCCCGCCGATCGAGATCCTCGTCGACGGCGTGACGCTGCGCACGCGCGCGGCGCTTCTGACGGTGCGCGAGAGCGATGCCCAGTCTCTGCTTTCGGTCCGCGTGACGTGCGGCACGCGCCGGGCATACGTCGGACAGCAGCTTGATCTGCAACTGGAGATCTGGGTCAAGCCGGCGCGAACCGCCTCGGGCCCGGCCAGCGCCCTTCAGATGTGGCGACAGGTGCTCGGCCGCCGCAGCACCTGGGGGCCGTTTCCGATCCCCGACAAGTTCTCGAACCGGCAGCGCGACGGCGAGGCCTGCTACGTGTATCACTCGCAGGTGCGGTACATCGCCGACCGCCCCGGCCCGCTCAATTTCGACGACGTCGCGATCGCCATGGAGTACCCGGTCCGTTTCGGCCGCGACATTTTCAACGACGACACCCCGACGGCGACGCGGCGTCTGCGGGCGCGGGCCGAGGTCGACCCGGTTGAGGTGCTGCCCCTGCCACAGGAGGGCCGCCCGCCCGGCTTCAGCGGCGCCGTCGGGCGCTACACGGTCCACGCCTCCGCCTCGCCGACTTCGGTGCGCGTCGGCGACCCGATCGAGCTGACGATCGACGTCGGCGGCGAGGGGCCGCTCGAGGCGCTGCCGCCGCCAGCCCTCACGCAGCAACCTGCGCTGACACAGGCCTTCCGCGTGCCGACCGAGACGCTGGCGGGCTCGACACAACGCGGCCAGCGGCGCTTCACACAGGTCATCCGCGCCAAGCGCCCGGACGTCACGGACATCCCGCCGATCGAGTACCCCTACTTCGATCCGCACCTCGGCCAGTACGTCGTGGCGCGCAGCGAGGCCATCCCGATCAACGTCACCGCCGCCGAGACGCTCTCCAGCGCCGACCTCACCGACAGCGCGCCCACGGCGCGCAGCGCGCTGCGGCCCGGCAGCGAACCCGTCGATGGACTCCGCGGCATCGAGGTCAACGCGCCGCGCCTGCTGGCTTCCGCGCCACTCGTCCGCCCCGCGCACGTCGTGGCCGCGACCGTCGCGCCCCCTGCCGTGTTCCTTGGGGCGTGGGTCGGCGCCGGCCTGATCCGCCGGCGCAGCAGCGACAGCGCCCAGCGCCGCCGGCGCGGCGCCCTGCGTCGCGCTCTGGCGCGCCTGAATGGCGCCGTGGCGCTCCCGCCGCAGCAGGCCATCGCGGCCGTCGCCGCCGCGCTGGCCGGCTATCTGTCCGACCGCCTGAACGAGCCCGAGACGCGCTTCAGCGGGCCCGCCGCCGCGGAGACGCTGAGGGCCCGCGGCGTCAACCAGCAAATCGCAACCGAGCTGCGCACGTTGCTCGAACACTGCGACGCCGGCGCGTATGGCGGCCTGACGGGCGACGCGCACGCGCTGGCCCAGGACGCCGAGCGCTGCCTGCGACGGCTTGAGGGCGAGGATTTCTGATGACGGCGTTCGCGCGGCGGGTGCTGCTGATGTGGCTGCTGGCCGCGGCGCCCGCCGTCTCGCTCGCCCATTCCACGCTGTCGCCGCAGCGCCAGCGCGAGATCGTGGAGCAGGCGCTCGATGCCTACGACCAGGCGGTCGAGCTCTCGGCTCAGGACCCGCGCGCCGCCGAGGCGCTCTTCCGCCGGGCAGCGGAGCACTTTCGGGCGCTGCGCGAGAGCGGCGTCCGCAACGCATCGCTCGAATACAACCTCGGCAACACGTACTACCGGCTCGGCGACCTCGGGCGGTCGGTCGCGTCGTATCGCCGGGCGCAGCGTCTCGCGCCGACGCACGCCGACACCGCGGCCAATCTCGAATTCGTCCGCCGCCGCGTCCGGCCGGAGATTGTGCCCAGCGGCGAGCGGCGCCTGGTCGAGCGGCTGCTGTTCTGGCAATACGGCACGTCGCTGGTTCAGCGCTGGTGGGCGTGTCTGGCGTTCTCGGTGGCGGGGTGGGGCGGCCTGACGGTCTGGCTGCTGCGGCGCCGCGCCTGGCTGGCGACCGCGTCGCTGGCCTGCGTCGTGCTCGGGGTGGCCAACGCCGGCCTCGTCGCCTGGCAACTGCGCGAGGAGAGCCTCCACCCCGAGGCCGTGGTCGTTCGTGGCGAACCGCTGCTGCGCTCCGGCCGCGGAGAGGGCGCCGAGCCGGTGCTGCGCGAGCCGCTAGGCCCGGGCGTCGAGCTGCGCATCCTCGACCGCCGCGGAGACTGGCTGCGCGTCGAGCTGCGCGATCAACAGACCGGCTGGCTTCCGGCGGACGTCGTGGAACGCGTGTGAAGACACAAGCCACCGGCTGCCGAGCGCCGGCGAGCGCCCGCGACGAGCCGCGAGCGCAAGCGAGTGTCGTAAGGGGCGGGTCGGCCGTCGCACGCTTCGCTACGGGCGCGGCTCGGATCGCCCCGAAAGCTCGCGAGCAAGCCGTCGTGCCAGATATCCCGCGACTCCCAGCAGCACGAGCGCCGCGACGAGTGGCAATGCGTCAAGCAGCGTCGCCGGCCCGCCGCCGCCGGCCGTGAGCGGCGCGATATAGGCCCCCAGCCCGACGTAGCTCACCGCCAGCAGCGCCACGACGCGGCGGCGCACGCGCGGTGCGGCCAGGTCAACCGCCGCGGTCAGGCAGACGGCGAACAACACCACGCACCAGGCGTAGTGATGCTCCCACGCGACCGGACTGGCCAGCGTCGCGCACAGCAGCGCCATGCCCAGATCGACCGCGCGCATCTGGCCGGCGCGCCGGTCGTCGCCGCGTGCAGCCGCGCCTCGCGGCCAGACCGCCAGCACTGCGAACAACAGCGTCGCCGCCGCGCTTCCGGCGCTCACGGCCGTCGTCCGCGGCGCGATCTCGAAGCCGACCGGATGTCCCATCCAGCGGTTCAGCACGCCGTTGATCGACTGGTTGGGATAGTACGCGTAGCCCGGCGACACCGCCGGCAGCACCTCCGTAACGTAGACGCGCCACGGCTCGTACCCGGCCAATGCCGCGCTCAGCCCGGCGAGCACCAGCAGGCTTCCGGTCATCCCCGCGCATACGCCCCACTGCCGCCGCACGACGCCGAAGATCAGCAGCAGACCCAGATGCGGCTTGAGCCCGGCGGCCAGCCCGAGCAGCACGCCAGTGAGGATGTCGCGGCGGCAGGCGGCCGCCGCCAGCGCCAGCGCCAGGAACAGCGTGATCAGCGACTGCGCCTGCACGCAGGTGAGCATCCAGCGCGTGGGATAGAAGGCGGCGAAGACGATGAGCAGCCCGGCGCGCGCCGGCCAGTCCGCTTCCGCCCTCCAGGCGAACGCAAGCGCCGTCGCCAGAGTCGCCAGGGCGCAAAGACGCGCGACCAGGTCCATCCCCTGTGTGGCGCGGGTCAGGTCGTCGCCGCGCGCCAGCGTCGCCAGCGGCAGCAGCTCAAGGGCCGCGGTCGGCGGGTAGATGAAGCTGGGGCCGACGCGCTGCACGGGGCCGTACAGGTCCGGGTCGCGGTCGAGCATCCGCCGCGCCGCCGTCAGCGCCGGCGCCACGTCGGTGGCGTGGCGCTTCAGCGGCCGCACCCACGCGCCGGCGGACCAGACGCCCTGGCTGACGTAATCCTGCGGAAACTCGCGCGGCCCCGCATGCGCCAGGTACACCCGCGCGCTGGCGGCCAGCTCGAACGCCGCTAGTCCGGCCAGCGCCGTCCAGGCGAAACGCCGCAGCAGGCGGCTGCGCTCGCGGCGCGCCGGCGTCGACGGATCATTCAGCTCCACTTCCGGCCGCATGGACGCACGCTCCGCAGCAGGCGAAAGGATAACGTGCGGCGGCCGCGCACGGCTACGACGTGCCGCGTTCTGCGGGCGCCCGGGTTCACGGGTTCTTAATGGTTTATTAGCACAATGCGTTGGCTGTGCTAACGCCGCCTTGATGTAAACAGCATATCGTTCAGTCCGATTCGGCGCGGTGCTGCGCGACCGCTCGGCGGCCGGCGGCAACTGAATTCATTGCGATGGCTCCCAGCCGCGACAGGAATGCGAGCGTCAGGCGACGGTGGCTGTCTGCGTACCGCTGAAGAACAGGACTGAGCGGTCCCGGCACACCGGATCAAGGATCGGCGCAATGCGGACACGATGTCCCGTCGAACGACCCGGCTTCACGCTGATCGAACTGCTGGTCGTGATCGCGATCGTGGCGCTGCTGCTCGCGATTCTCCTCCCCGGACTCAGCGCTGCGCGCGAACAGGCCAAGCAGACCAGGTGCGCTGCGAATCTCAAGAGCCTGGCCACCGGCGCGACGACCTACGCCACCGAGAACCGCGGCTACACCTGCTCCGGCTCGTTCGCCCCCGAGGTGTCGAACGGGCGCGACGGCCCGGTAGACAAGGTCGGATGGGTCGCCGACCTCGTGAACCACCAGCTCGGCCTCCCCGGCGAGCAGCTCTGCCCCACCAACGAGGCGCGCTACAACCAGAAGCTCGCGCCCAACGGCGCCGGCCAGGACTCCTACACCCCCGCCCAGGCCGAAGACCTCGTCCGTCGCGGATACAACACCAACTACACCCAGAGCTGGTACATGGGCCGCTCGCAGTTCAAGGGCGACCCCAACAACCCGAGCGACCGCAACGTCCGCCGCGTCGCCACCACCGCCGGCCCTTTCCGCCTCGACCGCACGCGCGTTCCGCTCACCAACGTCCCCATGCTGGCCGACGGCCGCACCGACAACACCGAAGCCGGCTCGGGCGGCCACTACGTCAACGGCACGCCCACCGTCAAGACCATGACCGACGGCCCCTTCGGCGGCGCGGTCTTCAACACGCAGAACTACGAGGACTTCGGCGTCGTTCATGGCCGCGGCCGCTTCGTCAACGTCACGCATCGCGAGCACTACGCCGTCCGCAGCAACTGGGCTTTCATGGACGGCTCAGCACGGACGCTTGTCGATAGGACGCCCGATGGCATCTTCACGCTTGACCGCAACACCTGGCCCTCGGAGCAGTTGGACCTGAACCCCTCGCAGGTCTTCGACGGTGTGCTCAGTCTCGGCCGCCGCTCGCTCGACCCGGACGAGATCCGGTGACTGCGACGCGCCCCCTTGGGCACCCGACGGAATCGGAACGATCGCTCGAAACACCTATGGAGGAAAGCAAGCCATGTTCCATCGCCTGTGCCTGCTCGTCTGCCTGGCATCGACGACGGTGTCGGCCCGTGCCGGCATCATCATCAACGAGGTCTTCATCAACCCCCCCGGCAGCGCCGACGACATCCGCGAATTCATCGAGCTGCTCGGCACTCCCAACATGAAGCTCGACGGCTACGCCATCGCTTTCGCCAACGGCACCCAGCAGAAGCTCTACCCCGCCGGCAGCATCCCCCCGCGCCCCGCCGTCTGGCCCGAGATCGACGAGTTCTTCAGCCTCGACGGCCTCACGCTCGGGCCCAACGGCATCCTCGTCCTGGGCAACGGCGCCAGCACCGCTTTCTATCCCACCATGCTGCCCGACTCGAACTTCAAGAACTGGCTGGATATCTGGAACGGCGGCCTCGACACGCCCGGCAACCTCCAGAACGACGGCTGCAACACCATCCTGCTCATCCGCCAGCGCCCGGGCCGCACCCAGGCCGACCCCGGCAACCCCCTCGGACTGCGCTGGGGCAAGGATATCGACTGCGACGATAATCTCATCATCATCGACGACCCCAACTTCGTGCAGGGCGGCAACGGCGACCTCGACCGCGGCGGCGGCACAAACCCCGATGGCCTGCCCACGCTCGACCTGGTCGGCGCACTGACGCCGGAGGATCTCTCCGACGATCTCGAGATCGTTGACGAGGTCAGCTACGAGCACGACCAGGGCTGGGAGTACGACGTCGACAGCCGCCTGGTCGATCTCGGCAGCCCCGTCCCAGGTCTGCCGCAGCGCAAGGTCCACGCCCTCGATGATCCGCAGGGCTTCAACCCCGACGCCCTCACGCGCGTCGACTATCGCACCAAGGGACCCGGCTGGACACCCGCGCCCGGCGCCACCGGCGCTCTGCCCAACGGCAACAACTGGCAGGACACCGCCACCGAGCAGTGGATCCGCGGCGACTCGGTCCAGGGCACGGGCGGCCAGGGCGGCAACCCGCAGTGGTTCTACAGCAACGCCGCGAATTCCAACCCCGACGCGATCCAGCCTTACCTGACGAACGTGCCGCTGTGGCTCAACGACGGCATCGCCCCGGACTTCAACTTCGCCGCGCCGAACACCTGCCAGATCATGGCCGGCCGGCTCAACCCCTTCGCCACCCCCTACATTCCCGGCGACACCGATCGCGACGGCGATTGCGACCTCGACGACATCGCCAAGGTCCGCGCCGTCTTCGGCGATGACGACTGGGTCTTCAGCAACGGCTGGCCCGGCGCGCCCGCAGGCAACGCCGCCGACCCGGCCACCCAGACGCGCCCGTGGGACGTCGACGGCACCGGCGACAACGGCATCGAAGCCAGCGACCTCCAGTGGACGCTGAATTTCCAGGGCAGCACGACCGGACGCATCGTCGGCCGAACCTACGACAGCACCACGCCCGAGACCACCGGCGTCCACCTCAACAACCCCGCCGACATGTTCGTCACGCTCTTCGCCGCCACGCACGTCCCCAGCGGCAACCCGCTCAACGCGCTGGTCGTCGGCGATACGGTCGAGATCACGCTCCGCGGGCAGGTCACCGGCAACCCCATCCTGCTGGCCGGACAGGAGAATGGCGTCATGCAGTTCGTGCACGACGTGACGATGGCGACCGGCGGCGTGGCCAAGGTCACGAACATCGCGCCCCTCGGGCCGTACGCCATCACGCGCAGCAGCCTCATCGCCTTGCAGGGCAACGACGGCGATCTCGGCGCGAAGACCATCAACGGCTACACCACCAGCTTCACCCTGGGCCTGACCGCGCCGGCCGACCTCTACCGCGTGACGCTCTCCGCCGTCGGCCAGGGCGCCACCACGGTCTCCTTCGCCCGCGCCGCCGAGCCCAAGTTCGCCGCCAGCACGCCGCGCGGCGTCAAGCTCGGTCACGCCGCCGACAACGGCAACCCCGGCGGCGTGTCGTACCCCGTGGTGCTGCAACTGGTCGTGCAGGAAGGGCAACCCTGCGCCGGCGACGTGAACGGCGACGGCCGCACGGACCAGTCCGACCTCGGGATCCTGCTCGCCTCGTTCGGCCTCGTCGTCCCGCCGGGCACCAACGGCGACCTGAACGGTGACGGCATCGTGAACCAGTCGGACCTGGGGATTCTCCTGGCGGCGTTCGGCTGCGGGACGTGAGGCGGGTCGATCGTCTGGGAGCGATCCCGAATACATGTTATCGGCGCGGCGCCGGTGCTCACGAGAGCGCCGGCTTCCGCGATTCCTGTGAATCGCCCCGCGCGCCGCGTTACAATGGGACCCGGCGGGCGACCGGGTTACCGGGATCATCGGAACAGCCGGAGAACCTTTTCTCATTGGAGCGTAGCCATGATCTGCGCGCGGCGAATGGTCGGCCTGATTGGTGCGGCGGTCCTCTTGTCACCGGTGGCGGCGCTGGCCCACGACGAGGTGCATTTCGCCCACGACGGGGCGGGACGCCTGGCGATCGACCTGCACATGCAATTGCCGGTGCTGATGCCGGAATCGCCCTATCCCGAGTTCCCGGGCTTTGTGACGGTCGATCTGGGCATGGTGGCGCTCGACGTCGATGAGCCCGACAAGGGGCTGTTCGTGCTCGACCCCTCGAGCTCGATCGACATCACGCTCGTTTCGATCGACCCGGAGCTGGGCTTCTGGACCGGCGGCGGCTACCTCGGGCTGAACGAGACGCACACGCTCGGCCACCCGTACTTCCATCTGCACTTCGTCTATCACGCCAGCCCCGCCGCGAAGCCCGGTCACGAGTACCAGATGACCTTCGTCGCCAGCGATTCGACCGGCCTCTACCAGCCCAGCGAGCCCTTCACGCTGGTCTTCATGCCGTTCGACGTCTGCACGGGCGACGTGAACCTCGACGGCCACACCGACCAGGCCGACCTCGGCATTCTGCTCGCGTTCTACGGCCAGAGCGTGCCGCCGAACAGCAACGGCGATCTCGACGGGGACGGCCAGGTCGGCCAGGCTGATCTCGGCATCCTGCTCGCCGACTACGGCTGCGGGCATCACTGACCCGCAACCCCACGCGCAATCACCCGTGCTCCACTGCTGTGTCAGCAGTGGCCTGACCCGCCGACCGTGTGCAAAAGCGCGGTGTCGCGGGAACGCGCGCACGCACGTAGTATCCCCGGCATGCGCGTCTGTCACGTCATCACGCGGCTGATCGTCGGCGGGGCACAGGAGAACACGCTGCTCACCTGCGCCGGGCTGCACGAGCGCGGCCACGAGGTCACGCTCATCAGCGGCCCCACGCGCGGCCCCGAGGGCTCGCTCGCCGACAAGGCCCGCAACGCCGGCTATCGCTTCATCGAGCTGCCGGAGCTCGTCCGGGCCGTGAGTCCGTGGCTCGACGCCCGCGCCCAGCGCGAGCTGACCTCGCTGTTCAGCCGCCTTCGCCCCGACGTCGTGCACACGCACAGCAGCAAGGCCGGCATCCTCGGCCGCTTCGCCGCGCATCGCGCCCGCGTGCCGCTCGTCGTTCACACCATCCACGGGATGAGCTTCAACCGCACGCAGCCCGGCCCGGTGCAGATGCTCTACGCCCTGCTCGAATGGGCCGCCGCCCGCCGCACGCACGCCATCATCACCGTCGCCGATGCGCTCCGCGAGCAGAGCGTCGCCGCCCGCATCGCGCCGCGCGACAAGTTCGAGACGATCTACTCGGGCATGCCGGTCGAGCAGTTCACGCCGACGCGCTACGACCGCGACGGGACCCGGGCCGCGTGGAACATCGCCCCGCGCGACGACGTTGTCGTCGTCGGAACGGTTGCCCGTCTCTTCCGCCGCAAGGGCTACGAGCAGCTCCTGCCGATCATGAGCCGGGCCGCCGGGCTCGACCCTCGGCTGCGCTTCGTCTGGGTGGGCGACGGGGCGCAGCGCGCCGAGTACGAGCAGGAGCTGTCGCGCCGCGGATTGCGCGAGCGGACGTTTCTGACCGGGCTCGTCGCACCCGACGAGATCCCGCGGATTCTGGCCGGCTTCGACATCCTGGCCCACACGTCGCAATGGGAAGGGCTCCCGCGGGCCGTCGTGCAGGCGCTGCTCATGCAGACCCCCGCGGTCGCCTTCGCGCTCGACGGCACGCCCGAGGTCGTCCTCGACGGCCGAACCGGACGACTCATCCGCAACGGCGACGCCGAAGCCTTCGCCGCGGCCCTCGCCGCGCTGGCCCGCGATCCGGACACGCGCCGTCGCCTGGGCGCCGCCGGCCGACAGTGGTGCCTCGACCGCTTCGATGCCCGGCGGATGGTCGATCGCATCGAGGCGCTCTACGAGCGCCTCGCGGCCCGGCCTCGCGCCTGAGGGACCCGGAATCCCTGCCTGTCGAAACCTGAGCCTTGCGCGCAGAATACGTCGTGTGAGCCGTCCAGACACAGACGCCGCAACCACTCGCCCCGCCGCGACCGCTGACGAAGCCCGCCGGCATCCGCCCGATCCACCGTTGCTGCGTTTCCTGGCCGACTTGCGCGCCGGCTACCTCACGCGTGGCCAGGCAACCGACGCCGCACTCCCGTCGCAGACCGTCATCCGTCGCCTCGCGGAATTGCAGCTCGCCGAGGCCGCCGCCAGGTACGCCGCGCCCGATCGGCGCTCGGCGCGCCCGCCGCAGATCGCGGTCATCGGCCCAACGCAGGCGGGCAAGAGCACCGTCGTGAACCTGGTGCTCGGTCGTGAGGCGGCGCAGGTCAGCCCGCTGGCCGGCTTCACGGTTCGAGCCCACGGCTTCCAGGTCGCCGCCGGGCAAGCCGACGAGCGCTGGATCGCTGACCTGTTCCCCGGCTGGCGCCGGCTGAGCGATGCGCCGGCGGCCCGCGATGAGTTTGCGGCGTTCGCCTTCACGACGCTGCGCCCCGGTCCGGACCCCGAGCGCCGCGATGTCGGCGCGGGCCGCGCATCCGCGGCGCAGGATGCTCCGCTGCCGCCCGAGTGCGCCGTGTGGGACACGCCCGACTTCGATTCGCTCTCGTCGCACGCCTACCGCCGCGGCGTGCTGGAGGTGATCGGCCTGGCAGACGTCGTCCTGCTCGTGGTGAGCCGCGAGAAGTACGCCGATCTTTCGGTGTGGAGCCTGCTGCGGCTGATCGCGCCGCTCGACCGCCCGCTGCTGGTCTGCTTCAACAAGCTCACGCCCGATGCGCGTGCGCCGCTGGTGGCGGCCTTGCGGGCGCGCCTGGCGGAGCTGGGGGGCGCTGCTCGCGACGCGCCGGTCCTCCCGCTCGACCTCGCGCCCGGGCTGTCGCTCGCGGCGTTCCGCGATGCGCCGCAGGTCGTCGCCCTGCGAAACCAGGTCCTGAGCCTTGCGCAGCGCGCGGCAGGAACCGACCGCACCCCTGCGACGCGCGCGTTCATCGAGCGGCATTGGAGCGACTGGACCGCGCCGATCGAGGCCGAGAGCGACGCGCACCGGCAATGGCGCGCCGCCGTCGACGCCGCCCTCGACGAGATGCGCCTCGCCTACCGCCGCGACTTCCTCGACCATCCGCAGCGCTATGACAGCTTCCGCCGCGTGACCATCGAGCTGCTGCGCCTGCTGGAGCTCCCGGGCATCGCCGCCGGCGTGCATCGCGTGCGCGAAGTGATCACCTGGCCGGCGCGCAAGCTGTTCGCGCTGGGCCGGGGCTGGTTCCGGCGCACGCCCGGATCGGCCTCCGCCGGCGACGGCGAGGAGCGCGTGCTGCTGGAGATGGTGGACCGGCTGCTGCTGCGACTGGAGCGCCACGCGGCCAGCCAGCTTGAAGCCGACGCGGCCGGGCGCAGCGTTTGGCTCGCCGTCTCGACACGGCTGCGCGAGCACGGCGCCGCGCTGCGCCAGCGGCTGTCGGACGCGACGCGGCGGCACTGCGACGAAGTTGCGGCGGAGATCCGCATCGTGGCCGACCGCCTCTACGAAACCCTGCAACAACGGCCAGCGCTGCTGAACAGCCTGCGCGCCGTGCGGGCCACCGCCGACGGCGTCGCCCTGATCGTGGCGATCAAGACCGGCGGCATCGCAGCGCACGATCTGATCTTCGCTCCGGCGATGCTCGCGGTCTCCAGCATGCTGACCGAAGGCGCGCTGGGCGGCTACATGCACCACGCCGCCGAGGAGCTGAAGCACAGGCAGATGCGCAACGTGAGCGAATCGCTGCTGGGCGGCGTCTTCACGCCGGCCTTGCATGAGCTCTCGGCGAGCGCCTCCGGCGTGCTGGGCATCGACGAACGCCGCCTGCGCGAGGCGGCCGCCGCACTCGCCGGATGGGGAGCCGGGCCATGACCGGCCGGGAGTTCGGCGAGCTTTTCTCGCGGGCGCGCGCGTGGTTCGAGCGCGCCGCCAACGACGGCTGGCTCGGCACGACCGACGTCGCGCGGTTCGAGGCGCTCGACCAGGCCACTCCGGCCGGCCTTTTCGTCGCCGGCGGTCCCCGGCCGCTGGTGGTGGCATTCTTCGGCGGTACGGGCGTGGGGAAGAGCAGCCTGCTGAACCGCCTGGCGGGGCAGCCGGTGGCGCGGGTCGGCATCGAGCGGCCGACGTCGTTCGAAGTCACGGCGTATGCCCACGAAGACGTCCAGCTCGCCGAGCTTCCGCGCGGCACGCCCGTCGACCAGGTGCGCGTCGTGCGGCATTCGAGCGACGTTCGCGCCGGCGTGCTCTGGATGGACATGCCCGACATCGACAGCACCCACGAGGAGAACCGCCGCTGCGCCCTGGCCTGGCTGCCCTACGTCGACGTCCTGATCTACGTTGTCAGCCCCGAGCGCTACCGCGACGACGCCGGCTGGCGGCTGCTGCTGGAGCGCGGCCACAAGCACGGCTGGATCTTCGTCATCAACCGCTGGGACGAAGGCGATCCCGCGCAGCGCGACGACTTCGTGGGCGTCCTCCGCAACGCCGGCTTCGACGATCCGCTGGTCCTGTGCACCTCCTGCGCCGACGGCCCTGCGCCCCCGTCTTCGAGCACCCGCTCCGACGACTTCCACCAGCTCGAAGCCGAGCTCAGCGCGGTCCTGGCCGAGCACGGCGTCCTCGAGCTGGAGCGGCTCGGCTACCGCGCCCGTGCCATCGAGCTCGGTCGCGCCCTCGCCGCCGCCGCCGCCCGCCTCGGCGACGACCGCGTCTGGCACACCGTCGCCGACGCGCTTCACGCACCCTGGCGCACCGCCGCCGACGCCATCCGCGATGGCGTCGAACTGTCGCTGGGCGGCGTCGCGGCCCGGCTGGCGGTCCGTGAGCCGGGAATGTTCGAGGGGTTCTCCCGCCGGGCGCGAAACGCCGTCCGCGGCGCGGGTGGCGCGCTGCTCTCAGCCAGCGGCGTGCCGCGCCTGCCGGCCGCCGCCGATTCTGCCCCGCCGACGGGTGGCGCCGATCACGCCGGTTCAACAGCCGCACGAGACGACGCAGGTCCCACGGCGCTGCTGCAACCCGGCGAAGTGGCGCACCTGCTGCGCAGCTTCTGGGACGATTGGACGCAGGCCCGGCTTCAGGGCTGCCTGGAGGCGGTCGAACTCGCCGCTCAACGCAGCGGCATCCCGGGGGCGCCGCTGCGCAACGCCTTCGACCGGCTCAACCGCGAGATGCGCTCGCTCGTCCTCGATGCCGCCCAGCGCCGCGTCGCCGCCGCGATGGCCTGTCCTTCCGCGCCCTGGCGGATGCGCCTGCGCGCCGCGGCGCACTGGCTGTCCTACGCCCTGCCGGCGACGGCGCTGGTCGTCGTCGGACTGGTCGTGATCATGCGCTTCGCGTCGGCGGCCCTGTCGCCGGGCGGCGCGTTCCTCAGCGTCGATTTCGCGGTGCACGCGGGGCTGCTCGTGCTCGTGAGCTGGGTCCTGCCCTTCGCGGCGGAGCAGGCGCTGCGGCCGCGCATGCATCGCGTCGTGCTCGATGCCCTCCGCCGCGGCTTGCAGGACGGACTCAACACCGTCCGCGCCGAGGCGACCGCCGCCATCACCGCCACCGCCGGCCGGGCGGCGGCGCTGCGCCGCGAAGCCGACGGGCTGCTCGACGGCCTCGCGCCCTTCTCTCCGCCGGAGCCCCCGGCGGCAATGGGCGCGCTGCGACGGATGATCGCGGACGACGTGGCGCGTGACAGGTCGACAGGCGGCCGCGCCGGTTGCCTGGACCGGCGGGCCGCCTCGGAATGATGTTCGGCAGCGGCTCGGTCCGTGCGGGGCTCGCGCGCGCCGCTCACCGCGTCGCCTCGGCCTCGATGATCTCCACGCCGATGATGAAATGCGGCTTTCCCGCGCAGGGCAGACAGTGCCGCACGCGCCCTTCGACCGACGGCGTCGCGGGCAACGCGTCGAACCGCGCCCGCACGTGCGTGCCCGGCGCGATCGCGCGATCGAACAGGAACGCGAAACCCGTCGCCGACAGGTCGCGCGTCATCACCCGCACGCGGCGGCGCGTCACGCCCGCCGGGCCCGTCTCGTCGAGCTCGACCGCGACGCTGGCTTCCCACTCGTGGCGGCGCTGCCGGCGCACGCCCATGCCCGACCCGCCTTGCCGCTTGTTGCGAATCCACGGCGGCGGGATTTCCTGAAAGCCGGTCTTCGCGGGCGGCTGCTGCGAAGCAGCCGGCGCGTCGGCGGCGATCGAGGGCGCAAGAGCCTCGGAATCTTCCCGGACTTCGGGGTACGGCGTTGTCGGCGACTTCGTCCTGCCCATTTGTGTTTCCTCGTTTGGCAACTGCGTCCGGTAAGGCTGCTAGGTTGGGGCGGCCCAGAGTGACGCCCTGATAGGGAATATCCAATTCGCACCCGGCGGCGGCAAATGGGAACCCACATAGTCCCACACACCCATATCTGCACCTGCACCAACATCAAACAGTCATCGCCCCCCCGCGCTGACGGCGCGCCGCCGCCCATTTGGGGATCGCAGCGAAATCCGCCATAATGGGCCGGGCGACGCGAGGAAGGCGTGAACCAGGACGATCGGACCCTGATTGCGCGCTGCCTGGCCGGAAGCCAGCGGGCGTGGGATGCGCTGGTCGAGCGCTACGGCCGGCTGGTGTACTCGATTCCACGTCGTTACGGCCTCACCGACGCAGACGCCGAGGACGTTTTCCAGGCCGCGTTCATCGCGCTGTATCGGAGCCTGGCGTCGCTGCGCGAGCATGAGCGGCTGGCCTCGTGGCTGATAACCACGGCCCACCGGGAGACCTGGCGCGTGGGCAAGCGCAGCCCGAAGTACACGGAGCTGGACGAGCACTTCCCCGACGTGTCGGCCCCGAGCGATGAGCTGGCTTCCTCCTGGGAGGAGCAGCACCTGGTCCGCCGCGGCCTTGCCGAGCTCGGGCCACCCTGCGCCCCCCTGCTGGAAGCGCTCTTTCTCGAGCCGGGCGACGCCAACTATGAGCGGATCGCCGATCGGCTTGGCATGCGCGTCGGCAGCATCGGCCCGACGCGGGCTCGCTGCCTGGGAAAGCTGGAGCGGATCCTGCGGCGAATGGGGCTGGGCGAAGGGGGGCCGAAAGGCCCTTCAGAATAGTAACGTATTAAACAGCAACATGTTACAGTAATTGGCAGGAGGCCGCTGTCCGCCTGTATTAATGCGGGCGTAACCGCGCTCTGTCAGGCTGAACGCAAAGGAAATCCGGCATGGGATCACCTCGAGTCAGCTACGATCAGCTAGTAGGGCTCGTGCTCGGCGAACTGCCGCCCGGCGAGCAGCAGGCCGTTCGACAGGCGGTGCAGCATTCGCCTGAACTGGCGGCGCGACTGGAGCGGCTGGAGCGCGCCATCGCATGCCTGCGACGCGATGACTCGCTCGCTCCGACGCAACGCGCCGTCGCCTTGGCCCGGGACGTATTCGCGCAGATGCGGCCGGCCGAAGCGCGCGACCGCGGCACGTGGCTCCAGCGGCTGGGCGATTTCGTCGCCACCCTGACTTACGACAGCCGCACCCGGGCGGCGCTCGTGGGCTTCCGCGGCGGGGCCGAGGCGTACCAGCTCAGCTTCGCGCATCCGTCGGCGGAGGTTGACCTGGAGGTCGAGTCTCCGCCTGACGGCGCCGCACCGCGACGACTGACGGGGCAGGTGCACGTGCTGAGGAAGAAGGACGAGGCCGTCACGAATCTGGATGTGATGTTGATGAGCGAGGGGATGGCCGTGGCGCGGGCGAGCGCTGACTCAGATGGCTTGTTCACGCTGACCGCGCCGCCGGGACGCTACGACCTGGTGATCGATCTGTCCACGGCGACGGTGGTCATTACCGACGTTGAACTGAGATGACGGGCACGCGCAACGACATCGCGAGCCTGCTCGACGAACTGCGGGCGACGCCGCGCGCCCAGCGCGCGGCGCTGCTGCGCGCACACGGGGAGCCGGGTGAACGGCTGGCGGCGCTGGGGGGCGCTGCCGAGCACCTGGCGCTGCATGACGTGTCGCGGGCGCTCGAGGCCGGCCAGTTGCTCGTCGAGCTGGCCGACCAGGTCGGCGATGCGGTGGCGCGCTCGGTGGCCCGGCGGGCGCTGGGCCGGGCGTTCTCGTACGCGGGCCGCTTCCAGGACGGGTTGCTGGCGTATCGCGACGCGGTGCGCATCGCGGAGCTCGCCGGCGCGCCGGTCGAAGCGGCGCGGGCCCGGCTGTCGTCGCTGCATCCGCTGGGCGAGCTGAGCCGCTACGAGGAGGCGCTCGCCGAGGGCGAGGCCGCGCGCAAGCAGCTCCTGGCCGCCGGCCAGCCGCGGCTGGCGGCGCGGGCCGACGCGAACCTGGGCGTCATTCATCAGAACCGCGACGACCCGGTCCGGGCGCTGGCCCATCTCGACCGGGCCCGCCAGGCGCTGGGCGACGAGCCCGTCCCCCTGGGATACATCGAGAACAACCGCGGCGAAGCGCTGCTCGCCCTGCACGAGTTCGACGCCGCCCGCGAGGCCTTCATCGCGGCCCGCGAGGCCTCTGAGAAGGTCGGCGCCAATCTCGCCGCCGCGATCGCCGAGGGCAACCTCGCCGACCTGGCGGCCCGGCGCGGCCTGCTCTCGCAGGCGCTCTTCCACTTCGAGCGCGCCCGCACCCGCTTCGAGGCCGACCAGGCCGGCAGCCACATGGCCCGCCTGCTCGCCGAGCAGGCCGAGGCGCTCGAAGCCCTCGGGGCCGCGGAAGACGCACTCGTGTACTACCGCGACGCCCTGCCGCGGCTCCAGCAGCATGGCATGGTCTTCGAGATCGCGCGGGCGCGGACCGGTCTCGGCAAGGCCCTGATGCGCTTTCGCCGCTTCGCGGAAGCCGACGACGAGCTGCGGCGGGCCGAGGAGGGTTTCGCGGCGCTTCGGCACGGCGTGGCGCGGGGGCGGGCGCTGCTGGTGCGCGCCGAGCTGGCCCTGATCGTCGGCGACCTCGAAGGGGCGGCGGCCCGGCTCGATCTGGCGCGGCAGGCGCTGCAAGACCGGCCGATCGACGCGGCCCGGTGGCACTTGCTCAGCGCGCGCCTGGCATTGGCGCAGAACCGCCTCGAGCGCAGCGAGCAGGAGTTGGCCGCGGCCCACGCGTTGCTGGCCCCCCTGGACCTCGCCCCGCTGATGGCCGAGCTGCTGCACGCGCGCGGCCGGCTCCGCCGCGCCCAGGCGCGCCCGGCCGAAGCCGCCTCGGACTGGCGCGAGGCGCTGCGGCACGTCGAGCGCATCCGCGGCACGCTCCAGGCCCATCGGCTGCGGCACACGTTCCTCGCCGACCGCCTGGCCCTGTACGCCGATCTCGTCCTCGCCGAACTCGAGCGCGACGAGCCGTCGGCCGCGGCGGCGGCGTTCGATGTGGCGGAGCTGGCCAAGAGCCGCGTGCTGCTGGAGCTGGCCCAGGGCGACGGCAATCCTGCGGGCGACCGGGATGACTCCGCCAACGCATCGCTGGGCGGTCGCCTGGGCGCGCTCCAGCAGGAGTTGAACGCGCTGTACAGCCAGCTCTCGGTGACGGACCAGCGCGGCCGGAGCCTGCACGATCAGGATGGGTGGCGCGAAGCCGTCCGCCGCCGTGAGCACGAGCTGTCGACGCTGGAGGCGCGCCGCGCGGCGGCGGCGCGCGACGGGGTGGCGCTCGACAGCCGCCCGGTGCGTCTCGAGGCGCTTCGGCAGCAGCTTGGAGCCGATCAAGGGCTGATCGAGTACTTCATCGCCGGCGACGAGCTGGTGTGTTTCGTCGTCACGCGGGGGGGGATCCGGTCCTTCAGGCGGCTGGCGACCGGCGCGACGATCGAAGAGGCCGCGCGGCGCCTGCAATTCCAGCTTCACCGGGCGATGCGTCCTGACGCGGGCGGCGCATCACGCGCCGGGCGCCTGATCGCCGACGCGCGCCGCGAGCTGCACCGCCAGCATGAGCTTCTGATCGCGCCGCTGGGCGACGCGCTCGACGGCCTCGAGCGGCTGACGATCGTTCCGCACGGCCCGCTGCACCTGACGCCTTTTCACGCCCTGTGGGACGGCGCGGCGCACCTGCTGGAGCGTTTCGAGATCAACCGCGCGCCCAGCGCCAGTCTCTTCGCGACCCTGTCGGCCGCCGCGCCCGCCGGCGCGGGGCGGCGCCCGCCGCTGGTCGTGGGCGTCGCCGACGAATTCGCGCCGGATATCGCCGACGAGGCCGCCGCGGTGGCCGCGGCGCTCGGGGGCGGGCTGCTGTTGGGCGAGCAGGCGACGTGCCGGGCGGTGCAGCAGGCGGCCCCGGGCGCCGGGCTGCTGCACCTGGCGTGTCACGGGCGCTACGCGAGCCTCAGCCCGCTGTCGTCGGGCGTTCGGCTGGCGGACGGGTGGCTGACCGTGCGCGATATTGCCGGCCTGCGGCTCGAGGCCGAGCTGGTGACGCTCAGCGGCTGCCAGACGGGCCGCAGCCTGGTGGAGGCGGGCGACGAACTGATGGGGCTGCTGCGCGGCTTCCTGGCGGCCGGGGCGCGCAGCCTGCTCGTCAGCCTGTGGCCGACTCACGACGCGCGCTCGTCGCGCATGATGACAAGGTTCTACGCACTCTGGCGCAGCGCCGCGGCGGCGCGCAAGGCCACCGCCCTGCGCCGCACGCAACTCGAAGCGGCCGCCGATGGTGTACATCCGGTCTACTGGGCGCCATTCGTACTGGTGGGGAAACCATGAAGCGCATATGGATCAGGTTTGCGCGCGCGGCTCAGGCGGCGCTGCTGTATCTCGTCCTGCCGGTCGCCTCGGCTCAGCTCGAAGACGGCATCGTCGCCGAACAGGCGATGATCCGCGTGGCAAGCTACGCGACGATCGACGGGTTCCTGGACCGCTTCACGCAGGACTGGCCCGGCACCTACGTCGCGCGCGACATCGCTTCGCGCAAGACGTACCTCCTGCAACTGCCCCCCGGCGCCAGCGAGCCGGCCGTCTATCAGAACCTTCAGGGCTACGTGAACCCCAACCCTGCCGTGCCCGATCCCAACCGCCCGCTCGTCTGGGCCGAGTTGAACTGGCTGGGCCGCGCGTCCGAGGGCCGCACCGGCAGCATCTACTTTAACGAGGACCCCGGCCACGCGGGACGCTTCGGCAGCCAGTACGCGCTGGAGCGGATGAAGATTCTCCCGGCCCAGGCTCGCTCCGAGGGCCAGAGCACCGTCGTCGCCGTGCTCGACACGGGCGTGGACGCCACGCATCCGGCACTCCTGGGGCGCGTGCTCGACGGGTACAACTTCGTCGATCTGAACGGCGACACGCGCGACATCCCGGGGCCCGATGGCGCGTCCGACCTCGTCGGCCACGGCACGTTCGTCGCCGGGCTCGTCATGCTCGTCGCCCCGAAGACGCGCATCATGCCCGTCCGCGTCCTGAACGGCGCGGGGGTCGGCGACTCCTTCGTCCTGGCCCAAGGCATGTACTACGCCATCGACCGCGGCGTCGAGGTCATCAACCTCAGCCTCGGCTCCACCTACCATTCCTCCGCCGTCGAGGACGCCGTCGAGGAGGCCCGCAGCCTGGGCATCGTCACGGTGGCGGCTGGCGGCAACTCCAACGTCGAGGAGCCCGAGGAGTTCCCCGCCATGACCAGCGACGCCTTCGGAATCGTCGCCGTCGATCACAACGACATCAAGGCCGATTTCAGCAACTATAACGACAAGGCGTTCCTCAGCGCCCCAGGCAACACGCTCGGCGGCCCCGGAAGCTTCGACCCGGACCGCGCGATCTACGGCCCGATCCCCGGCGGCAGCTACGCCGTCTGGGAAGGCACGAGCTTCTCGACCGCGCTGGCCTCGGGCGTGGTGGCGTTGATCCGCGCGCAGCACCCGGAGTGGCCCGCCGCACCGCAGACCGTGTTCGCGATCCGCGCCGTCTTCGAGGCCTCCGCCGTCAACATCGACCCCCTGAACCCGCAGTACGCCGGCCTGCTCGGCGTCGGACGGATCGACGCGGCGGCGGCGGTGGCGTTCGGGCCGGTGGCGCCGAAGCTCGGCGACTTGAACAACGACGGCGTGGTGAACATCAGTGACCTGGGCATCCTGCTGGGGACCTGGGGCCAGACGCACAGCCCTGCCGACCTCGACGGCAACGGCATCGTGGGCCAGGGCGACCTGGGGATCCTGATCTACGCGTGGGACTGAAGCGGAACGGCGGTCGCCGGGAAGCCGCCGGCGGGTGGCACAAGGTGGCATGCGCTCGCCGTACACCGCGTAAGCCTGCCCCCACGCGATCCCGCCAGCCTCACTCCCCGACGGGCGTCAGCTCAAACGCGCGCAGCACGCCCGCGTGCAGGCCGTAGCCGACAATGCGACCGGCATTGTTGATCGCCGTCGCCGCCAGCAGCACCCAGTCCTCGTCGGTCACGATCATGTTGTTCAGATCGCGCATGCCGAAACACGCGTCCCAGACGAACGCGCGCTCGCGCTGCCGGCCGTCGTCATCGGCGCGGCCGATGAGGCGACCGACGACGCGGCCGTGGTCGCTGATCTCGCAGGCTTCGCTCCGCACAAAACCGCGCAGCACGCCGAGGTCGTGCATGCCCGCAGGCCGGCCGTACGCCGGCGCCGGCAGCCACAGGAACGCGTGCGTCGTCATCCGGGCCGTCTCTGACCGGCCCACCACCTGGCCGAGGTTGTTGATGCCGCGGGCGGAGCTGTTCACGCCCCCGAGCGTGCCGAGGTCGAGCGCCGGCCCGCCGCTCCAGCGCACCGCGCGCATCCCGGCGTCGTAGAGTTCCGACACGCCGACCACCTGGCCTGCCTCGTTCACCGCGTGGGCCTCGCTCGGCCCGTTGCCCAGCGGCGGCAGGAACGCAAAGCCCGTCGAGCCCGACCAGGTCCACGCGCGGCGGACGAAGCCGGTTTCGTCGAGCCACCCGACGGCCAGGCCGTTGTCGTTGACGTCGTTGGCCTGCGATGGCTCGCCCCCGGGTGCACCGATCTCGACGATCAGGTCGAAGATGAAGTACACCGCGCGGCGGTTTCCCGTGAGGTAGTGCGTGCTCCAGCCGCAGGCTTCCTCCGGGTAGTTGCTCAGCGCGGTCGCCTCGCCGTCGCCGAAATAGGCGAGCTGGAACATCGGCTGACCGGGATCGAGGCGAAACCCGACGCGCGCCCCGTCCTCGCGATCCGACCAGCCGACGATGCCCCCGAGTTCGTTGATGTCCAGCGCCGCCGCCTCCGGGCCACCGAGCGTGCCCAGGTCGCGGATGTTGTACTGCGGCAGGCGGGAGTCGGTGCTCTGGGCGATCGCCTGGCCGACGGCCGCAAGCATCAGGGCTCCCAGCATCGCACCGGTTCGACGAGTAACGCACATGGCTTGATCCTCCGGTCGCGCCGCCTCCGGCCAGCGCGGGCGGCGCCAGCATTCTACCGCTATTCTGATGCGAGCCGCGCCCGCGAGGAAGCGGTTGCGCCGGAAGGCCGTACCGTCGGGTGGCATGGCCGACATGGACGGCATGCATTCGCGATGGGTGGCATGCGTTCGCGGTGCTCCGCGTCAGCATGCGCCTGCCGAGCCTGACGCGCGGGCCGGCCGCTGGTATTCTGTTGACCGGGTGAACGCGATGAGCAAGGCTGCCCGCAAGCTGAAGTTCGAAGAGGCGATGAAGCGTCTCGACGAGATCGTCGAGGCGATGGACTCCGGCAAGATCGGCATCGAGGAGTCCATCGACCGCTACGAGGAGGCCATGCAGCTTGCCAGCCAGTGCCGGCGAATCCTCACCCTGTGCGAGCAGCGCATCCGCCGCATCCAGTTCGACGCCGACGGCCAACCCACGCTGACCGAGTTCGAGCCGCCCGCCGGCGAACCCGACGACGCCGCCGGGCGGGAGCCGAGCGGGCCGGCGGACGAGCTCGACGCCGGTGAAGACCGGCCCTGATTCGGCGAGCGCGCTGGCATCGGCGCCTGCAAGGATCACCATCGGGCCATGACACCGCCGCAACGCGTGCTGACGTCCGCCTGCCGCGTCTCGCTGCGCGTCGCGCGGCAGGCCGCTTCGTGGCTTGGGTATGGCCTGCTCGACGCCGTCGTACCGCAGACCTGCGTCGCCTGCGGTCACTGGACCGAGGGCGAGCGCGGACCGCTGTGCGAGCCCTGCGCGGCGGAGATCGACCGGCTCGCGCGGCTGCCCGCGTGCGGCCGGTGCGGCCGCATCGGCAACGCGCTGATGTACGGCGCAGGCGACTGCGGGCGCTGCCGGCGCGAGCGGTTCTGGAACATTGCCGGACTGGCGCACCACGGACCCTATCGCGGGCTGCTCGAGCGCCTGATCACGGGGCTGAAGTTCGGCGGCGACCTGCGCTGTGCCGATGTGCTCGGCGCGCGGATGGCTGACGCGATCGTCCGCCGCCGATGGGAAGAGCGTCCCGAGGTGCTTGTGCCCGTGCCGATGCACAGGCTGCGGCGGATGCACCGGCCGCTGGACCACGCGCACGCGCTGGCCGCGGTGGTGGGCCGGCGGCTGCGGATTCCCGTGCAGCGGGCCGCGGTGCGCCGTGTTCGGAACGGTCCCAGCCAGACGGGGATGGATTCGAATCAGAGCCGCTTCGAGAACGTGCGCGGCTGTTTCGCCGCGGCGCCGCGCGCCGACGTTTCCGGGCGCGTCGTGAGCATCGTCGACAACCTCATCGTCAGCGGCGCCACGATCTACGAGCTCTCGAAGGTGCTTCGGAGGGCCGGCGCCAGGCGCGTCTACGCCGTCGTCGCCGCGACGGCCATGCAGCCGGCCGCCGCGGCGTGGCTCGATCCGTCGGTTCTCGTGCCGGAGGAGGCGTGGCCCTGAGGGCGTGGCCGCGTGAATTCGGGGGGGCACGACGCGCGAGGGCCCGGGCGGTAGAATCTCGGTCAAACGTCGGCAAATGGCGCCGCGGAACCAAGTGCCCCGATGAACAGACGGTGCCCCCATGACCGATGCCGTTGACGTGCTCTCGAAGGCCAGGCTGCTCGGCGAAGCGCTGGCGGCGCACCCGCGCGTGCAGGCCATGCACGCCGCCCAGCGGAGCGTTCAGGCCGACCAGGCCGCGCAGTCGCTGCTGAAGCAGTACCGGGAGCATGCCGCCGCCATCCGCCAACGCGAGGCCGAGGGAAAGCCGATCGAGCCGGCGGACAAGCGCAAGCTGGCGGACTTGGAGAGCGGCATGGCGGGCAACGAGGCCCTGAAGCGCATGATGCGCGCCCAGGCGGACTACCTCGACCTCATGAACCAGGTGCATGAGACCATGGACGGCGCTCTGGCAAGCAAGCTCCAGGCGGACGCCAAGTCGTGAACGGCGCGCCGACTTTGCCCGCACCGGCCGGGCGGACCTTGCACACCCGCCCCCCCGCGCTGGCCCTCGAGGAAACTTCGCCCCCGGGGCGGCCGAGCCGACGGACCGAAGCGGCCCTATTCCTGCTGCTGCTGGCCGGAACAACACTGGTGTGCTTCTACGACCTTTCCGGCGGCGCGGGCTTCGACCCGCCCGACGCCTGGGTGGCGCAGACGGCGCGCGAGATGAGCGAGTCGACCGATTGGCGCGGCTACGTCGTGCCGCGGTTTTCGGGTGAGACGCGGTTGCAGAAGTCGCCCGGCCCATACTGGGCGGTGCTGCTGGCCAGCCGCGGACTGGGGCGGCCCGTCGACGAGTTCACCGCGCGCCTGCCGACCGCCGTGCTCGCGGTGGGCCTCGTCGCCGTCATCTACTGGCTGGCGCGGCAGGTCGCCGGCGCCCGCGCGGCGCTGTTCGCCGGCTTCGCCGCGGCATCGAGCCTGATGCTGCTTTACTGGTCACACCGGGCGGCGGCGGACCTGGGGGTGACGACGTTCATCGCGCTGTCGCTGGCGGCGCTGTGGACCGGGTCGGAGCGCCATCCCCCGGGCCGGGCGCGCGTCGCACTCTGGATGGTCGGATACTTCGCCGCCGGCCTGGCCATGCTCTACAAGATGCCGATGCCGCTGGTGTGCGTCGGGCTGCCGGCGGCGCTGTACGTGCTGTTGTGTCGGCGCTGGTCGATCCTGGCCAGCCCCTGGCACCTGCTGGGCGCCGCGCTGTTCCTCCTGCCGTGGCTGCCGTGGGTCACCGCGGCGCTGCTGGCGGAGCCGGTGGCGTGGGACAAGTGGCGCGTCGAGTTCCTCGACCGCTTCACCGGCGACTCGCCGAACGTGGAGGACCAGCAGCGCGACTGGAAGCTCTACGCGCTCTACCTGGGCGTCGTCGCCGTCTTCGTGCTGCCGTACACGCTGTCGCTGCCCGCGGCGATCTGGCGGGCGATCCGCGGCGAAGCGCTCCCGCGCCCGGGTGACGACGCCCCGGTCGCATCCGCAGCGGGCGACCCGGCCGCGGCGCGCGGGCGCTGGTTCATGCTGATCTGGTTCGTCGGCCTGCTGGCCTTCTTCACAGCAGCCGCCGGCAAGGAGACGCGCTACATCGTCCCGGCCCTTCCGCCGATGTTCGTCCTGGTGGGCAGCGAGCTGTCGCGGTTTTTCGACCCCAGGCGGCGGGCGCGGGCGGCGCTGGAGCGCTTCGGCGCGGCGGCCGTCACGGTGCTGGCGCCGCTCGGCGCGCTGCTGGCGCTGTGGCTGCTGCACGGCGTGTCGCTGCGCGCCGCGGAGTTCGGCGTCTATCGCTGGGAGCAGGTGCGGCCGGCGGTGCTCGTGACGGCGGCGATCATCGTTTCGGGCCTGGTTCTGACCGCGTGGCTGCGGGCCGCGCGGCGCGAGCACGCGGCGTTCGCCGCGCTCGTCGGGACAATGTGGTGCACGTGGCTGTGGGCCTGGCCCAACCTGATGCCGATCTTCTCCGGTCAGGAGGCCTTCCGAGATTTCGCCCAACAACTCCGCACCCTGCCGCCGGAGCTGCGCCCGGCGCTGCGCCAGGTGGCTCAGCAGGACCCACGGATCACGTGGTACTCCGACGTGCGTTTCCCGCGCGTGGTGGATCAGCTCGACCTGCTTCGCACGCAGCAGGGCCACCGCGACCTGCGGCGCGAAATCGAGATCGTCGGCCGCCAGATCGTCGCCGGCCTTGCCTCGAGCGAGCCGGCGCTCTTCGTGGCCGCTCCGGGGGACTTCGCCCTGTTCCAGGCGCTGGCGCCCGCCCGCCTGGCCGCCGGCGATGAGCCCCTGCCGCCGCTGCACGTCTGGATGGTGGCGCGCGTCGGCCGGCCGGATCAGCGCTACATTCTCTTCGGCAATCGCCCGCCGCCCTGGCCCGAGCCGGCGCTGCACCCTTTGGTGCTGGAGCGCGTGGCGCGGCTACGGCAGAAGACCGATTCATGGGCGGCGCCTTCGATCACCGGCCGCGGACGGACATGAAGCGCGCCGCGGAGAAGCCGGGTTTCGCGGCGCTGCTGCGCGAGACGCTGCGCGAGGCCGGCACGCCCTGGCGGGCGCTGCGCTGGCTGGCCGAGTACGTCGCGCTGCGCGCCTGGTGCGCCGTCATCAACTGGTTCCCGATCGAGCTCAATCTGCGCAGCGCCGCCCTGCTGGGGCGGGCCTGGTGGACGCTGCGGCCGAAGAACCGGCGGCAGGCGCTGGAGAACCTGCGCGCGGCGCTGGGAGCGCGCTGCGACGAAGCGCGGCTTCGGCGAATCGCGCGGCGCTCGTTCGAGCACTTCGCGCAGGTCTTCCTGGTCGAGCTGGCGATGACGCCGCGGCTGGTGAATCTGTGGTCGTGGTCACGCTACGTGGAGCTGTGCGACCTGGGGCCGGCGCTGCGCCGCTTGCTTGAGGGGCGGCCGACGATCCTGGTCACGGCCCATTTCGGCAACTTCGAACTGCTGGGCTACGCGATCGCCCGGCTCGGGTTGCCGCTGAACGCCGTCATGCGCCCGCTCGACAACCCGCTGCTGAACGACTTCCTGCTGCGCTCGCGCGAGGTCGCCGGTCTGCACCTGCTGTACAAGAAAGGCGCGGCGTCGCAGTTCGACGACGTGCTGGGCGGCGGCGGCGCGCTGGCCTTCATCGCCGACCAGGACGCCGGCCGCAAGGGGGTCTTCGCCGACTTCTTCGGCCGCCAGGCCTCGTGGTACAAGTCGATCGGTCTGCTCGCCATGCGTCACAACGCGGCGATCGTGGTCGGCTACGCGGCGCGCACGCGACCCGGTTTTCATTACCGCATCGCCATCGAGCGCACCATCGAGCCCGCCGAGTGGCGTGATCAGCCGCGCCCGCTCGAGTGGATCACGCAGGCCTTCGCCGCCGGCCTCGAACGCGCCATCGCCCGCTGGCCGGAGCAGTACCTCTGGGTCCACCGCCGCTGGAAGACACGCCCGAAAGGCGAGCCGCGCGCCCCGGCCGTTGCCCAGCCCGCCAGCGACGGCCGGCCCGGTGCGACGCCGGGGATGCCGCCTTCACTCGGCGCGTGAGACGCACAGGCAGCTCGAGCTGATCTTCGTGTCGGCGCGCGACCAGGCCCTGGCGAAGCGGGCCTCGACGGCCGCCGCCTCCTCGTCCGCTCCACGCGCCTTCAGGCACTGTGCCAGCCCATACAGCGCCCAGCCGTTCTCCGGCCAGCGCTTCAGGTCCTCGCGATACACGGCCTCCGCCTGCCCGTATCGCCCGCCCGCCGTCAGCACGGCGCCGAGGGTGTGACGCACCGGCTGGATCCAGTCGGGCGGCTCCATGTAACGCAGGCGGTCCTCGAGCGCCACGGCCTTGCGCAGCTCGAACGCGGCCTCGTCGATCCGCCCGCGGCGAAAGAGGATTTCGCCGGCGAGCATGTGGTCGGCGATGGCCAGCACGTTGCTCGCCGGATTCGTCGCCATCATCGCCCCCTCGGGCACGAGCGCGACGGCCTCCTGGAACCTCTTGCGCTCCGCGAGCGCGTCTTCCACCTGCCCCTTGGCGGCGTAAGCGATGCCGCGCGCGAAGCGCCACAACGCGCGCGTGATCGGCAGCGCGGCGGGCGGCTCGGGCTCGGCCAGCACGTCGTCCCAGCGGCCGAAGCGCATCAACACTTCGAAGGTGATGCCGGCGACGGTGTCCACGACCGGGCCGTCGCTCTCGATGAACTCAGGAGGCACGCCGGCGACCATCTCGCGGGCCGCCTTGAGGGCCGCCTCGTTGCGCCCCTCCATCATCGAGGCCCACGCCAGGAAGTGGTGGTTGTGCGCCATGTACAGGTGATAGAAGCCCTGCTTCGGGACGATCTGCCGGTAACGGCGATCCGCCGCTATCGCCGCGACGTTCTGGTCCGCCGCCGACTGCCACTTTCCGACGCGCACGTCGATATGCGCGGGCATGTGAACCAGGTGTCCGGCGATAGGGACGGCGGTGCGCAGCACGTCGGCGGCGGCGATGGCGCGCTCGGGGTAAGGCGAGGCTTCGACGGCGTGAATGTACAGGTGCGTGGCGCCCGGGTGGTGCGGGTCGAGCGCCAAGACGTGCTCGAGCACCGCCACGACTTCGAGCGCGACGCCTTTCGGTTCGCCTTCCGCGGTCCACAGGTCCCACGGCTGGAGGTCCATCAGCGCCTCGGCGTAGAGCGTGCCAATGTCGGTGTCGTTGCGATGGGCGTGCCACACCTCGCGCATCGCGTCGGCGTAGGCCTGGTCGAGCGCGGCGCGGTCGCTCGGCGGCGGATCGGCGTAGCGCTGGGCCAGCGCGTCGATCAGCGCCTGTTCGGTGGGGTTGGCATGCTGGCGCAGCGTCTGGGCCTTCTGGAGCGCCTCCCACGCCGCGCGACCGCGCGCCTCTGGCACAACGGTGTTGTTGATGTGCGGGCCGTTGCACAGGGCGACGCCCCACCAGGCCATCGCGCAATTCGGATCGAGCCGGGCCGCCTCGGTGAACGAGCGGATCGCCTCGTCGTGGTTGAACGCGTAGGCCCACACCAGCCCCTGGTTGAAGTACTGCTGGGCGCGGGCCGAGTCGGTCGTCACGGTGCGCGTGTGCCGTCCCATGCCGTCGAACAGGTGCGGGCGCCCCGGCTCGACGCCGCGCCGCTCCTGCGACGCGCACCCCGCCAGAAGCCCCAGGACCAGCGCCAGGGTCAGTTCAAAGCTCCGTCGTGCCACGGCGATACCTCCGTCCGGTCTGATTGGTGAGCGACGCCACTGCGGAAAAATCACAGGCTCCGACAGCTTATAACGGCCACGCCGTGCCGACCAGCCCGCGGGGCCAGGAAAGCGGCTTGTCGGCCACCCTGACGGTTTCCTATAGTAGAGTCGCGCGTGCGGCGCCGGGCCGCGCCGATCCCGGGCCGGGGCTTGTCGCTGTCGGTTCGCGAAGGAGCCGTCTTGGTCATGCGTGCAGCGTGGGTGCCGTTGTTGCTGCTGGCAAGCGTGCCCGCGCTGGCCCAGCCGCGGCTCATGCACTACAAGGCGCGCTTCTACGACGTCTACACCGATCTGCCGGCGCCGGTCGCGCGCGAGATCGTCCTGCGGGCCGACCTCATGGTCGTCGAGTACAGCGCCCGCACCCGCGTTTTCGCCCGCACGCTCAACCAGCGCCTCCCGCTCTACGTCTACGGCCGCTCCGAAGACTACCTCGCCGCCGGCGCCCTCCCCGGCAGCGCCGGCATGTTCCTGGCCCAGAGCGACGGCGGCGGCCGGCTGCTGGTTCTGGCTGGGCCGCAGGTCGGCGAGGCGACCTGGGACACGCTCAAGCACGAGGGCTTCCACCAGTTCGTGCACGCGGTCATCGGCGGAGACATCCCGGTCTGGGTCAACGAGGGACTGGCCGAGTACTTCGGCGCCGGAATCTTCACGGGCGACGGCTACATCACCGGCGTCGTGCCGCCCGGGCGCCTGCGGCAGCTCAGGCTCCTGATGAGCGAGGGCAAGATGCGGCCGCTGCGCGACATGATGCTCACGCGGCACGAGGAATGGAACTCGAACCTGAGCGTCGTGAACTACCTCCAGGCGTGGTCGATGGTGCACTTCCTCGCGCACGCGAACCCGCGCTACGAGCAGGCCTTCAACCAGTTCATCCTCGATGTCAGCCGTGGCATGCAGTGGGAAGCGGCCTGGCGCAATCGCTTCGGCGCAGACGTCACCTCGTTTGAGCGCCGCTGGCGCGAGTACTGGACCGCGCTGGAGCCCAACGCCAGCCTGCCGCTGTATCAGCGCGGCGTCGTGCACACCCTCACCAACTACTACGCCCGGGCCGCCAGCCAGAAACAGTCCTTCGAATCCGCCGACGCGTTCTTCAAGGCGGCCAAGGCGGGCGAGCTGCGCGCCCACGAGCAGGACTGGCTGCCGCCGTCACTCCTTGAGCACAACCTGGTGCTCGCCGGCCAGATGGGCCACTGGACGATCGACCCGAGACGCCGCACGCTGGAGTGCCGCGCGCCTGACGGCTCCGTGCTGACCGGTTCGTTTCAGCTCAACGGCCGGCGCGTCAAGTCCAACGGGGTCAATGTGAAGGTCAACCGGCAGCCCTGAAGCGGCGCTGTTCGCATACTGCGAGAGGGGGGACTCGAACCCCCACGGGTCTCCCCGCCAGAACCTAAATCTGGTGCGTCTGCCAATTCCGCCACTCTCGCGTCCCAGCCGGCTCCCAGGCGCTCGAATTCTATCGTCGGCGGGCGGTCCGTCAGCCGCCCGTTGACCCGCGTCAGAGCCCAGAGAGGTTTGGTGCCGGCCCGGCGGTTCGCAGGTTGGCGCGCGCTTCTGGAGCCGGCAATCGAGCGTGGTAAGATGATGTTCTCCAGCCAGTTACGGTGAACATCCGCCGGCCGCACACTTGACAGCCGGCGCCGAGCGACTAACGATCTTCCTGACAGCTTCGGACGCGGCCGGGCTTCTTTTTTGGTGTCCGTGTGCCGATTGAATAGAGTCACGGCGTGGCCGCTATCACTGTAACTTCGCTTTTAAAAAGAAGTTGTGACAGAATGACCAAGAGTAAGGACACCGGCAAGGCGCTCGTCATCGTCGAGTCTCCGGCGAAGGCCCGCACCATTGGCAAGTTCCTCGGGAGCGGATTCGTCGTCGAGTCGTCCATCGGCCACATCCGCGACCTGCCCTCCGCCGCCTCGGAAATTCCGGACGAGATCAAGGATCAGCCCTGGGCCCGCCTGGGCGTGAACGTCGATGCGGATTTCGATCCGGTCTATGTCGTACCCGCCAAGAAGAAAGCCCAGGTGCGCAAGCTCAAGCAGCAGCTCAAGGACGCCGTCGCCCTCTACCTGGCCACCGACGAGGACCGCGAGGGCGAGGCGATCGCGTGGCACCTGACGGAGGTGCTCAAGCCCACCTGCCCCGTGCGGCGGATGGTCTTCGACGAGATCACCAAGACGGCGATCACGCGCGCGCTGGAGGAAACGCGCTCCGTGGACCGGGCGCTGGTCAACGCCCAGGAGACGCGACGCATCCTGGACCGTCTCTTCGGGTACGAGGTCTCGCCCGTGCTGTGGCGAAAGGTCAAGCCCAGGCTCTCCGCCGGCCGCGTGCAATCCGTCGCGACGCGCCTGGTTGTCGAGCGCGAGCGCGCCCGCATGCGCTTCGTGGCGGCCGAGTACTGGGACATCGCGGCTGACCTCGCGGCGGAGCAGGCCGACGCGGCAATCTCGGCGCGGCTGGTCGAGCTGGGCGGGCGCCGCGTGGCCACCGGCAAGGACTTCGAGGAGACCACCGGGCGGCTGAAGCCCGGCAGCGACGCCGTCCTGGTGGATCGTTCGCGGGCCGAGCGCGTCGCCGATCGGCTGCGTTCGGCGGCGTTCACGGTGTCGGAGGTGAGCGAGAAGCCGTTCACGGCGCGCCCGTATGCGCCGTTCATCACGTCGACGCTTCAGCAGGAGGCCGGCCGCAAGCTGCGCTTCGGCGCGCAGCGGACGATGCGCATCGCGCAGAGCCTGTACGAGAACGGCTACATCACCTACATGCGAACCGACTCGACCGCGCTCTCGCAGCAGGCGATCGCCGCGGCGCGAAAACAGGTGGTCGAGCTGTTCGGTCAGGAGTACCTTCCCGCCGAGCCGCGCGCCTACCGCGCCGCCTCGAAGAACGCCCAGGAGGCCCACGAGGCCATCCGTCCCGCCGGGGAAGTCTTCCGGACTCCGAAGAGCCTCGCGGCCGAGCTCGACGCGGACCAGCTCAGGCTCTACGAGCTGATCTGGAAGCGCACCGTCGCCTGCCAGATGAAGGACGCCCAGGGCGTGCGAACGAGCGTGCGGATCGAGGCGCCCGCGGCCGACGACGGGCCCGCCGTGTTCACCGCGTCGGGCAAGGTCATTCGGTTCGCGGGCTTCCTGCGCGCGTACGTGGAGGGCGCCGACGACCCGGCCGCCGAGCTCGAAGACCAGGAGAAGATCCTGCCGCCCCTGCACAAGGGCCAGACGCTCGCGCCGCGCCAGGTCGAGGCGCAGCAGCACTTCACGCAGCCGCCGGCGCGCTACACCGAGGCCAGCCTGATCAAGGAGCTGGAGGTTCGCGGGATCGGCCGGCCGTCGACCTACGCGACGATCATCCAGACCATCCAGGACCGGGGCTACGTCTGGCTGAAGGGCAGTGCGCTTGTGCCGACTTTCACCGCCTTCGCCGTCACGAACCTGCTGGAGCGCCACCTGGGCGAGCTGGTCGACTACGACTTCACCGCCCGGATGGAGGACGTGCTGGACGCGATCGCGCGCGGCGAGCGCGAGGCCGTCGCGTGGCTGCGCGACTTCTATTTCGGCGGCCAGAACGGCCGCGGCGCCGAGCGGGGCTCGCGCATCGAGGAGGTCGGCCTCAAGCAGCTCGTCGGCAGCGGCGGGCAGGCTATCGACGCGCGCGACGTCTCGACCATCCCGGTTCCGGCGACGGACGGGGGCGAGCCGGTCGTGGTGCGCGTCGGGCGCTACGGGCCGTACGTGCAGCTCGGCAACAGCGACCAGCGCGCCACGATTCCCGATGACATTCCGCCCGACGAACTGACGATCGAGCGCATCCGCGAGCTGCTCAGCCAGGCCGCCAAGGGCGACACGGTGCTCGGCCACGACCCCGCCAGTGGCAAGCCCGTCTACCTCAAGACCGGCCGCTACGGGCCCTATGTGCAGCTCGGCGACCCGGAAATGACGGAGAAGGGCACGCTGAAGCGCGGGGGCAAGCCGAAGATGGCCAGCCTGTGGCCCGACATGAAGATGGAGACGCTCACGCTGGAGCAGGCGCTGATGCTGCTGTCGTTCCCGCGCGAGCTGGGCAAGCACCCGGAATCGGGCGAGCCGATCACGGTGCAGGATGGGCGCTTTGGCCCGTACGTGCGCTGCGGCAACGAGAGCCGCAGCCTGCCCGATCACAACGCCCTGCGGACCACGACGCTCGAGCAGGCGCTGGAGCTGCTGCGCCAGCCGAAGCGCGGCCGCGGCCGGTCGATGCAGCCCGCCGTCCTCGCCGAGCTCGGCAGGCACCCGGCGAACCAGGCGCCGATCCAGGTCAAGAGCGGCCGCTACGGCGCGTACGTCACCGACGGGGTGATCAACGCGACCATTCCGAAGGGGCGCGAGCCGTCGTCGATCGGCCTTCAGGACGCGGTCGATCTACTCGCGGCCCGCGAGCAGAAGCTGCGCGACCAGGGCCAGGACCCGCGCGCTCCGAAGAAGGCCGGCGGCCGCCGCCGCCCGCGCCGCGCCCCCGCGGGCGTCTGACTTCACGCGGTTCGAGCCGCGCCTACCGATCGAGCTCAGCGGCGATGATCTGCAAGCTGCCGAGCACGGCGACGACGTCGCTGATCTGGTGCCCGAGAATCAGCTTCGGGAAGCATTGGTAGTTGATGAAGCTCGGCGGGCGGCAGCGGGCCCGGTACGCCGCGTTTCCGCCGTCGCTGGCGAGATGGAAACCCAGCTCGCCGGTCGGGCTCTCGATGGCGCCGTAGGCTTCGCCGATGGGCGGGCGCCAGCCGCGGTTGGTCATGATCTTCTCGAAGTGGGCGATGAGGCCCTCAATCGAGAAGTAGATTTCGCGCTTGTCGGGAATGGTCGCCTTGGCGTCGGCCACGACGTTGACCGGCCCTTCGGGCATCATGTCGATCACCTGCTCGATGATCGCGGCTGACTGCCGGATCTCCTCGACGCGCACCTGGAAGCGCGCCAGCACGTCGCCGCCGTAGGAGATCGGCACCTTGAACTTCACCGCGGGGGCCCCGCGTCCGTCCCAGTTGTCGGCGTAGCACAGGTAGGGCTCGTCCTTGCGCAGGTCGCGCCGCACGCCGCTGGCGCGGGCGCAGGGCCCGGTGAGCGACCAGTTGACCGCGTCGTCGTGGCTGATGACGCCGATGCCCTTGCAGCGCTCGATGAAAATGCGGTTGCGGACGAGCAGGTTCTCGAAGTCGCGCAGGGCCGGGGGCAGGGTTTCGCGCAGGTAGCGCCGCACGTTGTCGAGCCAGCCGGGCGGGGCATCCGACATCACGCCGCCGACGCGCGTGTAGCTGACGGTGAAGCGCGCCCCGCAGAGCGCTTCGAGCAGGTCGTAGATCGGCTCGCGCTCGTTGAAGCCGTACAGGAAGCCGGTCAGCGCCCCGAGGTCCAGCGCCTGGGCGCCGACGCAAAGCAGGTGATCCTGGATCCGGCCCAGCTCCGCCACGATCGTGCGCAGCGCCTTGCAGCGCGGCGTGATCTCGATGCCGAACAGCTTCTCGACCGCGTGGTGCCAGGCGACGTTGTTGACGATCGGCGAGATGTAGTTCATGCGGTCGGTGACGACCACGTACTGGTTGTAGTTCAGGTCCTCGCCGAGCTTCTCGAAGCCGCTGTGCAGGTAGCCGATGTGGGGCGTGCAGCCGATGACGCGCTCGCCATCGACCTGGAGCACGAGTTGCAGCGTGGTGTGCGTGGCCGGGTGCTGCGGCCCGAAGTTCAGCGTCCAGACGTCGTCGCCCAGCGCTTCGTCGCGCCTCAGCGTCGCCGGCTCCACCCCGCCCGCCACCTGCGTCATGCGCCTCCCGTCCTTTCGCGATCCGCCGCCGCCCGCACGCCGTTCGCCGCACCGCGCATCGCGGCCGCGGTGCATTCCGCGCCCGCGCCGCAGCCGCGCCGGCGGCCGGCAACGGAGAGGGGGGGATTCGAACCCCCGTGTACCTTACGGTACAACCGGTTTTCGAAACCGGCCCGATCAGCCGCTCCGGCACCTCTCCACCCGGCACAGCGCCCGGCAACCGGGGCGGAACCTGCCCCGGCGATCCGCCGGCGTCGGCCGAGTTGAGCGAGTCTAGCAGAGGCCGGGCCGCGGATAAAGCGCGGCCCTTTCGATCCTCCGGTCCCTGCAACCGTGCGGCCACGGCGCTGCGCGCGTGGCCGCTTGGCCCGGCAGGCGCGTGACGGGGCGGCCGGGCAGCCGGCGCCGCCCACACCGCCGCGCTGGCGACTTTTTGATTTGCCCCCGACACCTGGGAGCGGGTATACTCCGGCGCTTAGGGGCATTGGAGTGGCTGCCTGAATTCATCCGCGTTGTTTGGCGATACAAGGCGTTATTGGTTCGATACGTTCATCCGACTACCGCGCTGCGCTCCCCAAGCCCCTGCCAGAAGTTCGCTCGACGACGCGGCGGACGCCGCCGCGCCCGGTGCTGCGCGCAATGGCCGCCCGGGCCGAGTGTAACCTCGCCGGCTTGGTATTGATCCCAACATGGAATAGCGGGAATCGTTCTTCCCTTATACCACCGACAGGAGCGTAAGCGCTCAAGGAGTTGCTGAATGTGGTCATCCCTCCTGGGATCCAGAAAAAAGGCCGCTGAGGCCAAGTCAACCGCCAAGCCGGCGGACTCGCCGTTCGGTCCGCCGCTCACCGACGAGGAGCAGAACGCCAACCTCTCGCAGCTTGAACGGCAACTCAATGAGCAGATGAAGTGCCCCGCGGGCAGGAACCAGGTCTACCTGCGCTCCGTCCTGACCAAGCGCGGCACCACGCCGCCCAGGATCGCGCTGAAGTGTACTTACCGCAGGGATATCGGCCTCTCCAAGGAGGTCTTCTACGAGTACGTCCGCGACGTGTGCTGCGGTGACCCGGAGAAATGCGAGGCGTACCGGGCCTTCAAGAAGCGATTTGTTCAAACATGAATGCGGGACTCCTGTTCTGCCGCCCGGCCTGAGCAGGGGCGGCGGAAAAGGGGAGCCCGTCGAGCCCGGCGTGCTGTCATCGACGACACGCCGGGCTCATTTTCTGCGCCGAAGGCGCCGGGAGCGCCCGACGGCACGCGCGCCGCACGCCGTCGCCCGACGGCGCTCACGGCCCGTACCGCGAGGCGCTCGTCAATCCGCCCGGTTTGGCGCGGGCGGCGCCGGAGCCGCGCCGGGGGGGCGCGGCGCCTCTTGCAGCGACGCCAGGGCGCTGCGATGCTCCGCCGCCCGGACGTCATGGCCCGCTTGCGGCGCCGCCGAATGCCAGGCTTCGTAGAGCGCCACAAGCGACCGCAGCACGCGCACCCGGCGTGCCTTGCCGGCGCCCGGGTGACGCTCCACGATCGCCAGCGCCTCGAGCAGCTCGGCCTCGGCGGTCTCGAACTGTTCCAGCGCGGTCAGCGACTCCGCCAGTTGGCGGCGGCATTGCGCGAGCATCAGGGCGTTGTCGCCGGGCGCCGCGGCCCAACCGGCCAGCGCCTGGCGCGAGTAGGCTTCGGCGTCGTTCCAGCGCTTCAGGCGCTGAAGGCAGATGGCGCAGTTGCCGAGGGTGGTCAGCGCATGCGGGTGGAGCTCGCCCAGCGTTCGCTGCTGGACGCCGAGCACCTCGACCAGGATGGCGAGGCACTCCTCCTGCCTGCCCTGCTTCGTGTACACGCCGGCGAGGTTGTTCAGCGAGGTAAGCGTGTCGGGATGGTCGGGGCCCAGGACGCGGCGGCGGGTTTCGAGCACGCGGCGATTGAGCTGCTCGGACTCATCGAGGCGATTGGCGCGCCACCAGAGCAGGGCGAGGTTGCTCTGCGTCGTCAGCGTGTTCGGGTGCTCCTCGCCGAGGACGCGCGTCATCCGCGGGATGACGTCGAGCCAGAGCTTCTCGGCCTGTTCGTCGTGGGCGCTGCCCTGCGTGTACATGGCGAACGCGACGCTGTTTGTGGTCACGAGCGTCGAAGGGTGATCGGCGCCCAGGACGCGCTGCTTGTGCTCCAGCAGCGCGCCCAGCTCGGAGACGGCCTCGGGCAGCCGGCCCTGGGCCGCGATGGCGTCGGCCAGGTTGCCGCGCAGCGTGAACACCAGCGGGTCGTCGGCGCCGAGCAACTCGACCGCCCGGGCGACGGTTGCCCGCAGGTGCGCCTCGGCCTCGGCGTATCGCCCGCGGTTGTCCAGCAGCACGCCGAGGTTGTTCGCGGCGTGAAGGCCCAGGGTCGCACGGATCCCGGGCTGCGACTCCACTCCCGCCAGGACCTCGCGATACAGCGCCTCGGCCGCGTCGTACCTCCCCAGCTTCCGCTGCGTCACGCCCAGCGCGTTCGCGATCGCCAGCGCCGCCGTCGACGATGATCCCAGCGCCGAGCGGGCGCGTTCCAGCGCGCTCTGCCCGATCCGCTCGGCATCGTCCAGCCGGCCGGCTTCGGTCAGCGCCGTCACCTGGGCGGCGCGAACGGCCAGCGTGTCGGCATTCTCCGCGCCCTTCAGCCGCTCGCGCCCCTCGTACGCCACCTCAAGGTGCGAGAGCGCCGGCGCGTGCTCCCCCAGCTCGAGATAGGCCTTTCCGATCGTCTCGTGCAGCGCCGCCTGAACGCCGGGCATCGCGTGGAATCGCCCGCCTGGTGCCGAAGCGGCGTCAAGCCGACGGGCGGCCTCATCGAGCACGTCTCGCAGCCGCACGTTGCGACCGCGATGCTCCCGTCGCGCTCCCGGCCCCGCCGCCGCCAGCACGTCCTCATTCAGGAACGCATTGACGGCTTCGGCGATGGCCCGTTGGGCCTCGGCCTCCTCGGCGTGGCGCTGCGCCTCTTCCGCGAGCTGCTGGGCCTGGGTGCGCAGCCGGCTTTCCGCCAGGCGCGCCGCGTCCGCGTCGCGCCGGGCGCGCTCTTCAGCCCGAGCTGAGCGCTGCGCCGCGTCACGCTCCCGCGCATACTGGACGGCCAGCCCCGTGGCCACCACACCGAACACGACCGTCAGCACGAACACCGCGCCCGACAGCGCGAACGCCAGCCGCTGCCGGCGCACCAGCTTGCGAAGCGCGTACCAGCCGCTCGGCGGCACGGCGCTCACCGGCTCCCCGTCGATGTACCTCCGGATGTCCTGCGCCAGCGCATCCACCGACGGGTAGCGCCGCCGCGGCTCCTTCTCGATTGCCTTCATGACGATGGCATCGAGCTCGCGATCGAGCCCGGCGCGCACCAGCGATGGCGCCGGCGGGTCGCTCTCACACACCGCGGCCACCAGCGCCGCCAGACCGCCCTCCGGCGAGAACGGCAACCGCCCCGTCACGATGCGATAGAGGATCACGCCCAGCGCGAACACGTCGGTGCGGACGTCGATGTCGCGCGGCGCCCCGCGCAACTGCTCCGGGGCGGCGTACGCCGGCGTGCCCACGAAGCCGCTGCGCGTCAGCGTGGCCTCCCCCCCGGCGGAAGCCGCTCCGATTCCGGCGGACTCGAGCACTTTTGCGACGCCGAAGTCGAGCACCTTCGGCCGGGCCGCTGGGCGCGGCGCCACGGCGCTGTGCCTGTCGGGCCGGATGATGAGGATGTTGCTCGGCTTCAGGTCGCGATGAATGATGCCGCGCTGGTGGGCGTGATGGACCGCGTCGCAAACGTGCCAGAATACTTCGAGCACTTCGACGAGGGGTTGCCCCGGATGCCCGCTCCACGCGTCGATCGGCTCGCCGTCGACCCACTCCATGACCATGACCGGGCGACCGTTCACGACCTCGCTGCCGTGAACCGTCACGATCCCCGGGTGGTCAAGCGCTGCCGTCGCCTCGATCTCGCGCCGGAAACGCGCCACGGCCGCGCCGGCCAGTTCGCCGGCGGTGAGGCACTTCGCCGCGACCGTCCGGTTCGTGCCCGGCTGGCGCGCCTGGTAGACCACGCCCTGTCCGCCGCGCCCCGCCTCGCGGATGACCTGGAACTGGCCCAGATGGCCTAGATCAACCATTGCGACGGCCCGGCGCACGTTGGCGAGCCAGTCCTCGGGACCGGCGCCCAGGCCGAACACCTTCCGCAGGTCGGCATCGAGACGGGAATCCGCAGGTTCCTCAGCCGGAAGGCGGCCGGACTGCGACGGGCTCGACATCAAGGCCATCCTCTTCGCGAATCTGCTGCGCGATCAGCGTCTCCATGCGATCGCGAATGCGCTGCCGGACCTTATGCACGGCCTGCTCGCTCATGCCGAACTCGGCCGCCAGCTCCGCGACGGTCGCGCCCGCGATGCTGCGGTCGAACAGGGCCACGCTGCGCGCCTGGAAGGTCCGGCGAATCGTCTCCATCGCCAGGCGATAGTGGTGCGAGACCCATTCCTCCTCCCAGATGCGCTCGGCGTCGGCGTCGCGCCCCGTGTCGCCCGCGCCGATGGGCGTGACATGCCCGGCCACACTCGTGTCTAGCGGCACCACGTCCCGGTTTGGACGCGCCAGCCACGCGCTGATGCCGTTGCGGGCGCAGCGGTACAAGTAATCCCGGAACCGCCCGCGCGCCGGGTCGTAGGTGAAGTCCGCCAGCGCCTTGGTCAGGCTTGCGAAGACGCGCTGCACCACGTCCTCGGCGTCTGCCAGGGGGATGCCGCGGCGACGGCAGAATCGCAGCAGGAACTCGCGATAGCGGCGATCGAAGTCGCGCCAGGCCGCCTCGTCGTGCGGATCGCGCAGACGCGACAACAGCGACACGGTGGTCTGCGGAGCCTGCATGGTTTAGCCCTGCTTAGATCCCTGAGCGACTTCCGCTATAAGATAACGTCCCCGGCGTCAACCCGGCAACGCGCGGGGCTCATGACCTCAGACCAAATCCGGGACGCGCAGGGTTAGGTCCGGCGTCGGGGCGCCCCGCAAGAAATCCTCGTTTTTTTTCTCATCGCCGAGTCAATGCGGCTGGCTGCGGCCACTAGGCCACAGGAGAGCGTTGTGGCGCGCAGCCGCGCGGCTGGCCGCGACGCCTCGCTGAAGCACCATTCCAGGAGAGAAACGATGAAGGCACGAAAGATCGGGATCGTGGCGACGCTGGCGTGGCTCACGGCCCTAACCGCCATCGCCCAAACGCCGCTCGGCAGTGAGTTCACGTATCAGGGCCGCCTGCTCCAGAATGGGCAGCCCGTCCCCCCAGGAAACGTCAACCTGGTGTTCAGGCTGTACAACGCCCCCAGCGGCGGCACCCTGCTGGGCACCGACAACGTCGGCGCCTGGCCCGTCCAGGAGGGCGGACTCGTCACCGTTCCAATTGACTTCGGCGTGGCGCCGTTCGCAACCGGCGAGGCTCGCTGGATTTCCATCACCGTCAATGGCAACCTGCTGAGCCCCCGCCAGCCCCTGACGCCGACGCCTTTCGCCCTCTACGCGCTCAACGCCCCGGGCGTCGGCCTGTGGGCGGCCAGTGGCACCTACATCTACAATCTCAACAGCGGTAACGTCATGGTCGGCAGCACGACCATCGCGCCGCTCGCGCGTCTGCACGTTCTCGCCCAGGACCTCGGCCTGCAAACGTCGGCTCTTGAAAACGACGACTTGATCGTCGAGGCCCAGGACGCCGTCATCGGCCTGTACAGCACCAACCAGGGCACGTGGGGCTCGGCCCTGGCCCTCAAGGAGGTCGACGCCGGCGCCATCGTCGATACGTGGGGCATCGTGCGCCGGACTTCGAACGTCTCGAACCCGTCGGCGCTGACGTTCACCTACGGCCCGAGCAACAACTACGCCAACAACCCGTCGGTCATGACCCTCACCCAGGCAGGCCTCATCGGCATTGGCACTACCACCCCCCTAAGCCGTCTCGACGTTCGCGGGCCCAGCGGCGAATCGAACGTTGAGTTCCGGCTGATCCCCGGCACCAACGACGGCGTCTCGCAGATCCGCCTTTCGGAGAGCGTCGGTGGATCGCAGGCCACGATACTGCGCCACAACGGCGTGGGATCGGAGAACCGCTTCGAAATCTGGACCAGCGACAATGGCACCGAACTCGGTCCACATTTCGTTGTCCGCCGCAGCACCGGCCACATCGGCATCGGCACCGTCTCTCCGGCGACAGCCTTGCACGTCGTCGGCACGACGCGCACGAGCGTGCTGGAAATCACCGGCGGGTCCGACCTTTCGGAAGGCTTCGCGATCAACGGAGAGGCGATCGAGCCCGGCATGGTCGTGGCAATCGACGCGGCCAACCCCGGCCAGCTCGTCCTCGCCGCCGGCGCGTACGACCGGAAGGTGGCGGGCGTGATCAGCGGCGCGGGCGGCGTGAACCCCGGCATGGTCATGGGCCAGGAAGGCAGCATCGCCGACGGCCGGCATCCGGTCGCGCTGACGGGCCGTGTTTACGTGTGGGTGGATGCGTCGTACGGGGCCGTCGAGCCGGGCGACCTGCTGACGACTTCCGACACGCGCGGCCACGCGATGAAGGTCGCCGACCACGGCCGGGCCGCGGGCGCGGTCATCGGCAAGGCCATGACCTCGCTCAAGGATGGCCGTGGGCTGGTGCTGGTGCTGGTGAGCCTGCAATAGGCGCGTCGCGCACGCGCCGGCCGCAATCACGCGATCTGGCTCCTGTGCGATGTCATTAGGGAGATCAACGTGTTGAGCCAAGTGATCCGAACCTTCGCTTCCTTCGTGCTGCTCGCCGCCGGCGCAGCCGCCCTCGGCCAGCAGCCCGCGCCGCTGGACGAGGCGCTGCTCGAAGCCCAGGCGGCCGCCTTCAAGGCCGAGCATCGCGCCGCGATGTTCGACAAGCTCCGCGACAACGCTCGCAAGGACGGCGGCTGGGTCCGCGTCATCGTCGAGATCGACGTTCCCGCCTTCGCCACTCTCCGCGCCGACAGCGTCGCCGCCGCCCCGGGCGACAACACCCCGGACGACGAGCTGGCCGCCGCGATCGGCGCCGCCGCCGATCGCGAGCTGGCGCGGCTGGCGATCCTGCCGCACCGCGTCAACCGCGTGTTCAAGACGGCGCCGGGCATGGCCCTGACCGTTTCGGAGCGCGCCCTGACGGCGCTCGAAGCGAGCCCGGGTGTGATCTGGGTCTCCGAGGACCCCCTGGTCGAACCGTTCCTGGACGAATCCACGGTGGTGATCGGGGCAGTCGAGGCCTGGTCGATGAGTCTCACCGGCACCGGCTGGTGGATCGCCGTCCTCGACACCGGCCTGCTGGCCTCGCACCGCATGTTCGCCGGCAAGCCGGTCGTCCAGGCCTGCTTTTCGCACAAGGCCGGGTGGAACGGCGACCCGAATGACCCCAACGGCGATTGCCCGAACGGCCTGGCCGTGGACCATTCGGCCAATTCGGCCCAGCCATTCGAACCGAACTACTTCGGGTACGACCACGGCACGCACGTCGCGGGCATCGCCGTCGGAAAAGACACGCTGACGCCGCGTTACGGCGTGGCGCGCGATTCGGGGCTGATCGCGGTGCAGGTGTTCCACCGTGTAACCGTACCGTCACCACGCCTTCTGGCGCACAGCTCCGACGTCATCGCCGGCATGGAGCACGTCTACTCGCTGCGCAACTCGCTCCAGATAGCGGCTGTGAATCTCAGCCTGGGTTTCACGGCCTTCGGCGACGGCCAGCAGGCCGAATGTGACGCGTTCGTTCCGGCCATGAAGACGGTCATCGACAACCTGCGCGCCGCGAACATCGCCACGGTGGCCGCCTCGGGCAATTTCCTGCCCGTTCCGTGCTACCTGAACGCCTGGCCGGCCTGCATCTCCTCGGCCGTGTCGGTGACGGCGATCGACGCAAACGGCCGCTTCGCGGATTTCGCGATGCACAACTTCATGACGGACCTGTCCGCGCCGGGTGTCGCGATCAAATCGGCGACGGCCAGCGGCGACGACGCGTACCTCGAGAAGGACGGGACCTCGATGGCGGCACCGCACATCGCCGGATCGTGGGCGCTGATGCGCTCCGCGCGTTCCAACCTCAACGTGACGCAGGTGCTGAACGCGCTCCGTTCCACCGGGAATCTGACGAGCTGGTACAACCTCTGCGGCGAGTACTATCCGTTCATCTACTGGCCGCGCCTCGATCGGGCCGCGCCCTCGGTCGTCGGCGCCGTCTGGGTGCACCACGCCTACAACGGACCCGAAGACGGCTCGTTCGATCGCCCCTGGCGCACGCTCGCCGCCGGCGTCCAGGCTGTCCAGCCGGGAAACACCATCTTCATCAAGGCCGGCAGCGCCACCGAGCTGATCACGATCACGAAGCCGATGACGCTCCGGCCGTTCGGCGGCCTGGTGAGGATTTCGGCGCCGTGACATGCGCCCCGGTTTTGCCTCTTGCGAAGGAGCGCCCGTGAGACACGCCTTGACCATCGCGCTGGCCGTAGGCAGCGCGGCCTGTGCCCTGGCCGATCCGCCCCGCGTGCCGCCCTTCGGCGCGCGCCCGGATACAACCTGGAGCATGGAGCAGCGCGCCGCGGCCTTCGCCGCGCTGCGCGAGGAAGCCGGCCGCGAGGGCCTCGTGCGGGTGATCGTCGAGTTCGCCGTGCCGGAGCTCGAGGCCCTGACGCAAGCCAGCGTTGCGGCGCAGCACATCCGGGCCAGCGACGAAGAGGACGCCACGCTTGCGGAGGCCATCGCCGGCGGCGCCGAGGGCGTGCTCGGCCTGCTGACCGGCACACGGCATGAACTGCTGCGCGTCTACCGGACGGTCCCGGCGGCGGCACTGCTGGTCTCAGGCGAGGCGCTTGAGGTTCTCGAGTCCTGGCCGGACGTGCTGTCCATCTCGCGCGACGCCAGCCTCCAACTGCTGGTGAACTCGTCGGTGCCCGCCATCCGCGCCCCGCAGGCGTGGCAGCTCGGGTTCCTGGGCTACGGCAGCTACGTCGCCGTGCTCGATTCGGGCATCCTCACCGAGCACCGCATGTTCACGAACACGCACGTCGTGCAGGCGTGCTTCGCCACCGGCTTCGGCTGCCAGCCGCTCGAGTGCGGCGACTGTCCGAACGGCCTGGGGGTCGACACGACCAGCCCCGACGCCGCCGCGCCGTATCCAAGCAGTTTCTTCGGTTTCGACCACGGCACGTTCGTCTCGGGAATCGCGGTCGGGCTCGACTCGCCGGGGCAGAGGTACGGCGTCGCGCCGGATGCGAACCTGATCGCGATCAAGGTTTTTCGCCGCGTGGACGGCCAGTTCTGCAACCCCCCGCCGGGGTTCAGCGGATGTCTCGACGCGTCCGCGTCCGACGTGCTCGCGGCGATGGAGTTCGTCTACTCGCTGCGCAACACCTACCGCATCGCGGCCCTGAACCTCAGCCTGGGTTTCAACATGCAGGCGGACCAGCAGGCGTGCGACAACCAGACGCCCCCCATGACTCAGATGGTCACCAACCTGTTCATGGCAAGAATCTTCGTTGTCGCAGCCTCGGGCAACGACGGGAGCTGCACCGGGATGCGCTGGCCGTCCTGCATCTCCACCGCGCTGGCCATTGGCGCCACCAATGACTCCCGCGTCGAACCCAACTTCAGCAACGGCCACTGCGACATGGTCGACCTGTACGCCCCTGGCGTATCGATCACCTCGGCCTCCGCGGCCGGCCCAACCTCGTACGCCACGTATGACGGGACTTCGGCCGCGGCGCCGCACGTCGCCGGCGCCCTGGCGATCCTGCGCCAGGCAGAACCGACGGCTAGCGCGCTTGAGCTGTACGTCGCCCTGGCCAGTCCGTTCAACTCGCTGCCCGCGATCAGGCGCTGCTGCCCGTCGGAGCTCTACAAGGCGTTCATCCAGGTCGACAAGGCGGCCTTGTCCGTCATCGTCAGCCCCTGGGTCGATTTCGCCCACGACGGCCCCGAAAACGGCTCGTTCCAACTTCCCTATGACACGCTCGCCGAAGGCCTCAACGCCGCCACGCGCCAGCTCGTCACGATCAAGGCCGGCAGCACCAGTGCCACCGCCACGATCTCTCAGCCCGTGACGCTGCGCTCCTTCGGCGGTCTTGTGAGGATCGGACAATGAATGGCCCTGCGACCACCAACCACGCTCAGACTCTCACGGAGGCTCTCATGAGAAACCGCTTTGACGTTCTCTCGCTCTACGCACTGCTGGCGCTCGCGCTGCTCGCGACCCCGGCCGCTATCGCCCAGACCTACGACCTGGACTGGTTCACCGTCGCCGGCGGCGGCGGGTTGTCCGCCGCCGCTGGATACGAGTTTCACGGAACCGCCGGGCAGTTCTGTGCCGACTTCGCGGTCAGCGGAGGCGGATACGACCTGATCGGCGGCTTCTGGCCCGGCGTGGCGGCCTCGGCCTGCCCCGGCGACCTCACCGGGGACGGCCGCACCGACCAGTCCGACCTCGGCGTGCTGCTGGCGTTCTACGGCTGCACCGGCGGCGGCTGCACCGGCGACCTGAACGGCGACGGCAATACCGACCAGTCCGACCTGGGCATCCTGCTCGCGTTCTACGGCTGCGCGCCCTGATCGACCGAACGTCTTGCCGTGCGACGCCGCGGGCGCCGGCATCCGGAGCGATCAGGCAGCCTGGGGCCCGTGGCGCCTCATCACCAGCGCGCCTGCCGCCGCCAGCAACAGCAGCAGCGCGAACACGCCCGGCGTCGAGATCGCCGGGATGACGGCTGCCGGCGGGTTCACGATCAGCAGTGTCCCCAGCGCCGGCAGCGTGCCGAAGACCAGGTTCCGGGTCGGATCAACGCCGGTGGTGACATCGACCCACGCGTCGCCAACGCGCGCCAGCAGCCGGATGCCGCTCTCGTCCCCTTCGACGTCGGGCGTGTGATACGGCACGGCGACGCTGATTGGACCGGGTGTGAGCGGCGCATCGGCCAGGAGGTGGTAGTACCTGCTGTGCGGCGCGCCCAGGTCGCCCGGCGGCGCGGCGAGCGGGGCGCCAAGCAGCGTGACGACGTACAGCTTGCCGGGCGCCAGCACGCCGGGCAGCGCGATCGTCCACGGCGCCGGTGCGTCGCCGGAGTAGAGCGGGGAGACGTAGGAGAGTTCGAGCGGCGGGCCCGGGATCAGGGGGATTGCGTTGCGCGCGTCCAGGTGAACGCCGACGGAGGCGCTCTCATCGCCCAGCGCGACGTCCATGTTGCGGGCCGCGATCACGAACTGGTGCAGTTCGTCGGGTCCGAGCTCGGGCAGCAGCAGCTCGGGGACCGTCGACTCCGCGAACAGCTCCCCGGAGTTCACGTCGTAGACTTCGTAATGCGAGAAGAACTCGTCTGTGACGGGCGCCCAGGCGACGATCGCCGCCAGCCCGTCGGGGAACGCGCCGAGCAGGCCCAGCGCGCAACTTGCCGGGCGATCGGGCGGATTCTCGGGGACGACCGCCATCACCGTGTGGCCGCGGCCGGGGGCCTGGGCGCCGTCGGTGATCGCCGACGTTCCGCCGGTCGTCGGTGTGATGACGCCGCTGGTTTCCTTCACCTTCTTGCTGCCGGTGTACCGCACGGTGATGGTGGCGCCGTTGGCGAGTTCGCCGGCGCCATCCCCCTTCCAGATGCTCAGGTAGCAGCGGTTGCCCTCCTGCTTGATGTCCCAGCTCCAGCCGTCGGGAAGGCCGGTCACCGTGTAGTTGGCCTTCGTGCGGTCGGAGACCCAGACGTGCAGGTCCTTCGTTGGCCGGAAGGAGGGATAATAGGACGTGTAGGTGATGATCGTCGTGGCGGGATTGTTGGGGTCGGTCGCGCTGGTCGAGGCGGTCGTGTTGGCCGGGCTCATTGTCAGGATGCCGTCGACGGTCGTGCTGACGCCGTCGTGCATCATGTGCAACACGTTGTTCTGGACCGACATGTTCCCGGTCTTGAACGTGCCCGAGTTCGGATCCATGTACTCGACGGTGCGTCGATTCCCCTGCCCGGTGATGTTCTTCACCGTGACGTAGTGCTGCCGCTCGACGCCGTCGGCGTCCTTCCACTTCAGCGTCAGCAGGATGTTCTCGTCATGCGAGAACTCCTCGTCCAGGAAGGTGAAGCTTTTGTAGGCGCTCGCCGGCGCCAGCTTGGCCCGCAACTGGCCCTTGTGCGGCGTCCCGTCGACGAGCTTGTTCATCGCGTCGCGGAGCTTGTCGTTCCAGGTGCCGTTCTCGTCGGTGCCCGCGTCCTTCTCGAGCTGCTTCTCGAAGTCTTTCACCCCGTTGTTGCCGTTGGGATCCTTCAGGTCCGGAAAGCCGTTCTGCTGAAACCACTTCAGGCACGACGCGGCGGCCGCCGGCCCGCAGTCCGCCAGCCCGTCCTGCTGGTTGGCCGGCACGTTGTGCTGGGCCAGCGCCCCCGCCGCGAGTGTCGAGATGAACAGCGCACATCCGAACAGGCGTCGCTTTGACATGACGGCGTCCTCTTGGGAGTAGCAGCGACGAGCATGGCCCGCTGGCGCCCGCCCGCCGAACCGCGGGATTCATGGACCGACGTCCAGCTTAGTCTCCGCTGCCCGCAAAGCAAGCACAATCGCCTACCTTCTGAGCCACGGCCCGGTTCGGACGGCCTTCGCCCACGCCGGCGGCGCGGCATTGCCGCACGCCCGCCACGTCTTTAGCATCGGCCCGCCCGCGGGGGAGGCGCAGCCGCGCGCCCGAGTGACCCGGCCAGGCCGCGCCCCCACGGACGAACCCGGAGCCGCGACGGCCTCATGATTCTCGCCACGACGGAATTCACGATCACCGCGCTGCTGCTGGGCACTTTCGGTGTCCTGCTGCTCACCTGCGCCTTGCTCGGCCGCACCGTCGAGCGCGTCGGAATCCCCGTCGTCTTTCTCTTCCTGTTTCTCGGAATCATCGCCGGGTCCGAAGGCCTCGGCGGGCTCGCGTTTGACGACTACCTGTTTGCATTCCGCGTCGGCACGGTCGCGCTGATCCTCATCCTGCTCGACGGCGGACTGAACACGTCGCTGCGAGCGATCCGCCAGTGCTTCTTCCCGGCCGTCGTTCTGGCAACCGTCGGCGTCGCGGCCACCGCCGCCCTCGTCGCCGGCTGCGGCTGGCTGCTGGGGCTCACGTGGTCCGAGGCCGTGCTGCTCGGGGCGGTCGTCTCGTCGACGGACGCGGCGGCCGTGTTCGCGGTGCTCCGCGGCGGCGGCATCCGACTGAAGCCGCGGCTGGGCGCGACGATCGAGGTTGAATCGGGCATCAACGACCCGATGGCCGTCATCCTGACGGTGACGGCGACGATGATCTTTCTCGGGAGCTCGCCCGGGCCGGTGCAACTGGCGCTCGACGTGCCGCTGCAACTGCTGCTGGGGCTGGCGATCGGCGTGGCCGTCGGCTACTCGGCGTTGTTCCTGATGAGGCGCGTCCGCCTCGGGACGGTCGGCTTCTATCCGGTTCTGACGCTCGGCTTCGGACTGGTGGCGTTCGGCGCGGCGACGCTGTCGTGGGGGAGCGGCTTCCTTGCGGTGTTTGCCGCCGGCGTGATCCTGGGAAACGGTCCGCTGCCCTACCGCAGCGGCCTGACGCGGATTCACGACGCGCTGGGCTGGCTCAGCCAGGTGACGATGTTCCTGATGCTCGGGCTGCTGGTCTTTCCGAGCGCGCTGATGCCAGTGGCGCGCGAGGGGTTCGTGATCGCGCTGTTCCTCAGCTTTGTCGCCCGGCCGCTGGCCGTGCTCGTCTGCCTGGCGCCGTTCGGCTTTCCGCCGCGCGAGATGCTCTACATCGGCTGGGTCGGGCTGCGCGGCGCCGTGCCGATCATTCTGGCCATGTTCCCCGTGCTCTCGGGCGTCCCCGGCGCCCAGAAGGTCTTCAACATCGTCTTCTTCATCGTCGCCATGAGCGCCCTGCTGCCCGGCGTGACGATCCGCTGGCTGACGCGCCGGCTCGGCCTGGAGGCTGAGGGGACGCCCTCGCCGCCCGCCGTCCTCGAGGTGAACTCCACGAGCGCCCTGACGTCCGAGCTGATCTCCTTCTACATCACCGAGCCGCTCGCCGTCTGCGGCGCGACCCTCGCCGACATCCCCTTTCCGCCCGAGTCCGCGGTCGCGCTCGTCATCCGCGGAGAAGACCTCCTGGCGCCGCGCGGCACGACCGTCCTGCAAGCGGGAGACCACGTCTACGTCTTCTGCCGCATCCAGGACAAGCCCCTGATCGAGCTGCTCTTCGGCCGCCCGCAGCAGGACTGACGGTGCAGGCGTCCTTGCCTGCCGCTTCGACATCCACCATGGCGACGCGACACGACGCCATGCCACTCATACCACCTCATGCCACCCACGCCAGCCGTGCCAGCCGCCGCCTCGCAACGCGTTTCGGGCTGGGTACAATCGTGACGCGGCTCCGCGGCGGCACGACCGCCGGCGGACTGTTGGCGACGCCGGTGACCGGGTGGCGAGGCGAGGGTCCGGGGTGGGTTTTCTCAATCCATGGGTGGCCCTGGCGATCGCGGGCGCGGTGATTCCCGCGCTGCTGATCCTGTATTTTCTGAAGCTGCGGCGCAAGCAGCAGGTCGTGCCGTCGACGCTGCTGTGGCGCCGGGCCGTCCGGGACATGCAGGTGAACGCGCCGTTTCAGCGGCTGCGGAAGAACCTGCTGCTGCTGCTGCAATTGCTCGTGCTGGCGGCGGCGCTGCTGGCGCTGGCGCGGCCGGTGGTGAAGTCGGACCTGGCGGACGAGAAGAGCCTGATCCTGCTCATCGACCGCTCGGGCTCGATGAACGCCCTCGAGGACGGCCGGACGCGGCTCGACCTGGCCAAGGAGCAGGCCGTCGGCATCGTCCGCTCGCTGAACCGCACAGGCGCGGGCTGGTTCAACTTCGGCGGCGTGCAGGACCTGACCCGCGTCATGGTCATCGCCTTCAGCGACCGGGCCACGATCGTCTCGCCCTTCACCACGAACACCGGCGAGCTGCCCGGGCTGATCGAGAAGATCACGCCGACGGACAACGCGACCAACCTGCGCGAGGCCATGGACCTGGCGGATGCGTACATGGCGCAGACGCGCGTCGAGCAACGGCCGGGGCAGAATGAGCAGGCGTCGAAAGTCGTGCTCATCTCCGACGGGGCCGTCTCTGATCTCGAGAGCCTCACGCTGCGGGCCGCCGCCATGGAGTGGATCCGCATCGGCGACGCGCAGGACAACGTCGGCATCACGGCGATGCGCGTCGAGCGCAACTACGAGCGCCCGGAAGAGGTCAGCGTCTTCGTGGGCGTGCAGAACTTCGGTCCCGGCCCGGTGCGCCTCGACCTGTCGCTCTACCTCGGCCAGACACCCGCCGAGCTGCGGCTGGGCGGCGTCCAGGCGCTCGAGCTCGGCCCAAAGCCGCGCCGGCGGTCCACCGGCGCCGGCGGCCCGGAGGACGCCGGCGACGCCGCCGGCACCGCGATGGCCACGTTCGACCTGGTGCTGCCGCGGGCGGCGGTGGTGGAGGCCCGGCTGTCGCGAGACGACGCGCTGGCGCTCGACAACCGCGCCTTCGCGGTCGTGCCGCCGCCGCGAAAGCTGCGCCTCCTGCTCGTGAGCCGGCGCAACTTCTTCATCGAGAGCGTGCTGGCCGGGCTGCCGCTGGAGCGCGTCGACTACTGGACGCCTGAGCAGTACGAGGCCAAGCCGGACAGCGAGCTGGCCGCGGGCGGGCGCAGTCTGTACGACGTGATCGTGCTCGACAAGCACGACACGGCGCGCCTGCCGGAGGGCAACTACTTCTTCATCGGCTCGATGCCCAAGGGCGCCGACGTGGAGCGCGCCGGCGAGCTCCAGACGCACACCGTGATGTGGTGGGACGAGACGCACCCGATCCTGCGGCACGTGGCGATGGAGCACGTCATCGCCGCCAGGGGGTTGGTCGCGAAGCTGCCGCCGCAGACGGAGATCATCGCCGAGGGGCCGCAGGGGCCGGTGCTGGCGCGGTACGGGCGCGACGGACGGCAGTTCCTGCTGCTCACGTTCGCGATCGAGGACACCCAATGGTGGTCCAGGCCCGGGTTCCCGATCTTCTTCTACAACGCGATCCGGTACCTCGGCGGCGGGGCCGTCGCGGAGCGCGGCTCGCTGCGCCCGGGCGAACCCGTCCGCGTGCCGCTGCCGCCCCAGGCCCGCACCGCCACCGTCCGCCGCCCGGACGGCGGCGCCGTGACGGTCACGCCCGACGTCAGCGGCGCCGCGTTGTTCTCCGCGACGACCGCCGTCGGGTTCTACGAAGTGGAGCCCGCGGTGGCCGGGCACGAGCGCTTCGCCATCAACGCGGAGAACCCGGCGGAGAGCGACATCGCGCCGCCGCAGGAGATCCGGGTCGGCGCGATCCCGGTGCAGCAGGGGCAGGCGCTGCGCACCTCGACGCCGGAGGTGTGGCGCTGGTTCATCGGGGCAGCGCTGATGATCGCCCTGATCGAGTGGTACATCTACAATCGCCGCGTCATGATCTGACGCGGTGTGCGTGCCGGCGCCGCGCCTGTTTGCGGGGGTGTGTGGGCCGGATACACTTCGAGAGGAGAGCCGGCCGGAGCCGGGGAGGGCCGCGGCTGGAGCCGGCAGCACAAGAGAGCAGCCAAGGCATGCAAGCACCCATCCGGGCCGGCCAGAAGGTCCGCATCATCCAGGAGATCGACCGCCGCGAGGGACCGTGGATCAACGAGGTCGTCGGCGCGGTTGTCGACATCAAGCCGCAGAAGACCGGCAGTTGGTATGCGCACGGCAAGGACGACAAGCTGTGGCTGAACCGCGTGCTTCTGCGCAAGGCCGATGGCGAGTTGACGACCATCACGGTGGATCAGTTCACCCGGGTCGAGGTCCTGGAGGACGCACCGGCATCGGCCTGAGTGTCCCGCGCCTTGTCCGGCCGCGCCGGGGGGCCCATCCCAGCGAGTCCAAGCGAGCCCGTCGCGCACCCGCGCCCCGCTCCGGTGGACATGGTTTCGATCTGCGCGTATGGTCGCGGCGACCTGTCTCCCTGGGGTTTGTGTAGGCGCGGTTGCGTGACCATCGAATGAGCGTGTGCCGAGCGCTTGGTGTCGTCGCCCTGTTCGCCTGGCTATGTCCGGCCGGCGCCGCGGCCCAGGCCGACGCGCCGGCGTCGTCGCCCACGACGCAACCCGCGCGGGCCCGCGACGAGGGGGCGAAAGACGATGCGCCGCGCGGAGCGCGGTCGCCGTCGTGGCTGGCGCTCGACGAGCTGTCGTTCGAGCTCGGGTTCGAGACGGAATGGTGGCGGCGGGAGGTGCGGTCGCAGCGGCGCGGGCCCTATGCGCAGACCTACCGGCAAACGAACCGCGAGCGGCGCTTCCAGGAGACGATCGGGCTCGAGGGCAGCGGGGCGCTGCTCGACGAGCGCCTGCTCCAGTTCGACTTCTCCGGCCTGTGGGGTCTTTCGCAGGAGTGGTACGACGAGACGCGCCCGGGCCGCGACCTGCACACCTCGCCCGACGGCGACGTGCTCGAGTACGACCTGCGCGGCGTGCTGTTTCCCGAAGGGAAGCTGACCACCGAGATCACCGCCTCGAAGCTCGACGACCGTATTCCGCGGCCGTTCCTGCCCAGCCTCGACCGGCGGCGCGAGCGCTACGGCCTGGAGCTGAGCTATCACGACGACGTGCTGCCGATGCGGCTGCGGCTGTACGACGAGGATGAGCGGCTGGACTCGCCGGCGCGGCGCGGGCTGGACGACGAGCGCCGCGAGGCCCGCGGACTCGAATACGAGGCGACCTGGCGGCCGAGCGACGCGCAGCAACTGCGGCTGCGCTACGAGCATGAGGACCGCGGCGAGCAGTACTCGGGCACGCGGCGGCGCACCGACACGGTGCGCGACTACCTGACGCTCGATCACCAGCTCACCTTCGGCCTCGACGACAAAAGCCGGCTCGAGACGCTGGCGCGCTTCCAGGACGAGCGCGGCGACCTGGCGCGCGACACCTTCGAGCTCGCGCCGCAGCTCCGCCTCCAGCACACCGAAGACCTGGCCACGATCTACAAGCTCCAGTACCTGCGCGATTCGTTCGAGGGCCAGCGCCAGGAGCTCTACCGCGGCGACATCGGCCTCGAGTACACCCGCGACGACTGGCGCACGGCGCTGAACGTATACGGACTGCTACAGGACGTCGAGCGCGGCGGCGACCTCAACGAGTGGGGCGGCTCGGCCTTGCTGGCGTATGAGCGCGACACCGGCAGCGGCCGCTTCCGCGGCTCGATCGGCTACGAGCACGCGCAGACGCGCGCCGACGACGGCGGGCGCGACGGGCTGGTCATCAGCGAGTCGCAGACGCTGCGCGACCCGCTGCTGGCCTATCTCACGCGCGAGTACGTCATCCCGGCCAGCCTGCTCGTGACTTCGAGCGACCGCCGCCGCGTTTATCTCGCCGGGCGCGACTACCTGGTCGTGCCGCTGGGGCGCTACACGGCGCTGCGGCGCGTCCCGACCGGGCGCATCGCCAACAGCGAGACGGTGCTGGTCAGCTATCGCTATCGCACGAGCCAGGGGCGCGAGAGCAACCGCGACCGCCTCGACGTCCGGCTCGAGCACAAGTTCAAGAGCGGCTGGACGCCCTACTACGCCGCCACGCTCCAGTGGGAGGCGATCGACCGCCAGCGCCACCTGGCCTACGTGCCGCGCGACATCTGCCGCCACCGCCTCGGCCTGAGATACCAGCAGTCGCGCTGGTCGGCCTACGGCGAGTACGAGTACAACGACGATTCGGTGGATCCCTACCACGCCGGGCGCGTGGGCGGCGACCTGACGCTGATGCAGCGCGCCCCGCACGAGTGGGACGCACGCGCCGACCTGAGCTACTTCGACTTCGCGGGCGAGCGCGGCCTGGCGCGGCGCGACGCCCTGCTGCTCGACATCTCCACCTCGTACCGCCTCACCCTGCGCGAGGACCTCGAAGCCCGGGCCACCGCCGCCTATCGCTACGAGGACGACTCGCTCTTCGGCGTCACGAACGGCGTCGACGTCAGCGCGGCGCTCGAGTGGAAGATCGGCCTGTTCTCGGCGCTGTTCGAGGTCGAGTACGACCTGCTGGACCTGTCGGACTCGCGCGACGGCTCGCTGGCCGCGTGGATCAAGCTCAAGCGTGAGATACCCGTCATCGCCGGAAAGTGATTGCCGCCGTGCCGACGCTCGACTTCATCGCGATCCGCCGCTGCCTGGCGCCGCTGCTGCCGCTGGCCGTCGCCGGGGGCTGCGCGGCGCCGGGTCCGGTCTTCCCGCCGGTCAACCCGCCGATCGTCTGGCCCGCGCCGCCCGACCGGCCGCGCATCGCGTACGTCGGCGCCCTGCGCGGCGAGGCCGATCTCGGACGGCGCCCCGCCGGCTGGGAAGCCCTGCGCGCCGCGCTGGTCGGCCCCACGCCGCCCGTCTCCTTCGTTCAGCCCACCGCGGTGGCGGTGCGCGGCACGCGCGTGGCGGTGAGCGACCCGGCGGCGGCCGGGGCGGCGGCCGTGCACGTGCTGGATATCGAGGCGCGCTCCTTCTACTCGTGGCGGCCGGGGCTCAGGTTCCCGATCGACCTCGCGTTCGTCGGCGAGGACCTGGCCGTCGCCGATCCGCAGCTCGGCCGGGTCCTCTTGCTCGATGCCGCCGGCGCCGTTCGGCGGGAGATCGGCGCGGGGCTGATCGCGCGGCCGGCGGCCGTCGCCTGGGACCACGTGACGCGCGAACTGTGGGTGCTCGACGCCGGCCAGCACGCCCTGCTGGCCTTCAGCCTCGAGGGCGAGTTGCTGCGCAGCATCGGGCGGCGCGGCAACGCGCCGGGCGAGTTCAACTTTCCGGCCGGCGTGTGCGTGCTCTCGGGCGCGGGCGGGGCGACCCGGCTGGCCGTCGCTGACGCGATGAACTTCCGCGTGCAGATCGTCGATGGTGCGGGCGACGTGCATGCCCTGTTCGGCCGCAAGGGCGACGCGGCGGGCGACTTCTCGTTCCCGCGCGACGTGGCGGCCGATTCCGACGGCCACCTTTACGTCCTCGACAAACACTTCGAGAATGTCCAGGTGTTCGACCAGGCCGGACGGCTGTTGCTGGCGTTCGGCGGCCAGGGCGCCGCGCCGGGGCAGTTCAACCTGCCCGCGGGGATCGCCATCGACGCGCACGACCGCGTCTGGATCGCCGACACGCACAACCGCCGCGTCCAGGTGTTTCAGTATCTCAAGGAGGCGCAGCCGTGAACACGCCGGAGTTGAAATGCCGCTGGCCGGCGCTCGCGCTTCGCCGGGCCGGCTCGCTGGCGGCGCTGCTCTGGGCGTTCGCGGCGGCGGGGCTGGCGCTGCTGTGGACGCCGGCGCGGGGCGACGAGAGCGTCGTGAACTCGAAGCACGACCTGTCGGCGTTCGGTCCCGGGCCGGTGCGGGCGCTGGGCGAGAGCGAGGTCTGCATCTTCTGTCACACGCCGCACAATTCCAGTCCGGCGGCGCCGCTGTGGAACCGCTACAACCCGCAGACGCACTACCGCATCTACCAGAGCTCGACCACCGACGCGCGCATCGACCAGCCGGGCGCCGCGAGCAAGATGTGCCTGAGCTGCCACGACGGGAGCGTGGCGCTGGGGCTGGTGCGCAGCCGGGAGCAGGAGATCCCGCTGAACCACCCCTTCATCCCGACCGGGCGCAGCGACCTGGCGAGCGACCTGTCCGACGATCACCCGGTCGGATTCCGCTTCGACCGGCAGCTCGCCAGCCGCGACCCGCAGCTCCGCTCGCCCGGCCTGGTGGATCATCGCATCCGGCTGGGAGACCGCGGCGAACTCGAATGCACCGCCTGCCACGACGCGCACAACAACGAGCTGGGGCAGTTCCTGCGACTGCCGCAGCGGCACGGGACGCTGTGCAACGCGTGTCACGACATGAGCGGCTGGCGGGCCGGTGCGCACGCCAACAGCGGCCAGCCCGTGCCGATCACGCTGAGTCACGGCGAGCGGCTGCCGTTTGCGTCGATGGCGGACAACGCCTGCGCGAGTTGTCACGTCTCGCACGGGGCGGCGCACCCGGAGCGGCTGCTGCGCGAGCGCGCGTACGACCTGTGCATCTCGTGCCACGACGGGATCACCGCGCGCGACGTCAACGTCGCCACCGGCCAGCGCAGCGGCCACCGCCCGGAGCGCTTCCGCGATCGCCACGACCCGGCCGAGAACCCGCGCAGCATGCCGCACCACGTCGACTGCGTCGATTGCCACAACCCGCACGCCGTCCGCGAGAGCGCCGCCGGCTTCTCGGACAGCCTCCTCCGCGGCCAGGGGCCGTTCTACATGGAGACGATGCAGCACGTGCCGGGCGTCACGCTCGCGGGCGTGCCGACCGACCAGGCCCGGCAGTACCACGAGGTCTGCTTCCGCTGCCACGCCGACCGGCCCGTCCCCAACCCGCGCCGCATCGTGCGCGACCGCGACGACTACGGAAACATCCGCCGCCAGTTTCTCCCCAGCGCCGCTTCGGCCCACCCGGTCACGACCGCCGCCCGGCTGGCCGGCGACGTGCCCAGCCTCACACCGGCGGCGCGGGCCCAGCCGACGATGAACTGCCAGAGCTGCCACAACAACCCGGACGCGCGGCAGCTCGGCGGAGGCGGCGCCAACGGCCCGCACGGCTCGCGCTACGAGTTCCTGCTGGCGGCGCGCTACGAGACGCGCGACTTCACGATCGAGTCGCCGCAGGCCTACGCGCTCTGCTACCAGTGCCACGACCGCGGCTCGATCCTCGGCGACGAGAGCTTCCCCTATCACCGCGTTCACGTGGTCAACGGCCGCACGCCTTGCAGCGCCTGCCACACGGCTCACGGCGTGAGCGGCCCATCGCGCGAGCACAGCCACCTGATCAACTTCGACGTGTCGATCGTCGGGGGCGAACGGCAGTTCATCGACCTGGGACGCCAGGCGGGGAGCTGTACCCTGACGTGTCACGGTGTGCGCCACGTGAACTTCACCTACCGGAGATGAGCGGCGGTGACTGCGGCGCATGGGACAGCCGCGAATGCCAGCGCGTGGCTGGGCGCTGCTGGCGCTGGTGTTCTGCGTCATCACCGCGATCTGGCCCGGCCCTGGTCGGTTTCGAGCCGCCGGCCGGGTCTTAACCTCGATCCGCGGCGGCGTGCGAAGCCACGGGCCGTCAGGTACCATGCGCGACGACGCGTTTGCGACATCGGACCGAAGATCGGAGGCGCAAGATGAACGGCATTCGACGTGGGCGCTACGCCCTGCTGGTGCTCGGCGCGGCAGTCGCCGGCCTGGTCGCGCTCGGGGGCTGCGAGCGCGAGAGCAAGTCTGACAGCGTTCCGGCTTCTCCGAAGACCGGCGGCGCCCGGCCCGCCGCCTCGGAGCAACCCGCCCCGTCGGAGGACGACCTGGCCGCGATGCGCGAGGGCGTGCGCCGCGAGACCGGCCTCAGCGCCCCGTCGTCCACCGCGGGCCTGCCGGCGAATCACCCGCCGATCGGCGGGCCGCTGCCCGTCCCGCCAGCGCCGCGCACCGCCCAGAAGGACTACGTCTGGGACGCGCCGGCCGACTGGCAGTCTCAACCGCCGCGCAGCGCCATGCGCCGCGCCCAGTATCTGCTGCCGCGCGTCGCGGGCGACGCCGCCGACGGCGAGCTGGTGATCTTCGACCAGCGCAGCCTTTCGGGCGGCGGGGGCGTCGAGGACAACCTGGCGCGCTGGCGGGGCATGATGACGGCGGCGGACGGCTCGCCGCTGCCACCCGAGGCGACGACGCGCGAGGATTTCGAGGTCAACGGCATGCGGGTGGCGATGATCGACGTCTCCGGGCGCTACGCGCCGTCGCAGATGCCGGGCATGCCGGCGTCGGATCCGCTGGACGAAGCCCGCATGCTGGCGGCGGTCGTTCAGGCCGATGGGCAGGTCTTCTACATTCGCGCGACCGGCCCGGCGCCGACCATGGCCGCGCACCGCGACGGCTTCAAGGCGTTCCTCAGTTCGTTCCGCCCTGCGCCGTGACCGGCAGCAGCGCCGCGTTCCTGGCCAGCGGCCCGCGCCGCTCCGGATCGTGAAAGTACAGGTATCGCCGCAACGCGTCCGCCCCGTGGCAGGTCGTGCAGGTGTTCGGCGGAGAGAATGCACGCAGTTGCAGGCGCAGGTTCGGGCCCGCGGCATGCGGATCGACGCCCGCCGGCGGCTCGCGGCCGTGCGGCAGGTGGCAGGTTCGGCAGGCAATGCGTCCCTGCGCGTCTGCGCCGCCAGAGCGATCAAAGAGCGGCAGCACGTGGTCGTCGTCCCCCAGCGCCAGCATCGGCACGGCCGGGTGCGTCGCGATCGCCGGAACGGACGCGCGACCCTGTCGGCTGTGACAGCCCAGGCAGGCCGCGTCGCCGGCGTAGTCGTCGGGCCAGTCCGCGGCGGCGCCGATCAGCCGCGTTGCCGGGCGCAAGCCGGCGGCCATCGTAGCGGCGTCTCCGTGCAGCGCGTGACAGGGCCCGCAACTGGAGACGGCCAGCCCGGCTCTCTCAAGGCGCTGCGGCGCGTGCGCGGTGTGCATGATCGCCCGCATGTCGCTGTGACATTTCAGGCATAGCTCGTGGCCCTGGTCCGCCGCCGCGCGCAGCAGCGGCTTTGCGGAGGCCAGCCCGCCGTGCGGATCGTGGCAGGTGCGGCAGCCGAGCTGGGCGTTGTCGTGGCTGCGGGCGAAGGGCAGATCAAGCTCTCCGGGCAGGCGCGCCACCGCGACGCTGCGCGGGTGCAGCGCCGCGTGCCCGCCGCCCGCGTTCCAGCCGGATTGCCAGTGGCAGGCCAGGCACGCCGCGTCGCCCTGCGGCGCGTTGGCGGCGGGCGCGACGCGGAACAGGCCGGTCGCCTCGGTGCCGTGCGGGCGGTGGCAGGCCAGGCAGCCGCCGCACGACTCGCGCGCGGCCTGCGGCCAGGCCGATGGGTTGAGGTGGAAGTCGTGCGGTCCGCCGGCAAGCATGGCCTGCTCGCTGTGACAGTCGCGGCAGAGGTCCTGCGGGGCGGCGCGCAGGAAGCTGCCGTGCCGCGGCTCGTGCGGGTTGTGACATTGCAGGCAGGTCGCGCCGGGGTGATTGAGGGCGTCGAGCATCTTGCGTTCGCCGCACTGGCCCTGCTGGTGGCACGTCACGCATTCGCCGCTGGGGTCGAGCGACGTGGGCGTTGCCAGGCGCGCGTAGCGGTGGAAGAGATGGCAGGCGCTGCACGGGCCACCCTCGGCGACAGTCATGCCCAGGCGATTGCGCTCGCCGGGGAAGTTCGTGCGCAGGTCGTGCGGGGTGCCGAGCATGTCGCGCCGCTGCGAGTGGCACGCGAGGCACATCTGCCCGTCGGTCAGCGGCGCCGCCAGCATGAAGCGCTTGCCGTGCCCGTGGTGCAGCTTGTGGCAGGACAGGCACAGCAGCGTGTCACCCGGGCCGACCACGGTGCCCATCGCGTGAATCGCGGCGAGCTGCTCGGCATCGACCGGAGGGCTGAGCGGGTGCTCGCTCGGCCCGCCCTCGCGGAACATGCCCGGGCGCATCTGGTCGTGGCACGTCACGCAAAGCTGGTTCGAGCTGGTACCCATCACCAGCAGATGCTCGTGCCGCGCGCCGTGCGGCGTGTGGCAGACCTGGCACGTGAGCTCGCGCGGGTTCGGCCCGACCTTCGCGCCCGCGTCGATCAGCTCGCGCGGCACCGGCCACGGCATGCCGCCGGTCGGATGCGTCCCGAACTCCGGCCCGCGGGTCTTATCGACGTGGCACATCATGCACAGCTCGCTCGCCAGGTTCGGCACCCGCAGCAGCACCGCCGTGCTGATGTCGGATTGTGAGGCGCCGGGGCCGTGTGCCGAGTGGCACGTGCGGCACGCCAGCTTGCCGTCGAGCAGCGGCAGCCCCTCGGGCACCTGCATCGACTCGGGCGGCGACACGCCGGTGAGGTGGCCATGCTCGAGCCAGACGCGGCGGCGCGAGTCGGCGACCGAGCCGTCGTGGCACGACAGGCAGTTCTCGCTGCGGGCCACGACCGGGTCCTGCGGCGTGGACGAAGGGCGCGGCATGAGCTCCGAGCCGCGGCCCTCCGAGAAAGGCGGCAACCAGTCGAAGTGACACACCGTGCACGCCCGCGCCTGCTGGCCCGTGAGCCGCCGCGGCGGAGCCGGCGTCGGGGGCGCCGCCGGTGTGCGGCGTCGCGCGATCACCAGGCGCAGCACGCGGTTGGCGTCGCGCTCGGTCACGTACAGCCGCCCATCCGCGTCGAACGCCAGCCCGAGCGGGCCCGCGAACCTCATCACGCCGCCATCCGCGTCCCGCAGGATGTCGATCACCTCACCCGTCCGGCGGAAAACCTGGATGGCGCCCGTCACACTGTCGGCGACCCAGGCGTTCGACTCGCCGTCGAACGCCACGCCGGTCGGGCGGTAGAGCTGCCCGGGGTTGAGGCCGAAGCGGCCGATCAGCGCGGCCGGCACGCCGTTGCGCTCCAGGAGCTGGCCGCGGCCGTTCACGACGTCCGTGATCGCCACGTCGCCGTTGGATGCGACGGCGAGCTGAAAGGGGTATTGCCACTGGCCGAGCGCTTCGCCGCGCTGACCGAAAGATTGCCACGCGCCGCTGGCGAGATCGAGGCGCAGGATGCGATGGTGGTCGTTATCCGCCACCCACAGGCCCAGGCCGTCCTCGCTCGCCGCCGCGTCCGTCGGCTCCGGCGCCCGGCCGTCGGGCGCCGGCGGAAGCACCACGATGCGCTCCAGGCCGCCGTCCGCGGCTCGCACGATGACACGCCCGTGGCCGCTGTCGGCGATCCAGAGCCGGCCGGCGGCGTCGGCCGAGATGCCGACCGGCCGCTGGAGCGCGGCGTCGCCAACGCGAGCGATGACGTCGAGCAGCGTCCCGTCGGACCGGAAGCGCACGACCCGGTCGTTCACGCCGTCCACGACGCAGACGACGCCGTCGGGTAGGATGGCGACGTCGGTGGGCATCTGGAGCGCGGGCCGGACGGAGGGGCCGAATTCGCCGTCGGCGACGCCCACGTACGACAACTGGCCCGTCGCCGGGCTTGCGAGCAGCAGCGCCAGCATCCACGGCGGCAAGGCGCTGCGGCCGCTGCGCGGCGCATCGGGGAGCGTGCGGCGGGGCTGGCGCCGGGCGCCGAGAGGATCCGGGTGCTTCGTCGTCCGCACCGTCATGTTCGAGCGCCCGCTGACCGCCAGTTTGGCCGTGGACCGCTGTTTCCGTCTTGCCGCTACTATACGAACGACAACTCGGGGTGTCACGGCAAGCGCGCAGCATAGTGCGGCGCACGAATCACGGGGAACCTGGCGCATGGCAAGCGACAAGACGAGCGAGTCGCCGCAGCAACCACAGCCACCATCACCGCCGGACGATCCGCCGAAGCCCGGCCGGGCCCGCAAGCCGCTGCGCCGCTGGGTGCGCTGGCTGCGCGCCGGGGGCGTCACGCTGCTGCTGCTGCTGGTGGTTGGGGCGGTCGGGCTCAGCGGGGCCGAGTACTACACGGCCCAGCCGGACTTCTGCGCCAGTTGCCACATCATGGGCCCGTACTACGACTCCTGGAGCCACGACATCCACGGCCGCAAGCTCGGCGTCCGCTGCGTCGACTGTCACTACGCGCCCGGTGAGCGTTTCACCGTCATGGCCAAGTTCAAGGGCCTGTCGCAGGTCGCCAGCTACTTCAGCGGCCGCTATGGCGCCGGCCGGCCGCGCGCCCACGTCTCCGACGCGAGCTGCCTGCGCTCGAGCTGCCACGGCGACGGCGACTACCTCGCCAAGCGGCTGGCGATCGGCGAGCCGCGGCGCGAGGTGCGGTTGATCGCGCCCGGGCAGGAAGTCGAGGTGATGCGCAACCCGACGGTGCACTTCTACCACGAAAAGCACCTGGACGTCGGCCAGCGATTGTCCGACGTGCATGGCGACATCGAGCAGCGCACCGCGCGGCTGCGGAGCGAGCTGCCCGCCGACCTGTTCGACCAGGCCGTGGCGCTTTCGCGCTCGGTCGCGCCCGCCGAGCGCCGGCGGCGCGAGTTCGAGTCGTTCGTCGTGGCGCATGGGCTGAGCGGCCGGGCGGCCGAGGACCTCGCGCAGCTCGTCGACCTCGAGCACCGCCGCATCCGCCTGAAGCACCTCGAGGGGCTGAACTGCGCCGCGTGCCACAGCTTCGACGAGTCGGGCAAGAATCACCTGGCCGTGAGCACAACCACCTGCTTCACGTGCCACTTCATCAACGAGGACTTCAACCGCAACACGGGCGAGTGCCTGCGCTGCCACGAGGCCCCGACCCGCGCCGTCTGGGTGCACGACCAGCCCGCCGCCCACGGCTCGGTCCTGATGGATCACCAGGAGATCGTCCGCCGCGGCGTCGATTGCGCGAGCTGTCACGCCGACGTGCTCCGCGGCGAAGCGGTCGTCACCGAGCGCGACTGCATCCGCTGCCACGACCAGGACCGCTACCTGAAGGACTTCGCCACCCGCACCACCGAGACCGTCGCCGAATACCACGCCGTCCACGTCGCCGGCCAACGGGCCCACTGCGAAGACTGCCACCACGTCATCGAGCACGGGCTGCTCGCGGCGAAACAGCCGGCGGTGGAGGCGGGCTTTCTCGAGCCCGTTCTCGGCGACTGCAAGCACTGCCACCCCAACCACCATTCGGAGCAGGTGCACCTGCTGACGGGCACCGGCGGCGCGGGGCTGGCGCAGACCACGCCCAGCGCCATGCTCGGCTCGCGGCTCAACTGCCGCGCCTGCCACACCCACGCCGCCCAGGACATCAAGGGCGACGCGCTGCTGGCCGCGACGTCGCGGGCCTGCATCGGCTGCCACAGCGAGGACTACGGCGTGCTGTTCGAGCAATGGCGGAGCGAGATCGCCACGTACCTCCAGGAGGCCGAGTCGCGGCTGCTCCAGGTCGAGCAGATCGTCGAGCGCCGCGCGACCCAGGGGCGGCCGCTGCCGGCCGAGATGGCCGTGCTGCTGGCCGAGGCGCGGGAGAACATCCGCCTGGTGCGCATCGGGGGCGGCATCCACAACCGGTTCTTCGCCCTGCAACTGCTCGATGCGGCCCGCTCCAAGCTTGATCGCGTCGAGCACGCGGCGGGCGGGTGAGGCGGGGGCGGCCGCAGTCCGTTTTTTTTGAGAGGCGGCTGCGGCTTGTTGGGCGCGGGATGCGCCAATAGACTGCGCGCATGCGAGTACTCATCACCGGATCGAGCGGACAGATCGGCACCAACGTCGGCCTGGCGCTTCAGAAGCGGGGAGATGCCGTCCAGGGCATCGACAACCGCGCCAACACCTGGACACGGGACATTCCGACGGTCATCGCCGACCTTTGCCAGGTGACCCCCGGGGCGCTGCCGGTCGACGGCGCCTTCGACGTCGTGCTGCACCTGGCGGCGCACGCGAAGGTCTTCGAACTGGTCGAGCAGCCGGAGCGGGCGCTTCAGAACGCCATCATGACCTTCAACGTGCTCGAATACTGCCGGCGGCACGGCACGCCGATCATCTTCGGCAGCTCGCGCGAGGTCTACGGCGACATCACGCGGCACATCACCGACGAGTCGCAGGCCGACTTCGTCGTCGCCGAGAGTCCTTACAGCGCCTCGAAGATCGCCGGCGAAGCGTTCATCTACTCCTACGCCGAGTGCTACGAGCTGCCATACCTGGTGTTCCGGTTCAGCAACGTCTACGGCCGCTACGACTGCGACGAGCAGCGCATGGAGCGCGTGATTCCGCTCTTCATCAAGCGCATCGCCGACGAGCGGCCGATCACCGTCTACGGCCGCGAGAAGGTGCTGGACTTCACCTATGTCGACGACTGCGTCGCGGGCGTGCTGCGCGGGATCGACGCCCTGGCACAGCGGCGCGTCAACCACGAGACGATCAATCTTGCCGAGGGCCAGGGCGCCACGCTCGTCGACCTGGTGAACCTCATCTCGCTCGCGCTGCGCAAGAAGGCCAGGGTCACCTATGAGCCCGCGCGCCCCGGCGAAGTCACGCGCTACGTCGCCGACATCACCAAGGCCCGCCAGCTCCTCGGCTACGAGCCCACCACGCCCCTCACCGCCGGCGTGCCCCTGGCCATCGAGTGGCAGGCCAGCATCGGCGTCATCAAACTCTGAGCGCGGTGGAAACCATGCGCCCTTCCCGTCCAGGCCCGCTCACATGTACGCACCGCCGAGCTGGCTGATGCCGCTGCTGGCGCCCGCCGCCACGCTCTATGAATGGGCCGTCCGGCGGCGCAACCGGCGTTACGACAGCGGTCTTGCCCGGGTCGTCCGCGCCGATGCCCCCGTTATCAGCGTGGGCAACATCACCGTCGGCGGCGCCGGCAAGACGCCGCTCGTCATCGACTTGCTCCGCCAACTGCGCGAACTGGGCCGCTCACCGGCGGTGCTGACGCGCGGCTACGGGAGCCGGCGGCCGCAGGACGCCGACGAGGTGCGCGAGATCGAGGAAACAGGCCGTGGCGTGGTCGTGGCGGATCCGGATCGCGTGCGGGGGGCCAGAATCGCGGCCGACCGGCACCGCGCCGACGTGCTGGTGCTCGACGACGGCTTTCAGCACCGCCGGCTGGCGCGCGACCTCGACATCGTGGTGATCGACCCGCTCGATCCCTGGGGCGGAGGGCGGCTGCTGCCGGCGGGGCGCCTGCGCGAGCCCGTGGAAGGGCTGCGCCGCGCCGGGCTGATCGTGATCTCGCGCAGCAATCTTGCGCCGGCGTCCGCCACTGCGGGCATCCACGCGCGCCTGCGCGACATCGGCGTGGCGGCGCCGGTCGTCACAGCCCGCGTCGAGGCCGTCGCCATCGAGCACGCCGGCGGCGCCTGCGACCCGCCCGACTTCCTGCGCGGCCGGCGCGTGCTCGCGGTTTGCGGCCTGGGGAACCCGGCGTCGTTCATGCGGCTGGTCGAGTCGCTGGGTGCGGAATTGACCGGCGCGTGCGAGTTTCCGGACCATCATCGCTACCATCGCGCCGACGTGGCCAGAATCGCGCGCCACGCGAGCAACGGCCGGGCCGAGACCGTGCTCACGACCGGCAAGGACTGGGTGAAGCTCGCGCCGCTCTGGCGCGCCGCCGGCAGAGCAGATCACGGGCCGCGCCTGTGCTGCCTGCGCATCGCCGCGCGCCTCGATGACGCTGAGCGCCGGGTCGATGCCGCCCTGCGGGCCGCGCTCCGCTCGCCCGCGACCGCGGCCCCGGCAGACACCCCACGCGAGAGCCGCCGTGCCTGATTCGAGCCACATGCTGGATGTCGTGATCGTCGGCGGCGGCGTCGCCGGACTGTGGCTGCTCGACACGCTGCACGAGGCCGGCCGGCACGTGTTGCTGCTGGAAAAGGGCGAACTGGGCGGCGGCCAGACCATCGCTTCGCAGGGGATCATCCACGGCGGGTTGAAATACACCCTCGACGGGCTGCTGAGCCCATCGGCGAACGCGATCCGCGAGATGCCGCGGGCCTGGAGGGATTGCCTGGCCGGCGCCCGGACCCCGCGGCTGACGCAGACGCGCGTGCGGGCCGAATACTGCCACCTGTGGCGGACGCGCGACTGGGCCTCGCAGGTCGGCATGCTCGGGGCGCGCTTCGGGCTGCGCGTCCGGCCGCAGAGACTGCCGCGAGCCGAGTGGCCGGCGGCGCTGCGCCACTGCCCGGGCGAGGTCTACCGCCTCGACGAGCAGGTCATCGACTGCGCCGCGATGATCGCCGAGCTGGCCGGCCGCCATGCGCCGCGCATTCTGAAATGCGACGCCGACGGCGGCCTCCTGTTCCAGCCCGAAGCGGCCGGACGCGCCGGCGGTGTGCGGCTTTCGGCCGGCGGTCGCACCGCGCGACTGCAAGCCGGCGTTATCATCCTCGCCGCGGGCGCGGGAAACGCCGAGCTGCGCCGCGCGGCGGGTCTGGACGCCGCCGCCCAACAGGTCCGCCCGCTGCACATGGTGATGGTGCGCGGGGCGCTGCCGGAGCTGAACGGCCACTGCACCGACGGCGCCCGGACGCGCGTGACGATTACGACCGCGCAGGACGGCGCGGATCGCACGGTCTGGCAGGTGGGCGGACAGGTCGCCGAGGACGGCGTGAACATGAGCCCCGACGAGCTCGTCGCGCATGCCCGGCGCGAGCTGGCCGCGGTGCTCCCGGGCGTCCCGCTCACCCACGCCGAGTGGAGCACCTATCGCGCCGATCGAGCCGAGGCCGCGGCGGGTGGCCGGCGGCCGAGCGACGTTCAGATCCGGCGCGAAGGCGACGTCCTGACCGTCTGGCCGACGAAGCTGGCGCTGGCCCCGCGCCTCGCCGAGCGCGTCCTGCGCGAGCTGCCGCCGGCCGTGCACGCCGCGGGCCGATCGCAGGTCGAGGCGGCGCTGCGCGACTGGCCGCGGCCGCGGGTGGCCCGGCCGCCGTGGGAGGCCGAGCGACGGTGGCAGAGGTGACCGTGACGATTGGCAAGCCGAGCGTCGAGCTGCGCGAGCTGGGCCGCACGGGCCTGCGCGTCAGCCGCCTCGGCTTCGGCGCGTTCAAGATCGGCCGCAACCAGGGCATCAAGTATCCGAGCAGCTACGAGCTGCCCGGCGAGGCCGAAGTCACACGCCTGCTGAACGGCCTGCTTGACCTGGGCATCTGCTATATCGACACGGCGCCGGCGTACGGCCTGAGCGAGGAGCGCATCGGGCGCGCGATTGCGCATCGCCGCGGCGAGTTCGTCTTGTCAACCAAGGCGGGCGAGCACTTCGAGGACGGCCGCTCGATCTACGACTTCTCGCCGCGCGCGATCCGCGAGAGCGTGGCGCGCAGCCGCGACCGGCTGTGCACCCGGATCATCGACGTCCTCTACCTGCACGCCACCGGAGACGACCTGGGCCTGGCGACCGACGCCGAGATCGTCTCGACCCTGCGCGACCTGAAGCAGTCCGGCGTGGTCGCCAGCATCGGCCTCTCCGCCAGGACACGCGCCGCCGCCCAGGCCGCCCTGGCGTGGGCTGACGTGCTCATGCTGGAGTATCATGCCGAGGATCGCGCCCAGGAACCGGTGATCTCGGCGGCGGCCGACGCGGGCGTCGGCGTCGTCATCAAGAAGGGGCTCGCGTCGGGGCGGCTGCCGGCGGAGGCCGCGATCCGGTTTGTGCTGGGCAACGCCGGCGTGGACAGCCTGGTCGTCGGCGGACGGGACATGGGTCACATGGTCGAGAACCTGCGGATCGCGCAGACTTGCGGACTGAGATGAGCCATCAGCCACACGACGACGCGCCAGTGCGACCCGCACCGCCCGAGGTCCGCATCCGCCCGGCTTCGCCGGCGCCGGCCGATCCCCGGTCGAGCGAGGGCAAAACGCCGCCGGGTGATCGCGTGGTCGAGCTGCTGGAGGAAATCCGCGGTCGCCTCGACGCCGACGCCCGCGACCGCGCGCACAAGCCCTTCTCGCTCGCGTGGCTGCTCGGCGGGCTGCTCCAGGTGCTGGTCGTCGGGCTGGTCGTGCTCGCGGCGCTCGACTGGCTTTTCCAGACCGGCGCCGCCCCGCTGCTCACCAAGCTGGCCTTCGCCATCACGCTGCAACTGATGGCGCTCACCGCGTTCGTCCTGGCGCGCGACGACCGCGCCTGAACCGAGCCGCGCCGATCCGAGCCGCGCCCGATCCGAGCCGCGCCTGATCCGAGCCGCGCCCTTGAGGAAGCGGTTGCGCCAGAAGACCACGCGCCACAGCAGCCCTTCTTATGGGAACCGCCGTGGCAGCCACGACCGCTCGCATCAACTAACCGCAGCGCCCCCGGCGGCTGGTCGATAAGCCGATGTGAAGTCTCGTGCCGCCAACACTGGGTTGCCGCTCACGCTCGCCGCCTCGCTGTGCGCACTGCTCCTGCTGCCCGCCGGCTGCCCGGACAATCGCATCAGCCTGGCCACGTTGCGGCAGGTCGAAGCCCAGCGCCCGGCCCCGCCGCCACAGGACCTCGAACGCCCGCAGGTCACGCTGGCGGACGTGGCGGAGCAGCGGGTGGCGTCGGGCGACGTGCTGTCGCTGCGGATCGTCGGGCTGACGGGGCCGCTCGAAGAGAGCCACCTGCGCGTGCGCGTGCAGGACGACGGGCGCATCACGCTGCCGATGGTCGGCGAGCTCGGCGTCGAGTCCCTGACGCTCGCCGGCGTGGAGCGCGTCATCCGCGAGGCGTACGTGCCGGGCCTCGTGCGCGACCTGACCGTCTTCGCCAGCGTCGAGGCCGGCCGCGAGACGACCGTGCTCGTGCAGGGCGCCGCGGGCCGCGCCGGGCTCGTCACGCTTCCCCCCAACAAGCGCAACATCCTCTACGCCGTCGCCAGCGCCGAAGGATTCTCCAAGAACGCCTCGCGCCGCATCATCCACAAGCCGGCGCGCCACGACCGCGCCGAGCAGTCCTACAACCTCGCCGACATGAACGACCTCCGCCGGGCCGTCGGCGCCCCGCCGCTCGAGACCGGCGACTTCATCTTCATCGAGCCGTCCGAGCCGTCGGTGATCTACCTGACCGGGCTGCTCAACCGCCCCGGTCCGCTCGAAATCCGCCCGGATTCGACGCTCTCGCTGGCGCGGGCCGTCTCCGCCGCGGGCGGTCTGAAGGACTTCCTCGAACCGCGCGAGGCGACGCTCTGGCGCGTGCTGCCCTCCGGCGAGCAGGTGCGCGTCAAGCTCGACCTGGCCAGTATCATGGCCGGCAAGAGCGAGGACCTCGCGCTGCTGCCCGGCGATATCCTCGACGTGCCGCACACGCCGCACACGCGCTTCCGCCAGTGGCTGCTCGAGAACGTTCTGGTCGGCCCCTTCGGCGTGACGGCGGTGTATGACCCGATGGCCGACCGCCGGGCGCGCATCCTGGCGGACGACGACAACGACCGCATCGCGCAGCGCGCCCTGCTCGACGCCGTGCGGCAAAGCGCCGGCACCACGACGGCCCTGCTCGTTCGCTGACGCGGCGGGCGAGCCGCCCGGCGCGCCTGGCAGCGAGATTCCAATCGGCTCCCCTTGACGCCCCCCCCGGTGCTAGTATAGTGCCTCGCAAATAACTGCCTGTCCCTATGCAGGGTGGGGCGGGCTTCCAGCCCGCCCGAGCGGGCAAGCCTTCTGGTGTGCCGCGAGACACAGACTCATCAAGGAGCATTTTTCCATGACGCTATCCTTTATTATGGCAGCCGTGTCATTCGGGCTATCCTGGTGTGGGTCCGCAGTCCAGCAAGACCCTGGTTACCAATGTTGGCGTTTTCAGGCGCCGCAGATTGCGTGCAGCGGCTGTGGAGATGCGTTCAACTGCGGAAACTGCAATCAGGCGGGCACCGGCTGCAACGCGCTGATCTACCAGACGTGCGCGCGAGTACGGCCCATTGTTCCGGACTCCAATGGGGTGACTGTCTACCAGGAAGAGGTGGCCTGCTACACGCAGTATCTATGCGGCATCCCTCCGGGGTGCTCGAACAACCCGTGCACTGCAAGCGGGGTGCAGTTTGCGGAGAGCGAGGAGAGAACGCAGATCACCAAGACAGGGTTTCAGTGTCCGTAGCTGTTTTCCCATGGTCTGCGATAGTAGGGTGGCGGAGCAATGTGCGCGGTTCCTGTCCTTTGTCTTCTTGTCTTTCCAGCCCAGGCGCCGCAAGCGGGCGATGCACGCGAGTTGTTGTCCGCGGTCTGCGCCGAGCGCGCGAGCGTGTTCAAGGGCGAAGTCGAGTTCGAGTGGCTCAGCCACCTCTGGAAGGGTGAGCCGCGCCTCTACACCGCCCGCTTCGCCGATGACGACCAGTTGCTGATCTGGCACGGCGATGCCGAGGGAGTGCTGCACCGCGACGCGGAGGGCCGCCCGCTGAAGGACGGCTTCGGGCCGCTGTACTCGCTTGCCCACGACGGCGTCGGCTGGGTCGTGAAGGATGGCGCCTTGGGCGGCGAAGCGCGCGACCAGGCACAGCGCGGCGGCTTCGTTCTCGACCCGCGCTCGTTCGGATTGAGCGAGCGGCCGTCGTTCTTCGACCCGGAGGGCACGATCGGCCGCGGGGCGGATCATCTCGCCGGAGCCCGTTTCAGCCGGCGCGTCGACGATGAGATGGAGCTGGTCGTCGCAGAATCGTCAGGCGGAACGCTGAAGTGGTGGTGCGACCCGCGGAAAGGCGGGGCGCCGGTCCGGGTTGTCCTGGAGCGCGATGGCCGGATACTGCGCGAAGCCCGCTCGCGCCTGCGCCAGTTCGACGGCCGCTGGTTCCCCGAGCACATCGAGTACTTCAATGCCGAGCACAAGAGCGGCAAGGAGCCGGCCGAGATCATCCGTGTAAAGTCAGCTCGCTTCGATTCCGACGATCTGCCCGACCGCATCACGCCCCAGGACATCGGCGTCGACGCCGGATTCAACGTGGAACGCTACGACGTCGCCATGCGCCACGCCGGCGGGGCGATCTGGGACGGGCAGGCGTTCGCGTCGCCGGACGAGTTCGCCCGCCGCGTGCAGGCGGGAGAGATCGAACCCGGTCCGATCTTCCAGCGCAACGCGGCGCGTCTCAGGCGCCTGGAGCAGGCCCGCGCCGAGGCCGCTCGTGCCCAGGCGGCGCGCGCGCAAACCGGCGTCGCCGTCGCGCTCGATGGCTGGGAGGCGGAGTGGGAGCGATACGTCCGTGAGTTCTGCGACCGCTACAAGCTCAGTCAGGAGCAGCGCGCCCACGCCGACCGACTGCTCGAGTCTTGCAGGGGCATCGGCCGGCAGTACATGGCCCGGCAGCGCACCGCGCTGGAGGCGTTCGAGCGCGCCGCCGCGCGTTTCAGCACGCTCAGCGAGTCGGAGCAGGCGGCCCGGCGGGCGCCGCTCGAACAGCAGCGGCTGCGGCTGCTGTTGCCTTTGCAGGAAATCTTCGATGAGCGGCTCAGGCCCGCGCTCGAGAAGCTGCCGACGCGCGAGCAGCGCCGCGCGGCGGAGCCGGCGCCGCCTCCTGGCCGCTGACTCGGATTACACCGGCACGGACTCGAAGGTCATGCGCCCGTCGGCGAGGCGGGCGAAGTAGGCGTCGATCGCGTCGAGCCCGGTGACGCGATGCACGAAGGCGGCGGCGCGCACAAGGTCGGCGCGCTGCACAAGCTCGAGGCGCGGCTCCTTGAGTTCGAGCCGTGCGGCATAAAATGCGCAGCCCTGGTGCGCGATCAGCACGATGCGCTTCAGGCGATGCACCTCGACCAGGAACTTCAGCTCGTCCAGCACACCTTTCTCTTCAAGATGCGCTTGCGGATGGCCAGCCAGGCAGGCCGGCCCGCCCGGGAGGCACACGCGGTCGTAGCGCGGCAAGGAAAGCCCATTGTGCAGGAAGTCGTCGAAGTGCTCGCCGACGCGGCCGTCGGAGCAATAGATGGCCGCGGCGTGCATGCGCGAGGCGTCGTAGCGCAGAGGACAGTTGTACGTCGACATCGGCTTCTCGGCGGTTTTCATGTAACCCTCGGCAGTCGGCACAGAATAACGAAGAGCGCGCACGCTGCGCGGCCGCGAGCGAGCGCCCGTGTGCGCCGGGGCTCCCCCTGATGTGGACCTGCTTGTCATGTCCACCCCGCAGGAATATAACCGACGCAGCGCCCGAGTGCTCTCATGGAGCCCGCTCTTCGATGACCAATGCCGACGTGGCGCGGGTCTTTGCCGAGATCGCCGACCTGCTGGAGATCCAGGGTGGCGACTCCTTCCGCGTCAGCTCCTACCGGCGCGTTTCGCGCGCCATCGACGACCTCGTACGCGATATCAGCGCGGTCGAAGCGGCGGGCGAGCTGGAGCAGATACCGGGGGTTGGGCACTCGTCGGCAGAGAAGATTCGCGAGCTGCTGACGACTGGGCACGTCGCGATACGCGAACAGCTGGCGCGCGAGGTGCCCATATCGCTGCTGGAGCTGCTGCGCATTCCGGGGCTCGGACCGAAGAAGGCGGCCGTGTTGTGGAAAGAGCGCGGGATCACCTCGCTCGCAGACCTGAAGCAGGCGATTCGGACCGGCGCACTGGCGAACCTGAAAGGCTTCGCGCAGAAGACGATCGACCACATGCGCGAGGGCCTTGAGTTTCTCGAACGCACGGCCGGACGCACGCGCCTCGGCGACGCCTGGCCAATCGCACACGCCGTCCGTGAGGCGGTCTTGGCGATGCCCGGCGTGAGCCGCGCCGAGCACGCGGGCTCGCTGCGGCGCGGCTGCGAGACGATCGGCGACCTGGATTTGCTGTGCGCGGCGGAGGACGGGCCGGAGGTCGTGCAGCGGTTCACGCAGATGAAGGGGGTCACGCGCGTGCTGGCCGCGGGCGACACCAAGGGCTCGGTCCTGATGCGCGTGGACAACGACCGCGACATTCAGATCGATCTGCGCGTCGTGCCTGCGGACTCGTTCGGCGCCGCCTGGCAGTACTTCACTGGCAGCAAGGCGCACAACGTCCGGCTGCGCGAGCTGGCCGTGCGGCGCGGGTGGACTCTGAACGAGTATGCGCTGGCCGACGCCAAGACGAACAAGGTCATCGCAGCCCGCGACGAGGAAGAGATATACCGCGCGCTGGAGCTGCCCTGCTTTCCGCCCGAGCTGCGGGAAGACCGCTTCGAGTTCGAGCTGGGCCGCGTGCCGGAGGACCTGCTGGCGCCGGAGCACATCCGCGGCGAGCTCCACTGTCACACGACTGCCAGCGACGGCCGCGAGTCAATCGAGCAGATGGCGGCGGCCGCCAAGGCGCGCGGCTACGCCTACCTTTGCATTACCGATCACTCGGTCAGCAGCGTCATTGCCAACGGGCTGAGCGTCGAGCGGCTCGTCCAGCACGTGGAGGCGGTGCGCCGCGCGGCGAAGAAGGTGAAGGGCCTGGCGCTGTGGGTGGGCGCGGAAGTTGACGTGCGCGCCGACGGATCGCTCGATTACCCCGATGATGTGCTGGCGCAGCTCGATTTCGTCGTTGCGTCGCTGCATGTCGGCCTGAGTCAGGACGCCGAGGCCAATACGCGCCGCACCCTGGCGGCGATCCGCAATCCGTATGTGAATCTCATCGCGCATCCGACCGGGCGGCTCATCAATCGGCGCGACGCGGCGCCGCTGGACGTGGCGGCGGTGGCCCGCGAGGCGGCCCGTACGGGCACGGCGCTTGAGATCAACGCCAACTACCTGCGGCTCGACCTGAAGGACATGCACGCGCGCGAGGCCCGGGCCTGCGGCGCGCTGCTGTGCATCAACTGCGACGCGCACGACGGCGCGAGCTTCGACCAGATGCGTTTCGGCGTCATGACCGCGCGCCGCGCCGGCCTGCGAAGCTCCGACGTGCTGAACACGCGCAGCGCCGAGGAAGTGGCGGATTTCGTCCGGCGGAAGCGCGCCGCGGCCGCCGGCGCTAGTCGACGATCTTCTTGACGCGCAGGGTGGCCTGGATGATCTCGACCGCCTCGCCGTGCGACAGGAGGCCGGTGTTGAGCGTCATGTCGAAGCGCAGCACGTCATCGGCGTGCACCCCGAAGTGACGTCGCACGAACTGCTCGCGCTCGCGGTCGATCTGCTGCACGCGCGCCCGGGCGATGCGCGGGTCGAGCTTGTGCAGCTCGGCGTAGGCCCGCACGCGGACGTCCAGCGGCGCGCAGAGCCGCACGCGCAGCCCGCGATCCTGCGGCAGGATCAGGTCCGCCGCGCGCCCGACGAAGATCGCGTGCCCCTGGCGCGCCAGCGCCAGCACCGTGCGCGTCAGCTTGTGGAAGTAGTCGTCGCGGCGGATTTCCTCTCCCAGCGCCCAGCGCAGAACGCTCTCCAGCCAGGTCGTGTCGTGCTCGTCGAGCCGCTCGTACAACCGCCTGCGCACGGAGTCGTCGCCCGCCATAATCCGCAGAATCTCGCCGTTGAAGACCGGCCAGCCGAGCCGCTCCCCCAGCCGGGCGCCGACCGTGTTGCCCCCGGCGCCGACGGCGCGCGAGATGGCCACAAAGTGCTCAACCGTGCGGTCGCGCGAGCGCGCCTGCTTCAGCGCCTGGTCGCGCCCCAGCTCCCAGTTCCGCAACTGCCGCTCAACCAACCCTGCGATATCTCGGGTCACCGGCACGGGACACCTCCAGTCCGACGGGCGGCCATGCGGGCCGCGGCGCGTCCGCCGCGCGGCGCCATGCTCGCGCGTCGCGCGCGGGCTGCGGCGCCACCATTACATTCTAGAACGATCGCCGAATTCGCGCGGGCGCGTGTCCGGGGCGACGCCCCGCGGCCCTATGGCTTGGCCGATTCCTCGGGCGGCGGCGGGATGTCGTAGCGAATGACCGCCGACTGCACGCCCATCCCGGCGAGCGCCGAGCCGGTCATGAGCACCTGGCCGTTGTCGAACTCGATCAGCTTGGCGGAAACGCCGAGCAGGGCGTGGTCGCCAGACTCGGGGCAGACCGCGCTGCCCACGCCGTCGATGCGCGCCTTGCCGTGATTCGTGACCAGGTTCTCGATTTCGAATATGCCGCCGAGCTGGCTGAGTCGCAGGCTCTGCCAGCAGGTCAGGCAGTGCTCGGCCTGGAAGCTGATCTCCTCGCCGTTGTGCACTTCGTAGACGACCTTGGTGCGCTCCGGCCCTGCCCAGTCCTGTCGCAGGTCCAGGTCGGCGATCATCAGCGCCAGCAGGCCGTCATGCCGCAGCATGCGGCTGCCGCCGGAAAACGCGGTCGACTTGTACGCGGTGAAGGTGTAGAGCAGGCGGTTGTAGGGCCGCTGGAGCTGAACGCCGTCGAGACGCAGTTCACCGGGCGGGTTGATCGGCTGTCCGTGCGGGGCCGTCAGGGCCTGGAAGGCGTAGGGCGGATACTCCCAGGCCGTTCCGAGCGCATAGCTGATGATCGTGGCCGTGCCGGTCAGGTGGTTCCAGCGGATCGCCTGGCCCTGGTCGTTCGCCGCGAACAGCACCAGCGCCCCGCGCACCACCAGGTCGTCGTCGAGCGGGTCCGGGTGCGGCGGGCTGAAGGAAGCCAGCGGGGCGAGTCCGACGGGCAGGCCGTTCTCGGCCGACCAGAAGACGGGCTGCGAGTGCGTCAGGTCGAAATCGAAGTGATGCCGAGAGCAGTCATCCGCGACGAAGTAGGCGACGATGTGCACGTCGCTTCCGAAGTCGTTGCTGAGTTGGATGAACGTGTCCTGCTTGACGTTCACGGCGCCGTCGTAGCGGATTTCGATCAGCGGATAGATGAGCAGCGTCCCCTTCTCTCCGATGCTCACGCGATCGAGAGGAGCCGCCGTAGGACTGGGCGAAAAACGCGGCGGAGGGGCGGCGCCGCCGGGGTTTGTGCCCCCGGTCGTGGGGGAGGCTGGGGGCGTGGCCTGCTCCTGGGAGAGGGCAATGGGCGCAGCCTGAAGCGAGGCGGCGAAGGCCGCGTTGCTGGCGAGGATATGCCAGAATCGCTTCGCGAACATGGCGGGACTCCGGGCTTGGCTACGGCCGATCGTAATCGCTCCCGGAACGGACGTCAACCAAGAAAAACAGCCATAACCACATGATTTTAATGATATTGTGTATCTGTGCCACCCTGCCGGTTGCTTTATGGGACCCATCCGTTCTCAGGCTGCGAGCCGCCGCGCCCTCCGCCCCCGGAAGGCCAGCCAATACGCACCTCGCCGAAAAAAACGAGGTGACCGCCGGCGTTGTGTCCCCGAGTTCGCGACGTAGAATCAGCCCACCGTGCAAAGGCGGGATGCCAGGAGGGCACAGTGTCCGCACGCAGAGTACGACCGGTCCTCTACGAGGTGGCTCGCCGGGCGCGTCGTCCGGGCGAGCCGGTGCACAAGGCGCCTACACTTCTTGACCAGCATCCGCCGGAGTCTAGCGCGCCCGTCGAGCCAGGCCTGTTGACCGAGGGCGAGGTCGAGGGCGGCGCTTGGCGCGCCCGCGCGGCGAGTCTGCTGCCGCAGTTCGCGGTGCGCGAAGGCGGAGTCGTGGTCGGTCTGGCATGGCCGGCCGCTGTCACCTGCGGCGCGGTGCTGCTCGTGCTGCTGGCGCTGGCGTTCGACGTCGGACGCCGCACGGGCCCAGCGCCGGCGCGCAACGACGACCTGGGGTTCCTTTCGCTGGCGCTGCCGCAGGGAGAGCCGGAGCGCGACCCCTGTTCAGACGGCGGCAGCCGCGTCGCCACGCCGCTGCGGGCGCGTCCCCCGGTGGAGCCGCAGTCGCCCGAACGGCAACAGGAGAGCGGCGAACCGACGCCGGGCGGCCAGGCGGCGGAGACGCTGCGTCCCAAGCCGGGTTACAGTTACCTGGTCATTCAGCACTTTCCATCGCGGGCGGCGAAAGCCGCCGGCGCGGCGCGCGACTACCTGCGCTCGAACGGCGTGCCGTGCGTGCTGGTTCAGCGCGGCCGCGACCTGGTCCTGGTCGCGACGGAGGGATTCGAGCTGCGGAGCGGGCGCAACGCCAACGCCGCCGAGAGAGCGCGGGCCGATGCGCTGATTCAGCGCGTGAAGGACTTCGGCAAGGCGTACGCGTCGCACGGCTACAGTTTCGACCAGTGCTACCTCGAGTTGGCGCGCTAGGCCGCGCCCGGTCACGGATCGCGAGAACGGATGACCCGGATTGACCAGCTCCAGCGCCTGATCGCGCTCGACCCTTCCGATCCGCTGGCGCACTACAGCCTCGGCCTCGAATACCTCAATCAGCAGCGCCCCGCCGACGCCATCGCCGCCTTTGACGCCGCCGTGGCCGCCGACGCGAATTACTCCGCCGCGTTCTATCACAAGGCCCGCGCCCTGCTCATGGCCGGCCGCGCCGCCGATGCGCTTGAAACGCTCAAGAGCGGGCAGGCCGTCGCCCGGGCCGCAGGGGATTGGCACGCGGCCGGCGAGATGCAGAGCCTTGCGGAAAGCATCGCATGAACCCCGTGCGCCTCATCGTCGCCGGATGCTGCGGACGCATGGGCCGCGCCGTCGTTCGTCTCGCCGCCGGCCTGAGCCACGTGCGCATCGTCTCCGCCCTCACGGAAGAGGGCGATCCGGCCATCGGCCAGGACGCGGGCGCGGCGGCCGGGACGCGGGTCATCGGCGTCGCGGTCGCATCGACGCCGGCCGCCGGAGACGTGCTGGTCGATTTCACGTCGCCTGCCGGGTGCGCCGCCTGGGCCGATTGGTGCGCGGCCAGCGGTGTGGCCCTGGTTAGCGGCACGACGGGCCTGTCGCCGGAGCACCAGGCTGCGCTCGATCGCGCCGCGGAGCGCAGCCCGGTGTTGTGGTCACCGAACATGAGCATCGGCGTGCACCTGCTGGCACGGCTGGTCGAGGAGGCGACCCGTCGGCTCGATTCGTCGTGGGACATCGAGGTGGTGGAGATTCATCACCGTCACAAGGCCGACGCCCCGAGCGGGACGGCGCGGATGCTGCTGGAGCGCATCTGCTCCGCGCGCGGATCGGACCCGGCGGCCGCGGCGACGCACGGGCGGCATGGCGAGCGGGCCACGCGCGGCCCGGGCGAGATCGGCGTGCACGCGCTGCGGCTTGGAAGCGTCGTCGGCGATCACGAGGTGCACTTCGGCGGCGCCGACGAAACGCTGACGATCGCCCACCACGCGGCTTCGCGCGACATCTTCGCCGCCGGCGCGCTGCGCGCCGCCCGCTGGATCGCCGGCCGTCCGCCGGGCCGCTACACGATGCAGGACGTGCTGTCATGAGCGCGGGGGGCGGGCGGCGATGTCGGTGACGCTGACGATCCTGGGCTCGGGGACGTCGCACGGCGTGCCGATGATCGGGTGCGACTGCGGGGTTTGCCGGTCGGACGATCCGCGCGACCGGCGGACGCGGACGAGCGCCGTGTTCAGCTTCGACGGGCGGTCGGTGCTGGTGGACACGGGGCCGGAGCTGCGTGTGCAGTGCCTGGCGTGCGGCGTGGCGCGGGTGGACGCGGTGCTCTACACGCATCATCACGCGGATCACGTGGTGGGGCTGGATGACATCCGGCGGTTCAACTGGTTGCAGCGGGGCGCGATCCCGGTGTACGCGAACGAGAAGACGCTCCGGCACATCCGCCAGGCGTTCGCCTATGCGTTCATCGACGATCCGGACTATCCGAGCGCCAAGCCGCAGCTCGAATGCCACGTGATCGACGGGCCGTTCGAGCTGTTCGGGCGCGAGGTGATCCCGGTTCCATACATGCACGGCAACCTGCCGGTTCTGGGCTATCGCATCGGGCGCGCCGCCTACTGTCCGGACTGCAATCTGATGCCGGCCGACTCGCGGGCCTTGCTGCGCGACCTGGAAGTGCTCGTGCTCGATGCCCTGCGCCGCCGCCCGCATCCGACGCACTTCAACCTCGAGCAGGCCGTCGAGGAGGCGCGGCGCATCAACGCCCGCCGGACGTATTTCACGCACATCGCCCACGAGCTCAAGCACGCCGAGACCGAGGCGGAACTGCCCGAACGCATGTTCCTCGCGTACGATGGGCTGGTGTGCACGGCGGATTGACGCGCGGGGGCGGCCCAGGGGCCGGAGCGACGATATGCGACACGCGGTGATCATGGCGGGCGGCTCGGGCACGCGACTCTGGCCGCTCAGCCGCAAGGCGCGGCCCAAGCAGCTCCTGCGGCTCTTCGACGCCGGCTCGCTGTTGCAGGCGGCGCGGCGGCGGCTCGACGGCGTGTTCGCGCCGGATCAGATCTGGGTCGTGACGGCCGCGCAGTACCTGGACCTGGTCGCGGCCGAGCTGCCCGACGTGCCGCGGCGGAACCTGATCGGCGAGCCGATGGGCCGCAACACCGCCAACGCCATCGGGCTGGCGGCGCACGTGCTGGCGGCGCGCGACCCGGAAGGCACGATGGCGGTCTTCACCGCCGACCACCTCATCAGCCCGCATCACGCTTTCGCCGACGCCATCCGCACCGGGCTCGACGCCGCCGAAGCCTACCCGGAAAGCCTGGTGACGTTCGGCATCACGCCGGCGGGTCCGCACACGGGCTACGGCTACATTCATCGCGGCGAGGCGCTGCGGCCGAAGGTGTACGCGGTGCGCGCGTTCAAGGAGAAGCCGCAGAAGCAACTGGCGGAGACCTACCTGGCCTCGGGCGAGTACTTCTGGAACAGCGGGATGTTCTGCTGGAAGCTCGCCACGATCCTGGCGGAGCTGGAGCGGAACCTGCCGCAGAACGCGGCGATCCTGCGCTCGCTGGCCGCCGACTGGGGCCAGCGCGCCGCCGCGCCCGAGACGGCCGGCGCCTTCGAGAAGCTGGAAGCGACAAGCATCGACTTCGGCGTGATGGAGAAGGCTCGCTCGGTGCTGGTCGTGGAGATGAATTGCAGTTGGCAGGACCTGGGCTCGTGGAGCGCCATCGGCGCCGCCGGAAAGCCCGACGAGGCCGGGAACGTCGTGATGGCGCCCCTGGCGCTGGTTGCGGCCGGCGGCGAGAACATCGTAATCAGCGAGCGCGAGCACCTGATCGTGGCCCTGGGCGTCAGTAACGTCGTCGTCGTCCACAGCGAGGACGTCACGCTGGTGTGCAGCCGCGAGCACGAACAGCAGGTGCGCGAGCTGGCGCGGCTGTGCGTTCACCGCTTCGGCGAGCGCTACGAATAGCACCGCCCTTTGACAGCGGCCGCCGCGCGCCTTAGTCTCGGTTTCGACCGTTCACGGAGGATCACGTCATGTCGCCGGCCAGTCGAAACAGGTCAACCTCGTGGTTCGTTGTTCCGCTCGCTCTGGCCGTGGCGCAGGCCAGCGCCTCGGCGCAGGTGCAGGCGCCGGAGCGCCCGCGCGCGGAGGGCGTCCCGCCCGCCTCGCAGCCCGCGTCCGAAGGCTATTGGCTGCGCGTCACGGGTGACGCCGTCAACCTGCGCTCGCGCCCCGACGTCAACAGCCTCGCGGTCGCGCGGCTCGATCGCGATTCGTACCTGCGCGGCGTCGGAATCGACGGAACCTGGCACCGCGTGGAGCCGCCGGCCGGAGTGTTCTCGCTCGTTTCGGCGGAATACGTCGAGAGGCAGACGACGACGCGCGGCGTGGTGTCGCTCGACAGCGGCACGCTGCGCGTGCGTGTGGGCAGCCGCGTGTCGGCGCGAGATCCGCTCTCCGCCGACGTCCAGACGCTGCTGGAGCGCGGCGCGGTCGTGGAGATCATCGGCGAGCAGGACGGCTGGCTGAAAATCGCGCCGCCGCCCGGCGTTTACGTGTACATCGCCTCCGACTACGTCGAGCGCGTGCCGGATGACGTCGTCGGCATGCTCCAGGGCGCGGCGCCGCGCGTGCGCTACAGCGAGTCGGGCGGCGCGGCGGAGCCGGCGGTGCGCACCGAAAGCGGCGACGCGCCGAGCACGCAGCCGGCCGCTGCCGTCGACATGAGCGGCCCGCATGGGCAGAAGCTCGCGGCGCTTGAGCCGCGCATCCGGGCCGAGGCCGCCAAGCCGGTGCTCGAGGCCGACTGGGCGGCGCTGCTGAGCGAGCTGACCCCGCTGGCCGAGCAGCGCAGTGAGCCGCGCGTCGCCGAACGCGCCGCCGGCTGGGTGGCGCAGATTCAGCAGCGCGCCCAGCAGCAGGCGGCGCTACGCCGCGCGAGAGAGATGGCGGCGGACCGGGCCAACGAGCGGCAGCGCATGCGGGAGGAGATCGAGCGTCAGCGGCGGCAGCGCGCGGAGGAGGGGCGTCCGTTCGACGCCGCCGGCCAGCTCGTGCCGAGTTTCGCCGTCGAGACGGGCAAGTACGGCCTGCGCTACAAGCTTCAGAACCCGCTCAACGGACAGGTTGCCGCCTACGTCGAGTTCCCGCCCGAGGCCGAGATCGACGTCAGCGCCGCCGTCGGGCGCTACGTCGGCGTGTGGGGCACGCGCTATCGCGATCAGCGCGCCGGCGTCGAGATCATCCGCGTGAGCGACATCACCGTTCTGGGCCAGGACGCCCGGCCCGCGCCGCCGGCGCCGGCGCCACGGCCCTGACCGGCGGCATCGCGGCCCGTTGATGAGCCTGAGCCGAGCCGGTACAGTTTCGACTCGGACCGAGGGGCTGTCATTATCCGAGGGAACCGAAACGAAAGGGCGACGCCGATGTTCAAGTGGTGCAGCGGTTGGCGGCTGGTGCGCGTGCTCGTTCCTGGAGGTGTCGCCGTGCAGCTCTCGGGATGCCTCAGCGACCAGCAGATTACCTCGATCATCACCTCAGTCGTCACGACCGGCCTGAGCACGTTGCTCAACCAGTTCCTGGTCTCCGCCGCCGGTGGAGCCTGACGCTCCGCGGCTGCGGTCGTCTGGCGCAGGTCTAGGAGGCAACCGCTTGGATCACATCCGGGCGCGAACGCGCGCCGTGCTCGCCCTGGCGAGCGCCGCCGGCGCGCTGGTTGGCTGCGGCGGCCGCGAGACGCTGATCACGCGCCACCCGGGGTGGAACTACGAAAGCTATCCGCGGCTGCTGGTCGTGGCCGGGGCGGCGGACCACCCGGCGCTCCAGCCGGCGGCGCAGGTGCTGGCCAGCGACTTCGAGAGCCGGCTGGCGCGCAGCGGCGTGTTCGCGGTGCTCAGCGGCGACCAGCGGGCCCTGGCCGTCAAGGAACAGGACTTCTCGCGCCTGGCCGACGTGGCCGACCCGAGCACGATTATCCCCGCCGGACGGATCAGGGCGGCGCAGGCGATCGTCGTGGCGAAGATCACGACATTCGAGCCGTTGCAGGAGCAGGTACCCATCCAGATTCCGCAGTACGCCGTCAATCAGCAGGGCCAGATGTATCTGGCCGGATACAACACGATCTGGATCTTCCGGCACGGGGCGGCGCTGCGCGGCCGCGTGCGGGTCATCGACACCGCCACCTGTACGGTCGTGTTCGACTGGTCCACGCCGCAGCCCGTCGTCGTGCAGACCGAGCAGTACAACTCGCCGCCGCCGCGTTCCCCGCTGGCACTGGCGTCCGACGCGGCCGCGGAGCTGGCGCTGCATCTTTACGCCAGCGTGGCGCCGGTGACGGTGCGCGTGCGGCTCCACGACGACATGCTGATCGTGGCCCGCAGCTACTACGACGGCGAGTACGAGGGCGTCAACGCCATTTCCGGCAACGGCAGCTTCCTGGTCGCCGTGCGCCGGCTGCCCGACGCCTGTGATCGCAACCCGTTCCTCGTGGCCATCGACGCCGAGGGCGGGCGCGAGCACCTGTTCGCCCAGGAGTTCGTCTGGTCCGCCGCCAACGGCGCCTCGGCCCGCGGCGAGCAGATCGAAGTGCCCGCCGCCGTGCTGCAACGCGCCGGCGTCAACCGGTTCGTCGCCAAGCTCTACAGCCGCGGCGACGAGAAACCCATTCTGACGCGCGGCTTCACATATCGCTGAGGCGCCCGTGGCCAGGTCTGACCTCCTGCTCGGGATCGACGTCGGCACCACGGGCTGCAAGGCGCTGCTGATCGACGCCGAAGACGGCGGCCCCGTCGCCGACGCGACGCGCGAGCACCCGCTCGACACGCCGCGGCCGATGTGGGCCGAGCAGGACCCCGAGCGCTGGTGGGACGGCGCCTGCGCGGTCGTCCGCGAAGTGCTGGCGCGGGCCGGCGCCGAGCCGCGTGGCGTCGCCGCCGTCGGCCTGACCGGCCAGATGCACGGACTCGTGCTGCTGGACGGCGCCGGCGCCGCGTTGCGGCCCGCGATACTCTGGAACGACCAGCGCACCGCCGCCCAGTGCGCTGAGATCACGCGCCGCGTCGGCGAGGCGCGCGTTCTCGAACTCACCGGCAACCCGGTCCTCACCGGCTTCACGGCGCCGAAGATCGCCTGGGTCCGCCAGCACGAGCCCGCGATCTACCAGCGCGCCGCGCACGTCCTGCTGCCGAAGGACTTCGTGCGCTACCGGCTGACCGGGCAGCTCGCCGCCGACGTCTCCGACGCCTCGGGCACGTCGCTCTTCGACGTCGGCCGCCGCCGCTGGTCGGAGGACATGCTCGCCGCGCTCGACCTGCCGCGCGCCTGGCTGCCCGACGTCTTCGAGTCCGCCGAGATCGCCGGCCGCATCACCGGGCCGGCCGCGGAGCGCTGCGGCCTCCTGCCGGGCACGCCGGTCGTCGCCGGCGCGGGTGACCAGGCGGCGCAGGCGATCGGCGGCGGCATCCTGCGCGAGGGCGACGTGGCCGTCACACTCGGCACGTCCGGCGTCGTGTTCGCCGCCTGCGATTCATACCGGGTCGAGCCGCGCGGCCGGCTGCACGCGTTCTGCCATGCCGCGCCGGGGGCGTGGCACCTGATGGGCGTGATGCTGTCGGCGGGCGGGAGCCTGCGCTGGTTCCGCGATGCGCTGGGCGCGGAGGAGCGGGCGCGGGCCGCGGCCCTGCAGCGCGACGTGTACGACGTGCTGCTGGCGCCGGTGGTCGACGTGCCCGCCGGTTGCGAAGGACTGCTTTTTCTGCCTTATCTCACCGGCGAGCGCACGCCTCACGCGGACCCCGCGGCGCGCGGCGTTTTCTTCGGCCTGACGTTGCGGCACGGCAAGGGCCACCTGGCCCGCGCCGTGCTGGAAGGCGTGGCGTACGGGCTGCGCGACGGGCTGGAGCTCACGCGCGGCCTGGGGATCGACGCGCGGCAGATCCACCTTTCCGGCGGGGGCGCGGCCAGTCCGCTCTGGCGGCAGATCCTCGCGGACGTGTTCGACCGGCCGCTGGCGCTGCTCGAGATCAACCAGGGGGCTGCATACGGGGCGGCACTGCTCGCGGGCGTCGGCGCCGGCGCGTTCCGCGACGCGGCGGACGCAGCGGAGCGCTGCGTGCGCATCTCGCAGGTCGTCTCGCCAGGGGCCAACGTCGCGGAGTATCAGCGCGGCTACGAGCGTTTCGCGGCGTTGTATCCGGCACTGGCCCCGCACTTCGCGCGCATCGAGACCACGTAGCCCCGCGCGGCGAGGCGCGGCTCGTATGGGGTCACTCCACTCGCTCGCGCCCGCGGCTCGTATGGGATCACTCCACTCGTTCGCGCTCGCGGCTCGTTTTGCACGATGCGTCATTCGACGATGGCGTCGGCGAAGAGCTGCGCGACGTCGGGCGCCGCCGACAGCCGGATGTACACGCGCGAGGCCAGCGGGATGCGCACCTGGCCGGGGCTCGGCGCCGCGACGCTCACGAGGTTGCCGGCGTAGTCGCGGACGACGATGTCCTGCGGGTTCACGCCCATCAGGCGCACGGAGGCGTTTCCGCCCGGCTGTAGCGGCCAGAGCGTCGCGTAGCGTCGGCCATCGACGGGCGTGCTGCTGAGATAGCCGCGCACGCTCGCGGCATTGTCGCCGACATTCAGCAACTGCACCGGCAGCAGATGGTGGGATCCATCCTCACCGCTGAAGAGCATGAAGTCGCGGCCCAGCGTCTTGGCCAGCTCGCGCTCGGCCGCCGGCAGCACGCCGGCCAGCCGCACTTCCTCGTATTTCTTCATCAGCGCGAAGTTCGCGTCGCGATTGAGCCAGCCGTCGATGTTCCACGCCCACATGTGCACCACGATCGGCACGCCGTACGCCGCGCTGCGCGCCAGCAGGTATTCGAGCTCGTCGGTCGAGGTCTGTCCGAAGCTGGGGTGGCACATCGGCGCCCAGCCGAGCTGGCGCGGGTCCGGGTTGCCGGGGTCGCGCGACATGTGCGGCACATTGCGGTCGACCTCGCGCTTGAAGGTGTCGTTCTGAAGGTAGTAGTCCATTTGCCCCCAGACGCTCACCAGCGGCCAGGAGTAGCCCATCGTGTTCGCCGACGACTCGAAGTAGTCGAGCTGCGCCCCCGCGTCGACCAGCGCCTTGTAGTACATCGATAGAATCAGCCCCGTCGTGTACCCGAAGGGCGGCTCGATCTCCTCCATCCCGTCGGCGTACACGTAGTTGAAGCCCGCCTGCTTCACGGCCGCGGCCACCTGCGCAATCTGCTCGGCCGTGCCGCCGTTCGCGAGCCCAAGCTGGTAGGCGGTGCCCTCGGCGGTATTCACCAGGCGCTCGATCGCGGCGCCGGTCGCGTGATCCTGCGGGCCGAGGCCCCCCGCGCCGGTCTGGTTCTTGGCGCGGATGAAGGGCCCGAGGAAGCCGTAAGGCGGCGAGGTTTTCAGCGACGTGTACTGAATCAGCTCCTGGCCGATGACAATGTCGCGCTCGTACTCGCCGGTCGGCCAGCCGGCGGGCGACGTCGTGGTCTGGATCAGGCCGTCCGTCTGGTTCGCGGGCAGGTCCGCCGCCAGGGTTATGGAGCGGTCGCGCCGGATGCGCGGGTCGACGCCGGGAAGGATGTACACGCTGGAGTTGTTGGCCAGGTAGGTCGGCAGGGTGTGGGCGCCGACGAGGATTCCCTCGGCGTTGCACTGATCGACCCAGGCCTTGATATTGGCGTAGCTGCCCCACATGGCCAGGGGGGCGTACTGGTGCTGCACGTCGGCCCACATGTCGCGGAAGATGAGCATGTGCCCGGCGCCGACCGCGTGGGCGATCTCGAGCATGCGCTGGCGGTCGTTGTAGTGGAAATTCGCCCAGAAGATCGTGGAGCGCTTGAGCGTGGGCAGGCGCTTTACCGGCGTGCCCAGCGGCAACCCCTCGCCCTGCTCGACAAGCTCCAGCACGTCGCGCACGGCGGGCAGGTCGATGTCGCATGCGAACAGCGCCACGCCGCGCCCCACGAACCCCGGGCACAGCGGCAGGGCCGGATCGACGTCGGCGTGCAGGTAGCCGCCGGCGCCGGCTGGGCCGATGATGGTCTGCGTGTACTCATCGAGCTGGTAGAGGCCGAGGTAGCGCTGGTGCCCGCCGTCGTTGTAGCGCATCAGGCGTTCGGCCGAGCGGTCGAGCGAATCGCGCGTGGCGAGCTGCACGAAGCGCAGCTCCTCGATGGCGCCACCGTTCGTGACGCTCGTGACCTTGAAACGCATGTAACGCGCGTAGGTGTTGACCTGGACGGACACGACCGGCGCCGGAGTGACACTGCCGAACGTGTACGTCAGCACGTTGCCGCTGAGCGAATAGCCGGTCGGCGCGACGAACTCGCCGCCGGTGCGAATCGAGACCAGGTGCACCTGGTATACCGGTATCGTCGTCTTGATGCGCTCGACTCCGGTCGTCAGGTCGAGGATCGACGTGACCTTGCCGTCGCTGCCGATCGTGATCGAGACGTCGCTCGTCGAGTAGGTCGCCCCCGGCGCAGCCGACCCCGACAGCAGCAGCACGCCGATCGCGGCGAGGGGCGCCGCGGGCGTCCGGCGGGCGGCGGTGCGGCGCGGCTCGACCGAACCGGGCGTCTTCATGAACTTCGCTGGCATTCTGCTTTCCCCCCCGTGACGGCCTGCGCCCGTGCGCTACGGCAGCGTGACCACCCACGACTCGTTCTGCCCGGCTGGGTTGATGCCGCGGCCGACGATCACTTTCCCGTTGCTCGAAATCCCCTGCGCCGAACTCAGCTTCCAGCCCGCCAGATCGAGGCCGTAGACGTTCACCAGCACGTCGTGCACCCGGCGGATTCCGCCGCCGGGCGTCCAGATGAAGGCCTCGAAACCGGCGTCAGTGAGGCTCGTGCCGACGACGATGTCACCGTACGTGTTCACCCCGTTGGCGCAACTGTAGAACTCGCCGCCCGGCAGGTCGCCCAGTCCTTGCGTGCCGCCGCCGGGCGTCCAGCGGAAGGCCTGCGGACCGAGGCTCGAGTCGCTGAGGCCGACGATCGCCGCCCCGTCGGCCGAGACCGCACGGGCCTCGCTCGAGTAGCCCCCGGGGAGGTTCGGCAGGGTCTCGACGCCGTTGATCCAGCGACAGGCGTGCTTTCCGGCCTGGCTGGACGCATAGCCGACGATGACGGAGCCATCGGCCGACACGTCCAGCGCGCAGCTCCCGAGCATCCCGCCCGGCAGTCCCGGCAGCTCGACCATCCCGGTCTCGGCACGCCAGCGCATCGCGGCCATGCCCGAGGCGGTCGTGCCGTAGCCGACGATCGTCAGGCCGTCGGCGGAGACCGCCATGGCCGCGCTGCTGAAGCCGCCGCCGGGGAGGTCTCCGAGCGCGAACAGCCCCTGCGCCGTGTTGCGATAGGCTTCGAGTCCGTTGCCCGACTGCGACTGGCCGACGACCACGGCCGCGGCTTCGGAGGCGCCGTGCGCGACGCCGAACGTTCCGCCGCCGGCGAGGTCGTTGAGAATCGTTGACGCGATGGAGCCGACGTTCCAGCGCAGCCCGACGATGGTCGGCATGTGCTCGGGCTGGCCGCGGCCGACGATGTTCAGGCCGTCGGGCGAGAGCGCGAGCGCGTCGCTGCGCAGCCCGGTCGTGAAGACATCGCCCAGGCCGCTGAACGTGGCCGGACCGCCCGGCGGCAGGGGCTCGCTGGGCACGGTCAGGTACAGCAGCACTCCGATCTCGCCGGACGGAGACGACAGCCTCAGCACGCCGAAGTAGCCACCCGGCGCCAGCCCAGCGCGGTTGACGGCGACCGCGATGCGATCGCCGATGAGTGTGGCGCGCTGCGCGACCCGGGCCTGGGCCCAGGTCACAGTCGGCGTGAGCGTGTACTCCATGTTCCGGTCGACCTGAAGCGTGAACCACAGCTCGTTGAAGCTCACGCCGAAATCGAGACGCGTCGTGCTCGACACGAACGTGCCGGGCGGGAAGCCTCCGGCCGTTTCGCTGTCGTCGCCGTTCGGATCGTCGGCCGGCCCGCCCTCGCCGCCCGGTCCGGGCGCGCCGCCTTCGCCGCCGGCGCCTGCCGGATCGCCCGCGCCGCCTTGCGCCGCGGCGGGATCGTTCGGATCGTCGGGATTCTGCGGGTTGCCGAAGACGTCGCCGAGCACCGAGCCCGCATCCGACCCGGGCGCGCAGCCGAAGTGCAGGCCGGCCAGGCTCAGCACTACGAGCACGGCACATGAGATAAGGGAACCGGCGCGAAACCCGTCGCGTCTGCCCATGACTTCTTTCCCTGTCCGAGAAAACCGGCCGTTGCGACGGAAAACGTCCGCCGAAACGTGCGGCCTACCTCAAGGCTGGGAAACGGGGTAAACGCGGGCAAGTAGCCGGCAGTGGTTTAGTGAAATGTGTGCGCGGCCAACTGCGCCGATTCGATCGGCAGGCGAGAGGGTAACCGGCTATCCCGTGCCGCGGCGCTCAGCCGTCGTCCGAAAACGTGAACTCCACGCCGATCAGGTACCCCACCGGCGCGCGCGTGCAGTGCCGCACGACGGCGTGGCCGTAGCAGCTCAGCTCCGGCTGGTGAATCGCCAACGACAGCCGCGTATCCGTCGGCACGGGGCGGCGGGTGCGCATGGCCAGGCCGTTCGGGCTCAGGTTGTGAAGCGTCGCCAACAGATGACGTTCGCCGTAGCACTCATCCGGCAGCCAGACCTCCACCGTGCCGGGAAAAGGCCAGCGATCCTCGCGGCGTTGTCCGGGCGGCTGGTTCGCATGGCTGTGGACACCACACTGCTTGACCAGCGATGAAACCGCTTCGGGCGAAAGCTTGACGATGCGTTCGGCGTCCATCAGCGTGTTTTCCTGGCTCTTGAGACCGGTCGGTGGCCGGCAGTCCGACCCCCGCACGGTTCATCGGCCCGCCAGCCTTGCTTCTTTCATTCCCACGCCGCCCGAAAGCCGGCGCCACCGGTCGCCCGCGGGTGTGCGGCGGCGCAGGGGCTGCGCTTTCCGTGAGTTTGGCTGATCCTCGGCGCCCCACGCGGCGGCCGTGAAATGAACACTTACGTCAGGGTCTCGCGCGCTCGCGGCGGCCCTGGGTCAATCGCCTTCGGATGGGGATGGAAGCATGTCGAGAATGGCGCCTTGGGCGCTTTCGTTGGCGTTCTTGCCTGGCCACCTCGCCTGCGTGCCGCAGGACGGGGCGCCCGACGGACTGGCATCTGTGCTGGGCGCGACGGCGGTGAGTCCGTCGGACTCGGCCAGCGCGCCAGCGGACCTGCCGAGCGCGGTGCGTGGCACCGTCTGGCCGGGCGGATACCAGGTATTCGATCTCGGGCCGAGCGACGCCGGCCGGCGTTGGCGAATCAGCCCGGACGCCGCGCTGGGCTCGCCGATCGTCGCGGCGCTGTTCGATCAGGACATGAACCTACTCGGCCGCGCCTACATGGGCAGTGGGACGCGGCTCGAACACATCCTGCGCAACAACGTTGAGACGCTGTACCTCGGAATCGCGGGACCGCTCGGCGGACGTGAGACGAGCTACAGCCTGCGGCTCGACCTGGGCAACGCCGCCATCCCGCCACCGCAGCGCCACGTCGTCTGGCTGAATTTCGCCGACGGGCGCGACGTTCGCGTTCACGGGCGCGATCCGGTCACGTTCGGGCCGTTCGACGCTGGCGTCATCGGCGCCGAATACGCCGGCCAGACTCAAGCCATCAAGGATCTGATCATGGCGGCGGTGCGGCTGGATTACGCCGCGTACGACATCGACGTACTGTCCTCCGACGACGGTCCTCCGCCGGACGAGCCGCATTCGGTCGTGCATTTCGGGGGGTACGATCCGACTCTTCTGGGGCTGGCTGACAGCGTGGACCGCTACAACGTCCGGCTGAGCGAGTCGGCGATCGTATATGTCGGCACGTTCGCGGCTTACCGTTCGCTGGGGCTGAGCGCCGACGAGGTGGCGGTCATGCTCGCCAACGTCGCCAGCCACGAATTGGGACACCTGCTGGGCCTGTACCATACGGCCGACGCGGACGACATCATGGACACGACCGGGAGCGTGTGGGATCTCGCGGATTCCCAGGCCTTCCGGCGGGCGAAGCTGGAGCCGAGCGTTTTTCCGACGGGGATGGAGAACTCGCCGGAAATCCTGCAACAGACGTTGGGAGTTTCGAGTTCGGTTGCTAAACTGTCGGCCCAGAGCGCCCGGACGAAGCTGGCGGCCCTGCGGGGGGCGCGACAGTTTTCGGCCCGCGAGCTGCGGCACGCTTGCGGGACGTGCGCCGATCCGGATCACTAGTTTCGTGCGGTCCCAGGACGGGCCGCGATTCGACCTCGGAGTCGACATGGGCATCGGCAGGTTCTTCGGAAGAGATTGCGCGGCGATCGCGCTGATGCTGGCAGCGATGTTCGGCCTGACGGGTTGCCCCGAAGGCGGCAACGACGGCAACGTCAACCAGGAGCCGCCAAACGGCGACAACTCCACCTTCGGCAACGCGATGAAGGTCGTCCTTTCGGCCAACGACCAGTCGGTCATCGAGGGCGAGATCAGCGGCGCCTCCGACGTCGACCTGTACGAGATCGGACCGCTCAGCCCCGGCGACCGCGTCTTCGCCGACGTGCAGGCCACCTCCGGCAACCTCGACGCCGTCGCCGCCCTCTTCGACTCGCGCGAGTACGTCCACGGGTTCAACGACGATCGCAGCCTCGGCGGCGCGGATCTCAACCCGCTGCTCGATCTTGTCGTGCGCGGTCCGGACGGGCCCTACTACATCGGCATCGTCGCCTTTCCCGGCAGCAACACCACCGGCCGCTATCGCATCAGCCTGCGCATCACGCGCGGCGCCGGCGTCCCCGAGCCCGAGCCGCAGACCGTGTTCCTGGAGTGGCGCGGCGGCGCGAACGTCGTGATTCAGAACGTCGGGCGCTACGACCTGCCGCCGTTCGACGCCGCCGCGCTCGGCAAGGAGTTCGCCGGCCAGACCGACGTCATCAAGCGCCGCGTGCGGCAACTCGTGGCGGACCGCTTCCGCGGGTTCGGGTTGATCCTCCTGAGTTCCGACGACGACGCCGAGCCCGCGACGCCGCACTCGACGGTCTACTTCGGCGGGCAGAACAACCGGGCCTTCGCGATCTCGCAGCAGATCGACATATTCAACGGCGACCGCGGCGACGACGCGATCATCTTCACCGAGAGCTACCGCGGCGCGTTCGGCGCGACACCGACGGTGGAGCAGATCTCGACCGCGCTGGCCAACACGGTCGCGCACGAGATCGGCCACCTGCTTGGGCTCGTGCACACCCGCGAGTGCAGCGAGCTGATGGACACGCGCTGCGGCAACCAGGCCCTGCTCTTCGAGCAGTCGTTCGGCGTCGCCCCGCTCGACAGCAGCGTTTTTCCGCTGGGATTCCAGAACGCCGCCGAGCTGATCGGCTGGACCATCGGCCTCGTCGGCCTGTAGCAGCGCCGGCCCGGCCCCGCCTCGACGGACTGCCGGTGCGACCCCGTCAGAAGTCCCCGACGTCCGCGGGAACGACGCGCACCGACAGATCAGCCCCGACGATCACCAGGTGATTCACGGGCACCACCTCCCAGCCCGCGTCGTCGCTGAGGCGCTCGGAGCTGATGATCACCGCGCTCGGCTCGTGCGGCTTGCGGATCATCCGGCACACGCCGTTCTCGCACGTGTAGCGCTGGCCGGCGTTGTAGAACAGGCTGGCGGCATGGCCGGACGGATCGGTCGAGACGCGCGAGACCACGGCCGCTCGCCCATCCGACACCGCCACGTTCAGGTAATGCGGGTCGCGCACCCCCGCCGCCAGTGCCAGCACGCGGCGGAGCGCGGCGCGCAGGGCCTCGGCCAGCGCTTCGGCGGGGTCGGCGGCGCGGGCCTGGAGCAGCATGTCGAGGAAGACGGCGAAGATGTGCTCGGAGTCGGTGCTGCCTTCGATCGCGGCGAAGGCCTCGTCGGACAGATCGGCCAGCAGCCTGCGCCGCAGTCCCGAAAAGCCCGCCAAGTCGCCATTGTGCATGAACGCCAGCCGTCCGTGCACGAATGGGTGGCAGTTGGACTCGGCGACCAGCAGCCCCTGCGTCGCGGAGCGGATATGCGCGAGAACGCACCCGCTCTGCGTCACGCGCGCCAACTGCTGAAGGTTGCGATTGCTCCAGGCCGGCGAGATCGAGCGGAACAGCGCCGGCTCGGGCCCCGCCTCCGGCCGATACCACGCCACGCCGAAGCCGTCGCCGTTCAGCGGCTCCTCGCGGTCCTCGTCGTCGTAGCTCTGGTTGATGAGCGAGTTGCTGGGCTCGGTCAGCAGGGCGCTCAGCGGCAGCGGCGGCCCCAGATACACGACGAATCGGCACATGGTGTGCGCCTCCCGGTCTGCGGCTCCACCGTCGTTGCGCCGCCTTTCGACGCATGGACGGGCGCGCCGATCAGTCTGCGCGCCGACGAGACCGGCGCCCGCTCAGACCTGAAAAACGCCGACGCGCAGCTCCGGCAAGTCTCCAACGTACGCGCACGCCTCCAGCGCCGTCGCCAGCACCCGCCGCGTGTCCGCCGGGGCGATGATCGCATCGACCCAGCCGCGGCTGGCGGCGTAGCGCACGTCCATCGTCTCTTCGTAGTGCCGAGTGATGCGGCGTTCGAGGTCAAGCAGCTCCGCCTCGTCGGGCTCGTGGCCCTTCTTCTTCAGCGTCGCCACTTCGAGCTGAAGCAGCGTCTTGGCCGCCGCCGCGCCGCCCATCACCGCGTAGCGCGCCAGCGGCCAGGCGAAGATGAAGCGCGGGTCGTACGCCTTGCCGCACATGGCGTAGTTCCCGGCGCCGAAGCTCCCGCCGGTGATCAGCGTGATCTTGGGCACGACGCTGTTGCTGACCGCGCTCACCAGCTTGGCCCCGCTGCGGATGATGCCTTCCTGCTCGCTGTCGCGCCCGACCATGAAGCCGTTGACGTCCTGGATGAAGATGATCGGACACTTCATCTGGTTGCAGTCCATGATGAAGCGTGCCGCCTTGTCCGCCGAATCGACGTAGATCACCGAGCCGAATTGCAGCGGCCCCTTCGCCGGCTTCACCTGCTTCTTCTGGTTCGCCACCACCCCCACCGACCAGCCGTCCAGCCGCGCGAACCCGCACACCAGCGACTGCCCGTACTCCGCCTTGTATTCGTCGAAGCTGTCGCGGTCCAGAACGTGCTCCAGCAACTCACGCACGTCGTATTCCCCGCGCCGCGCACCCGCCACCACGTCGTAGATCGTCTCCGCGTGCCTGCGCGGCGGGTGCGGCGCCACGCGGTTGAAGGGCGTACGCGGCGGCGCGCCGAGCTTGCCCACGAGCCGCCGCACCCGCGCGATGCACAACTCGTCATTCACCTCGCGATAGTCGATCGTGCCGCTGATGCTCGCATGCATCTTCGCACCGCCGATCTCCTCGGACGTCTGCTCCTGCCCGATCGCGGCTTTCACCAGCGCCGGACCGGCCAGGTACAGCCCGCTGCCCTCGGTCATCAGCAGCGTGTCGCACATCACCGGCAGATAGCCGCCGCCCGCTACGCAGTTGCCCATGATCGCGGCAATCTGCGGAATCCCCATGGCCGAGATGACAGCGTTGTGGCGGAAGATGCGCCCGAAGTCGTCCTCGTCGGGGAAGATCTCGTCCTGCATCGGGAGATAAACGCCCGCCGAATCGACCAGGTAGATGATCGGCAGGTGGTTGTCCATGCAGAAGCGCTGCGCCCGCAGCACCTTCTTGCACGTCGCCGGAAAGAACGCCCCAGCCTTCACCGTCGCGTCATTCGCCACCACCACGCACAGCCGGCCCATGACCCGCGCCAGCCCGACGACCACCCCAGCCGCCGGCACGCCCCCGGCCTCGGCGTACATGCCCTCGGCGGCCCAGAGGCCGAGCTCGAGAAACGGGTTCTCGACGTTGCGGTCACAGAGGAGCTCGACGCGTTCGCGCGCCGTCAGCCGGCCGAGCTTGTGCTGCCGCTCGACTCCGGCCTTTCCGCCGCCCTGACGGATGACCTCCTCCCGCGCCCGGATCTCCTCCAGGACGGCATCGAGCAACGGCGTGCTGTGCGAATGGGCCCGCTGGTGCATGGGGGTGATTATCGCGGCCAGCCCGACGTGCGGCAATTGCCGCCGGCTTGCAGCGCCCGAGGGCGCGCAGACAAACGCCTTGGGTCGAGCCCGAGCAGCTTCGCCGCGTGGTCAACTGGGCCGACGCCGTCCCAAGACCGCACCAGCAACCCGAGCCGCGCACGTCAGCAAGCGGCCCAAGGCAAGAAACCAAGGTTTCTCGGGCAACCGCTCCCTCACGGTCGCGGCTCGGATCGGGTCTTAGGGCAGCCTCATGTGTCCGTCTTGCGGCCCGGCTGGCAACAGCCCGGCTCTGACGTGGCGCTGGCTTCGTCAACAGCGCCGGGAAATCCGAGCCCGGTCTCTCCCGGGTCCTATGTTCATGCAACAGCCTCCTGGCGAAGCGGTTGCGCCGAAACGCCCCACACCCGTCTTCGCCTCCCCCGCTATCATGTTGCGATGCACGCAGCCTCGACGGGGGGCCCAGGCGGCCCGGCAGACCTCTTGCCGCTCTCAACCGTGCCGGCCGTTTTCGGTGCAGCCTGCGCCGAGCAGGCCGGCCGCCACGCCGCCGCCGCACGGTTCCGCCGCGTGTTGCTCGTCTCCGACCCCGGCGTCGTGGCCGCCGGTCACGCCGGACGCGTCGCCGAAGCCTTGCGCGCCGAGGGCCTGCACGTCGCGATCTTCGACCGCGTCCGCGAGAACCCAACCACCGCGCACGTCGCCGACGGCCTCGCCGCCGCGCAGGCCGAACGCTGCGACGCCCTGGTCGCCGTCGGCGGCGGCAGCGCCATGGACTGCGCCAAGGGCGTGAATCTCCTGCTGGCCAACGGCGGCCAGATCAGCGACTACCGCGGCGATCCATCCGCCGACACCCTGCAACACCGCAAACCCCTTCTGCCGCTCATCTGCGTTCCCACCACGGCCGGCACCGGAAGCGAGGCCCAGTCGTTCGCGCTCATCAGCGACGCGGTCACCAGCGTGAAAATGGCCTGCGGCGATCGCCGACCGCCCGGCGTCGGCCTGCGGCCGGTCCTGGCCGTGCTCGACCCGGACCTGACGCGCAGCGTGCCCCCGGCCGTGCGCTCCGCGGCCGGCATCGACGCCGTCGCCCACGCGGTCGAGACCTCGGCCAGCCGAGCGCGCTGCGCCGAATCGCGCCGCCTCTCGCGCGCCGCGTGGGAGCGGCTGGAGCCGGCGCTGCCGCGCGTGATGCGCGACGCCGGCGACGACGACGCGCGCGCCGACATGCTCCTCGGCGCACACCTGGCCGGGGCCGCCATCGAGCGCTCGATGCTCGGCGCCGCCCACGCCTGCGCGAATCCGTTGACCGCGCACTTCGGCGTCACTCACGGCGTCGCCGTAGGCATCCTCCTGCCGCACGTCGTGCGCTTCAACGCCGCCGGTCCGCCCGCCGATGAATGCGACGCCGCGCATCCCTACGCCGATCTCGATGCCGATGCCGACCGGCTCGCGCACCGCCTCGAAGCGCTGCTCGACGCCGCGCGCCTCCCGCGGCGCCTGCGCGACGCCGGCGTGCCGGCCGAGGCCCTGCCCCGCCTCGCGGCCGAAGCCGCGGCGCAATGGACCGCCGGCTTCAACCCGCGAAGCGCCGGCCCCGCCGAATTGCTCACGGTGCTTCAGAAGGCGTGGTGATTCGTTCAGGCGTGCGCGGCGACGGCCGCGGCTGCCACCGGCGGCGCAGCCGGCGCCAGCGCCAGCATCCGATCGAGCGCCACGCGCGCCCAGCGCGCCGTGTCGTCGTCCACTTGAATGCGGTTCACCACGCGCCCCTCCGCGAGGTTCTCCAGCGCCCAGTACAGGTGCCGCAGGTCGATGCGATACATCGTCGTGCACAAACACTGGATCGTCGCCAGCGACCGCACATGCTTGTCCGCGTGCTCCTTCCCCAGCCGCCGCACCAGGTGGACCTCTGTGCCGACCGCCCAGTACGACCCCGCCGGCGCCGCCCGTACCGTGCGGATGATGAAGTCCGTGCTTCCCACCAGGTCTGCCGCCTGGCAAACCTCCCAGGAGCATTCCGGATGCACCAGCACGGTGTACGGCTCCGGCAGCGACCGCACCGCCCGCACCTGCTGCGCCGTGAAGAGCTGGTGCACCGAGCAGTGCCCCTTCCACAGGATGATCTGCGCCTCACGGATCATCTCCGGCCGCAGGCCGCCCTCCGGCTGGTTCGGATCCCACACCACCATCCGCTCCAGCGGCCACCCGAGACCGTACGCCGTGTTGCGGCCCAGGTGCTGATCCGGCAGGAACAGCACCTTGTGCCCGTCTTCCGCGTTGGCCCAGCCGTTCGGCCCCGGCCGCGCCCCGCGCAGCGCCCACTCCAGCACCTGCCGCGCGTTCGAGCTCGTGCAGCACGCCCCGTCGTGCCGCCCCACGAACGCCTTCACCGCCGCCGAGCTGTTCACGTACGTGATCGGCGTGATCGCCTGCCCCGCGCTTTCACACAGCATCGGCCACGCCGCCTCCAGCTGGTCGATGTGCGCCATGTCCGCCATGCTGCACCCCGCCGACAGGTCCGGCAGGATCACCGCCTGCTCCGCGCTCGTCAGGATGTCCGCCGACTCCGCCATGAAGTGCACGCCGCAGAACACGATGTACTCCGCCTGCTTCTGCGCCGCGGCGATCTGGCTCAGCTTCAGGCTGTCGCCGGTGAAGTCGGCGAACTGGATCACCTCGTCCTGCTGGTAGTGGTGCCCGAGAATCACCAGGCGCCGACCCAGCGCCCGCTTGAGCTCCCGGATCCCCTGCTCGAGCTCGGCTTGCGACAGCGACGTGTACCGCGGCGGCAATGGGGCCTGAAACAGCATGGAACTCCGCTTCCCTTCGTGATACAGGATCGTACGCCCCGCCGCTGCCTTTTCCAATGCCCGCAAATGCCGCGACCCGGCACGGCCGACGCCGTGTCGGGTCTGCGAGACGCCGCCAGATCGCAACTTTGCCCGGTCCCGGTTGCCCGGTCCCAGGTGCCCTGCCCGGTTGCTCGGTCCCGTGCGCAGCGCCTCAGCCCGCGGGGCGTCGGCCCGCGTCCTCGTGCGCGATCCCCAGGATCAACGCGACGCCGACGCCCACGACCGTCAGCACCGTCTCCTCGCTCAGCGCCAGGCCCGCCTGCGCCGCCCACGCGGCCACGATCGTCGCCACCGCCACCTGCACCTTCCGGCTGCGCAACGGCCACAGCCAGCGCGCCCAGCCCGAAGCTGGGACGGTCTCGTTGCTCATCCTGCACCCCCAAGATCACCAAGTCCGCGTCACCGCTCGCCCAGCGCCTCCCCCGCGCGCGCCGCCAGCGCCTGCTTGGCCCGGTCCGCTCGTGCCTCGATCTGCTTGATCAGCAGATCCACCGATGACTGCCCCGCGTACAGCTTCGCGTCCACGCCCACCAGCCGCAGCGCTGCCGCCCGCTCATGCTGGATCGCCCAGAACTCGATCAGGTCGCGATCGTTCCACACCGCGCTCAGCTCCGCGGCCCGCTGCTCCGCCGAGCCCGCCGCCTCCAGCCGCCGCTGCGCCTCGCGGAACAGCAGGACCCGCAGCGCCTCGTGCTGCCGCGAAAATACCGCTTCTTCGATCTCGTTCGCCCGCCGCTGGCTCTCCAGCGCCAACCGGGTCGACTCGCCAGTGCATCCGCTGGCCGCCATCACTCCCGCCGCCAGCGCCGTCAGCCGCCGCACCCTCCTCCCACCGCGCCTCATGCCCGCACCATCGACAGCAGCCGCACCGCCGCCACGACCCCGTCCACCCAGCGCTCCGCCGCGATCGCCTCGCTCATCCGCTGCGCCGCCGCACGCAGCTCCTCGTGTGAAACCCACCCCCCGCTTGGCGCGCTGCGGTCCAGCTCCGCCGACGCGTAGTCCTTCACCGCCGGCGTCTGCGCCTGCCGCACGCGCTCCCCCTCCATCAGCAGCGCGTCGATCACGTGCCGCGCCGCACCCACGAACGCCCGCACCGTCGGAAGGTCAAGCTGCTCCGCGATCCGCTTCAAATCCATTGCTTCCTCCTGTGTCCAGGACCGCCGCGCACAATCCGTCGCGCTCAACCGCGCGGCGCCAGCCGCTCCAACTGCTGCGTCAGCCGGCTCAGCCACTCCGTCTGAAAGCCGCGCTGCGAACGCAGCTCTTCGCGAAGCGCCGCCAGCGCATCCGTGTTCGCCCGTACCACGTCGATGAGCTGCCGGCTCACGTCCGCCGTCCGCCGCGCGTACTCCACCGCGTCGCGCGCCTGCTGCCCGCCCTTCGTCCGCTCCTGTCGCTCGAACCACCACATCACGAACAGCAGTCCCGAAACGCCCAGCGACGGCAATTGCGCAAGCACGCCCTCCATCATCCGTCCACCACCTCGTACCAGATCATCACGCCGTGCCCACGCTGCGGCCCCGCCAGGGAGCTCGTCAACCCCAACCCCTTGCCCGTCCCCGTCGCCAGGCCGCCGTCGCGCCCGCTGCGGACGTCCACCGAGCCGTACGCGCCCAGGTACAGCGGCGGCGTCAGGTCCGCCTGGCCCGCCCCGCCCGGGTCCGAAATCAGCTTCAGAAAGCCTGGCGTCTCCAGCGACCCCTGCATGCGCACGACCAGCAGCCGCTTGCCCGGAACGCCCGCCACCAGCTCGACACTCGTCTGGTTGCCCGTATAGCTGCCCACGAACAGCGTCATCGTCCCCCTCCTCACTACACCAGCTCATACCACAGCATCAGCCCCATCTTCACCCCCGGATTCGTCGACGCGCTCGCCAGCCCCAGCGCCTTGCCCACGGTCGCTGCCAACGCTCCATCCCGCGCACCGACCAGCTCCATTGGCTTCCCCGCCGCCACGTAGAGCCGCGCGCTCACCGCCGTCCCTCCCCCGATCGGGTCCGACAGCAATTGCACATAACCCGCCGAGTCGCACGCGACGAGCAAGCGCAGCACCCGGATACGCCGCCCCGCCGTCGCAGGCACCAGCTCGACTGTCCCCGGGTCGCTTGTGTACTGATACGTCCCCAGTGTCACCCAACCCCCCTCCCCCAATCCGAACCCCAAGCGCCAGCGCCGGGGCCCCCCGCCGGCGTCACAGCCCCTCCAGCTCCTCCGCCGTGAATCGCCTCGGCTGCGCCCTGTAATGCGGCCCGTCGTCCCGCGCCCTGCGCGACGCCGGCGGCGCCGCGGCCGGCAGCGACAACCGCCCGTCCGCAACCATCTCGAACCACCTTAACGACTCCTCGTGCAGCGCCCGCAACCGCTCCGGTACGTCGCTGACGAACGGCGACGATTTCCACGCCAGCCACTCCGCCACGTCGAGCACGCGCGCCGTCAGCATCGTTCCCAGCTCCGGGTGCGCAACCAGGTCGATCGGTGTCGCGTAGCGCGCCGCCAAGTATCCGTCCGCCACCGCCTCCGCCTCGTCCACGATCTGCTGTCCGACCGCCGCGTCCGCCGTCGCACCGTTCACGCGATCCGTGAGCCGCGCGTACAGCGTCGCCCCCAGCCGCGCCTCAAGCTGCGCTGTCGTGATGTAGCTCATCTGCGCACCTTCTCTAGAACCGGCGCCGGGGGAGCCGGCCGCGCACGCGGAACGCCCGCGGTCCGAATCCCCCCCGGCTCTCCGGGCTCCCCCGCTAGGTCAGCGTCACCAGCGCAGCATCCTGCCAGAAGCCGTAGCCGGCCTCGTGAATCGCCTTCACGCCGTACTGGTGCTGGTTCTCATTCGCCTCCAGCTCGCTGCCTTCCGCCAGGATCTGGAGCTGCACCGGCAGCTCCTCCTGGAAAATGAACGGCCGCGCCTCGCCGTCCGTGCGGAACACCGCGAACTTGTCCGTCCACGTCAGCCGCGGATTCGCCACCCAGCTCACGCCGAACGGCTCCTTGCCCGCCAGCGGATTGCTCGACGAGTCGATCAGGTTGCTCGACAACGCCACCAACGTCTGCGGCAGGAACGACATCGGCACCATCACCATGAACTCGCGCGCCGACTCGTTCATCGGCTCGCCCTGGTCGTCGCGCTGCGACAGAATCTGCGCGATCCCCCGCACGATCGCACCGTACATCTCCGCGTCCGTCGGCGCCGTCGGCGTCCCCGCGTCGTACGTCACGCTGTTGCTCTGCGTGCCCGAGTCGCCCTCGCTGTGGCTCGTCGAGAAAAACGGCGCCCCGTCGTACGCCAGCCCGCTCGCCCCGCCCTCGATCAGCTCGCTCAGCAGCTTGTTCGGGTGCGTCGCGACCCGCCGAGCCATCTCGTTCACCCGAACCATGATCTGCCCGGACTTGTCACGCCGCTGCTCGTCCGCGTCGATCCGGATCGTCGACTCCCACACCTTGTTCACGATCGTCACGCCCTGCGATCGCAGCGGCCGAATCTGCCGGCCGCCCTTCCACTCCCGCACCTGCGGTACCATCCCCAGCCAGCGGTACGTCTCCGATTCCTGGCTGCTCGCGAATCGCATCGCCAGCCGCGTCCACCACGCGCTCTGCGCGAACTCCTCCAGCCGCCGATAGAACCGCCCGATCACGGCCCGGCTCGTCAACCCCGTGTCTATCACCACGCTCATGCTTCATCCTCCCGCGACGACCGACCCCAGCGTCCGCCGTCCCTTCCCCTGCCGCCGACCTCCGAGTCGGCCGCTGAATTCAACTCGCGACTCCCAACTCGCTACGCGCCGCCCCTTACGCAATGTCCCGGCTCAGCACGATCCACTCCGTCCCCGTGCACACCAGGTGCGCCACGTCATACTGCGCGTCGATCGTCGCCAGCGTCGCCGATCCGTCGATCGTCTCCGCCCCGTTCCCGTCCAGCGTCACCGCCGCCGCCGCCGCGCTCGTCTTCACCACCCGGATCCAGCCCCCCGCCCGAACCGACGCCACCGGCGGCAACGTCAGCGTCCGCGCCGTGCTGTTCGCGATCAGCAGCACCCGGTTCACCTGATCCAGCGTCAGCGTCGCGCTCGCGTCCGCAAGCGCCACGATCTCCTCGTTCTCCAGCGACCCGCTCAACTGAAGCACCGGCTCGCAACGCACCCGCGCCGTGTTAGCCCCCTCCACCGCCACGACGCGCCCGATCCGGCTGTTGCTCGTCGGCGAAAGCGTCAGCGTGCCGTCGTCGCTCGCGTACACGTCCTTGCCGATGTCCCCTTGCGCCACCCCGCTCAACGCGTGCACGATGTCGATCGACTGGTGCAGCCGCACCGTCACCCCGCCCGCCGTGTGACCCAAGATCGTGTTGTCCGCCTGGTCGTACGCCAGCCCCAGAAACTCGTCCCCCGCGACCAGCCCCCGCGCATACCCCGTCGCGCGGTTGCGCCCTACGAACGCCCCCTTGTAGATCCGGATGTTGTCGTCGATCGGCAGATCGATCAGTTCCTGCGACGCGTAGAACTTCACGTCGCGATTCGCGCTCAATGCCATGCCTTCCTCCCCAAAAAAACGTCCACGGCCCGCTGCTCCCTTACCCCCGCGCTCCTTACCCGCCCGCCGCGCGCCGCACGCGCCCGCTCGCCACCGCCCGCTCGTACGCCTCCAGGTCCGCTGGCTCGATCCCCCACCGCCGGTGCAGCTCCACCTCCCGCGCCGCCGTCCCGTCCAGCCCTTCCACGCGCCGCACCTGCCCGCGCGCATCCAGCCGCATCACCCGCCCCGGTGCCAGCAGCACCGGCGCCCGTGACAGCCGCTCCTCCGCCCGCCCTGCGTCCTCCAGGAAATCCTCCCGCCAGTCCATGCTCGTGCTGTCCACGATCTTGCCCTGCCGCATCCCTCGCTCCACGAACGCGTCCGCCGCTTGCAGCGCCAGCCGGCGCTTCAGCATCGCGATCTCCTCCTCCGCCGCCTCGAGCTCGCGTCGCCACGCCGCCGGCGTCACCGCCGCCCACTGCGCATCGCCGCCCCCTTCTGCCTCGCGCCCGCTGGCCGCCACCGCCCCGGGCGCATCGCCATTCCCATCTCCCGACATCCCAGCCTTCCCGCGACCCCTCGCCGCCAACGCCTGCACGCCGTGCATCGCCGGATCGTTCGTCAACGCCACCGGCCCCAGCGCCGCAACGTCCGTCTGCTCCACGTCCGTCCAGAAGATCACCGGCGAGAAGTACCGGTATTCGCCGCTGCGCAGCAGCTCCACCGCCCGCTCCGTCCACGCCACTTCCGCCGCCCAGAGCCCGTCGTCACGCACCTCCAGCCGGCCGATCCAACCCGCCGCCGGCCGAAGCCCGTCGCTCCGCGTGTTGAACCCGTCAAACGTCTGGTGCTCGTAATCGATCGCCAGCTTCCGGCCCATCCGCCGGAACCACGCCGCCGCCGACTCCGCGTGCCGGCGCGTGAACACGAAGCTGCCACCCGCCACGGCACGCTCCACCGACACCTCGCCGAACGGGATCAGCAGAAACTCGCTCACCGGCTCCCCCCGCGCCGTCGACAACGCCGCCCGGCACAGCCGGCTCGCCGGCTGACACCCCCTACCAACACTCACCCGCTCCACCGCGCTTCCCCCCGCACTACGCACGCGCCCTTCCGTCTCTCGTTCGCCTCGACGCGCCCCCGCCCCGTCGTGCATGCCCAATGCGCTTGCGCGCTCCGGTTGCCCCTGCCTCTCAGGCCGCCGAGTGCCGGCTCCGCTTCTCTTGCTCACCTTCGCCTCCTTCGTTCTTCTCCGCGCCGCGCCCGACGACGCCTTCCGCCCCCGCGCCGCGACGAACCCGACGCCGCCGCATGACCTCGATGTTCCCCTTCTCGTTCCGGATGCCCGTCGACCGAAACCCCAGCGAACGATAGAACCCCCGCGGATCGCCCGTGCTCATGTCCAGCTTCGCCCGGACCTCGCGCGCCCCGCTGTGCTCCACCAGCGCGCGACCTATCCCAAGCCCTCGATACGCCGGATGCACCAGCGCATTCACCAGCCGCGTGTTCGCCGTCAGGATCGCCACTCCCACCAGCACCGAGTCGATCTCCGCGATCAACACCCGGTGGTGCGTCCCCACCAGAATCTCAGAAAGCTGTCCGCGACGCAGGAAATAGTCCCGCCGCAACACCGTGTCGAAGAAAAACAGCAGCGGAGCCTCGTCCTCCGGTCCCGCCGCCCTCACCCGCAGAGCCGCCGGCTCGCCCCCACCGTCCCCCGCCGGCGCCCTCGTTCCCTTCCCCTTCTCATCACTCACGACGCCACCCGCCCTTCCAGCACCGGCTCCCCCGTCAGCGGCTCCGGAATCCCAAGCACGCGGTGCACCCACCTCCGCGGCGCGCGCACCCCCAGCTCATTCACCGCCACCGCCAGCGTCGCCGCCAGGCTCCGAGTGTCCACAGACTCCACCAGCGCCCGCCGGAACCGCGGCCACGGTACACCGTCCCCGAATCGCGACTGCACCAGCGGCCGAAGCAGCCCACGCTCCAACGACCGCGCCTCGTCCCTGATATCCGCCACCAGCAGGTCTTCACGCACACGGTCATGAATCTCCGCCGCCGCACGCGATCCCGACGTCTGAACATCCGTCGTCAGGTGCTGACCCAGCCACTGGATCGTCACCTCCGTGTTGCAGTAACGCTGCAACGGCCCATACGGCTTGTCCCCGCCCCGAGACTCGATGAACTTCAGCTCTACGCTCTTGCTCACCGCTGCTACTGCGTCCGTACCCAGCGCCTCCAGCATCTTCAACAACGCCCGCTTGTCCGCGTCCGGCGTCCCCGGCTCGAACTGCGCCACCCGCACTGGCATCCCCGCCGCCTGCGAGTACACCAGCCAGTCCTTCAGGCTCAGGTTCTGCGCCAGGTACAGCAGCACGCTCCCGCGTAGCAGCCCACCCCCGAATGGCCGCCCCGGCGTCGCCCGCGGCTGATGCACCACCCACTTGCCCGGCTGTTCGTCCAGCGCCACACCCAGCGACGGCTCTTCTTCCGTTCGCACGCGCAGCCGCCACGGCTCCTGCGGATCGCTGATCAACCTCCCGTGCGGCACCGGTACGATGTCCGCCAGCCGGCCCGCTTCCCATACCAGCTCCGCCACCGCCAGCCCGTACCCCACCGCGCTCGACAGGTGCTCCAGCACTTCCCCGAACCGCTCCAGTTCGTGCAGCGCCTGCCGCGCGTAGTCCGCCGCCTCTTCCGCTCGCCGGCCTCGCGCCGCGTCACCGGCCGGCGTCGGCCCCGCCACAACGTCCCACTCCAGCCCCGTCAACGCCAGCCGCCGCGTCGCCTCCACCGCCGCCAGCCGCGGCCATTTCTGCAACATCTCGCTGAACAGCTCGAACTGCACCTGCGGCGAACCGCTGTCCGCCGCGTGCAGCAGCGCCAGCGCCTTCGACGGCGTCAGCCCCACGCTCGGATGCGCATGCACGCTGTCCTCGTGCCATGGCCGCACGACACGCCCAACTGCCCGGCGCTCACGCCGCTTCGCGCCGAGCAGCGATCCCAGCGCCCTGAGCACCTGCGCCATGGCACCGTCCTGTCGCGCCTGTTGCCGCTCCACGCTCAACCCTCCCCGGCCCCCCCCGCGCGCCGCCCGCCGAACTCCGGCCCGCGCCACGCGCTCACCTCAAGCATAGCATGGAATTACAGAAAGTCTAGAATATCAAGATCGCCGCCGTCGCCCTCGGCTCCCCCACGCCCGTCGATGACCCGCCAGCCTCTCCCTCAAACCCAGCCGGGCTCCCCGCCCTCCCCCACGCCTCATTCGTGCGAACCCGGTCTCACCGGCTCCCAGCATTCACCGCAATCGCTCCCGGCCGCCCCGCACTCCGCCGCCCCACCAACGTCCTAATACCTCCACCCGCCTCTCACTCACCCCAAAAACCGGTTACCCTCCCTGCCGCGCCCTTTTCTTTCTCGCAGGCGGTTGAATACCGTGGACCACCCGAACGTCCATTCGTTGGAGCACGACCTTGTGCCGGCCGCGGCGGCCGGCGACCGCGAAGCCCGACGCGAACTCTTCGAGCGCTTTCGCGGTCCCGCTTATCAGGTCGCGCTACGCGTCACCGGACGTCATGAGGACGCGCTCGATGTCGTTCAGGACAGCTTCATCAAGGCCTTCGATGCGCTCGCCGTCTTTCAGCGCGACGCCTCTTTCAAGACCTGGCTCCTTCGTATCGTCAGCAATCGCGCCCTCGACGTCCTCCGCGCCCGAAGGGTACGCCTCGCCGCCTCCCTCGACGCCGGCCCCGACGACCACGCAACGACGCCTACGCCCGTCGACCGCGGCGCTCCCGCGCCAGGCGATCGAATCGAAAACGCCGAACTCGCCGAGCGACTCGCCAGCGCCGTCGAGGCGCTCCCACCCGACCAACGCGCTGTCTTCGCCTTGTACGCGACCGGCGAGCTTACCTACGGCGAGATTGCCGAGACCCTCGGCGTGCCGATTGGAACGGTGATGAGCCGCCTGTACCACGCGCGGCTCCGACTGAAGGAGCGTTTGAAGGACCTGGAAACCCCGGCCTGAACCGGAAGGCTGTCGAACATGAACGCCCGCAACGAACTCGAGCGCCTCCTCACCCTCGTCGAGTACGGCCGCCTCGATCAGCTCGCGCCCGCGCAGATCGCCGAGATCGAGCGCCTGCTCAACCACGACCCGGCCCTGGCAGAGCGCCTCGCCGGACGCATTCCCCCCCTCGACCGCGCCGCCCGCCTCGCGCCTCAGCCTTCCGATGACGAGTGGCAGCGCGTCTGGAACAACATCGCCAACGCTGCGGCAAAGGCCCCTGCCGGCACTCCCGCCGGCGCGAGAACCGGCGCTGCCGCCGCAGTCCCGCCTCCTACCCACTCGCTGGTCAACCTCTGGCGCAGCGCCGCCGCCCTCGCGGCCTGCATCATCCTCGTGATCACCTGGCGGGCCCTCGGCCCCTCCCTCCCCGGCGGCCAGGTCCGCCCTGCCCTCAACGCGCAGATCGACAGCCTCCAGGTCTTCGGCGACCGCACCGGTATCATCGTCAGCGCCGGAGACGGCGAGGCCTTTCCTGTAATCTGGGTCATGGACAACGAAGGAGTCTGAGCATGTTCCGCGCCACACCCGCCGCTCGGGTCGCCTTCTTCGGCCTCACCCTCGCCGGACTCGCCGCCGGCGCGCCGTCCGCCCTCGCGCAGGACGTCGAGGTCACCGTCCTCGCCATCCGCGCAACCAAGAGCAACAACGACGTCTCCCCCGAGCTCCGCGACATCGCCGCCCAGCTCAGGAAGCAGTTTCAATACACCGGGTTCAAGCTCGAACAACGCCGGGCTGGCCGCACGGCCCTCGAAAAGGTCCACACCGCCACGCTCATTGGCCCCTATTCCGCCGAGATCACGCCCACCGCCGCCTCCGAACGCACCGTCCAGCTCAAGTGCCAACTCCTGCGCCGTGATGCCGACGGAAAGAAAACCGCTGTCCTCCGGTCAACCGTTACCGTCGAAAAGGGCCGCTACCAGCTCTTCGGCGGACCCAGCCTCGGTGATGGCGACGTGCTGATCATGGCCGTCACGGGTAAGTAACACGCCCGCCCTTCAGCAGGGCCCGGTTGTCTCGAGCGCCGTCATCAGAAGGGGCCTACCCCGGTCCCAGCGCCGACGAGCCCCCTGGCTCCGCCGCACCCCACATGCGCTTCCGCACCTCGGCCCCAACGCGCTCCAGCAAGTGCCCCCGGTCCGCCTCTGTCAACGCCCGAAAACGCGCATAACCTGACACCTGCTCCGCCGCCAGCTCCTCGGCGAAACGCCCGCTCCTGATCTCCTCCAGGATCCGCCGCATCTCCTCCCGCGCCTGCGCGTTCACCACCCGCGGCCCGCGCGTCAGGTCGCCGTACCGCGCCGTGTTCGAAATCCGCTCCCGCATGTACGTCAACCCCCCGTCGTGCAGCAGCTCCGCCAGCAGCGCCACCTCGTGACAGCACTCGAAGTACGCCAGCTCGGCCGGATACCCCGCCTCCACCAGCGTCTCGAACGCCGCCTTGATCAGCGACGTCAATCCGCCGCACAGCACCACCTGCTCCCCGAACAGGTCCGTCTCAGTTTCGTCTGCGAACGTCGTCTCGTAGATCGCCGACCGACCCGCGCCAATGCCCACCGCCCACGCCAGCGCCGTCGACCTTGCCCTGCCGCTCGCGTCCTGACCCACCGCCACCAGCGCCGCCACCCCACGCCCAACCAGGAACTCTCTTCGCACCGCCCGGCCTTGCGCCTTCGGTGCCACCATGATCACATCCACTGTCCCCGGAACCGCGATCCGGTTGAATCGCACCGCGAACCCATGCAGAAATCCCAGCGACTGGCCCGCCCTTAGCCGCGGCCGAATCTCTCGCTCATACACCTCCGGTATCGCCTCGTCCGGCAACCCCAGGATCAGCACGTCTGCGCTTGCCGCCGCCTGACCAACCGACATCGGCGCGAAGCGGTCCAGCGTCGCCGCCGCGTGCCGGGGCGATCCCTCCCGCTGCCCAATAACCACGTTAACCCCGCTGTCACGAAGGTTTAACGCGTGTGCCTGACCCTGGGCGCCATAGCCGATCACCGCCACGGTCCGACCGTCCAGGGCCCGCAGCGCCTCGTCGTCCACCGTGACCGCTCGCAATCGTCCCGCCCGTGACACCGGTCGCTCCTTGCCGCCCCTTCGGCTCGTCCAACATCTCGCCAGCGCCGGAGTCTACCGACACCCTCGGAAATCGTCGAAGCCCCAGCTCCGGGCGCGATTCCAGTTTTTCTCGCAAACTATACTTGCACAATGATATCTTTGTGATATACTCCGCTGCATGGCAACCTGGAGAACATCCATGCAAACGCGCGAAGTCCCGGTGCGAAGCGCCAACGGCTGGCCCATCCTCGGTCTCATGTTCCTGGCCGCCTTGGCCCTCGGTTACGCCCTCTATCTCCTCCTAACCACCCACTTCTCCCAGGGAAAGAGCAATGTCACCTTCTCTGGCTGGTCCTTGCTCATCCTGTGGATCCTCGCCACCATCGTCTGGGCCGTTTGCTGGAACGGCTTTTACACCCTCCAGCCCAACCAGGCCGCCGTGCTTGTCCTCTTCGGAAAATACACCGGCAGCGACCGCGTGAGCGGCTTCCGCTACGCCAATCCGCTCCTCACCAAGATCAAGGTCTCACTCCGCGCCCGAAACCTCAACATGGAAACCATCAAGGTCAACGATCAGCGCGGAAACCCCATCGAGATCGCCGCCGTCGTCGTCTGGCGCGTCGACGATAGCGCTCAGGCCACCTTCGACGTCGACAACTTCGAGCATTACGTCTCCGTCCAGAGCGAAGCCGCCCTCCGTCACATGGCCAGCGGATACCCCTACGACGCTCCCGAAGACGCCGGCGTCCTCTCGCTCCGCGGCAGCATGGACGAGGTCTCCGCCGCTCTGCTCAACGAGCTTCAGCAACGCGTCGCCCGCGCCGGTGTTAACGTCGAGGAGGCCCGCCTCAGCCACCTCGCCTACGCACCCGAGATCGCTGGCGCCATGCTCCAGCGCCAACAGGCCGAGGCCATCGTCGCCGCTCGAACTCGCATCGTCGACGGCGCCGTCGGCATCGTCGAAATGGCCCTCTCAAAGCTCGAACAGCACGAAATGCTGCGCCTCGATGAGGAAAAGAAAGCCGCTATGGTCAACAACCTGCTCGTTGTGCTCTGTGGCGACAAGACGGCCCAGCCCGTCGTCCACACCGGCACCCTCTACACCTGACGTACCCGCGCTGCCCGCGCCCGGCCGGTTCGCCGCATTCGGCCGGGCGCGCCGCCGCGCTCCCCGAGGTCGCCGTGGCCGATCGAAAGTCATTCCTCGTCCGCCTGCCTGCGGACCTCCTCGATGAGCTCAACCGCTGGGCCAGGGACGAGCTGCGCAGCCTCAACGCCCAGATCGAGTACCTCCTGCGCGATGCCGTCCGCAAACGCCGCTCCAGCCACGACCGCTCCCAAGCCGACGGCCAGCCACCGGATCGCACCGATGCGTAACGACGCCCTGAATGCACGCGAACGCCCCCCGGCGCTCAATACACAAAACCCCCCCGTTTGTAACAGCCATCTTCCGATCCTTCAGTTATCCTCTCCTGTGTGCGGCCGCGCTGCGCTCTCCGCCCGTCCGCACGCCACGGGGCTTCTTCATGCGCGCCGCTGTCATCACCGCATTCGTCGTCGCCATTCCCCTGCTCTTTGCGCTCGTGGCGACTCGCTCCGGCCCCTCCGGCTTTCTCCTTCTGACAGCCGCCGGCGGCGTCGCCGCCGTCGTCGTTATCGCTTCGCTTTCCCGCGGCGCCCGGCGGACTTGCCCGCAATGCGGCCGGCCAAACCCGCCCAACGCCCTGTTCTGCGCCCAGTGCGGACGCCCCTTGAGTTGACCGCGCTAAACAACGCAGCCTGAGTCCGTTTGAGGAGATGCAACATGCGACGCCCCGGCGATCCACCCACCTACCCCGCCGCGCCTGGCCTCCCGCGCCTTTCGCCCGCCGTCGCGCTGGTGCTCCTCGTTCCAGCGCTGCTGCTCCTCGCCGGCGCCTATGTCTGGTTCGTCCAACGCATCGAAGTCCCCGCCGGCAAGGTCCTCGTCCTCGTAAACCGCACCGGCGCTGAACTCAAGACCGAAGCCGGAGAGCAGGTCGTCCTGCACCCCGCTCTGCTTGCGAAGCTCGGCGAACCCGAGGGCTCAAAACGCTACAAGGGCATCGTCTACGACGTCCTCGCCGAGGGCCGCTACTTCTACGACCCCTTCTTCTGGCGACGCGAAGTCGTCGACGCCGTCGTCATCGAGCAAGGGGAGATCGGAATCCTCATCCGCCGCTACGGCGATCCCCTGCCCCCCGGAAAGGTCGTCGCCACCGAGCCGCACGAGCGCGGACCCCTCGCCGATGTCCTCACCCCCGCGCGCTACAACCTGAACCCCTACGCCTACCACGTCGTTCGTGTGAAGCCGACCTACGTCTCCGAGGGCCACATCGGCGTGCAGACCCTCTTCTCCGGCGCCGACCCCGTAAACCCTAACCGCTACGTCGTCAACGACGGCGAACGCGGCGTCCAGGCCGAGGTCCTGCCCCCGGGTATGTACTACAACAACCCCTTCGTCCGCCGTATCGTCGAGATCGACGTCCGCAGTCACACCATCGACCTCGTCGACCGCGACGCCATCCACTTCCCATCCAACGACAGCTTCGACATCCTCCTCGAGGGCACCGTCGAGTACGCCATCCGCCAGGACAAGGCCCCCTACGTCATGATGGCCATCGGCGATCACAACGACATCAAAGAGAAGATCATCATGCCCTACGCCAAGTCCTTCTCACGCATCGAGGGCAGCAAGCTCGCCGCTCGCGAGTTCATCTCCGGCGAAGCCCGCACCGCCTTCCAGCAACGCGTCTTCGAAGGCCTTCGACAGCAGTGCTACGCCCAGGGCATCGAGATTCGCGCCGTCCTCTTCCGCCGCATCGAGCCCCCAAAGGCCATCGCCGGACCCATCTCCGATCGCCAGGTCGCCGAACAGCAGGTCCGTCAGTACGAGAACGAGATCACCCTCGCCCGCTCCCAGGCGCGCCTCGTCGAGCAGGAAGAGCTCCAGAAACAGAACCAGGAGACCGGCCTCGCCCGCCGCGACGTCGTCACCATGCTCATGGAGGCCCAGCAGGCAAAGACCGTCGCACTCCTAAACGCCCGCCAGAAGCTCGAGGTAGCCCGCCTCGAGCTCGAGGCCGCAACCGAAAACGCCGCCGCACTCCGCGCCCGCGGCCAGGCCGACGCTGAGGTCGCGCGCCTTGCTTACGCCGCCGAGGCCAGACCTCTCGCCGACGCCGTCTCCGCCTTCGGCGACGGCGAAACTTACGCCCAGTTCTTCTTCTTCCAGCGCCTCGCACCCGCTCTCAAGTCCGTCCTCGCCAGTACCGACGGACCCTTCGCCGACATCTTCAGGGCCCTTACACCCACAAGCGACGCTCCCGCAAAAAACACCCGCGGCACCGCCGCCCGAGCCTCAGACTGACGCCCGAAACGAGGTCTATCATGCGATTCATCACCTGGACTCTCGGCACCCTCTCGGCCCTTGTCGCCCTCGCCGCCGTCTTCGTCTGGGTTGAGTGGCGCGTTGACGTCGGCCCCGACGAGACCCTCGTCCTCATTCGCAAGACCGGCGCCCCTCTGCCCGAAGGACAGAAGATCGCCGAGGCCGGACAGAAGGGCATTCAACGCCTCGCCCTCGGACCCGGACGATACTTCTTCAACCCCTGGGTCTGGGATCACGAGCGCGTCGGCCTCATCGACATCCCCGCCGGAGACCCGAAGACCTGGCGCGACGTCTACGCCACCGGCGCCCCAGACTACAGCATCCCCGACACCGCGGGCGCCTGGCCAAAGGTCGGAATCGTCAACAGCCTCGCCGGAAAACCCGCCCCCGCCGGCGCCGAAGTCGTCGACACCGGCTTCCAGGGCATCCAGCGAAACGTCCTCACGCCCGGAACCTACCGCATCAACACCCGCGCTTACGAGGTCAAGCTCGTCGACGCTGTCGTCGTTCCCCTCGGCTGCGTCGGCGTCGTAACCTCTCAGCTCGGCGAAATGCCCGGCGTCGAAGTCGTCCGCCAGACCAGCATCGGACCCGATGGCCAGGTCATCGAAGACCAGCAACCCAAGCAGATGCAGAAGCTCGCTCAGGCCGGCCAGCGCGGCGTCCTCTCAGACGTCCTGCCCCCGGGCATCTACTACCTGAACCCCTACGTCCACAAGACCAAGATCGTCCAGGTCGGCTACAACGAAATCTCCCAGCTCCGCACAAACGACGCCGACCGCATCTCCTTCCCTTCCCGCGACGGCTTCACCATCGAGGTCGAAGTCACCGTCGTCTGGGGACGCCACCCCGAGCATGCCCCACAGATGATCAACCGCTTCGGAGAGGTCGGAAAACTCAAGGAGCTCGTCATCGGCCAGGTCCGCAGCATCTGCCGAAATCTCGGCTCCGAATACGACAGCACCGATTTCATCCGCGGCGAGAAACGCGAACTCTACCAGCGCGCCGTCACCGAAACCCTCCAGCGCGTCGCCAAGGAACGTGACATCGAGATCCTCATCGCGCTCATCCACAACATCGAAGTCCGCGGCGGTACCGCCGCCGAGGGCGAGGCCGCCGACCTCAAGCAGACCATCCAGCGCGGCTTCATCGCCCGCGAGGAAGAGCTCACCCGGCAGAAGCAGCGCGAGACCGCCAAGGTCAAGGCCGAGCTCGCAACCGCCACCGCCGACATCGAGGTCGCGCGCGAGCAGATCCACTCCGAAACCCGAAAGAAGGTCGCCGAGATCGCCGCTGAAGGAAAAAAGCAGGCTCGCGAGATCGACGCCCAGCGCGACCTCGAAGTCGCCCAGGTCGAACGCCAGATCGCCGCCCTCGACGCCGACAAGACCCGCATCCTCGGCACCGCCAAGGCCGACGTGCAGGAGCTCCTGTACCGCGCCGACGCCGACGGAAAACGCATGATGGTCCAGGCCCTGGGCACCGGACACGCCTACAACCTCTACACATTTGCCAGGGAGTTCAACCCCGACACCATCCGCCTCATCTTCGCCGGGCAGGGAACCTTCTGGACCGACCTCGCCAGGATGCAGGACGCCGCCGCCGCACAACTCTTGCAGTCCGCCGCCCCACAACCCCCGGCCGACACCCAACATCCCCCGACCCGCGCCCCGTGAAGCGCAAGCGCGGGGCCCTCCGGCGTCGACGCGCGGGATCCCCCCCCCCGATACGCGCCACAAGCCAAGCGCGGGGCCCGCCGGATAGGCGCCCCTCGCACCCAGCGCACCCACAAAGCCAGTTACTTTGGACACCCCACCCCGCCCCGCGACGGAAATCCCGTTGCCCGGCCACTTGGTATCCACCATACTGTGGCAACCGTGCTCAGGGGTCCGCCCGAGGTTTCCCGCGGGCTCCGCGCGGCCACACAGGAGCGGCAGCGGTGCCAGTTTTCCAGTACGAAGCCCTGAACTCCTCCGGCCAGGAAGTCAAGGCCGAGCTCGAGGCCCCCAGCAAGGAGGAGGCCGCCGCGAAGGTTCGCAGCCTCGGCTACTTCCTCACCAAGGACGTCGTAGAGAAATCCGGTAAGAAAAAGACCCTCGCCAAAAAGGATGCAACCGGCCAGACTCGCCGAAAAGCCGCCGGAACCGGTCTCGGATGGGTCGGAACCAAGCAACTCACTCAGTTCACGAGACAGCTCTCGACCCTCCAGGATGCCGGACTCCCCATCCTCCGCAGCATTCGAATTCTTGAGCAGCAGGCCAAGCCCGGAATGCTCAAGAACTCCCTCAAGCAGATCGGCGAAGACGTCGAAGGCGGCGCTACCCTCTCCGAGGCCATGGCACGACATCCAAAAGCCTTCAACCGCCTCTACTCCAACATGGTCGCCGCCGGCGAGGCGGGCGGCGTCCTCGACACCATCCTCCAGCGACTCGCCGACTTCCTCGAAAAAGCCCAGCGCCTCAAGAGAAAAGTCGTCGGCGCTATGATCTATCCCGCCGTCGTCATCACCATCGCCATGAGCATCACCCTGGCGATCGTCATCTTCCTCGTCCCACAGTTCCGCGACATCTTCAAGGACTTCGACGTCGACAAGCTCCCAAAAATGACCGAGATGCTCATCGCGACCTCCAACTGGCTCATCGGCGGTACGCCCCCGGGCTGGCTCATCATCCTGATGTCCCCGCTCATCATCTTCGGCATCTACAAGCTCATCCGCCAGGCCCACACCGGCCGGTTCATCGTCGACATGATCTGGCTCAAAGTCCCCATCATGGGACAAATCATGGCCAAGTCCGGCATCGCCCGCTTCTGCCGAACCCTCGGAACCCTCATTGCCGCCGGCGTCCCCATCCTCGAAGCCCTCAAAATCACCAGGGACACCACCGGAAACGAGGTCTACGCCACCATGCTCGGCAAGGTCCACGACTCCATCCGCGAAGGCGACTCCTTCGCGAACCCCTTGCGCGCCAGCAAGTGCGTCGACTCCATCGTCGTCAACATGGTTGACGTCGGCGAGGAAACCGGCGAACTCGACAAGATGCTCTACAAGATCGCCGATAACTACGACGAAGAGGTCGACACCCTCGTCGGCTCGCTCATCAGCCTGCTCGAGCCCGTCCTCGTCGTCGTCCTCGGTACCATCGTCGGTTTCATCGTGATCTCGCTCTACATGCCTATGATCTATCTGGTGCAGAACCTGACCAGCAAGTAGCCGGTCAGTTGGGTGTGTCGAGCCATTGCGTGTATCATGCGGCCCGCCGCGGCCACAACCCGACGCCCCGCCCCGGAGCCGGGCGTCGAAACTCGCGGCAACCGTGCAGCCGACCGGAAAACCCCGGTCATGAGGTGACTCCCATGAAACGAACACGGCTCGCCGGCTTCACCCTCGTCGAGCTCCTCACCGTCATCGCGGTGATCTCGCTCCTCATCGCCATTGTCATCCCGGCTATTTCCGCCGCCCGAAACACCGCCCGGGATACCGCCACCGCAAAGCAGATCTCCAGCATCGACGCCGCCTGCGAGATCTTCAGAAACGACAACGGCAACTATCCCATCTCCGGCGGACGCAACCCCTTCGAAGGCGGCCAGACCGGCTCCCCCGTCACCCAGGGCGCCCAGTGGCTCGCCATCCAGCTCCTCGGCGCCGATCAGGCCGGCTTCGTCAAGCCTACCCTCGAAAACGACTCCAACGGCGACGGCAGAATCAACTACGTCGACTGGCTCGCCTGGTACGACGTCAGCAATCCCTTCTCCTCCAAGGTCAGCCGCCTCACGCCATACGTCAGCCCCGACCCCAAAACCGTCACCTCCGCCGAGAAGCTCGCCGAGTCCACCGGCACTCAGGCCCCAATGCTCCTCCTCCAGGGCAGCAGCATCTTCCGCAACGCCTACTTGCCGATGTTCATCGACGCCCACGGCGGCCCGCTCCTCTACTACGTCGCACTGACCGACCTCAAACCGCCGCGCCCGCTTACCACCGGCAACCCGACCGCCAAGATGTACCTCGGCACCTACGATCACTCGCACAATGCCGGCCTCACCGGCAGCTCCGGCCCACACGGCGAGTTCTTCGGCCTGCCTCAGCGCGGCTGGGACTTCGCCGCCGCCAGCACCGCCCCGACCGGCCAGCCCGCGCACCCGCTCGGCCGCCTCGGCTTCGCCAACCCCGGCCAGGTGCTCGACGAGTGGCCGACCGAAGAGCCTTCCTTCGCCTCGGTCGTCCTCAACCGCCAGATCTTCGAAAGCACGCGCCAGGGAGACAAGGGCCGCCTCGTGCCCTTCAACCCCGACCGCTTCCTCCTGATCTCCGCCGGCAAGGACGGCCTCTACGGAACCAGCGACGACATCCGCAACTTCAACAAGAACTGACGCACAGGTACGGAGCGGCCCATGAGACGCCTCGTCAATCACACGCCTCGCCCGACCGCCGGCTTCACCCTGGTCGAGCTGCTGACCGTCATCGCGATCATCGCCCTGCTGATCACGATCCTCGTCCCCGCGGTCAACGCCGTCCGCGTAAACGCCCAGGTCACCGCCACCCGGTCTACCCTCGGATCCATCGACACCGCCCTCGCCGCGTTCCGCGCCGAGCAGCGCATCGGCGGCCGCCTGCCGCCTTCGGCTTCCGATCGCCCCGGCAGCCCGCCGAACAACTACAACCTCGTCGGAAACCCGTACGAGAGCCTGTTCTCTGGCAGTGGCCCAGGCGGGACGGTCCAGATCAGCGGTGCGGGCCTTCTTGTTTGGGCCCTCGCCGGTGCCGACCTTCTCGGCTCGCCCGGCTTCGCACCCGTCCGCAGCACCAGCCGCTATTGGGCCGAAGACACCAACTTCGGCAACGCGGGCGACCCGGGCGCCTACTTCATCGACAACACCACCAGCCTCCCGAAATTCGCTCGCGCTGCCCCCTTCGTCGATCTCGGGAAGGTGAAAGTCACCGCCTACAACCGCGCACGCCTAAGCTTCGACATCCCCGCCGAGGTCGAGGCCCTCCAGCGATCCTACGGCTCAACACAGGGCGAGCAGCGACTCAACGCCCGTCGCCAGTACCCCATGTTCCTCGACGGCTTCGGCTTCCCCATCCTCTACTGGCGCGCAGACCCCGCCGGCGTCGCCCTCGCCGACTTCGATCCGTCCGCCAACACCGACCCCAAACGCCGCGGTATCTATCACTACGCCGACAACGCCGACCTCCTCGGCTGGAACGCAAACGGCTCGCCGAATGCGACGCGCCCCCTCATCCTGCGCCCCACTCGCGATACGACCCCGCACAAGGCCAAGTACTTCGACTATGCCCCGCCCTACGATCCCCAGGATCACGAGACTTACAAGGGCTTCTGGCACTACGTCCGCAACGAGTCCGTGCAGTCGCGCCTCATGCCCAGCAACGCCGACTCGTACCTCCTCGTCAGCCCAGGACGCGACGGCCTCTACGGCACCGCCGACGACATCGCCAACTTCAACCACAACGGCGCCCACGTGGAAAACGACTGACCGTGACCAACCGCACCACGCACTGCCCTCGCCCGAATACCGCCCCCTGCCCAGGGTCGCAGGCTTTCGGCGCAGCCGTCGGCACGCGCCACTCGCGCGCCTTCACCATCGTCGAGCTCCTCGTCGCCATCGCCGTCATCGCCCTGCTCGTCACCCTCATCGTCAGCATCGCTACCCAGGCCCTTTCCACACAGAAAGAGGCCAACACCCGCGGCATCATGCGCGGCGTCGAGCTCGCCATCGACCAGTTCGCCCTCGAAAACCCCTTGCGCAACACCTACGACGCCGCCCGCAGCAGAACCTTCGGCCCCTTTCCGCCCTACGTCCTCGCCGGCGCGCCAACGTCCCCCGACACCGTCGCCAGCCTCCTCGAACCCGACCGCCAGGCCTTGCCCGGCTCAAACGGCACCCTCCGCGAACGACTCACACGCGACCTCGGCGGAAATCCCGCCAGCGCCGATAGCTGGGTGCGCACCGCCGACCCCGCCAATCTCAGCTCCCCCCACCGCCTCAACGACGACAACCGCGCGCTGATGGCCTACCTCGCCGCGTTCGCCCCCGCAACGCTCAACCAGGTCCCCTCCAGCGCCCTGAAGCCGCTCGCCCCCAACGACCCGGCCCTCCCCCTCGGAGAGTTCCTCAACACCAACGGCCGCGCCAATCTCAACACCGACCCGGGACACCGCCAGATCCTCGGCGTCCACGACGCCTGGGGCGTCCCGCTCGATTACTTCCTCGCGCTCCGCGTCGAGTGGTCGCCCGAAAGCGACCGCTTCCGCATCGTCGATCGCGTTCCCATGCTCCGCTCGCTCGGCATCGAACGCGAGGTCTACGACGCCCGCTTCAGCGCCAAGCCCCTTCCGGGCGACTCCAAACGCTGGATCTTCAGTCGAGAGATGGCCGGCCCGCTCGCGATCGTCGCCAACCCGGCCACCGGCCTGCTCGACCGTACGCAATCCCCTCGCAGCCGCGCCAACGGCTGGGTCCGCGCCGTCGCCATCGGCCCCGCCGACGCCGTCTACGAGGGCCGCGAAACCTACGGCTATCGCCCGGACCTCGATCCGCCGTAGCGCGACCAATAATAACCGCCGTCGCGCATGCCATTCGAATGCCGCGACGCTCGGTGACGCCGTAGAATTGCGACGGAGGCATTGTCCCGGAGTCCCGCACGTGCGCCGTATCGCCGCACCCTTGTCGCCCCCTCCGCCTTCGGCTGCCTCAGCCGAGGCAGCGGCTCCGCCGCGCGCGATGCCCCGCCGCGCCGCTGCCCACGGCTTCACCGTCACCGAGCTCCTCGTCGTCACCGCCGTCATCCTGCTCATCCTTGGCATCGGCGTGCCGGCCTTCAACAGCATGACGCGCGACGCCCGCTTCACGCAGTCCACAACCCGCCTCAGCGGCATGCTCAGTCGCGCCGCCATCACCGCCCAGGCCGACAACACCTCCACGCTCGTGCGCTTCGCCCCCGCCGAGTGGGAGCTCGACCCCAACCTCCCGGTCGGCGCCGGCGACGACGCCCGCCGCCGTCTCACCGGCCGCATGCGCGCCTCGCTCTATCGCTATCGCTCGTTCCTCGAAAACCCCTCTCAGGCCGGCCAGGCCGCCGAAGACCCAAACAACTTCCTCTACAGCGAGGTCTTCCGCCGCGCCGACGACACCGAGGAGGTCGTCCTCCCGCCAGATGTCTGGGCCGCCCCCGTCGAGGCCCTGTCCGACACCATGCGCCTCGACTCGCGGCTCCACGTGCTCAACGGCCAGTGGGGCAACCCCCAGCAGAACTTCGTGCAGTACTGGTACACCAGCAGCAATACCTTCCTCGACGCCGACGACTTCACCATCGTCTTCGACCCCGGCCGCGGACTCCGCCGCGGACAGGTCACCGGCCCGAACATGAATCGCGACGCCTACCAGCAGGCCGCCTCCGTCGACCTCACCGTCAACAACCCCGACACCTCCGTCAACAGCCGCGACGTGTCCGTCAAACGCCGCTTCTTCACCGGCGTCGTCTTCTACCAGCGCAGCGCTTTCGAGGCCTTCGGCAACGACACCACTCGCCCCACCACCGATGCCCGCCTCAACCTCCTGCTGCGCTCCGGCCAGCCGTTCTACATGGACGCCGCCGGCGGCGGACTCATCCGCGGCACCGGCCCCGGGGAGCGCACCCAATGACCACGCTGCTCATTCATCCGGCCCGCGCCCATCCGGCCCGCGCCTATCCGAGCCGCGCCCATCCGAGCCGCGCCCGCAAGGAACCGGTTGCGCCAATCCGCCCCCCGTCCCGATCCGCTCTCCCGTGCTCGCGCCGCGCCTTCTCCCTCGCCGAGATGATGATCGCCCTCGTCATCCTCGGCCTCGGCCTCCTCTTCATCGCCGCCCTCCTCCCCGTCGGCGTCGAGTACAGCCGCCAGACCACCGACCTCGCCGCCGCCGACGCCACCGTCGAGTACGCCTTCCAGTCCATCAAGCACTACGTCCGCTCCTCCAACCCCATCGCGCACATCGATGCCCCCGGCGGCCCCAGCCAGGCCTTCGCCCGCGTCGACAACCTCTTCCGTCCACGCCGCCCAGGCGCCGGCACGAACGAGCAAGCGTTCAACCTCTATCTCGCCGAAACCAGCGACTCCGTCTGGGTCGAACCACGCATCAAGGTCCGACCCCTCATCGGCGCCAACGTCGATCTCACCCCAGGCCCCGGTCGCTGGCAGCAGATCGTCGACCGCGGCGAGAGCGTCACCATTCCCGCGGCCATGCGCGGCGTCTTCAACATCGCCGTCAACTTCACGCCGCCCGGAAGCCCGCTCACCGACATCGACGTCACCGGCTGGCTCCCCGCCGCCCAGATTCCAGCGCCGTTCAACCGCAACGCCGGCCTCTTCGGCAACCCCGTCCTGCCGAGCATCGTGCGCGTCTATCCGCCCGTATCGGCGGACTCCATCCTCGAACCGGCCGGTTTCTTGAACCTGCTGCCCAACCAGCCGCCGCGCCGCGTGCTCGATTCCAATCTCAATGGCTCCGAGACCCGAAAGGCTGCCGACCGCCGCATGGTCTGGCTCGCCTTCTATCGCCGCGCCTCGAACGACCGCCTCGCCAACGCGCCTGGGCAACCCACGCGCCTCAGCCGCGGCGACCCGCTGCTCTACGAGTTCATCGTCGTCGTGCTCCGCCGAACCTCGGCCAGCCACCGCTTCCCGGTCCAGATGTTCAGCGCCACCCCCGCGCTCAACGACTTCGCCGAGCCCGCCGCACGCTTGCCCGCCGCTGGCGTTGCCTCCGACACGCTCGTTCCTGAGCCCTGGCTCGTCTCCATACCCACCGGCGCGCTCACTCCCAGCCGCGTCGCCTTCCCGCCGCCGCAGAACGCCAACGGCTACTTCATCGATCCCCGCGGGCTGCCTCCCGGGCCCTTCGCCGACCATGGCGACCGCTTCCTTACCGCCGGCTTCTCCCACCCGGCGCGCTTGCGCCTCACCGTCTCGGAGCCGATCGGCCGGCTCTTGCCGGTCAACAGCTATCTCATCCCCGCCGTCAACGACAGCGACCTCGATGGCCAGACCGGATACCCCCAGATTCGCAACGTTGGCTTCATCCCCAGCGATCCCGACGCCCTGCCGATCTACAAGGTCGTCGAACGCCCCGACGACACCACCGTCGTCCTCGAAGGCAACGGCGTCTATCCCTGGACCCTGCCGAACTCGCTCAACGCCGGCCAGCAGTGGCTCTTCTGGGTCATCCCCCCTGCCTTCACCGAACGCTACGTCGGCGGCCCCTTGAACGGCCAGCCCATCTACGAACGCCGATCGCCGATCGTCACCATCGCCCGGCGGACCTTCCGCGTCCCGGAGGTCATCCCGCAATGACCCTGCTCCGCTACAACACCCGTGACACGGGCTCCCGGACCGTCAGGTGTGGCACTGGCGCTCTGCCCCTGACACAATCCGTCCGCGCGCTCCGCCCGGCCTTCACGCTGGTCGAGATGCTCGTCGCCCTCGCCGTGCTCGTCGTCGCGCTCGCCGTCGTCACCACGGTCTTCCGCGTCACCAGCCAGACCGCGCGCCAGTCCACCGCCCTCAACGAGGTCCAGACCCTCCTCGGCACCTTCGTCGAGCGCCTCCGCGCCGACCTCGACGGCATCGACCCGGCCCAGAGCATCCTCGTCATTCACGGCCGCGCCGTACCCGCCGCTCGCTCCGACGACGACCTTGCCGGCCGGCGCTATCTGCGCTTCCTCCTCGGCGACCCGAACAAGGTGCCCGCCGCATACCAGCCCGAGTTCGACCCCGACCTCGACAGCGCCACCGACCCCGCTTTCAGCGACCCCCGCGCCGACATCCTGATGTTCTTCACCAACAACGCCCAGGCTTCCCAGGCGCCGCCAAACCCCCCGCCCGCGCTGTCCCCCGCTCAGCCCGACGTCTGGCAGCTCGGCGCACGTGGCGCCCCGCTCCTCATCAAGTACGGCCACGCCGCCATCGACCGCGTCACCCCCATCGGCAACGCCAACCCACCGCTCTTCGATTACGCCAGCAGCAGCGGCCCCGATTCCCTGCGCCACGTCAGCCGCCGCATCACCGACGGCACCAACCGCAGCGAGCTCCCCGCCCTCCGCTGGCATCTCTCTCGCGTCGCAACCATCATCGACCCGAACTCCGCCGGCTCAAAGCTCACGCTCAGCGCCTCACCGCTCTTCGGTGGACCCGCCGACTACCCACGCATCCTCCGCTGCGACAACTTCACCAACCCACGCGTCCCCGGCGACGTCTCGAAGCTCAACGTCTCGCTGCTGCTGCGCCAGTTCGGCCCCTACCCGACGCTCAGCCTCACGCAGCCCGCCGCCGAGTACTCGCCCTACAGCTTCGCGCCGCCATCCCAGGGAACCCACTGGCCCGGCGCTCTCCGCGCCCTCGTCTTCGACAACCTCGGCCCCGGCGGCGAGCAGGACTTCACCACCGCTGCCGGACTCCGGCACGTCGCCACCGTCCTCGAAAATCCCCCCGGCAACCTGCTCGGCAACCTCGGCGTCCACGGCCTGCCCGCCTGCGCCTGGTTCCACGTCGAGTTCCTGATGCCCGAGGACCCGCGCAACGCGCGCGACTACTACGACCGCGCCGACTCCAGCATCCCCAACAACGTCAACCGCCGCAGCGACCTCCCGCGCTGGGTCAGCGTCCCCGACGGCCAGACCTTCGTCTTCGTCCCGGACACTGCCGACAACGCCGAGGTCGTCGCCTCGCGCTGGCCACCGAATGGCGTGCCCAACGGCGCCCGCGTCTTCAGCTTCGGCAAGCTCGATCGCCGCCTCATGCCGAACCCCCAGCCGCCCCTGAAGGCCGACTCGCCCGACAACCGCAAGATCCGCATGTGGCCATACGCCATCCGCATCACCGTGCGCGTCTACGACCCCGCCGGCCGCCTCGCCAACCCCGTCGAGCGCACCATCATCCACCGCTTCGACTGATGATCGGGGGCGCCGGCATTCCGCACTTTGCTCTTTGCACCCCGCACTCCAATGAACCCTGATCTGCGCCACTTCCTCTCCCGCCTCCGCCACCGCCTGGCAACCGCCGCGGCCCCCGATCCCCTCCCCGCGGACACCGAGTCTGTCGTCCGGCAGACGCCGCCCGGCGCCGATATCGTCGAGACCTTCCGCGCCGCCGCGACAATCGCCGGCGTCGTTGTCACCCTCTGCGACGAGACTGCCTGGCCACACCACGCCTTCTCGGCCCTCGCCCCGCGCGACGCCGCGACGCCCCGCACCGCCGCGACGCCCCGCACCGCCGCGACGCCCCGCGACGCCGCGACATTGCTCATCCGCGACACCCTGCCCGAACGCTTGCGCCGCCGCCTGCCGGAGCTCGAACGCCTGCTCGCTTCCGAACACATCGCCATCGCCCGCCCTGGCGACGACGCCGAACTCTTCGCCGCTGGAGCCACCATCACCGGCGTCGCCGCGGCCATCGCCGAGACGGGCTCGCTCATCTGGCACGCCGGCCCCGGCGCACCGCGCGCTGCGACGCTCGTCCCCCCGCTCCATGTCGCCGTCGTCGCTGTCGAGCAGATCGTGCCCGACCTCCACGACTACCTCGCCTCGCTCTCGCCCGTGGTTCCCGCGCCACTGTCCGCCAGAACGCCGCTCCCTTCCCACCTCAACATCATCACCGGCCCCAGCAAGACCGCCGACATCGAGGGCGTCCTCGTCACCGGCGTCCACGGTCCCGGCCGCGTCCGCGCGATCCTCGTCCGCACCTGAAGCCGCCGGCCGCCCCGATTACTACCCAGCTCGGCCCGCGCGCCCCCGACACCAACGCATCGCCCCGGTCGCCCGCTTTGCGCAGGGCAACGGACAGATTACCCTGCCGCTTCCCCGGCCGCCGGCCGCCGATGCGCTCGTGCGAGTCCGACGCCGGCCGGGCACGCCGCGCGGACCGCGGCTGTGAAACGAAGGGATGCCTATGTCCGCCGGCGATGGACACGGTAGCGGCGTGGTCACCTGCCCGAATCAGCGCTGCGGCGCGGCCAACCCCCCTGACGCCCAGTTCTGCCGCGTCTGCGGTGCAACGCTCGAGCTGGAGGCCCCACCCATCGCCCCGGCCCCGACGCCCGGCCGCCCCGGCTTCGGCCCGGCGTTCTGGGTGCTCAACAGCATCGAGATGTTTGAGCGCCTCGCCTACTTCGGCGTGCGCGTCGTCGTCCCGATCTACATCATGCAGAAAGACGAGCCCGGCGGGCTGCACCTCTCCGCCGCCGACAAGGGAAACATCTACGCCTGGTGGTTCATCTTCCAGTCCGTGCTGCCGATGTTCACCGGCGGCTTCGCCGACCGCTACGGCTTCAAACGCACCATGGCCTTCTCGATCGTCATGAACATGATCGGGTACATCCTCATGGCCTTCATGCGCGACTACTGGTCCTTCTTCGCCGCGGTCATGGTGCTCGCGACGGGGACGGCCTTCTTCAAGCCCAGCATCCAGGGCTCCCTTGCACAGAACCTGACCAAGCTCAACTCCTCGCTCGGCTGGGGAATCTTCTACTGGGTCGTCAACATCGGCGGCCTCGTCGGACCCTTTGTCTCCGCCCTCATCTTCCCCGCCATCGCCGACCAGCGCGGCTACTTCCACTGGAAGCTCCTCTTCCTCGCCTCCGCCGGATTCACCGCCTGCAACCTCCTCCTCCTCCTCGCCTTCAAGGACGTCCCCTCCGGCGCTGACAAACGCCGCGGACCACTCGAAGTCCTCTGGATGACCCTCGAGAACATCTGGCCCTACTGGATGCGCGGCGGCGCCTTCGTGCCGTCCCGCGGCATCCCGGGAATGGTCTTGTTCATCGCCGGCGTGTTCCTCTCCCTCTACTGGCCGCCATCCATGCCCCAGTTCTTGCAGGCCGGCCTGCCGCCCGCCCTTGTCGCCGTCGGCCTCATGCTGGTCGCCTGGCTGCGCGGCGGCGAGTTCACCTGGCAGCTCCGGCTGCCCGCGTGGCTCGTGATCATGGCCGGATTCTGGCTCATGATGTACCAGCTCTGGGACCTGCATCCCACTTTCATCGTCGACTGGGTGGACAGCTCGGCCATGGCCGCCTCGATCGTCTGGCTGCCCGAGGGCGCCTACAACACGCTCGTCGACCAGACCGACCGCGGCGCCCAGGTCAAGCAGCAGATGCTCCTCAACATCAACGCCGCCTTCATCGTCCTCTTCATCGTGCTCGTCTCCTGGCTCGTCGGCCGCATGCGCACCCTCAGCGCCATGCTCATCGGCATGTCCGTCGCCACCGTCGGAATCCTCGTCGCCGGCCTCACCGCCAACGGCTGGATCCTCGCGCTCGGTATCGTCTTCTTCTCGATCGGCGAGATGCTCACCGGCCCAAAGAAGAACGAGTACCTCGGACTCATCGCACCCCCCGGAAAAAAGGGCCTCTACCTCGGATACGTCAACATCCCCGTCGGCATCGGCGGCTACGTCGGCTCGAAGATGCACGGCTATCTCTACGGCCACTTCGGCGAAAAAGCCGTCCTGGCACAGAAGTACATCGTCCAGCACATGCCCGACGCCGCCGCGCACCCCTGGGACGGACACATGGCCTCGCTCAGCACCGCCGCCGGCGTCGACCCTACCCAGGCCTTCGTACGCCTCCAGACGCTCACCGGCCTCGACGCGCCCGCCGCGACAAGGCTCCTCTGGGACACCTATCATCCCCAGTACGCCGTCTGGATTCCCTTCGCCGTGATCGGCGTCCTGTCGGCAATCTCTCTGGCGATCTTCGGACAGATGGCCAAACGCTGGAAGGACATGAATGCCTGACCCCCCAACCGCATTCCCCCAGCCACGCTCCTGCCCCGGCGCTCTGGAGACGCCGCATGGCTGACGTCCTCACGCGCGCCCGCAGCCTCCGCGCCCTCCTCGCCGATCACACCGTCGTCATGCCCGGCGCATTCAACGCCCTCACCGCGCGCGCCATCGAGCGCGCAGGCTTCGAGGCCGCCTATCTCAGCGGCGGCGCCCTCGCCAACAGCCTGCTCGGCCTCCCAGACATCGGTCTGACCACCCTCAGCGAGGCCACCCTCCACGCGACCCGCTGCGCCGCCGTGACAACCATCCCCATCATTGCCGACGCCGACACCGGCTTCGGCGGCCCGGAGAACGCCGCCCGCACCGTCGAGGAGTTCGAACGCGCCGGCCTCGCCGGCCTGCACCTCGAGGACCAGGAATTCCCCAAGCGCTGCGGCCATCTCGCCGGAAAAGCCCTCGTGCCCACCAGCGAATTCGTCGAGAAGATCCGCGCCGCCGTCGCCGCCCGGCGCGACCCCGACTTCCTCATCATCGCCCGAACCGACGCGCGCGGCGTCACGACCTACGACGACGCCGTCGCGCGAGCCCACGCCTACCTCCAGGCCGGCGCCGACGCCATCTTCCCTGAGGCCCTGCGCACCAAGGAAGAGTTCGAGCGCTTCGCACGCGACGTGACCGCCCCCCTGCTCGCGAACATGACCGAGTTCGGCCAGACGCCCTACCTCACCGTCTCGGAGTTCGCCACCATGGGCTACGCGATGGTGATCTTCCCCGTTACCCTCATGCGCGTGGCCATGAAGGCTGTCGAAGTGGCCCTCGCGGAGCTCAAGGCCAGGGGAACGCAGGCCGCCCTGCTCGACCGCATGCAGACGCGCCGCGAACTGTACGACCTGCTCGGATACGAACCGGCGGCGCCCACCTCGGACGCCGCACACGGAGGACGCTCATGACCGCTGCCGTCGTCGAGGAGAAATACCACCCGGGGCTCGAGGGCGTGATCGCCGGTGAGACCAGCGTCTCGACCGTCGAGCAGAGCAGCCTCGCCTACCGCGGATACCCCATCGACCAGCTCGCCGAGCACGCCACCTTCGAGGAGACCGCATACCTCCTCCTGCACGACACGCTCCCGACCCGCGCCGAGCTCCTGCGCTTCCGCGCCGAGATCGATCAACATCGCACGCTCACCCCAGCGGTCCTCGACGTCATCCGCGCCATGCCCCGCGAGACCCCAGGCATGGACGTCCTGCGCACCGCCGTCTCAATGGCCGCACACTGGGACAAACACAGCGGCCCCGACCTCGCCCCCGGCGCCGATGCCAGCCTCTGGCGCGCACAGGGCACCGTCATCCTCGCCATCGTCCCCACCATCATCGCCGCCCGGTTGCGATTCCTCGCCGGCCAGCAGCCCATCCCGCCCAGGCCCGGCCTGTCCCACGCCGCCCAGTTCTTTCATATGGCCTTCGGCCGACAGCCTCAAACGCTCCACGAACGCATCCTCGACCTGACCCTCACCCTCTACGCCGAGCACGAGTTCAACGCCTCCACCTTCGCCGTCCGCGTCTGCGCCAGCACCACCAGCGACATCTGGTCCGCCGTCGTCGCCGGCATCGGCACGCTAAAAGGGCCGCTCCATGGCGGCGCCAACGAGGAGGTCGTCCGCCACATCTTCGAGCCGCTCCGCAACGGCGAGCAGGCCCGCAAGTGGACAGAGGACGCCTTGGCGCGCAAGCAACTCATCATGGGCTTCGGCCACCGCGTCTACAAGCACGGCGACCATCGCGCGAAGATCCTCGAGCCCTACGTCGAGAAACTGGCCGCCGAGCGCAACGACCCCGGCCGGCTCGAGGTCTACCGCACCGTCCGCGACATCGTGCTCCAAAAGAAGGGCCTCTACCCCAACACCGACTACCCCTGCGGGCTCGTTTACTTCCTGATGGGCCTGCCCGTCGATATCTACACGCCGCTTTTCGTCGCCTCGCGCGTCACCGGCTGGTGCGCCCATTTCATCGAGCAGCGCCTGCACAATCGCATCATCCGCCCCCGCAGCCGCTACATCGGCCCCGCCATCCGCAGCGTCGTCCCCCTCGACCAGCGCGCCTGACTCCACCGCGCGCAATGCGCCCGCCCTGACCCTGCCCGGACCACCGCACAGCCGGGCTGTCCCCGGCCCGGCTCTGACCTGGCGCCTGCTTCGCCTCCTTCGATCCGGCCTCATCGCTCTGGCCGCCGCGTGCTGCCGCGGGCCACTCGGGCTAAACTACCGCCGGCGTCCGGAGCCCATCGCCGTGGAGCTGCTGTATCTCGAGAAGCCCGGCTACCTCGTGCTGCTGGCGGTGCTGCCGCTGCTCGTGGTCCTGTCGCTGCGCTCGCTCAGCGGCCTGGGGCCCTGGCGGCGCGGACTGGCGCTCGCGGCCCGCTGCCTCGTCATCCTCACCATGACGCTGGCCCTGGCCGGCGCCCATCGCCTGCAAGTCACGCGCGACCTCACCGTCGTCTTCGTCGTCGATCGCTCCTACAGCGTCCCCCCACCCCAGCAGCAGCAGGCCTTCGACTTCGTCAAGGCCGCCGGCCTCGCCCTCGACCCCCAACGCGACCGCTTCGGCATCGTCGCCTTCAACGGCGTCGCCGCGGTCGAGCAACTGCCCGAGAGGGCCCTCGGTATCGACGCCCTGAGCGTCCCGCCGGCGCCCGACCAGACCAACCTCGCCGCCGCCCTGCGCATGGCCTCCGCCCTGTTCACCAACAACGCGATGCGGCGCATCGTCGTCCTCAGCGACGGAAACGAGAACGTCGGACAGGCCCTGGAAGAGGTGGATCAGCTCGCCGCGGCCGGCGTGCCGATCGACGTCGTCCCCCTGCGATACGAGCTGCGCGACGAGGTCGTCTTCGACCGGCTCACCGCCCCGGCGACCGCATCCCTCGAAGAGACGATCAACCTCCAAATGGTGCTGCGCGCCCAGCGGCCGACCAGCGGGCGCATCATGCTCTATCACGGCGACGATCTCGTGGACCTGAACGGTCCCGCGCCGGGTGCGGGCTACCCCGTGACGCTGGAGCCCGGACCGAACCGCCTCCAGGTGCCGATCCCGCTCCGCAGCGCCAACGTGCACCGTTTCCGCGCCGTCTTCGAGCCCGACGACGCCTCGCACGACACGATCCCCGGCAACAACGAGGGCCGTGCCTTCACCGTCGTCTCCGGGCCGGGCCGCATCCTCATCCTCACCAGCGAGTCCGACCTGCCCTCCGCCAACGCCCTGGCCGTCGCCCTCCGCCAGCAGATGTTCACCTGCGACGTCGAGCCGGCCGGCGCCAAGTCCATCGACCAGGTCGACCTCCTGCCTTACTCGCTCGTCATCCTCTCAAACGTCGCGCGCAACTACCTCACCGCCGAGCAGGAGAAAACGCTCGCCGTCTACGTCCGCGAGCTCGGCGGCGGGCTCGTCATGATCGGCGGCGACGAGTCGTACGGCGCCGGCGGCTGGATGGGCAGCCCGCTCGAGGACGTCATGCCCGTGTCGTTCGACATCAAGTCCAAGCGGCAGATTCCGAAAGGAGCCCTCGTCCTCGTCATGCACGCCTGCGAGATCCCGCAGGGCAATTACTGGGGCGAACGCGTGGCCATCGAAGCCGTCAAGGCCCTCAGCGCCCGCGACCTCGTCGGAATCCTGCAATACGCCTGGCAGAGCTCCGAGGACCAGTACTGGCTCGTCAAGCTGCGCGAGGTCGGCGAAAAATCTAATATCATCCGCATCATCCGCGACATGAACATGGGCGACCTGCCAGACTTCGAGGCCCTCATGCGCCCTGGCGCAGAGGCCCTCGCCGCCCGCCGCGACGCCGCCGCCAAGCACATGATCGTCATCAGCGACTTCGACCCCGCCCCCCCGACCCCTGAGACCATCAAGTTCATGCAGGACAACAGAATCTCCTGCTCCACCGTCGCCATCGGCTTCGGCGGCCACCCCATCGACGTCGCCAAGGCCCGCAACATCGCCCAGGCCACCGGCGGCAAGTACTACACGACGCACGACCCGACGAAGCTCCCCCAGATCTTCATCAAGGAAGCCCAGGTCGTCCGCCGCTCACTCATTCACGAGGCCGTCTTCCGCCCCCATGTCGCCGATGGCCTGTCCCCGGTGATCGCCGGGATCAGCGCCGCCGAGCTGCCACCCCTCGGCGGCTACGTGCTCACGACGCCCAAGGAGCTCGCACAGGTGCCCCTGGTGCGCCCGGCCGAGGACGCCGTAGACCCGATCCTCGCCCACTGGCACGTGGGCCTGGGCAAATCGGTCGCCTTCACCAGCGGCATGTGGCATCGCTGGGGCACCGAGTGGGCCGCCTGGCCCGGCTTCAGCAAGGTCTGGGCTCAGATCGTCCGCTGGGCCGCGCGCCAGTCCCCTGCCGGCAACTTCGATGTCACAACCTCCGTCGAAGGCGGCCGCGGCCGCCTCCGCATCAGCGCTCGCGACAAAAGCGCCGCCGCGGTCAACTTCATGTCCATCCGCGGAGAGCTGGTCGGACCACAGCAGGACGTCAAAACGCTTCAACTCACGCAGGTCGGCCCAGGCGAATACGAGGCCGAGTTCGACGCCCGCACCCCGGGCAGCTATGTCTTCAATCTCGGATACAGCGGCGGCGGCCAGACCGGCCAGTTGCAGACCGGGGTGTCTGTCGCTTATTCTCCAGAGTTTCGCGAGTTACGCGCCAATGAAGCCTTCATCCAGTCCGTCGCGCAGCGAAGCGGGCAGGGACGCGTGCTGGCCCTCCCGGACGCCGCCAGGGTCTTCGACCGCGCCGGCCTCAGCCGCGCCGAAGTACGCCATCCCGTCTGGGAAGCGCTCGTACAGTCCATGCTCGTGCTCTTCCTGCTCGACGTGGCCATCCGCCGCGTGGCGATCAACCCCGTCGAGCTCGCCCGACGCCTCCGACGCCGGATCGCCGAAATCGGCGGCGCAAGGGCCCCCGCCGAGGCCAGCGCCGCGACGCTCGCCACCCTGCGCGGCACGCGCGCCGGCGTGCGCGACACGCTGGCCAACCCCAGTGGCGAAGCCGGCCCGGCGCCAGACCGCGCTGCGCGCTACGTGCCGCCCGCGACTCCACAGCGCGCCTCCGAAGACCTGAGCCGCGCGCTCGGCGGCGCGACCGAAATGGACGCCCCGGTGGTCGCGCGCCCGACACGCAAGCCGCCACCGCAGGGCGAGGCCGACTATACGTCCCGCCTGCTGATGGCCAAGAAAAAGGCCCGCGACGAAATGCAGGACGACCAGAACAAATGACGGCCCCGACGCCGACGACCTGTGCCGCGAACCGCGCGATTCGGCGGCGCCGGCAGTGCCGCCGCTACATTACGTAAAGAGGAGTTATGCCCGCTATTCAATTGATGGAACTCGCCCGCCTCGGAGACGTCGACGCCTTCGAGTCCGGCTGTCTCGAAGCCCTTGAGCAGGGTGCCCTTCGGCTTTCCGACCTCGTGCAGCCCTTCACTGTGCTCGGCAGCCACGCCAAGGCCGATCGCGTCGCCGCCATCGGGCTGACCGTGCTCGAAAACACCGGGGCCTCCCAGAACACCACCGACGCCCTTTCCATTGCGCGCGTCACACTCCTCGCCGACCCCGACAACGCCGCCCTCCGCCAGACCGTCGCCGGCTACTACCGCGCACTCCACGGCCACACCCCCGGCTTCGACATGGTGCTCGAGCAATCCGGCCTGCTCGCTGGCCGCCCGGCGCGGAACGCCCTGCGCGTCCTCGACTTCTGCCTCTCTCTCAAGCCCGGCGACCCGCTCCTCAGCCGCACCGAGGAAACCCTCGTCGAGGTCGTCAACATCGACCACGCCGGCGGCCTCTACACCGTCGCGCGCGGCGGCCGCCCGAATACGCTGCCAACCGTCGAGATCGCCCGACGCTACGAGCACGTCGATCCGGACGACTTCCGCGTCCTGCGCGAGCTGCGGCCCGAGCGGTTGCGCGAACTGATCGACACGAACCCCGTCGCGCTCGTCATCGGGCTGATCCGGGCACACGGCGAGTGGATCGACCAGGAAACCCTCAAGACCGAGCTCGTTCCCCAGTACATCAGCGATACCGAATGGCCCAAGTGGTGGACCAAGGCGCGAACCGCCATGAAGCGCGACCCGCACATCGTCCTCGAGGGCCGCAACCCGCTCATCATTCACTACAGCGCCCAGGCCCGCACACTCGAAGACGAAACCTGGGACGCCATCGAACGCCAGAACCAGCCCGCCGACTGGCTCGACACCCTCGCCGGCTACTTGCGCGAAAAACGCGCCAACAAGGAGGCCCCAGACCCCGGCTTCATCGCACGCTGCGAAGCCCACCTCCTCGGCCAGGCCCAGCGCGCCGCCGCCCGGCGACCCGCCGACATCCTTTCCGTCCTGCTCGTGCTCGCCCAGCTCGAACGCCAGGCCGGGCTCAACAGCGACCAGCACGTCAGCCGCGCCGCCGCCCTCCTGCGCGAGACGCCCCAGCCCGTCGAACTGATCGCCACCCTGCCCGACGCGGGCCTGCTCGAGATGGCCGCAGAGCTCCTCCCCAGCGCCCGCCCGGATGACGGCCCAGCCCTCCTCGTGCAACTCATGCCCGCCGCACCCGCCGCACTCCTCGACCGCATCGTCGAAGTCGGCCTCGCCTCCGGACTCGGCCAGGCCATCCAGAGCCACATCGACATGGCGCTTGCCGACCCCGTCGACTATCCCGAGATGATCTACTGGCTCTGGAAAGGCCCGCACGCGACGCCTTCCCTGAGGCTCCCGGCGGACGAGGACCTCCTCAGCGGCATCATGCAGACCCTCAGCGCCCTGGGGCGCTCGCTGCACCCGCGCGAGGCGACGATGAAGGCCTTCAGGGCCAAAGTGAAGGCGGCCCTTGGGCTCAAGGACTTCGCCAAGGTGAAGGCCTGCCTGGCGCGCATCGACACCGCGCGCGCCATCACCCTCAAGCACCAGCTTCAGCGCATGGAGGGCCTGGGCGACACCACCCCAGGACGTATGACCGACCTGCTCCGCGAGCGCTTCCCCGACCTGTGGAAGGTCGCCGAGGTCAAGCTCCAACCCTGGGAAGACCCCGAAATGCTCTTCGTCACACGCGCCGGCCTCGAACGAAAAACCGAGGAGCGCGACCACCTCGTCAACGTCACCATGCGCGAGAACGCTAAACGCATCGGCGAGGCCGCTGCCCTCGGCGATCTCAGCGAGAACTCCGAGTACAAGTTCGCGCTCGAGGAACGCGACCTGCTCCGCGCACGCCTCGCCCAGATGAACAGCGACCTCGCCCTCGCCGTCGACATCGACCCGCACCGCGTCCCAACCGAACACGTCGGCATCGGCTCCCGCGTCGTCCTGCGCCGCGTCCACGACGCAGCCGAACGGCGCCTCACCTTCCTCGGCCCCTTCGACTCCGACGTCGAGCGCGGAATCCTCAACTACCGCGCCCCGGTCAGCCAGAAGCTGATGGGGCTGCACGTCGGCGACCGCCTGCGACTGATGCTCGACGACGCCGAGGCCGAATACGAAGTCGCCGCGATCGAAAATGGCCTCCTGCCCGCTCCCTGACCGCGGAGCGCCAGACGCGGCACGGCGGCACGCTCAGCCGGGCGCCCCGCCGTCTTCCGGAGCAATGCGCTCCACCTGCCGCCGGATCGCGGACACCTTCCCAGGGCACGCGCTACAACGACAGCACCGCGCCCTTCGCCGAAACGCGGCCGCTGCCGGCCTGACGACATTCGCACGCGTCGGGTAACATCTCACCATCCGGCGCCCCGTCGCCGCCGGCAGAGCTATCAGGAAACGATCGCATGGACTTCCGACTCGACGATGACCAGCTTCAGCTTCGCGAGGCGCTCCGCACCTTTTGCGACAACGAGATCGCCCCCGGCGCCGAGGCCCGCGAACACGCCGGACGCTTCGAGGACGGCCTCATCGCGCAACTTGCAGGAATGGGCCTCTTCGGCCTCTACGTGCCCACCGAGTACGGCGGCGCGGGGCTCGACGTCGTCTCCTACGTGATGGCCGTCGAGGAGCTGTCGCGCGCCTGTGCCAGCACCGGTATCCTCATGTCCGCCCACCACTCGCTCTGCGTCGACCCCATCCTCACCTTCGGAACGCCCGCGCAGAAGCAGCGCTACCTGCCCAGGCTCGCCAGCGGCGAGTGGATCGGCTGTTTCTCGCTCACCGAGCCCGGCAGCGGCTCCGACGCCGGCGCCGCCCGCTGCACCGCCGTCGAACGCAGCGACGGGTGGCACGTCACCGGGACCAAGTGCTTCGTCACGAACGGCCTCGAGGCGCAGGTCATCATCCTGTTCGCCGTCACCGACGGCGCCGATCAGGGAACAGGCGAATCGCGGCAGAGCACGGGGCAGAAGAAAAAACTCTCCGCCTTCATCGTCGACAAGGACTCCCCCGGCCTGCGCATCGGCAAGGTCGAGAAGAAAATGGGCCTCAAGGCCAGCAGCACCGCCGAGCTCGTCTTCGATGACTGCCTCGTCCCCAAGGAGAACCTGCTCGGCGAACGCGGCCGCGGGCTCAAGGTCGCCCTCACGACGCTCAACGGCGGTCGCCTCGGCGTCGCCGCCCAGGCCGTGGGCATCAGCCAGGCCGCCCTCGACGCCGCCGTCGCCTACGCGAAGACCCGCCGCCAGTTCGACCAGCCGATCGCCAACTTCCAGGCCATCCAGTGGAAGCTCGCCGACATGCAGACGCAGATACAGGCGGCCCGGCTGCTCATGTACCGCGGCGCGTGGCTCAAGCACCGCATGCGGCCATATGAGGCCGAGGCCAGCATGGCCAAGCTCCTGGCCAGCGAGGTCAGCAGCCGCGTCACCAACATGGCCGTCCAGGTCTTCGGCGGCTACGGCTACATCGCGGATTACCCCGCCGAACGCTACCTGCGCGATGCCAAGGTGACCGAGCTCTACGAAGGCACGAGCGAGATCCAGCGGCTGGTGATCGCCCGAAAGCTCGTCAGTGAGCCGGATTGGGTGACGCGCTAAACGACGCCCCACTGCCGCCAAACCACGGCCTCTCGACTACTCCACCGACTGCTTCCACGAGCCCGGCTGGATGTGCAGGTCCACCCCCGTCGTTCCACTCGGAACCAGCAGCAGATCGTCGATGTCGTAGTTCTGGTCGCCCGCGGTCGTCACACCGAAGTACGCCTGCTGGAGCGTCCCCGACCAGCTGACCGTCTTGGTTGCCGTCACCTTCGTCCACGCGCCAACCTGCGCCGTCTGCGCAGGGGCCATGATCGTCGTCTGCGACGGCCCTGACCCGCTCGTCGTCAGGTAGAAGACAAAGACCGCCTGCTCCGGCGAGCTGGACGTTCTCATCCGGACCTCCATGTCCCACCCCTGCCCGTTCGTGAGCTTCGCCGTCACGTTCTGAAGCGGTCCCCCGTAGCCGTTGTCGTCCCGCCCGTTCACCGCCAGGCAGTACGCCCCGGAGCTCGGCGTCGCCGGGCTGTACTGATACTGACATAGCCCGTTAGTGAACCAGGAGACCCCGCCCTCCATGTCACCCCCTGTGATCACGTTCTCCGCGATCCGGCGGTCGCGCGCCAGCAGCGTGACGCTCAGCAGCCGCACGGCGCTGCGGGCCGTCCCCTTCCCTTGCAGGTGCAGCTTGCCCTCCACCTGCGTCGCCACCGTGTTGTCGTCCGCGTCGATCAGCCGCCACGCGCACGCCCCGCGGTTCAGCGCCAGCGTCGGCTGCCACCCGGCCCCGCCGGGCGCGACGTACCCGTACGGGTCGTTCTCCAGTTGCAGCAGCGCAAGCTCGATCGCCGACGACGCGCAGAACCGCGCCGCGATCACGTCGCTCGCGTCGGCGGCGCTCCGCGCATGGACACGCGCCGCCAGCAGCCCCCCCATGCCCACCACGAACACCATCATCGCCGTCGCCAGCACGGCAAAGTACAGGCTGCCCCGGCGTCGCGCGGCCACGCTCATGAACCGTGCCCCCAAAACTCCCCTCAGCGCAGCAGCAGCTTGACCAGGCTGCCCACCCCGTCGACCAGGTCCGCCAGCAGCCCCCCGGTCTCCGTCGTCGTCACCGTCTTGTTCGATTTCAATGCGTACAGCTCGCAGACCGGCGTATCGCGAAACGAAACGACCACCCGGATGCGCTTCACCGTCGTGGCGCTCACCACGGCCTTGCGCGGGTCGCTCGGGTCGACCCAGTGCACGCTCGCCCCCCAGCTCCAACCGTTGTAGCCGGCCAGCGCCGCGCCGCTCTTCAGCCGCGGCCCGGTCTCTTTGAAACCCTGGTAGTCGTCCACGTCGTCCCACGCCGCGCGCGATCCGCCCGACTCGCCCGCCTCCAGCCCGAAGCTCCCGGCCTGGCCGGGCTCCTCGAATCCCTGCTGGAGAATCTCGGCCATCAACGTCTGCGCCAGCAGCGCTCCCCGCATCCGGTCAGACAGCCGCCGCTCCGTAACGCGCGTCGCGCCGACCGTGTTCAACGCCGCCACCAGCATCACGCCGACCACCACGATCGACACCGTGGCCTCGACCAGCGTAAGCCCCCGGCGCTTGCCTTCCCGGCTCATTCCGCCACCCGGATGCGCACGTAGTCGAATTCGGTCTTGTTCGCCTCGGTCGCGCGCAGCACGACCGCCCGGCGCGGCGCCAGCGCGCTGATGCGCGTGTAGACCGCCGTCCCCTTGTCCTGACCCTCGACGTTCAGGTTCACCGTCCCCCAACCCGGGTCGATCAGCAGGCGATAGTTGACGACGCCGGATGGCAGACCGCGAACCAGGTGCAGCCGCTCTCGCGTCGTGTCGCTGATGGACTGCCAGACCGACAGCGTCTGCGAATTGTCCGCCTCGAGCACCAGCGACGCCGACAGCCACGCCGCCGTCGCCCCCGTTCGGTGCACGTCGGCGCTCACCTCTACCTCGACGCCCGCGAGCCGGCTGCGGGCCCCCACTTCTATTGTCGTCAACTGGCCGAAATCACACGCCGGCTGCGTCTGGATCGCCTGCGCAACCGTCCAGACCTCGCCCTTGATCGCCCCGGCCATGAACGGCGAGCCGTCGCACGTCACCCAGTCGGCCACCCCGTCGCCGTTGAAGTCCGCCGTCGGCGGCGTCGAAAAATCGGCCAGCCACTCGTACGAACGCAGCTCCGGAACGTTCAGCGTGTTGGTCTCCGCGAATACCGGCGGGCACCCGCTCGGCTGGAGCATCACCGAAACGCCCGTGACGTACTCGCGATCCGCCTGCTGTGGCGGCCCCTGCGTCGCCGACTTGCCGTAAAGGTCGAACCGTGTCCCTTGCAGCGAGTTGAATGTCCACGAGCTGCCGCCGTTGTTGCTCGTGAGCTTGCCGCTCCCCGCAAACGTGTAGTGCTCGATGTCGGCGACGTTCCCGCCGCCGGCCTGGCCCAGCAGCAGCAGGCAAACGCCCTCCGTCGGACCAAGCATCGGCAGGTTCACGAAAGTGACATCGACCCACCCCATCGTGCCAGGCAGCGACGATTCCAAAATGGTTGTTTCAGCCAGAACGCTGGACTTCGGCAGCTTCGCCGCCGTCGCGCCGCGAAGCTGCGCCGTAATCACGCCGTCCATCTTTCCATTGGAACGGGCGCTGATCACCACGCGCGTCGGCTTCCACCCGACCGCGTCCGCCGGCAGGCTCGGCAGCATGTACTGCCCCAGCGCCGCCGTCGGAGTCAACGTGTAGGTCGCCGGCAGCAGCCCGCCGGATTCGTTCATGAGCTGCCGCTCACCGCCGAACATCACCGCCCCCGAGTAGGGCTCGCTCGTCGACTCGATCTCGTACGCGAGCTGGAGATCGTCGAGTTCCGGAATGACGGCCACCGGCCCGGCCCCGTTGTAGTACCGCATCAGCGGATCGCCCTGCACGCCCGACCACTCGTATCGGATCACCTCGGGCGCCTTGTCGTTGTTGCGGTCCGCAACCGCGAACTCCACCTCCCGCGCCGCGTGCTGGAAGAAAAACGTCGCCGCCGCCAGCTCCTCGAGCATCTGCTGCCCCACCATCGCGCTGTCCAGCGTCTGCATCGCCGGACTCGCCGGGTCCGGCACCGCCTGCCCTACCAGCAGCATCGCCGACGCCAGCCCCACCAGCAGCACGGCCATGATCCCCAGGCTCACGACCAGCTCTGTCAGCGTAAAGCCGGCGCATGCCGCGAGACGGCGGCCAGGACGGTGCGGGCGGTTGGCACGGGCACGGGCTGTTTCCATTTCGTCTTTCATCGCTGCGTCTGGTTTCCGGAGGCGCCGATCGGCTATCCGCAGTCTACGAAACACTCCCGACCGTCATCCCCAATCATCGGCTTCGCGATTCGCCCGCGGCGCAGAACCCCCCCGGCGACCGCAACCACGACAGTTTCTCGGGCGTTGTCGATGACAACGTCCCAGGAACCTGCTGCGGTCACGACGCCCGGCTCACCACTCCTTGAAAATGACGTAGACCGCCAGCACGATCAGGAAAAAACCGACGACGTGGTTCCAGCGCAGGGCCTCGCCCAGGTACGTGACCGAGAATGCCGCGAAGATCGTCAACGAGATGACTTCCTGCATCGTCTTCAGCTGCGCCGCGGAGAACTGCCCGTGCCCCCAGCGGTTCGCCGGAACCTGGAGCATGTACTCCACCGACGCGATCAGCCAACTGATCAAGATCACCTTCCACAGGCCCACCTCCTTGAACTTCAGGTGCCCGTACCAGGCGATCGTCATGAAGACGTTCGACAACACAAGCAGTACGATCGTCGTCACACCGCGGCCCTCACTCCCGATCTGCCTATTCTAGTGTAGTGCCTCGCAAATAACTGCCTGTCCCTATGCAGGGTGGGGCGGGCTTCCAGCCCGCCCGAGCGGGCAAGATGCCCGCTCCACCCATCCGTGATACCGTCACATTCCTGCGAGGCACTACACTGGCAAGTTGGGATTGAAGCGCTGGCAGCGCCAACGCCCGGCCTGAGCACCGACCAGTACAATCGGCCAGCGCGGCGAAACCTGACGGCCCTCAGCCGCTCGGACTCCGATACAACGCCGCGAACAGCGGGCAGCGCTCCAGCAGCTCCGCCCGCGACCCGGCGTCAATGACCCGCCCCCCGTCCATCACCACGATCCGGTCCGCCAGGTCCATCACCGTGTGCCGGTGCGCGATCAGGAACGTCGTCTTCCCCCGCCGCAGCTCCGCCAGCGCGTCGTGAATCTTGTGCTCGCTGTCCGCGTCGATCTCGCTCGTCGCCTCGTCGAACACCAGGATGCTCGCCGGCTTCAGAAACGCCCGCGCGATCGCGATCCGCTGCCGCTGCCCCCCCGAAAGGCTCGTCCCGAACTCCCCCAGCACCGTCTCGTAGCCCTGCGGAAGCTGTTCGATGAACTCCCCGGCGTACGCCTTCCGCGCCGCCTCGCGCACCTCCGCGTCCGTCGCGTCCGCCTTCCCATACGCGATGTTCTCGCGCGCCGTGCGGGCGAAGATCACCGCCCGCTGCGAAACCACCGCGATCTGCTCGCGCAGGCTCCGCAGCCGCACGTCGCGCACGTCGATCCCGTCGATCGTCACCTTCCCCCGGTCCGGATCGATCAGCCGCGTCAACAGCTTCAGCAGCGTGCTCTTCCCGCTGCCGTTCGGCCCAACCAGCGCGATGCACTCACCCGCCTTCACCTCCAGCGAAACCTCCGACAACGCCGCCGGCTGCTGTTGCGGCGTATAGCGGAACGACACCTTCTCGAACCCGATCTGCCGCGGCCCCACCCCGCTCAGATCCCGCGCCCACGGCGCCGAGCGCTGCTCCGGCAAGTCGAGAAACTCGAAGATCCGCGCCGCCGCCGCCCCGGCGCGCTGCACCGCGTTGTAGACATTGGCCACTTTCCGAACCGGGTCGAGCATCGCCGCCAGCAGCACCACCATCGTCATGAAGTGGCTGACCTCCATCTGCTGACTCAGCGTCTGCGACGCCAGCCACACGATCCCCGCCCCGGCGATCAGCACGCCGGCCACCTCGATCAGCGGCGACGACACCGCCTCTATCCACGCCAGCTTCAAGAGCTGCCGCAGCATCCGCCGCTCAACCTGCCACATGCGCCGCCGCTCGTGACCCTCGCGCGCGTAGCCCTTCACCACGTCGATCCCCTGGAGCGTCTCCTCCAGCCCCCCAAGCATCTCGCCGTAGCCCTCCAGCATCCGCACCGTCGCCTTGCGCACCTTGCGGCCGAAGTACCACAGCAGTCCGATCGCGACCGGAGCGATCGCGATCACCACCAGCGTGACCCGCCAATCCAGAATCAGCGCCAGCGTCAGCACGCACACCGCCTTCAGCGGCTCGCGCGCCACCTTGCCGAACAGCGTCGTCACCCCAAGAAAAACCTCGCGCGCATCCGACATGAACTGGCTGACCCGGTTCGAGACCTCCCCGCTCATCAGCCCCATCGACACCCGCAGGCTCTTCCGGTACATCCGCCGCCGAAGGTCCATCATGCTGCGGTTCGCCGCGTACAGCACCAGGTACTGCGAAACGCACCGCAGACCGTTCCCCGCCAGGTTCAGCCCCAGCAGCACCCCCATCACCATCAGCAGCGTCCTGAACGCCGCGTTCGCCTCCGCCGGCCCAGGCAGCCATTCCGCCACCCACCGCAGCAACCCGCCATACCACCCCTGGCCCGCCGAGTCCGCTTTCGCCGCGCGCTCCAACAGGTACACGTGCAGGTTCTGCTGCTCCACCACGATCTTCAGCAGCGGCAGCATCCCTCCCAGGCTCGCCGCGTACGTCAGGGCCACCCCCAGCCCCAGAACCACCCCCGCCGCCATCGCCCGCCGATGCGGATACACCAGCCCCAGCATCCGCCAGAACGCCCCGCGCGCCACACGCCGCGACACGCGCACGGCCGACCGCTGCGCCAGCAGCCCGCCGGCGCTCGGAGCGGCCGTTCCCGCTATGATCGGCTCAGGCATGCTCGGATCCTAGCAGACGCCGGCGGAAAGGTCGAAGGGCGGTCGTACGGCTCTTCGATTGATCCGGAAGCGAACAGCCGCACTGCCGCAGGTTCCCACGGCGAGGTAGCATGGACCCCGGCGCCGACCGGGCGCGCATCGCGGAGCTCGAGGCGCGGCAAAAGAAGCTCCAGGAGCCGATCGACCGGAGCTTCCGCGATAGCTCGTGCCCCGGTTGGACAGGCTCCCCACCCGCGCCCAGCGCGCCAAGGCCGACGAAGCGGCCAGGCACGCCCCAACCAGCGCACCGGCCCGACCCTGACCACCCGGCCCGCGACGACGGTGACGCGCTGTGCAAGCGCGCAGCGAGTCGATCGGGAGCGCTGCCGCCGGCTCCGCCCCTAAAAACGCCAAATAATGTGGCACGGTCCCAGAATCCGTGTTAGACTGAGCTATGGGTAGCCCGTCGCTGCCCGTCGCTGCCCGTCGCTGCCCGTCGCAGCCCGTCGCAGCCCGTCGCAGCCCGTCGCAGCCCGTCGCAGCCCGTCGCAGCCCGTCGCAGCCCGTCGCAGCCCGTCGCAAACTGAAAGGAGTTGCGGCATGCGCACTTCTGGCGCCCGACCCTACCGGGTTCGGGATTGGGCCGTGGTGGTCGGATTCTCCCTGGGGGTCGCCTTCATCGTGCTTCCCCCCGTCACCGCCTGGGCAACCACGCTCCCCCACTATGAATGCTCCTCGTATACGTTGCCGGGGTGCTACTCGCCGTACAACTGTACCTCGCCTTGGACAAACCAGGTCTGCGACAATCCCGAAACGAACTCGAAATCAAAGCGGGGTTTCGGAATACCGTTTCATATCTGCGTGCTGAAGTACGGGGCGTCGTGTGAGCAGACCCGTGTGAAGTGCTACAAGGAGGAGTACTACGACGGATTCGACTGCACGAGCAGTATCTGCACGATCCTCTACAACTGGACCGATGGCTGTGTGATCCCGACGTGAATGCAACCCGTGCAAGGAGATCGCCAATGCGTATTCAGCTAGCCTCGATCACCGTTCTGTTGACGCTCGCGCAGCCGCTCTGGGCCGGGCAGCGCGTCGTCGGGGAGGAGCGACAGGATGTCCTCACGAAGATACTGGCCCAGCAGGCTCACCTTGAGCAGGTCAGCGCTTCGTTCGACGTGACCGTCGAGATCGACACCGCCCAGGTCCAGAACCTCAAGCCCTGCTGGGCCGCCCCGATCCTCTACCGCCTGACCGACTCGACCGTTCGGGGCGCCATTGACTGGCACCGCGACGCCGCCAGCAACAAGGAGCGCGTCGACATCCGCTTCGACGTGCCCCCGGAGTCCGCGATGGACTATTTCATGGATCGCATCCTTGTCGACGACGGCCAGCGCCAGGTCGAAGGCTACCTCTCCAGCCGCCAGTTGCTCGTCACCTGGTCGCGCCCCCTCGCGACCTGGCCCGTGCCGTCCGACTTCCTCTACCCCTGCGGCCGCGCCAACCTCGAAACGGTTGCCGACGACTGGTCGGCGATCGACGTCTTCCGTCGCGACACCGGCGACTTCGTCATCCGGTTCAGCCCCAGGTCGAACCCGCAAACGCTCATCGAGGCCGTCGTCTCGCCCGAGTGGGACTACGCCATCACGTCCTGGCGCGCCGGTCAGTCCGCCCGCCCCGCCGTGCGGCTGGACTACGTCCGCGACCGAAGCGGAACTGTGGTTCCCCTTCGTGCGCGCTTCGAGCGAACCGCGTCGCCGCAGTCCGACCTCGTCGTGATGCGCTGGACGCTCGAGGCGACGCGCTTCGACGTGGGCCGCCCGGACGACCGCGTTTTCCGCTTCCCCTTCGTCGACGGCATGGTCGGCGCCGACTACAGCAGGTCCAAGTCCCCGACGGAGCCGGAGCTGTTCCACACGACGGCGGCCGGCGAGTTCGTGGCCGTGCCTCGCACCGCCATGCTCAACCGGCCGACCCGCGCCGCGCAGACCTACGCAAACATCGGCGCTGCCCTGGTCGTGCTGGCGTTCGTTGGCTTCCGGCTGAACGCACTCGTCGGTCGAGCCGCCTGAGATGTTCATCGCCGCTCTGCGAAAGCTCGGCCCGCTGGTCCTCGGGCGAATCACCGTCCAGGGACTGCTGGCGTTCGTGTTCCTGTCCGCCGGCCTCGATAAGCTCCTGGTCTCGGGCCCGGGTTTGACCGGCGCGACACTGGCCAACCTGGGATTCGGTTCGCCGACGGGCACGACGCTCATGGCCGTCCTGGTCGGCGCGGCCGAAGTCGGCCTGGGCCTATGGCTCGCGTCGGGCCGGCTGCCAAACCTGTCCGCCGCGGTCTCCGCCGGCGTGATCGTCGTTTTCAGCGGGGCCCTGGTTGTCGTGGGCTGCCGGCTCGGCTGGACGCAATCGTGCGGATGCTGCGGGCTCTTCCTGGGCCTGGCGACGGTTCAACTCGGCCTTGTCCGCAACGCGCTCATGTTCGGCGCGGCGTTGTTTCTGCTTGTTCCTCGAACGTGGTGGGCCACATCGGCGCCAGGCCTCGGGGGCGCGCCCGCGCAGCCCCGAACCCTCTGACGGCGCCCGTCCCGCCGCCCGTGCCCAAGACGCTCGCGCCAGGACGCGCAGCCCATGGTGCGCCGACCGGCGAAGCCGTTCGAGCCGGCCGCGCGGTCCCGCCGCCGGAAGCCATCCCGGCTGAGCCCGTCGACGGTCTGGCCGCAGAACGTCCGGCATGTCAGATTGGCACCTGCCGCGTTCCCAAAATGCCTCTGCCCAGCTTGGCGCATCCTGTAACCGGCTGATTGAAAACAGGTTGCGCTTCGTCCACACGGCGCACATTCCTGGCATCCTGTTTGCTTGGAATCTGCCCAGGCGGGGGCGCTGCTCCTCGCCCAATCGACTGACATCACGGTCATCACCGTACCGCAAGGAGACGCACGGAATGGCGGCCAAGCAACTCGCGTTCGAAAGTGAAGCGCAACAGGCCATCCTGGCGGGGGTTGAGAAGCTCGCCGCCGCCGTCAAGAGCACCTTCGGCCCACGCGGCCGAAACGCCGTGCTCGACAAGGGCTGGGGCGCGCCCAACGTCACCAAGGACGGCGTCACAGTCGCCGAGGAGATCGAGCTGGCCAACAAGTACGAGAACATGGGCGCCCAGCTCGTCAAAGAGGCGGCCAGCAAGACCAGCGACGTCGCCGGCGACGGCACCACCACCGCCACCGTCCTGGCCGAGGCCATCTACAAGGCCGGCCTGCGCAACGTCGTCGCCGGCCACGACCCCAACGGCATCAACCGCGGCATCGAGGCGGCCGTCCGCGCCGTCGTCGACAAGCTCAAGAGCCTCTCTCGCCCCGTCGACAGCCGGAAGCAGGACGACATCCTCAACATCGCAACCATCTCCGCCAACAACGACCGCACCATCGGCAAGATCCTCGCCGAGTGCTACGAGAAGGTCGGCAAGGACGGCGTCATCACCGTCGAGGAGGGCCGCAGCCTGGAGACGACCTTCGAAGTCGTCGAAGGCATGCAGTTCGACCGCGGCTATCTCAGCCCGCACTTCGTCACAAACCCCGACAACATGGAGGTCGTCCTCGACAAGTGCTTCGTGCTCGTCTACGAGGACAAGATCAGCAGCGTCACAAAGCTCGTTCCGCTGCTCGAAAAGATCGCCCAGGCCAAGCGGCCCCTGCTCATCGTCGCCGAGGACGTCGAGGGCGAGGCCCTCGCCACACTCGTCGTCAACAAGCTCCGCGGAATCCTCAGCGTCGCCGCCGTCAAGGCCCCCGCCTACGGCGACCGCCGCAAGGCGATGCTCGAGGACATCGCGATCCTCACCGGCGGCAAGCCGATCTTCAAGGACCTCGGCATCGAGCTCGACACCGTCTCGATCGCCGACCTCGGCCAGGCCAAGCGCGTCCGCATCGACGCCGACAACACCACCATCATCGAAGGCGCCGGCGACAGCAGCGCCATCAAGGGCCGCATCGAGCAGATCCGCAAGGAAATCGAAACCACAACCAGCGACTACGACCGCGAGAAGCTCCAGGAGCGCCTCGCCAAGCTCGCCGGCGGCGTGGCCCAGATCAACGTCGGAGCCCCGACCGAGACAGCCCTCAAGGAGCGCAAGGCCCTCGTCGAGGACGCCCTGCACGCGACCCGCGCCGCCATCGAAGAAGGCGTCGTGCCCGGCGGAGGCGTGGCGCTCGTGCGGGCCCGCGCCGCGCTCGACAACGTCAAGGTGAAGCACGACGACGAGAAGGTCGGCGTCGACATCGTCCGCCAGGCCATTACCGTCCCGCTCCAGCAGATCGCCGCCAACGCCGGCTACGAGCCCGCCGTCGTCCTCAAAAAGGTCCAGGCCAACAGCAGCCCGTCTTTCGGCTTTAACGCCGACACGGGCGACTACGGCGACCTGATGAAGCAGGGCGTGATCGACCCCACCAAGGTCGTGCGCAGCGCCCTCGAAAACGGCAGCAGTGTCGCCCGCATCCTGCTCAGCACCGCCTGCCTGGTCGCCGAAAAGCCTAAGGACAAGAAGACCGGCGGCCCCGGCGCGATGGGGGGCGGAATGGGCGGAATGGGCGGAATGGATGACATGGACGACATGATGTAGGGAGAGTGCCCGTGTAACGTGCAGAGTACAAAGCGCAGAAGGCTGCTCGACCCAGCCATCATCGATCCCTTCTGCACTTTGAAACTCTGAACTTCGTACTCTGAACTTGCTCCGCGATACGGTTCCGGCGGCCGTTGCCGCCTCAAACATGGAGACAAAACCAATGCCTGCTGTAGCTGCTCCCACTGCCAAGAAGGTCAATATCCGGCCGCTCGAAGATCGCGTCGTCATTCAGCCGTTCGAGGCCGAAGAACGCACCGCCGGCGGAATCGTCCTGCCCGACAGCGCCCGCGAGAAGCCCCAGCGCGGCAAGATCATCGCCGCCGGCCCCGGCAAGCTGCTCGACAGCGGCCAGCGCGGAGAAATGTCGCTGAAGGTTGGCGACCGCGTCTTCTACGGCAAGTACAGCGGCACCGAGATCGAGATCGACGGCCAGGACTACGTCATCGTGCGCGAGAGCGACGTGCTGGCGGTGGAGAACTAGCAGCGAATTCAGAATAGCGCACGGCCAAACGAAGATCGCGAGACCGCGGCTTCATCGCTATTCGCTATTCGCCATTCTGAATCGAGGACGATTATGCCTGCCAAGCAACTGATGTATCACGACCGCGCCCGGGCCGAGCTGCTCGACGGCATCCGCCAGCTCTCCCGAGCCGTCAAGAGCACCCTCGGCCCCGTCGGCCGAAACGTGCTCCTCCAGAAATCCTGGGGCTCCCCACGAATCACCAAGGACGGCGTCACCGTCTCCAAGGAGATCGAGCTGCCCGCCCCCTTCGCCAACATGGGCGCCAAGCTCGTCAACGAAGTCGCCAGCAAGACCAGCGACGTCGCCGGCGACGGCACCACCACCGCCACCGTCCTGGCCGAGGCCATCTTCGCCGAGGGCCTCAGGAACATCACCGCCGGCGCCCCGCCGATGGCCGTCAAACGCGGCATCGACAGGGCCGTCCAGGTCGCCGTCGACAGCATCGCCAGCCAGTCCGTCAAGGTCCGCGGAAAGGACGACATCGCCAAGGTCGGCACCATCAGCGCCAACGGCGACAAGGCCGTCGGCAAGATGCTCGCCGAGGCCTTCGAGAAGGTCGGCAAGGACGGCGTGGTCGAGGTCGAAGAGGGCAAGGGCATGGAGACCACGTGGGAGCACGTGGACGGAATGCAGTTCGACAAGGGCTTCATCTCCCCCTACTTCATCACCAACCCGAGCACCCTCGAAGCCGTCCTCGAAGACCCCTACATCTTCATCTACGAGAAGAAGATCAGCTCCGTCCGCGACCTGGTCCCCGTTCTCGAGAAGATCGTCAACGTCGGAAAGCCCCTCCTCGTCATCGCAGAGGACGTCGAGGGCGAGGCCCTCGCCGCGCTCGTCGTCAACCGCCTGCGCGGCGTGCTCAGCGTCGCCGCCGTCAAGGCCCCAGGCTTCGGCGACCGCCGCAAGGCCATGCTCGGCGACATCGCCACCATCACCGGCGGCACCTTCGTCAGCGAAGACCAGGGCGTCAAGCTCGAGAACGTCACGCTGGAGATGATGGGCCGCGCCAAGCGCGTCGTCGTTACCAAGGACGACACCACCATCATCGAGGGCGCCGGAAAGAAGAAGGACATCGACGCCCGCATCAACCAGATCCGCCAGCAGATCGAAAAAACCACCAGCGACTACGACCGTGAGAAGCTCCAGGAACGCCTGGCCAAGCTCACCGGCGGCGTCGCCGTCGTCCAGGTCGGCGGCGCCACCGAGATCGAGGTCAAGGAACGCAAGGACCTCGTCGACGACGCCTTCCACGCCACCAAGGCCGCCGCCGAGGAGGGCGTCGTCTGCGGCGGTGGCGTCGCGTACCTCAAGGCCATCAAGCCTGTCCTCGACGCCGCGAAGAAGGTCGAGGGCGACGAGGCCATCGGCTACCGCATCGTCGCCAAGGCGCTCGAGTACCCCGCGCGCCAGATCGCCGAGAACGCCGGCTACGACGGCGGCGTCGTGATCGACGAGATCATGACGCGCAATAAGAACTTCGGATTCAACGCCGCGACCGGCGAGTACGTCGACATGTTCGACGAGGGCATCATCGACCCGGCCAAGGTGGCCCGCATCGCCTTGCAGAACGCGGCCAGCGTCGCTGGCCTGCTGCTTACAACCGATGTGCTCTGCACCGAGTACAAGGAAGACAAGCACGACAAAATCGAGGGGGCGACGCGCTGACGCGCCACGCGAGCCGCGACCCGATGCGCGATCCGAGCCGCGACCCCGAGGGAGCGGTTGCGTGGGCTGACTTGCATCTGTCGAAAACCAGGGGCGTCGCCCGAGGGGCACGCCCCTGTTTCGTGCCGGCCCCGCACCGCGGCCGATAGAATACGCGAGGCCGTCCTGAATCGACGGCCGTGAGTCAGATGGTGGCCAACAAGCGCGACTACTACGAAGTGCTCGGCCTGAAGCGAGAATCCTCGCCCGACGAGGTCAAACGTGCCTTCCGCCAGGCCGCCCTCAAGTACCACCCCGATCGCAACCGCGAACCAGGCGCCGAGGATAAGTTCAAGGAGGCCTCCGAAGCCTACGAGGTCCTTTCCGATCCGCAGCGCCGACAGCTCTACGACCGCTACGGCCACGCCGGCCTCAACGGCGCCGGCACCCACGACTTCTCCTCCATGCGCGTCGACGACATCTTCAGCATGTTCGGCGACCTCTTCGGCGACGTCTTCGCCGCCGGCCCGGCCCGCGAGGACCGCGGCGTCGACATCCGCACCGAGCTGACGCTGACCCTCTCGGAGGTCGCTACCGGCGCCGAGAGATCCATCCGCTACACGCGCGAAGAAGTCTGCGATCGCTGCGGTGGCAGCGGCGCAGCGCCAGGCGCCAAGCGCACAACCTGCCGGACCTGCGGCGGGTACAAGGTCGTCGAACGCCAGGCCTCCGTCGGCTTCTTCGTCAGCCGCACCGTCGTCGAGTGCCCCACCTGCCGCGGCCGCGGCTTCCTCGCCGGCCAAGACTGCGACGCCTGTGCCGGCAGCGGACGATCTGAGAAGCAGCGCACCGTCACCGTCAAGGTGCCACCCGGCGTCCACGAGGGACAAAGCATCCGCGTCCGGGGAGGCGGCGAGCCCAGCGCCAACGGCGCGAACTACGGCGACCTGCACTGCCTCGTCCACGTCCAGCCGCACCCGTTCCTCGAGCGCGACGGCGACCACCTGCTCTGCCGCGTCCCCATCAGCATCGCCCAGGCCGCGCTCGGCGCCCACATCGAGGTGCCCACCCTGCGCGGAAAGCGCTCCATTCGCATCCCGCCAGGAACGCAGTTCGGCGCAACCTTCACCCTCGACGGCGAGGGCCTCCCCAACCTGCGAACAGGGCGGCGCGGCAACGAGGTCATCCAGGTGCTGATCGAGGTGCCCCGCAAGTTGACGCGCGAACAGGAAGACCTCCTGCGGCGCTTCGCGGAGATCGAGACCCGGCACCCCGGACCCGAGTCCAAGAGCTTCTTCGAGCGGCTCAAGGCGTACTTCACAGGGCAGCCAGAGGACCAGTAAATTGGGGCATTCGATGATCTGGTACTTGCACCGGTTTCGTGATTCCGTGTCGTTACGCCTCTTGTTGGAGCGTCTGTGGCCGTGAGCTTGGATCAGAACCAACAGCCCGAACTGAACGCCGCTGCCGACTCGACCGCCCCGCCCGAGCCATCTGGCGCGACCGGCGCGCCGATGCCCGCTGGCGCCGCCGAGCCCGCGGCCCGCACCGTCGACGACTTTCAGCGCGAGCTCGACGCCCTGCGCGATCGAAACCTGCGCCTGCTGGCCGACATGCGCAACCTCCAGCAGCGCTCCAAGCGCGAACGCGAAGAAGCCCTCCGGTACGCCGAGGCCGAGTTCGCCCGCGAGCTGCTCGTCGTGCTCGACGACCTGGAGCGCGCCATGCAGGCGGCCTCCGGCGCCGACGCCCCCCTCAGCGAGGGCATGCGCATTACCCACGAGCACTTCCTGAAACTGCTGCGCACCCGCGGCATCGAGCCGATCGCCGCTGTCGGCGAGCCCTTCGACCCCGCGCTGCATGAGGCCCTTCTCCAGCAGCCCAGCGCGCAATTCCCCGCCGGAATCGTCGCCCAGGAGGTCGCCCGCGGCTACCGCATGCACGAGCGCGTCATCCGTCCGGCCCGCGTCGTTGTATCCAGCGGCCCCCCGGCGTGACGCCCCTGGCAGCTTGTTCGCCGAATGTCTGACGAGGAGTTCGTTCGAAATGCCGACCTATGAGTACGCCTGCTCGTCCTGCAACCACCAGTTCGAGCACTTCCAGTCCATCACCGCCGGCCCCTTGCGCACCTGCCCTTCCTGCGGCCGCAAGACGCTGCAACGCCTGATCGGCGCCGGCGGCGGAATCATCTTCAAGGGCTCCGGCTTCTACCAGACCGACTACCGGAGTGAGTCCTATCGCAAGGCCGCCGAGGCTGAGAAGCAATCCTCAGCCCCGGCCAGCGATGGCGCACACGGCCAGTCCAGCAGCGACAACGCCCCGGCCCCGGACAAGGCGGCCGCCGGCCAGAAGCCGCCGACGGCAAGCCCCCCCGCCGGTCCTGTCGACAACGCCCCCAGACCCGCTGCCAAGTCCCGGCCAGCCAGCAGCGATCGCGCCGCAAGGAAGCGATCGGGAGCAGGCTAGCGCCCGCCTGCCGCCGACGCGCGCCGCCTCACCCGCGCACCGTTCGCCCCCGGTAGGTCGTGGCGCTTGATGACTGAACTGAGCCGCACCCGTCAGGGGGCGGTTGGGTATGGAAGGGACCTTGTTTTAACGGCTTCCTCACCGGCGCGGCTCGGATCGAACTGCACCAGTCCCCGGCGGCTGATGCGGCGCTAGTGTAGTGCCTCGCAGAAATGTGACGGTACCACGGATGGGTGGAGCGGCCATCTTGCCCGCTCGGGCGGGCTGGAAGCCCGCCCCACCCTGCATAGGGACAGGCAGTTATTTGCGAGGCACTACACTAGGCCGTTCGCGACCACCCTCCATGCCTACTGGACACACGCCGGCCCCGGCGTATACTCGCCCGGCAACGCGCGTCCCGGGATGCCAATTCAGGAGGATCAGGCATGCAACGGATTGCACTGGGCGTGTGCGCGGGAGCGGCGCTCGCCGCGCTCCTGGCCGGCTGCGAATCGGCCCAGCCGGCACGCTCGGATCTGGGTGAACCGGTCTTCGCGACCGGCCGACGTTGGCCGATGCCCCCGGCAAACCCACTGCCTCAGCCGCGCGAGCCGGCCGCGCGGACTCCCGCGATTACGCGCGGCTTCGACCCAGCCGCGATCAGGCCCAGCACACCCATCGCGCGCGGCCGCTGGCAGGTGATCGTTGTGCACCACTCCGCCAGCGAAGTGGACTCTCCGGCAAGCATGGACAACTACCACCGCAATTCCCGCGGCTGGGACCGCGGCCTCGGTTATCACTTCGTCATCGGCAATGGCGTCAACTACCCCGACGGACAGGTCTTCGTCGGACAGCGCTGGCGCCTCCAGGAAACCGGCGCCCACTGCAAGGCCGGCGCGGGGCGCTACTTCGGCGTGCAGCGGCCAAGCAACTTCTTCAACGACAACGGCATCGGCATCTGCCTCGTCGGCGATTTCCAGAACGGACGCCCGACCGCGCGCCAGCTCCAGACGCTCACCGCCCTCGTCGAGCACCTCTGCGCGCAGACCGGAATCCCCGCCGGCCGAGTCTACGGCCACGGCGAGGTTACAAAGCAGACCCTCTGCCCAGGCACGAACCTCCGGCGCAGCCTGGTCCAGATTCGACGCGAAGTCGCCGCCGCCCTTGCAACCAGCACGCTCTCTCCTCTCGCCGAGCGAGCGCCCGGCGGCCAGCTAGGGCTCGAGCGCTACGACGCCGCGCGCGCGTACGCGCAAATGCACGACGCCGGAACGCGAAGCGACCATCCTGCGAAATGCATCCACGCTGCCTACCGGCTCGTCGCCGACGGCCTCGATCACGTCACCCGGCCGAACCTGCTCCGCTCGCTCGCCGGCGACGATCGCCTCGAGTATCACGACGCCTTCGACCTGCGGCGCCAGTCCGAGGCGCTGGCGGATTGGGCCGCTCAGATCGGCTATGCGCAGGCCGCGCCACAGCAGGGCCTCGCCACGCATCCAACCGACGCGGCTGATCTCGCGCCGGTCGATCCGCGCTTCGACACGCTGACGCTCGCCGTCACGCACCACCTCCACGACGACAGTCGAGCCGACAGCCGCGGCGCCGACGGCCTCGACGAGCTGCGCCGGACCGGACACGGGCACGTCGCCGAACGCCGCGATGATGTCGCCGGGGCGGATGCCTGCACGTGCTGCCGGGCCCTCGGGCTCGACACGCGTGACGACGACGCCGACGTTCTCGGGCAGATGCGCCTCCGCGCGCTCGCCGCCGTCGGCCAGCCGCGCCGTTAAGCCGATATAGCCGTACTCGACCGCCCGGCCTTCGAGCAGACGCTCGATGATGCGGCGCTTCGCCGGCGTCAGCGCAATCGCGAAACCGACCCCCTCGTCCGCCGCCGCACGCGTGTGCATCGCCGTCACCACTCCGATCAACTCGCCTCGGATGTTCAGCAGCGGCCCGCCTGAGTTCCCCGGGTTGATCGCCGCGGTCGTCTGGATCATGTCCGTGTAGAGCCGGTCGTCGACTTCTCCCAGGCCCGGAAGCCGGCGCCCCAGGTTGGCGATCACGCCCACCGACGAGCTCAGCGAGCCGTCCGTCGCGAGCCCGTACGGATTGCCCAGCACGATCGTCCACTGGCCGCGCGCCACACGCTCCCAGTCGCAGTACCGCAGCGCCGGCAGGCCCTGCCGACGCGTGCCCAGGATCGCCAGGTCGCTGCGCGCGTCCGCCGCCTTGACGCTGCCGCGTTCGACCCGGCCGTCGGAGAAGATCACCTCGATTTCGCTCGCGGACTGGACCACGTGCTCATTCGTCAGGATCAGGCCGTCTTCGCGGATGATCGCCCCGCTGCCGTTCACGATCACCAGTTGGTCCAAGCCCGGTGCCCCATCGAGCCCGGCCAGCACGCTCCGCCGCTGCACGCGCAGACTGACGACGCTCGGAGACATCTCGGCGATCACCCGCTGGAACGCCGCCTGCGTCTGCTCCAGCTCGGGCGGACCGCCCGCCTCGACCCCGCCCGGCCGCGCCCCGGCCACAACGCCCGAGCCGGCCGTCATCCCCAGACCGACGCCCACCAGCAGCGCGACGCCACCGTACCGCCCCGAGCGCCCGCGCCGCAGACTCCGCCCCGAAATACCCTGCATTCGCGACTCCGCCGTCCCTTCGAGCAAAGTGCGACATGCCCCCCCCCGGCGCCGCCAGGAGGTTGCGCCACACGCCGCAATCTGGCTTCGGCCCGATCAGCGCACCCAATGAGCGCCACCCGGCCCCCCGGACCGCCCCACGCGTGCGTCGCGCACGGCCCTGCTCGCCAGATCACGTCGCCCGCCCGGCTACCCGCGCTTCCGGCCGCCGCGGCGTCACTTTTTCCGGGCGGCCGCCGGAGCGGGTGGCCGCCCGGCGCGCTTCGCGCCCGGCGCAGCCTCGAACCCGCGGCGATCCCCAACGTCCTCTTCCGGTTCGGCCGGGCCCGGCGCCGCTGGCATCTTGGCCGCCAGGACTTTCTCGCGGATTTCGCGATAGATATCCGGGTTGTCGCGGAGGAACAGCCGCGCGTTGTCGCGCCCCTGCCCAAGCTTCGTCGCCCCGTACGTGTACCACGTGCCCGTGCGACTCACGACGCCGCAGCCCGCGGCGCAGTCGAGCATGTCGGCCTCGCTGCTTATCCCGCTCTCGAACAGAATGTCGAACTCCGCCTCCCGGAAGGGCGGAGCAACCTTGTTCTTCACCACCTTCGCCCGCACGCGCGAGCCGATCACCTGGTCCCCGTCCTTGATCATCCCGGTCCGGCGGACGTCGATGCGCACGGACGAATAGAACTTCAAGGCGCGGCCGCCGGGCGTAGTCTCCGGACTCCCGTAGATCACCCCGATCTTCTCGCGAATCTGGTTGATGAACACGACGCTGGTCCGGCTCTTGCTCGAGATGGCGGTGAGTTTGCGCATCGCCTGGCTCATGAGCCGCGCTTGGGCGCCTACCTGCGCATCGCCCATCTGGCCCTCGAGCTCCGTGCGCGGCACGAGCGCGGCGACCGAGTCGACGACGACCACGTCGATGGCGTTCGAACGCACCAGCAGCTCGCAGATTTCCAGCGCCTCTTCTCCCGAGCTCGGCTGGTTGACCATCAGCCCTTCCAGGTCCACACCCAGCCGCTTCGCCCACGACGGATCGAACGCGTGCTCAACGTCGATGAACGCCGCCACGCCGCCCTTGCGCTGCGCCTCGGCGATGATGTGCAGCGTCAGCGTGGTCTTCCCCGAAGACTCGGGACCGAACACCTCGATCACCCGGCCACGCGGAACTCCCGATCCGCCCAGCGCCAGGTCCAGCGAGATCGACCCGGTCGGGATCCCGTCCACCGCGGCGGGCGGCCCGTCCTTCAGGAACATGATGGCGCCCTTCCCGTAGGACTTCTCAATCTGCGAGATGGCCCTGCTCAGCGCCTCGCTGCGATTCTCCTCGCGCGGGTCAGAATGCTGTTGGCCGTTCGTGGTCGCTCCGTTGCGTGATGACATGTCGAACCTCGCTTGATCCTGCCACGCCGGGACGCCTCCGACCGCGCGGCCGCAAGCTCCCTTTCAAAAACCGAACAAACAAAGGACAGTGTACAAACACCAACCTAACAGTCAAGCCCCGCCAGGCCCTTTCAACCCGCACCCCCCCGGCGCCTGCACCACCACTATCCCGCCCGCCCGGGGATCAGCCCGCGCGGCACCCCGATGTCCACCACAACCACACGCCCGAGGACCCCGGCCGCCTCCGGTCGTTGGAACCCAACCTTCGCCGCCACGAATGTCACAGTCGCATCGGCGCGGAAACACGGCTCACAACGCTCACCGCTGTCACCATCGAGCCCGCTGGGAATGTCCACCGCCACGCGCCGCGCCGCTCGGACGCCGTTGCCAATGCGGACTAGCTCACCCATCACGCCACGCGGCGCGCCGCGCGCTCCCGTCCCTAGCAGCGCGTCCACGATAACGTGCGCTCGGCTCGCCGCCACCCGAACCGCTTCGAGGCCCGCCGGAGTCGTCGCATCCAGCAACACTCCCGCCATGCGCTCATAAACCCTGAGATTCAGGCCCGCATCACCCGTCAGACGCTCGCGCGCTGCCGCCAGCGCCACCGCGACTTCAACCCCGGCGTTCAGCAGGTGCCGCGCCGCCGCCAGCCCATCGCCACCATTGTTTCCCGGGCCGCACAGTATCAGCACGCGATCCGCCGCCGGATTGGCGAGCAGCCCGAACACGAACTCGGCCACGCCACGCGCCGCGTTTTCCATCAGGATCGCGCCGGGTATTCCCACGTGCTCGATCGCCAGAATGTCCAGCTCGCGAATCTGCTGGCATGTGAGGGGCTCGCCGGCAACATACGGAATAGCCATCAGCCTCGTCCCCCGCTCGTTGGGGTTCGCCGTTCGGCGGCGCCGGACGAAGTGTACCGCACGCCCCCGGGCGACCCCAGCCCGCTCGTCCAATGCGTCCCCAAGGCGCTCGACCAGTCGCCCAAGCGGCGCAAGAACCTCGCGAATGCGCCACGCGCAACGGCCTGCCCGCGCGCGCCCTGCCCAGCCGGCCGGCGCTTGGCCATTCACAACTGACGCAGAAAACGCGAGATACAGAAACGCTCACGCACGCGCGGTTTCTGCGCCCCCCGCCGATTCCCTCCAGACGACCTTCCGTCTGGCCGATGGCGCTCCTGAACACGTCAGGGTGTGGGGCTGGAAAACCCGCGGAGGCCGGAAGCGGGAGTAACGCCCATGTTCACGTATCTGTGGCACGTCATTGACGTCCTCATCGGCGTGATCGAGTACGTCACAATGGGAGTCGAGGGCTGACCCATGCATCGCGCCTTCTTCGATGCCCACTTCACCGCCGGCGAACGCCGTCTCGCCAGCAGAATTGCGACCCTCATCTGGATGGCCACTTTCGCCGGACTCGTCGCCTGCCTGACGTGGTCCGGCGGACAATGACATCCGCGTGATCGTCCGCACGGACTCCGCTTGCCGCGCCGGCCAAAGAGCCGCGAGCGCCAGCGAGTGGAGCCGCGGGTGCGGGCGCGCCGTATCAGAATCCGTCGCGGCGCGCGACCGCCCGGCGCTACGCCACCCCAGGATCCGCCGGCAGCGTCCTCGTCGTATCGCGGCTCGGGCGCCCACTCGTTTCCCGCAATCGTGTTGACGACACCGTCGTCGAGCCCGCCGACCAGTCAACCTCCGGCGTCAATTGCAGGTGACGTCGCCGCAGCGCCGCCACCAGGTACGCCGGACCGCCGACCACCAGAAACGCCGCGACTGCAATGAGCGCTTCCAGCAGCACCCAGTCCGTCACGAAGATGGCGGCGCTGAGCACGAGCACCGGCCCGAGCATGACGCCGGCCGCTACCACCAGCGCCAGCAGCCCGAGCCGGCGGTGCACCTTTCCGCGCAGGACGCCGCACAGCATTCCCGCCAGAGCACACCAAAGCAGGCTGCGCGACATGATCTCGCCGGGGCGCAGCCGCGCCATGTGCCGGCCGGACAGCAGCGATTCGAGCGCCGCCGCGTGAACCTGGCAACCGAAGACCCGCCGGCCATCGTGCAGCGCAACTTCGTCTGTTCCCGGAACCATGTGACCAACCACGACCGCCCGGCCCGCGAGCCATTCACGAAGCTGCGCCTCGTCTGCCGCCAGCACGTCCTCGTACGCCAGCACCGGAATTTGCCACAGCCGGGCTGGAACGCGCGCCAGCAGCACGCGATCGCCCGTTTGCAGCACGTCGTCGCGACCCACCGGCGTGCTTCGCGCCAGCGAGAACTGGCTCACCTCGGCGCGCCACCGTGGCTGCCCCGCCGTGAATTGCCGCAGCCGATACTGCACCTCGAGCCGGTCGGCGCGCGGACGGTACTCCGCCGCACATTCGGGAAAGAGCGCCGCCGCCATGCCGGCCAGCGCCAGGCTCGGGTGCGGCGCATTGAACCCCCGCAGCACGCAGAGCGGCACCAGCAACTCCTCGCTCGGGCCCGACGGCCGAACCATGCGGATCGACCCCACGTCGTGCACGAGCTCCCGGATCGATGGAGCGATCACAGGTTCGCTGTTCAGGTCCAGCCGCTCCGCCGCAACCACCAGCGGGATGTTCGCCTTGCGCAGCGCCGCGGCGCCCGCCGCAAAGCCAGGGTCGAACCGCGGCTGCTCGTCCGGAAAGTAGTAATCCATGATGACCACCGACGGCCGACCCGCCGCCAGGCGGTCGAATAAGCGCCCGTGCAGCACCCGAAGACTCTTGCGGTTCTCCGGATTCACTTCCGGCATATCGCCGGCCAGCGCCCCAGAACGCAGCGCCCCCAGCGTCGAGTCGCTGAACCCCACCAGCACCGGCGGCGGCTGCGCCGCGCCGGGCACAGCGTGGCGAGCCTCGCCGCGGTACAGCAGCGACGCCAGCACCGCCGCCCCACCCACGATCAGCGCAGCGCGCAGCGCCTGCGGGTGATATCGAACCTGGTATGCCATGAGCCGCGCCGCGCGCCGCGCCAGGCTCGGCCGCGCCGCGCGCAGCGACCGCCCCACCAGGTAATTGTCCAGGTCGTTGGCCAGCGCCTCGCACGTCTCGTAACGCTCCTCCGGCGACGCCGCCATGCACCGCGCGATGATCGCCGCCAGGTCGTCCGCACGCGCCACCTGCCGCTGCCGCAGCCACCCCGCCAGCGGCCGCGCCCGGTCCGCGTAACGCATCGGCTCGCCCGTCACCGCCTCGCGAAGGATCGCCCCCAGCGCGAATATGTCCGCGCGCCCGTCCACCGCTTGGCCCGCGATCTGCTCCGGCGGAATGTACCCCAGCGTGCCCACCACGCCCTCGCGCCCTCGCGGCGCACACGCCGGCAGCGGCTGGCTCTCGTCTATCCGACGCGCAATGCCGAAGTCCACCACCCGCGGCCGCCCCTCGCCGTCGATCAGGATGTTCTGCGGCTTGAGGTCGCGATGCACCACCCCCTCCCGATGCGCGTGGGCGATCGTCAGCGCCACCGTGCGCATCAGCCGCAGCCGCTCCTCCAGCGGCAGCCGCAACCGCCGGCAGTACGCGTGTAACTGCTCGCCCTCGACGTATTCCATCGCGTAGAACAGCGGCGGCGCGGTGAGGTGCGCCTCATACAGCGTCGCGATGTTCGGATGACTGAGCTGGCCGACCAGGTGGACCTCGTTCTCGAAGTAGGCGATGCGAGCCCGGCTGTGGCCGGCAAGCACCTTGATCGCCTCGGTCCGCTGCTTCTCGTGATGCACCGCCTTGTACACCACGCCGAAGCCGCCGGCGCCCAGCTCCTCCAGGATCGTGTAGTTGCGGATGCGCGGAAACCTCGCCAGCGTCTCGCGCCGGAACGCCCGCCGACACGGACCGCAAGTCTCCAGGTGCCGCTGAAGCCGACGACGCTCATCCGCCGCGGTCGTCTCTGTCCGTCCGACGGCGTCGGCGGCCAGTGTCAGGACACTCGGCCGCAAGGGACACTTTTTTTCCTCAGCATTCGACATGCCGGCGCCAATCGACGCCACCGGGAGCCCGGGTGCGCATCTCCGCGGCCTGGCGGCGCTCGCACCGCCGTTTCGAACCCGCCGCGCCGGCGAATGATAACGCGGTTTCCGGGCTTGTGCGAGCCACCTGACGCCGCTGAGCGGCCCGCCGATTCCAGGCGCCCCACGCACCAAGAAGACGAAATGGCGAACGGGTCAAAAGACCCGTCCGCCATCATTGTTCAATCAGACCCGTTGCGTAATCGCGGAGCGATCAGCGGCGACGGAGCAGCGCGAGGCTGCCAAGCGCGAGCAGCGACAGCGTCGCGGGCTCGGGGATCTTGTGCAGCGTGACGCTGAAGTTGTTGTACTGAACAGCCGGGCTGAACGACCAGTCGTTCTTGACAACGAAGCGCCAGATGCCGTCCTTGGCGATGCCGGGGGCCGGCCAATCGTAGTGCGGGCCGCTCGTGTACGTGCCGGTCTGGTCCGAGCCGAAGCCGTCGAAATCCCACACGTTGACCGGGCTGCTGTCATAGCCGCCACGGGTCGTAGCCGGACCGGTCGCAGGGAAGATGTCCAGCTTCATGTCCGACGCCCACGAACCAGAATTCGGGTTGTCGACATAGTCCATCTTGATGCTGTAGCCCACCACGTTGTTGAAGTTGTAGCCGACATCCACCAGCACCTCAGCCGACTGGCCGCCGGAGAGCGTGAAGCTGCCCAGCACGATCTTCTGGTCCAGCCCGGGGTCGTGCTGCTGCGCCAGCGCCGGCGCTGCCACAAGCAACGCGCATATCAAACCGATACCCAAACGCATGTGTTCTCCTCCTCAATGGAAAACTAGACCGTGTTTCGTCCGACGCGGACGACATTCTCCTCTACGAGAGCCCGAACGACATAAGACTTGAGGGATGCCTGCCCCGGCGCGGCCCCGCTCCTCCTGCGGAACCCCACAGAGACAACACCCTAGCGCACGCGTACAGAATGTGCGCTTCTGACCCTCACTTCCGCCATAATAGGGCCGCGCGGTACCCCTGTCAACACTTCGTTAAAAAAAATCGACGGTCCTGGCGACCACCGCCCGCCCGCCATGCCGCCACGGTGTCCAACCATGGGGCCCATCGGACCGGCTATAATCCGCTGACGCCGGGTTTCCTCCACCCGCGCGCCGCTGCGAGCAACCGGCGATGCCCTGCGACCTCCCCGACCGCCAGCTCTGGAGCTGGATCGACCGCGCCGCCCCGGAATTGCAGCCCCATCTCGACCGTTGTCCCGAGTGCCGACGCCGTGCCGCCGAAATCCGCACCGACCTCGGGCGCCTGGCCGCCGTCGCCAACGCCCCACCCCCGCGGATCCCGCCCACCGTCGGACCCTATACCGTCATTGGATTGCTCGGCGAAGGCGGCCAGGGGCTCGTTCTTCGCGCCGTGCAACCATCGCTGCGAAGACATGTTGCGCTGAAGCTGCTCAAACGCGGCGTCTGGACCGACGAACGCGACGCCCGTAGCTTCGCCCGCGAGACCGACGCCCTCGCCCGGCTCAACCACCCCGGCATCGCCGCCATCTACGAGGCCGCCGTCACCGACGACGCCCAGCCCTATTTCGTCATGGAGCTGATCGACGGCGTGCCGCTCAACCAGTACGTCCGCGAGCAGGTGCTTTCCCTCCGCCAGCGCCTCGAACTGTTCGTAAGACTCTGTGCGCCAATCAGCTACGCGCACCAACACGGCGTCATCCACCGCGATATAAAGCCCTCGAACGTCCTCATCACCGCCGGCGGGCAACCCAAGGTCCTCGATTTCGGCCTCGCCTGCGTCATGGACCCCACCGCAACCGCTAGCATCACCCTGCCGGACGGAGGCGTACGCGGCACGCTCCCTTATATGAGCCCCGAGCAGGCGCGCGGCGACTCGCGCGAGATCGACGTGCGCACCGACGTGTACTCCCTCGGCGTCGTTCTCTACGAAATGCTCCTCGACCGCCCGGCCATCCAGCTCGGAGACGCCTCGCCCCAGGAGGCGATCCGCTTGATCTGCGAGCACACGCCCACCCGGCCCGGGGCGATTCACCGCGCGCTCGGCGGCGACATCGAGACCATCGTGCTGAAGGCGATCGACAAGGCGCCGACGCAACGCTACCAGAGCGTCGCCTCGTTATCGGAAGACGTGCAGCGATACCTCGCGGGCGAGCCCATCGCCGCACGGCCCCCCAGCGCCACCTACCAGCTTCGCAAGCTCATCGAGCGACACCGCTGGCCCTGCGCTCTGGCGGCCTGCATCCTCATGCTGCTCGTGGGTTTCGGACTGTTTTCCACCTTCCAGGCTCAGCTCATCGCCCACCAGCGCGACGCCGCCGTGCTCGCCCAGCATCGCGAGGCCATCGCACGCCTCAACGCCGAGCGCCAGGCCGAGCACGCCCGCGTCGCCGTTCAGAAGTCCGAGCGCATCAACGCCTTCCTCGAATCCATCCTCGCAGGCGCAGACCCGCTTCGAACCCCCTCCACGCAGCTCACCATCCGCGATCTGCTCGACGACGCCGCCACACGCTTGCAGCGCGGCTGGACCGATGACCCCGAGCTGGCCGCCGTGCTGAGCACGACCATCGGCGAGACCTACCGCAACCTCGGCCTCGTCGCGCAGGCCGAGCCTCTCCTGCTCTCCGCCCAACGCTTGTTCGACCGCGTCGCCAACGCCGACCCCCTCGGACGCGCCGACTGCCTCGACGCGCTCGGCCGGCTGCGGGCGGGCGCCGGACGCGACGACGAAGCCGCCGAACTGCTCGGCGAGGCCCTGCGCCTACGCCAGGCGTCCGCGGGGTACGCCTCACGCCCGACACGCGACACCACCCGGGCACTGATCGGTGTCCTCGCCAGGCTCGGCCGTTCAGAAGAAGGACTTCGCCTGGCACGCGAGTCCTGGGTTCGCGCCCAGCGCGCCTTCGCCGAGAACGATCCGCAGCGCGCCGACGCCCAGCTTGTGCTCGCCGAGGCGCTCGCCGCCCACGGCGATCACCAGCACGCCGAGGCCGAGTTTCGCGCCATCCTCGCCGAGCGCCGCCGCCTGGCCCCGGCCGACACGCCGCTGATCGCCCTGGCGCTGAACGACCTCGCCGCCTTCCTGCACGCCCGGAAAGCCTATGACCAGGCCGAGCCGCTCTACCGCGAAGCGCTCGCACTGCTGGAACGCGCACCAGGCGCCCACACCGCCAACATCCTCCTGCTGACCCAGAACCTCGCCCGCCTCCACCAGGATCGCGAAGACGTCGCCGCCGCCCTCCCACTCGCCGAGGCCGCCGCCTGCCTCGCGCAACGCGAGCTCCCCGCCTGGCACTACGTCACGCTCTGCTGCAAGCGCCAGTACGGCGAGTGCCTCGCCGCCGCCGGACGACACGCCGCCGCCGAGCCCTACCTGCGCGACTACTTCCTCGGCGTCCGGGCGATCCTCGGCGAAACGCACCCCAGCACCGCCGCCGCCCGCGCCCTGCTCGTCAGCTTCTACCAGCAATGGAGGGGGCCGCAATACGTCGCGCGGCCAGGAGAGACGCCGGACACCCTGGCCACGAAACCCGCCGACGGCGTCGAGCCGCCCCCGCCCCAGAAGCGACCCCCCACACCCCTGGAGACCCCATGACTCCCGCCCCGGCGCACCAACCAGATTCGCCCCCCGCCTCGCCAACCCCCGGGCCCTTTGCACACTGGGACAGCCTGCCCGCCGAAGAGGTCGCGGCATGGCTCGAGCAAACCTTCCGCGCTCCTCTCGTCGCGTTCTGCTATGGGTACCTCGGCCGACTCGAAGACGCCGAGGACGCCGTCCAGGAAGTCTTCTGCCGGGCGATTCGATCCGGACGAACCCCCGATAACCTCCGCGCCTGGCTCTACAAGATCGCCCGGAACTACTGCCTGAACGCGCTGCGAAACCGAAACCGCCGGCGCGACGCGGCCCCGCTCGCCGCCCAACCCGAAGTGCAGGCGATGCTCACGGGCAACCTGACCCGGCTGGTGCGCGGTGAGCAGCGCTCGCAGCTCGGACGCCTCTTGTCACGCCTGCCCGAGATGTACCAGGAGGTCCTGCGACTGCGCTACGGACACGACCTCTCCCGGGCCGAGATCGCCGAGCTGCTGGACCTCGACGAGTCGGTCGTCAAGTCGCGGCTGTTCGAGGGCCTGCAACGGCTCCGCCGCGACATTCGCCCTACCGGTGGTTGACCATGACCGACGCCGCTCGCCGTGCTTCGACCCCGCCCGCACTACCCTGGCACGACTCCGTCCGCTGGCAGCACCTTCGCCGCGGCGACGGCTGCCCACTCTGCAACCTGCCCCCAGCCGAGGTCGCCTTTCGCCTCGACGCCGCGATCGTGCGCGTCCCGGCGACGGCGTGTGTCCCCGGCTACGCCTGTGTCATCCACCGCCGGCACGTCGTTGAGCTGCATCACCTCGCGGACGACGAGGCGGCCGCGTTCGTCCGCGACGTGAACAGGGTGGCGGCGGCGGTCGAGCAACTGACCGGCGCCACCAAGATCAACCTGCTGAGCCTCGGCAACCTCGTGCCGCACCTCCACGTGCACATCTGCCCGCGCCGGCCCGGCGATCCCTTCGAGGGGCGAGTGATCGACCCCGGCCAGACGCGCACCGACGCCTACACCCCCACGGAGTACGCCGACCTCATGCTCCGGCTCCGCGCAGCCGTCCACTTTGGCTCGTCACGCTGAGCGCAGCCAGGCGCCTTCCCTCCCATCTCACGTCTCGAACGATCGCCGGAACCTCCTTCTTTCCCGGCCCGACCTCAGGATGACAGCGGCACGCCGCGCGAACGCCGCTCGCGGGTCGAGGCGGTCATGGTCCCCCGAACCCGAAGTAACCGTGCGGCCGGTTGGCTAACTCGGCGCGCGGCGGATAAGCTGCCCCCGACGACGAAAGACGCGGTGCAGCGATAGCGAACAGCGATGCAGGATTGCGGCCGTGTCGGCGATACACAGCGGCCGCGCTGCGCGCGCTCGCGGCACTCGCGTCCGCCGCCGCACTTGTCGGCTGCGCCCCCCGCGCCTGGACGGTCCGGCCCGCCGGCGGCCATGAGCTGCCCCCGATGCCGCGCGAGTTCCGCGGCGTCTGGGTCGCGACCGTCGACAACATCAACTGGCCCTCGCGCCCGGGCCTGCCAACGGCCCAGCAGCAGCACGAGCTCCGCGGCATCATCCGGGCGGCGGCGCGGGCGCGCTGCAACGCGATCGTGCTCCAGGTGCGGCCGGCGTGCGACGCGCTCTACGCCTCGTCGCTCGACCCGTGGTCAGAGTACCTGAGCGGCGCGATCGGCCGCCCGCCCACGCCCGCGTGGGATCCGCTCTCCGCCGCGATCGACGAAGCGCACGCCTGCGGTCTCGAGCTGCACGCGTGGGTCAACCCCTTTCGCGCCCGGCATCGCACCAACCGCACGCCGCCCTCATCAGACCACGTCGTCCGTCGCCGGCCGGAGTGGGTCCGCGCCTACGGCCCGGAGTTGTGGCTCGACCCGGGAGAGGCGGAAGCGCGGCAGTACGTGCTCGCCGTGGCGCGCGACCTCGTTCGCCGCTACGACCTCGACGGGCTGCACCTCGACGACTACTTCTACCCCTATCCGGCCAAGGACGCCTCCGGCCGGCCCTTGACCTTTCCAGACCATGAGACCTTCCAGCGCTATCGCGCCGCCGGCGGCACGCTGGCCCGAGCCGACTGGCGCCGCGCCAACGTCGACACCTTCGTCGAGCAGCTCTACCGCACCGTCAAGGACGAGAAGCCCTGGGTCCGTGTCGGCATCAGCCCATTCGGCATCTGGCGGCCCGGAAACCCGCGCGGCGTAGTGGGGCTCGACGCGTATCACGCGCTCTCGGCAGACGCCCGGCGCTGGCTCGCCGAGGGCTGGATCGATTACCTCGCGCCGCAGCTCTACTGGCGGCTCGATGCGACGGGGCAGCGCTTCGAAGACCTGCTCGACTGGTGGCTTGCCCAGAACGCGCTCGGCCGTCACGTCTGGCCAGGGCTCAACGCCAGCCGCGTGCTCGAAGCCGGTCCGCAGCGCTGGCCCGCGACCGAGATCGTCGCTCAGATCGAGGCCGTCAGGCGGCGCCCAAATGCCGACGGACACTTGCTCTATCACGCTGACGCCGCCCTCGGGGCCGCCAGCCCGCTGAACTCCACGCTCTCCTCGCTGTATCGCGGACCCGCCCTCGCGCCCGCTTCACCATGGCTGCACGGCCCCTCCGCGCTGCGCCGGCCCCCGACCCTCAGCGCCAGCCAGCGCTGGCCCACCGGCGACCTCGTCTTGGAATGGCGCTCCGACGAGCCGCCCCCGCGATTCTGGCTGCTGCGCTGGCGCAGCCGTGGACGCTGGCTCGCACTGGTCCTCGGTGGCCACTCGCACACGCACGCCCTGCCGGCCCGCGACGCCCCTGCTCCGGACATGCTCTCGCTCTGCGCCGTCGACCACGTCGGCCGGCTTGGCCCGGCTGTCGTGGCCGTCCCGTAGGCAAGCGCTGTCTTGAATGCGCCGAGGGTGGTCGGCTCTGTTCCGCCTTCGCCCGGATACACTGTCGCTCCATGACCAGCCGCTCCCCCGAGCACGACGCGCGCCTGCTCGCCGCCGCCGAGGCGCTGGCGACCTGCGGCGACCTGCCGGCGCTGGTGCGCGCTCTCGCGGAGGCGCTGCCCGACCGGCCAGCCTGCGTCGCGACCGGCGCGGGAGTGCACAACCCGGAGCGCGAGCTCGTGGAAGTGCACATCTGCGGACCAGCGCCCGCTGCCGGGGCCGCCGCGTGGACCCTCAGCGAATCACTGCGGCAGGCCGAGACCGACGTGCCGCAACTGTTGTCCGCCGGCGCCGGATGGCTCTCCTACGACCTGCACGACGGCCGGCGCAGTGCGCTCTACGACGCGCTGCGCGACAAGGGGCTGCGCCGCGTCATCGTCGCCGCGGCCAGGCTCCCGGGCCACCTGGTTGGCTTCGTCCTCGCCGGGTTCGACGGCGAATCGGAGCCCGAGGCCACCCTCCGCCGACGGATCGAACGCCTCGGACACCTCGCGGCGCCGATCCTCTGGGTGTGCAGCCTCGAGGACCGCTTCGCGCGGGGCGACCGCCGACGCGACACCCTGATCGAGCTCTACAACACGATCACTACCTCCCTCAGCTTCCGCGATGTTCTCGACTCCGCCCGGCGCGTATTCGACCGGCTGGGCGCGCACGCCGCCAGCGCCGTCTGCCTCGTCACCGACGACCAGCGCGCCTACCGCGCCCATCGCCACCGGCCGGCGGACCTCGTCGCAACGGAAGAAGCAGAGCCCGAGGCGTGCCCCCTCGCCGGAAGCGTCGTCGAGTGGGTCATGCGCCGCGGACGCACCTACCACTCCGAAGAGCTCGCGCAGCAACAGGAGTTCGCCGGCGACGCCGAGCTCGCCCGGGCCGGCGTGCAACGCTACGTCGCCGCCCCGCTCCTGGCCCGCGGACGCAACCTCGGCGCCCTGCTGCTGTGCTTCGACGACCCGCACCCCCCGCTCAAGATCGACCTCTGGCTCTTCGACAACATCGCCCTGCAACTCGCGCTCACCATCGACAACGCCGCCATCCACGACCAGGTCCGCCGCCTGTCTGACCGCCTCCAGGAGCAGAACGTCTACCTGCGCGAGGAGATCCAGAGCCAGCACAACTTCGGCGAGATCGTCGGCCGCGCCCCCGCCATCCGCCGCGTGCTCGAAGACATCGAACGCGTCGCACGCACCGCCGCAACCGTGCTGATCGTCGGCGAAACCGGCGTCGGAAAAGATCTCGTCGCCCGCGCCATCCACGCCGCAGGCCGCAGCGCCGACCAGCCCATGGTGAAGGTCAACTGCGCCGCCATCCCCGAGGGAACCGTCGAGAGCGAGCTGTTCGGCCACGAGCGCGGCGCCTTCACCTCCGCGGTCGAGCGGCGCATCGGCCGCTTCGAGCTCGCCATCAACGGCACCCTCTTTCTCGACGAGATCGGCGAGCTCCCCCTCGCCGTGCAGGCCAAGCTCCTCCGCGTGCTTCAGGACGGCGAGTTCGAACGCGTCGGCGGCTCGCGCACGCTGCACACCAACGCGCGCATCATCGCCGCCACCAACCGCGACCTCCTCAAGGCCGTCGAGGGCGGAACCTTCCGCCGAGACCTCTACTACCGCCTCAACGTCTTCCCAATCCGCGTCCCGCCGCTCCGCGAGCGCCGCGACGACATCTCCGCTCTCGTCGAGACCTTCGTCTCGCAGTTCAACCGCCGCATGGGCAAAAACGTCACCTCCATCGACCGCGCGTGGATTGAGACGTTGACCCGCCGCGATTGGCCGGGAAACATCCGCGAGCTCCGCCACGTGATCGAGCGCTCCATGATCCTGTGCGACGGTCCATGCCTGCGCGGCGAACCCGACCGCGCCAACGAAACGCCCCCTCCCCCCAGCCCCTTGCCGTTCGCCACGCCCGCCGCGACCGCCTCGACCCCGGTGGCCGGCGCACTGGCCCCCGGCCCCGATACGACGCGGCTCGACGCCGTCGAGGCCGAGCACATCCGGCGCGTGCTGGCACAGACCGCCGGCGTCGTCGAGGGGCCGCGCGGCGCGGCGCGGCTGCTGGGCCTGAAGCCTTCAACGCTGCGCTTTCGCATGAAGCGGCTGGGTGTGACGCGGCCCCGCCCTGACGAGTCCCCGCCTTAGGCGCCAGCCGCCTCGACGGACACCCGGGGGACGAGCGCCAGGCGGGTGGCGGTGTTGCGGCCTTGCGCAATGGCTCTCCGGCTCATCGCCGCACCCGGGGCCCGGTTGACGCTGCCGACATCAATGATATAATAGGAATATAGCCATGAAACTCCGGCCCCGTCATTCCCGCGCGCGCTACGACGCGCGAGCCCGGATCGCCAAGGCGCTCGCCCACCCCAGCCGGCTGATGATCCTGGAGGCGCTCGAAGCGCGCGAAGCCTGTGTCTGCGACCTGACCGACTTGGTTGGCGCCGATCAATCGACGGTCTCGAAGCATCTGGCCGTGCTCAAGCAGGCGGGGCTGGTTGAGGACCGAAAAGACGGCGTGATGGTCTACTACAAGCTCAAGGTGTGCTGCCTCCAGGGCTTCTGGGACTGCATCGAGACGGTGCTCGCCCAGAATCTGAAGGTGCAACAGGCGGTGTTGCGATGACGTACGTGTCGAGGTCGAGCCGCTCTCTTCTTTTCACCCAATCCATGGTATAATGGCCATAGAGGCATGAATCCTGCCGAGGATACCGGTGAAGGGAGTGCCCAGCCATGATCTCGAGAGAATGGAAGATTGCCGCGGCGTTCGTAACTATCTTTCTGGCAGCCTATTACCTGCCGCTGGCCGATCCGAAGGTCTCCGGCGCGATTGTTGATGCGTTCAAGCTCCTCCAGTGGTATGCGCGAAATCACACACTCGCCTGCGTGGTTCCCGCACTCTTCATCGCCGGCGGCATCATCACGTTCCTTTCACAGGACGCGGTGATGCGCTACCTGGGGCCGAAGTCGAACAGATTCTGGGCGTACACCGTTGCCTCGGTTGCCGGCGTGGTGCTGGCGGTCTGCTCATGCAGCGTGCTGCCGATGTTCGCGGGCATCTACCAGCTCGGCGCCGGTCTCGGTCCCGCGTCGGCGTTCCTCTACTCCGGTCCCGCGATCAACGTCCTGGCTATCTTTCTGACCGCGCGCGTGCTCGGGTTCGACATCGGCCTCTGGCGCGCACTCGGCGCGGTCGGCTTCGCATTCGTCGTCGGCCTCGGCATGGCGACTCTCTTCCGCAAGGAGGAGCAGGTCAAGGTTGAAGCTGCGACGCAAATGCCCGACCCGCCCCCCGCCAGACGGCCCGGCTGGCAAAACGGGCTGCTGCTGGCGTCGATGATCGGTTTCCTCGTCTTCAGCGACTGGTTCAATCCGGGCGACGCGATCGTGAAGCGTGTCGACGGAAGCGAGCTCCGCGGCGTCGTGCTCCAGGAAATGCACGACGAAGTCATGATCCAGGTGCAGGAGAGCGCCGCAAACGTTCGCGCAGGCGACCGGCTCACGCTGCCCAAGGCGGAAATCGCCGCCATCGTCGAGGCCAGAAGCTGGGTGATGGATGTCTACCACCTTCGCTGGTGGTTGGCCGGCGCTTGTGGCCTGGCCGTCGCGCTCATGAGCTGGCGCTGGGTCGAGCGCGACGAGTTCAAGCTCTGGATGCACAACACCTGGGACTTCGCCAAGCTGCTGATCCCGCTGCTCTTCGGCGGCGTGTTCGTCGTCGGGTTCATCTCGGCCCTGCTGCCCGACAAGCAGATCGCCGCCCTCGTCGGCGACAACAGCCTCAGCGCGAACTTCGTCGCGTCACTCGTCGGAGCGCTGTTCTACTTCGCGACGCTGACCGAGGTGCCGATCACGCAGGCGCTCATGGAGCACGGCATGACCCGCGGGCCGGCGCTGGCGCTGCTCCTGGCCGGGCCCGCGCTGTCGCTGCCGAACTTGCTCGTGCTGGTCCGGGTAATGGGCGTCAAGAAGACCATCGCATTCAGCTCGATCATCGTCGTCGTGGCGACGCTGGTCGGCATGATCTACGGCGCGACACAGGCCACGGCGCCGGTCGTCGCGCAGTCAGGAGTGTTGCCATGAGAATCGAGATCATTGGAACAGGCTGTCCGAAGTGCAGTCTGCTCGAGCAGACCACCAAGGCCGCCGCCGACAAGCTCGGACTGCGTTACGAATTGGAGCATGTGAAGGACATCAAGGAGTTCGCGAAACGCGGCGTGATGCTCACGCCAGCGCTGGTCGTCGACGGCAAGGTGGTCGTCGCCGGCAAGGTTCCGCCGGCAGCGGAGGTCGAACGACTGCTCGTCGCCGCCACGCCATCCCAGTGACCCAAAACGAACCTGCGGTTCGATTCGAGGGCAAGCATCATGGCCCGCAACACGCTGAATTCCATCATCGACGCGGCCACGTTCGCCGTCATGCTGACGATGATCGCCACACGCCTGCTCATCCGTTTCGTGCTGCCGCCCGGCAGCGGCGAGCGGCGATCGCTGTGGGACTACACGGGAAACGACTGGGGCGATGTTCATTTCTGGCTGGCGGTGGCTTGGAGGCGGCTGACGGTGAGCAGCGCGCCCCGTTAGGAGCAATCAACATGCGCAAGAGCAACATCCAGAACCTGCTGATCGCCGCGAGCGTCCTGATCGTAGTTGCGGTCTTCGCCGCGGTACGGCAAAGCCGGACGAACGGCCCAACCGACACAATTCAAGAAACCGCACCCGTGGCCACGGCGCCTGTCACCGTCGCGACGCCTCGAATTCCACGGATGGTGGATCTCGGTGCCGACAAGTGCATTCCGTGCAAGCAGATGGCTCCGATACTCGCAGAGTTGAAAACAGAATACGCGGGGCGGGCCACGATCGAGTTTATCGACGTCTGGAAGAATCCGCATGCTGGCAAGGAACACGGCGTACGTCTCATCCCCACGCAGATCTTCTTCGACCGCGAGGGGAAGGAAGTCTGGCGTCACGAGGGCTTCCTGTCCAAGGCCGAAATCGTCGCCAAGCTGAAAGAACTGGGAGCCGGGTGATGCTCGAACAGCTCTCCGAGAACCTGGCCCAGGTGGTTCAAAGCAACCCGTGGCTCGCGCCGGCCGCGGCGTTCGTCGGCGGGATTCTGACGGCGGCCAACCCGTGCGTGCTGGCGATGGTGCCGCTGATGGTCGGCTACGTCGCCGGGCAGGAATCACGCGGCGTCGGGCGCTCGTTTCTGCTCTCGCTGACATTCAGCATCGGCCTGACGATCATGTTCACGATTCTGTTCTTCGCGACCTGGGCGGCGAGTTCGATGCTCAGGGCGAGCTGGTGGACGTACGTCGCCGCCGGCGTCTGCCTCTTGATGGGCCTGCACCTGGTGGGCTTGCTGCATTTCCGAATTCCCGCACCGGCTGGCTTCCAGCCGAAGCAGAAGGGCTTCATCGGCGCGCTGCTGCTGGGGCTGCTCTTCGGGCTGGTCTCACTGCCGTGCGCAGGACCGGTGCTGCTCGCGCTGCTCGCCGTCGTCCCGCTCAGCGGCGCGGCCTTTGGGGCGCTGCTGCTGGTCGCGTACAGCCTCGGGCATTGCGGACTGGTCATGGCGGGCGGAACGTCGATGGGCTTCGTGCAGCGGCTGGCCGACTCGCGCGGCTGGACACGCAGCGCCGACGTGCTGCGGCAACTCGCCGGCGTGTTGATCCTGCTGCTTGGAGTATTCCTGCTTTTCTCATGAGGTGATTCGACGATGGCCGAAACGAACGACGTGCGGCGGTTGAACGTGTTCGAGCGTTACCTGACGCTCTGGGTGGCGCTGTGCATGGTGGTCGGCATTGCGCTGGGCAAGCTGCTGCCGGGCGTGACCGACACCCTCCGCCGCATCGAGTTCGCCGGCGGCAGCCAGATCAACATCCCCATCGCCGTGCTCATCTGGCTCATGATCTACCCCATGATGCTCAAGGTCGATTTCACGTCCATCCTCGGCGTCGGCAAGCGGCCCACGGGCCTGATCATCACCTGCCTCGTCAACTGGCTGGTCAAGCCGTTCAGCATGGCCCTCATCGGATACGTCTTCTTCAAGCACCTGTTCCTGCCCTGGATCGGCGCCGAACTCGCCGACCAGTACATCGCCGGCGTCATCATCCTCGCCGCCGCCCCCTGCACCGCGATGGTCTTCGTCTGGAGCTACCTGACGCGCGGCGACGCCGCCTACACGCTGGTGCAGGTCTCGGTCAACGACCTGCTGATGCTCGTGCTCTTCGCGCCGATCGTGACGTTCCTCGTCAGCGGCGCCTCGGCGCTGACCGTGCCCTTCATGGTGCTCATTTACGCCGTCATCTGTTTCATCGTCATCCCGCTCGCCGCCGGCGCCGTCACGCGCTACTCGCTGATTCGTCGGCGCGGCGTCGAGTGGTTCGAGAAGTCGTTCCTGCCGCGCTTTCACCCCGTGGCCGTGCTGGCCCTGCTGGCGACGCTCGTTCTCATCTTCGCGTTCCAGGCGGACAACATCACGAATCGCTTCTTCCACGTGGTCCTGATTGCGATTCCGATTCTGCTCCAGGTGTACTTCAACTCGTCGCTGGTCTACGGGCTGATGAAGCTCTTCCGCGTGCCGCACAGCGTGGCCGCTCCGGGCGCGCTGATCGGCGCGAGCAACTTCTTCGAGCTGGCCGTGGCGACGGCCATCGCCCTGTACGGCCCCGAATCCGGCGCGGCCCTGGCGACGGTCGTCGGTGTGCTCGTCGAGGTGCCCGTCATGCTCAGCGTCTGCGCCTTCTGCAACCGCACCCGCGGCTGGTTCGACCGCGCAACGGCGGACCAGCAGCCCGCGCCCCACCGCGCGGCCGCCGCCACGCGGGCGCGCTGAACCTGCCGGCTCCAGCGCTTCTGCTTTCTCGTAAGGCAGAATCCAGGCTTGAGGAACCTCTGAATGAGGAACCTCCGAATGGTTTGGCACGGGCTATTAGCCAGCGCGCCAGCGTTCGCGCGCTCAGCCGCCCCGCAGCACGCCGTCGCGCTGCGCGATGCGCCGCGCCACGTCGGCGCCGCTGCTCAGCGCGCCTTCCATGTACCCGACGAACTTGTAGCAGCAATGCTCCCCAGCCAGGTGCAGGCGGCTCGCCACCGGCTTTTCGAGCAGCGGCCCAATCGTCGTCACCTGCCCCGGCGCAGGAAACGAGTACCCCGCCAGCGACCACGGGTCGCGCGGCCAGCTCATGAAACGCGCCCGCTCGAAGTGCTGACCGAAGTCCGGATAGAACTTCTCGAACTCGCCGCGATACAGCTCGTCGCGCCGCTCCTTCTCGAAGCCCAGGCACCGCTCCGCAGACTCCGCGCTCGAAAACCCAACCAGCGCCGCCGGCCCCTCCCCCTCCTGGTTGTCCGTCCCCTCCCAGGTCATGTTGATCGCCCCGTCGGAAAGCGCGTCCGGCGACAGCTTGCTCTCTTTCCAGAAGCGCCCCTTCAGCGCCGCCAGGTACTTGATGCTCCGCCCCATCTGCGGCGCCAGCTTCCCCGGCAGCCCCGGCTGAATGTCGATCTTGCTCCACAGGCTCGGCGGCGCCGTCAGCACCACATCGTCGCACTCGATCGTGCGGCCGTCCTTGCACGTGACCCGCACGCCCCCGTCGCGCACCACGATCTGCGACACCGGCAGCCCCAGCACCAGGCGGTCCTTGCCGATCTCCCCGGCCAGCTTGTGCGCGAGCTGCTGGTTGCCCCCCTTGCAGCGATACACCTCGCTGTCCGTCCAGTATTTCTCCAGCCCCCCAGCCTTCACCGCCGTCAACATCCCCAGCAGGCTCTGCTGCTCCGGCGATACACCGTTGTCTGCCAGCAGCGTCGTCAGTACGCCCAGCCGCGCGTGCGCCGACACGCTCAGCTCGCGCGCCCACGCCGCCGCGCTCGTGCGGTCGAGCTTCTCGGCATCCGGGCTCGTCCAGGGCCGGTCGGCGTCGATCGGCTCGGCCAGCTTGTTCATCCCGGCGAATCCCGCGTCCATCTCCTCGTAGAGCTTCTCGACCTCCTCGCTCGACAGACGCTTGCCGCCCAGCACCACCGGGAACTCGGCCTCCTCGTCTTCGGTCACGTCGAGGAACTCCAGCCCGAAACGCTTGGCGTAGGCGACCCAGTGCGGATGATTGGAGCCGATCAGCTCGGCCCCGCCTTCGACCACGCGCCCCGGCACGAAATCGGTGAACGTCAGCACCCGCCCGCCGACGCGGTCGCGCGCGTCGATCACCGTCACGTCGTAGCCGGCGCCCTTCAGCTCGAAGGCGCAGGCCAGCCCGCTGAACCCGGCGCCCACCACCACCACGCGCTTCCCCACAGCGACCGCCCCCGCCGCCACCACCGACGACGGCAACCGGCCCAGCAGCAACGCGCCCGCCGCCGCCGCGCTGGCACGCAGAAACTCACGCCGCGAAGGGCCGCGCAGACTCGGATCGAAGCGGCGCTTGAGCCGCGCATAGAGCGAACGTGACATGGTTCGACCTTCCCTTCGTCACACGGCCGGCAGCGCCGCAACCGCGATCACTCGTCGTTGGTCGGCCCCACCGCCAGCAGCCAGAGCTTCACGAAGTTCATGATCTGCTGCTTGCTCAGCTTATTGGCGTGCAGGCCGTAAGTCACCTTGCTGCTGCTCGGCGTATCGCCGCCGGGAATGAACGTGTCTTCGTACGAAATCCGGCCCGTCAGCGACGGAACCGTGTTATCCACCGCGAAGAAGGCCTCCTCGTCGCTCATCTTCTCGAACGCCGCGGCCTCCGTGCTCGCGGTGCGGTGCTTCTCCTCGTTGAAACGCAGGTTGAACTCGTAGTAGCCCTTGCCGTTGCTGGCGCGGTTCTCGTCCTCAACCCACTTGATCGACCCCGTGACGACTGTCCTCCACGTCCTTCCCGTTCAGGTTGTAGACGAATCGGATGCCGTCCGTGTACCAGTTGCCCGTCTCGTAGTCGTAGTCCAGCCGCCCGTTGACCCGCGCCCGGCCATATACCTCCGCCGGCCCCTTGGCCAGCTGCACGTCCGCGAAGCGCATCGGGTCGCTGCGCTTCACCACCACCTCGACCGTCCGCTGGCCGACCGCGCGCTTGAACGTGTACGCCGCCAGGCTGTCCTTCTTCTCGGCCTTGCCCATCAGCTTGCCCGCGAAGTTCTCCGTGAACCCCTGCGCCCGGCCCACCGTGTCGACCGCCACCCGCAGCGGCCGCTCCTCCTTCGCGCCGCCCGACAAATCGTACGCCCCGCTCCCCGTGTCGATCGGCACCACCCCCACCCACTTCCCCACGACCTTCTTCTGCTTCGGGTCACGCGGATTCAGCACCGCCAGGCTGATGTCGTACCCCAACGCCGCACCCTGCTTCAGCCGCCGCAGGTTCTTCGTGTAGATGTTCGGCTGCCGCACGATCTTCCCTGCAAACTCCGTCGTCCCCGCTACCGCCAGGCTCAGCGTGTAGACGTCCTGCACGTTCAGCGCCGGCGAGCCCTCGACGAACTCGCCCGTCGTGTCGGGCGTCGTCCGCGTCTTGAACTCGATCTGCATCGTCCCGCTGACCACGTTGTCTTCCGTCAGCAGGTCACTCTCCTGCGCCATCCCGGCCGCCGCCCCGAGCACCACCATCCCCGTTAGAACCGAACCACACAGCTTCAATACTCGCGAACTCATCGTCTTGCTCCTTGGGCGGATTCCCCAGCCCCGCGGACGACCGATCTCGCAATCGAGAACAACACCCTTCCAGAACCGTCTCATCGGCTGGCAGACCGTCGTGACACCAACCGGCGGGCCGGTCCGGCATGGCCCGGCCGAGAAAGTACGCAGGCTGGCTGGCCTTGGCAAGCGGCCCCGCATCACCGGAAGGGAGGTCCGGGCTGCTGAGTTCTGCTCCTGGACCCTTGCCGTGAGCCCACAAGAACGCGCTTTCTGATCCCCGTGCCGGAGATGCTCCAGATACCGCTCCCGACGTGTTTCCGCTCCGGCGAATCGACATCCAGCCAGCCACACGATCCGGCGCCGCCCAATCCGTGCACGCTACCGGCGGTGCTATTGGAGCCCATGGCGACTATAGGTATGCCCAAAATAAAACCGATAATCCGCGCACGCGCCTTGACACAGGGCAGTAGTTAGGTTACTATTAGCGTGTCACTGAAGTTCCGGCCCGCAAAGGAGTGCGCCGTGTCCAATGAACTTCGACCGGAGCGAACTCTGTGCCTGCTCGGTCCCGGCGGTGACTTTTGCAGCGCCGTTCACCCGACTCGGACCGGGCTCAGACGCAGCGCGGTGTCCTACGAGCAGGTGCTCGACCTCGCCGCCTGGCTCCGGCGCCGGGTCGGTCTCGGGCCAGCGCCGAGCGCCACCCGGGCCGCCGTTGAGCCCGCCGACGCTCGCGTCTGGTCGGCCGCGCGGCGCGAGTTGCCTCCGGTCGTTCTTGGCTCCCTGAGTGCCTTCCTGGCCGAGGAGTGGTCTGATGCCACGGCAGAAAACGTCCAAGTCCCAGCCCGCGTCGCTCACGCCCAAGCAGCTCCGCGTGCTGACCTTCATCCGCGATTTCTCCCACGCCCGCGGCTACGCCCCCACGATGCAGGAGCTGGCCGACGAGTTCGGGGTCAGCAAGGTGACCGTGTTCGAGCACATCGCCGCCCTCCAGAAGAAGGGCTTGCTCCGGCGTTCGCGCCACAAGGCACGCTCTTTGCGACTTAGCGACGACATCGCCTTTCCCGACGAGCGCGCCACCCGACTCCCGCTCGCGGGCACCATCGCCGCCGGCCGCCCCATCGAGGCCATCGAAACCCGCGAAGTCGTCGATCTCGAGGAGATGTTCGTCTCCCCGCACGGCAACTTCGTCCTCCGCGTCCGCGGCGACAGCATGATCGGCGACCACATCTGCGATGGCGACCTCGTCATTGTCGAACGCCGCGAAACCGCCCGCGACGGCGAGACCGTCGTCGCCCTCCTCGACGACGGAGAGGCCACGCTCAAGCGGTTCTACCGCACCGCCACCGGCGTTCGCCTCGAGGCCTCAAACCCAGCCTACGAGCCCATCATCGTGCCGAACGTTGCCATCCAGGGCGTGGTCGTCGGCGTCCTCCGCCAGTACTGACCCCAGCGAACGCCGCATCCGCCGCGCACTCCGGCTCCCTTGTCGTTACACTTTGCCATGGACGGCGACGCGCGTTCGCCTTCCGCTTCGGCGGCCTCCGTGGCCTGCACTCGCGGCCGAGCGCCGATGCCTCGTGTCGTCTTCGAACCTCGGGGAGGTCAGCCTTGGCCTGGGCCATGTTGTTTCTTGCCGGCCTGCTCGAAATCGTCTGGGCCATCGGGCTCAAGTACTCGCAGGGCTTCACGCGCCCCGCCGCCTCGACCATCACCGTCAGCGCCATGGTCGCCAGCATGTGGCTCCTCGCCCAGGCGGCGCGAACCCTCCCGATCGGCACCGCCTACGCTATCTGGACCGGCATTGGCGCCGCCGGCGCCGCACTCCTGGGCATCATGCTGTTCGACGAGCCGCGCCACTGGGCCCGCCTGGCCTGCATCGGCCTGATTCTCGTGGGAATCATCGGCCTGCGCTTCGCCCCAGCCGCCGCCCACCCATAGCCCCCGCCTCGCCGGCCGCGTCGGCAACCCGGCCGCAAGCCCCGTCCGAGCCGCGACCGTAAGGGAGCGGTTGCTGCAATGAATGCTTCGTTTCTCCGCCGGACCGCTTGCTTGCGCGCCGCTCGATTCAATAAGGGGCTCTGGGATAGCTTCTAGTCAGGTCGCCCGCGGCCGGAGCGTCTGTATCTTTGGCCGCCACGGCGGACCGCATGAAAGCAGGAGAAGCTTCAGATGAACGCCGCATTCCGCGCCCTGCTCGCAGCCGCGCTGCTGGCAGCCCCGGCCCTCGCACAGGACGCCACTGACCTTCAGCGCCGCCGGTCGCCGGTCGTCGAGGTCTTCCAGCAGTGCCGCGACGCCGTCGTGAACATCAGCACCGCGCGCGTCGTCCGCGTGCGCTCGCTCGGGGCGCGCGACATTTTCGATGACATCTTCGACTTCCGCCGCCCGGCCACAACCCAGCGCCGCGTCACCAGCGTCGGCTCCGGCGTCGTCATTCACCGCGACGGCTACGTCGTCACCAACGCCCACGTTGTCGCCCAGACCTCCGACATCGTTGTCACGTTCGCAAACGGCGCCGCGGCGGCGGCCCAGGTCGTCGCCGCGGATCCGGCGCACGACCTCGCCGTTCTGCGCGTCCAAACGCGCGAGCCGCTGTCGGCGATCACACTCGGCCAGAGCGACGACATCATGGTCGGCGAAACCGTCGTCGCAATCGGCAACCCGCTCGGCCTCGGACACAGCGTCACCACCGGAATCGTCAGCGCCGTCGGACGCGAGCTGCGATACAGCGATTCGCTCGTCTACAGCGACCTCATCCAGACCGACGCCGCCATCAACCCCGGCAACTCCGGCGGCCCGCTGCTCAATGTCCTGGGACAGATGATCGGCATCACGACCGCCATCCGCGGCGACGCCCAGAACGTCGGATTCGCCATCCCCGTCGACAAGCTGTGGGAGCTGCTGCCCAACCTGCTCGACATCGAAAAACGCCAGCGCGTCCGGCTCGGCCTGCGCGTCGTCGGCAAGGAGGCCCGCGTCGAGACCGTCCGCGCCGGAAGTCCGGCCGCCGCCGCCGGGCTGCGCCCGGGCGACCGCTTGCTGCGCCTCGAGGGCGGCCCGCTGGCCAACGCGATCGACTTCTACGTCAAGCTCGCCGAGCGCCGCCCGGGCCAGAAGCTGAAGTTGTCGGTGGAGCGCGGCGGCAAGCCGGTCGATGCCGAGGTCACGCTACAGGAGGTGCCCATCCCAGACGGCAGCGCCCTGGCCGCCCGACTGTTCGGCATCAGGCTGGCGGAGTTTCCCGCGGACTTGCGGCGACGCTACGAGCTGCCTGACTACATCAACATCGTCGTCGACAGTGTCCAGCCGAACAGCCCCGCCGATCGCGCCGGAATCCGCGAAGGCGACGTCATCCTGCGCCTGAACCGCATCGCCGTCACAACGCTCGAAGAGGTCGGCCTCTCGCTGGAGGGCGTGCAGCCGGCGGAGGACGTGCTCGTCGACGGACTGCGCTGGCGCGCCGACCCCGCCTTCGTCTGGAGCGTCCCGCTCCGCGCGCGGCGCTGATAGTCTGCCTGGCCGTTTCCCAGAGTGCTCGTCAGTCTTTCGAGTCGGCCTTTCAAGTCAGTGTGGGGCAGGCTATCAGTCCGCCCGCCGTCCGGGCTCATCCAAAAGGGGCTTGCGATCACAACCCCCGCCCGGTAGCATTTCCAGTCTTCACGCGCGTGTTTGCCTTCCGTTGTCGGCGCAGCGGAAGCCACGGGATGGGGCAAGTGCGATCAATCCTCGGATGTTGCCTGGCTGCCGTTCTTGTCGCGCCGTGCGCGGCCCAGAGCTTCAACGTCGACATGGCCATCGGCCTCGGCGTCCCTACCGCCGGCTTTCCCGCCGCCGCCGGGCAGCCCGGCTTCTGGAACGGCGTGCCCAACCCCTATCCCAACGCCTTCGCGCTCAAGGGTCTGGCCGGCGAAGCGACCGCGGTCACGTTGAAGACCACCGGCGGCATGGACCTCATGCTCAACGTCCCGCCAAACGGCAGCAAGACCAGCGGCAACGACCAGCGCCTGATGGACGACATCTGGGATCCGGGTGGCGGCGCCCCCGGCGGCGGCACCATCCGGCTCGAAGGCATGGCCACGGGGCACTACACCGTCTACGTCTACGCCAGCGCACCCGACGACATCTCCTATCGCACCGGCGTACGCGTGAACGGCTCGCAGATCATCTTCATCGGCGGAAACTGGCCCAGCCCGTTCAGTTTTGTCGCGCCCATCACGCACGCCGTCTTCGCTGCCGACGTCGGCTCCGACCGCGTCCTCACCATCGAAGTCGCCCAGTGGATCGGGTACTCCAGCGTCAACGGCTTCCAGGTCGTCCACGCGGGCGCTTTCTGCCGCGGCGACCTCGACGGCGACGGGCGCACCGACCAGTCGGACCTGGGCATCCTGCTGTCGGCGTACCTGACCTGTCCGGGAGACCCGTTCTATGTCGAAGCCGCCGGGCTGCTCGTGCCCGATGACCCTTGCGTCACCCAGGCGGACCTCGGTTTCCTGCTCGCCGATTATCCCTGCGCACCGCCGTAACCACGCCGACGCGGCCCCCCCCCGCCGTCCGCCTTACGGACAATCCGCCCCGAACCACGCCAGCAGCCGGCCCAGGTCCGCCTGACCCACGCAGCAGTCCCGGTCCAGGTCCGCCGACGCAATGAAGCCGCCTTCACCGGCGCAGCGGCCGAAGCTCGCCAGCAGGATGCCCAGGTCCGCCTGCCCGACGCTGCCGTCGCCGTCGATGTCCTCCAGGCATTCCGGCCGGCCGTGCCACACCGCGATATCCAGCGGAGCAACCCCCTGCGTCGACAGCAGCGGGCCGTTCGGCGTCATGGCGCCGTCGGCGCCAAGCCTGAACGAATAGACGCCCGTCGGGCCGTCCCAGTTGTCGGTGATGAACAGCAGGTCGTCCATCACCGCCAGCGTTCCGAGCGAACCCTGGAGACCGACGTCGAACACGTGCCCGGTATAAGTGAGCGCGCCGCTCTCGTCGTCGAGGAAGAAGGTCCGCGCCGTCGCGTCGGTCCCGTGCGCCACGATCGCCAGCGCATTGTCCGGGCTGATGACCACCTGCTTCGGCGACGTGCCGGGTGAGTAGAACGGCTGGTTCCCCAGCAGCGACAGCGCCCCCGTGCCCGGGTTGATCTCCGCACCGACCACCTGGTGGCCGTCGCCGCTGATGCCGCCGCCCGCGTAGATCTTCGTGCCGGTCGGCGACACGCCGAGACCGAGCGGGTAATAGCCCACGTTGACCTGGTTCACGATGTCCAGGCTGCCGTTGCCGCCGACGCGCAGCGAGGTGATCGTGCGCGCGTTGGAGTCCTGGGCGAAGACGAACTGCCGGCTTGGGTGCACGGCCAGGCTCGTGCAGAAGCCGCCGGTCGTCTCCCGGTCGGTCTCGACCAGCGTGAGCGCCTCGTGGTCGAAGCGATAGAGGATCACGCGGCCGTTGTAGTCCGTGTTCGAGCGCGTCACCGCCACGAACTCGTCTGTGACCCATTGAACGTCCAGCGGGCTGTCGTCCGTCCAGCTCGTGCTGGCCAGGTCGAGCTTTCCGTCCGCGTCGATCGAGATGATGCTGAGCTGCTCCGCCGCCGTCAGCGCCGTCGCGTGGCTCGCGATCAGCCAGCGGCCGTTTGGCGAGATCGTCAGACCGTACACGTTCGTCCCCGGAACCGCCGGATCGTTCGGGTTCCGGGCGCCCGTGACGATGCGGTCAACGAACGTCAACGTGCCGTCGCAGTTGACGCGCACCGCGGCGACGCTCCCCTCGAGATTGCCGTTGTGCCCGACGAAGATCGTCGGAAAACGCGCCTGGGCCAGGGCCAGCCCGGGCGCCAGCAGCCCCCAGGCCGCCCCCAGCGCCAGGTTTCGATAACGCTTGCTCGTCATTACGCACCTCCGTTCAATCGCGGCCGGCGCCCACGTCGCCGGAGCCCCGCTGGCCACAGTTTAACCCAGCGCGTCGTTCCGGGTGGCGCCCGACCCCCCGGCGACCGTGCGTTCTTCACTCAGAATCTGTCGATTTCGCGTCCTCCCGGACCCGTGCGCGTTTCCCGGGTCGGTATACTGCACCCGATCGCCCGCAGCGGCCTGCTCGCATGCCCGTCGGGCCGAAGATCGTCGAAGGAGTGCGTGTCTTGGGACTGTCGAGGATCAGACAAGCCGGCGGTGAACGCCAGTACGAGCCCGAGCTGCCGGCCGCCGCCGCGGGCGACCTGAAGCCCTACGAGGTCTTTGTGCAGCTCGAACGCGGCAAGCCCCACGTCCACGCCGGCAGCGTGGACGCGGCGGACGACGAGATGGCCCTGCTGTTCGCGCGCGAGCACTACGGGCGCGACCAGTCGTGTGTGCAGGTCTGGGTCGTGCCGCGGGCGGCCATCGTCCGCACGGACTACGACAAGGACCTCGTCTTCCGGCTGAGCGACCAGAGCTACCGCTTCGCCAAGGGCTACAACGTGGGCGAGAAGTGGCGAAAGTTCATGAGCGACCGCGAGTACACCGAATACAGGCGGGGAGACATCAAGGAGCACTTCTGACCCCCGCGCGCGCCCCAGCGCCGCGCCCTCCAGTGCGAGACGCCATGACGGAACTCCCCGCCGAACTGCGACCACCGCTCGTCGAGCTGCTGCTCAGCGCCGCCGACGACAAGTTCATCCTCGGCCATCGAAACGCCGACTGGACCGGCCTTGCGCCCATCCTCGAGGAGGACATCGCCTTCTCCTCCCTCGCCCAGGACGATCTGGCTCACGCCGCCGCCCTGTACGACTTCATCTGCGGCCTCACGGGCGACAACGCCAACCGGCTCGCCTACGGCCGACGGCCGGCCGAGTACCGCTGCGCCGCGCTCGTGGAGCTCGCCGACGAGTTCGACTGGGCCGTGGCCATCGCGCGCCAGTTCCTGTGCGATCACTTCGAGATGCTGCGGCTCGGCCGGCTGGCGCGCTCGGCCTACCCGCCCCTGGCGGAGCTGGCGCGAAGGATGCTGGCCGAGGAGCGCCTTTCGCTCGGCCACGCCGACCAGTGGGTCATTCGCCTGGGCCGGGCGGCCGACGACGCCCCCGCCCGCATGCAGGCCGCGCTCGACCGCCTCGCGCCGCTCGCCGTCGAACTCTTCGAGCCCACGGCCGGCATGGACGCGCTCGAATCCGCCGGCGTCTATCCGCACGATGCGCCCTCAATGTACGATCTATGGGAAGCCTCCGTGCGGAACATCGTGCAGGAGGCGGGCCTGCGCATCGACCTGCGACCTCCGCCGCCCGACTTCCGGGGCGGCCGAAGCGGAAAACGCAGCCCGCTTTTCGCCGACCTGCTCGCCGAACTGACCGAGGTCTACCGCGTCGAGCCCGAAGCGGCCTGGTAGCCGCCGGCGGCCGGTGAGGGACTAGCGAATAGCAACGGGCGCCGGCCCGTAGCGCAAAAGAGTGACCGCATGCTCGATCGCAACGCCATCTTCGCCGTCCTCCGCACGATTCTCGATCCCGAGATGCCGGTCAACATCGTCGACCTCGGCATCGTCGCGGATGTGCGCCTGGAGAGCGGCCACGGCATCGCCCACGGTGCAGCCTACGTCGACGTCGACGTCACGCCCACCTTCGTCGGCTGCCCCGCACTCGAAATGATTGCTCGCCAGATCCGCCAGCGGCTCAACGAGCTGCCCGACGTCCTCGAAACTCGCGTCAACTTCGTCAACACCCCGCCCTGGTCCGTCGAGCGCATCAGCCGCGACGGCCGCGCCGCACTCCAGGCCCACGGCGTCGTCGTCCCCGATGCACCCGGCCCGGGCTCCAGCGCCAGCCCGCGGCTCACGCCGCTGACCGTCTCCACCGCCACGCCCCCGGCGGACGACCCCGGCGTGCCCTGCCCGTTCTGCAACAGCAGCGCCACCAAGCTGGAAAGCCGCTTCGGACCAACGCGCTGCCGCATGATCTACTACTGCACCTCCTGTCGGAACTCTTTCGAGCGCCTGAAACCCATCTAGCGACGTTTCCCCGGTTGAAAGGACCCTTCCATGAAGACCCATTCGAATTCGCTCGCGGCCGAGTTCGAGATCGAGAACCTGCTGGGACTCGACCTCGTGCGCGCCTCCGAGGCCGCCGCTCTCAACACCTTCAAGTGGATCGGCAAGGGCGATAAGAACGCCGCCGACGCCGCCGCCACCGACGCCATCCGCGGAATGCTCAACCTCATGGACATGTGCGGCGAATGCACCATCGGCGAGGGTATCAAGGACGAGGCGCCGGGCATCTTCCTCGGCGAGAAGCTCGGCACCTGGCGCCCCGGCGCGCCGGCGGTCAGCATCGCCGTCGATCCCATCGACGGGACCACGCTCACCTCCAAGGGCCTGCCTGGCGCCGTCAGCGTCATCGCCGCCGCCGAGACCCCTTCCCCCGAACAGCGCTCGCTCGCCGCCGTCCCCAGCGTCTACATGGAGAAGCTCGCCGTCGGTCCACGCATCAAGGAAGGCACCGGCAGCATCCGCATGGACGCGCCCGTCGAGCAGAACCTTGAGCTCATCGCCCTCAAGCTCGCAAAACGCGTGCGCGACCTGGTCGTCTGCCTCCTCGACCGCCCGCGGCACGCCGAACTCATCAAGGAGATCCGCCGCACCGGCGCCAGCATCCGCATGATCGGCGACGGCGACATCGCCGGCGCCATCGCCCCCAGCATGCCCGACAGCGGCGTCGACGTGTACATGGGCATCGGCGGCAGCCCGGAGGCCGTCCTCGCCGCCGCGGCCATCAAGTGCCTCGGCGGCGAGATCCTGGCACGCATCTGGCCTCGCGACGACGAGGAGCGCGCGGCGCTCAAGCAGGCCGGCTACGACGAGGCACGCATCGCCGCCGTCCACGACAGCGAGCAGATGGCCAAGGGCGACAGCATCGTCTTCGTCGCGACGGGCATCACGAACAGCGCCCTGCTCGACGGCGTGCGCGTCGACGGCACGACCGCACGCACCCACTCGGTCGTGATGCGCTCGCGCTCGCGCACCATCCGCTACGTCACCACCTACCACGACCTCACACGCAAGACGATTCACCTCCACAGCGAAGGCGGCAAACGCATCTCCGACCCGTAGCCCCCCATCGCCCGGTTTCGACCACGCTGGTCCGCCGAATCACCCCGCCGCGGGCTCTCGCGCCCCGCCAGCGGCGGGCGCTCCCGCTGCGCCGTCCCCCTCCCATGCGTGCGCCTGCGCCAGCAGCTCCGCCGGGTAGCCCTCGCGCTCCAGCACCAGCAGCGCGTTGCGCGTGGTCGCCGGGCCGTCGTGCAGACGGTAGTCGAACACCATCGCGGGCGGCCGCCCGTCGCGCCCGTGGTCAAGGTTCTCGCGGAAGTGCCGGTTGCGGATCGCCACGCCGTCCGCCAGCTCCGTCAGCCAACGGTCGTGCGTGGCCACCACGAAGAGGTTGCCCGTGTTCAGCAGGTGCAGCACGACGGCCCGGCTCGCGGCCGTCTGGTCGTGAGAGTTCGTCCCCCGGAATGGCTCATCGATCAACCCCAGGATCGGCGTGTCGCCTGCGGGCGGAACAACCATGCGCCGCAGGTGCCGCACCTCCGACAGAAAATAGCTCTCGCTCGCCGCCAGGTTGTCCCGCGCCCGCAGGTCCGTGATCAGCCGCAGCGGCGACCACTCGAAACGCTCCGCCGTCACCGGCCCGCCGAGCTGCGCCAGCACCAGGTTGGCCCCGATCATCCTCAATAGCGTGCTCTTCCCGGCCATGTTCGACCCGGTGATGATCCAGATGCGCTCCCCGGCGTCGAGCCGCACGTCGTTCGGCACGACCCGCTCAGGCGCCACCAGCGGGTGCCGTCCCCCAACGCAGTCGAGCCGCACGCCCCGTACGGGCACCGGCCAGCAGACCACCGGCTGCTCGTAGGCAAAGCACGCCAGGCTCAGGAGCGACTCGAGGTCCGCCAGCGCCGACACCCCCGCCAACAACGCCGCCCGCTGCGGCACGACGCGCGCCAGCAGCGCCCGCGCCACACGCAGATCGCTGAATGCCACCGTGTTGATCAGCAGCCCGATCAGCCCTCCGCTCTCCGTCCAGCCCAGCCGCGCACAGATCGCCGGCAGCACCTCCCCCCGTGCCACCGCCGACAGCCGCGCCCGCAGCAGGCCAAGCTCCGGCGCGTCCGCGGGCAGGTCGGCGGCGGCCTGCTGCGCCGCCGACAGGTAGCCGCGCGCCGCCCAGGCCACGTCGCGCCACGGCGCCAGCGCCGCCTGCAGCCCCCCCGCCAGCAGCGCGTACAGCAGCGTGTTCACCGCCAGCAGCGGCAGCAGCGCCCACCCCCACAGCAGTTGCCCCAGCATCAACTGCACCACCAGCACCGCCAGGAGCCCCAGCGTCACGTTTGACCAGCCCAGCACCAGCCCCGGCGACAGCGGCAGGCGCAGCGCCGCCGCCTCGGACACCGCGCTCACAAAACGCGCGAGCCGCGCGTCCTCCTTGCGCAGCGCCGCCGCCGCCGCCAGCAGGCGCAGCCTCTCCGCAGGATGTCCGGCCAGCCACTCCACGGACGCCTGCCGCGCGCGGATCCGCTCCGGCGAGAGCATCGGGTGATTCAGCCGGTCGCGCAGTCGCCGCGCGCCCACGTGCGTCGACGTGCGGTTCAGCAGGCCGAACAGGCCCACCGGGCGGGCGAAGAGGTCCAGGTCGTCGCGCTCCTGGTCCGTCAACTCCCAGCACGCCCCGTCGTCCAGCACCGCCGACAACCGCGACGTCGCGCCCGTGGCGTCGCCGGGCTGCTCCCAGCCGCGCACCAGCACGACCTGGCCGCCGCAGCGCGAAACGCTCTCGTCGATCACCACCAGCACACGGTCGCAGAACTCCCGCGCCGCCCGGGCCGCCTCGTGCCGGCGAACCGCCACGACGAACGCGACGCCGGCCGCCGCGCAAAGCAGGCCTGCAAGCCACGGCTGGCTTCCGAGCGGCACCCACAACCCCAGTCCGCCGAAGAAGAACAGCAGCCGCGCCCAGGACCAGCGGCTCTCGAGCGCCGCCGCGCGGGCCTGGTCGGACTGCGCGGCGTCACGATGGGCAAGCAGCCACTCCCGGTGCCGCGCGGCGCGCCCCGCCGAGCCGCCAGCAGGAGCCGGCCCTGTGCCGCGGATAGACTCCGCCCGGTCAGAATCTTTCCGTGTCCCATGCGCCATGTCGCCGCGCATTCTAGTCCGTCAACTGGGAATCTGCTCACCGGCTCGATCCGCAGGCGCGCCCGGCCGCGAGTGCGCTACCGCGAGTGCCGAACGACCCGCGAGCGCAAGCGAGACGCAGCCCGCGTTCCTGCCGGCGCAAGCGGATGGGCCCCGCGAGCTCCGCGCGCCGACCCGCCCACACCGCTATAATCCGCCCAAAACGACTCTCGCCGCGGATGCGACTCATGCGCCTGGTGCAGATTTCCCTCGCCGCCAAGTACCGGATTCTCTTCGGGCTCGCGGTGCTGCTGATCCTCGCCGCCGCGCTGGTCGTACCCTGGATGCTGCTGACCTACCTCGTCTACGCCCAGCCCTTCCAAGCCGCGCAACGCATCGCCGACGGCTACTTCCGCGAGCTGCCCCAACGCCTCGCCGCCGAGCCCCGCCCCTCCGACCACGGCTTCATGGAGCGGCTGCTGCCGGAGTCGGCGGACGTGAGCCCGCGCTACCTGCGGGCGACCGCCGATCCGAACGATCCGCTGTCGGTGATGCACGAGGGCGCCGACGAGTTCGCCCAGCAGGCGTTTCGGACGTTCGCCAAACACCCGAAGCGCTCGGTGCTGTGGGAGGCGCGCCATGAGGACGGGAACCGGCGCTTCGCCTACGCCCACGCCGTCCGCGTGACGCGGCGCTGCCTCGAGTGTCACGACGAGGGACGCAGCGGGCGCCCCTTCCAGGAAGGGCAGCTCGCCGGGCTCATCACGCTGCGCATGCCCGCCGAGCAGAGCGACGCCGAGGTGCTCTACTACCGCGCCTGGCTCATCCTCGCCGGCGCGCTGGGCTGCATCCTGGCGATCCTGGTGTTCTACGTGATTACGCGCCAGTTCATCCTGTCGCCCATTCACCAGTTGCGCTCGGTGGCGACGCGCGTGGCCGACGGCGACCTCGAGGTGCGCGCCAATCTCGAAACGGGCGACGAGTTCGAACAGCTCTCCGACAGCCTGAACACCATGCTGGAGCGGCTGCGGGCCTCGCAGGAGGAGCTCAGGAAGGCCAACAGGCTGCTCGACCAGAAGCTCGGCGAAATGGCTGAGACCAACGTCGCCCTCTACGAATCGAACCGCCTCAAGAGCGAGTTCGTCGCCAATGTCTCGCACGAGCTCCGCACCCCGCTCACCAGCATCATCGGCTTCGCCGAGCTGCTCCGCGAGGGCCCGGCCGGCGAGATGGGCGGCCGGGCCGCCCGCTACGCTGAGAACATCCTCATCTCCGGCCGCATCCTTCTCGAGATCATCAACGACCTGCTCGACCTCGCCAAGATGGAGGCCGGAAAGGTCGAGCTGCATCTGGCCTCTGTGCCCGTCGATGAGCTCTGCATCACCCTCATCGACTTCGTCCGGCCCATGGCCGACAAAAAAAAGATCGACGTCGCCGCCGTCATCGGACCCGACCTCCCGACCCTCGTCACCGATCGCGGAAAGCTGCGACAGGTCCTCTTCAACCTCATCTCCAACGCGATCAAGTTCACCCCGGAGGGCGGCCGCGTCCGCCTCGCGGCCGAACGCCTCGACCACCAGCACGTCCGCCTCGCCATCAGCGACACCGGCCCCGGAATCGCACACCAGGACCAGCGCCTCATCTTCGAAAAATTCCGCCAGATCGACCAGTCCGCCACCCGCGAGCACCACGGTACCGGACTCGGACTGGCCATCGCCCGCGAGCTCACGCTCCTGCTCGGCGGACAGATCGGCGTCGATAGCGAGCCCGGCCACGGCGCCACCTTCTGGGTAACCCTCCCCTCCTCCGCTACCGACTCCGTCGAACGCCCGCTCATTTCCCTCGTCTGATCCAATCACCAGCCCCACGCCGCGACACGCGCGCCCGTGGCAACCCGCCCCCGGCTTCGCTATAGTGTCCGAGCCTTGCGAGGGCCCATGTTGACAACCCCAGCGCCTAAGCCGCAAACCGACACAACCAAACCCGTCTTCCGCCGCGCCTTGCTCAAGATCAGCGGCGAGGGCTTCTGTCCCCCCGGCGGTTTCGGCATTCACGCCAGGGAACTGAGCGCTGTCGCCGGAGAGATCGACTCGGTCGCCCGCCTCGGCGTCGAGCTCGCCGTCGTCGTCGGCGGCGGCAACCTCATCCGCGGCGCGAGCTTCTCACGCGAGCTCGGCATCCACCTGGCCACCGCCGACTACATGGGCATGCTCGGCACCGTCATCAACGCCCTCGCCCTTCAGGAGGCCCTCGAGGCCCTCGGCCACGTCACGCGCGTCCAGAGCGCCCTGACCATCTCGCGCGTCTGCGAGCCCTTCATCCGCCGCCGCTGCCTCACGCACATGCTCAAGGGCCGAATCGTCATCCTCGCCGCCGGCACTGGCAACCCGCACGTCACTACCGACTCCTGCGCCGCCCTGCGGGCCGCAGAGCTCCAGGCCGAGGTCCTGCTCAAAGCCACGAAGGTCGACGGCGTGTACGACTCCGACCCCGCACGCAACGCCGCCGCCCGCCTGCTCGGCGACCTCACCTACGACGCCGTCATCGACCAGCGCCTCCGCGTCATGGATGTCTCGGCGGTGGACGTCTGCCAGCAGCACAAGGTCCCCATCATCGTCTTCAACCTCTTCCGCGCCGGAACCATGCGCCGCATCTTCCTCGGCGAGCCCATTGGCACGCGGGTCGGCTTCCCGTGAGCGACGGGCCGCCCGCCTCACCCGCCAAAGGCTCCCGCAGCCTCCACCAGTGGCGCCTCTGGCTCGCCGGCCTCATCGGTAGCCGCTACGACGGCCTGCGGCATTTCGCCGTCGTCGACCCCGGCGTCCTCATGCGCTGCGGCCAGCCACACCTGCGCGACCTCGAACGCATTCACGCCCTCCACGGACTCGGCTGCGTTTTCGTCGCCCGCGGAGGGACGCGCCATCCCCTGCGCGGCCGCTGGTTTCGCGCCGAGCGCCGCTTCTGCCAGCAGCGCCGAATCCGCCTCGAACACGTACCCTTCTCCGATCACGCCCCACCGCCTCCTGACATCTTCGACCGTTTCCTCGACCTCGTCGCCGATCCCGCCTGCCGGCCCGTCCTCGTGCACTGCGAGCAGGGCTTCCACCGCACCGGCGTCCTGTGTGCGGCCTACCGGCTCGCCGTCGGCGGCTGGACGCTCCAGGACGCGCTGCACGAGATGCGCCGCTACGGCTTCGACTGGGACAAGCCGAAACGCCAACCGCTTTACCAAGCCCTGCTCGCCTGGGCGCAGGCCCGTCAAAATGCCTCCGGCGCGATCGACCGATAAGCCCACTATAATCTTCGGACGCGCGCAAGGCCGGCGCGGCGGCCGGCCGCCCGGCGGCCGCCTTGTCCAGTCGTCCAACGTCGCGGGAATGCGAGGCCGAATCATGCACACCTTACTTCGCTTCCAATGGCCAACGGGCCTTCGCTGGCTCCTGCTCGGCGCGCTGACGCTCACGCCGGCCGCCGCTCAATACCCCGTCAACCTCCAGGTCGCTTCCGACGGGCGCCTGCTGGACGCCAATCCACAGCTCGGCGGCTCGCGCTATTACGACTACTCACGCCCGCAATCACCCCTCATGGCCGGAAACCTGCTGACCACCGGCAACGTGCGCGGCGGCTTGTCTTTCCAGGGCTACAGCCCCATCGCCGACCCGCGCAGCTTTCGCGCCGGGCTGCCCAGCGGCGGACTCTCGAGCTTCATCCGCGACTCCGTCAGCGTCGCCGACAGCCAGACACCGCTCGGAGGACTCGCCCGCCAACCCTTCTTCGATCCCGTTTACACCGCCCCGACCACCGGCTCGCTTCAAGGACAGTTCGCACCTCAGGCGCTGCGGCCCACCGTGCCCAACCTTGCCGGAAGCTACCCCGGTATCGACGCGCGCCAGTCCACCGGCCCCCTCGGCGCCGAAATCACCGGCGCTTGGCCAGGCCTACAGGTCGCCGGCCCCCTCGACCCTCTCGACCTTAGTGACCGGCAGGGCATCCTCCGCAGCCGGCTCTTCGGCGTCGACGAAGTCCGACTTCCCGGTGAGCGTCCTGGCCCCCGCGCCGCGCGCCCCGAAGTTCGCGACCTCGGCGATCAGCTCAGGGGCCTTGGCCCCGAACGCCCCGACCCGCGCGCGATCCTGAAAGATGAGCTAGAGCACAAGGACCGTCCCGCCGAGCCCGCGCTCTCCAGCCGCCTGCGCGTCACGCCGCAGCCCTTCGGCTCCAGGCTCGACGACGTGCTCGGTGCCGCCGCCGCTACCGGCCCGGCCGCTTCGCGCTCCGACCGGTTCTGGCGAACCGTCGCCACGCCGGGGGCGCCAGAGACGCCGCAGACCCCCGTCGACCCGCGCATCCGCCCCGGAGCCGGACCGGACAGCCCCGTCAGCGCCGCCGGTATCACCCCGCCGAAGGCCCTGCTCATTCCGGGACAGGACGCATTCACCGACATGCAACTGGCTGTGGCGCTCGAACGCGACCCGGGTGCGCCCTGGTTCGCCCAGTTGCAGGAGTCCATCCAGCAGGACCCGACGCTCTCCGCCCGCGCCCGCGACGCCGCCGCCGGACAGGCCAGCGACTTCGTCCAGCGCGTGCTTCGGAACGCTCTTCAGAGTTTCGCCGGCGACAGCACCTCCGCCGTCAACACCGAGCTCCGCCGCGCCGAGTCGTTCATGAATCTCGGCCGGTACTACGACGCGGCGGACTACTACCGCCGGGCGCACCTGCTCGACCCGCTGAATCCGCTCCCGCTCGTCGGCCGCGGACACGCGTTGCTGGCCGCGGGAGACTACCTGTCGGCCGCCGTCATGCTCACGCAGGGCCTCGAGCGATTCCCGGAGTTGGCCCGCTTCTCGCTCGACCTGAAGGCCATGATGGGCGGCGGAGAGATCGTCGATATCCGCCGCGCCGACATCATGCGCCAACTCCAGCAGAAAGAAGACCCGCGCCTGCGCTTCTTGCTCGGCTATCTCGAGTTCCACGGCGGCATGCCGGAGCGCGGCATGGAAAACCTGCGCAAGGCGGCCGGCGAGGCCGACCCCGGCACCTTGCTGCGCCGCTACCCCGACATGCTCGAAGGCAAGGGCATGCTCCCCCCGCCGAAGCTTCCGCCGGGCGTGTTGAAGGAAGAAGCGCACCCGGGCCAGGCCGGGGACGGAGGCCAGCCGTGACATGTGGCAACCCAGGCCCCTCCGCTGACGCCCTGCTACGCCGCCGCGCGACGCCGCGCCGGCTCGCCGCCGGGCTGTGCCTGCTCGCCTCTGCCGCGCTCGCCGGCTGCGCCAGCGACCTGGATATCGAGAAGCTGCGCGGAACCGTGCGGCTGATTGCAAACGCCGAGCCGGACGAGGTGCTGTCCGAGGCCGAGATCCTGCTGCGGCGCGAATTCGGTCGCGTCGAAGTCGATCGGCGCTGGTCGCAGGTCCGCACCGTCGCGCAGGAATACGTGACCCAGAGCGACAGCGGCACCGTGCGCGACTGGATCGGCGCGCCGACCACCGTGCGCCGCACCGCGACCTTCACCGTCGCGCGCCGCGATGGCGGCACGCTCGCCCGGCTCCGCGTCGACGTCGAACGACTGGACACCCGCCGCGCCGAGATCGCCGCCCGCGACGACCACCGGCTCACCGACACCCCCGGCTACACGCCGATCGAGCGCGACGCCGCCACCACCGCCGCCCAGAATACCGTCTGGACGCCGATCGGCCGCAATCTCACAATCGAGCGCGAGTTGCTTGCCGAGTTGCTGGCACGCTTCGCGACCCCGAACGCCGAAACGAACCCGCCGCCGGATTGATCCCGCGCGGCAGCCGTTCAGGTTACACGGCGGCCGAGCGCCGCCTCAGGCATCTGCGGAGAACCCATGTCCGACATCCTCTCCTGGTCGATCGAGCAGGTCGATCCGCAAGTCGCCGAGATCATCCGCCGCGAGGAAGAGCGCCAACAGAACACCCTCGAGCTGATCGCCTCGGAAAACCACGTCTCGCGCGCCGTCCGCGCCGCCGCCGGAACCGTCTTCACCAACAAGTACGCCGAGGGCTACCCCGGCAAGCGCTACTACGGCGGCTGCGCGAACATGGACGGCGTCGAGGACCTGGCGCGGCAACGGGCCTGCCAGTTGTTCTCCGCCGAGCACGCCAACGTCCAGCCGCACTCGGGCGCCTCGGCCAACACGGCGGTCTATCTCGCCTGCCTGTCGCCGGGCGACACGATCCTCTCGCTCGACCTGGCCCACGGCGGGCACCTGTCACACGGCCTGAAGGTCAACCTCAGCGGCCACCTGTTCAAGATCGTGCCCTACGGCGTCAGCCGCACCGACGAGCGCATCGACATGGGCGAAGTGCGCCGCCTGGCGCGCGAGCACCGCCCGAAGCTCATCATCTCCGGCTTTTCCGCCTATCCGCGCACGCTCGACTTCGCCGCCTTCGCCGAGATCGCCCGCGAGGTCGGCGCGCGCCACATGGCCGACATCGCCCACATCGCCGGCCTCGTCGCCGTCGGCCTGCAACCCTCACCCGTCCCGCACGCCGATTTCGTCACCACCACCACGCACAAGACGCTGCGCGGCCCGCGCGGCGGGATGATCCTCTGTCGCGAGGCCGACGCGAAGCTGATCGACCGGTGGGTCTTCCCCGGCACCCAGGGCGGACCGCTGATGCACATCATCACCGCCAAGGCCGTCGCCTTCGCCGAGGCGCTCCGGCCCGACTTCCGCCAGTACCAGCAGCACATCCTGGAGAACGCCCAGGCGCTTGCCGAGGCCCTTCAGGCGCGCGGCTATCGCCTGGTCTCCGGCGGCACCGACAACCACCTGATGCTCGTCGACCTGCGGGCGGTTCACCCCGACCTGCCCGGCAGCGAGGCCGAGAAGTGGCTGGAGTCCGCCGGGATCATCGTCAACAAGAACATGATCCCCTTCGACGAGCGCAAGCCCACGCAGACCAGCGGCCTGCGGCTCGGCACGCCGGCCCTCACAACCCGCGGCCTGCGCGCCGCGCACATGGCCACCGTGGCCGACCTGATACACGACGTGCTGGGCAGCGCCGGCGACGAGTCGGCTCTGCGCCGCGTCAACGGCCGCGTGCGCGAGGTCTGCGCGCAGTTCCCGCTGCCGCACTGACACGGGTCCGTTGGTTCCGAGAGGAAGGCAGCCGCGTGACAGGATTCTCAAAAAAACGCTCCGCGCCGTTGCGTCCGCCCCGCAAGCCGCCCTCGACGCCCCGCCCCTCGCGCCGCGCAGCCCTCTTCACCTCGGCGGCGGCGCTCGCGTGCTGCGTCGGCTGCCGCGGCGGCGGAGAGGTGGATTTCATCTTCCTGTCGTACCGGTCGATCGACCCCCCCGCGCCGGCGGTCACGACGGTCGAGCTGGACGGATGCTATTGGTGGGTCGACGAAGACCGCCACCTCTGGATCGCAATGGAGCGCGAGATCCGGCCTGTGCTCGTTCCGTTCGCCCACTTCACCTTCCAGCTCTCGCTGGAACTCGAAAAGCCCCCCGCCGGCCCGGCGCGCAACTACGAGATCGGCGACCGCGAGCTGCGCGCCGTCGTGCGGCTCGGTCCCACCGAGAGCCGCTTCACCTCGCGCCTGGGAATCGTCGCGGTCTACCGCGACGGCCCCGACCGCCTGCGAGGCAGCCTGCGCATCGAGGCCTCGCGCGAGGTCTACGCCGTCTTCGGCTGGACCCAGCCCAGCCGTATGCTCATGCTGGCGCGATTCAGCGCCGTGCGCGACCCCGAGCGCGGCCGGCTCATCGCCGCCGCCACCGAGGCCAACGGCTGGCAACGCGACCACACTCAGCCCTCGGCGGGCGCCACCGTTGTGCCGCTCGCCGAAGGCGCATTGCGGGCCGAGGGTTCAGACCAGTGAGCTGTCGTGCCGTCGCCGGGGCCCGCTTCACGAAGCCGGGACCGTCGGTTACGATCGTCGCCACTTCGGCCGGGACGCGCCCTGCCGTTACGCCGACGAAGTGCCATGACCCAGCAGCCGACCGTGCAGCCGATCTCAGTCAAGCCGCGGCCGGCGCGGCTGTGGCACGTGGTGTTGCTGGACGACGACGAGCACACGTATGACTACGTGATCGAGATGTTGCAGGCGCTGTTCGGCCACGAGCTGGAAGCCGCGTACCAGCTCGCCCGCGAGGTGGATCGCAGTGGGCGGGCCGTCGTCGAGACGACCGTCCTCGAACGCGCCGAGCTGAAACGTGACCAGGTGCACGCCTATGGCGCCGATTGGCGCATCGAGCGCTGCAAGGGGTCGATGACCGCCATCCTCGAACCCGCCCCGCACTGAGCCGGGCAAGGAGTTCCCCCCGTGTACAAGAAGAAGCGAGTCGCCAGAGCCAAGCATCGAAAGGCCCGCGAACGCGCCAAACGCCGAATCCGTGAACGCATGGCCGCCGCCAAGCGAGCCTGAACCTCGGCCAGACGCCCATCCGCCGGACGCCCCCCACGCCACGCCGCGTCCGCCGGTGGCCCGTCGCTTGGAACCGCCCCCCGATGAGCCACACCACGCCGTCGCCTCGCCCGCCGCCCGGTCCCATCGCCGTCCTCTTGGGGGTATTCGTCGGCCTGCCGGGACTTCCGGCGGGCTTCGCGCAGCCCGCCCCGTCGCCCGCCGCCGAGCAAGCGGAGCTGCTCGTCGACCTGGCCCGGGATCACGGCCTGGCCGTCCGCGGCAAGCAGACGCGCGCCGACGTGCGGCACATCCGCACGCTGCTCCGCGCCGCTCAACGGCTCGACCCCGCCAACTGGCAGGCCGGACTCTGGCTCTACGAGCTCGCCGCGCTCGAACGCGACGAGGCCGCCGCTATCGCCGCGCTCGAACGACTCATCGCCATCGACCCTGCCCACGAGCACGCCTTCGCCCTCTGGCTCGACGCGGCCGAGCGCCGCCGGCAGACGCTCGAGTCGCGCCGCGCCTGGCTGACGAGCCTGCTGGATACGCCGAGGCCCCCCTTCGCCGAGTCGATGATCCGCGCCCGGCTTGCGGGCCTGGCGCTCGAGCAGGCGAACTACGACGCGGCCCGCGACCTGCTCGCCGAAGCCCGCCGTCTCGACCCGCTTAACCTCGAGGCCGCCTTGCTCGCGCTGCGCGCCTTGCCGTCCAACGCTGCACCGGTTGAAGTTCTGACAGCGCAGTTGCAGGCCCTTCAGCTTCACCCGACGAACCCGGAGCTGCCCTGGGAGATCGGACGGCTGCTCGAAGACGCCGGACTCCCCCAGGACGCCTCCGTTTTCCTGAACTACGGGATGCTCCTGGCCGGCCCGCCGGCCGCCCTGCCGCCCGCCGCCCGGCTCGAGCTGGTTCGCAACCGGGCCGCCTGCGGCGATTACCTCGGCGCGCTGGAGTTCAGCCGGTCCGGGCTCGACGCCTGCGCCAGCGACCCCGCCTACCTGATGTACCACTACTGGCTTGGTCGCCGGACTGAACGCCCGGTCGACTTCGCCATGGCACGCGGCCTGCTCGAAAAACTCCTCTCCGCCGTAAAGGACCCGCAGGATTGGCCGGTGGACCTCGTGGCCCAGGCCGCGTGGTTTCACTGCACGATCGACCCACAACCCGACCGCGCCCTGGCCTTGGCCCAGGCCGCCGCCGCCCGCGCCCCCGGCGACCCCTTCGTCTCGCGTGTGCTCGGCTGGGCGCTGGCGCTGGCCGGCAAGCCGGCGGCCGCGCGCGACGCGCTCGCGCCCCTGGCGCGCACCGACCCGTTCGCGGCCTACCAGTTGGCGCGCCTGCTCAAGGACGAGGGCGACGAGGCGGGCGCGCTGCGCGTCGTGCAAGGCCTGGGCCGCGTGCAACCCGGTAGCTACGCCCTCGACCTGCTCGCAACTCTGAACCTCCCGGGACCCGCCTCGCAGCCCGCGCCCGAGAGCGCCGCGCTCAGGCTGGCGCTCGCCGCCTTCCGCGCCGACGTGCTGAACTTCTGGCGCGAACCCGCGCGCTTCCTCGAGGCCCGCGTCGAGCCTGAACGCGCCGCCTTCGCGCCCGCCGACCGCTGGACCCTCACGTTCTCCCTCACCAACCGCGGCGACTTTCCCATCAGCCTCGGCCCGGATGGCCTTGTGAACCCCACCTTCCTGCTCTCCGTCACGACCGAGGGCGACCGCCGCCGCGAGTTCCCCAACCTCCTCACCGTCAGCGCCGACACCTTGCGCGTCCTGCGCCCGGGCCAGACCATCTCCGTGCGCCGAACCCTCGTCGGACCTCCCTACCGCGCCGCCCAGCTCACGCCCCAGCAGCTGCAACGCGTCTCCGTCGAGACCCTGCTGGATGCACAACGCGGCCGCGACGGCCGTTGGGTCCCAGCTCCAACCGGACAACGCCTGCGACCTCTCGCCTTCAACCGCGCCCCAGCCGCAACCAGCCCCGACGCGTGGAACGCCACTCTGGCCACCCTGCGGGGTGACGACTGGGCCGCGCGCGGCCGGGCCCTCAGGCAGTTGGGCGAATTGCTCGGCGAGCATCAACGTCACGCCCTGCGGCCGCTCCCGTATCGCCCGCAGCCCGTCCCCGTCGAGTCCATCGAGAACATCTTCGCCACGGCGCTGCGCGGCGACGTTGGCGTGCGCTTCCAGGCGCTCTACGCACTGCTGCCGGCCGGCCTCAGCCGATCGCTGGCCGACGCCGTGCAGGACTGCCTGGCCCATGAAAGCTGGCTCGTGCGCCTGATGGCCCTCCGGCTGCTCGCGCGGTCCGACGCGCATTTCCTCGACGCCGCGCGGCTCCGCAGCCGCGACGACCCCGACGAGCTCGTTCGCGAGATGGCGCTCAGCCTCGTCGAGCGGTGGTCCCAGCCAGCCGCAGGACCTCCGGAAATGCCCCCGGGCAGCGCGCCGCCCTGAACCCGTGTCGGCCCCGGAACGCCGGCAGCCCTCCCGGCGTCGCGGAGATGTCCGATAGTTTCAGGCGCATTGACCCCGTCACGGCCGATCGGCGTAAACCTGTTGACGCGCCAGCCCCGATAGGTTGTAAAAGCGGTCTACTTGCGCGGTTTGGGATGCGGTGATCCACCGTCCGCCAACAACGGAATCCAGGAGTTCGGGCGTGAGGCTCTGTCGAAAAACTGCGGTCGCTGTGCTGGCTCCGGGAATCGTCGCCCTCCTGGCAGGATGTGCTCTGAACCACCGGGCGGCCGACCTGTACCTTGACCGCGGAGACGCAGCCCTGGCCCGGCGCGACCTCCGCGCGGCGCTCGCGGAGTTCCGCGAGGCCGTCAAGCTCGACCCCCAACGCGCCGAGGCGCACGAAAAGCTCGGCTTGGCCTATAAGCAGGCCGGCGACCTGCCCCGCGCCGCCGACGCGCTCGAAGTCGCCGTCCGGCTCGACCCGCTCAATCAGCAATCCATGTTCGAGCTCGGCGACGTCTACCAGCTCCTCAACGACCTGACGCGCGCCGTCCGCGCCTACCTCCGCGTCACCGAGCTGGCGCCGAAGAACTTCGACGCCTGGTCACGACTCGCACTCTGCCACCACCGCGCCGGCGACCTCAAGGCCGCCGTCGAGGCCTACCACGCCGCCATCTCGCTCCGCCCCGACAACGCCTACCTCTGGTTCAACCTCGGCGTCGCCGAGGACGCACGCGGCGCGCCCTACGAGGCCATCCGCGCCTACAAGCAATCGCTCGAACACGAAATGAACCAGCCCCTCGTCCTGGTCAACCTTGCCACCGTCTACATCAACCAGGATCGCCTCGACGTCGCCCGCCGAACGCTCGAATCGGCCATCCAGCTTGATCCACGCCTCTCCGTCGCGCACGAACGCCTCGCATACTGCCACTGGCTTGAAAACCGCCTCACCGAGGCCGCCGCCCATTACGGCCGCGCCATCGAGCTCGACCCCAAGAACGCACGGGCCCATTACGGGCTCGGCGGCGTCCGCATGACGCAGTACCTGAGCGACCCGGGCCTGCTCGCCTTTCGCGACGAGGCCGTCGAGTGCTGGCACCGCAGCCTCGAGCTCGACCCCGACCAGCCCAAGGTGCGCGAGCTCATCGAGAAATACCGCGTCAAGTCCGAACGCCCCCCCCTCGCCGTGCAACGCTGACCCCTCCGCCGCGCCCGGCAGCCCGATCCGAGCCGCGCCCGTGAGGAAACGGTTGCGCCGGACGAATTCACATTGTGCCAAGGTCCGACTTCTCACGTGTTCATTTGTGCTCGCATCCGCTGCGATCGATCGCCTGGTTCCGACATCGCCTCACGTTCCGAGAGCGCTTGTTGCCGGCGTTGCCATTTCTTAGAATCCGCATCCCTTTTCCGGCGGAGCCGCGACGGTCGCCGAGCGGCCCGCCGCCGGTGCGACGCCTCCGTCGCTTGCGAGTGGAGAGAGAAGACATGCAGGCCGGCAGATCGACGCACGCCGCATTTCGCTTGCTCGTGCGACTTGCAGATCACGACGTCGTCCACGGCGGACGCGTCTTCCGGAGCTTTCGCGAGGCCCAGGGCTGCGTCGCAGCGGCGGTGCGCGCCGCGCGCGACGCCGGCGTTCATGCCGTCCTGCTGCAAACCGCCGCCCCATTGCGCGCCGCGAACGACCGCCCTGACCCCGCCCTTCGTGCGCCGCTTTACGCCTGGATCACCTTGAAGCACTGGGACGCTCCCGTCATCGAACGCATCCTGGCGCAGGACGCCACGCCGCCCGGCAATGGCCGCACCGGTCCGTCACACAACCCTCCCCGGCCCCCGGCCCCCGGCCCGGCGGCACGCGCCCCCAACCCGCTGCACGCCGCCACCGCCGAAGCCCAGCATCGCCCCACACGCTGGGATCTCGTCGGGGCAGCCGCGTTCACGCTCGCCGCCATCGTCGGACTGTTCCTCTTGCAGAGCGGCGGACGGCACGCGGCGCTCGCCTCTTCACCCGCGGTGGACTTCGACGCCCCAGCCCGCTGCCTCGAAGGGCTTGTCTACGTCGCCGACGACGCCGGCTGAAAACCGGCCGCTGCCGGCCGCGCCGTTCCCATGCCGATACACGCTACCATGCGCGTCATGTCGGAGCCCGTCTGCTACATCACGGACTTCTGGACCGGCGCCGTCGACGTCGAGCAGGCCGCGATGGACGGCGCCGCGCGCGTCGTCGCCCTCGGCGCCGCGCACGAGACCGAGCTCCTCCCGCGCGTCCGCGACGCCGCCGCCCTGCTCGTCTGGCACGAAATCCGCATCCCCGCCGCCGTCATCGACGCCCTCGCCGACTGCAAGGCCATCGTCCGCGTCGGCGTCGGATTCGACAACGTCGATCTTGCGGCGGCCAGGCGGCGCGGAATCCCAGTATGCAACGTGCCCGACTACGGGACCGAAGACGTTGCCGATCACGCCATCGCGCTGATGCTCGCCCTCGTGCGGAACCTGCCCGAGTTCGCGGCCGACCTGCGCGCCGCGCCGCCGCGCTGGGACGCGCGCCACTGCCGCCGGACGCCGCGCCTGCGCGGCATGGTCTTCGGCGCCGTCGGGCTCGGACGCATCGGCAGCGCCACCGCCCTGCGCGCCCGGGCCTTCGGCATGGACGTGGTCGCTTTCGATCCGTACATACCCGACGGCCGCGACAAGGCCCTCGGCGTCCGCCGCGCCGAAACGCTGCCCGAGCTGCTCGCGCAGAGCGACGTCGTCTCGCTGCACACGCCGCTGACCGCGGAGACGCGCAGCCTGATCGACGCGGCGGCGCTGGCGCATCTCAAGCGCGGGGCCATCCTGCTGAACACGGCCCGCGGCCCCATCTGCGACACGCGGGCCGTGCTGGCAGCGCTGGAGAGCGGCCGCCTGGGCGGCGCCGGCCTCGACGTGCTGCCCGTCGAGCCGCCGCCGGCTGACGACCCCCTCCTCGCCGCCCACCGCACGCCCGGACACGTCGCCCACTACCGCTGCCTGCTCACACCGCACTCGGCGTTCTACACCGAGGAGGGCTTCGTCGAGATGCGCCGCAAGGCGGCGCTGGAAGCCCGCCGGGCGATCCGCGGCGAGCGGCTGCGGAACCCCGTGGCATGAAGCCCGCGCACCCCGGCAGCCTCGCCGCTCACCACTGCACGGACAGTCCCAACGCCCGGCCCAGCCGGCGCAGGTACGCCTCCCGCGGAATCTCCACGGCACCGAAGCGGGCCAGGTGCGGCGTGAGCCACTGGGTATCGAGCAGCGCGAAGCCGCGCTCGCGCAGGCGCTGCACAAGCCCCACCAGCGCCACTTTCGACGCGTCGGTCACGCGGTGAAACATCGACTCGCCGAAGAACGCCCCCCCGATCGCCACGCCGTACAGCCCGCCCGCCAGCCGCCCGTCTTTCCACGCCTCGACGCTGTGCGCAAAGCCCATCGCGTGCAGCGCCGTGTACAGCCGCATGATGCGCGGCGAGATCCACGTGCCCTCGGCGCGCTCGGCACACGCCGCGATCACCTCGGCGAATGCCGTGTCGCGGCGCAGCTCGAAGACGCCCCGCCGCACCGTCTTGCGCAGCGTGTAGGGGACGTGAAAGCGGTCGAGCTCGATGATGCAGCGCGGATCGGGGCTGAACCAGCGGATGCGCCCGCGGTGGTCCGCCATCGGAAACGCCCCGGCGCAATAGGCCCGGAGCACCAGCTCCGGCGAAATGCCGTCGCTCATCGGCGGCCCGGCCTCACTCGAACGTCGCGGGCCAGCTCCATTCGGCCACCTCCTTCAGCGCGGCGTGGTGCGTCATGTCGAAACGCAGCGGCGTCACAGCGACGTAGCGCTCCGCCAGCGCGTGCAGATCGCTGTCCGGGTGCTCCTGCGCTTCGGGCATGCGGCCGTCGAGCCAGTAGATCGTCCGGCCCTGTCCGTCGGGCTTGCTCAGGTAGTGGTCGCGCATCGGCAGCGTGCCCTGCGCACAGACGCGCACCCCCCGCGGCCAGCCCGCGTCCAACGCCGGGATGTTCACGTTCAGGCACGTCCCGGGCGCGGGCGCGCTCGCGACGTAACGCTCGAAGATCTGCCGGGCAATCCGCGCAGCGCGCGTGAAATCCAGCTCCCCCGACAGCTCCAGCGAGAACGCGATCGACGGGATGCGGAAGAACGCCGCCTCCACCGCCCCAGCCACCGTCCCGCTGTACAGCACGTTGATCGACGTGTTCGCCCCGCTGTTGATGCCGCTCACGACGAAGTCCGGCCGCGGCCGAACCAGCTCCAGCAACGCCAGCTTCACGCAGTCCGCGGGCTTCCCGTCCACGCTGAAGCCCCAGAAGAGCTGGTTGACGTGCACGCGCTGCACCAGCATCGGCGTCAGCACCGAAATCGCGTGCCCCATCGCCGATTGCGTCGTCTCCGGCGCAACCACCTCCACCTGTCCCAGGTCCGCCAGCGCCTGATACAGCGCGCTGAGCCCCGGGGCCATGATCCCGTCGTCGTTCGTGATCAGGATGCGCATCACCGAATGGTATTCGCCGCCGCGCCGCTTGCCGAGCGCCGCGCCGTCACTCGCGATGCAGGAACGACAGGTGCAGCTCGGCGTGACGCAGGTTCAAGGCGATGCGCTCCTCCTGCGTCATGGACCCGAACACCGGGCTGTCATGGCGCGCCGGCTCGCGCCCCAGCCGCTCCAGCGCCGCCCGCAGCCGCCGCGCGCCTTCCTCCGTACTCAGCACCTCCGTCCCGTACGTGCCGCCCGGCGCATCCGGAATCCGCACCCCCGCCGGCAACCCGCCGTAGAGGTACCTCTTCCGCGAAAGCCGCACGATGAAACGCACGAGCCACGGCGGCCGCTTGCCCGGGTAGCCCTCATACGCGTAGTCGATCCACGCCGCCAGGTGGCCCAGGATCTGCCCGGCCGTCCACGCCCCGGCGCAGCGCAGCCGGCCGGCGGCATCGGCGACCTCGATCAGCTCCACCTCGCGAAGCAGTTCGTCGATGCTGGAGAACCGCAGCGCACGACGCGGCGCCGTGGCGGGGGAAACAGTAACGCGACGCATCCTCGAATTATACCCGAAGCGGAAGCCCTGTCGGACCGGCGCGTGGATCGGGAGCGCCTCGGTGGAGCGCCTGAGAAGTCCCCGTGGCTCCGGGACGCCACCTTAGTTGATGCGCGGAGAGCGCGACAACCGCTCCCAGCTCGCGCGCACCAGGTGCAGCCCGTGCACGCAGGCCTCGAACTCGCTGCTCAGCCGCCGAAGCAGGTCCGCCGGCGGCTCAGAGCCCGGCTGGCTCAACTCGCTGGCGATGACATACGAGCGCTTGCCGCGCTGCACGTACTCAATCAGGCGGTCGGCCCCGGCGAGCCGCGGCCGCAGCGCCTCTGGATACACGCCTGTCCAGAACAGCGTCAGGTCGCCGATGTAGCGGTTCACAAGCCGCCGGCGATCCTCGATGGTCAGGTGGTCGCCGACACGTGCCTGGGCCTCCATTTGCGAGACCTCGCGTATCACCTCGCCGTCGACCGTCTGCAAGCGGAAGATCTGGTCGATGTGCACGAACTCGAGCATCAGTCGCCCGACGTAATCCGTGACGCGCGGGTCACAGATGCCGACCTCGGTCATGAAGACCTGCTCGACGCTGCCCTGAAACAGATTACCCAGCTCTCGCAACGCCCCCAGCGATAGCACGCGCGCACCTCGTCTACAGACTCTGCCCTCGGCCCCCAACCCTATTATTCTGTCCGGCCCCGACAGAGCCAACGCCAAATGCGCGCACAGTCGGCATTCGCCCGTTTATGGGCCCCCCCAACCCGACCTCCCAGCCGTTAACACCGCCGCCAAGCCGTGTATCATGTCCGCTTGGGCGCCGGACCCATGGCCCCATCGGAGCGACACCGTGCTGGTCGGACTGGCCGCGGATCACGGCGGATTCGAACTCAAGCAGGCGCTGGCCTCGGCGCTAAAAACCGCCGGTCACCACGTCCGCGACTTCGGCGCGTTCGCGGCCGATCCCGCCGACGATTATCCGGACTTCGTCATCCCCCTCGCACGCGCCGTCGCCGACGCCAGCGTCCAGCGCGGCGTCGCCGTCTGCGGCAGCGGCGTCGCCGTCTGCGGCAGCGGCGTCGGCGCGGCGGTGGCGGCGAACAAGGTGCGCGGCGTGCGGGCCGGCCTCTGCCACGACCACTACTCTGCCGGCCAGGGCGTCGAGCACGACGACATGAACGTGCTGGTTCTCGGCGGGCGCGTCGTCGGCTTCGCCGTCGCCTGGGACAACGTGCAGGCGTTCCTCGCTGCCCGCTACACCGGCGAGGCGCGGCATGCCCGGCGCCTGGGCAAAGTGTTGGCCATCGAGATCGCCGGCCACTGACACCGGATCACGCGGAGGGACTCGCGCCATGAACCCCAACGACGAATGGAGCGCCTTCCGCCGCGGACTTTGCCGCGCGCCCGAGATCGGGCTGTCGCTCGACGGCAGCCGCATGCGCCCGCCGGCAGACCTCCTGGAGCGCATGGCGCCGGCCATGGCGCGCGCCCATGCGGCCATGGAGGCGCTGGAGCGCGGCGCGATCGCCAACCCGGACGAGCGGCGCATGGTCGGCCATTACTGGCTGCGCGCTCCCCACCTCGCCCCCTCCACCGAGATCCGCCAGCAGATCGAGGAAACACTGGCGCGCGTCCGAACCTTCGCAGCCGACGTCCACGCCGGACGCATCGGCGGCCCGCAGGGACGCTTCACCCAACTGCTTTCGATCGGCATCGGCGGCTCGGCGCTGGGACCGATGTTCGTTGCCGACGCCCTGGGCGACGCGAACCGCGACCGCATGCGCCTGCACTTCCTCGACAACACCGATCCCGACGGCATCGCCCGCGCACTCGCCGCGCTCGCCGGCCGGCTGCACGAGACGCTCTGCCTGGTCATCAGCAAGAGTGGCGGAACGCCCGAGACGCGCAACGGAATGATGCACGCCCAGCAGGCCTATGCCGCCGCCCGGCTCGATTTTGGTCGCCACGCCGTCGCCATCACTGGCGCCGGCTCGCTGCTTGACATCGAGGCGCAGCGGGGCGCGTGGCTGGCGCGATTCCCCATGTGGGACTGGGTCGGCGGACGCACGAGCGAGCTGAGCGCCGTCGGGCTCCTACCCGCGGCCCTCCAGGGCATCGACATCGACGCCATGCTGCGCGGCGCGGCCGAGTGCGACGCCGTGACGCGCCGGCCCGATACAGCGCGCAACCCGGCGGCGCGGCTGGCGCTGCTGTGGCACCACGCCACCGGCGGCCGCGGCGCCAAGGACATGGTCGTCCTCCCCTACAAGGACCGCCTGCTCCTGCTCAGCCGCTATCTTCAGCAGCTTGTCATGGAGTCGCTGGGCAAGCGGCTCGACCTCGACGGAAAGCGAGTCGAACAGGGCTTGGCCGTCTACGGCAACAAGGGCTCCACCGACCAGCACGCCTACGTGCAGCAGCTTCGCGACGGTCTCAACAACTTCTTCGCCGTCTTCATCCGCGTGCTGGAATCCGGCGGCGACGCCCTCGAGGTCGAGCCGGGCGTCACCTCGGGCGACTACCTCCACGGCTTCTGGCTCGGCACGCGCGCCGCGCTCGCCGCCAGCGACCGGCAGTCGCTGACCATTACGATCCCGCGCGTTGACCCCTACCACGTCGGCGTGCTCATCGCTCTGTTCGAGCGCGCCGTCGGCCTCTATGCCTCACTGGTCAACATCAACGCCTATCACCAGCCCGGCGTCGAGGCCGGAAAGAAGGCCGCCGGGGACGCGCTCGCCCTGCAAGCCCGCGTCCGCGCAGCTCTGACCGCCAGGCCGCAGACCGCCGAGCAGGTCGCCCGCGTCCTCGGCCGCACGAGCGAGACCGAGCACGTCTACCTGCTGCTCGAGCACCTGGCCGCGAACGGACGCGCCCGCCCCGCCGGCGGCGACGGCCCCGATGAGGCAACGTTCTGCGCGCCTGCGCCACCAGTGGAGTGAACACGCTGCGTCCGCGCGAACCGCGCGCCCGGCTCGGAGGAACCTCGCATGAACCAGCCCCTGGCCGACGTCGGAATGGTGGGCCTCGGCACGATGGGCGGAAACCTCGTGCTCAACCTCGTCGATCACGGCTTCACCGTCGCCGGCCTCGACCGCAGCAACGAACGCCTGCGCGCCCTCCAGGCCGCCGCCCCGCCCAACCGCATCGTCGGCGACGCCGATCCGCGCACCTTCGTCCGACTGCTCAAGCCGCCCCGCGCCATCTTCGTGCTCGTCCCGGCCGGCGCCGCTGTGGACGAGGTCATCGCGCAGCTCGCGCCGCTGCTGGCCGCCGGAGACCTGCTCGTCGACGCCGGCAACTCGCACTTCCACGACACCGACCGCCGCTCCGCCGAGCTCGCGCCGAAGGGACTGCACTTCTTCGGCATGGGCGTCTCCGGCGGCGAGCACGGCGCTCGCCACGGGCCCAGCCTCATGCCCGGCGGGCCACGCGCCGCTTACGAACGCATCCGGCGCGTGCTCGACGCCGTCGCGGCGAAGGTCGACGGCGAGCCCTGCGCCGAGTGGCTCGGCAACGGCGCCGCCGGCCACTACGTCAAGATGGTGCACAACGGCATCGAATACGGTCTGATGCAGCTCATCGCGGAAACCTACGACGTCCTGCGGCGGCTCGCGGGGCTGTCGAACGACGCGCTTCAGCGGACCTTCGCCGAATGGAACCAGGGCGAGCTGGCCAGCTTCCTGGTCGAGATCACCAGCAAGGTCTTCAGCCAGCGCGATGCGAAGACCTCGCAGCACCTTGTTGACCTGATCCTGGACGTCGCACAGCAGAAGGGCACCGGGCAATGGACCTCGCAGGAGGCCCTCGCCCTGCGCGTGCCCACGCCGAACATCGACGCCGCCGTCGCCATGCGCGTCCTCTCCGGCCGCCGCGACATCCGCCAGAAGGCCCGCGAGCTGTACCCCGCGGCCGAGAGCGCCGAGTCCGATCCCGGCCTGCCCACAGCCGCCCGCGGCGCGCTGTACCTCGCCAGTGTCCTGACCTACGGGCAGGGTCTCGCCCTGCTGCGGGCCGCCTCGAAGGCCTACGGCTACGACCTGCAACTCGAGCAGGTTGCCAAGGTCTGGCGCGGCGGCTGCATCATCCGCGCGGCGCTGCTCGAGGACATTCGCGCCGCGTATCGGCGCGACGCCGGCCTGCCGGACCTCGTGATCGATCCGGCGCTTGCCGCCAAAGTCGCGCTGCGCCTGGCGGACCTGCGAATCGTCGTTCAGGCGGCGGTCCGAGCCGGCCTCGCCGTACCGGGATTGTCAGCGGCGCTGGGCTATGTGGACGCCCTGCGGGCCCACCGGCTGCCGTTGAATCTCGTGCAGGCGCAGCGCGACTACTTCGGCGCCCACACCTACGAGCGCATCGACGAACCGGGCACCTTTCACACCAACTGGGGCAGCTAGCGCTCAGCCGCGAGGAGCACATGGCGCGATCTTCCAGGCAGCTTGATCCGACCGTCGTGGTCATTTTCGGCGCCAGCGGCGACCTCGCGTGGCGAAAACTCATTCCCGCCCTGTACAACCTCGGCCTCGACCGCCGCCTCCCCGAAAAGGTGGCCATCGTCGGCATCGCGCGCAGCGCCATGGCCGACGACGCCTTCCGTGCGCACCTGCGCGAAGGCGTCGACCGCTTCTCCCGCCGCGGCAAGGCCGACCCCGCCACCTGGGACACCTTCGCCGCCAACGTGAGCTACCTGAGCGGCGAGTACGGCGAGGCCGGCGTCTATGAGCGCCTGGCACAACGCGTCGCCGAACTGGAGAAGGCGTGGGGCGCCGCGCCCGACCTGCTGTTCTACATGTCCACCCCACCAACGCTCGTCGCGCCCGTGGCGGAGCGGCTGGCCGCGGTGCGCCTCACGCAGGACGTCGAGCGGGCGCGCGTGGTCGTCGAGAAGCCCTTCGGCCGCGACCTGGAATCGGCGCTGGAGCTGAACCGGGCCCTCTGGCGGCATCTCGACGAGCGGCAGATCTTCCGCATCGACCACTTCCTCGGCAAGGAGACCGTGCAGAACATCCTGGCCCTGCGCTTCGCGAACTCGCTCTTCGAGCCCGTGTGGAACCGCCGCTACATCGACCACGTCCAGATCACCGTCGCCGAACAGGTCGGAATCGAGAACCGCGGCGGCTACTACGACAAGTTCGGCGCGCTGCGCGACATGATCCAGAACCACCTGGTCCAGGTGCTGTGCTTCGTCGCCATGGAGTGCCCGGTCTCTTTCGACGCCCAGGAGATCCGCAGCAAGAAAGTCGACGTCCTGCGCGCCCTCCGCCCCATTCCCCCCGAACGCGTCCCGCACTACGCCGTCCGCGGTCAGTACGGCGCCGGCTGGCTGCGCGGCGAGAAGCTGCCGGCCTACCGGGCCGAGGCGGGCGTGCCCGAAGGCTCGAACACCGAGACGTTCGCCGCGCTGAAGCTCTACGTCGACAACTGGCGCTGGAACGGCGTGCCCTTCTACCTGCGCACCGGCAAGCGCATGCCGGGGCGCGTGTCGGAGGTCGTCGTGCAGTTCCACGAAGTCCCGCACCAGACGTTTCCGCCCAGCGCCAGCGCCGATCTCCAGCCCAATCGGCTCGTGATCCGCATTCAGCCGAACGAGGGCATTACGCTCAGCCTTCAGGCCAAGGAGCCCGGAACCGTCATGCGCCTGCGCACCGTGGATATGCGCTTCTGCTATGCCGAGGCGTTCAAAACCTCCCAGCCCGAGGCCTATGAAACGCTGCTGGCCGACGTCTTCAACGACGACGCCACCTCCTTCATCCACGCCGACCAGGTCGAGGCCGCCTGGCGCATCGTCACGCCCGTGCTCGACTACTGGGAGGCCAACCCGCCCACCGACTTCCCGAACTACCCCGCCAACTCCTGGGGGCCCGAGGCCGCCACCTCGCTCCTGGCCCGCGACGAACGCAACTGGTCCGTCCCCCTCCTCCGCGACGACGCCGGCGACGACTGACCGCCGGTCGGCGCCCCGGCGCTTCCCCTCAGCGGGCCTCCAGCGCGCGGCCAACCGCCTCGCGCCACTCCGAACCTTCGCTCACCGCGACCAGCCGCCCCGCGCGGTCGATCACGAACACCACCGGCGCCCGCCGGATGCCCCACCGCTGCGCAAACGCCCCGCCGGGACCGAACGGCGCGACATGCTGCGGCCAGGTGAGCCCCATCCGCGCCGCCGCCGTGCTGCACTCCGCCACCGAATCATCGAGATTCACGCCGATCACGCGCAGCTCCGGCTTCGACCCGGCAAACTCGGCGATCTCGCGCACCCGGTGTTCGCTGACCCCCTCCTCCGCCGACCATACGACCACCAGCACCGGCGTTCCACGCCACGCCGATACCCGCTGCACCGAGCCATCCAGCAGCGTCAGCTCGGCGTCGAACGGCGCGCCGAGCGCCTCCCGCCGGCGCAAGAGCCCCTCTAGCCAGCGCGTCGTCGCGTGCCCGGCGTGATGCCGGCGACACACATCGGCGAGCTCGTCGATGATCGCCTCGTCGAACTCTCGATGGGCCGCTTCGCCGACGATCTGCGCCAGCCGGGGCACGTGACGGCTCGCCGGGTAGCGGCGAATGTACTCGCGGTACTCCTCGATCAGCCGGGCGTCGGCCGGTGACAGCGCGGCGAACGCGGGCCGCCGCGGATCGGCCTGGCTCAATCGCCGGCACGTGATGGCCCAGTAGGCCGCCTCGTGAAGGGCGTCCTGCGACGGCGGGTGCCTGAGCAGGTCATCCACCTCGCGGCACAGCGCCGTGAAATCGCCCCGATCGAGCGCCCCGAGGTCGAACAGCGCCTGGAGCTCGATGCGGATCACCTCGTCCCGCCTCCGCCCGCCCGGGTGCAGCGCCCGGTACGAGCGCGCGAGCTCCACCAACCGCGTCCGCCGGTCTCGGATGTCCGCGACGTGCGCTTCGTAGGGCTGCGAGGCCGGGGCAGCGGGGAGCGTGCTCAGTTCGAGAATGCGCCTCCACAGCGCCTCGTCGGGCTCCACCGGCGGGGGCGCGACGCCCTGTGGAGCCGGCAGCAGCAGCAGCAGAACGAGCATTGCGACACCCTCGCGTGCCCGGGCTGCGCCGGACCACACGCCGGTCACTCTACCACAGCCACCAGGCGCGCGCGTCTCCCAACGCCAGCCCGACGAACAGGACCCATGCGTACAGCACCAGGTTGGTGACGCCGTGACAGATCACGAGGCACAGGACGCTCTTTTTCCAGTACATCAGGGCGTTGAAGGCGAACCAGCAGAAAATGCTGACCACCCAGTGATCCGGGTGCTGCACCGTCGACAGCAGCGACGTACCCAGAAACGAGAACCAGGTGAACTTCCCCAGCGGCAGGTTCTCGAAATTGTTCCAGTCGATCAGCGCCCGCAGCAGAAACGCCCGCCAGAACAGCTCCTCCACCAGCGGCACCGTCACCACCGCCACCGCCACCCGCGTCAGCGAGTTCAGCCAGAATAGCCCTCCCGCCCCCAGCGCCGTCCCGTCCGACAAGACCGCCGCCCGGGGGTCCGCCAGTTCCGGCGTGCCGCCGAACAGGGGGAGCGGGAGCCGCTGCGGCAACCCGGAAGACAGCGTCAGCAGGTGCCCGTAGTACCACCCGAACGCCACCAGCACCCCGATGGTGATCGCCGCTCCCCAATGAGGCCGGCCCATGGCGGGCAGGTGCTTCCACACGACGGCCGTCACCAGTAGGGCGCCGACTCCGCGCACGAGGGAGGCGACCCAGGCGTACTCGAGCGGCACGAAATCGCGGATTCCGAGGAGCAGCAGGTAAGACAGGTAGGGCGCCATGATGGCGATGTCCGGTCGGTGGCTCAGGAAGCGATCGATCGGAGGAATGGGCCGAACCGGCGCGGATACGTTTTTCATAACAGTTTCTTTTGAAGACTCTTATGTGCGAATCGCAATTCGGCCCGCGCCAGCCGCGACAAACCGTAACCGATTACGGAGCCCGTCTTGACAAACACTACCGATCCGCGCCGCGCCCGTCAAAACCCGCCGACCTGCATTCCGTCTTATCGGGCTCCCGATATGATATCCGCAGGTGCGCCGGCCTAACGGCCCCACCGACTGCGTGTCACTTGGGATGGCGGTCTCCGCCGCCGCCCGGTCGAACGCCGGGCGGGACTTCTGATTTTGCACGGCTAAGAGAGGATCAGGCTATGCACACGGTAAGACGGTTCGGACTCGGCATGACGGCTTTGCTGCTCGGCGTTGGAGCGGCCATGGGGCAGGACGCGCAGCAGGTCGCCCAGCAGAAGCTGCTTTCCAAGCGCGCCGCGGAGGCCGACGCGTACCGAAAGCTCGCCGAGGCGGTCTACGGCCTCCAGATTGACTCGACGACGCTCGTCAAGGATTTCGTCACCGAGTCCGACCAGATCCGCACCTCGGTTGACGCCTTCGTGCGCGGCGTGCGACTGGGCACCCCCACCTGGTACGAAGACCTGACCTGCGAGGTCCCGGCGGAAGTGACCGTCGCCCAGGTCGTTGAGACGCTGCTCGAAGCACACAGGCGCTACTACAAGGGCAACACGATCAAGACCACAGACATCCAGTCAATCACCCAACGCGTCGAGAAGCAGGTCATCAAGGCCATCGGCATGGGCGCGCCGCGCCCGGAGCTGCCGCCGGAGCTCCCCGCCGGAACAGAGGAGCTGCTGACGCAGGTAACCGTTCCGGCGACCTCCGGCCCGGCCCCGCTGCCGCCGATCTGGAAGAGCATCAGCGGCCAGGGGCGGCTCATGGCCATTCGCGCCGCCCGCGTCGACGCGCTGCGCAAGATGGCCGAGCAGCTCAAGGGGCTGCGGTTGAACTCGGAGACGCGCGTCCGCGACTTCGTCACCGAGAGCGACGTGATCACCACCGAGATGCAGGCCTACCTGACCGGCGCCGAGGAGGTGCGCACCTACCTGCATGACAACGACCTCATCGCCGAGGTCACCGTCCGCGTGCCCACCGAGCAGATCATCACCACCATCAAGAAGCTCTACTCGCGCCATTACAAGGACGGCCACATCAAGGAGCTGGACATCGAGTCCATCGTCAAGAACGTCGTCAAGAAGGACTACGAGGCAACCGGCATGGGCGTGCCGCCGCCGCAGTTCGTCCGCGAAACCTACACCAAGCTCCAGGTCAACGCGCCCGACTGGGTCACCACCGACATCCAGGCCGAGGGTAACGGGACCGATCCAGCCTTCGACACCCCGCAGGGCCGGCTCAAGGCCGCCCGCGCCGCCGAGCTCGATGCCAAGCGCAAGCTCGTCGAGCAGATCAAGGGCTTGTCGATCCGCTCCGACACCTTCGTCAAGGACTTCGTCACCGAGCATGACCACATCGCCACCCAGGTCAACGCCGTCCTCGTCGACGCCACCGTCGTCAGCACACGCTTCGACGACGGCGTCGCCACCGTGCGCGTCTCCGTCCCCGGCGCACGCGTCTGGACGATCGTCTACGAGCAGATCACCCGTGAGACGCGGCGATGAGCTGAGATTCACCCGCGCCCCGGCGCCCTCACGCCGGGGCTGCCCTGCCGCCGGGCCGCGCCGCCGCAACGGCGGCCGGCCCGCGGCTGTTGCAGTGAGAGCAGGCCCTTTCCGATGCCGGAAAGGCCCGCACCAACCATGCAGGAGACTCGAATGCGGTCTTGGATTCGCGGAATCGTCCTGGGAACGCTCAGCGCTCTGGGCCTCGGTGTGACGCTCGGCTGCGAAAGCCGCGAGCACAAGGAAGTGCGCATGGAGCAGCGCACCGACGAAGGCGAGGTCGTCGAGCAGGGTCGCGGCCGCCAGATGGTCGTCGAATAGCCCCGGCCCCGATGAGCCCGTGCCGAACCGCCATGCGCCTGTTCGTCATCGGGCTGGCATTCGCCGCCAGCGGCGCGGCGGCGCAGGACCAGGTCCGCGCCCCTCCCGGCACTTCGCAGGCAACCGGCGCCGACGCCGCCGGGGCCCGTCCGATCGCGCCGGCGCTCGAAGCCCGCGCGCTCGCCAGGGCGCGCACCACGCTGATGCGCCTGGCGTCGGACCTGCCGATCGGCGACGGCCTCTCCGTCGGCCGCTGGGCCGCCCAGGACCCCAACGTCGACCGGGCGCTGCGGGCGTGGCTGCGAGCCCGGCCGCCGCATGGTCCGGCGCGGCGTTTTCACGGCGACGGCGGCAACGGCCGCGCCTGCGACGTCGATGTTCGTCTCGATGCGCAGACCTTGCTCGATCGGCTGCTGGAGCTGCGCACCGCGCATCGCTCAATGCTGTCGGAAGAGCGCGTTCGCGCCGCGGCACGCGGCTGGCCACGGCTCTGGGCCACGGGCGATGCCGCCGAAAACGAATCGCCCCCGACCAGCGACGCTCCCGGCTGGGAGGATGTGACTCCCGCCGGCCTCGAAATGGCGCGGGAAGCCGCGGCGGCGCTGGCCATCCTCGAACTGCTGGAGCAGTGCGCCGCGCTGAAGCTCACGCCGGTGCGGACGCTCGCGGAAATAGTCGTCGACGGCCAGATGCGCGACGCCCTGCGGGGAATCTTGGCGGCGGCGAGCGAGACGACGGTCGAGCTGGAAGCGGGTCAGGTGGTCCGAGCCGAAGCGTGCATCGACGTCGCCAGGCTCGCCGCGGCGCTGCGCGAATTCGCATACTCGGACCCCGCGGGGCGCGACCTCGGCGTCGACGACTTCCGCGAGATGGTGCTTCGCGCCCGCGCGTCGCGGCTGTGCGCCGTCGGACACGCCGTTCCGCCCGACTCGCAGCGGCCCCAGCACGAGCCCGCGGCCCCTTGTTCCGGCGCACCCGCCTGGGCCCGGCAGACGATCCGGACAACCGGACGCACGGCTTGCGTGTCTGTGCTGGTGCATGCCGCCGTGCGCGAGGAGCTCGCCCGGCAGGACGCGATTCAGCGGCTGCGCGATGAGGCGCTGGCGCTGCCGGCCGGCCCGGGGCTGACGGTCGGGCAACGACTGGGGTACGATACCGCGGCGTGGCCGGAGTCCGCCGCGATGCAGGATTTTGAAACGTTTCTGGCCGCCGCGCGCCTCACGGGCGCCGCCCAGGCCGGCGACGAGCGAACGTTCAGCGTAGAAGTCGAGCTGCCGCTGCGGCGGTTGTGGCTGATCGTCGGCAGCCGGTTGGAACAGGCGGGCGGAGCGCAGCCGCGCGACGCCGACGCCGCAGACGAACCGGGAGGTAAGGGCGAATGAGACACGTGTTGTGTGTGCTGCTGCTGGCGGGCTGCGCGGCGGTCGTATCGGCCGAGGAGAAGCGCGTCACGGTGAAGGCCGAAGGCATCAACCGCGACGACGCGGTCAAGCAGGCGCTGCGCAAGGCGCTCGAGCAGGGCGCGGGAACGCAGATCGCCTCGTTCTCCAACGTCGAGAACTTCACCCTGATCCGCGACGCGATCTTCAGCCGCGCCTCGGGCATCGTCAAGGACTACAAGATCGACAAGGAGCAGCCCGGCGCCGGCGGAACCGTCGTCATCACCCTGACGGCAACCGTCAGCACCGACGCCGTCGCCAAGGCCTGGGGCGAAGTGCAGAACGTGCTCGACCAGCTCGGCCGGCCCACGATCGCCGTCATCATCAATGAGAAGATCGACGGCGTCGTCCAGGACGAGTCGATGGTCGAGAACAAGCTCAACGACTTCTTCACCCGCCAGGGCTTCATCGTCAAGGACCGCCGCGCCCTCGCCGCCATCGCTCAACGCGAGATGGGAGAGGCCCTCGAAGCCAACAACGTCGCCAAGATCCAGCGCTTCTCCAAGGACGCCGGCGCCAGCATCTTCATCCACGGCAGCGCCTCCGCCGACCAGGCCGGAATGGAGGACCTCTTCGGCATCCCGGCGGCGGCCTACAACTGCTCGGTGCAGGCCTCGGTCTACTACACCGACACCGGTGAGATCGTCGGCAGCAGCGGCATCCCGCAGACGCGCGGGCTCGTCCGCGGCCGCAAGGAGTTCAACCCCCAGGCCGCCCGAACCGCCCTCGAAAACGCCACCTTCCCTCCCAGCGACCAGATGAACGACCGCATCCCAATGGCCCGCGACCTGTACATCAAGGTCATGGAGAAGTGGGCCGAGCAGATCAGCGGCGGCGGCAACATCGAGCTCGAAGTCGAACGCATCGACTTCCGAGGCTACGCCGCGCTGAAGAAAGCCCTCGACCAGGAGCTGCGCAAGAACGACGACCAGATCAAGATCGCCGGCGACTTCACCCGCAACACCGCCCTTTTCCGCATCCGCGGACGCATGACCGCCGAGAACCTCGCGATCCGCCTCACCGATCCGCCGTTCGACGAGTGGATCGACATCCGCGACGTCAAAATGAACCGCATCCAAGCGGTGGCGAAGGTGACCCAGCCGTAGGGGACACGGGCCGGCGAAGTCTCGCGCCCGGCTGACGCTCAGGAGTGCGCGCCGACAGTCTGCTCGATCGTCGCGCGCTTGCGCTCCAGGTCCGCCAGCAGCTCCTCGAATGAGTCGGCGAACGACTTGACGCCCTCGCGGAGCAACTGGTCCGTCACCTGGTCCATGTCGATTCCCAGCTCGCCCAGGCGCCGCACGTGCGCCACCGCCAGGTCCACGTCCCGGTCGATCGTCCGCTGCGGCCGCCCGTGGTCGATGATCGCCGCCCACGTCCCTGGCGGTACCGTGTTCACCGTCTCCGGACCGATCAGCTCGTCCACGTACATCGTGTCCGGATACTCCGGGTTCTTCGTGCTCGTGCTCGCCCACAGCGGACGCTGAACCCGCGCCCCGGCGGCCCGCAGCGCGGCGAACCGCGGCGAGCCGAAGACGTCCTGGAACCTCGAATACGCGATCCGGGCGTTGGCGATGGCCGCCTTGCCCATCAACGCGCGCGCTTCGGGCGTGGTCTCTGCCTTGGCCGCCAGCAACTTGTCGACCAGCGAATCGACCCGGCTGACGAAGAACGACGCCACCGAGGCCACGAGCCCGACGGGCTTTCGGGCCGCGACCAGCTTCTCCAGACCCGCCAGGTGCGCCTCCATCACCTTCTCGTACATGCGGATCGAGAAGATCAGCGTGACGTTCACGTTGATCCCCTCCGACAGCAGCGTCGTGATCGCCGGCAGCCCCTCCACCGTCGCCGGAACCTTGATCATCACGTTCGGCCGACCGATCGCGCCGAAGAGCCGCCGGCCCTCCGCCACCGTCCCCGCGGTGTCGTGCGCCAGCTTCGGGCTCACCTCGATGCTCACGTAGCCGTCGCGCCCGTGCGTGTCGTTGTACACCCCGCGAAGCTGGTCCGCGGCCCGCCCGACGTCCTCGACCGCGAGCGCCTCGTAGATCGCCGGCGTCTTCAGCCCGCGATGAACCAGCTCGCGTATCTGACGGTCGTACTCGTGGCCCGTCGCGATCGACTTCTGGAAAATCGTCGGGTTCGAGGTCATGCCGGTCAGCCCGGCATCGATCATCCGCCGCAGGTCCCCGCCCCCGAGCAGCTCCCGGCTGATGAAATCGAGCCAGATCGCCTGGCCGAGCCTGTTGATCTCGCGGATGCGGTCCGACATGGGGACTCCTCGTTCAGCAGGTCGCTGTCTGGGTGCGTATGGCTTCGTGAGCCGGCCGCGCCTATTGTATCGTCGGCGTCCGACGGGGGCGATAACCCCGCTCGGCGAATCGCCGACGGCGCCGCCGAGCTGGTGCTTGCCCTGTTGGCGCCTCCCACTGGGCCCGGGAGGCGTCTTTCGACGCACGGCTGGGCGCGGGATGCGACCGGCCGCATAATCCGGCGCTGGGCGCGCCGGTGGAGATCCGCAGCCCCCATTTGGAGCAACCACTCATGGAAATGCCGTCACGACCGAGTTGGTGGGCGCGCAACTGGATCTGGTTCATCCCGGTTACGGTCATCGGGCTCTTCGTGATGTGCGCCGGCTGCTTCGGCGGCATCTTCTACATCGCGATCACCGCTATCAAGGCCTCGACGCCTTACAAGGACGCACTGGCCTACGTCTCCGCCGACGCCGACGTCGCCGCCGCCCTGGGCAGCCCGATCAAGGCCGATTGGTGGGCGTTCGGCAGCGTCTCGGAGGGCACGGCGGGCGGACGGGCCGAGTTGATCTTCGGCGTCAGCGGACCCAACGGCAGCGGCGTTGTCGAGGCGCTATCCGAGAAACAGGGCGGAACGTGGGTTTTCAAGCACATGTCCGTCCAACCTACGGCGGGCGGGCCGACCATCGAGCTGGTCGCCCAGCCTGATGAATCCGGTGGCAGCCACGGCGGGGATGACGACAGTGACGGGAGCTCCTAGCCGCGCCCCGGCCGGCGGCGTGGGCAAACTGGTCGTGATCAGCGGCCCCTCCGGGGCCGGCAAGACCTCGATCTGCCGCGAGCTCCTGAAGCGCATTCCCAACGCCGTCTGGTCCGTTTCGGCCACGACGCGGCCGATCCGGGCCGGCGAAGTCGACGGCGAGAGCTACCATTTCATCAGCCGCGACCGGTTCCTGGACATGCTGGAGTGCGGTGAGCTGCTCGAGCACGCCGAGTACCTTGGCCACCTCTACGGCACGCCACGGAAACCGGTTGAGGAGGCCATAGCCGCCGGACGGGTGATCATCCTGGAAATCGACGTCCAGGGCGGGGCCCAGGTGGCCCGGCGAATTCCAGACTCGATCCGCATCTTTGTGCTGCCACCGACGATGGAGACCTTGCGGGCTCGACTGGAGGGCCGGCGGTCAGAGTCGGCGGAGCTTCAGGCCCGGCGGCTGGCGGAGGCGGACGGGGAGATCGGCTTCGCCCGAAGCGAGGGCTGCTATACTTTCTTCATTACAAACGATATACTGAACGATTCGGTTGACCAGGTAATCGACATCATCCGCAAGGAGACGGCGTCCGCATGATCGAAGGACTGAAGGGCGACGAGATCATCAACCGCGTGGGCGGCCGCTTCCGTCTGACCGCGCTGATTCAGCGCCGCTGGCTCGAACTGCTCCAGGGCGCCCGGCCCATGGTGGACCCCGCCGGCCTGACCGAGATGGAGGTCGTCGTCGAGGAGATCCTCCAGGGGAAGGTCGTCATCGACTACGAGGCTTCCGGCCTTGCCAAGCCCGACGCCCAACGCGCCAAGTAGTCACCCGCCTTCGACGCTGGCGCTCGACGGCTACGAAGTCCTGCTTTGCGTCTGCGGCGGCATCGCCGCGTATAAGAGCGCGGCGCTCGCCTCGCGGCTCGTGCAGGACGGGTGCGGCGTGACGGTGGCGATGACGCGCGCGGCGCGGCACTTCGTCGGGCCGTTGACGTTCCGGGCGCTGACGGGCCGGCCCGTGCACGCGAGTCTTTTCAGCCCGGCCGATGGGGCTGACATCCAGCATCTGCGGCTCAGCGAGCTGGCCGACCTGATCGTCGTCGCGCCGGCCACCGCCAGCGTGATGGCCAAGACCGCCGCCGGCCTGGCCGACGACCTCGTGAGCTGCCTGCTCATCGGGGCCGACTGCCCCGTGCTGATGGCCCCGGCGATGAACACGCGCATGTGGGCGCACCCGGCTGTGCAGCGCAACGTCGCGTTCCTGCGCGAGATGGGCGTGCACATGCTCGGCCCGGAGAGCGGCTGGCAGGCCTGTCGCGCCGTCGGACCGGGCCGCATGAGCGAGCCGGAGCGGCTCGCGCAGACCGTCCGTGACATGCTGCTCGCGCGGCCGGCCAGACGCGGCCGCCCCAGGGAGTGATTCCATCACGGTGCGGCTTGTCCCATGCCCACGCCGCGCCTACAGTCTTGCCCAGGACAGGGCAAGCGGGAGGGTGCCATGTTGTTTGACGACGACGGTTCGATCAACAAGCCGCAACAGCCGCAGCAGCAGCAGATTCACCTCGACGCGTCTCAGATGCAGACCGTCTACGCCAACTTCTTCGCCCTTTCTGGCGCGGCCGACGAGGTGACCTGCTATCTCGGCACGAACATGCAGTTGCCCGGCATGAAAGCGCCGGCCATCCGCCTATCTCATCGTCTGATTCTCCTGCCCGCAAACGCCAAGCGGCTGATGCTGGCCCTGCAACAGACGGTCAAGGCGCACGAGGATCGCTTCGGACCGATCGAGATCCCCCCGCCGCCCAGGCCCCCGGTGACGTAGGCCGAGGCCGTCACGGCTTTCGGCCACGAGACCAGCCCCATGCTGATTCGTACGCTGCTGTCGCGCGAGCTCATCCTGCTGGGCCTGGCCGATCTGCGCGCCCACAAGCTGCGCAGCCTGCTGACCGCGCTTGGGATGATCTTCGGCGTCGGAGCCGTGGTCTGCATGCTGAGCATCGGCGAAGGCGCGTCGGCCGAGCAGCTCGAGAGCATCCGCCTGCTCGGTAGCCAGAACATCATCCTGCGCAGCATCGAGCCCCCCGCCTCGCAGGAGGCCCGCTCGCAGAACCAGTCGGTGAAGGAATACGGGCTGAAACGCGCCGACGTCGAGCGGCTGGCCTCGCTGCCCCACGTGCGCGACGTCGTGCTGCTGCGCGAGGTGGCCGAGACCATCGAGCTCGGCTCGCGAAAGTTCGAGGGCGTCGTCGTCGGAACCACCGAGAACATCTTCGACGTCGTCAACATCGAGGTGGCCCGCGGACGCCCGCTCTCCGAGGCCGACTCCACGCTCGGACACAAGGTCTGCGTCATCGGCAGCCACGTCGCCGAAGCCCTCTTCCCCGGCGAGGACCCGCTCGGCCGCACGATCAACGTCGTCTCCATCTCCACCGGGCCCATTCCCTACGCCATCGTCGGCGTGCTCAGGAGCGTCACCACCGCCGGCAATCCCGCCAAGGGCCTCGGCGCCAGAAACGTCAACAACGACGTGTACATCCCCCTCGCGACCGTCGACCTGCGCTACGGTGACCTGCGCGTGAAGTGGGGCCGCGGCACACGCGACATCCGCCGCGTTCAGTTCAGCGACGTCTACCTCGCGATCGACCAGCAGGATCAGGTGCTGGAGCTCTCGAAGCTCGTGGACGCCGCGCTCTCGCACGAGCGTAAAGAGCGCGACTTCACCATCACCGTTCCGCTCGAACTCCTCCAGCAGGCCGAGCAGGCCAAACGCCTCTGGCAGACCGTCCTCGGCAGCATCGCCGGCATCTCCCTCGTCGTCGGCGGCATCGGCATCATGAACATCATGCTCGCGTCGGTGACGGAACGCACGCGCGAGATCGGCATCCGCCGCGCGCTCGGGGCGAAACGCTACCACATCACGGCGCAGTTCCTCGTCGAGACCGTGCTCCTCAGCGTCTCCGGCGGCGTGATCGGGATCCTCGTCGGCATCCTGTTCGCCCTCCTCGTGACCGTCTACTCCGGCTTTCCAACGATCATCGCCTGGTGGGGCGTGCTGCTGAGCTTCCTCGTCTCCGCCATTGTGGGGATTTCGTTCGGGTTGTATCCGGCGCGGGCCGCCGCCGCGCTCGATCCGATCGAAGCGTTAAGACACGAATAACGCACATTTTATGTGAATCCCGGCAATTTGCGCAGAAATTACGCGCGAAACTTGACCTGAGCTTGCTCCCCACCTTGGCATACGTTATACTTCGTGAGTTACGGCTCCCCCCGTAGCTGTTGCCGGGTGACCGCTGGCTGCTCCCCGCCAGTGCCGGCGTTGCAGCTCAAGACTGTTTGGCTGTGTGAGGCCGGATTGCGCACGATTCGTCGCGCTTCGCTCGCTTGCGGCGCGCCTGCGCAGATCGCGGCCTGTTGTTCGGTCATGCTTTGTCGTATGCAGGGGAACGATAGCATGCTCGCTTCGCAGCAATCCGTTGCCGCTCCGGACGCCGCCGCGCCGGCCACCGTCGTCCGCAAGCACGAACCCACCGCCGGTCCACCCGCCGAAGCCGTCCTGCGCTCGCTCGACGCCTTCAAGCGGCGCCGGCTCCAGATTCGGCTGGGCGAAACCGCCGAGTACGTCTACGACCCGCTGTTTGAGCAGCCCGATTGCGAGCTGCGGCTGCTCGGGCCGATGCCGCCGGGCCCGGCCCCCGCGCGTCCGCGGCGGCGCTCGCGCAGCAGCGACGACAGCGGGGTCGACCTGTTGGCGCCCGCGCCGCGGGGCTCGCTGACGTCCGAGCAGGAACGGCACCTGTTCCTGCGGCTGAACTACGCGCGCTATCGGCTCTTCACGATCCTCGAGCGCAACCAGGCGCGGCCGCTGGGCGCCGAGGACGTGCGCGAGCTGCTGAAATGGGACACGCTGATCGAGGACACGCGCAACGAGATCGTGCGCTACAACGTCCCGCTCGTGCTGGCCATGGCCAAGCGCACCAAGATCACCGGCGTGGATCACTCCGACCTGATCAGCGAGGGCAACCTGGCGCTGTTGCGCAGCGTCGACAAGTTCGACACCGCGCGCGGCTTCAAGTTCAGCACCTACGCCTGCCGCGCGATCCTGAAGAGCTTCTCCCGCGTTGCCACGCGGACCGCCCGCTACCGCGGGCATTTCCCGACCGAGTTCGACCCGACACTCGAAAAGAGCAATCACCAGGACGAGCGACGCCGAGTCATTGAGGATGCGTGCGTGAACGAGCTCCGAGCCATTCTGGGCAGCAATGTCGCCAACCTCAACGAAGTGGAGAAGCAGGTCATTCTGGCTCGCTTCGCCATCGACCCGACGGACACGGAGGATCCGCCCAGGGCCAAGACCCTGGAACAGGTGGGCGAGATGATCGGCGTCACGAAGGAGCGCGTACGCCAGATTCAGAACAAGGCCCTCAACAAGCTGAAGACCCTGCTCGAAGACGGCGTGCTGGCGCTGTAACCCCGCGGCCCCCGCTTCGACCCGGTCTGCCGACGGTCAAAAGGCCGTGGACAGTCCGCTGCTGCGCGGCAGCCCGGGTGCGCTGCGCAATCCTGCGATGCGCCGCCCGCGCCAGCCCCTCAACTTCACCACGCCAACAAGCGCCAGCGGTATCAGCCCCATCCCGGGCTCGGGGATCGGCGTGTATTCCACCGTCAGTCGCGGGCGCAGCTCCGCGTTCGGCTCGTTGCGCGTGGAGAAGCGCTTGGCTGTGCCGCCGGAAGCCTCGTTGCCGATCACGATCCAGCCGAAGCTCGCGCCCGGATCATCCAGGAACCCCTGCACGTCGGCGACCAGCGCCGCCGTCGACGGCCACGTGTAGACGCCCGGACCGCCGACCGTTGTCTGGCTGCTGGCAAGCCCGGCGAAGTCGCCGCCCGCAACGCCCCAAGCCTCCGTGGCGAAGAAGCGGTGCAGCCAGGTGGCGTCGCCAGGCGCTGCGGGCCCGCCGCCGCCCTGGTTGCCCCCCGCCAGCGACGCTCCCTCGCCCCAGTCCGCGGTCAGCCGGTGCAGCGCGACAACCTGCTCCCCCACGTTCGACCCGCTCTCGGTCAGCGTCAACGTCACCGCGTCGATCGTCGCTCCTGCGGGTATCGCAGCCGCGACATCAAACGCCAGAACCGCCCGCCGGACCGAGTTGCTCGGCGCCGAGTTCCGCCCGGCGAACATGGCGCTGCCCAACCCGTTGCTCAACGCGCCGTTCGGGTCTTCGTAGAGCGTGTTGTCCTTGCTCGGCGTGAGCACCACCAGCTCGCCCGCCGCCGCCGCGGCGCCGCCCCCCACCGCCAGCAACAGCGCAGCCGCCACAACCGTGCATCGCCGCTTCACCATTCCCCTCCTCCGGAATCAAGCGCGCGCGGCGCGGCGGTGCTGCCGCCCTCTCGTCGCGCTAGCCCAAGCCTAGTTCAAGCAACGCCGCCAGGTCAACTGTTATCTCGGCAGCCGCGTCGCTCAGCCGGCCGGCGCCCCGGGCGCACCAGCGTCTGCGCGAGCGCCGACGCGGGCATCAATGGTCGATAACTCGTGGGGTGATTCAGAGCCCGGCCGGGGAACCGGACTCCGGCCTTGCCGGCGGACAGCGCCGCGGCATCCACTTAGAGCCGCGCCCGCGCTTCAGGCGTAGCTGTGCAGCCCGACGATGTAGAAGTTCACGAAGCACCAGTTGAACGCCATCATCAGGCAGCCGGCAACGCTCATCCACGCCGTCCAGAGCCCGCGCTCCTTCACCACGAATCGCACGTGAATCAGGATGACGTAGATGATCCAGGTATTCATGGCGAAGACTTCCTTCGGGTCCCAGCCCCAGGGCCGGCCCCAGGAGTAGTCCGCCCATACGGCGCCGAGGATCGTGCCGACGAACAGCAACACGAACACCATGCCCAGGATGAGCTGCTGGCACTTGTCCAGCCCCGCCAGCCAGCCGCGCCCGCCGTCGCTGTACATCTCCGGCGCCCAGGCCGTCAGCGCGGCGCCTCCCGCCCGTCGCGTCACGAGCGAGATCAGCGCCACGAGCCCGACCAGCACGCTCGTGCCCATGATGGTCCACCCCATCCCCCGCACGAAGCCATAACTGCCCACCCACATCGTGATCGCCGCGATCAGCAGCAGCGCGAGCGCGGCAAGCGTCGTGCCGAAACGCCGCAGGCTGATCATGACGGTCATCACTACCGCCAGCACAACCGAGGCCAGCCCGAACCAGTACGAGGCGCCGGCCAGCTTCACGATGCCGCTGGCCGACACCAGCCCCGTCGGCTGCCGGAACGCCCACAGGCTCAGCACCAGCAGCGACGTCCCGACCACCCCGCCGATCAGCGCCGTCTCCAGCGTCGGGGCCGGATGCCGGCTGACGTAGTAGCTGATCAGGTACACGCACGAGACGATCGCCGCGACAAAGATCATCCCGTACGAGAAGATGATGCACACAGTGTGAATCCGCAGCATCAGGTCGTCCAGGATGCCCATCATCGGCGTGACCGCCCCTGGCAGCACCTGGTCGCCCAAAAGCATCCCGAAGAAGCCGCACGCGCACCCCGCCAACGCGAAGACCCGCCGCCGCAGCAGCACCTCCAGCAGCAGAGCCAGCGCCACGGCCCCGAACGCCGCCGCCGTGATCGCCTCGAACATGTTCGCCACCGGGATGCGCCCGAGAATCTGCCAGCGCAGTCCCACGCCGTACCCGTGCAGCCCCAACGCCGCCGCCGTGATCAGCACGGCGATCAGCCAGGGCGTCTTCCAGCGCGTCACGAGCGCGCACACGCTCACCAGCAGCCCCAGCATGTAGAGCAGGTAGCCCCAGGTGAACTTCCCCATCCCGTAGTAGCGGGCTTCCAGGATGCGCCGCTGGAGCGACGGGTACACACCCTCGGCGGCAAGCTGCGGCAGGCGCTCCGCCAGCCGATCGAGGCTGCTCTGCACGCGGCCGGCGTCACGCGCCAGCCACGCGCTTTGCAGCTCGAACCACGGGCCCAGGATCATCGCGGCCTGGCTTTCACTGATATCCACCAGGCTCGTCGGCAGACCGAGCTGCCGCAGCGTCGACTCGCGCTCCGTCCCCGCCTCGCGCCACACCTCCGCCGGCGCGGCCGCCAGCAGCTCTTTCGGCGAATACCACATCTCCATGCCCGTGGCGTCGCCCGGACGCGGCACGAAACGCAGCATCTGGTCGGCAAAACTGGCCACGGCCTCGGCGTGACGGAAGCGGCCGATCGCCTTGCCCATTTCGAAGCGCGGCTCGAGCTCGCGGACTCGCTCGCGCACCACGGGGTCCGATAGCTCGCGCAGCGTCATGTAGCCCGTGCTCCGAATCCGCTGCCGCGCCGCCTCCGGCATGTGCGCCGTCAGGTGCACGCGCAGCCCCGATTCCTTGATGTAGATCACCGGCGAATCCGCGTACGCCTGGCGGTTGAACACCCACTCCAGCAGCGACGCCGTGGGCGACAGGCCCGGGAACGACTCCTTGCCCGTCATCGCCGACAGCGACTCGCGCGCGAACGCGTCCAGCGTCTTGTGCCGCCGGTCGTCCAGCACGGCGATCATCTTGCCTCGCGTCCAGTCAACGGCCCGATCAAGCCGCACCAGATCATCCGCAACGTCGACGCGCAGATTGCCCGCCAACGCCCGCCCGGGCCAGAACCCCTGCGCCGCCGCGATTACCAACACCAGTCCCGCGAGTTGCTTGGCCATGGTTCCGTTCCGTCTTCCGTTCAGCTCCGCGCCTCAACCACTTCAAGCATGCCCTTCGGCGCCGCGGCCTCGCGCGCGGGCGCCGGCTCCTTGCGAGCCTGCCGCCGGCGCTTGATCCAGGGCTTGACGTAGAACGCGTACAGGCTGCCGAACGTCACCAGCACCGAGCCGATCGTCATCGGCCAGATGCCCCGCCGGTTCCCCACCCCCAGAATCGTGTATTGCCAGTGGTTCGAGTCCGCCCCGCTCTGGAACAGCGTCCAGCGCCCCACGTTGTGCGTCTGGTTCGTCCACACCGCCCCGGGCCGAAGCTCGCCGCTTCCCGGCTCCAGCACAAAAAAGTCGCTCCGCCACGACGTCACACTGTTCCGCCCCGGGAAGAACTCGACGGACAGCTTCCCCGGTAGGATCTGCGCGTCCAGCTTGTGCGGCTGCCGCGAGTACACGAACTCCCACTGCTCGTCCGTCCCCGGCAGCTGCACGATCGTCCGCCGCAGCGGAAAATAGGGCGGCCAGTCGATGTGCGGGTAGTTGCTGAACATCACCCAGCGGCTCTCGGACCACCCCTGCTGGGCGCCCTTGCCCGTCAATCTCAGCCGGATGGCGGAGGCCTGCCGCCCCAGGCTGGGCCGGCGCATCGCCACGGGCTCGATCAGCGGCTCCAGCACCACTTCGGCGCGCTCGAGCTGGTCGTGCAGCACAAAGCTCGCCCCGCCCGGAAGCGGCACACGCTCCCCCGGCGCCAGCGGGTTGCGCTGCACGCGCCCGTCGGGCATGAACACGCCGAGCTCCGGCGGCTGGCCCGGGCCCGCAACGACCATGAGCCAGCCTTCGTCGGATGTTCGATAACGCAGCACGAGATTCGCGTCGTACGGGCCGTTGCTGTGACGCTTGCCCGTGTCGTCCACGTCCTGCGAATACGTTGGAAAGCGCTGGATGACCGTGCGGCGATACTGCTTGTCGGCGCTTTCGACGCGGACGGTTGCCACGGGTGAGAACGCGCCGGCGAGCTCCGGCGACGCCATCTCCCAGATCGGAAGAAAGCTCTCGACCGTCAGCCTGTACGACGTCCCCTCCAGCTCGATCGTCTGGCCTTCCGTCACGGCCAGCGTCCTGCGGATCGGCGGGTCGCGCAGCTCGATCTCCAGCTCGTGCGTGCCGGCCAGCGACGCCAGCAGCGCCTCCCGCTCCGCTGGCGTCTCGGCCCAGCGGAACTCGATCGGCGCCTGCCGGCTCAGCGAACGCGCCGGATCAAGCGCCAGCAGCGGCTCCGTGATCGTCCGCCGCGCCGACTGCACCGTGTAGTTGATCGCCGGCATCGGCTTGCCGCCGGCCTTGCTCGGCACGGCGCGGAGTGCGAACTCACCGACGTAGGGCACGTATCCCGTAACCTGCACGTCGAAAGGCAGCGACGGCGCATCGATGCGGATCGGCAGCCGCCAGTGCTCCAGCACCGGCACCGACCACGTTCGCTTGCTGGGCGATACCGCGCCCGTGCCGCGCTCCTTCAGCACCGATCCCTCATCCAGGTAACGCTCCCGGTGCAGCGGCAGCGCCGCCAGGGCATGCGCCACGCGCTGCTCGTCGCCTGCCTTGCTGATGAACAACGCCGCCAGCTCGTGGTCGCAGAACGTCTCCTCCGGCGGAAAAACCACGAGCCGCAGGGCCAGGCGCTCACTGATGGCCTGGACACTGCGCTCGGGCGTGAGGAAGACCGTCTGCGCCGCCTCTTCACCGACGCGGGCGCGGACTTCGACCTCCTGCACCGGACCGTGCCGGTCGCCATGAACCCGCATCACCCGGAACGCGACCGGCCCGCCGAACGCCGGCATGTTCTGGCCCCAGACGCCGCCCTCCTCGACGGCGATGGCGTCGATGGGCGCGCGATCGAAGCCCGACGTGTTGATCAGCTCGATCCGCGCGGTCCGCAGCAGCACGTCGCCCTCAACCTTCGCTCCGAAGTACCAGAGCGAGCCCGCCGCCAGCATCAGCAGCCCCGCGTGCGTGATGACCACGCCCGCGTTCAGCGCGTTGAACCGCCGCACCACCGCGAGCGGATTCAGAACGTCGATCGCCCGCAGATGCAGAATGCGCGTCCAGGTCGCGACGCACAGCGTGATGCAGAACAGCAGGATCAGCCCCGCGAACACCCAGTGGTGAAATATCTGCATCTCGGTGACTTCGATCGCACCGCGCACCTGCGGCAACGCCGAGAACACGCACGCGTACACCAGGATCAGCACCAGGATCACCAGCCCGAACGTGATGCTCGAAAACAGCCGCGTCACGGGGTGCATCCCCCCGCGACGGGCCGCGGCCGCGGCGGCGTAGGTCGGTCGTCCCAGTCCGGACACAGATCGCGTGCTCATCAGCCAGGCGCCTTCCAGTCTGCTTGAATCGTGATCGGGGCTTCCCCGCGGACCCGAATTCGATAGCGCCCGGATTGTAGCTGCGCCCCCCAATTCCGGCGACGTGTCACACCGCCAATCCGCGCAGGTCAGGGCCGCCGCACGCCGTCGCGCCGGTACACGAAAACCGCCTTGTTCGCCCACGTGATCGGGCTCAGCCGCTCCGACGCTTCCGGAAATCGCCGCCGCAGCCGATAGTGCGCGCGCCACCACGCGCCCGGCGGGGCGTCATCGTCGGCGGTGAACACCAGCCAGTCGGGCAGGGCGGCGCTCGCCTCCGCCGGCGGCGACTCGGGCAGGAGGAAAACGTCGAGGCGCGTAAAGTCCATCGGCGGAACGGAGAAAGGCGCCGGCTCCTGCAACAGGCCGACCCTCTCGCCCGGCTCGATCTGCGCCGCCAGGTAGCGGCCCGCGGCGTAGCGCGTTTCAGTCTCGAGCCGAACGTCGTTGCGGAATGACCGCAGGTAGGCGTAGGTCGGCATCGTCGCGAAGATAATCAGCGCCAGCAGCGCCGCCGCCTTCCGGTGCTCGCGCCCCACGCGCGCCAGCACGATTCCCGCGGCGACGGCCAGCAGCGCGGTCGGCAGCAGCAGGAACCGCGCGAACTCGGCGGGCTTGCCGGCGCCGATCGCGATCGCCAGCAGCGTCATGCCCAGCCCCGCCGCGCCGCCCGCCAGCGACCGATCGAGGCGCTCGCGCAGCAGCAACCCCCAGGCGATCACGCCGGTGATCACCAGCGCGGCGCCGCCGCTCTCGAACATGAGCTCGCCGACGCGCCAGGCGCCCAGGTGAAACTGCCCGATTCGGTACATGGCCGTGCTGTTGGAAATGTTGCTCGCAAACGCCTCGCGATTGAAGACGTAGTTGTACGGCACATACGGGTTCGTCGCGAGATACACCATCACCGCGGCGGCGCCCGCGAGCCCCAGGTCGAAAGCACGCCGCCGCAGCGCGGCACGCCCCCGCCACAACAGCGCCGGCCACAGCAGCACGCCGACCGCGCCCGTCAGCACGAACCCCAGCGCCAGCCCCACGAGCAGCCCCATGCGGACGGCATCCCACGGCCGGCCGCGCCGCTGATAGTCGAGCGCCGCCAGCGTCGCCCAGACCAGCAGGCACGCGCTCGGCAGGTGCGGCTTGGCTTCCAGCGCCCCGCACAGGAACACCGGCGCCACCGCCACGCACAACAGCGCCGCCCAGCCCGCCGCCATCCCCCCGCCGCGCCGCGCCAGCTTCGCTACGCCCACCAGCAGCAGCGGTGCGAACGCCAGCACCGCGAGGCGCGCCGTCACATAGAACGCGCCGAACAGCTCCGGCTGCGCCAGGTAGACCCCCGCGTCGCTCGTCAGCCGCACCAGTCCCAGCGCCGAGGCTGCGGCGAGCCCCGCCCCCACCATGTAAATGTACGCCCCGCCGTACTGGTACAGCCGCGGATCGAGGTCGCCGGCCCCGGGCCGCATGCGTTGCAGCGCGCGGAAGGTGATCATCTCGTCGGGCTGGCGCGAGTACAGCCGGTAGCGTTGCAGGATTTCACCGCGGGCCGCCTCGTCGGACGTGAGGTCGATGAGCCGGTCGCGGCGCTCCAGCGGATTCAGATCGGTGTCGGCCCCGGAGAGGCGCTCGCTGAGCTGTTGCGCCTGGACGCGGGCCGGATAGCGCTCAGGCGGCCAGGGCGGATCCCCGCCGAACAGCAGCGGGTCCAGCCGCGAGCTCGGCAGCCCCCAGCCGATCAGCGAAGACGCCGCCACCGCCCACAGCACCGCGACGTGCCAGTATCGCAGGCGCAGCAGGGCAGAGCGCCGGCGATGAGCGGCGCGGGCGACCGACGAGACTCGCCCAGACCAACTCACGGCAGGCAGATGTCCAGGATGCCGAGCGTGCCGAGCAGCACGCCGACGACGCCGTTGACCGTGAAGAACGCGAGGTTGACGCGGCTGAGGTCGCGCGGGCTCACGAGCGCGTTCTCAACGAGCAGCAGCAGCGCGACGCAACCGGCCCCGGCGAAGTACAAGCCGCCCAGCCCGGCGCTGCGGCCCGCCGCCAGCAGCCCCGCCACCGTCAGCACGTGACAGCCGCGCGCCAGCCACAGCGCCGCCGGCACACCCAGCTTCGCCGGCACGCTGAAGAGCCCCTGCCGCCGGTCGAATTCAACGTCCTGGCAGGCGTAGATCAGGTCGAACCCCGCGATCCAGAACGTGACCGCGGCGCTGAGCCACAGCGCCGTCCAGCCGAGCGTGTCCGGACTGATCGCGATCCAGGCCGCCAGCGGCGAAAGACCGATCGCCACCCCCAGCACAAAATGCGCCGCGCGCGTGAAGCGCTTCGTGTACGAGTAGCCGCACAGCAGCGCCAGCACGAACGGCGACAGCCAAAGCGGCCACGGATTCGCGTACGCGACCGCGAACAACGCGCAGCACGCGAAGAACAGCACACTCGATCCTGCGAAGAAGCCCCAGGCGGCGGTGCGCGTGATCTGCCCCGCCGGCAACGGCCGCCGCGCCGTCCGCGGGTTCCGCGCGTCGAGCTCGGCATCCACCAGGCGGTTAAACGTCATCGCCGCGCTGCGCGCCCCAACCATGCACGCCACCACCAGCGCGAGCTGACCCGCGGCCGGCACCCCCCCCGCCGCGATGAACGCCGCCAGCAGCGCGTACGGCAGCGCGAAGAGCGAGTGACTGAACTTGATCATCTCGCCCCACGTCCGCGCACTGGCCATCAACGTCGTCACGCGTCCTGTGTCTCCTGGCCGCGGCGGCGGCTCGCGTCCGGGTTCCAGCGCGTCCGCAGGTCGTGCTCGATCCCCAGCAGATCGAGAATCCGTCCGACCACGAAGTCCACCAGGTGCTCGACCCGCTGCGGACGCATGTAGAAGCCGGGGCATGGCGGGCAGATGATCGCCCCGGAGCGGCTCAGCCGCAACATGTTCTCGATCTCGACCGCGCTCAGCGGCATCTCGCGCGGCGCCACGATCAGACGCCGCGCCTCCTTGAGCGTCACCATCGCCGCGCGCGTCACGAGGTTGTCCCCCAGGCCGCCCGCTACCGCCGCGAGCGTATGGCTGCTGCACGGGCAGATGACCATGCCGTGCGTGAGGAACGAGCCGCTCGCGATGCGCGCTCCCACGTCGCGATGCGAATAAAGCGTCACGTTCTCGCACGGGCCGTCCACCCACGTCTCGCGCGTCACCGGCCCGATGTCCAGCTCGTCGGCGATCACCTCGCGGGCGCGCGGCGAGATCACCAGGTGCGTGTGCACGTCGCGCCGCGCCAGCTCCTGTGTCAGCCGCCGGCCGTAGATCGCCCCGCTCGCACCCGTCACCGCCACCACGATCTGCTTCATGGCCGCACCGCCGTCTCAAGCGCCACCGGCGCCAGGTGCGCCAGCCGCTCGCGCGCCGCCCGGCCCCAGCGCGTGTCCGGAACACGCTGCACCAGCTCGCGCAGCCGCTCGATTCCTCGCTGCCGGGCCTCGCCGCCGTCCGGCGCGTCCTGAGCGCGCAGCTCAATCTCCGCCAACCGCGTCATCACCTGCGCCCAGCCGTCGGCCACCCGATCGTCCGCCGGCCGCAATCGCTGCGCCAGCGCGCTCAGCACTCCCTCGCGCTGCTTCGCGTCGCCGATCGTGTCCGCCCACATCGCCATCAGATTATCGTACAACAGCCCGCCCGGCGCTTTCTCCGCCAGGATCAGAAGCCGCTCGCCGAAGAGCCGCCGCCGCGGATCGAGCCCCGCCAGCGCCACCAGCGCCTCGTCACCGAAATGCGGGTCGCCGCGATTCAGAACGATCAGCTCGCGCAGCCACTCCGCCTCGCGCCGATACGACCTCGCATCGAAGTCGAACCCGGGGTCGAGCCGGTCGCGCGCGAAAACTCCGCCCGCCGGCTGCGTGGCGGACGGGGCCGCGGGCGCGTCGAGCACCGCGTCGAGCGTCTGGATCGCGCGGTCGATCTGCCCGCGGCGGAGCTGGAGCTGGGCAAGCCGCAGACCGGCGGCGACGCGCAGCGGCGAGGAAGGGTGCTCGCGGAAGAGCGCCGCCCAGACCGGCTCCGACTGCGCGTGCGGGAAGTCGAAGTACAGCTCGCGCGTGGGCGGCGCCTGGCTCAGGCGGCGCTCGTGCAGCCGCGTATCGAGGGCGCGCGCCTGGATAAACAGCACGTTGGGCACGTAACGGCTGCGCGGATGATCGGCCAGGAAGAACTTGCACGCCTCGTAGGCCTCGGCCCGGTCCGCCAGCAGACTGTGCGCCACCTGGTCGCGAATCTGGCGCTTCAGCGCGTCGAGCCGGCCGCCCCAGATCTCCGGCAGCAACTCGTCGAACGTCGACCGCTGCGTGCCGTGCACGAGCGCCCGGATCTCCTCCCCCGCGTCACGCACCGGCTCGAACCGGCTTGAGCGCGGACCATACTCCGCCTCGATTACCCGATAGGCCAGCTCATCCGCGCCGACGAGCGTGTAGAACAGCAGCAGCGGCATCGCGAACATCACCGCCATCACCGGCGCCACCGCGCCCGGGCGATAGTCCACCGCGCGCGAGATCACCAGCACCAGCCCCATCAGCCCGCTCGTGGCCACGATCGCCAGCACCCACGGCGCCATCAGCAGCGACCGCTGCATCGGCGTCGACATCAGGCCGATCTGCTCCGGCGAGGCCCGCGTCGCCAGGAACAGGTACACCAGCACCGGGATCAGCCCCACCAGCGCCGAGCCGAAGCGGAAGTTCATCCGGAACGGCGGCCTCGACGCCAGCACGCAGCTCAGCAGCAGCGTCAACGCCATCCACGGCAGATGCCCGAACACCAGCACCGCCGCCACGAACGGCAGGGCGCACACCGTCCGGTACAGGATCGAGATGACGATCGGCACGCCGACGATCGAGGCCACCAGCAGCCCGAGAACGACCGCGTGGATCGGCGTCGTCTGCACGTTGATCGGGTACAGCACGAAGTCGTTGAGGTTCTGCGTCTGCCCGCCCCAGACCGTTGCCGGGCCGACGTAGCTCTCCCACGAAAAGTCGATCGTCCGCGCCACGTGCAGCCAGTGCGTGAAGATGCACAGCCCGCAGAACAGCCCAAAGTTCAGCACCAGCAGCAGCACCGCCCGCAGCCGGTACTTTGCCCCCGTCCGCGACCAGACGTCCACGTAGCCGCGCACCGCGACCCCTGCCGTGGCCGCGCGTTGCTCCGGCGGCCGCTGCGGCTCCGGCGACCTCGCTTTCGACGCCTCTGCGGCCGACGTTTCAGGCAGCATCACGCTCTCCGCCGGTCTGCTCTGCGCTTGCGCCCCGGCTGCGAAGGAAGGCGCCCGGCGCCGGATCACGCGGACTGCTGGCCGAACAGGTGCGGGCAGCGCAACGCGACGCCGTCCGTCGCATAGGAGCCGTCAGGACAGATGCGGTAGGCGGCGATGAAGCAATGGCATCGCCCCGCGGCGACGCGCACGACGTGGGAGTAGCCGTTCCAGCTCTCACGGCAGGCCGTCCCGGACCTCTTGGCGCGGGTGATCGCCAGGATGAGGGCCAGGCGCGGACGGTGCCCCATGGCCCGGAGACGCTCGCACCAGTCGACGTTGGCGGCCTCGTCGTGCGAGCTGTAGCGCCAGCCCCGCTGACGCAGCAGCTCATCGAGCGAGCGATACGTGTGCGTGTGGAAATCTCCCAGCAGATGCCAGTACGGGAAGAGCTGCTCACCGAGGACGAGCTGCGCCGTCTCGCTGCGCTGGTCGGCGACGACCTCGGACGGGCTGCCCTTGGCCCGATGCTGGATGCAGACACGCTCGATGTTGATGTCGGCCACCGACTCGCGCCGTGCCCGGCCGCGCGCCGGCCGCGTCACGCGCTGCGAGCCGAACACGATCCCGTACACCTCGGTCGACGGCACGCCGCTGCCAGCCGGAACGAGATACGCCTCCATGGCGCTCAGCAGCATGTCCTGGAGCGCGGGCTCGCGAATCCAGATGCGCAGCTCCTGGTGCGCCTCGTCGACTTCCTTCATCCAGGCCGGGACGTCCGCCAGGTCTGTCTGGCCATGGCTCGGCTCGACGCGCAGACGCCGCGCCAGCCGCCGAACGTATTGCCACGGCGCGCGAACACTGTTGCCGACCGGACGATCGAAGAACGCGCTCTCGTAGATCGCGCGCGGCAGCGCGTTGCCCGACTGGCCATTGACCTGACGGTAGATGCGCGACGTAAGCGGTTCTACGCTCGTGATTTGCGCAGGGATCGACTCGAACCGCCCCGTCCCGTTCAAGACGCTCAGCAGCTCCATGTACAACGCACGCCGCAGACCGCCCGCCCCGCGCCGACCCGAAAGCCCGCGCTCGATGCAGCGCTCCAACTGGCACAGGTCTCCAACCAGTCCGTTGTCACGTGCCTTCACCATCGCTCAGCCTTCACCGCGTGCCGCACACGATCCCCTGCTTCAGAAAACGTCCCCGGCGGGATTCGAACCCACAACCTTTGGCTCCGGAGGCCAACGCTCTGTCCAATTGAGCTACAGGGACGGATTTGGCCCCGCCCCGGCCCATAAGTCTAGCCCAACGGGACCGCCAGTCAAACGCCGCCAGGCCTTCGCCACCCCGTCATGACTGCGCAGGGCAGAGTTGTAACCCATTTATTATCAATATGTTGAAAGAGTCGGCCGCCGCCGGAAAGCCCGGCTCCCGCCTTTTCCACGCCCCCGCTGGCACGTCCTGCGGATCCCGGTAGAATCCACCCCAATCTCCCGCGAGGGCAATCACTTACGCGCCTCGTCCCGGGCTCGATTGGGGGTATGCCGAATGTCGGTTTCGTCTTCTTCTTCCGCCGCCGCAATCCTCGCCGCCACCCTGTTGCTGGCGCCCGCCTCCGCAACCGCCCAGGAACCGCCGCGCACCTTCCAGGTCGCCGCCATCAAGGGCAAAGGCGCCCTGAGCGATGATGAGCGCCGGCAACTCAACGGCTGGATCACGCAGCGCGCCGCGCAGATGAGCGCGGCCGACCCGCGCGACGAGGCGACGCTGCACCAGGCGCAGCAGGCCGCGCGCGAAGTCCGCGACGCGCTCAACGGCGCCGCCGCCGGATTCCGCGAGGCGTTCGTCGCGGCCTTCACCGACGTCGTGCGCGAACGTCATCGCGCCGCCTCCGTCGCGGGCGCCGCCCAGCTCATGGCCCTGCTGGCCGCCCTGGATGACGTTATGACCGCGCCGGTGCTGCGCGATGCGCTGCGCGACGAACGCACCGGCGTGCGCGCCGCCGCGGCACTCGGCTTGCGGGCGCTGCGCCCGAAGCTGGCCGCGGCCGGCGGAGACGCCTTCGCACAGACCGTGGCGGCGCTGCGCGAGGCCGGCCGGCGCGAGACCTCGGCCTCAACTCTCAAGACGATCTACGAGGCGCTCGACTATGCGGAGTCCGCCGCGCCCGATCCCCGGGCGCCGGCCGCGGCTCTGCTCGAAGTGCTGGAGGCGCGCGCCAGGCTCTACGATGGAGCGGCGCTGAACGCGGAAGGGGCCGAACTCGCCGGCCTGCGCGCCACCGATCGCGTGCGGCGCAGCCTGGGCGACGAGGACCGGCGGCGCTACACGCTCGTGCTGGCGCGGCTGCTGCGGCACTGCACGCTGCGGTATCACGCGGAGCTGCACCTGGTGCGCGACCGCGCGAGCAACCCGACGCAGATCGAGTTGCGCAACGCGACCGAGCTGATGGTTCAGGAGATCGAGCGGCAACTGGCCGAGTTGCTGCCCGCTGACAGCAAGCCGCGCCCCTCGATCTTCGACGCCATGCGCACCATGAGCAAGGAAAGCGACCGCATCAACCTGAAGCTGCGCATGAACGACTGGGCCGAGCTGCTCCTGAAGGCCACCGGCCAGTCCTTCCACATCACGGTCGACGGCAGCGGCTGAGCGGTGTCCCGCGCTTGCGGGCGGCGGCCTCTTACGCGAACGCGTACAACGCGGTGAACAAACCGAAGAACAAGCCAATGAATGCGGCCCAGAACATTGTTGCCTCCTTTTCGCACGTACGGGCGCGGCCTGTCCGCCCCCGTCGATCAACCTATCGGCACACGCCGCCGCCCCGGCCCACCCGCGCCAGCGCTCAGGTAACAGCCATTCGAGGCTTGACACGGCACACCAGGTGCTGATAAAAAGTGGCCTGCGACACGAAGACAGGGTGCAGGGAGGAAAGGTGACCCGGCGCGCGCCCGAATGCGGGCACGCGCCGGGTTCCTTTCTGAGGGCCGCTGGTTTCTGAGGGCCGCTGGGGCGCCATCAGCAGCGCCGATGCCCTTGCCCTGCGCCCCCGCTCAGCGCACGCGCGCGATCAGCTCGCGCAGCTTCTCCGTCACGGTTGCAGCGACCTGGTCGTAGTTCGACAGCACCACCACCGTCCAGCCCCCCTCCAGGTACATGTCGAGCGCCGCGCTGATGCCCGGGAACCCGCCGCCGTGCCCGACGATCTTCTCGCCTGGCGCCTGCTCGATCCCGAAGCCCAGGCCGTATCCGCCCTGCGACTGCGGCGTGGGCGTCCAGAGCTGCGCCAGCGTCGCCGCCGAGACAAGCTTCCCGCCCCGCAGCGCCTGGTCGAAGCGCAGCAGGTCCTCGACCGTCGAGAACCCGCCGCCCGCCGGCCCTCCGCGGATCACGTGCTTGAACAGGTTGCATTCCCAGGTCGTGCCGAAGCGCTCCGGCGCGCGCGAATAGCCGACGGCCACGTTCGGCACCGGGCGGTCCATGTCGTAGCAGTCGCTGTGGACCATGCCGGCCGGCTTGTAGATGTTCTCGCGGATGTAGTCATCGTAGCCCTGCCCGGCGGCCCTCTCGATGACCACGCCCGCCAGCAGAAAGCCCGTGTTGCTGTAGGACCACGAGCTGCCCGGCTCGAATTGCAGCGCCTCGCCCGCAACCAGCGGCTTGTAGTCCGCCAGCTCCCGGAAACGCTGCCGGGCGCTGGCCATGAACGGCTCGTTGAAGTAGCTCCCCAGCCCCGACGTGTGCCCCAGCAGGTCGCGCACGCGGATCTTCTCCGCCGCCTCGCGCGGCAACCAGTCGGCGTCGAGATACTTGCTGACCGGATCGTCCAGGCTCAGCCGCCCACGCTCGGCAAGCTGCGCCACCGCGACCGCCGTGAACATCTTGTTCATCGAGCCCAGGTTGAAGCGCGTGTCGAGCCGCACGGGCACGTTGTGCCCCTTCACGGCCTCGCCGCACGCGTGCGTCATCAGCACCCGGCCGTTCCGCGCCAGCAGCACGGCGCCCGAGAACACGTCCGCCGCGCCCAAGCGCTCGACGAACGCACGGGCCTCCGCGACGAGCCCGGGCTCGTCGAGCGGCGGCGGCACGGGGGCGTCTTTCGGCGCGCGGGCGGGTGCCAAGCTCAGTCCTATGATGCGGTGCGGCGGCTCGTCCTCCACGGCCAGCAGGATACCGCGCCAGCGCTCCGTGAGCTTCTCGCGCACGATCACGACGATCTCACCCGGGGGGCGGGGCGGGTCGTAGCGCCGCGCGCCGTAGAACTCCAGGCCGCCGGTGACGTCGGCCAGGCCCGAGAGGATGGAGATGTGCTGCTCCATCGGCGCGGACTCACGCATCCGGACGGAGAACCGGTCGTTGACGAAACGCGCGGCGCGCGAAGCGTCGCGAGCGTTGATGACCTCGAGCAGCTCGCGGGCGCGCTGGGCTGCGGGCGTATCGGGCCATTGCTTTTCGTCGGTGTAGTCGCCCAGCGTCTGCTGCGCCGCGCGGGCCGGAGGCGCCGCACACAGCAACCAGAACATCGAACAGGCCGCTACCGCGTAACGCATCTCCCGTTCTCCCCGGGCCGGCTGCCGCTCCATACTGGACGCGCCCGGCCCCTCCGGCCAGTCGGTTCCCGCACAACTTCCGGACGTGGCCGGCGTGTATACTCCAGTCGATGCGAATCCGCTACACGCGATACGACGGCACGCTCTTCCAATTCCAGGCCGATCTCGATCTGGGCAGCGTCTACGACTTCGTCCTGGCCCACGGCGAAGACGCGCTGCGGGCGCTTCAGGCCCTCGAGCGCCACCCGCAGCACTCCGCCCTGCTGAAACAACTACTCGACCAGGGGCTGCTCGAAAAGGCCAGGGGCCGCTTCCGTCTCACGCCGCGGGCCGCCAGCGCCATGCAGCGCAAGGCCCTCATGGAAATCTTCGCCCACCTCAAAACCGGCGCCCGCGACGGCCACGCCACGCTCGATCGCGGCGGCGCCGGCGAGCGGCTGGAGGGCACGGCGCCGTTCGAGTTCGGCGACCCCGTGGCCGAGATCGACCTGTCCGCCACCCTGGGCAACGCCCTGCGCCGCGCCGCCGACGGCCCCCGGCCGCCGATCCGGCTGAGGTACGCCGACATCGAGCGCTTCGAGTCGGAGGGCCGCGCAAGCTGCTCGACGGTTGTGCTGCTGGATCAGTCGGGCTCGATGGCCCGGTTCGGGCGTTTCTTTCACGCCAAGAAGTGCGCGATGGCCCTGATCGCCCTGATCCGCCAGCGATTCCCCTACGACACGGTCGACCTGGTCGGGTTCCACTCCGGAGCCCAGCAGGTGCCCGAAGAGCGCCTCCCGCTGCTGATGCCCAAGCCCGTCACCACCTACGACCCGGTCATCCGCCTGCGCGTCCCCGTCAACCGCCTCGACCAGGCCCCCCCGCACTTCACCAACCTGCACATGGGCCTCATGATCGCCCGCCGCCTGCTCGCGCGCCGCAGCGGCGACAACCGCATGATCTTCATCATCACCGACGGACAGCCGACCGCCCATGTCCAGGGCGACGCCGTTCACCTGCTGTATCCCCCCGACCGCCGCAGCCACGTCGCCACGCTCACCGAGGCGTATCACGTCGCGCGCGGCGGCGTGCGAATCTGCACCTTCGCGCTCACCGACGACTACTGGGACATGGACTGGCTCGGCTTTGTCGATGAGCTGGGGCGGCTGACGCGCGGCGTCACCTTCCACTGCGCCAGCGGCGAGCTCGGTGCGTGCGTGATGGAGAGCTACCTGAGTGGCCGCCGGCGCAAGGCCTACCTGGCCTGAGGGCGCCGCATCGAGGAGCAGCCCGTGGCGATGATGCGCCTCGCGCTCATGCCGTGCGTAATCGCGCTGATCCTGTTCATCAGCGCCGGGCGCGTCGATCTGCCGCCTTACTGGGCATACGTCGGCATCCTGGCCAGCGGCGGCGCCGTTGCGGCCTGCGCCGTCGACCGCGAACTGCTCGCCGAACGCGTGAGGCCGGCGCCCGGCGGCGAAGACCGGGCCATGCGCTTCCTCGCGCTGCCGTTCATCGCGGCACACCTGGTGGTCGCCGGCTTGGACTGCGGCCGTTTCGGATGGTCGCGCGTGCCGCTGACCGCGCAGGCGGCCGCCCTGGCCGGCGTGGCGCTCGGCTATGGCCTGTCGATCTGGGCGATGATCGTCAACCGCTTCTTTTCGCCCGTCATCCGCATTCAGAGCGAGCGCGGCCACACGCTCGTGACCCGCGGCCCGTATCGCTGGGTGCGCCACCCCGGCTATGCCGGCGCCTTGGCCGCCATGCTGCTCGGTGGACCGGCGCTGGGCTCGTGGTGGGCCGGCGTCTGCATCCTGCCCGTCGTCGTCCTGATGCTGCGCCGAACCGCGCTCGAAGACCGCTACCTTGCTGAGCACCTGCCGGGCTACGCCGAGTACGCCGGCCGCGTGCGCTGGCGGCTCGCGCCGGGCGTGTACTAACGCAAAGCCGGCTCAGCCGGCCGGCCCGCCGCGGAAGGTCAGGCCCCGCCGTCGCCACGGTACACCGAGACCTCTGCTCCATGGCAGAGAGCGCGATCGCCGACGTGGTATCATTCGCTCAGGCGCGACTGGCACGGGATTGCCGACTTCGCGCCCGACTGTGGAGGTTGTCAAGTGACACGCCGGGCGGGCGATTCAGCGTTGGATATGCTGTACGGAACGCTGGTCAAGGCGCCCTGGTGGCTCGGCCCGATTCTCGCAGTGATCGCCTACGCAACCTTCCTGTATCTCGTCCCTGCCATCATCGAGGTCTCCACGGGAGCCGCCAGCAATGCCAGCCAACCGGTGAGCGGCGTACTTGTCTCGATCTCGCGGGGAACCGCGCCGTTCGCAGCATTTCTCGTAATCGCCGTTTGGGGTTTCGCTGAGCTGAAGAAGCTGGCGGATCGCAGGCGCTTGGATCGTCAGACGGGCCTGGAGAGCGTCGCCCACCTCAACTGGGCGGAGTTCGAGGAACTTGTCGCCGAGGCCTTCCGTCGTGACGGCTATGTCGCGGAGCGGACGGGCAGCGGCGGCGGCGACGACGGATACGACGTCCGACTCGAGCGAGACGGGCGCATGACGCTTGTGCAATGCAAGCACTGGCGGGCGCGCAAGGTCGGCGTCAACGTCGTTCGCGAGCTGCGTGGCGTGATGGCCAGCCACAGCGCGGACGCTGGCATCGTTGTCACCTACGGAACCTTCACCGCGGAAGCCGCCGCTTTCGCACGCGACAGCCGGATGACGTTGATCGGCGGGCAACGGCTTGTGGAGATGATTGGCTCGGTTCAGAAGCGGCAACATGTCCAAACGAATCGGACCGCGTCGCGTTCGGACGCAGAGGTTTCGCCCACGTCAGCCCAACCACCCGCCTGCCCGGTTTGCAGCTCGCCGATGGTGCTGCGAACTGCCAGGCGCGGTCCGCACGCCGGCAGCCGGTTCTGGGGATGCTCACGATATCCATCGTGCCGCGGCGTGCGGCAAGGCTGAGGCGCGACGCGTCTTGCTCAGCTTGCGGTCGCCCCATCCTCGCGACTGTCACCGGACGATCAGCAGCAACTGGTCCAGCAGGTCCGACGACGTGCTGATCACCCGGCTCGACGCCTGGAACCCCGTGCTCGACGTGATCAGCCCGATGAACTCCCGCCCGAGGTCCACGTTCGACAGCTCCAACGCCCCGCTCATGATCCGCCCCGCGCCGAACAGCCCCGGCGGCGTGATCGTCGGGTTGCCCGAGTTCGGCCCGGCCCGGTAGAGGTTGTCCGACTCCGCCAGCAGCCCCTCCGGGTTCGAGAACACCGCCACCGCCACCTGCCCCAGCGTCCGCGTCAGGCCGTTGCTGAACGTCCCGTTGATCACCCCGTCGCTGTCGATCGTGAAGTTCGTCAGCGTCCCAGGGGGAAAGCCGTCTTGGTCCGCCATCACGATCTCCGACGCCGCCGTCGAAAGCCCGTGCACCCCGCTGAAGTCCAGCGTGAAGTCCAGCGGCGTACCGGCGCCGCTGCCGGCGCGGCTGATCTGCACCTGGTTGCCCGACGCGCCGCGGAAGTTGCCCAGCGTGTCGAACGACACCAGCCCTGTCCCCACCACCCGCGAACCGTCGCCGTCATCCGCCGACTCGACGTAGAAGCGCCACACCGGGCCGGCGGGCGTCAGGTCTTCGAGCGCGAAGGTGAGATTGGCGACCAGCGGCGTCCCGAGCGAGTCGTAGACGATGAACGCGGTTGTGACGCCGGCCCCGTTCGCCGCCTGGAGCTGCGCGAAGGTGAACGGCAGCGGCACGGAGGGGTTGCTCGAGCTGATGTCGGTGTTGTCGAACGCAAAACCGTTGAACTCGCCCGCGTTGCCGTCGATCACCACCGCGCCGTCCACGATCGACACGCCCGGCGTCCCCGGCAGCCCGGCGGATTTGTTGATCCCCAGCGCGGTCTCCAGCCAGGCCGCGAAGTCCTGCAACGTGCTGCCCGTCTGACCGACGACGAAGGTCTGTGGCGGAAGCTCGCGCTGTCCCTTGCTCACGCCGGCGACGGTGATCCGCTCGCCCGGATTGAACAGCGCGACGCCAGGCGCCGCCGCCGAACGCAGGTCCGTCAGAGGCGTGGCCCCAACGGCAACGACGCCGTCGCCGTTGACCATCGCCTGCGTGGCGTGTCGCGAGCCCTGCGTGGCGACGGTGCCGGCGGCGCTGAGGTCGCCGTCCATGATGACGCGCGACGTGGCCCGCGCCAGGCTGAGCGTGCCGACCGGGATGCGCAGGTCGCTGAGCACCGTCGGGATGATGTTGAAGTCGCCATCGACGCTGAAGCCCAGCACGCGGTCGCCGTCCGCCGTCACCAGCCGATTCTCCGAATCGAGCGAGAACGAGCCGTCGCGCGTGTAGAGCTGCTCGCCGGATGGCCGCCGTACCGCGAACAGCCCGGCGCCTTCGATCGCCAGGTCGCTGTTGATGCCCGTGGTCTCGATGGAGCCTGGCGTGAACAGCCGCTGGGTCGCGCCGATGTTGACGCCGAGGCCGATCTGAAGCGGGTTGACGCCGCCGCTGATGTCGGTCGGCCCGTGCCCCGCCGACAGTAGCTGCGACACCTGCGTCTGGAAGAGCATGCGCGAGCCCTTGAACGCCGTCGTGTTCACGTTGGCAATGTTGTGGCCGATGGTCTGAATGCGGCTCTGGTTGGCGTTCAGACCGGTCAGCCCCGTGTACATCGCGGTCGTAAGACCCATGAGTTCACTTCCCCGTTTTCTTCGGCCAGGTCACGCGATCCGTACAGGTCACGCCGTCCGCCGCGGCAGCCAGTTCTCGGGCCTCAGCCAATCCAGCGGCCCCGGCTTGCTGGACGTCCGCGCCGTCGCCGCCTTCACCTGCTCTCCGAGCACCGGGTGGTCGGTCAGCGACTGGGCCGCCTGCTCCAGCGTCGTCACGAACACCACGTCGCTCGCCCGCACCGCCTGCCCGTTGTCCAGGTCGAGCATCGCCACGCCGTCCGGCAGGAATCGCACGCCCGCGACCACGCCCGACACCACCGACGGCCCGCCCGCCGACGTCCCCGTCGCCGCCACGAACTTGCCGAGATACTCGCTCAGCCCCGCGGTGCGCTGCTGACGCACGAGCTGTTGGAGCGCCTCGCTGAGCTGCGTGTTGAGCTCGATCGACCGGATGTCCGCCACCTGGCCGATCATGTCGGAGGTCTTCGACGGCTCGAGCGGGTCCTGCTGCTGCAACTCCGTCACCAGAATCCTGAAGAAATCCTCGCTGCGCAGTCCCTGTATCCCGCGATCGGCCTGCGGCCGCGCGGCTCCCGCGGCGTTCACGCCGCTGGCCGCTCCCACGTTCGTCGGCATCTTGCGTCTCCCGGCTATGAATCCCCGCGCCGATTCTCTACGCCCAGCAGTTCACACGCGCCTCCGCGACCCACTGCGGCCCATCCACGCGCCACTCAACCACCCCGACCTCCGGCGCCGCCTCCTTGCTGCGCCGCTCGGTCGATCCCCCGTCCCCGCCGCCGGAGCCGCCTGCGCCCGCGTGAGGCTCCTCGCGCGCAGGCGCCTGGCCGCCGGAGTCGGGCGTCGGCGTCCATGCCTGACCCCCGTCGGATGGCGCCGGCGGGCGGATCTCCAGCTTCGCGAGCTGAATGCCCCCGGCGGCCAGCGCCTGCCGCAGCGACTCGGCTTCTTCGCGAAGCAATCGGTGTGCCGCCTCGGTCTGCGGCTCGATGCGCAGCGCCAGCACGTCCTTGTCCAAGTCCAGTCGAATCCGCAGACTGCCGAGCTCCGCCGGCTTCAGGTGAACCGTCGTCACCTGCCGCTGGCCGTCCAGCGACCGCCGCACCAGCCGCACAATCTGCTCGATATTCGCCTTCGGGGGTGCAAGATCGGCCGGCTTCGCCGGGCGCATCGCGCCCGCCTTGTCGCTCGCCGCACCACGCACGATGGGCTGCGCGGCGGTCGTCCGCGCTGCGGCACCGGCCTCCGGCCCGTTGCCCCGGTTCGCGACCGACGTGCTTGCGCCGGCCGGATTCGGCGCCGCCCCCACCGCCGACCGCAGTGCCGGCTGGACGACCACGCGCGGCGGCGCGGGCGGCGCGCCAGCCGTGACCGTGGACGAGGCCGGCTGCGAGCCCGTCGCGCTGGCGGACTTCGCCGCCGCACCCGTCGTCTGCGCCGCCGGCCTGGACCCGGTCAGATTCGGGTCCGTGTGGGACCGGCCCGCGTCTGGTCTTGCGGCCGGCGCGGCGCCATCCGCATGATCATTCGCAGCGCGCTGTTGAGTGGCGGGCGGAGACTCGCCGGCGGTCTTCGGCTCTCCGGGACTCGGAGCGGCGCGCGCGGCGGTGGCTGGTGATTCGTGCGCGTCGCGCAGCGCCGTGCGGAATGATTGGGCCTTCGCGGCGGCTTCCGACTCCGCCAGGCTGCGCGACTCGATGCGCCCGAACGTTCGGCTGTTCGACTCAATCCGCCGTTCGCGCTGCTGGACGATCTCGGTCGGCGTCGGGAGCTGCGAGGCGTCCGGCTGTCGCTCTTCACGGCGGCGCTTGCGCTCGTCGGCCTCCACGCGGGACTCGCGCTCGACGTTCACGCCTGACCACGCGCCCGCCTCGGACCAGCGCGACGCCAGTCCGGCCGTGAGCGCGGAGAGGCCGTCGGACGGCGCGCGCGGCGCCGCGAGCGCAGGGGGAACTTGCACGGCAACACCTCGCAGTCAGTGCCCGGTGTCGCCCGAAGTCTTCCCTGACTCCGGTGCGAGCTTGTCTACGTCAAGCTTGCGGAGCTGCTCCAGCAGCTCGTGAAGGATTTGCAGCTCGTCCGGCGTCTTGAGCTGCTCCAGAATGCGCTGGCTGCGACTGGGACTCAGTGCCTTGATCAGCCGCACCGCGTCCGCCGGCGACTTCTTCCAGGTCAGAACCAGGTGCTCCTTGGCCTGCGGCGGCGGCAGCTTCGACACGAGCTTCAGCTCCTCTTCGAAGCCGGCGTCGCGGTCCTGCTGTTGCAGTTTCTCGCGCGTTTGGGCCCATTGGGCCTTGCTCTGCTCGAAGCGCTCCTGCTCGCGGACGAGGTGTCCGAGGGCCTGCTCCAGCAGCTCGCGCTGGGCCGCAACGTCCCGCAACGCCCGCTCCGCCGACGTCCGCACGGCCCTTTCGTGGTCGCGCTGGGCTTGCAGCTCGTCGGCCGAGCGCTGCCCATGCGCCGGCTGCGTGGCCGGCGGCGCCGCCGCCGGTGCGTGGGCGTCGTGCGCCTCCGCCGGCTGACCCGCCAGCTCTCCACGCAGCACTTGCGCAATCAGGTTGAGACGCTCGGCGTTCAGCCGGCCCGTCGCCGCCAGGAAGCCCACGAACGCCGCCAGCGCGAGCAGCGTCGCTGTCGAGAACGCCGCGATCAGGCTCTTGATCGAGCTCACCGCTGCTCACCTCGCGCGAGCGCAGGCCAGTCGCCCGGTCCAACCCCGTCCCCCGCCGGCGCGCCTGCGCTGGCCCGCGCCTGAACGTGCAACCCGCGTGCCTGCTCTTCCGCCGCTTCCTGCTCGACGCGCTCGCGCTGCCGCTTGTACTGCCGAAAACGGCGTTCCCGGAGCTTCTCCAGCACGCGCGTCTGCGTCCGGGCGCGACTCACTTCCGCCTGAAGTTGCGCGAGCTCGGCGGCAAGTCCTGCGCGGACTCGCCCGTTCTCGGCGCCAACCCGCCGCAGGTGCCCGATCCAGCCGCGCATCCGCGCCACCAGCGCCGGGTCGAGCCGCTCCCCGGCCTGCACGGCCCGCAGCTCGCTCTGCGCAGCGCCCACCTGGGCCGCGAGCTGCTCGTCGAGCCGCTCCAGACGCACCATCTCGGCCTGCCGCGCCGCCAGGCGCCGCTGCGCCTCGCGCTGCCGCTGCTCCCGCACCCGCAGCACCGTCTCCAGCCGGAACTCGAACGCCCGCGGCACGCCTGCGCCCCCTTATTCGCAACGCCCATCCATGGCGGACCGGCCTCCGGCCGGTCTTCTTCTCACCGGCCTCCGGCAGCGCCCCCACCCACCGCTGCGCGCGTCTTGGCCAGCATCTCACTCAGCCCCAGCAGCGCCGCCGTCGATTCCTCGAACGTGCAGCCGCCTTCGCGCTCCTGTTGCAGAAACTTCTCGACCGCCTCCCTCGTGCGCACCGCCAGGTCGTAGTCCTTGTTCGCTCCCGGAACGTAGGCCCCGATGCTCACCAGGTCCTCGATGTCGTTCCAGATCGCCAGCACCCGCCGAACCTCGCGCGCCGCCCGGCTGACCGGCGGACCAACCACGTCGTCCGCGACGCGGCTCACACTTTGCAGCACGTCGATCGCCGGATAGTGCCCTCGGTTCGCCAGCGGCCGCGACAGCCAGATGTGCCCGTCGAGAATGCCGCGCACCGCGTCCGCCAGCGGCTCGTCGATGTCCCCCCCCTCCACCAGCACCGTGTAGATCCCCGTGATGCTGCCCTGACGCGTGCGACCGGCACGCTCCAGCAGGCGCGGCAGCAGCGCAAAGGCGCTCGGCGGATAACCCTTCGCCGTCGGAGGCTCCCCCGCCGACAGCCCGATCTGCCGCTGCGCCATCGCCAGCCGCGTCAGCGAGTCCATCAGCAGCAGCACGTCGCAGCCCTGCGAACGGAAGTACTCGGCGATCGCCGTCGCATGAAAGCCCGCACGCACGCGCAGCGCCGGCGCCTCGTCCGACGTGCACACGACAACCACGCTGCGCGCCAGACCCTCCGGCCCCAGTTGCTTCTCGACGAAATCCCGCACCTCACGCCCGCGCTCCCCCACCAGCGCCACCACGTTCACGTCCGCCTGTGTGTGCCGGCAGATCATCCCCAGCAGTACGCTCTTGCCCACGCCCGTTCCCGCGAACACGCCCAACCGCTGCCCGCGGCCCGCCGTCAGCAACGCATCCAGTGCCCGAATCCCCAATCCCAGCGGCTCCGCGATCATCTGCCGCTCCAACGCCCCCGGCGGATCGGCCACCAGCGGGAAACGCAGGTTCAGCCGCGGCGCCGGCCGCCCGTCCAGCGGCCGCCCCTGCCCGTTAATTACCCGCCCCAGGAGGTCAAAGCCCACCGGCACGCGCGCCGGCCCGCCCACGCACCGCACCCGGTCGCCGGGCGCAACGCCCTGCGCCTCGCCGAACACTGAAAGCAGCGCCTGTCCGCTCCGCAGGCCCGTGATTTCCGCATCCAGCGCCCCGCCGCTGCGCAGCTCGACGAGGCAGCGCGCCCCGAGCGGCGCCGGCACGCCCGACGCGACGACGTTCAGCCCCTGCACCGACTCGACGCGTCCCGTCAGGCGCTCCGTGAGCGTCTCGCGAACTTCCGCGCAGAGCATCGAGAATAGACCGCCGGCAACGGGCGCGCCGGGCGAGGGATCGAGCCGTGCGGCGGTCACGCCTCGGCTCCGTCGGCGGCCGCAGCGGGTCCGTTTCGCCCCAGCAGCGACTCGGCCAGGAGGTCGAGCTGGGTATCGAGGTCCGCGTCGATCCGCCCATTGCGTCCGCGCAGCACGCAGCCCCCGGCGCTCAACGACTCGTCGACGTGCAGCGTCACGTGCTGGGCGCACTCGATCTCGCGCAGCAGGTCGGGCAGCGCCGCGCGCAGCGCCTCGGCGTCGGCGGGACTGACGTGCAGCACCAGGTCGGCGTCCTCTCGCCCCAGCGCGATCACGTGCCGCGCGTTGGCCAGCGCCGCCTCGCTGGCCGCGCCCGCCGTGAGCTTGCACACCCGCCGCGCCGCCGCCAGCGCCAGCTCGATCAGCCCGGCCTCGGCCTCGGCCAGCAAGCGGCGTTTCGCCGACTCGAAGTCGCGCACCCCAGACGCCAGTGCCGACGCCAGCGACGCCAGCCGCTGTCGAGCCTCGTCGTGGGCGTGCTCGGCCGCCTCGCGGCGGATCTCCTCCAGCCCGCGGCGCCGGCCGTCCTCGAGGCCGGCGGCGTGCGCGGCGGCGCGGGCCTCGGCGGCCTCGCGCTGCGCCTGGGCGCGGGCGGCGGCGATGATCTCGTCGGCGCGGCGCGCCGCGCGCTGCACGATCGCCTGCGCCTCCGCCTCGATGTCCGAGAACGAGAAGCGCGGTGTGGCCGCGTCGGGCGCGGCTCGGATCACGCCCGCCATGGTCGAGTCCACGCGCTGCATCGGTGACGCAGGGAACGCATCAGACGATCAGCTCCTTCTCGCTGCCCTTGCCCTGGATGATCAGCTCGCCGGCGTCCTCCAGCCGGCGCACGACGTCGACGATGCGCTGCTGCGCCGCCTCGACGTCGCTGATGCGCACCGGGCCCATGAATTCCATCTCCTCCTTGATCAGCGCCGCGGCGCGCTCCGACATGTTGCCGAAGATCTTCTGCTTCAGCTCGTCGCTCGCCGTCCGCAGCGCCAGCGCCAGCTCGTCGTTCTCGATCTCCTTCAGCACCGCCTGGATCCCGCGGTCGTCCACCATCAGCACGTCCTCGAAGACGAACATCAGCCGGCGGATTTCCTCGACCAGGTCCGGGTTGTCCTGCGCCAGGCCGTCGAGGATCGCCTTCTCCGTCGCGCGCCCCGCCAGGTTCAGGATCTCCGCCACCGATTTCACCCCGCCCGTCCGCTCGAAACGCTCGTTCACCATCCCCGCCAGCCGGCTCTCCAGCCCGATCTCCACCTCGCGGATCACGTCCGGGCTCGTCTGGTCCATGTTCGCCACCCGCGTGATCACCTCGGTCTGGCGCTGCGGCGGCAGGCCCACCAGGATCTCGCTGGCCATCGCCGCCGGCAGGTGCGACAGCACCAGCGCGATCGTCTGCGGGTGCTCGCCCGCCAGGAACATCAGCAGGTTCTCGGTCTCGGTCTTGTGCAGAAACCCGAACGGCTGCGAGTTCATCTGGTGCTCGAGCCGCCCGGCGATGCGCTTCGCGTCGTCCGCCGGCAGCACCTTCTCCAGCAGGTTGCGGGCCGCGGCAAGCCCCCCCGCGTCCATGTACTGCCGCGCGAGAACCGTGTGATAGAACTCGCGGATCGTCTTGGCGCGCAGCTCCGACGACACGTTCTCCAGGTCCGCGATCTCGCGCGTCACCAGCTCCACGTGCTCGCGCGGCAGCTTGCGGAGCACCTTGGCCGCGTTCTCCGGCCGCAGCGCCAACAACAGGATCGCCGCCTTGCGCAGCCCGCTCGGAACGTTCGGATCGGGCTCGTCCTTGCCCTTCACGCTGCCGCGAGCCACCGTCGCCATCTCGTCTCCAGTCCTCAGCCCTCACGCCACCCCGGCCTCTCCGGTCAGCGCGGTTCGCTCACCCACTTCTCCACCAGCGACGCCACCGTATCCGCGTCCCTGTCCAGCAGATCGCCGATCTGCTCAACCATCTTCCGCACCTGGAGCGTCGCGTCGTCCACCTCCGGCGCCTCGATCACCGGCTGGCCGCTCGCCACCGTCACCGGCGGCTGCGAGTCCGTGATGATCCGCGCCGGCGCGCCTTCCTGCGCCGGGGGCGGCGGTGCGGGCGGCGCAGCCTCCGCGGCGGCCCGGCGGGCGGCGCTCAGCGCCTCACCCGGCAGCCCGATCTCCGCCGCGATGGCCCGCGCGTCGCTGCGCCGCGCCAGGCGCAGCATGAACCCCATCGCCAGCAGCGCCAGCAGCGCCAACGCGCCCGCGGCCCCGTGCCGTTCGAGCAGTTGCATCGGCCACGAGCCGGCCTCGGCCTCCGCCGCCGACGACTGCGCGACCTCGTCGTAGTACCAGTCCACCGCGACGTTGTCCTCCTCCTGCGGCTTTACGAGCTTGCGCACCTGGTTGATGATCTTGGGCTTCTCGGCCACGAACACCTGCTCGATCTGCTCGCGCGTCGGCTCGTCCCCGCCAGGGTTCGCCCGGCGATAGATCGCCGCCAACGCGCTGTGCGAGACGTTGATCGCGGCGAAGATCTCCCGGATCTCGCCGGCCGCCGTCCGCTCGTGCTTCTGCTCCAGCCCGGTGCGCAGCTCGCTCTTGCTTTCACTCTCGCTGCTGCGCGTATCGACGCCGGCGCTGCTGCCGACCGCCCGGCCGACGTTGGCCTGCAAGCCCGGCTGCTCGGCGCGCGACGTGCGTACGTCCTCGCGCGTCCGCGTCGACGTGCTGGTCTCGACGCCCTCGCTCGGCGTCTCGGTCGTCTTCTCACGCGCCGTCGGATCCAGCTCCACGCGCACGCTCACGCGAACCTGCGGATCGAACGCCACCTGCGCCTCGATCATCCGCCGGATCCGGCTCTCCTGCTCCCGGCGCAGCCGGTCCAGGTGCGTCGTCGTCCCCGGCTGCTCCGCGTCCCAGTCCAGCGCCACGGCGCCGCTCGCGTCGACCACCTGCACGTTCTGCGGCGGCAGGCCGCGCACCGCGCCCGACACCAGCCGGGCCGCGTTGAGCGCCAGCGCCCGCGTCACCGGCTCGCCGCCCTGCATGAACAGCGTCACGCTCGCCGACGCCTGCGCCTCCTGCCGCGAGAAGCCCCGCCGCGTTGCGCTCAGGTTCAGGAACACGTGCGCGTCGCGAACGCCCTGAAACGACCGCAGCACGCGCCGGATCTCGTTCTGGAGCGCCACCGTCCAGCGCTTGTTGTTCTCTTCCTGGGATATCCACGGGTTGGATTCGGCCACCAGCGCCGCGAAGCCCACGCTCGTGTCCGTCGGCAGCTTCTCGCTCGCCTGCAACTGCGCCAGCAACGCCTGGCGGTTCGCCGACGCCCGCACCAGCACGCGCGCTCCTTGCGTGCGGTAGCTCTCCCCCAGCGCGTCCAGGCCCGCCGTCACGCGCGCCAGGTCGTCGCCCGAAAGGTCCTGCGACAACAGCGGGGTCATGTCCGGCGTGGCCGCCCACTGCGCCAGCCAGAACACCGACGCCAGCACCAGCGCCGCGCCCAGGCCGATCGCCACGCGCTGCGAGACCGTCAGGCCGCGCAACTGCACCGACAGCCGCCCCATGTTGTCCTGAAACCAAGCCATCCGTGGCTCCGGCTAACCTGCGCGGCAGAGGCGGGCGGGCTTGGCCGGGCGCGGGCGGACGCCCGTCCGCGGTGTGCGGCCCTGCCGTCGAATGCGGGCAAGCCGCCCCTCCGCGGCCGGTCATCAGACGCGCATGTTCTGCAACTCCTGGTAGGCGTCCACCAGCTTGTTGCGAATCTCCATCAGCAGGCTGAACGCCACGTCCGCCTTGCGCGCCGTCACCAGCACGTCGGTCACGCTGTCACTCTGCCCGGCCATCAGCCGCTTCAGGTCCTCATCGGCCTCGCTCTGCATGCGGCTGACCTGCTCGAGCTGCCCGCGCAGCATCGCGGCGAAATCGTCCCCGCCCGCGCCGCCGGACGCCGGCTTCGTGCCCGCGCTGAGCGGTGCAATCGGCCTCAGACCGTTGACGGTGAGGTCGGACATGGTTCATTCACTCCACAAGTCGCTGCCGGCTCGTGCGCCCGGCCTCATCCCCATCGTCGCCGCCGGGCCTCCGTGCCCCGCCGGCCCCTAGGCCATCAACTGGATCGCCTGCTCGATCATGCCGCGTGTCACGTTCATCATCGCCAGGTTGGCCTCGTAGGCCCGGCTCGCCGCGAGGGCGTCGATGTACTCCATCGTGATGCTGACGTTCGGGTAGCGCACGTAACCGCGCAGCGGGCCGTCCACAATCGCGTGCGGATGCCCCGGGTCGAATTGCAGCCGCGCTTCCGACGGATCCTCCAGCACCTCGGCCACGTGCACCCCCGCACCACCGCCGGCGGTCCCTTCCCCGAAGGTCACCACGCGCCGCCGATAGGGCTCGATCCGCCCGTCCGCCTGCGCCGTCGTAAAGGCGTTGGCGATGTTGCCGGCGATCACGTCCATGCGGACGCGCTGCGCGACGAGGGCCGATTGGCTGACATCGAGCGAGCCGATCACGCGTTTCTACCCCGGATGGCCTGAATCAGGCCGTCGAACTTGCCCTTGAGCTGCGTCATTGCGAAACGGTAGGTCAGCGCGTTCTCGTGAATCTGCGCCACCACGCGCTCGATCTGCGCGTTCGTCCCGTCGTGAAACAGCACGTTCTCCGCCGGCGCCCGGCTCGGCCGGCTCTGCAACCGTCCCCGCGCATCCGTCCCGAACTGCCCCGTGTCGCGCAGCTCCAGCCGCTCTCCGGGCCGCGCCTTCTCCAGCGCCTCGCGCAGCGCCGCCTGAAAACCCTTCGCATCGAGCTGCCTGGCCTGGTAGTCCGGCGTGTCGATGTTCGCCAGATTCTCGGCCAGCACGCGGTGCCGGTCTTCGGCGAAACGCGCCATCAGGTGCAGCCCCTGGCGCACCGGCGTGTTGAGGACTCGATCGAGCCACATGTTCAGACTCCCACGCGGGCTTCCAGAAACCAGCAAGCCGCATGCCGCGCATTCGAGCGCGGGCGGCGCGCTCAGGCGCCGTCAGACGTGCGCCGGCTCGCGCACGTTCAGCGCCTGAGCCGCTGGCGCCGCCGCCGCCGTTGCCGGGGCGGCCGTCAGGCGCCGCGTCCAGGTCTCCTCGAACGTGCCCTCCTCGCGCCACTTCTTGAGCTTCAGGCCCAGCGTCCGCAGGCCGATGCCAAGCGCCCGGGCCGTGCGCTCGCGATGCCCCGAGAACCGCTGCAGCGTGCGCATGATCAAGTCGCGCTCGGCGTCGGAGAGAATCTGCCCGTCACGGTAGCTCACCTTCTCCGCCGCCGCATGGCCGGCGACCAGCGCCCCCGTCAGCAGCGGACGAACCGCGGCCGGCGTCACGTCGCGGCCGGCTTCCAGCACGCAGACGCGCTCGCACAGGTTCTGAAGCTCGCGCACGTTCCCCGGCCAGTGATAGTCGGTCAGCAGCGCCACGGTCTCACCCGGGAACCGCGGCCGCTCGCGCCCCTCACGCGCGCAGACCCGCGTGACGAATGCGTCGAGCAACTGCGGAATGTCCTCGCGCCGCTCGCGCAGCGGCGGAACCTCGATCGGCAGCACGCTCAGCCGGTAGTACAGGTCCTCGCGGAAGCGCGCCTTCGCCGCCCAGTCGCGCAGGTCGCGGTTCGTCGTCGCGATGACCCGCACGTCGATCCGCCGCGTCACCGAGCTGCCGACGCGCTCGAACTCGCGCTCCTGGAGCACGCGCAGCAGCTTGGCCTGCATGCCCGGGTCGATCTCCGACACCTCATCCAGCAGCAGCGTGCCCCCATCCGCCAGCTCGAACCGCCCCTTGCGAAGCCGGTCGGCTCCCGTGAACGCCCCCTTCTCGTGGCCGAACAACTCGCTCTCCAGCAGCGTCGGCGACAACGCCGCGCAGTTCACGCACAGCATCGGGTTGCTGCGCCTCGGCGACGCCGCGTGGATCGCCCGCGCGATCATCTCCTTGCCCGTGCCGCTCTCGCCGCTGATCAGCACGGTCGCGCTGCTCTGCGCCACGCGATCGATCTTCTCCAGCACCGGGCGCATCGCCGACGACGACCCGATCAGCTTCAACTCGTGGTTCAGATCCTCGATCGTCCGCCGCATCACCTCGTTGTCCCGCAGCATGTCGCGCTCGCGAACCGCCCGCTCGATCAGGATCGCCACCTCCTCGGCGTTGAACGGCTTCTGGATGTAGTCGAAGGCGCCCAGCTTCATCGCCTCCACCGCCGTGTCCACCGACGCGTACGCCGTCATCAGGATCACCGGCACGTCCAGCCCCAGCCGCCGCATCTCGCGCAGCAGCGCCACCCCGTCCATCCCCGGCAGCCGCAGGTCGCTCAGCACCACGTCGAACGACCGCTGCCGGATGTCCGTCAACGCCTCGTGCGCCGTGGCGAACGAGTACACCTTGTGATCCTGGGCCTTCAGTGTTTCCTCGACCGAGCCACGCATCAACGGCTGGTCATCGATCACGCATACGCACGCCATGGCCAAACCTCGCTTCTATCTAGGCCGCGCTGGATTGAAGGTTCTCTTCGGCGGACGAATGAACGCGACCACTGCCGCCGCCGTACGGCAGGGTCATCATGAACTCGGCGCCACCCTCGGGACGGTTGCGCACCGTCAGCGATCCGCCATGCGCCTCAACCAGGCGATGGGCGATCGTCAGCCCCAGCCCCGTCCCGTGACTCTTCGTCGTGAAGAATGGATCGAACACCCGGTCGAGATGCTCCGGGGCCAGCCCCGGCCCTTCGTCCGCCACGGTGACCCGCACCACCGTGCCCTCCGCCGCAACCCCAAGGCGAATCGCACTGCCCTGCGGCGCGAAGTCGGCGGCGTTCTCGATCAGGTTCACCAGCACGCGCTGAATCGCCGACGCGTCGCACACCAGCGAAACCGCCGCGTCCTCGAACTCCGCCGAGAGCGCCACGCCGCGCCGCGTCAGCACCGGGCAGCACAGGTCGCGCGCCCGGGCGACGATGTCCGAAAGCCGGTGCGGAGCCAGTTCGCAGGAGCGCGGCGCGAGCGCCAGCGTGTCCCGCACGACGCCGTCGATCGCCTGCACGCCCGCGTCGATCTTCTCGATCAGCGCCAGCGCCGAGCCCAGCGAACGGCACTCGCGCCGCAGCAGCCCGCTGTATAGCTGGATCGCCCCAAGCGGATTGCGAACCTCATGCGCCACCCCCGCCGCCAGCTCGCCCAGCGAAGCCAATCGCCGGCGGCGCTCGAGCTCGCGATCCTTGCTGGCCAGCTCCCCGCGCAGCAGCGCCACCTCGCGCTCCAGCGACTCGTGAGTGAGTTGCAGCCGCTGGGTGGCCTCGAGGTACTCGCGCAGCACGACGCCGAGCTGCTCCACGCTCGAACCGGACTGCGCAATCGCCTTCGCGTCGGTAGACATCCGTGTCTCCGTCGTCTTCAGTCCCGCCAGCGCGCCTCGCCCACGCTCGCCTTCAGAACATGCCTCAGCCGGAAAGGTCGGCGGATCCCGCTTCGGCGGCACACGCACCGTAGGCCGTGTTCACCGCCTGCCCGCCCCCCAGCCCCGACAGGTTCGCCGCCATCGAGTCCTTCCGCGCCGAAAGCAGCGCGCCGTCTTCCTGATCGGCCCTCAGGATCGATTGCAGCGTCCGGTTGATCTCCTCCAGCAGCCCCGCGGCCGTCTGCTGGCACTCGGGCGAAAGCCCCTGATACACCCCCGCCCAGTCCTGTCGGCAGGGCGCCAGTTGCTCGTTGATCTGCGCCAGCCGCGTCACCAGCCGGCGACGTTCGCTCAGAACCCTGAGCAGCAGCTCCGGCTGATCCCCGCACACCAGCGTTCGTTGCCGCTGGCTCAGCTCATGCAAGCTGTGGTAGAGGTCCCGCTGCTGCCGCAGCAGCTTGATGAGCCGCGCCGAGCTGAACTTCTCCGCTTCCAACGTCTCTCTCCCGGCGCAGCCGGTCCCGTGCTATCTGCTATCGGCGAAAACGTCGCGGAACAGGTGCGAACCGGCGACCGCGGCCAGGTACTGCTCCCACTGGACGCGGGACTGCGACAGCGGACCCGCCTCAAACGCCGCCTCCGGCATGCTCCGAAGCAGCCACCGGGCATTCTCCACCGCACGCGCCGCCTCGATCATCTGACCCTGCCGCAGATGGATGTTCGCGATCTGGACGTGCGCAATCAGTGCCGATGACTCGTGCTGATAACGCGCCGCGGCCTGACGGTAGAGCGTCAGGGCCGTCTGGAGCGTCCCCGGCTCGTTCAGCTCGTAGTGGCAGTCCGCCAGGTAGAGCAGCGCCGTCCGCTGGTAGAGTTCTCGGTCCGATCCGTCGGTGGCGCCGGCTTCCAGCCCGCTGCCTGTGGTACCGGCTTCCGGAGCCGACGACTCAACCCGCTCCAGGTACGCCGCGAACAGGTCGCACGCCGTTCGAAAACGGGCCCGGCTTTCCTCGGCCGCGCGCGTCGGCAGGGCGTCTGAAGGTGGGTTGTCGCGCAGCTCGTACGCGCTGCACCTGTAGGCGTTGGCCAGCAGGAATCTCACCCGCTCCCCCGCCGGATCGTCGGGATACAGCCGAAGGTAGTCGTCGAGCCGGCGGATCGCGAGCGAAAAACGGCCTTCCTCGAACAACAGCTCTCCAAGCGTGTAAAGGGCCTCCCTGAACACGCGGGCCTCCGGCGACATGTTCTCGGCCTCGAGCAGACTGAGAAGCAGTTGCTCCGCCTCTCCGACGCCGGCGGCGCCGCGCCGCAACAGCATCTGGGCCCGCAGCAGTCGTGCCCGGGCGGCTTCCTCGAGCTTCGGGAAGCGCAGCTCCAGCTCGTTGTACCAGCGCTGCGCCGCGTCCGGCGCCCCCTCGGCCTCGCAGCTCCGCCCCAGTTGCAACAGCGCCGCCGGCAGTCGTGGATCGTCGCCGCGCAGCAGTACGAACTGCTCCAGCAGCCGCCGCGCGTCGGCGATGTGGCCCGACTCGTCGCATTGCTGGATCGCCGCCCACATCAGTTTCGAGCGCGCCTCAACGTCGTCAGGACACAACTGGCTGGCCAGCTCGAAGTGCCGCGCCGCGGCCGCGTGATAGGCCAGGCCTTTCTCGCGATCCTGCTCGCTCTCGGCGGCCCGCACGTTGATCTCGGCCAGGGTTCGATGCAGCTCCTGCCGGCTGGCCAGCTCGCTCGGCGCCGTCAACTCCAGCGCCAGCGCCAGGTACCCGACCGCCGACCCCGAATCGCCCAGCGCCAGCCGCTGCTGGAAGATGCGCTGCATCGCCCGGTTCAACCGCGGTATGCCCGAGAGGGCCGTCTCGCTCTTCGGATCAAACGAGGCGGCCGCAGCCCGCACCAGCCGCCAGGCGGTCTCGTGGCGCTCAAGCGCGGCGAGGGCGGCGGCGCGCCCGATGGTCGCCGCCACGAATCCGTCGCCGCGGGCGTCGAGCCCGATGGCCTGGTCGAAGTAGTCCAGCGCGGCTTGCGGCCGGTGCTCGGCCAGTTCGACGTAGCCGCTGAGCACGCGGTTGAGGGCCGGGAGAAAGCCCGCGCGATCCATCTCGGCGTCGACGGTGATGCGCCGCGTCAGCCAGGCATCGACCTCGTGCACGAGCGGCTCGGCCTCGAGGTGTCGATCCAGGTTGATCAGCAGCCAGGCGCGGAGGTAGTCCCCGTAACCCTTCAGGTCCGATCGCGTGAAGGCCTCGCCGTAGCGCAGCAGCACGTTCTCCGCGCGGCCCAGGTCGCCGCTGTCGAACGCCTGCTGCATCGCGTTCTGAACACCCCACCACAGGTACGCCGGCGAGATCCCCTCCTCGCTCAGCAATTCCGCCAGCAGCTCCCGCCGCTGCTGCTCCTGCGACGGAAGGCTCTCCAGCAGCCGCACCAGCGACCGCAAGGCCCACCGGCGCTCCTCACCCTCCGGAACGCGATCCAGCACCCGTCGATACGCCTGGATCGCCTCGTTCGTCCGCCGCTGCCAGTTGTACGCCTCCGCCACCCGCAACAGCGCCGCCGGCGACTGCTCCACGTGCAGCTTGGCCGCCGCGTCCGCGTGATCGAGAATCAGCGTGACGTTCTCGCGGATCGGCGCAGACCGCAGCGCCTCCTGTCGATACACAACGTCCGATAGCATCTCGTGCAGCCGGCCCCGTTGCTCGTCCGGCAGCGCCGGATGCATCTGCAACAGGTTCGCGATCGCGTCCGCCGCATCCGAGTACCGCTTGCCTTCGCGCAGAACGTGCAGGTCGGCGAGCACCGAGTCGAAGTCGACTTCGATCGTCTTCGGGCGCAGCGCGTTGCCGCCCAGGGCCAGCGCCAGAATCGCCACGAACGCCGCCGGTATCTGCCAGCGCCCCGCAAACAACGTCAACAGTCCACGTAGCCGGAGCACCAGTTCCTCCGAGCGACGACGGATGCGCCCCCGCAACCATGGCGGTCGTCGCGGGCGCGCAGGCGCGCTCTTCGTTCCTATCGGATACCCGGCCCCTGCCGGCCAAGCGCCCCTGACCCTCCATCGGCGCCCGACCGAATCTCGCCCGAAGCACTCCGGCGGCGAATCCCGATACTATCTCGCGGACCGGAGTTGATTCCTCATGGCCGCGCCGCCTGTTCGAAACGTCTTGCTCGTCAGCGACGACCGGCAGCTCGCCGACGCACTGGACCGCCAGCGCCCTCCGGACGCCGCCCTCTGCCGGGTCGATGCGCTCGAATCCCCCGACGCGGCCGGGCTCGACCGCGACGACCTGTGGATCGACCTCGATGCCTGGCCCCACGAGCGCCCCATGCCCCGGGCCTCGGTCGTCTTCTACGCCCACGGCCCGGCTCAGGGCGAGCGACTGCCGGCAGCGCTGCTCGTGCGCAAACCGTGCTCACAGGACGCCGCCGCCGCCGTCTGGTCGATCCGCGCCCCCTCGGCCTCCGCGCCCGCGCCCCCCGGCGATGACCCGCTCGTCGCGCTGCCCGCGTGGTTGCAGTCCATTCACGTACTCGACCTGCGCGAGCTGTGCCATGCGCTCGTCACGCACCTGCCGCCGGCGCTCGGCTATCGCGAGGCCTCGCTGTACCTGTGCGATGCCAGCCAGCAGGTGCTCACCCTCGCCGAGTCGAGCTGCAACCGCCCGATCGACCTGGCCGTCCGCCTTTCCCCCGACACGTCACACGTCCTGGCGCTGGCCGCGCGCTGCGGCCGCGCCGTCGTCGCGCGCGACGCCGACGACGCCTGCCGCGCGCTCGGCGCCGGCGTCCGCGCCCGGCAGATGGACGCCGCCGACGGAGGCTGCCTGCTGGCGCCGCTGAGCGCGCCGGGGCGCCTCGGCGGGCTGCTGGTGTGTACGGCGCGGCTTTCAGGCGGGAACCGCCCGCCGCCGTGGATGCCCGCGGTGCTCTCGTTCGCCGGCCGCGCGCTGAGCCACGCGCGCCTGCATGAGCAGGCGCGCATCGAAGCGCGCGTCGACGGCCTCACCGGCTTGTACAACTATCGCTGGATGACCGAGACGCTGCGCCGCGAGTTGCAGCGCGCCCAGCGCCACGATGTCCCCCTCACCCTCCTCATGCTCGACCTCGACGGCCTCAAACAGGTCAACGATCGCTGCGGCCACCGCGCCGGCGACGCCGTCCTGCGCCACGTCGCCGCCGTCATTCGCTCCGCCCTGCGAGAGGCCGATTCTGCGGCGCGCTGCGGCGGCGACGAATTCGTGCTCCTCCTGCCCGATACCGACGCCGCGGGCGCAATGCACGTGGCCGAGCGTGTCGTGCGCGGCCTGCGCGACGCGCGCTGCGGACATGGCGGACAGGAGTTGCCGGTGGCGGCCAGCGTGGGCGTCGCTCAATGGCGCAGCGGCTGGACGGTCGAGCAGTGGATCGAAGCGGCCGACCAGGCGATGTACGCCGCCAAGCGCGCCAAGCTGCGCCCGGACGGTGACCAAGATCACGACGCGCCCGCGTTACGCGCTGCGCCGGCGGACCTTCCGTCTGGCCCGAGCCGCACCGTCTGATCTGCCGTCTGATCCGAGCGGCGCCCGTGAGAAAGCGGTTGCGCCGGACGATCTCACGTTGTGCCGGGGGCCGATTCCCGTATTTGATGTTTCCTGAAAGCCTCGGCAGGGAGCGGCTGCGCCGATACGCACACAACCACCACCTGACCGCAGTGCTCGACGCAGGCCGCTGGAAAACCGATCCCTACCCAGGATGCGCCGTCGCAGCACAAACCGCTCGGCCGATTCTGCGCCCTACCCTCCAGGCTTCACCCTGGTTGAGCTGGTCGTCGTGATGCTCATCATCGCCATGCTCGCCGGCATGGCGATTCCGCGGCTGAGCCGGGGCAGCGGCGGTGCGTCGCGCAGCGCCATGCTGGCCGACCTGAACGTCGTGCACAACGCCATCACCCGCTACCAGGCCGAGCACATCGGCGCCTTGCCCGGACCGACCGCGGCCCACTTCGTGTCTCAGCTCACGCTATTCACGGAGGTGACGGGCAAGACCAATCCCAAGCGGACCGGGCCCTATGTCTTCGGACCCTACCTGGTCACAATGCCGCGCATCCCGATCGGCCCCAACCGCGGCTCGCCCTCGATCCTGATCGACCCCGTCAACAACCCGCCGACGCCGAACCCCGCCAGCGGCGACGGCTGGGTCTACAACCCCAACAGCGGCGTGTTCTTGCCGAACCTCGACGACGCCGACACCCCGGCCGGCCTGGACGCGATCATCAAGGGCCTACCGCCGGCCAACCAGGCGGAGATTCCGTAGCCGCTGCGGCGAAGCCGGATCCGGCCGCGACCCCCACGAAGCGCGCAGAAGGTAACAGCCGAGTACTAGAGTGGCTTCCCGACAAACGTACAGCACGTGGGTCCCCACTCCGAAGGCAACCGGAGAGGACCCACGCGCTTGTGTTTTTCTCGGCGGTGTTGTTGTGACCCGGCTTCCAGCCGGTCTCCCGTACTACCCCGCATCCATCCGGCTGCTGGTCAGACCGACAGCGCCTCGGCCTGCTGGAAGCGCGACCCCGCCATCGCCTCGAGGAACGAATCCAGCGCGCTCTGGAACTGCTTGCCGGCCCATTCTTCGTCGACGTCCGCCAGCCGCATCATCGACTTGCTCAACGTCGGCTCTCCGCCGGGCGTGAACGACTCGCAGCGCAGCTCGAACTCGCCTACGCCCGAGAAGCGGAAGATCATGAGCAGGTACGCGTTCTCGGAAAGCTCGAACTTGAACGAACGCCGGCCGTCGTCCTGAAGCGGCGTCGAGACCTTGAAGCCGTTGTCACGCACGAACGACGCCACGTCCTCGAAAGCCGCCATGATGAAGCGGTCCATGGTGCTCTCGAAGCTGCGCACCCACTGCGTCTGAACCTTGTTCAGCTTGTCCAGGAAGTTGCTCTGCCAGTTGTTCATGTGGTCCCCTTCGCGCACACTCGCCGCGGACTCGATCACCCTCGCGCGGTCGGCGCCTGCCGGCCAGACGGGCGTTCGGACTCGTGAAGTCTAGGAATCGCGCAGCCGCCGAGGCAAACCGCCCCCGGACCCTCTCCCCCGCCGCTCTCGCACCGCGCCCGATCCCCTGCCCAGGCGCACGCCTTGCGCGTTAGCATGTCCCCCACGGACAACGCCCGATGATGTCCCGGGCCGCTTATCGGCCCGCGCCCCAAACGGAGCTCCCATGCCACGCATCACCAAGGTCTACACCCGCACCGGCGACGCCGGAGAGACCGCGCTGGGCAGCGGCGCGCGCGTGCCGAAGCACGACGCGCGCATCGTCGCCTTCGGCGCCGTGGACGAACTCAACGCCCATATCGGCCTCGCGCTCAATGTCGCACCTTGCGCCGAGCTCGTCGCCCCCCTGCGACGCATTCAGAACGATCTCTTCCACCTCGGCGCCGACTTGTGCATCCCCGAGCGCGACAAACCACGCAACCCCGGCCCCCGGATCGAGCCGCGGCACACACTGGCCCTCGAACAACTCATGGACCAGCTCTCCGAATCTCTCGACCCGCTCACCAACTTCGTGCTCCCGGGCGGAACACCCGCCGCCGCCCAGCTCCACGTCGCCCGCACCGTCTGCCGCCGCGCCGAATGCGAAACCGTCGCCCTCGCCAAACGCGAGCCGCTCAACCCCGAAACCATCCGCTACCTCAACCGCCTCTCCGACGCCCTCTTCGTCATGAGCCGCTATGACAATCAGCGCGCCGGCGTGACCGAGCCGGTCTGGGACAGCCGCGCCTGACGCGGCGGATCGCCGAATCCTCGCGGAGCCCCCGCTCGGCGCGCGGCCATCCAGATTCGGCAGAACCTGCGCGGCAACTCCGGCCGATGGGTTCTCAGCAGACTCCCGATCGCCCGCGCCTGGGCGGCCGGTCGACGGAGCACGCGCCCTGGCGAGCACCCGGCATGCGCCTGTCGACACCCTCTGGCACCCAAAACCCCGCCCTCCAGGCCCTCTCCGCCTCCGCCGGCGGACTGATGTTCCACCACTTTCACGGCGTCGGACACCCGCCCGGACAGGGAACGATTGCGGCCGATGTCCTGGACCGGCTGCTGGCCGACGTCGCCGAGTGCGCGCGTCTGCTGCCGGCGGCCGAGTGGCTCGAACGCGCCCTGTCGCAGCGGCTGACGCCGGGCGACTGGTGTCTGACGTTCGATGACAACCTGCGCAGCCAGTACGACGTGGCCCTGCCGGTGCTGGAGCAGCGCGGCCTGACGGCCTTCTGGTTCGTCTCGACCAGCGTGCTCCAGGGACACCTGTGTCGCACGACGCTCTACCAGCGCTTCGTGCAGCGCTGCTTTCGCGATCCCGATGCCTTCTACGACGCCTTCTTCGCCGCCATCCGGCAATCCCCCGCGCGCGAGGCCGTCGGCGACGCCCTGCGCGGCTTCGACCCAGGTGCGTACCTGCCGGCGTTTCCCTTCTACACGCCGGCCGATCGGCGCTTCCGCTTCGTGCGCGACGAAGTGCTCGGCCCCGACGCCTATCGCCGAATCATGGACGACCTGATTCGTTCCACCGGCCGCACGCTCAGCGAGCTGTCCGCCGGGCTCTGGCTCGAGGCGGCGCACCTGCTGCGGCTGCACGAGCGCGGCCACGTCATCGGCCTCCACTCTCACACCCACCCGACGCGCATCGCCGAATTGTCCGCCGCCGCCCAGCAGCGCGAGTACGCAGCCAACCTGGCCTGCCTCGAAAGCCTGCTCGGCCAGGCGCCGATCTGCGTCTCTCACCCGTGCAACTCGTACAGCGATCGAACGCTGGCGATTCTCAGGCGGCTCGGCGTCCGCGTGGGTTTCCGCGCCGACATGACGCTTCGCGAGCACGGGCCGCTGGAACACCCGCGGCAGGACTGCACCAACCTGCGCCGCGCCGCGCGCTCGGATTGAATCGCGATGCGCATCGCCCTGTTCACCGGAAACCAGCCGCGACACCTCGCCCTGGTCGAGCGCCTCGCGGCCGCCTGCGACGCGCTGTTCGTCGTCCACGAGTGCACCACCGTCTTTCCCGGAAAGGTCGCCGACCTGTATCGCCGCTCCGATGTCATGCAGCGCTACTTTCACGCCGTGCTTGCCGCCGAGCGAACCGTCTTCGGCGCGCCGCGCTTCGCACCGGGCGGCGTGCGGCCGCTGCTGCTGAGGCTCGGCGATCTCAGCGACCTGCCGATCGACGCGCTCGCGCCCGCGCTCGATGCCGACGTCTTCGTCGTCTTCGGGGCCAGCTACATCCGCGGTGCATTGTGCGACTACCTCGTGGCGCGCCGGGCGCTGAACCTGCACATGGGCCTCTCGCCGTACTTTCGCGGCAGCTCGACGAACTTCTGGGCCATGTATCACCGCCGGCCCGATCTCGTCGGCGCGACGATCCACCTGCTTACGGCCGGCCTCGACTCCGGCCCGATCCTGCGCCACGTCTTTCCGCCCAGCCGGCCATTCGACGCCTTCGAGCTGGGAATGCGCGCCGTCGAAAGCGGCCAGCGCGCCCTGGCGGAGCTTGTGGCCAGCGGCGAGTGGCTGAGGATGCAGCCCGTTCCCCAGGATCGCGCGCGGCAGATTCGCTACACGCGGACCGCAGACTTCACCGACGCGGTCGCCGCGGAATACCTGGCCCGGCTGCCCGATCCTGACAGCATCATGACAGCCCTGGCCGCCCGCGACATGCGCCAGTTCGTGAACCCGGTCGTGGGCTAGTAGTGTAGTGCCCCGCAAATAACTGCCTGTCCCTATGCAGGGTGGGGCGGGCTTCCAGCCCGCCCGAGCGGGCAAGATGCCCGCTCCACCCATCCGTGATACCGTCACATTTTTGCGAGGCACTACACTAGGGAGTGCAGACAAAGGGGGCTGGGTTGCCGGAGTGTGCGCAGGGATTACGCCAGGGAGCGCAGGTCAGAGCCCCGGCTGTCCGCAGCCCGATTCCACCACAGGCACGCGGCGGCGGGCGCAAAAAAAGCGACGCCGGGGCATCGCTGAACGCTCGTGGTCCTTCGGAGCATTCGCGCTTGCTGCTCGTCCCGCGCACGTTACCGCCACGGGCCGGCCTCTTGTGGGCTTCACCGCTCGTTCAGAGCCTCGGACCTGCGTCAGTATCGCCGCATGGGTTAAGCGATCCCGCTCTGCCGTTGGCCCTTGCCCCGGCTATGCGGTTTTTCCGACACAAGCTGCGACGGCCACAGTTAAGCAACCGCCAGCGGACTCTCCTCGGGCTTGGCTACCCTCTAGAGTTTCGCCCAGCAAGCACTAGCCGGCCGGCCACAGCCGTCCGGCCTCTCCCATGGACTCTGCTTCCCTACAGCACATACAGGCAATCGCGGTCCACAGTTTGCGGGCATTCCAAGCCCGCAAAGTTCCGCCTTCAGGGTTTGGCCACCCTCTTGACGGTTTCCTCCCGCGACAGCCGCGCCGGCTTTATTTCACGCCGACAGCGCTCTTGGGATTCACCCTTCGGAGCCTTCTCCTCCCAACGGGTATCCGACGCGTCTCCGCGAAGGATGAACCCACATGCCGTTCCTTTCACCGGATGTTGCGCCTCACGGCGCCCGGACCGGCGAACCGCGGCTCCTGGGCTTTAACCCCGCTGGGAATCCCTCGCCGACGACGGTGTGGTTAGCACAGCCGCCGACCGGATGCTCCCTTGGGTTTTCCCCCTTCCAGGGTAGATCAGCCGAAGCCTTCGCCGGGTGTTTGCCCGGCAATCCTCTCACGCGCTTTGGGCCGCTGCCTCGCGACAGCAGCGACGCGCCTCAGAGTATCTCAGCCTCGACCCAGCCACGACCTGCCGACGGCTAGCGCCGGATAGGTCACGGCAACCCTCTTAGGGTTCTCGTGCCAGTACGACCCCAGACATTCGAGCGGGCAAACCTGGCGGGCTATGGGTTCACCTCACGCCGAACCGCACCATCACTGGCACGACTCGACGATCTTTGCAGGCCGACACGCCCTGCCGGAGCTGCCTGGGACCGTCCTGAGGCACCGAGCATTCAGCGACCTCAGCGTCGCATCAACACTATAGCACGCAGAAACCGCACGTGCAAGAGAATTTAGCATCGGCTACACTGTTGACATCCTGTCAATAATCGGTTGCCTCGCGGCCAACCCGCGCAAGCCACGATCCAATAAACTCTAGCGACGCTCACGCGACCGATAAGTCCCTCGTCAGTTTTTTTTGCCGACACCACGCTTTTTTCCTGGCCGCCCCTCTAACCCCTATACAACCCCCGCTCCCCGACATACGCGATCACCCCATCCGGCACCAGGTACCGCACGCTCCGCCCCGCGCGCACCCGCGCCCGAATCGCCGACGCCGAGATCATTATCTCCGGCGTCGGCAGCACGTGGGCCCGGATCCGCTCCAACGCCTGCGGGCTCACCGCGGCCCCCAGCGAAGCCCAATCCGGTTCCGCGCAACCCGGACGGGCCGCCGTGACAAACGTGCACGCGTCCGCCAGTTCCCGAATGCGATGCCAGCTCGTCAGTTCGCGCAGGCTGTCCGCTCCGATCAGCCAGTGAATCGCAACGTCCGGCTGGCTTTCGGCGTAGTGGCGCACCGTTCGCAACGAATAGCACGGCGGCCCGGCGCGCACCTCGAAGTCGTCTACCTCGAACAGGGCCTCACCGGCCGTTGCCACGCGGCACATGGCCAACCGGTCGACCGAAGGGGCCAACACGCGATCGGGCTTATGCGGAGGAGCGGCGCAGGGAACGAGGATGACGCGCGAGATACCCAGGTGCTCGGCGGCGGCGCGCGCAACGATCAGATGCCCATGGTGGATCGGGTCGAACGAGCCGCCGAACAGAAGAAGCCGCGTCACGTGCACACCGCCGGCCGGCCGCGGGCAATCAGGCTACGACGCGGCGCTCCAGCGCGGCGTCGAGCTGCGGCACGACCTCGCGGATTTCATCAAGGCGCGGGTGCAGGTGCAAGGCCCGGCGATAGTGACGCAGCGCCCCCGCCAGGTCGCCGCGCTGGACACAGACGTGTCCCAGCCCCGCGGCGGCGGCAAAATGCAGCGGGTTCAGCCGAAGGGCCTCGCGATAGGCGGCCTCGGCGCGTTCGATCTCGTCGACGGCGTGCAGCGCGAGGGCGCGCTGGTGGTGCGCTTCGGCGAAGCCGGGCGCGCTTTCGCAAAGCACGGTGAGCGCGGCGATGGCGGCACGCTGCTCGCCCGCTTCGCTCAGCCGCATCGCCGTCATCAGGCCCTCGCAGGCAGCCTCGCCCGCGGCGCGCATCCAGACGCTCCAAAGGGCGTCCTCCGCGGCCTGGGCCACATCCCGGCTAGGATGGCCAAGCAGGCAGGACAATTGCCGGGCATCCGCCAGGTCCCCCACGAGACCGAGGCAGCGGGCGGCCAGGCCTACCACGCGCCCCGACTGTGACGACAGCAGCGCGTGCAGGACGGGGGACGGCCAGTGCTCGCGCAGGTGGGCCGCCGCGGCGGTCAGCCGGCCGCTCGCCAGCATGGGCTGCACGCTCTCCACGAACTGCCATTCCAGCGATCGCTCGTTCAAGCTTCGCACTCCTGAATGCGACGGCAGTCAGATGAGACGCCAACAGTCCGATATGCCGGGCCGAATTCCGAGTCCCGCGTCAGGCCAAGACCCTTAACCCCTGAGCCGTCAGAATACCCCGGGCCGCCGACGAAAGCAACGCTTTCTACAGATGACGCGCTGCGCTTGCCCGTGTCACGCGCGCCGCCGCCAGCCTCAAAGCCGACCGTCGGTTCCCACGGGGTTGCCACGGCCGGTATAATCCTGCGGGGCTGGAGCGAAACAGGGGAGCGTCCATGCGACTCCGCCGGTCGCGCACTGTCCCGTCATGTCGTCGCTCGGACCCATTCGGGCGCCGCCGCGGCTGCGCCCCGCTGCTCATCCTGGCCAGCTTTGCTCTCGCTGGATCGACGGCGCCTAGCCTCCGGGCGGATGTCCTGCGCCTGGCCAACGGCGGTTTCGTCGAGGGGGAGATCATCGAGGAGACGGATGAGTTCTACAGGGTCCGCACGATACTGGGGACCGTGACAGTTGCCGCCGACGCGGTGCGCTTGGTGGAGCGCGGCCCGACGGTCCTCGACGAGTACCGGAAACGCCTCGCCGACGCATGTGACACGCCCGCCGCACAAGCCGAGCTCGCCGCGTGGTGCGCGGAGGCGGGATTGCCGGTGGAGCGGCGCAAGCACCTGGAGCGGGCGCTCGCGCTCGACCCGGAATACGAGCCGGCCCGCAAGGCGCTGGGGCACGTGCTGGTGGCCGGCGTATGGGTGGATGGCCGGTCGCGCGTCGAGAAGCCAACGGCCGCCCCGCCCAGCGAACCCGCTGACGAGCAGGCCCGGCTCATGGTGGCCATCCAGAACCAGTGGCGGCGGCGGCTGCGGGCCATTCAGACGAATCTGCTGGATACGTCGATACCACGACTGGCGGAGGACGGACGGCGCAAGATCGCCGCTATCGACGACCCGCTCGCGATCTCCCCGATGGCGGAGGTGCTGAGCCAGGGCGCGTTGAACAGCCGCTCGGCCCTGGTCGAGGCGCTCGGCCGCTTCACCGTCGACGAGGCCACGCTCAATCTTGGTGTGCTGGCGCTGGTCGACCCCGACACGGGCATCCGCCGGCGGGCGCTGTCGCTCGTCGTTCGGCGCGACGACCCGCGCGTGGGTGAGCAGTTTGTCCGGGCGCTGCGCACGGACAACGACGCGCTCGTGCGGCGCGCCGCCGAGGGGCTGACGGTCCTGAAGTACGCGCCGGCCGTGCCCGACCTGATCGGCGCCCTGCGTGTCCAGCGCCGCAAGGTCGTCGAGGTGATCGTCCCCAGCTACTTCGCCGAGTGGCAGGAGAGCTATAACGGGGCCCAGCGGATCAGCCTCGGCGGGCGGACCTACGTGACGTACCGTCCGCGCGTGAGCGTCGCGATCCCCGGCGCGTTCGTCGCGCCGGAGACGGAGCTGCAACTGAGGGAGGTCACCGTCTTCCGCACCGAGGTGCTGGAAGCGCTCGTCGCCATCACGGGGCAGAACTTCGGATTCGACGAAGCGGCCTGGCGCCGCTGGCACGAGGAGCAGAAACCATGAACGTCTCGCGTTTTCTCGTCATCGGCTTCGCGGCCGCCATCGCGCCGCTCGCCTTCGCCGGCCCTTCCCAGGACCGCGCGATCATCGTCCGCGGCACGACCGGCCAGGCCGCACCCGCCGCGGCGGAGCCCGGCCCACCCGCCGGCGAGGCCGACGAGGCCCTGGAGGCGCGCGCTCGAGCAGACCTTCGCATCGCCGATGCGCGGCTCGAGCTCATCCTGGCGCGCAAGGCCCTGCGCCAGCAGCAGCCCGCTCAGGCCGAACAACGGGCTCGGCGGGCCCTGGCGCTCCTTCGAGATCTGCCCGAAGACGCCGTCAACAGCTACGTTCTCCAGGCCGAAGGCATCCTCGCCAGGGCTCACCAAGCCGGAACCAATGGCGCCCACGACGACCAGGCCGCCGCCCAGCCCGCGGCCAACGGCGCGGTCGACCGCCAGGGCGCCGGCGCGGAGAACAGCCGTCTCGACACGCCGCAGCATCGCTACGTCCGCGAGCAGCTCCGGCACCAGGGACGCGTGCGCGAGGCGATCGGCGCCACCGAGGTCCGCGAGCTGACCTCCGTCGACGAGGCCCGCGTCGTGCCCCCGGGTGACATCTTCTACCCCTCCGATTGGCCGCAGCGCACCGCCCGCCGAGCCCTGTACGCCGACGGCGCTCTCGCCCGCTCCGATCCGTGGGTCGGCAAGGACGGCAAACAATGGCAGGTCGTCGTCTACGACGTCAGCGACCTCACCTACGTCACGCCCGATTTCATGTACCCCGGCGGGGGCAGCCTGATCGAGAACATGTACAACGCCCTCGACCGCGACGCCCTTCGCCGCAGCCAGATCTTCCACGGCTACGCCGAAGACCTGGCCGCCGGCATCCCGCTGCTGAACTTCTTCGGTGGTGGGATCGACCCGTTGCTGCTGCGGGGTCCGAAGTACAGCGCCGAGCGTCAGGAGCAGGTGGTGCAGATGATCCATGCGGTTCTGGACCGCACGGAAACGCCGACGGTGATTTCGCTGCCGCCGCCCCGCTGAGGCAGATAACAGCCGCGAGATTGCCGTCCGCCGGTGTCCGGCGATGGCGTCGCAGCCCCGGGAGCGCGCACGGACAATCTTAGCGCCGGGCCGATGTAGCCCTTGCCGAAAACCCGGTGTCTGACTTACAGTAGCCCGCTTAATGGGACAGCACGGACGCTAGGCGCATCTCAAGGCCGGGATGGCGAGGACATCATGAGCACACAACCCGTCGCAGGCGGGGCTGGCGCGAGTGGATACAGTCATCTGCTGGAGTTTGAGAAGCCCATCGTGAAGATGGAGCAGGAGATTCAGCGCCTCGAGGCCACCCAGGTCTCCTCCGGACGCGACTACTCCGAGATCATCACCAGCATCCGCGGACAACTTCAGATCGCCCTTCACAAGGCCTACGCCAACCTCACCCCATGGGAAACCGTGCTGGTCGCCCGGCACCCGAAACGACCGCTCCTGCGCGACTACATCCGGATGCTCTGCGTCGATTTCTGCGAGCTGCACGGCGACAAGCTCTTCGGCGACGACCGGGCCATGGTCTGCGGCTTCACGCGTCTGGCCGGCCACAAGGTCATGCTTATCGGCCATCACAAGGGCCGCGAGGTCCGCGAGAAGAGCGAGTGCAACTTCGGCTGCGCTCATCCGGAGGGCTATCGCAAGGCCCTTCAGAAGATGAAGCTTGCCGCCAAGTTCAACGTCCCCATCGTCTGTCTCGTTGACACGCCCGGCGCCTACCCGGGTGTCGGCGCCGAGGAACGCGGAATCGCCGCTGCCATCGCCGTCAACCTCATGCAGCTCTCGCGTCTCCCCGTGCCGATCGTCGCCTGCGTGATCGGCGAAGGCGGCAGCGGCGGGGCGCTCGGCATCGCCGTCGCCGACCAGGTCGCCGTCATGCAGAACGCCTATTACTCGGTTATCAGTCCCGAGGGCGGGGCCGCAATCCTCTGGAAGTCGAGCGAGCACGCCGCCCGCGCCGCCGGCGCGCTCAAGATGACCCCGCCCGACCTGCTCAGGCTGAAGCTCATCGACGCGATCGTGGACGAGCCGCTGGGCGGCGCTCATCGCGACCCGCTGGCGGCGGCACGCAACCTGGAGCAGTGGATCGCGGGCGCCCTGGGTGACCTGCGGCGCCTGAAACCCGAAGCCCTGCTGCGGCGGAGGTGGGAGCGACTGCGGGGGCTGGGGTCGTTCTTCTCGACGTCCGCCGAGCAGCCCGCATGTGCGGGCAAGAGTCGCAAGCGGCGGAGGGGGAAGGAGCCGACGACCCTGGCGGATGCCCCGGCCTGAGACAGGCAAACGACGCATGACGGGGCCGGATGCGGAGTATCCGCTCGAATTCGACCTGAATCGGAGCCGCAGCCTGCGAATCCGCTGGGCGGATGGCGTTGAGAGCGAGATTCCGCTGGCGGTGCTGAGGCGGGCCTGCCCGTGTGCGACCTGCCGGGCCGAGCGCGAGGCTGCGGAACAAAACCCGTTGCGCGTGGTGCCACGGATGGCGAGGCCAGATGACCAGGTTGTCGTGCGAGAGGCGGAGCTGGCCGGCAGCTACGCGTTGCGCATTCGCTGGGCGGACGGCCACGACACCGGGATCTACGAGTTCCGAATGCTCCGGGCGCTCGCTGAGCAGGCGTCCGCCGACGGGAGCTCCGGACCGGGCTGAGCTAGCCCGTTCGGCGGCGAGAGAGAGGCGTTTCGAAGGCCGGTCAAGGCATTTCGGAAGGCGCGGCAGCAATTGCGAAGGCGGGAAAGGAAGCGCGGCGGCCCGCGATTTTTCGCGTGCCAATGGAGGCGTTCTGTGATATGATCCTTCGTTTTCCAGCCAACGTTGGGAGCCCCCTAGATGGGACAAGACTTGCGTAAGCTCGAGTTGGGCAGCGTTTCGCACCAGAGCGGCGATCTGAGCCTGGTGGTTTACGACCGCCCGCTGCACCCCGAGCTGTTCCGACTCTACGCAGAGTATCGCGTTCGCCAGACGCGCTATCATGCCGACATCTGGATTATCGGCCTTGGCCACCTGGTTACGGTCACGTCGGGCTCGCGCTCGATGACCGAGCTGATCGCGGTGGAGAACGAGCACCTGCCGACGCGCGGCGTGCTCACGCGTTTCCGGCTGAAGGGTGAGCGCGACCTGGACCGGGCCGGTCCGGACGGCTGGAACTACATGGCCAGCACGCAGATCGAGGTGATGGACGAGCCGCTCTACAAGTCGGTTCACACCGACCTCGTTCGCCACGCCAGCAAGCGTGGCCGCCTCCAGCTCTACGAGCATATGGGCAGCGGCGAGCTCGTCCCGTTCTCGTATCTCGACCACGAGGCCCGTGACCGCGAGTTCCACGTGCACGCGTTCCACGCGTTCCCGGCGGAGCACGCCATCGTCAAGACGCAGACGATCTTCGAACTGCCGGCCTGACGCCGGCGCCGCCCGGGGATTCCGCGCGACGCTCAGCCGACCTTGCAGAACGTCCTCGGTGCGTATAGAAAGCGCCCCGGTGAGGCATGAGGGTCGAGCACTCTCCGACGTGCGACCTTTGAGACCGTTGCCGGCTCCACCGCGAGGAGACGAGATCATGGAGGAGTACGAGAAACTCAAGAAACTGGTCGACGATGCCGCCGACGACGTGTTCAAGGCCGTCGGCGGGAACAAGGCGGCCGGCACGCGCGTCCGCAAGACCATGCAGGACATCCGCAACACGGCCCAGGCCGTGCGGCAGAAAATCCTCGATCTGCGCAAGGCGGAAGAGCAGGGCGCCAAGCCCGCCGGGGCCGACCACGGCTAGCCGCGGTCGTAACGCCTGATGCCTCCTCCGGCTATCATCAGTCCATCCACGCTGGATTTCAGCCACCTGCTGGCGGACCGCGACGCCGTTATGCGCGTCAACCCCCACCGGCACGAGTTTCAGCTCCTGGACGGCGTCCTGTTCTGCGATCCGGCGACCGGCCTGTTCGCCGGCTATCACGACGTTCGTCCGGATGCGTGGTGGACACGCGGCCACATCCCCGGCCGGCCGCTGTTCCCCGGCGTCCTGATGATCGAGGTCGCGGCCCAGCTTTGCAGCTTTGCCCGCAACCGCATGCTCCAAGGCGCTGCCTTCATCGGCTTCGTTGGCGTCGATGACGTGAAGTTCCGCGGCACGGTCGAGCCGCCCTGCCGCCTCGTCATCATTGGCCGCAGCATCGAGGTCAAAGCGCGGCGATTCATCTCCGATACGCAGGGGTTCGTCGGCGAAACGATGGTCTTCGAGGGCCGCATCACCGGCATGCCGGTCTGACGCGACTGGCGCGCCGCTCCTCCAGGCAGCCGCCAATGTCCGAAAACGCCGCGCCATCGCCTCACACCGATCCGCCCCAGGCCCTGCCCGACCACGCCGATTGGGCCGCCCCGTACTCGGCCGACGCGCTGCCTGGCGCTCCCGCCGTCTTTCAGCTTGTTGACGACCGCGGCCGCAATGTGCTGCTCGCCACCACGCAGCACCTCCGCCGCGCCGTCGCCACGCGCCTGCACACGCCTTCGGACCAGCCCACGCGCCGCGCCGACCTGGCCGCCGTGGTGCGTGGCGTGCGCTGGCGGCGCGTGAGCTGCGCGTTCGAGGCGCGCTGGTGGCACTACCGGCTGGCGCGGCGGCTGCATCCACGCGACTACCGCAAGCGGACCGGCCTCCGCCCCGCCTGGTTCCTGTGCATCGACCCGCGCGACGCCACCGAGATCCGCGTGAGCGAGCAGGTGTTCCGCGAGCCGGGCGCGTTCGTCGGCCCATGGCCATCGTCCAAAGCCGCACACGAGGCCCTCACCGGGTTGTGGGACCTGTTCGACCTCTGCCGCTATCCCGAGCAGCTTCGAAAACGTCCCGACGGCCTGCGCTGCGCCTACTTCGACATGCGCCGCTGCGACGCACCCTGCGACGCGACCGCCCCGCTCGAACCCATGGCCCAGCGCTGCCGCGACGCCTGGCGCTTCGCGTGCGGCGGCGCAGCGGAATGGTCCGAGCGCGCTGCGGCCCGCATGCGCCAGGCGGCGCAGGAGCAGCACTTCGAGCGGGCGGCCCTGCTCAAGACGCAGCTCGCTTTCGCGCGGCGCTGGGCCGCCGAATGGCAGCCGAAGACCTGGCCGCTGGAGCGCTTCGAGTTCCTGATCGTGCTGCCGGCAACGCGGCGCAAGGCGTGGAAGGTGTTCACCTTCGCGCAGGGCGGCTTTTGCGACGGGCCCCTGCTGAAAAACGCCGAGATGCCCGCCGCCGCGCTGGCCTGGGCCGCGACGGACGAGACCGCCCCGAGCAGCGCCGACGCGACCGAGCGAATGGAGCAGACCTGGCTGATGGCGCACCTGCTGAACTCGCGCGAGGCCGACGCCGCCGCGATCGTCCCGCTCGAACTGGTGCGGACACACGCGCAAGACGCCCACGCGGCGCTGTCCGCTGCCGCCCAGCGCCGGGGCTGATGGCCGGCGCGTCCGCGCGGGGCGGCAATCCTGGTCGGTCAGCCGGCGATGTGGACGCCAAACTCGCCGCCGGACTGAACGCGGCCGACGACGGCAGCGCAGGCGGCGCCGGCGGTCCGGAGCGCGCTCCGGAGGGTGTCGGCCTGTTCAGGGCTGACGCTCAGGAGCAGGCCCCCCGATGTCTGCGCGTCGAGCAGGACGCCGACCAGCGCCGGCTCGACCGTCGGATCAACCCGCAGCCTTTCGCCGAGAAAATCGCGCGTGGACTTGTGTGCGCGGGTGAGCACGCCGGCGCGGGCGAGCTCGAGCACGTGCGTCATGAGCGGGACTTCGCCCGCTTCCAGGACAATGCCGACGCCGCCGCCCTCGGCCATCTCGAAGACGTGGCCGACGAGACCGAAGCCCGTGACGTCGGTGCAGGCATGCACGTCAACGCCGGCGCGGATCGCCGCGTCGCGCCCGACGCGGTTGAGCTCGGTCATGACGGCGACGGCCTCCTCCAGCTCGCGCTCATCGAGCTTGCCCGATTTCACCGCGCTCGTCAGTACGCCGCTGCCCAGCGGCTTCGTCAGCACGAGCACGTCGCCGGGGCGGGCGGCTGCGTTGGTCCAGACTCGCCGCGGCGCGACACGGCCCGTCACCGCCAGACCATACTTGACCTCGCGGTCGCGCACACTGTGACCACCGGCGACCACCGCCCCGGCCTCCCGGACCTTGCTGGCGCCGCCGCGGAGAATCTCGACCAGCACTTCCGCCGGCAGCTCGTTGTCGGGGAAGCAGACGATATTCAGCGCGGTCAGCGGCTCGCCGCCCATCGCGTAGACGTCGCTGAGGGCGTTGGCAGCGGCGATCTGGCCGAAGGTGAAAGGGTCGTCGACGAGCGGGGGGAAGAAATCGACCGTCTGCACGAGGGCCGTCTCATCGCTGAGCGCATACACCCCCGCATCGTCGAACGTCTCTGTTCCGACGATCAGTCGCGGGTCGCGTTGCGCGTCGAGCTGGCGCAGCACGTGCGCCATGCCGGCCTGCGGCAGCTTGCCGGCTCAGCCGGCGCAGCTTGCGTACGCCGTCAGCCGGACCTTGCGGCCATCGGTCATTCGCTTGCACTCCCGCGCGGCTGCCCGGAGCATGCGTGCCATGCCGGGACAGACGCTCTCAGAGATCCGGACGCTGCTGGCCGCCGCGGGCCTCTCCCCGCAATACCGGTTCGGCCAGAACTTCCTGATCGATCTTAACCTGATGCGCAAGCTCGTGGACGCGGCCGGCCTGAATTCGGAAGACGTCGTGCTGGAGGTCGGCCCGGGAACCGGCTCGCTCACCGAGCTGCTGCTGGCCAGTGGGGCGCACGTGGTGGCGGCCGAGATCGACCGCGGCCTCTGCGACCTGCTGCGCCGGCGCCTCGGCGATCATCCGCGCTTCACGCTCGTCGAGGGCGACGCGCTCTCGACCAAGCACCAGGTCAATCCGGCGCTGCTGGATTCGCTGCGGAAAACCAGCAGACTGACACAACCGGCTGGAGGTCGAGACCACACCATACCGCTCAAGCTCGTCGCCAACCTGCCCTACCAGGTCGCCACGCCCCTGCTGATCGAGTTGCTCTGCGGCGATCCGCCCTTCGCGCGTCTCTGCGCCACGATTCAGAAAGAGGTCGGGCAGCGCCTCGCGGCCCGGCCGGCGACGGAGACCTACGGCCCGGCGTCGGTCGTCGTCCAGACGCTCGCGCGCGTCGAGACGCTCGCACACCTGCCCCCGGAGGCCTTCTGGCCCAGGCCGCAGGTTCACTCGGTGATGCTGAGGCTGACACCGCTGCCCGAGGCGCGCTCGCGCGTGCGCGACGCGGCCGGGCTGGCGGGCTTCGTCTCGCGGGCCTTCCGCCAACGGCGGAAGATGCTGCGCAGCAGCTTGCAGACCCTGGCGGCTGAGTCGGCGGCGCTGCTCGAAACGGCAGGAATCAGCGGCGCGGCCCGAGCGGAGGAGTTGACGCCAGCCGACTGGGAGCGGCTGTTTCTGGCCTGGCGAAGCTCACGTCCGGGCGGATGATCTTCGGCGCCACGACGGCGCGAATGAACCCGGACGCCGTCGAGTCCGTGTGCCCGCCGTAGTAGCCGTAGCTGGCGAACTCCGCCGAGTACGGGATGTTCTGGATCTTTCCGGCGGGGTCCGGGCTGCGCAGACCGACGAGGCCGACCGGCTCATCGGTGAACGACCCGTCGATGGTCCCGGCGAAGCGCATCGGTCCGGAGAGCACCGCGTCGTTCGGCGAATAAAAGACGTAGACGCGGCCGCGGACCCGTTGCAGCGCCCAACTGGCGTCGAAGGTGCTCGACAGGCTGGAGCTGAGCAGCACGACATTGTCGACTTCGTAGCCGTGGCGCAGCTCGCCGACGGCCCACAGGGCCACGCCGGTGCCGGCGGACAGTCCGATGACGGTGACGGGGCGGCCTGGGAAGCGGTCGATGTAGGCCTCGATGTCGCGCGCGAGCGTGCCGGCGCGCAGCCGGGCGTACTTGGCGTACTGGTCGATGGCGACGCCGACGATCGGCACCGGCGCCAGCGACCAGTAGAAGACGTTGACCTCGCCGCGGAAGCCCGCGTCCTGAAGCCCCTTGCGAATCGGCACGTCGCCCAGGTCGGTGTTGCTGGCCCCCGGGCAGTAGAAGACGATGCCGTTCTTGGCGTTCGGGCCGAAATTCGGCGCGCAGCCGACGGCGACGACAAGGACTGCTACAGCCACGATCAGGGCGGCAAAGCGGGTCACCATGGGCTCATCCTGTACCGGCGGCGCCGGCGGGCGGTTCTCACTCGCGGTCCGGGCCGGCGGCGCTGGGGCGAAACCCCGGGATGCGCAGATTCTCGGTCGGCTTCTGGTCAGGGTGAACGGCGAAGACCTCGACCCGCGCGATGTCATCGAACGGGACCACCAGCACGATCGCCCCGACCTTGTAGTTCTCATCCACCGGCACGCACTCGAACGCCAGCGCGCTGCTCATCCCCACGTCGGCCATCTCGCGCATCTCATACGTCAGACCGTCCTTCATGTACAGGATGACGCGCGTCTCGAGCGCCGCCATGTAGCGCTGATACTCCGCCGTCCCGTTCCCGGCCTTCTTCTTGTCCTCGAACCTGCGATCCGCGCAACGGCGCTTGGCCTCTTCGGCCAGACGCTGCAACCCGCCGTGGTGAAACCAGTCGTAGTTGAACATCAGCAAGCTCCCCGGCCCGTCAGGTTCGATTGCATCGCGTGCGCCCGGCCTCGTATCATCGTCCACAATGTCCCCAGCCGTAAGGTCGCTGCTGGTCAAGACACTGGGACGTGAGCTCGGTTTGAGCCGGGTTGGCATCGCCCCCGCCGCGCCCCTGCCGGGAGCCACATATTATAAGAGCTGGCTGCGCCGCGGCTACCACGCCGGCATGGGCTACCTGGCCCGGAACGTCGAGCGCCGCGCCGCGCCAGCCTCCCTGCTCGAGGGTGCCCGCAGCATCATCTGCGCCGCCCTCAGCTATCAGTCGTCGTCCGCTAACCGGCCGCACGCGGAGACTGCGCCGCAGGCCGGCCCCGCGACGGGGCGCGTCGCCCGCTACGCCCACGGACGCGACTACCACCTCGTGCTGCGCGAGCGGCTCGAAACCCTCGTCGAGCGCCTGCGCCAGCGGCTCGCCGAGCCCTTCGAGGCGCGCCTGTTCGTCGACACCGGGCCGTTGCTGGAGCGCGAGCTGGCGGCGGCCGCCGGGCTGGGGTGGATCGCCAAGAACACCATGCTGCTCAGCCGCGAGCTCGGCTCGTACACCGTTCTGGGCGAAGTGCTGACGACGCTGGAGCTCGCGCACGACGCGCCTGAGACCGACCATTGCGGGAGCTGCACGCGCTGTCTCGACGCCTGCCCGACCGGCGCCTTTCCAGCGCCCTACCAGATGGACGCCTCACGCTGCATCTCGTACCTGACGATCGAGCACCGCGGAACCGTCCCCCCCGAGTTTCACCCCGCGATCGGCGAGTGGGTCTACGGCTGCGACGTCTGCCAGGAGGTCTGCCCGTTCAACGACCATGCACCCGCCGGCGACGCCGAGCTGTGCGCCGAACGGGCCGGCGCACGCGCCGACCTGCTGCGGCTGCTGAAGCTGACGCCCCGGCAGCATCGCGCGTGGCTGGACGAGAGCGCCGCGGACCGGGCGCGGCCGGCGATGTGGCGACGCAACGCGGCCATCGCGCTCGGCAACCGCCGGGCGCTCGACGACGCTCAGCGCCAGGCACTGGCGCAGGCGGCGGCGTCAGACGACCTTTCCGTGCAGCAGGCGGCGCGCGAGGCGCTGCGGCGGCACGGCGATCAGGGCTGATCGGCTTTGAGGATCTCCAGCAGCGTCGCGTGCGGCGCGAGGTACGGGCTGCGCTCCTTGCCCTGGAGCGCCTGGCCGAGGCGCTGCGTCGCCTGCGCCAGGTAGACCTGCTCCTGGTCCGGGTTGATGTGCGCCAACGCGTGGTACAGGTAGCCCAGCAGCGCCTGGTGGATCCAGCTCGTGGGGCCGGCGGCGTCCGCCAGGCGCGTCAGCGGCGACACGGCCCGCTCCAGCTCGGTCGTCGCCGTCTGCTGCGCCGTCGTCAACTCCGTCTGCGTTGCGGCCGCGTCGAAGCTGAAGTCCGGAACGAGCTCGCGCACCCGCTCCATCGCCGCCAGGTACGACGTCAGGCCGTTCACACGGGACGCGAAGGCCCGCGCTGCGGCCAGCAGCGCTTCGGCCTCGGCGGCGGGGCCCAGGTCCTCAACCGCGCGATCGTTGTTGATCAGCGCCAGCCGCATGTTCTTCGACGCCGTGTCCTTCTCGTTCTTCAGGTCGCGGGCGGCCCGCCTCCAGCTCGTCTCGGCGGCGGCACTGCGGCTGAAGGCCTGCGCCGCGGCCTGCGCGCTGCGCAGCGCCTCGGCCTCTTTCTCAAAGGCCAGCCGCGCAGCCTCCGCCGCGGCCCCGCGAAGCTGGTCGAGCCGCTGGCGCTGCTCGCGCAGCGTCGCGCGGTAGCGCTCCAGCTCCTGCGCCACCAGCGCCCCGCGCGACTTCACCTGTGCGATCTGAGATTCGATTGACTCGCCGGCGCGCCCCAGGCGGCGCGCGACCTCCTGGGCACTTTCGAGCCGCCGTTCCAGCGTGTCCAGCCCCGGCGCCGGGTCTCCACCCGAGACCTCCCCCGCGACGAAGTCGTCGTCGGCGACCTGGGCGTTTGGGATTCCGCCGTGGGCCAGCAGCTCCTCGCGGGCCTGCAAGGCCGTCAGCGAGTCCGGCCCCTGGGTCGCGATGCTGAGATAATGGTCGCGGTACGACGCGAACGAAGCCGCGTCGCCCAGCTCGAAGCCGCGCTCCTCGAGCTGCCGCAGCTCGGCCTGCCGCCTGGAAAGCGCCTCGCGGACCGCTTGCAGCTCCGCCCGCGTCCGCTCGACGGCGGCGCTCAGCTCGGTCACGCGCGCGTCCGCCGCCTTGCGCGCGGCGCTCACCTCCGCCAGGTTAGCTTCGAGGGTCGAAAGGACCGGCGCGGCGTCAAAGCCCGAGAGCTGGTCGACTTCGATCTGGGCGGCGCGCACGTCCTGCGCGCACAGCACGAGCTGCGCCAGCGCCGCGTCCACCGCCGCCCGCAGCCGGTGCACCTCCGCCAGCCGCAGACCCGCGCGCGCCAGCTCGATGGCGCCGCGCAGGTAATGCGGCGACGAGACCTCGGCCGAGGCGTCGACGGCACGCTGCACGCCGGCCTCGGCCTGCTGCAACCGCTCGCGCTGGCTCTGAATCGCCGCTTGCAGGGCATCCGCCGCGCGCCGCAGGCCGGCGGCATCCATGCCGACGCGCTCGCGCGCGTCACCTTTCACCGTGGGATCGTTCGGGTCGGGCTCCTGCCAAAGCGCGGCGTTGCCCAGCAGCGCGTCGAAATCCGCCGAACGCAGGGCTTCCACCGGGGCAAGCCCGCGCTCCTGCATCGCGATCAGACCGAGATCGACGTTGCGAAGCTCCATCCCCGCCTCCGCCGCGGCCCGGCGCGCGGCGCGGCGATCCGCGCCGACGTTGTTGAGCAGCGGGCCGACGAGCATCAGCACGAACAACCCGCCGCCCAGCACCAATCCGAACAAGGCTTGCGATCTCAAGAGAATCTCCCGGACGCGCACCCGCCACGCCCACGGCGCCCCGCACCGGCCCGCGGCGTCGCACGCTTCAAAGAGCCGTCTTTACCCTTCCGGCGGGAGCGTGTCAAACAACGGCCGGGCCGCGCCGATGGCGGATCGACGCCGGCGCGCGCCGCTGGCTCACTCCCCGAGTCTTCCGGGCATGTCCGCCAGGATGTACGCCACGACGGCCATGGCCGCGACGTGGCGGCTCAGTTCGTCGCGATTGACCTTGTCGAACGTGTCGGCGTGCGTGTGGTGGATGTCGAAGTAGTGCGTCATGTCGGCCCGCTGGCCGATCAGCGGCACGCCGGCCGGCTTCATCGGGCTGATGTCCGCGCCGCCGTGACCGGGCACAAGGTCGTCGGCGCCGATCGGCCCGAGCAACGCGGTGATCTGCCGCAGCGTGGCCAAGCCGCGCTCCAGCCGCGCCGGGTCTTCCAGGTCGAGTCCGAAACCGGTCGGCGCGAAAACCCCGGAATCGGCCTCGATCGCGGCCACGTGGCGCGGCAGCTCGGCGGCGTGCTCGGAGGCGTACGCCCTTCCGCCGGCCAGTCCGTTCTCCTCGTTCGTAAAGAGCACGCAGCGGATCGTGCGGCGCGGGCGCAGGCCCAGCCGCCGCAGCACGGTGATCGCCTCCATCGCGGTCACGACCCCGCCGCCGTCGTCGTGCGCCCCCTGGCCGACGTCCCACGAGTCGAGGTGCCCGCCGATGACGACGTACTCATCCGGGAGTTCGCGGCCGACGAGTTCGGCGATGACGTTGGCCGACGGGGCGTTGCCCTCGGTCCGGGCCTCCATCCGCAGCCGCACGCGAATCGGAATGTCGCGCGCCTGGAGGCGCGCAAGATACTCCGCGTGCTCGACGGTAATGGCGGCGGCGGGGATGCGCCGTTCGGCGTCGACATACGTCATGGCCCCCGTGTGCGGGCTCTGGAAGCTGCGCGTCGTGACCGAGCGCACGAGCGCCGCCAGCGCCCCGTGCGACGACGCCCAGCGGGCCCCGTACACGCGGTAGCGCGCCGCGGTGCCGTAGTTGCCGCCGCCCTTCTCGTTCTCCGAGGACATCGGGAAGTTGAAGAGGACGATCTTGCCGGCGGCTTTCTCGCCGAGGTCGCTGAGCTCTTCGAGATCGCGGACGACGAGGACCTCGGCGCTGATGCCTTCGGGCGGAGTGGCGACGGAGCCGCCGAGGCCGAGCATCGGCATGCTCAGCGGCCGGGGTTCGAGCATTTCGAGCGACTCCGCGCCGCGGACCCAGCGGGTGACGGTGACGGGCTGGGTGCGGACGTTCTCGTGACCGTCGCGCTTGAGGGCCTCGACGGCCCAGGCGACGGCTTTTTCGAGGCCGGGCGAGCCGCTGAGCCGATGACCAACGTCGTCGCAGAGGTGTTCGAGCTTGCGATAGGCGTCGTTCTCGCGCAGCGTCTCGGTGATGATGCGCCGGGCGATGGGGGCGTAGTGCGCGCCGAGGTCGCGCTCCGGGGCGGTGGACTCCTGCGCCCCAACGAGCGCCGCGGGGACAAGCGCGGCGACGACAAGCACGAACGCAAGCAGCAGCAGGGCCCAGGTGCGATGTGGCAGCGGGCGTTTCAGGCCAGACAGCGTCATGCTCACGTGTTTCCCTGGTTCAGGTGGTCTGCGCCGGGCCGAGGTTCGTGATCGTCCCGCCCCAGATCGCCGAGTTCGGGATGATCACCGCGTGCTGATCCTTGTTGCGCAGGACGGTGGAGACCAGGCTCATCGACTCCACGCGCCCGGTCACACCGGTGACGGTAACCATGTCGTTCAGGTCGTAGGGGCGGTAGAGCAGGATCATGATCCCGGCGGCGAAGTTGCTCATGGTGCCCTGGAGGGCGAAGCCGATGATGAAGCCGATGGCCCCGATCGCCGCGAGGAAGGGGCCGATGTTGACTTCGAGCATCGAGAGCGCCACGACGAAGCCGATGAAGAAGACGATCTTCCGCGTCGTGTTGACGGTGAAGTCGCGCAGCAGGTTGGAGCCGGCCTTGAAACGCGAGAGGGCCCGGCGCATGACCCCCGCGACCACCGCGGCCAGAATGCGGAAGATCACCAGCGTGCCCACAAAAAACAGCACGTTCCGCCCATATCGGATGCCGCCCTCCGGCGAGCGCAGCCAGTCGGTCAGGAAGCTCCACGTGGCGCCGACGTCCTCGACGCTGATCGCGACGCCCGTCACGGCGTTGATGTACGACTCGTAGTCGGCGACCGCCCCGCCCTTGGCCTTCAGCTCCGCGAGCACGATGCTCAGCCGGTCCGTCAGGCGCACGCGCTCGTCGCGTGCCTTGCTCACCTGGTCGAGCAGCGCCGCCTTGGCGTCGCCCTCCGCCCGGACGGCCGCGATCTCCGTCCGGCTGATCTCCGTCACCTTGTCCTTCAGCAGCGCCATCCAGGCGTCGGCCTCGATGACCAGCTCCGCCTTCGTCAGCGGCCGCAGCATCAGCCGCAGTTCGTTGGTAGGCATCTCGGCCGGCTGCGTGGTGGCGGCCGGCGTCAGCGCCTGCGGCTTGGGCGGGTCTTCGGCAGAGGCGACCGCCGGCGCCTGCGCCGCGAGCACCACCAGCGACAGCAGCAGCCGCGAAACGGGACGGCCGCAGTCCGACGCGGAAGCGCCGCGAGACTGCGATAAAGCTCTCTGCCTGTCCATGACGGCTCTCGGTTTTCGGTCTGTAGTCATGACTTGGAGCGCGAACTCCAGGACGCCGCCCAGGTCGTCCAGCGACGCCAGTCTAACCGGTCCGCGCCAGCACGCCAGCCTCCCGCCGCTCGCTGCTTTGACCGGCGGGCTTTCTGACTGGCGCGCCGCGACGTAGAATCCGCCTCCGTGTCGCGCCGCGCAGCTCCGGCCGGTCCACCACGCGCCGCCGACGCCCTGCTGGGAGCCTCTGATCCGATGCTGATCCGCCTGGCCCACAGTCCGGACCCCGACGACGCGTTCATGTTCTACGGGCTGTCGAGCGGCGGCGTCGATCCAGGGCCGTACCAGTTCGAGCACATCCTGGAGGACATCCAGACGCTGAACGAGCGCGCCAGGCGCGGACAATACGAAGTGTCCGCCATCAGCATCCACGCGTATCCGTACGTCGCCGCGCGCTACGCGCTCTGCTCGTGCGGGTCGAGCATGGGCGACAACTACGGCCCGATGGTCATCGCCCGCACGCCGCTTGCCGTCGAGCAGCTCGCGGGCAAGATGATCGCCGTCCCCGGGCTGATGACCACGGCGTTCCTGGGCCTGAGCCTGCTGCTGGGCAAGGACCGCTTCACGCCGCGCGTCGTCATGTTCGACCAGATTCCCGACGCCGTGGCGCGGGGCGAGTACGACGCCGGGCTGATCATTCACGAAGGGCAGCTCACCTACGAGCGGCTCGGGCTGCACCTGGTCGTGGACCTGGGCCGGTGGTGGATGCAGCGCACCGGGCTGCCGCTGCCCCTGGGCGGAAACGTCATCCGCCGTGACCTGGGCCGCGAGACCTGCGACGACCTGCATCGGATCATGCGCGCCAGCATCCGCTACAGCCTCGATCATCGCGAGGAGGCGGTCGCGTATGCGCTGCGCTTCGGCCGCGGGCTCGACCAGGCCCTGGCCGACCGTTTCGTCGGCATGTACGTGAACGAGTGGACGCTCGACTATGGCGAGCGCGGCCGCGAGGCGGTCAGGCGGCTGCTGCGCGAAGGCGCCGCCGCCGGGCTCACCCCCGACCCGGGCCAGATCGAGTTTCTCGGCTAGGCAGGCGAGGAGCGAACGTGCGCGTGCGATCGACCCCTGATGCGTATCCTCCGGCCGGGGCGCGAACCAGCGCCGGCGCCTGCGTTCGGACCGCCGGCCCGGCCTGCATCGGTCTCGCCCTGCTGGCGGCGGCGGCCCTGGTCTCTTCCTGCGCCCCGCTGCTGCCGCTCCTGCCGCCGCATGACCCCCTGCCCGGCGACTTCACGATCGTCGCCCTGCCGGACACGCAGTACTACTCGGCGGGCCGGCCGGAGATCTTCATGGCCCAGACGCGCTTCATCGTCGAGCAGCGCGAGGCGCTCAACATCGTCGCCGTGCTGCACCTCGGCGACATCGTCGACAACGCAGCGGACGAGCGGCAATGGCAGAATGCGGCGGCGGCGCTGGCGGTGCTGGACGAGCCCGGCGACCTGCCCTACGGGCTGTGCGTCGGCAACCACGACGAACACCCGAGCAAGTCGCCGATCGGCACCGCCGTGTTCAACCGCTACTTCCCCGCGTCCCGCTACGAGGGCGTGGCGGGCTGGTACGGCGGCCACTTCGGCGACGACAACGACAACCACTACATCCTGTTCTCGGGCGGCGGGGTTGACTTCGTGGCGGTGATGATGGAGTTCGAGGTTGGTGGGAACGCAGACGTGATCGCCTGGGCCGACGGCGTGCTCAAGCAGCACGCCGACCGCAAGGCGATCATCTGCACGCACTACCTGATGCGGCCGTTCTTCCTCGACAGCGCGTTCTCCCGTCAGGGCCGCGCGATCTACGAAGGGCTGAAGGGCAACTCCAACCTGCTGCTGATGATGGGCGGGCATTTCTGCGGCTTCGGGCGGCGCAGCGACGTGTTCGAGGGCCGCACCGTGCACGCATTCCTCGCCGACTTCCAGTGCGCTCCGCAGGGCGGCGACGGCTGGCTGCGGCTGCTGCGCATCAGCCCGGCCCGCCGCCAGATCCGCGTGCAGACCTACTCGCCGACGCGCGACGAGTACCTGCGCGACTTCGAGAACGAGTTCGTCTGGACCGTGGATTTCGGCCCGACCGACTGATTGCACCGGCCCTCGCTCGCCGAAGCCCGGCTCCGGGCGCCTGCTGAACTCATCGGTCCCGGTCCGCTCGCTACCTCTCGCCCTTTAACGCTAACATCACGCCACCAGAGGCGGACCGCGACGGCCGGCCTCCATGGTTTGTTCGTTCTCGTACCTCAGGAGACGCCGATGGCGGCCGCCAGTGACGCGCAGGTCGAGCAGCAGGTTCACAAGTTCCGCGACGAGTTCGCCGCGCTGCGGGCCGAGATCGGCAAGATGATCGTCGGCCACGGCGACATCGTGGACGGCGTGCTGGTGTGCCTGTTCGCCGGCGGGCATGCGCTGCTGGAGGGCGTGCCGGGGCTCGGCAAGACGCTGCTGATCCGCACGCTGGCGCAGGCCCTGAGCCTCGACTTCAACCGCATCCAGTTCACGCCCGACCTGATGCCCGCGGACATCATCGGCACGAACATCATCAACGAGGACCCGCACACGGGCCGGCGGGCGTTCGAGTTCCAGCCCGGGCCGCTGTTTGCCCAGATGGTGCTGGCCGACGAGATCAACCGCGCCACGCCCAAGACGCAGTCGGCGCTGCTCGAGGCGATGCAGGAGCACTCGGTGACCAGCGGCGGCGTGCATCACCAGCTCAAGGAGCCGTTCTTCGTCATGGCGACGCAGAACCCCATCGAGCAGGAGGGAACGTATCCGCTGCCGGAGGCCCAGCTCGACCGCTTCTTCTTTAAGCTGGTCGTCGGCTACTCGGACCGCAAGGAGCTCCACGCGATCCTCGAGCGCACCACGACGACTGAGAAGCCCCGGATCAGGCCGGTGCTCACCGGCGAGCAGATCCTCGCGGCCCAGGCGCTGGTGCGGCGGGTGGTGATCGCGCCGCACGTCCAGGACTACGTCATCCGGCTGATCCTGGCGACGCACCCGGCCGGGGCGTTCGCCACCGAGATGGTCAACAAGTACATCCGCTGGGGCAGCAGCCCGCGCGGAGCGCAGGCCGTGACCCTGGCCTCGAAGATCTACGCCATGCTCGACGGGCGCTACAACGTGGGCTTCGACGACGCCAAGAAGGCGGCCCTGCCGGGCCTGCGGCATCGGCTGCTGCTGAACTTCGAGGGCGAGGCCGAGGGCATGACCACCGACCAGGTGCTCTACGACATCCTCGAGCGCGTGCCCTTGCAGGCCGAGCCCGCGGCGTGAACCGACCGCGGAACGTTCGCAGCGCGGCTCAATCCCCCTCGTGCGTGAACCGGTATTCATCGAACAGCCGCGGGCCGCCGGGGGTTTCCAGTTGTGCCCTGAGAATGTACCGGCCCGGCGCCAGCGTCCCGTGCTCGAGCTGCAACGGAAAATCGTGAAACCGCGTCAGACGGTCCCAGTAGCGGCGCATGTCGTCCGGCGTGCGGATCTCCACCCGCCACATCGCCAGTCGCATGCCGGCACGATCGCCGCTCGCGGGCCGGACCTGGTGCAGCTCGAAGATGAATACGCCAGCCGACTTCACCAGGTCGCCGAGCTCGTCGCGCGCCGCCAGGATCACCTCGATGCCGTTGGCCCGCTCCGCTCCGTCCAGCCGCGCCGGCTTCGTCAGGTAGCGCTGGATCTCGATCTCGCGCGGCATCACCAGCTCGAGATACGCCGCCGCGTCGGGCGCGTCCGCGCTGAGCGGCTGTCTGGCGCAGCTCGCGCCCAGGCTCGCCAGCGCCGCAAGCAACGACCAGGCCGCTCGCGTCCCGTGCGCCGGTTGATGTCGCGCGTCCGAACGCATCGTCCCTCGTGCCTCCGGGAGTTCCCTCATGGGCCGGCCGGACGCGACGCCGGCGCCGGCGGTCGCAGCTCCGGATCCAGCGCCCGCCGCTGCGCCAGCAGCCACTGCCAGAACGCCGGGTCACGGTATACGCGGTCCCAGACGGCGTGGTCGCCATCGGCGAACTCGGTGTATCTCGGGTTTCCTCCGGCGCGGCGGATGGCGTCGATGAGCTCGCGCGAGCGCTCGACGGGAACGCTCTGGTCGCGCGCCCCGTGGAAGCACCAGGTGGGCACGGTGGCCAGGTGCGGCGCCAGCTTCTCGGCCAGGCCGGTGGGCTCCTGCAACTCGACGAAGCCGCAGATCGGTGCGATGGCGGCGACCTGCCGCGGGAAGCGCGCCGCGAAGAACCACGTTCCCGCGCCGCCCAATGAGAGGCCCGTCACGTAGAGCCGCTCAGGATCGAGCCGGTACTCGACGTACGTCTGCTCGAGACAGGCCGCGGTCATGCGCGTCATGCGCTCGCTCCACCAGGCGTCGTCCGGGCGGCACTGCGGCATCACGACCACCGCGGGCACCAGGTCGCGGTGCCGGCGGATCGCCGGACCGAGGCCGATTTCGGTCTGAAGCATGCCGTCGGTCCCGCGCTCGCCGCTCCCGTGCAGGAAGACCACGACCGGCCAGGCCTTGGCCGGGGTGTACTCGGGCGGAACGTAGACCGTGTAGGCGTAGACCTCTTCATCGAAGCGCACGGTGCGGAAGATGAACCCGGTGGCGTAGCGCGGCTCGGCGGGCGGCGGGGCCGGCGCGCTGGCGGCGGGCGGCGCACCGGGCGCGGGCTGGGCGTTCTGCTGCGGCATGGCGAGGCTCGCAACGACTACCACGGGCCACCACACGCGCTGCTCCTCGCCAGGCCTCGACCGGCTCAGCGGCCATCATAGAGCCGATGGCCCAGCATGTCGTCGAGCGCCGGCTCGGCCAGGATCTTCTTGACCGTCGTGTCGATATCGTATTCGACGCGGACGAACTCCACCTGCTCGACCGAGCAGCTCAGGGCGGCGGCCACCAGACTGTCGGCGCCGTTGCCGCTCTCGCGCTCGTGAATGAGCACGTAGCTGGCGCGCGGGTCGCGGTCCCGCGGCTGCCCGACGCTGCCGACGTTGATGATGGCGCGCTCCTCCTCCACCTCGAAGAATGGCGAGTCCGGCAGCTCCTGCGGCGGATCGAAGTAGGGATCATCCAGGAACACGCCCGGTTGATGCGTGTGGCCCAGGAAGCACAGCCGCGCCTCCAGCCGCTCGAAGTTCGCCAGCACCTTCTGCGGGTTCGTGAAGACGTCCTCCGGGAAGATGTACTCGTTGATCGGCCGCCGCGGCGACGCGTGAACGTACAGGATGTCGCGGTCTTTCTTGCGCACCGGCAGCTTGCCGAGGAATTCCCAGCGCTGGTTGCGGCGGGTGACGTCGGCCTCCGACTCGAGCTGCTGCCGCGTCCAGTAGCAGGCGCGTTCGGCCGCCGTGTTGAAGTTGGCCGGCTCGTAGAGCACGGCGTGGTCGTGGTTGCCCATCAGGCACATCTCGCAGCGGGTCGCGACCAGGTCGATGCACTCGCGCGGATTCGGCCCGTAGCCCACCACGTCGCCCAGGCAGATGATGCGCGTGACGCCGCGCCGCTCGATATCCGCCAGCACCGCCTGAAGCGCCTCGAGATTCGAGTGTATGTCGCTGATGATCGCGAACATGCCGTTGTTGATCCGCGCCGCGGCTGTTGATCGGCTCAGGGTCATTCCTTCGCGGGCTGCACCGCCGACGGCGGCGCCTCGGCCTCTTCCGGGATCAGCACCGGCCAGCTCATCTCAACCCGGTAGCGGCGGCCGCACCTCGCGCAGACCAGCCGCTCGTCGGCGACCGCGAGCCTGCCACGGCACTCCGGCGCCGGGCAGGCGAGCAGTTCCAGCAGCTCCGGTGCGATGGCCATCGGACGCGTCTTCCGTAGATCCGCCGCGTCGCCGCGCGAACCATAGAAGATAGACCAGCCGCCCGGGTAACGCAAACCGTCCTGGCCGCGTGGTACTGGTACAGTTTGCTCTCTGAAGCCGAGCCGCGCCCGTGACGAAGCGGTTGAAACGAGAACGTCCGCTGGCGCAGCCGCTTCCTCACGGGCGCGGCCCGGTTCAAACCGTACCAGTACCGACCGCGCCACCAGGGGCCGCCGCCGCGACCGGTCGACCCGCCGGCGGCGCGTCGTTTGCGCATCGGCCGGCGTAATTCATGAAGCGCCTTGCCGGCGCCCGGTATAATGACTCACACGGCCGAAGGGATCTTGCGGATGGGCGCGCGTAACCGGCTGACATGGGCGGGAATCCTGCTATCCGGCGGGCTGGCCGCGGGCTGCGTGCCCGCCCTGCCACAGCCGCAGGATGCCGACGCGGTCGACGGCCTGCTGTCGAAGCTGATCCTCCAGCCCTACGTCACCTGCGAGCAGCTCAAGTCGGGCCTGGGGCTCGATTTCCTGCCCGACGTCAGCGACCCGTCGGGGGCCGACCTGCGTTACGAAGAGTCGTGGATCGTCACGCCGGACTACGAACTGCTGCGCACCTGGTACCTGCCGACGCGGCTCCAGCGGGGCACGATCGTGCTGTCGATGGGAGCGGCGGGAGACGTGGCCTGCTACCTGTTCATCGCCAAGCTTCTGGCGGGGAACGGCTGGTCGGTCGTGATGTACGATAACCGCGGGTTCGGTCTGAGCACCGGGTCGCCGTCGCTCAACGCCCTGGGCCCCGATCTCGAGCAGGTGGTCGACTGGGCGCGGGCGCGAACCGGCCGCGAGCAGGTGACGGTGCTCGGCATTTCGCTGGGGACGATACCGGCGGTGTCGGTCGCCGCCCGGCGGCCCGACGCGGTCAATGCCCTGATACTCGATTCCCCTGTAGCGATGGGCGAGGAGATCAAACGCTTCTCCGGCCTGCTCGCGGGCCTGACACAGGCGATGCTCGCCTCCATCAACCCCGAGCTGCTTCCCGAGGAGCGCATCCGCGACGTCCGCGCCCCCGTGCTGATCTACCTGCACGAGGACGACATCGTCACGCCTCCGGCCACGATCGAGACGATCTTCAACAATGCCACCAGCCTCAAGACGCTCATCCGCTTCCCCGGCCTGCCGCACGTGGCCTCGCCCTACTACCGCACCGCGCAGTACACCTACTACCTTGAGACCTTCCTGACGCCCATCTGGGACCCGGCGGCGCGCCCGCCGCAATAATCGCCCCCACGCGTCTTGTCGCACGGCGCGGCCTGCGTCTACATTCTGATCTGGCCGAAATCCGACCCGGTGCACTCCGCACCTCCGCGCGAGAAAGGTGGTCAGCCCCATGCCCGATCCAGCCCGGACCGACGCCCGGGCCGCCGGCCCGCCGGTCCCCGGCGCACCTTCCACCGGCGCCCCCCGCAATGACGGCCTCCTTCAGCGCCGCTACCGCGAGGTGACGTTCAGCGCCATCGCCTTCGGCATCCTCTTCGGCGGCATCATGAACGCCGCCATCGCCTACGCCGGGCTCAAGATCGGCTTCACGATCGGCGGCAGCGCGATAGCGGCGGTCGTGGGCTTCGGCGTGTTGCGTTCGCTGCTGGGGGCGCGCTTTCTGCCGTGGGCGCGCGGGCAACGGCGCGGCTCGATCCTCGAAGTCAACATCGGGCAAACCATCGCCTCGTCGGTGAATACGACGAACTCCGGCGTGATCTTCACCGTCCCCGTGCTGCTGCTGATTGGTCATCAGCTCAGTTTCTCGGACGAGAACTTCTGGTGGCTGACGCTGGCCTGCGTCGCCGGCGGCCTGCTCGGCGTGGCCTTCATCATTCCGCTCCGCAAGCAGATGCTCGACATCGACCGCCTGCGCTTCCCCAGCCCCACCGCCGTCGGGGCCATTCTCAAGTCTCCCGGCGCCGGCGCCGCCAAGAGCGTTGTGCTGCTGGTCGGCGTGTTGCTCGGCGCGCTCATTTACCTGCCCGCAGGCCTGCCCGGTATCCGCTACCCCGCCGGCCTCGGCGAACTAGACGCCGCCGTCAGGTCCGGCGTTGTGCCGGCGACCGACGCCGCCCGCACGCGGCTCGTCGCCGAGTGGATCGCCGCCGCCGCCGCGCCTCCGTCCGTCGTGGAGCGCGGGGCGCACGTCGCGGCGGCGCGCGAGCGCGCGCAGGAGGCCGAGGGCACGCTCGAGGACCTCGGGCCGGCGATCAGCCACGCGGACACGCCGCTGCCGGATGCGCTTTGCGTCGCGGCCTGGGAGGCGTCGCAGGGCCGCCGCGCCTGGTCGAGCCTGCGCAGCGCCGATTTCGGCTGGGTCCAGCTCCCCCTGCCCGGCTATTCGAGCCTGAACTGGCGCATGCCGGCCGAGACCGCGGCCGACGGCCGCCTGACGCGGCGGGTCGACCGCGACGGCGACCAGCGGCCGGACCTGGTGCTCACGGACACGACGGTCGATCTCGGCCGGCTGCTCGGCCTGCCCGACGCCATGCAACTGGCCTTCGCGATCGCGCCGTTCGCGCTCGGCGCGGGTTACCTGACGGGGCGCGCGGGGCTGATGGTCCTCGCCGGCGGAATCCTCGCGTACTTCCTCATCAACCCGCTGGCGTACTGGATGGGCTGGACCCCGGCCACGCTCCGCGCCCACGAGGTGCCCGGCTACGCGCTCGGCGCCTTTAACCGCCCGCTCGGCATCGGCATGCTCCTCGGCGGAGCGCTGATGGGCGTGATCGCCTCGCTGCCGGCGATCCGCGAAGCGCTCAAGAGCATTGGCGGCGCGGCGCGCAAAGCCCACGGCGGGCGCGACGAGCTGGGCTTCAAGTCGCTCTTCGGCATCGCGCTGCTCGGCATCGTCCTGCTGCTGGTCGCGATGGAGTTCGCGGGGCCCGAGGGCGGCGCCGTCGGCAAGGACGGCTGGCTCGCGGGCCTGAGCCCGGCGATCGCCAAAGGCGTCGTCGTGCTGGTGGCCGTGGCCTGGACGTGGTTCGCGGGCATCATCATCTCGCAGTGCGCCGGCATGACCGACTGGAACCCGATCTCCGGGTTGGCGCTGCTGACGGTCGTGCTGGTGATGGTGCTCATCGGCAGCACGGACGTGCTGGCCGCGGTCATGATCGGCGCCGCGCTGTGCTGCGCGATCACCCTCGCCTCCGACATGATGGGCGACCTCAAGACCGGCTACATTGTCGGCGCCCAGCCGCGCCGACAGCAGGTCGCCGAGCTCATCACCGTCCCCTTCGGCCCGATCATCACCATGTCCACGCTCGTCCTCATCGCCGCCGTCAACACCAAGGCCACCGGCATACCCATCGGTCCCGGCACCGACACCGTCGCGCCGCAGGCCCAGGCCCTCCAAGTCGTGATCCGCGGCGTGCAGGGCGGCGAACTGCCCTACGCCCTGTACGGCCTCGGCGGACTGCTCGGCATCCTGCTCGGGCTCGGAAGCTTTCCGGGGCTGGGCGTGCTGGTCGGTCTGTCGATCTATCTGCCGGTCATCTACATCTTCACTTACGGCCTCGGCTGCCTGGCCAACATGGCGATCGGAAAGATCAAGGGCCGCGCCTGGGCCGAGGAGTGGGGCGTGCCGCTGTGCGCCGGGCTGATCGTCGGCGAGGCGATGCTCGCGCTGGTCATCAACGCCATTGTCCTGATTCGAGGCTGACTCATGAAAACACTCGCAACCCTGCTCGTCTGGGCCAGCCTGGCGCTCGGCGTCGTCGCGGTGGTCACCGCCTACACGCCCAGCCTCGAAATCGGCGATGCGCGGCTGGCCGGGCTGCACCTCAACTCCGTCGCCGGCGTGCAGCGAAACGCCGACGGAACGCCCCTCATGAACGCGCGCGGCGGCTTGCAGCCGATCGCCTCCGCGGGCGACGAGCTCACGCCCGAGTTGCTGGCCCGGCTCCGCGAGAGCGGCGCGGGCTACGTCCGCGTCAAGGAGTTCGCCTGGTCACGCTGGCCGGCCCGCTGGTGGTTCGTGCTCGCCTGCGGCGGGCTGCTCGCGGGCGCGCTCATCATCAGGCGCGAGACGCGCCGCCAGACGGCCGCGGCCGCCGCCGACCGCGCCGCGTCCGAGGGCCCCGAGGCCGCGCTGGGCTCGATCCGCGACACCGTCGCGCGCCTGCTCGCCGAGTGGAGCGCCACCGCGCCGGAGGCACGCCTCGCGCGCGTCCTCGATCGCATCGGCCACGCGCAGCGCGTCGACGTCGCGGCGGTCGCCGCGGGCCGCGAGTTGCTCGTGGCTCGTTTCACGCTCGGCGGCTATGCGCAGATCATGGACGCCTTTGCCGCGGCCGAGCGGCAGCTCAACCGCGCCTGGTCCGCGGCCGCCGACGGCGTCGAGGACGAAGCGCTGATCTGCCTGCGACGGGCGGACGAGATGCTGGGGCACCTGACGGCGCAGGTGTCGGCGCGCCGCTGAGTGCTGAGACGGGTTCCCGGACGGCGAACGACGTCCACGCGCCGGCGCCATGCCCGTGACGCACGCGCTGGCACTCCCGGCTCGTAGAGCGCCCCCGCGGCTCGTCGCCGCGCGGGTTGCCCGCGGGCTGAACCGGCATAGAATCGGTACGTCGCCTTTTCCGATGCTTCATTTGAGCGCGTATGCCCAGTTATCTGGAACAACTGACGCCCAAGCAGGTCGCCCGGGCCATCGGCGTCAGTGAAGCATCGCTCAAGCGCTGGTGCAACCGTGGGATTATCGCTTCCGTGCGCACGGGCGGCGGACACCGCCGCGTTCCGCTCAGCGCCGTGGTGCAGTTCCTGCGCGAGTCCGGCCGTCAACTCGTGCGGCCGGAGATCCTCGGCCTGCCGCCGGCGACGGGCAACGGCCGCATGGTCTGCTGCCGGGCGCTGAGCCAGCTTGGCGATGCGCTGGTTGCCTGCGACGACGAGCAGTTTCAACGCGTGATCTTCGACCTGTATCTCTCTCGGCACTCGATCGCGGACATCTGCGACAAGGTGATCGCGCCGGCGTTCCGGGCCATGGGCGAGCAGTGGCAGCACGGCGCGCTCGAGGTGTACCAGGAGCGCCGCGGCGTGGAAATCTGCCAGCGCACGCTCCACCGGCTGTATCCGATGCTGCCGTGCTTCGAGGACGATGCGCCGCGTGCTTTCGGCGGCTCGCTCGAGGGCGATCCCTACGTGCTGCCGACCACGATGGCCGAGCTCGTGCTCAAGCAGGCCGGCTGGCGGGCCGCGTCGTACGGCGCTGGCCTGCCCGTCGCCAGCCTGTGTGAGGCGGTGCGCACCGTCAGGCCGCGCCTGGTCTGGCTGAGCGTGTCGGCGGCCTTTGAACCCGAGCCGTTCCTGGAGCGCTACCGGCAGCTCTACGACGTGGCCCATGAGAACGCCGCCGCCCTCGTGGTCGGTGGACGCTGGCTGACCGCGGAGATCCGCTCATACATGCACTTCTCAGCCCACTGCGACACGATGAACCACCTGGTCGCGTTCGCGCGGACCCTGTACACCCCCCCGCCATCCGCCCGGGCGGCGCTCTGCCGTGAGCTGAGCTCCTGAGTCCGAGCCGCGCCGAGCCGAGCCGCGCCGAGCCGTTCAGAGCCGAGCCGTTCAGAGCCGCGCCCGCGAGGAAGCGGTTGAGACGGAATACCCACGATCATCGAACCGAGCTGTCGCGCCGCCGCCCACCGATCAGAGCGATCACCCAACCGGGTTCAGCGGTGGCCGGCCCGCGAGCACGGCGATGATATTCTCGGCCGCCATGCGGGCCATGCGCGTGCGCGTCACGAGCGTCGCGCTGCCCAGGTGCGGCAGCAGCACCGTGTTCGGCAGCTCCGCGAGCCCCGGCGCCAGGCGCGGCTCGGCCTCATAGACGTCGAGGCCGGCGCGGATGCGCCCGCTCCGCAGCGCCTGCACCAGCGCGGCTTCGTCGACCAGCGCCCCGCGCGCCGTGTTGATCAGCAACGCCCCCGGTCGCATCAGCCCCAGCTCACGCGCCCCGATCATGCGGCGGTTCTCCTCGCGAAACGGCACGTGCAGCGAGACGATGTCGCTGGCGCGCAGAAGCTCATCGAGGCTGAGCCGCTGCGCGCCGAGCGCTCGCTCCAGCTCCGGCGCGGCCCGCGGATGCGCATAGCGCACCGCCATGCCGAAGCCGGCCGACCGCCGCGCCACCGCCGTGCCGATCCGCCCGGCGCCGACGATGCCGAGCGTCGCGCCGCACAGCTCGACGCCGAGGAGCTGACTCGGCGCCCAGCCGGGCCACGCGCCGCTTCGCACCCAGCGGTCGCCCTCGACCACGCGCCGCGCCGTCGCCAGGATCAACGCCCACGCCAGATCCGCGGTCGCCTCGGTGAGCACGTCCGGCGTGTTCGTCACCACTACCCCGCGCCGCCGGCACAGCAGCACGTCGATGTTGTCGTAACCCACGGCACAGTTCGCCACGACGCGCAGCCCCGTGCCGGCCGCTTCGAGCGCCTCCCCGTCGATGCGCTCGGTCGCGGTCGCCAGCACCGCGGCACAGCCGCTCAGCCTGCGGAGGAGCTCGGCCCGCTCCGGCGCGGCTTCGGAGTCGATGAGGTCGACGGCGCACCCGGCCTGCGCCAGCAGCGAGTCGACCGGCGCCGGAAGCCTGCGGGTGATGAGCACCTTGTTCACGGCGTCCCCCGCCCCTCCAGCGCCAGCCGCGCGAACTGCGTGCCGCGCGCCCGGTAGTCCTCGAACATGTCCCACGAGGCGCACCCCGGCGACAGCAGCACCGTGTCGCCCGGCCTTGCCGCGACGCGACACGCCGCGACCGCGTCGCCCAGCGTCTCGCAGCGCTGCGCGGCGCCGCCGGCGGCGGCAATCGCGTCGGCTAGCGCCGGCCCGGTCTTTCCGATGCAGGCGCTGAGGCGGGCGCGCTGCGCGGCGCGCCGCGCCAGCGCCGTCAGGTCGCTGCCCTTGTCATACCCGCCGAGAATCAGCAGCAGCGGCCCCCCGATCGCGTCGATCGCCGTCAGCGCGGCCTCCGGCGTCGTCGATTTCGAGTCGTCCACGTACGTCACGCCGCCACGCTCCCCGACGCGCTTCAGCCGGTGCGGCAATCCCTCGAAGCGCGCCAGCGCCGCCAGCGCCGCCTCGCGCTCGACCCCCAGCAGATGCGCCACAGCCAAGGCAGCCGCGGCGTTCTCGCGATTGTGCCGGCCGGGAACCGCCAGCGCCAGCCCCTCCCAGCGCAGCCGCACGTCGTCGTGCTCGACCGCGCTGGTCGTCTGGGCCGCGGCGACGGGCGTCTCGCCGTCGAGCCGATAGCGATACAGGCCCGCGTTGTCGCCGAACAGCTCGTCGAAGCGCCGCCGCAGGTCGGGCGAATCGTGCACGACGGCCCAGTCGCGGCCCGGCTCCTGGAAGCGGACGATGTTGAGCTTGTCGGCGACGTACGCGGCGAACGTGCCGTGCCAGTCGAGATGGTTGGGCGTGACGTTGGTGATGACGGCGATGTGCGGGCTCCAGCGCACGAGCGGTGTGCGGTGAAGCTGGAAGCTCGACAGCTCCAGGACGACGACGTCACTCGCGCGGATCGACTCGAGTGACGGCAGCAGCGAGTCGCCGAGGTTTCCGCCGACCCACGTGCGGCCGCCGGGCAACGCCTCGAGCGCCGCGCCGATCATGGCGGTGACGGTGCTCTTACCGACGGAGCCGGTCACGCCCACGCAGCGCGCCGGGCAGCGCTCGACGAACAGGTTGATCTCGGTGGTGATCGGCACGCCCGCGGCCAGCGCGGCTTGCACGAACGGCGAGCGGTCCGGAATGGCCGGATTCACAACGACGGCGTCCGTGTCGCGAAAATCGCGTTCGTCGTGCTCGCCGAGCCGCAGGGCGACGTCCAGGCCGCCGATGGCCGCCAGCGACGACCGCAGCGCCTCCGCCGGCGCCTGGTCGGTGACGAGCACGCGGGCCCCCTGCCGTGCCAGCCAGCGCGTGACGCCCACGCCGCCGCCGAACCGCCCCAGCCCCATGACCGTGACCCGCTTGCCGCGCCAGCCATCCATCGCCGCCCCTCGTCACGCCGCTGCGCACCGCCGGCCGGGCGGGCCGCACACCCAGCTTATACCGCGCCGGCGGCGCCAGCGGCGGGCGCGACGGGCCGAATGTGCGCCACGCGCCGGGATCAGGCCAGCCCGCCCCCAGAAGCGGCCGATCCTTGCGATGAACTCCGGGAGTCACGGCATGATTGTCACGATGGACGGCGACCGGCTGGCGCTCGACCTCGCCCCGCAGGTGACGCTCAAGGCGCTGGTGGACGCGGCGGCCGCCGGGCTGGCGCCGGAGCGGCTGATCGTCGCCGTGGCGCGCGACGGTGAGAACCTGGTCTCGACAGCCCTGGAGCAGGCGCTGCTTGAACCGCTGTCGGAAACCGCCCAAGTGGACCTGTGCACGTCCGACCGGGCGGAGCTGGCCGGCGCGGCGCTGCGCGAGATGGCGTCCCGGTTGGAGCGCGTCGCCCAGGAGCAGGCCGAGGTCGCGGCCGCGATCAACACCGGACAGACCGACGAGGCCCTGCGGCGCTTCGCGCCGTTCCTGGCGACGTGGCAGGCCGCGCAGGGCACGATCCAGCAGTGCTGCGAGGTGCTGCGCAGCGACCTGACGCAACGCTCGATCGAGGGCCGTTCGCTGCGCGAGCACCTGTCGGACCTCGCCGAGAAGCTGCGCGAACTGCGGCAGGCGCTGACCACCGGCGACATGATCCTGCTGGCGGACCTGCTCGAATACGAGCTCGCTCCGCTGTGTCAACGCTGGTGCGGCCTGCTGGCGACACTCGCGGATGACCTCGCCCGCGGCCGCACCCCGCCGCCGGCCTCAATCTGACGCCGCCCGGCGACCGGGCGCTTTCGAGCGAGCCCGGACTTTCCCCGGCTCGACGGCACGTGCCTGAACGCGCTCAGCACGACGGGCACGGAACGGCCGAGTCCGTCATCCCGCCGGACGGTGCTTCACGCGGTGCACCATCGACTGGGCGCTGGTCTTGATGCCGTGCAGCATGCCGGTGAGCTGCTCGCGGTTCGGCGCGTACTCCATGGCCACGTCGGTGTAGACCATCCCCTCCTCGACCAGCCGCCCCAGCGAGGTCGTGAAGTTCACCATGCCGGCCTCGAGGTTGCCGGCGATGATCTCCGGCAGGTCGGTGTCCTCCGCCTCGCGGATCTTCTCCTTGACGATCGGGTCACCCAGCAGCACTTCCACCGCCGGCACGCGCGAGATCTTCGGGTCGATCGCCGGCAGCAGGCGCTGGGCCAGGACCGCCTTCAGGCTGTTGGCCAGCGAACTGCGGATGAACGTGTGCTGGTCCTGCGGGAAGAACTCCAGGATGCGCGTCAGCGACTGCATCGTGTCCGCCGTGTGCAGCGTGCAGAAGACCAGGTGCCCCGTCTCGGCCGCCTGGAGCGACGCGAGCATCGTCTCGCGGTCGCGCATCTCGCCAACGAAGATCACGTCCGGGTCCTGCCGCACGGCGGAGCGCAGCCCGTCGGCGAAGGTCTCGAGGTCGAGCCCGATCTCGCGCTGGCTGACGATCGACTTCTTCGGACGAAAGGCGTACTCGATCGGGTCCTCGATGCTGATGATGTTCACCGACTGCGTCTCGTTGATGTGGTCGATCATCGCCGCCATCGTCGTGCTCTTCCCGCACCCGGTCACCCCGCACACGATGATCAGCCCCTCCCCCGCCTCCTCCGAGAGCTTGCGGTAGACCGCCGGCAGGTGCAGCTCCTCGAAGTTCGGGATGCGCCCCCGCACACGCCGGATCGCCGCGTGAAGCTGGTCGCAGCTCTGCATCACGTTGATGCGGAAACGGTCGCCGTTCGGCAGGTTGTACGCGAAGTCCAGCCCCCCGCGCCGGTGGAACTCCTCGATCCGCCGCTGCGGCATGATCGGCTCCATCAGCTTCTCGATGTAGCGCGAGTTGACCTCGATCACCGGCAGACTGGTCCGCCGCAGGGCGCCGGCGACGCGGTACACAGGCGGGACGCCCGTTTTCAGATGCAGGTCGCTGGCGTCCAGCTCGCGCATCGTCTCCAGCAGCGGCAGAATCGAGTCCGGCAGTTGCGTCAGCGTCGTCGGCATGGCGGCTCCTCGTCCGCGACCAGGCGGCCCAAGGCCCGGGCCACTCCGCCGCGTCCTCGATGTGCATTCTACGACGCTAGCCTAATCCATCCGCCGGGCGCACGACCAGCCCATTACGATTCCGGGCCCGCGAAGACATGCACTGAGCGCCAGGCGCCAACCAAGCCTGAAACACTAACTCCGGATGGTGCTGACCTCGACCTTGATGTACGGCTGGCGATGGCCCCACTTGCGACGGTAGCCCTTGCGGCGGTTGTACTTGAGCCCAACCAGCTTGGGGCCGCGAATCTGTTCCAGCACGCGGGCCGTCACCGCGGCGCCGGCGAGGTACGGTTGCCCGATGCGCGAGCCCGCCCCCTCGCCGACCATCAGAACCTTGTCAAACGTGATCTCGGACTGGCCTTCCGGAAGCTCCCTGGCCTCCACCAGCAGGGTGTCACCCTCGCTTACCTTGTACTGCTTGCCGCCGTCCTCAATGATCGCGTACATGGCGTTCACTCCCTGCGGCCCCCGCCCAGGCGAGTCATCGCCTTCGGGACGTATTCCGAGCCCAGGAATCTACCGCGCCGCCGCGCGGACGGCAAGCCGCCCTCAGTACCCCGCCGCCTGCCCGTCCTTACGGCTTTCGCTCGCGGCACGGTAAACGTCATTCGCCGCGTCGTACCAGATCGCCTGGTAGCCGCCGTACGGCCCGATCGCGTGCTGGATGCGGTGGCCCAGGCTGGCCAGCTCACGCACGGTCTCGGCGTCGATCCCGGATTCCAGGCTGACCGTCCCGCCGTCGCGCATGACCGGCCCCGTCGGCTCCGACGACCCGGTGTGGTACCAGCGGGCGGCGTCGCCGGCCTCCTGCACGTTCAGGCCGAAATCGACGAGGTTACAGACGATCTGCACGTGGCCCTGCGGCTGCATGTCGCCGCCCATGACGCCAAAGGCCATCAGCGGCTCGCCGTCCTTCGTCAGAAAAGCGGGAATGATGGTGTGAAACGGCCGCTTGCCCGGCTCGTAGACGTTCGGGTGCCCTTCCTTGAGGCTGAACATCTCGCCGCGATCCTGGAAGCCAAAGCCCAGTCCCGGCGGGCAGAGCCCCGAGCCGAACCCGCGGTAGTTGCTGTTGATGAGCGAGACCATCATGCGCTCGGCGTCGGCGGTCGCCAGGTAGATCGTGTCGCCGTCGCGCAGGCGGGCGTCCGCCTCGCCAAGGCCGATGTCGCCCGCCGGATACCGCCGGGCCGCGCGCCGCGGGTCAATCAGCTTGCGTCGCTCGGCCGCGTACTCCTTCGAGAGCAGCCGCTCGATGGGGATCTGCGCGAAGTCGGGATCGGCGTAGTAGCGCGCCCGGTCCTCGAACGCCAGCTTCTTCGCCTCGATCACCGTGTGCAGGTACGCCGGGCCGTTCAGCCCCATGGCGCGAACGTCGAAGCCCTCCAGGATGCTGAGAATCTGGAGCGCCGCGATGCCCTGGCCGTTCGGCGGCAGCTCCCATACGTCGTAGCCGCGATAGCTCGTGCTGACGGGCTCCAGCCACGTGGACGTGTGCTGCTCGAAGTCCTCCATCCGCAGGAAGCACCCGTTCTCGCGGCAGAACGCGTCCATCCGCCGGGCGATCTCGCCCGCGTAGAACGCGTCGCGTCCTTCGGCGGCGAGCTTTTCGAGCGTGTCGGCCAGACCGGGGTTGCGGAATATCTCCCCCTCGCGCGGGGCGCGGCCGCCGGGCAGGAACGTGTCGGCGAAGCCGGGGTAGCGCTTGAGCGGCTCGCTGCGCTGCCAGTAGTACGCGATGAGCTGCGTGACCGGGAAGCCTTCGCGCGCATAGCGGATCGCCGGCGCCAGCACCTGCGCCATCGGCAGCCGGCCGAACCTGCGGTGCAGCTCGAACCAGCCATCGACGCAGCCCGGCACGCTGATCGGCAGCGGGCCGTGGCTGGGTATCTGCTTGTCGGCGCCGCCGACCAGGCGCGTCAGCTCCTCGCGCGAGAGGCCCAGCGGCGAGCGTCCGCTGGCGTTCAGGCCGTAGAGCTTCTTTGTCTTCGGATCCCAGACGATTGCGAACAGGTCACCGCCCAGCCCGCAGCCTGTCGGCTCCATCAGCGCCAGGCAGGCGTTGGCGGCGATGGCCGCGTCCACCGCGCTGCCCCCGGCCTTCAGCACATCGACCGCCGCCTGCGTGGCCAGCGGGTGGCTGGTGGCGGCGGCGCCGTTGCGGGCGATGACCTCCGAGCGGGTCGCGAACGCGCGGCCCGTGATGCGATCGCCCCCGCCCGCGAAGGCGAGCGGCGCGAGGAGCACCAGACAGATTCCGGCGATCAGGCAGTGCGTCATGTGACGGCTCCGATGCACAGCGCCGTCAGGATAAGGCTTTCGTCCGGAGGGATACAGCCGCCGGCGCGCCAGGGCCGCGTTCCTCAGGAGCCGGGCAACCGCGCGCTGCGACGCGCCTGGTCCACGATCTGCACGAGCTTGGGGCTGGCGTAGCGATAGTCCTGCTCGGGCGGGAGAATCACGCACTCCAGATAATGCCGGCCGAACTCGAGGCAGCGCGACTTGCTCGGAATGAAGAGATCGACCGTGTTGTGGCGGAATCGCTTGTGCGTGCGGTCCGTGACGACGAAGGTCGCGTCGAGCTCGGGCACGTAGATGCGGCTGCCGAAGGGGATGTCCGCGGGCGCGGCGCACTGCCCGGCGCCCGATGGCACGCCCGACGCGGTGATGCCGATATCGCAATAAGCGGTGACGCGAAAGACGCGCCGCTCGCTGCCAGCCGGGCCCGGGTTGCTAGAGCCGCTATCATTCCTCGCGGACGCGGACGGCGCGGCACCGTTCCGTGAGACGCCGGCGCCTGCATCGTCGCCGGCCGGCGTGGGCTGCGATTTCGGAGCGGGGGGTGGCGTGCTGATGCGCGCCTCGGCTTCGGGGGTGGTGGAGGGGTCGGTCCGGTCGGCAGCACTTATCAGACCGACGAGCACAAACAACAAGAGCGCTCCATAGGCGCGCGATGTCTCCATCACTTCGCGTCTCCGTTGCAGGTCGTGGCGGCGTCCTTCCGCGCTGTCTGACCATTCCCTGATCTGTGCCCAGTCGGCTGGTGTGAGCGAAGGGCCGACCGCGCCCGGCACAGGTATGAAATCCTACCCCGACCGACGCGTTTGTAAAGCCCTTGTCCGTGCGCGCTTCCGGGGCCCTTTGGGAACGTCTGCTATTCCGAGGCCCGCCACGATTGCATGAGCGCAAGCCCGATACTGTTTCGGCCGTCTCGATCTGCGAGCCTTACCCCTTCCCCAAAGAAAATCCGCCGATTCCCCCTCTCTCCCTTCGTGCCAAAATGGCCTGCGTCCGTTATTGACATGGCTGTGTGGCTCACCGTGACAGGGATATGCTTCCGGCCGCGACGGCGGGCTCAACGCCCGCCGCGGCCCGCCACCAGGGAGTGAACCAATGCCTCGTCGCCCGCTCGTCGTCGGAAACTGGAAAATGAACCTATCCGCCGCCAAGGGCCGCGAACTCGCGCGAGCTGTCGCGGACGGCCTGCCGCCTGGCGCCGTCGACGTGGCCCTCTGCCCCACGTTCGTCCACCTGTTCCCCGTCGCCGATGTGCTCCGCGGCTCCCGGGTGCGCCTCGGGGCCCAGGACATGTTCTTCGAGTCCTCGGGCGCGTACACCGGCGAAGTCAGCCCGGCGATGATCGCCGAGACCGGCGCCACTTTTGTGATCCTCGGGCACAGCGAACGCCGGCACACGATCGGCCATCTCGAAGACGACTGGATGATCAACCGCAAGGTCAGGGCCGCCCTCGCCGCCCACCTCACGCCGATCCTCTGCGTCGGCGAGACCCTGGCGCAGCGTGACGCCCGCCAGACGCTCGACGTGCTCACCTTCCAGCTCACCGCGGGCCTCGTCGGTGTCTCGGCGGACGCGGCCGAAAGACTCGTCGTGGCGTACGAGCCGGTCTGGGCGATCGGCACCGGACGCAACGCGACCCCCGCGCAGGCTCAGGAGGCTCACGCACACCTTCGCCGGTTGCTCGCGGACCATTGGGCGGCGGCCGCGGCGCAGGCCGTGCGCATTCTTTACGGGGGCAGCGTGAAGCCTGAGAACGCCCGGGAGTTGATGGCGCAGGCCGACGTAGACGGGGGCCTGATCGGCGGGGCCAGCCTGAAGGCGGATTCATACCTGGGGATCGTCAGCGCGGCGCTGGCCGCGAAGGGCTGACCCGGTTATCCTTGACGGGCTATGGCCGTGTCCCGTTGGCGGACAGCGGTTCTGGGCGGCTCTTGGCGGAGAACTCGACGTGTTGATTGCAGCAGCCTGGTGGCATCCGATCCTGGCCACGCTCTTTGCCTTCCTGGCGGTGATTCTCATGGGCATCATTCTCCTCCAGCGCGGCAAGGGTGTCGGGTTGGCGGGGGCGTTCGGCGGCGCGGGGGGCAGCACGGCCTTCGGCGCCAAGACCGGCGACTTCCTCACCTGGGCGACGGTCGTGATCGCCGGTGTCTTCATGCTCTACACGATCGTCTGCAACTTCGCCTTCATGCCGCCCAAGGCCGGACTCACCCCCGCCGCACCTCCCCCATCGGCGCCGGTCGGCGGGGCACAGACGCCGCCTGCCCAGCCGCCCGCGCAGCCACGCCCGGCTCAGGAACTGCCTGCACCGCCGCCCCCCGCCGAGTCGCCGACCCCCCCGGCAACCGGCGAAGGCGGAGCGTCCGGCGCCGGTGACGAAACCGGCGGGGATCCTCCCGGCCGCCCGTAGGGGCGATCAGGGCAGCGCGAGACACCGATGATCCAGTCGATGACCGGCTTCGGCGAGGCGCAGCTAGAGGAAGACGGGCACGCCTATCACGTCGAGGCGCGCAGCGTCAACAACCGCTACTTCAAGGCTTCGATCCGCCTGCCGGACGACTTCGCCTTCATGGAGATGGAGCTCGAGCAGCTCCTGCGCAAGCGCGTGACGCGCGGGAGCCTGACGCTGCGCGTCTACGTCCGCGACCTGAGCGCCGCCGCCGCCCAGGAAGTCAACGTCGCCGCAATCCAGCAGTACCTGTCGCAGTTGCGGGCCGCCGTCGCCGCCGAAGCCCAGGTCAGCATTGATCTGGCGACGCTGGCGATGCTGCCGGGCGTCTGCCAGCCGCACGAGCTCACCGAGGACCAGCGCGAGCAGAACGCCGCCATCGTCACCCGCCTGGCCAACCAGGCGCTGGACCGGCTGGTCGCCATGCGCTCGGTCGAGGGCCGGGCGCTGGCCGCGGATCTCGCGGCGCGCTGCGACGAAATCCGCGTCCAGGCGCTGGCGATCCGCGAGCTCGCCCCGCGCGTCGTCGAGGAGTACCGCCAGCGGCTCACCGCCCGCATCCGGCAGTTGCTGGCCGACGGAGCGGCCCTGGCCGAGCAGGACCTGCTCAAGGAAGTCGCCATCTACGCCGAGCGCAGCGACATCAGCGAGGAGCTGAGCCGCCTCGACTCGCACCTGGCGCAGTTCACCTCCGCGATGCAGAGCCGCGAGCCCGCCGGCCGCAAGCTCGAATTCATCGCCCAGGAGCTGCTGCGCGAGGCCAACACCATCGGCTCCAAGGCCGGCGACAGCCAGATCGCCCGCCACACCATCGAGATCAAGACCGCCGTCGACCGCATCAAGGAGCAGGTGCAGAACGTGGAGTAGCCCGCCGCGCCGACGCCGCAGGAAACGCGGGCGGCTCCGGCTCCACGAAGGCGAACACGACACGACGCATGCTGATCGACACGCACTGCCACCTGTCCTATCCCGAGCTTCACCGCCAACTCGGCGACGTGCTGGCCCGCGCGCAGCAGGCCGGCGTCGCGCGCCTCATCACCGTCGCCACCTCTCCTCAGGATGCCCGCCTCGCCGTTGACATCGCGCGGGCCCATCCGCAGATCAGCTTCGCCGCCGGCGTTCACCCGCACGAGGCCGCCAAGGTCGGTGACGAGGACCTCCAGGCCCTCGCCGACCTGCACCGCGGCCGGTGGCGGCTCGGAACGCTCGAGGAGCGCCTGGCGGCCGTGGGAGAGACCGGGCTCGATTTCCACTACGACTTCGCGCCGCGCCAGCGCCAGGAGCACGTCTTCCGGTTCCAGCTCGCGCTCGCCGTCGAAACCGGCCGGCCCGTCATCATCCATGCCCGCGAGGCGGAGCTGCGCGTCTGCGACATTCTGGATGAGCACCCGGCGCTCGCCGGCCGGGTCGTCTTTCATTGCTTCTCGAAGGGCCCCGACGTGGCCCGGCGCATTCTCGACGCCGGGAACTGGCTCTCCTTCACCGGCGTACTGACGTTCAGGAACGCGGCGGAGGTGCAGGCGTCGGCGCGGATGGCGCCGGCCGACCGCATCATGATCGAGACCGACGCGCCGTATCTTTCGCCCGAGCCGCTGCGAAAGGTCCGCCCGTGCGAGCCGGCCTTCGTCGCCCACACGGCTCGCTTCCTCGCGGCGCTCCGCGGCGAGCCGCCCGAGACGCTGGCCGCCCGCACCACGCAGAATGCGGTACGCTTCTTCTCGCTTGGGAGTCACGCGGCATGAGCCTCTGCCTTGTCACCGGCGGCGCCGGCTTCATCGGTTCGCACCTCGTGCGGCGGCTGCTGGCCGAAGGGCACGCCGTCCGCGTTCTCGACAATTTCAGCACCGGCCACGCTGCGAACCTCGCCGAAGTCGCCGGCGACATCGAGCTGGTCGAGGGCGACATCGGCGATGAGCACGCCGCGGCGCGCTGCGCCAGCGGCGCTGATACCGTCTTTCACCTGGCGGCCCGCGCCAGCGTGCCGCGCAGCGTCGAGTTTCCCGTCGAGGCCAACCACGCCAACGTCACCGGGACGCTCATCCTGCTCGTCGCCGCCCGCGAGGCCGGGGTCCGCCGCTTCGTCTATTCCGCCAGCAGCGCCGCCTACGGCGACACGCCGACGCTGCCCAAGGTCGAGAGCATGCCCCCGCAGCCGCTGAGCCCGTACGCGGTCAGCAAGCTGGCGGCGGAGTACTACTGCTCGTGCTTTTCGCACGTGTACGGGCTGGAGACAATCTCGCTGCGCTACTTCAACATCTTCGGCCCGCGCCAGGACCCGAGGAGCGCCTACGCCGCGGCGATCCCCGCCTTCGTCAGCCGCATGATCCGCGGCGAGCGGCCGGTGATCTACGGCGACGGCGAGCAGTCGCGCGATTTCTGCTACGTCGACAACGCGGTCGAGGCCAACGTGCTGGCGATGCGCGCGCCGCGCCTGTCGGGCGAGGTCGTCAACATCGCCTGCGGCGAGCGCATCACGCTGAACGCCATCGTCGCGCTGATCAACCAGCACCTCGGCAGTCGCCTGACGCCGGTCTACGAGCCGGTGCGGCCCGGCGACGTGCGCCACAGCCTCGCCGCCCTCGACGCGGCCCAGCGGACCATCGGCTATCGCCCCGGCGTCATGTTCGCCGAGGGGCTGGCGCGCTCGCTCGCCTGGTACCGCGACTCGGCGACGCGCCAGGCCACGGGCTCGTAGCAACCCGAGACCGACGCCGGAGAAACAGCAGCACGGCGCCGGAGCCGGGCTGTCCCCAGCCCGGCCATCAGCGGCCCCATCACTCGAACCAGCCGTGCACGAACCACTGCCGCCGGCTCGCGTCGTGAAATATCCACGCCTGGGCGCCGTCCTCGGTCTCAACGCGAAAATAATCCCGCCGGACGTCCGCGCCGCGCCACCAGCCGGTCTCGATGCGCTCCGGCCCCCAGGCACGCCGAACCACGCGCCCCCGGCCCTCCAACTCGAACCACTCCGGCGCGCCTCCACGCGCCGTCGTGATCGCCGGAATCAGCCGCGGCGACGACAACAGCCGCGCCGGCCGCCTCATCCGCCCGAGCGCCGCCCCGCCCGGCCCAATGGCCCCCGGTTCGCCCGGGGCGTCGCGCGCGGCGACGCTGCGATTCGGTGGTGCCCCCAGGCCGGCCAGGCCGGCCTCGGCGACGCAGACATTGCGAAAAGCCAGCTCCGGCTGGTGGTCGTCGACCAACCGGGGTCGCAGGATGGCGGCGTAGCCGAGCCGTGCGGCCAGGCGGTCTACCAATTCGCCGAGCGCCTCCTGTCGCCGATCAACCGCCGGCTGGAAGAGATCACCCTGCGTGCCAGTCCAACGCGCCGTCTCGGTTGCCGTCAGTGTCAGCCCGACGACGCCGGCGGCGCAGCGCCGCGTCTCCAGCCGGCGGGCAAGCAATTCCTGAAGGTGCCTTTGCGAACGGCCGGCTCGCGCGAGCCGCAGCGAGAACGACGCCGGCGGTGCCCGCTCGTAGAGCAGCGTGCAATCCACCCGGCGCAGGGCCTCGCCGCGCGGGAAAACCCGCTCGCACAGCTCGTGCAGCGCCTCGCGCGCGACCTGCTGCAACTCCGCCAGGCCGCTCACCTCGCCATCCAGCGCGCGCCGCACGCAAGCCGGCCCCGCGCGACGGTCCGGCAGGACCCTTTCCGGCAGCTCGCCCAGCGCCTGCGCCAAGCGCAGCACGAGCTGCGGACCGAAGCGCACCGGCAGCACGCTGCGCGGCAGCATCAGCAGGTCTCCGATCGTCCGCACGCCTAACGCGTCGAGCTGCTCGGCGACCGTTGCGTCGATGCGCAGCGACGCCGGCGGCAACCCGGCCAGGAACGCGCTCGCCTGCCCCTCCGGAGCCACCAGAACCTCCTGTTCGCTCATGGTGGCGAGCGCGCAGGCCGCGCCGATCGTGTCGGCGATCGCCCCGACGGCATAAAAACCCTGTCGCCGAAGCCCGGCGACGGCCTGCCTGGCGAGGTTCTCCTCTCCGCGAAAAAGCCGGGCACACCCACCGACCTCCAGCAGCAGCGTATCCGGCGCGACCGCCTCAACCGTTGGGCTGAAGCGCTCCGCCCACCGCGCCAGCCGCCCAAGGCAGGCCTGGTCGGCGTGCGGCTCGTACGGAAGCGCCATCAGGCCGGGCACGTGAGCCTGAGCCTCTGCCAGCGTGATCCCCGGTCGCAACCCGACCGCCTCCGCCGCAGGACACACCCGCGCCACGTGCAGCGCGCCGCCCCGCCGCTGCGTCAGCACAAGGGGACGCGGCGTCAGCACAAGGGGACGCGGCGTCAAAGCCCGCGCCTGCGGTGCAACCATCGGCGAACCCGGCCCGACCGGCGGCAAATCCGGCGCGACCGGCGGCGGGTTCAGCGTCGGCAGACCCGGCCCCGAAAAATCGTCGGACGGAGACAACCCTGGACCGTCGCGATGCGCCCGTCGCGCCAGGTCGGTCGCCAGGTGCGGCATGTGCAGGCACAGCACGCGCGAGCCTGCCTTTTGCCCGTCGAGCACCATACCAAACAAAAATAGAACATGTCAGACCGTTTGTCAAGGGAGAATTACGAGCCGCGTGGAGCATCCAAACCGCGAGACGCTGTGAGCCGCCAGCGGCTGCGAGCCACGGGGCGCCGTGCGACGAGCGCCGGGCGCCGTAACGAGCCGCGAGCGCCAGCGAGTGGTGTGACGTCTCTATCGGCGCGCCGCCAACATTGCGCATGAACTTCCAACTCGTGTCGCTCGATCGCGCAGTTCGTTTACCGCCGAACACTCGCTGGCGCTCGCGGCTCGTATCGCTGGTGTCACGCGTCACGGTACGCCGGGCCGCTCATCCGTAGGCTCATGGCCGTCCGGAGGCTCATGGCCGTCCGGCGGCGCAAGGCCGGCGGGGGGCTCAATGCCGTCCGGAGGCTCATCCACCGCGGTGCCGGCGTCCGCCGGCGCGCCTTCGGTGGGCAGCTCACCCGCCTTCAGCTTGCGGTAGCAGTGCGCACAGAATCGGCGGCCGTCGGGCAGTTCGCAGACCTGGCCGAAGATGTGCCCGCAGCCGTTGCAGGCGCCGCGGACCAGAGGCGGGAGGACGGAGCCGTCGATGTCGAACTGCGGCCGGCGCCGCAGCCGCTCATAAGCCGCCTGGCGCTGCTTCCAGATCGCGATGTTCAGGCCCGTCCACGCCGCAACGAACAGCACCAGGCAGGCGCCGCAACAGCAGAGCAGGCCGCCGAGCAGGGCGATGTTCTGGCCGAACATTTCGAGTTGGGCGAACAAGGGCGGGCTCCGTCGGCGCGGGGAGCGGGCCCGGGGAACCTTGTCCCCCGGGCGCAGCCCGGGTATGCTACCTCACTTTGGAGTCCGTGGCTGGAGACGGCTGAATGAAGAGCACCATAACACCGGACGGCATGGTCCAGGTCGAGCTGACGGCGGTGCCGCGCAGCGAGGCGGCGCGCAAGACCCTTGTGCGCCTCTTCCGGCGCGACGGCGACGTCCAGAGGCATCATCGCAGACAACAGGCCAAACGTCCGTCGTGGCAGACGTGGCGGCGCGGAAACGCGACCTGGCACCACCAGATGAAGACCCGGACGGTCGTCGCGCTGAACAAGGGCGCCAGCTATCGCTTCCGCGCCACGGTCGACGTGCTGCGCGACCTGGCCAGCGTGTCCCGCTGGGTCAAGGTCACGCCCGCCAAGTGACCGGGACCGACTCGCGCCGCTTCACGGCGCGCGCCCGCCGCGTCGAAGGTGCGCCGTCGAGGTCCGGGCTGGGGACGACCGGGCTCTGCCGCCAGCGCCGCATCGAGCGAACCGGTTTCGCCTCACATTCCCGCAGCTTATAATCTCAGGCTCTTTGAAGCGCCGCGTCGTTGGCGACCGGCGAGGGCGTAGCTCAGTTGGCAGAGCAACGGCCTTTTAAGCCGTGGGTCCTGGGTTCGAGTCCCAGCGCCCTCATCGCGGCCACGACCGGTCGCATCGTGCCGCGCGCGGCCGTGCCGCGGCGGCTCACGAACCGTCGACACCCCGCACACCGGCACAGGGGGCAGCCTTGAACGCTTGCCGCTCTCAGCTTCGTTCGCCATCCGCCGCGCTCCTGCTCGTCGCGCTGGCGGTCGGTGATATCGCGCCGCTCCACGCCCAGGAGCGCCCCGGCGCCGCCCACGAGCAGCACCTGCTGCGAAACGTGCGCCAACTCACCTACGAAGGCCGCCGGGCCGGCGAAGGGTACTTCAGCGCCGACGGGCGGCGAATGATCTTCCAGAGCGAACGCGAGCCGGGGAACCCGTTCTTTCAGATCTACCTGCTCGATCTGGAGTCGGGCGATGTCCAGCGCATCTCGCCCGGGCACGGCAAGACCACCTGCGCCTGGATTCACCCGGGCGGACGCAAGGTGCTCTACGCCTCGACCCACACCGATCCTGAGTCGCTCGCGCAGCAGAAGACCGAGCTGGCCGAACGCGAGTCCGGCCGCGAGCGCCGCTACTCCTGGGACTACGACGCGTTCTTCGACATCTTCGAGTACGACCTCGACACCGGCCGCACCACCGCCCTGACGCGCGAACGCGGCTACGACGCCGAGGGCTCCTACTCCCCCGACGGCAAGCTCATCGCCTTCGCCTCGAACCGCCTGGCCTACAGCGGCGCCCTGACCCCCGCTGACGCCGAACGCTTCAAGCACGACCCGTCCGTCGCCATCGACATTTACCTCATGAACGCCGACGGCAGCGGCGTGCGGCGGCTGACGGACACCTTCGGCTACGACGGCGGGCCGTTCTTCAGCCCGGACGGCAAGCGCATCTGCTGGCGGCGCTTCTCGCCCGACGGCGCGACGGCCGAAGTGTTCACGATGAACATCGACGGCAGCGACCAACGCCAGGTCACCCGCCTGGGCGCGATGTCCTGGGCGCCGTTCTACCACCCGTCGGGCGAATACCTCATCTTCACCACCAACAAGCACGGCTTCGCCAACTTCGAGCTCTACCTGGTCGACGCGCTCGGCCTGCGCGAGCCCGTCCGCGTCACCTACACCAGCGGCTTCGACGGCCTCCCCGCCTTCAGCCCCGACGGTAACCGCCTGGCCTGGACCTCCAGCCGCGGCGGCGGCAACCAGGGACAGATCTTCATCGGCGATTGGGATCACGACGAAGCCCGCCGACTGCTCCAAGCCTCGCCGCCCGTGGCAAGCACGCAGCGAAGCGGCGCCGACCTCGCGACGGCGGACGCGCGCTCGCAGGCCGGAGTGCAGGCGCCGGCGGCGGCCCCTCCCCGCCCGGCGATCGCCCCGGGCGCGACGCGGCCCGAAATCTGCGTCGATGACTTGCGCGCCGACGTGCTGGCGCTCACCTCCGAGCAGGCCGAGGGCCGCCGCACCGGTACGCCGGGCGAGCGCGTCGCCGCCGAGTACGTCGCGGCGCGCTTCCGGGCGATGGGGCTGGCCCCGGCGGGCGACGGCGACGGCTACCTGCAAGCGTTCTCCTTCACCGCGGGCGTCGCAGTCGACCCCGCCAGCACGGCGGAGGTTCTGATCGAGGGGCAAGCTCCGGGCGGGGCGCCGCTGACGCTCGATCAGGACTGGCGGCCGCTGGCGTTCTCGCGCTCGGGCGCGGTCGAGCCCACACCTGTCGTCTTCGCCGGGTACGGCATGGTGGCGCCCGCGGAGCCCGGGCAGGAGGCGTACGACTCGTACCTCGATCTCGACGTGCGCGACAAGTGGGTGCTGGTGCTGCGGCACGTGCCGCAGAACGTTTCGTCCGAGCGCCGGCAGTACCTGTCGCGCTACGCGAGCCTGCGCTACAAGGCGATGCTGGCGCGCGATCGCGGGGCGCGCGGCATCGTCGTGGTCTCAGGGCCCCATTCGCCGGTGCGCGAGCAGCTCGTGCCGCTGGCTTCCGACGCGGCCCTCACCGGTACCAGCCTCGCGGCCATCAGCCTCTCAGACGCGGCGGCGGAGCGGCTGTTCGGATCGCGCGAGGCGCTCGCCGGGGCTCAGAAGGCGCTCGACGACGGCGCCCTCCGCCCTGGGCGCGAGCTGAGCGGCGCGCGGCTGGCGGCGCGCATCGAGCTGAAGCGCATCACCGCGGCCGGCCACAACATCATCGCCAGGCTGCCCGCGAACGATCCCGAGGCCCGCGCCCGCCCGGCCCTGGTGATCGGCGCGCACGTGGACCATCTCGGCCGCGGCGGCGAGAGCTCGCTGGCGCGGGACGAAGAAAAAGGACAGATTCACTACGGCGCCGACGACAACGCCTCGGGGGTCGCCGTGCTGCTCGAGGTCGCCGAATACCTGAAGTCGCAGCAGGATGCCGGGTCGCTGCCGCTGAAGCGGGACATTGCTTTCGCCGCCTGGTCGGGCGAGGAGCTCGGCCTGCTCGGGTCGGCACACTTCGTCGAGTCGCTCGCCCGGACGGGCGGCGGCGACGCGCCACTCAATCGCCACGTCGCGGCCTACCTGAACATGGACATGGTCGGCCGGCTCGATGCCACGCTCGTGCTGCACGGGGTCGGATCGAGCACCTGGTGGCCGCGCGAGATCGAACGCCGCAACGCCGTCGTCGGCCTGCCGCTCGCGCTCAGCCAGGACAGCTACCTGCCGACTGACGCCACGACGTTCTACCTCGCCGGCGTGCCGATCCTGAGCGCCTTCACCGGGTCGCACGAGGACTATCACAGGCCGAGCGACACGCCCGACAAGCTCAACTACGAGGGGATGGTGAAGGTCGGCCGGCTGATCGCGCTGCTCGCCCGCGGGGTTGCCACCGACGTGGCCCAACCCGACTACGTCAAGCAGGACCCGCCGAAGTCTCACGGCGCCCGCGCCGGCCTGCGCGCCTATCTGGGCACGATCCCCGACTACGGCGATCCGCCGATCCCGGGCTTGAAGCTCAGCGGCGTGGCCAGCAACGGGCCGGCGCAGGCGGGCGGGCTGCGCGGCGGAGACATCATCGTCGAGCTGGCCGGCAGGAAGATCGAAAACGTCTACGACTACACCTACGCGCTGGAGGCGCTGAAAGTCGGCGAGCCGGTCAAGGTCACGGTCGTGCGCGACGGCCAGCGCCTCACGTTCGAAGTCACGCCCGGCTCACGTGATTAGTGCGCGGCGCGACCGCGATTCGCGTGCGCGTGAACGCCGTCCGCCCGCGCCGCGCACTCAGTCGTCGCTGCGCACCGCGGGCACGGCCTGTTCGCTCACCAGCCCGTTGAAAGCCGCCACGTCGACCCGCGTGATCGCATCGAGCGTCTCAAGCTGGCCGCGCAGCTCCTCGGCAAGCTTCTCGAACACCGCCCGCGCCGCCTCCGTCGGGCGATAGTCGCCCTCGATCACCCAGTGCAGCGCCGCGAGCTTGTCCACAAGCCGCACCGGGAAGTTCAGCATGTCCTGCGACGCCTGGGCTCGTGTCTGGACCAGGGCTTCCTCGATCGCCGTCAGCCGCTCCTTCAGCGCCTGGCCCGCGTCGCGGATCGCGCCGTGCCCCTCCAGCCCGTCCGCCCGCTCGATCGCCGCGTCGATCTGACCGCGCATCCGCCGGATGCGCTTCACCGCGCGGTTCGCCGCCGACACAGATTCGTCGACGCGCACCAGCAGGTCGAACTGCGCCTGGTAGTCGGCCGTCGGCGTCGCCACGCGCGGGTCGCCCCGAAGCTCCAGCCTCTGCTCCATCACGTGAGTCGAGCCCCCGCCGCCGTCTCCCTCGATCATGGCCAGCCGCGCGGTGTAGAGACCCGGCGGCACGAGCGCCCCCGGCGGCGTGCCTGGCCAGCCCACCACGCCGGGCACGTGCACCAGGTCCGACAGGCGCAGGTTCCAGGCGAACAGGTTCACACCCGGGTCGGCCGGCAGGCCGCCTTCGACCCTCGGGCGCTCCTCGGGGCCGCGCGGCTTGTCGCTGTCCGGATCGGGCTGCGTGCCGAACCGGCGGATTTCGCGGCCGCCGGGGTCGAGCAGCGCGAGTTCGAGCTTCTGCCCCTCGGCAAGGCGCGAGCGCAGCCAGTACTGGATGCGCGGCTGCGCCCACCATGTGCGATAGGCGGGCCGTGGCTCCAGGAGCCGTATCGGCTCTTTGGCCACGTCGGGCGTGAGCTGCCGCAGCGGGCTGACGTCGTCCATGATCCAGAACGAGCGGCCCTGCGTGCTGATGACGAGGTCCTCGTCCTTCACAACCAGGTCGGTGACCGGCACCGCGGGCAGATTCCGCTGGAGCGAATGCCAGCTTCCGCCGTCGTCGGGCGAATACCACACGCCGGTCTCGGTGGCGGCGTACAGCAGACCGCGGCGGACCGGGTCTTCGCGGACGCTGCGGACAAACGCGCCGTCTGGGATGCCGTGGGCGATCTGCTCCCACGTCGCGCCGGCGTCGCGGGTGCGGTACACATACGGGGCGAAGTCGTCCATCTTGTACCGATTGACGGCGAGGTAGGCGGTGTCGGCGTCGTGAGGCGACGGCTCGACCATGCTGATGAGCGGCCAGTCGCCCATGCCCGCGGGCGTCACGTTGCGCCACGCCTGTCCGCCGTCGAGCGTAACGTGCACCAGGCCGTCGTCGGTGCCGGCCCAGATCATGTTGCGGCGGACGGGAGACTCGGCGACGGTGAAGATCGTGCAGTAGTACTCGACGCTGGTGTTGTCCTTGGTGATCGGCCCGCCGCTCGGCGCCTGCTTGGCCTTGTCGTTCGTTGTCAGGTCGGGGCTGATCGCAGTCCACGTGTGGCCATCGTCGTTGGACATGAACAGCACGTTGGCGCCGACGTAGAGGATGCTCGGGTCGTGCGGAGAAAGGACGATCGGGAACGTCCACTGGAAGCGGTACGGCTGCACGTCGGCCCCCGCGCCGATCGGGTTCTCGGGCCAGGCCTGGATGTTGCGCGTGCTGCGGCGGCCGCGGTCGTAGCGCGTCAGATAGCCGCCGTAGGAGCCGGCGTAGATGACGTTCGGGTCGTCGGGACGGACGGCGACGTAGCCGCTCTCGCCGCCGCCGACGTCGTAGAAGTCGAACTGCCAGGAGTCGGGTCCGGCGCGGCTGGAGACGCTGGCAGTGCTGTTGTCCTGCTGGGCGCCGTAGACGCGGTAGGGAAACTGGTTGTCGACGGCGACGTGGTAGAACTGGGCGGTCGGCTGGTTCTGCTGGGTGGACCACGTCTGGCCGCCGTCGAGCGAGACCGCCGCGCCGCCGTCGTTGCACATGACCATGCGCTTCGGGTCTTCCGGATTGAGCCACAAGCCGTGATGGTCGGCGTGCGGCGTGTTCAGCGTCGTGTACGTGCGGCCGCCGTCGATCGACTTGTGGAACTGCACGTTGAGGACGTAGACGGTGTCGGCGTCGTGCGGATCGGCGTGAATGTGCGTGTAGTACCAGGCGCGTTGCCGCAGGGCGCGGTCTTCGTTGACGCGCTGCCACGAGTCGCCGCCGTCGGTCGAGCGGAACACGCCTCCGTCGTCGGCCTCGACGATGGCGTAGACGAGGTCCCGGCGCGCGGCGGAGGCGCTGACGCCGATCTTGCCCTTGATTCCGCCGGGCAGGCCGTTGGTCAGGAGTTGCCAGGTCTCGCCGCCGTCGGTGGAGCGGTGCAGGCCGCTGCCTTCGCCGCCGCTGCTCAGCGTCCAGGGCGCGCGGTGGACCTGCCAGGTCGCGGCGAAGATGACGCGCGGGTTGAAGGGGTCGATGCAGAGGTCGACGGCGCCGGCCTTGTCGCTGACGAAGAGCACCTTCTTCCAGTTCTCGCCGCCGTCGGTCGAGCGGAACACGCCGCGCTCGGCATTCGGCCCGAACACGTGGCCGAGGGCCGCGACGAGGACGACGTTCGGATCGTTCGGATGCACGTCGATGCAGCCGATCTGCCGGGTGTCGCCCAGCCCTACGTGTTGCCAGGTCTTGCCGGCGTCGCGGCTGCGATAGACCCCGTCGCCGTGCGAGAAGTTGCCGCGGATGCACGACTCGCCCATGCCGACGTAGATGACGTTGCGGTCCGACGGCGCCACGGCGATCGCCCCGACGCTGCCGGTCTTGAAGTGCCGGTCGGAGATGTTCTCCCAAGTGCGGCCGGCGTTGGTCGTCCGCCAGACGCCGCCCCCGGTCGCGCCGAGGTAGAACGTGTCGGGCTCGCTGGTCACACCGGCGACCACGGCGCCGCGCCCGCCGCGGGCCGGCCCGATGCAGCGCCAATTGAGCGTGCGGAGGCGTTCTTCCTGGCCGGGCTCGTCGGATCCGTCGTCGACGGGCGCCGCGGAAGTCAGCGGGCCGAGCATGGCGAGCCACAGGCAGACGACACGAGCGAGTTCGCGGGGCATCGGGCCTCCATCACCGGGCGGTGCGACCAGGACTCTTCGCGAGGCGGCTTTCAGGCGCGCCTCAGTGCCTCAACGACGTTGGCTCGCGCGGCGTACCGTGCCGGCAGCAGTCCCGCCAGCATACACAGCAGGATGGTGAGCGCGACGGCAAATGCAATCGTCGCCCACGGCAGTTGCAGATCGAGCCGGAAGCCCCACATGCGGTCGACCAGGGTGATGATGTTGCTCGAGACGTGCAGCCCGAGCGCCAGCCCCATCGCACAGCCCAGCAGGCCCACCAGCAGCGCCTCGCCGACAACCAGCCGCAGCACCTGGTCCTGCGTGCCGCCCACCGCCCGCAGGATCGCGATCTGGCGCATGCGCGCCGTCACGTTGGCCGCCATCAGGTTCGCAACGCCCAGCGCCGCCACCAGCAGCGCGACGCTCGGCACAGTAGAAAGCAGCCGCGTGATCGACACCAGCTCGCGGTCGATCTCGTCTTTCAGCTCGCGCGCCGTGCCGATGTACGCCTGGGGCGCCTCGAGCGCCCGCCGCACCTGGCGCAGCACCTCCTGCTCGCGCCAGCTCTGCCAGCGACGCTCCAGCGGAACGCGCTCGTCGCGCAGATGATCGCTCAGCCCGTCGCGGTCCACGCCCGCCCGCGGCGGCGGCCACCCGGGCGGCACCGGCTCCGGCGGCAGGTCGAAGTTCAGCAGGATCAGCTTCGCGCCCGTGATCCCGAAGTGCCGCTCCATGTCCGCCCGCGTGCCCAGCACCGAGCCCGACGCGGCCACGATGAACTCGCTCTGCGCCTGGAAGTACCCGGCGGCAATGTCGAGCGCCGGCGAGGCCATCACCCCCGCGATCCGGAAGCGCGCCGTGCGGTTGCCGATGAAGACCGTCACCTCGTCGCCCAGCCCCTTGTCGCGCGAGCGGGCGAAGTCGTCGGCGACGACCACGTGGCCGCCCTCCTTGAGCTTCTCGACGGCGCCTTCGAGCGTGCCCTCGATCATCTCGACCCGCACCATCCTGAAGAACGTCTCCGGGTCGCAACCCACGAACCACGTCACGCTCAGCAGCACCTCCGCCATGAACATCGGCTTGCGCTCGCGGACGATCGCGTTGTGCGCGTTCGCCACCGTGTACGAGCCCACGCCCGGAACGCCGGCAATCCGCGCGGCGGCGTCGTCGGGCATCTGCTCGAAGCTCCACACGTACGCCTCCGGGAACTCCTTCGGAAACTGCCAGCCCCCGACCACGCTCTCGTTGATCACGATCATCGCCACGATCAGCGACAGCCCGACCATCAGCCCGCAGCACACGCCCGCCGAACGCCACACCGCGCGGCCGACCTGCTCAGCCAGCAGCGGCCGGGCCACGCCCAGCAGCCCGCTGACGACGCTGAGCCCCGGCGCGCCGACGACGCGCATCACCACCGGCGCCAGCAGCGCGTAGCTGACGTACAGCAGCACCAGCGCCAGCGACGCCCAGAAGAAGAAGTCCGCCGACCGCAGCACGCGCTCCAGCAGGCCGAAGTGCTGCACCGCCAACCCGCCGGCCCCCAGCACGAACACCAGCAGCAGCACCCAGGCCGGCGCTGGCCTGGCGCGCGGGTGCGCCGCCTCCATCGGCGAGACCGTGAGCGCCGCGATCATCGGCAGCAGGGCCGCCGTCAGCGTGGTGGCCAGTCCGGCGCCGGTGGCCAGCAGCAGCCCGCGCGGGTTGATGACGAACTGGCCGACGTACTCGGGCACGAGCCAGACCGTCACGCCCGTCATCGCCAGGCCCAGCGGCAGGCCGGTCAGGATGCCGACGAGGCCGAGCGGCAGCACCTCCAGCAGCATCAGGCAACTGAGCTGCCCGCCCGTGAGGCCGACGCAGCGCATCAGGCCGAGCTGGCTGATGCGCTCGATCATCCCCATGCTGAGCGTGCTGAGGATGGTCACCAGCGCCGTCAGCATCACGACGCAGCTCGCCACCATCAGCACGAACTCCTGCTGGCGCTGCGCGAACTGGATCTGCCGCATGCGCCCCTCGACGCTCCGCACTACCGCGTTCGGCAGGATGCGCAGCGCCACCGACCGGATCGCGCTCTGGGCCAACGCGACCGCGTCCGGCGTCGCCTCCGTGAGCCTCACGTCGACCGCCGTCACCTGTCCGGTCTTCGAGTTGATCCGCTGGAGCGTCGCCAGCGGCATCAGCGCCTGGCCCTTCTGGAAGCGCCCCACGCGCCGCACGCGCATCAACCCGACGATGCGCAGCTCGAAGGCGCGCTCCTGCGAAGCGCCCCAGACGAACAGCGAGTCGCCCAGCGCCAGCCCGAAATCCTCGGCGAAGCCCGAATCGAGCACGATCTCGTATTCGTCCTCCTCGCTCAGCATGCGCCCGGCGCTGACCCGCGGCTGGCGGAACGCCAGCTCCGTCCGCAGGTCGATGCCGCGCAGATCAACCTCCGGCAGCGACTCGCTCCAGCGCAGCGTGTCGGCGCTGCGCGTGCCGCGCTCCGCCGCCGAGACCGGCGCCACGCGCAGCCGCTGCACGAGCGTGCCATTGACCTGCGCCACACCCTCGACCTGGGCGATGGCGTCAACCAGCCGGGCCGGGACCGTGTCGTACTTGCCGAGCGGCGACTGCACCGTGATCTGCGCCGCGCCGATGTAGCCCGTCGCCCACTCCATCACCGAGGCGCGCACCGACTCGTAGCAGCACGTCACCCACACCACCGCCGCCACGCCCAGCGCGATCGCCGCTACGGCGCCGCCGCTGCGCACCTGCTTGGCGTGCCAGTTCCGCGTGGCCAGACCCGACCAGTGACGCATCATCCCGGCGGCCTCACGTCGCCAGCTCCTGGTAGCCGGCTGCGACCGGCGAAGCGTCGCCGCTCCCGCCGGGCGCGAGCGTGCCGACGATGCGCCCATCGCGCAGCACGACCACCTCGTCGGCGAACGCGGCACCGTGCGCCTCGTGCGTCACCATCAGGATGGTCTTGCCCTGCTCCTGGCACACCCGCCGCATCAGCCGCCAGATCTCCAGCGACTGCCGCGAGTCCAGGTTGCCGGTCGGCTCGTCCGCCAGGATGATCGCCGGGTCGTTCAGCAGGGCGCGCGCGATCGCCACGCGCTGCTGCTCGCCGCCCGAGAGCGCGTCCGGCCGGTGGTCGGCCCGGTGCTCCAGGTGCACCAGCGAGAGCATCTCGCGCGCCCGCCGCCGCGTCTCCTCCGCCGGCTTGCGATCCATGATCATCGGCAGCGCCACGTTCTCCTCGGCGCTCAGCGTCGGCAGCAGGTTGAAGTCCTGGAAGATGATGCCCAGCCGGCGGCGGCGAAAGACCGTCCGGGCCCGGTCCGACATCCGCGCCAGGTCGTTCCCTTCGACGAGTAGCGTCCCGGAGGTCGGCGGGGTGAGGCCGCCCACGACGTGCAGCAGCGTGCTCTTGCCCGACCCGCTCGCGCCCATGATCGCCATGAAGCGCCCCGCGGGGATCGACAGCGTCACGCCGTCGAGCGCCACAACCTGGTGGCTCGGCGTTTCGTACGTCTTTCGCAGGTCGCGCACCGCCACCACGGAGGGCGCGGCGACGGCAGGCTCCGGCGTTGAAGCGACCGGCGCAGCGACCGGCGGCGGGTCTGGCTCGCTCATCCGCCAGAGTTTAGGGCCGCCCGCCGCGGGCTACAATCGTCAGGAGCGGACGCAGGGGGAGTCCGGGGGCGGTCGAGCCGCGTCAGCGCCAGGCGCACTCGCCGTCGATGGACCAGTCGTTGGCGAAGTATCCCGCGGCGACGACCCCGGGCAGGCCGTCGCGCACGTACGCGGTGCGCAGCACGATCCAGTCCGGGTACGCGACGCCTGAAAGAAAGAGTGGCAGCGGCTCCGTGGCGCGCAAGCCCGCGAGGCCGCTGCCGCCGATCACGCCGATGAGCCCCGTGTCGCTGCCGGTCCGCGGATAGAGCCACAGGCACGCCAGGTCGTCGCCTTCAAGCGCGCGCTCGCCCACGCGCACCCGGCCGCGGCGGACCTGCACCGGGCAATCCTCGCGCAGCAGGTCCCAGCGCGCGTTGCAATCGGCGTGGCCGTACAGGATCACGTTGCGGTGCGCGTGCCGGACCGCGTCGAAGTCGGCGTCGGCGATCACGTCCACCGAGCCGTTGCCCCGGTACCAGAACGTCTCCGCGTCGTAGCGCGCCCGCGCCAGCGTCCAGGCGTTCTCCTCCGGCGTACCCTGCGTGCCGTACACCAGCGCAAAGCGGTTGCCGAATGCCTGCTTGAACGGCCCGCCGCGGTGCGGCCCCTTATTCGCCGGGTCGGGCGGTCCGGCGATCCGCCAGCCGTCACCCTCTCGCAGCAGCCAGAGCCGCGCGTTGTCCGGCCCCCTCGGCCATGGAACGTCGGCGAGCTTTGTGCCGTCGATTTCGAGCTGCATCAGCGGCCCCGCGGCCAACACCGACAGGTCGAGCGACAGGCGCGCCACGTTCTCGGTCGTCCCGGCGAAGGTCCGCCGAACCGGGTCGACGCGCAGCTCGGCGCGGCTCGGCCGCAGGGGGCGCTGCTGCTGCTCGATCCGCAGCCAATGGCAGCGCGCCGAGACGGCAGGGTTGACGGTGACGAACTCGACGCGGCGCACCTCCTCGCGGCGCGGCAGGGCCCGCCGCGCGAACAGGTCGAACATGGGCGTCCAGTCGACGCAGCCGACGCCGCTGTCGTCCGAGTCGTCCCACCAGTGGCCGGCGCCGGCCTGCTCGTGCACGATCAGATCGGTGTGAAACGCGCGCAGCTTCTCGGCCATCTCGCGCGCCTGGCCGACCGGCACGTTGTCGTCCGCGTCGCCGTGCAGGATGTAGACGCCCAGCGTCGCCAGGTTCCGCAGCATCGCCAGTGTGTCGCTGCTGGCCGCAGCGCGCTCGATGATCTCGCCCACGGGCGACTCGTCGGCCAGGCGCGCCGCGCCGGCGTAGGACCAGAAGCTGATCCAACCCGCGCTGGGGCCGACGGCGGCGAAGCGATCGGGGAAGGTCGCCCCCAGGTGCCAGGCTCCGTGGCCGCCCATCGAGTGCCCCGTCAGGTAGACGCGCCCCGGGTCGATCGCCATGACGCGCTGGGCGTTGTGCAGCACTTCCAGCGCGTCGGTGCGGCCCCAATCCTCCCAGTCGAATCCGAAGGGCCGGCGGTTGGTCGGCGCCACGACGTGCGTCCACGTCTTCGGCGCGTACGAGGCCGCCTGTCCGCGCGCCTCGACGCTGGCCCCGTGCAGGCTCAGCACGAGCCCGCGCCGCGGCGGGCCGTCGCCTTGAATCGCCGGCCGCGCCGGCAGCACGCTGTAGTACTGGACGCTGCCGTCAATGCCGCTGACGAAGGTCCGGTCGTGCAGCTCGCCCGCCTTGCGCACGACGAGCGGGATTCGCGTCCGCGCAACGAGCGTCGAGCCCCGGTGCGCTTCGACCTCCACGCCCAGCCCCCCGGGCTCGCGCGCCGCCACTCCGCGCACCTGGAACGCCGCTTTGCGCACGCTCAGCGCCGGCACAGGCCCGATCGCCGTGCGCTGAACGTGCCCGTCCGGCAGCGTCGCCGCGATCACGAGCTCGCTCAGCGGCGAGTCCGTCGCGTTCACGAGCGGCACCGCGCACCAGGCGTCGATCAGCCCGCCCTCCAGCAGGTTCGGCAGCGTCGCGTCCCAGTCACCGAAGTACACGTCCGCCGGCGGCGGCGACAGCCGGGCGCTGAGCCGGCCGCGTCCGACCCGGAACAGCAGCGCGTTCTCCCCTCGTTTCAGCAGCACGGGCAGGCGCATGATGCCGTTCGAATACGGATCGCCGGCGCGCGGCTCGCCGTTCACGTACACCAGTCCGTGCCCACGCGCCTCCAGCATCAGCACGCGCTGCTCCGCGCTGCTCAGGGTAAAGAAGGCGTAGCCCCCCTGGAGCGCACGGTCCTCGTAGACTCCCGGCTCCTTGGCCGCCACACGCCTCCACGTCAGCTCGCCGCCCCCAGCGGCGGCCCACGTCGCGCCCTCGGCGGGCGCGCGCCACGCGCCCGTCAGCATTTCGTGCATCAGCCCGTCGGTCGGCAACGGGTTCCGCCCGCCACGACCGGCCGCCGGCAACACCAGCGCGTCGCCAAACTCCGGTACATCGGCGCCACGCGCTGGGTCGGCGCTGCCCGCCACGAGCACCACCGCTGCGCCCACCAGGGACCGAGGGAGCAATTTGCGAGCAAGCTGCGCACGCCGCTCACGGCAGCCACCCATCCTGCACCTCCGAACCACGAGGCCGAACCGAGCCGCCGATCCGGCCGCGCCTGTTGAGCAAGGCGGTTGCGACGAAAGACCCCGATTCCCAGTCGACTCTCCCGCCTCTAGGTGGGTTGACGGGTCTCCTCCAGGTGGCGAACGGCTTCGACGAGCTTCGGGACGTACACGTAGCCCGGGCCGCCCTGCATCATGACCAGGACCCCGGCGAGCTCCATGATCTGGGCGCGGGTTGCGCCGGCCGCCATGGCCTTCTCCAGGTGAGCGTAGATGCAGGGCTCGCAGCGGAGCGCCAGGCCGATCGCCAGCGCGATCAGCTCCTTCTCGCGGACGCTGAGAGCGCCTTCGCCCATCAGTTTCTGAAACATCGTCCCGAAGGCGCGGGCCACTTCCGGGGCGGCCTCGCGCATCGCCGCGACCGCCTGCGGCCAGTGCTCGTAATGCTCACGTGCGCTTGACATGTCGTTACTCCATTGCAGAGATCAACGCCCCAAGGGACTCTACCGATCTTCGAATCGAATCGCGTATCCGCTCCGCCCGGCGCCGCACCCGATCCGAGCCGCGCCCGTCAGGAAGCGGTTGCGCCGGAAAACGCCGCCGGGTCGAGGCAACCGCTCCCTCACGATCGCGGCTCGGATCTCACGACGGCCGCAGGTCGTTTGAACACGCGGCAGGTACACGATTCCACGGCATGTGCGCCAGCAGCATCGCCATGCCGCACCAGCCCGACGCACCGGCGAACACCAGCCCCGCGCCGACGAGGGCGCTGAGCACCAGGAACCACGGCCACACCCAAACGCCCAGCACCACGCCCAGCAGCACCAGCGAACCGGCCGTCATCTGCACCTGCCGCATGACGTCGATCCGCGGTGCGCCCGCCGGACGCAGGGTCGCCTGTCCGGCGGCCTTCCAGCCCTCGATGCCTCCCGCCAGGCAGAACGCCGGATTGCCTGCGGCGCTGTATCGCCGGGCCGCGTCGGCGGCGCGTTTTCCGCTTCGGCAGTAGAAGACGACCCGTCGGCCGGCGTGTGCGGCGCGCAGCGACTCAGGATCGAACTTCGAGAGCGGCGAATGTTGCGCGCCGCGGATATGCTCGGCGGCGTGCTCGAAATCCTCGCGGACGTCGATCAGGACGGCCTGGCCGTCGGCGAGCCACTGGCTCAGCATCGCGGGCGTGATGTCCACGACACCCGTGGCCTCTTGCGTCGAGGTGCTCATGTCGCGTTCTCCCGTTTGGTTGAGCAGAAGGCGGAAGGCGGCGCGGCGGCGGCGTCCCACGCGAGCATTCCACCGGCGAGGTTCACGACGCGCCGTCCCTTCCGTTGCAGGAAGGCGCAGGCCCGCCCGGAGCGCCCGCCGCTGCGGCAGTTGACGAGCAGCGTGCGATCGCGTGGGAGTTGTTCGAGGTGTGCGGCGAGGCGCGTGTGGGCGATGTTGACGGCGCCGGGGATTCGACCCTCGGCGAACTCGCTGGCGCGGCGTACGTCGAGCACGCTGACTTCGCCGCGCTCGACCAGGCCGCGCGCCTGTTCGACGCCGACCTCTGGCAAAGATGCGACGGCGCCGCCTGCGCGGGCAAGCGCGTCGACGTCACCGGGGGTCGCCCAGGCGCTGACGCGGTCGAGGCCGATGCGCACGAGGTCGCGCAGGGCTTCCTCGAGCCGCTCGGGCTCGACGATCAGGACGATCTCCTCGTCTTCGCGAACGAACGAGCCCGCGTCTGAAGTGAAGCTGCGCGTCAGCGGAATCCACAGCGCCCCGGGAAGGTGCCCCGAACGAAACGCGCTCCAGCCGCGCGTGTCGATCAGCGCCGCGCGGTGGGCGTCCACCCGCGCCAACTCCTCGGCGCTCAGTCGCTGCGGCCGAGGCAAGGCCCCCAGCACGCGCGGGCCGAGCTTGTTGTCGCGCTTCATGTTCGCGAAGTACAGCGGCGGCTCCGGCTGATCGGCGAGAATGAAGCGTACGAAGTCCTCCTCGCGCTGGGCCGCGCGAATCGCTGGATTGAAGCGCTTCTCGTAGCCGATGGTGCTGATCGGCACGGCGCCGAGCGCCTTTCCGCAGGCGCTGCCCGCGCCGTGCCCCGGCCAGACCTGGACGAACTCCGGCAGGCGATCGAGTCCCAGGACCGTCCGGTGCAGGCGGCGGGCGGCGGGGAGCATGGCGCCGGCCTGCCCGGCGGCGGTTTCGAGCAGGTCGGGGCGGCCCAGGTCGCCGACGAAGACGAAATCGCCGCTCGCCAGGCCGAGCGGCGCGTCGGCGCCGCCGCCGCGATCCGTCACGAGGAACGCCAGGTGCTCCGGCGTATGTCCGGGCGTGTGCAGGGCACGCAGCTCGATCCCGCCGACGCGGAACGTGTCGCCGTCGTGCAGCAACTGGTGGTCATAGACGCCGCCGCCAATCTTCTTGTCGAGCCATTCGTACTTCCACTCGGCGTCCCCCTCGTCAGAGACGTAGACGCGTGCGCCGGCGCGCTCTGCGAGCTCGCGCGCCCCGGAGAGAAAATCCGCGTGGATGTGCGTCTCGGCGACGGCGGTGATGCGCAGGCCGTTGTCGGCGGCCAGGGCAAGGTAACGATCGACGTCGCGCTGCGGGTCGATGACGATGGCTTCGCCCGTCTTCTGACAGCCGATCAGGTACGCGGCCTGGGCCAGTTTCTCGTCGTAGACCACGCGCATGAACATCGCGGCTCCTTTGGGTGGCGACAGGCCCGGTGCGGGGGCATCGCAATCGAACCGCCGCCGCGCGCCGCCTGAGACGCTGCCAGCCTGTCGGTGATTCTATCACTGCGGGAAAAAGACCGGCCCGGTTGCTTCAGGGGGCCGGCCGCTGCGGCGTGACGTTGAAGACGGCCTGGGTGGTGAGCAGCCGCTGGGTGACGTAATCGCGGAACGTCACGCGGACGGTGACTTCGGCGCCCCTGGGCGGGCGGCCCCAGCGGCAGTCGAGCGTGTAATGATAGGTCAGCAGCCGGCCATGCCACAGCGTCCGCACCTGGTCGGCGGGCCAGGTGCACGAGCCGATCAGCGTCTGCCCCGACGGCTCCGAGAGATCGAACAAGTCGACGCGGATGTCACCGGCGACTTTCAGCGCGTCGCCGTCGCGGTCGATCGGCTTCAGGTAAATGCGGACGCCATCGTCGCCGGGCAGACCGTCGAGGTCTCGCCCGCCGGAGAGCGCGGCGATCTCCAGCCGCTCGGGGGCGATGATGCGCTCAAGGTCGTCACGGGTGAACCCGCGGATCGTGTTGATCTGGCGCTGCTGCTCTTCGCTCGCCGCCTGCAACGCCTCGATCCGCCGGTCACGATCCGCCACCTGCTCGGTCAACTGCTGTACGCGGCGGTTCAGGTCGACGTCGGACTGCGGCGCACAGGCCGGCAGAGCGCCGACGATGATCGTGGGCATGGCGAGCCTGGCGATGGCGTTGAATGCGCGCCGCATGTCACGCACCTATAGCACGAGCCGCCCGCCGACGCCAGTTCGCGCCCCGCCGCGCGGCCCGGACAGCTTCCGGTCGTGCGCCGCCGCGCACACGCATCCGCTCAGTCCGCTGGCCGGTCCCATTTCCGCAGCAGCGCCTCGCGCGCCGCCGTCCCCTCGATCCGCGGCAGGCGTCGTTCGAGCACTGCGGCGGCCTCGGCGCCGCGGCCGGCCGCGTGCAGGGCGGCGAGGTAGGTATCGAGCAGGTCGGCGGCGGCCGGCTCGATCTCGACCGCCTCGGCGGCGTAGCGGCAGGCGCGCGCCGGGTCGCGCAGCTCGGGCGGATCGGCGGTGAGCAGGTACCAGGCGAGGTTGTTGCGGACTGTGGCCGCATTGCGATCCAGCGGCGCATGGGCTTCGAGCCATTCGATCGCGGCCCGGTAGTCGCCCTTCATCCGCAGCGCCTGTCCGATCGCGACGTGAACCGTCTCGTCGTGCCCGCCGCCGTACTCGACCGACTTGAGCAGCGCCTCCAGCGCCGCGCCCGACTGGTTCATGCGCATCGCCGCCAGCCCGAGGATCCGCCAGGCCTCCGGGTTCCTGTCGAAGATGCTCAGCGCGTGCTGCGCCCGCTGAAACGCCGTCGCGTTGTCGCCGGCGTTGAGCGCGGCAGCGGCGGCGGCCTTCCACAGGCGCGAGGAATCGGGCTGGCTGGCGACGTCGGCCAGATCGAGCCGCTCCGGCGAGCGGAAATCGAGATTGCGGACGATGCTGCGCGACGCGGCCGCCGTCAGCAGCACGATCACGACGGCGACGCGCGCCGCCGTTGGCAACCGGCTTCGCGATGCGCCGCCAAGCACCAGCGCCGCGGCGCAAAGACAGAAACCGGCGCACGGCAGCATGAGATAGCGCTCGGCGAACGCCGCCCCGATCAGGAACGCCGTGTTCGACACGACCGAGTACGCGCCGACCATCAGCGACAGGCCGACGAGCACGACGCTCCTGCGGCGCCACGCGACCACCGCCGAAACCACCAGCAGCCCCAGCACGATGACGCCGCCCCACAAGCCCGGATCGTGCCACGAAACGACGGGCGTGACGGCGGCGTACGAGTAATCCCACGAGAGCCGCACGGGCCACGCCAGCAGCCGCGCCGCCAGGCTCAACAGCGCGACGGGTGTGCCCCAGCGCATGAGCCAGGCGTCTCCCTGCGCCCCAACGCCCGCCGGGTTCGCGATCACGTTGTCCAGCGGGTTGATGTCGCCGGCGCTCCGCGCCACGACCCCAAGCACCGCGACGCGCAGACACAGGTAGCCGGCCAGCACAACCATCAGCGGCACGTAGACCCGGACCGCGACGCGCCCCCACGCCGCGCCGGCGACCCGCCCCACGCTCGCCTTCCGCGGCGGCGCCGGCCCTGCGTCGCCTGGCCGTGATGTGTGCCAGCGCCACGCGTCACACCCGAGCGCCAGCAGCGGCAGCACGACCGCGTTCTCCTTGAACAGCAGCCCTGCCGCGAAAACGGCCGCAGCCAGCACACCCCGCGCCACGCCAACGCTTTCACCGGCCCGGCGCGGCTGCATCAGCCACAACGCCGTCAGCACGCAGGCCGCCGCACCGATGTCGGCCCGATCAACCACCTGGTTCATCGGCGTCGTGTGGATCGGATGCACGACGTAGAGCAGCGCGGCGGCCAGGGCCATCGGAGGGCGGTCGGTCAGTCGCCGCACGAGGGCATACAGCGCCAGTCCCGCGCCGGCGTGGAGCAGCAGGTTGACAAGGCGGAAGGTCCAGGGCTCGCGGCTCAGCGCCCAGTTGGCCGCCAGCGTGAGCGTGGTGAGCGGACGGTAGACCCGGTTGCCGAAGCCCCCGCCGGGCCAGTATTCCTGGCTGATGATGGACCAGGCGTCGGCGTGGTGAACGCGGCGGTCGCGCAGGATGATGACGTTGTCGTCGAGGTGCCAGGGGTTGCGGAGCGCGTTGGCATACGCGCCGAGCGCGAAAGCGAGGATGAGGGCGACGGCGGCACGATCGACGAAACGGTCCGCCGGCCCATGGTTCACCGCCTGCTCCGCAGACTTCCGGCGTTGCATGCGCGGGCGCTCGGTCGCGTGCGACTCTGCCGGCGAGGAAACATAAACAAGTGTCGGCCTTGGGCCGCGACATCTGACTGGGACGATGCCGCGCCCCGGCGCGGGGCATGATACGGTTGGTCCTGCGCCTGTCCAGACCGGAGGTTGGCCTTGACGAGGCGGGTGGATACACTAAACTGCGGTGCTCGGCCGTTGATCGCCGAGGGCGTTTGGTAGCGGGGGCGCTGCACCGGACGCTCGGATGAAGCTGCACCGGACGCTCGGAGAAGCTGCGCCGGACGCTCGGATGAAAGGGCGCGGATGCCGGGTCCGAGGGCGCGTCCGTGCCCCCCGGGGCCGCCGCCGGTAAACGGCAAGGACCCCAGTCGAGGCGCGTTGCCCGAATCGGAGACAAAACGGCTGCGGGGTGGAGCAGTTGGTAGCTCGCCGGGCTCATAACCCGGAGGTCGTAGGTTCGAGTCCTACCCCCGCTA
>CAADGL010000008.1 GCA_900696525.1 uncultured Planctomycetota bacterium
GAGCAGGGAGCAGGGAGCAGGGAGCAGGGAGCAGGGAGCAGGGAGCAGGGAGCAGGGAGCAGGGAGCAGGGAGCAGGGAGCAGGGAGCAGGGAGCACGGAGCACGGAGTGTCATGGCCGCGGCTCCTTGGGGGCTCTCAGCCAGCCGGCCCGAGCGAGCTCATCGCTGACGAGCCGAACCCCTCAGCCAGTATTTTGACTCAGGCTCGATAATCCGTCACGGAAAATCTGACTTTTCCCGTCCCGGGCCGGGGGGCCTTTGAAGGAAGCAACCGGTTGTTGTGCTGGCCCTGGTAGACGGAAAGCACAGTGAGGCGCATCGTCCGCTGGGGGGACAGGATGCTACGGGGTCACTGCAACCGCTCCGCATCCAGGTCCTACTTCTCCTGCTTCGCCGCTGCGCTGAGCGAGCCTACTTGGCAGCCTTTTCCTTCCGGAACCGGGCGATGACCTCTTCCTGCACGTCGCGCGGCGCCTGCTTGTAGCTGCCGAACTCCATGCTGAATGTGCCCTGGCCCTGCGTCATCGAGCGCAGATCGGTCGCGTAGCCGAACATCTGCGCCAGCGGCACTTCCGCCGTGATGTTCGTCGTCCCGCCGCGGGCCTCCGTGCCATGGATGATGCCGCGGCGGCTGGTGAGGTCGCCGACGACCGGGCCCTGGAAGCTGGCGGGCACCTCGACCTCGACCTTCATGATCGGCTCGAGGATGGCGGGCTTGCTCGCCAGGTAGGCCTCCTTGAAAGCCTCGCGGGCGGCGATCTGGAAGGCGATGTCGGACGAGTCGACCGAGTGCGACGAGCCGTCCTCGAGGATCATCTTGACCCGCACGACCTCGTAGCCGGCCAGCGGGCCGTTCATGCGCGCCTGCTGGAAGCCCTTGTCGCACGACGGGATGTACTCGGTCGGGATGCGGCCGCCGAAGACCTTGTTCTCGAAGACGTACACCTCGGGCGCGTCGGGCGGCAGCGGCTCGAGCTTGCCGACGACGTGGCCATACTGGCCGGAGCCGCCGGTCTGCTTCTTGTGCTTGTAGTTGAACTCGGCGACGCGCGTCGGGGCCTCCTTGTAGTTGACCTTGGGGGCGCCGACGTCGACCTCGCACTTGTACTCGCGGCGGATGCGCTCGACGTAGACTTCGAGCTGAAGCTCGCCCAGGCCGGAGATGATCGTCTCGCCCGTGTCGTGGTCGGTGCGGACGTGGAAGGTCGGGTCCTCGCGGACGAAGCGCTGGAGGGCCTTGGCCAGGCGGTCGCGGTCGCCGGTCTTCGCCCTCGGCGAGATGGCCAGCGAGATGACCGGGTCGGGCGTGTAGATGCTCTCCAGCGAATAGTTCAGCTTGTCGTGGCAGAACGTGTCGCCTGTGGCGCAGTCGACGCCGATCATCGCGATGATGTCGCCCGGGCCGGCTTCGCTGATGTCCTGGCGGTCGTTGGCGTGCATGCGGACGAGGCGACCGACGCGGCGGCTCTTGCGGTCGCGCGTGTTGACGATCGTCTCGCTTTTTCGCAGCGTGCCCTGGTAGATGCGCGTGTAGGTGAGCTGCCCGAACTGCTCGTCCACGAGCTTGAAGGCCATCGCCACCAGCGGCGCGTCCGGGTCGGCCGTCATCGCCACCTCGGCCGAGTCGTTGTCGTTGTCCTTGGCGTAGTAGATGCGGTCCAGCGGGCTCGGCAGGTACCACACCACCGCGTCCAGCAGCAACTGCACGCCCTTGTTCTTGAACGCCGAGCCCATCAGCACCGGCACGATCTCGCGGCCGATCGTCAGCCGGCGGATGATCGCGTGGAGCTGATCCACGGTGGGCGTCTTCTCCTCCAGCATCATCTCCATCAACTCGTCGTCGTAAAGCGAGAGCGCGTCGAGCATCCCGTGCCGGGCGCGGCTCGCCTCGTCGGCCATGTCGGCGGGAATCGGCTCGCGGCGGATGGTCTCGCCCTTCTCGCCGTCGAAATAGACGGCCTGCATCGCCACCAGGTCGATGACGCCCTTCAGGTCCTGCTCCAGGCCGATCGGGAGCTGCAACTGGACCGGGGTGAGGCCGAGCTTCTCCTCGATCTGGTTGATGACGCTGGCCGGGTTCGCGCCGACGCGGTCGAGCTTGTTGATGAACGCCAGCCGCGGGACGTTGTAGCGCTTCATCTGCCGATCGACGGTGAGCGATTGAGACTGCACGCCGCCGACGCCGCAGAGCACGAGGATCGCGCCATCCAGCACCCGCAGCGAGCGTTCGACCTCGACGGTGAAGTCGACGTGGCCGGGAGTGTCGATCAGGTTCACCTGGTGGTCGAGCCAGCTCACGGTGGTGGCGGCAGAGGTGATGGTGATGCCACGCTCCTTCTCGAGCTCCATGTGATCCATCGTGGCGCCGTCGCCACTTCCGTGCACCTCGCCGATCTTGTGGATGCGGCCGGAGTAGAACAGGATGCGCTCGCTCAGGGTCGTTTTGCCAGAGTCGATGTGCGCCGAAATGCCAATGTTGCGAATCTTCTGGATCGGGTTCATGGTCGCTCTACCGTAACACCTTTCACTCGCGAAGGTTACCGCCTGTCGCCCTGGCCCGCCCCGCTCGCCGCAGATAGTCATTCCCTGCACTTGCCGCCAGGCAAGCCGCCGCGGGTCCGAGACTATCGCCGGAGATCGAACGCTCGTCTGGCGCGGTCACCCCGCGCTTGAGCGCCCCCCGAGCACGCTTTCGGGGCCAGAACGTACACAAGTATACGCCCGGCGTCCGAGCGCGCAGGCCCAGACGGGTACGTACGAGGGAAGATATCGTACAAGTCCAGAAACCGCAAGAGCTTTGCGCCAAGGCGGCGCGCATTTCACAGGTTGTTTACAGTATTATCGGACTAACAAGCCGGCCAGATGTCGCACAGAGCACCCGCGCGCTTCCCGCCAAGGACACACGGCCCCGTTGTGCGCCAGCAAGATGCCCAGGTCATCCTGGCCGATCACGCCGTCGCCATTGAGGTCGGCGGCGGGGTCACCCGGGATTCCCCCGTAGGCGTTGAGCAGGACGCCAAAGTCGGCTTGGTCGACGTCCAGTCGTGGTTGATGGCCCCGGGCACGATCCCGCGCCTGCGCGATTTCCGTGCCTGGGTGTGAGATACGGCACCCCGATCAGCCCACGGGCCCGACGCGCACGAGCCCGACGGGCGCCAGCCCGCCGGGCGGCGGCCTCCGGGCGAAGCGGCGGTCGCCGAGCTGGCCGCAGGCCGCCATGAGGTCGCGGCCCTTGGTCACGCGGCGGGTGGCGTACTGGCCGGCGGCTCGCAGGGCCTCGACGAACGCGGTGACGGAGCGCTCGTCGGGAGCCGGCCAGGGCGAATCCAGCCGCGGGTTGTAAGGGATGACGTTCACGCAGCACCGCAGCGGGCGACAGTAGTCGGCGAGTTGCCGCGCATGGGCCGGCGCGTCGTTCACGCCGGGGATCAGCACGTATTCGATCATGATGTACTGGTCGCTGTGGCGGGCGTAGTCGAGCAGCGCGCCGCGCAGCTCGTCCATCGGCTCGGCGCGGTTCACCGGCATGATCCGCGAGCGGATCTCGTCGCTCGGCGCGTTGAGCGAAACGGCCAGGTTCAGCCGGCGCCAACCCAGCCCCGCCAGCCGCCGGATGCCGTGGATGCGCCCGACGGTCGAGAGGGTGATGCGCTCCTTCGAGAGTTGCAGGCCGCGCTGATCGCAAAACACGCGGATGGCCTGCGCGACCGCGTCGAAGTTGTCGAGCGGCTCGCCCATTCCCATGAAGACGACCTTGCGCACGGCGGCCCCGAAATCGCGCTGCGCCGCGACCACCTGGCCGACGATCTCGCCCGCGGAGAGGTTCTGGCGCAGGCCGAGCTGCGCGGTCTCGCAGAACGTGCAGCCCAGGGCGCAGCCCACCTGCGACGAGACGCACAGCGCCTGCCAGCTTCGCCCGAAGCGCGACATCGGGATGATCACGCTCTCCGTCTCAAAGCCCGCCGCCGTCGCCTGCGCAAACTTCGTCAACTCGCCGTCGGCCTGTCGGCGGCGGACGGGCCCGGCAGGCGGCCACTCGACATCCGCGGCGCCGCGCATGAACGCGCGGTATCGGCGGCTGAGCGCGGCGCGCTCGTGGGCGCGGCAACCGAGAGCGCCGGCGAGCTCATCGAACGTCATTCCCAGCGGGTCTGGCTGGCGGTGACTCATGCACGTGGGAGCCTACCCGCTGGTGATTGCGGACACCACTCGGCGGTTTCGCGGACACCACGCGGCGGTGTTGCGGAGCCGTGGGCCGATAACCCCACCTCGGGCGCAGGTGTTGCGCCGAAGACCGTCGGTGCGCGGCGGCGCGGGATCCTGGGATGCGGACTCGCGAAGCGGCGTTGTCTGGGGCGTCTTGGGCGGACCTGCCGAAGATATCTCGATGAGCGGGATCGTGCACAAGACGCGCCGCGAGGGGCAGGAGCTCTTTCCGCGCCTGCTCGATGCCGCGGCGCGCGTGACGCTTGTCTGCCGGGCCGACGGTGAGATCGTCTTCCTGAATCGAACGGGCCGGCGCGTGCTCGGGGCCGGCGGGGAGGCGCCCGGTTCGCTCTGGCGCTTCATGACCCCGCCCGCCGCCGAGCAGTTCCGCAAGCGCATGGCGGCCTTGCTCGTGAGTGGCAGCGAGTGGCAGGGGACGAGCGTTCTGCGCGCCCGGGACGGCACCGAGATTCCGGTGAGCCTGACGCTGGTGGCGGGACCTGGCGAGGCGGGCGGCGCGGCGCATTTCGGCCTTGTCGCTGAAGACCAGCGCGCCGCGGCGATCCATCGCGACAACGAGCGGCTGCTGGAGCGCGCCCAGGAGCTGGCGCACATCGGAAGCTGGTGGTACGACCTGGCGCAGGACGGCGCCCTGCGCTGGTCGAAGCAGACCTACGAGATCTTCGGCGTGGCGGAGCGCGACTTCGACGGCCACATCGACACCTTCTGGAACCTGGTTCATCCCGACGACCGCGAGGCCGTGCGGGTCGCGTGCCGGGCGGCGCTCGATGGTCACGGCGCGTACAGCGTCGACCACCGTATCATCCGCCCCGACGGCCGCATCGCCTGGGTCCACGAAGAGGCCGACGTCATCCGCGACGCCGCCGGCAGTCCGGCGCAGATGATCGGCGTTGCGCAGGACATCACGGAACAGCGGCAGGCGGAAGACGCGCTGCGCCTGAGCGAAGCCCGCTATCGCACGCTGTTCGAGCTGGCCCCGGAGGCGATCCTCACGCTCGACGTGCGCCACTGGGAGCTGGTCGAGGCCAACGCCAGCGCCGAGCGCCTGCTCGGGTATCCGCGCGAGACGCTGCTCCGCCTGCCGCCCGACACCTTCAGTCCGCCCGCGCAGCCCGACGGCGCCAACTCCGCGAGCGCCATCCGCGAGCGCCTGGCCGCCGCCGACGTCGAGGCCGGCGCGTTCGAATGGGTGTTTCGGAACTCGGCGGGCAGCGAGGTGCCGTGCGAGGTGCGGCTGGCGCCGCTGCCATCCGAGTCGTCTCGTCTCGTGCGCCTCACCATCACCGACGTCTCGCGCCGCAAGCAGCTCGAAGAGCAGTTGCGCGTCGCCCAGCGCATGGAGAGCGTCGGACGCCTGGCCGGCGGCATCGCCCACGACTTCAATAACGTCCTCACCGCCGTTCTTGGCTTCGTCGAGCTGGCGCGGCGGCCGTTGCCGGCCGAACATCCGGTGCGTGAGCACCTCAGCGCCATCCAGGAGGCCGCCGAGCGCGCCGCGAACCTGACGCGCCAGCTCCTCGCGTTCTCGCGCAAGCAGGTCAACGAGCCGAAGGTCGTCAATCTCGCCGACCAACTGCATCAGATGGATCGCCTGCTGCGGCGCCTGCTCGGAGAGGACATCGAGCTGCGGATTATCCCCGCCGGCGACCTGTGGAACACGCGCATCGACCCGAGCCACTTCCAGCAGATCATCGTCAACCTCGCCGTCAACGCGCGCGACGCCATGCCCGAGGGCGGAAACCTCGTCATCCAGGCGCGAAACATCAGCCGCGGCGACGCGCTGTTCGAGCGCCATCCGAGCGTGCCGCCGGGGGACTATGTGCTCGTGACCGTGACGGACACGGGCGTCGGTATCGACCCGGCGATTCAGCCGCACATCTTCGAGCCGTTCTTTTCGACCAAGGGCGTGGGACAGGGCACCGGCCTGGGGCTGCCGACCTGCCTGGGCAACGTCCAGCGCGCCGACGGTCACATCTCCGTCGAGAGCGCCCCGCATCAAGGGACCACCTTCCTGGTCTGGCTGCCGCGACACGGCGGCTCGGTCGCCGCCGCGCCCCGTGCGCCGGCCGCCTTGGCCGGCGGAAGCGAGACGATCCTGCTTGTGGAGGACGAGGCGAGCGTGCGTCAGATCGCCGCGAGCGTGCTGGGAAGCCTTGGCTACAACGTGATTTCGGCGGAGTCGGGCCCGGAGGCGCTGCGGCTGGTCGATCGTCACAACGGGCCGATCGACCTGCTGGTGACCGACGTCATCATGCCGCAGCTCAGCGGCAAGGCGCTCGCCGATCAGCTCACGAAGCGCCTTCCCGGGCTGCCGGTGCTCTACACCTCCGGCTACGACGACAACGTCGTTGCCCGGCACGGGGCGCTCGACCCCGGTGTGAACTTCCTCCAGAAACCCTACACTCCGGCCGTGCTCGGCGACAAGGTGCGCGAGCTGCTCGACCAGCGGGCGCGTCGTTGACGCGCAGCATGCAGAGGCCTCCTGCGCCCGCGGGGCTTGTCCGGCCGTCGGCAGGCGGCGATGATGAGCGCCGGGAGGCGTACGCACCTGTCGCGCCAACGCGTGATGTTCGTCTTCGGAACACGGCCCGAGGCCATCAAGCTGGCCCCGCTCATCCTGCACGCGCGCGGCCGACCGCATGACTTCGAAACCTGCGTCTGCGTGACCGCGCAGCATCGCCAGATGCTCGACCAGGTCCTCGAGCTGTTCGGCATCTGCCCGGACGTCGATCTCGACCTGATGCGCCCGGGGCAGGACCTCTTCGATGTCACGTGCAGCGTCCTGATCGCCATGCGTCCCGTGTTGCGCGAGCGGCGGCCCGACTGGGTGCTGGTGCAGGGCGACACGACGACCGTCTGGACCGCGGCGCTGGCCGCGTTCTACGAGAACGTCCGCGTCGGCCACGTCGAGGCCGGCCTGCGCACATTCGACAAGCGCCAACCCTTCCCGGAGGAGATCAACCGCCGGCTCTGCACGCAGCTCGCCGACCTGCACTTCGCCCCGACACCGCGCAGCCGCGACAATCTGCTGGCCGAGCGCGTCCCCCCGGAGCGCGTCCTCGTCACGGGCAACACCGTGATCGACGCGCTGCTGTGGATGCTCGAACGCATCGAGCGCGACCCGCCGGCCGCCGTCCGCGAGCTCCAGGCCTGGACCAGCGAGCACGTCGGCGAGGCCCGCCTGGTTCTGATCACCGGCCACCGCCGCGAGAGCTTCGGCGAGGGCTTCGAGAACATCTGCGCCGCGATCGCGGAGTTGGCCCGGCGGCACCCCGAGGTGCACTGGGTGTATCCCGTCCATCTCAATCCGAACGTCCAGCAGCCTGTGCGGCGCGTCCTGGGCAACCAGCCCAATGTCCACCTCCTCGAACCGCTCAGCTACGCGCCGTTCTGCTGGCTCATGAAGCGCTGCGCGCTGATCCTCACCGACTCCGGCGGCGTGCAGGAAGAAGCGCCCAGCCTCGGCCGATTCGTGCTCGTGATGCGGAACACCACCGAACGGCCCGAAGGCGTCGAGGCCGGCGTCGTCCGGCTCGTCGGCAACCGGCGCGACGCGATCGTGCACGCCGCGAGCGAGGCCCTCGACCAGGATCGATCCGCTTCCGCGACGGTCGCTGCGAGCAACGACGGGCCGCCGTTTCCAGCCCCGAACTCGGCCACGCAGCCGACGCCGCCGAACCCCTACGGCGACGGCCGGGCCAGCCGGCGCATCGCGGACGCGATCCTGGCCGCCGCTTCGTTCTGAGCGTGCATTTGACGGCTCGGCACAACGGCCGCCGGGATCATGGTGGAGGGAGATCGGAGCCGCGCCCGTCAGGAAGCGGTTGCGACGCAACGCCGACCAGGCGCACAACCGCCGGGCCGGCGCCGTACTCGACGATGCGTGAGTCATGCGTGCCGACGATTCCGCGCACGCCCGGATGCGCGTCGCAGTACGCGGCGATCTCCTCCGCCGACAGCAGAAAGAAAGCCGTCGAGAGCGCGTCCGAGAGCGCGGCGGAGGGCGCGAGCGCCCAGGACGCGTGGATCCGCGGGGAGGGCGCGGTCTCGGCGGCGCCGGCGGCGGGCGCAGCGAGCGGGTCGATGATGTGGTCGCCATGAACGAGGCGGCCCGATCCGCTGAGGGCGGCGTCGCAAAGCAGTACGCGGCCGAGCACGTGCTCCTGGCTCACCGGGTCGCGCAGGCCGACGGTCCAGCCCTGCGCGGCGGGCGGCGCGGGCGGCGAGCCAAGCGCCAGCACGGTGCTCTGCCCGCAGTGCAGCAGCGCCGCCGTCACGCCCCACTCGCGCAGCACGCCGGCGGCCTGGTCGAGGGCGTAGCCCTTGCCGACGGCGCCGAGGTCGATGACCAGCCGGTCCGCGAGCTTCGTGACGGTGCGTCGCTCGCGGTCGATCGACAGCAGGCGCATGCCCACGGCCCGTGCACTTGCCTCCTGCGCCGGTTCCCACGCGCTCGTCTCCTGCCGCGGCAGCAGTCCACCGACCGTGACGTCGAATCGCCCTCGCGTGTCGGCGTGGACCTGCGCGGCCAGTTCGAGGCACTCCAGCGTTTCGACCCCGACGCGGATCGCCCGGCCGGCGCGGGCGCCGTTGATGCGCGCGACGTCGCTGGTCTGGATGAAGCGGCTCAGCTCGCCCTCGATGCGGTCGACCTCGGCGAACGCGGCGCGGGCCGCCTGGTCGAGATGCGCGGCGTCCGCCGGGCAAAGCCAGAAGTCCCATTCGCACGCCATCGCGTGATGCCGGAAGCGGCGTGCGGCGCTGGGCGGAGTGTTCACGGCTCGTCCACCACGCGTGTTGCGGGCTCGCTGGCCGCGGTGGCCGCCGCCCGGGCGAAGCGCTCGTACAGGCTGCGTTCGCAGTACACGGTCAGGATCGCGTCGGGCCGCAGTCCGTAATGGCTCGCCTGGTAGGCGTCGCCCAGCCGCACGCCCAGGTGCTCGCCCGCGTTGCAGGCGATGATGATCGGGGCGTCGAGCCGCTCCGGCGAGTCGTCCCAGTAGCCCACGCGAGCGAAGCCGCGCAGGTACCACGGCAGCGGCCACGGGTTCTCGCCGATCACCTGGATCGTCGTGTCGCGTCCCTCGGGCGAAACAGCCGCGAGCCGCTCGATCCACGCCAGCATCCGCTCCACGCCGTGCAGCGGGTGCGCGTAGACGTAGGGGTTCCGCGGGTCGGCGGCGAATCGCGTCGAAGCGCGCTGCGCCTGCACAGCGAGGTTCCAGGCGACCAGCGCGCACGCGACCAGCGCCGCGCCCCCGGGCACCGCCCGCGCCAACCCGGCGCGCGACAGCCTATCCCGCCCGGCCCGTGCGCCGGCGATGTCCGCGGCCCGCGCGGTCAGGCGCGCCGCGCCGAGCCCGGCCAGCAGGATCAGGCCGTGCCAGGCGCCGATAAAGCTCCAGGGCGTCTTGTAGGGCAGCGCCGAATACACGACGGGCATGAGGCAGCCGTACACGGCCAGGAACCGCGCGAGCGCTCGGCGGCGCGGGTCGGGCTCGACGCCGCGCGCCGCCGCGGCGATGCCGACGAGCGCCAGCAGCAGGACGCCGGCTTCGCTGAAGACGGGGCCGCGACCGGACTGCCAGTACCCGAACCAGCGGAGGTACGCATCCCACGGATGCGTGTGATCGCCCGCGGCGCCCCCGCCGCCGGCGCGCGAAACGTACACGCCGTACGCCCGCAGCGAATCGAGCGGGCCGCGCGCGTTCGAGAACATCGCCGAGAACAGCAGCACCGACGTCAGCACCGCCGCGCCCAGCGCCAGGCCGCCGTCTCGCAGCCTGGCCGGGCAGGCCTGTGCGCGCGAGCGCAGTGGAAACCACGCCGCGGCCAGCCCGGCGGCCATGCAGCCCCAGGCGATGATCGCGGTCTCCTTGGTCGCGTGCATCAGGCCGAGCGCCGCGCCGGTGGCGATGGCCCAGCCCGCCCGCCGGCTCAGGCCGTAGCGCCAGCCGCAGCCGATCGCCAGCGCCGCAAAGAAGACCAGTAGCGTCTCCTGGATGTAGTAGCGGCTGTAGTAGACCAGCGCCGGGCTGACGGCGGTCAGCAGCCCGGCCCACAGCGCCGCCGATCGTCCGACTCCGTCGGCCAGCAGCCAGGCGAGCAGCACGAGTCCGACGCCGGCCACCGCGGGCGCCAGCCGGTAGGTCGTCGCGGTCGTCGAAGCGAAGTCGCGCGCCGCGCTGAGCCGCAGGATGGGGAGCGTGGCGTAATAGAGCGTCGGACCGTGGAACTCGACCGGGTCGTAGGCATAGCGGCCGGTGGCGTACAGCTCCCAGCACTTGACGGCGTGAACGGCCTCGTCGCCGTGCATGGGGCGCAACGAAAGCTGCGGCAGCCGCAGCGCCGCGGCGAGCGCGACGCACAGGATGAGGGCGAGGGCGAAGGTGCGGGGCGCCATCACTTGGCCGGCAGGCCGAAGACCTCCACTTCGGTGTAGTGGTTCATGTCGTCGGCGGTGCTGCCGTTGCTGTAGAGGCGGACGTAGCGGGCCGCGAGGCCGTTGACCGCGATCAGCTTGCCCTCGTAGGTCTCCCAGAATTCCTTGTCGGCGCCCAGCCCGAGCCCGGAGGAGTTGTCGTGGTCGTTGTTGAACACGGTGCGCACGTTCGTCACGAAGTCGGCGTCGTCCGCGACCTGCACCACGACATCGTGGTAGATCCGCGCGCTGGCGTGATAGTGCCACAGCACCACCGCGTGCAGCACGTGCGGCTCCTTCAGGTCGATCTGCACCCATTGCAGCCGCGGGCCCAGCTCCACGTAGCTGCCCGAGTTCGCCTCCTTGTCGCCGTCCGTCACCAGCGACAGCGAACCCACGATCGGCTCAGAATCGCTGCTCGTCACCGGCTTGCCGCCGGAGATGCAGCGCACCCCCTTCGGCGCCATGAACGGCGGACGCGGCCCTTTCCTTGGGGCCTCGAGGTTTGAGCCGGCGGGCGCGTTCTTCGGCGTGCCCTTGAAGGCCGGCCGCGGCAGCTTGAGCTCGATCGGCGACTGCTCGGCGCGGCCGTCGCGCGCTGCGTCGCCCGCGGGCGTCGTCGAGCCCGACTGCTGCCCGTGCGCGGGGTGCGCCGCCAGCAGCACGGCCAGGGTCAGCGCGGCGGGAACAACGCCGGCCGCAGCGGCGCCGACGACTCGAGCCGCCCCCTTGATCCGAGCCGCGCCCGTGAGCAAGCGGTTGAGCCAGAACGCGCCAATCCGTGAGTCCATTCTTCAACCCTTCCTCAGGGCCCGCCGCGCGACCCCGAGATAGCACTGCCACATCAGAACAATCAGCAGACCCAGCGCCGACCAGCGATGGATCGCGTACAGCGATTCCTGCGCATTATAACCAGCCAGCGGCGTCATGGCGGTCATGATCGAGCCGCCCGCAAGCAGCCCCAGCACCAGCCCTGCCCAGAACAACGCTCGGGAGAAGCCGCACGGCACGCCCCGGTCGCCGCCGCGGCAGCGATGCGCCCACGTCACCGCACTCAGCGCCAGCAGGGGCAGAAACACGCCGCCCCCGGCCGCGTGCGCGAGCAGCGGCCAGCCGCTCAGCCGCCCGTAGGCCAGGACCGCACCGCACCCCGTCCCCGCCATCAGCACCAGTCCGGCCGCGTACAGCCCATCGGCCAGCCAGTCCCACGCCGAGCGCTGCGGCGGCGGCGCGAGCTGAACGCGGCGGCTGAACAGCGCGTGCATCGCAGCCAGCACGGCCGCCAGCGCGATTCCGATGATGATGGCCGTGGTGAAGGGCATCGGAATCCGAGGCTCCCGAACGGTCAGCGGCGGCGCGTGACCAGCACCTTGCGCGCGATCTTCGCCGCCTGGTCGGCCGCCTCCGTGCTCTCGAACGCGACGTACGTCACGCTCCTGCGGCCGATGCGCGCGGCGGAGAGGCCACGCAGGTTCAGGCCGGCGTCGGCGAGCCTGCGCGTCAGGGCCGCACCGAAGCCCGGACGATCCGCCGCCTCGATCCGCAGCGCGTGCATGCCGGCCGCCCGGCGGACGTCCACGTCCGCCGCCGCGCGCAATTGCCGGGCGCCCTTCAGCGGCGCCATGAAAACGCGGGCCGTATTTCCGGTGACGCGCCGCGCCACGATGAACTCGAGGTCGGCGCCCGCGTTGGCGAGCGCTTCCAGCACGCGTGCCAGCATGCCGGGCTGGTTGCGAAGGTCCGCGGCGTAGACCTCGACCTTGCTGATCCGGGTGGACACGGGTTGCACTCCGAACGGGTGATGCAGCCGGGAGGCGGCTGCGGTCCACTTGCTTGACACCGGGAATCGTATCGCGCCGCGGCCGCCAGCGGTAGCAAGGTTCGACGCTGCCGGGTCGCGTGGCGCGCCGGCGGTGCAGGGGTAGCGCTGCGCGGCGCGGGTTGCCCTATACTCGTGGCATGAGAAAGGCCGCCATTGTTGCCGCGGTGCGCACGCCGGTCGGCCGCTACGGCGGGGCGCTCGCCGCGGTCCGGCCCGATGATCTTGCGGCGCTCGTGATCCGCACCGCGGTGGAGCGCGCCGGCGTTGATCCGGTGCTGGTCGAGGATGTCTATCTCGGCGCGGCCAACCAGGCCGGCGAGGACAACCGCAACGTCGCCCGCATGGCCGCGCTGCTGGCCGGATTGCCCGAGACCGTCGCCGGCTGCACCGTCAACCGCCTGTGCGCCTCGGGTCTCGAGGCCCTGAACATCGCCGCACGAACCATCGAGAGCGGCTGCGCAGACGTGGTCGTCGCCGGCGGCGCCGAGAGCATGACGCGCGCGCCGCTCGTCATGGCCAAGGCGGCGGAGGCCTGGCAACGGACGGCGGAGGTCTTCGACACGACCATCGGCTGGCGCTTCACGAATCCCAAGCTGGCCGCCAGGCATCACCCGTACAGCATGGGCGAGACAGCGGAGAACGTCGCGGAGCGCTGCGGGATCAGCCGCGCGGACCAGGACCGCTTCGCGCTCGAAAGCCAGGCGCGCTGTAAGCGCGCCCAGGAGAGCGGCCGGCTCGCCGCCGAGATCGTGCCCGTCGAGATTCCGCAGAAGAAAGGCCCCTCCGTCCACGTCGAGATCGACGAGCACCCGCGCGGCGACACCACGCTGGAGAGCCTCGCCCGGCTGAGGCCGGCGTTCCGGGACAACGGTACCGTCACCGCCGGCAACAGCTCGGGAATCAACGATGGCGCGGCGGCGCTGGTGCTTGTGGAGCTGAAGCGCGCCCAGCAACTCGGTTTGCGCCCAATCGCGATCGTCGGGCCGGCGGCGACGGCCGGCGTCGATCCGGCGTGCATGGGGCTGGGACCGGTTCCCGCGTCACGAAAGCTGCTGAAACGGGCCGGACTGACGATCGATCAGCTCGATCACGTCGAGCTGAACGAGGCCTTCGCCGCGCAGGCGCTGGCGTGCATCCGGCAGCTTGGCCTTGACCCGGCCCGCACGAATCCGAACGGCGGTGCGATCGCCCTCGGCCATCCGCTGGGGATGAGCGGGGCGCGGCTTGCGGTTACGATCGTACACGAGATGCAGCGGCGCCCTGAAGTGAAACGCGCATTGGCCACGCTCTGCGTGGGCGTCGGCCAGGGCGTGGCGACCCTGCTCGAACGCGCCTGAAGAAAGCGGGCCACCGGAGATGCGTTACGTCGTCGCGGCGCTGATTGCCCTGCTGGTCGTGCTGCACCAGGACTTCTGGAACTGGCACACCTACGAGCCGCTCATCCTGGGCTTCATTCCCGTCGGCCTGGCCTGGCACGTCGGAATCTCGCTCGCCGCCGGGCTCGTCGCCTTCCTCGCCGTCCGCTACTGCTGGCCTGAAGACCTCGACCCGGCCGCAACCGACGGCCCGTCGCCGCGGAAGGACCGCTCATGATCCTGGCGCAGGCCAGCTCGGGACTGACGGCGGTCTGGGTCATTGCGATCTACCTCGCCTTGCTCCTGGGCGTCGGCGTGCTCAGCGGGCGCGTCTTCCGCGGCACGGCGGCCGACTACTTCGTCGCCTCGCGGGGGATCGGCCCGTTCGTTCTGCTGATGTCGGTGTTCGGCACGACCATGACCAGCTTCGCCATCATCGGCAGCAGCGCCGAGGCGTTCACCAGCGGCATCGGCGCCTACGGCAAGATGGTCTCATGGTCCGGGATCTTCCACTCGGTCTGTTTCTTCCTGATCGGCATGCGGCTGTGGGCGCTGGGCAAGCGCTACGGATACCAGACGCAGATCCAGTTCTTCCGGGATCGCTTCGCGTCCGACCGGCTGGGGCTGGTGCTCTTTCCCGCCCTGGTCGGCCTCGTCGTTCCCTACCTGCTCATGGGCGTCATCGGCGCCGGCAACGCGATCGAGGCCATCACCCGCGGCGCTTTCCCGCAGACCTTCCCGGAGGTCGGCGGGGGCATTCCGTTCTGGCTCGGCGGCGCGATCGTCTGCCTGGTGACGCTGGCCTACGTCTTCTTCGGCGGCGTGCGCGGGGCGGCCTGGGCCAACACCTTGCAGACGCTGGTATTCATCGTTCTCGGCATCATCACCTTCGCCGTCATCGCCGAGCGCCTGGGCGGGCCCGTCGCCGCGACGCAGCAGGTCGCCCAGCACAACCCCGCGCATCTGAAGCTCGGCGCCAGCCCGGCCGACGAAGCGCTGTACCGGCAGCGGCTGGCGGAGTTCGAGGCCAAGACCTCGCCGATCAAGCCGCGCCTGCCGCACGAGATTCCCTCGCTCGTCTTCCTCACCTACATCTTCATCCCTTTCAGCGTGGCGATGTTCCCGCACCTGTTCCAGCACTGGCTGACGGCCCGCTCGGCGAAGGCCTTCAAGCTGGTTGTCGTCGCCCACCCGCTGCTGATGATGCTCACCTGGCTGCCGTGCGTGCTGATCGGTGTCTGGGCGACGGCGGCCATCGACCCGGCCAGCGGCAAGGCCGTGATTCCGCCCGCGTTCACCGAGGCCAACAAGGTGCTGCCGATCATGGTGAACAAGCTCGCGCCGACGGTGGTGGGAGGGCTGCTGGTGGCCGGCGTGCTGGCGGCGATCATGTCGAGCCTCGACTCGCAGTTCATCTGCCTCGGCAGCATCTTCACGAACGACATCGTCAATCACTACATCGAAAAGGACCGCCTCAGCGACCGCGCCACGCTGCTGCTGGGCCGCGCGTTCATCGTCGCCATCGTCGTCACCACGTTCTTCCTCTCGCTCTGGGCGCGCAACGCCAGCGTCTTCCGCCTCGGCGTGTGGTGCTTCACGGGCTTCGCGGCTCTGGCGCCGCTGGTCTTCGCCGCGCTCTACTGGAAGCGCGCCACCAAGGCCGGCGCCTACGCCTGCGTCATCACCGCCGCGCTCGTCGGCCTGGCGCTCTTCGTCCAGGCCTGGCGCCAGACGGGGCTCAGCGAGGAGCACGAGTACCTCGTCTGGGGCATGATGCCGGTCACCGTCAACATCGCCGCCTCGACGCTGGCCCTCGTCGTCGTCTCGTTGCTGACCCGGCCGCCTCCCGCCGCCACCGTGGCCCGGTTCTTCGGCCCGCCGGGCTTGTCGTCCCGCACCGCGCCGTCCGCCGGCCCGAACCCCGCGTGAGCCCCGCAATGCCCGCCGACTTCGTCTATCGTCGCCGCGTACAGTTCGCCGAGACCGACATGGCGGGCGTGATGCACTTCTCGAACTACCTGCGGCTGATGGAGGAGTGCGAGCACGCCTTCTGGCGCTCGCTGGGACTCAGCGTCCACGCCTGCCCGACCGCCGATGGTCCGCTCATCAGTTGGCCGCGCGTCGTGGTGCGCTGCGAGTATTTCGCCCCGGCGCGCTTCGAGGATGACCTCGACCTCGCCTTCCGGATCGACCGGCTCGGAAACAGGTCGATGGAGTTTAGTGTCATGTTCTCCTGCGGCGGCCGGCGGTTGGCGACGGCGTCGGCGACGACGGTCTGCTGCCGGCTGAACGGCGAGCGTTTCGAGCCGGTCGAGATACCCGCGGATATCCGCGCCAGGCTCAGCGGCCTGGTTGCGGACCGCCCAACCAGCGGTGAATGAAGCATGGAAAAGTGGATCTGGTTCGTTCTGCTCACGGTCGTCTGCTGGGGCGCCTACGTCCCCGCCATCCACGAGGGCAAGAACGCCATCGGCGGACGCAACGGGGCCCTGTGGGCCTTCCTGTTCGTCGGCATCGCCTACTTTCTCGTCGCCGTCCTCGCGCCCGCCGCCCTTCTCGCGGCCCGGCAGGACCTCGGCAGCCCGCCCCCGGCAAAGGGCTGGTCGATTTCCATCGTCGCCGGAGTCCTCGGCGCGGCAGGCGCCTTCGGCGTGATTCTGGCGCTGATGAACGGCGGAACACCGAAGACCGTGCCGCCGCTGGTGTTTGCCGGAGCGCCGATCGTGGCGACGCTGGTGGCGATGGCGCTGCACCCGCCGAAGAGCGCGCCCGACTATCGCTTCTTTCTGGGGATCGTGATGGCCGCGGGCGGCGCGGCGCTGGTGCTGCGCTTCAAGCCTGCGTGAGTCGTGTGGGCGGGCTGATAGCCTGCCCTTTTACCAGCGACACTGCCCGCCCGATCCGAACGGCAAGGACACGCTTCAACGGACTGCCGGACCGGGTTCTCCGCCCGGGTGGCGCCTCCCCCGTACAATATCGCACGAATGGCATCGCGCAAGAGACCCGGCCGCAAGATCCGCGTCGAGATGCGCAGCAACCGCGCGCGCCAGGCGCGCGGCCAGGACTGGACGCGGCAGTTTCAATCAGACGAGCAGCGCGTCGTCGACGCCGACCGCTCCGAATCCGTGCGGGCCAAGGGGGCGGTCTCCCGCAAGCGCACGCTGATCGTCGACGACGCTGACCTGCCGGCGGTGGACGAGGCCCAGTGGCTCCAGGGCGTCGTCACCACGGTCCACGGCCTCGTGTCGCAGGTCGACGCCGACGGCGTCACCTGGGAGTGCACCACCCGCCGCAAGCTGCGCACGCTGCTCATCGAGCAGCGTGCGCCGGTTGCGGTCGGCGATCGCGTGTGGTTCTCCGATCAGAGTCGGTTGCACGACGGGGCGCGCGTGGGCGTGATCGAGCGCGTCGATCCGCGCCGCAGCGCGCTGTCGCGGCGCGACTTCCGCGGGCGCGAGCACACGCTCGTCGCGAACGCCGACCAGCTCGTCATCGTCGCCAGCGTGGCCCGGCCGCGCATCAAGCCGCACCTGATCGACCGTTACCTCGTCGCCGCCGGCAAGGGCCGCCTTCGCCCGGTCATCTGCTTTCACAAGTGGGACCTCGCCCGCGAAGCGCCGCTCGACGCGCCGGGCGGCCACGAAGAGGCCGATGCCGGAGGCCTGACGTTCGACGAGTTGCTCGACGAGTTCCGCGCGCTGGGCTACTGCTGCCTGCGGACGAGCGCCACGACGGGCGAGGGGCTCGACGATTTCCGCCGCGAGCTCCAGGGGCGCACGTCGGTGCTCTCCGGACAGAGCGGCGTCGGCAAGAGCTCGCTGCTCAACGCCATACAGCCCGGGCTGCAACTGGAGGTCGCGGAAGTCAGCCACGAGAACGAGAAGGGCCGGCACACGACGACCCGGGCGCGGCTGCTCCGGCTGGATTCCGGCGGATATGTCGTGGACACGCCCGGCATCCGGCAGTTCGATCTGTGGTCGGTTGCGCCGGGCGAGCTGGAGGCTTTTTTCCCGGAGATCGCCGCGCACGTCGGGCAGTGCCGCTTTCGCGATTGTCATCACCGCGAGGAGGATGACGGGTGCGCGGTGACGGCGGCGGTCGCGGCGGGGCGGATCAGCGCGCGGCGCTACGCGAGCTACCGCAAGGCACTGTCGGAGCTGGCGGAGGAGCGCCGCTAGCGCTTCGGCGTCAACCGCGGCCTGCGCCGGACGGAGTCGTGTCGGGGTCGGGTTCGAGGCGGGCCATGACCGCGCAGGCGACCGTGTCGCTCCAGACGTTGACCGACGTGCGGTACATGTCCAGCACGCGATCGACGGCCAGGATGAGCGCGACGTAGTCCATCGGCAGCCCGACGGCGCTGAGCACGACCACCATCATCACCGTGCCCGCGTGCGGAATGCCCGCCGCCCCGATGCTCGCCAGCAGTGCCGTGAACGCCACCACCATCTGCTGGGCCAGCGTCAGCTCGTGGCCCGTGACCTGGGCGATGAACAGCACGGCCACCGCCTCGTACAGCGCCGTGCCGTCCATGTTGATCGTCGCACCCAGCGGCAGCACGAACGAGCTGACGCGGTTGCCGATCCGCGCCCGCTGCTCCACGCTGCTGATCGTCAGTGGCAGCGTCGCGTTGCTGCTCGCCGTGCTGAACGCCGTGAACAGCGCCGGCGACACCGCCTGGAAATACTCCCACGGCGACCGCCGGGCCATTAGCAGCAGCAGCAGCGGCAGCGTGAGGAACGCGTGGATCGACAGGCCGATCGCGACCGTCAGCGCGTACCAGCCCAGCGCGGCGAAGACGCTCAGCCCCTCGCCGGCAGCGGCGTGCAGCATGAAGCCGCAGACGCCGATCGGGGCGAAGGCGATGATGAACATCGTCAGCCGCATCATGACGTCGAAGCCGGCGTTGAAGACGCGCCGCAGCAGGTCGCCGGCCTCGCCGCCAACGACGGTGATGAACACGCCGAGCAGCAGCGCGAAGAAGATGATGCCCAGCACCGAGCGGTTCGAGGGGTCGGCCAGCGACGCGAACGGGTTCGACGGGATCAGGTTGAGGAGCTGGCTGTAGAGCGTCTGGCCGACGCCCTGCTCGGCGACGCGGAAATCGGTCGGGAGCGGCTTGGCGCCTTCCTGCAAGCGCGCCAGGTCCGCGCCGCGCCCGGGCTGGATGACGCTGAACACCAGCATGCCGGTGATGATCGCCAGCAGGCTGGTGGCGACGTAGTACGCCATCGTCCGCCCGCCCAGGCGCCCTAGCCCGCGCAGCGTGCCCGCGTTCGCCACGCCCGAGACCAGCGAGCACAGGATCAGCGGCGCGATGATCATCGACAGCAGCCGCAGGAAGACGTCGCCGAAGCCCTTGCCCACCTGCGCCACGCTGCGCGGCCAGCTCTGCGGCACCGCCCCGCTCTCCGCCAGGATGTTCAGCGGCAGACCGACGGCGGCCCCGAGCAACATGCCCAGCAGAATCTGGTAGTGCAGCTTGACACGCATGCCGGCCACCTCGAACGCGACGCCGCATCATACGCGCCCCCTCGCCGCAGACCACGCGTCCGGGGCGTCGATTTTCGTCCGCCGCGCGCGGCGTACGGTCAGCGCAGGCGATCGAGCAGCGCCAGCGAGTCGCGCGTGTCGCTGTGTGCCGGGTCGAGCAGCTCGCGCTGCACGGCCAGCGCCTGCTCGCACAGCCGGCGCGCCTCGTCGTGCTCGCCGCGCTCCACCAGCAGGTTCGCCAGGTTGTACGCGGCGCGCGCGGTGTAGCGATGCCGCGCGCCCTGGCGCTTCAGCAGCAGCTCGTACGCCGCCCGCTGCTGCTCGATCGCCTCTTCGACGCGGCCCATGTCGGCCAGGCAGCGGGCATGGTTGTTCAGGATCTTCGCCACCTCCGGGTGCTCTGCGTCGCGCCAGTGCCGCCGCAGCTCCAGGGCCGACAGGTAGGTTCGCGACGCCTCGTCGAGCAGATGGCGCTGCGCCGCGGCGTCGCCAGCCTCCAGCGCCGCCGACGCCCGCCGCCGCAGCAGCCCCGCCAGGTTGTTGAGCGTCTGGGCGAGGCCGTCGTGCAGTCCGGCCAGCTCGCGTTCGGGCGTGGCCTGGTCGGCGCGGGCCAGCTCGACCAGGCGCGTCCGCAGGGCCAGGGCGCGGCGGAGCTGGGCCTCGGCCTCGGGCAGCGCGCCGCGCCGCAGAAGCAGCAGGCCGATCGAGTTGAGCGCGCGGGCGACTTCGCGCTGCGGGGGCTGCGGCAGGCGCTCGTAGAGTTGCAGGGCCTCGCGGATGTACTCTTCGGCCCGTCCGGTGGCGTCGCTGAGCTCGAAGAGCGCCTCTCCCAGCTCGTTCAGGCTGTCGATCGTCTCCGGATGCGCCCGGCCGAGCAGCCGCGTGCGCGTCTCGACGGCGAAGGCCAGGTGCTCGGCCGCCTTCTCGTACTCGCTGATCGAGCGGTAGGTCTTGGCCAGCGTCTGGCGCAGGGCCGCCGCGACCAGTGGGTCGGTGACGTCGCGTTCGATGCTCTGGGCGGCGCCGTCCAGCACGTCGATGACGCGGGTGTCGGGCTGACCGGCGCGCCAGGGATCGAGCTGGTTGCCGGCGCTGAGGAACTCGGTGAGCACGTCGTTGATCTGCCGGAACTTGGCCGCCTCGCTGCGGGCGATGTCCCGCTCCATCTGGATCGTGCGGCTCTGGATGGCGAAGCCGGCGGCCGCGCCGCTGGTCAGCAGCAGGATCAGGCTGAGCAGCGCCACGGTGAGCCGGTTGCGCACGACGAGCTTGCGGACGCGGTAGAGCGCGCTGGCGGGCCGCGCCCGGATCGGGTAGTCCGTCAGGTAGCGCTCGACGTCGTCGGCCAGCTCGGCGACGCTCTGGTAGCGCCGGTCGGGCTCCTTTTCGAGGGCCTTGAGCGTGATCGTGCCGACGTCGCCGGGGACCGCCCGGTTGAGAGCGCGCGGGTTCGCCGGCCAGGCGTGCGTGATGGCTTCGATCGCCTCGTGCACCGGCCGGGCGGTGACCTGGTACGGCGCCTGGCCGGTCAGCAGCTCGAACAGAATCACGCCCAGCGCATAGACGTCCGAGCGCACGTCCACCAGGTCGCTCCGCCCGCGCGCCTGCTCCGGGCTCATGTACGCCAGCGTCCCGACGATCGAACCCGGCTGGCTCATCTGGAGCGTCGCCGCGCCGGCGTCCGCCGTCACCCGCGCCAGCCCGAAGTCCAGCACCTTTGGCTGCGAGTCGGCCACGACCAGGATGTTCCCGGGCTTCAGGTCGCGGTGGATCACGCCGCGCTGGTGCGCGTAGCTCACCGCCAGACAAACCTTGTGGAACAGCCGCAGCCGCTCGCGCACGTCGGCGACCGGCCGCGGGCCGCCGACGCCGCGCCCATTCACGAAATCGGTCAGCGACACGCCCTCGACGAGCTCCATGACGAAGTAATGACGCCCGTCGGGCGTAACGCCCGCGCCGTAGATGGCGGCGATGCCGGCGTGATTGAGCCGCGCCAGCGTCTGCATCTCGCGCCGGAACATGCGCACGCGATACTCGTCGTCGAACTGGCTGTCGCGGATGAGCTTGAGCGCGACGCGGCGGCGCGGCCGGGGCTGCTCGGCCTCGAAGACTACGCCCATGCCGCCCGCGCCGAGCTTGCGGATGATGCGGTACTCGCCGACGAAGTCGGGCAGGCGCGCCGATGAGAACACGGCGCTCTCGCTGCGGGCCACGTCTTCCAGCCCGCTCAGCAGGGCGCGCATCTCCGCCGCCCGCGCCGCGCACGACGCGCACGACGCGACGTGCGCCGCGACCTCCGCCGCCTCCTGGTCGCGTTCGCTCTCGCCGTGGACCCACGTCCACAGCCGCTCGTGCGACATCGCGCAGGTCATGACTGCGACCCGGTGATCTTGCGAAGCTGCTCCTGGAGATGCTCCGACGCCCGGACCAGCCGCCCCTTGATGGCCGCCTCCGTCGCGCCCACCGCCGTCGCGATCTCCTCCCGCGACAGCCCCTCGTAGAACTTCAGGATCAGAACCTCGCGGTACTCATCCGGCATCTGGTCGATGATCGCCCGGATCAGCTCGCGCCGCTCCTGACGCGCCGTCCGCGTCTGCGGCCCCATCGTCGAGTCGGCGTGGTCCACGTGCGTCCGCAACGGGCGATTGTGCGTCGGGCTGCGCTGCCGCCGCCGCAGCACGTCCAGGCAGCGGTTCCGCGCCACCTTGTAGAGCCACGGGCGGACCGCTCCGCCGGGCAGGTCGCTGCCGTCTGCCAGCCGCACGAACGTCTCCTGCGCCACGTCCTCGGCCAGCTCCGCGTCCCCGAGATACGCCGCGCAGAACCGCTGGATCGCGGCCCAGTACCGGCGGGTCAGCTCCTCGGCGTGGCCTTCGCGGCCGGAGCGCAGGCCGGCCAGGAGGGCGTCGTCCGGTGTGTCGCCAAGGCCCCCGTTGCTCATGAGTTATCGCTCCGCGATGTCCTGGATGCGTCCGTGGCCAGCTTAACCGCAATTCTTTGCGCCTTTCAACGATTTCGCGGTCCGCGGGTCCGTCCCGCTCGTGACAAGGGGTGAAGCTGGTCGACGGGGCCGGCGAGTGCAAGGCAGACAGACCCGAAGGAGCACGCGATGAACGCCCGCAACAACAATCTGAACGGCACGCTCAGGAGCATCCTGGCTCGCGGCACGGCGATGATGGCCGTCGCGCTCGCCTCCGCCGCCGCACTGGCCCAGCCGGTGCTGGAGGTGCGGATCCAGGACCAGGTCCTGACCAGCCCGGCACTGTTCGAGTTCCAGGCCGCCGACCTCGACCAGACCATCCCGCAGGTCGTCGTGCTGCGCAACGTCGGGTTCGCCGACCTGGTCTTCGACGATCCGCCGGTGACGCTTGCCGGCGGCTTCCCGGAGCAGTTCGAGCTGGTTCAGCCGCCGCTGGAGAGCGGCAACAAGCTCTCGCCGAACGGGAGCACGGCGTTCCTGGTGCGGTTCAAGCCGACGCTGCCGAAGGAGTCGCTGTTCACCACGGTGTTCGTGCACTCGAACAGCGCGGTGTCACCGTTCGCCATCCAGGTTCGCGGCACGGTGCTTGTCCCGAAGATGGTTCTGAAGCGCGACAACCTGACCGTCAGTCCCAACAGCCAGGTCAACGTGCAGAACACCCGGATTGGCCAGGTCCGCGAAGTCGCCTTCACGATCGAGAACCAGGGTCCGCGCCCCCTCCTGTTGACCGGCGATGAGCTGGTCGAGGTCTCCGGCGGACTGGGCTCCGACCAGTTCTACGTCATCCAGCAGCCCGAGCCGCTCGTCGAGGCCTTCTCCGCCACCACCTTCATCGTCGCCTTCATCCCGACCCGCACCGGCAGCGCCGCCGCCCAGGTCGGCATCAGCACCAACGACGTTGGGAACTACGCCGGCGGCCGGCTGAACTTCACCGTCCGCTCGTTCGGCCTGCCGCCCGACTGCAACGGCAACGGCATCGCCGACGCGACCGACATCGCCAACGGCGCGAGCGAAGACTGCAACGGCAACGGCATTCCCGACGAGTGCGAACCGGACAGCGACGGCGACGGCATCATCGACGACTGCGACACCGACGACGTGGCCGCCGATCCGAACGACGCCGGCGACAACCTCGGAGTGGACTACGCGGCCGACGACCAGGCCGAGGTCGACGCCGGCGCCGACGACATGGTCACCGGCATCCTGCCCGGCCCGGCCTGCGGCTTCGGCCTGCCGCTGGCTTCGCTGATGGGCCTGGTGTCGATCGGAGGGGCCCGCACCTGCCGCCGCATCGCCCGGGCGTAGGGCTGGCGAGGGTGTGTGCAGACGGCGGGCCGGGGCCAGCGCTCCGGCCCGCCCGTGTTGGTGCCATCGCAGCCGAACCCAGCGGTGGGGCGCGGCGGCATTGAAGCCGTACGATAGTCGCAGGCCGGCGAACGAATCGCCCGCCTCGCCCAGGAGTCAACTATGACACGCGCATTGCTCAGCGGCGGATTGGTCTTGGCGCTGGCCGTTGCCCTGATCGGGTGTCCGGAGCTGACGCCCGATCCCAACAACCCCGCCGGCTCCGACACCAAGAACCCGGACGACGGCGAGCCGAACGGCGGCGCCACGTCCAACGGCAACGACGACGACGATGATGACGACGATCAGCCCGCGACGCCCATCGTGAACCCGGCCGTCTACGGCGACGGTTCCGCCGGCAGCGTGGTCATCCTGTTCGATCAGCGCCTCGGCGACGACGGCAACTTCAACACGCAGTTCGTCGACTTCACCGTCGCCCAGGGCGTCACGCTCACTGTCCAGAGCGGCACTGTCATTCGTTGCACCGGCAGGTTCCAGAACTGGGGACGCATCGTCGTGCAGCACGGTGCAGACGGCGCCGGCCGCAGCGGCATCGATTCATCGAGCCTTGCCATCGCCACGCAGGAGGCCGCCGCCGGCATCGCCACGCGCGCCGCCGGCAGCGGCGAGGTCGGCAGTCCCTCCGCCGAGCGCAGCGGCGGAGGCGGCGGCCAGGGCCTGTCGCAGTTCGAATCCGCCGGCCAGCTCATCGTCGCGGTCAAAGCCGGAGGCGCGGGCGGCGCGTCGATGACCAGCGGCGGCACCGGCGGCGGCGGATTCCTCGTGCTTGCCGGCGGCGAGCTGCTGAATGCCGGTGAGATCCGCGCGCCCGGCGGAGACGGCGCGGGCGGCTCCGGCGGCGGCGCCGGCGGGCTGGTCGTGCTGGCGTCACTGGCGCGCGTCGAGAATGCCTCGGGCGCGTCCATCGTCGCTGACGGCGGCGCCGGCGGCGCATCGACGTCCGACTCCGGTCCCGGGGGCGGCGGCGGCGGCGGCATCGTGCATCTTTTCGCGCCTGTCGTCGTTGCCGACGGCGCGGTCAGCGTAGCCGGCGGCGCCCCCGGCGAGGCCGGCCCCGCTGGCTCCGTCACCGCGAGCCTCCGCTCGGGCGGCGGCGGCGGAGGCGCCGCCGGTGGCAGCGGCGGGCGCGGCGGCGCCGTCTCCAGCGGCGACACCGGCGACGCCCTCGAAGGGCAAGGCGGCGGACAAGGCTTCTTCATTCAGTCGCGGTTCAATCCGACCGCCTGGTTCTGATCGCATGGTGCGGCGCGCAATCCCGGCGCTGGCGGTGCTGTCCGTGACGGCCCTTGCGCTCACGGCGCTGGCCCCGGGCATCTGGCTCACGCTGCTGCCGGACGGTGCGGCGGCGCTCGCCGTGCTGCTGGCCGGGTGGGGCTGGGGCGCGTGGCCGGCGCGCTGGCTGCTGCGCGACGCGGCGGTTGAGAAGCAGGCGGCGCTGGGCCTCGCTCTCGGACTGGGCCTGCTGGGGAGCTCTGCGCTCGCGCTTGGCTGCGCGGGACTCATGAGCCAGGTCGTCGCCTGGGCGCTGCTCGCCGTTGGCGCCGTCGCCGGCCTGGCGCGCCTCGTCAATCGGCCCGTGCCGGCCTCATCGCAAGCATCCGAGCTTCGGCTGACGGGCGCGATCGCGCCCTCTCTCGCGCTGCTGCCGTTGGCGATTCCCCTGACGGTCGCGCTGCTGGCGGCCTGCCTGCCCCCGGGCCTGATCTGGGACGGCGAGGGCCGCGGCTACGATGTCCTTGAGTACCACTTGCAGGCGCCGCGCGAGTACTTCGACGCCCGGCGGATTCACTTCCTGCCGCACAATGTCTACGCCTCGTTTCCGCAGCAGGTCGAGATTCTCTACTACCTGCTGATGCACCTGCTCAACGATCCGCACGCCGCCGCCATTCCCGCTCAACTGCTGCACGTCGGGCTCGGCGCCGCGTTTGTCCTCGCGTGCGCCGCCTGGGCGCCGTCCGGGCCGCCGCGCCTGCTGGCCGTGCTGGTGGCCGGCGGCGCGCCGTGGCTGGCATACGTCGGTCCACTGGCCTACGTCGAGAACGGCGTCCTGCTCTTCGCCGCGGTCGCCGGCGGGCTGCTGCTCGACGCTGTGCGCGGCGCAGGGCCGCGCCCCGTGGCCGCGATGCTTGCTGCCGGCCTCTGCGCCGGGTTGGCCGGCGCCTGCAAGTACCCGGCCCTGGCGCTCGTCTCGGCCGCCGCGCCGATCGCGTGGATCTTCGTCGCGCGCGAGCCGTCGGCGCTCCGGATGCGCCTCGCACTGACGTTCGCCGCCGGCGTCGCCGTCGCCTTCGCACCGTGGGCCGTGCGCAACACCCTGTTCACCGGCAACCCGGTGTACCCGTTCGCCTACTCCTACCTGGGCGGCCGCGACTGGAGCCCCGCCCAGGACGAGCAGTGGGCGCGCGGCCATCAACCGCCGCCGGAGCATCGCAGCGCCGCAGCGCGCGCGGCCGTCGCCTTGCGCGAGCTGCTCGGCCACCCGGCGGAGCGCGGCTGGAGCTGGTCCTACTTCGGCCTCACGCCATGGCTCGCCGGCATCGCGGCCGTGGCGCTGCGCCGCGACCGGTCTTCGGCGTTTCTGGCCTTGTGGGTTGTGCTGCTGCTGCTGCTGTGGGCCGGTCTGACACACATGCCGGGACGATTCGCCATGCCGCTGCTTGCTCCGCTGGCGCTGGCCGCCGGGCTGCTCGGAGAGCGCTGCGGCACCGGACCGGCTGGAGGCCGACACCGCAGTGTCGTCGCCGGTTCGCCAAGGGCGGGCGCCGGCCGGGCGCTGGCGGCGGGGTTGACGACGGCGGCGAGCGCCGGCGCCGCGCTGCAAGGGCTGATTCCGGCGGGCCTGCTGGCCGAGCGGGCCGGCAGCCACTGGCGCGAGACGCGCGTGCCCATGCTGGCGATGCTGGGGCGGACCGACATCATGCTGCTCGTGAACCCGGTCAACGCCGCCACGCGGCCGGAGGCGGACGTCTGGCTCGTGGGCGAGGCGCGGGCGTACTACATCCTGCGGCCAGTGCGCTATACCGTCGTCTTCAGCCGGGATCCGTGGCTGGAGTTCGCGGCGGGCGCTCCGCCGGCGGAGGTGGTGGCATGGCTGCGTACGCGCGCAGTGTCAGATGTGGTATTCTGCTGGCCGGAGATCGGACGGCTGAGGCAGACGTACGGATTCCCCGGGTTCGTAACTCCTCAATGGGTGGAAGGGCTGGCGCCGCACGGCCTGCGCCGTGTCGCGCCCGAGGAGACGAGTCCCGGATATGACGTCTATCGCGTTGACACGCAGCCAGTCAGCCGCGCAGGGCCGTAGTGGGGCGCGGCCGCGTCCGCCGGCGACGGAAGAGGGCATGAAGAAACGGTCGCGTTTCGGTTGGCTGCTGGCGCTGCTTCGGTACGGGCTGTGCGTCGCCGCCGGCGTGTACCTGTGGTACAACGTACCCTGGTACGACCGGGTGCACCTTCGCGACGGCAGCCGGCCGCGGCTGATCAGCCAGGATCAGGGCGGGTTCCTGGTGCGCTGGGGCACGGGGCGCGAGGAGGTCATCGCCCCGCAGATGGTGCACTACCTCGGCGACACGCCCGATCTGGAGCTCGGCATCGCCACCGTCGCCCAACGGATCGACCCGCGACTCTGCGCCCTGGCCCTGTTGCTCTTTCTGCCGGTCCCGTTCATGGCGGCCCAGCGCCTCGTCTGGATGCTCGCGATCCAGGACGTGCGTCTCACGCGCTGGGAGTCCATCAAGCTCACCTTCGCCGGCAACTTCTTCAATTTCGCCCTTCCCGGCACGACCGGGGGCGACCTGATAAAAGCCTACTACATCACGCAGTACACCCACCAGAAGACCGAGGCCGTCACCACCGTCTTTCTCGACCGCGTCATCGGCCTGCTCGGGCTCATGGCCCTGGCCACCGTGATGTTCGTGCTCTCGTGGCGCCGCGTCACCTGGGATCCGGCCGTGTTCACGTCCATCGGCTGGGGCCTCACGCTCGTCTGGAGCGCCCTCGTCTTCGGCTGCCTCATCGTCTTCAGCCGTCGCCTGCGCGAACTGTTCAAGCTCTCGGCATTCGCCGCTCGGCTGCCCGCCGGCCAGCACCTGCTCCGAATCGGCCGCGCCACCGTCGCCATGCGCCGCCAGAAGGCCCTCGTCCTCGCGTCTCTCGCGATCACCGTCGTCCTCCAGGCCCTGGTCGTCGTCAGCGCCTGGGTCATGTCCCTGGCGCTCGACATGCAGGGCGGATTCGTCCTCTACTTCATCTGCGTCCCCATCGGGTTCCTCATCGCCGCCATCCCGATCTCGCCGCCGCAGGCCATCGGCGTCATGGAAGCCGCGTACATCCAGTTCTTCACGCCGGGCGGGTTGAACTCCGCCTCGCAGGCGTTCGCCTTCGCCCTCGCCGTCCGCGTCATTCAACTGGCATGGGCGCTGCCCGGCGTGCTCGTGCCGCTGCTGGGGGCGCACGCCCCCCGGCGGGCGGATCTCGAGGCGCTAGAGGATGAGTCCGCCGCCGAGCCGGGCGTCGCCGCCCCGCTGGGCGGGCCCGCGCGGGCCGCGAGCGGCGGCTGATCCGCGGGTGCGCCGCGCGCGGGCGGCGCTAGTCGCCGCCGGTCAACTGCACCGCCAGCAGCGTCATGTCATCCGCGCTGGAGACGCCGTCGAGGTGTTTCCGCACCGTCTGCCGCACCGTGCGGATCACTTCCTCCGCCGTGTGCGTGTGCAGCATCGCCAGGGCGTTGATCACGGGCCGCACGCCGAGCATGGCGCCGTCGCGGTCAGCGGCTTCGACCACGCCGTCGGTGTAGAACATCAGCGCGCGGCGTTCGCGCGCGGGCTCGATGCGCGAGGTCTGGTAGGTTTCGTCGGGCTCGATGCCCAGCGGCAGCGAGTTGCGGTCGGCCAGCGGCTCCTGCACGCGGCCGCGCTCGATCAGCAGCGGCCCGGGGTGCCCGGCGCTGACGTACTCGACGACTCCTGTCCGCGTGTCTACCGTGCCCAGGATCGCGGTGATGAACACGTGCGACGCCGTGTTGCGGCAGATCAGCTTGTTCAGCCGCTCCGCCAGCTCCGGCAGCGGCACCTCGCTCGATAGGGCGACGCGGACAGCGGACTGGAGGTTGGCCATCAGCAGGGCCGCCGGCAGTCCGTGGCCGGTAACGTCGGCAATGATGAGCCCGACCCGGCCGTCCTCGAGGTCGAAGAAGTCGTAATAGTCGCCGCTCACCGCCGACGAGGGTTCGTTGTAGCCCTCGACGCGCACCAGGCCCAGGCTCAGCGGCGCCGCGGGCAGCAGACGCTGCTGGATGGCGCGGGCCTGCTTGAGCTCGGCGTAGACGAGCTGGGCCTTCTCGCGCTCCTGGAAAAGCGCCAGGTTCGCCAGCCCGACGCCGACCTGCTGCGCGATCGCCGCCAGAAAATCGACGTCCTCGGGCTGATACGTCGAGGCCTGCGTGATGCGGTCGCCGTAGACCACGCCCAGCACGTCGCCGCGATACAGGATCGGCACGCACAGCGCCGAGCAGATCGGAAAGCGCACCAGGCTCTCGGTCAGGCTGCCCTGAAGGTCCGTGGCCGGGTTGTTGACGATGGCGCGCTCTCCCTCCACCAGCGCCCGGTTGATGATCGTGCGGCTGACCTTGAAGGCGCCCGTCTCGTCACGCTGAATGTTGCGCACCACCGGCAGCTCGGTGTCGCCACGCTGTGTCTTCAGCACGATCAGCCCGCGCTCGAAGCCCAGCGCCTCGCAGCAGGCGTCGAGCGCCTGCTCCAGCAGCTGCTTGCGCTCGAAGACACCGCCGATCCGCTCCGTGAGCTGGATCAGCAGCCCCAGCCGCTGCTGGTTGAAGTCGCCCAGCCCGCGGCTGCTCGGAAAATACTGCGTGTCGCTCAGGCGCGTGTCGTGGTCGGGCGCGAAGCGCGGCTGCTCGGCCGACCGGCTCGCCCCGACGATCTCGATCTCGTGCTCGCCGATGCGGATCATCCGGGCCGCCGGCCGCCGAGCGCCCTTGAACACCGGCCCGTCGTCGACGCGCGTGCCGTTCTTCGAGCCCAGGTCCTCGACGATCACGCTGCCGCCGTCGTCTAGCCAGATCTCGGCGTGCTCGCGCGAGACCTCGGCGTCGTTCCGCAAGACGAAATCGCACCAGTCGGCGCGGCCGAGCTTCAGGTGCCTGGCGGCCAGGTCGAGCTCGCAGCGCTGTCCCTCGGGCGTGTGGATGATCAGCTTCGGCATACTGGTTGCCCGCCGCTCGTCGGCGCGTATCTCCGGCATCGTGGCTTCGGACGAGCGGCCCGGCTCGGACGGCGGGTTCGCGCCGAGCGGCGTTGTGTGCGTGCGCGAGGCGCTTCGTCCATGGTCGATCGTCGTCCGACGCCGGCAGTATATTCACCGGCTGCGGTTGGTTGAAGTGGTCGCGTGCCGCGGTTGGAAAACGGTTGGCGAGGCGGATGGGCGCGCGTCCGTCGGAAAAAGAGAATCGGGCGGACCGAAGTCCGCCCGATTCCGAGGATTCCGAATCCTGACGCAGCCGGTCTTAGCGGCGGCGGATCAGGCCGGCCAGACCGCCCAGGGCCAGCAGGGCCAGGGTGGCGGGCTCAGGAACCTGGTAGACCTGGAACTCGAACGGAATCAGCGTGCCACCGCTCTGCGCGAAGGTGTGCGTGCCGCTGATCGTCGCGACCAGGATGCCCGTGTTCTCAAGCGTGAGCTCGGGCTTGTCCAGGATGGTCGAGGCGATGCCGATGCGGAACAGCGTGAAGTTCGCGTTCGGGTTGCTGCCCGTGTCGAACCAGATCAGGCCGGTGAAGCCCTGGTTGTTGCCGGTCGCCGCCTGGGCGATGCCGATCGTGCTGTTCGGCGAGTCGATCTGGACGACGTTCGGGTAGTCGTTCGGGGTCGAGCGCGCGTTGCGCCACTGGACCGTCGGCGCGATGGGGTCGGGGATGCCGTCCTCATCGGCGTCGGCCGGGACAACCGGGGGGAACGACAGGTTGATGACGTTCGGCGGAGCCAGGGTCTTGTCCGGCTGGTGGAGCGTGATGTGCAGGGCGGTCGACGTCCAGTCGTCGCCGTTGTTCATCGCCAGGCGCAGGTCCAGGCTGTCAACGACGCGCGGCGGGTTGGTGAGCGTCAGGCCGCCGTTGTTCATCAATTGCAACGACGTAACACCGCCCGCGAGAGCGCTCGCGGCGAATCCGACCAGAATCGCCGTAGAAACAACAAACTTCTTCATGAAATCCTCTCCTTCGAAGGATGACCCGAGAGACGACTGACCGGCCCGCCCGATCCCGTCTCCTTTCCCTATTACCCTGATACCTCCAGGGCTCTTGCAGGGGAGAGATATACGCTTCCCTCACCCATTGACCGCGAACAGTACCCTGACCTTTACCCAGACATGAGCCAGAGAACGCGACTCCCTCCTCTGATGAGGTGCATTTTAGCCCGCCCGCGAGACTACGTCAAGCGAATTGGCCAGCGCATCCGGCATCAAACCTCATTATCCCCGGTAGCCGGATCAGAATGGGCACGGCAATGCGGTTTCCGCTTCCACCCTCACAGAACTACCAGCAGATGATCTGCAAGATAGTCCCTCAGGACGGAAGTTTCAAGTCCGAATCTCACTTTTTTTGTGTTAAGGTCCCGCCGCCGGACCCCTTCGGCCGGCCGGGCTCAATCTGACGGGCGGGCAGCGGCTCACCAGCCCGTGCCGAAGAACGCCAGCAGCACCCCTAGGTCGGCCTGGTCCGTATCGCCGTCGCCGTCCAGATCGCCCTCCGGGCCGGTCCCGAACGCCGCCAACAGGATCCCGAGGTCCGACTGATCGACCCGTCCATCCCCGTTCAGGTCGCCCGGGATCGCCAGGTCCAGCACTGCGAAATCCATCTCCGCCGGCGCGCTGCGCCCGGTCGCAACCCATTGCTCGTACGCTACTTGTCCGGAGCTGTCGGTCGTGTTGGCGACCCGCAGGAACTCCATGTACTCCCGCGTGCTCGTCTGGAAGAACACCCGCACCTCCGCCCGAACCGCCCCTGCGGGGATCGTGTACGCCGTGTCGTCCCAATGCTGCCCGTCCTCGTACGCGTAGCCCACCGGCGCCGCCTGAACCTCCGCGAACCCCGCATTCGTAAAGCCTCGCGGCGGAATGCGATTGTCGAGCAGCCAGACGTTGTTCAAGGCGAAATGGAACGACTCGCCGGCCGGCAGCCCCGTCAGGTCGGCGACGTCCTGGCTGAGGCCCAGCTTGGCCTCGTAGACCTTCGTGTCTTCGGTCGTGAGCGTGGCCTCGTTCGCGTCGTAGGCGCCATGCTCGCGGACGAGGGCGCCGTTATGATCCAGAAATCTCACATTAAGCCACATCCGCCGTCCCTCCGGGTAGCCCGTCGGCAGCTTGTGCCCGGTCTGGTTGATGACCCGGGCGTTGATCTCGCCCGGCACCGGCTGCGACAGCTCCAGGTCCGACGCCGCCGCCAGGAACTCCCGTGTCCGCTGCTGCGCCAAGGCCACGGACTCGGCCGTCAGGCCCGTGACCCCGTCGTCGTGCAGGTTGCGGATCGCCGACAGCACCCACGTATTCCCGCCGTGCAGCGCGTGCACCGCCAGGTCATTGCGCGGCTGGGCCAGCCCCGGGATGCAGGCCGTGCCGGAGGTCTTCGGCATGTGGCAATCCTGGCAACTGCTGACGAGGGGCTGGTTGCCGCCGAAGCGGCCGCCCATGTCGATCGGTCCTTGGGCGAAGGCGCTCTTGAGCCACTCGCTGTAGGTGCGTTCGATGGGGAACTGGTCGGCTTTCAGGTGCGTCGGGTGCGGAGCGTCGAGCGGCCCAAGCTTGTACGTTCCGTCGGGCTGGCGCGTGTAGGCCGGGTTGCTCACGTCGTGGCACGTGGCGCACAGGAAGCTCTCGCGGTGGTAGGGCGACTGCCGCCAGGCGTGATACGGAAACTGGCCCAGGTCGCGCGGGCCGCGGCGACGATCGTACGGATCGACGATCATCTGGCCGTTGTGCGGATCGGGCGGGATCATCTCCAGCTCTTCGAGGATCACGATGTCGTCGAGCGGGTTCTCCGTCGCGTACAGCGGGTCCACCAGGCGATGGCACGCGTGGCAGTTCACGCCGTCGAAATCCTTGGGGATGAATGCGCTGCCGTCGGCGGGGGTGGCGCGGCCCTCGAGCCAGGCGCCGGGCGAGTGACAGCGGATGCAGAACTCGCCGGCGCCCTCCAGGTCCTGGTTGGCAATGGCCAGGCACGCCCAGAAGACCGGGTCACGCGCCGCCTGTGCCATCAGCGTATTGGCCCAGCGGTCCCACGGCGCGTGCGCTTCGTTGTAGTAGCCGTGGCAAATACTGCAATTCGTCGACTCGAAGATGAAGTCGCCCAGCGTCCCCGGCTGCGTACCGGGCTGATAGAAGTCGGCGGGCGTCGTCGGGATCAGCGCCGACAGCGCCACGCCGATCCCCCCCAGGCATACCCCGAGGACCACCGCCAGCCGGCGCGAGAAAAAAGCACGTCCTGACATATGATCTTTCCCCCGGAAAACGCACAGCCCCCGGCTGAAGCGCAAACCGCCGCGGCACTCCGGATCGGCGTGCCGACAAGGATGCGATGGACTACGGACAGCGCGCGTGCGCGACGCGCGCGCCCGCGAACCATTCTAGTGTAGTGCCTCGCAGAAATGTGACGGTATCACGGATGGGTGGAGCGGGCATCTGGCCCGCTCGGGCGGGCTGGAAGCCCGCCCCACCCTGCATAGGGACAGGCAGTTCACCCTGCATAGGGACAGGCAGTTCACCCTGCATAGGGACAGGCAGTTATTTGCGAGGCACTACACTAGGCGGCTTGCGGAAATGCTGCCGGCGTGGGTCGCCGGGTTATCAGACGCAACGCGGCCGTGGGCCGGCGCCGGCGTTCCGGAAGGGAGTAATCCGGGCGGCCGGGGTCCTGCGTCTCACCGGGCGCGGCGCACCGGCGTCGGGCGCGCCGGGGATCCGCATGCCAGATGGCCGGCGCGCCCGACGATCGGTGCGTGGCCTTTTCGCACGTCTGGCGGTCGTCAGGCCCCGCCTGCCGGCACGCCGATGGCGCGTGTGCCGTTGGTGGCGGTGGTCTCGACGCCGTTGCCGGAGCGGGGCGGCCAGGCCTCGTTGGTGCGTCGGCGGGCGCGGGTCTTGGTTTCAGAGAGGGCGACGCGGACCTCGGCGAAGGCTTTCTTGACGTTGCTGAGGGCGAACTCGGCGGTGCGGTTCATGTTGCGGAGGGAGTTGAGCTCGCGCTCGTAGTACTGCTGCTGCTCGAGCAGGCGGGTGTTCTCGCGTTCGAGCTTGGTGATCTGGGCCTGCTGGGCCTTGCGGTCGTTGCGCTGGGTCTCGATCTTCTGCTCGAGGGCCTCGATGACGCGGCGCAGCTCGACGTGCCGGTCCTCGCTGGCGCGCAGCTCGAGCTCGAGCGTGTTACGGGCACTGCGCTGCTCCTCGGCGTCGGCGTGGGCCTGCTGGAAGCGCGCCTCGATCGCGGTGCGCTCCTCGTTCAGTTCGCGCTGGCTGCGCTCCAGCAGCTCGATGCGGCCGCGCAGGTTCTTCGCGTCGGTGCGCAGCCCGTCGCGCTCCTTGCGGATCGACCACAGCTCCTCGAGCTGCGCGGCGGTGTTCTTCAGCTCGGCGGCGAGCTGGTGCTTTTCCTGCTCGATGTGGGCGGCCTGCTCGGAGGCGCGCTGGGCGCGCTGGTTGGCCTCGGCCAGCTCGGCCTCGAGCGCGACGATCTCCTGCCGCGACTGGTCGACCATCTCGACCCGCGTCTGGAGGGTGACGACCTGCCACTCGAGCTCCTGGGCGCGCTGGCGGGAGGCCTGGAGTTGCTGGCTCGTCTCGCCCAGCTCGCGCTCCAGCGTCTCGCGTATCTGCTCGTAACGATCGAGCTGGTCTTCGAGCTCATTGATCACGCCCAGCACGTCGTCGCGCTCGTCCATGAACGTCTCCGGAAGCGTGCGCAGCGCCTGCCGGGCGCCGGCGATCCGCTGCGAGTCCGCGGCCGCCTCGCCCGTCGTCGCTGTCCGCGTCGCGGCCGGGCGCAGCGCGCCCGTCGCCGACGTCTTGCCGGCCGGGGTTCGCGCCGTACGATGCGAGTGGGTAGTGTTCCTGGCGACGGTCTTCGAACGAGGCGTGGGCTTTTGCATGGCTTGTCCTGCTCGCAAGGCGATCTACCCGGGCTGTTTCGACGATCGTTGAGCCCGAATACATCGCGAACGCCGGGGGCTGACGAAGCGTCCCCGCGCGTGGCTTATCGGATGCCTGGGCCGCCCGGCTTGACCGTTTTCCGGCGGTCCGGGCTCGGTTGCGGCCGTGAGCGTCCCGGTTGGGGGCCGGGGTCGGCGAATCGGATACGATTGCGGGCCAAGTACTTAAGGGAGCGTGCGGGATGGAATTCAACCTGGACATCCTGGCGACCTGCGGCGTGGTCATCCTGGCGCGGGTGGTGGACGTTTCGCTCGGCACCCTGCGGGTGCTGTTCGTCGTTCACGGCCGGCGGGGCGTCGCCCTGGTCCTGGGCTTCACGGAGGTGCTGGTCTGGGTCTTCGCCGTGGCGCAGGTGCTGACGAACCTGTCGCACCCGCTCGTGGCTGTCTCGTATGCGCTGGGTTTTGCCCTGGGCAATTTTCTCGGGATGACGGTGGAGCGCTGGTTCGCCATCGGCGAGCAGGCCGTCCGCATCTTCACCCGGCAGCGCGGCGCCGTCGCCGCCGGCCTTCGTGAGCAGGGTTGGCGCGTTACGGAGTTCGAGGGTGCGGGCCGCGACGGCCCGGTCTTCCTGCTGTTCGTCCAGGCGCCGCGCCGTGATGTGCCGCGCACCATCGAGCGCGCCCGGCAGCTCGATCCGAACTGCTACTACGTCGTGGACGACGTCCGCGCCGTGTCAACGATCCTGCGGGCCGGGGCCGGCGGGGCCACGCGCGGACTGCTCGTGAGGAAGTGACCTGGGGCCGGGTGCACGCCCCGGCTTCGCCATCAACCAGAGGGAGGGTCTCCGGATGCGTCAGGCGTACAGCGTCGCGGTGGCGTGGCTGTGGTTCGGGATCTTGGGCGTCGCAGCCGTCGCGCCCGCGCCGGCGCAGCAGACGCAGCCGGCGAGCGAGGCCGCGCCGCGCGGCCAGCGCCTCATCACGCCGGAGATGCTCTTCGGCCAGGGCCGGGTCAACATCGACGGCAGCTACGCCCGCGGGCTGAGCTGGCTCGACGACGAGCATTACCAGGAGCAGCGTGGCGGCCGGGCGCAGCGCATCGCCGCCCTGAGCGGCGACGCGGCGCCGGTGTACGACGCGGAGGCGGTCGAGGCGGCGCTGGCCGAATCGGGAATGGAAGCGGCCAGCGTCGAGCGGCTGGCGCGCGGCCTGCGGTCGTTCAGCGACGACCGCTCGTGGGCGCTGTTTTCGCACGACGGGCACGAGTACGCCTATGGCTTCGAGAGCCGGCGCGTGGCGCGGCTCTTCGAGCGCCGCGGCGCCAGCGAGATCGCCCTGAGCCCGAAGGCCGGCTTCGTCTCGTTCGTGCGTGACCACAACCTGCACGCCGTCGAGATCGCCTCGGGCGAGGTGCGGCAACTCACGAGCGACGGATCGCCCACGCTCCTCAACGGCGTGCTGGACTGGCTCTACCAGGAAGAGGTCTACGGCCGCGGCGACTGGCGCGCGTACTGGTGGAGCCCGGACGACCGCTTTATCGCCTTCCTGCAACTCGACGAGAGCCCCGTGCCCACGCATGCGTTGATCGACCACATCGCCGTCCCGCAGCGCATCGAAAACACGCGCTATCCACACGCGGGCGAGCCCAACCCGAGCGTGCGCCTCGGTATCGTCCCTGCCGCCGGCGGCGACGTCGTGTGGGCCGATCTCGACGCGTACGGCGACACCGAGATCCTGATCGTGCGCGTCAGTTGGTCGCCCGACGGCAAGGTGATCTTCCAGGTCCAGGACCGCGAGCAGCGCTGGCTCGACCTCAACGAAGCCGACCCGCAGACCGGCCGGGTCCGCACGCTCATCCGCGAGCTGTCGCCCGCCTGGGTCAACGTGCTCGACGCCCCGCGCTGGCTCGCCGACGGCCGCTTCGTCTGGCGCTCGGAGTACGACGGCTTCGCGCACCTGTATCTCTACGCGCGCGACGGCGTCATGCTCAACCGCGTCACCCGCGGACCCTGGGAAGTCAGCAGCGTCCACGGCGTCGACGAGGCCGGCGGCTGGGTCTACTTCAGCGGCTCACTCGACAGCCCGATCCAGGCCAACGCCTATCGCGTCCGCCTCGACGGCCGCGATCCGCCCGAGCGGCTCACCGAGGCCGGCTTCGCCCATTCGGTGGTTTTCAACCCGGGGCTCGGCATGTTCATCGACACGTTCAGCAATCTCACGACGCCGCCGCGCGTCCGCCTGTGCGCCGCCGACGGCTCGCCGCTGCGTTGGATCAGCGAGAACGACGTCGACACGCTGGGCGAGTTCAAGCTGGGCGAGGCGCGCTTTCTCCGCGTGCCGACGCCCGACGGCGCGGAGCTCAATGCGCTGCTGGTCCTGCCGGCGGATTACGAGCCAGGTGTGCGCTACCCGGTGCTGTGCAGCGTGTACGCGGGGCCGAGCTCGCCGACGGTGAGCAACCGCTGGCGCGGGACGCGGTACCTCCAGGACCAGATGCTGGCGCAGAAGGGCTACATCGTGTGGTACTGCGACCCGCGCTCCGCCAGCGGCGAAAGCGCCGCCAGCGCCTGGCACGCCTACCAGCGCCTGGGCGAGGCCGAGCTCGCCGACATCGAGGCCGGCGTGCGCTGGCTGATCGACCAGGGCTACGCCGATCCCGAACGCATCGGCATCCAGGGCGGCAGCTACGGCGGTTACATGGTCTGCTACGCGCTGACGCACAGCAAGATGTTCAAGGTCGGGATCGCGGCCTTTCCCGTGACCGACTGGCGGCACTACGACACGATCTACACCGAGCGCTACATGCGGACGCCCGCGAACAACCCGGAGGGCTATCGGCGCTCATCGGCCCTCGACGCGGCGTCGAGCCTGCACGGCCGGCTGCTGATCTACCACGGGATGATGGATGACAACGTGCACATGCACAACACGCTGCTGTTCATCGACCGCCTGCAACGCGCCGGCAAACAGTTCGACCTGATGCTCTACCCGCTGGACCGCCACGGCATCGGCCGCGGGAGCCGGCACGAGCGCGAGATGACGCTGAACTACCTGCTGACCCACTTGTGATGGAGGTCGGCCGCTGGCCGCGTGGCATGGGTGGCCCGCGTGGCATGGGTGGCAATGCTTCGGCGCAGCCGTAAGCGTGCGAGCCGGCAGCCGAGCCAGCTTTGGGTGGCATGAGGTGGCGCCAGGTGGCACCCCGCATGCCGCCCGGAGGGCGGGCGGTCGTAGCCAGGGGTTTCAACCCCTGGAAACCTGCCATTCTCCCTGGAGTTTCTCCGCCCGTAGGGCGAACAAACGGATGCAAAACAGCGCGTCGCTGTGGAATGCGCCGCGGGCCTGGCTGGTTATTACATCTCGGACCAGTGGCCCGGCCCGGTCGGGTGTGGGCTGACGGGTTCAGGTCGCGCCGGCTTTGTCAGCCGGTTGACTGCGGCTGCATGTCTGCTGAGGGCTCGTTGTCTTACGTGACGCCCGGTCGTTCTGCGCCGTAGCGCTTTGCTCTTTGCTTCACGGGCGGGCTTTGGCCCCGGCCGCGACGGATGGACCCCTTCGCTGTTCCCGCAGCCTTGGCTCCTGAAGGGTGAGTCGGAGACCCGGGGAGCGCGGGTTTGTGACGCTCGTCGTCACGGCCCGTGCTCCTCCCTCCGCCCTTCCGCAAACGTCGCTCTCACGCGCCGCGCCGCGCCATGCCGCACCGCGCCGCGCCCCGCCGAGACCGCGCCACGAGCCGGGAGCGCAAGCGAGTGGCACTACAGCGGGCACCGCGTGCTCCTCCGGCGGCACCGCTCCCTCACGGTCGCGGCTCGGATCACCGTGCGCCCGGCTCGGATTGGGCGACCCTCATCCACCCGCCGCAACAATGTCGAGCGCGCGCCGCGCCGCCGCCAGCTCGCGAGCGTCCAGCCGAACACCCGCCTCCGCCTGCGGCGCGTCGCCCGACGCAACCCGCCGCGAGTCCGGCAGCCGACGGAACGTGCCGTGCACATGTCTGCAACCGCTGCGGCGCACGACCTCAGCCACCGTGGCCGCGCGAATGCCTCCCGCCGCGACAATCGCGATCCGCCCGCGCGCCCGCTGCACGAGCCCGCGCAGCGCCGTCACGCCGGCCAGCGCCGTCGCCGCGCCGCCCGATGTGAGCACCCGGCAGAAGCCGAGCCCGATGATCGTCTCGAGCGCCCGCGCCGCGTCCGCCGTCGCATCAAACGCCCGATGGAAGACGAGGTCGAGGCCGTCGGCTGCGGCGGCCAGCGCACGGCAGGCGGCCTGATCGACCTCGCGCTGCGGGGTCAGCGCGCCGACGGCGACCGCCCGCGCGCCGCTCGCTCGCATCCGCGCGACCTCGGCTGACATGCGCGCGATCTCCGCCGGGCCATAGACGAAGTCGCCCGGCCGCGAACGGACGAGCGCTACAACCGGCGCCCGGCACGTCCCGCAGACGTCCTCGACCACGCCGGCTTCGGGCGTCAGCCCGTCGACTTCGAGCGCGCGGCTCAGCTCGATTTGGTCAGCGCCGGCGGCCTCGGCGGCGCGGGCGTCAGCGGCGCTCGTCACGCAGGCTTCAAGCAGGTGACGGGTGCCGGACGAGTGCTGTATCGCCAATGGGCGGCCGATGGCCAAGCGTCGCTCCGAGTCTCCGGCGGTTCCTCCGCGGCTCCGATTCCGCGGTCTCCACTCCTGGCGCCTCGATTCCTGCGGTCTCGATTCCCGCGCTCTCGATTCCCGCGCTCTCGATTCGCGCGGTCTCGATTCGCGCGGTCTCCGCGGTCCGGACGGCGTCCCGGGCGCGTCGCGCCCGACGGGCCGCAACCCGCGGACCTGTTTGTGACCCTCGTGCGGGCGGCTATCCTAAGCTCGTGCCGGCACGCCGGCGCGGCCTTGGGCGTGAGGCGGGGACGTGGCGTGGAGACGTGGGGAGGGACCGTGACGTTGGAGCGTGACGTGGGAAGGTGAGGGTGTGGCGATGTCGCCGGGGCCTGGCCGGCGCCGGCGCGGCATCGGCGTTCCGCGGGGTGTAGCTCAGCCTGGATTAGAGCGCCTGGTTTGGGTCCAGGAGGTCGCAGGTTCGAATCCTGTCACCCCGA
>CAADGL010000009.1 GCA_900696525.1 uncultured Planctomycetota bacterium
AGTGCCTCGCAGAAATGTGACGGTATCACGGATGGGTGGAGCGGGCATCTTGCCCGCTCGGGCGGGCTGGAAGCCCGCCCCACCCTGCATAGGGACAGGCAGTTATTTGCGAGGCACTACACTAGCGACCCCGCCGGCCCGCCGCCGCGCACGCAGGCGGCGCCACCCGGATGGAGTATGCGCCGTGTCCGCTCCGCCCGCGAAACCCGCGACCCGCGCCATCCGCCCCGGCGGACGCGCGGGTTTCACCCTGATGGAGGTGCTGCTGGTCATCGCGCTGATCGCGCTGATCGCGGCGCTGGCGTGGCCGGATTTCCGCGGGACGCTGTTGGGGGCGCAGCTCGACGAGTCCGCCGACCGCCTGCGCACCACGATCGCGATGGCCCGGGCCCAGGCCATGACCGAGGCCCGGCGTTATCGCCTGGTCTTCTTCGCCGACGGCACGGTGCGGCTCGACCGGCAGCGCGACCCGCTGCTGGCGCCGCACGAGTACCTGCGCGTGCAGGAGGCCTGGACGGCGCAGGCCGTGCTGCTCGAGGGCGTGTGGGTCGCGGCGCTTCAGCCGCTGCCGCAGGGCCCGGCCCCGATCCTGGTGGAGGACGACGAGATCGAGTTCACGCAGTTCGACGAGGACCCGGCTCCGATCACGTCGTTCGATGTCCCGGTCGAGATCTACATCGAGCCGTCGGGCACCAGCGACTCGGCCCGCTGGGACCTCCGCGACACCAAGGGCCGCGGGCTGCGAATGACGCTGGACGGCCGGATCGGGCGCGTCGTCACCGAGCCGCTCGACCCGGTCGACCCGAGCCAGAGCGAGCGTCCGCCGCGGATGGCGGCGGCGGACAAGGACGCGGGCCTGGCCGATCCGAACAGCCGATTGGAGGAACGAATCCGATGAAACGCCGCGCCGCGCTGCTGCTGGAGGTCGTCGTGGCTCTGACGATCATGGTGATGGCGCTGGGACTGCTGGCCGGCCAGCTCATCAACAGCATCCGCGCGACGTCCGAGGCCGAAGTCGAGACCCGCGCCGCGCAGCTCACCGACCGGATGCTGTCGCTGCTCGAGCTGGACCCGAACGTGGCCGGCTCGCTGCTCGACACGCTGGAGGCCGACGGCGACTTCGGCGAGGAGAACCCCGGCTGGTTCTGGCGCGTCGCGGTCTTGCCGCTGGAAGACGTGCCGGGGCTCGGCCAGGTGCGGCTGGACGTGCTGTTGCAGCGTAATCCGGACAAGCTCGATGACGTGGAAACGGCGGACGTGGTGCGCACCGTCGTCATGCTGAAGGCCGCGCCCGGGCGCATCGACCTGGCCAGCGACTTCGGCGTCGATCCGAACCGGCTCGAAGAGCTCTCCGGCCAGATTCCGATTCCCGGGATCGACCTCAAGAACCTCGACCCGCAGGCGCTGGTCTCGATGACCCCCGAACAGTTGATGGAGCTGCTGCCGATGCTGCTGGCGATTCTCCAGCAGGTCGCGCCCGGAATGGCGGGGCAGCTCGGTGGACTCGGCGGCGGTCAGATTCCGAGCCCGGAGGATGTCGGCGGCCTGATCGGCGGCGGCGGCTTGCCCGGGATGCCGGGCTTGCCCGGCGGGGTCGGGCCGCCTGGCGGCATGCCTCCCGGGGCCTTTCCGCCCGGCATGGGGCAGCGCCCGGGTGGTGGTCCTGGACAGGGCGGCGGTGCAGGCGCCGGCGCCGGAGCGAGACGGGGCGGCGCGGGGCGTGATGGCGCGGGGGCCGATCTCGGAGGTTTCGGCGGAGGCGGCGGCCGGCAGCGGATCGGCGACCTGGATCGCAATCGCGGACCGCGGCGCGGCGGCGGCGGGGGAGGCGGGGGCGGCGCACCGCGTGGCGGCGGGGGAGGCGGGTCGTGAGCGGGGGTCGTGTAAAGCGCGGGATGACGCTGGTGGAGCTGCTGATCGCAATCGCGTTGATCGCGATGCTGATGGCGGCGTTGACCGGCTTCTACTGGCAGGCGGGGCAGGTGCGATCGCAGACGTCGCAGCGCGTCGCACGGACGCAGATCGCGCGCAACGTGCTGACGCGAATCGCGGAGGAGCTGCGGAACTGCGTAGGCTTCGACCAGGTCGGGTTTCCCGTGGAGCAGCGGCTCGTGGGCGACCGGCGCTCGATCACCTTCCTGACGACGCAACTGCCGGGCCAGCACCAGTACGAATTCCTGCGCGAGTCCGAGCAGCCTCCCGCCGCCCAGCACGACCTGACGCTCGTCTCGTACCGGCTTTGGGTCGATGACCGGCAGCGTGACGACAAGGGCGACCCGCTCGTGGGCGGGATCATCCGCACGGAGAAGAAGACGCTGAACCAGTTCCTGGTCGAGGAGGACGACCCGCTCCAGCAGCGCAACGACCTGTGGTCGAGCGAGCTCGGCTACCTCGAGTTCCGCTACTTCGACGGATACGAGTGGGACACGAAGTGGGAGGTCACGCAGGGCAACTCGCTGCCCCAGCTCGTCATGGTCACGGTCGGCTTCGGAAAACTGAGCATGGACGAGTACGAAGACGTCGACCTCCAGGAATTCCCGATCGAAGACTACCCGCTCGGCCCGGGGCTCGAATTCGCCGACCGTCACAGCATCATCGTCAGGCTGCCGGCGGCGGACAAATTCTTCGGTAGCCGGGTGCAGCGCGTCGGCCAGCAGATGAGCGAGCAGCTCGGCGTGGGAGGCCAGGGGTTCTGATGCGGGCAGGGCGACCCGGCAGCGGCGGATCGGACGGGCGCCGGGCGGCGCACGGCGTGGCCGCGCGCCGCGGGCTCGTGCTCGCGGTGGTGCTGGTGATCATCAGCCTGCTGGCGCTGACGCTGGCGAGCTTCGTCTTCTTCGTGCAGGCCGAGCGCGCCGGGACGAACGCCTACGCCCTCGACCAGCAGGCCCGGCTGACAGCGGATTCCGGCTTCGAGGAACTGGTGGCGATCCTGCGGACCGAGCGGCACAACGCCGCCGTCTGGTTCAACAACCCCGAGCGTTTCCGGCATGCGCTGGTCTGGGCCGAGAGCTACGACCGCCAGTCGGACCCGGTGCGCAGGATGGGCTCGCGCAAGGAGCTGCTGGCCGAGGCGAATCCCGTGCCCGCGTGGCGCTACAGTGTCGTCGCCGCGCAGTGGGACGGGCCGCGCGACACCATCCGCTACGGCATCACGCCCGAGTCGGCGCTGCTGAATCTGAACGTCGCCAGCGAGGACCAGATCAGGCGGCTGCTGACGCCGCTGCTGCTCGACCTCGGCGTGGAGAACGCCGAAGACCTGGTGAATTCGCTGCTGGACTGGCGCGACGGCGACGACCAGGCCCGCCCGGGCGGCGCGGAGAACGAGTACTACAACGCGCTCAGCCCGCCGTACAAATGCAAGTCCGCGCCATTCGACAGCGTCGAGGAGCTGCTGCTGGTGAAGGGCTTCTCGGCCGCGATCCTGTATGGCGAAGACGTCAACCGCAACGGCATCCTCGACCTCAACGAGGACGACGCGGACGGCAGCTTCCCCTACTACGACAACGCCGACGGCATCCTGAACTACGGCATCGCGCCATTCCTGACCGTCCACAGCCGGGAGTGGGACCAGGCGCTCGACAACAAGCCGCGCATCAACCTCAACGCCGACGCCGGCGTCGTCGCGGCGCAGATCGCCGAGCAGTTCCAGGCCGGTGAGCTCTCCGACGCGACCATCGCCTTCATCAACGGCCTCAAGCAGCAGGAGTTCAACTTCGGCCAGCTCCGCAGCCCCGCGGACCTCTACGTCGCCGAGGAAGTGCTCGGCGGCCCCGGGCAGTCGGCGCAGAGCCAGGACGGCCCGCCGAGCTCGTCGGGCCCGCCGCGCCGTCCCGGACGACGCACGTTCGACGATGGCGAGAGCGCGCCGCCGCCGGAGAGCATTCCCGGGCTGAGCTCGCCCCTGGGCGCGCCGTCGGCGGCGGCCGGCGAGGATGACGATGGCGGCGGCGGCGGGCCGATTCCGCCGGCGCTGCAAGGCAGCCCGGTGACGCTCGAGGAGCTGCCGTACCTGATGGACCGGTTCAGCGTGCGGCGCTCGCAGCAGGCGACGGCGCCGCTGGTCGGCCTGATCAACATCAACGCCGCCCCGCAGCGCGTTCTGGAGCTGGTCCCGGGGATGACGCCAGACGCGGCGGCGGCGATCGTGGCGAAGCGGCGGGAGCTGGACGCGGAGGCGCTGCGGACGACGGCGTGGCCGCTGACGAGCGGGGCCGTGGACGTTCAGACGTACAAGGCGATTGCGCGGTCGATCACGACGAAGTCGCAGCAGTTCCGGGTGGAGATCGTGAGCTACGCGGATCATCTGAAGATCATGCGGCGTTATGAGTGGGTGATCGAGATGGTAGGGCAGCTGCCGCAGGTGAAATACCGGCGCGACCTGAGCGGGCTGGGGCCGGCGTGGCCGGTGGACGACGACACGCTGGTCGTGGTGCGCTGAGGGCGTCCGGCGTGCTGATATGGCGGTGAAGTCTCGCGGGGGCGTCCGGGTTACGGGATGAGGTGACGCTTGGCTTCGTGGGGTCTGTCGAGAAAAGTGCTGTGTCTCGATTGGGACAAGCGCAGTCTGCGCGCGCTCGTGGCCAGGGTCGGCGGCGGCCGGCTGAAGGTGGAAGACGCGCACTCGTTCCGCATCCCGGTCGGGACGGACGTCGACGACCCGGCGTCGTTCGGGCCGTACATCGCGCGCTGCCTGGCTGACAAGGGGCTCGGGCGCGGCGCGCGCGTCACGCTGGACGTCCCGCGCGACCGGGCCGTCATCAACCGCCTCACGCTGCCGCCGACGCCGCTGAACGAGCTGCCGGCGGCGGTGCGATTCCAGGCGATGAAGGAGCTGCCGTTCCCGCTGGACGAGGCGGAGGTGGACTACGTCGTGCTGGAGCGCGGGGCGGGCAGCACGGCGACCGGCGTGCTGCTGGCGGGCGTGCGCAACGACGTGCTGGAGCGGCTGAAGGCGACGTGCCGCGCAGCGGGGCTGACGCTGGCGCGGGTCGGGCTGCGGCCGTATGCGAACCTGCTGGTGATCAAGAGCCAGCCGGCGCTTGCGGCCAGGCACGTGCTGTTCGTCGACGTCGGCGCGACCATGACCGAGATCAACGTGTTCCGCGCCGGCGTGCTGGCGTTCTCGCGGTCGGCGGGCGTGTCGGTGCCGTTCGTCGGGGGCGAGCTGGCCAGCGACGACAGCCGCGTCTCGTCGAAGGCCGAGCTGACGGCGCAGGAGCGCTCCGAGCAGCTCACCGCCACCGCCCTCGACGAGCTGATGGTCGAGATCACCCGCACGATCCAGGGCTATCGCGGCATCGAGCCCAGCAGCCAGATCGACACGATCGTCATCGCCGGCGGCACGGGAATCGAGCCGGTGCTGGCGCCGGCGGTCGAGCAGCGCTTCGGCCTGCCGACCGAGCTGTTCGACGCCTCGGGGCTCGGCCTGCCGCCTTCGGAGAAGGTGAAGCTGCGCTCGTTCACCGCGGTGCTGGGGTTGGCGTGCAGCCTCAGCCGCGACGGCCGGCTGGAGCTCGACTTCCTCAATCCCAAGCGGCCTGTGCCGAAGGGCCAGTCGCTGAAACGCCGGCTGCGCCTGGGCGGGCTGGCGGCCGCGGTGCTGCTGCTGGCGGCGGCGGCGTGGGTGTTCAGCGAGTTCAGGCGGCTGGACAGGCAGATCGCGGCGTTGGAGAAGGAGGCCGGGGCGCGCGACGGGTCGCTGACGCGGGTCGTTGGCGAGATCGTCGACCTGGACATCAAGGGCGCCGAGGCCGAGCGCTGGATGGACGAAGCGGCCGCCGTGGTCTGGCTCGATCACCTGCTGACGCTGACCGACGCCGCCGTGGACCCGGGCAAGCGCATGCTCGTGGGCGACCTGGAGTTCAACGCCAAGACGGCGACGCTGCGGATGAAGGTTTCGGCGGCGTCGCTGGACATCGTGAGCATGTTCGTGCAGCAGCTCAACAACACGGAGATTGACGGCAAGCCGCTCTACCGTGCCGGGGCAGGCATCTGGCAGGATGAGAAGGCGGCGATCGAAGGCGGGTTCAAGGGCCGCGTCGACGTAACCGTGCAACTGCTCGGGCTGGCGGAGTTCCGCGACCCCGCGCGGCAGAAGGCGATCGAGCTGAAGCACAAGCAAATGCGCCAGATCGGCGCCTGACGGGGGCGGCCGCGCGGACGCGGCCCGGAGAACGAGCACCCATGACGCAACGCGAACGGTTCCTGTCGATCCTGATGGCGGCGGCGTTTGTCATCGTCGGCGGGTACACCGCGATTTCCACGCAGATCATCCGCCCGATGCAGGAGCGCCACACGCGCATCGACCGGCTGACGAAGGTGCGCGACGACCTGCTGCGGCAGGCGCGGCACCTGCAGACGGCCCGCGCCAACTGGCAGGAGCGCACCGGCCGGACGCTCAGCGCCGACTGGCGCGAGGCGCAGCGCGTCTTCTACGACGACCTGCACGCGCTCGGCCGGGCCGCCGGCCTCACCGACCTGCGCCTGAATCCGCGCCAGCCGCGAGTCGAGCGCAAGGGCGACCGTGTCGATTTCTCGGAGTTGACGGTCGCCATCGACGCCCGCGGCACGCTCGCCCAGCTTACGGATTTCCTCCAGCGCTTCTACCGCCGACCCTACTATGCGCGCATCGATTCGCTCCGCCTCATACCCGCGCCCGAGCACCTTCAGCAGGCCCAGCCCCGTCCCGCCGCCTCTCGCACGCCGCCGCGCAACAACCGGCGGCCCGGCGAGCGGGCGCCGGCCTCCGGGGGAGGAGGCGCGAGCCCCGCGCGCAGCGCGGACGATTCGGACCTCGTGCTGACGGTGACGCTGGAGCTGACGACGCTCGTGCTGCCGCAGGTGGCGACGGCGCCGTCGAAGCCTCTTGATCCGAACGTGCTGCACGACGAGCAGGCGCTGGCCCTGGCCGACCCTGGCCGGCTGGCCAGCACGCCGGCAGACTACGACCGCATCCCCGAGGTCAACATCTTCAAGCTGTATCGCGAGCCGCCGCCGGTGGTCGTCACGCCGGATCCGCCGCCGCCGGTCGCCCGGGCGCCGGATACGCCGAAGCCGCCGCCGGGGCCGCCGCCGATACCGTGGGGCGAATTCGTGCTCATCGGGACGCGCTCGCTGGACGGTGAAGCGGTGGTGGATGTCCGCGACCCGCGCGCCGCGTCGGGGCCGGCGACGCCGTACGTGCTGAACGCGGAGATTCACGACGGGACGATCGTGCTGATCCATCCGATCGGGATGGTGGTGCGGGTGTGGAACGCAGACGGCAGCGGGACGGACTGGGTGTACAAGCTGGGGAAGCCGTTCAGCGCGCGGGAAGTGCTCGATCCGGAGCTTCACCCGGAACTGTACCACGAGGTGCAGATCGCGCTCGCCCCGCCCGCCCCGCCGCCGACGGTCGACCGGTGAAGCCGCGGGTCAGCCGCGGCGAGGCGAAGCGAGGCATCCATCTTCGGACCGCAGGCCGGCCGGTCAGGGCTGCGGTTGCAGCCTGGCGCGCCACTCGGCGGCGGCGTCCGGCCGGTCCCAATCCTCGTAGAGCGTGACGATGCGGCGCGCGGCGCGCTGCGTTCGCTCATGCTCGGCGCCGAGCTGCTGGCGCAGGATCTGGTAGCCTTCGAGCAGGTGCGGCTCCGCCTCGTCGAAGCGCCGCATCTCGCGCAGCAGCTCGCCGAAGCCGCTGCGGTAGAGGCCGATCAGCCAATGACCCGTCGGCAGATGCTGGATGCCGAGATTGACGCACTCTGAGAAGAGACGCTCGGACTCGGGGTATCGCCCGAGCTCGCGCAGCAGGTCGGCGTAGTTGTAGATGCCGGTGATGGTGTTGGGGTGGCGGTCGCCGATGGCGGCGCGGTGCCGCTCCATGTTCAGGCGCATGAGCCGCTCGCCCTCGTCGACGTGGCCGGCGCGCTTGGTGACGTTGGCCAGGTTGTTGAGCGCGGTCAGTGTGTACGGGTGCTCCGCGCCGTGCAGGGCCAGGCGCTGCTCGTAGGTGTGGCGCATCAGCGGCTCGGCCTCGTCATATCGCCCGAGCGAGAAGAGCAGCGCGCCGTAGTTCGTCATCACCGTCAGCCGCAGCGGGTCGTCGGCGGGCAGCGCCTGCGCGGCGAGCGTGCCGGCGGCGCGCAGCAGGCTCTCGGCCTCGACCTTGTCGCCCTTGGCCAGCAGCACCTGGGCGGTCGCCGAGTAGCCCTGGACGAGCACCGCGGGGCTCGGGTTGTCGAGCAGTTCGAGGTGCGCCAGCGATTGCCGCGCCTGCTCCAGGGCCGCGTCGAGTTTTCCCAGCGAGTAGTAGGTGTCCGAAAGCCGCTGGCGCACGCTGGCCGCGACCTCCGGCTCGCCCGCCAGCTTCTCGCCGACGCGCTGCGCGGCGATGTCGAGCGCCTCGGCCACGGTCATGTCGTGCCGGCCGATGTAGGGCGAGCCGGCGGAGAAGATGTCCTCGAGAAAGCCGCCGACCGCGTTCGCGATGCGCGCCTCGCGTTCGGCCTTGATGCGGGCGGCGGCTTCGGCCTGGCGGGCGGCCTCGGCCGCGCCGCGGGCCTCGTCCGCGACGGCCCGGGCGTTCTCGGCGTCGGTCTGACCGCGCCGGGCCTGGTCGCGCTGCCGCGCCAGCTCGACGGCCAGCGACGACGTCACGATCACGCCCGCGACCAGCAGCACGAAGATGGCCGCCGCGCTGGCGACCAGGGCCGTGTGCCGGCGGGCGAGCTTGCGAAGCTGGTAGACGGCGCTGGCCGGCCGCGCCAGGATGGGCTCGTCGCGCAGGTAGCGCTCGATGTCCTCGGCCATCGCCGCCGCCGAGGAGTAGCGCCGTCGGCGGTCTTTTTCCAGCGACTTGAGCACGATGGTCTCGATGTCGCCGCGCAGGTGTGGGCGGCCGGCGGCGAGCGGGGCGGGCGCGTCTTCGCGGATGATGCGCAGCGCCTCGGGGACGGGCCGGCGGCCGAGATCGTGCGGCATTCGCCCGCTGAGCAGCTCGTGGGCGATGACGCCGAGCGCGTAGACGTCGCAGCGGATGTCGATCTCCTCGGGGTCGCCGGACGTCTGCTCCGGGCTCATGTAGGGAAGCGTGCCGAGGAGCTCGCCGACGCCGGTGTGCATGGTCGCGGTCTGGACGTCGGCGTCGCTGGCGCGGGCGACGCCGAAGTCCAGGATCTTGGGCTGCCGGTCCTGGGTGACGAGGATGTTGGCGGGCTTGAGGTCGCGATGGATGACGCCCTTCTGGTGGGCGTGGTGCACGGCGTGGCAGACCTGGGCCAGCAGGTCGAGGCGGGCGCGAACGCCGAGACCGTTGCGCTCGGCGTATTCGGCGAGCGGCTGGCCCTCGATGTACTCCATGGCGAAGTAGGGCTGAGGGCCGGCGCCGGCGTCGGCCGCGCCGGCCTCGTAAATCTGCGCGATGCCGGGGTGCTGCAAGCGCGCCAGCACGTGGGCCTCGTAAGTGAAGCGGCTGAGACGCGAGGGCGTCGTCGTTCCGGGGCGCAGCACCTTCAGCGCCACGCTGCGGCGCGGATTGTCCTGCTCCGCGAGGTAGACCACGCCCATTCCGCCTTCGCCGAGGCGGCGCAGCACGCGATAGCGCCCGATGACCGCGGGAATCGGCGCGTCTTCGTGCGCCAGGGCCCCGGCCAGGTCCGCTACGGGTGTTTCGAGGAAGCCGGTGTTGTCGGAATCCTGGCCGAGGAGGCGGACGGCGGCGGCGCGCAGCTCCGAGTCGCCGGCGCACATGCGGTCGAGGCAGCGTTCGCGCTCGGCGCCGGCCAGCTCGCAGGCGGCGCGGAAGACCTCGCGCAGGCGCTGGTGCCGCTCGCTCTTCATGATGGGTCATTGCGTGTGAGCTGGGCGCGCAGCCACGCCTTGGCGAAGCGCCAGTCGTCCTTCACGGTGCGCGGCGAGACGCCCAGCGCCTGCGCGGTTTCTTCCACGTCCAACCCGGCGAAGAAGCGCAGTTCGACCACACGCGCCTGGCGCTCGTCGCAGCGCTCCAGCTCGTCCATGGCCTCGTCCAGAGCCAGCAGGTCGAGCGGCTCGTACCCAGGCTCGCCCCGCTCCACGCCGTCCATCAGCGTCAGCCGCGCCGCGCCCCCGCCGCGCTTGTCCGCGTTGCGCCCCCGGGCGTGGTCGACAAGAATGCGCCGCAGCATGCGCGCCGCGACGGCGAAAAAGTGCACCCGCCCTTCCCAGCGCGTGTCGCTCTGGCTCACAAGACGCAGGTAGGCCTCGTGAACCAGCGCCGTGGCCTGAAGCGTGTGCCCCGGCCGCTCCGCCGCCAGCAGGCCGCGGGCGACATTGCGCAGCTCCTCGTAGACCAGCGGCATGAGCCTTGCGGCGGCGGAATCGTCGCCCTGGCGAGCCAGCTCCAGCAGTTGCGTCACCTGTCCTTGCACGACGTGGCTCATCTCCGAGAACCCCGGCAGATTCCGACCGTCCGGATTGCCCCTGTTGCGACCGTTCTTCGCGATCCAAGACGGATGCCGAATGCCGCTTCGGCCCACGCCATTATAGCGATCCGACCGCTGGGCCACTGCGACAGGAGAACCCCACATGCCAGCCGAGCTTTGCCGAACGCGCGCACGGGAATTGCGGGCATCGTCCCGGTTCCTCCCGCTGAGCCTGGTCCTGACGTCGCTTCTTCTCGTGCCCGCGCCGACGCCCGCGGCGCCGCCGCTGGGGCCGCAGCCTGAAGCGCCGCCGCGGCACCCGGAGGCGGTCGTCACGAGCGACCGGCCGACGTACGCGCCGGGCGACGTGGCGACCGTGACGGTGACGCTCACGGGGCCGGTGCCGAGCCAGGGGGTCATGCAGTTGGTGCTGGCGGCGGATTCCGACGCGGCTGAGCCGCCCATCCTGTGGATGGAGACGCTGACGCTGCCGGACGAACCGGTCGACGACACCTACGTGTTCCACGTGCCGCTGCCCGACGTCGGTGCGTACTTCGCCGGCGTGCTGGTGCTGAACGCGTTCGGGCGCGTAGTCGAGACGGGCGGCGTCGATCTGTACGTCAATCCGCAACTGCCGTGGGTTCCGGACGACGTGCTGACGTACCAGGCGATCCTGGTAGACGCGGCGCTGATCCGGGCCCAGGCGGACTTCGCGGCCTGGAGCGGCGAGCCGGTGGAGCTGGTGTTCGGGCCGACGAGCTTCAACGTGCGGTTGCAGCACAACGGCGAGCTGCTTGAGCTCTTCGAGAAGCCCGACCTGCTGCCCGACCTGGCGCTCTATCGTGGCACGCTCGCGGGGCAGCCGGATTCGAGCGTGCGGCTGACGATCGTCGGCGGCGACGTGTACGCGTTCGTCGAGCCGAGCGACACGCTCAACGACGGGTTCGACGCGTTCTTCGTCGAGCCGTCGCGGCGCTTCGACGAGAATCGCCCGCCGATCGAGCACATCGGCTACTTCGGCCGTCACGTTGCGGTGCCGCCGCTGGGTGACGACGCTCACGGCGGCCCCGAGGACGGTCCGAGCCCGGCGCCGCCGGAGCTGTTCGGTGCGGGGGACTGGGGCGGGGTCGAACCGGGCGGCAAGGTGAAGCCGCAGGGGTTCTGGTGTCCGTGGCTGCTGGTGCGCTGCTACTTCGACACGCCGCCGAGCGCGGCGCGTTCGACGGCGATCTTCGCGTACATCAACTACATGGACGATCGCTTCAGCAAGTACGCGGGGGCGCGGGTGTTCATGGGGGCATGGACGCAGATCAACACGAACGACTACCCGGACGTTTCGCATCCGAACGACTGGTTCGGGCTGCTGGGGCGATTCCGCAGCGATTTTCCGCTGTTCGACCAGTGGATCGAAGTGCTGTTCACGGATAACCCGGGCAACATCAACTACTCGGTGTACCTGGGGTTCGCGGGGCTTGACCGCGGCCAGTTCGCGGGCGCGCAGCAGGCGTACGCGTGGGTGCGCAACAAGCACAACATCAGCACGTTCGTTGTGCGGACGACGACGATGCACGAGCTGTCGCACGTGCTGGGCGCCAGCGACACGGCCAGCGGCCATCGCAACAACCACCTGTACAAGAAGTGCAAGTGCAAGGTGCTGTGGTGGTGCCTGAAGTGGCAGAAGTACTACTCGGTGATGCGGTCGAGCGTCGACCCGTTCATCGTCCACAAGTGGCACGACGCCGACAAGAACACGCTGCGGGCCACGATCCAGGGCACACCCGGGCAGTTCGGCTGGCCGTGTCCGTGAGGTTGCGGGCCGGTCGAGGGGCGGGTTTCGCGAGTGCGCCTTGCCCCTCGGCCGGCCCTTTTCCGCTTCTGATTACGAGCCGATCGTTCGTGCGGCGGACCTGCTGGCGTCGCAGGACCGCATGCTAAGGAGACATCCGATGTGCGCGCTTGCATGTGCCCGCGTTCGAACCGTGCTGCTGCTGAGTCTCGGGCTGGCGCTCGCCGCCGGTCCGGCCCTGGCCACCGACTTCAAGTTCCAGAAGCCGACCGCCAAGGGGAAGATCAAGCTCGGCTTCAAGTCCCTGACGGAGAAATGCGAGTTCATCGAGGTCGACATCGCCGCTGACGACACCGCCGAGAAGAAGGCCGAGAAGATCAAGAACAAGATCAACAGCCAGTGCGGCACGATCTTCACCGCCACCGTCAGCGGCGCAACGGTCACGGTCAAGAACGACGTCCACCCCAACCAGAAGGTGTTCATCCACGTCAAGAGCGACGACACGGGTGAGAAGGACCAGATCAAGAAGGACAACGAGGGCGGCTGGTTCTCGTCCGGCACCTGGTACGAGCCCAACGGCACCTCGACCGGCAGGTCGCGCAACACCATCGACCAGGGCTACATCAGCATCGGCACCTCGCGTCACGTCGCGAACGTCCCCACCGGTGAGGGCCAGACCGTCAAGGAGCTGCTCTCGCTCGCGCTGGCCGAGCTGAACGCCGCCGGCGTGACCGGGACGGAGCTGGTCGATCTCGGCGGCGGCGCGGCCGCGCTGATCCTGCACCCGACCGCCGAGGACGAGTTCGTCGAGTGGGGCGTCGACGACCTGGGTCTGGACATCGAGTTTCTCGACCTGCCGCCGGTCGTGAAGCTCGACCTGCTGGCGCGCGACATCACGTACAGCTACAACGACGGCGTCGTCGAAGCGCTGGTGAGCGCCTCGGCCCGGGTCGGGACGTTCGACCTGCCCCCCGTGCTGATGGTGCCGTACGAGGTGCGCGTCAACGGCCTCGTCGTTCAGACCGGCGAGGTTCCCTTCGGGCCCGTGCCGACGTTCGGCGTCGATTGCTACATTTCCAGCCCGTCGGCCTGCAACGGCGGTTGCCCGTTCGGACTGGATTGCGTGTGGGTGGACCTGCCGCCGCGGGACAAGAGCGGTGGCATCGACTACTGCGCGTGCGACATCCTGGGCGGGCTGGGGTTCAGCGTTCCGGCCAATCCGGGCGACGAGGTCAGCGTCGTGCTCGATCCGTACAACTTCTTCGAGGAAGACGAGGAGGACAACAACGAGGTCAGCCTGACGCTGCCCCGACGGCTCGACTTGCAGGCCAACGCGCTCAATATCACCTCGATCGACGGAGGCGTCGTCAGCGGAATGGCGAACGTCGCGGCGCTCATCGGCAGCGAGCAGTACGCGCCCGGCGTAGACCTGTTCTGGGAAATCCGCGTGAACGGCGTGCCCCACGTCGTGGGCGTGGAGATCGCGCAGGTCGCCCCCGGCTTCACCTGCTATGTTCAGTCTCCGCCGAACTGCGTCGGCTCGTGTCCGCCGGGCGCGCATAGCTGCGTGCACGCCGAGTGGCCAACGGACTGGTGCGCGTGCTACATTGACTTCTGGCTGGTGTGGTCGGCCCCCGCCGGTCCGGGTGACACGATCGAGCTGGTCGTCGACGGCCCGGGGCTGCATGCCGAGGACCGCGAAGACAACAACGTGCTGACGGCGGTGATTCCCGGCGGCGTGCCGGGAGATCGCTGCGACGATCCGCTGATCGTGGGCCCGGGTGATACGCCGTTCAGCAACACGGGCGCCACCACCGACGGCCCGCCGGAGCCCTGCGGGTTCCTGGGCGACCCGGCGCTGAACACGGATTCGGACATCTGGCTCGTGCACGTGGCCGAATGCTCCGGTCCGCTGACGGTCTCGCTCATGCCGGCGGGGTTCGAGCAATTGCTCGCCGTGTATCACTTCACATGCCCGCTCAATGGCGGCCCGCTGCTTGCGTGCGAAGCTGCGCCGATCGGCGGCGGCGTCGCCACCACGCTGCCCGCCGTCGCCGGCGAGTCCTACGTGATCCGCATCGGCGGCCGGCAAGGCCAGCAGGGGACCGGGATTCTGACGATCGAGTGTGCCGCCACGCCGCCGTGCCCCGGTGACATCAACGGCGACGGCGTCGTTGGCCAGCCCGATCTCGGAATCCTGCTCGGCGCCTTCGGCACGTGCGCGGGACACCCGGCGTATGTCGCGGCGGCCGACCTGAACCAGGACGGCTGCATCGGCCAACCGGACCTGGGTGTGTTGCTGTCGAGCTGGGGAGAGTGCCCGTAGGCGGCAGGCAACGCAGGCGGATGCACAAGCGGCAGCGGCGGCGCTTCGCGCGTCGCCGCTGCCGCCCGGCTAAGCCGCAGTCAGAAGGCCCTGCTGAGCGTGATGGCCGGGCTGGGTCGGTTGCCTCGTCGCTCGGCCTCGATCACGGCGCGGAAAGGACTTCGTCGGCGTCCGGTTCAGCACCGGCGCCAGCCGCCGCGCCCGGCGGCGCCTGGTTGATGATGACGTAGTTCACCCAGAACTCCTCCGTGGGCGGGATGCAGCCGCACGGCGTGACAACGCCCATGCGCGACACGCGCAGCATGCAAAAGCCCGGGGCCTTGCTGTGAACCTGAACGTACCACGAAGTGCACGGCGGCGGCGGCGTAAGGGTCTCGACCGTCGCCTGAATGACGCTGCCCATCTCCGGAGGGCATCCGCCCGGGATGATCAGCGGGTTGGCCAGCGGGATGTCCGTGTACCAGCCGATGATGTGGTTGTGCGGGTTCGGGTCGAATCCGCACGAGCCGTTGATGCACGATTCGATCGGACTCCACGCCGGCGGACCGCAGGCCACTCCCGCCGGCCGGACCGGACCGCTGACGCGGATCGCACCATTGGAGATCTCGAGGGCGGCGGCGTTCGGCATACCCGGACCCATCACGCCGTTGCCCTGGCCGACCACGCCCGCCGCGGAGTCGAGGGTTGAGATGTTCTGGCCGCGCACGCCGTAGGTCTGAACCGGCGTCGGATTGTTGGCGAGCCCGTACAGGCCCGCTGCGAACGGCCCGCCGGAGTTGGTCTGGCCCTGGAGCCCGTAGGTCCGGAATGGACCCGCGCTGACGGCAAGTCCGACGCCGCCGCGGACGACGTCGAGCCCACCGAAGTTGATCGCGCGCATGCCGTAGTTCGCGCCGGCCGGCGCCAGGTTCGTCGCATCGGCGCGCACTCCGGCGGCGCCGGCCGTTCCGGACGCGGTCTGTCCGTACACGCCGTTCGTCAGGCCAGTGAGGCCGGTGGCGGTGGCCAGCAGGGCGCTGACGCCGCCCATGATGGAGTCGGTAGCGGCTTCGACGGCGGGCACGGTGCTGGCGGCGTTCGTGATCTGGAACAAGCCGGCGCGGCCGGTAGAGACGGTGGTCGCCTGAATGACGTTGCTGGCGTTGCCGGCGACCGGGATATCGGCTTGCACGGCGGGGCCGGTGCCGAAGTTGCGCGCCCGGACCGCAGCGCCGGCGCCGAGGGTCTGCGCTCGCAGCACGTCGCTGCCGTTCGCGCCGTTGGGGATGCTGGCGAAGATCGCCGAGCCCGTGCCGTTGTTCCATGCAAACAGCGCGTCGCCCGCGCCGGCGGTCACGGCTTCGATGGCGTCGCTGGCGTTAGCGGCGACGGCGATCCGCGCCAGCAGGGCCCGCCCGCCGACGGACTCCAGCACGGCGCCGTCGCCGGTTCCGCTGACGAGCGCGGAAATGCCCGGGCCGGTAGACGCGCCGTTGCTTTGCGTGACGAGCATCGCGGCCGCGGCCCCGGCGCCGGTGCGCTCCACCTGGATCGCGTTGCCGGCGCCGTCCGTTTGGCCGCGCAGCGCCACGCCGGCGCCCGTATTGATGACTTCCCAGGCGGGCAGCGCACTGGCGACGCTGCCGGAGAACGGCAGCGCGATCATATATGGCAGGATGCCGGCGGGGGCCACGGCCAGCGTTACGTCGCCCGAATCACCGCCGCCGGAGAGTCCGGCGCCGGCGAAGACGGCGGTGATGTCGCCGCCGACGTCGTCCTCGCCGTCTGCAAAGCCCTCGGGCACGTCGATCAGGCCGCTCCATGGAACGCGCAGCGCATAGAGGGCATAGGGGGTGGGTGCCAGCGGCTGCCGCGGCGAAAGCACGGTGTAGGCGCCGCCGGCGCAGTCGCCTGATGCCCCACCGGCCCGCACGCCGACCTCGACCCAGCGTGCGTCGCCATCGAAGGCCGCGGCGCCGAAATCGACCGGCAGCGTGACGAGCCCGTCTACGACGGTGACGTTGTCGTGACAGATGGTGCTGCCGACCTGCATTCCGCCGGTGGCGGCATCCCAGAGCGAGAACTGGAGGTCGTACTCGCCGTTGGCGGGGCTGTTGGCATCGCGCAGGCGGGCCTGGTAAATGAACGCTGGGGGCACGGGGGGAAACGCGAGCACGAGGGGCACGAGTCCTCCGAGGATGAGTGCGAGCACGGCACGGCAAGCGAGGTTCATGATCAAGCTCCTCTGGCAGGTGGTTTCGGAAAACCGGGGCACACAGTGGTCCCCGCCATGAACGCGAGAACCGGATGTGCGGACCACATTCGGCAGCGCGGCTTGAATTCTGCCAGCCGCCCTGCGAGAATGCCGGTTCTTATCTGGCGTCACGTCATGGGCCAGTGGCGGGTGCTGCGTGTCCGAGAGGGCGCTCCAGAACACAGAACTGCTGCGCGAGGTGGCGCGCGGGAGCCAGTCGGCAGCGGGCCAGCTCTACCCGCTCGTCTATGAGCAGTTGCACGGCCTGGCGGAGTCCCTGCTCAGGCACGAGCGCCGCGATCTTACGATCGGCGCGACCGTGCTCGTTCACGAGGCTTTTGTGCGGCTGGTCGAGCAATCGCGCGCCAACTGGCAGGACCGCTCGCACTTCTGCGCCGTGGCCGCTCAGGCGATGCGCCGCATCCTTATCGACCACGTGCGTGGGCGGCGCGCGGCCAAGCGTGGCGGCGCATGGCGGCGCGTGACGCTGGAGGAGGCGGTCGAGACCCTGGCCCATGAGCAGCTTGACCTCATCGACCTCGACGAGGCCCTCACCCGGCTGGCAGAGGTCGATCCGCGCGAGGCGCGCGTCGTCGAGCTGCGATTCTTCGGCGGTCTGAGCAATGTGGAAGTGGCCGAGGTCTTACGCGTATCCGTAAGGACGGTGGAGGACGACTGGCGCATGGCCCGCGCCTGGCTGAGGCGCGAATTGACGCGTGCCGCCGGCGCCGACTCACACTGAGCAGACGTTTCATTCAGACCGAGTGATCCGGGGCGGTCGCCGTGACGCCATCATGGTCGCACGCGCAGATCAAGCGAATCTTCCTCGGGGCCTGCGCGCTGCCGACGGAGCAGCGCGAGACCTTCCTGCTGCGGGAATGCGGCCAGGACAAGTCTCTGCTGTACGAAGTCCGGTCTTTCCTGGAGCACGACCAGGTCCTCGGGGACAGCTCCGGCGCCTCGGAGCTGCTGGAGACTCCAAGTGGCCCACTCGCCCCCGCTGCCGCCTCGCCCGGGCCGCCCGGATCGCGCAGAACCCCGTCGGCGCTGCTCCCCAGCCGCATCGGGAGCTACCGAATACTCGGCCTGCTCGGCGAGGGCGGCATGGCGACGGTGTATCGCGCCGAGCAGGACAAGCCCCGCCGCAGCGTAGCCCTGAAAGTGCTGAAGCTGAGCTTCGCGTCGCCGGTCGGCCTGAGCCGCTTCGAGCTCGAGGCCGAGCTGCTGGGCCGGCTGCGTCATCCGTGCATTGCGCAGGTCTACGAGGCCGCGACCGCGCCGACGCCCGCCGGGCCGCAGCCCTACTTCGCGATGGAGCTGGTCGACGGCCCCTCACTGACCGACTTCGCAAGGGAGCGGCATCTGACGACGCGCGAGCGCGTCGCGCTGCTGGCGATGGTCTGCGACGCCGTGCATCACGCGCACCAGCAAGGCGTCATCCACCGTGACCTCAAGCCCAGCAACATCCTGGTGGTGGAAGCTGCGGAGGCCGAGCAGGCGGGAACGGCACTAGCAGCGCCGCAATCCCACGTCCCTTCCTCGGTGTTGCCGCGCGCTGCGGCGCAGCCGAAAGTCCTCGACTTCGGCGTGGCACGCGCCGTGTCGGCTAACGGACAAGCCGCCTCGGTCCACACCAGCGCCGGTCAGATCATCGGCACCGTGCCCTACATGAGCCCGGAGCAGGTCGCCGGCGACCCGGCCGAGCTCGACATCCGGTCCGACGTGCACGCGCTGGGCGTCATCGGCTACGAGCTGCTGACGGGACGGATGCCGTACGAGCTCGATGGGCTCAGCCTCACCGAGGCCCTGGACGTCATACGCCAGCGGCCGCCGATACTGCCGCGGCGCATCGTCCCGGGCTTGCGCGGCGACCTCGAGATGATCCTGCTCAAAGCGCTGGAGAAGCCCAAGGCCAGACGCTACGCAGCGGCTTCCGAGCTGGCGGCCGACTTGCGCCGCCACCTGAACAGCGAGCCGGTCTCGGCGCGGCCGCCGCGGGTGACCTACCTGGCGGCGCGGTTCGCCCAGCGCCACAAGGCGCTGGTCGCGGGGCTGGCCGCGACGCTGCTGGCATTGTTGCTGGGCGGGGTGTTGACGAATTGGCAGGCACGGGTCGCCTTGCAGGAGCGCGACCGGGCCGTGCGCGAGTCGGAAAAGGCTCACGAGGTGCAGCGCTTTCTTGAGCGGATATTCCGCGCCGTCGATCTCGACCGCAAGAACCCGGACATTCGCGTGCGCGACGTGCTGGCGGCGGCGCTGGAGGAGCTGCGCCACGGTTCGCCAGCCGACCCCGACGTTCGCGCGGCGCTGTTTCAGGCCATCGGCCGGGCCTATCTCGACCTGGGGCTGGATGCCGACGCCCGCGAGGCGTTTGAGCAGGCGGTCGAGCTGCGGCGCGGTCTGCCGGCTGACCGGTCGCTGGAGCTGGCGGACAGCCTGCTGCACCTGGCGCTGGCCGCGGGCTTGGAACCGGGGCAGCGCGCTCGGGCGGTCGCCTGGTGCGAAGAGGCGCTGGCGATTCGCACGGCGAGACTGGGCGAAACCCATGCGCTCGTGGTTAGCGCGCGGCGCTACCGGGCGCAGCTCCTGTGGATGCAGGGCGATCACGCCCGCACGTGGAGCGCCATCGTCGACTTGGCCGCGCCGCTGCTGACCGAGATCGAGCCCGCGGACTATCCGCCCCTGCGCGAACCCCTGGAGCGGGCGCGCGAGCTGGCCCTTCAGAGCGATCGCGAGAGCCTCGGCACGTTCCTCTGGTCCTACCGCGTTCAGGTCTCTCAAGCCCTCCGCCGCGCCTGGACGGAGGGCCGCCAGGAAGCGGCGGTCGAGCTGGTGCTCGCCCACTGCGCGCCCCTGCTCGACAGGGCGCCGGTTCGTCCCATGGTCCCGTTGATGCTCTGCACCGCCGCCGGCTGGCTCCAGGGCGAGGGCGACGGTCCGGACGTGATCGAGCCGGTGCTGCGAGCGGCGGAGCGCATCGGGCGGGACATGTACGGTGAAGAGAGCTTCTGGGCCGCGGATGCGCGGGCCCGGTTGGGGCACGTCGCCTTCGAGCGCGGCGACCTGGATGGGGCCGAGCAGCAGTGGCGCGGCGCGATCGAGATGTTCCGGCGCGTCGCCGCGGAGGATCACCCGGCGATTGCGACGGCCCAGGCCTACCTGGGCGACGTGCTGGTGGCGCGCGGAGACTGGCCCGCCGCCGAGGTGCAGTATCGCGACGCGCTGGCGCGCTTCGAGCGCGCCGAGGCGCTGGCGGAGGCAGGGGTGGCGGTGGCGCGCAGCGGCCTGGCGGACGCGTTGGTTTCAGCCGGACAGTTCGCCGATGCGGAGGCCGTGCTGCTGGAGTGTTTCGAGCGGTTGCGCAAGACACCCGGGCTTCGCCATCCCGCTACGAAACGCACGATGGCGCGATTGGAGCGCCTGTACCGGCTCTGGGGCAAGCCCGATCAGGCGGACCTCTACCAGGACACCGCTCTGATGGAGGGCGAGTGAGGCGCGGACGACCGTCACCGCGCGGCTGACGCCGGCATTGCCTGCGCCGAGCGCGTGGCGGCGGTGCGCGGCTGCGGATGCGCCAGGCTGTAGGCCGCGGGCACCAGGACGAGCGTCACAAGCGTCGAGAAGGTCAGCCCGCCGACGACGGCGCGCGCCAGCGGCGCCTGGGCTTCGGCGCCTTCGCCGATGCCCAGCGCCAGCGGCAGGAGGCCGAAGACGGTGGTGAGCGTCGTCATGAGGATGGGCCGCAGGCGCCGGCGGCCGGCCTCGATCACCGCGGCGGCGCTGCCCATGCCCGAGGCGCGCAGGCGGCCGGCCTGGTCCACGAGCAGGATGGCGTTGTTGACGACGATGCCGCCGAGCATGATGCAGCCGATGTAGGACTGGATATTGAGCGTGGTGGCGGTCATGAACAGGACGACGACGACGCCGACGGCGGCGGTGGGGACGGAGAGCATGACGACGAGCGGATCGCGCAGCGACTCGTACTGGATGGCGAGCACCATGTAGACGAGCACGACGGCCAGGCACAGGGCGACGAAGAGCTCGCGAAAGGCCCGCTGCTGCTGCTCGTAGGCGCCGGTGAGCGTGAAATCGTAGCCGAGCGGCCGCGGGATGTTCTGGAGGGCGGCCTGCACGTCGGCGGCGACGGAGCCCAGGTCGCGTCCGGAGATGTTGACCGAGAGGGTGGCGATGCGCTGCTGGTCCTTGCGCTCGATGACCAGCGGTCCGCGGCCGCTCTGGACCGTGACGAGGTTGCGCAGCGCGACGTCTTCGCCGTGATCGCTGCGGACAGTGATGTCGAGGATGTCCTCGAGCGGGATCTGCCGCGCGTTCTTCAGCCGCACGAGGATGCGGTGCGCCGCGCCGGCCTCGCGATAGTCGCCGGCCCGCGTCCCACCGAGCGCCGTCTCGAGCGTCTGCGCGATGCGCCGCACCGATACGCCCAGGTCGGCGGCGCGCGTGCGGTCGATGCGCACCAGCTCCTGCGGCACGCCCGCCTCGCGGCTCATGCGCACGTCGGTGACGCCCGGGACGGCGGCAATCGCCTCGCGGGCCCGGGCGGCCAGCGCGTCGAGCGTCGCCAGGTCGAAGCCGCGCACGTCGATCGACAGGGCCGTGTCGCCGCCGCCGAGCAGCCGGTCGAGCAGCCGCTGGCCCTGCGGGGCGCGGGTGCGGATCTCCATGCCGGGGATTCGGCCGGTCAGCCGGCGGCGCAGGTCGTCGGCGATCTCGACGTTGGAGCGCGAGCGCTGCGCCGCGGGGACGAGGGACATCTGGATTTCGCCGGCGGCGGCGTCGTTGGGGTTGTAGCGCGAGGCGCCGATGCTGACGACGGCGCTCTGCATCTCGGGGACGGCGGGGTAGACGAGGTCCTCCATGAGGCGCGTCTGGCGGTCGATGAGGGCGAGCTGCGTGCCGACGGCCATCTCGCCGGTGACGCGCACCTCGCCTTCGTCGCTGGGCGGGAGGAACTCGGTGCCGATGCGCGGGGCGAGGAGCAGGCTGCCGACGGTCAGCGCCGCGGCCAGCAGGATGGTGAAGGCCCGGGCCCGCAGGGCGTCGCGCAGCACGCCGCCGTAGAGCGACTCGATGCCCTGCTGGGCCCGCAGGGCAACGGAGAAGAGCGGGCGGGTGATTCGCGAGGCGCCGCCGGGCGCAGCGCCGAGCAGCCTTGAGGCCAGCATGGGCACGATGGTCAACGCCACGGCGAGCGACACGACCAGCGAGAACGCAACGACCACCGCGAGCTGCTGAAACAGCAGCCCCGACACGCCGGCGACGAACGCCAGCGGCAGGAAAATCACCAGCGTCGTGATCGTGCTGGCGATGATCGCCGAGGCGACCTCCGACGCCCCGCGCACCGCCGCCGCCTGGCGGTCTTCGCCCTCTTCATGCCGGCGGCGGTAGATGTTCTCGAGCACGACGATCGAGTTATCGACCATCATCCCGACGCCCAGCGCCAGTCCGCCGAGCGTCATGAGGTTGAGCGTGTACCCGGCGAAGAATATGAGCGCGAAGGTGGCGACGACCGAGACGGGGATCGCCAGGGCGATGATGAGCGTGCTGCGGACGTTCCGCAGGAACAGCAGCAGCACCAGGATCGCCAGCCCGCCGCCGTAGAGCACCGAGTTCCCGACGTTGCGGATGGCGCGCTCGATGTACTCGCCCTGGTTGATGACCGGGATGATCCACACCTGCGGCAGCTCGCGGTTGACCCGCTCGGCCTCGGCCAGCACGCGGCGGGCCACGTCGGCGGTGTTCGCGTCCGACTGTTTGCGCACCGCGAGCCGGACGCCCCGCTGCCCGTCGATGCGGATGATCCGCGTCTGGTCCCGGTGCGTGTCGACGACCTCGGCGATGTCCGACAGACGCACCAGGCCGCGCTCGCGCGACGCCACGACCGTCGCCGCGAGCTGGTCGACGCTGTCGAACTCGCCGGGGGTCCGCACGGTGACCTCGAGCTGGCCGCGGTCGATCTGGCCGGCGGGCAGGTTGATGTTGGCGGCGCGCAAGGCCTCGATCACCGCGTCGAGGGGCAACGCCAGCGCCTTGATCCGCGGCAGGTCGAGCTCGATGCGGATCTCGCGCACGAACTCGCCCCAGATCTCGACCGCCGCCACTCCCGGCAGCCGCTCGAAGCGGTAGAGCACCTGGTCTTCGAGCAGCCGGGTGAACTCGACCGGCTCGAGCGGGCTCGCGGCGCCCAGCAGAACGATCGGGGCGTTGGAGATGTCGAACTTCTGAAGCTCCGGACGCGGCATGTCCTCCGGCAGGTCGCCGACGACGCGGTCCAGCCGCTCGCGCACGTCGTTGGCGGCGGCATCGAGATTCGTGCCCCAGACGAAGCGGACGCGAACGTTGCTGATCCCCTCGCCGGAGGTGGAGCTCAGCTCCTCGACGCCCGAGACGAGCGAGACCGAGCCTTCGATGGGCTCGGTCACCAGGCGCTCCATTTCCTCCGGGCTGGCGTTCTCGAAGCCGCTGCGGATCGTCAGCGTGGGCAGCGAGATATCCGGCAGCAGATCGATCGGCAGCCGCGTGAGCGACACGCCCCCGATCACCACGACGATCATCGTGAACATCGTGGTCGCGATCGGGTGTCGCACGCTCAACTGCGGGAGATTCATGGGCGGGCGCCCTCCGCCGGGGGCGCGGCCGGCGACGCGAAGCCGGAGCGCACGGAGACGCGCGAGTTGTCGCTCAGGAGCTGCTGCCCCAGCACGACCACGCGGCCTTCGAGGCCCTCTCCGGCGACCTGGGCCAGCCCGCCCTCGATGACGCCGATCTCGACCGGCACAAGCCGGACGCGCTGGCCGTCCTGAGCGACGACGAAGACGACGTCGCGCCCGTCGCGGCGCGTCAGCGCCGCCAGCGGCACGGCCGCCGGCGCGTCGACCTCGCGCAGCGTGACACGGACGCGCGCGAACATGCCCGGCTTGAGCAGCCCGTGCGGGTTCGGCACGCGCAGCTCGACCCGTGCCTGGCGCGACGCCTCGCGGAAGCTCGGCGACAGCCGCACGACCGCGGCCTCGAAGTCGCGGCCCGGCGCGGCGTCGACGCGCAGCGTCGCCGGCTGCCCGATGCTGAGACGTCCGTAGTCGCGCTCGGTGATGAACACCACCGCCGTCAGCGGATCGAGCGCGACGACGGCGACGACCGGGTCGCCGACCGCGACCGTGTTGCCGGCGTCCTGAAAACGCTCGCTCACGACGCAGCGGCTCTCGCCGCCCTCCCATTCGGCACGGACGGTGGCGTAGCCGAGGCGGATGCGCGAGAGCTCAAGCGCGGCGTCGGCCTGGCGGACGCGGGCGTCGGCCAGCGCGACGGCGGCCTCGGCGGATTCGAGGTTGGCGCGGACCTCGTCGTACTCGACCGGCGCCGAGACGCCGCGGCGCTGCAAGTCCTCGATGCGGTCGAAGTCGGTCTGGATTCGGCGGAGCTCGGTCTGGGCGCGGGCGCGTTCGGCGGCGCGCACCGCGAGCTCCGCCTCGGCTTGGGCGACGGCCTGGACGTACTCGGCGTCGTCGATCTGGGCGATGACGTGGCCGCGATCGACCACGTCGCCCAGATCGACGGCGACGCGCCTCAGCAGGCCGCTGACCTTGGCGGCGACGACGAAACGCGTGTTGGCTTCCAGCGTTCCGGTCAGCTCGCGCACGTCGCGCAGCGTGGCGGGACGGATATCGGCGATCTCTACCGCAACCGGCACCGGGTCGCCGGGGCCGCCGCCGCGACCCGCGAGCCCGGCGCTGTTCAAGGCCCGCCAGGTCACGAGACCCGTGCCGCCGGCCAGGAGCAGGAGCACCAGCAATGTCCCGGCGTGCGTGCGCATGCCGTCGAGTCTATCGCTTCGCGCGCGGCCCGTCTGCCCCTTGTGCCGTGGCGCCCGCCCGTGCGTTGCGGGGCGTGGCGCCGGTACCTATACTCAGTTGATTCGAAGACGCCTGGGCCCTTCCTGGAGGACTGGCTTGCCGATCTACGAGTACGCCTGCACGCGCTGCCAGGCGCAGTTCGAGGAACTCGTCCGCACGGCGGCGGACGAGCGCGAGCTGGCCTGTCCGAAATGCGGCTCAAGACAGGTGAACCGGCGGCCAAGCGTGTTCAGCCCCCGGGCGCAGGCGCCGGTTTCGCTGCCGCGCGGCGGGGGCGGCTGCGGGCGCTGCGGCGATCCGGCCGGGCCGTGCGGGCTGCAAGGGTGAGGCGCGGCGACGCCAAGGAGGGTGCTGATTGACGCGCAGAGACAACGCGGAGGCTCGAACGCTGACGGCCGGTGTGCTGGCCTGGATTCTGCCGGGCGCGGGGCACTTCTGGCTTGGCCTGCGCGGGCTTGGAATCGTCTACTTCGTGGCGATTACCCTGCCGTTCCTGACCGGCGCGGCGCTCGGCGGCGTGAAGACCACGGTGAACCCGCGCGCCAACGTCTGGCTTTTTCTGGCGGAGATGGGCGTCGGCGGATACACGACCGTGGGCTTCCTCGTCAGCCAGGCGCTGCCGGACCGGCCGGAGTACATCTGCTATTACCCCGGCGCCGACGTGGCGCAGATCTACCTCGCCGTCGCCGGGCTGCTTAATGTCCTGGCGATTCTCGACGCGCTGTCGCGGGCGCAGACCGGCGGACTGCCGGTGAATCACCACGAGCTCAGGCCCGGCGCCACGCCGCCGAAGGAGGCGGGCGGATGAGCGGCCTGGGGCTGCTGATCGCGACGGTTTCGGCGCCGGTTGCGGACCTGCTCGGCTCGCTGTTCGTCGTTCCGATCGACCTGCCTTCGTGGCTGCGGCTGTGGATGTTCCTGCCGCTAGCCGCGTGCATCGCCGTGGTGTACCGGGCGACGCGGGCGCGCAGCGTGGCGGAGATGCCGCGCGCCACGGTGCTGACGTTCGTCAACATCGTGCTGGGCATGGTGGCGATCGCGGTGGCGGCCTACGGGGTGCACGCGCTCGTCCTGTGGCTGTCGTGATGCACGGGACAGCCCCGCCCCGCGGCCGGGCCTGAGCCGGTGGAGCGGCCCGCAAGCACGTCGTCGCCGATCGCCGAAACGGCGGCGAACATCTCGGTCGCCGACGCGGTCATCAGCGATTGCTCCTGCTCCTGCCAGGGAAGCGCCGACATCGCCTCGCGGAACGCGCGCCACTTGTCGCGCTGCGCCGCGCCATGCGGATCGAAGTAGCGCAGGCCCGGCCCCTCGGCCGTCAGCCCGTACGCCGGTGCGATGCGTCTCGCGATGAACCGCCCGCCGTTCTTGCTCCCTTCGAGCACGTAGTGATAGCCCAGCAGCGCGAGCGGCGTCTCGCGTGCGGCGTGCTCGATCCGCGCCCGCAGGGCCGCGGTCGCCGGCGCGGGGGGCACCTGGTCCGCGTCGACGCCGAAATGCGCCAGGTCGGTGCGCAAGTTCGGCTCCTGGAACTGCTCGTCGCTGATGACGACGGCAAGCTCCGGCCTTCGGGCGACCAGTTCTCGCAGAGAGCGTTCGAGCGCGCGATGGACGTGCAGCAACTGGCCCAGGTAGGCGATGTATTGTCCGCGCGGCAGGGCGCCGGAAGCCAGCGCGGCCTGAAACGGGTGAGCCTCCGCGGCGGCATGCGCCGATTGCGTGGCAGCCCGGAGGCGCTCCATCACGTCGCTTGCGGGCGTTGCGTCACTCGCGATCACGTTGCTTCCGGTCGTCGCGTTCATGCGCGTTTGCTCCTGTTCGTTGGTTCGTTGCAGGGCCGGGCTACGACGGCCTGCAATCCGCCCAGATCAATAGGACCAGCGGGGCCAGCAGCCACAGCAGGCCCTTGAAGAAGAAGAAAAGGAACCCGGCCAGCCCGATCCGCCGCAGCCACGTCGTCATGGGATGCCCTTCAAACCGTTGAACGGCGGGAGCATATCGAGCAGATGCCATGTGTGTCAAGCGATTGATTGACAATTAAATCATCCGGATTCCTCGGCCGCCGCCTGGCGGCACGCGGTACAATTCAGCGCTGGAGTCGACGCTCACGCCCTTCAATTCGGCTCGATCGCGGGCCTCGCACCCCGCGGGTCGAGGCCAGGAGCGACAACCATGCACGCCGCAGGCCTGCTGATCGGAATCGCCCACGTTCTCTTCGTCTCAGATGTGCCGCCGCAATTCGAGCCTGGCTGCGGCCACGCCAAGTGTGCGGCGACGCATCCGTGGGCGCTGCCGCCGGGGGTCGGCGAGCCGGCGGGGGTGGACGAAACGGACGTGCTGCATCACCACCTGGACCTGTCGATCTACCCGACGGCAGAGTCGCTGGCGGGTTCGAACCGGATGACGATCCGCAGCCTGGCGGACGGGCTGTCGAGCTTCACGTTCTGGCTGAGCGACACGTTCAGCATCTCGGCCGTGCGGCGGGACGGCGTCGACGCGGCGTTCGAGCGGCTGGACAGCCGGAGGGTGCGGGTGACGCTCGAACCGCCGGTGGGGATCGACGAAACGTTCGAGCTGTACGTGGAGTACGCCGGGATTCCGCAGGCGGAGGGCTTCGGCTCGATCCGGTTTCACACGCGCAACAGCGGGGCGCGGACGGTGTGGACGCTGAGCGAGACGGACTTCGCCTATACGTGGTGGCCGAACAAGGGCGCGGGGAACCTGGACAAGACCACCGCCGACCTGTGGTTCACGGTGCCCGACACGATGGTTGTGGCGTCGAACGGCCTGCTCCAGGGCGTGGATGACGTCAGCGGCGGGCAGAAGCGCTACCGGTGGAAGACGACCTACCCGACGGCAACGTACCTGTACTCGTTCGTGGCGACGAACTTCGAGCAGTTCGGGACGACGTGGAACTACGGCGACGTCAGCATGCCGCTGGAGTTCTTCATCTATCCGGAGAGCAACAACTCCGCGAACCGCGATGCCTGGCTCCAGAACGCGTCGATGCTCACCGTTTTCAGCGACCGGTTCGGCGTGTACCCGTTCGCGGACGAGAAGTACGGGATGGCGCAGTTCAGTTGGGGCGGTGGGATGGAGCACCAGACGATCACCAGCCAGGGCGGGTTCTGGGAGAGCGTCACGGCCCATGAGCTGGCTCACCAGTGGTGGGGCGACATGATCACTTGCGCCTTCTGGAACGATATCTGGCTCAACGAGGGCTTCGCGACCTATGGCGAGGCGATCTGGTACGAGAATCGCTCCGGCAGCCCGGACGAGGCGGCGCTGCACGATCACATGGCCGCGCGCCGCCCCGGAACCTTCAACGGCAGCGTCTACGTCTACGACCCGTCCGACCTCAACGCGATCTTCAACAGCGACATGGTCTATCGCAAGGGCGCCTGGGTGCTGCACATGCTGCGGCACGTCGTCGGCGACGAGGCCTTCTTCGACATTCTCGCGGCCTACCGCGAGGCCTACGCCTTCGGCGCCGCCACCACCGCCGACTTCCAGCTCGTCGCCGAACAGACGGTGGGGCAGGACCTCGACTGGTACTTCGAGCCCTGGGTCTACGGCATCGGCGCGCCGAACTATCGCTACGCCTGGCGGCAGAGCGTCGTGGCGGGACGCAACTTCGTGGAGCTGTACGTCCGGCAGGTGCAGAACCCCAGTTGGCCCGTCTTCACCATGCCGATCGACATCCGCACGACGACCGCGGGTGTGCCGACCACGCACGTCGTCTGGAACGACGCCGCGGCCGAGCACCTGCTGTTCGAGACCAGCGGCCCGGTGAGCGCGCTGGCCTTCGACCCGAACAACTGGATTCTGCACAACCCGACGCAGACCATTGCCTTCGTCGAGGGGCCGCCGAAGATCGTCGAGATTTCGCCCCCGCCGGCCGGCGAAGTCACCGGGCAGCAGGCGGCGACCGTGAGCATCGTGTTTCACAAGGCTGTCGCGGCCCAGGCGGGCGACTTCAGCATCAGCGGCGGCGTCTTCGGCGACGTCGCATTCGAGTTTGCCTACGACGGCGCGTCGCAGAAGGCGACGCTGACCGCGGGCGAGCCGCTGCGGCCCGACGTGTACACGATCTCCGTGCTCGACAGCGTGAAAGACGTCGCCGCCGGCCTGGCGCTCGATGGCGAGCTGCTGGCCGCCGGTCTGCCCAGCGGCGACGGCCTCCCGGGCGGGGCCGCCGTGTGGCAGATCGTCGTCGGGCCGCCGGGCGACCTGAGCGGCGACGGCTACGTCGACCAGACCGACCTGGGAATCCTGCTGAGCGCGTACGGGTTGAGCGCCGGCGGTGACCTGGACGGCGACGGGATCACTGGGCAGAGCGACCTCGGGATCCTGTTGGCGCACTACGGGCTGTGAGCGGGTTCAGGGATAGCCTCATGTGCCTTGAGGCCGGGGCGGGGACAGCCCGGCTTTGACGTAGTGCTTGCCTCGTCACCGGCGCCGGGAATCCGAGCCCGGCTTCTTCCGTCCTAATGATGCTTCATGCAAGAGATCGCGTACCAACATGTCCGCTGCGCCTTTATACTGCCCCCGTGGCCCTCGACCAGAAACGCCGCCGGGAGCTCGTCGCCGCCGGACACGCGCTGCGGGCGACGATCAGCGTGTCGGCGGAGGGGGTGTCGGAGGGCCTGGTCGCGCACGTTCGCGAGGCGCTGGCCCACCACGAGCTGGTGAAGGTGCGCGTTCAGACTGAAGACCGCGCGGATTGCGACCGCATCGCGGCGGAGCTTGCCAGGGCGCTGGGCTGCGAGCTGGTGCAGCGCGTGGGGCGCGTCGCCCTGCTGCACCGGGCGGACTGACGCGCGCATTCCGCCACGGGAGAAGTTCGCCGATGCGTTGCGTTCGACCCGCGCTGGCCGCCGGCGTGCTGCTGGCGATGGTTGGGGTAGTCGGGTGTCCGCCGCGGATGGTTGATCCGGAAGCGGTTGAGATCGAGCTGCGCCGCGTGGCCGAAGGACTGGTTGCGCCGCTGGCGCTGGCCGAGCTGCCGGATGGGTCGGCGCGAGTGCTGATCGCGCAGCAGCACGGCGTCGTGGTGCTCGCCGGGCCGACAGCCGGCGACCCGGTGCGCGTCGTCCTGGACCTTCGGGACCGGCTGACGCCGCTCAACGCCGTGTTCGACGAGCGCGGATTGCTTGGGCTGGCGTTGCATCCGCGGTTCTCAGACAACGGACGGTTGTTCGTTTACTACACCGCGCCGCCGGGGGACGATCTTCCCGCGGGCAGCAACTGCGAGGCGCGCGTCTCCGAGTTCCGCATCGTCGGCGACCTGCCCAGCGCCGACCCGGCCGGCGAGCGCATCATCCTGCGCATCGCCCAGCCGCAGGCCAACCACAATGGCGGGCAGCTCACGTTCGGGCAAGACAACTACCTGTACATCTCAACCGGCGACGGCGGCGGCGCCGGCGACGACGGCCCGGGCCACACGCCGGGCCTGGGGAACGCGCAGGATCGCTCGACGTTGCTCGGAAAAATCCTGCGGATCGACGTCGATGGGGCCGCGCCATACGCGATTCCGGCGGATAACCCGTTCGCCGGCGAGGCGGGTGCGCGGGCAGAGATCTGGGCGTACGGCTTCCGTAACCCGTGGCGCTTCTCGTTCGACATGGGCCCGACGGGCCAGGTCCGGTTGTTCGCGGGCGATGTCGGCCAGTCTTTGCGCGAGGAAGTGAACCTGGTGGAGCGCGGCGGAAACTACGGGTGGCGCGTGCGCGAGGGCACGTTGTGCTTCGACCCGGCCAGCCCGGCTACGCCGCCCGCGGAATGCCCCGCCGCGGGGGCCGACGGCGAGCCGCTGATCGATCCGATCATCGAGTATGACCATCGCGTGGGGATCTCGGTGATCGGCGGCTTCGTGTATCGCGGGGCGGACGCGCCGGCGCTGCGCCGCACGTACATTTTCGGCGATTACAGTACGGGCTTCGCCGTCGCGGACGGGCGGCTCTTCGCGGCCCGGCAGGACGAATCCGGCGCGTGGCGCTACTCGGAGCTGGCGGTGGCCGGGCGCGAGGGCGGGCGGCTGGGCGAGTACCTGCTGGCGTTCGGACGCGATTCGCGGGGTGAAGTGTACATCCTGACGCAGGCTGTCAGCGGTCCGGCCGGCGCCACAGGATCGGTTTACAGGATCGTGGGCGCGGAGTGATCCATGCGAAAGACACGCGGCGCCGTGCGGCGCCTTCTGGCGGCGGGGTTGTTCGTCGGGTGCGGGCTCGCCGCGACGGGCTGCCCGAACACCAGCCCCGACCCGAACGACCCGAACGGCGGCGCGGGGGCCGTATCGTTCGCGGCGGACATCGTGCCGATCCTGACGGCGCACTGCGCCGGTTGCCACAGCCCCGGGGGCTTCGCGTTCACCTTCATCACGATGGACCTGCGCGCCGCCAACGCCTATCAGAACCTCGTCGGCGTCGCCAGCGTGCAAGCGAGCGGACGCGTGCGCATCGTGCCGGGGGACGCGACGGCCAGCTACCTGATCGAGAAGGTGACGCAGGACCAGCCGCAGGTCGGCGCGCGCATGCCGCTCAACCGCGACCCGCTCTCCGAAGCTGAGATCGCGCTGCTGCGCGACTGGATCGACGCCGGCGCGCCGAACAACTGACGCGAAACTCGAGGCCCGCGCGCATGAGCCCGCCGACTTCGAATGACGAAGTCACCGCACGCTTCTCGGACCGCGTGGGCGATTACGTGCGCTGCCGCCCCGGCTATCCGCCGGAAGTCATCGCGTGCCTGGTCGAGCGGCATGGCCTGCGCCCGGAGCAGACGGTGGCGGACGTGGGCTCAGGAACCGGCATCTGGACGGAGTGCCTGCTGCGACGCGGTCACCGCGTCTATGCCGTCGAGCCGAACGCGCCGATGCGCGCCGCCGCCGAGCGCCGCCTGGGGTCCGACGCGCGTTTCGTCAGCATCGCGGGCACGGCCGAGGCCACGACCCTGCCGGATGCGAGCGTCGACTGGGTGACGGCGGCGCAGGCGTTTCACTGGTTCGACCCGCCGCGCTGCCGCGCCGAGTTCCGCCGCATCCTGAGCAGCCCGGCGGGGCTCGTGGTGCTGATCTGGAACAACCGGCGCGAGGACACGCCGTTCCTGGCGGCGTATGAGCAGCTCCTGCAAGCGCACGGCACGGACTACGCGGCCGTGAAGCACGAGCGCGTCGAGAAGGACGGCAGCCTCGAGCGGCTGTTCGGCGGCTCGCACTACGCGCGGCACGTCTTCGCAAACGCCCAGGAGTTAGACTACGCGGGCCTCGAGGGGCGGACGCTCTCGGCCTCGTACACCCCGCGCGAGGGCGACCCGCGGCGGGCGGCGCTGCTGGCCGCGCTGCGGCGGGTGTTCGACGAGCACGAGCAGGCCGGGCGCGTGCGGGTGCTGTACGAGGCGCGCGTCTATGTCGGGCCGCTGCGCTGATCGCCCGCGGCCGACGACGGCGCTCGGGCGTGGCGAAAGGCGAGTTGTTCAGATAGCGGCGATGTCGTATAGTCGCGCCCGTTCATGGTCAGCACGCTGAACACGATTCCTACGCCTCGCTCGCCGGCGGCGGTCCGTCATGCGCTGCTCCTCCTGAGCGCCACGCTGCTGCTGAGCGGCGTCATCTGGCAGGCCGAGCCGCCGCGCGAAGCGCCCGCGGCGCCGCCGACGGCCGTCGCCGACACCGCGGCGATCGAGCGCCGCGCCGGGGGCATCGTCGGGAGCAAGCACGACTTCACGCAAGGCGGCGCGGCGGTGCGCGACCTGTGCCTCCCGTGTCACACGCCGCATATCACGGCGTCGGAGGCGCCGCTGCTGACGCAGCGCGCCAGCGGGCGGATGCGGCCGCGCGGCTACGGCGCGATGGGCATCGAGCTCGACGCCGCCTCGCTGCTATGTCTTAGCTGTCACGACGGCGTGATCGCGACGGACGTGTTTACCGGCCCGCACGCGATGAGCTGGGCGGAGCGCAGCGGCGGTGGAGCCGCTCCGGGGGCGAGCCGCCTGACGAGCCATCCGGTCGGCATCGAGTATCCGAGCGGCGCCCCCCGATACGCGTCGGCGACGACAGTGAACGCCGCCGGCCTGAAGCTTCCGAACGGGCGGATCCAGTGCACGACGTGTCACGATCCTCACAACACGCACAACCACGCCGGGATGCTGACGATCTCCAATGCGCGCAGCCGCCTGTGCCTGACGTGCCACCGGCTGTGAAGCCGCGCGGCGTCCGGTGCGGCAGGGCGCGGCGACGCGGGACCGCGCTGCGTCTCGGCCTGGCGGGCGCTTGCGCGGCGTCGGCCATCGCCGCCGCCTGGGGCTGCAACCGCGCCGAGCCGGCCGTCGATCGCCGCGTGCGCGTGGCCGACGTGCCTGGCGGGCAGCCGGTCGTGAATCTCGGGAACCTGCGCCTGACGCCGCCGCCTTCGCGCTTCGAGGTGCAACTGGCGGAGTTCCTGTTCGGCGCGGCGCCCGCGGCGGGTCCGGGCCTCATCAAACCCGTCGATCTCATCGCCGACGCGGCGGGCGTGCGCGTCAGTGACGGCGGCCACGCGGGCGTGCTGGCGCTCGGCAGCGCCGGCGATTATCTGCGCGGCGTGACGCTGCAACCCCCGCCCACCGCCCCGGCCGGGCTGCACCGCGCCCCGGACGGCGACCTGCTCGTCGCGGACGTCGGCGCCGCATGCGTCTGGCGATACGCCGGCGACGGGCGCCTCCGGCTGCGATACGCGCCACCGGCGGACGTGCCGTTCAAACCCGCGGGCATCGCGTGCGTCGCGGAAGAGGTGTGGGTGTCGAATTCCGCGGCGCACCGAATCGAGGTCTTCGCCGCCGGCGGCGTGTGGCGCAGGGCCATCGGGCGCCGCGGCCGCGGGCCGGCGGAATTCAGCGTGCCGCTCGGAATAACCCGCGACGCCGCCGGGAATGTGCTGGTCGTGGACATGTTCAACCGGCGCGTGCAGGTGCTCGACGCCGACGGCCGCTGGGTGCGGGATATCGGCGGTCCGGGCGAGCAGCCCGGTCGCTTTGCCCGGCCGAAGGCCGTCGCCGTCGGGCCGGACGGCGTCGTGTTCGTCAGCGACGCGGCCTCGCAATGCGTTCACGCCTTCGACGAGCGCGGCCGCGTGCTGCTGGCGTTTGGCGGGGCGGCAGACGGCGAGGACGCCTTGGCCATGCCCGCGGGCCTGGCGGTCATGCCGGGGCGCGTGAGCACGAACCGTGCACCGCCGGAGTCCTTCTCGGCCGGCTATGCCGTCCTCGTCGTCGAGCAGATGGCGCGCCCCGGCGTGCGGGTGTTCGCGTGGCGCGGCGTGCCGGAGGCTCTGCCCGCGTCGCCCGCGTGGCTGGTGCCGCGCGGGAAGAAGCCCGCGACCGTCGACAGCCCGCACTGGCGTGCCGACGGCTGCCGCCAGTGCCACGCGGTGGACACGGCGGGGGGCCTCGCGCCGATCGCCGCGGACCGCGTCGATGCGCTCTGCGTGTCATGCCACGACGGCGTCCGCGCCTCGGCGGAGTCTCACCCCGTCGGCTGGCCCGCCGAAGGACCGCGCACACGCGCCGTCGCCGGCTGGCCGCTGGTCGAGGGACGCATCGGCTGCCTGACCTGCCACGACATGCGCGGGCATTGCAGCGAACCGGCGCGACGGCCGGCGGAGAACCCCGGGTTGCTGCGCGGCTACGACGCCGCGGCGCCTCTGGATTTCTGCACGCGCTGCCATGTCGCGGAGCAATGGCGCATCAATCCGCACGCCGGCGATCCCGTTGTCGGCCAGCGGCGCGACGCGCTGTGCGGCGCCTGTCACGACGCCACGCCCGAGCTGCGAGACGGACAGCGGCGTGGGGGCGGGGGGCTGCGGCAGGAGACAACGGCGTTGTGCCTGAACTGCCACGCGATGCACGCCGACCCTGCGCCGCATGGGCACCTGGGTGTCGCCACGGACGCGCTTCGGAGTCGTGATCTGCTGCCGCTGGAAGACGGGCGCATCACCTGCGCGACGTGCCACAACCCGCACGCGCCGGGCGTCTTTCCCGATGGGACGCCGCTGGAGGCGCGCGCCGCGGCGGAGGCGGACGCGGCGGTGGGCCTGCGGCTCGATTACGCGGATCTCTGCCGCGACTGCCACCCGAAGTGAGCGTTCACCACTCGCGCCAGTCGGGCACGTAGTACGGGTCGTTGGTGCGGCCGATGGAGCCGATGCGGAAGAGCGGCGAGGTGATGCGGCCGTTGCCGGGCCCGAGCGAGCGCACGTGGCCGTCGACGAAGGTCGCGTTGGCGCGCCACTCGTGGCGGAAGGAGGTCGTGGGCGATTCGTTCTCGCTCCAGCCGCCGAAGCCCTGGTAGAGCATGGGCGGATCGAGCAGGGCGCAGTTCTTGAGCCAGCCGCCCCAGTCGAGCATGGTGTCGCTGAAGGCCAGGACGCGCGACGGCGCCGAGACCGTCTCCATCGTGCGCCAGGGGCGTTTGCCGATCAGGTCGGCCCAGCCGGGCGTGTGCTTCGGCGAGAGGTAGTAGCCGTTGTAGCCGTAGGTGCTGGTCAGCGTCTTGGACTGCCCCTGCATGATCTCGAAGGTTCCCGGTGGTTGCACGGGGCACTCGTAGACGCTGGCGTGCCGCAGGTCGCTGGCGATGTAGGGCCAGGTGAGGCCGCGCGTCACGTCGACGCCCGCCGGCTCGTCGCGGCCCCACCAGTAGGTGACGTGCGGCGAGTCGGGCGTGGTCTGCCAGTAGGCCAGCGGAATGGCGCGCCCGCGATGGTCCGCCGCGTACTGGTGCAGCGCCAGTCCGAACTGGCGGAGATTGGTGGCACACTTCGTGCGCAGGGCCTGCTGACGGGCGCGGGCCAGACCGGGCAGCAGCATGGCCAGCAGCAGGGCGATGATCGCGACGACGACCAGCAGTTCGACCATGGTGAACGCGGCCCGGAGCGTGCGCTGGGTGCGCCGCCGCAAAGCCGCCGGAATGCGTGCCTGGTTGTCGTCGCCGTCTACGGACACGCCTTCCCCCAAGCCGCCAGCAGGATTCCGAGATCGGACTGGTTCACCGAGCCGTCGCAGTTCAGGTCGAACAGGTCGTCGCACGGGCTGCCGCCCTGGATCGTCCCGTAGCACGAGAGCAGCAGCCCCAGGTCCCCCTGGCCGACCGATCCATCGCCGTCCAGGTCGGCCAGGCACGCGCCCGTCGTCTCGAACGCCACCACCCCCGCCTCGCCGATCGAGTACAGCCAGCCGCAGTTGATCGCCGGCGAGCCGCCCGAGCCCTCATGGGCCGCGAGGACGAAGTTCGGGTCGGACGGCGTCCGTCTGAGATCGAGGATGCGCAGCTCCTCGTACGGCCCGAGCACGGGCGCCGTGTCCGGGACGCCCACATACAGCCGCTGCCGCGCCAGCGCGGGCTGGTAAGTCCAGCCGCCGACGAGCAGCGACCCGCCGCTGTCCGCGTATGTATCCCAAAGCGGCTGGGCCGAACCGCCGAGGTCCTTGAAAGCCTGCACGCGGCTGGCGGACCCGAAGCCATCGATTCCCGCGGGAAGATAAATGCAGCCGTCGGCGGCGGCAACGGGGCAGGCGGTTGAGCGCTCGCAGGCGACGGTCCAGACGACGTGGCCGTCCGCGGTGCGCACCTTGAAGAGCCGGCTGTTGTTGCCCGTGCCCTGGAAGTCGTAGGTTGCAGCGTAGACGTGCTCGCTCGTCAGCGTTACGCCTCCGAAAAAGCCGTCGTCGCCCTCGACGGAGCGCGACCAGACGAGCTCGCCCGAGAGGGCGTCAAAGGCCCGCAGCACGCCGGGATAGAGGAACTGGTCCGGCGGGAAGAAAACGGCGTCGTAGCTGCCGACGTAGACGCGGCCATTGGCGTACGCGGGTGTCGCGCCCGAGGACGAGCCGAGCGGGCGGCTCCAGACGACGTCGCCCGGCTGGTACGGGTTGTGCCCGGCGTGAAACGCGTCGACGTTGACGGCGTGGAGCTGGCCGCCGGCGCCCGCACCGGTGAAGTCGCTGATGAAGGCGCGGTTGGCGGGCTGCCCCCCGACGGTGAGGTCCGAGGTGACCAGCGGGGAGGCATTGACGACGCGTTTGGGGAGCGTGGTCTGCCACAGCACGTCGCCGTCGTCGACCGCCAGGGCGTACAACGTGAAGCCCGAGGCGTACAGCACGGCGTCGTTGCGCTCGTCGATGGCCGGGCTGGAGCGGCTGTCGAGCTGGTCGCGCTCGATTTCGGTCCGCCAGAGGCGCTGGCCCGTGTGCGCGTCGAGCGCGATGGCGAGGTTGGCGACGTGGACGTTGTCGACAATGCGGCGTGCGCAGACGAACACGCGGCCGCCGGATGTCACGGGGCTGCTTCGGAACACGAGGCGCTCGTCGCTCTCTGGAAGGGCGGTCCAGGCGGGCGGCGCGAGGGCGCGTGGGCCATGCACGCCGAGGCTGGAGCGCGCGGGGTCGGCGGCGAAGTGGGACCACTGGCCCGCGAGAGCCAATGGTCCCACACTCGCGGTCAACCACAGTGTCGCCGTGAATACAGCACGTGATGACATGCTATTTCACCGCGTGTCGGCGACGACGGACCGGCGAGCGGCCAGGGGCCGCCGCGCGGGTCCGTCGCCGGGTTGCCGACCACTTTTCCCCGCGTTCCTCCGGAGAGCGATGGAAAGGCCGAAGAGCGCGAGCGACGCGCCGCACGCCGGCTCCGGCACGACGGCGAAGGCGTCGATCTCGGGCGCATTCTGGACGTCGGACGCGACGTCGATGCGGACGTAGTAGGCGGCGGCAAGGCCGCTAGGGGCGATGTCGATCGGCAGGCCGCCGCCCGAGCCGTCGTAGATCGCCTTTACTTCGGCGTAGTCCTTGCCCAGAAAATCGAGAAAAGTCAGCGCCGGGTTCAGCGGCTTGAGGAAGTCGCTCGGGAGGTTGCCGGGCACGTCGGAATAGGGCGTATCAAGGTCGAGATAGCCCTGCGCCGGCCAGACGCCATCGCCGAAGCCCGAGGCCACCTCGAAGAATGTCACGCCGTCGGCGCTGACCGACACGGTGAACGGGCCTTCGGAGAACAGGCCGGCGACGATGCCGTTGGGATAGTCGTCGTCGATGAACGAGCCGTTGCCGAACACGATCAGGTCGACGCCGTAGAGATGCGACGGATCATTGGTGATCGGCTCGTCAAAACGCACGGTGACGTGGCCGCCGGCGCCGATGCTCAGGATCTCGTCACTGCCGAACGCGGTGTTGAAGGGCGTGACCGCGCTGGCGTACTTGCCGCCGAAGTCTGCTTCTCCGGTGAAGCGCTCCGGTGAGCCGAGTGCCGTGAGCGGATTCGTGTAACCGAACAGCGGGTTGCTGCCCGGGACGTACGAGATCACCTCGTCGGCCCACGGATTTCCTCCGCCGGCCAGCGCCGCCGCGCCGCCGAGACTGAGCCCGAAGGCGAATCCACGAACACTGTAGGACCAGCGCATGCCATCCTCCTCCAAGGGTGGTTGTGCGGGCGCGAAGCGCGACCGCAGTCGCCAGCCGGAAGAGGCTGCAAACGTGCCGGTGTGCAGCGGCGATCCTGGGCTTGACGCAGAACGGGCCGACGCAGAGAAGCCTGCGGCTTGTCGGCTCGAAAAGCGGCGGATGCGACCTGACATACCGGTTCGCCTCTCCCACGAAGGCAACCGAAGCAAGGCGGTCGATCTGGCAGGTCTTCTGACTCCCGGGCGTCGCCTGGGCGCTCGGCCGACGTGTCGGCGGAGAACCAAGGCACCTACTCGCCGCGCCTTCTCGGCCAAAGTGGCCAATGACTGAACTGCGTGCGGCTTTCGTTCCCGGTCACAGCGGCGGGGCCGTTCCGGATTCTCACCGGATTCCCTATTCTCTCGCCCGCAACGAGCAGGCGAACACCAGTGACCAATGCGAAAGACACAATAGCCAAGGCGGGGTGGGCAAGTCAAGCGCAAAATATTGTACTGGCGCGCTTCGCGGGCACGTCGCCACAACTTGCGATCATTCAACGACCTGCGCCCGCTCGACACCGGTTCTGTGACGCGGCGCGGGCCCGGGCGCCCCAACGCAATACACCGCCGCTCTCGTCGTTAGTCCCTTCAGGTTGCTTCGGGCTTTCGACAGAGCCGCGCACGTCCCAGCAGTTGCATCGCGGAAATGCGAGGTGAAGAAATGGACCAGACTCACCGCTTCAGGCCGACGGCGGCGCGCGCGACGGCCGGTGCCCCGGGGGGCGCGCGTTCGCGGCGCGCCGTCCTGAGCGGCGCGGCGCTGGCGGCGTTCTGGGGCGAGCAGACGGCGCGCGCCGGCGAGCCCGCGCGGCACTCGGCGGCGCCGCCGGTTCAGACCACCGGCGCCGGCCCGCTGGTGCGCTTGATCCAGCGCGTGACGATGGGGCTGACGGCGTCGGAGCTTCAGGCGGCGCGGCAACTCGGCCGCGAAGGCTACCTCGAGCACCAGCTCGCGTACGAGAGCATCGACGACAGCGTGCTGGCGGCCCGGCTGGCGAACTACGCGACGCTGACGATGGAGCCGTACCAGCTCTTCCAGTTGCAGCCGCAGCAGGTCGTCAACGAGCTGATCGAGGCGACGATCCTGCGCCCGGTGCTGAGCAGGCGGCAGCTTCTTGAGCGCATGGTCGAGTTCTGGACGGATCACTTCAACATCGACATCAACAAGAACCTCGATCGCTTCCTGAAGACGGTCGACGACCGCGAGGTCATCCGGGCGAATGCGCTCGGCACCTTCCCGGCGCTGCTGTCGGCCTCGGCCCACAGCCCGGCGATGCTCTATTACCTCGACAACAACGTCAGCTTCGTCGGCAACCCGAACGAGAACTACGCCCGCGAGCTGCTCGAGCTGCACACCATGGGCGCCGACGGCGCCTACACCCAGGTCGATATCGAGGAGGTCGCCCGCTGCTTCACCGGCTGGACGCTCTACCCCGCCAACGCCGGCGTCAACGCCGGAAAGTTCCGCTTCCTGGCCGGCCAGCACGACAACGGCGCCAAGCAGGTCCTCGGATACACCATTCCTGCCGGCGGCGGCTACAACGACGGGCTGATCGTGCTCGACATCCTCGCCAACCACCCGGACACGGCGCGATACGTCTCGGCCAAGCTCTGCCGCTGGCTCTACCAGTACGACCCGCCCGCCCCGCTCGTGAGCAGCGTGGCGGCAACCTACGCGGCGACAGGCGGCGACATCCGCAGCATGATCCGCACGGCGCTGCTCAAGCACGACCTGGCGGCGGCGGAGCCGAAGTACAAGCGGCCGTATCACCTGTTCGTGTCGGCCCTGCGCGCCTGCGGCGCGACGATCACGAACGTCAACGGCATCCGCTCGAATCTGCTCGCGGCCGGGCAGGTGCCGTATAACTGGGGCCCGCCCGACGGCTACCCCGACAACCTCGATTTCTGGGTCGGGCTGGTGCTGCCGCGCTGGAACTTCGGCGCTTCGCTGCTGAACTCGCAGGTCAACGGCGCCAGCGTGGACATCAACGCCTTCTTCGCCGGCGTGCCCAACAACGCCGATGCGCTCGCCGCGCACATCGACCGGGCGCTGTTCGGCGGCGAAATGGACCCGTTCGAGCGGCAGCGCATCCGAGACTACCTGCTGCCGAACGCGCCGACGACGCAGCGCAAGCGCGACGCGCTGGGGCTGGCGATCGCGTCGCCGGGTTACCAGTGGTATTGACGCGCGCGGCGCGGCCCGCCGTGCTTGGCTATCGCTGAGAGGGAACCATGAGCAACTACGACTGTCACGCCTGCCGCGAGTACAACAGCCTCTCGCGCCGGCAGTTCATCGGTGCGGCCAGCGGGGCGGCATTCGCGGCGCTGACCGCGCCAGCCTGGCTGCCGCGCGTCGCTTACGCCCGGCAGGACTGCTCGGGCCGCGACGTGATCATCTCGATCTACCTGCGCGGCGGGGCGGACGGACTGAGCATGGTCGTGCCCTTCGCGGACCCGGCGTACTACGCGGCGCGGCCGGCGCTGGCGATTCCGCATCCGGACAGCGGCGACCCGAACGCGGCGATCGCGCTCGACGAGTTCTTCGGCTTCGCGCCGGCCATGGCGCCGCTGGTCGAGGCGTATCGCGCCGGGCATCTGCTCGTCGTGCACGCCACCGGCATGGTGAATGCGACGCGCTCGCACTTCGACGCCCAGCGCTTCATGGAAGTCGGCAAGGCCGCCGACCCCACGCTTTACACCGGCTGGCTCGGCCGGCACCTGGCGAGCGTGCCGCCGCTCCGACCGGACGCGATCCTGCGCGGCGTCGGGATCAACACGGGCTTGCAGCGGACGCTGGTAGGCGGGCCGGAGACGCTGCCGATCCCGAACCTGGACCAGTTCGGGCTCACGGGCAATGCGCAGACGCTCGCGGCCCGGCGGCAGGCGATCAGCGACATGTACGCGATGACGCACGACCCGCTGCGCGCCGCCGGCGAGACCACGCTCCTGACCATTGACCTGCTGAACCAGATCGACTTCGCCGGCTACCAGCCCAAGGGCGGCGCGGTCTACCCGGCGGGCGCGTTCGGCCTGGCGCTGAAGTCGACGGCGGCGCTGCTGAAGGCGCAGGTCGGGGTTGAGGCGGTGGCGATCGACCTGGGGGGCTGGGACCATCATAACAGCGAGGGCCCGATCTCGGGCGCGATGGCCGACCTGATGACGCAGTTGTCGCAGGGACTCGCGGCGATCCACGCCGACCTCTTCTCGCGCAGCGGCGCCGGAACCCCCAACGTGACCGTCGTCGTTACGACCGAGTTCGGCCGACGGGTCGATGAAAACGGCAGCGGCGGGACCGACCACGGCTACGGCGGCGCGATGCTGGTCCTCGGCGGCAACGTCGCCGGCGGCCGCGTCCTGGCGCAGTGGCCCGGCCTGGCGCCGGACCAGCTCTTCGAGCAGCGCGACCTGATGGTCACAATCGACTACCGGCACGTCCTGGCGGAGATCGTGCAGTACCGGCTGGGCAACGCGAACCTCGACTATGTCTTCCCCGATTTCACGCCGAATTTCCGCGGCGTGGTGTGTCCCTCGACGGCCTGAGAGGCCGGCCGCGCGGCCCAGCGGTCACCCGCCTGCGGCGCTTGCGCGCCCGCCGCTCCAGTAGACGCGCAGCATGCGCGGCACGCCGTCGCCGGCCACGTCTTCGAAACGAACCTCGAGCGTGCCGTCGCTGCTGGGGCCGAAGCGCCCGGTCGCTTCCGCGGGCAGCGCGGGGCCCAGCGGCGCGCGGACTTCGAAATGCAGGTGCGGCGCGGCGGAATAGCCCGTGCTTCCCGAGAGCCCGATCATGTCGCGGGCTTCGACCGGCTGGCCCACCGCGACCAGCACGCCGCCCGGGTCGAGATGGGCATAGATCGCGCGTGAGCCGTCGGCGTGCGTGATCTCGACGCGGTTGGCGAAACCGCAGCAGGCGCAGTCGGAGTCCCACACGCAGCTACAGTCCGGGCAGTCGTCGCGGACGGCGGAGACGATGCCGCGGCGCGCGGCGAGGATCGGCGTGCCGCGCGGCATCTGGAAGTCCAGGGCGTAGCTCTGCTCGTGGCTGAACGGTCCGAAGTGTCCCTGCAAGACGATGCTGGCGCGGCCCGTCTCGTAGGGCAGGTAGTAGAGGTCGGTGGCGTCGGCCGGCGCCGGATCGGCCGGATTGTTGACCGCCGCGGGCGGCGTACAGCAAATGAGCAGCGCGGCAAGCAGCGCTGCCGGGACGAGATCGGGACGCGAGGGCCGGCGCGCAACGCGCATGCGGTTCTCCTGGCGCCTGCGTGGGCGCGGTGGAGGTTGTGAAGGGCCGGGCTGGCGACAGCCCGGCGCTGACGCGTGGCCCGGTCATGTTACGGGCAGTTCGGCCCCTGGTTGAAGTTGCTCAGCAGGATGCCGAGGTCGGCCTGGTCGGTGTCGCCGTCGCCGTCGGCGTCGCCCGCGCAGCCGCCGCCGGCGCAGCCGAAGTCGCTCAGCAGGATGCCGAGGTCCGACTGGTTGACGCAGCCGTCGCCGTTCAGGTCGCCCGGCACGGCTTCGCACGAGTCGATGATGCCGTTGCCGTTCTGGTCGAGCGCCGGGTTGCTGTAGATGTCCACGTGGTCGGCCAGGCCGTTCTCGTTGCAGTCGACGTACGGGCGGAACCACTCCAGCACGCGCTGCATGACCGCCGCCCGCGCCGCCGGCGTCGGGATGGCCTCCAGCGGGAACGCCATGAAGACGGTGCGGTACTGCGGCCGGTCGGAGTAGACGGCGGCGGTGCCCTGGTTTCCGGTGAAGGCGATCACGCCGTTGGCGTTGGGCGTGATGCGGTCGCTCCAGTTGGTGAACGGGTAGCTGAGGCTGTAGGGCCCGAGACCGGCGAAGAGGTTGTTGCCGGTGACGGAGGTCTGCGAGATGTCGTTCGTCACGCTGGAGACGCCGAGGTAGCCGGTCATGAAGGTGGTGAGCCCGCGGTCGTAGTGGTAGTCCTGGCTGACGATCAGCAGGTTCTTGCCGGTGTTCAGGAACGATGCCAGCGCCGCTTCGCCCGCGGCGCCCGGCCCGCACGTCCCGCCGAACTCGTCGCCGGTGAACCAGACGACGATCGAGTAGGGGCTGAGCTGCGCGGCATTCGGCTCGTTGTCGGTGTTGTTGGTGTCCCAGAGGTCGTAGTCGAGCGTCAGCGTGCCGAGGGCGGCGGTGTAGTACGAGCGCACGTCGGGGCTGTTGTCGTCGTCGTCCACGAGCAGGATCGCCGGGATGAAGCGCGTCTCGAACTGGAAGACGGGCGACCAGGCGCCGATGCCGCAGGGGTTGACCGCGCGCACCCGCCAGTAATGAACCTGGCCGATGGCCAGGTCGGACTGCGGCGTGTAGCTCGTGCCGGTCAGACCCGGCTCGTTGATCGCCAGGTTGGTGAAACCGGCGTCCTTCGCGACCTGGAGGTCGTACGTCGCGGCCTGCTCCGCAGCCGACCAGGTGAATTGCGGCCGCAGCGACAGCCCGGTTGCGCCGTTCGCCGGCGATTGGAGCGCGACCGCTGCCGGCGCCGCGTTGTATACGCTGACCGTGACGCTGGCGTTGCGCTCGATGCCTGCGGCGACGCCAGTGATGTTGATCGTATAATCGCCGGGAGGCGTGGCAAAGCTGGTGACGGACAGGACGCTCTGGCCCGGCGGGACGACGGGGTTGACGCTGTAGTAGGCCGAGGCGCCGGGCGGCACATCGTTGATGGTGAGGAAGACGGGCTCCTGGAAGTCCATGATCTGTCCGACGTTCAGCGTGAACTCGGCGTAGCCCGGGGTGCAGATGCTGTCGAGGGTGTGATCGAAGGTCATGGTGAAGCTTGGCTCGAGCGCCGCGTTGTAGCAGACGATGGCGAAGTCCTGGTCCGTCCCGTCGCCGAAGTTGGGTACGCCGTCGGAGTTGATGTTGGCGGCGACGACGCGCACCGTGTATGAGCCGTTGGCGGTCGGGCCGATGAAGACGCCCTCGGTGTTGTTGCGGTTGTCCGCAGTCCCGCCGGTGATCGAGTACCCGTTTGGGCCGAAGACATTGCCGCGATAGACGTTGGGGCCGTCCTCGACGATCAGGTCGAGGTCGTTGTTCCAGGCCGGCGTGCTGCCGCCGAGGCCATGGCCGTGCGCGTCGGTCCAGACGAGCATGATCCTGAGCGGCTTGGTGGGGTCGGCGGCGGCGATGGTCTGGACCCACTGCTCACCGGTGTTGTTGAGCACGACGGGGGCGTCGAAGTAGCGGACGGAGACGCCGGGGTTGATCACCGCGTCGACGTCGAGGCGCCCCCAGCCCTGCTTGCTGTCGAAGGGGTGTCCGAGCACGCCGCCGTCGGCGTCGAGCCTTCCGGCCAGGTCGTGGGCCGTGGGCAGGAAAGCGGCTTTGACCAGCGCGGGGCTCGGGTCCTCGACGTAGTCGGGCAGTTGGCGGTAATGCTCGATGAACAGCGCGACGGCGCCGCTGACGTGCGGCGAGGCCATGCTCGTCCCGCAGAGCGTGTCCCAGCCCGAAGCGCCGTACGAAGAATCGACCTCGCAGCCCGGCGCGACCATGTGCGGGATCTTGCGCCCGTCGAGGCACGGCCCGTGGGCCGTGTTCGACGACAAGTCGTTGATCGCCAGTATCTGCGAGCCGTTGTTGTTCTGCATCTTCGTCGAGCCGATCGTGAAGATGTTCTTGCCCTCGTCGGGCGTGCCCTGTGTGCTCGTGCCGCCGTTGCCGTTCATGATCGACAGCACGAACGAAAGCGGCTGGTTGCCGGGGGCGTCCGGGTCGGCGTCGCGCACGCCGATATCAACCTGCATCGTGTCGTTGTCATAGCCCTTGGGCGTCCCGGAAGGGCCCCAGCTATTGCCCGAGAGGCTGGCGCCGTTGCGCTGCGACTCGGTCATGAGCCTGAGCATGCCGCCGGGCTCCGTGTACATCGGCGAATAGCGCTGCTCGACGAGCTTGGCGCCGGGGGCCATGCCCAGGCCGCGCAGGAACCCGCCGTTGGCCATCTGCCCCGAGCCGCCGTGCGCCGCCATGATGCCGGCCGTGTGCGTGCCATGGCCGCTGCCGCTGCCGCCACAGCTTTGGCCGTTGCACGGGGCGAACTGTCCGACGAGGTCGGGGTGGCTGTCGTAGATGCCGCCGTCAACGTTGGCGATCAGCACGCCCGCGCCGGAGAGGCCGATGCCGGCGAGGTAGTCCATGTATCCCGGGAATGCCAGGTTGTTGCCGTCGACGTTGTTCACGCACACCTGGTTGCTCATCTCGCCACGCAGACCGCCGTCCGTCGGCTGGATCTGCACCGAGTAGACGCCGGGCGTCGCGGCGACCAGCGGGAGCAGCCCGCCGTCGACGAGGGCGGCGGCGACCTCGAAACGGTCGTTGAGCACCCGGCGCGCCCCGACCTGTGCACCGAGGGCGTTGAGGGCGGCGACGACCGCGTCTGCGCCGGCGGCGCGGACGATGAGGATGCGCACGTCCTGAACGCCGGCGGACCCGCGGTAGTGCGGCAGCAGCCGATACCCGGGCGCGAAGTCGCCGCTCCAGCGGACGGTCTCGTCCGCGGCGACGACCTGGAGCGCGTCGCGCGGGCCCCAGACGATGTAGGTGAACGGATGAACGTATTGGACGATGCGCAGGCCTCCGCCCTCGAGCCGATCGAGCCACTCTGGTTGGGTCGGGCCGCGGAACTGCACGAGCCGCAGGTCGGGGCCGTCGATGCACGCGTATGAGAGCTCGCGCGGGGGCGCCGGCACGCCGGCCAGCGGGTCGAATCGCTGCTCGCCGAGCGTCAGCACGTAGGGATCAGTCACGATCTGCACGTCGGCGCCGACCGCCGCCAGGCGCGCGGCCTCGTCGGCCGACACCTCGATCCAGCGGAATGCACCGTAGTCGAGTTCGAGCGTGGGGCTGACCAGGCCGCCGGCCAGCGGCGCCTCGGCTTGCCACACACGAACAAGCACGCGCGGCGCGTCGGCCGCGGATTGCGCCTGCGCCACCGTCCCACAGACAAGCGAAAGGCTAATTGCCATCGAGATCAAAGGCGTGATGGTCTTCATGGGTCTGGTGCTCCACCGGCGGGAGGTCGTGAGGTCCCGCCGAGAATCCGTGGCATCGCAGAACGAACCGCTCTTTTGAATTGCCGGCGGGCCGTGCGGCGTGACCCTTGCGGGCGTGCGCCGAAGGCGAGCCGCGCGCGACGATGCTCCAAGAGCCACCGTAGCACGCGCCAGAATACAAGTAAACCCGAAAATGCCAGGCGGCCACTGGTCCCATAATAATAAATCCGCGCGATCGTCGCTGGGCGCGTGCGGCGGTTCGCGGCACAATATCGGTCTGCCGCAGGCGGGGCGTCGCCTGGGGACGAGCGCGTCGGCGTGCCGGGCGATTCGAGCAAGCGATTTCGCGTGTCACGGGCGTGCAAGGACCGGTCGTCCCGCCGGTTCCTAACAGAGGGGATTCCCATGAGGCCCACAGTCCTGGCTGTCGCTGCGCTACTGATTATCACCGCGCCGGGATCCGCCCGCGGACAGGGAGCCTGGCAGATCGCGACCGTCGATTCCAACGGGGATGTCGGCGCCTGGTGCAGCCTGGCGTTTCTGAACACCGGGCATCCGGCGATCAGCTACGTCGAGCGATTGCCGGGTAACCAGGCCAGCCTCAAGTTCGCCTGGTACGACGGCCAATCGTGGCAGCGCCACTTCGTGGATGCCGGCGGGAACGTGGGGCAGTATTGCAGCCTGAAGGTGCGGCCGAACGGCCGTCCGGTGATCGCGTACTACGACCTCACGAATACGGCGCTGAAATGCGCGGAGTTCGACGGGCAATCCTGGGACGTTGTCACGGTTGATGACGATGGCGCCGTCGGAACGTGGTGCAGCCTGGGAATCCTCGGATCGCCGTTCGACGGCCAGCCGGGCATCAGCTATTACGACAGTGACGGCAAGCGGCTGAAGTTCGCCTGGCGCGACGGCGCCGTGTGGAAGAACACCGTGGTCGAGTCCGGCAACGTCGGCGAGTACACCAGCCTCGTCATCCTGCCGTCGGGCCGGCCCGCCATCACCTACGTCCGCGGCACTGACAAGTCGCTGCGCTATGCCGAGTTCATCGGATTCGCCTGGATCATCACGCCCGTCGTCTCTGGCGACGTGACCTGGACTCACGCCGCCGTGCTGCCATCGGGCTATCCGGCCGTGGTGTATTCCGACCTGCTGGGCGACGACGTGCGCTACGCCGCGTTCGACGGCCAGTCGTGGCAGGCGACGACGGCCTTCACCGGCCGGGCGTCGCTGGGCAAGAACGGCCTGGCCATCCTGCCGACCGGTGCGCCCGCGATCGCGTTTCGCAACCGCAACACGGCGGAGCTGACATACGCGACACCGGGCGGCGCCGTCTGGGAGCCGGTGGTCGTTGACACCGTGGGTGCACAGCCATCGTATGTGAGCCTGGTGACTTCACCCGGTGGACAGCCGGCGATCGCGTACTACGTCGAGGGCAGCAAGGACCTGAAGTTCGCGATCCGCAAGCTCTGCGCCGACCTCAACGGCGATGGCGCCGTCTCACAGGTCGACCTGGGCATCCTGCTGGCGTGGTACGGCGTCGGCCCGGGCGGGGACATCGACGGCGACGGCGATACCGGCCAGGCCGACCTGGGCATCCTGCTGGCGCAGCTCGGGACGAACTGCCTGTCGGATTGAGCCGGCTTTCGCGGCGGCGCAGGCGTCCGGCGCGGCCGGTGCCGGGGCGCGCCGTCAGCGTCCGCCGCGGTCGCCGCCATCGCCGGCGTCCTGCGGGTCGTTGTTGCCTCCCGGCGGCATGGGCAGCTCAGCCGGGATCGTCTCATCGCTGGCGTACTCGTAGAACTCGCGGTACTGGCGGCGGAAGTAGCCGCCGGCGCGGGCCTGTACGCCGTTGAGGACGGCGCCGAAGATTCGCGCGCCGACGCGTTCGAACTGTTCGCGGGTGCGTTTGACGGCGCCCTTCGAGTTCTGGACGGCACGGGTGACGATGATGACGCCGTCGACCAGCGTCGACATGACGATGCCGTCGCTGATGAGCAGCGCGGGCGGTCCGTCGATGATGACGCGGTCGTAGCGCGTGCGGGCCTCGGCGAGCAGCTCGCGCATGAAGGTGGAGCCGAGCAGCTCGGCCGGTGAGGGCGGCATCGGCCCGCTGGAGAGCACGTCGATATTGGCCAGGTCGGAGTTCGTCACATAATCGGCCAGCTTGCCCTGTCCGATCAGGATGTTGCTGAGCCCTTCGCGGCGCGTGTTCGGAAACGCGTCGCGAATCGCCGGCCGGCGGAAGTTGCAGTCGATCAGCAGCACGCGCTGGTTGCTCTGCGCGAGCGTGACGGCCAGGTTGATGGCGACGGCGGTCTTGCCGTCGCCGGGGCCGGGGCTGGTGATGAGGATGACGCGCTGCGCCTCGGCGGGGCCGCTGAAGAGCAGGTTGGTGCGCACCTGGCGGAAGGCCTCGGCGACGAGCGAGTGCGGCGCCTTGCGCGTGGCGAGCTCGATCGAGTCGATGTCGGCCTCTTCGTCGTCGATCAGCGGGATGTTGCCGAGCACCGAGAGCTGCCCGTGGCGGGCGACGTCGATGGGCGTGCGAATGGCCTTGTCGGTGAACTCGCGCAGGAACGCGAGTCCGACGGCGGCCACCAGCGACACCACGAAGCCGCCGCCGAGGTAGACGAAGTAGTCGGGGCGCGAGGGCTTGTTGGCGCGATCGGCGCGCTGCACGACGGAGAGCCGGCGTTCGCGCGACTTGTCCTGGACGGCGTGCTCGGCCTCGGAGGCCCGTTTCTGAAGCTGTTCGAGGTCCTTGAGGAGCACGCCCTCGTCGTCCTTCATCTGCTCGTAGCGCTGCACGTTGCGCGACATGGCCCGCTGCCGCGCCTGCTCTTCCTGCAGGCGGTCCTGAAGCCTCACCAGCACGCCGCGGGTCTGGGCCAGGTCCTGACGCGTGGCCTCGATCTGGCGCTCGCGGATGTCGGTGATGAGCTCCTCGCGCTTCATGATCTCCTTCTGGTACCAGCCCTGCCGCGAGAGCATCAGCGTCTTCATGTCGCGGTGCTTCGCGCCGAGGCGCTCGCGGTTGACCATGATGCTCACGTCCAGGGCCTCGACCTGCGAGCGGTAGTAGCGCAGGATCGGGTCCGACTCGATCAGGATGCGCATCTCGGGCGTGATGGGCAGCTCGTTGACCGGCACGTCGCGGATGGATTCGAGCAACTGCTGGAGGGCCGCGGCCTGCACCTCGACCTGCGTGATCTGGGCCTGCAAGCCCAGCACCAGCCCGCCCATCGCCTCGCGCTCCTCCGCGCCCGGGACGGCGGTCTGCTCGCGGAAGCGGTACATCTCGTCGCGCTTCTCGTTCAGCTTCCGCTGCCGCTCGGCCAGCGTGTTCTTCAGGCTCTCCGCCCGCAGGTAGAGCTCGTCCTTGGCCTGCGTGACGTAGCGCGCCAGGTACTGATCGACGACCGCGTTCACAATGTCGCGCGTCTCCGTCGGGTCGCGCGTCGCCAGGCTCACGCGGATCAGGTACGTGTCCGGAATCGGCGTGCTGCCCAGCAGCCGCCGCAGGTCCGTCATGCACTTCGGAATGTTGCCGCCGTACCAGTTGTAGAACGCCGTCTTCTTGATCTCGGGCTGCTCGAGCACCTTCTGGAGCAGCACGGGCTGCGTGAGCTTGCGCGACTCGGTCTGGAGCGCCAGACGCATCTGCTCCGGCATGACGTCGCCGGACGGCTCGATGTCGAGCACGTTCTTTCGCGGCGGCTCGAGCTCGAGGATCGCTTCGCTCGTCCACAGCGGCGCCCAGTTGGCGATGGCGAACGTCGCGCCGACGACCAGCGTATAGAAAACGAAGAACAGCACGACGATCATCAGCCGGCGCTGCTTCAGGATGCGCAGCACGTCCGCCATGCCGACCGAGGGCGCCTCGGCGCCGCCGGACTGCTGGTACCAGACGGCCTGCTGGTTCAGGTCATAGGGCTGCGCCGTCGTCATCTGCGTCGTGGGCTGCACCGAACTCATCGCACACCTCGCATCAAGCTCGTTCACGCCGCGCCCCTACAGGCGCCGGCCCGCGCCGCGCCTACAGGCCGCGCAGCGCTGCTTCGATCTTCTCCAGGTAGGCCCGGTTGCCGGTCCGCTGGGCCTGGTCGCGCGCCTGCTCCAGCAGGCGCCGGCCGTCCGGCGCCCGTCCGAGCTTCAGGTAAAGCTGGCCCAGGTGCAGCCGGGCCGGGACGTTGGACGGGTCCAGCCGCAAGGCCTCCAGCAGGATCGACTCGGCGGCGGTCAGCTTGTCCGCCAGCGTGTACACGTAGCCGATCGTGTCGAAGGCGTTGGCCAGAACCTCGGCCGGCGCGCCCATGCGGACGGTTCCCTCGTCAAGCACCGCCCGCAGGCGCTCCGCGTAGGGCAAGGCCTCGGCGGGACGCCCCAGGTCGTCGGCCAGCTTGTAGGCCAGGTTGTTGAGCGCCTCGACATGGTTCTGGTTGAATTCCAGGATGCGTTTCAGGTCCTCGACCGCGTCCTCGTTGCGGCCGTCGAGCTCACGCGCCCGGGCGCGCACCTGGTACGCCGAGAGCTGGAGCAGCGAGCCGGCCGGGGCGCGCGAGATCACGTTCTCCGCCAACCCAACGCCCTTGGCGCGCTGCGCGCTGTCCTCGATCAGGAACGTGGCCGCCGCCACCTGGAGCATCGCGTGCCCCGGCTTGTCTTCCGACTGGGACAAGGCGCGATCAAAGAGGCTGGCGGCGTCGGACAGGGGCAGCAGCCGGCCGGCGGCGACGGCGACGGTCGACAGGTCGGCGGGGCCCGACTGCACCGCGACGGCCAGGCCGGCCTCCAACTGCTCCATGGCCTTGGCGTGCTGGTTGAGCTGGACATAGCAGTCGGCGGCGAGGGCCCGCATGCGCGGGGTGACCGTCTGCGGATTGAGCTTCTCGAAATAGCTGGCGCCCTCCGCGGCGCGCTTCCCGCGGGTGAGGGCTTCGAGCATGTGCGTGAGGATGACGGTGTTGAGCCGGCCCTGCTGCTCGTACTTCTGCATGGCCTCGCCGAGCGGGCGCACGGCGGCGGAGTATTCGCCGCCCTCCATCAGCAGCACGCCGAGCTGGTGCGACCAGACCGGGTTGGCGGGGTCGCGCGTGGCGCGCTGCGTGAAGTACTCCTGGGCCTTGTTGATCTGTCCGTGCGAGCGATAGAAGGTGATGAGCCGCGACAGGGCGGTCCCCGTGTCGGGTGACAGGTCGATCAGCTCCTTGAGCTCCGCTTCCGCCAGGGCGACGTTGCCCGCCAGGTCGTAGGCGTCGATCAGCGCGACGCGGTGGCTATCGCCGAAGGCCTGCGCGCTGAGCTGCTTGGCGCGGCGCAGATCCTCGATGGCGCCGGCCAGGAACTGCTTCTGCCCGTGGCCGCGCGCCAGGTTCAGCGACGCCACCCCGCGCAGGTACAACGCCATCGCCAGGTCCGGCGATTTCTGGAGCACGCGCGTCACCAGCTCGCGCGCCTCCGTCAGCGCCGCCTGCCGCTCGTCGGGCCCGGGCTGCGGCATCGACATCTGCAACTGCGCCTGCCCGATGAACCCGCGCGGATCCTCCGGGTTCTCGGCGCTGAACTGCCGCAGCGCGTCGGCCGCCTTGCCGAACTGCTTGGTCCGCAGGTAGCCGTCAAACAGGCTGAGCCGCAACATGCCGACGGCCTGCGGGTCGGTCGCGACCGACAGCGCCCTCTCAATAATGGCCGGCAGCAGGTCGTACTCCTCCCTCCGGCTGTAGAAGCGAACCAGCTCCATGCTCGTGGCCGTGCGGGCGAGCTTCGCCTGGGCCGGGTCGGACACGGCCTGGGCCAGTTCGTCGGCCCGCTGAAGCTCCGCCGCCGCCGCCTCGTGATCTCCCAGGCGCTCCAGGAAGCGCCCCAGCAGCAGCCAGCCGTTGATTTGGTCGAGTCCCTCGCGCGATTCGAGTCCACGGCGAAGGAACGCCTGGCCCGCGGCGAGCTGGTCCGTTTCGGCGAAGAACTGCGCCGCCGCCTGGTTCAGCGCCGCGTGTCCCGGCTCGATCTCCGCCGCCGCGGCGAAGGTCTCCGCCGCGCGTTCGGCGGCGGCGGCCCGGTCGGCGCGCTCGAGGCGCGCGTCGGTGGCGATCTTGGCGTAGAGCTCGCCGAGACGGATAAGGTTGGCGATGTCCCGCGGGTTCTGCTGGCGGAACTGCTCGCGCTTGGCGATGCCGGCCCGCGGGTCGCGCTCTTCCTCGAGCAACTGCATGTTCTGCTTGATGAACGGGTCGTCGGGCCGGAGGCCGGCGGCGCGCTCGAGGTAGGCGATGCCCTCGCGGCGCCGGCCGAGCTGTTCGTGCAGGGCGAAGAGCAGGCGATTGGCCTGGAAGTCCTTCGGGTCGTACTCGACGGCCTTCAGCAGCGCCGTCAGGGCCTCCTCGGCGCGCTGGGGCTTGAAGCTCAGCAGCGTCTGCGCGATCCAGACCTGGAGCTCGGAGTTGCCCGGCAGCGTCCGCTGGGCGGCGTAGAACTCGGCCAGCGCGCCCTCCGGGTCGCCCTTGGTCAGCTTCAGCTTGCCGCGATAGGTCGCCCCGCCAGCGTGATCGACGTTCAGCCGCGCCAGCTTGACCGTGTACTCCTCGGCCCGGGCCAGCTCGCCGCGGCGCATGTTGAGCGTGAACTGCTGAAGCAGGATGAACGGATCATCGGGGCGGGCCTTTTCGAGATCATCGAGGTACTTCGCGGCCTGCACGTCGTCGCCGCGGGCCGCGTAGAACGTGAAATACTCTGCCGCACGCGTCACCGGGTCCGAGTTCGCGGCAATGACCTCCTTCATGCGCTCGTCGCGCTCCGCGGGCGTGGCGGCCGTGAGCGAAGCGAGGTACAGGTCGATCTGCCGGCGCAGGCGCTCATCGGTCGCGCTCGCGCGCAGCGCCTTGAGCTTGGATTCGGCGACCGCGTTGCGGCCGGCGTCGGACATGATCGAGACGTAGAGGCCGATCGCCTCGAAGCTGTCCGGGTGGGCTTCGAGGACCTTGTCGAGCAGTTCCTCGGCCTTGGCCCACTCAGAGGAGGCGGCGGCCTGGCGGGCGCTGAACATGAGCCAGGCGGTGTCGGTGGTGGCGATGTCGCCCAGCTCGCTTTCGGCCTCTGCGGCGCGGCCGAGCTTGACCAGCGCCGCGCCGCGGAGCCGCTTGAGTCCGACGTGGTCCGGGAAACGCTGCCGGGCCAGGTCCGCCATGTTCAGAGCGCCCTGGTAGTCGTCGAGGCGCAGCAGGATCTCGATGGCGTTGGTCCACAGCAGGATCGGAACGGCCAGGCCTTCGGATTCGAAGGCGCTGATGGCGCGTCGGGTGTAGGTCAGGGCGAGTCCGTCCTCGCCGGCCTGGCGATAGAGGTGGGCCAGGCGGGTCTGGATCATTCGCTGGTAGTGCTGCGGAATGCCCGGCTCGTTGCGGATGCGCTCGTCGGCGCGTTCGAAGGCCGTGATGGCTTCGACGCGCTTGTTCTCGCAGAGGGCCAGCTCGCCCTCCATGATGGCGGTGAGGAAGACGTTCGCGTACTGGGTGTTGGCGCGCTCGACGCAGCGGCGGGCCTGGGCGAGGGCCGCGTCACGCTGCTTGGCGTTGGTGGCCCGGACGAAGAGGTTCACCGCCAGGTCGAAGCCCTCAGAGAGCATGAGGACGCGCTTGGCGGTGCGGTCGGCCAGCATCACGCGCAGCGACTTGGCGCCGACCGTCCTGTCGAGGCCCTCGTCGATCAGCTCGAAGGCACGTTGGTAGCGGGCCAGGTCGTCGTCGGTGAGCTGCTCGCTCCCGACGCGAGCCACTTCCAGGCGGGCGGCCGTCGCGTAGGCGTCGTACAGGAGCGGGTCGAGCTCCAGCGCGCGGCGCGCGTGCTGCTCACCAAGCGCCTGGTTGCTCTCGATCCGGGCGGCGTCACGCTGGTCGGCCGGCTTCTCCCGCTCCGACAGCACGAGCCGCCAGCATACGTCGGCGAGCTTCTGGTGCAGGCGCGCGTCCTGCTCGTTGTCGCGGATCCGCCCCGCGAGGAAGTCCCGCGCCGTATCGGCACGCTGCAACTGGAGCTGGAGGCGCGCGATCTCCTCGACCAGGTCGAACGCGGTCGGATGCCGCGCCAGCGCCGCCGTCAGCACGGCGATCGCCTCGTCGCCGATCTTCGCCAGTTGCTCGGGATAGCTCGCATCACGCGGCAGCGCGCTGGATTTCTCGATGATGCGCCGGGCGTTCAGGATCGCCACGTGCGGGTTCGTCGGCTCGAGCGATATCGCGCGCTGGAGCGCCTCCTCCGCGAGCTCCGGGTTGCGCTTGTCCAGGTTCGCGAACACCGGCAGCGCCTTGGCCCGCGCCACCAACCCGAGAATGTTGTTCGGATCCAGCGCGAGCAACGCCGCTGACCGATCGCGCAGGTCGGCCGCCACCGGGTAGTTGTACGCCTCGATCTCCAGCAACAGGCGGATCGACGCCTCGTACAACGCCGGCTCGTCCGACAGCGCGGTCTGCGCCTCGTTCAGCATTCCGATCGCTCGCGGGATATCGCCCAGGGAGAACCAGCAGCGCGACGCCTCGATCGCCGAATCCGCCTGCCGGCTCGCCGTCCAGGCTCGCCAATAGAGGTCCGCCGCCCGCTTCTGGTTCCCGGCTTGTTCCGCGGCCTGGGCGCGGGCGACGTAGACGGCGGGGTCGCGCTTGGCGGCCTGCATGGTGGCCATCGCGACGACGCCGACGGACAGCACCATGCCGGCAACGGTCAGACCGACGATGAGATTCTTATTGGACCTTCGTTTCGCCATGGCTTAGTTCCCCTTGGGCGTCGTGGCTCCGGATGCACGATCGGCCTGGCCGGACCGATGCCCGGAGGTCCAGGTCGCCCAATCCTGAAAATGATCTTCGCGCAAGGCGGTCAGCAGCCGGCGCAGGAGCGGAGCGGCGGCATTGAGCGTGCCCTGGCGGTCGGCGAGGGTGCGTTGCGACTCGTCAGAGAACCAAAGCTCGACCTTGGCATAGTACGCGTACCGGTCAAAGAGGTTCATGTGGGCGCGGCGGACCTCGGTGCGGGTGGTGCGGTACTGGCCGTTGACTACGAAGAAATAAATCATGGTAAGGCGTCGCCCGGGGTTCTCCCGCAAGCCGGCGACGTCGCGCTGAGCCGGCGGCCCGAACTCCTGAACGCGAATGGGAAGGCGATCGTCTGGCGCGCCGACGCCGGGAACGGTCACGGACTCGGTCGTATCGGCGATGAGCTGATACCCGGAAGCGCGCAGGCACTCTTCGGGCACGTGGGGCACCTGGTCGGGTTTGCCCGTGAAGTAGGTGACGAAGATGTTGGCCACGCGGGCCGCGTCTCGGGCGTCGCGCTGCCGGTCGATCAGCCGCCAGTTCACGTACTCCTCGGTCCCGAGCGGATCGAGCTGCTCGGCGGAAAGCGGCGGCTCCTGGACCGGGTGGAAGTCGTACAGCGGGCGGAAGCGGTTGATATCCAGTTGGAAGAGCGGCTTCCTGAGCGGCACGGCCTGCTTGCGGAAGTGCACACCGGCCCACGTCGCCAGAACCTGAAGCGAGAGCGCCGCCGCGCCCATGACCACCAGTGTGACCACGTAGCGCGCGCTGACGGGCGAGCGCGGGCGGCGCGCGGCGGCGTCGGACGCCGCCGATGAGGCGCGCCGGGCGTTGGTCGAGATGGTGGCCGATTCGGTCATGTGCTGTTTCGTGAGCGCGGACTACTGCCGCGCCGGTTCGGGCTCGTCGTCCTCTTCGGTCGGGGTGGCGTGCGAGAGCAGCCAGCCCAGCGCGTTGAACATCAGGAACGCCAGCGCCAGCGATGCCAGTCCGAGCAGCGTGTGGTAGTTCCCCTTGGCGTAGACGGGATCGACGTACACGTGCAGGATGCAGGTCGTGGTGACGCGGACGAAGTTGGCGAAGATCGCGATCGGAATGCACGAGGCGATCATGACGACCCGCTGCCACCAGGGCCGCTCCGACAGGAACGCGACCGCCACCCCCAGCGCGCAGAGCGTGATGGTGCTGCGCATGCCGGCGCACGCGTCCGCCACCTCCAGCTTGCCGCGCGCCCCGGCGTGGATGTACTCGATCGTCGAGCCCAGGCGCTCGATCTGGAGCCCGGTCAGCCGCAGCACCACCGTCGCCGCGTTGGCCGCGAACTGCCGCAGCGGGTCGGTCAGGCCGAAGTACACCCCGTGCGGCAGCGGCACGGCGAAGAACAGGTAGAGCCAGGGCACCCAGACGCGCTGGACGACGGGCAGGCCGCAGAGGTAGATGACGATCCCGAGCAGGCACAGGAGCATGCCCACGGACTGGAAGTAGCCGATGCGGAGCGCCCAGAGATTCAGCCAGTAGAAGGCGAGCGAGGCGACCATGACCGCCAGGCCGACCCACGTGAAGCGGATCGGGCAGGCCCGGATGCGGTCCCAGTGCGTGTAGACGAAATAGGCGCTGAAGGCCGGGATGATCCAGCCGTGGCCCCAGTCCGCCGGCTGGTTCCACCACACGTACGCGAGAAGGTAGATCGTGTTGGAGAAGGTGAGCAGGAACAGCGCGGCGATGACGGCGGCCTTGATCTGCGCGGCGCCGTTGAACTCGATCCGCCAGGCGGGCGCCGGTAGAACAGCGTCAGACATGGCGTGATCTCCCTGGCCCGCTAGAACGGCAACCCGCGGCTGGCGCGGCGCGACTGCTGCGCGATCTCCGGGTTCAGGCGCTGACTGTAGGCGTCCTTGTCGGCGAAGTTGCGGTCGTAGACGAACCCGAAGCCGTACGTGAAGCGGAACGAGTTGCGGATGACGAACAGGAACGGCGCCAGAATGTGCGTCCCGACGTTTACAAGGTCGTCGTCCTGAAGCTCCACGTCCTCGTCGAGCCCCGCAAATACCCGATCCATGTTGACCGGGATCGTGATCTGCTTGTCGGTGCCACGCTCGCGACGGATCACCTCCACCCGCGACGGCCAGGCCAGCGGCGTAAAGCCGGCGCCGATCGCGCCCAGCGCCTGCTTCATCGTGATCGGACGCCCGCCGAAGCCGTACACCCCCGGCCGGTTCACCTCCCCCATCAGGTAGAACACCCCCGTGTCGAACGGAGCCCGGATCGTGTCCCGGTCGCGGATCACGATGTTCATCCGCGGGTCCCCCGATTGCAGCGCGTCGGCGTCGATCTCGATCACCCGCTGCGTCAGCTCATACTCCGGCAGGCTGTCCCAATCGAAGGGGCGATCCACGTCCGGAACGCCGCGCGGCGCTGCCGCCTCAGCCCGCGTTGCGGGCGCGTCGGGCCGGACCTCGATCGTCTGACCGGTCGCCGGATCGAAGATGAGCCGCGGTCCGGCGGGCGCCGGCTGGGGCAGAGGCGGCAGGTCGTCGGCACCTGAACGGCTGCGCGGAGAGGCGGCCTCCTGCAAGGCAGCCGCGCCATCGTCGCGCGCGGGCTGCGAGTCCTGCGATAGGCCCGCCTCGCGGAAGCCGGCATCGCTGAAGACAACGCTGTCCGGCAGCTCCGGCGGCGGGATCACAAGCTCGTCGCGCGGGGCCGCCGGCCGCGCCGGGGGCTCGACGGGGCGGCGGGTTCCGGGCGCTGCGTCGAGCCGACGGATCACGCGGATCTTCTTGGCGTTGGGCCCCAGGCCGCGCGCCAGGCCGATGGCGTCGAGCAGGCGGAAGTCGTTCTGCGGGATGCCGTACGAGCCGGGGCCGAGGACATCGCCGAGAATCGAAAAGTAACGATTGCGCTTCACCTGCGCGAGCACGATGACGACCGGGTCGGGCACGAGGTCGGCGTCGCGCAGACGCGCGACGATCTCCTGTTCAAGCTCCGACTCGGTCATGCCGGTGACGTAGACCTGGCCCAGGCGCGGGATTCGCAGGTAGCCGTTCTCGTTAACCTCCTGCTGGATGGCGTAGGGCCGCCCCTGGTCGATCAGGTCGTCGATGCTCATGCCGATCGTGTCGCCGGGGCCGATGCGGTACTCGACGCTCTCGGGGATGAGGTCCTGGGGCGTGGGCTCGGTGGCGTTGGCGTAGCCGATGGGCACCTCGCGCGGCGTCAGGATGCGGCGGATGCCGCTCTCCTGGATGCCGTCGGGGAATTTCCCGACGGCGGTAGGGTCCAGAAAGCTCTGGGGAGGGACCATGGCGCACGCGGCGCAAAGCCCGACGGTTACGGCGCCGGCTGCGGCCAGGAGCGCCGACATCCGCCAAGTTAGCCCAGGTCGTTCGGCCATGTCCTGCCGTTTCAGAAACGGGTGTTCACGCGACGCAAACAAAGACGCCATCATCCTCAGAAATCAAGCGGTTCCATGCCTTTATGCCGGCGGGGGCCGTGCTCGCCGTTGGCCCGCGAACCGTCTGCAAACCCCCCGCGCGGCATCTGAGGAACCGCGCCCGGCGAGCCCCACCTCGCGGGAAACCCCCCGCGCACCACAGCCCGGCCTCTCCGGCAGCCAAAAGAACGTAGTTTGTACCGGGCCCCGACAACACGTGTCAAACTCCGCTCCCAGCGCCCGGCGGTCGGTCCTGCTACGCCGGCGGCGGATCGACGGTTCGCAAGCGGCCGCCCCGGGCCGCCGATTCCTCAGACGTTATCGGCTTCGAGCCCGCGAGGACTTTGCCCAACCGCGGCCGGGCCCGCGCCCCGGCGGCTGGCGCGGGAGTGGATTGGGGAACCAAGGGGCCGCCGGGCCGAAACCGGTTGCGGCAAAGGCGCAGCTTGCGCCGTAACCGATAGGTCCACTGTGCCCCGCAACACCGGCCAACACGAACCGACGTTCAACCGCAGCCGCGGAATCGCCGCGGCGCCGGCCGCCACCAGCGGAGCGGGCATGAGCGCGCTCTCGTCGCGCGTGCTGATCCTGGGCGCCGGCGGGCACGGGCGCGTCGTGCTCGACATCTTGCAACAGAGTGGCCACAGCGACGTCGCCGGTTTTCTTGACAACAACGTCGAGATCCACGGGAGACGGATCGACGGGGTGCCCGTGCTGGGCGGGATCGCCGACGTGGCGCGCCTCGCGGCGGAGCACGACGCGCGGTCGATCGTGATCGCGATCGGGGACAACGGCGTGCGGCGCGGTCTGGCGCGGAGCATCCGCCGCCTCGGGCTCGAGCTGGTGAACGCGATTCATCCGTCGGCGACGATCGCGGCCAGCGCCACCCTGGGGCGAAACGTCGTGGCCGCCGCGGGCGTGGTGGTCTGCGCCCACTGTCAGATCGGCGACTCGGTGATCCTGAACACGGGTTGCATCGTCGATCACCAGACGATGGTCGGCGAAGGGGCCCACATCTGCCCGGGCGTGCGTGTCGCGGGGCGCGTGAAGATCGAATCCGGCGCATTTCTGGGGATCGGCAGCACGGTCATTCCGAAGGTAATCATCGGGTGCGAGGCGGTCGTCGGCGCCGGAGCGGTGGTCATCGGCGACGTCGACGCGATGTCGACCGTCGTGGGTGTTCCGGCGCGGGCGGTGAAGCGCACGGACATGGACGAGGACGTCGCGGCGCTGATTCTGCCGGGGCGTGCCTAGTGTAGTGCCTCGCAAATAACTGCCTGTCCCTATGCAGGGTGGGGCGGGCTTCCAGCCCGCCCGAGCGGGCAAGATGCCCGCTCCACCCATCCGTGATACCGTCACGTTTCGGCGAGGCACTACACTAGCAGCCCGCTGAAGAACACCCCGGCCGCTCGCGAGAACGCTGATCTCGCCGGTCATTCCGACAGGCTGATAGCCTCAGCACAGCGGCCTCACGCTTCTACGCGAACCAACGCTGCAAATCCTGCGGCGGCAATTGACTACCGCGGGCGGATGTTCGTGTCACCGGCGTAGCCCGTCAGGAAGAGCAGCTGGCTCTGGGTAATGACGGGGATCGACATCCCGCGGGCGCGCTCGATCACCTGGTCAAAGGCCTCCGCCGCCAGCTTCTGCTGCTCGATCTGCACCTGGACGTGGGGGGAGATCGACTGGCCGGGCGGCACGCGGGGCACGAGCGGCGCCACGCCGACGACGACGTACTCGACCGTGCCGTCGAGCTCGTCGACGACCTGGCCGCCCCAGTCGCGGATGATGGCGGCGATGCGCTCGCGGTCGTTCTGATCGACTTCACCGTCGTAGTTCAGGTCGAACGAGCCGCGGACGAGGAAGCGCGGCCGATGACGCCGGTCGAACGCGATGTTGGCGACGAGGTCGCCCTCCACGATGGGCTGGCCGACCGTCTCGCGCATCACCAGGCACTCGGACATGTTCTCTTCGACCGTCACGACTTCCAGCGAGGCCTTTCCACGCACGCTCTCGCGCGCCTCCGGCCCCGGGGCGTAGACCTCGAACGTGATGCCGGGCTTGAGATTGTCGCGGCGGCCGATGTCGATGTAGACCACCTTGCTGCCGGGAACGGCGCGAACGATGCGGCCGTCGGCCTTGCGCAGGATCCCGTTCGGATCCAGCGCCCCGCCCCGCAGCGACTGGACCTGCTGCTGCATGTCGAGCAGATCGCGCCGCAGCCGGCCGAACAGAATCTCGTTCTCGCGCCGCTCGACCGCGATCTGCGCCTTCTCCGCGTTCCACTCGCGCGCCTGCGTCTCCGACGAAGACTGGAATTCCTGCAACTGGCGGTCCTTGGCCTCCAGCGCCGACGTCTTCTCCTGGTCGACCCGCGCCAACTCCTCCCCGAGCTGTCCGACGGACGCCTTGAACTCATCGGCCGTCTCCTGCAAGCCGGCCGTGAGCGCGTCGCGCTCAGCCTGGAGCGCGGCGATCTGCTCCTGTAGCGCGCTTTGCTGGCCTTTCAGCTCGAGCAGGGCGGCGTCCAGACTGCCAACGGCGGCCAGCAGGCTGCGCGTGCTGGCGAGCTGCGGGTGATGCTGTGCCACCTGGCCGAGCAGGCGCCGCGCCTCCGCCTGGATCGCCGGCCGAACCGCCGCGCGATTGCCGGTCACCAGGTCGGCCACGTCTTCGAAGTCCGAGTTCATGACGGCGAAGGCGGTGGAGCCGCGGGCCGCCGCTTCGTCGCTGTAATAGGCCGGCGCTGCGCCCATGGCCTTCAGCCGGTCGGCGAGGCGGCGGGCCTCCTCCTGCGCGCCTTGCAGGTTGGTCAGCGCGAAGATGAACGCACCCAGCGCCAGGACGGCGACGACGACGAACGCGATCATTCCGTAAAGCAGCCCGCTGCCGCCACCCCCGCCCCGAACCACTGCCGGTCGCCCCGCCATGCCAAAGCTCCTTGTCCGGTGAACCCGCCATGCTGCGTCGCCGCGCGACCAGGCCCCAGCGCCGGCGACGCCCATGAGTCCAAGACCCGCAGTATTGCCCCGAGGCGACACCTTGTCAAAAGGACCTCGCCAGGCGGTACTGGTGCAGTTTCAGCCGAGCCGCGCTCGTGAGGAAGCCTTGCGCCAGCAGACGTCCGCGTTTCAACCGCTTCCCTCACGGGCGCGGCTCGGCTCAGAGCGCAATCCGTACCAGTGCCCGCCAGGCCAGCGAACCCCCGGCGGCCCTGCGGCGCCGGGGTGGAATGGCCGCCGACCGCCCCCGGCGCGCTGGGCGGCGGCCCTCGCGCCAGACGCGCCGAAACGACGTAAGATCGTGCTTTTGGTCCCGCAGAGGTGCCCGATGGCTCGTACCGCCGCCGATATCCGCCGAGAGTTCCTCGAGTTCTTCCGCGCCAGGCAGCATGCGCTTGTGCCGCCGTCGCCGGTGGTGCCCCACGACGACCCGACGCTGCTGTTCACCAACGCCGGCATGAACCAGTTCAAGCCGCTGTTTCTCGGCGCGGCCGATCGCAGCAGCGCGTTCGGCCGGCTGCGGCGGGCCGCCAACAGCCAGCCGTGCATCCGCGCCGGTGGCAAGCACAACGACCTCGACGACGTGGGCCACGACACCTATCACCACACGTTCTTCGAGATGCTCGGCAACTGGTCCTTCGGCGATTACTTCAAGGACGAGGCGATCGCCTGGGCCTGGGAGCTGATCACGCAGGTCTGGAAGCTGGATCCCGATCGCCTGCACGCGACGTACTTCGCCGGCGACCAGGCGGAGAACCTGCCGCCGGACGACGAAGCCCGCGACCTGTGGCGGCGCTTTCTGCCGCCGGAGCGCATCCACCCCGGTAGCAAGAAGGACAACTTCTGGGAGATGGGCGACACGGGCCCGTGCGGCCCGTGCAGCGAGATGCACATCGACCTGACGCCGGACAAGAGCGGCGGCAAGCTCGTGAACGCGGGCGACGAGCGGGTGATCGAGTTCTGGAACCTGGTGTTCATCCAGTTCAACCGCGGCCCGGACGGCAAGCTGACGCCGCTGCCGGCCAAGCACGTCGACACGGGCATGGGATTCGAGCGCATCACGCGGCTGATTCAGGGCAAGCGCAGCAACTACGACATCGACGTGTTCACGCCGATATTCGACGCCATTCAGCGCGTGAGCGGGGCGGCGCCGTACGGCGGATTGATGGAAGCTGGGACCGGTGGCCCAGGCTGTGGCACAGGCGTCTCGCCTGTGTCGGGTGGCACAGGCGTCTCGCCTGTGACACGTTCCACGGGCGTCTCGCCCGTGGCGCACAGCGACATCATGCGCGACACCGCCTACCGCGTGATCGCCGACCACATCCGCACGCTGACATTCGCGATCGCCGACGGCGCGGTCCCCGACAAGGAAGGCCGCGGCTACGTCCTGCGGCGGATCCTGCGGCGGGCGGTGCGGTATGGCTGGCAGCATCTGGACCTGCACAAGCCGTTCCTGTGCGAGCTGGTGGACACGGTGGTCGCGACGATGGGCGAGGCGTTTCCGAAGCTGCGCGAGAACCCGAGGCGCATCGTCGAGCTGATCCGCGACGAGGAGACGTCGTTCGAGCGCACGCTCGCGCGCGGCCTGGCGCTTTTCGAGGAAGCGGCCGAGCGCGCCCGCCGGCACCACAACGAGATTCACGGCGAAGACGCCTTCAGGCTGCACGACACGTTCGGTTTTCCGATCGATTTGACGCAGATCATGGCGGACGAGAAGGGTCTGCACGTCGATATCGGCGAGTACGAGCGGCTGATGGAGGAGGCGCGTGACCGGGCGCGCGGATCAAAACGAAACCTGGATGATGCATTCGATCGGGAAACATACGAGAAACTTGCGCAGGGTGAGCCTACGGACGACTCGCCGAAGTACGTGGAGCCGTTCGAGTGCCAGGCTCTCGTAATACAGGTCGGCGGCCCGGTATCCCACTCGGCGGGGGCGACAATCTCCTTCATGACGAATCGCACCGCGTTTTATGCTGAGCAGGGCGGTCAGGTCGGAGATACGGGCTGGGTTGAAGGCGAGGGCGGCCTGCGGATCGAGGTCACGGGCGTCTCCCGCCATGGGGACTACGTCTTTCACCATGGCCAGGTGATTGGCGGCGAGGAGCCTCTCGGGAAGCAGGTTCGCATGCGCGTCAATCGGGCACGGCGCATGCGAATCATGCAGAACCACACCGCAACGCACGTTCTCAACTGGGCCCTGCGCGAAGTCCTCGGCGAGCATATCCAGCAGAAGGGCTCGCTGGTCGATCCCGAGAAGACGCGCTTCGATTTCTCGCACACGAAAGCAATGACGCCGGAGGAGATTGAGCGTATCGAGCGCCTGTGCCTGGAGCAGATCCGCCAGGCGCTGGACGTTCACACCAACAACAACGAGCCCGTCTCGCAGCAGCAAGCGCTGGCGATCAACGGCCTGCGGGCCGTCTTCGGCGAGAAATACCCCGACCTCGTCCGCGTCGTCTCCATCGGCAAGCCCGTCGCCGACCTGCTCGCCAACCCGGATAGCCCCGAGTGGCGCAGGTACTCCATCGAGTTCTGCGGCGGCACGCACGTCAGGAACACCAGCGAGATCGGCGACTTCGTCCTCGTCGCCGAAGAGGCCGTCGCCAAGGGCGTCCGCCGGCTCGTCGGACTGAGCGGCGAGGCGGCCGCGGCGGCGCGGCGGCGCGGCCGCGAGCTCGAGGAGCGGCTTGCGCGGGCCCAGCGCGCGGCGCCGCAGCAACTCGCCCCGATGACCGCGGAGCTGCAAGCGGCGCTGGCGGGCGAGGCGGTTCCGCTGGACGTGCGCGCCCGGCTGCGAGATGGCGTCGCCGCCTTGCAGGCGCTCGTCAAGCAGCACGAGAGACAGGCCGCCGCCACCGCCGCGGGCGACGTGCTCTCGCACGCCGACCGGTTGATCGAAACGGCGGTGCGCCGCGGCGCGACGGCGGTGATCGTCGCGGAGTTACCCGAGGCGCCGCTCGACGCGCTGAAGACACTGGCCGATGCGCTCAAGCAGAAGGCCGGCAGCGCCGCGATCCTCTTCGGCGTCGTCGTCCCGGCCGATGACAAGAACCCGCCCAAGGCCATGCTGCTGGCCGCGGTCACCGACGACCTGGTCGAGCGCGGCGTCAGGGCCGGCGACTGGATCAAGGCCGTCGCGCCACTGGTCGAAGGCGGCGGCGGCGGCCCGCCGACGATGGCCCAGGCCGGCGGCAAGAACCCGGCCCGACTGTCCGAGGCGCTGGAGGCGGGGCGGGACTGGGTCGCGAAGCGGCTGGCGTGAACCGCCCGTCACCGCGCCGCCGTCGTCCGTGCCGTCGTCGGTCGCCGCGTCCTCGCAGCCCGCGACCGGTCAGCAGCCGCCGCCGCAGGTGTTGAACTCGGCCAGCAGCACGCCGAGATCGCCCTGGTCGGTGTCGCCGTCGCCGTCGACGTCTCCGGCGCATGCGCCGCCGGTGCAGCCGAAGTCGCCGAGCAGGATGCCGAGGTCGTCCTGGCAGACGCGGCCGTCGCCGGTAAGGTCGGCGGCGCACTGGGGGACGTCCGTGCAGTTGAGCCGGGTGATCTTCAGCGCGTCGAACGCCGCCTCGGTGACGGAGTTGTTCGGGTTGTCGGTCGCGCTGAAGCGCAGGCGCATCTGGGTCGTGAGCGGCACGTAGCTGGCCGGGTTGAACGAGCCGATCTGCCAACCGGTGCTGCCGCCGATCGACTCGACCAGCACCCAGGTCGAGCCGTTGTTGTTGGATATCTCGACGGTCAGGCGGTCGGCGTCGTTGTCGTCGTTGTAGAACCAGCGTGCGTACGACACGAGGTACTGCCCCGGCGCCGACAGGTCGTACACGGGCGAGGTGGCGCGGGTCGGTCCGCCGTCCAGGTCTTCGTCGAAGCCGTTGCCCGTGACCCAGCACTGCCCGGAGCCGTCGTAGTCGGCGACCGGGTCTCCGCGGGCGCCTGCACTGCCCGCGGGCACCGCGCGCACCCAGGCGCCGGCGGTGACGCTCGTGTTGGTGACGGTCCAGCCCTGGTTGGTCTCGAAGTTGTCGTCAGCGACCGTTACCAAGTCGCCCACCTGGGCGCTGTAGAAGCTCGCCGGCGCGCCATCCGGGACGCTGACGATCGTGCCGCCGTCGCCCTGGGCGCTGACGTAGAACTGCGGCGTCGCGGCGCAGGTCGCCGGGGGGATGACGGCGGTGTACGAATCGCCGCCGTTGTGAATCAGCGGCGCGGGCTGGAACGCGCCGGCGGAGAAGCGATACCAGAGCGTGGGGCTGCCGGGGACGACGGTTTCGGAGCCGTTCTCGATCAGCACGGGGAAGCTGGTCTGGGCGCCGGGAGTGAGCACGCTGGGCGCGCCGAATGGCAGCGTGATCTTGAGGGCGGTCGGGATCATGCGCAGCTTGCCGATCCAGGTGCCCCAGATGTTTGCAGGCGACTCGGCGTACTCCTGGATGGTCCAGAGCGTGGTGTTGTCGAGCGGGTCGAGCGTGGTGAGGCTGTAGTCGCCCCAGCGGTTGCGGTTGGCGCCGTCGATGTTGTTCTGCGCGGCTTCGCCGGCCTTCATCAGGATCGGCACGGACATCTGTCCGGGCGAGTCGTTGGCCGTGCGGCCGGAGACGTAGGCGCCGACGTACTCGCTGGCGTTCGAGCCGGAGAAGCCCATGACAACGTCGCCGCTGGGGTTGGCGCAGATTCCCGGGTCGTAGTAGTGCCGGTTCGACTCGGTGACGGTGCCGAACTGCACGACGGAGTTGTTGCTGACGCGGATCTGGTACCAGCGGCAGGCCGCCCGGCTCTGGAACGAGATGCAGTGCGCCGTATAGATGAAGCCGTTCATGTACACCGCGTTCATCAGCCGCCGGTCCACCGTGTTGATGTTCGGGTTCGAGCCCAGCGCCGGGGCCGTCGGCGGGTTGCTGTATGACGTCACGGGGATCGAGCCGAGGTCTTGCAGCAGAGGCGATGTCAGCGGCGGCAGCACGCGGCGCAGCTTCAGGGCGTTGTTGGTGGTGCCGGTCGAGATCAGGTACTCGCCGCCGGGGTCGCCGTAGGTGTGCACGGGCTGGATGGCGCTCTCGTACGGCAGGCCGCGGAAGGCGGTGATGGTGCCGAGGCTCGGGTTCTGAGCGATCAGCGGGGCCTTGTCGATCGCGAACACGGTCATGCCGCCGCAGCCGGTGCCGAACATGTACGCCCCCGTGTAGATGCCGTTGGCGTCGACGCCGAGCGTCGGGTAGTCGGGGGAGCAGTTGGCGTCGGTGCCCTGCGAGACGACCCAGTTGGTCTTGAACCACTGCCCGGTCGGGTTGTCGGTGAGCGAGACGGCCAGGAAGTTGCGCGTGCTGAAGTCCGTGACCAGCACGATCCAGCGGTTGCTGTGCTGGTCGAACACGATGCGCGGGTCGCCGCTCGACCCGGGCAGGAACGACGTCAGCGACACGTTGCTGAGCTCGAAGCCGGTCTCGCGGTTGTAGATCGCCAGGTTGCGGTTCACGATCTCGACGTAGTGCGTGGGGCCGATCGCGCCGCAACTGTCGGGGGGAAAGCTGCTCTGGCCCGCGTCGCCGCGGCGCACGCCCTCGAAGCTCAGCAGGATCGTCGGCGGATCGATCACGCCGCTGACCAGTCCGCCCGCATCGCCCCGCTCGTCGAACGGCGCATCGGGTGGCGGCGCCGGGGGCGTGCGCGGCCCAGGGACGGCGTCATCCAGGCGGCGGAAACCTTCGCTGCCTTCCTCCCAGGTCAGGCCGGCGTAGTCGCTGCCCGTCAGCTCCTGTTTGAAGTACGTGTCCTCGAAGTCCAGGATCACCATCTGCGACAACGGCCGGCCGGCGGCGTCCACCGGCGTGAAACTCAGGTCGTCGAGCCCGTACCACGCCGCGTTGTGGTTCACGGGCAGCGCCTCAAGCTCGACCCGGTCGATCCCGGCCAGGTCGAACTCGAGCCATTCGGGCTCGGCGGTCAGGCCGACGAACCACCCGGTCACCTGCACGCGCTGGCCGTCGCGGTAGCCGATGGCCCGCAGGCAGGTCGCGGCCTGCGCCGGGTCGCCGTGCCCGGCCACGAACGCGCCGTGCAGATCGACGCGCGAAGGGAAGCCGATCGCCATCCGCGCCGCCCCCCATTTGTTCATGACATAGCGTTCGCCGGACGCCGCGTGCCGCGCCGCCGGCGCAGGCGGCACCTGCCACGCACCCAGCCGCGGGCCGGGCTCCGCCGGCGGCTGCGTCAGCTCGAAGACGCGACGGAGGACGTCGCGGTCCTCGACCGCGCGCATGTCCTCGATCACCGCCGGCCCGTAGGTGGTCGGGTCGAGCTTCTCGCCGGCCATCGGTTCGACGGGCGGATTGGTGTCGGCGCTGACGGCGGCGGGAAACAGCAGGCCGGCAGCCAGCAGCGCTGGAATGAGACGGAGCAACATGGCTTCTCCCTTTTGGCGGGCGCCCGATGCGTGGGCTGAAAACAACGACGAAAAGGCGAGACTCGCTGACTGCACTATAGCGGCGTGATCCAATTGCTCCAACCCCTCGCCGACGCCAACCGGGAGGAATCGCCGTTATCGGCTGCGTGCCTTCGGATCGCAGGCGAGCTCCATTCGCCGCAGGGCCCGTCGGCCGCCGCGCGAGCTCAGGCTGACGAGGGCGCGCGACCCCAGGATAAGGCCGCGGCAGAATCCGCCCTTACGAGCCGGACGCCAGGCTGGTGGGCCGCACGAAGATGTAATACAGCCGGCCCTCGGCGCCTGTGCGGCCTGCGAGGGCCTCGGCCTGCGGCCCGACGCCCATGTAGATGTCGCAGCGGCCGGCCGCCCGGATCGCCCCGCCCGTGTCATGATCGAGCGCGAAGCCTGCGTACGGCCGCATGGTGACGGCGTCGGACGCGGTCGCCGCGGGCGCCGGAATCCGCGTCTGCATGAACGCGAGGCAGGCGCGCGGGAAGACGTCCTTGTCGGTGGCGATGCTGTAGAAGGGCGTCACGGGCACGTTGATGCTGCCGTAGGGGCCGCCGCTGGTCTCCTTGAAGAAGACGAAGCGGTCGTTGTTCCAGGTGTAGTGCGGGACGAGATCGGGCCGGGTGGTGAAGAACCGGCGCATGGCCTGCAAGGAGACCTCGGCGGCCTTGATGGCGCGGTCGCGAACCAGCAGCGGCGCGATCGGCGTGTATTCGTGGCCGTTGTTGGCGGCGTAGCCCAGTTCCCACAGCCCGCCGTTCTCCAGCCGCAGCTTGGCCGAGCCCTGCACCGTGACGACGTAGGCCTCGAAGGGGTCCTGGAGCCAGGCCAGCTCGCGCCCGCGCATCAGCCCCTGCTCCTCGATCTCGCGCCGCGTGTAGTAGCCGGGGACGACGCTCGCGCCGCCGGCGCGGCGGCCGATGGTGCGTCCCTCGTCGTCTTTCACGAGGTCGGCGGGGATCTTGTAGATCGGGTAGCGGAAGCGCTCGTCGGCCTGCTTGCGGCCTTCGAAGATGGGCGTGTAGTAGCCGGTGAAGTAGACGGTGCCGCGGTCGTCGCAGCCGACCGACTGGTAGACTTCGAAGCGGGCGCGGATGAGCTGGTCGAACTCGCGCGCGTCGCGCGCCGCATGCAGCACGCCCAGGAACGCGTTCAGCGATGCCACGGCGCGCTCGTGCGTGACGTCGCCGTAGGGGAAGTAGCGGCGGCTCGACGGCCGCGAGAGGTAGTCGAGGCTGTGACGAATCGCCTGCTCGAGCTCGGCGCGGCGCTCGAACCCGGGCGCGAAGTCGGGGTAGTCGCGCGGGTCGATCTTCCGCAGCGCCAGCGCCCCGGGCGGCAGGGCGCGGCCGTAGTCCTTCTCCTTCGGCCTGAAGGGCTGCATCGGCTCGGCGGGCTGGTTGCAGGACGCCAGGCCGAGCGTCGCGGCCAGCGAGGTGAGAATGAGCGTGCGGGTTCGGAACATGCGCCGGCTCCTTCCGACAATGGGCCCATCCGTGTCGGCTGCTGATTCTGCGTTGGGGCGCGCCGTCTGGCAAGCCGGGGGCGCGGTTTTTGGCGGGCGCCGTAGATCGCGCCGGGCACCGCTGGTAGTGAATCCAGCCGCTGCCGCCACGGCGGCCCTTCTTCACCGGCAGGCCGGGCTGCGTCCGATCGAGCGCCGGGATCTGGCTCTTCTCGTCGCAGCACAACACCAACGCGTGCTCCGGCGGACGTCGCCGGCAGTGCAAGCAGAATCTCAAATTGGCGTCCAGACGGCCCGCGCGCACGGCGGCGTGCGCGCGCTGAGGCGCCCCCGCGCTGGCGCTTGGGGCTCGGATGCGCCCCCGCGCTGGCGCTTGGGGCTCGGATCACGCTGACCCACGCCAGCCGGTGGGCACCACCGGGTGAATTGCCGCCGGGCGGCGCCGGATGTACTCTCACACAGTTCAGGCTCCCGGAAACGGACTCATGCGGCCCGGCAGGGTCGCCGGGTGGCAGCCGAGGGCGGCTGCGGTCCGAGGTCCGCTCGCTCCCGCAGCGGGCGGCGCGCTGGTGGAAGGAGAATGGCGTGAGCGTCTTGACGCAAGCTCGTGATTTGCCGGCGGCCGAAGCGCAGGGCGTTCGGCCCGTTCCGCAGGGTCGGTCGGCGCCCTCGCCGCGGCCGCTGAATCCGCTGGCCGAGCGGCTGCTGATCATCGGGCTCGACGGCGCGACCTTCGACGTGCTCGATCCGCTGATGGCCGCCGGGCACATGCCCCACCTGGCGCGGTTCATCCGCGAGGGGGTGTCGGGCGTGCTGCAATCGACGCGGCCGCCGATCACGCCGGCGGCGTGGACGACGTTCATGACGGGCAAGGGTCCGGGCAAGCACGGGATCGTCGATTTCGAGAAGTACGACGTCCGGACGCACACGCTGACCTTCAACAGCACCTACGAGATCCAGGAAAAGACGCTGTGGGAGCTGCTGAGCGAGAAGGGGCTGCGGGTGGGCAGCATCAACGTGCCGATGACCTACCCGCCGCGGCCGGTCAACGGCTTCATGATCAGCGGCTTTGAGACGCCGAGCATCGACGCGGACTTCACCTGGCCGCGCGAGCTGAAGGCGGAGATTCTGCGCGAGATCCCGAATTACTCGTACCGGACGAACTGGAAGCGGCGGGCGTTCGGAGGGTCGGCGATCCTGCGTGAGAACCTGGAGTACATCTGCAACAGCTTCGAGCAGGGGTGGGAGATCACGCGGTATTGCGGCGACAAGTACGGCTGGGACGTGCTGATGATCGTGTACAAGCTGGTGGACAACCTCCAGCACAAGGCGTGGAAGTACCTCGATCCGCGCTACCAGCACCGCTACCCCGCGCAGGCCCGCATGGCCGCGGAGTGCTTCCGCAAGCTCGACGAGGCGCTGGAGCGGCTCTTCGAGTACGCGGAGCGCTACCGCGCCACCGTGCTGATCATGTCCGACCACGGGCACGGCAGCCTCGACGGCAAGGCCCAGCCGAACCTGCTGCTCCAGGAGTGGGGCTACCTGCACCTGCGCAGCCGCTGGCAGCAGGCGGAGACGCGCGCCGGCCACTGGCTGCACCGCCTGACCAAGGGCCGGGCCAACCGCTTCGAGCAGGGCAGCCGCGGCATCGAGCGCGACCTGGCCGTCGACTGGGAGCGCACCCGCGCCTGCGTCATGCACGCAGGCATCTACGGCTTCCTCTACATCAATCTCAAGGGCCGCGGGCCGCTCGGCATCGTCGAGCCGCAGGAGTACGAGGCCCTGCGCGACGAGATCCGCGGCCGGCTGCTGGCGGCGGAGACGACCGGCCGCGACGGCCGGCCAATGCGCATCTTCGCCGACGTCTTTCGCACCGAGCAGCTCTACGGCTGCACGCGCGAGGAGCACCCGGACCTACCCGACCTGCTGCTGTCGCCGCAGCCGGGGCTGGCGGTGGTGCGCAAGATCCGCGGCCGCCAGCCGGTGCGCTGGTGCCCGTTGCGGCGGCTCGAGGGCACGCACCGGGCCGAGGGCGTCTTCGCGATGCGCGGGCCGAAGGTGCGCCGCGGCGAGCGGCTGGAGGCGGACATCGTCGACCTGACGCCGACGGCGCTGGCGGCGCTCGGGATGCGCGTGCCGGTGGACATGGAGGGCCGCGTGCTCAGCGAGGCTTTCGTCACGCAGCCGCTGGTCGAACGCGAGCCGCCGATCCGCAAGGCGCTCGAGGAGCACGGCGAGGTATATTCCGAGGAAGACCGCAAGGTCCTGGAGAAGCGGCTCAGCGAGCTGGGCTACCTGGAGTAGGCGCGGCGGCGAGTGGTCCGCGTCGCAGCGGCCTCGATCAGGCGCGCGAGAGCGGCGTCTCGCGCAGCCACGGCATCGTCGCGAAATACAGGTCGCCGATCGCCTTCAACCCGTGGATCATCATGGCCAGGCGCTCCAGTCCGAGGCCCCAGGCGAGCACGCGCTGCCGGATGCCCAGCGGGCGCGTGACTTCGGGCCGGAAGATGCCGGAGCCGCCCATCTCGACCCATTCGTTGCGGCCTTCGAGCCAGAGGAACACCTCGGCGGAGGGCTCGGTGTAGGGGAAGAAGCTGGGACGGAAGCGCACCTTCGGAAAGCCCATCTTGCCGTAGAAGGCGCTCAGCGTGCCGAGCAGCGTCGAGAGGCTCGCCTGCGGATCGACGATGATCCCGTCGACCTGGTGGAAGACGGGGAGGTGCTTGTAATCAACCGTCTCGCGCCGGAAGACCGGGCCGATGACGAAGTACTTGCCGGGGGCGTCGGGCGTGCGCCGGGCATGATCGGCCAGGGCGCGGATCGTCGCCGCCGTCGTGTGCGTGCGCAGCACCGGCTTGTGGGCCAGCTCGCGGCTCCAGCGGTAGCGCCAGCCGGTGCTGCCGGTGTCGCCGCCGGTCTCGTGCGTGGCGCAGATGCGCTCGACGAGGGCGTCGTCGGGCAGGCGCGCGCGGTCGGGGCGCGAGACGTAGAAGGTGTCCTGCATGTCGCGGGCGGGGTGGTCCTGGGGCTGGAAGAGCGCGTCGAAATCCCAGAAGCTGCTCTCGACCCAGGGGCTGACGATCTCGGTGAAGCCCATCTCGAGGAAGACGCGCCGCACGCGGTCGAGCGTTCGCTGAAAGGCGTGCTCCTTGCCGGGGTATAGCTTCCTGGCCGAGAGCGTCACGTCGTAGGGTTGCAGGTCCACCTCGCGCCAGCCGCCATCAGCAAGCAGCTCAGGCGAGAGCTGCGTGACCGAGCGGCGGCCCGCGAGGCCCGCCGCGAGCGCGGCGCGGCCGGCGTCGGTCAGCGCCACGGACCGGTCGGTGCGCGGCTTGACGTTCACGAAGCCCTTGCGCTTGCCGGCCAGCTCGATCGCCCGCGCGACCGGAACGCCGGCGTTTTCGAGCTCCGCCGCGCGCGCCGCGCGCCCGTCGGCCAGGGCCCGGATGAGCCGCTCGTCGGGGGTGGGGGTATCGTCCAGGGCGCGGCCGGCTTCCGTCAGCGCCAGATCGTCGCCCTGCTTGACCGCCCAGCCGCGCTGCGCCAGCCAGCGCAGCGTCTGGCCGACCTGGCCGGCGTCGAGCCCGCAATGCCGCGGTATCTCCGTGATCCGGCAGCGGCCGCCCTGCGCCCGGAGGACGCCGACGATGACGCGCTCCGGCAGGGGGGACGAGGCGTAGGCGCGCCCTTCGCCTCCGAGCGACAGCTCGTCGTAGGGCTGCTCGCTGATCGTGATCCAGCCCTGTTGCTCCAGCGCCGCGCACGCCGCCGCCACCTGCGCCTGGTCGCGTTTCAGGCGCGCGGCCAGCTCGCGAATCAGCGAGGGCGCCGCGGCCTCGGCGGCGGCGCACAGGACCTCGTACTGCATCTGCGGGATTTGCATGCGGTTACTCAGTTCGGGCCGCCGATCGCGATCAGCTCTTTCTCCGTGCGGAAGTACAGCACGCCTTCGGAGACCGCCGGCGTGGCCATGCAGGTCTGCCCGATCTGGCCGCTGGTGATCGGCTCGAAGTCGCGGGCCGCGTTGAGGATGAACACGTCGCCCTGCTCGCTGGTGTAGTAGAGCTTGCCGTCTCCGGCGACGGGCGAGGCGGTGAAGCCGGTGCGGCCGTCGCCGAGGCGCTCGCGGAAGTGCTGCTTGCCGGTGCGCGCGTCGTACGCGGCCAGCACGCCGTTGTCGCGGCAGACGTAGAGCACGCCGCGGTAGACGATCGGCGTCTGCATGTAGGCGCCGAAGCCGGCGTCGGCCCAGGCGACGGCCTCGTGCTTCCTGTCGTCGGTCGGCAGGGCGATCTCGCCGCGGGCGTTGGCCCGCACGGCGGCGACGAAGGGCGTCGGCCGGTGGTTGGCGGTGAAGAACAGCAGGTCGCGGTCGGCGATGGGCGTGGGCACGGGGATGCCGCCCGTGCCGGCCATCTTCCAGATTTCCTTGCCGGTGGAGAAGTCGTAGGCGCCGATGTGCCGCCAGCCGCCGACGACGATCTGGGCCGCGGGCGCTGCGCCGTTGGTTCCGCCCGCGGCCTCGGGGAAGTAGAGCGTGGGCGTGCACCAGGTAGGGGCCTCGGCGCGGGCCGTGCGCCAGAGCTCGCGGCCGTCGCCGGCGTCGAAGGCGGCGATGAACGAGTCCTTCTGCACGTCGCACTGCACGATGACGCGGCCCTCGTGGATGATCGGCGAGCTGCCGAAGCCCCACTGCGCCGCGGGCACGGCGTGGAAGCCGGCGTCGAGCTCGCCGAGGTCCTTCGACCACAGGTGCTGGCCGCTCAGGTCGTAGCAGTGCAGCCCTTCGGGGCCGAAAAATGCCGCCACGTAGCGCCCGTCGGTCGCGGGGGTGCAGTTGGCGTGCGAGCCCTTCGGGTGGCGCTTGACGCGCGGCACGCCCTTGTGGCAGACGCGCTCCCAGAGCACCTTGCCCGTCTTCTTGTCCAGGCAGAGCAGCTTCCATTCGAACGGCCGCGTCTCGTCCACGGGCGCGATGTCGCCATACAGCCCGACGCGAAGCTCCTGGCTCGCCTCGCTGACCGCCGTCGTGAGGAATACGCGATCGCCCCAGATCGCCGGGCACGAATGGCCAAGGCCGGCGATCGGCGTGCGCCAGCGGATGTTCTCGCCCTTCTCGACGTCCCAGCTCGTCGGCAACGCGAAGCCCTCGGCGACGCCGCTTGCGAGCGGTCCGCGGAAGCCGGGCCAGTGAACGCCGGCGGGTTCTCCGGCCCACGCCAGCGACGCGGTGACGGTCACGAGCGCCACGCATGCGAACCGTTTCATGGGCCGCTCCTTCTTCCCGGTGCGGATCGTACGCGAGCGGCGGCGGGCGTCAAACGCGGTGCGCTCGGCGGCGGCTGGGTCGGGCTGAGGACGGCCCGGCTGCGCTGGTTGCCGGCCAGTTGGTGCCTGGGATAATGGATGCGGCGCGGCGTTCGATTCCGCGCGGGAGGTCCAGAACATGAGCCTGCGACACTCGGGGCTGGCGTCATTCCTCGTTGCCTGCACGCTGGGCGGAGTGGCGTGCGTGTTCGTTCCTCCGCCGAACAACGGCGGCGACAACAACGACGGCGGCGACCCGAACACGACCGGCACCATCACGATCCGCATCGTGAACACCACCGACGTCACGCTCGACCCGGAGATTTTTCTCTCCGCGACCGCCGTGTCGCGCGAGGAGCTGTTCAACCTGAACCGCAAGTACACGGCGTTCGGCGTGGGGACGCTGGGGCTGATCGCGCGTTTCAGCAGCGACTCGTTCACGGTTCCGTGCAGCGACGCCCGCCTGATCGGCACGCTCGGCGGGCGCTTCGGCGACAACCTCAACAACCCGGACGGCGTCGGGCGCGAGATCATCCTGGCGCAGGACCTGAGCGTGTTCTGCGGCGGGCGGGTGACGTTCACCTACTCGCGCCAGGCGGGCGGCGGGTTCACAACTTCGTTCGTCGTGGAGCCGTGACGTGACGGACCTGGCACAACCGGAATTCGTCTGGCGCAACCGCTTGCTTACGGGCGCGGCTCGGATCATGCAGAAGCCGCGTCAGGAAGCGGGTGCGCCGGGTGGCCCGCGATTGTTCGCTGCGACAGTGGTCGCCGCCGCCGTGCTCGCCGGGCTGGTGGGCTGCGTGCCGTTGGAGCCGGCCGGTCCTCCGCCGCCGGTGCGTATCGAGTTCGTCAACGAAACGGCGCTGGACCTGACGCCGAACTTCTACTACAGCGACAGTGCCGCGGATGCGCCGAGCCTGTTCGTGGTCGCGCACCTGAACACGAGCTTCATCCAGCGGCAGTTCGCCGAGATTCCATCGCGTGGCACGGCACACACGGTGCTGGCGTGCGAGCGCGTGCGCAGCCTGGGCGTCAGCCGGCCGCGCGTGTTCAACGCCGCGGTCCTGGAGGTGACGGACTCGACGGACGAGATCTTCCTGCTGCGCAACGCCGATTACGACTGCGGCGCGACGCTGCGGTTCGTGTATTACCTGGAGGACGAGGCGCTGCGCGTGCGGCTCGAGACGGACTGAAGCCCATCCACGCTGCTGCGGCTCCCTCGCGTCACGCCGAGCGCAGCCAGGCATCCGCCGCCGGACCGCGGATCGGTCGCGCTGCTCGCATGATCTGCGGTCGCCGCGCCGCCCCGGACCGTCACCGGGGACGAACCCCCACATCCGCTCAGCCGTCGCCCCCGAAACCGCCGATAAGGGAGCACAGCGCGCCCGCGGGGACGCGAGCCCTCGGCGCCGGGAGCAGTCCATGCGCGTCGCCGTATTCTCCGACCACGTCTGGCCAAGCGCGGCGCGTGCCCTGGCGTTTGCGACCGTGGCCGCCGGCGACAACGGGCCGGCCCATCCGTCCGAGCCTGAACTGCACCGGCGCGTCAACGCCGGCCAGCGAACCTACGAGCGGCTCCGGCGGGCATCTCCAGACCTGCTCATGGACCTTGACGGCGACGGGCTGCTGCATCTGCTGGCGGCGGGGGCCGTTGATCCGGAAAAGCCGATCGAGTTCAACCCCGGCTACCGTGCGCCGCTGGAGTTGAGGCCACTGCACCAGGCGCTCGGTGCGCCGCTGGCTTCGTTTTTTCCGAACGGAATCCCCATCAGCCTGGCCGATGGGCAGCCCGGCTTCGACTGGCCGTCGCTGCACCTGGACGGCTGGTTCAAGTTCGTCGCCGACCGCGCCCAGGTCTACGAGCTTCAGCAAATGGGCGTGCCGGGGCTTTCGTACATGCCCGCGGCTGCGCCCGATTTCGAGTACGGCACGCGCCCGCTCGAACCCAACGCGGCCCGCGTCCCGATCGCCTTCGTTGGCTCGCTGCGCGGCGGCTTCTTCGGGCCCGGCCGCCAGGACGCGCTGCACGCGCTGACGCCGGGCCTGATGGCGTACGCGCATGATCGCGGCGTCGTCGGGGCGGCGTTCTACGACGTGTACCACGCGCTGCTGAAGATGGGCAAGCCCTGCGGGCCGGAGGTCGCTCCCGAGGAGAATCACCGCCGGCTATCGGCCTATCTGCGGGCGCGGCAGGCGTACCTGGCGATCTGCGCGGTGGCCAGGCGCGACCGCTTCGTGATGCTGCTCAAGCGCCAGCTCGGCGATGTCTTCCAGCTCTTCGGAGAAGGCTGGGACGCGCAGTACGGGCTTCAATGCGGGCCGGCGCCGGCGACCCTGGCCGAAGCGCTCGAGCTGTTCCGCACGGCGCTCGTCAACATCGACCTGCCCGACGAGGGCTGCGAATGCGGCCTGAGCGCGCGCGTGTTCGAGGTGACGGCGGCGGGCGGCTTCCTGCTGGCGCTGGCGCGGCCGGAGCTGGCCGAGCACTTCGAGATCGGCATCGAGATCGAGACGTTTCACGACGAGGCCGAGCTGCTCGACAAGTGCCAGCACTACCTGGCCAACCCGCGGCGCGCCGCCGAGATCGCCGCCGCCGGCCAGCGGCGGACGCTGCAATCGCACCTCTATTCTCACCGGCTGCGCGAGATCGTGCGGCGGCTGGAGCTGCCGCGGGCGCCCTCGACAGCCAGCGCCGCCGCGAGCGAGGCATCGGCCGCGTACTTCAACCTCGGCGACTGGATCGATGAGTGCCGGCGTGTCGTCCCGCGGCCGCGCGTCATTCTCGATTGCGGGGCCTTCACGGGCACGACGGCGCGGCTGCTGCGGAGGGCGTTTCCGCAGGCGGAGATCCACAGTTTCGAGCCGGTGTCGGCCAACTTCGCCGAGCTGGAGCGGGCCGCCGCCGAGCTGCGCGTGAATGCGGTGCGGGCCGCCGTCAGCGACCAGGACGGCGAGACGACGATCAACCTGACGGCGGGGGGGCAGTCGGCGTCGCTGCTGGGTTTTCAGGAAGAGCGCAACCCGCTCGTGCTTTATCACAAGATCACCGGGGGCGAGCGGGTGCGGACGCTCACGCTGGATCGCTGGTGCGGCGAAGCGGGGGTCGATCCGCGGTGCATCGACATCGTCAAGATGGACATCCAGGGTGCGGAGCTCCGGGCACTGGCGGGAGCGCGCGAGCTGCTGCGGCACGCGCGGGCCGTGTTTCTCGAGGTCGGCTTCCGAAGGTTCTACAAGGACATGCCGCTCTTCGAGGACGTCGAGCGCTTCATGCGGGCGGCGGGCTTCGAGCGCCGCGCCCTCTATCCGTCGGCGGCGCCCAGCGTGTGGGGAGCCGCGCTCTATGTCCGCAGCGCGACGCCCCCCGCGGCCACGGCGCCATTCGCTGCGAGCGCACCGGGGCTGGCCGGGAGCGCCCCGGGCATCGCGAGCGTTTCAACGGCATGCTGAGCGCGGCGAAGCGCCTGCCTTCGGATCGCGGTGCGGCCGGGTTCTGCCGCGCCAGTCGCCGCACACGGGAGCAGCCATGAACGCGACACTGGCAGGGTCCGGGGAAGCGCCCATCGCGCTCGATGCGGCGGGCTGGCTCGCGGAGCCGCCCGAGTTCCGCAACATGTTCAACGCCGACGGCGAGCTGGTACGGATGGTGCTCGCCTACCACCGCCGCTGCGGTTTCGCCTGCGCGGTTGAGACCGGGACGTTCGAGGGCTACACGACGCTGGGCCTGGCGCGGATCATTCCGAGGGTCTACACGATCGAGGTGGTCGAGAAGCAGTACTGCGAGGCGCTGGCGCGCCTCCGCGACCAGCCGCGCATCCGCCCGCTGCTGGGCAACTCGTCGGCCGTGCTGGCGCAGATCATGCCCGAGCTGCGCTACCCGCTGCTGGCGTTCCTCGACGCGCACTGGGGGCACTACTGGCCGCTGCGCGACGAGCTGCGCCTGCTGATGGCCGTCAAGCAGCCTAAGCTCATCATGATCCACGACTTCCAGGTGCCCGGCCGCGACTTCGGCTTCGACGCCTACCTCGGCCGGCCCTGCAACCTCGACTACATCGGCGACGTGCTCGTCCACGACGAGTGCCGCTACGTCTTCAACGAACGCACCGCGCCCGGCAGCGCCAATCGCGGCGTGCTGTTCATCGAGCACTGCCTGGAGTCGGCGCCGCACACGCCAGAATGGAGCCGCGCATGAAGATCGCTCTGATCGGTGACGTATCACTGCGTCCGGCGCTGCAATCCGCCGGCCACGCGCTGCTCGAACTCACCGTGCACGCCGACGCCGACCTGGCGGGCCGGATCCAGGCCGGCACGCAGGCGGCGCAGCAGCTCCGCGGCGCCGGGCTTGACGCCCTCTTCGACCGCGACGGCGCCGGGCTGCTGCTCGTGCAGCAGGGCGGCCAAGCGCGCGTCAGCCTCCTGCACGAAGCGCTGGGCGTCCCGCTCGTCTCCGAGTTCACCCAACCGCTTCCCGTGGCGCTGGCCGCGCTCACGCCCGACGCGCTCTGGCAGTGCCTCGCCAGCCGCCGCTGGTTCAAACTCGTGGCCGACGCGCCACACGCCGACGAGCTGCGCCGCCTGGGCGTGCCGGGCGTCGTCGAGCTGCCGCCCGGCGCGGCGGCGGCGTCCGGGGCGGAGCGGGATGCGCTGTCGCTGCCGCGCGCCGTGGCGTATCACGGCGATGCGCGCGACGAGCTGTTCCTCCCCGGCCGGGCGCACCTCGGCAGCGCGCTGCGCACGGCGCTGCTGGCTCGCGCGGCCCTCGCGGACGGCCGCGACGCGCATTTCGCCGACGCCTGCGGACTGGCGCTGACGCCCGACAGCCCGCTCGATCGCCGCAGCGAGTACTACGCCGCGCGCCGGCTATACAGCGGCATGGGCGACGTTGAGCGGCGCGTGCATGCGCTGCGGCGGCTGAGCGCCGAGCTTCCCCGGCAACTGCTGGTCAGCGGCGAAGGGTGGGAGCGCAACGGGATCAGCGCCACGCGCGAAGCGCGTCCGGCGCTGATCAACCTCGCCTTCACCCCGCCGGACGCCGAGGCCGGGCTCGAGCCGGCGGCGCTGGCGGCGGCGCTGAGCGGCGGCATGCTGCTGTGCGAGGCCGCCACGGGTGCTGCACAATGGCTGGAGCGCGGGCGCGAATGCGAGACGTTCGGCAGCGCGCCTGAGCTGATCGAGAAATGCCGGCACTATCTCGAGCACGCCGATGAGGCGCTCACGATCGGCGCCGCGGGCAGAGCGCGCTGCCTGCGGGAGCATTCGCACCGGGCGCGGCTCGGCCGGCTCGCGGCCGCGGTTGCGGAGCTGCGCGGGCTCGACGCGTCGTCGCCGCCAGGCGTGCCGGCGAGCGTCGCCCTCGACGCCGTTCAGCCGGCGGCGACGCGCTACTGACGAGCCGCACGAAAGCGCTCGGCTGCCTTTCCGCCACGCGCCCGCCTGCTATCATCTCGCTTTTCACGGCGCCGATCGGCCGCGGAGCCGGACGAGGAGGTGCGTGCGGTGCGCAACCACATCTACGACAACACCGGGGCGGACACCTGGCGGCTGTTCCGCATCATGGCGGAGTTCGTCGACGGCTTCGAGGTGATGGCCGACGTGTCGCCGGCGGTCTCGGTCTTCGGCTCGGCCCGCACACCGCCGAGCGACCCGTACTACCAGCGGGCGGTGGAGCTTGGGGCCAAGCTGTCGAAGCGCGGGTTCGCGATCATCACCGGCGGCGGGCCGGGGATCATGGAGGCCGCGAACAGGGGAGCGGCGGAGGCGGGCGGGCGCAGCATCGGTCTGAACATCGCGCTGCCCGAAGAGCAGCGGCCGAACCACTACCAGAACATCTCGCTGAACTTCCATTACTTCTTTGCGCGCAAGGTCATGTTCGTCAAGTACGCGACGGCGTTCGTCTGCTTCCCCGGCGGGTTCGGCACGATGGACGAATTCTTCGAGGCCATGACGCTGATCCAGACCGGCAAGGCGCCCTCGATGCAGGTCGTGCTCATCGGCACCGAGTACTGGCAGCCGCTCGTCGCATGGATGCACGACGTCCTGCTCAAACGCTTCGCCAACATCGATCCCGAAGACCTGGGTCTCTTCCACCTGACCGACGACGTGGACGCCGCGGTCGAGCTCGTCTGCGAGCACTACGCGCGCACCGGCGGTCGAACCGAAGGGCGCATGACCGCCGAGGGGACGATGTTCGGCACGCCGCCGCGCGTGCCGCAGGAGCCGCACTGACCACGCAATATCATCAGCGGCCCCGGCGGCCGCGCGTCAGACCGGAGAGACGACGATGTCGCAAGCGCGCTCGCCGAAGGCCGGCGGAATCCTCGATTGGATCGAGTGGATCGGCAACAAGCTGCCCGACCCGGCCCTGCTCTTCGTGATCGGCGCCGTCATCGTCATGATCGCCTCGCACGCGGCCTCCGTCGGCCAATGGAGCGTGCAGCCGCGCGTCTATCGCCAGGCCTTCACCTTCGTCACCGGCCCCACAGGGCAGCCGCTGACGCACGAGGGCCAGCCGCGCGTGCGCCCCGTGCTCGACGCCGACGGAAAGCCGCGACTCGAGCTGGTCAGCGACGCGCGGCGCATCCTGCCCGTCCACGAGCCGCCGCCCGCCGACGCCCCAACGCCCGCCTCCGGCCACGGCCCGCCGCTGCTCGACGACGAGGGCGAGGCGATCTTCGTGCTCAGCGGCGACGCCGGCGACATCCCGCCCATTGCCCCGCGCAGCCTGCTCAGCAGCGACGGGCTCTTCTGGTGCCTCTCCACCATGGTCCGCAACTTCCTCGACTTCCCGCCGCTGGGCGTCGTGCTGGTGGCGATGCTGGGCATCGGCGTCGCGGAGAAGAGCGGCATGCTGGCGGCGGCGCTGAAGGCGATCGTGCTGGTCGTGCCGCGCTTCCTGCTGACGCCCACCATCATCTTCGTCGGCATCAACTCGTCGCTGGCCACCGACGCCGGCTACGTCGTGCTGCCGCCGCTGGCCGCGGCCCTGTACGTCTCGCTGGGACGCTCGCCGCTCGCGGGGATCGCGGCGGCGTTCGCGGGCATCGCCGCGGGCTTCAACGCCAACCTGCTGATCACCAGCCTCGACCCGCTGCTCGCGAACCTGACGACCGCCGGAGCACAGGTGATCGACCCCGACTACGTCGTCGCGCCGACGTGCAACTGGTGGTTCATGATCGCGTCGGTCTTCGTGATCACGCTCGCCGGCTGGGCCGCCTCCTCGTGGCTGGTCGAGCCGCGCTTCCGCCGGAAAACGCCCGACCAGGGCGGCCCGCCGGCGGTTGCCGAATTCACCGGCGAGCTCGGCCGCCCGCACACGCTCCTCAGCGCCGCCGCCGCGGCGCTGCTGTTCACGCTCTTCGTGGTTGCCGCGGTCGGCCCGCTGGCGACGCCCGCGTGCCCCCTGTTCGCCCTCGGCCCGGCTTATCAGTGGCTCAGCGAGCTGCTCAGCGGCGCCGCGGGAATGACCCGCCCGGCCGAGTGGCTCGCGCAACTGGCCCGGCACGGCGCAGACGCCGCCGCCTGCCGCGCCGCGGCCGCGCCCGATTCGCTCTGGCTCAACCCGCCGCTGTGGCTGAAACTCTGCGCGCCGGCGGTGGCAGCCAGCACCCTGCTGCCGCTGTTCATCTACGCGCTGTGCCGCGGCGGCATGCCGGAGCGCGAGGCGCGCGGGCTGGCCTGGGCGGCGGCCGCGAACGCGGTCGTCGTCGGCGGCATTGTCATCCTGGCGATGCTGCCCGGCTCGCCGCTGTTCGGCAAGGACCCGAATCCGCCCGGCTTCGACCGCTGGGTGGCGGTGATCGTGCCGCTCATCCTGCTGGCGTTCGTCTTGCCGGGAGTGGCGTACGGCGTGACGACGGGGAGCATCCGTCGCGGGGGGGACGTGGCGAAGCTGATGACCGAGACGATGGGCACGATGGCCCCGATCATCATCCTGGCGTTCTTCGCCGGCCAGTTCATCGCCTATTTCCGCTACTCGAACCTCGATCGCATGCTGGCGATGACCGGCGGGCAGGCGCTGGCGGCGGCGGACCTGCCGAGCAGCCTGCTGATCGTGGTGTTTATTCTGGTGTGCATGTTCTTCAACCTGCTGATCGCATCGATGTCGGCCAAGTACAGCATCTTCGCGCCGGTGTTCGTGCCGATGCTGATGATGGTCGGCATCAGCCCGGAGCTGACGCAGGTCGCCTACCGCATCGGCGACTCGGTGACGAACGTGCTGACGCCGCTGAACGCCTACATGGTCATCCTGCTGGTGTTCGCGCAGAAGTACGTGCCGAAGGCGGGCATCGGCACGCTGATCTCGATGATGCTCCCGTATTCCGTCGTGTTCGGCCTGGTGTGGATCGCGATGCTCGTGGCCTGGATGGCGTCAGGCTGGGACCTCGGCCTTGGCGGCCCGCTGCACTACGTGCCGGCGGCGCGCTGAGCAGGCCGCGATCACGCCGCCGGCGAGCCGTTCGGCGCCGCGTTCGGGGCGCGTTCCGCGGCGCAACCGGAGCACGTCGAAGCGGCGTTGGAGCGCGGCAGGGCGGCGGTGACGGCGATGCCGACCTCGAGGTGCTCCATGGGTGCGCCCGTCAGGCCAGGTCGATGCGCAGCTCGTGGCCTTCGACGGAGAGCGCGCCGCGCTCCGGCGCGACGGGCCGACGGACGACGTCGTCGCAGAGGCACTCCTGCCGCACGAGCGCCAGGCGCCGGCCGAGGATGGCCCAGAACTCGTCGGCGCAGTCGACGTGCAGGCGGATGCGCGCCTCGTAGGCCAGTTCGCGCTCCTTCCGCAGCGCCTGCACGTGGTGGATGAACTCGCGGATCAGGCCCTCCTCGATCAGCTCGGGCGTGATCTGGCTGCTGAGCACGACGACGCCGTGCCTGCCCTGGGCCGCCGACCAGCCCGTCTTGGCCTCGAGGCGGATCTCGATCTCGTCCGGCGACAGCTCGATGCGCTCGCCGTCGATCGTCAGCGGGAGCGTGCCCTCATCGGCGAGCTGCTTGCGCGCGGCGGCGGCGTCGGGCAGGGCGGCGAGGGCTTCCTTGATCTTCGGGACAAGGGCGCGGAACTTCGCCCCGATGGCCTTGAAGTTCGGCACGACCTTGTACGCGACGTACTGGTCGGCCTCGGCGGCGAACTCGACGCGCTTGACGTTCAGCTCGTCGGCGATGAGCTCGGCGTGCCCGGCAAGCCAGGCGGCGTGCTCGGGCCGTGCGAGGATGATCTCGACCAGCGCGGCCGGCTGACGCACCTTGCGCAGGCGGGGCTCGCTGCTGGCGGCGCGGGCGGCGCGGCCGAGCGAGCTGATCTCGCGCACGATGTCCATCTCGGCGCAGAGCGCTTCGTCGACGAGCGACTCGTCGGCCTGGGGATAGTCGCACAAATGCACGCTGACCGGGTGTGCGGGCGCTCCTGGCCGGGCGGGCTGGTCGGCGCTACAGGCGCCGCCGCCGTCGCGGGTCAGGGTCTGATACATGGTCTCGGCGAAAAAGGGCGTGAACGGGGCGATGAGCAGGCTGAGCGTGTACAGGCAGCCGTAGAGCGTGTGATAGGCGTCCCATTTGTCCTGGTCGTTCGCGGAGTATCCCTCCTTGGCGTTTTGATCCCTCGATCCCTCGATCCCTCGCCAGAACCGCTCCCTCGACCGCCGCACGTACCAGTTCGACAGCGCCTCGACGAACTCGCTCAGCCGCTGGGCCGCCGGGAAGTTCTCGAAGCGGTCCATCGACTCGCGCACGAAGCGGATCGTGCGATGCAGCTCGCTGATGATCCAGCGGTCGAGCTCCGAGCGCTCGGCGGTCGGGCGCTTGCCGTGGGCCGCGTCGGGGATCGCCTCGAAGCCGTCGATGCTGGCGTAGATGCTGAAGAAGCTCAGCACGTTGTAGAGCTTCACCAGGAACTCGCGCTGCGCGTCGCGGATGGCGGCCTCCTGGAAGCGGATGCTCGTCCACGGTGGCTGGCCGCTGAAGAAGTACCAGCGCATCGCGTCCGCGCCGTACTGGTCGAAGATGTATCCGGGCTCGCGGTAGTTCTTCTTCCGCTTGCTCATCTTCAGCCCGTCCTCGCCGAGGATCAGGCCCAGGACGATGCAGGTGCGGAAGGGGTGCGGGAAAGCCTCTTGCGGCGTGGCTCCGTCCGGACCGGCTAGCCATTGCGCGGCGGAGTCCGCGGTCTCACAGTCACGCGGTCCGAACAACAGCGTGCTGATGGCCAGCAGGCCGTAGAACCAGCCGCGGGTCTGGTCGATCGCCTCACTGATGAAATCGGCCGGGAACCGCTCCATGAACGTGCGAATGCTGTCGGTCGTGTGCGGATAGCCCCACTGGGCGAACGGCATGCTGCCGGCGTCCCACCAGCAGTCGATCACCTCCGGCACGCGCCGCATGAGGGTGGTGGAGGGGGTTGTGGTGGAGGGGGTTGAATAGGGGGTGGGGCAGGCATCCTGCCTGCCCTCATTCCTGTGTTGCTGCTTTTCCTCAGGACCATGCGCCTGAGCAGGCTGGAAGCCTGCCCCACCCTGGCATGCGCTGCACGCGTACGTCCACTCATCGATGTATGGCTTGTGCACCTGCAAGTGATGCGGCAGCTCGACGCCTTCGGCGCGGTGCTCGGCCACCTTCGCTTCCCAGTAGCCGCCGTCGGTCGCACCCGGCTTGCCTCTTAGTTCCGCGAATGAGCCGACGGCTTCCATGCGGCCGCACTTCTCGCACACCCAGATCGGCAGCGGCGTGCCCCAGTAGCGCTCGCGCGAGAGGGCCCAATCGACGTTGTTGCGCAGAAAATCGCCGAAGCGGCCCTCGCGGATGTGCTCAGGCAGCCAGTTCACCGCGGCGTTGTTCCTCAGGAACTCGTCCTTGAATTCACTGGTGCGCACGAACCAGCTCTTGCGGGCGTACTGGATCAGCGGGTCGTCCTCGGCCCGCGGGCAGAACGGGTACTCGTGCCGCACGACCTCCTGGTGATACAGCAGCGGCGTGCCCCAAGGCGTCTTGCGCTCGTCGCGCAGCTCGCGGATGATCTCCTTGTCGCAGTCCTTCACCCATCGGCCGCGATACCGCGGCGGGGCGTCGTCGTTGAAGGCGCCGTCGGGGTTGACGGCGTTGAGGAGCGGGACGGCATCGGGATCTTCGAAGCGCTTGCGCTCTTCCAGCAGAAGGTTGAAGTCCACCTCGCCGAAGGCCGGCGCCTCATGCACAAGCCCGGTGCCGCTCTCGATCGTCACAAAGTCCGCCGCGACCACGCGCCAGCCCACGGGGGCCGCGCCGCCGCCGCGCAGGGCCGCCCTCGTGTCGCCGAGGCGCGCGTAGTACAGATCAGTAAAAGGCGGAACATATCGGAGTCCAAGCAGCTCAGCTCCCGTGCAGGTCGAAACGATCGACAGCTCGCGCTTGAGCTTCTTTGCGAGGGCGTCGACGAGCGCCGCGGCGACGTACAGGTGCTCATTCTCGACCGGATCATGCACCAGCGCATACTCAAGCTCCGGATGCACCGCCGCGAAGTGATTGCTGAGGAGCGTCCAGGGCGTGGTTGTCCAAACAAGCAGGCTGGTGCGGGTGGGGCAGGCATCCTGCCTGCCCGGGGCTGCCTCTTGGGCTCTTGGTTCAGCGTCTGGGGCCTGACCCTTCAGGGCAGGCAGGATGCCTGCCCCACCCTCGTCCCAGAGCCAGCGGTAGTCTTCCGGCAGGCCGCGCTTTGCCGGGTTCGCGAGGATGTAGTTCCGTTTCTCCTCAAAATCGGATTCGCTGCGGATGATGCGGTCAAATGACTCGTCCTGCCAGACGGACCCGCTCCAGGCCGGATCATTCTGCCGGCGAAGTGCGCTGATCTCATTCGCGGAGACGCTCTTGATGCTGTGGAGCAGCTCACTGAGCGACCACCATGTGCCTCTCGTCTTCTCGACCGGCGTAATCAGCAAGTGCACATGGTCTGGCATGACCACGACGTTGTGCACCAGCATGCGCTGCGCGTCGAAATGCAGGCATGCCTTGAGCACCAGGTCGCGTTCCGCCGGAGCCAACTCCGAGGATCGCACCGTGCCATCCGGCCTTTTGCGCACGCCGAAAGTGCGGAAGGTGACGAAATATGTGCTGCCGCCGGCCTCCCAATGCGGCAACCGCCGTTGGCGGATTTCCAGTTCGCCACCAACGCCTGCACGGGCTGGTGTGGTGGCCATCTGTGAGGGAGTTACTTGGGCAGGCTGGAAGCCTGCCCCACCCCTCACTTGGGCAGGCTGGAAGTCTGCCCCACCCCTCACTTGGGCAGGCTGGAAGTCTGCCCCACCCCTCACTTGGGCAGGCTGGAAGCCTGCCCCACCCGGGTGGGGCAGGCTTCCAGCCTGCCCACTCTCTGATCCCTCCACCGGCGATGTCTCCACCGGCGATGTCTCCAGGGGCGATCCCTCCACCGGCGATCCTGCCAGGGGAAACTTCACAAACACCGACGGATCATCAACCGTCTTATACCCCTCGCCCACCTCGCCCGCCGAGAGCGCCGTGCCGCCCTGCGCCCACCACCACACAACCTTGTGCCCCTGATAGAGCAGCCCGCGCTCGAACAGCGTCTTCAGCCCCCACCAAACGCTTTCGACGTAGCCCTTGTGGAACGTCGCGTAGGCGTCCTTCAGGTTCACCCAGAACCCCAGCCGACGGGTCATTTCCTCCCACTCGCGCGTGTAGCGGAAGACGCTCTGGATACAGCGCAGGTTGAAACGCTCCACGCCGTACTGCTCGATCTCCTGCTTGGTGTGGATCGAATGGCCGAGCTCCCTGGTCAGTTCTTTGCAGACCTCGACCTCCACCGGCAGGCCGTGCGTGTCCCAGCCCGCCTTGCGCTCGACCAGGTGCCCGGTCATCGTCCGATAGCGCGGAAAAACGTCCTTGATGGCCCGGGTCAGGCAGTGCCCCGGGTGCGGCAGCCCGTTGGCCGTCGGCGGGCCTTCGTAGAACACGAACCGCGGCGCCCCGGCCTGCCGGCGCTGGGCGAGCGAAGCCCCGAACACGTCGTGCTCGTCCCAGAAGGCGAGCACGCGTTTCTCGGCGGCAGGGAAATCGAACCTGGGCGGCAGGGGTCGAAACATGAACCACACTCCGTCGGGAACCGGTCGAGCCAAGCCCGTTAGTGTACCGGCTCAGGCGGGCGACGCGAGCTTTCGGGCCGTGGCGGGCGCGGCGCGGGTGCTGGTACAGCTCGGCCCAGAAAGCAAGCTGCGCCAGTACGGCGGCGCCTGGTTCCGAGCGGCGGGCGGCGCTTGCCTGCGGCGGTCATGGCCGCGAGAATAGCTTGATTGACGAGCCTTCGGCCGCGGGTGCGAGCGCCCCGCGGCGGAAGGCGCCAGCCCGAAGGACCAGCCCGATGGCACGACGGCGCAAGCGGATCGGCGAAATCCTGGTCAGTTGGAACGTCGTCTCGGCGCAGAACGTCGAGGACGCGGCGGCGTACGCTCGGCAGCATGGGAAGCGCATCGGCGAAGCGCTGGTGGAGCTGGAGCTGGCGAGCGAAGACGACGTGATCAAGGCGCTGGCGACGCAGTTCGAGCTGGATTTCGTGGATCTGGACAAGAACGTGAGCGTGCCGGCGGCGCTGGGGCTGGTGCCGCAGGACATCATCACCAAGCACAAGGTCCTTCCGCTGAAGCAGGAAGGCAGCCGGATGAAGATGATCATCTCCGACCCGCTCGACCTGGAGCTGCTGGACCTGCTGCGGTTCCGGCTGGGGATGGAGATCGAGGTGGCGCTCGCGCCGCGGAGCAAGATCCAGCGCTTCATCGACCGCTTCCTGGACAAGGTCAGCCTCGACCACAGCATGGACGCGATGATCGAGAGCATCGACCGCGACGCCGACCTGCACGCCAAGGAGCAGGAGGACCTGCTGGCGGCCAGGACGGGCGACGACGACGACGCGCCGGTGATCCGCCTGCTGAACCTGATCATCGGCGAGGCGGTGCGGATGCGGGCCAGCGACGTGCACGTCGAGCCGATGGCGGACCGCGTGCGGGTGCGCTACCGCGTCGACGGCGTGTGCATCATCCGCGACAACATTCCGAAGGCGATGCAGGGGCCGGTGATCGCGCGCCTCAAGATCATGTCGGGCATCGACATCGCCGAGAAGCGCCTGCCGCAGGACGGGCGCATCAAGATGAAGATCGGCGGGGGGCAGATCGACTTCCGCGTGAGCTCGTGCCCGGCGTACCACGGCGAGAGCGTGGTGCTGCGCATCCTGCGGCCGGACTCGGTGAAGGTAGGCATCACGGGCCTGGGATTCGAGGACGACGACTACAACCGCTTCCAGAAGATCATCCGCCAGCCCAACGGCATCTTCCTGGTCACGGGGCCGACGGGCTCGGGCAAGACGACGACGCTGTACGCGGCGCTCCAGGAGCTGAACCGGCCCGACCGCAAGATCATCACGGCGGAGGACCCGGTCGAGTACAACTTCACCGGGATGAACCAGGTGCAGGTGCGCGAGGAGATCGGGCTGGGCTTTGCGCGCATCCTGCGCTCGATGCTGCGCCAGGCGCCGAACATCATTCTGGTGGGCGAGATCCGCGACAAGGAGGTGGGCGAGGTGGCGGTGCAGGCGGCGCTGACCGGCCACCTGGTCTTCAGCACGCTGCACACCAACGACGCGCCCAGCGCCATCACCCGCCTGATCGACATGGGTATCAAGCCGTTCCTGGTCGCCAGCTCGATCCAGGCGATCATGGCCCAGCGGCTCATCCGCATCATCTGCAAGGAGTGCAAGACCATCGACCCGGCGCCCGACCGCTTCACGCTCCGGCTGCTGGGCATCAAGGACGAGGACCTCGTCGGACAGCACATCTACAAGGGCACCGGCTGCAACCGCTGCGGCAACATCGGCTACCGCGGACGCCAGGGCGTCTTCGAGATGCTCGAAATGAACAACGAAATCCGCGAGCTCGCCTTCCACCGCGCCCCGACCTCGCAGATCCGTCGGGCCGCGCGAGCCACCGGCATGCGCAACATCCTCGAGGACGGCAAGCTCAAGATCCTGCGCGGCGTCACGACGCCGGATGAGATCCTGCGCGTGGCGCAGGTCGAGGGCGTGGTCGTCGAGGAATAGCGGCCGGCACACGGCCCAGGGGGCCGAATGCCCACAGCCGATCGCAGGGACGGGCTGAACGTCCGGGCCACGCGTGTCAGGGCTCGATGATCCCCTCGCGGATGGCGTACAGGGTCAGTTCCACGCGGTCGCGGACGCCGAGCTTGCGCAGGAGCGTCGTGCGATACGAATCGGCGGTCTTGTAGCTGACCATGAGCCTGGCGGCGGCGTCGCGCAGGGACAGGCCGCTCGCCAGTAGAGGCAACAACTCCGCCTCGCGGCGCGACAGGGCGGCGCGGTGATTGCCTTGGGTCCGGCCGGCCTCGATGGCGCTCTGGACGCCCGGACTGTAGTAGCACTCGTTGGCCATGACGGCCGTCATCGCGCGGCGCAGCTCATCGACACCGCCATCTTTCACGACGTAAGCGCTGAACGGGCACTGTCCCCAGGCGCGCAGCGCGGCCGGCTCGACGGAGGCGCTGACGACGACCACGCGCGTCGCCTTCTGGAGCACGGGGATCATCTGAAGCGCGTCGCGAATCTCGCCCGACGCGTGATCCGCCACCGCCACCACGACCTCGGGCCGGGCGCGCATTCCCGCCCACACCGACACCGGTGCGAAGCCGCTGTCCACCGCCGGTTCGGTCTGCAATTCGTGCTGAAGCAGCAGGCGGTAGGCGCGGCGGTCGAGCTCGGACGCGGCCATCAGGTACGCAACAGGCTTTCGAGCATCCATAGCGAACGTCACCTTCCCACGCGTCCGCCGGAAACGTCGGCCACGCTCCTCGTGGCGGCGGACGGCTCGACAACCCACCGCGCACCTGCGGGCCGGCGCACGGCCATGACCTGACGCCCGGAGGTGAACGCCTGACGGCAAACGCCTGCCGGGTGGCAGCATGTTAGTTGGAAGTTCGCCCCAGCGGGACCGGGCAAATACCTGTAATCTGCCGCTGAACTTCAGATTTCTCGCCGGGGAATCCGGTGGTAGCGCCGCGCGCACTCCCCGGTGGATCACCGGACGTTCGCCGACCCCGCCACGGAGATGCTCGTCTCGACCGGTGCGCCAGCGTTCACGGATCGGGGGCTATAGGCCGCCGCCGCCACGCCGTCGGCGTTGCGTTTCAGCGGCGCGATCCAGAGCGTGCCGGTCAGCAGGAGGATGATGGCGCACAGGTGCAGGGCCACTTTTCCGGAGAGCGGCGCCCGCAGCGCGCCCGTCTCCTCGTATGCCCCCAGGTACATCGCCGCGACGACGCGCATGTAGTAGAAAAGGCTGAGCGCGGTGTTGATGACGACCGCCCCGGCCAGCACCCACAGAAACGGCGAGTGCAACGCCGCCGCCCCAAGCGCGTAGATCAGCCACCATTTCACGATGAACCCGCCCAGCGGCGGCAGCCCCACGAGCGATACGAGGCATACGGCGAGCGCCGCCGCGGTCGGCGCGTCGCGCCAGCCGAGCCCGCGGAACGCGTCGAGATCCTCCGAGCCCCGGTCGGCCGCCACCAGGCCCAGGGCCATGAACGCGCCGTAGTTCATGAACATGTAGACCACCAGGTACGCCACGATCGCGCTGATCGCCCCGGCCGACGGCTGCTCAGAAGGGAAGATGATCGCCCCGGCGGCCAGCATGTAGCCCGCGTGGGCGATCGAGCTGTACGCCAGCAGCCGGCGCACGCTCGTCTGGCGGTACGCGGCCAGGTTTGCGACCGTGCAGGTCAGGATCGCCAGCGCCCCGACTCCGTACTTGATCAGCGGCAGCACGCCGGCGACGTACGCGGCCGCGGCGGGCTCGGCGAAGATGCTGACGAGGCGCACGAGCAGCACGACGCCGGCGGCCTTGCTGGCGACGCTGAGCCAGGTGGCGACCGGCAGCGACGCCCCCTCGAAGACATCAGGGCACCAGAAGTGAAACGGGACGGCGGAGATCTTGAAGCCGACGCCCGCGAAGACCGCCAGGAGGGCGAGGGCGGTCAGGGTGGTGGCGAAGCCGGGCACGGAGGCCTGGCCGGCGAGCACGCGGGCGATGCCGGGCACGTGAAGCGTGCCGGTGAGGCCGTAGAGAATGCTGGCGCCGAAGATCATGAAGCCGGTGGTCGCGGCGCCGAAGATCGCGTACTTGAGCGCGGCCTCGGCGGCGGCCCGGCGGGTACGGTCGAACGCGGACATGGCATAGCTCGGAAGCGAGGCGAGCTCGATCGCGATGATCATGAGCAGCAGGTTGACGGTCGTCGTCATGAGGGCCATGCCGATCGCACTGGCGACCAGCAGCACGAGGAACTCCGTGGGGTGGCGCTCGGCGGGCGCGTCGAAGAGCGACCACATGATCAGCACGCTCATGAGAAAGAACATCAGCAGCACGCGGAAGAACATGCCCAGGCTGTCGGCCACGAGCATGCCGGTCCCCGCCGCCGGGTCCGACGGGCCGCTTGCGCGGAAGATCTCGAGCCCGCCGGAGGGCAGACCCTCGAAGGCGAGCAGCGCCGCGACGCCTGCGGTGAGCGCCCCCAGGAGAGCAATGAGCCCGGCGGAGCGCGCGCCGCGCGGGCCGAGGAGCGGGACGATCAGCAGCGCCGCCAGCGCCCCGACCAGGACCAGCTCGGGCAGGGCCAGCCGCAGGTCCGCTCCGCTCGGCATCCACATCGAAGCCAGCGGCGGCGTCATGATCCGGCCCCCGCCGCCGCGCCCTGCGCGAGCGTCGTCATTTGCGGCGTGATTTGCAGGATGCCGTTGAGGGTGTTGGAGACGAAATCGAGCAGGGTCTGCTTGGGCAGCACGCCGAGCGCGACGGCCAGCAGGGCCATCGGGGCGAGAATGGCCATCTCGCGCCGGTCGGCGTCGGGGTAGCCGGCGTACTCGGGCCGTTCCGCGCCGAGGTAGACGCGCTGGACCATCCAGAGGATGTACGCGGCGGTGAGGATGGCGCCGGTGGCGGCGAGGATGCCGAAGAGCAGGTTGTAGCCGCCGGCGCGGCTGAGCACGGAGGAGTCGAAGGTTCCGAAGACGGCGTAGACCTCGCCGATGAAGCCGCAGAGCGTCGGCAATCCGAGCGAGGCGAAGAAGCCGATGGTGGCCATGCTGCCGTACCTGGGCATGCTGAGCCAGAGTCCGCCGAAGCGGTCGATCTCGCGGTGGTGGGCGCGGTCGTAGATGACGCCGACGAGGAAGAAGCACATGGGACTGGAGATGCCGTGGGCGATCATCTGGAACATGGCGCCCTGGAAGCCGGCCTGGGTCATGGCGGCCATTCCGAGGAGGACGTAGCCCATGTGCGAGATTGAGCTGTAGGCGACGAGCTTCTTGAAGTCGTCCTGGGCCATGGCGCACAGGGCGCCGTAGAGGATGTTGATGACGCCGAGCCAGCCGAGGAAGACGCACAGGTACTCGCCGGCGCCGGGCAGGATCGGGTAGCAGAAGCGCAGCATGCCGTAGCCGCCCATCTTCAGCAGCACGCCGGCCAGGATCATGCTGATGGGGGTCGGGGCCTCGACGTGGGCGTCGGGCAGCCAGGTGTGGAAGGGGAAGACGGGCACCTTGATCGCGAAGCCGATGAACAGCAGCACGAACATCGCGACGCCGAACGGATATCCGAGGAACCTCGTGGCCGGGTCGTTGAACAGGGCGTGCAGCTTCGGGTCGGTCGCGAGGCGGAGAATGTCGAAGGTGCGGTCGCCCGCGGCCGGATAGAAGTAGAACGCCAGCATCGCGATCAGCATCAGCACGCTGCCGGCCAGCGTGTAGATGAAGAACTTGATGGCGGCGTATTCCTTCCGCGGACCGCCCCAGACGCCGATGAGGAAGTACATCGGCAGCAGCATGACCTCCCAGAAGATGTAGAACAGGAAGAAGTCGAGCGCGACGAACACGCCGAGCATGCCGGTCTCGAGCAGCAGCAGCAGCGCCATGTAGCCCTTGAGCCCGCGGCGGGTCTTCCAGTGCTCGAAGTTCCAGCTCGCGCCGACCGCCAGCAGCGTGATCAGCGTGGTCAGGACCACGAGCGGCATGCTCAGGCCGTCCACCCCGAGGAAGTACTCGACGCGGAACGCCCGGTCGGACGTCTCGATCCAGGTGAGGCGCTGCTGGAAATACACGTCGCCGTAGCCGGCGCCGCGGGCGCCGACCGTGCCGTCGAGGAACGGCCCGAGCAGCAGCAGGCTCAGCCCGAAGGGAAGGGCGCTGAACAGCAGCGCGGCCCGCTTGATCTGCCCCGCGCTGCCCAGGAACAGCAATACCACCGCCCCGATCACGGGCAGAAACACGATCCAACTCAACAGCGAGCTATGTTCCCACATGGCGATCCGCCGTTCGAGGTTTCCTCGGCCGTCTCAGGCCGTACGGTTCAAGGGTCACGCCTCAGGCCGCCGGCTCGGCGGCGTCCTCTTCCGCGTCGCGCTGGTGTCCGAGCAGCATCAGCGCCGCGACCGCGCCGCTGAGCACGACGATCGCCGCCGCCGGCTCGCGCTGCCAGCCGGCGAAGATGGCGGTCGCGACGGCCAGCACGATCAGCAGGGTGATGTTGCGGGCGACGACGCTCACCCCCAGCGCGGCTGCCGCGACGCCCAGCGGCACGCTCCAGCAGCTCAGCAGCAGGGCGACGGCGGCCAGGGCCGCCAGCAGCACGTAGTTGCGGATGACGCCGGTCTGCGCCTGGCGCAGCGCCCCGCCGAGCACCCAGCACAGCCGCGCGACGCCGTTGACCACGCCGTCGACGCCCCCGTTGTCCAGTGCCACGCCGGAGAAGCGCGCGATGCGCTCCGTCAGGTAGGCCAGGGCGTGCACGATACCGTCGATGATCCAGGCGTCGAACAGCCGGCACGCGACCGCGAAGACCTTCGCCCCGCCGACGAACAGCGCGCCGTAAAGGTGATCGAAGTAGAACTTGTCCGTCAGCACGGCGTGCGCCTGGCGCAGCAGCGGCAGTTGCCGCAGCCGCTCGGCGGTCGCCAGCCCGTCGCGATAGAGCAGGTACGCGCCGCCGAGCCCCAGCACCCAGGCGAATCCGACCATCAGCGGCAGAACGTCGTGGACGCCGTGCGGCACGCCGTGGTGGGCGTCGATCGCCGGCGACAGGGCGGCGGCGCCCGGCGCGGCATAGGCGACGAATGAGCGGAAGAGCGGGAGGCAACCGCTGACGATGGTCATGCCGGCCAGCACGAGCAGCGGGCCGTACATGAGGCGCGTCTCGTGGGCGTGCTCGTGCACATGCGGGTCGCGCGGGCGGCCCATGAAGGTCAGGACGAAACAGCGGCCCATATAGAAAGGCGTGATGTACGCCACGGCCAGCGGGACCATGAAGAGCCACCACGCAAGCGCCGAGACGCGCGGATACCGCGCCGCCAGGTCGGTTGCCTGGTGAGCAGCGTGGGCGCCGGGCGCGTGGCCGGCGGGCGGCGCGTGGCCGGCGTCCTCCTGGACGAACGGAGCCAGCGCCCGACCGGCGTCATTCCGAGGGAGCGCTGCGGACGAGGCACCGGCCGCGGACGCGAAGGCGGGTTGCCGTCCGAAGGAAGGTACCACGCTGCGCTCGGCAGGACCGCCCTGTCCGGGGTGCGCCTTCCACTCGAACGCGCGGAAATACGTAACGGCGAGGATCTCATCCTTGCTGTAGAAGCCGCCCAGGCCGATCGGCGTCCAGGGAATCCCCGCGCCAGAGATCGCCAGGACGGCGATGAGGAACGTCCAGGCCGTGCGCGGCATCCGGCTCCACAGGCCGCCGAAACGCCGCAGGTCCTGCTCGTGGTGCGCGCCGGCGATGACCTGGCCCGCGCCGAGGAAGAGCAGCGCCTTGAAGAACGCGTGCGTCAGGAGGTGAAACAGCGCCGCGATCCAGGCGCCGACGCCGAGGCCGAAGATCATGTAGCCGAGCTGCGAGAGCGTCGAGTACGCCAGCACGCGCTTGATGTCAGTCTGGACGATGGCCATGAGAGCCGCAATGCCCAGCGTGATGCAGCCGATCACGGTGATGAAGGTCAGCGCCCCGGGCGTCAGCAGCGTGAAGATGCGCGCCGTCAGGTAGACGCCGGCGGCGACCATCGTGGCGGCGTGGATCAGCGCCGAGACCGGGGTGGGGCCCTCCATGGCGTCGGGCAGCCAGACCTGGAGCGGGAACTGGGCGCTCTTGCCGATGGCGCCGCAGAACAGGCCGATGCCCAGCCAGGTGGCGAGCGTGACGCCCAGCACCGGTGTGGTGAACAGGGCCCCGGCGCGCTGCGCGTCCGCGGACATGACGCGGGCCGCTGCGGCGCTCGGCTCGCCAGCGACCCAGCCGGCGTGGCGGGCGCCGCTCTCGAAGTGGGCCGCGGCGGTGTCGAGCGAGAGCGTGTTGAGGTAGATGACGCACAGGCCCAGGCCGACCATGAAGCCGAAGTCGCCGACGCGGTTGATTACGAAGGCCTTGATGGCGGCGTTGGAGGCGCTCTTCTTCTCGAACCAGAAGCCGATGAGCAGGTAGCTGCAAACGCCGACGAGCTCCCAGAAGATGAACAGGAACAGCAGGTTGCTGCTGATCACCAGCCCGAGCATCGAGAAGCAGAACAGGGACAGGAAGGCGAAGAAGCGCGAGAAGCGCGGGTCGCCGGCCATGTAGCCGATGCTGAAGACGTGGATGCACGTCGCGCACAGCGCCACCATCAGGTACATGATGATGGTGAGCGAATCGAGCTTGACGCCGAAGTGGATCGGTATCGGCCCCAGGTAGGCCCACAGCCAGGCGCTCTGGCGGGCGCTTTCTTCCAGCCCCGGGCGCGTGTCCAGCGGCGCGCCGGCCCAGATCACCAGGGCGATGATGCTCATCAGCAGCGAGATCCCGATCGCCCCGCTCGCCACCCAGCCCGCCAGCGGCTCGCCCGGGCCGGGAGCGGCGTGCCCGTGCGCGACGGCTTCCGCTGTGTGCCCGAGCCCGGGCTGGCCGTCGCGCGCGTGAGGCCAGGGCTTCCCACCCAGCCTCGCCCCGCGGAAGGCCAGGAACACGAAGCTGGCCAGCGGGACGAACACGCCCACGAGCAGCGCGACCTGAATGATGCCGGCGGTGGTCATGGCCGTTGGCTCACCCCTTCAGGTTGTCCCCACGATCGACGTCGACCGTGGCGTGCAGCGCGTAGAAGTTCAGAAAGATCGCCAGGGCCACGGCCGCCTCCGCCGCCGCCAGCACGATCACGAAGACCGCGGCGATCTGCCCGTCCAGCCCGCCCGCGCGGTAATGGCCGAACGCGACGAAGTTGATGCTGGCGGCGTTGAGCACCAGCTCGACGCCGATGAGCACGCCGATGGCGTTGCGCTTGAGCGTCATGGTCGCGACGCCGGCGGCGAAGACCAGCGTCGAGACGAGCAGGTAATGGGCCAGGCCGACGTCGTACATGTCTCAGCGCCTCACGGGGCGCGCCAGGTACGCGGCCCCGATCATCACGGCCAGCAGCAGCACGGACACGACCTCAAACGGCAGCAGGTAGTCGGTCAGCAGCGCGCGGCCGATCTCGCGGACGGTGGCGGCCTGCCGGACGGGGACGGCGCCCGGCAGGGGGGGCCATGCGCTGCCGAGCAGGACAGCGCTGAACGCCGCGAACAGCAGCACCCCCACGAGCGCCGCCAGCGCCGTTTCGGCCGGCCTGGGATCGAAGCGCAGGAAAGGGCTGCGCCCGGTCAGCATCACGCCGAAGACGATCAGCACCAGGATGCCGCCGGCGTAGACGATGAGCTGCACGACGCCGAGGAAGTTGGCGCCGAGGAGGAAGTAAAGGCCGGCGGCGGAGCTGAGCGCGCCCATGAGCCACATGGCGCTGCGGACGATGTCACGGGTGAGCACGATGGCGAGCGCCGACGTGACGAGCGCGCCGGCGAAGACGGAGAAGGCAAAGGCTTCGAGCGGGCGCGAGCTGAGCAGGGCGGCGAGGCCCATGAGCGTCACCGCCACGAGGACTGCGAGTCCGATCAGTGCCAGCCTGATTCGTTCCGACACGCGCTCACCCCCCCGGAAGCGGTCGCTCGACGCCCATGGTCCCGACGAGTGCGCGCCGCTGGCGCAGGCCGGCCAGCGCCACGAGCACGATCGCGACGGCGATCACGGCGCCGACCAGCGCCAGCACGAAGGATACGACCTGCGAGAAGACCCTGAAGGCGGCGCTGGATCCCAGGGCCAGCTCCCAGAACACGGACGCCAGCAGGACGATCATCGTCAGCGGCAGGATGACCTGCACGCAGGAGAACAGGACCTGGTCGATCCGCAGGCGCGGCAGCGTCCAGCGCAGCCACATCTGGAGATAGACCAGCAGCATCGCCTTCAGGATGAACCAGAACGGGCCGCTGAAGATGACGCCATAGAGCAACTGCGCTCCGAGCGGGGCGTGCGGCTCGCCCCACGCCGCCGGCGCCAGCCCGACCCACGGCGCGTCCCACCCGCCCAGGAACAGCAGCACGAGGATGCCGCTGACGATAAACATCGCCGCGTACTCGGCGAAGAAGAACAGCGACCAGCGGAAACCGCTGTACTCGGTGTGGAAGCCGGCCACCAGCTCGCTCTCCGCCTCGGGCAGGTCGAAGGGCGCCCGCTTGCACGCCGCCAGCGAGGCGATGAAGTACGTGAACATCGCCACGAACGTCCAGGGGCTGTGCCATGCCAGCCAGTTGAACCACCCGCCGGCCTGCCGGGCCATCACGCTGTCCTCGCCGGTCAGTTGCAGCGTGCCGGCGACCATGATCGGGATCAGCAGGCTCATGCCCATCGGAATCTCGTAGGCCACGACCTGGGCCGCCTCGCGCAGCGCCCCGAACACGCTCCACTTGTTGTTGCTGGCCCAGCCCGCCAGCAGCACGCCGATCACCTCCAGCCCCAGCATCGCCAGGATGAACAGCAGCCCCACGTCCAGGTTCCGAAAAACCCAGTACACGCCGAAGGGCAACGCCACGAACCCCATCAGCGCCGGCACGAAGTTAATGTACGGCGCCAGCCGGTACAGCATGCGGTCGGCGCCGGCTGGAATCAGGTCTTCTTTCGCGATCAGCTTGATGCCGTCGGCCAGCGACTGCGACCAGCCGTGCCAGCCGCCGACACGCATCGGACCGATGCGCGACTGGATCCAGCCGGCGACCTTGCGCTCCAGCCAGATCGCGAACATCGCCAGGATCGAGACGAACGTGATGATGCCCAGCAGGCCCAGGGCGTCGCGCACCACCAGCATCTGGAGCGGGTAGAGCAGCACCGCCGGAACGGCCGCCCGCACCTCGACGGCGCCGGCGGCGAGCTGTTCGAGCGTCAGCCACTGGCCCGGCTGCGCCCGGGCCGTGAGCAGGAGCCGCTGCTCGACGCGCACGTATTCCTGGCAGAGGAACTGCACGCCCCAGGCGGCCAGGCACCCGCCCGCGAGCAGCGCGAAGAAGACCAGCGCCGGATGCTTTCGCACCCACGGCGCCCCGGCGCGATAGGCGCTGACCGCCGCCCTCGCGGCGGCCCGGGACGGTCCGCGAAACTCTTTGGCCCGCGGCTGGGGCCAAGGGACGTAAACGTCCGCCATCGCAAATCCCGTCGATCAGGCGCCGGCGTGACGCGCGCCGGCGACGACGTGGAAGGGCCCACCGCTGCTACGGCGCCGCGCCCTGCCGATACTCGAAACGGTACACGCCATTGGAATCTACGGCAATCTGCGCCGTGCCGCCGCCCGGCACGCGCTCCAACGCAGCGGCGAGCTTCCGCGTGTCCACCCCGACGTCGCTCGTGTTCGGCCAGGCCTGCATCAGCCGCACGAGACCGGCGGCGACCCAGGCATGGGCGTCGGTCGCCAAGCGCTCGCCCTGGTAGGCAACCAGGTCGGCGACGATGACGCGCAGCGTGTCGACCGGTCCGCTGGATTGAAGCTCGGCCAGGCGCGGGTCGATCTCGCCGCGCAGCGCGAAGCCCGGGTCGCCGCCCATCCACCCCTTGCGCTCGCGCCGGACCGCGTGCATCTTGGCGGCGATCCGCCGATCCTGCGTGAGCAGCACGACGATCGCGTCGGTGCGGCCCGCCGCCGGATCGTGGCGCAGGTACGCCAGTCCCAGGTCGGTGGAGCGCGTCACCTCGCGCGGCATGACGCGGTCGTAGCTGCTGCGCTCCTGCCCGAGGCTGAGCTGGCGATAGGTCGTGCCCGCGCAGCCGCAAAGCAGCGCCAGCCCGACGGCCGTTGACGCCAGCGCCGCCGCCGGGGCGATTCGTGCCGGCGCGCGGGCGGGGCGCAAGAGAGTCGGGGCCATTCGTGCCGCAGCCAGGGGGACGCGCATCGCTGCACGCGGGTTCTGGGTGAAGATCATGGTTCAGGGATCATCGGTTGCGGCGCGCCGAAACGCAAGCCGCTCGTGATCGCGCGCCCGCGCGGATCCGCCGGGCGAGCAGGAGGATCGCCGGGGCGTGCCGTGCTCGTGATCGCGCGCCCGCGCCTCTTGAAGGCGGCGCGGCTATGACGCGCCGGGGCTCTCCAGGTCGGCGAACAGCGCGTCGGCGAACGCCTCCGGGTCGAACGGTTCGATGTCGTCGAACGTCTCTCCCAAGCCGACGAACTTCACCGGAATATCGAGCTGGTCGCGGATGCCCACGACGATGCCTCCCTTGGCGCTGCCGTCGAGCTTCGCGAGGAAGAGGCCGGTGACCTTGACAACTTCGCTGAAGACCTTGGCCTGGTTGATCGCGTTCTGACCGATGGTCGCGTCGAGCACGAGCAGCACCTCGTGCGGCGCCTCGGGGATGCGCTTCTGCACCACGCGCTGAATCTTGCCCAGCTCGCGCATCAGGTGCTCCTGCGTGTGCAGTCGACCCGCCGTGTCCACCAGCAGCACATCCGCCTTGCGGGCGATCGCCGCTTCGCACGCGTCGAACGCGACCGCCGCCGGGTCGCTGCCGGTCTGCTGCCTGACGATGTCGACGCCGAGGCGCTGCGACCAGATCGTGAGCTGCTCAACGGCCGCCGCGCGGAAGGTGTCGCAGGCGGCGAGCAGGACTTTCCGGTTCTGCTTGCGGAGGTAGTTCGCGAGCTTGGCCACGCTGGTGGTCTTGCCCGAACCGTTGATGCCGACAACGAAGATCACGGTCGGGCCGCTGGCGGCGCGGGCCAGGCTGCGGTCGCCGGCGGACCAGGTGCTGGCGATGCGGCGTTTCAGGAAGGGCAGGATTTCCTGGGCTTCCTTGATCTGTCCGGCTTTCCACGCGGCGCGCACCTCGGCCTGGAGCGCCATGACCGCGCGCGGGCCCATGTCGCCCGCGAGCATCGCGTCGGCCATTTCCTCTAGAAGCTGCTCGTCGATCTTCCTTCCGAACGGCAGCACCCGCCGCAGGACCGACGCGACTTTCTCGCGCGTCTTGCTGAGGCCCTTCTTGAACAGATCGAACAAACCCATCGACCGCGCTCCAGAATCCGCAATTCACCGCCCGCCCGCCGCGGGCTCGAACGACCTACTCGGCCGGCGCCGGCCGCGGCGCTTCGGTATCTGCCGCGGGCGCCGGGCCGGCTTCGCCGGTTGCCGGTGTGCCGGCTTGCGGCGCGCCCGGCTCACAGGCGCGGCGGATGGCGTCGAGCACGCCATTCACGAACGCGGGCGAGTCCTTGTCGCCGAACCGCCGCGCCAGCTCGACGGCTTCGTTGATGATGATCGCCGGGGCGGCCTCGCGCTGGTCGAGCAGCTCGAAGAGGCCGAGCCGCAGCACGTTGCGGTCGACCGGGGGCATGCGGCCGATGCGCCAGTGCGTGACGGTGCGGCTGAGCAGGTCGTCGTAGCCCGGCCGGCGGGCCCAGGCGCCGTCGACGAGCGTGCGGGCGAACGCGAGCAACTCGGCCGGCGGCGGTTGCTCGATCTCCAGGTCCTCGAGCACCAGCCCGTCGCGCAGGAAGTCGTTCAGGTCGGCGGCGAAGGCGTCCCCGACCGCCTCGTACACGCAAAGCGCCTGAAGCGCCAGCATGCGGGCCTGCGAGCGCGAGCGATAGCGACCGTGAAGCGACGAATGCGGCGACACAAACTCACGCCTGCCTGCCGATGGCCGCCAGTACGTTCACCATCTCCACCGCCGCCAGCGCCGCCTCCGCCCCCTTGTGGCCGTGCTTGCCGCCGCAGCGATCCACCGCCTGCTCGAGCGTGTCGGCGGTGATGACGCCGAAGGTCACGGGTACGCCGGTGGCCAGCGCGACCTGGGCGATGCCCTTGGCGACTTCGGCGGCGATGAGGTCGTAGTGGGCGGTCTGGCCGCGCAGCAGGCAACCGAGGCAGACGACGGCGTCGTAGCGGCCGCTGCGCGCCAGGGCCTGGGCGGCGAGCGGGATCTCGAACGACCCCGGCACCCACACTCGCTCGATGCGGGCGGCGTCGGCCCCATGCCGCAGCAGGGCGTCGGCGGCGCCGTCCACGAGGCGCTGCGTGATGAAGTCGTTCCAGCGCGCCGCCAGCAGCGCCAGCCGTTTGCCCGAGGCGTCGAGATTCGCCGATATCGTCCGGTTCATCGCCACCGTGCTCCGGGCCGGCGCAACGTGCGCCGGCCGCTACCGCCACTCACTTTATCGTGGCGCGCAAACTGCGACAAACGGCTCGGCGTCCCGACGCCCAGGGTTCCCGGCCGCGGCGCACCGCGGCGAATCAGCGCGAGGCCACTGAACGACCGCCGGGCGAGTCGGCCACCTGCGCCGCCGGCGTATCGCTGAAGCTGGCGGCGCGGTTGAGGTCGTACATGTAGACGAAGCAGAAGTAGACGCCGGCGACGGCGACGGCGGTGGAGGCGGCCCACATGCCGTATCGGCTGCCCGTGCTCCAGTTGGGCTTGATCTTGCCGAGCATCCAGACAGCCAGGGCCAGGAAGGTCCAGAACGCGACGGTCCAGACGATGGCCAGTCCGTCGAGCTGCGCGGCGAGGATGTACAGCAGCCACACCGACGTCGCCAGCAGCAGAAACGCCGACCCCTGCTTGAAGGTGATCATCCACATGCCCGGCTTCGGCACGTACTTCAGCCACGCCGGCTGGGCGCACAGCAGCAGATAGGGGCTGGCCATCCCGACGCCGGCGGCGGTGAAGAGCGCCAGGCCGACCCACCAGGGTTGCGTGAGGGCGTAACCCAGTGCGGTCGCCAGAAACGGCGCCGTGCACGCCGTGCCCAGCAGCGTGGCCAGCAGTCCCTTGAAGAACGCCCCGCTGTAGCCCTCGCGCGTGGCGAGCGTGTCCAAGGCGCCCGCCGCCCCGCCGGGCAGCGTGACCTCGAATACGCCGAAGAGGTTCAGCGCAAAGACGAAGATCAGCGACGCCAGGGCGATGATGACGGTGGGATATTGCCAGGGGATGTTGCCCGTGGCGCTGAGCGCGGCGAAGAGCCAGAACCAGACCATGATGCCGGCGCAAAACGCCAGCCCCAACCTGAAGACACGCCGCGGGTCTTCACCGGCCTGCTGCACGAAGCTGACGATCTTGATCGATATCACCGGCAGCACGCACGGCATCACGTTCAGGATCAGCCCGCCAATGAAGCCGAACACGAGCATCCACACCAGGCTCTTCCGCCCGCCCCCCGCCGCCAGCGCCACCGGGTTGTCCAGCGCCTGCCGCACGGTCTCCTGCGTCAGCACCGCCGGCAGGATGCCCGGCCGGTCCGGCTGACCGGCGGCGTAGACCAGGTTCAGCGGCACGGTGTTGTGGCCGTGCTTCTTGATCTCCTCGAACATGACCGGGCTGCGGTTGGTGAAGTCGGCCTTGATCGGGATCACGCCGAGCTCGGCCATGCGCCGGCGGATTGGCTCGGTTTCGAGCACGGCTTTCTTGTTCACCTGGCAGGTCAGGCACCAGGTCGCGGTGTAGTCCACGTAGACTCTGTGCCCGCGGCGGGACAGCTCCTCCGCCCAGCCCGGGCTCCAGTCCTGCCAGGGGATGTTCTCGCGCCAGTCGTCCGGCGTTAGTTGCGGCGTCGCGCGGGCGGAAGCGTCGGGTTGCGGCGGTGAGGCGCCGTTGCCACCGGGTGCGGGCCGCGGGCCGGCCTGCGAATCGACCGCGATCGAGACGCCCGGGTCACGGGGCGGATTGGGCGTGTCGGCGAAGAAGGAGACGACGGCCTGGGCGGTCTCCGGGGCGTAGCACTGGCCGGCGTCGGTGCAGCACTGGTAGCTGAACAGCACCATCATCTGCACGGGGCCGGACTTGAACTCGCTGTCGATGATGCGGATCGGCACGCGAATCCGGAACTCGCCCGACTGCTCGCGCACCTTGCCGATCCCCGGCATGTCGCGGACGTGCGGTTTCGGCCAGATCCACTTGTCCGGGTCCTCGATCTTCAGTCCGTCGACCGGCTCGATGAACAAGCGCGAGGGGATGAGCATGTCCACGCCGGGGTCGCGATCCTGGATATGGTGTCCGGGCCGAACGCGAATGGTGGCGACAATCTCGGCCTGCTCGCCGATCTTCAGTTTCTCCGCCGAGACCGCGATGGAGCTGCCCTCGATGTAGGGCGCGCGGCCCAGGGCTGGCGGGAGCGCCCCGCGCGCCTGCTCAAAGAGCTTCGAGTTTGCCGGCCCGCCCGCCTGCTGCGACACGGCCAGCTTCAGCGCCGCGGAGCCCTTGACCGGGATGCAGTTTTCGATGCAGGCCAGGCCGTCGACGTCGGCTCTGATTTCAAGGGCCGTCCCAACGGGGATCGATTTGTCGACGTTCAGCGTGGCCAGGACGAAGATCTTGCCCTCGTAGCCCAGGTACTCGATGCCCTGGAGGCTGCCCAGCTCCGGCGTCGGCCAGCGCAGATCGCGCACGGTTACCCCCGGAGGCGTCACGAATCTCACCGTGGTCGGGAACCCGGTATCCAGCAGGATCGGGTGATAGTAGTGCCAGCCCTTCGTGACCTCGATCTCCACCGCCAGGTCGGTCGAGCCTCCGGGCGCCACCGACTCGTGGGAGGCGTGGAGCGCCGCCTTGAGCGCCGGCGGCGGCGCCGGCTGGGCCATCAGCATGATGAGCGAGAACAGGATCGTCGGCATCCGCACTCCCTACCGAAACGGGATTGTTCCAAAAAGGCCGCCCACGCCTCCATTCGGCCCTTGTGCCGCTGGAGGCGTCGACGGGGCTGTTCATTGCTCGGATTCTACCGCGCGGCGACGGTTTCGGCGGCGGTGGCGGTGGGCGGCGGGCGCTCGCCGGCGTGAGGCGCTTGCCTGCGCGGTGGGTTCAGATTCCAATCGCGGGCGACGCAGCGTGGAGCCCCGATGTCACTTTATCGGATCGAGATTATCGAGATTGAGGCCCCGGATGCGGGAGACGAGCGCCTCGCGGGACGGCTGCGCGAGGCCGGCCTGCCCGAGCTGGGCGCCGTGCACGCCAGCAGGCTGTTCTTCATCGAGTCGCCCGCGGACGCGCCGCTCGACGACGCATCGATGCGGGCTATCGCCGCCGACCTCCTCGTCGATCCGGTCGTCGAGCGCTTCGAGCTGCTCTCCGCCGGGCAGGAGGTCCGCCTGCCGCCGGGAAAGACGTGCGTCGAAGTCCACCCGCGGCCGGGCGTCATGGACCCCGTCGCCGAGAGCGTGCTGGCGGAGCTGCGCGCGGCGGGGCACGCTGTGCAGTCCGTGCGGACGGCGCGGCGGTACGTGCTGGACGGCGCGTTCGCCGCGCCGCGCGTCCGGCAGACCGTGGCGCGCGTGCTGGCGAACGAATGCATCGAAGAGGTGGTCGTGGGCACGCTGGGCCTGCGGCCCGCGCCGCAGCCGCCGTTGCGCGAGTTCCGCGTGCGGCACGTGGAGCTGCGGGCGCTGAACGAGGCGGGGCTGGAGCGGCTGTCGCGCGAGGGACACCTGTTCCTGTCGCTGGACGAAATGCGCACGGTGAGGGCGCATTTCGACCTGCTGGGCCGCGACCCGACCGACCTGGAACTGGAGACGATCGCGCAGACCTGGTCGGAGCACTGCGTCCACAAGACGCTCAAGAGCGCGGTGGTCTATCGTGGGGCCGCCATGCCGAATTCAACGCACGGCGGGCGAACGGGCCCGACTGGCTGCGGGCCCGAAGGGGAGGCCGCGGAAGTCGAGCTGCGCTACGCCAACCTGCTGCGCGACACGATCGTGCGCGCCACCGACGCGGTCGTCGCCGCCGGCCGCGGGCCGCGATGCCTCTCAGTCTTCAAGGACAACGCCGGCATCATCGAGTTCGACGAGGAGTACGGCGTCGCGTTCAAAGTCGAGACGCACAACCACCCGTCGGCGATCGAGCCGTACGGCGGGGCGGCGACGGGCGTTGGGGGCTGCGTGCGTGACGTGATCGGCTGCGGCCTCGGCGCCCGGCCCATCGCCAACACCGACGTCTTCTGCGTCGCGCCGTCGGACTGGCCCGCCGACGCCGTGCCGCGCGGCGTGCTGCACCCGTGGCGCGTGCTGCGCGGCGTGGTGAGCGGCGTGGCGGATTACGGCAACCGGCTGGGCATACCGACGGTGAACGGGGCGATCTGCTTCGACCCGCGATATCTCGGCAACCCGCTGGTGTTCTGCGGCTGCGTCGGGCTGATTCCGCGGGACAGGGTCGAGAAGGCGGCCCGGCCCGGCGACCGCATCGTGCTGATCGGCGGGCGCACCGGCCGCGACGGGATCCACGGCGCGACGTTCTCGTCCGCGGAGCTGAGCGACACGCACGCGGACGAGTTTTCGCACGCGGTGCAGATCGGCAACGCGATCACGGAAAAGCGCGTGCTGGACGCGGTGCTGGCGGCGCGTGACGACGAGCGCGGGTGCCTGTTCAGCGCCATCACCGACTGCGGCGCGGGCGGGCTCAGCAGCGCGGTCGGCGAGATGGGCGAGCACACCGGCGCAGTCGTCGATCTCGAGCGCGTCCCGCTCAAGTACGCCGGCCTGCGCTACGACGAGATCTGGATCAGCGAGGCCCAGGAGCGCATGGTCCTCGCCGTGCCGCCGCAGAACCTCGACCGTTTTCTTGAGATCATGCGGCAGGAGGAATGCGAAGCGACGGTGATCGGGACGTTTGGCGACTCACCCGGTCGCGGTCGTGACGCCGCGCGAGGCGGGCCGCGGCTGATCGTGCGCTACGCGGGCGAGGTCGTCGGCGATCTCGACATGATGTTTCTGCACAACGGCCTGCCGCGGCGCGAGCGCGACGCGAGCTGGACGTCTGCGCACCGAGCGCCACCGAGCGGTTTGAACCCGGACGCGGACCCCGGCGCTGGCGCTTGGGGCTCGGACCGATCCGCGCCCCAAGCCCGGCCCCAAGCGCCAGCGCCGGGGTCCTCCCCTCCGGACACCCCTCTGGTTTCCGCCCTGCACGCCGTCTTATCGGACCCGAACGCCGCCAGCAAGGCCTGGGTCGTCCGCCAGTACGATCACGAGGTCCAGGGCGGCAGCGTCGTCAAACCGCTCGGCGGCCCCGGTGACGGCCCGAACGACGCCGCCGTGCTGCGCCCGCGGCTGGATCGCACGCGCGGGATCGCCGTCGCCTGCGGCCTGGCGCCCGGCCTGAGCGACCTAGACCCGTACTGGATGGCGCTGAACGCCGTGGATGAGGCGCTGCGGAACGTCGTGGCGGTGGGTGGCGACCCGCGGCGGACAGCGGTGCTCGACAACTTCTGCTGGGGGCGCGTGGATGATCCGCGGCAGCTCGGCGGGCTGGTGCGCGCCTGCCAGGGCTGCCACGACGCGGGCGTGGCGTACGGCGTGCCGTTCATCTCCGGCAAGGACTCGCTGAACAACGAGTTCGCGCTGGACGCCGCCGACGTTGAGCCGCTGCTCACAACGATCGGGCGCTACCTCGGGGCGGATGGCGAGTCGCGCCGGACCTGGGGCGAAACGGCAGAACGCATCCGCCGGACCGGCCGGCTGTCGATTCCCGGGACCCTGCTCATCAGTGCGGTCGGCATCGTCGAAGACGTACGCCGCTGCGTGACGGCCGACCTGAAGTGCGGCGGCCACGCCCTGTTGCTCGTCGGCGGACTGCCGCGCGTCGGCTTTGATCTCCACGCGGCCCTGGCGGTGCACGTGGCCGTCGCCGACGCCATCACCGCCGGGCTGCTGCGCGCCTGCCACGACGTCAGCGACGGCGGATGGCTCATGGGCGCGGCGGAGATGGCGATCGGCGGCGCACGGGGTTTTGACGCGTCGCCGGGGCTGCGCGCGGCGCCGGACGCGTTCTTGCCCTTGGCGGCGGCGTACGTGGTGGAGGCTGCTGAGCCGGAAACGCTGCGGTCGCGGCTCGACCGGGCCGGCGTACGACACGTTCTCCTGGGGCAGGTTCGCGACGAGCGTACGTGCATCCTCGGCGACGAGCGCACCGATGTGGCGGCGCTGCGGCGGGCGTGGTCAGTTGAGGCCGGCGATGGCCGCCTGTAGCTGCCGCAGACTGGCCTTCAGCACGGACTGATCGCGCTTCGCCCCGGGGGCGTGGTCGAGGTAGACGGCCAGGTGCCGGTAGGCCGAGACGAGGTCGCCCTGCCGCCAGCGCACCGCGGCCAGGTCGTGAACGTGCTGCGAATTCTCCGGCTCCAGCGCCAGCAGCCGTTGCAGGACCTGCTCCAGCCGCGACCACTCCTGCTCCGTCAGGTAGATGCTGCGCAGATTGCCCAGCAGCCGGCTCAGGAACGGGCGCGTGGCCACCGGTTCGAGCATGGCGGTGGAGAACGCGGCTTTCTTGCCGAAGCGCTCCTCGACCAGCTCGCGGCAATCGTCGAGCGAGAGCGAGCGGCCCTCGTTGAACGGATCAGCGACGATGAAGCGCTCCGGGTCGTCGACGCGGACGAGGAAGTGCCCCGGCAGGCCGACGCCCGCCACCGGCCATTTCAGCCGTCGGCCCACCTCCACCCAGACCAGCGCCAGGCTCACCGGTATGCCGCGGCGCTCTTCGAGCACCCGGTTCAGATAACTGTTGTCCGGCGCGTAGTACTCCTCCGCGTTGCCCGCGAGTTCGTACTGCTCGACCAGCACCTCGCGCAGGGCGGCGTAGCGCTGCGGCGACGCCAGGCCGGGACGCCGCTTGGCCACGGCGTCGGCCATCTCGTCGAGCACGCCGAGCCAGCGAGGAACGTCGAGGTCCGGATACACGTCGCGCGCCAGATGCAGCGCCGCGCAATCAAGGTGGATGTCGTCGGAGTCGAGCTCCATCAACTCATCGAACGGATGCCGCCACATGCGGTCTGCGCCCCATTAGGGTTCCCAGCCGGCTCACAGAGTCCCGAAAGCGGGTTCCGCGTTCGCCTAATGATATGCACGGCGGGAAAGGGCCGTCGCGAAAACACGCGCCGGCTGGCGGCGTCCAGGGTCTTCGCACCCGCCCCTGGGCCAGAGGGTCCGGGCATCGGATCAACTGACGACCGAACCTGGCGGGACGGGCCTGTCGGGGGCCAGCAGCACCACGTCGGAGCGATCGGGAGTGGAGGCCGCCAGCAGCATGCCCTGGCTCTCCTGGCCGCGCATCGTCCGCGGGGCGAGGTTCGCGACGACCACGATCTGCCGGCCGACCAGGGCCGCCGGCTCGTAGTAGCCGCGGATGCCGGCGATGATCTGGCGGCGCTCCGCGCCGAGATCGACCTGGAGCACGAGCAGGCGATCGGCCTGCGGGTGCGGCTCAGCGGCAAGGACGGTTGCGACCCGCAGGTGCACCTTGGCGAAGTCGTCGAAGGCGATGGCGGGCGCCGGCGTGTTCGACGCTGGCTGCGGCTTGTCGGACATGGCGTGTGACTCCCTGGCGGCGGCAACGGATTCAGCGGCGGCCCAAGATGAGCGTCTGGTCAATGAAGCGTTCGTACTCGGCGGCGAAGGCGTCGATGTCGGTCGTGATGAAGGCGCAGAAGAGCGCCTCGCCGTAGTTGTAGTCCTGGCTGCCGGAGGTGACGTGGGCGGCGCGGGCGAACTCCTCGACATCGGGCCGGTTGAGGCTCTCGAGCAGGCGTTTGAGCCCGTCGGCATACTTGCCGTTCTCGCCATTTTGAAGGAACAGCAGCAGCGCCCAGACCTGCCCGTAGTAGGCGTCGACCCAGACGCCGGGCTTGTCGATCACGTGGCCGGCGTTGATGCGCAGCAGCTCGCGCAGCGGGAAGGTCTGCCGCCGCTGCACGGCCTGTGCCAGCCGGTTGCGGCGCAGCGGGTTGAACCACGGGTCGAACTGCCGCAGGCCCCTCTCGTCCCAGCGCTGGCCTTCGCAGAGCACGGCGAGGCCCTCGTTCAGCCAGGCAGGTACGCGCCGGTTCACGCAGACGTGCAGATACTGGTGAAAGCCCTCGTGCGTCATGATCGGGAAGGTGATCGCGTGGGACACGTACTGGGCGACCGTGATGCCCTCCATCGAGTAGCCGCCGCTGCGGATCTGCACCAGCACGTCCGACTGCTGCCCGGCGAAGCGGCGCGTGAAGTGGTCGAACTCCGGCCGGGAGGCGAAAAGGTAAACCGGGAGGCGCTCCGCGGGCGGCGTGCTGAACGGCGCCAGCCGCTGGTAGTGCCGGAAGGCGCTTTCCATCACCTGCGGCAGGGCCCGCAGCAGCCGCTCGTCGCCGACCGTCGTGTGGATTTCGTAGTGCTCAGAGATGACCTTGCGGCCCTTGGCCTGGCCGTAGTTCCAGTCGACGATTTCGAAGGGCACGTCCTCAAGCGGCTGGAACTTGTCCACCTTTTTCTCGGCGCAGCCCGGCCAGGCCAGGCAGCAGACCGCCAGCGGCGCCAGGGCCAGTCTGTTGAGCGCCAGAGCCATCCTGTTCAGCAACGTGTTCCTCCGTTCGATCCGAGCCCCAAGCGCCAGCGCGGGGGTCCCTCCAACGATGCCACGCTCCGCTTCTCAGCGCATCTCTACCCGCCCGCGGCCGCGCCGCACCCGGCCGATCGCGTACACCTGCTCGCCGCTGCGCTCCAGCGCCCGGCCCACCACGCCCGCCGACTTCGGCCGCACCGCCAGCGCGTAGCCGATGCCCATGTTGAACACCCGGTGCATCTCCTCTTCCGCGACGCCGTAGCGGCTGATCAGCCCGAAGATCGGCGGCTGGGGCCATGATCCGCGACGGACGACGATGTCGCAATCGGGGGGGAGCATGCGCGGCAGGTTTCCGGGCAGCCCGCCGCCGGTGATGTGCGCCATGCCGGTGATGCGCGGCCGGCCGCGATAACGCCGCAGGGCGTCGAGGACGGGGCGGACGTAGATGCGCGTCGGGCGAAGCAGCGCGTCCGCCAACGTCTCGTTCAGGCTGGGTAGCCGCTCAGACAACGAGAGTCCGGCCTCGCGCAGCAGCAGACGCCGCACCAGGGCGTAGCCGTTCGAATGCACGCCGGACGACGCCAGCCCGAGCAGCTCATCGCCCGGCCGCACAAGTCGCGGGCTCATCATGCGGCGGCGCTCGACGACGCCGACGGCGAAGCCCGCCAGGTCGAAGTGGCCCGGCTGGTAGAGATCGGGCATCTCGGCGGTCTCGCCGCCGAGCAGCGCGCACCCGGCCTCCTCGCACCCGCGGACGACCCCCGAGACGATCTGCTCCAGCCGGGCCGGGTCGAGCTTGTTGACGGCGACGTAATCGAGGAAGAACAGCGGCTCGCCGCCGGTCGTCAGCAGATCGTTGACGCTCATCGCCACCAGGTCGATGCCCACGGTGTCGTAGCGGCCGGCGTGCGCGGCGACGAGCACCTTGCTGCCGACACCGTCCGTGCACGCCACCAACACCGGCGACCGGTAATTGCGGGCAAAGAGCCGCTCGTCGAAATCGAGCCGGAAGGCGCCGGCGAAGCCGCCCAGGTCGCCCAGTACGCGCGGACCAAACGTGCGCCGCACCAGCGGCGCGATGCGGTCGACCATCTCGTCGGCCGCGGCGAGATCGACGCCCGATGACGCGTAGGTGGTTGTAGCCGCGGCCCCGGCCGCCGTGCGGCGACCGGCGGCGCGCGATGCGCTGTCCGGCTTCATGCGGTGTCTATTACCCGAAAGCCGCGCCGCGCGACAGGGCCGGTGCGAGCGTTCCAGGGGCGCGGCGCTGAACGGGGCGGCCCGTCTCAGGGCGGCGGCGCGGCGGGCACGCCGCGCGGGACGTAGCCTTGGATGTCGATCGCCTCGATGCGCCCTTCGCGCTGCTTCAGCAGCGTTCGCCGCGGCTCGCCGGCCGGCTCGAAGCGCCGCTCGATCGCGGCGCAGTACGCCGCGAACTGCGCTTCGGGAAACTCGACGCGCACGCCGCGGTACGCCAGCAGCCAGAGGCGGCCGCCCCCGGCGACGACGATGTCGTCCGGCGGCGGCGCCCAGGCGAGCGGAACAGGCGCGAGCCGGGCCACGTCGAAGACGAACTGTCCGCCGGTGCCGCGCCAATCGCCGAGCCAGGGCGCGTAATCGACGGGCGTAACGGCGTTGAAGACGACCCAGCGGTCCGCCGGGCGCGAATCGCGCGCGAGCCGGACGATCGCGGCGCGCCCGTCGCGCTCGACGCGCGATTGGTACGGTCGCGCCACGTCGGCCGCGGCGCCGGCGAGCATCCCGGCGCACAGGACGATCGCCAGCCCGTTGAAGGCGTGCCGCGCCGCGCCTGCGGGCCGCTTCAGCAGCCGTGCGGCGCGCAGGATGAGCCACCATGCGCCCAGCCCCGCCAGCAGGCAGAACGCCGGCGCCATGTAGATCATCGTCCGCACGGATCCGCCGTACGGGTACTTCTCCAGCGCCGCCGCCACGAGCGCCAAGGGCAGCGGCCCGAGCAGCAGAAGCAGCAAGGGCGCGTTGCGCAGCGCGAGCACTGCGGCGCCGACGATGACCAGCGCCAGCGTGCCGGCGCTGCCCGGCGCCTCGCCGCCGACGGGGTACGCGAGCATGCGCCCGGTGTGCATGGCGACGAGCCACAGCGGAATCCGCAGCGGGTCCTCCAGCGGCGGGAAGGTCGGCTTCCACATGCCGGTGTCGACGATGCGCGCCGCGGCCTCGGCGGCCGGCCTGGCGAACGCCGCGTACATCGTCGCGAAGCTCGCGGCGAGCACGACGCCGTACGCCGCACACCAGGCGAGGGCGGCGGCGCGAGCACCCGGGCGGATGGCCGCCAGCGCCAGCAGCATGCCCACGGCGCCGGCGACAAACACCGCCGGGTATGAGCACCAGACGGCGGCGGCGGCGAACACGACCAGCGCCGTCCAGCGCGGCGCGGACTGCGGGCGGGTGTAGACCGCCCATCCGAGCAGCGTCAGCGCCAGGGAGACGAGCGCGTCGGTCGCGTAGGGCTTGATCTCGGCCCCGTGCCGCACGAGGAAATACGACGCGGCGAAGATGCCCGTGGCCAGCACGGCCGCGCGGCGCGGCGCGACGCGCACGGCGAATCGCCAGAACAGCAGCAGCGTGGCGAGTGAGGCGGCCGTCTGGACGAGCCGCAGGGACCACTCGTTGACGCCCAGCACGCGCACGACGGCCAGGTTGGCCCAGAGCGAGCCGAGCGGGACGATCTGGCCCCACTCGAGCGGACGGAACATGCCGGCGAAGTCGCGCACCAGGAAGTTCACGCCGACGAACGCCTCGTCGCCCCAGAAGGGGAAGCCGACGGCGAAACGCGCGAGCCGCCAGAGCACGCCGCACACGAGCAGGGCGAGCAGGACGCGCCGCGGCCGAAAGCGGCGCGCGAGGCGATCGAGGCTGTGTGACATGGCGGCGACGATACCGGTTGTGGCCGGCCGCGTCGAACGGGGAGATGGTATCGGGCGCGTGCAGCCGGGAGCGCAGCCGGGCGCCGGCGCCTGAGGAATGCTCTTGACACCGTGTCGGCCGTAGAGATTCATCTCAAGCCGTTCAAGCCGTTCAAGCCGTTGAGAGGAGACAACAATGCGCGCGTTATTGGGCATGGTGCTGGTCAGCGCACTTCCGCACGTTGCCTTGGCGCAGCTATGCGGGGTCGTCTACAACTACTTCTGGTGCGAATGGTGTCCCGGAGTCGAGACATGCACGTGCTGGCACGGGATCACTTCGAACTGTCCCGAACGCCTGACACTGTGCGTACTGGTCAAGCAGTTCTGGGACGACCCGAACGGTGTTCCTTACGGATACGAGTGGCAGTATTGTGACTACCAGCGGCCGTGCCGGAAGCAGGATGCGCATCTGCCTTGCCATCCGATCAGCAATCCTTGCGAGCTATTCGGCAAAGGCTACGCCGACCCTGAGCACGAGCAATGGAACCCGGTCCTGCTTGATGGAGAGTGCGAGATTACGCGAGTCGACACGTCCGACGAGGGATGGCGTCCACCAGAGGGGCGTGGGATGTTCAGCCGTCGGCCCTGACACACGGAGTACTGCAAATGCTGAACGGGCTGCTGCTCGCGCTGGCCGCCATGAGCGACCCCTCCGATCGGCCGGAAGCGCTTCGGCGCGCGATTGGCTATCGGGAGGCCCTCTTCGCTGCCCATTTGGAGGTCCAGTTGACGAGCTACCCAGAGCCGTCCGGGGAGGCGCCGGAAACGTACTTCATTACGTTCCGTGCAGCCGGCGACCGGTATCTTATGATCCACCGTGGGGACGCCGACGGCTGCGTGATCGATGAGGGCCAGAAGGATGGCAGGCCGAATGTCACACCGAGGACCTTCGCACCTCGGCATGCGCTCTACATCGACGGTCAGGTCTGGCAGGCCAGTGATGCCGAGGCGGCGGCGCGGCTGACTCCGCCGGACATGGCGCTGTTTGATGCATGTGACCTGAGGCAGCTGGCCTTGAACCCTGCGGTATACAACCGCTCGGTTGACGACCTCGAACGTACCGCCGGCGCGCTTGGCGCGCCGCTCCGGTACACAGCGGGCCGGGAGGGGAGCCTCGAGGTTGTGACAGCCGTCACGGGTGACATCCGGCTGCGCTGGTGGATCGACCCGGACCGAAACTGGAATGTCGTGCGCAGCGAAGTTGAGAGCGGCGGCGCGGATGGCCTCCTCTCGCGTCACGAGGTCGAATTGGGCCTCATCGACGGATTGTGGTTTCCGAGGCGCGTTGCGCACGTCGTCGTCCGGGGTGGGCAGGCCCGGACGGTGAAGGTGTGCGAAGTGCTGGGCGGCGAGCTGAATCGGCCGGAGCTCCCGGGGGTGCTCGAACCGGACTTCATCGGCATCGAGCCGGGACGAGAGGTGCAGGTGATCAGCAGCCCGCAGAAGGCGGAAGTCCGCTTCTGGGATGGGGCCCGACTGATTGATACGGCCGAGTACGTCGCCCGCGTGCGCGACGGCTCGCTTGTTCCCGGACCGGGAGTCAAGAGAACCATGGCGCGGATCAGAGCGTCGAACGCGCAGCGCCTGGCGCGAGAGCAGGCCGGCCTGGAGCCGGCAACGCTGAGCGCCGCCATCGAGAACATGCGGCGGTACGGAACGAATCGGCGCGGCGCCGGCTTGCGCCCGTTCGAATCCGAATGGGAGGCCTACACCCGGCGTTTCATCGAAACGTACCGCCTGGACGAGGAGCAGAGGCAAAGGGCGTGGTCGATCTGCGACGAGTGCCAGGAGCGCGGCCGCGAATACATCGAGCGGCGCCGGTCGGAGTTAAGGGCGCTTGACGCCGAGGGCCTCGGCCTGCAAGAGCTGCCGAAAGACGTGCAACCGGCCAGAGCGCAGCAGCTCAACGAGCGCCGCGCCAGACTTCTTGAGCCGTTGCAGCGCATCTTCGATGCGCAGCTCAGGCCGCGGCTGGACAAGCTGCCGACGCGCGCCCAGCGCGCCGCTGCGGAAGCCCGGCGCACGCCGCAGGACGCGCCTGCCGTTCCGAAGGCGGCCCCCGCCGGCGGCCCATGACATCGCGCCGGGAGCGGATGGGCCTGCTGACAACGAAATGCCCTTGGCGGCAACTCCGTCGATCGGGACGGGGAACGCCGCCTTCGGCGCGCGGCGCCTCGGGATCAGGGCGCGGAGCGGTGCAAGCCCGTTATCGAAAGTCGAGAATTCCCTTGACACGGCACGTGCCCTGCGCTAGGATGCCTTCAAGCCGTTCAAGCCGTTCAAGCCGTTCAAGCCGTTCAAGCCGTTCAAGCCGTTCAAGCCGTTCAAGCCGGATGATCGGATTGGCCGCGGAGATTGCGGGCATGTCGCGGGCCTGGACGCTGATCGAGATTCTTGTCGCGGCGAGCCTCGTGCTGCTGCTCGTCGCCATCGTCATTCCAGGAGTCCGTGGCGCGGTAGCGCGTGCGCGGTCTGCGCGCTGCGCCGGCAACCTTCGCGAAATGGGCGTGCTCATTCACGGGTTCGTGCAGTCTCATGGCGAGCGCGCGGCGCCCACCGTCTGGGGCCACGACTTTCATTGGGACCGCGAGCCGCGCCTCGGCTGGGACATTGAGACGGGCGTCTGGGCGCGCGTGCCGGGCGGAATCGGAACAATCTGGAACTGTCCCGCCGGAGGCGTCCCGTACCTGGGAAACGCCCGCGCCCTGGGGGTGGATGAGCGTCGTCGGCAGTTCCTCCCGGGCGAGAAGCCGCGAACGCGGCCGCGGGGAACGATTTATCACGTCGGCCCGCGCTGGTGGCATGAGCCCTCGCGCCTCGTGCTGGCCGTCGACTTGCAGACGAACCTCGTGGAGCCGGGCGCCCCGATGGCCCACGCCGCCGAGCCGCTGATCGGCGACCTTTCGGACGAGCTGGTGCACGGCTGGCTTCGGCCGTGGGACCCCCCGTTTCACAACCTATTCCTCGATCGCCTGGGGCCGCACCACGCGGAGACCTATGGCGCGCTGTTCGCGGACGGGCACGCGTCGGTGAAGCTGTACGTCAAGGAAAGCGAAGCCGTGCTGTGGTCAGGGCCTCGCTGGTGGGATTGAATAGAACCCGGCACAGGAGAACGCCCATGAACAGAGTCGCCGCCGCCGGAGCCGTAGCCGGCATCGCGTTGCTGGCCGCTGGTACGCAGTTGTTTGCGTTCACCATTCCCAATGCACGCTGCGCGCCGATGATCACCTGCCAGCAAGCCAGTTCCCCATGCAGCGGCAACGGCGCCTGCACGTTCTGTCATAGCGGGACTCAGCTCTACACGCTGTGTCGGAACTTCGGCACCGGCTGCAATTCGACGGGAAACCAGGCGTGCGGCCCACAGTACAGCGGTCACTGTACCGGCGATCCGAACGATCCGAACGTCATGGGGCTCTGCTCCGGCCCGATCTCCTATGTGCAGGACAGTTGCTTCGTTCCCACGTGCCTGGTATCTCCGTGAACGCGCCGTGCGTACCATCGTGGCGCAGGGCCGGAATCCAGGAGGCTCCCGACGCGTGACCGGCCAGAACCTCGGACGCGTGTCCCTCGCAGTCTTCGCGCTCGGCGCCAGCGCGGCGTCGGCGCTGGGCGTCGAAGGCGACTTTCTGGATCGCTTCCAACGCAGGGCGGCCGCGCTGGACAAGCTGCGGGTCGAGTTCGAATGGCGGCTGTTCCAGTTCAGCGACCGTCGCGACCCGTGGGATGCCGCGAACTGGGGTGAGCCGCTCGTCTTCGAGCGGTACAAGGCCATGTTCGTGCGGCCGGACAGCATCCGCCTCGAGGCCGATTTCGTGAAGCCGCCCCGAGGCAGCGAGCAGGCAAGCTGGTTGGATGGCGTGCTCACGCGCGCCTCGCCTTCACCCGACGGCACGTTGCATGCGACGATCGACCGCGCCCGCTCGAACCTTACCGGGCCGTTGCCGACGCTCACGCCCCTGGAAGTGTTCCAGACCTTCGATCTCCCGGAGGACCTGTTTCACCTGGCCGGGCGAGGGGCGCTGTCGGTCGAGAGCGAAGACGACGCGGAAGTCGTGATGCGCGGCCACGTGCGGAATTACGACCTGTCGGTGCGGCTCGACAAGCAGCGCGACCTGATGCCCCTCGAGGTCCTCGCCCGCCGGGACGGCCCCGGCTCGGCGGAAATGAGGCTGCGCACGCTGCAATCGGTGCGCGTCGGCGGCACGTTCGCCATCAGCGAAGCCGTGATCGCCGAACGCTGCGGCATCGTCATGCCCGGGAAATGGCAGGTGCGGCATTACGTCGCCACGCGCGTCGAGGCGGCGCCGGAGCTGTCGAAGGAGCGGCTCCGGGTGCGGCTGCCCGATCGCGGCATCACGCTCATGGACGAGATCAAGCTCGTGGGGCGGCGGATCAACCACGCAGGCGTCGTCGAGTTCGAGAAGACCTGGATGCCCGAGGAGCGGGCGGATGACATCGCCGGAGTGCAGCAGGCGGCCCGCATGCGCGAGGAATCAAAGACGCTCCTGAAGGACCGCCGGCGCGCCCTGGTCATCATCGCCGGCGGCGCGGTCGCGGGCGTCGCGCTCGTTGCGGGAATCTACGTATGGAGACGGCGCTCCTTGGCGCGGGCGTAGGCGCCCCGCGACGGGCGGACAGGCTGAGGTGTGCGGCGCGGTGGACCGCCGCGGCGCTGCTGGCCTGGGCCGCGGGCGGCAAGCTGATCCTGTGGGGGGCGTTCGGCCAGATGCTGACGGCGCTCGGCTTGTCGCGGGCCGAACTGGTTCCTTGGGCGCAAGCCGGCGTGCCGGCGGCGGAGCTGGCGATCGCCCTGCTGCTGGCGTTGCGGCTGGCGCCGGTGCTTGCCGCGTTCGCCCTGCTGCTGCTGTCGCTGCTGTTCGCCGGGGTTCACGGGTTCGCGCTGGTGTCGGGGGAGGCGATTCCGTGCGGGTGCCTGGGTGTCGCGCTCTCGCATGCATCCTGGGCCCGCCACGCGCAGTTGCTGGCGGTCTGCGCATTGCTGGCGGCGTGCGCCCTCGTGCTCCTGTTCGCGCCCACGGCGCCTTCGCCGCGCCAGCGCAGCGCGGATGACAGCCCCGCGCCTGGCGTGTAGCCTGCTGCCCGCATGGGCGTCGCCAGAATCGAGAACGTCACCAAGCAGTTCGGCGGGCGCGTCGTGCTCGACGGCGTGTCGCTGGAGCTGCACGACGGCGAGATCGTCGGCCTCGTCGGGCCCAACGGCGCGGGCAAGACGACGCTCTTCCGCCTGCTGCTGCGGCGTTTCGAGCCCGATAGCGGAAGCGTGACGCACTCCCGCGGGCTGCGCGTCGGCTACCTGCCCCAGGAGCCCGAGCTCGACTCCGCCGCCACGCTCCACGACGAGGTCATGTCCGCCTTCGACGAGCTGCTGGCCCTCGAACGCCGCATGGCCGGGCTCTCGCAGCAGATCGCCGACAGCGCCGCGGCCGGCCAAGCGGCGGGCGGGGGGCCGGCCTCGCACGAGGAGCTGCTGCGGCAGTACGACAAGCTGGACATGCAGTTCGTCGCCGCCGGGGGGTACACGTTCGAGCAGCGGCTCGATGAGATCCTGACGGGCCTGGGCTTCTCGAAAGAGCAGTACAAGCTGCCGGTGGCGGCGCTTTCGGGCGGGCAGAAGTGCCGGGCGGCGCTGGCGCAGCTCCTGCTCCAGGACAGCTCGCTGCTGCTGCTGGACGAGCCGACGAACCATCTCGACATCGACGCCGTCGCCTGGCTGGAGGGCTTCCTGAAGACGCAGCATCCGGGCGGAGCGGCGATCATCTCGCACGACCGCTACCTGCTGGACCGCGTGGCGGATCGCATCGTCGAGGTCGAGGGCGGCCGGCTGACGTCGTACCCGGGCAACTACAGCAACTATGTCAAGGCCCGCGAGCTGCGCCGCCTGACGCAGCAGCGCGAGTACGAGAAGGACCAGGCTTTCATCGCCAAGGAGCGCGACTTCATCGCCCGGCACATCGCCGGTCAGCGCACCAACGAGGCCAAGGGCCGCCGCACACGCCTCGAGCGCCGCATCGCCGCGGGCGAGTTCACGCTCGAGCGCCCGCGCGAGCGCGCCAGGCTGAAGCTCGGCTTCGACGCCGACGTCCGCGAAGGCCGCCTGCTGCTGCGCGTGCGCGGCGTGAGCAAGGCGTACGGCGAGCTGCGGCTGTTCGATGACGTGAGCTTCGAGCTGCGCGCCGGGCAGCGGCTGGGCATCACCGGGCCGAACGGGACGGGAAAATCGACGCTGCTCAGGATCATCGTCGGCGAGATCATGCCGGACGCGGGCGCGGTGGAGCGCGCCGCGCCGCTGACCATGGGCTATGGCGCGCAGGAAGCGGTGGACCTCGATCCGGCGCGCAGCGTTGTGCAGGAGATCATGCACGCCCGGCCAGACCTGACCGAGGCCGCGGCCCGCAACGTGCTCGGGCGCTTCCGCTTCCGCGGCGACGAGGTCTTCAAGCCGACGACGGTGTTGTCGGGCGGCGAGCAGTCGCGGCTGCGGCTGGTCAAGCTGATCCTGGGAGCGCCGGAGCTGCTGATCCTCGACGAGCCGACGAACCACCTGGACATCGACGCGCGCGAGGCGCTGGAGGGCGCGCTGCTGGACTACCCGGGCGCGGTCCTCACGGTCAGCCACGACCGCTATTTCCTCGATCGCATCGTCTCGCGCGTCCTGCTGATGCGCAGCGGTGCGCACAAGGTCTACGACGGCAACTACAGCGCGTCTCTCGCCCAGCGCGCCGCCGACGAGGAGCGCGCCCGCCTCCTGCGCGAGGCCGCGGCGCGGACCGCCCGGCCGGCGGAGCCGAGGCGGCCCGCCGCCGGAGCGCCCGCCGCGCGCAAGCCGCGTTCGCGTTTCGACAGGCTGACGCTGGAGGAGCTGGAGGCCGAGATCATCCGGCACGAGGCGCGGGTGGCGGAGCTCACGGAGCGTTTCGGCGACCCCGAAGTAGCCCGGGACCGCGCAAAGCTGGCGGGGCTGAGCGCGGAGATGGAAGCGCTCAGGGCGGAGCTGGCGGAAATGCAGGCGGCCTGGAACCGCCGGGCAGACGCGGCCGAGTGATTGGGGTCGGTGAATCCGGGAGTCGCGGGCGCTACCGCGGATCGGGGGCGCACGGCCTGCGCGTGCGTGCCGCGCAAACAACGGGCGCCGGGATATAAGGCGTGGCCGTCTCGCGTCGATAACCAGATAGCTTACGTCCGAGGGGCTCGGCGGCCACGGCAACCGCGCCGGCGGCGCGGGTCTGGCGCGGGAGCCGAGCGCGAGCAGGCGGCATCGGAAGGAAGGCGACACTTGGCAGCGGCACAGGAACAGGCGGCGCCGGCGCCGAAGCGCGTCCGGCTTCCAAAGACGACGCTGATCGTCGTGGTGGTGACGGTGGTCGAGGCCGCCGTGTTTGTCGGGCTGTTCATGATGTTCAGCGGCGGACCGCAGCCGAGCTACGGCCACGGCGAGCAGCACGTGACGGAGGGACCGGACCCGACCGTGACGGCGCCGACGGTCGAGATTCCGCTGCTACAGAAGTTCCGTGTGCCGAACAACATCCAGGGCGTGACGTGGATCTACGACCTGGACCTCGTGGTGAAGGTGCCCGCGCACCTGGCGGAGGAGATGGAGCGGATCAAGGCCGCGCGGCTCAACGAGATTCAGGACAGCGTCGCGGGCATCGTCCGCCGCCTCGACCCGCGGTACCTCAACGAGCCCGACCTGCGGACGCTGCGTTTCCAGGTGGAACGCGTGCTGACGGAGATCTCGGGCAACTCGGACCTGATCGAAGCCGTGCTGATCCCGCGTTGCGTGCCGATCCGCGCGGGATGATACGCGGGCGCCGGTGATTCCCGGCGGCGGAGCCGCCAGGAGCGCGCCTGCGACAACAGGGATAGCGACGCTTCGCGCTGCGCAAGGACGTGAAACGCGATGGCCACCACGCCGACACCCAATGACCACGCCGCCCAGTCCGTCGACGCGGGCCAGGCGCCCGACGCCGCGGTTGACCCGATCAGCGGAATGACTCCCGGCGAGATGAAGGCCGCGGTCGATGCCGTGCTCGATAGCGGCGCCTCCACACCCGACGACGCCCAGGCCGGCGCCGCCAGCGCCCGGACGCCCCCGTCGGCGACCGGTGAGCCGCGGCCCTTCGAGCAGCCGGAGCTGGGCGTGTCGGCCGGCGAGCAGAAGCTGGCGACGATCGAGTTGCTGGATGACGTCGAGCTGAACGTCAAGATCGAGCTTGGCCGCACGGAAATGTACATCGAGGATGTGCTGCGGCTGGGCGTCGGCTCGGTGGTCGAGCTCAACCGCTCCGCCGGCGACCCCGTCGACATTCTGGTCAACGACCGGCTCGTGGCGCGCGGCGAGGTGTTGGTGCTCAACGATAACTTCTGCGTGCGCATCAACGAGATCATCAGTCCGGTGCCCGAGTTCGCAACGGAGAGCTGAGCGGCGCCCCTTGACGTGATGCGGAGGCCTCGTGGCCGGCGCGTTGCACATCCTGGCCGTGTGCCTCGCGGCGCTGCCCAGCCCCGCGCGCCAGGACGACGCTGCGCCGAATGACGTCCGGCCGCCCGACCGAACCGAGGAGCTGCCCGGACTGAAGGACCTGCTCGATCGCGCCAGCGCGGCGCTCGCACAGTCGTGGGAGAGCGTCGAGCCCGCGACCGCGCCGGATCTCGCGGAGCCCTCGCCGGCCGTCGGCGCTGCGCCCCCTACGGCCGCCCCGCCCGACGCTGCGCCGATCCGCCGGCCCGAGCCGGCCCAGACGGTTCGCCGCGAGACGGGCGCAGCGGGCCGCGGCGGCGTGTCGTGGCTGCGGACGCTGGGGTCGCTGGCGGCGGTGGTCGGGCTGATCCTGCTGCTGGCCTGGGGCTACCGGGCGGCGGGGCGCGGCGGCCTCGCGGCGATGCGGGCGCGGCACCCGGGCGTGATCGAGGTGGTGAGCCGAGCGCCGCTATCCGCGCGGCAGGTCGTGTACCTGCTCCGCGTGGGTTCGCGGCTCGTGCTGGTGGGGCAGAGCGGCGATCGGCTGTCGGCCTTGCACGCGTTCGAGGACGCGGAGCTCGCGGCGCGCCTTGCCGGCGACGCCGCGCGGGCCGCGAGCGCCGCCGAGCACGAAGCGTTTCGCAGCAGACTTGAAGACGCGGAGCGCGACCTGGTCGATGCGGCGACCGAGCCGCCGCGGCCCGACGCCGCGGATGGCGGCCGGATCAGCGCGCTGCGCGGCGCGCTGGAGTCGGCGACCGAGCGGCTGCGAGCGCTGCGGGAGAGAATGTAGGTCCTGCCGGCCAAGCGCGGGGGGCCGACGGTGATGATTCGCGCGAACCTCGTGCGGCGGAGCCGCAGCGACCGCGTTCGGCAATGGAGTGCCGGGACATGGATGTCCGAAGCCAATCTGGAGCAGGCCGGCGATGGGCCGTGGCAGCGGTCGCGCTGCTGACGGTCGTTGCGCCGGGCCGCGCCAGCGCCGCGCCGCAGCAGGCGCCGCCGGCCGTGACAGCCGGCGCAGCCGACGGCGGCGCGGCGGCAGGGGAGGGGCTCTACATACCGGATGTCAGCCGGCTGCTGCCGGCGGCGCGCGATCCGCAGGCGCTGAGCGCGACGCTCCAGATCTTCGTGCTGATGACGGTGCTGGCGGTGCTGCCGAGCATCGTGCTGATGACGACCTGCTTCGTGCGCATGCTGGTGGTGCTGGTGCTGCTGCGCCAGGCGCTGGGCACGCAGACGCTTCCGCCGACGCAGGTGCTGGTGGCGCTGGCGCTGTTCATGACCATCCTGGTGATGGCGCCACGCTGGCAGCGCGTCCACGCCGAGGCGATCGACCCGTACCTGAAAGGCCAGACGTCGCAGCTCGAGGCGATCGACCGCGCCGCGGCGGAGATGCGGCGCTTCATGTTCGACCAGATCGAGGCGGCGGGCAACGAAGAAGACGTCTACATGATGTACGAGTACGCGGCGCAGCGCTCGCTCGCCCCGACCGACGTGCTGACGCGCGAGCAGGTGCCCCTGACGGCGCTGATGCCCGCGTTCCTGCTGAGCGAGCTGAAGACCGCCTTCGTCATCGGCTTCCGCGTCTATCTCCCGTTCTTGGTGATCGACATGGTCATTGCGACGATCCTCGTGGCCATGGGCATGATGATGCTCCCGCCGGTGCTGATCTCGCTGCCCTTCAAGCTGCTGCTGTTCGTGCTGGCGGACGGCTGGCACCTGGTGGCGGGGGCGCTGATGGCGAGCGTGGTGATGTGAGGAGTGAGCTAGGTAACAAGGTCGCAAGGTAACAAAGTAAGAAGGTAACAAGTAACAAGGTCGCGAAGTAACAACGTGACGATGGAGCACACGTGGATCTCCCCGTTGCACTCGATCTCGGCCGCGAAGCGCTGCTGACCGCCCTCCTGGTCGCCGGACCCGTGCTGGCGGCGGGGGTGATCGTCGGCGTGCTCATCAGCCTGATCCAGACCGTCACGCAGATCCAGGACCAGACGTTCGCGCTTGTGCCGAAGATCGTCGCGATGTTCGCTGCCGCCGGGTTCTTCGTCCCCTGGGTCGCGAATCAGCTTATCGCGTACGCCCGGACGATGCTCTCCGGCGGGTACTGAACGCTCAGGGGCACGGTGAGGCCGAATGCCATACGAGCTGCTCAATGCCTATCTGAACCTGCCGCTGCTGCTGCTGGTCGTCTCGCGCCTCGCCGGCATGATCATGTTCCAGCCGCTGCTGGGCTCGCTGTCGATCCCGCCGCAGGTCCGCATGCTGCTGGTGCTGGGCCTGGCGGCGATGGTGATGCCGCTGGTCGCCCTGCCCGAGCAGGCGCCGGCCGCGCCGCTGGAGCTGACGTTGGCGCTTGGCGTCGAGCTGATGCTGGGAGCGCTGCTCGGGCTGGCCGTGCGGGCCTGCTTCCTGGCGCTCGAGCTCGCCGGCCAGATCATCGCCCAGGAATCCGGCCTGGCCTTCGCCGAGATCGTCGATCCGACGAGCGGCGGGCAGCAGGACGTGCTCAGCATGGTCTACGTGCAGCTCGGGGCGGTGGTCTTCATGATCGTCGGCGGGCACAGGGCCGTGCTGGCGGCGTGTCTCGACAGCTTTGCCACCATCCCTTTGCTGAGCGGCCCGGACCTGGTCGAGCGCGGCGCCTGGCTGGTTCTCGATGCCCTGCGCGCCGGCGGGGAGGTGGCGCTGCGCGTAGCGGCCCCGGTGCTGCTCACGCTGTTTCTCGTGAACGTGGTGCTGGGCTTCATCGGGCGCGTCCTGCCGCAGCTCAACGTCACGGTGCTGGGATTCTCGCTCAAAGGCCTGGTCGTGTTCGTGGTGGCGGCGGTGGCGCTGCCGGCCAGCATGGAGGCGTTCGTCGGCGGGCTGGAGCTGGTGATGGACCTGGCGCGGTCGCTGCTGAACTGACGGCGCGGCGGAGGCTCGGAATGTGCGGCATGAGAACCGGGAACGCGAATGCCTGACGACGCCGGCGAGAGAACCGAGCAGCCGACCCCGCGCCGCCGGCAGGAGGCCCGCGAGAAAGGCAACATTCCGCGCAGCATCGACCTGACGGGGGCAGCGGCGCTGCTGGGCGGGCTGCTGCTGCTGGCGGCGCTGGGACGCAGCATGTTCGAACGCCTGCTGACGCTGACCCGCGGCATCGAGCGCGCCTCCGACGTGCGGCTCGACGGGCTGGCGAGCTGGCTGGGCGAGACCGGGCGCATGGCGGCGGCGCTCGTGCTGCCGTTCCTGCTGCTGATCCTCGTGCTGTCGCTGGTGGTCGGCCTGGCGCAGACGGGCGGCGCGTTCGTCTGGAAACGCCTGACGCCGAAGCTCGACGCGCTGAACCCGGCCAACGGCGTGAAGCGGCTGTTCTCGATGGACGCGGTTCAGCGGCTGGGGCTGGGGCTGGTGAAGATCGCGCTGGTGGGTGTGATCGCCTGGCACACGCTCTGGGAGCACCTGCCGCACCTGCTCGCCGCGACCGGCGTCAGCGCGATGGGCGTGCTGTACGTCGGGGCCGGCGCCACCTGGACGCTGGCGCTGCGGCTGGGCGTGGTGCTGCTGATCGTCGGCGTGATCGACCTGCTGATCCAGCGCTGGAAGGTCGAGCGCAGCCTGCGCATGACCCGTCAGGAGGTGCGCGACGAGATGAAGAACATGGACGGCGACCCGCTGCTCAAGCAGCGCCGGCGACAGCTCCAGGCCCGGCTGGCCATGCAGCGGCTCCAGGTGGACGTGCCCAAGGCCAGCGTGATCGTGACGAACCCGACGGAGTACGCCGTGGCCCTGCGATATGACGAAGAGACGATGAGCGCGCCGCGCGTGGTGGCGAAGGGCCGCGACTGGCTGGCCTTGCGCATCCGCCAGATCGCCGAGCAGCACGATGTGCCGATCGTCGAGCGCCCGCCGCTGGCGCGGGCGCTCTACGCGAATCTCGACGTCGGCCAGGAGGTCTCACCGCAGTTCTACCGGGCCGTGGCGGAAGTGCTGGCGTACGTGCAGCGGCTCAGGCGGGCCGCCGTCTAGGGGCGATCAACAGCAATGCTCGACGAGAACCCCATCCTGAAGTTCATCGCGCGCCACCGCGGACTGCTGTTCCCGGCGGCGGCGGCGGGGCTGATCTTCGTCATCCTGATCCGCCTGCCGACGCCGCTGCTCGACCTGCTGCTGGTGGCGAACATCCTGCTGACCGTGGTCGTGCTGATCACGGTCATGTACATCCGCACGCCGCTGGAGTTCTCCAGCTTTCCGTCGCTGCTGCTCGCGATGACGCTGCTGCGGCTGGTGCTGAACATCGCGACCACGCGGCTGATCCTGACCAACGCCAAGGACGGGACGGGCGCGGCGGGGCACGTCGTCGAGGCCTTCGGCGTGTTTGTCGCGGGCAATTCGCTGGCGGTCGGCGTCATCATCTTCCTGATCATCATGGTGATCCAGTTCGTGGTCATCACCAAGGGCGCCACGCGCATCGCCGAGGTCGCCGCGCGCTTCACGCTCGACGGCATGCCCGGCAAGCAGATGGCCATCGACGCCGACCTCAACGCCGGCCTGATCGACGAGTCCGAGGCGCGGCGGCGGCGGGAGGAGATCGCCTCGGAGGCGGATTTCTTCGGCGCCATGGACGGCGCCAGCAAGTTCGTGCGCGGCGACGCGATCGCCGGCGTGATGATCACGTTCGTCAACGTGCTCGGCGGCCTGTACGTCGGCATGGTCGAGCACGGCATGGGACTGATGGAGTCGCTCGAGGTCTTCACCAAGCTGACGATCGGCGACGGGCTGGCGGCGCAGATTCCGGCGTTCATTCTCTCGATCGGCGCCGGCATGCTCGTGACCCGCAGCACCGGCAAGACGAACATGGGCGAGGAAGTGCTCGGCCAGCTCCTGGCCAAGCCCGTGGCCCTGCTGATGGCCGCCGCGTTCCTGGTCGTGATGCTCGCGACGCCGCTGCCGAAAGCCCCGCTCGGGCTGATGGCGGTCGGCTGCGCCGTGGGCGCGCTGGTCCTGCGGCGAGCGCAGCAGGAGCGCGACGCGCGCCGCGCGCGCGACGACCGCGCCCGAGAGAAGGCCAGGCCCGACAAGGCCGAGAGCCACCTCGGCGTCGACGCGCTGGAGCTCCAGATCGGATTCGGCCTCGTGCGGCTCGTGGACAAGGCCCGCGGCGGCGACCTGCTCGACCGCATCGGCTCGCTGCGCAAGCAGATCGCCAGCGAGATGGGCCTCGTGGCGCCGTCCGTGCGCATCCGCGACAACAGCCAGCTCGAGCCGCAGCAATACGCCGTCCTCCTCCGCGGCCAGGAGATCGCCCGCGGCGAAGTGCTGGCGGACCAGTTGCTGGCGATCGACTCCGGCGTCGCCGCCGGTCCGCTCGCGGGACTGCGGACGAAGGAGCCGGCGTTCGGCATGGAGGCCTGGTGGATCGGCCCCGACGAGCGCGGCCACGCCGAGCAGCTCAACTACACGGTGGTCGAGCCGACGGGCGTGCTGGCCACGCACCTGACCGAGGTGATCCGGCGCCACGCGGCCGACCTGCTGACGCGCAGCGAGACGCTGAAGCTGATCGACACGCTCAAGCAGCGCAACCCGGCGCTCGTCGACGAGGTCATCCCCGGGCTGCTGAAGGCGGGCGAGGTGCAGAAAGTGCTCCAGAACCTGCTGCGCGAGCGCGTCTCGATCCGCGACCTGGAGACGATCGTCGAGACGCTCGGCGACTGGGCGCCACGCACCAAAGACGCCGAAATCCTCACCGAGTACGCCCGCAACGCCCTGGCGCGCAGCATCTGCGGGCAATACAAGGACCCCAAAGGCGTCATCCACTGCATCACGCTCGACCCGGCGACCGAAGACTACCTGCAAGCGAACATCCAGCGGCTCGATCACGGCTCGAACCTGCTCGTTCCGCCGGCGCGCCAGGCCGAGCTCGCCAACGCCGTCCGCAAACAGGTCGAGCAGGCCGCGACCGCCACCACCGCGACCATCGCCATCCTCTGCTCGCCGCAGGTGCGCGTCTGGCTGCGGCGGCTGATCGAGCCGGTCCTGCCGCACACGCCGGTGCTGGCCCTGAACGAGGTCGTCCGCGGGATCGACGTCCAGGCCCATGGAGTGATCAGCCTTGAGCTGGAAGGTGCACACGTTTGAAGCGGCGTCGATGGCCGAAGCCCTGGCGCAGGTGAAGCGCGCCCTCGGCCCGGACGCCGTCATTCTCGAGGCGCACAAGCGCCCCCCGCGCGATGGCGCGCCCGGGGCCGTGCGCTTCGAGATCCAGGCCGCCGTCGCGCCGCCCGCCGAACACGCGCCGGCCCCTTGCCGGCCTCGGCCGGAGACCGCCGCGGCCGCGCCTGCCGCGCGCGTGCCCGCGGCGGAGCCGGTCGATCCGGCCCGGCACGCGCTCTTCGTGGAGCTGACGCAGCGCGACGTGGCGGCCGAGCTAGCCGCCGAGCTGCTGCGGCACGCGGCAAGCGCCGCCGGCCGGAAGGCCGACGCTGCGGCGTTGCGGGCGGCGTTGTGCGAGGCGATCGCACGGATGGTCCCGATCGGGGGCGGCGTGCGGCTCGACGGATCAGAGGCGCGGCGCGTCGCGCTGGTTGGCCCGCCGGGCGGGGGCAAATCGAGCACGATCGGAAAGCTGGCGGCGCAGCTCCGGCTGCGGCAAAAGGCCCGCGTGGGCCTGCTGTCGCTGGACAACCAGCGGCTGGCGTGCAGCGAGCCGCTGCGGCGCTATGCGGCGTTGCTCCAGGTCCCGTTTGTCGAGGCGCGGACCGCGGCGCAGATGCGCCTCGCCGCGCGGACGCTGGCCGACTGCCAGGTGACGCTGATCGACACGCCCGGCGTCGGTCCGCGCGACGAATTGCGGATGCAGCGGCTGGCGTCGCTGCTGGCGTCGCTGCCGGGCTGCGAGGTGCACCTGGTGCTGCCGGCGTCGGCTGATCGCGTGGCGCAGCGTCGCGCCTTTCAGCGCTTCGAGCGGCTGGGAGTTCAGCGGGTCATCCTGACGCGGCTGGACGAGGCCGTGGGGATGGGCACGCTGCTGCACGTCATCCGCGAGCTGGGGCGCCCGTTGTCCTACCTGGCCGACGGACAGCGCATTCCGGCCGATCTCAGCGAGGCTTGCGGAAGCCGCATCAGCGAGCTAGTGTTATCAGGTATGTAGTTCGAGCCGACCGGCCCGTGCTGACGACTCGCGTCTTGCGATTCGCTTTTCATGCACCCGGACGCCGATCATGTCCAGCGGCCCTCGCCCATGCAACGTGCTGTTCCTCGGCGGCGCAGCGGGTGTCGGTGCGTCGAGCCTTGTCGTCTCGGTGGCGGCGGTTCTTGCGCGACGCCGGATCGCCGTCGTCATTCTTGACGAGGATGCCGCCCCGGCCCCGGGCCGTTCGGCGCGAGAATACGCCGCCGCGAGCAGGCCCCGCATCCCCGTGGTCTGCGAGCGGCGGGCCGCGCAGCTCCCGCCCAGCGTCATTCGTCTTTGCGACCCAGGTCCGGGAATCACCGGCGCCGCTGCGCGACTGGCGCGCCACGCCCGGCTCATCGTCGCCGTGTGCGCCGATGATGCGCTCTCCGCCGCGGACGCGTTCGGCGTCCTGAAGAGCGTCGCGGCGCGCGGCGCCCGCCCGCCGCTGGCCGTCGCCGTCAGGCCCCTCGCCGACCCGGCTCGCGCCGATCGGATCGCCCAGCGGCTGGCGTCGGCGGCCCGGCGCTTCCTGGAGATCGACGCGGTGGGCGCGACGATCCTGCCTCCCGCCGGGACGCGCGACGCGCCGCAGAAGGGCGATCAGCCGGTCGAGCGGCTGGCGACCATGATCGCCTCGTCGCGGCGCGATCCGCTGGTGGCGGGAGTGTGGCGGCAGGTGGCGAGCCTGTTCGTGTAGAAAAGAAGTTCGAGAGGCACCTCGCGCCAGCCGGGCACCAGCGGCTCTCGCGCCACGCGGAACCAGCCCGCCCGGCATTTATCGGAGCGGATCGTCTCCGACTTCCGGCCAGTTTTTCCTCACGGTTATCCCGCCTGCAAGCCGACGCCCGGCCCCCGCCGATAGGGGAAAGGATGGTGTCCCGCGTCGCCGCACAAGTCGGGTTGCTGTCGTTCGCGGTGGCGGTGGTGGTGGGGCTGCACGCAGGGAACGCGCCGGCGACCGTGCTCCAGCGGGCGATGCTGGCGATGGGGGTGGGATTCGTGGTGGGGCAATTCGCGGGTTGGTCGGCCCGGCTGGTCCTGCGCGACTTCGTGCGGACGCGCTGGGCCGGCACGATCGAAGCCCATGAGCCGGCGGATGTGGTCGGCAAGTTCGAGGCGGGGCCGGGCGGCGGACCGTCGGAGGCACAGTGAAGCAATGAACAGAAGCCACCACGGCAGGGCGCGGGTTCGGCGGGTGACACGCGAGCCGCACGTGCGTACGTTCCCCGACGCCGAGTCGCTGGACGCCGCCTGGCGCGAGTATCGCGCCACGGGAAGCGAGGAGATTCGTAACCGGCTCGTGGAGCACTACCTGTACCTGGTGCGGCTGACGGCGCAGCGGATCGGGGCGAAGCTGCCGGACGAGGTCGACGTCGATGACCTGATGAGCGCGGGAACGTTCGGGCTGGTGGATGCGATCGACGCGTTCGACCTCGAGCGGGGCGTGAAGTTCGAGACGTACTGCGCGCCGCGCATCCGCGGGGCGATTCTCGACGAGCTGCGCAGCATGGACTGGGTGCCGCGCCTGGTGCGCCATCGGGCGCACAAGCTCAACCAGGCGATCCGGGCCCTGGAGATCGAGCTGGGCCGGACGCCCAGCGAGGACGAGATCGCCCGCCGGCTGAACCTCGGACCCGGCCAGATGGAGAAGCTGCTGCGCGACGCCGCCGCGGTTTCGCTGGTTTCCTTGTCGCAGACGGTCTCCGACGGCGACTCGAACCGCGAGCGCACCGAGGTCGACGTCCTGCGCGACGACCGCAGTCGCGACCCGGTGGCCGAGACTCAGCGCCGCGACCTGCGCGACCTGGTGACGCGCGGCCTCAGCCGCGCCGAGCGGCTGATCATCGTGCTCTACTACTATGAGCAGATGACCATGAAGGAGATCGGACTGACGCTCGACTTGTCCGAGTCACGCGTCAGCCAGATGCACTCCGCCATCATCGAGCGCCTGCGCAATGCACTGCGCAGCCGCGAGGCCGAGCTCGACCTCGCGCCCGGGGCCGACCTGCCCGCCTGAGGTCCGATCATCGCGGCCCGCCGCGCCGCCTTGGCCGGCCGGCCGCAGTGCCCGCGCGGCGTTTGGCACACTGTGGATAGCGGCGATGTCCATGATCCCTCCAAACTGGCTTGGCTCGATCCTCCAGAGCCATGGTGCGCAAGCCCGCGCCGGCGAGAAAAGCGCGCGCGACGCCGTCGAGCAGGCGCGCCAGGCCGAGCGCGGCTCCTTCTCCGACAGCCTGCACAACGTCATTGAGAACGACGACAAGGACAGCAGCGTCAACGCCGACGCCGAAGGGCGCGGCGGCGGACCGGGGCGCTCGCGCACCGGCCCGGAGGACGAGTCCGGGCAGCCGTCTTCCGACGCTGGCGCCGAGCCGGACGCCCTCGATATCGAGGCCTGAAACCGGATGACCGGGAAGACCCGGCCGGAGGTCGGTTCCCCGGCCAGGCTGACCCAAGAACAGGCGCTTCTACTCTGACGTCGTCGCGAGGGCCCGTCCCGGCGCCATGCACGCCACCGCCCGGCGGAAGATCGCCAGCCCGTCGGACCGCGCGTCGCCGCCGCGCGCCGTCCAGCGCGGGTGCTGGGTGGCGACGACGAAACGCTCGGGGTGGGGCATGAGTCCGAAGACGCGGCCGGTCGGGTCGCAAAGGCCGGCGACATCGGCCTGGCTGCCGTTGGGATTGAATGGCTCGTCGCTCGGCACGGCCTCGGAAGGAACGTAGCGCAGGACGTCGAGCCCGGCGTCGGTCACGCGCCGCAGCGCGGGCTCGTCGCTGAACACGACGCGCCCCTCGCCGTGGGCGATCGGCAACTCGTAGCGCCGCCCGGGCTCGAGAAACGCGCATTCGTGGTCGCCGGCGGCGAGCGTCACCCAGCGGTCCTGGAAGCCGCGCGGCTGGTTGTACGTCACCGAGCAGCGCCGCGGCCCGCCCGTCTCTCCCGGAAACGGCAGCAATCCCGTCTTCACCAGCACCTGGAACCCGTTGCAGACGCCCAGCACCAGCCCGCCGCGGTCGATGAAGCCCACCACGGCGTCGAGCAGGTGGCGCTGCACCTGGGCGGCGAAGATGCGGCCGGCGGAGATGTCGTCGCCGTAGCTGAATCCCCCGGGGAGCGTCAGGGCCGCGCAGGCGTCGAGCAGCGCCGGGCGCTCGATCAGGCGGCGGATGTGGATGCGCTCGGCGTGGGCGCCGGCGAGCTCCCAGGCGTACTGGGTTTCGACGTCGCAGTTGGTGCCGGCAACGCGGAGAATGCAGACGCGTGGAGCTGGCATACGGTCCTCTGGCGAAGGCCGGCGGTTCGTTGGCGCCGTCGGCGGCGATGATACCGCGCGGGCGTGGCGTCAGTCGCCCGCGCCGATGTCCTGGCTGCACGCGAAGAGCGTGATCATGTTCTCGCGCTGGTCGTGCTGGCCGTTTATGGCGAGGAAGCGCAGCGTGCGCGCGGCGAGATCGCCGAGGAGCAGGCCCTGCTCGGGCGTGACGCTCTGGAGCTCGTCGTGGATGCGCGCGGCCATGTGCAGCAGTTGCGGGTGCTCGGCCCGCAGGCGCTCGACCTGTCCGGAGAGCGTGGGCCGGCGCTGCGTGACGTCTTCGAGGTAGCCGTTGGTCTCGCGGGCCGCGAGGCTTTCCTGCAAGTGCGTGCGCAACCGCGCGAAGGCCGCCCGAAAGCCGTCGAGCCAGGCGCCGCGGCTCTGCTCGGGCACGACCGCCAGATGCTCGCGGATGATGCGCGACAGCTCGGCGACCACCTGGTGCTCGTGCTTGACACGCTCGGCCAGTTCCTGGTCAGAGAGTCGGTCCTTGGACATGCATGCCTCCCTTGTCGGCGCCTGTCGACCGGGCCGCCTTTGCCGCCGTCGACTCTGAAGCCCCGCAACAAACAGGCGAGCGGCAGCATAACGCGCCATCGAAAGCCCGGCAGCGCCTTCGCGAGGGTTCGCGCGCGAGCCGGTCCGCGGTAGGATACGCTGCTCGCGAGGCGCCTCGGCCGGCGCGGCGGCAGGCCATCGCGGTGCAGACCCGCAGGGGAACCATCCATGAGACGTGCGAAGATCAGCATCATCGGTGCGGGCAACGTCGGCGCCACCTGTGCGCACTGGGCGGCGGGCAAGGAGCTGGGCGACATCGTCCTGGTGGACATCGTCGAGGGCCTGCCGCAGGGCAAGGCGCTCGACCTGTTCCAGGCCTCGCCGGTCGAGGACTTCGATTGCCGGATCATCGGCACGAACGGCTACGAGGAGACCGCCGGCAGCGACGTGGTCGTGATCACGTCGGGACTGGCGCGCAAGCCGGGCATGAGCCGCGACGACCTGCTGGCCAAGAACGTGCAGATCGTCGCGGAGGTGACGCAGAAGGTCGTCGAGGTCAGCCCGGACGCGATCCTGGTCGTGGTTTCCAACCCGCTCGACGCCATGGTCTACGTCGCCTCGAAGGTCTCCGGTCTTCCGCCGCAGCGCGTCATGGGCCAGGCCGGCGTGCTCGACGTCGCCCGCTACAAGTCCTTCATCGCCACCGAGGCCGGGTGCAGCGTCGAGGACGTCAGCGCCCTGCTCATGGGCGGACACGGCGACGACATGGTGCCGCTCGTTCGCTACACCACCATCAGCGGCATCCCCGTTACCCAGCTCATCCCAGCCGGCCGCCTCGACGATATCGTGCAGCGCGCCCGCAACGGCGGCGCCGAGATCGTCGGCCTGCTCAAGACGGGCAGCGCCTACTACGCGCCCGCCGCCGCCACCATCGCCATGGTCGAGTCGATCATCCGCGACAAGAAGCGCGTCCTGCCCTGCGCGGTCTACTGCGACAAGGAGTACGGCGTCGGCGGATACTTCGTGGGCGTGCCGTGCATCCTGGGGGCGGCCGGGGTTGAGCGGGTGATCGAGGTCGAGCTCGACGCCCGCGAGCGCGAGATGTTCAACGCCAGCGTCGCGCACGTGAAAGAGCTGTGCGCCCAGACCGAGAAGCTCCTGTCGGCCTGACGCCGCGTCGGGCCGCCGAGGGCGCTTAGCGTCGTCAGTCGAGACGTCCCATCCGTCCGGCCTGGAAGTCCCGGATCGCCTGCTGGATCTCGTCAGCGGTGTTCATCACGAACGGTCCGCGCCCGACGATCGGCTCGTCGATCGGCTGTCCCGCGAGCAGCAGCAGCCCGCAATCGTCGGTCGCCGCGACTGCGACGCCGGCGCCGTCGCGCTCGAACAAGGCCAGTTCGCCGCCCCTGAGGCGCTCTGACCCGCCAAGCCCGGCTTGGCCCCGCAGCACCAGCACCGCCGCCATGAAGCCCTCTCGAACCGGCAGCACGACCGTCGCGCCGGCGGGCAGGCGCACGTCCCAGAGATCGACCGGCGTGAACGTCTGCGCGGCGCCGGAGGTGCCCTCGAAGTCGCCGGCGATGACCCGCACGCGCCCGCGCGCGCCGGCGACCGGGACGATCGGGATGTCCCGTGCCAGCAGCGTCTGGTACTTCGGCGGCGACATCTTGTGCGCCGCCGGCAGGTTCACCCAGAGCTGCACCATTTCCAGCACGCCGCCGCGGCGGGTGAACTCCTGTTCGTGAAACTCCTCGTGAACGACGCCGGCGGCGGCGGTCATCCACTGCACGTCGCCGGGGCCGATGACGCCGGCGTGGCCGGCGGAATCGCGATGGGCGAGCCGGCCCTGGTAGACGACGGTCACGGTCTCGAAGCCGCGATGCGGATGGCGCTCGACGCCCCGGGGCTTCTCGGCCGCGGGGAACTCGGCGGGCGCGGCGTAGTCGAGCAGGAGGAACGGGCTGATGCGCGCGCCGTGCTCATGATAGGAGAGGATCGATTGAACGGGGAAGCCGTCGCCGACCCAGTGGGTGGGGGTGTCGGCGTGCACGCTGGCGAGCGTTTTCACAGAGGCGTCCTCTAGGTCGCTTTTCCGTGACACTGCTTGTACTTTTTGCCGGAGCCGCAGGGGCAGGGGTCGTTGCGGCCGACCTTCGGCATCTCGCGCTTGAAGGTCTGCGGCTTGGCCTCGCCCTGCTGCTGCATGGCGGCCTCGCGATCGGCGGCGACGGTGGCGAAGCCGGCGCCGGTGGCGTCGGCCTTGCTGGTGGTCATCATGGGCTGGGGGCCGCCGGCGGGGGTGGCGGGCGGGGCCTCGTCCGCCGCCAGCGCGGCCGTCGGGGCGATGGCGATCTCGACCTTGAAGATCATGTCGGTGACCCGCTCGCGCACGGCGCTCATCATCTCGCGAAAGAGCCGCGTGCCCTCGCGCTTGTACTCGATCTTCGGATCGCGCTCGGCGGAGCCGCGGAGGCCGATGCCGTGCCGCAGCAGGTCCATCGAGTACATGTGGTCCTTCCAGGCGGCGTCGTAGGTGCTGAGCAGCACCATGCGCTCGACCTGCGGCAAGGGCGAGCGAAGCATCTCGTAGCCGAAGACGCGGAGCTGCTCGCGCACGTCGGCCTGGAGATCGAGCGGGCGCTCGTCGAGCATGCGGCCGAAGCGCTGCCGGGCCCAGTCGACGATCCGCTCGCCCGGGTGCTCGCGCAGGGCCGCGTCGATCTCGTGATCGAGCTTGCCGTTGGCGAGGTAGTCTTCGTTGAGCCGGCGCAGCTCGTCGAAGATCTGCTGGGGCTCCTTGCCGTCGAGCGTCTCGTAGGTCCAGTCGAGCCGGTAGGTGCGGTTCACCACCCGGGCGATGATGTTGTACACCTCGTTGCGGTTGCTGCCGCCGCGCTTGACCGCGTAATCCAGCAGCGCCGCGACCGGATACTCGATCTCGCGCTTGTGGTAGGCGGCCCGCATGTGCTTCTCGAAGATCTGGATGGCCTCCTCGCGGCCGGCGTTCTCCAGCTCCGAGACGGGCACCGAGACGCCGAACTTATCCTGGGCCCAGGCGATCAGCCGGGTCTTGCCGAAGCGCGGGTCGGTGTAGATCTCCAGGGGCGCCAGGTCGCCTTTTTCGATTCTCTCGATCGCCGCCTCGGTCAGGCGCTCCATCAGCTCGTCCGGGTCGCCCTCGCGCACGTCGCGCTGCGAGAGCGTCACGCCGTACTGCGCCGCCCAGCTCACCAGGCCGCGAAGGTCCCACTCGTCGGGGTCGGCGTCGCGGTCGACGTACTCGCCGAAGGTGCGCTGCACGTGGCCGCGCATCTCGTTGGCGCCGAGGTCGCGCACCTGAGCCACCAGCGCGGCGTGATCGACCGTGTCGAGCTTGCCGGGCTCGATCTGCACGCCCAGGTTCTGCGCCACCCACTCCGACGCGCAGATCGCGGGATACTGCGGGTCGTAGTAGCGCTCGACCGCGTCGGCGACGCTCTGGTCGATCATCTCCCAGATGACCTGGTGCAGGTCGCGGCCCTCGACGACGCGCTGCCGCATCTGGTAGAAGGTCTTGCGCTGGTAGTCCATCACCTCGTCGTACTCGAGCAGGTTCTTGCGGATGCCGAAGTTCCGCTCCTCGACCTTCTTCTGCGCCGCCTCGATGTTCCGCGTGAGCTGGCGGCTCTCGATCGGCAGGCCCTCGACCATCGCGTAACGCGCCAGCATCCGCAGCATCCACTCGCCCATGAACAGCTTCAGCAGGTCGTCCTCCAGCGACAGGAAGAAACGCGAGCTGCCCGGGTCGCCCTGGCGCCCGCAGCGGCCGCGAAGCTGGTTGTCGATGCGCCGGCTTTCGTGCCGCTCCGTGCCCACCACGTGCAGCCCGCCGATCTTCGCCACGCCCGGACCCAGCACGATGTCGGTGCCGCGGCCGGCCATGTTCGTCGCGATCGTCACGTTGCCGTGGATCGCCTTCTGCTTGCCGCGCACGTTCTCGTGCTGCTGGCCGGCCTTGGCGACGATCTCCGCCTCGCGGGCGTGGTTCTTGGCGTTCAGCACTTCGTGCTCGACGCCGTGCCGCCGCATCAGTAGCTCGCTGAGCTTCTCCGAGTTCTCGACGCTGGTCGTTCCGACGAGCACCGGCCGGCCGCCGACATCGTTGCCGACCAGCTCCAGATAGGCCTTCTCGAGCTCCTGCGGGTCGCCCTCGCCGTCCTTCCAGGCGTCCAGGCCGCGCTGGATCACAGCCAACTGGCTCGTTGGGTCACCGTCGTCGGCCCCGGCGGCGCGCCGCTCGCTGGATGAGAGGTAGCGCCGCGCCTGCTTGAGCATGTCGTAGATCGACCACGGGTCGGCCGGGTAGCCCTTCTGGCTGTACGAGCGGATCTCCTCGACGATGGCGTCGTACTTGTTGGCGGTGGACTTGTAGATCTTGTCGTTGTAATCAACGCGGCGGATCGCCCTGTTGGTGGGGATGGCGATGACTTCGAGCTTGTAGATCTTCATGAACTCGTCGGCTTCGGTCATCGCCGTGCCGGTCATGCCGGCGATCTGGCGATAGAGCTTGAAGAGGTTCTGGAGCGTGATGGTCGCCAGCGTCTGCGACTCCTGCTTGATCTGCACGCGCTCCTTGGCCTCGACGGCCTGGTGCAGCCCGTCGGACCACTGCCGACCGTGCATCAGCCGGCCGGTGAACTCGTCGACGATGATGACGATGCCGTCCTGGACGACGTACTCCTTGTCGCGCTGGTAGACGAGGTGGGCCTTGAGGGCGTTGTCGATGTAGTGGGGCCAGTTCATGTTCTTGCTGTCGTAGAACGTGCCGATCGCCAGCTCGGCCTGGGCGGCCTTGGCCCCGTGCTCGGTCATGTGGGCGCTCTTGCGGTCCAGCTCCACCACGAAGTACTGCTTCAGGCCGATCAGCTCCGCCTCCTCACCCGTCAGCCACAGCGGGTCGGCGCGGAACTTCTTGATCCCCGAGCGCCACTTGGCCTCCTTCTTCAGGTCCGCGGGCGCCTCCGCCTCGACCTGGTCGATGCGCGACTTCATCTCGCGGACGGCCGCCTCCTGCTTGGCCACCAGCGAGCGCGCGATGTTGTCCGCCACCCGGTAGTTGCCAATGTCGTCGTGCGCGGGGCCCGAGATGATCAGCGGCGTGCGGGCCTCGTCGATCAGGATGCTGTCCACCTCGTCGACCACCACGAAGTCCTGCCGCCCCTGAACCTGGTCGCGCACGCTCGTCTTCATGTTGTCGCGCAGGTAGTCGAAGCCGAACTCGCTGTTCGTCCCGTACGTGATGTCGCACGCGTACGCCGCCCGCCGCACCTCCACCCCCTCGCCCCACGTGGGCATGTCGGCGGAGATGTGGCCCACCGTCACGCCCAGCAGCTCGAAGATGGGCCGGCAGAAATCCGCGTCGCGCTTCACCAGGTAGTCGTTCACCGTCACCATGTGCACCTTCAGGCCTTGCAGCACCTTCATGTAGTTGGCCATGTAGCACACGATGGTCTTGCCTTCGCCGGTGCGCATCTCCGCGATGTTGCAGTTCTCGATCACGCGCCCGCCGATGAGCTGGCACTCGAACTGGCGGTGGCTGCGCGCCCGGCGGCTGGCCTCGCGGACGCAGGCGTAGGCCTCGGCGCGGATGTCGTCGAGCGACGCCCCGTCGCGCAGCCGCTGCTCGAATTCGCGCCGCTTGCCGCGCAGCTCATCGTCCGAAAACGCCCGCACCCGCTCATCGAGCCCGTCCACCTCGCGGCGCACCCACGCCCGCAGGGTCAGAACGACGCGGTCGTTGCGCCCAGGCAGGAACTTGTAGGCGATGTACCCGCTGTAGATCACGCAGACGACGGTCAGGATCGAGATCAGCACCGCCAGGACGTCGAGGGACAGCCAGCTCGGTGCCAGCAGCGCCAAGCCCCCCAGCAGCCCCAGCACGACCCACAACCCCGCCCCAAGCAGCAGCTTCCCGCTGCTGCGCCGCGCTCGCTGCCAGAACACCGCCGAGGCGCTGACAGCGTCACGCAATATGTCCGTGTCGCCCGCGGCGAACGCTCCCGTCATGTCGCTCGTCCTCCCGCACGCACCGCTCACGCCGACTGCGAGCCGAACCGAATACTATAGCAGCCCGCCCCACGCAGGGCGATTGCCCTGTGCGCGTGCCGCGGCGTGCGCCGCGCGTCACGCCGGCAAGTGCGTCTTGGCGGTCGGGAGGCCGGGCCTGGTGCGTGCCCGGGCTTCTGAAAAGTGTGGCACAGCCTATCAGCCTGAACGCCTGGCCCGCGGCCTAACCGCCGGCGACCGTGGCCGACGGTGACTTCGCGTCCGGCGAGCGCTCGGCGGCTTTCGACACGCGCAGGTCCGTGATCTCGAAAGACGCCGCGAGCGCGCGATCCGGCGCCACGAGCCGCGCGATCCGCCGCGTCTCGCCCGGCAGCAGCGGCCCGCGGAACTCGCGCTCGTCCGGCACGGCGAAGGGGGTCGCGACGTACGTCACGAACTCGTCGCGCGGAATGTCGTCCGCGTCGCACAGCGTGACGCGCAGCGAGAGCAGCGAGATGACCTCGTTGCCGCGGTTCGCGACCTCGATCACCGTCCGCCGCTCGCCACTGCGGCCCGCGGCCTCGACGCAGCGGACGACCACGTCGACCTGGCCGCGATAGTCGAGCGCCCGGCGGTCGCGCAGCGCGTCCGAGATGACCGGAGGCAGGGAGTCCCAAAGCTCGGGCAGTGACGTGACGACACGGACGAGGTGCCGGTCGGCCAGGACCATGCCGTAGCCGACGATGCACGTCACGCAGATGACACTGACGGTCAGCAGGCCGAAGAAGCCTGAAGCGATAGCCGCGAGGAAGCCGCCCTTTTTCACGATGACTGCTGGCGCCTGGTTCATGGCGTAACTCCGCGGGAGCTTTCCCGGAAAGACGCGTTCGCGGGCCGCAGCGGCCCACCACCGGGGGATTTCGGGCGCCTCCCGTCATTATTTGACGCGGATTGGAAAGACGGCACAGCCTGGTCCCGCCAAGGCGATTGCGAGCCTGGCGATGCGCCCGACCCCGCAGGTGCGACCCGGGATCGCGCGGCCTTCGTGCATTGTCGGTTGGGTGGCGGGACCGTGCTTCGGAGGGATGAAAGAAGGAAAACGATCGGTTCAACTCAGCCCGCATGCCGCCCCGACCGGTGACGAGCACCAGCCGGATGTCAGGGGAGCCCGGCGTCAGTCGCGAGACCGAGCGAACCGATCGCTTTCCTTCCGTCCGGCGCGGGCACGCCTCGTGCTTGACGCCGAACAGCTATGTTCTCGAACCCCCCGGCGACTCAGGACACGCCGTGCCGGGAAGTGCGTGGGATAAGCAGGTCAGAGAGGTGCAACGGCGGACCGTGGCCCTTCTCCTACTAATCGTAGGCAGCCCGGAATCGGCGATTCAAATCTCCGCTAAAAAAACCCGGCGAGCCCGCTGAAACTCCGCAACTCGCCTTGGATCGGCGTTTGCCCGCGGCCTTGTCTGGACCGCCCGGCAGCATTTGCCGCCCAGGCCGGCGTGTTGTAAAACGCAAAGCACCGGCCGGGGGCGTCGGACCATGGCCCCCGCCAGCCGGGCGGTTAGCTCAGTTGGCCAGAGCATCTCGCTTACACCGAGAGGGTCGGGGGTTCGAGTCCCTCACCGCCCATTGTGGGGTCCCCGCGCTTGCACTTGGCTCGGGTGGGACGACACGTGTCCCCCGGCGACGGGCGCCATTCCGGGCGCCCTGCGCGGCCTTACACGCCCCAAACGCCCGGGACCACCGTGCGGCACGCCGGGCAGGCGCCGCCGACGATTCTCACTTCCCGTACCGAGAAGCCGCGACGCTCGACGAGGAGTTCGCCGCAAGTCGGGCAGCGGGTGTTCTCGGCGTCGCCGACGAGGCCGTGGCAGTTGCCCGGGTAGACGAAGCGCAGTCCGCTTTCGCGCCCGATCTGGGCCGCCCGCAGCAGGGTGTCCACCGGTGTTCCGTCGGTGTCGGACATCTTGTAGTCGGGATGGAAGGCGGTGACGTGCCAGGGGATGTCGGGCGAGACCCCCGCCACGAACTCGGCGAGCTCGCGGATTTCCGAATCAGTATCGTTGAGGCCGGGCACGAGCAGCGTGACGATCTCGACCCAGAAATCCATCTGCCGCAGCCGGCGGATCGTGTCGAGCGTGTTCTGGAGCACGCCGCCGAGGTCGCGGTACGTCTTGTCGCGGAAGGCCTTCAGATCGACCTTGTAAAGGTCGACGTAGGGGCGGATGTACTCGAGCACCTGAGGCGTGCCGTTGCCATTTGAGACGTAGGAGCAGACCAGGCCGGCCCGGCGCGCGAGCCTGAAGATCTCGATGGCCCATTCGCTGGTGATCAGCGGCTCGTTGTAGGTGCTGGTCACGACGCGGCACTCGTGCTCGATCGCCAGGCGCACGATGCGTTCCGCGTCGACGAACTGCGGCTGCGCCAGGGCACTGTCATCCCGCAGCGACTGGCTCGTCACCCAGTTCTGGCAGTAGCCGCAGTGATAGTCGCACCCCAGCATACCGAACGACAGCGCCCGGCTGCCGGGGTAGGCATGATAGAAGGGCTTCTTCTCGATCGGATCGACCGCCAGCCCCGCCACGTAGCCGAACGGCACGCGCAGCTCGCCGTCGCGGTTGAATCGCACCTGGCAGACGCCGTTGCGCCCCGGCAGCACCTTGCAGCGGTGTCCGCAGGCCAGGCAGCGGACGACGCCCCCCGGCTCGTGTCGGATCAGCTCGTCCGCCGCCGGGGCCGTGTTATCGGCGAGCAGCGTCCGCAGCGGGACAGCCTGTGTGCTCATGGCTCCCTCGAAGGTCGCGAGGCGTAACGGATTGTACTACGCCCGACCGTCCGGTTCCGGCCTCGGGGCCGGATCCTCGGGCGGTCCGAGGCAGGCCGGGGGGCCAGCCGCTTGCTTGTCGGTCTGACGGCTTGGGCGTAGACTGGGCGACCCGGCGGGAGACACGCCGTCGGCCCCGGAAGGCGCTCGGGGAACGCGTGGTGCGACCGCTGTCTCACGACCCATAACACGTGAATCCAGGAGCAGTTCTGTGAAAGGATCCGACTCATCGTTTCGCAAGTGGCTGGGCTGGGGCATCGCCCTCGCCGCGCTCGGCCTGGCCTGGTCGTATGCGAGTGGACTGACGGCTGCGCCCGCGGCGCAGAATGAGGGGCACGTGGCGGCGGCGCATTCGACACAGGATCGCGCTCCTCAGGGGGGCGAGGCGAACCTGGTGCTGCCCAATCTGAACACGGTCACGTTCGTGGGCGGCATCGGAGGGCGCACGCTGCTGCTGGTGGGGTTCGTGATCTCGGCGCTGGGGTTGCTGTTCGGCTTGGTGACGTATGCGCAGCTCAAGGGACTGCCGGTGCACCAGTCGATGCGCGAGGTGTCGGAGCTGATCTACGAGACCTGCAAGGCCTACCTGATCCAGCAGGGCAAGTTCCTGCTGATCCTGTTCGTGTTCATCGGGGCCGTGGTCGTCGTCTACTTCAAGTTCCTCGCGCACACGACCGATCCGGCCACCGGCGCGCACACCACCGGTTTCGGCTGGGACCGCGTCGCCATGATCATCCTCTTCGCCCTCATCGGCATGGCGGGCAGCTACGGCGTCGCCTGGTTCGGCATCCGCGTCAACACGCTGGCCAACAGCCGCACCGCGTTCGCGAGCCTGAAGGGCAAGCCCTTTCCATGCTACTCGATCCCGCTCAAGGCGGGCATGTCGATCGGCATGATGCTCATCAGCGTCGAGCTGCTGATCATGCTGTTCATTCTGCTGGTGCTGCCGGGCGCCGTGGCGGGCGCCTGCCTGATCGGCTTCGCCATCGGTGAGTCGCTGGGCGCCGCGGCCCTGCGTATCGCCGGCGGCATCTTCACCAAGATCGCCGACATCGGCTCGGACCTGATGAAGATCGTCTTCAAGATCAAGGAAGACGACGCCCGCAATCCGGGCGTCATCGCCGACTGCGTCGGCGACAACGCCGGCGACTCGGTCGGGCCCTCGGCGGACGGGTTCGAGACCTACGGCGTGACGGGCGTGGCGCTGATCGTGTTCGTGATGCTGGCGATCTCGCCGGCGGCGATCCTGGCCGGGCAGGGTCTGACGGCGGCGACCGCGACGGCGGAGCAGCTCGCGGCGGCGGCTTCGGCGGTGGGGACGCTCCAGGTGCAGATGCTGGTGTGGCTGTTCGTGATGCGCATCATCATGGTGATCGCCAGCGGCGTGTCGTACCAGATCAACGAGTGGCAGGCGCGCGGCCGCTACGAGCAGGCCGACGAGATGAACTTCGAGACGCCGCTGACGTCGCTGGTGTGGCTGACGTCGTTTGTGTCGATCGCGCTGACCTACCTGGTGTCGTGGATCCTGATTCCGGACATCTATGGTGACACGGGGCTGTGGTGGAAGCTGGCGACGATCATCACCTGCGGCACGCTGGCGGGGGCGATCATCCCGGAGCTGGTCAAGGTGTTCACCTCGACGAACTCGCACCACGTGCGCGAGGTCGTCACCTCGTCGAGCGAGGGCGGCTCGTCGCTGAACATCCTTTCCGGCTTCGTCGCGGGCAACTTCAGCGCCTACTGGCTGGGAATGGCGATTATCTTCCTGATGGGCAGCGCCTATTTCGTCAGCACGCTCGGCTTCGACCGCATCATGCTCGCGCCGGCGGTCTTCGCGTTCGGGTTGGTCGCGTTCGGCTTCCTGTCGATGGGTCCGGTGACGATCGCCGTCGATTCCTACGGCCCGGTCACCGACAACGCCCAGAGCGTCTACGAGCTGTCCACGATCGAGCAGATCCCGGGCATCGAGGGCCAGATCAGCAAGGAGTTCGGCTTCAACGTCAATTTCGAGAGGGCCAAGCACTTCCTCGAAGAGAACGACGGCGCCGGCAACACCTTCAAGGCCACCGCCAAGCCCGTGCTCATCGGCACCGCCGTCGTCGGCGCCACCACCATGATCTTCTCGATCATCGTGGCCCTCACCGGCGGCCTCCAGCACGGCAAGGAGTTCCTGTCGCTGCTGCACCCGCCCTTCCTGCTCGGGCTGATCACCGGGGGCGCGATGATCTACTGGTTCACCGGCGCCAGCACGCAGGCCGTCACCACGGGGGCCTATCGCGCGGTCGAGTTCATCAAGGCCAACATCCGCCTCGAGGGCACCTCCAAGGCCAGCGTCGAGGACAGCCGCAGGGTCGTCACCATCTGCACCGAGTACGCTCAGAAGGGCATGTTCAACATCTTCCTCGGCGTCTTCTTCGGCACGCTCGCCTTCGCCTTCGCCGAGCCCTTCTACTTCATCGGCTACCTGATCTCCATCGCCCTGTTCGGCCTGTTCCAGGCCATCTTCATGGCCAACGCCGGCGGCGCCTGGGACAACGCCAAGAAGATCGTCGAAGTCGAGCTGAAGAAGAAAGGCACGCCGCTGCACGACGCCACCGTCGTCGGCGACACCGTCGGCGACCCCTTCAAGGACACGAGCAGCGTCGCCATGAACCCGGTGATCAAGTTCACCACGCTCTTCGGCCTTCTGGCCGTCGAGCTGGCCGTCAGCCTCAAGTCGCCAACCGCCGCAGGCGGCTACGCCCACTCGCCGCTCACCGCCGCGCTGGCGATCGTCTTCCTGCTCGTGTCGGTCTTCTTCGTCTGGCGCTCGTTCTACGGGATGCAGATTGGCCGCCTGAGCTCGGCGGCGCCGGCCCGAGCGCCGGCGCACGCGACGGCATGACCCGCGCAGGCCTTGGGCGTCACCGGCGCCCGCGCGTAGAATGGCCGTGAGCCGCCGCGGAGTGCGCCAGATGATGAGGTGTGTCGAGAGTCTTGCAGGAGCGCTGCTGCTGGCATCGGCCTTCGCCCCGGCCGCCGCCGCGCAGGCCCACGGCGGCGCCCCCGCGGACCGCCCTCCGGCGGGCGGGCGCGGCGGCTCGTTCCAGGCGAGCGAGCGCCTGGTCGCGGGCGGACCGCAGGACTTCATGCAGGTGCGGCACCTCGTGCTGCGCGGGTCGAACTTCGAGATCGGCCGCAAGCTCGCCGAGATCGCGGCGACGCGGCACGGCGTAGCGGTCGAACCGTCGCCCGACCGCTGGCGCACGCGGGCGAAGCGCAACTACCTGACGCGCTACTACCCGGGACAGGTGGAGCGGATGCGCGGCGTGGCGGCGCACTTCGGCGCCGACTTGCGCGACGACGCCAGCATGTTCTTCAACCTCTATTATGGCTTCGGCAAGCCGGGCTGCTCGGTGGTGTACTATCCGCCGCATACGACCGAGGACGGCCAGGGCGTACTGAGCCGCAATTTCGATTTCACGACGGGGACGTTCGAGGGGCGCATACCCGCACCCGGCGAGGCCGCCGTGTGCGCGCAGCCGTACGTGCTGGAGCTCTACCCGAACCAGGGCTACGCGTCGCTGTCGGTCTGCGCGTTCGACCTGCTGGGGGGCGTGGTTGACGGGATCAACTCGGAAGGGCTGAGCATCGCGCTGCTGGCCGACGACCTGGCGCCCGATGCGCCGCGCCCCGCGCCGGGACCGCAGGCCGGGTTCGACGTGCTGGAGATCGGGCGGTACATCCTGGAGAACTGCGCGACCGTCGAGCAGGCGCGCAGCATCCTGCTGGAGGCGCGCCTCTACTACAGCGCGATCCCGTGCCATTACCTGATCGCCGACCGCAACGGCAAATCGCTTGTGTGGGAGAACGACGTCAGCATGCACTTCGGCCATGTCTTCGAGGGCGATGGCCGTCCGCAGATCGCAACCAACGCGCTCCTGCACCGCCAATCCCAACGGTCCGCGCCGCATGACGGCGCGGATCCGCCCTGCGAGCGCTACGATCGCGTGCGCGCCCGGATCGCCGCCCACGCCGGCAAGTTCTCCCGCGAGGCGATCCTCGCGAACAGCGCGTGCATCGCGGCCCAGGCCCCTCCGCCGCCTGCGCCGGCTGCGGGGCATCGCACGCTCTGGCACGCGCTCTACTACCCGCAGCGCCGCGCGCTGGAGGTGAGCTTCTACCTCGGAGACGGCGCCGCCGCCGCCGGCGCCGGCGCGGCGGGCTCTCCGGCGCAGGCGGGAGACGATGCGGCTCCGAAGGTGCGCCGGTCGGATTACCTGCGCTTCGAGTTGAAGACCCGGTGAGGCGCGGCGGCCTCCGCAAGGGCCAGGCCGGTCAGCCGCAAGGATGCAGAACGGCGTGACGCTCAGGTACATGCTGCTTCAGAATCTCCGCCGCAACCCGCTGCGAACCGGGCTGACGATGCTGGCTTTCGCGCTGCCGATGGGCGTGTTCGTCGCGGCCATCTCGCTGGTGCTGGCGCTGATGGAGGTCAACGCGCTGAACGCGCGCGAGCTGCGGCTCGTCGTGCAGAGCCGCATCGCGCTGGTCAACGAGCTGCCCGAGCGCGTTCGCGCCGAGATCGAGGCCCTCGACCCGGAGCGCCAGCGGCTCTCGACGGTCTGCGGCATGCTCTGGTTCGGCGGCAGGGTGCCGGACACGCAGAACGAGACCCAGAGCCTGGGCGTCGATCACGACACGTTCGCCGAGATGTACGCCGAGTGGGGCTGGACCGGCGCCGAGTGCGAGGCGTGGGAGAAGGATCGGCGCGCGTGCGTGGTGGGCAGCAGCCTGGCGCAGCGATACGGCTGGCGACTCGGGCAGCGCATCACGCTTGAGAGCACGGTTCCGCCATACCTGCTGCTGGAGTTCGTGATCGTCAAGCTGATCTCGCGGCCGGGCGAGACGAACTCGTTCTACCTGCGGCGCGACTACTTCGAGGAGGCGCGGCGCACGGCGGGCTTCGACCGGCCGGGCTGCAACGTGTTCTGGGTCCGCTGCACCAGCCGGGCGGCGATGGAGTCGCTTCAGCGGCAGATCGACGAGCACTTCCGTCATACGCCCAACGAGACCAAGTGCCTGGACGAGAACGCCTTCGGTGCGCAGTTCGTGCAGGCCGCCGGCGACATCCCGGGGCTGATGCAGACGATGGCGGCCGTGGTCGTGTTCATCATCGCGCTGGTCGGCGGCAACACCATGATGATGAACTTCCGCGAACGCACGCGCGAGCTCGCCGTGCTCAAGGCCATCGGCTTCAGCAGCCTGCGCGTCGGCCGGCTGGTGCTCGCCGAGAGTGTCCTGCTCGCCGCGCTCGGGGCCGGTTCCGGCGTGCTGGCGACGTGGGCGGCGCTGTCGGTGGCGCCGCTGGCCCACATGGGGTTCCTGCCGATTGCCTCCCTCTCCATCTCCCCGATCGCCGTCGCCGTCTCGCTGCTGATCGCCGCCGGTGTCGGCGTCGTCGCCGGCGCCGTGCCATCGGTGCAGGCGCTGCGGCTGCGGACGGTGGATGCGCTGCGGCGGGTGGCGTAGTCGCATTGCCGCGAAGGAGCACGATGGCCCTGCCGTTCAACTATCACTGGCGCAACCTGCTCGTGCGGCGCACCACGACGACGTTGACGGTGCTCGTGCTGGCGGCGGTGGTGGCGACGTTCGCGTGGCTGCTGGCGTTCATGTCGGCGCTGAACGCCTCGCTCGCCGTGGCCAGCGACCCGCTGAAACTGATCGTGCTCCGCCGCGGAACCACGTCGGAAACCAACAGCTACATCACGCCCGAGGAGTTCAACCGCCTCGCCCAGCTCGACGCCGCCCAGCGCGACGCCGCCGGCGCCGCGCTCATCAGTCCGGAGCTCTACTGGCAGACGCAGCTGCCGCGCGCCGGCGACCCGAACGGGCTGCTCGTCAACGTGGCGCTGCGCGGCGTCACCGACTGTCGCCCTGAACGTGCACTCCAACGTACGGCTGCTCGGGCGGGGCTTCTCGACCGGCTCGCCCGAGGTCATCGCCGGCCGAAAAGCCGCCCAACAGTTCGCCGGCCTGCGCGTCGGCGACTCGATCCGCCTCGGCCAGGGCGAGAACCGCGAGTACAAGGTTGTCGGGCACTTCAGCGCCGACGGCGGCCCGCTCGAGAGCGAAATCTGGATGTACCTGCCGTCGATGCAGAGCGCGTACAACCGGTCCGGCTATTCGTCGGCCGCCCTGCGCCTGCGGCCCGGCGCCGACGTCGGCGACGTCATCGCGCAGATCGCCGGGCCGGCGATCCAGCTCAACGCGGTGCGCGAGTCGGAGTACTGGGCGTCGCAGGCCGGGATCGTGCGGGCCTACCAGTTCGTCTGCTCGGCGCTCGTCGCGGTCATGTCGCTCGCGGCCGTCTTCGCCGTCGCGAACACGCTCTACGGCACTGTCGCCGGGCGCACGCGCGAGATCGCCATGCTGCGCACGATCGGCTATCGCCGGCATCACATCCTGACCGGCTTCGTCAGCGAGGCGGTGCTGCTGGCCCTCGCGGGCGGCCTGATCGGTTGCGGTGCGTGCTACGCGTGGCTGCAACTGGCGGGCAACACCAAGGACATGTTCACCGCCACGTCGTTCACCGCCCTGGCGTTCGAAATCCACATGACGCCCATGGTCGTCGTCGTGGCGCTCGCGAGCGTGGCGGTCGTCGGGGCGGCGGGGGCTTTCTTCCCGGCGCTGCGCGCGGCGCGGCTCGACGTGCTGGCGGCGTTGCGCAGCGAGTGACGCCCCGGCACCGCGATCCGTGCCAGCGGCGCCGGCCTCACGGCGCGCGGTCAGGCGGCACACCGTCAGCCGCTGCGGCGTCGCGCATGCCCACGACGGCGATGCGGCAGCGGGCGGCCTCGGCCAGCAGCCGCTCGCGCTCCAGCATGATCGTCCGGCCGGCTTCGATCACCAGCGCCGCGGCGCCCGCGCGGGCCAGGTTCTCGATCGTTTGCGGCCCCACGGTCGGCACGTCGAAACGCAGGTCCTGGTTCGGCTTCGCGACCTTCACCAGCGTCCACCCGCCCTGCGGGCACAGCCGCCCGGCACGCTCGATCAGCGCGTCGGTGCCTTCGATCGCCTCTACCGCGATCACCTCGCGCTCCTTCACCGCCATCGACTGCCCGATGTCCAGCCCCGCCACCTGCTTGAGCAGTGGCCAGGCGAAACGCGCGTCGTCGAGCACGCGCGGCGGCGGGGCCTGCGGCGTCAGAACGCCCTCGGCTGCGAGCGAATCGGGTATGTAGCGGGTCGAGTCGATCAGGGTCAGACCTCGGCGCTGCATCTCCTCGGCCACGGCGCCCAGCAGCGCGTCGTTGCGCTTGTCGCGCGCCGCGAAGTACCAGACGCGAATACTCGTCAGGTCGGGCAGGTACTGCAACCATTGCAGCCAGCGCGGACCGCCGAACATGCGGCTCTTGCGCACGCGGCCGGCCATCACCACCTCGCGGCATCCCGACCGGCGCAAGACGCGAATCCAGCGGCCGAGCTGCGCAATCCCGCGCCAGCGCAGCACGTCCGCTGCCGCCGCCAGTCCGGGGTCGGCGCAGCCGCGCAGCGCCACGACCACGACGCGCCGGCCCGTCGCCCGCGCCCCGCGCGCCACGAGCAGGGGCAGTTGCCCCTCGCCGGCGATCAATCCCAGCGGTGTCTGCCCTGATTCCATGCGCCTTGCCGCGGACGGCGCACCTGCGGCGCCGATCAGGTTGCGGCGCCGGCGCCTTTCTGCACCTCGGCGCGGCAGCCGGGCCGGATTATAGCAGGCCAGGGGTGCCGGCGGTCAGGGCGCGCCGCGCGGAGTCCTCCGGCTCGGCGGCGCTCTTGCGCACGAACTCTCGCAGCGTCTCGGAAGCGCGCTGCGGCCCGAGCGCGAGCACGGCCCATGGCGCTTGACGCGCGACGAGCGCCTCCCCGACGATGGCCGGCATGTGGTTCGTGCTGACGGCGTTGAGCGGGCTCGTCTCGGTGGCCGCCGGGGCGATCGGCGCGCACTGGTCGCTGTCCGATGAGCTGCGCGGACGGTTCAACGTCGGCGTCGCGTACCAGTTCTATCACACGCTGGCCCTGTTCCTGGTCGCCTGGCTCGCCGCGCGCGTGCGCTCCTGGCTCGTGCACCTGGCTGGCGCCGCGTTCGTCGCCGGGATCATCCTCTTCTGCGGCTCGCTGTACTACATGGGCATCACCGGCAACCGTTCCGCCGCGCTTGTCACGCCCTACGGCGGAATGACGCTGATGGCCGGGTGGTTGCTGCTGGCGCTCTGCGGCGTCGTTTGGCGCGGGCGGTTGCGGCCGACGGCCCCGGCGAAGCCCTGAGCATGCCCACGAGCCGCGACACGCGAGCAGGTGACAAGGGCGCGGCGCACGGAGCGCTCACGTTGACCGGCCGCAACCAGCCCGAGCTTCACGTGCTGCACGTCCTCGGACCCGACACGCCGCCGTTGCGCGGCGACGTCTGCCGTGCGCTGATGGGCGCGGGTGCCGCCACGCTGCAATCCGCCCTCGCGCGTGGCGGGCCGCCGCCGGGCGGCCCGTGGCCCGGGTCGATGCTGCGCGTTTCGGCGCGGCCGTGGCGCGCGTGGGGTCGCGACGTGCGCTCGGTCTTCCGGCGGGCCGCGCAGCAGGCGTGCCCCGTTGTCGTGCACGCGTGGTCGCCGGGCGCCTGCGGCTGGGCGATGACGATCGGACACGATGCCGCTGCGCCGGTGCTGATCGACTGCGAGTTTCCGCGGGCCGGCGAGCGTCTGGCGCGCTGGTTCACATCGGAGCCCCGGGCGGCGCCGCCGTCGTTCGTCTGTCCGACGGCGCGGGCGATGCGGCGGATGCTGGAGGGCGGCGCGCCGCTGTCGAGCATCGCGCTGATCCGCGACAGCGTCGATTTTGCGCTTCTGCGTGAAGACGCTTCTCGCGTCCGCGCGGCCCTCGGCGCTGCGCCGGACAACGTGCTGGTGCTCGCGCTGCCGCCATTGGGCCGGCGCGCGGGTTTTCACGCGGCGTGGTCGGCGATGCTCGCGCAGAAGGTTGTCGCCGGAGTCCGCCTGGTCATTCCCGGCAACGGGCGCGAGACCGACGGCCTGCGCCACCTTGCGCGCGCCTGCCGGCATGAGCACATGATGTGCTTCACAGGCGATGCGCTGGGTCTGCCCCAGTTGCTGCGCGCGGCGGACCTGGCCCTCTTCCTGCCGATCGGGGACACGTCGACCGCGGCCGTGGCGTGGGCGATGGCGGCGGAGCGGCCGATCGTCGCCTCGGCCGTGCCCGCGGTCACCGAGCTGCTCGCGCACGGCGCGAGCGCCTGGCTGTGCCGGCCCGCGGACCCGCGTGACGCGGCGCGGCGGATCGTCAACGCGATCGAGATGGCCGAGCGTTCCCGGCAGCAGGCGGCCCTGGCGCGCCTTCAGGCCTACGCCGTCTTCAGCCGCCAGCGGATGGTGGAGCAGTACTCAGCGGCCTACGCGAACCTGGTGGGCGGGCGCGCGGTCGGGGAGGGCGTGACGGACCCGGCCTTGGCCGTCTGACGGCCGAATGGGCCAGAACCTGGGCAGCAAAAGGACAATCGCCTCCGGGCCACGGTGCGGCGCCGAAGGCGATTCTGCATTTCAGCGCGCGATCGCTTGTTGGCCTCCGAGGAGCCCCGTCACGGATTCCTGGGCGGCGCCGAATTCTCGCTCGGCTCGCGAGGCTCGGCGGCGGCGGCGGTATCGGCGAGGAAGCGCTGCACATCGGACCAGCGCGCATCCGCCTCGTCCGGGCAGTCAACCAGCGCCTGCACGAAACGCTGCATCAGCACAGGGAACTGGCTCGCCGCGGCTCCGCTCAGGTGATGCGGTGAGACCGGGTAGCCCTGCTCGTCGATCGCGCCGTAGAAGTCCAGCTCGGCGATGCAGGCGTCGGGCAGGTTGACGATCTCAACGCCCATCAGGCCGAAATCGTTGCGGGCGCCCACGCCGGTGGCGCCCGAAGTCGCTGTCGCGCCCAGCACGCGCGTGGGGCGCGACGAGTCGTTGATGCCCGGCGCATTCTCGCTCGACGGGAATGCCGCCAGGTAGTCCGGGAACAGGAACGGCATCGGCATGCCGATCGGCGCGGTGGTCGCGCCCGTGGCCGTCGTGAAACGGTCCGGCGGAGCGTGGCTGGCCGGCGGCGTGATGTCGCCCGGCCGGATCTCGCCCGTCGCGTCACCGTCGATGGCCACGGTGGGCTCGGCGTGGCCGGTCGTCGGCGCGTCGTCGCCGATGATCATCGTGGGCGCCTGGGCGGTGGAGGCGCCGGCGTTGGCGCCGGCCGCGGCGAAGGCGGCGTCCTGCATGGCGCGTTGCTGCATCTCGCGCTCCTGCTGAGCGGCCAGACGGGCGACTTCGCGGAGCTGAACGCGGGCGACTTCGAGTTTCGGGTTGACGCGCAGGGCCAGCTCGAGCGAGCGGGCGGCGTCGGCGTACAGCGTGGCCTCGCTCTGGATCATCGCCAGATTGAAGTACGCGTCGGCCTCGGTGCAGGCCGACTGGAAGTCTTCGAGCGCCTCGGCAAAGCGCCCCATCTTGGCCAGCGCCACGCCGCGGTTCATCCGGGCTCGCGGAAAATCGGGCCGCAGCTCGAGCGCCCGGCTGAAGGCCGTGTGCGCCGCCGGGTAGTTGCCCTCGAGGTAATAGCTGAAGCCCAGGTTGTTGTGGACGTAGGCGAGGTTCGGGTTCTTGTCGAGGATGATCAGGAATTCCTGCGTCGCTTCGCTGTGGCGGCCGAGCTTGTTGAGCGTGATGCCCAGCCGGTTGCGCGCGGCCACGAAGTCCGGCAAGTCCTGGAGCGCGCTGCGGTACTGGACGGCGGCCCTGGCGAACTCGCCCTGACGCTCCATGAGATGCGCGTGAGCGAAGATCGTGGTCGCGTTGAGCCTCGGCGTTTCTCCGCGGGCGCGGGCCGGCAGCGCGCCGGGTGCGTTGGTCTCGGTCTGGGTCTGCTGGCAGCCGAGCACGCCGGCCGCGGTCAGCAGCACGCTGAGCCGCAGCGCGCGGTTCATGCAGCTTTTCACAACGTCACTCCTGTTGAGTTATGGCTTGCTGGGCGCGCCCGTCGTCCCCGAGGTCGTCCCGGCTGCCGACGTGGAGCCGGTCTTCTTCCTGGGTGCGTACGTCCCCTCGTTCACCTTGATCAGCACCACTTCCGCCGCGCTCATCCCGCGCCCCCCCGGCAGGTCCTCGCGGAACGACTCGGCTGAGGCGTCAAGCCCCGCGTCCTCCAGCCGGCGCCGGACCGTGTCGCCGCGCGCCGCGAGCAGATCGGAGTCGTCCAGGTCGCTGCTCAGGCGGATCGTGCCGCCGTAGGCCTGCACCAGCGAGATCAACCGGGCCACGCGCTCCTCGCCGAGGCCGCTGAGCTGCGGCCGGTGCGGCAGGAAGTGCACGTCGCTGACGCTCATGTCGGCCAGCAGGGCGTTGTCGGTCATGTAGACCATCGGCGCTTGGAGGTCGCTGACGTCGTAGGGGGTGCCGTGGGGCGGGGCGTTCAGCCGCTTGGCGGGTTCGCTGCATCCCGGGCACAGCAGTGCAGCGCAGCCGGCCACGATCATCGCTTTGCGCATCGCGCGTTCCTCCTGAGAAGCGGTCGGCGGCGTCTGGCGTCCACGCCGGGCCGGCCGGGGTGTAGGCTTCCCGATAAAATCGGCAGGAGCCGGCGGGGGGGTTGAACAACGGTTTGCCAGGGCGTGTGCCGTGACACCCGCGCGGCGCTCCGAGGTTCCCCGCGGCCGCGTCCGGATGTAACTCTCTTACTAGTAACAGGTTCCATGCAGAATGGCACGCGGCGTGCGTTTTTCGTTGACCGGCGGCGGCCCCTTCGGCTAGGCTGGTTCAGCGGTTTTCGGGTAATCAGGGACTCTGCTTCAGAGCGTCCCGTTCGCTGTGTAACGAGCCGGCGCGACGCCTCCGCGCGAATGCTGCGCGGTCGCGGCGCGTGTGTCTTAGTCGGGTCTTCGTATTCGAAGGCCGCAGCTTCTCAAGAGGGAAAGTCATGCGCTCAAGGAATCTCTGTCTCAGTCTCACGATCGTGGCTGCAACGGCCATCGGCGGAATCCAACCGGCCTTGGCCACATGCCGCTACCAGATGGTCGCACTCCTGAACGGTACGCAGGAGGTGCCACCGAACGCCTCGGCCGGCTTTGGCGCCGGCCGGTTCTTCATCGACACTCAGGCCAACACGCTGACATACTACATCGTCTACAGCGGCCTCAGCGCCGCCGAAACCGCCGCCCACATCCACGGACCGGCCGACCCCGGGGTCAACGCTGGCGTCCTCGTCGGCCTGCCCCTCGGCAACGTCAAGACCGGCGTCTGGAACTACCCGGAGGCGGCCGAGCAGGACATCCTCAACGGCCGCACCTACGTCAACGTTCACACGGCGAACTTCCCGGGAGGTGAAATCCGCGGGCAGATCGTTACGATGGTCGCCGACCTCGACGGCAACCAGGAAGTCCCGCCTGTGCCCACCGCCGGCCGCGGCTTTGGACTGTTCACCGTCAATACCGACACGAACACCATCCGCTACTACATTGCCTTCGGCGGGCTGGGGGCGGCTGAGACCGCGGCGCACATCCACGGCCTCGCGCCGCACGGCGTGAACGCGGGAGTGATGTTCGGCCTGCCGGCCGGGTCGCCGAAGGTCGGCGTCGCCGTTTACAACGAGGCCGACGAGAAGGCGATCCTGCGCGGCATGACGTACGTGAACATCCACTCGGCAAACTTCCCCGGCGGCGAAATCCGCGGGCAGATTACGCCCAACCTCATCCCGATGGACGGCACCCAGGAAGTTCCGCCGAACGCGAGCGGAGCGGCGGGCGTGCAGTTCCTCGTGCTCGATGAGGCGGGCGACCGCCTGACGTTCGACATCCGGCACAATGTCGCCAGCGAGACCGCGGCGCACTTCCACGGCTTCGCGCCTCCGGGCGCGAACGCGGGTGTGCTCTTCGGCCTGGCGGCGCCCGCGGCGCGCAAGTTGGGGACGTGGGCGTACGCGGCGGCGCAGGAGGACAATATCCGCGCCGGGCTGACATACACGAACATCCACTCGACGGCGTTCCCGGGCGGCGAGGTGCGCGGCCAGAACGTCTGGGCGCGGCTGCCGTGTATCGGCGACATCGACGGCAACGGCGTGGTGGGCCAGGGCGACCTGGGTGTTCTGCTCGGGGCGTTCGGCAAGAACGCCGGCGAACCCGGTTACGATGCCTGCGCCGACCTCGACGGGAACAACAACATTGGCCAGGGCGACCTGGGGCTGCTGCTGTCGAACTTCGGCATCAACTGCCCGTAGGCGCTCCTGGCGGAGCCTTTGCGACTGACGCGTCGGCCGCGGACCCAGAGACGGGTTCGCGGCCGTCGCCGCTTTTTTGGGGGTGTGCGGCCGCGGCGCGCGGTCGGGGTGCGCGGTCGCGTGCGCGGCGGTTGCTGGCCGCGCGGGTCGGCAGCCGATATAAGGCGGCATGCCCCGGATCATCAACATCTGCGGCGCGCGGCCGAATTTCATGAAGATCGCGCCGCTGATGCGCGCCTACCGCGGTCACCCGAACATCGTGCCGCTGATCGTGCACACGGGCCAGCACTATGACGCGAACATGTCGGAGGTGTTCTTCCGCCAGCTTGGGATTCCCGAGCCCGATCTCAATCTTGAAGTCGGCTCGGGCAGCCACGCGCAGCAGACGGCGCAGATCATGTCCCGCTTCGAGCCGGTCGTGCAGCAGCACCGGCCCGACTGGGTCCTCGTCGTCGGGGACGTCAACAGCACGATCGCCTGCGCCCTGGTCGCAACCAAGCTGGGCGTGCGCGTCGCCCACGTCGAGGCCGGCCTGCGCAGCTTTGACCGCGGCATGCCCGAGGAGATCAACCGCCTGCTCACCGACGCCATCAGCGACCTGCTGCTGGTCAGCGAGCCCAGCGGCCTCGAGAACCTGCGGCGCGAGGGCGTTGCCGCCGAGCGCGTGCACTTCGTCGGAAACGTCATGATCGACACGCTGCGCTTCAGCCTCGAGCACGCCCGGCGCACGCGCGTGCTGGACGCGCTGGGCCTCGCGCCGCGCGGCTACAACGTGCTGACCCTGCACCGGCCGAGCAACGTCGATGATCCGCTCGTGTTCGGCCGGCTGCTCGACGCCTTGGAGCGCATCTCCGCCGACCTGCAAGTCGTCTTTCCCATTCACCCGCGCACGCGCGCCAACCTCGCACGCCTCGGTCTCCAGCCGCGCCTCGACGCCCTGCGCGGCCTGCGACTCGTCGAGCCGCTTGGATACCTCGAGTTCCTCCGGCTCATGGCCGACGCCGCCGTCGTCCTGACCGATTCCGGCGGCATCCAGGAAGAAACGACCATCCTCGGCGTGTGGTGCCTGACGCTGCGCGAGAACACGGAGCGGCCCGTGACGCTGACCAGCGGCACGAACACGCTCGTCGGGACCGACCCGCAGCGCATCGTCGCCGCGTATGAGCGCTGTCGCAAGACGCCCCTGGGCGAGCCGCGCGTGCCCGAGAAATGGGACGGCCGGGCGGCGGAGCGAATCGCCGAGCTGCTGGCGAAGATGTAGCGCGGCTGCCGCGGCTGTAGAGCGGCTGAAGCGTGGCATGTGGCGGGACAGGTGGCAACGGTGCCACCCGGCACGCCGCCCAGACGCCCCGACGCCCGGAGTGCGGGTGGTCGTAGCCAGGTGTTTCAACCCCGGGGAAACGTGCCCTTCTCCCAGTTTTCTCTCTTCGCCCGGAGGGTGGACGCGCCAGGTTTCGCGCGCCCTCCGGGCGTGGAGAAGAAAACGGGGCCATCGGGCCAGGGACTCGATGTCACGCGAGCCACGCACTAGCGCGAAAGCGCGGTTCCGACGTCGCGAAAGGGCAGACTGGCTGCGAGGAAGGCGGCCGCGAGCAGCGCCCAAACCGCCAGGGCCGCGCCGCTGGAGATCAGCCCGGTCACGGCCCACCCGATGCCCAGCCGTCGCAGGCCCCGCCGCCGAGCGCATCGGATTCGCACCAGGCCGGCCACCCCCAACACCAGGCCGGCAAGCTGCGACAGGATCGGCACGAACGCCGTCAGCCCGCATACCGCGGACGCCATCGCCAGCGGGTCCACCTGGCGGAGATAAGCAACCAGCGGCGACGGTGGCGGAGCGATCGCGAGTTCGGGGTTGACGGTTCGGAACGCGAGCGGGGCGTGCGGCGCCGCCTGCGTTGCGGCGCAGTCGTCGCCGAGATCTGATCCCCGCGGCGTTGCTTCGATTGGCCATGGCCTGCGCATGCGCTCGTCCGTTCCGGGAGGGATGCGTCGCTTCGCCAATGGAGCATGCAAAACCCCGGCGCGCGGCGGCTCGTGGCTGGGGTCGGGGTCCGAGAAACGGTGGATCGCTTCGGCACACTGCGGCACAGAGCAGTGGGACGCCGGCGCGGCTCAACGAGCCGTGGCAAATTGGCTCAGGGCGCTGCGGCTCCTGGGTGGTCGCGGTCGATGCGCAGGCGCTCGACGGGTTCGCCGGCGAGGAGGTGCCGCTCGATGATCTCGGGGACGTCGCTTGGCGTCACATGGCCGTACCAGACCTGCTCGGGATAGACGACGACGGTGACGCCCTGCTCGCAGTGGTCGAGGCAGCCGCAGCGCGTCGCGCGCATCTGCGTGCGCAGGCCGCGCTGCGCCAGCTCGCGCTTGAAGGCGTCGCGGACGGCGTCGGCCCCGCGCGCCAGGCAGCAGCCGCGCGGATCGTCCGCGGGCCGCTCGTTGCAGCAGATGAAGACGTGGCGCAGGAGTCTGAGCACGTTCCGTAGCTCCACTTCGCCCGGTGCTCCGGGCCGGCGCGAGGCGGAGGCATCATATCGGGGGCAGGTGGTCGCGTGGACCAGCGCGATGCCGAACGCCCCGGCGCCAGCCAGGGAGCGATCAGGCCGCGTCCGCGGGCGCAACCAGTGCCACGCTCCCGCCATCGAGCGCGCGAGCCCGAGACACCCGGGGGTCTGAACGGTATCCTCATGCGGCGCGCCGCGCGGACGAGCCGCCTGCTCGCGTCCGGTGCATAAGGGTGACTGAGTGGATTCAACCAGTTCAAGCAAGCAGCTTGAGGTCGTCGAGCCGATCGGCAAGCGCGTCCTGGTGCGCAAGGACGAGGACAAGAAAACGACCAAGGGCGGCATCCAGCTCCCCGGAAACATCGAGATTCCGACCATCACCGGCCGCGTCGTCGCCGTCTCGGCCCAGATCGAGCGCGACGAGGACTACCCGATCCGCCAGTACGACAAGGTGCTTTTCAATCCCAAGAACGCCATCCCTGTCGATTTCGAGGGCGATAACCGCCTGTTCGTCGTGCCCGTCGAGGACATCGTCGCCCTGTTTCGGCGTCCGAAGGAGTAGAAGGCCCGCGATCGTGGCGACGCGACTCCGGGCGACGTGAGTCCGGGCGACGTGGGTTCCGGCGCCGCTGACGAGGCAAGGGCCACGTCAGGGCCGGTCTGGGGATAGCCCGGCGCTGCCGAGGCCTTGGGATAGCTTCCAGCCTGTCCGACGGAGCAGCGGTGTCCGCCGACGCACGCGTTACTCGGGCGGGCCGCCGGGGCGCCGCGCCGCCGCCGCGTAGTGCTCGTACGCCGCCCGCGTCTCGCGCAGGCTGTCGCCGGCGAACTTGTCCATGAACGCGGCCGCCACCTCGAACGCCACCACGTTCTCCGCCACCACGCTCGCCGCCGGCACCGCGCAGATGTCGCTGCGCTCATAATCGCTGCGCTGCGGCGTCAGCGTTTCGAGGTTCACGCTGTCCATGCCGCGCAGCAGCGTGCTGATCGGCTTCATCGCCCCCCGCACGACCAGCGGCTGCCCGTTGGTCATGCCGCCCTCCAGCCCGCCGGCGTTGTTCGTCCGCCGCACGAAGCCGAAGCTGCTCGTGTCGCGCTGCGCGGCGTCGTAGTAGATGGCGTCGTGCACGTCGCTGCCGCGCCGGCGTGCGGCGTCGAAGCCCAGGCCGATCTCGACGCCCTTGAAGGCCTGGATGCTGCCGACCGCCTGCATCAGCCGGCCGTCGAGCTTCTGCTGCCACGAGAAACAGGAGCCCAGGCCAGGCGGGAGGTTGAAGACGCGCACTTCGACGATTCCGCCGACGGTGTCCTTGGCCCGCTTGGCCTCCTCAATGGCCTCGATCATGCCTGCAACCGCGGCGGCGTCGGGCGTGTACACCTCGTTGGCGTCGCGGGCGGCCGCGAGCGCCGCAGGCGGGGCCTCGGGCGGAGCACTGGCGCGCACGCCGCCGATTTCGAGCACGAAGCCGACGCATTGAATGTCGAATTCACGCAGCAGGCACTTGGCGAGCGCCCCCGCCGCGACGCGCGCCGCCGTCTCGCGGGCGCTGGCGCGCTCGAGGGTCTCGCGGCAGTCGGTGCTGAGCCACTTGAGGCTGCCGGCCAGGTCGGCGTGGCCCGGCCGTGGACGGTGCACTGGAGGCGCCTCGTCGATGCGGAAATCGCGGTTCTCGATCTGCATCACCAGCGGCGAGCCGATCGCCGCGCCTCGACGCACGCCGCTCAGGATGACGGCGGCGTCCTGCTCGATCTTCATGCGCCCGCCGCGGCCGAAACCACCCTGTCGGCGGCGCAGCTCGGCGTTGACGAGTTCGAGAGCGACGGGCAGGCCGGCCGGCAATCCCTCGACCAGGACGATGAGGGCCCGGCCGTGCGACTCGCCAGCGGTGCGATAGGTGAGTTGGGGCATTTGCGAGCTCCCGCGGGCGGCTTCGCAGCGCCACGCGTTGAACGGTTGGACATGATATCAGGAGGCGGCTGCCGTGTTCGATCGGACTGGCAATCGGGCTTCTTGACAATGCCGCGGCGGCTTGCCCCGGCCCTGCGCCCGCGACGCCGGACGTTCTGGAAGCCGTCCGCCGGCGGCGGTAGAATCCGCCCGCGTGGGCGTGCTTCAGGAACTGAGTTTTCCGTGGGAGGAGCGCCTGCTGACGCACCCGCCGTCATTTTCCTCGCGTATGGGCCGAACGGCCCAGGGTTCTCCAACACCACGAACACCGACAAGGAGTCCGGGCATGCGATTGCAGGCGAAGTGGCTGGCGGCGCTGATCGCTGCCGCCGGCGCGGGCCTTGCGCCGGCGCAGGAAGGCGCGGCGTCCGATGAGCGCAAAGCGCTCGCGGAGCAGTTGGCGATCGACATCGCCAGCATCATGGGCCAGATGGGAGGCATGAGCGCCGCTGTCGGCGGCGAGGGCGCGCTGCCGAAGTTCGAGCAGGTCACGAAGGACATGGTCTCGAAGCCGGGGCTCTTCACCCTCTGGTACTATCCCGAGTCCGCCCAGGACAAGGACCAGCAGCGGCTGCTCGCGCAGATTCCCTCCGGGTTCCTCGGCGAGCAGTTCATGCTCTCGACCAGCATCTCCGGCGGCGGATTCTTCACGGCGTTTCCGAACTACGAGCGCGTCGTCCGCTGGGAGCTCATGGACCGGCAAGTGCTCCTGATCGAGCCCGAGACACGCTTCGTGCTCAATCCGGGCGATGACGTGAGCGATGCCGTCCGCCGCACCTATCCCGAGCGCATCCTGGCCACGTGTCCGCTGGTGACGAAGGCGCCGAGCGGCGACCCGGTAATCGACCTGGGCCCGCTGCTCAAGAGCGAGTTCGCCGACGTGGGCTGGACGGGCGGAGGAGGCGGCGACCTGATGGACATGCTGCTGGGCGGCGCCGCGCACATCAACCCGCTGCTGAGCAAGTGGACCAAGCGCAAGGCCTTCGAGCTCAACGTCGAGGTCGCCGTCGAGCTGGCGATCGCCCAGCCCAGCCCGCCGGGCTCGTTCGAGAAGCGCGGCGTGCACTACAGCTTCTGGAAGTTGCCGCAGACCGACTACGAGCCGCGCGTCGCCGATGATCGCGTGGGCTACTTCCTGACGATGAACCGGGACTGGGCGAAGCCGACCAGCGCCCGGGACATCTACAACCGCTACATCAACCGCTGGCACCTGGTGAAGCGCGATCCGTCGCTGGAGTTGTGTGAGCCGCGGACGCCCATCGTCTTCTATATCGAGAAGACCGTGCCGCTGCGCTTCCGCCGGGCGGTGCGCGACGGCATCCTGGAATGGAACAAGGCGTTCGAGAAGTGCGGTTTCGTGAACGCGGTCGAGGTCCGGCAGCAGACGGACGACAACGAGTGGAAGGACCTCGATCCGGAGGACATGCGCTACAGCTTCTTCCGCTGGATCGTGACCGGCGCGGGTTTCGCGATGGGCCCCAGCCGCGCCAACCCCTTCACGGGCCAGATCTACGACGCCGACATCGTCTTCGATGATTCGATGGTGCGCTACTTCGAGATCGAAGCGGAGCACTACCTGCCGTCGGCGATGATCCGGCGGAAGTTCAGCGATCCGGCGTTGCGGCAGTTCCTGGCGGATCGCCCGGAGTGGGGCCGCGACGACACGCTGTGGCGCTTCATGCGGCTGGGCGAGCCCGGGCGCGACGCCCTGCGCGACGCCGCGATGCAGCGCCTGCATGGCCGCGGGCTGTGCCTGTGCGACTATGCGCGGCGGATGAAGCACGAGACGGCGCTGGGCGGCGTGGTGCTCGCCGGCCAGCCGCGCGAAGTGATCGACCGCTTTCTGTACGACATCATCAAGGAAGTCGTCATGCACGAGGTCGGGCACACGCTCGGCCTGCGCCACAACTTCAAGGCCAGCTCGATCTACACGCTCGAGGAAATCCAGAAACGCCGGAACAGCGGCCAGGCGACCACCGGGTCGGTGATGGACTACAACGCCGCCCTGCTGCTGCCCGACCGTCCGACCGAGGGACACTTCGTCACGCCGACGATCGGCCCATATGACTACTGGGCGATCGAGTACGGCTACCGCCCGTACGACGGCCGGGCTCCGGCGGCGGAGAAAACGCCCGAGCCGTCGCGGCCCCGCGCCGCTCCGGCGCAAGCCGACGCGAGCGAGGCGCCCCCGCGTCCGCACGCCGCCAAGGCCGCCGTCGAGATCGACCTCGACGACATTCCGGCGGAGGTGCTGGCGCAGATGCCGGCGGACGTACGCAGGGCGATCGAGTCGGGCGACACGGCCAAGCTGATGGCGCTGGCGAAAGCGCACGGCATGGAGCTCGACGGCGACGACGACGGCGACACGCCCGTCACGCCGCTCAAGGCCGCCGCCGCGCCGGATTTCAAGGCGGCGCCGCCGGGCGAGGCGGAGATGCTGGCGCAGATCGCGGGCCGCGCGACGGAGCCGGAGCTGACGTACGCGACGGACGAGGACACCACGTTCCTGGCGCCCGATCCGAGCAGTAACCGCTTCGACGTGGGCAAGGATCCGGTCGAGTGGGCCGAGGCGCGCCTGCGCCTCGTCCACGCGCGGATGAAGGACGTGCTTGAATGGGCCGTGCGCGACCAGGAGTCGTGGTATCACCTGCGCGGCGCGTTCCTGACGCTCTACTTCGAGAAGCTCCAGATCCTCGACTACGTGGGCCGCTACATCGGCGGGCAGTACTTCAGCCGGGCGCACCGCGGTGACAAGGACGCTCCGCCGCCCTTCGTGATCGTCGACGCCGCGCTCCAGCGCCGCGCCCTGAAGTTCACGGCCGAGAACCTCTTCCGGGACGAGTACTTCAACGTGCCGCCGGACGTGTTGAACCACCTGGCGCCGCCGCGCTGGTGGGATTTCGACTCGTCGATCGACATGTCGATGGATTTCCCGGTCCGCGAGTACGTCGCGCTGGCGCAGTGGTGGAACCTGTTCGACCGGTTCTTCCCGAACAACCTGCGCCGGATTCACGACGCGGAGCTGAAGGCCGCGGGCGGCGACGTGCTGACTTTGGCCGAGTATCTCCAGACGCTCCAGAAAGCCTGCTGGGACGACGTCGCCCCGCCGCGCGCCAAGGCCGGGGGCTGGACGGACGCCAAGCCGTTCCTCAGCGGCCACCGGCGCTCGTTGCAGCGCGAGTACCTCGGCCTGCTCGAGACGCTGATCCGCGAGCAGCCGGGCCGCTCCGTGTCGCCCGACATCCACGCCATGCTGACGCTGCTGGCGCGCGACCTGTCGGATGAGATCGGCCAGACGCTCGACGCCGGCAGGCTCGACTTCGCCTCGCGCGCCCACCTGGCCGCCTGCAAGTCGCGCATCGACCGCGCCCTCTCGGCCCAACTGCCCGAGAACCGGCCGAGCGGCGGCGGGATGTCGCTCATGCGCACCGCGGATCGGTAGGGCTGCGCGGCGAGGGCTCAGCCAATACGCCGGAGCCGCGCGACCTTGCGTCGCGCGGCTCCGATGGCCTGCCTCAATGGAACAGGCTGATAGCCTGTCCTGCACCCTCGCGCGCCGAGCGCAGCGCCGCGAAGCATGCACGCGTCACCTGCTCGATCTCCGAAAACGGGATCAGCGGCGGCCCGCCTTCGCGGATGCGCGTCAGAAACTGCGCCACCTCGTCCTTGTGACCCTTGTCCTGGCGGCGCGACATGCGCCCGGCGGCGGGCCAGTCGTAGGCTTGCAGCCGCCGCCAGTTGTCGATGACAACCACGCGGCCCTCGCTGAAGACCTCGACCCGCTCCTTGGGGAACGACTTCGGGCCGTTGGCCCAGTAATGCACGGTGGCGATGCTGCCGTCGGCGAAGGTCAGCGTCAGCGTCAGCTTGTCGTCGCGCACGCCGCCGCACTGCGGCCCGAACATCGCCGCCTGGACGGTCGTGATCGGGTGGCCGACGAGAAAGAGCGCCAGGTCGACGAAGTGGCAGCCCTCGCCGATCAGCCGCCCGCCGCCCACCGCCGGGTCCTGCAACCAGTGCGTCGCGGGGATGTCGCCGGCGTTGACGAGGATGGAGATCGCGACCGGCTGGGCGCGGGCCGCGAGCAGCCGGCGCACCTGGACGGCGTGGGGCGCGAAGCGGCGGTTGAATCCGACCATGAGCTGGCGGTCGGGGCGTTTTTCGTGCGCCGCGCGGACGAGCTCGAGGCCCTCCTCGTCGATCGCCAGCGGCTTCTCGACGAAGACGTGCTTGCCGGCTTCGAGCGCCTCGGCGGCCATGCGCGCGTGGGAGCTGTGGCGCGTGGTGATGAAGACGGTGTTGACTTCGGCGCTGGCCAGCACGGCGCGGTAGTCGCTGCCGGCCTCGTCGGCGTCGAACTTGCGCGCCGCGTGCAGGGCCGTCACCCCCCCGGCGCTCGTCACGGAATGCAGCCGGCCGCCCGCCGACCGGATCGCCGGCAGCAGCACCAGCTTCGTGAAATTGCCCGAGCCGATCACGCCGATCACCGGGTCGGCGGGGGCGCTGGGCGCCGGGCCGGCCTTCAACCGCGTCACGCGCTGCGTCGGCGGTTGCTGCTGCGGATACTGGAGCACGACACCGAGCACGCCGCTGTCCTTCACGACCAGGTCGTAGGCTTCGGCGGCGTTGGCCTGTGGGATGGTGCGCGAGATCAGCGGCCGCACGTCAAGTCGTCCGGCGGCGAGGCTGTCGAGGACGGCCTCGAAGTTCCGGGCGACGGTCCAGCGCACATAGGGCAGCGGATAGTCGCGCGACTGGTCCTCGTACGCCGGGTCGTAGCGGCCCGGGCCGTACGAGCACGACACCTGGAAGCTAAGCTCTTTTTCATAGAAATCGGCGCGGCGGAGGTTCAGGCCGACCTGGCCGACGAGCACGATGCGGCCGCGCTTGCGGCACATCTGCGCGGCCTGGTGGACGATCTCGTCGCTCTTGGCGCTGGCCGTGATCAGCACCCCGTCGACGCCGCGGCCGCGGCTGAAGGCCAGCCCGGCCTGAACGGGGTCGCCGCCGGCGCCGATGTCGACGGTGGCGGCGCCGAAGCCGGCCGCCAGTTCGCAGCGGGCCGCGTTGACGTCGACGCCGAGCACGTTGCAGCCGCTGGCGCGCAGCAACTGCACGGCGACGAGTCCGAGCAGGCCAAGGCCGACGACCACGTAGCCTTCGCCCAGGCCGGGTTGCAGCAGGCGGATGCCGTGCATCGCGATGGACGACAGCACGGTGAAGCTGGCCGCGTCGTCATCGACGCCATCGGGCACCCTGGCGGCGAGCGTCGCCGGGACGCAGACCATCTCGGCGTGCGGCCCGTTGCTGGCGACGCGATCGCCGGGGGCGAACCCCTCCACCTCGCGGCCGACCTCAACGACGCGGCCGACGTTGCAATAGCCCAGCGGCAGGGGCTCGTCGAGCCGCGCGAAGACCGCTTCAAGCGTCGGCATCAGCCCGTCGGTTCTGATTTTCGCGAGCACCTGGCGGACTTTCTCCGGCTGCGAGCGGGCCTTGGCGATCAGCCCGGCCCGGCCGAACTCGACCAGCATGCGCTCGGTGCCCGCCGAGATCAGCGTGCGCGTCGTCTGGATCAGCAGGTGCCCGGCTCGAACGGTCGGGCAGGGGACATCGGCGACCTCGACCTGTCCGCCGCGGAGATGTTGGAGAACCTGCTTCACCGCCGGTTGTGCTCCCTTCTGGGCCGTGGTGGGGCGAACATAGCGGACGGCCGCCTGTTTGGAAACGTCGCCCGCTCCGCCGGCGCACGCGCCGCGTTCACATTCAATCGGCTGTGGCAGGGTTTCGCCGGAAGCGCTTTCAACCCCCGAGGGGACCACGGCGACCCGACGCGGCGCTCGGGATGCCGATAAGCTAAAGAGCGCGGGGGCGCTGCTCACGGAGCCGTGGCGCCGCGGAAACGGCTCGCGCTGCGGAAACGGCTCGCAGAGCAGTGTCACAAGGCTTCCCGCAAGGAGCTCGAACAGGCTGTGGCAAACGAGATGAGCACCAGGCGGCTCGGGATCATCGTCGGCGGCGGACCGGCGCCGGGAATCAACGCGGTGATCGGGGCGGCGACGATCGAGGCCGTCAACCGCGGCTTCGAGGTCTACGGAATCTACGACGGCTTCCAGTGGCTGGCCTCGGAGGCCTTCGCGCCGGAGGTGCACGCGCAGCGCCTGCGGATCACCAACGTGGCCCGCATTCACTTCGAGGGCGGCTCGATCCTGCGCACCTCGCGCACCAGCCTGCTCCAGGCCGAGAAAGCCGCGCTCGGCAAGCCCGTGGCTCCCAACACCAAGCGCATCAGCATCGTCCTGGCGAATCTCAAGCGCATGGGCATCGACCACCTGCTGACGATCGGCGGCGACGACACGGCGCTCAGCGCCCGCTTCGTGTGCGATGCGGCGGAGCAGCGCATCCGCCTGGTGCACGTCCCGAAGACCATCGACAACGACCTGCCGCTGCCGCACGACGTGCCGACCTTCGGGTTCTCGACGGCCCGCTACATCGGGACGAACCTGGTCAAGAACCTGATGCGCGATTCGCAAACGACCGGCCGCTGGTACTTCGTGAAGACCATGGGCCGCAGCGCCGGCTGGCTGGCCTCGACCATCGGCCTGTCGGTCGGCGCCACCGTGACGCTGATCCCCGAGGAGTTTCCCGCGCGCATCAGGCTGCGCTACCTGCTCGACGTCCTCGAGGGCGCCATCCTGAAACGCCGCGTGCAGGGCCGGCCCGACGGCGTCGCGCTGCTGGCCGAAGGCCTGGTCTACCGGCTGGGCGACGTGGACGAGCTCGCCGGCGTGCTCGGCCACGCGGTCGAGGTCGACGCCGTCGGCAACCCCAAGCTCGCCGACATCGATCTCGAGGGCCTGGTGCGCGACGAGATCAAGGCGCGCTTCAGGGCCCGCGGCCAGAAGCTCGACATCGTCGCCCTCGACCTCGGCTACGAGCTGCGCTCCGCCGACCCCACGCCCTTCGACATGGGCTATTGCCGGGCGCTCGGCTACTACAGCATCTGGATGCTCATGAACGGCCAGGACCACGCCGCCGGCCGCATGGTCAGCATCGTCAACGGCAACCTGGAGCCGATCGACCTGCACGCGCTGATCGACCCGGCGACGAACCGCACGCGCATCCGCCAGGTCGATGTGCGCAGCGACATGTACCGCGTCGCCCGTGCCTACCAGATCCGCCTGGAGCGCGCCGACCTCGAAGATCCCGAGATGCTCGCGCGCCTCGCCTCTGAGGCGCAGATGTCGCCGGACGAGTTCTTCAAGAGATTCCAGCGGGCCGCCACGCGACTCGTTGACGGCCTGCCCGAGGCCGATGAATAGGCGCCCGGCCATTGGGCTCTGCACGGCGCTCGCCGTGCTGGCCGCGAGCGCGCGCGGCGCCGACCCTGAGCCGCCCAGCGCCCAGGCGCCGCTGGAGTTCACCGCCCGCGAGCGGCAGTTGATCGCGCGCCACTCGCCCTTGCCGCCGCCCCCGCCCGACCCGACCAACGCCTTCGCCGACGATCCGCGCGCGGCGGTCCTCGGGCAGATGCTCTTTTTTGACACGCGCCTCTCGGGTGACGGGCGGCACGCGTGCGCGACCTGTCATCAACCCGCGAAAGGCCTGGCCGACGGCCTGCCGCTGGGCGAGGGGCTGTCGCGCGGCGTCCGGCACACGCAGGGTCTCTGGAACGTGGCCTACAACCGCTGGTTTTTCTGGGACGGCCGGGCCGACACCCTCTGGGCCCAGGCGCTGGAGCCGATCGAGCGGCCCGACGAGATGGGCGGCTCGCGCGTGCAGGCGGCGCGGCTGATCGCCGAGGCGCCGGCGCTGCGCAGCGCGTACGAGCGCGTCTTCGGACCGCTGCCCGACGCGGTCGCGGCGGCGTCGCTGCCGCGCGCCGGCCGTCCGGTCGCCGGAGACGCGGCGCACGAGCACGATCGGGCCTGGCGCGGCCTGAGCGCCGCCCAGCGCGCAGGCGTCGATCGGGTCTTTGCGAACGTCGGCAAGGCGATTGCCGCCTATGAGCGCCGCCTGGTCAGCCGCCGCTCCGCGTTCGACGTCTTCGCCGAGGGGCTGGCCACGGGGGATGTCGAGAAGCAAGCCGCGCTCTCGCCGGCGGCGCAGCGCGGGCTGCGGCTGTTCCTGGGCCGCGGCAACTGCCGGCTGTGCCACAGCGGGCCGAACTTCAGCGACGGCGAGTTCCACAACGTCCGCGTCCCTCCGCTGGGCGGCGGAGCGCCGAAAGATGCTGGACGCTACGACGGGCTGCGCGCCCTGCTGGCCAACCCCTTCAACGCACGAGGGGAGTTCAGCGACCAGCGCGACGGGCCAGCGGCGGGCCGGCTCGCGCTGCTGGAGCGCCGGCCGAGCGACTGGGGACTCTTCAAGACCCCCACGCTGCGAAACGTGGCCCTGACGGCGCCCTACATGCACCAGGGCCAGTTCGACACGCTACAGCGCGTCATCGAGCACTATTCCACGTTCAACGATGCGCTGCCCGCCGGTCACCACGAGGTCGATCGCACGCTCGAGCCCCTGCGGCTGACGCCCGGCGAAGCCGCCGACCTGCTCGCGTTCCTGGAGTCGCTGACGGACGTGGCGATCGACCCCGCGCTGCTGCGCCCACCGGCCGGTGCGGCCGTCGACGGCCCCCGGGGGCGCGGCGGCGCGAAGGATCCGAATGCACCCTGAATCCCGAGCGGCCTGCGCGAGGCTCCTGCACGAAACACCAGGACACGGGAGAAACCGGCCCCTAACACAACGTGAGTCGTCCGGCGCAACCGCTTCCTCACGGGCGCGGCTCGGAGCTTGGCGCCGCGGCTCGGAGCTTGGGGCCGCGTCGGATGGCTCCCGGCGGAGCCTACGGAAACGGCCTGACGTTCCGCACGCCGCCCGTGGCCAGGTCGTACACCGTCAGCACGCCGCTCGACGAATCGAGCACCGCGGCGTAGTTCGGCGTGAGCACGCCGGCCGGGGGCGTCGCGTCAAACACTCCCTCGCGCCGCAGCGTGACGACCGCGTTCTCCGAGCCGCCGACGGTCAGCAACGCGACGACGTGGGTCTCGCGGTAGTCGCCCGGCGCCAGGCCTGTGCCGCGGCGCTCGACTGCGACGCGGTCGATAAGCAGCCCGCCCGCGCCGGCGTCGAGCACGCTGACGTAGGTGTTGCCCGACTCGTCGCGCGGCAGCTCCAGCTCGGCGACGGTCGTCACCTCGCGCGTATCGAGATCGACCGCGCGCACGCGGTAGCCGTTGCCGTCTTCGAGCCACTCGACCCACCCGGCCCGCCGTCCGTCGGCGAAGAGGCCGAGGCCGGCGTCGCGGCCGGCGGCCGTCACCAGCGTGCGCCGCAGGCCGCTGTCCAGCGCGACGGCGTCGATGGTCTGTGAAGCGAGGAACTCCGAAAGCGGCTGCGTCAGCGGGTTGAAGCTGGGAATGCCGCGGAAGACGATTTCGCCGCCGACCAGCACGGCCCCGTCGTCGCCGAAGCTCGTCGCGACGCGGTCGATCAGCAGCAGGCTGCCGAGGCGCAGGTGAAGCACGGCCAGCAGCGCGCCGCCGGCGCCGTCGGTGCGCTGCACGGAGACGACCAGGCGATCGCCGTCAAGCAACACGAGCGAGACGTAGCCGCTGTCCGACACACCCTCGAAATGGCGCGTCTCGCTGCCGGTCGCAAGCTCGACCACGACGACGGCGCCGCTGTTCGGGTCGATCGTCGCACGCCAGTCCGCGTTGGACAGCGGCCCGCTTCCGGCCCCGCGCCCGCTGCCGCCGAAGACGACTTCCGGCGGAAGCTCCTCCTCGACGGGCGTGACGGTCAGCGTCGCGAGGTCCACGGTGACGGCGCGGTAGGTCGGGAGGCCGATGGCCTCGGGATCGGAGAAGTTCGCCGGGTTGAACGCGCCAGGCGGCAGTTGCGGCTTGGCCAGCGTCAGCTCGTCGCCGACAACCTTCGCGATCATGGGGGCCTCAACAGCGGCTCGGAGATCCTCGGCGGTCGGAAGGGGGAAGCCGCAGCCGGACAAAGCGAGGAGCAGTGGACCAGCAAGGACGAATCTCGACGAGCACATGGCGGGCTCCTGAGAAGGGCAGAACGGTGTTCAGATGCCGAATTCTATGGTATTGGGCAAGGGTCCTCCATCGCTCCCCGGGGGCCGCTGGCGGCCGCCGGAGCACGCGCATCCGCGGCCCCTTGCATCGGCGGCCCGCGGGTGTTAGGCTGCTTGGCTCGAAACAACGTCGGGAAGGGTGCCGCGATGCCGAAGCAGAAGCCCCACAAGGGGACGCGAAAACGAATGCACGTAACGGCCCGCAAGAAGGTCATCCGCAAGAAGTCCTTCGCGGGCCACCTGATGAGCGGCAAGAGCGGCCGGCGGCGTCAGCGCCTGCGCCGGCGCGCCGCCCTGAAGGGCGCGTTTGTCCAGCGCGTGCTGCGAGTGCTGTGCGCCGAGTGAGCGGAGCCGGCGGGCGGCCGGGATTCACGATCGGGTTCTGAAGGAGTTGAGTCATGCGTGTACGACCAGGGGCTGCCACTCGCCGTCGCCGCAAGCGCATGCTGCGGGCCGCCAGCGGTTTCTGGGGCACGCGCAGCAAGCTGTTCCGCGTCGCCAAGCAGCACGTCATGCGGGCTCAGCGCTACGCCTTCCGCGATCGCCGGCGGCGCAAGCGCGAGTTCCGGGCGCTGTGGATCACGCGCGTGACGGCGGCGTGCGAGGCGCGCGGCATGTCCTACAGCCACTTCATGGGCGGCCTGCGCAAGGCCAACATCGCCCTCAACCGCAAGATGCTCAGCGAGGTCGCCATCGCCGATCCGGTCGCGTTCGACCAGCTGGTGGCGCTGGCGCGCCAGGGACTGGCCGCCGCGGCGTAGCGCAGTCCGCATTGCGAGCCGCGAGCGCAAGCGCGTCGTCACCGGCGGCGCACGCATCGTGGGCCGCCCTGCGACGCCCTTCATGAAACCGACGACTCGTCCAACCGGCGCTCCTCACCGCGCAGCACGCGGCCGATGTTGCCGGCGTGCCGCACGACGATCAGCGCCCCGAGCAGGGCCGATACCGCCTGCAACGGCCAGAGCACGGCCATGCTCAGTTCCGGGTCGGCCAGAACATACACCATGAAGGCGAGCGGAAACGCCGCCGCGATGGCCAGAGACCCCAGCGAGACGTGCCCGGTCGCCACGCGCACGATCGTGAACGCCAGCAAAGCGGCGATCATCGGCACGGTGTAGTACGGGAAAACGCCCAAAGCCACGCCGATCGTCGTGGACACGCCCTTTCCGCCGCGAAAGCCCAGGTAGATCGGGAAGGTGTGGCCCAGCACGGCCGCGACCCCGACGCCCAGCCAGCCCAGCAGATCGCCCACCGCCGGCGTTGCCGGAACCAGCCACAGCCCGGTCGCCAGCGCCGGCACGAAGCCCTTGAGCACGTCGAGCAGCAGGCAAAGCCGCCCCCAGCGCCGGCCGACGACGCGCGCCACGTTGGTCGCGCCGATGTTGCCGCTGCCGAGCCGCCTCACGTCTTTTCCGTGGGCCAGGCCGATCAGCAGGCCGAAGGGGATTGCGCCGAGCAGGTAGGCGGCGGCGATCATCGCGACAAAGGGCATCATGGGAGCGGGTCGCGCCTCGCGTCAGGGAATTGAGCTTGCCGTCACTCGGTCCCGCCGTCGTCGCGCCGCACGCGCAGCCACGCGGGCCGCAGCCGGTCGCGCAGCCACTCGCCCAGGCGCAACCCGCGACCGCGCACCTGCGCCGCGTGGTCAAGACGCGCGACGTCGGCGGGCGCGACGCGCGGTCTGCGGCGCCGGCCCAGCCAGCCCGCCGCCGCCCACAGCAGCGGGGCCGCGAGGCGGCGCATCAGCGCTGGACGGCGCGGCGCACGCTGGCGTAGACCTCTTCGCGGGAACGGAATTGTGCCGGACGGCTCCATAGTTGTCGGCGCTCGCGCACGTCGGCGCAGAGCTCGTAGTAGTTCGTCACGTGACTGATGCCGCCCTCGACCAGGTCGCCGCCTTCGAAGCCGACCCGCATCAGCCACGCGCCCATTTCGTCCTCGTACTCGGCCGGGAAGATCAACACGGTCGCATGCGTGTCCCCCACCTCGCCAGCGGGCAGCCGGGCCAGATGCAGCACCGCCCGGCAGGGCGGCGGCGACTGCTCCGCAACAGCCGCGAGCCTCCGGTAGTCGGCGGCCGCGGCGGTGGCGTCGTGCCGGTGGAACAGCAGGCCGCTCTCGAAGCTGAAGCGCTCGCGCGCCACGCCGCGCAGCTCGAACGTGCCGTCGGGGGAGGCGCGGTGGATCTTGTAGATGCGCCCCTCGCGGTAGGCCTCGCTCTCGAGGAGCAGCGCGATCTCCTCGGCGGTGTAGCCGACGGCGGACCAGTCGCCGAAATCAAAGACGTAGAGGCCGCGGTATCGCTCGGGTTGCTCGACCTGTGGGAGTTTCATGGCGAAGACTTCTTCCGTTCGTGCGTCCGTACCCGCACGAGTATAGGCGGTCGTCGCCGTGGCGGACAGAGCGCGCGAGCCGTCGTCAGCCCTGGGCCTTCCAGCCGTAGGTCGTATACGTGTGGTCGAACGAGCCGTCGGCGTACAGGTCGAGCAGGCCGTAGCCCTCGTCGCAGTTGTAATGCCGGCCCTTCCACCAGGCGCCGCTGACCGCGCCGTCGCAGATGTACGTCACGCCCTCGTATTCGACCCGGTCGATCTGGTGGATGTGGCCGCTCAGGCAGACGCGCACGTTGCGATGCTTGAGGAACAGCTCGCGGATGCGGCGGAAGTCGGTGTGCATCAGCCCGCCGCTGACGTGCCAGGCCTTGCGGCTCTCCTCGTCCTTGCAGTGCACGTACACGCAGGCCGCCAGTAGCGGGATGTGTGACACGATCAGCACGGGCGTCGACGCCGGCGTGCGCGCCAGGTCGGCCCTCAGCCACTCGAACTGCTCGTCGTCGAGCCGGCCGATGTAGCCCTCGCCGTTCTGGGTGATGCTGTCGAGCATGATGAAGTGCCAGCCGGCGCGGTCGAAGCTGCGGTGCCACGACTCCAGGCCGAGCACGTCCATCGCCCATTTCTTGCCGTAGTCGGCCTCGTCGCCGGTGGCCTTGCTCTTCGACTTGTTCCATCCCCAGATGTCGTGGTTGCCCAGGCCGTGCTCGACCGGCACGCCGCACTCGTGCTTGAAGACGTCGACGAACAGCCCCCACTGCGTCTTGGTGCTTTCGCGCTCCGTCTCAAAGCCGTCCATGATCAGGTCGCCGCCCGTCAGCACCAGGCCCGGCCGGTCGGGCAGGGCCATCGCGTGCTTCAGACACGCCGCGACGCCCGCCGGCGCGTTCCGGCCCGGCATGATGTGCATGTCGGTCAGGTGCGCCAGGCGCAGGGCGCGGCGGCGGGCGGCGCCGGGCTCGTCGCCGAAGGCAGGCCGCAGCCCGGCGCCGGCCAGGGCCGCGCCGGCGGCCAGCGCGCCGGCGCCGCGCAGGAGATCGCGGCGCGTGAGGGCAGCCGGCGGATGCTGGACGGACGAGTCGCGCGAAGCGGACATGTTCATACCTCCATCGGGGCCGCGTGGGCCCGGGCGTGGACTTTCAGCGCCGCGCAGGATGCCGGCCGCGTGTCAAGCCTTCGTGAAGGCGGCGTCAATGCCACGGTCAATGCCGCGGTCAATGCCGCAGCTTTCGCACTTCCTCCGTCAGCGCCGGGACGACCTTGAACAGGTCGCCCACCACGGCGTAGTCGGCCACCTTCATCAGCGGCGCTTCCGCGTCGGTGTTGACGGCGACGATCACCTTGCTGCCGCGCATGCCCGCGAGGTGCTGGATGGCGCCGCTGATGCCGCAGGCGATGTACAGCTTGGGAGTGACGGTCTTGCCCGTCAGGCCCACTTGGCGGCTATGGGGCTGGTAGCCGGCGTCGCAGGCGGCCCGCGAGGCGCCGACCGCCGCGTCGAGCTCGCGCGCCAGCTCGTAGATGATCTTGAAGTTCTCTTCGCTCTTCAAGGCGCGCCCGCCCGAGACGATGATGTCCGCCTCGGTCACGTCCTTCACCGCGCCGCCGGTCCGGACGATCTCGCGCGTCGAGAGGCGCTCGTCGCCCGCGCCCGCGACGAAGGCCAGCGACTCGCGCGCCGCCGCCCCGCCGGCGGCGGCCGCCGGGAACGTGTTCGGCCGCACGGAGGCGATGGCGAGCCGATCCGCCGGGAAGTGCACCTGACAGAGCGCCTTGCCGTTGTAGAGCGGCCGCCGCACGCGCAGCGCCCCCTCGACGACGTCCAGGTCGATCACGTCGGTGGCCAGCGCGCCGCGAAGCCGGGCGGCCACGCGCGGCGCCAGGTCGCGTCCCATGAAAGTCGCCGGCATGAGCAGCACGCGCGGCGCGACCTTCGCCGCAACGGCCGCCAGCGCCGTGCGATATCTCAAAGCGGAGTACATCGCCAGCGACGCGTCACTGACCGTCACGATGCGGTCCACGCCCGTCCTGGCCAGCGCCTCGGCCGCCTGGTCCAGCTTGTCGCCCACGAGGCAGGCCACCAACTGCCCGCCGAGTTTGCCCGCCACGGCGCGGGCCGGCGTTGCGATCTGGGCGACCGCGGCGTGGAGACGGTCGTCGCGCTGTTCCGCGAAGATGAGGACGTCGTTGCTCATGCTGGACCTTCCCGGCTTGAGAGTCTGGCTCTAGAAACTGTCCTTCTGAGAGTCCATGGCCCACGAGACGCAGACGGCCAGAACCGACAGACCCGCGACCACCATGGGCGCACGGGCATACACAAACCCGATCGGGGCGTAGAGGTCAGTCTTGACCGCGCACCAGAGACTCCATGCGGCGAGAATGAGCGCCAGCAGCAACGCCCCGGTTCGAACGCTCACGCGCTACACAACCTTCGCTTCTTCCCGCAGCAGCCTCACCAGTTGCGCCGCCATCTCCGCCGGCTCGCCCTTCAGCACCTTGCCCGGCGGGCGCTGCGGCGGCGGTTCGAGCCGGTGGACCTGTGTGCCGCCGAGCGCGCCGACGATGTCGCTGACGCCGGGCACGTCGGCCGCGGTGACCGTGCGCACTGGCTTCTTTTTGGCCTTCATCAGGTTTGGCAGCGAGGGGTAGCGGCACTCGACCAGGCCCTTCTCGATCGTCACCACCGCCGGCAGTGAGCCCTCGACGACCTCGTCGGCGCCCTCGATGCGGCGGTTGGCGGCGAATCGCTTGCCGTCGGCAGAGAGCTCGAAGCGCGTCGCGGCCCCGACGTGCGGGAGGTCCAGCAGCTCGGCCAGGGCCGGGCCGAGCTGGCCGCTGTCGAGGTCGATCTCCTGTTTGCCACGCAGGATGAGGTCGTAGCCCGCATCCTTTACCGTTGCCGCGACCAGGGCCGCGGTCTGGAGCTCATCGAGCCTGTCGAAGGCGGGGTCCTGCAAGTGGATGCCGTCGTCGGCGCCGATCGCCAGCACGGTGCGGAGCGCCTCGGCGGCGGCCGCCGGCCCGACGGTCAGGGCGGTGATGCTTGCGACGTCCTGGCGTTTCTCGCGCAACTGGACGGCGAGCTCGATGGCGAACTCGTCGAACGGGTTGACCACCATCTTGACGCCCGCCCGCTCGATGTCCTCGGCGTCGGGGCGGACCCTGATCGTCGTGGTGGAGTCGGGCACCTGCTTGATGACGACGAGAATCTTCATTCCGGCGGTTCCTTCGCTCCGGCTGCCCTTGGGGCGAACCTTGACGGTGGATGGGCCATCATAGCGACGCGCCGAATGGCTGCAACGCCGGGCCATTGCGTGGCCCCAGGGCGGGGACCGGTTCAGCGAAGATGGCTGGAAGCCGGTCGGAAACCCGCCACGGAGACCGTTTTCCAGGACCGCGGCAACTCGGAAACGCGAGTTGACAACCGGGGTAGACGGCGTAAGATTGGCGATTCGGTCAGCCACGGCCGAGCGCAGTTGCCCGTTCGCAAGGGGCAGGTGGGCCAGCGGCCCACAATGGGCCTCCAGTTTCGCGGCTGGGGGTTCAGGCCTCCGAGCGGGTCCGCTACCGCGACTTTCAAGACCGACGTGGCGTCGTACCCGGCCGGGTGGCCGGTGGCGACTACCCGGTGGTGTAACGGTAGCACTTCAGGTTTTGGTCCTGACTGTCCAGGTTCGAATCCTGGCCGGGTAGTGTCTCGAACGCGCGCGAGAAAGCTGGGCGCTGGTTTGCCGCAGGCAGAAACAGTCGGGCAGGCGTTCGGACGCCGTCGGCAGCCGCCGGGGAGGCGCGCATGAAGGACCTGCGCATCTTCACCGGGCGGAGCAACCCGCGTCTGTCGGAGCAGATCGTCAACTACCTGGGCACATCGCTGGGCGGCGTGCAGCTTGAGAACTTCCCGGATGGGGAGATCTCGCTGAAGCTCTTCGAAGACGTGCGCGGGCGGGACGCGTTCGTGGTGCAGTCGACGCAGCGGCCGTGCAACGACCACCTGATGGAGCTGCTGATCTACATCGACTGCATGAAACGCGCCAGCGCCCAGCGCATCACCGCGGTGATGCCCTATTTCGCCTACGCCCGCCAGGATCGCAAGGACGAGGGCCGCGTGCCGATCACCGCCAAGCTGGTGGCCAACCTGCTGACGGTCGCCGGCGCCAGCCGCGTCCTGACGCTCGACCTGCACGCGGCGCAGATTCAGGGCTTCTTCGACATCCCGGTCGACAACCTCTCGGCCGAGCCGGTCATGACCGCCTTCTTCGAGTCGCTCGACGTCGGCCCGATCACCCTCGTCAGCCCCGACATCGGCAACGCCAAGCGCGCCCGCGTCTACGCCGAGCGCCTCGGCGGCGAGCTGGCGATCATCGACAAGCGCCGGGTCAGCGGGTCCGAGGCGGTCACCTACAACATCATCGGCGACGTGCGCGGACGCACCGTGCTCATGGTCGACGATATCATCGCCACCGCCGGCACCATGATGCAGGCGGCCCGCCTCGTGCGCGAGCGCGGCGCCGAGCGGATCATCGTGGCGGCGACGCATGGCGTGCTGGCGGGTCCGGCGATCGACCGCCTCGCGGCGGCGGAGATCGACCACCTGGCCATTACGGATACGATCCCGCTCAGTGACGAGGCGCGGCGGCGGCTGCCGAACCTCACGGTGCTGAGCGTCAGCGAGCTGCTGGGCGAGGCGATTCGGCGGATTCATCGGAACGAGTCGGTGAGCAGTCTGTTCATCAAGTAGGCTGCGCCGCCGCGGGGGCGCGGCGCGACGATGCGGGGAGTGACGTGATGGAGATCGCAAACGTCAAGGGCGAAGCGCGGACGGACCACGGCCGGCACGCGAACGACCGGCTGCGGCGGCGGGGCATGCTGCCGGCGGTGATCTACGGGCACGGCGAAGCGCCGGAGGGCGTGGCGCTCTCGCGTCGCGACCTGGAGCAGGCGCTGGCCCGGCTGTCGCACGTGATCGCGCTCGAATGCGACGGCAAGGCGACGCAGTACCTGATCAAGGACGTGCAGTACGACCACTTGCAGAAGGACCCGGTTCACGTGGACCTGATGCGCGTCGACCCCAACGAGCGCGTGCACGTCAAGGTCACAGTCGAGCTGAAGGGCACGCCGGCCGGGCTCAAGGCCGGCGGCGAGCTCTCACAACTGATAACCGATCTCGACGTCGAATGCCGGCTGCTCGACATCCCGAGCGTGATCGTGGTCAACGTCGCCGACCTGGAGCTCAATCAGGCCGTCCGCGTGCGCGAGTTGCAGCTTCCGGATGGCGTCAAGGCCCTGGCCGACGCCGACGCGACCGTCGCGCAGGTGAAGCTCAAGCGCATCGTCGCCGAAGTCGCGCCGTCCGTGCCGGTCGAAGGGGCGCCGGCCGAGCCGGAGGTCATCGGCCGCGTGGCGAAGGAAGAGACGCCCGGGGAGAAGGACTAGCGGGAGGCTGATGCGTGAAGCTGGTGGCGGGCCTGGGCAACCCCGGTCCGCGCTACGACGGCTCGCGGCACAATGTCGGGTTCGAGGTTGTCGAGGAGCTGGCGCGGCGCTGGAAGGCCGACGCCCTGCGCTTCGATCGCGATTATGAAGCCCTGGTCGGCGAGGCCCAGTCGCCCGTCGGCCGCGTGCTGCTGCTGAAGCCCATGACGTACATGAACCTCAGCGGCCGCAGCGTCTCGGCCGTCGTGAGGTTCTACAAGCTGGACGCAGGCAGCCTGATGGTCGTCTACGACGACCTCGACTTGCCGGTCGGCCAGGTGCGCATCCGGGCGGGCGGCTCGGCCGGCGGGCACAAGGGCATGGCGGATGTGATCTCCGCCGTCGGCAGCCCAGACATCGCGCGCGTCCGCATCGGCATTGGCAAGGTGCACCGCTCCGATACGGTGGACCACGTGCTCAGCCGCTTTGCGCCGGACGAGCGCGAAGACATCGAGCAGGCTGTTCGGACCGCGGCCGACGCGGTGGAGTGCTGGATCGCCGAGAGCATCGACGTGGCCATGAACCGCTTCAATCGGCGTCCATCGCGAGACGCGGACGCCGGGCGGACCCGCGGTGAGGGCCCAAAAAGGCAAGGAGAGTCGTCTTGAAGCGTTACGAAGCGATGTTCCTGTTCGACAACACCACGGCCTACGAGTGGCCGGCCGTCGAGCAGGAGGTCAACCGGCTCGTCGGCCGCATCGGGGCGCAGTTGCTGGCGTGCGTGAAGTTCGACGAGCGCAAGCTCGCCTTCGAGATCCGCGGGCGCAAGCGCGGCACCTATGTGCTGACCTACATGGAGGCGCCGCCCGAACGCATCGGCGAGTTCGAGCGCGACGCGCACCTCAGCGAGGCCATCCTGCGCGTCCTCGTGCTCCGCGCCGAAAACCTCACGCCCGAGCGCCTCGCCGAGATCAAGGCCTGGCCCGCCGACAAGCCCCTTCAGCCTCTCGCCGCCGACGGCCGGCGCGAGGGCGACCGTGGCGGCTGGCGCGGCGGCGACCGCGGCGAACGCTCGGAGCGCGGCGATCGCTACGGCGATCGCGACCGTGACCGCGACGATCGGCAAGGTGAGCGCGGGGCGCGCCGGCGCGCCGACGGGGATGGCGAGGCGGAAGGCGACGCCGGGGACGGCGCGGCGCGCTGAGCCGCGGCGCGGGGCGTGACCGCGGCCCGTTCGGGACAATGGGACTTGGAGGATTGTCATGGCCAGCTTCAATCGCGTCATCCTGATGGGAAACCTGACTCGCGATCCGGAGCTGCGCTACTTGCCGAGCAACACGGCGGTGTGCGAGTTCGGCCTGGCGGTTAATCACCGCTGGAAAGACCGCGACGGGAACCAGAAGGAAGAGGTGTGCTTTGTCGACGTCACGGTCTTCGGCCGCGGCGGCGAGATCGTCAACCAGTACATGGCCAAGGGCCGCGCGATTCTGATCGAGGGTCGCCTGCGCCTCGACACATGGACCGCACAGGACGGCACCAAGCGCTCGAAGCACCTGGTCGTCGCCGATAACTTCACCTTCGTCGGCGGCCGCGATGGCGGCGGCGGAGGAGAGGGCGGCGCCCGCAATGACGAGGGCGGTCGCGGGTACGAGGGCGGCGGATACAGCGCCGGGCGCGACGCCGCGCCGCGCAGCGCGCCGGCCCCGCGTCCGACCGCGGCGCGTCCCGGTCCGCCAGGCGGGCAGGAGTACGAGCCGCCGAAGCCGGAGGATATACCGTTTTAGGGAGTTCGTGATTTGGTGGTTGCGTGGTGCCCGGGGGACAGGGCCCCGAATGACCCGGTCACGGAAACGCAGGCTGATCGAAGGAGAGCATCACATGGCACGTTCAGGGCTACGGCCCGCGACAGCGAGAAAGAAGCGCAAGAAGCCGCGCCGGACGGAGATGAGCCGCATGCGCGGCACGCCGCTGAATGCGGATCAGATCGACTACAAGGACGTGGCGCTGTTGCAGCGAATGACCACGGCGCAAGGCAAGCTCTTCTCGCGGAAGCGCTCCGGGCTCGACGCCAAGGCGCAGCGGGCGCTGGCGATGGCGGTCAAGCGGGCGCGTTTCCTGGCGCTGATGCCGTTCGTGAGCTGATTGGGCAGCCACTGGCCGCGCCGGTCCGGTTGGGCCGGCCGCGCTTGCCGGCGGGCGCGAGGCGCCTGGGATTTGGAGCATCGATATGCGATTGCTGTTGCTGAAGGACGTTCGGAAGCTCGGCCACCTCGGTGACGTGGTGGAGGTGAAGGCCGGGTATGCGCGCAACTACCTGCTTCCGCAGCGGCTCGCGACCGAGCCGAGCGAGGAGAACATCAAGGCGATCGAGGGGGCCCGGGTCGCCGCCGCCTCCGAGCGCGCCCGCAAGCTCAAGGAGTTTGAGGCGCTGGCCGCGCAGCTCGCGGACGTGTCGATTACGATCGAGGCCGCGGCGAACCCGGAAGGGACGCTGTACGGCTCGGTCGGCGCCAAGGAGATCGCCGCGGCGCTCCAGGCGCAGGGCTTCGCCGTCCGGGCGGACCAGGTCATGCTTGATCACCCGATCCGCACGCTCGATAATCGCATGGTCAAGCTCGAGTTCACGGACGAGCTCACGGCCCAGGTCAAGCTCTGGGTCGTGCGGGAAGGAGCCTTGCCCGATGGCGACCAGCCCACAGACGCTGCGGAGCGGAGCGAAGAGCCCGAGGACGAGCAGTCCGACGAGTGACCCCGCCGCCGCCCCGGGCGCGCATGATCGCGTGCTGCCGCACTCGATCGACGCCGAGCGGGCGCTGCTGGGCTCGATGCTGCTGGAGGAGGGCGCGATCGGCGAGGCGATCGCCGCCCTGGCCGACATTCCACGTCCGATCTTCTGGTCCGAGAAGCACGAGCAGCTCTACGACCACGTCCTCGAGCTCTGGCGCGAGAGCCGGCCGATCGACGGCGTCGTCATCAAGGAAGAGCTCGAGCGCAAGCAGCTCTTCGAGCAGCTCGGGGGCTACGAGTTTCTCGTCGGGCTGGTGAACGCCGTGCCTTCGGCGTCGCGCGTGGCCCACTACGCGCGGATCGTCCGCAACAAGTGCCTGCTGCGCCAGCTCGTGAACGCCACCTATCGCGTGATGAACGCCGCCTTCGACGAGGTCGAGGACGCGCAGCACATCCTCGACTTCGCCGAAAAGCAGATCTTCGACGTCACCGAGCGGCGGGTGACCGGCGGGGCGGGGACGCTCAGCGAGCAGATCGCGGAGCTGTTCGAGCGCATCCAGGACAAGGTTCCGCACCAGGGCGAGCCGACGGGCTTCTTCGAGCTGGACGAGATCACCAGCGGCCTGCACAAGTCGGAGTTGATCATCATCGCCGGCCGGCCGTCGATGGGCAAGACGGCCCTGGGGCTGAACATCGCCGAGCACATGGCGTTCGAGGCGGGCATTCCGGTGCTGTTCTTCTCGCTGGAGATGAGCCGCGCGGCGCTGGCGGAGCGCGTCCTGTGCGGCCGGGCGCGCGTCGACGCCCACCGGCTGCGCAAGGCCCGGACCACGCCGCAGGACGTCGCCAGTCTGCAACGGGCGGCGGCGCAGATGACCGACAAGCCGCTGCTGGTGGACGACCAGCCTGGGCTGACGATCCTCGAGCTGCGCGCCCGGGCGCGCATCATGCACCGCAAGCACAAGATCCGCGCGGTCTTCGTCGATTACCTCCAGCTCATGCACTCGCCGGGAAAGGAGAGCCGGCAGCTCGAGGTGGCGGAGATCTCGCGCGGGCTCAAGGCGCTGGCCAAGGACCTGAACGTCCCGGTGATCGCGATGGCGCAGCTCAACCGCAACCCGGAGGAACGCAGCGGCTTTCGCCCGCGGATGAGCGACCTGCGCGAGTCGGGCGCGATCGAGCAGGACGCCGACGTCATCATGCTGCTGCACCGCGAGTCGTACTACAAGGAGAAGGCCGCTTCCGCCGAGGGCGCCGCCTACGCCGACCCCGACGACTTCAAGGCCGAGGTCATCGTCGCCAAGCAGCGCAACGGTCCGACGGGCGTGGTTGAGCTCCAGTTCGACCGGCGCTTCACGCGATTTGAGAACCGCGACGCCAGCCCGCGCTATCGCAACCTGCCCGAGGCGGAGTACGGAGGGTCAGACCCGGCGCCGTTCTGAGCGGCGCGCCCGGCCGAAACCCAAGCGCGATCCGGGCCGCACCCCCTGAAGGAGGCGGTCGCGCGGAAAGATCCGCCGTTTCGGCTCCTGTGCCCCTCTCAGCCGCTCGCCTCCGCCGCGCCGATCTCGCGCACCAGCGAGCGAAAGAACGGCTCGACGTCCGTCACCAGCCCGACCGTCTGAAATGACCCGCGGTCGGCCAGCTTGGTCACGGCCGATGGAGAGATATCGACGCACACCGCCGGAATCCACGCCGGCAGGATGTTGCCGGTGGCGATGGCGTGCAGCAGGGTCGCGACCATGAGCACGAAGCCGACGTCGCGGATTCCCTCGCGCATGCGGTCCTGCGCCACGAGCGCGTCGGTGATGACGTCGGGCAGCGGGCCGTCGTCGCGCACCGACCCTGCCAGCACGACTTCCACGCCGTGCCGCACGCACGCGTGCATGATGCCGCCCGTGAGCACGCCCTTTTCGACGGCCTGGCGGATTCCGCCGGCGCGGCGGATGGTGTTGATGGCCCGCAGGTGATGCTCGTGGCCGGCGTCGGCGAGCGAGTTGCGGTCGAGGTAGACGCCGAGGCTGGTGCCGTAGAGGCTGTGCTCGATGTCGTGGGTCGCGAGGGCGTTCCCGGCGAAGAGAACGTTGACGTAGCCGCGCTCGATGAGGGTGACGACGTGCTCGACGGCGCCGGTGTGGACGATGGCGGGCCCGCCGACGAGCAGCAGGCGCTTCCCGGCCCGCCGCGTCTGAACCATGAGCTGGGCGCAGTTGCGGATGATCGTGTTCTTGGGCTTCTCGGTCGAGACGTCGGAGGCCATGAACTCGAACACGCCCTTGGCCCGCTGCCGCTCGAAGGGGATCACCTTGATGCCGCGCTGCCCGCAGACCACGCGGTCGCCCCGGCGCACCTTCGAGATCGGCACGCAGCGGAACGCGCCGCCGGCCGGATCGTGCACGATGCCGCAGTCCATCTCCTGGTCGCGGACCTCGATCCACTGGCCGCCGTGGCGCACGAACGTCTGCTGGTTGGTGGTGGAGTAGAACGCTTCGGGGAAGGCGCCGTCCATGTCGGCGGAGACGATTTCGACGTCCTCGGCCTCGTGCCAGAGCGCGCCGTGCTTGGACATGACGGCGAGCAGCTCGCGCATCTGGTCGAGCGTTTGCGCGCGGACCTCGATCCGTGCGTGGCTGCGCTCGTTGCGGCTCTGGCCGATGTGCACTTCGAGTATGGTAAACTCGGCGCCGAACGACACGATGTCGTCCAGGACGGTGGCCAGCACCTTCGAGTCGATGATGTGGCCTTCGAGCGTGACGACCTCTGCGACCATGCGCGCTGCCCTTTCGCTTCACCAGGACGGTGCAAGGCGAAGCATCTTACGCACGCCGGCACGGACCGGCAAAGCGGCCCGGCCCGACTGCATGGTCGATCGTAGCGTTCGACATTCAGGTCATGGCGCGGACAAGGTCACCTCATACCGCGGATCGAGTCCCGGTAGCGCGGCGGCCCGCACGCCGCCCGCCGACACCGCGTACAGCACGTCGCCGACAAGCGCGGGGCGCCGCCAGCCATAGCCGTAGAAGAACGCCGGGAACGCGTCGCCGCCGTCCCCCTGGTCCTGCACGGCGGGGAGCTGGCCGACGGGCTCGAAACCGGTGGCGCTCACGCGATAGCACAGTACGCCGTCGAAGGCCGGCTCGACGAACTCCAGGCCGTTGTTGGGCGGCTGAAGGGCGGCGGGGATGGCGAGCAGGCCGCTGTCAGGCATGTAGACGAACGCCTTGTGCGTGCTGCTGACCTCCGACCAGCTTCCGCTGCCGCCGACCTCGATCTGCTGCACGAGCGTCGGGTCGGCCAGGTTGGACACGTCGAACAGCGAGAGTTGCAGCTTGTCGGGCACGACGCCGCCGAACGACACGACCCGCGTCGAGCGGCCGACGCCGATCAGCAGGTTGTCGCCGACGGGGTGCAGGTAGTCGCTGTAGCCGGGGATCTTCAGCTCGCCGACGATCGCCGGCTTCGTCGGGTCGCTCAGGTCCAGGGCGAACAGCGGGTCGATCTGGCGGAACGTCACCAGGAAGCCGCGCTCGCCGATGAAGCGCGCCGAGTAGATGCGCTCGTTCGGCGCGATATCGGTGATGCTGCCGACGATCTTCAGCTCCGAGCCGGCGTCCTCGAGCACGAACACCGCGTTGGAGGGGCCCGCCGGCTCGCTCGACTGCGCCCGCAAGTCGACGTTCGACACCGGTGCGTCGGCGACGGCCACGCCCACGCTTCCACCGGCGAAGAAGATCGCGTCGATGTGCGTGGCGATGCGCAGGAACCCATCGTGCTCGCCGAGCGAGAACTGGTTGAGCAGGCGGCCCGGCGCGCTGCCGCTGCCGACGTAGCGCGCCGCGCCGTCTTCGCCGAAGGCGAACTTGTGGATCGCGGTGACGGCCCGTGCCGCGCCCTCGCCGTTGTAGCTCAGGTCCGTGAGGTACAGCGCCTTGGTGGAGGCGTACACCGTGCCCGCTCCGGCGAGGACGGCCGTCGAGGCCACGACGTTCGACACGTCCGCCGCGTCGAGCGTGACGACCGCCGTCATGTAGTAGCCGTCGGGCGAAGTCGGACGCAGCCACTGCTCCCAGTCGGCCAGCGGGCGCGACTCGCCGGCGCTGCGCAGCTTCGGCAGCACCTCCGCAAGCGTCACGTTCCGCAGCGCTCCGCGATCGGTCATTGGCGCCAGGTCGGGCGCGATCGTCAGCACGAGAATCAGCCGGCCGTTGACCAGGCGCGAATGCGCGATCGAGCCGTCGAGCTCGACCTTGCGGATCAGGGCCGGGTTGGCCGGGTCGCTGACGTCGATCTCCGCGACCACGGCCGAGCGGCTGGTGTAGTAGGGCGGATAGATCAGGATCTCCGGCCGGCCCGCGCCGCCGCCGCTGCCGTTGTCATAGCGGTGCGCCAGGGCGATTATCCGCTGACCGACGAGATAGAGCGACTCGATCGATTCACCGAGGTCGATGCGGCCGAGCACGGCCAGCTCCGCGGCCGGCGCGGCCCGGACGACGACCAGCTCGTTGTTATGTGCGACGTAGAAGCGCTGCCCGTCAGACTTGAACACGTCGCCCTCGTCGACGCCGGCCTCCTGGAGGTTCGTCGACGAGAACGAGTCTTCTCCGGCCGACGGCGACTCGTTGTCGCCGTTGGTCGCCTGGTCGGCGGCCGGCTCGGCGCCGAGCAGCCCGCCGAAGCCGCGGCGCTGCACAACCGGCGAGGCCTGCTGCTTGAAATAGGCGAGCAGGTCGCCGGCGGAGCGGAAGGGGACAAGCTTGGTCGGCCCCGGAGTGGAGTCGGTCGGCGACAGGGTGGGAATGCACCCGGCTGGGAGGAGCGTGGCGAAGGTGGCGAGGATCAGGACAGCGGCGAAGTTGCGGTTGGACACGGCGGTCCTCCAGTTTCTTTGTAACCGATTTCGATCGGCGATTTTAGGGTGAATCGCGAACCGCGACAGGCCGCGTGGCGGCCCATGAGAAGGTTAGCGGCTTGCAAGTGTCGAAAACAGGTGGTATACAGAGCGTTGGGCGTAGCAGCCGGCCGATAACGGGTGCGCAGTCCGATAACATTTGGCTGTGGCTATTCGGTGCAGTGGGTTGGTGGTCGGCGGCGGGTTGGAAGGGCTCCCGGGGCGGTGTTGCGGGCGTTTTTTTGGACGTTGGCAAGATTCCCCTCGGGTGGGCTTGCAATCTATGATCGGCTTGGTACACTAAGTGGCTCGCGTCGAAGGACGGCGCGACGTTCTCTGACAAGTGAACAGTGGTGCGAAGCCGCGAGAATGTGACGGCGCACGGCCTTCTGCGCAATGGAGCCGTGCTTCCGTTATCTCGAATCATCGTGTGCCGGCCTGAGGGTCGGTGCGCGACTCGAACATTCTCGCACGCAGACGTGAGTGTTTGAGCTTCAGTCAGGATTTCGGCGTTTTCGGGGTGCAGGGCCGCGTCGCAAGGCATGGTCCTCCCGCAAGGCGCTGATCTGATTCTCTTCGAAGAGTTTGATCCTGGCTCAGAACGAACGCTGGCGGCATGGCTAAGACATGCAAGTCGTACGGGACGTAGCAATACGTTCAGTGGCGAAAGGGAGCGTAATACATGGGTAACGTACCTTGGACACAGGGACAACGGCGGGAAACTGCCGCTAATACCTGATGAAGTCGCCGGGGGGCATCCTCTGGCGACCAAAGGGCGGGGACCGCAAGGCCTGCCGGTCTGAGAGCGGCCCATGTCCTATCAGCTAGTTGGTGGGGTAACGGCTCACCAAGGCTGCGACGGGTAGCGGGTGTGAGAGCATGGCCCGCCTCATCGGGACTGAGACACTGCCCGGACACCTACGGGTGGCTGCAGTAACGAATATTGGGCAATGGGCGAAAGCCTGACCCAGCAATGCCGCGTGCAGGAGGAAGTCCTTCGGGATGTAAACTGCTGTCAGGGTCCAGCAAGCGATACGGGTGAACAATCCGTAAAGTTGAGCCGACCCAAAGGAAGCCTCGGCTAACTCTGTGCCAGCAGCCGCGGTAAGACAGAGGAGGCAAGCGTTGTTCGGAATCATTGGGCTTAAAGGGCGTGCAGGCGGCCGCGCAAGTGTCCTGTGAAAGCCCCCGGCTCAACCGGGGAAGTGCGGGGCAAACTGCGCGGCTTGAGGTCGGTAGAGGCGCCTGGAACTCTAGGTGGAGCGGTGAAATGCGTAGATATCTAGAGGAACGCCAGGAGCGAAAGCGGGGCGCTGGGCCGATTCTGACGCTGAGACGCGAAAGCGTGGGGAGCAAACAGGATTAGATACCCTGGTAGTCCACGCCGTAAACGATGCACACTGGGTGCTGGGGACTCTGACGTTCTCGGCGCCGAAGCAAAAGTGCTAAGTGTGCCGCCTGGGGAGTACGGCCGCAAGGCTAAAACTCAAAGGAATTGACGGGGGCTCACACAAGCGGTGGAGCATGTGGCTTAATTCGAAGCAACGCGAAGAACCTTACCC
>CAADGL010000010.1 GCA_900696525.1 uncultured Planctomycetota bacterium
AAAAGCGGGTGATGGGACTTGAACCCACGACATTCACGTTGGCAACGTGACGCTCTACCACTGAGCTACACCCGCGAATCGCGCGATCCTGCGGCGCGAACGCGACTCAAACATCGGCATTATACCCGCGCCAGCCCGGAGGAAAAGCCCCCCGGCCGGAGGGAGCGACGCTTCGCATCGGCGCCTCCGAACCCGCATCTCCGAACCCGCGTCTCCGAACCCGCGCCTCCGAACCCGCGTCTCCGAACCCGCGACTCCGAATGAGCGCTGCGACTTACTCGCCGCCGCCGGGCGGGTCGCCGCCGGGTGCGATACCGGCTGACGTGGGTACCGACGCCGCGGGCCGCGTCACCTCGAGGTACGTATCGACCAGATCGTCGCGCCGTTGTGCCGCCGCGAGCCGACGAAAGGCCCTGTGGGCGGCGCCGAAGTTACCGCGCTGGAACTCGACGAACCCCAGCAGGAAGACGACGTCCGCCGCCGCGGATTGATCGCCGACGCTCGCCACGAGCCGGTCGGCGGCCTGCTCGAAAGCGCCGGTCGGGAAATAGCGCTCGGGGTGAAGATCGGCATAGACGAGCTTCGGCTGCAACTGCATGGCGCGCCGCAGGGTCTTGCCGGCCTGGTCATAGTGGCCCAGCGCCAGCCGGGCGAGCGCGAGATGGACGCGGCACGCGGGGTCGCCGTTGTCGAGGTCGGCGGCCAGGGACATGGCGATCACGGCCCGGGCGTAGTCTCCGTCGCGCATCAGGGCGATGCCCTGCTTGAGAGCCTTCTCGTGGTTGCTGAGATTGCGGGCCTGGCGGCGGTTCATGTCCTGGACGTTGAAGCGGTAGCGCTCATAGTCGACCGCGTCGCGCCAGCCGACGAAGTACGCGTCATTCAGGGCGCCAGCGAACGCGCCGGCGGAATGCGCCCCGTACCAGCCGTAGCCGAAGTGCAGGTAACCGCGGCCACCATAGCGATACTGCTCGGAGTAGCGCAAGGGAACGTCGGCGGTGGGCAGGCGATAGCGCGGGCCGAGATAGCGCTCGTCGTAGCCGGGGCGCGTGGGGTCGCTGATCTCCGAGCCGGTCCAGGGCGGACGCGCGAGGTTCGGGTAGCGCTCGTTGAGTGCCGGCTGCTCGGCGCCGGACGCCTCGGGCGTCGTGGGCGCGGGCTGGGTGGCTTCCTGGCCATTCTCGACGAGGACCAGCAGCCTCGCCTCCGGTCTCGGTTCGTCGGCGCTGCCGGGGGCGACCACGCCGGCGGTGAGTTGGAGCGCCAGCAGACAAGAGCATGCCGAACGGAGCCGGGAGGTCCACATTCGTGTTCTCCTTCCGTTTCTGTGCGAGCACTCGCGCCACCATGTTAGCACACCGGAAGTCTGCCGATCCAGTCCATTTTATCGGCAGCGGACTGCGGCGTGGTTCGGGGATGCCGGGTGCAGGGCGGGTGGGTACTGGTACAGTTTGAGCCGAGCCGCGCCCGTTAGGAAGTGGTTGCGCCAGCAGACGTCCGCGTTTCAACCGCTTCCTCACGGGCGCGGCTCGGCTCAGAAAGCAGACCGCACCAGTGCCGGCGGGTGCATCGCCGGCGCTGCAAGGCGGCGGCTGTCCGTGCTCGGGGAGGCTTGCGATCCGGTGGCGGCAGCGTTGCGTTTGGCGGCGATGTGGAGTAGGGTATGAGTTTTGGGTCGGGCCGACTCCGACGCGCCGTTTCACACCGGCCGCGGGCACAAACCTCCCGTCCGAGCTTGCCCGCCGGGCCAACAAGGAGCGATCGCATGACCACGCCGCGCATGAGCCTGCTTCTGATTTGCGCCGTCTTTGCGCTCCCCGCCGCCGCCCAGCCGCCGAAGTCGGCGCGGCTGATCGAGCTGCCGGGCTCGGGGACAGCGGCCTTGTGGAGCGAGACCATCGGCGGCGTGGAGCAGGCGTACTACGCGGTGGCGCGCGGCCGTGAGCCGTTCGGGCTGGCGATTCCGACGACGCACGTCGTCCGGCTGCGTTACGCCGAGTTTGATCCGCTGCACGAGGCGCCGGAGCCGGGGCTGATGGCGGATCCGGCGAGCGAGCTTCGGATCGTGCAGTTCTTCACGCAGGTGCTGCCGGAGTACACCGAAGCCATTGAGGCCCTGGGTGGGCGCGTGCTGGCAATCCTGCACGACAACGCGGTGATCGCGCGCGTTCCGGCGACGGGGGCTGCGGTGCTGCGCTCCGAGGCATGGGTGCGCTGGATCGGGCCGTTTCATCCGGCGTACAAGCTCGAGGAGGCGCTGCTGGCGGAGTTCGAGCAGTTGGTGCTGAACGTGCCCGAGCGGGTCTACTCGATCCAGGTGTTCGAGCGCGGGCTCGCGCAGCAGGAGGTCGTGGCGGCGCGGGTGATCTCGCGGGGCGGCGCGGTGCAGTGCCTGACGCCGCCGGGCCGGCGGATGGAGGCGCGGCTTTCGCAGGCGGCGCTGCTCGAGATCGTCGGCATGGACGAGGTGCAGTTCGTGGATCGCTGGGGGCCGGTCGAGACCGACATGGACCAGGCCCGGGTCATCGGCGGCGCCGTCCCGCTGCTGTCCGGGCTCGGCTTCACCGGGCAGGGGGTGCGCGGTGAGGTGTTCGACCTCGGCGTGCGCATGTCGCACATGGCGTTTCGCGATCCGAACATCGTGCTGCACGTGACGAACACCGGGAGCATCAGCCACGGCACCTCAACCTACGGCATCGTCTTCGGCAACGGTGCGGCTGAACCGTTGGGCACGGGGCTGCTGCCGAACCGGCAGCAGGGCATCTTTGCCGCCGCCAACCAGGTGACGCAGTTCGGCGGGCCGAAGCCGCGTCACGATCATACGGCGGAGCTCGTGGACCCGAATGGGCCGTATCGCGCGGTGTTCCAGAGCTCGAGCGTCGGCAGCCCGTGGAGCCTCCAGTACACGACGGTGTCGGCGGAAGTTGATGATTACCTGTTCACGTACGACCTGCTGAGCTGCCAGTCGCAGAGCAACAGCGGCGATCAGAACTCGCGGCCGCAGGCGTGGGCCAAGAACATTGTCGCCGTGGGCGGGCTCGACCCCCACAACACGCTCGATCGATCCGACGACAACTGGAACTACGCCAGCTACGGGCCGGCGGCGGACGGCCGCCAGAAGCCGGATCTGCTGCACTTCAACGAGGACGTGCTCTGTCCGTCGAGCTCGAGCGACACGTCGTACCAGCCGAACTTTAACGGAACGAGCGCGGCCACGCCGATCGTCGCCGGCTACTTCGGCCTGCTGTTCCAGATGTGGCACGAAGGGGTCTATCCGGGGCACGGCGGGGCGGCGACCGTGTTCGACAGCCGGCCGCGCAGCACGACCGCCAAGGCGCTCATGCTGAGCACGGCCTATCGTTACCCGCTGACGCAGGGCGGCTTGACGCGCGCCCGGCAGGGCTGGGGCATGCCCGACCTCGGGCGGGCCTACGACGAGCGGCTCAACACCTACATCGTCGACGAAACGCACCTGATCAGCGCCTTCGTCACCAACACCTACACCTTCAACGTCCCCGACGGCACGCCGCAGTTCCGCGCCACGCTCGTCTATCGCGATCCGCCCGGCACGCCCAACTCCAGCGTCCATCGCGTCAACAACCTGTCGTTGCGCGTCGTGGCCCCCGGCGGACAGGCCTACTGGGGGAACTTCGGGCTCACCAGCAGCAACTGGTCGTCCCCAGGCGGGGCGGCGGACTTCCGCGACACCGTCGAACACGTGTTCGTCGCCACCCCGGCGGCGGGGCAATGGACGGTGCAGGTCCGCGGCGAGGAGATCGTCCAGGACGGCCACGTCCAGACGCCGCAGCTCGACGCCAGCTACGCGCTGGTGGTCGTCGGCAAGGGGCCGGAGCCCGTGGGCTGCCCGGGCGACATCAATCTCGACGGCCAGGTGGACCAGGCCGACCTGGGCGCGCTGCTCTCGGTCTTCGGAACCATCGTGGGGCAGCTCAGCTACAACGGCCTGGCGGATCTCAACGCCGACGGCGCGATCGACCAGGCCGACCTGGGGATCATGCTCAGCGCGTTCGGCGGCGGGTGCTGAAACCGGCATGGAGTAACCAACCCGTCGCCGCCGACCCGGGCGCGACGGTTGAGCACCAGGCGGCCGCCCCCGCTAGTGTAGTGCCTGGCAAATAACTGCCTGTCCCTATGCAGGGTGGCGCGGGCTTCCAGCCCGCCCGAGCGGGCAAGATGCCCGCTCCACCCATCGTGATACCGTCACATTTCTGCGAGGCACTACACTAGGTCCACGCGCGGGAACTGATCTCCACCCGGCAATCCGGCAGGCTGTCGAGGAACTTGCGGCCATACGGCTTGGTCATCACGCGCGGATCGAGCACGACCACGATGCCGCGGTCCGTGCGGCTGCGGATCAGCCGGCCGAAGCCCTGCCGGAACTTCAGGATCGCCTCCGGCAACTGGTAGTCGTTGAACGGGTTGCCGCCGCGCCGCCGGATGAGGTCGATCCGCGCTTCGACGGTCGGGCGGTCGGGCACGGCGAACGGCAGGCGAGTGATGATCACGTTGGACAGCGCCTCGCCGACCACGTCGACGCCCTGCCAGAAGGTGTCGGTGCCGAAGAGCACGGCGCGCGGCGTTTCGCGGAACCTGGCCAAAAGCATGTTTCGGGGCAGGTCGGCGCCCTGGACGAGGATCGTGTACCCGAGCGCCGCCAGGTCATCGCGCACCAGGCTGGCGGCCTGGCCGAGCACGTTGTAGCTGGTGAACAGCACGAACGCGCGGCCTTCGGTCTGCTGCACGTAGTACGTGACGGCCCGCGCCAGGGCGCGCATGAAGGGCTCCGCGGCGGCCGGGTCGGGCATGCCGGCCTCGATGTGAACCGTGGCCTGCGTGCGGAAGTCGAAGGGCGAGCCGAGCCGCAGCGTGTCGGCCTCCGGCGAGCCGAGCCGGCCGAGCAGGTAGTTGAAGCCGCCGTCGTCGGCCGCCGCCAGCGTGGCGCTGGTCAGAACGACCGAATCCAGCCGGTCGAAGAGCGTGGCGCGCAGGGCGGGTCCGGCGTCGAGCGGCGCGCCGCAGAGGCTGATGCGCCGCGAGCGGCCGGAGTCGCACTCGATCCAGTAGACGTGCTCGTCGTACTGCTGGGCCAGCAGGGCCTCGGCGGTGGCCGCGAAGCTCTCGGCGCGTTCGAGGTGCGCGTTCAGCTCGTACTGATCCTCGACGCGCGGCAGCGACTGCTTCAGCGGCGCGACGCGCCGGATCATCTCGCGCAGCGCCGGCGACAGACCGTTCGGCACGCAGTCGGCCACGAGCACGCGCCCGTTCGACCGGCCGCGCGTCCGCTGCCAGGCGTGCAGGGAGTCGAAGAATTGCGTGCAGGCGGCCGCGGCCTGCACGACGGCGCTCTTCTGCTCGTCGGTGCCGATCGCCGCGAGATAGCCCTTGCCGGTGCGGTCGTTGAACATCCCGCTGAGCAGATACTGCACGGCGCTGTTGGTCACGCTGGCGCCGAACTGGTCGGCGGCGACCTGCTCCAGCGTGTGGGCTTCGTCCACGATCAGCAGCTCGTAATCCGGCAGCACGCTGGCGCCCTGCCGCCGGAGCACGAGGTCCGCGATCAGCAGCGCGTGGTTGACGATGAGGATGCGAGCCTGCTCGGCCCGGCGGCGGGCGCGCTGGTAGAAGCAGGGCTCAAAGGTCGGGCAGCGGCGGCCGAGGCAGTTTCCATGCTCGCTGCGGACTTTCTCCCACACGTCGGGCGGCGGGGCCGCGTCGAGGTCGCTGAGCGAGCCGTCCTGAGTCCTGTAGGCCCAGGCTTCGATGACGTGCAGGGCCCGCAGCCGCTCGCCCTCGGGAAAGAGCGAGCGCTGCTTCTCGCTGGTCTGCTTCAGCCGGCGCAGGCCGAGGTAGTTGTTGCGGCCTTTGACGAGCTCCACCGGGACGTCGGTTGCCAGGGCGCGTTTCAGAAAGGGCACGTCCTTTCCGATCAATTGCTCCTGGAGCGCGATCGTGTGCGTGCTGATGACGATGCGCCGCGGCGTGCGAAAGACCTGGTCGAGCGCCGGCAGCAGGTAGGCGAACGTCTTGCCGACGCCCGTGCCGGCTTCGACCGCCAGGTGGCGGTTGTGATCGAAGGCCCGGCAGACAGCGGCCGCCATCTCGGCCTGTTGCGGGCGGGGCTCGTAGGCGCCGAGCTGCCGGGCGATCGGCCCGTCGGGCGCAAGCCAGCGCTCGATCTGGCTGGGTGCGGGTGGATTCGCTCGCGCGGCACGAGCGGCGAAGACGCTTTGCTCTTCGGGAACCACCGGATCACCGTTCGCGCGCGCCGCGCGGCGCCGCCGCTTCCTTCAGGTCGCCAGCAGTTGCGTGACGAAATCCCAGGTGAACAGGAACGCCGCCCCGAGCGTGACGAGCACCACCAGCGTGCCCAGGACCGTGACGAAGGTCTGGCCGCCGACCCAGCCGTCGCGCATCGTGGCGAGGATGTGCGGGCGGGCCAGGACCAGCATGCTGATGATCATCGCGCCGCTGGTGAGCCACATCGAGATCGAGTGCAGATAGCTGTAGATCCACAGCCCCTCGCTGACGAGCGCGGCCTCGCCGGCCGGGTTGCGGATGAAGTGCCCGCGCACGTAGTGCTCGGCGTGCCGGTGGCCGTCAGCGCGCTCGATCACCTGCCGGTAGCCGTTGTGCGCGTCGCCGCCGAGCACCGCGTAGGTCGCGGTGTAGCACAGAAAGTTCAGCGCCCCGACCGCGATGATCGCGATGCAGATCTTGTTGCGCCGCCGCCGCGGCAGGCGATCCACCGGGCAGGGGGCCGCGGCGACGGCCTCCTGACCCGGCCAACGATCCAACGCTGACGGATGCGCCTTGGGCATGTGCTCACACGGGCCGGCTGGGCGCGATCACACCTTCCAGCGGGGAGGACGCGCTGGCGTAGAGCTTGCGCGGAATCCGCCCCGCCCCGCGGGCCAGCCAGCCCGCTTCGAGCGCGTGCCGCATCGCGTGCGCCATCGCCACCGGGTCGCGAGCCGAGGCGATCCCCGTGTTCAGCAGCACACCGTCGGCGCCCAGCTCCATCGCGATCGTCACGTCTGACGCCGTCCCGACGCCGGCGTCGACGATGACCGGGTACTGCGGATCGTCCGCCTTCAGGTCCTCAAGAATGATACGGATATTACAGGGATTCAGCACGCCCTGGCCGCTGCCGATCGGCGAACCGAGCGGCATCACGCTCGCCGCGCCGGCGTTCTTCAGCCGCCGCGCCAGCACCGGGTCGTCGTTGGAGTACGCCAGCACGACGAAGCCCTCCTTGACGAGCGCTTCCAGCGCGGCCAGCGTGCCGAACGGGTCGGGGAGCAGCGTTCTCTTGTCGGCCAGGACCTCCAGCTTCACCCAGCGGGCCCCGGGGTTGTCCATGCCTTCCAGCAGCTCGCGCCCCAGCCGCGCGGAGCGCACCGCGTCCTCGGCGCTGAAGCACCCGGCCGTGTTCGGCAGGATCGTGTAGCGCTTCAGATCGAGAAAATCCAGCAGGCTGCGGCCCTGGCGGTCGATCAGCCGCTCGCGCCGCACGGCGACCGTCACGACCTCGCAGCCGCTGGCGTCCAGCGCCGCGCGCATCAGCTCATAGTCCGGCTCGCCGTCGCGCAGGTACTTGCCCGTGCCGACGAACAGCCGCGAGCGCAAGCGGAAGCCGGCCAGCTCGAGCACCGGTGTTTCGGTCGCGCGCGGGCGCATCGCCTCGCCGCCCCGCGCCGGTTGTCCCCGCGTCTCCGTCTGCATCGCAAGCCCTCCGGGCCGCCGGGCCCACCCCGCGCCCTTGTCAGCCCCCGCCGACCAGTGTCACGATCTCCACCCGGTCATTATCGCTCAGCAGCGTCTGCTCGAACGCCCCCCGGCGCACCAGCCGCTCGTTCACCTCCACCGCGACCCGCGGCGCCGCGAGCTGGTACAGGCGCAGCAGGCCGGCAACCGTCGTCCCGCCGGCGACCTGCCGGCGCTCGCCGTTCACGAGGATATCCAGCGTCGTTTCACTCGGCTGTGGCGGTCGCATCGGCGTTCATGATAGCGTCGCGGAAGCGCCTTGTACGGCGGATCAGCCCTGTCCGGGAACGGGAATGTGCAGGAAGCGCATGACCTGTTGCAGGTCGGACCACGCCTTGGCCTTCTCGTCGGGGCTGCGCAGCAGGTACGCCGGGTGGAACGTCGGCATCAGCCGGCACGAGGGCAGCCCGAGATGGGCGTAGGGCGGCGGCGGAAAGTCGTGCCACTCGCCGCGGAGCTTGCCGATCGGCGTGCTTGTCGCCAGCAGGGTCTGCGCCGCCGGCCGGCCGAGCGCCACGATGACGCGCGGCCGCAGGATCGCGAGCTGCCGGAAGAGAAACGGCGAGCAGGTCCGCATCTCGTCCTCGGCGGGCGTGCGGTTCCCGGGCGGGCGGCACTTCACGACGTTGCAGATGTAAACGTCCTGCCGGCGAAGCGTCATGGCGCCGATCATCTTGGTCAGCAACTGCCCCGCGCGGCCGACGAACGGCTCGCCCTGCGCGTCCTCGTCCGCGCCCGGCCCCTCGCCCACGAAAACCAGCTCGGGCCGCGGATGGCCCATCCCGAAGACCGTCTGTGTCCGCTCCCGGTGCAGGATGCAGCGCCGACAGCCGCGCACGTGGCGGGCGTTCAGGTCCGCCAGCGCCGCGGCGGCGTCAGCCGGCGACAACTCGCGGTCGCAGAGCGGAGGGAATTCGCCGTCGGGAGCGGCCACGGGCAGCGGCAACACGGGCTCCTTCGTCTCCGGCGGGTGAGCGGGTCGCGTCCGCGACGGCGGGGCGGGCACCGGCGCAGGCGCCGGGGAGCGGGCTTGCGTAGCCGGGAGCGCGACGTGCGGGATTCCCAAGCGGCGCTCGTTGCGCAACCACTCGCGCAGAACGCGGCCGTCGGCTGGATTTGCGCCCTCGGGATTCACGATTGAGAGAGTATGCGGACGGGTCGTTCGCTCATCAAGGGCCATCACATGAAACGCAGCCTCGCAGTCTTCGTTGTCCTCGTCCTGTCCCTCTCCTCGATGCCGCGAGCCGCTGCCCAGCCCGGGCCGGTTGCCGTCGCCCCGTGTGAAATCCTCTCGCCGACGCTCGGCCGCCCCGTGTTTGTCGCCCCAGGCGGCGCGTTCCACGCGCTCGTCAGCGCCGCGGGCGCGCCCGGCGAAACGCTCGCGTTCGCCCTGGTCAGCAGCCAGGAGCCGCCGGTGCGCGTCGCGCTCAGCTTCGCGCCCGACGAACGAACCGCGCTTCGAGAGCTGTTCGAGCTCCGCGTCCCGTCCGACCTGCCGCCGCGCACCTACGACCTCGAACTGCAACTGGGCGACACGCTCGTGCGCCAGCGCCATTGCGTCGCGGTGGCCAGGCGGCGGACGCCGGTGCGGCTCGTGCACCTTTCCAACATGAACATCGGCGACCTATCGGCGCCGCGCTTCGACGAGCGCTTGATCGACGAGATCAACCTGGTCGCGCCCGATGCGCTGGTGCTCACCGGCGACCTGGTCGACGCCACGCATCCCGATGCGCCGCGCGGCTGGCGCGACCTCGTCGACTTCCTGGCGCGCTTCGAGGCCCCGGCGATCATCGCCCGCGGAGATCATGACGACCCGGAGCTCTATCGCCGTTACGTGGCGCCCGCCGACGTCGGCGAAGTGCGGATCGGCGAGCTGCGCGCCCTGGTGCTGTCCGATGCGGCGGGGCCGGCCCGAGCGGATATCGAGTTGATCGCCTGGGCCGAGCGGGCCCTGGCCGACCCGGGCGACGCGCGGCTCACGTTCGTCGTCGCTCACGATCGCTTTCCGCGCCTGCTCGGGTATTGGCGAGACCGCGGCGCGCTGCCCGACGCGGTCCGCAAGGCCCGCCTCGGCCTGTGGCTAGCCGGCGGACACGACGACTGGAACAACGTCGAGAACGCCTCCCTCGTCGCCGCCGCCGCGCCGCTCCTCTACGTGCGTACGCACCAGTCGAGTCCGGCGACGATCGGCGGCGCGAGCGGCGTCAGTCACTACCGCGTGCTGGACGTCTCGGCGGACCGTGCCGAGTTCCCCGGCGCCGAAGACGATCCGGGTCGGCTGCCGAAATCGCTGGCGGCGGGGGCGCTGCAGTGCTGGACGGAGGGCGGCGACGGCAAGGGCTCCCGCGCCACACTCCATGCGGTCAGCCGCCTGCCGGTCAGGATCGAGCGCCTGCGGCAGCGCGTGCTGCTGGCGCGGCAGGGAGCGACCGCGCCCTGGGTGCAGGGCGGGCGCCTGCTGGCGGTTTCTGAGCACGAGCGTATCTGGGAGTGCCTCGTGGAACTCGACCTGAGTGACCTCGGAGCCGCGCGGGCGGTCGTCGGGTCTGACGAGCCGCCCCCGGCCCAGCGCCTGGACGTGCGTATCACCGCCCCCGAGACCCTGGTGTTTCAGCGGCGAGCGACGGCGGACGGCCTGGCCTACGCGAGCCTGAGCGGCGCGGACGTGCTCATCAGCATCCATAACGCCGATCAGGCTGGCGTGGAGGTCACGCCGACGGTCCGGCTGGCTGGCGAACGCGTGGCGTACCGCGTCGCGGGTACGACGGAGCCGTTCGCCGGCGGCATGCAGCTTGGTCTGCCGCCGGGGGCGGGCGTCGCGCTGGAACTCGACCTGTCCGCAGTGCGAATCGCGAGCGGGCGGCGCGACATCCAGGTTTACCTGGCGGCGGGTGAGCGCCTTCTGAGCCAGGCGCGGGCCGTTGAGATCAGGCTGGAGCCGTGAAACGCCGGGCGCCGCGCCGTGACGCGCGCCCGCGACGTGAAAGACGGGGGGAGTTTCACTATGATCCGGGCGGCGGTTGAAGCGACGACCCACGGCAGGAACGGGAAGCTCGTGGCCCAGGCCATCGACAGGACGCGACCGGGCGCCGAGGCGGATGCCACCGCGAATTCCGCGCCCAGGACCGGGCCCATCGTCAAGCCGCCGCTCAAGCCGCTGAGCCTGACGATCATGTTTCCCTGCTACAACGAGGAGGCGAACGTCGAGCGCGTGACGCGCGCGGCACTCGAGATCGGGCGCAAGGTCGCCGACGACCTCGAAGTGCTGATCGTCAACGACGGCAGCCGCGACCGCACCGGCGAGATCGCCGACCGCCTCGCCGCCGAGATTCCCGAAGTGCGAGCCGTCCACAACCGCCCGAACCGCGGCTACGGCGGGGCGCTGGCGCGCGGCTTCCGCGAGGCGAGCAAGGACTGGATCTTCTACACCGACGGCGACGGGCAGTTCGACTTCGGCGAGCTGCCGCGGCTGCTGCCGCTGCTCGAAACGCACGACGTGGTTTCGTGCTACCGCATCGACCGCAAGGACCCATTGATGCGCAAGGTGAACGCCTTCGCGTGGTCGACGCTGGTGAACCTGCTCTTTCGGATCGGCCTGCGCGACATCGACTGCGCCTTCAAGATCTACCCGCGTACCTTCATCGAGCGCATCGAGCTGCTGAGCACCGGCGCGCTCATCGACACCGAGATGCTCGCCAAGGCCCGCAACCACAAGCTCAAGATCGCCCAGCTCGGCGTTCACCACTACCCCCGCACCGCCGGTCAGCAGACCGGCGCCAACCTCAAGGTCATCCTGCGCGCCTTCCGCGAGCTGTTCAGCCTTCGTGGCCACATCCGCCGCGCCGGACGCGCGTGACCCGGCCCGAGCCGCCGCACCGCTCGCAGCGGCTGCGCGCGTCGACTCGCCCCCGGCGGGAGAGTAAGATCGCGGTATGGCTGGACATTCACACTGGGCGCGAATCAAGCGAAGCAAGGCGGTGGTCGACGCGCGCCGCGGCCGGGCATGGAGCAAGCTCGCCCGGGCCGTCATCATGGCGGCCCGCGGGGGCGGCGACCCGGAGGCGAACCTGGCGCTGCGCTACGCCATCGACGCGGCCAAGGCCGCCAACATGCCCAAGGACACGATCGAGCGCGCCATCAAGAAGGGCACCGGCGAGCTCGCCGGCGAGTCGATCGAGGAGCTGGTATACGAGGGTTACGGCCCCGGGGGCGCAGCGGTCCTCCTGAAAGTGCTGACCGACAACCGCAACCGCACGGCGGGCGAGATTCGCAACCTGTTCGAGCGGCACGGCGGAAACCTGGGCTCGACGAACTCGGTGGCGTGGATGTTCTCGAGCCGCGGCGTGTTCGTCGTGTCGAGCCGGGCCGCGACGGAGGAGCGGCTGACTGAGATCGCGCTGGAGGCCGGCGCCGACGACGTGCGCCAGCAGGGCGATTCGTTTGAGATTTCGTGCGAGCCGGCGGTGTACGAGCGGGTTCGGCGCGCCCTGGCCGAGGCGGGCATCGAGTGCGAAAACGCGGAGCTGACGATGGCGCCGTCAGCGACGGTGCACCTGTCGGGGGCGGACGCGGAGCGGATGCTCAAGCTCTTCGACGCCCTTGAGGAGCACGACGACGTTCAGAATGCGTACAGCAACTTCGAGGTTTCGGACGAGGAAATGGCCCGGCTCACCTGACCGGTTCCACGAGCCGGCTGACGCGCCCGCGCGACCGCTGCGCAAGCGAGCCGCGAGCGCAAACGAGCCGCGAGCGCAAGCGAGCGAGGCATCGGGTGACCGATTGCTGCACTTGCCGGCGCTCGCTCGCAGCCCAGGCGGGTCGTGTGCTCCCGCGGCCCAGCCTACGCGAACTGCGGCACGTCGCTGGTAAACAACTGTACGGTCGCCGGCGCGTCCTGAGGATCATTCAGCGACTCGAAGAACGCGGCGACGAACGTCGCCAGCAGGCTGGTCGATGCCGATTCGACGCCGCCGAGCACGGTGTCGCGAACGTTCGGGTCGCAGCCGGACAGCACCAGCATTCCGCCGATGGTCAGCGCAGCGGCTTTCGCGCGAGCACGGATAACAAGACGACGCATCCCCAATCTCCTTGCTGCCAAGAGAGCAGATCGCAAGCCCAATCGCCGCGCCGGCATACGCTGCCACGTCGGCTCGAAGGGCTTATCGGTTCGTGGCCCGGGCGGCTTCAATGCCTCATAACGGCCAGCCAGGCCGGCGCGCGAAACGCGCAGGTGTCCGCCGGACCCGTCCAATAATACCATCGCGAAGCCAGCAGACTGGCTAAAAAAAAGAGGGCACCAGGGGCCCTAAGGCGTCCCGGTGCTCTCCGGAGGGGAAAGAAGCCGTTGTACGACTATCCTGCTCCACGCAGGTACGAAGGTTATCAGAACCGAATGTATTATTTATCGCAATATGCCGCCCGTCAACAAGAATTCACAATTTTTTTGTTTAAGGCGCTGTCCAATCTATCGGCCACCCGCCCCCGGGACGTGAGGCGCCTGGGACGTTGTTGACAGTTTTGACAGCCGGTTTACCAAGTTTGACGACTTCTCGACGGCATGGATCTATTCACTTTCCCAAGCAAAAACGAGCGAGAATCCGCGTCAGTACCTGCTCGTCGGTCGGCTCCGAATTCGCTATTGAAAGTCGATTCCAGGCCTCGCGCAAAGTCAGCGCGACCAGTTCAGGCTCCGCCAGCGCCCTGTTTCTGACGTGCTCAACAGCCTGACGGATTTCAACCGAAACCGCTTCCAGGCCCACCTCCCCAGCGCCGCGGCTCGCGGCCCGCGCGAAGAGCTCGCCCCGGATCCGATCCGCCAGGTCCTGCATCCCGCGCCCCGACAACGAACTCACCCGACACGGTTCGCCGAAACCCACCTCCCCCGCATCCTGCCGGCTATCCCCCGGGCAACACTGATCGACCTTGCTCAAAACGAGCAGCCGGCGATCCGCCGGTATCCGGTCGCAGGCCGCAATCTCCGCCGGCGGCCATGGGGCGCCCGCCTCGTGAACCCACAGCACAAGATCGGCGGTGTCCGCGGCGCCCTCGGCCGCCAGGTGCGCCGACAGCTCGAGCTCATCGGCGGCGGCGCCGAGGCCGGCGGTGTCCTGGAGCACGCAACGGAGGCCCGCGAGGTCGAGCTCGGCGGAAAGCACGTCGCGGGTCGTGCCGATCACGGGCGAGACGATGGCCCGCTCCTGCCCGAGCAGCGCGTTGAACAGCGTGCTCTTTCCGGCATTGGGAAGACCGGCGAGCGCGACGTGGGGCAGCGCCGCCAGATTCCGCGCCGCGGACGAGGCGCTCAGCTCGCGCAGCTCACGTTCGATTTCGGCAAGGTGTCCGGCGAGCTGCTCCGCCGTGACGAAACGCACGTCCTCCTCATCGACGAAGTCGATGCCGGCTTCCAACTCGGCGACCAGGTCCAGGAGCCGGGCTCCCAGGCGCGCGAGCCGATCGCCGTGGACGCCGGCGGATGTGCGGGCCGCCTCGCGCGCCGCAGCGGCGTCGGCGGCGTGAATGAGGTCGAAGACGCGCTGCACGTCGGCGCCGCGGAGCTTTCCGTTGCGCAGGGCGCGCGCCGTGAACTCGCCCGGCAGGGCGCGCCGCGCGCCGCGCGCCAGCAGGCCGTCGGCGAAGGTGCGCAGCAGCGGCAGGCAACCGGGCAGGTGCAGCTCGACGATGTCCTGGCCCGTATAGCTGGCGGGACCGCGGAACCAGTAGACCAGCGCCGGCGTGATGAGCCCGGGTGCGGCCTCAACCTCGGCGGGGCCGAAGAATGGGCAGCGCGCATCGGGCGCGGGGAGGCGTGCGCCGATTGACCCGCACAGCTCGAAGGCGGCCGGACCGCTAAGACGGACAACCCCCAACGCCGCGGGAGACCAGGCGGTCGCGATCGCCACGATCGTGTCGCCCATCGTCGGCGGCGTCATGGGCGGCTCACGCTCAGGGCGCGCGATGGACGGGCCGGCTCGCCGGCGAGAGACTGGCGTCGTCGGCGCCTTTCGGCACGTGGAAGGTAATCAGCGAGACGCGCCACCGTTGATCGTCTCCCTGGACGCAGCGCACCTGGATCCACGCGTCGTCATCGCGGCCGCGCGCGTGGACACGCACGAGCACCGGCTCCGAGCTCTCGTCGGGCGAGCCCACCGCCCGAGCGGTCGTCACCTGCGAAAAATCGACGCCCTCGGCGTAGTACGCGATCGCCGCGATCCAGTTCTTGATGACGCCGGGGACCACCTCGTCGTTGCCGAGCAGCATGCGATACTGCGGGGCGCGCTCGAAGCGGGCGACGATGTCGCGCTCGGCGGCGATGCTGCGGAGCTGCGCGTGGAAGCGGCGGGCCTGCTCCGGCTCGCCGCGATGCTGGGCGCGCAGCGCCGCCTGGATCGCACGCAGCGCCGAAAACGCGACCTGCTCCGGGCTGTCCTGGCGCAGCTCGACGTCCGGCTCGGCGGCCTGCGGCGCGGGCCTGCACGCAGTCAGCAACAGGGCCAATAGGCCGCCGAGGGAAAAGACGGCCAGCGCCAGGCGCGGCGCGACGGCGCTGCGCCATGAGGGGCCCGCGCGGGGCGGCGAGCGGCGGCTGTCGTTTGTGGAAGGCTTCATGACATCAGGCTCCGGCGGTGAGCGCGCCCGGCTCGAGCTTCGGAATCAGGATCGCCGGCGGACCGAGCGGGTGCCCTTCGGCGAGCGGGGCGGGCGCCTGCCAGCGCGGCGGCTCGTCGGGCAGCCCGAGCATGGCGCGCAGGCGCTGGGCGACGCCGGGCATGAACGGATGCACGAGGACCGCCAGGTGGTGAATGCCGTGAATGCAGGTCGCGAGGGCTGCGAAGCTGTCGGGCGGGTTGTCCTTGCGCGTCTTCCACGGTTCGCGGATGCCGACGTGCTCGTTGCAGAGGCGGGCGAAGGCCATGACCTCGTCAAGAGCGGCCTTGTAGCGGTGGGCCTCGATGTGGCGGCCGACCTTCTCGATCGCCTCGGCGCCGCGGGCGACGTGCTGGCGGTCGAAGTCGGTCTGCGCCGAGCGCGACGGCACGCGCCCTTCGAGCGACTTGAACGTCAGCACGCGGTTGACGAAATTGCCCAGCGCCGCCACCAGCTCGTTGTTGTTCCGCGCTACGAAATCGTCGGTGTCGAACGCGGTGCGGGCCGTCTCCGGCGCGATCGCCGTCAGGTAGTAGCGCAGCGCGTCCGGGTCGAAGTGCTTGAGATACTCCTCGATCCAGACGGGCGAGTCCTGCGGCGTCTCGCTCTTGCTGATCTTGCGCAGCTCGCCGCCGACGCGGAAATTCACGAACTGGTTCGCCACGACGGCGGAGGGAAGCTGGTGCTGCCCCTCGGCCATCAGCATCGCCGGCCAGATCAGCGCGTGAAAAACCGTGTTGTCCTCGCCGATGAAGTGCGTGATGGGCGTCGCCGGGTCGCACCACCACTGGCGGTAGTCCTGCTCGTCGCCGCCGCGCTGCACGCACAGGGCCGCCGTGAACGAGACGTAGCCGATCGGGGCGTCGAACCAGACGTAGAGGACTTTTCCGGCGGCGTCGGGATCGTCGAGCGGGACGGGGATTCCCCAGGAGATGTCGCGCGTCATGGCCCGCTCGGGCAGGCCCTGCCTGATCTGGCCCAGCGCGAAGTTCAGCACGCTCGGACGCCAGCTTCCCTGCTTGCTCTCCAGCCATTCGCGCAGCGGCCGCTCGAACTCGTTGAGGCGCAGGTACCAGTGCGCGGTTTCGCGCACCTCGGGCGCGGCGTAGGGCGGCAGCGTGCTGCGCGGTTTGATCAGCGCCAGCGCGTCGATGACCGCCCCCGTCTTCTCGCACTGGTCGCCGTACGTCTCGTGATCGCGACACAGCGGGCAGGTTCCGCGCACGTAGCGATCCGGCAGGAAACGCTGGTGATGGCCGTCATAAAGCTGTCGCGTGCGGCGTTTCACGAAGTGCCCCTTGTCGTGAATCCGCCGGAAGAACTCCTGGCTCATGCGGTTGTGGAGCTTCACGTACTGGGGCTGGTGCGTGCCGCCGTAGATGTCGAAGGCCATTCCGAGACCGGCGAAATCGGCCTTCTGGCGCTGATTGTAGAACGTGCAGACCTCCTGGGGCGTCTGAGCGGTCTGCAACGCCGATATCTCTATGGCGACGCCGTTGTCGTCGCTGCCGCAGATGAACAGGACTTCGTCGCCGCGGGCCCGCAGGTAGCGGACGTAGATGTCGGCGGGGAGATAGGCCCCGGCGACGTGCCCGACGTGCAGGCGGTTGTTCGAGTAGGGCAGGGCGGAGGTTACGAGGTGGCGCTTCGGCACGCGATGCTCTCCGGCACGTCGTCGAACCGGCGAATCCTATGCAGGCCGGCGCGCGGACGCAACGCGCCGCGGCGCGCGGTCCTGCGTCTAGCCGGGCTCGCACGAAGCCGGATTCCGCACCCGTGCGCGCGCACTTCGAGAACCGGCCCCGTTTTCTCGTTGACCGCGCGCCAACCTGTTCTATTCTCTCTAATGGGCCAGTGCCGCCGCCCGCATGGGGAACAAGGGCGGGCGGCGCACCGCAAGCCCCTGCCTTCGGCTCGGACTTCTCGGCTGGCGTCTTTGCGCAGGCTGCGTCCGCGGCCGGGGAAGCAAGCGCCGTCAGCGTGGTGATTCGCGGCGACCGCTGCGCGGTCCTGCGCCGTGATGATCGTAGGAGGCGCCGTCATGCCCGCTGCCATCGTGCCCGAGCAACCCGTGCGACTCGCTCCTGAGCCCCGTTTCGATCGCCGTGCCGAGGCCCGCTGGCCGGCGCGGATGGAAGTGTGGCTGATCCCGCGCTTCGGGCAGCCGCGCGTGCGCTGCCAATGCCGGAACCTGTCCGCCGACGGCATCTGCCTGACGACCGACGCGCCGGCGGCGTTGCGCGTCGGTGACGAGTGCCATTTGTGCACGCACCTCCCCGGGGGCGCGCCGCCAGCGCACGTCCATGGATTCACATCGTGCGCGGGCACGATTGTGCGTGTAAGCCCGCTGATTGAGGGGATGGTGGAGCTGGGGATCCGGCTGAACCGCTGGGAGCGCTCGGCGCGGGAGTTTGACCCGGTATAAGGGGTCACTCGCGCGCTGGCTCCACTTCGGCCAGCAAGGCCGCGATCATCGCCCGTTCTACCGCGCTGAGCTTCACCGCCACGTCGGGCTTGCGCGCCGCGTCGATGCGCAGCGCCGCGTGCAGATGCTCCGAGACCATGCGCGCGGCGTCGGATTCGCGTGCCGCGCGCCAGCGCAGCGCCCACGCCTGCGCCGCCGAGAGCCGCGCCCGCGGATCGCTCGGGTACAGCGACACCAGGGTCTCAACGTGGCCCAGGGCCTCGTCGAGCAGCGCCCGCGCGACGCGATCGTCGCCGCCCGCGACGGCCCGCTCGCGCCGGGCCATGAGCACGTCGATGAGCACCTGCTGCGCCGCCGTTTCCGACGGGCAGCGCGCCACGGCCGCCCGGGCGAACGCCTCGGCCGCCCGCAGGCTCTCTGACGCGACTTGCGGGGACACCGAGGGCGCCGCGGCGAGCCCGAGCAGCGTGCGGCCGATGATGCGAGGGGGCCTGTCGTCCCACGGGTCAGCTCGAACCGCATCCCAGCCTGAACGGATGAGCGAATCCACGGCCGGCACGGGCGGCGCGGCGAGTGTGCCCGTCAGTTGACGCTGCCAATCGGCCAGGCGCGCTTCGGCCCGGGACGTCGGCATGCTGCACAACACCACGTGCGCCGCCGGCACAAGCAGCAGCCCGGCCGCGCGCACATATCCGGGGCAAGGCGCTGGCGGTTGCGGCGCGGCGGCCGCGGTCATGCCGGCGTCGTGCGGCTGGGCCGCGGCGCAGCCCGCAAGGGCCGCCATCAGCGCCGCGCCGGCGGGCGTCAGCAGCGTGAAATCGACGAGGCTGTGCAGCAGCAGAGCCGCCATGGCGCCCGCCAGCGCGAGGCGGAGCGCGCGATCCGCGGCGGCGGTCGGCGGGACGGCCTCGAACGCGGCAGACAGGCCGACGAGCGCCAGCAGCAGCGGCAGCGCGAGTCCGACGGCATCGAGCGGCATGTTCGAGAGCAGCGTGTACGCCAGGAGCGTCGCCAGTCCCGCCGCCAGGGCGCAGATGAACGCGGGCGGGTCGTTCGCGCCGGGCTCCGATAGGCTCGTCGAGGCCGGGCCGGAACGCAGGGCGCTTCGCAGCGCGGCGGCGAGTAGCGCGCCGGCGAGCAGTCCGAGCGGGCCGAGCTCGACGAGCAGCGATACCCACAGGTTGTGCGGATCGCGGACTTCCTCGGTGGCGGCAGGGGCCTTGTGCCGCAGGTAGGCCGCGAGGAAGTTCAGCCGGCCCACGCCGGTCAGTGGCTTCTCGGGCAGCGCCCGGAAGGCCGCCTGCCAGTAATCCCAGCGGAAGGCGAGCGACTCGTGCGGAAGAGACCCGCGCAGCGTTCCATACACCGCGCCGCAGAGGATGATTGCGCCATACCCGCCGGCGACCAGGGCGAACAACGTCCTGGCGGATGCGCGACACGCGGCCGCCGTCAACATCAGCAACAACGTGACGACTCCGGCCGCCGCCGCGAGCAGCGCGCCGAGGCTGTCCGTCAGCCAGAGTCCCGAGCCAAGCAGCGCCAGGAGCGCGGCCGCGACGCCGAGTGCGAGAATGGGGTGCACGGAAGCGGCGTCGGATTGCGCGGCCGTCGCGCGGCGTGGTACGGCCAGTGCCAGTCCGATCGTGAGCACAACACAGGCGGCGAGGCATCCGCCGGCGACGTTCGGATGGCCGAGATAGCCCATGACGGCGAGCGAGTTGAGGCGGCGCTCGAAGTTGACGATCGACGGGTCGGAGAGGCTGACGCCCTGGGCGAGCAGCGCCTGCTTGCGCTGCTCCCAGCCCTGGCGCACTTCCTCGAATTCGATCGTGCGCTGAAGGACGCACTTCAGCGCGTTGGCCCCGCCGGCCGCGAGCACCGCGGACAGCAGCAGCCGCGTCATCCAGCGCCGGTCGGCGAGCTGCGCCAGGGCACAGGCCGCGAGCGCCGCGGCGAGCAGCCCTGCGCCGGCGTTGAGCGCGAGCCGCGGCTTGAGGGCGAACGTGCTGGAGATGGCGACGGCGAGCAGGAGGCAGATGACGGCGGTGGGTGCGAGCCAGCCGGCCCAACGCCGGCGCACGCCGGCCAGAGTCACTACCGAGAGCAGCATCAGGAGGCTGTCCAGCGCGACGGTGGAGGCCGGCGTGGGGCCGATCGCGAGCACCGAGGGATCGAGAAAGGGCAGATTCAGCGGTTCGTACGATTCAGCGATGAGCAGGCGCGTCACCAGCAGCGCCAGCAAGGCGGTGAACAGCCCGGCCCGCCCCAGCATGCGACGATCGCCGTGCCACGGGGGCGCCGCGCTTCCGGGTGAGCCGGCCGGGCGCGGCGCGCGAGGCTCGGATCGGGCAGGGGGGCTCATCCGGCGTCTTTCCGGGGCGGGGTCTCGAGAATGGCGATAATGGCCAGGACCATGAGCACGATTCCGGCGACGGTGACGGTCTCGCGCAGGCTGGCCATCGGAAGCAGCGTCGCGGTCAGACCGGTGGCCAGCGTCGCGAGGTAGATTGTCAGGACCGCGTGCCGGCGGCTGAGGCCGTGCTCGACGAGGCGATGCGAGAAATGCCGCTGGTCGCCGAAGAGCGGGTTGCGCCCCTCGCGCAGACGGATGGCGACGACGGTTATGAAGTCGTAGAGCGGCACGGCGAGCACGACCAGGGGCATCACCAGCGGATACGGCGCGCGGCCCTCGCCGCTGTCGAAGTAGGTCGTCAGAATCGAAACGACGGCGATCATGTAGCCGACGACCAGGCTGCCGGCGTCGCCCATGAAGATGCGCGCCGGGGGGAAGTTGAAAATGAGAAAGCCAAGCACCGCGCCCAGCATCAGGCACGCCCAGGCCGGGATCAGCACCTGCCCGGCGGCCAGGCCGCAGGCGACCAGCAGCGCCAGGCAGATGGCGCCCACCCCGGCGCTCAGGCCGTCCATGTTGTCGAGGAAATTGAACGCGTTCGTGATGACCACGATCCACAGCGCGCTCAACGCCACCGACGCCGCCCGCCCGGTGAACTCCGCCAGCAGCACTTCGCCGCCCCACGCCGTCATCACCGCGACGCCGAGCATCACCGGCAGCTTGACGGCCGGCGGCAGGGGGCGGACGTCGTCTACGAGCCCGAGCGCGTGAAGCACCCCACCGCCAAGCAGCACGATGACGGTTTGCCATAGGCGCTCGCCTACGCCGCCGACGTAGTCGGCGACCGGCTGCCCGAAAGGGCCGGCGATCCACGCGGCAGGCGCGAGGTGTGCAACCAGCAACGCGCCGGCGGTGGGCAGGCCGATGGCCCAGAAAATGGCGACGCCGCCGCCGTACGGCGTGGGGGCGCGGTGCGACTTGTGTCCGCCGGGGCGATCGACGTAGCCCAGTCGCGGGCTGAGGCGGAGCATGAGCACGGTGAGCACGGAAGCAGCGGCGAGGCCGCAGGCGCCGCCGGCGAGGACCAGCGCGAGTTCCGGGCCGATCATGCGCGGGCCTCGCTGGCGCGGCGCTGTTCGAGCAGGCGGGCGCGTACGAGCGAGAAGAAGGCGTGGTAGTCGCTCGCGCGGTAGTCGGGATAGGTCCACGGCCATGGCTGCCAGGCGTCGTGGGCGTAATGCAGCGTGACTTCGGCGAAGATGCCCTGCGAAAGATAGACGCGGTGCGAGCGGTCCTTGGTCGTGGCCAGCACGAGCTTGGACAGGTCGACGTAGCCCGGGTCGAGATTCACCGGACGTCCGGGCGAGAGGCACTCCTCCGCCAGGCGCCGCTCAAGGGCGTTCGTTTCGAGCTTGACCTCCGCGAGCCGCTGCGGATCGACCAGGGCGTCGAAGCTGACGAAGGCGCGCTGGATGGAATCTCCCAGCTCGTCGGCGTAGTAGTCCGACTGGGTGAACGGCCACAGCGGGCTCGCGACGTCGATCGGACCGAAACGCCTCCCCAGCATCTGGCGGGCCCGCCCCAGCAGGTCAGCGTCGCCGCTGAGCAGTCCGCAGATGAGCTTGACCGGCTGAGGCCGCCAGGGCGTTCCCATGGCCGCGAGTGTAGCGTGCGAGTAGGATGGCTTCGACCCGCGGCGCGCCGGCGATTGGCGGCCGTGACGCGCCGAGCGGGGCCAGCCGGATTGCCCGATGAACATCGCCCTCTTTGAAGACGCCGGTTTCCTCAACCTCCTGCCGCTCGTGTGGCTGCGGGCCTGTTTCGAGCTGCGCTGCGGACGCGACCTGCTCGTCGACAAGGTGCGGCAACACGCGGGTGGCCGCGTGGCGCGGCTGATCGTGCGCCCGCAGCTTTCGGAGCTGGTTCACGATCGCACGCCGCTGGACCCCGCGGTCGATGGCGAGAACTGGTGCCTGCTCAACGCCCGGACGATGTTCGTCGGCGACGCGCTGCTGCCGCGCATGGGCTCGGCCTGGGTCTTGAACGGCTCGCTGGTGGCGGTGGTGCTCCCGCCCGACGAGGCGCGGGCACTCGACGAAAGCCTGGTGCGTGACGAGGGCCGCCTAGAGAAATGGCTGGGCAACTTCCGGGTCGAGCGGCCGCCGGCGGAAGTTCGGCTGATCAGCTATCCGTGGGACCTGATCCTTGCGAACGGGCCGGAGCTGATGCGCCAGTGCCGGGATGGGGGTGTGCAGGCGGGACGGGTGTACGCCGGGGCGCACCTGCTGAACAGCGCGGCGATCCACGTCGGCGAGGGGGCGGTGGTGAAGCCTGGCGCGGTGCTGGATGCGGAGGCGGGGCCGATTCACATTGAGAGCGACGTGCTGATCCAGCCGAACGCGGTGCTGGAGGGGCCGTGCTTCGTCGGGGCGCGTTCGATCGTCCGGCCCGGGGCGGTGCTGCGGGCCGGGACGACGATCGGCCCGGTGTGCAAGGTGGGGGGGGAAATCGAAAGCAGCGTCGTGCAGGGTCACTCGAACAAGCAGCACGACGGCTTCCTGGGGCACAGTTTCGTGGCCTCCTGGGTGAATCTCGGCGCCGACACCGTGACGAGCGACCTGAAGAACACCTACGGGTCGATCCGCGTGAGCATCAACGGCGTCGGGGTTGAGAGCGGGCAGCATTTCCTGGGCGCGATCGTCGGCGATCACACCAAGACCGGCATCGGCACCATCCTGCCGACCGGGGGCGTCCTCGGAATCTGCGCGAACGTGTTCACGCACAGCGGCGTGCCGAAGTTCGTGCCGTCGTTCGCGTGGCTGACGGAACAGGGGCTGACCCGCTATCGCATCGAAAAGGCGCTGGATATCGCCCGGACGGTGATGGCGCGGCGCGACGTCGAGCTGACGCCGGGCGAAGAGGCGCTGCTGCGCGCCTGCGAACAGGAGGCGTTCGAAGTCGAGGCCGCGGGCTGGGCCGGACGCGTCTGAGGCGCCGCGCCCCCGGAGGCGCGGTCAGTTCCGGCTCGCCGCCCGCGCCAACCGGAGCGTCGCCGCCAGGTCGAGATCGCCCTCGTAGATCGCACGTCCGATCACGATCCCGGCCAGGTCGATGTTCAGCAGCGCGTGCACGTCACTGATGTCCGTGACGCCGCCGGAAGCCACGACTGGCACGGTCGAGACCGACGCGAGGTTGCGGATGGCCTCGACGTTCGGCCCCAGCAGCATGCCGTCGCGGCCGATGTCGGTGTAGACGATGGCGGCCAGCGGCCAATCGCTGACGGCCTCGGCCAGCTCGATGGCGGTGCGGCGGGTCTCGGTCGTCCAGCCGCGGACGGCCAGGCGGCCGAGCCGGGCATCGAGCCCCAGCGCGATCCGGCTGACGAAGGTCTCGCGGTGCACCACGTCGCGGAACCACGCCCAATCTTCAAGGGCCCGCGTGCCGACGATGACGCGCTGCGCCCCGGCGTCAAGTGCGGCGCCGACTGCGGCTTCGTCGCGCACGCCGCCGCCGAATTCGATCTTCAGCCCGGTGGCGGCAATGCGCTTGAGGGCGGGGAGGTTGGCGATGCGGCCGTCGCGAGCGCCGTCGAGGTCGATGACGTGCGCCCAGGTCGCGCCGGCCTTCATGAAGTCGGCGGCAACCTGGACCGGGTCGCGCTCGTACTGAATGACGCGGTCGTAGCGGCCCTGAACGAGCCGAACGCACTGTCCGCCCAGCAGATCAATCGCCGGCATGATCTCCATTGGCGTCGTCCTTGCGATCAAAGCGCCAGGCGGCGCTGCTCGCGGCCCGGCGCCGCCGGCGTTTGACGACGATCGTCAGCTCCCGGCGCCTGAACCCGCTTCCTCCGTCATCTTAGAGGAGGGAGCGAATCCCGGGATGTGGGCGACGACGATCTGCACCCGCCGATTCTGGGCCTTGCCCGCCTTGGTCGTGTTGGTGGCCTTCGGGGCGAACTCTCCGCGCCCGGCAGCGACCAGGCGCTTGGGCTGGGCGCCGGCGCGGATCATCTCGCGCACCACGGCCATCGCCCGGTTCGCGCTGAGATCCCAGTTGTCCTTCCAGAGCTTGGCGCTGTGCTTGATCGGATCGGTATCCGTGTGCCCGACGACGATGATCTCGCGGTCGCCCCAGTCGAGCCGCTGGTCGATCTGACGCATGACTTCCTGGAGCTTGCGGCGACCCTCCGGCTTGATGTCCGCCTTGCCCGAGTCGAAAAGAATGCTCTCCTCGATCTCCGTCCAGGCCACGTCCTTCGTTCCCACGAACCCCTCGGGCAAGTCCGTCGCCGGGGTCTGCCGTCGCGCCTCGTCCAGCAGCCGCTGGATATCGAGGGCCTGCCGACGGGCGGCGTCGGCCTCGCGCTGCGCCGCGGCCAGGCGCGTCTGGAGATCGCCGTTCTCGGCCGAGAGGCGATCCACGTCTTCCTGGAGTTTCTGAATCTGGAGCTCGGCCGAGCTCGGGCCGCAACCGACGCTGAGCAGGGTGCTGCCGACGCTGATCAGTGCAATCAAGAGTAACCGCCCGGTGGTCATCGCTCGCACTCCCTTGAACAAGAGCATTTGCTCCCAGGACGCCAAGATGTGCCGGCGCATCTGCCTGGCAACCCGCGGTCCGCCATGACCGCTTATCAGGTGTCAGCATAAAACGGTGCCGCACAGCTTGCAAGCCACGCCGAAACGGCGCGGCGGTTGACGCCGCTGCGCCCGGGGGCTAGCTTCCGCAGGAGTGCGGCGGCCGGCGTGCGGCCCGGTCTGGCGGGTCGAGGCGCGCCGGCGTCGCGCGTGTCCGGACGAAGGAAAAGCAGCATGAAGCGACGGTTCGTGGCGCTTGTGACCGGGCTTTCGCTGTTCAGCGGCGTGGCCCTTGGCCAGGACGGGGCCGACTACCTCGACAGCGGCCAGTTGTACGCGGCGGGCCTGGTCAAGTCGTGGCAGTTGCAGTTGGGCGTGTCGGGCGGCCAGCACGTCACGGACGTGTTCCGCGTCGACGACGTGCTCTACGCGACCACGAATGACGGCTGGGTCTACGCCATCCACGCCTACACCGGCGCCGTGCGCTGGCTGCGGCAGGTGACGACCGGCGGCTACCGGATCATGGCGCCGGCGCATATCGGCGAACGCGTGGTCTTTGTCACGCCGGCGGCGGTGTTGCAGCTCGATCGCTTCACGGGGCGGGCGTTGCAGGAGTTCAGCCTGGAGTTTCCGGCCGGTTCTGCGCCGGTGTGTGACGATCACCAGGTGTACATCGGTGGGCTGAACCAGCGTTTGTACGCGTTCAATCCGCAGCACGCGTTCGAGAACTGGAAGGCGGGCGTGTTTGCGCCCATCACGTCCAGGCCGCAGATCATGGGCGACCGGCTCTTCATGGCCAGCGAGGACGGCCAGGTGTTCGCACTGACGGCCCTGACGCGCCAGTTGCGGAGGATGGGCCGCGTGTTCGGCTCGGTGACGGCCGACCTCGTTGTGCGCGAGGAGGGTGTCTACGTCGCCAGCCGCGACCAGTCGCTGTACCTGCTCGATCTTGAGTACCTCGAGGAGCGCTGGCGGGCGCGGCTCAGCGCGCCGCTTTTCGAACCCCCCGTCGTCATCGGCGACACCGCCTACCAGCACAACCGCGTCGACGGCGTCGCCGCCGTCAGCACCGAAGTGGTCGGCGTCGAACAGCGCGTGCGCTGGACTCTGCCCCGCGGACGCCAGGCGCTGACGGCCGTCGGCGCCGACGTCCTGCTCCTGACGTCGGACGGCGCCCTGCTGGTCGTGCGCCAGGGCACCGGCCACGTCCGCGCCGAGATCGCCGCTCACGGTCTGGCCATCGCTATCCCCGCGCCCGCCGAGAGCGCCGTCTTCCTCGCCGGCGCCGACGGGCGGCTCTTCTGCGCCCGGCCGGTCGGCACGCCCGCGGTGACGGCCGAGCAGTTGCGCGCCGCCCTGATCCGCCCCGCACCCCCCGAATCCGCCGAGGTCGCCGAGATCCCGGAGCGGCCCGCCAGCATCACGTCGCCGGTCAACCTCGCTGAGATGCTCGTCCCGCCGCGCGGCGGCCCGCCGCTGGGCGGCAAGTCCAAGATTTCGCGCGCCTGGAAGGGGGCCGCGGGTCAGCCAGGCGGCGGCGAACCTGATCGGGGCGCCGATCAGCCCTGAGGCGATCTGAAGCCGAGGGCCGCGTGACAAGCGCGGATGAGGCCGGGCGCCGCCGATTCCGTTACAATATGATGGGGCTTAGCGCTGACCTGGGTTGCATCCCGAGGCCGCAGCGTCGCCGTTCCGTCGCGCCGCGGAATGACGCGGCGGCTGGCGCCGTCGCAAGGAGAGTAGCCATGCGCCGACTGTTCCTGCTGTGCACGGCCATCAGCATCGTCGCACTGCCGGGTCTTGCTCCCGGCCAGAGCCAGGGCATTGAATGGCAGCGCGACGTCGCCGCCGCCGTCGCGCTGGCCAAGCGCACCGAGCGGCCGCTGATGTTCTACGTCGTCGGATCGACGAGCGACCGGCCGGATGAGGTTGAGAAGGACCAGCGGCGGTCGTTCCGCGACGCGCGCGTGATGCAGCAGGCCAAGCGTTTCGTGACGGTGCGTCTGGCGCGCAGCCAGCACCGGGCCGAGTTGCAGAACTGGGGCGTGAACCCGAATGCGAACCTGGACGTGATCTTCGTGCGGCCCGACGGCACGCGAATCGACCAGATTTCCGCCAGCGGTGCGGGAATTCCGGAGTCGTTCGCCCAGAAAATGGCGATGGTGTTCAACCAGTATCGCAACGAGGTATTCGCCCAGAAACTGCGGCCCATGCTCGACAATAGCGAGGCCACGGCCCGCGACATCCGCACCGCGCTGAAGCAGATCGACGACTTCCTGATCCTCGCCGCCGACGGCACGCTCGCGGCGCTGCTGGAGCGCGAGAAGCTCGACCCGTCCGTCAAGCCCGACATCTACAGGACGCTCGCCGGCCTCTCCACGCCGGCCGCCGTCGACGCGCTGCTCAAGGCGGCCCGGTCCGGCGATCCGAACGCGATCAAGGTGCTCGACGACTGCACGCCGGAGGCGGCGGAGCGCCTGCTCGAAGACGTCGGGTCGAGCGACCCCGCGCGGCACCTGCTCGCCTACAAGACGGTCACGAAGATCTGCCGCCTGAAGAACGTCAAGCCCGACAAGTTCTGGGATGGCGTCAACCAGCGCGTCAAGGACGAGGAAATCGAGCGCGTCCGCACCGAGGTCCGCCGCATCGCCAGCCGCTGGAAGGAACAGAATGAGTGGCGTTGACCTGCGCAGCGACACGGTCACGCGGCCTTCGCGCGAGATGCGCGCCGCCATCGCCGCCGCCGAGGTCGGCGACGACGTCCTCGGCGATGACCCGACCGTGCTGCGGCTCCAGGAGCGGGCCGCGGCGCTGCTGGGAACCGAAGCGGCGCTGTATGTCCCCTCCGGCAGCATGGCCAACCAGGTCGCCATCCGCTCCGTCTGCGAGCCCGGCGACGAGGTCATCTGCGACGAGACCACGCACAGCTACAACTACGAGACCGGCGGGCCCGCGGCGCTCTCGGGGGTGAGCATGCGCCTGATTTCCACCCCGCGCGGCATCTTCGACGCCGCCGACGTCGAGGCGCGCCTCCGTCCGCCTTCGTCGCACTTCGCGAACTCGCGGATGGTGATCGTCGAGAACACGAACAACCGCGGCGGTGGATCGATCTGGCCCCTGGAGAACGTGCAGCGCGTCGCCGCGGTCGCGCAGCGCCATGCGCTGCACGTGCACATGGATGGCGCCCGGCTCATGAACGCCTGCGTCGCCACGGGACGCAAGCCGACCGACTATACCCGCTCCGTCGACTCGGTCTCGATGTGCTTCTCCAAGGGGCTCGGCGCGCCCGTCGGCTCGATCATTGCCGGCCGCGCCCCGTTCATCGCCCGCTGCCATCGCTTCCGAAAGATGTTCGGCGGCGCGATGCGCCAGGCCGGCATCCTCGCCGCCGCCGCGATCTACGCCCTCGATCACAACATCGAACGCCTGGCCGAGGACCATCGCCACGCCCGCCGGCTCGCCGAGGCCATCGCCGCAATGCCCGGCATCCGCCTCGACCCGGACACCGTCGAGACCAACATCGTCCTGTTCGAGCTCGAACCCAGGCTCTGCCCGGCGGCCGAGTTCCAGGCGCGGATGGAGAGGCGCGGCGTGCGCATGTTCGCCACCGGGCCGAACAAGGTGCGCGCCGTGACGCATCTCGACGTGTCGGCGGCGCAGATCGACGAGGCGATCCGCGTGTTTCGAGAGGTCACCGCCGCGTGAGACGCGACGACGCGCCGCCGCGCGTTCAGCGCGGCGCCGAAGCCTCGGCGGCCTCCGCGTCGAACGCCAGGCAGCGCTCGATCTCGCGTTGCAGCTCGGCCAGCACCCGGTTCGCTTCGTCCAGGCCGGCCCCGACGCCGAGGCCTTCAAGCTCGGCGGCGAGGGCCTGGACGCGTGCCGCACCCATGAACCCGGCGGAGCCCTTCAGCCCGTGCGCGACGCGGGCCGCCGCCGCACCGTCGCCCTCGGCCAGGCTGCGCTGAATGAGGTCCAGCTCCCGGCGCACCTGTGCCTTGAACTGCGACACCAGCCCGAGCACGAACGCGCGGTCCTGATGCAGCGCCAGGAGCTGCGGGAAGTCAATCGGCGGCCGGCTGGCCGTCCCGGCGCCCGCGGTCGCCCCGGCACTCCCCGGCTCGCCGACGGCCGCAGGCGGCGCGGCCGGCAGGGGGGGCGCCAACGGCTGCCGTCGGGTGGCACCGGCTTCCAGCCGGTGTACGGGCGCCTCGCGCGCGATGTGCGATTCGATCAGGGCGTAGAGCCGCTTCGGATCGAGCGGCTTGCTGATGTAGTCGTCCATCCCCGCCTCAAGGCACCGCTCGCGATCGCCTTTCACGGCGTTGGCGGTGAGGGCAATGATCGGCAGGCGGCCCTGGCCGCCGGCCGCGGCGCGCTCCGCCTCGCGGATCGCGCGCGCCGCCTGGAATCCGTCCATCTCCGGCATCTGGCAGTCCATGAGCACGAGGTCGTACTCACGCGTCCTCACGGCATCGAGCGCCTCGCGCCCCGTTCCCACGACGTCGCATTCGTAGCCCGCCCGCCGCAGCAGCGCCGCGCCGACCTCCTGACTGATCGGGTGATCCTCGGCCAGCAGTACGTGGGCCCGGCGGCGCTCGCTCGCCGAGCCGCAGACCGGTACACCAGGCGCTGGCCCGTTCGTCGCCGGCGCTGCGCCGCGGCGGAGCGTCAGCTCGAACCAGAACGTCGAGCCTTGGCCGACGGCGCTGTCGAAGCTGATCCGGCCCCCCATCAGCTCGACCAGGCGCTTGCAGATCGCCAGGCCGAGCCCCGTCCCGCCGAATCGGCGCGTGGTGGACGTATCCACCTGCGAGAACGACTCGAACAGCCGGTGCACGCGGTCCGGCGGAATGCCGATGCCGGTGTCGGAGACGCTGACGCGGACAGTCAGGTGCTCCGGGCCGGGCTGTTGCAGCTCGACCCGCACGCGCACGTGCCCGCGCTCGGTGAACTTGATCGCATTGTTCACCAGGTTCGTCAGCACCTGTTGCAGGCGAACCGGGTCGCCGCGCACGCCGATCGCGGCCGGCGGAAGCTCGACATCGAGCCGCAGCCCCTTGCTCTCGGCGGTGGAGCGGAGCCCGGCACAGACGCGCTCGATCGTCCTGGTCAGCTCGAAATCGACCTCCTCGAGATCGAGCTTCCCCGCTTCGATCTTCGAGAAGTCCAGCACGTCGTTGATCAGCCCCAGCAGCGCATCGCCCGAAGACTTTGCCATCCACGCGTAGCGCCGCTGCTGCGCGTTCAACTCGGTGCCCAGCAGCAGGTCGGTCATCCCCAGCACGCCGTGTAGCGGAGTGCGCAGCTCGTGGCTCATCGCGGCCAGAAACTCGCTCTTGGCCTGGCTGGCGCGCAGCGCCTCGTCGCGCGTCCGCTCCAGCGCCAGCTCCAGCCGGTGCAGCGAGCCCGACGTGACCCCGATCAGGCCCGTCCAGACCACGATCATCGCCACGACGGCCAGCACCGTGCCCAGTTGCCGGTCATAGAGGCCGACGTACTCCCCGGCCAGCTCCAGCGAGCCGAGGATCGGCGGCCCCAGCAGCGCCGCCGGAAGCAGTCGCCGCGCCATGAGCCCCGCGGAGCCGCCGGCCGTCACCAGCCGCATGTAACCAGCGTCGGGCCGCGCCAGCATCATCCCCAGCGCCACGATAAGCAACAGCCAGCCGGTGTGCAGCGCCATCGGGATGAACGCGCCGATCCCGTACAGCCACGACACGCCGTAGATGTAACCCAGGATCGCCAGCAGCGCCAGCACGCCCACCGCCAGCGCCAGGACCTGCGCCGGCCGGCGCCCGCCGAGATCGACATCGATCAGCAGCAGCGCAATGCCCAGCAGCACGAAGCACACCGCCGTGTTCGGGGCCATCCGGTTCGGACCGGCCGGATCCGCGTCGAGCGCCTCGGCAAAGAGGACGCGGTCGAGCCCCGCCTCCAGTCCGAGCAGGTAGCCGGCCAGCCGCAGCACTCCGGCAACGACCACCACGGTCGCCAGGCCGTGGCACAGCAGCGGCCGCCAACGACCCGGATCTTGACGCGCGTGCATCAGCAGACACGCCGACGACAGCAGAAAGCAGATCGCCGTGAGCGGGTTCATCGCGATCAGGCCCGGGGCCACGCGCTTGGCGACCTCGATATCCGCCGACCAGCCCCACAGCACGGCGCCGGCGATCAACGCCGTGAGGACCGCGCTCCAGCGGGAGAGTCTTTGCAGACGTGCGTTCACCTTTCCGTTGGCGTGGCACATTCCGTTGCCCTCTGGGCGGGGTAGGTCTGACAGCGCCGTGCGGCGGGTGCGGGTACGGCCTGCCGGCGGCGTTCGCCCGGCTCCCGGCGTCGAACGGCGCGTTTCAACAGCAGCGCATCAGGAATTGCTTATCGGGACCAACCTGCGGCCCCTTGACCTGAAGTCGCTCGACTCGCGACGGCATCCTTGAAAGCGCTTCCGGCAGGGGCGCTTAGGGGCGCGCGGCCTCGGGTGCGCCGATCGCCCGGGCGCGAGCCGGGGGCTTGCGGCCGGCGGCGAGGGCCGCGCGGATCATCAGGAACTCGCCGATGTTCTCGAGCGTCAGCAGGCCCACGAGCTGGTCGCCCTCAACCACCGGCGCCGTCTGGCAATCGGACTCCTGTAGCCGCATCGCCGCCTGCTCGAGCCGGTCGCCAGGCGACAGGGAGATGAAGTCGCGGCGCATGACGAGCTCGACCGGCGTGGCGCTCTCGCGGCGCGCCAGCTCGACGAGCAGGTCGCGTCGCGTGAGGATGCCGGCCACGACGCCCTCATCCACAACCGGAAAGTCCTGCTGCGAGCCGCTGAGGATCAGGTGTACGGCGTCGCGCAGGGTCTGGCCCGGGCGCAGGACGCGAAACTCGCTGAGCATGGCCGAGCGGACCGAAGCGCCGCCGAGAGCGGCGTGCGCCTGCGCCGCGCTGCTCTCCTGCGCCGCGCCGATCCAGACGAACAGCGCGATCAGCAGCAGGATCGGATTGCCGAAGAGGCCGAGCAGGCCGAAAACCACCGCCATCGCCTGGCCGATCGAGGCGGCGATCTGCGTGGCCCGGGCATGATCGAGCCGCGTCGCCAGGAGCGCCCGCAGCACCCGCCCGCCGTCCATCGGGAACGCCGGCAGCATGTTGAACACCACGAGGAAGACGTTCACGTACATCAGCCGCTCGACAAACCTTCCGCCCGTGCTGGCCACGTCCTCCAGCGGGCTGAGCTGCACCGTCAGCAGAAGCCCGATCAGCAGCGCTGCGGCGATGACGACATTGACCAGCGGACCGGCGACGGCGACCCACAGCTCCTGGAGCGGCCGCGCGGGCATGCGCTCCAGCCGCGCCAGGCCGCCGATCGGCAGCAGCGTGATGTCGCGCGTTGCGACGCCGAAGCCGCGGGCCGCCAGCGCGTGACCGAGCTCGTGCAGGACGACGCAGCCGAACAAGGCCAGGACGAAGCCGATGCCCTCGAAGAGGGCGAGCCACCCGCCGGCCTGGTAGTGGTAGATGGCGAGGACGAAAATGAGCAGGGCGAAGGTGACGTGGACGTAGATGTCGATTCCGGCGACGCGGGCGATGCGATAGGACCACCTCATGCGGGGATTCTAGCGGGCCGTTGGGTAACGAGCGCGGGCGGTGTTGGGGCGGGACGGAACGAGCGCGGGTGGTGCTGGGGCGACGCTGGGGGCAAGACGATCCACAACGTCCTATAACAGATATTATGTTGCGTTTAGCTGCGCACAGTCCCAAGGTCCCCGCAGCCGGCATCCGGCCGCTCGCGGTTCTGGTCAGCTACGGCGATGGGTGGTCGGTTCGGCTACCGGCGCTCGGGCTACTCTTCGGGGCGCTCGCCCGTCGCCGCCACCTTCTCCTTCTCGCCGCGCGGCTGACTCTCGGCTGGCTTCCGGAGCTTTGGGGGTGGCGTGGGCTCGGTGTCGTCGTCGTCTTCGGGCTTGTCTTTCAACTCGTCGCCGACTTCTTTCAGCCCGCGCTTGAACTCGTTGAACGAGCGTCCGAGCGAACGCGCCACCTCCGGCAGCCGGTTGCCGAACAGCAGCAGCGCCACGATCCCGACGACAAGGATGTGCCAGCCGCTAAACCAACCCATCGCTGTTCTCCCTCGGATCGGGACGGCGAAACACGCGCGAGCCGGTCAGGCCGTCGAGTTCCCTGTCTGGATTGTATGGCAATCGCCGCGGCAGTCAAAACAGCCGCGCCGCTGCCTCAACGAAAGCCCATCTGCGGCCGCGTGAATTCGCTCAAGACGACCGGGATGGCGTCCGCCACCTCCCGAGCCAGGTACCCGAACGGCCCGATCTGAAGCGCCAGCCGGTCCGCCGCCGCCCCGTGAACGTGAACCGCGAGCCGGGCGGCGTCGAACGGCGTGAGACCCTGCCCGAGCAGCGCCGCGATCAGCCCGGTCAGCACGTCGCCCATGCCGCCGCTGGCCATGCCCGGGTTGCCGGTGCGATTCACGTAGGCCTGGTCGGCGGTGCAAACGACGGTCGCGTGGCCCTTCAGCACGACCGTCGTCTCGGTCAGCCGCGCGAACTCCACGGCCACCCGCAGGCGCGCCTCGTCGTCGGTGGGGATCGCCTCGTCACCCAGGCCCATGCCCCGCCGCAGGCGCTCCATCTCGCCCGGGTGCGGCGTGATGATCACGCTTTTTGAGCGGCGGTTGAGCCAGTCCTCGCGGCTGCGGCCGGCGATGTTGTTGAGCGCGTCGGCATCGAGCACGACCGGTCCGCGGAACTCGTCGATCATCGGCAGGATGCTCTTGGCGAGCTCGCTGCTCTGGCCGATGCCCGGGCCGATCGCCAGCACGTCCGGCCAGTCGGTGTTCACGACGGAGACCACGTGGCTGCGCATGTTGCCGAGTTCGCTCTCGGGCACCGGCACCGTCATCAGCGACGGCTCCGCCGACGCCACGATCGGCTGCGCCGACGCCGCCGTGTATACGCGCACCAGCCCGGCTCCGCCGCGCAGCGCCCCCAGGCCGCACAACACCGCGGCGCCACTCATTCCGCGGCTTCCGGCGACGATCGCGACCCGGCCGACGTCGCCCTTGTGGGTCGTGTCGGCGCGCGCCGCGAGGCGCGGCAGCTCACTGGTGGGCGTCGGTAATGCGTGTGTCGATCCCATGTTCTCCGACCACTCGCGCCGGCTTCGCGTCCGGATTCCCGTCGGCGGCCCACGCGATGAGCGCCGCCTGGTATCCGGCGCCGAAGCCATTGTCGATGTTTACGACCGACACGCCGGCCGCGCAACTGTTCAGCATCGCCAGCAGCGCCGCCAGCCCCTGGAAGCTCGCGCCGTATCCGACGCTGGTCGGCACGGCGATGACCGGCGCGCGCACCAGCCCGCCGACCACGCTCGGCAAGGCCCCCTCCATCCCCGCGACCACGACCAGCGCTGCCGCCTCCCGCAGCCGCGGCAGGCACGCCAGCAAGCGCTGAAGCCCCGCCACGCCCACGTCGTAGAAGCGCTCCGTGCGGCAATCCATCATCTCGCACGTGATGCGCGCTTCTTCGGCCACGGGCAGGTCAGCCGTCCCCGCGGCGACGATCGCGACGAACCCGCCCGACTCCGCCGCCGCGCGCCCGCGAACGACCAGCGTGCGCGACAGGCGGTCGTACACCGCCGCCGGCACGCGCTGCCGCGTGATGCGCGCCGCCAGCGGCCGCACGCGCGTCGCCAGCACGCTCTGCCCCCCCGCCGCGAGGCGCTCCACCAGCTCGGCGATCTGCGCCGGCGTCTTGCCGCGGCCGAAGATCACCTCTGGAAAGCCACAACGCAGCGCGCGGTGGTGGTCGAGCCGCGCAAAGCCCAGGTCCTCGAAGGGCAGGGTGCGCAGGCGCTGCTCGACCGCCGCGACCGTCGTGCGGCCGTCGGCGAGTTCCTGCAACAGCTCGCGCAGCGACTCCGGGTGCATTGATACACCTCGATGTTATCGGCTGGACCCGCTGAGGCGAGCCTACCACGCGGAGAGTTTTGCGCGTAGGGCGGTCATCTCGCGTTCATGCCCCCGCCGCGCCGCGCCGCGCGAGAACCGGCCAAGTCTGCGCCCCGGTCACGGGTTATCCGGCCCAGCGCCGGGCCCGCAACACTTCGCCGCCCGCGCTTCCGATACCTACCGCGACCCATGTGGCCTTCGGAGAGCGCCGCAGCGCCCCTGGGCGGCTCCGGAAAGACGCGAGCGAGCAGAAATGCAGCGGATCGGCTCGACCCCAGGCGCGCGTCGTTTGTCACCGACGCTCCGTACAAGGCGATCTTCGCCGTCCCGTCGCCGGCTGCTGTCCGTGCTGGCGCTGGGCGTCGCCGCGTCGAGCGGCTGTCCGCCGATCTGGACGGCGGAGGACGCCTCGCGCACGCTAGGGGTCTCGGCGGCGTCGCCGGACAACGAGAAGCCGGGTTCCGCGGCCCCGCGCGTCGGTGTCCTGGCCGGGCAGGTCGTCGAGCAGACGCCGCCACTCGGCGGCCCGTCGCATCGCCTGATCGAATTCGAGGGCGCGGCGGCCGGCGAAACGCTGATGTTCAGGCTGCACGCGCGCGACGCCTCGGGCCAGTTGCTGACGGTGGCGCTGTTCGACGAGCACATGTGCGTGCTGGTGCGGACGCAGTTGCGTGACGACGGAGCGCTGGCGCACGCGCTGCGGCGTGATTGCCAGGCCGTCCTCGTCGGGCTGGCCGGGGCCGCGGATCTGCTCGAGCGCATCGAGGTCTCGGTTGAGCGCCGGCCCGGCGTCGCCCTGATGACCACGGCCCCGCAGGCCGTCTGGCTCAATTTCGCCGGCGCAGATGAACTCGTCGTCGGCGACGAGTTGCCGATCAGCTTCGCCGCGTTCGACGCGGCCGACCTGGGCGGCGCCTACGGCGGCGAGACCGGGTACATCAAGCAGGTCATCGTCGAGACGCTGCGGGCACGCTACGCCGACTACGCGGTTGACATCACAACCTCGGACGACGGTCCGCCGCCCGCGGAGGCGCACGCGACGATTCACTTCGGCGGCCAGCACGCGACGTTGCTGGGCAAGGCGCAGTGGATCGATCGCTACAACAGCCACCCGGACGACCAGGCGATCGTCTACACGTCCAGCGCCGCCAAGTACGCGGGCATGGGCCTGCGGCCGGATGAGATGGGCCGGCTGCTGGGCAACACCGGCGCGCACGAGCTTGGGCACCTGCTGGGCCTTTATCACACGCTGGGCGGCGAGAGCATCATGGACGCGAGCGGCGGCGTATGGGAGCTGGCGGGCGAGCGCCGGCTGGGCCGCGACCCGCTCGACGTGCGCGTGTTTCCGACCGGGTTCGACGATGCGCCGCGCGTGCTGGCGGAGACCGTCGGTCTGCGCCCGGGCGTGGCCTTGCAGGCGGCGCGGTTGCGCACCTCGAGCGAGCCGTGGCCCGACGGCGTCCTGCGTCGCCAGTGCTCCGCGTGCTCCGAGGCCGGCCTCTTCGCCGCCGCTCAGCCGCCTGTGCCGGGGGGCGCTGCCGGCGTTGCGGCCGAGCGCTGGCGCCGGGCGCTCACCTTCTGGCGCGCGCAATCCGCTCGAATGCCGCCAGCGTCTCCTCGCTGACGTGATGCTCGATGCCCTCGGCGTCGGCCCGGGCGGTGGCCTCGCTGACGCCGATCCTGAGCAGGAACTCGATCACGAGCTTGTGCCGCCGGCGGACGGCCTCGGCGCGGGCGCGTCCGGCGTCGGTGAGGAAGATCGAGCGGTATGGGCGCGTGCTGACGAGCCCCTCGCGCTGCAAGCGCTCGACCGTCTTGGAGACCGTGACGTGCGAAACGCCCAGGCGCTCGGCGATATCGACGACGCGTGCCTCGCTGACCGAGTCGATCAGGTCGGCAATGATCTCGACGTAGTCTTCGGTCAGCTCCGAGCGCCGGGCCTGCCGCGCGCGGTGATGGTCCGCCGCCTGGGCGCGCGGTTCGCGCCCCGGTACGCCGGCGGAGCGACGACGACGGGCCTTGGCGGCATCCTGGCGCATGCGGATCTCCTCGCGCGGGCCGGGGGCTCCGGCACGGTGCGCGACGCGGCGCCGTGCCTGCTACATGAAGCACACAGTGTAGCAGGCGACAACATCATTTTCCACTCGGGAACATAATGTAACTTCGGTGTAACCTGTTGCCGGCGGGCTGGCCGGCCAGAAGGAGCCAACGATGCGATGCCCCGCGCGCGGACGTGCCTGGATGCTGCTGGGACTCGGTCTCGCGGCCGTGCTCGCCGCGACTGCGCTCTGGCAAGCGCTGCTGCGCCCGGCGCCGGCCTACGGCCAGATTCCCGACGCCGGCGCGCAGCGCCGCCAGATGATCGAGGAGCTGGTGGCACTGAACAAGAAGATGGCCGAGGCGAACGAGCTGCTGCGCGAGATCCGCGACCTGACCCGGCAGAAACCCGCCAAGCCGTAGCCGCACCGTGCCGCCCGAGAAGACCGGGCTGAGGACAGACCGGCTCCGCTGGCGTGCTGGCCCGGGAAGGCCGGCCTGGGAGCAGCGCCGATCACACCGCCAACAGCGCCGCGCCGATCACGCCTGCGTCGTCGCCCGGCAGCGGCGCACGCACGACGCGCGGCGGCGCCACGATCGGCCACGGCTTGTGCTTCAGCGCCGCCGCGGCCAGCCCCACCAGCTCCGGCCGGCGCTCCGCAACGCCGCCGCCGATGGCAATGATCTCAGGCACGTACAGGCTCACGAGTTGCTGAATCGCGACGGCCAGGGCGCCGGCGGTCCGATCGAGCCCATGCGCGTCGTCGCTTTCCAACGCCGCGCCACTGGCGAACTCCGAAAGGCACCCGGGCAATCCGGTGAGCCGTGACGGCGCGGCGGGCGTCGTATCGACGATCAGGAAGCCGAAATGCCCCGCCCCGCCGTTGGTATGGCGCACGAGCCGTCCATCCAGCACGACCCCCCCACCAACGCCCGTGCCCAGCGTCAGGTACACGAATCTCGCGGCCGGCGGGTCGCTCGCTCGCCACTGCGCCCACGCCGCCGCGCTCGCGTCGCTCTCGACCGTCACCGCCATCGCGAGCGCGTCGGCGAAGAACTGCTCGACCTGAACACCCTCGAGCCGCGGCAGGTTCACGGCCCGTCGCAGCACGCCCTGGGCGTCGCGGATGCCCGGCAGGCAGACGCCGGCGCGCCCGCGCAAATGCCCCGGCGGCCGCAGGACGGCGAGCGCCTCGCGCAGGACGCGCGTCAATGCGCCGGGCTCGCCGCCGAGAGGCGTTGCGGCGGCCGCGCGGGCCCGAATGGCGCCGTGCGCGTCGACCGCGGCCAGGCGCAGGCGCGTGCCCCCGAGGTCCACCCCCAGCGTGAGCGGCGCGTCGCGATCTTGCGGAGCCGTCTGCATCGCGTGCATCCGTAGCGGGTCTCGCGCCGAATCGCAAGCGCCCCCTTGCAACCCGCCCCTGCGGCGCTATGCTCGCCGCCGGCCAGACGGAGAAGCGCCTTGTCGGAGACGGTCGCGGGCGAAACCGAGGCGCGGACCGGCTCAACGGCCGCGGCGGCGCGACGGCCCCGCTTTGACGCGATCAGCATCGCCCTGCTCGGCACGCTCGCGCTGCTGCTGGCGCACAGCGCCTATTACTGGTTCCTGACCGACGACGCCTACATCAGCTTCCGCTACGCCCGAAACCTGGCGGCCGGCCACGGGCTGGTCTTCAACCCCGGAGGCGAGCGCGTCGAGGGATACACCAACTTCCTGTGGGTGATCCTCCTGGCGGGCGGCGCCGCGGCCGGCGTCGCCCCCGAGCAGCTCGCCAACCCGCTCAGCCTCCTCGCCACCGTCGGCCTCTGGATGGTCGTCACCTGGTTCTCGCTGCGCTCCTGGCAACGGGCAGGCGCGGCGCCCTCCGAGCGTTGGACCGTCCTGGCCGCCCCCCTCCTGCTCGGGCTGACGCGCAGCGTCGCCGTCTGGTCCACCGGCGGATTGGAGACGCGGCTGTTCGAGCTGCTGATCGTGGGCGGCGTGCTGCGGCTGGTCGTCGAAGTCGAGGCGCTGCTTGAGCGGCGCCCGGCGCGGACGTGGGCCGGGCTGCTGCTGGCGCTGGCCACCCTGACGCGGCCCGACGGCCTGCTCATCTCCGCCTGCGCCCTCATCGCCGCTGCCCTTCTGCTGGTCACGCGCCGACGCCTGCCGCTGCGGGCGTTCGTCTCGCAGGCCGCCGCGTACGCTGTCCCGGTCGCGGCGCACGTCGCGCTGCGGCTGGCGTACTACGGCGAGTGGCTGCCCAACACGTACTACGCCAAGGTCGGCGGCGAGAGCTGGTGGAGCATGGGGCTGGCCTACGTCGCGCTGTTCGTCATCGAGTACGGCGCGCTGCTCTGGATTCCCGCACTGGCCGCGGCGGTGCTCGCGCATTTTCGCTCGGACACGGTGGCGGCGCCGCTGTTGTTCGCGGCGGTGATCGCGCCGCACGGGCTCTACGTCATGTCGATCGGCGGCGACCTGTTCGAGTACCGGCCGATCGATCTCTACCTGCCGCTGCTGTACCTGCTGATCGCCGACGGCCTGCGCGCCGGGTGCGCCTCGCGAGCCGCCCGGGCGTGCGCCGCGGCGTACCTGGGGCTGATCGCGCTCGGCGTGGTCTGGCTGCCGCTGCAAACGCACCTGCAATTCCCCCGGCGCTACCTGACGGGCTTTCCGGGGCGGCAGATCGACTGGCTCGCCAGCGCCGACTACCTCCGGGCCGAAGACGATCCGCTGATGCGGCTGCCGGTGCTGCGCAGCCTCGCCGACGCCTACCGCGACCTGCTGCGGCTGACGACGAATCGGTTCGTCGGACTGCGACAAGAGGAGCACGCGCGCTTCGCGAGCCTCGCGGCGGAGGAGGGCCGGCGGCTGCGCGACCTCGTCGCGCGCGGCGTGATCGCGCCGGAGGCCCACATCGCACTCGGAACGATCGGCGCGATCCCCTATTACTCCGATCTGCGAACGCTCGACTTGCTCGGCCTGACGGACAAAACCGTGGCCCGCGGCCCGTTCCTTCCAGAGCGGAACATGGGCCACGGCAAGTTCGCCGAAGCCTCGTACCTGCGCGCCGCCGGCGTTCACTTTTCAGCGGCGCTCATCTCGACGACCTGCCTGCATCTGTCCGACGCACGCTGGCCGGCGATCCTGGCCCCGGCGGCCGCCGGACAGTCGGGCTACTTCGTGGCGGACATCGGCGACGCGTACTGCCTCGTGGGCGAGGCGCCGAACGGACCCGCCGCGCTGCGCGCCGCGTTTCCCGGCTGCCGGTTCCGGGCGGCGGCCGATCCCGGCGTGGCGTTGGACCTCGCCCGGCAGGCGATCGCCGTCCACCGGAGCCTGCCCGCGCCGCGCCCGGCGCACGAGCAGCAGGCGCTCGCCGAGCTGCTGTTCCTGACCGACCACGTGAGCGAGGCCGCCGCGGTGATGGAAGCGCTCGTGAGCGCGCACCCGCGCGATGCCTCGTTCTGGCTGGCGGCCTCGGTCAGCCGGCACATGACCGGCCGCACGCGCGAAGCCGAGGCGGCGGCCCGGCGGGCCGAGGAGCTCGCGACGGCGGCCGGCGACACGGCACTGGTGGAACTGGTTCGGCGGCACGTTGCGGCGCTCCGGAGGGCCGGGCCGCGCCCGTGAGCGCATCGTCAGAGCCGGGCTGTCCCCAGCCGGCCTCACGTCGGCACATCGGCCGGCGCCACATGGGCTCCACGTGCGTCCACATGCGGGACCGCGGCTTGGCAATCCGCGTTGTGTCCCGCGGTTGGGTCTGAAGTCAGCTCTCGAATCTCCAGTCCACAACGCGCAGCTCGACGCTCTGGCGACCGTTCCATTCGTTGAGGAGCGGCTCGAAGGCGACGCGCAGCCGGCGCCGATCGGCCAGCTCATCGGCGTGCCGGGCGCGGTTGAACGCGATGGCCTTGCGATGGGTGCGCCCGTCGCGCACGGTGAATTGCAGGTGGTTGAGGTTCTTGCCGACGACGCGCGGCGCATCGACCAGCTCCACCGGGCGCGTCGCCAGCAGCGGGCGCGCGTTGCCCATGCCGAACGGCGCCATGCGCTGAAGCGGCTCGACCACGCCGAGCTGTAGCTCGTCCAGCCCGATCTCGTCGTCGATGTGCAGCTTCGGCCGCAGGTCGTTGGGCGTCAGGCGCTGCGCCGCCTCGTCCAGGAACGCCCGCGTGAACGGCTCCACCTGCTCGGCCCGCAGGCGCACGCCGGCCGCCATCGCATGCCCGCCGAAGCTCACCAGGTGCGGCGCGCAGCGCGCCAGCACGTCGTGCAGCGGGAAATGCGTGATGCTGCGGCAGGAGCCCTGACCGACGCCGTTGTCGAGCGCGATCATCACCGTCGGCCGCCGGTAGCGGTCGACCAGCCGCGACGCCACGATGCCCAGCACGCCGATGTGCCAGTCGCGCTGCGCCAGCACGATGCCGTGGCAGCCGTCGCGGTTGAAGCCGCGCTCCTCGACCAGTTGCTCGGCGCCGCGCACGATCTCGCGCTCGACCGTCTGCCGCTGGCGGTTGTGCGCGTCGAGCACCTCGGCGATCTCGCGGGCGCGCTGCGGCGTCGCCCGGGTGAAGAGCTCCACCGCGAGCTGCGCGTGGCCCATGCGGCCGACCGCGTTCAGCCGCGGTGCAAGCATGAAGCCGACGTCATAGTCGCTGTAGGCCGCCTTGCCGGTCAGCCCGGAGACCTCGAGCAGCGCCTGCAAGCCCGGGTTCGTCGCGTGGCAGAGCTGCCGCAGCCCGAACGCCGCCAGCACCCGGTTCTCGCCCGTCAACGGTGCGACGTCGGCGACCAGCCCGAGCGCCGCCAGCGCCGTCGCTTCCAGCAGCAGCTCGCGGTATTCCGTCGCGACGCGCTCGCCTCCCGACATGCGCCGCGCCAGTGCCCACGCCACCTTGAGCGCCACCCCCGCGCCGCACAGGTCCGGGTTCGCCGAAACGCCGAACGCCGTCGGGTGCACGATCGCCGCGGCGTCGGGCAGCTCCGGCTTCGGCGTGTGATGATCGGTGACGATCAGCTCGACGCCCAGCTCGCGCGCCCGCCGGGCCTCGGCGACCGCCGTGATCCCGCAATCGACGGTGATGACGAGCTGCGCGCCGTCCGCGGCGAGTCGGGCCAGGGCGTCGCCGTTGAGGCCGTAGCCCTCCTCGAAGCGGCTCGGGACGTAGAAGTCTACGTTGCCGCCAGCCAGGCGCAGCGCGTGAAACAGGATCGCGCTGGCGGTGATGCCGTCCACGTCGTAGTCGCCGTAGATCACGATCCGCCGGCCTTCGGCGACGGCCGCGGCGAGGCGTTCGGCGGCGGCGACGGCGCCGGGCAGGTGCTCGGGCGCCAGCAGGTCGCGGAACTGCGGGGCCAGGAACTGGCCGATCGCGGCGGCGGAGCCGATGCCGCGGTTCAGGAAGATCTGCGCCAGCAGCGGCGGGATGCGCGCGTCCTGCGCCAGGGCGTCGCGCTGCGCGTGCGGCGCGGCGATGATCCATTGCCGCTCGAAGACCTGTGCCATCGCGACCGGCCACCCTCCGCCGGAGTCTTGAACGTGCCTGCGACGAGCGAGAGGCTAACCCATGGCCGGCGACGTGTCACGCGGGCCGCGAGCGCAAACGAGTGTAGGAGACAGCAGGCGAGCCAAGGCGCGAATGAGAGTGTGGCACAGGCTATCAGCCTGTGCGTCACCCGACAAAGATCAACGGCGCCCTTGGTCGGCGGAAGCCTTCTTCAGAGGACTCTCACGTCTCTTCAGAATCGAGACGCCCAGTACGCGGACCGGAATGGGCGGCCAATGCCCCCATTTCTCCAGCGGATGCGGCACCCTTCGGCATGCAACCCCGAACCCGAAAGCGTCCTCGCGAGCCGAGTGACTGGATGGCGCGCGGCTTGCCGGAGAGACAGTGTGAGTCCCGCGACGCTCACCCCTGCTGCGGTATGTGCTCCGGAAAACGCCGTGAGCTGCGGAATCCGCACGCGGCCTGAGGCAAAAGACGCAGCGGGTCAACGGCGGTGCGGGGACGGCGCCCCGCGTGGACGCGCCCGCCTCGATTTGCAACCTTTGCAACGACGGTGCGACCTTTGCAACAACGGTTCACGGCACATCGCGAACCGGCTAAGACATCAGGGAGGCTCTCCATGAAGCTGCTTGTTCACATCGCGACGTTCCTGCTGACAGTGCAGTCCACTCAGGCAATCGTGGTCTTCAGCCAGCCGCACAACTCAACCGGAACGCTCTATCAATCCTCCTGGTGGGAGCCGGACGACAGCGACTACGACCAGTGGGTGTGGGACAACTTTACGCTGGTCGCCAACACCGCGATCACCGAGGTGACCTGGCGCGGCGGCTACATCTACAACGGCTATTACACGAATTCCGTGAACAACTTCACGGTTGCCATCTACCCGTCCATTGCCGGCGGATCAGAGCCTGATATCGCGCATCCCCCGCTCGTTCAGCACCTCACCGGAGGTAACGCGGGCGAGACGCTCGTCGGCACGTTCGGCGGCGTCAAGATGTACGACTACCACTTCACGCTGCCGTCGCCGTTCCAGGCTGCCGCCGGCACGAAATACTGGGTGCTGATTCTGGCGTGGCAGCACGGCCTGCCCGAGTGGGGGCTGGCGGCCGGTTCCGGCGGCAACGGCAGCCATTTCCGCTGGTACCGCGGCGCGCATATGTATCAGCATGTTCCTGGTGACGCGGCGTTCACCCTGATGGCCTCCGAGGCGCCGACCTACGCGATCTCCGCCAGTGTTGCGCCGCCAGGAGCAGGGACGGTCCAGGGTGCCGGCGATTACCCCGAGGACTCGCTGGCGACGCTCGTCGCGACGCCGAGTGCGGGTTTCGGCTTCCTCAATTGGACCGAGAACAACGTGGTCGTCAGCACGTCGGCCACTTACAGCTTCGTGGTCAACGCCAACCGCACGCTGGTCGCAAACTTCGTGCCCGCTTACACAGTAACCACGACACCGGCTCCGACGTACGCCGGCGGGACGACCGGCGACGGCGTGTTCAACCAGGGCTCGATTGTCACGGTAACCGCGACGGCGAAGACCGGTTTTCACTTCGTGAACTGGACGCGTTACGGAAACCCGGTGAGCAACCTGCCCGTGTACACCTTCACGGCAACGATGGACATGCCGCTCGTGGCCAATTTCGCAGCCGACTTCGGCACCGTCGTGTTCGATTTCGACAACGCCCCGGTTCACACGCCCTTGCCGATCGACCTCACCGTTGCAGGACTGACCGCCCACCTGTCGGCGACGGGCTCGGGCTTCTCAATCCAGCACGCCGATGCCCTGGGCTTCACGCCCGCGGGTTTTTCGGGCCTGTGCGTCTATCCGAACAGTGTTTTTCCCGCGGACCTGCTTGTCAGCTACTCAAGCAAGCTGACGTACTTCTCGATCATGTACGCAGTCCAAGAGCTGGGCTGCGACGACTCCGCAACCATGCGCGTTACGGCGTACAAGGAGGGCGCGTTCGCGGGTACCGCCACCGCCACCGTGCCCGTGCCCGGCACCTGGCCCACCGGCACGTTGGCGATCGCCGTCCCGACCGGCTTCGACAGCGTCGTCGTGCACTACGATTCGCCGCCCCCGACTTGCCAGGATTGGGGGCCGATCTTCCTGGCCGACAACATGATCGTCAGTCTGGCTCCGACCTGCGCCGGCGACGTCAACTCCGATGGACGGACCGACCAGTCGGACCTGGGAATACTGCTGGCGTCCTTCGGGCAGAACGTGGTGCCGGGAACGAACGGCGACCTTAACGGCGACGGGGTCGTGAACCAGCCGGACCTTGGCATCCTGCTGGCAGCCTTCGGCTGCGGCACCTAGCCCGGTGCTCCGGCTGGACCGACTCATGGACACATGGCGACCGGCCCCTATGCTGTCTTCGCCAGCGTTTGGTGCTTGATCTTATCCTGAAGCCGCATCAGCCCTTCCAGCAGGCTCTCCGGTCGCGGCGGGCAGCCGGGGACGTAGATATCGACCGGCACGACCAGGTCGACGCCTTTCACCACGTGATACCCGTGCTTGAAATACGGCCCGCCGCCGATCGTGCAGGCGCCCATCGCCATCACGTACTTCGGCTCGGGCATCTGGTTGTAGAGCCGCCGCACGCGCTCGGCCATTTTGTAGGTGACGGTGCCGGCGACGATCATGAGGTCGCTCTGGCGCGGCGTGGCGCGAAAGGCGCCGGCGCCGAAGCGGTCGATGTCGAAGCGGCTGGCGCCGACGGCCATCATCTCGATCGCGCAGCACGCCAGGCCGAAGGTCATCGGCCAGATGCTGCTGCTGCGGGCCCAGTTGATGGCCCAGTCGAGGCTGGTGATGATCAGGTTGTCCTCGAAGCGGTTCTCGATCCAGCTCATGGCGCCTCCGACAGGTGACCCCCACTGCACCAGAGCCGGGCTGTCCTCAGCCCGGTCTTCGGCTCAGGCCGCCTCGCGCTTTGCGGCAACCGACCCGCCGGGCGGCTCCTGACCCGCAGTCGAGCGCACCCAGTCGAGGTACCCGAAGCGCCAGAGGTAGACGAAGCCGACCACCAGCACGCCGAAAAAAAAGAGCATGTCCCACAGGCCGGCCAGTCCGGCCTCGCGGTAAACGACCGCCCACGGGTAAAAGAGCGCGATCTCGACGTCGAATATGATGAACACCAGCGCGACCACGTACAGCCGCAGGTCGAACTGCACCCAGCTCTCGCCGATCGCCGGCTCGCCGCACTCGTACGCCTCGGCCTTGACCGGGTGGTGGAGTTGCCGGCGGATCAGCGCGCCGGCGAGCAAGGCCACGAGCACCATGAGGATGCCCGCGACGATGAACAGCAGCAGCCCCTGGGCCAGCTCAGCCGGCTCGGATGTTACGGGCACGTCGGCGCTCCTTCGGCGATCCGCGCTGCGTTCATGCACGGCCCTCGCGCAGAACCGCGCACCAAGAGCCTACCGCGCGCCCTGAACGCCTGCCACCCGCCTGCCGGCGTCGCCGCCGGCCGCCGAGCCGCGGCGCGCGTCCGCGCAGCCCCGCGGCGCCTCGGCGTGGCGTTCATCGCGGCGTTTCGCACAGCATCGGCCGCAGGAGGCGCGCCGCGGCCTCGGCGGACTGTTGGCTCTCGAATCTCAGGTACGAGATGGCTACGCCGTTGGCCGCCGCCGCCGAGACGCCGACGATGTTGACGTCCGCCTGGGCGAGTGTGCCGGCGAGGCCGGCGAAGAGCCCGGGACGGTCTTCGCCGATAAGTCGCAGGGCGAACATGCGCTCGGCGCGGCGCAGGCCGACCTGTGTCGCCGCCTGCTGCTGCTCGGGCGTCGAGAGCGGAGCGAGGTAGACGATGCTGCGGCCGGGGTGCTCGGGCGAGGGCCGGACGACCAGGAACTCGAGGTTGGCGCCGGCGCACATCATGATCTGGGCCAGGGTCGACGCCAGCGCGCCGGGGCGGTCTTCGAGCTCCCCTGCCCAGATCTCCACCGGCGAGACTTCGAACGACATCACGACCTCCGCCACTGGCGACGATAATCAACAACTCCGTCGCACTTTCGTGCGGCGCGCCGGCAGATGTGCCCCATCGCATGGTCCCCTACGCGGCGATCGCAGTCAAGCGCGACCCGGTCCGGCGGCCCCGCGCGACGCCCGGCGCAAGTCCGGGTTACACGGCGCGACGTCCGCGGGCGATTTGCTTTGACTTCACATCGGCCGCGTCGTAGGCTCTACCAGGAGCCCTCGAAGAGCCGATGGATGAGTCGTGGGCCCCGCGCCCGGCCGCCCGCCGCGCGAGCGGAATGGACGACGACCCGCGGGATTCGACGCGTGGATGGACGATGTCGCAGACGCTTTCTCAAATTCCGCGGCACCTGCTCCAGCAGCAGCAGCGGCTGACGCCGCAGCTCATCCAGGCCATGGACATCCTCCAGCTCAATGCGCTGGCGCTCGAGGAGCGCCTGGCCCAGGAGCTCGACGCCAACCCGGCGCTCGAGCTTGCCCCCGGTGACGACGACTACCCCACCCCCGAGCCGGCCGGCGAGGAGGAGCGCCCCGAAGGCGAACAGGCCCTGGTGGTCGGAGACGCGCGCGAGTTCGAGCGGCTCGACAATCTCGTCCGCGAGTACGACTGGTTCGAGGACGACGGTGAGCACCGCGGCACGCGCTCGCGGGCCGCGGCCGCCGAGGAGGGCGACGTCAAGCTCGAGGCCATGGCCAACACCGCGGCCCGCAGCGTCAGCCTCATCGAGCACCTCGAGGCCCAGTGGGCGCTCACCGACGTGGATGACGAGACCCGGCGGCTGGGCGTGGCGATCATCAACGCGCTCGACGAGAACGGGCGCCTGCCGGTCTCGCTCGACGAGCTGCTGGCCGAGATCGATCCGCCGGCCGCCCTGCCGTTGCTCAAGGACGCGCTGGCCCGCGTCCAGCAGCTTGACCCCCCCGGCATCGCCGCCCGCAGCGTCCAGGAATGCCTCGTCCTGCAACTGGAGGCCCAGCCCGGCGACACGCAGCTCGCGCGCCGAATCATCGAGGACCACTTCGACGACCTTCGGCGCAATCGCCTGCCGCAGATCGCCAAGGCCCTGCGGGTCGAGATCGACCAGGTGAAGGCGGCGATCGAGGTGATCCGGCGGCTGTCGCTGCACCCGGGGCTCGAGGTGGTCGAGCGCGCCACGCCCACGATCGTGCCCGACCTGATCGTCGAGTACAACGACCGCGACGACGGCTACGACGTGCGGCTGACGCGAGCGAACCAGCGCGACCTGCGCATCTCCGAGGAGTTTCGCGCCGAGCTTGAGAACACCCGCGGCAACAAGCAGGCCCGCGAATTCATCCGCTCCAAGATCGACGCCGCCGCCGCGATCATCGACGCCTTCCGCTTCCGGCGCGAGCGGCTGCTGGAGGTCGCGCGGGCCGTCTTCCAGGCGCAGCGCGAGTTCCTCGAGCACGGCGAGCAGCACATCAGGGTGCTGCGCATGAGCGACATGGCGGCGCAGTTCGGCTGCGACCCGTCGACGATCAGCCGCACCGTCGACGACAAGTGGGTGCAGACCCCGCGCGGCATCTACCCGCTGCGGCGCTTCTTCACCGGCGGCAAGGAGGATGGCAACGGCGAGGCGCTGGGCTGGGACAGCATCAAGGCCAAGGTGCAGGAGATCGTCAGCGGCGAGGACAAGGCCAGCCCGCTGTCGGATGACGAGATTGTCGCAAAGCTCGAGGCCGAGGGCATCAGCATCAAGCGCCGCACCGTCGCCAAGTACCGCGCGCAGCTCGGCATTCCCGCGGCGCGCCAGCGCCGCCAATACTGAACCAGCAGCGCCCGCAACACTGAATCACCGGCGCATGCCATACTGAATCCGGGCCGTCGGCAACGAGGCGCGGGCGCAAGCGAGTGGAGCAAGCGCGGGCGACGCGCGCGTACGAGCCGCAGCGCTGTCGCCTGGGTTGCGAGCGCTTCGCAGGCGCCCGGGTGACGAGCGCTCTCAGGCGCCTGGCGCGCCGGCCACGCCGCTCGCCAGGCCGAGTCGCTGGCGAAGCAGCGGCTCGAGCTCGGACCACAGCCGCGGACCCTTCACCACGCAGGCGGCGCCCAGTGCCCGGCAGCGGGCCGCCAGCGCGGCGTCCGCCCGGCCGGTGATGACGATCACCGGGAGCGCGCGCCAGCGCCCGTCGCGCCGCAGCCGCTCGCACACTCCGATGCCGTCGGCGGGCATGTTGACGTCGAGAATCACGAGATCGGGCGGAAAACGTTCGATGTGCTGGACGGCGTGCAGGCCGTCGGGAGACGGCTCCGCCGCGACGCCGAGGGCCGCGCAGCGGATCGCCAGCGCCCGCACGAGCGCCTGGTCGTCATCGGCAATGAGTACGCGCTTCATCGTCCTTTCTTCTGCCGCCCGGCCGCGCCGACGTCACACGGGCTGGCGGCGCTTGGCGCCGGAGACTCTCCGTGCCTCGGCGAGCTCGTCAGCTCCGAAAAGCCCGCGCAGCACTTGCAGCAACAGGTCGAGGTCAAGCGGCTTCGAGACGAAGTATCGCCCGCCGGCAGCCTCGCAGCGCTGCTTGAAGTCGTCGGCCGCGGAGCCCGTAACGAAGATGATCGGCAGCCGCGCGGTCGCCGGGTCATCTTGAAGGGCGCGGGCGAGGTCGAGTCCGCTGTCGGCCCCGGCCAGGCACACGTCCAGCAGGATGGCGTCGGCCAGCCCGCCGCGGGCGCGCTCCAGCGCCGTCGCGGCGTCGGTGGCCGTGACGGCGCGGTACCCGGCCCGGATCAGCCGCCGCCGCAGGGCCAGCAGCAGATCGATGTCGTCATCGACGACCAGGATGGTCTTGGGCTGCGTGGTCACGCTCACCTCCACGCGCGTGCATGGTGCGGCACACATCAAGGTCCCAGGCACCCGTTCACGGCCCGCAGCAGCTCGTTGAAGTCGACGGGTTTGCGGAAGACCGCGGCCGCCCCGAGCTCGCGCGCCCGTTGCTCCAGCTCGTCCCCGCCGCGGCCTGAGACGTAGATCACCGGTGCGGCGGCACAGGGCATATCGTTCAAACGGGCGTGCACCTGCACTCCGTCCCCGGCCGGAATGCCGATGTCCATGATGATCAGGTTCGGGTGGTCGTGCCGCGCCAGGCGCGTGGCCTGGTAGGCGTCCTGCGCCAGGAGCGTCTCGTAGCCCTCGGCGCGCAATCGTTGCGCCATGACCCGCGCACAATCGCGGTCATCCTCGACGATCAGGATCCTGCCGCCCATGCTTGCCCCTCCCCCCATTAGTCGCGGGCGCGCCCGAAGCCCCCTTCACTGCTCAGGGCCGCCTCATTTCTGAAGTGTTCAAATCGCGGCGGTGGGCGGGCGGGCCGCCGGCGATTCCGCGGCCCGCAGCACATCCGCCAGCGCCGATAAGAGCGCTTCGGCCTGATAAGGCTTCTCGATGAACCGCGCGGCGCCGAGACCGAGCGCCTGCGTTCGGGCCTGCTCGGTCACGTTCGCCGAGACGACGATCGCCGGAACGGCCGCCGTGGCCGGCGCGCTCTTGAGCGCCATAAGCAACTGGAAGCCGTCCATCTCGGGCATGCGCAGGTCGAGGACGACGGCATCGGTCGGTGCGCCACGAGCGAGGTCGAGGCCGGCGCGGGCCGTGAAGGCCGTTTCCGCGTGGTAGCCTGCGGCGCGCAGCCTCAGGGCGATTCCCAGGGCGATCTCGCGCTCGTCGTCGACGACGACCACGCGGCGTTTCTCACGCATGGGCAACGCTCGTTTCGCTCAGCGCCTCGGAGCAACGCGCCAGCAGGCCGCTGCAATCACCACCGATCGGCCAGCTCCCGAGGGAGCGGATATCGACGCCCGGCAGCGCCTGGAACCGATGCTGGCTGATCTCGGCAAGCGCGGCGCCGAGGCGCTGCACGAGCGCTTGCACGTCGCCATCCTTGGTTGGGGCGAGCAGGACCCAGCCCGACCCGCCGCGGCGCAGGAGCAGGTCGCTGCGGCGCACCTGGTGCTGTATCACGAGCTCCAGTCCGGCGATGGTCTCGTCGTCGGGGGCGCCCTGCGCGTCGAGCACGAGCAGGGAGACGAAGCGGGCTCCGTTGCGGAAGCTGCCGGCGCGCTCGAGGTAACGGCGGACCAGCGAGGGGCGATCCGCCGTGGGCACGCTGAAGCTGAAGGTTGACCCCTTGCCGCACGTGCTTTCGACGCAGATATCGCCGAGGTTGAGCTGGACGAGCTCCTTGGCGATGCTCAGCCCCAGGCCGAAGCCCTTGATGCCGGTGCGCGCGTCGCAATCGAGCTGCTGGAAGCGTCTGAAGAGCGCGTCCAGGCCTTCGGGCGGGATCCCGCGGCCGTTATCGGTGACCGAGACGACGACCTCGCTGCGCTCGGGGCGCGAGCGGGCCTCGAGCCGCACGAGGCCCGGCTCGCCGCAGAACTTCAACCCGTTGACCACCAGGTTCAAGATGATCCGCCCGGTCTTCTCCGGGTCGCAGAACACGGGCGGCAGGTCGTCCGGCACGACGATCGACAGGGCCACGGCGCAGCCGGCGGCGCGGCGCTCCAGCATCGAGCGCACGCGCTCGACGACGTCGATCAGGCGGCATTCGCTGCGGCTGATGCCGAGAATGCCGGCCTCGAGCTTGCTGATGTCCAGCATGTCGTCGACCAGCACGCTCAGGTCGTCGGTGCGCCGGCCGATGATCTCGAGGTATTCGCGCTGTTCCGGGTTGACCGGGCCGGCCAGCTCGTCGTGCATGATCGAGGCGAACTCCTTGATCACCGTGAGCGGCGTGCGGAACTCGTGCGAAACGTGGTCCACGAACTCGTGCGCCGTGTCGTACAGCTCGGCCAGCCGCCGGTTCTTCGCTTCGAGGGCCGTCTTGGCCACCTGGAGATCCTCCAGCAACTGCCGGTTCTTGGCCTCGAATCGCCGCCGGGCGTGCTGAGCCCGGGCGTTCTCAATAGCCCGCCGCAGGGTTGGGGGGTCGAGCTGCGCCTTGGGCAGGTAGTCGTCCGCGCCGCAGCGCATCAGCATCGCCGCGGTGGACTCGTCGCCGCGGCCGGTCAGCGCGACCACGGCGCGCAGGTCACCCGCCGATCGCAGGACGCGCAGCACGTCGGCGCCGGTCTCGGCGCCCAACTGATAATCAAGGAATATCACGTCGATCTCGGGCCGCGCCAGTTGCGGCTGCGCCGCCTCGAAGCAGCAGGCGTGCACGAATTCGAAGTCGAGCCCCGGCACCTCCTCGAGCGCCCGCCGGAGCAGCTCCACGTCGCCCGGGTCGTCGTCGATCGCCAGAATCCGGATGATCGGGCCCGCCATCTGTCACCGCCGTTCCGCGGGTGCCACACGGAGGTCGCTGTCGGCGTCCGGCCCGGCGCCGGCCCGTGCGAGACCACCGCCTGCCGGCAGCGTCGTGAGCTCGAACCAGTACGCGCCAAGATCCTGCACGGCGCGCACGAAGCCCTCGACGCCGACCGGCTTGGTGATGAACGAGTTGCAGCCCAGGTCGTAGCTGCGCAGGATGTCCGCCTCCAGCCGCGACGTCGTCAGCACGACGATCGGCACCGACTTCAACGTCGCGTCCGCCTTCACCACGCGCAGCACGTCGCGGCCATCCAGCCCCGGCATGTTCAGATCCATCAGCACCAGGTCCGGCGCGGGAGACCGGGCCGGATCGCCGTGCCGCCCCCGGTGATACAGATACTCAAGCGCTTCCTCGCCGTCCGAGACGGTCCGCAGGTCTACACGCAGCAGCCCCTCGGTCAGGGCGCGGCGCGTCAACTCCTGGTCCCCGGGATCGTCCTCGACGAGCAGCACCACAGCCAATCGCCCTTGCGCCTGCGTCATGGCACTCCGCCCTCCGGCAGCGTGAACTGGAAATGCGCCCCGCGACCCGGCGACGACTCGACCCAGATGCGCCCGCCATGCCGCTCAACCGCCTTGCGGCAGATGGCCAGCCCGACGCCGCTGCCGGGGTATTCGGCGCGCGTGTGCAGGCGCTTGAAGGGGGCGAAGATGCGTTCGGCGTATTCGGGTTTGAGCCCGATGCCGTTATCGATTACTCCCAACACCCAGCGCCCGTGCTCGGCCTCCCGCCGGGCGGTGAGGCGTACGTCGGGCCTGGTGCCCGCGGCGACGAACTTGAGCGCGTTGCCGAGCAGGTTCTGGTAGAGCTGCGTCAGCAGCGTGGGGTCGCCCCGGACGGTCGGCAGCGGCTCGCGCGCGATCCGCGCGCCGCTCTCCTCGACGCGCGTCGCCAGCCGTTCGAGCGCGGCGTCGACGCACGCGTCCAGCGGGACGGGCTGGAGCCGCAGGTCGCTCCGCCCGGTGCGCGACAGCTCCAGCAGGTCGTCGATCAACTGCCGCATGCGCGAGGCGGCGGCGACGATGTGCCGCAGGTCACCCGCCGCCTTCTCGGGGAGCTCGGAGCCGGCGTCGACCGACAGCAGCTCGCTGAATGCGATCAGCTTTCGCAGGGGCTCCTGCAAGTCGTGGCTGGCGACGTAGGTGAATTCGTCGAGCTCTTCGTTCCGCCGGCCAAGCTCCTGATTCTGGGCACGCAGCCGCTCCGCCAGCCGAGCCAACTCGTCCTCCAGCCCGCGCATCTCGCCGCGGCTGGCCAGCGAGTACAGCACCGCCGGACCATCGCCACAGGCGATGGACTCGATGGTGACTTCTACAGGCAGAAACTGGCCATCGGCCACCTGCACATACGCCTGCCCTGCCCGTCCCGCGTCGGCGGCGCTCGGCGACTGCGAGGCGAACGCCTCGCTGCCGCCGGGCAGCAGCGACTCCAGCGATTCGCCCAAAAGCCCGCCGCGCGCGCGTCCGAGAAGCCGCTCGGCGGCGATGTTGGCCTGTACAACCCTGTCATGCGAATCGGTGATCAGCATGGCCAGCGGGGCGGCGTCGAAGGCGGCTGCGGCGCGCGACGCCGGCATCACGCTGGCGTCGTCCGCTGACGGCGGGACCGCGGGCGCGGGCGCCGCGCGGCAGACGGCGGCGCCGGCGCCCACGCGAAGTCCGACGGCGCAGGTGATACCCAGGACAACGCCAAGGCACGCCAGGAGCGATCGCGACGGAGCGCCGCGGGCAGAGGCATGCGAGATCGCGCGATCCTCGCCGGGGTTTAGCGGAATCTCGCGCGGCGCGGGCGGCCACACTGCGGGGAATGGCGCACGCGCGGCGGCTGGTGCGCTGCGGACGGACGACGGCGGGTCCGCGGTGCGCGGGCACAGGGAATGAGAGGTTGGAATCGACAACAGGAGCGCGGCGCCAAGGGCCAGCCACGCACGGGCCGGCGGCACGACAGGGATGTGAACTGCGCTCATCATCAGAAGCGGCCCTGCGAAGACCGTCGGTAAACCCAACAGCATCGGTGTTGGTATGTTCGACGTGTTCGCCGTGGGACAATATCGGAGGCGCGGCGCGCGCACTTCACCGGAAGTTTCCGCGAGTTCATGGATCGTCGGCGGATCTGGCCTTTCGCGCCGCACGTATCGTAGCCTTAACCGTTGGGACGCAAGAAGGCGTCCGGGGAGGCCGACCGTGCTTCAGCCCACGATCCTGCTCGCCGACGACGATCCGCATTTCCGGAAGGCGCTTGCACGCCGACTCCAGGCCTGGGGCTTCGGCGTGGTTGAGTCTCGCGACGGCGTAGGGGCGATCGCCAGGGCCGCAGCGAGCGCCTTTGACGCGATTATCCTCGACCAGTTGATGCCCGCGGGCGACGGCCTGTCGATCGCGACACGGCTGCGCGAGCGCACCGACGCCGCGATCATCTTCATCAGCGGCTGCGACCGCGAACGGTTCCGCCCGGCCGTGCTCGCCACGCGTGACGTGTACTATCTGCCCAAGCCCGTCGATTTCGAGCGCCTGCGCGAGCTTCTGATCACGCTGATTCCCACCGCCGCGACGCCGGCGGGCGCGGCCGCAACCGGCGCGGCGATCGGCGCACTGTAGGTACTCCAGCTCCAGAGAGCCCATGATGCCCCGCGTAATGATCATCGACGACGACCGGCTCATCCGTCAGGGCCTGGCCACGCGGCTTCGCTGCGCCGGGTTCGACGCGCTGGCCACCGCCCACCCGGACGAGGCCCTGCTTCTCGCGCTGCGCAATCGCCCTGACGCGATCCTGCTGGACATCGACATCCCCGGCTTCAACGGGCTCGACTTCCACGACTGCCTGCGGGTCACCGAACGCGGCCGCGACATCCCCGTGATCTACCTCAGCGGCCACGCCACCGCCGCCAACCGCGCCGAGGCCTTCCGTCAGGGCGCCCGCGCGTTCATTTCCAAGCCATACGAACCGCACGAGCTGATCGCCACGCTCACGGGCATCATTGCCGCCGACGCCCGGCGCCGCTCGTCCAACGCCACCCGCGTGTGATCTTCACGCCCCCCCGGGCGACCCGCGCGCGGCCCCCGCCGCCCCCCCGGCTGAACGCGTCCTCCGTTACAATCGCCCGGCGCGAGCGCCGGCGCGGCGCGACGCGCGACATCCAGCGACAAGGATCGCCATGACCCCCCTGCTCATGTCCCTGCTGCTGCTCGCCGCCCTGGCTCTGTTTTCATACACCGCCGTGCGCCGCTGGCGGCTGATGTGCGTCGCCGCCGCGCCCGACGAGCGCTTCGACCGGCCGGGCGACCGGGCGCGCGACGTGCTGCTCTACATGTTCGGCCAGCTCCGCATGTTCCGCTACCGCGGCGCGGGCGTGGCGCACGCCTTCATCTTCGGCGGCTTCGTCATCCTGCTGCTGCGCACGGCGGCCCTCTTCGCCCGCGGCTACGCCGGGGTGGACAGCGGCTTTGGCTTCTGGCTTTTCGACGATCACCGGCCGGCTGGCCTCGCGTACCTCCTGCTCAAGGACCTGGTCGGCGTGCTGGTCATCGTCGGCGTCGCCTACTTCCTCTACACGCGCCTCGTGACGCGCCCGCGCCGGTTGGAGCTCAGCCGCGAAGGCGTGCTGATCCTGTGCATGATCCTCGGCATCATCTTCTCGGACCTGTTCTACGAGGCCGGCGGATACGTCCGCCTCAGCCGCGGCATTCACGCCGGCCTCGAAGCCGAGGTCCAGCGGCAGATTCGCTCGCAGGGCGCAGCGTTCGAGGCGCTGGGGGCGACCGACACGCGCCAGGCGATGCAACAGGTCGCCGAGGACCTGCTGCGGCCGCTCCGCGCCCAGCTCGCCGCCCGGCACGCCAACGTCTTCCACCTCGCCACCCCCGCGGCCTCGGTTCTGGCCGTCGTCCTCCAGGGGCTGCCGACGCCGCTGGTGAACGTGCTGTTCTACGGCGGTTTCTGGCTGCACGGGTTGCTGGTTCTGGCGTTCTTGAACTTCCTGCCGTATGGCAAGCATTTCCACGTCCTGACGGTGCTGCCGAACGTGTATTTCCGCAATCTCGAGGGCATCGGGCGCATCCGGCCCATTCGCGACATCGAGCAGCGCATCGAGCAGAGCCAGACGCTGGGCGTCGCGCGGGCGCGCGACCTGTCGTGGAAGTCGGTCCTCGACCTCTACACCTGCACCGAGTGCGGCCGTTGCTCCGACCACTGCCCCGCCACCAACACGGGGAAGCTGCTCTCGCCCAAGCACCTGAGCATCGCGCTGCGCGACCACATGTACGCCAACGAGTCGGCGCTGCTCGCGGCCCGTGCCGCCGACACGGCGCACAGCCCCGGTGACGGCCCGCCGGCGGCACCGTTCACCTCCCCGGACCGCAAGCCCCTGGCCGAAGGCGAGCCTGGCGCCGACGGTTCGCTCGTGCCGACGTGGATCGAACCCGAGACGCTCTGGGCCTGCACGACCTGCGGCGCATGCGAGCAGGAATGCCCGGTCTTCATCTCGTACATCGACAAGATCGTGGACATGCGCCGCCATCTCGTCATGGAGCGCGGCGAGTTTCCAGACCAGCTTCAGAATGCCTTCCGCGGCCTCGAAAGCGCCGGCAACCCCTACAGCTTCGCCAATGAGCAGCGCGCCGACTGGACCGCCGGGCTCGACATCCCTCTGCGCAGCGAGAAGCCCGGCGCCGACGTGCTCTACTGGGTCGGCTGCGCCCCGTCCTTCGACGACCGGTCGCGCAAGATCGCCCGCGCCACCGCACAGCTCCTCAAGCAGGCCGGCGTCGATTTCGCCATCCTCGGCCCGCAGGAGAAATGCACCGGCGACCCAGCCCGCCGCGCCGGCAATGAGTACCTCTTTCAGACCCTCGCGAACGAGAACGTCGCCACGCTGAACAGCACCAATGTCAGGAAGATCGTCACCACCTGTCCCCATTGCTTCAACGCCCTCAAGAACGAATATCCCGACTTCGGCGGCCGGTATGAAGTGATCCACCACACCGAGTTCCTGCTACACCTCGTCCGCGCCGGCAGGCTCAAGCCGCGGCAGCGCGTCGAGGGCACCGTCGTCTATCACGACTCCTGCTACCTCGGCCGCTATAACGACGTCTACGATCCGCCGCGCGAGCTGCTCAGGGCCATTCCCGGCCTTACGGTCCTCGAAGCGGCCGAAAGCCGCGATCGCGGCATGTGCTGCGGCGCCGGCGGAGCGCAGATGTGGAAGGAAGAGGAGCCCACCCGCCGCCCCGGCAGCCGCGAGGGCGACGGCAAGGTGAACCACGCGCGCGTGCGGCAATTGCTGCGGGTGCTGCCTGCACAGGGTGGTGCAGGCATCCTGCCTGCACACGGCGGGCAAGTATCCGTCCCCAGCGGGTCAAGCGGCTCCAACCGCGTCGCGTCGGCCTGCCCGTTCTGCATGACAATGCTGCGCGACGGTCTGCGCGACCAGGGGCATGAGGATGTGATTCAGGAAGACATCGCCGAGCTGCTGCTACGGTCGGTCGAAGCCACGCCGGGAAAGTGAAGGACGCGCTGCCCGTGGTCGCTTTGAGTCGCGCGTCCTGTCGAGTATCGGGCTGGAAGCTCTTGGCGGGCTGGAACTTTTTTGGCGGGCTGGAAGCCCGCCCCACCCTCTCTTCCCGCCCCACCCTCTCTGCCCGCCCCACCCTCTCGAGACGCCAGGAGAGCTCGCCTGAGCTACACGAGCTCCGTGACCCCCGGCGTCGGCACCGCCCGTACCGGCAGATCGCCGAACGCGTACGCCGCGGGCGAGAGGTCGAGCTTCGAGGCGTTCATGATCCAATCCCAGGAGATCTCGCGCCCGGTGTACGCCGACATGCGGCCCATGATCGCGGTGAGGGTGCTTTCGGCGACGCGGCGGCCCTCGTTGAGCGGCCGGCCACGGCGGATGCTCTCGACCAGGTGGCGATGCTCCTGCTCATAGGGGTTCACAGCCTCGCCGGCCGGCTCATAGAGATAGTGCCGCGGCCCCTCGATCCGCCCGTTCGGGTCCGAAACGCCCTTCGTCCCGACGAGGCGCTCCGCCACGCGGTCGGAGCTGCCCTTGATCTGCCGGCACATGCTCAGGACGCGCACGCCGTCCGGGTATTCGTACTCGACGCTGAAATGGTCGTAGATGTTGCCGTACTCGGGTCCGGTGCGCACCTGCCGCCCGCCCATGCCGACGCACCTGACCGGCGGCGAGCCGATGGCCCAGTTGATCACGTCGAGGTTGTGAATGTGCTGCTCGACGATGTGGTCGCCGCTGAGCCAATCGAAGTACAGCCAGTTGCGGCACTGCCACTCCATGTCCGAGTACTCGCTCTTGCGCTCGTGCACCCACAGCTCGCCCTGGTTCCAGTAGCACTGGGCCGCGACGATCCGCCCGATGTGCCCGTCGTGAATGCGGCGGATCGTCTCGACGTACGCCGGGTCGTGGCGGCGCTGCGTGCCGGCGACGATCGCCAGCCCTTTCTCGCGCGCCAGGTCCGACGAGGCGATAATCGAGCGCACGCCGACCGGGTCGACCGCGACCGGCTTCTCCATGAAGACGTGCTTGCCGGCCGCGATCGCGGCTTTCAGGTGCGGCGGGCGGAAGCCGGGCGGCGCGGCGAGGATCACCAGGTCGACGTCGCACGACAGCACGCCCTTGTAGTTCTCGAAGCCGGAAAAGCAGCGCTCATCGGTCACTTGCAGCGCCTCGCCCAGCTCCGATTTCTCGAGCTGCGCCCGGCTCGAGGCGACGCGGTCGGCGAACAGGTCGCCCAGCGCCACGATCGACACCTGCTCGGACGACTTCACGCAGTCGATCGCCGCCCCCGTCCCGCGCCCGCCGCAGCCGATCACGCCCACGCGCAGCGGCTGGACGGCGCGGCCGACGATCGCCGGGGCGCGCGTTTCCTCTTCCGGCGATCCGGGCCGTGCAGCGCCGCGCCGGTGCGTCGTGCTGGCGCAGCCGGTGGCCAGCAGCGCCGTCGACGCGAGGGCGGAGCGTCGCAGGAAATCGCGCCGCGACAGGCCGGCGATTCGAAACGCGTCTGATTCGTGGTCTGTGGGCTTGCGCGACATGGATGCGCCCTCCTCAGGTGTTCCTTGGCTGGTGCTCTTCGGATCGGTTGCGACGGCCGGTGGCCGCCAGACGGTCATTGTCCCGCCGGCCGTTCGCGACGCAAGTAGGCCCACGCCGCGGCGACGGCGCGACGTCTTGTGCTACTCCCGGAATCGCAGCTCGTGTCCGCCGGCGGCGGTCGGCGTTCCGTGCGTCACGGTCATGTGCACGTAGGTTGTCTCTACGGCCCGTTGCCGCTCCAGTTGCAGCCGGCGGCGCATCGTCTCGACCGCCGCGGCTTCGCCGGCCTCGATCTCGGCGAACCAGCCGAGTCGCGGCAGTTCGTCGATGGCGATCTCGCAACCGGCCAGCCGCCAGGTCTCGCGGCGTTTTTCGTAGAGCACCGTCTCGCGGAATCCCAGGCCCGCCAGGATCTCAGCCGCCGCCTCCGCGTCGTCGAGGCCCGTCTCGATCTCCACGCGCTGACGCAGGGCGCCGGGGGTCGCCGCCCCCTTGAAGGTGAGCGTCGCGCGCGCGAGCCCGTCGGGCCGCGCGACGCCATCGGCGCCGCAGGGGCGGGCCGTGCGAACGCGCAGCGCGCAGCCGGCGTTGCGCAAGGCGCCCGCGGGCGTGTCAAACAACCGGTTGGTCTCAAACATGCGGCCGTCGAGGGCCGCCCCCTGCTCCGCCAGGCGCGCCCGCAGCGTCGCCGGCCCGTCGAGCGCGACCTTGATTTCGACCTCGTGCCGCATGCGTCCGCCTGATTGACACGCGCCGTCCGCGCCCGCATGCTACCGCCGTCGGGATGGGCCGGGTACCGTTCGGCCCCGGCGGCGCGTCACCGGCGCGGTGCGGCGCGCCCAGTTGCGTAACAAGGTCTGGCGGCAACGATGAGAACGCATCCGCAGCGCGGCTCGCTTGTCCCGTGGCGCCTCTGGCCGGCCCTCGCGGCGCTGGGGGTCGTGCCCGCGTTTGCGCAGGAGCCGCCCGCCAGCCTCCTCACCCAGCAACGCCAGATCGACGACCGCCTCCAGCAGGAGCGCCTCGAGCGAGCCCCGCTCAGCGAGACGCTCGACTGGCAGTACGGCGGCTGGATCGACTACTTCTCATTCATGATTGACGACGGCATCCAGTCGCAGCGGCTCTACCAGCGGCCGGGCGTCGCCCTCTGGTCGCGCGTGCGGCTCGACGATGGAGCGCACGAGCTCTTCGCCCGCGTCCGTTTGCGCTATAACTACTACAACCCCGGCGACGAGTACGAGCGCCAGCGCGACTGGGAGGGGCCCGATTTCGACCGCGCCTGGTACCAGGTCGATCTCGGCCGCGCCCTGCGGCTTACCCGCCCTTCCGACTGGCTCCAGATGAAGGTCCGCCTCGGCCGGCAGGAAGTCCTCTTCGGAACCGGCTTCGTCCTCGATCAGCCCCTCGACGCCGCCTGGCTCGAAACCACCCTCGGCGACTGGCGCGTCGACGGCCTCTTCGGCCGCTCGCCGCAGAGCTACCTCAACGTCGATCGCAGCACGCCCGTCGCCAGCCACAGCTCCCGGCGATTTTTCGGCGTCCAGGTCGCATACACCGGCATCGAGCGGCACGAGCCCTTCGCCTACGCCATCTGGAACGACGACGCCACCGACGAGACCCCCCGCGACCGCTTTCAGAACTACGCCTACGACACCCAGTATTTTGGCTTCGGCTCGCGCGGCCAGGTCGTCCCGCGGCTCCAGTATTGGGCCGAAGCCGTCTTCGAGACCGGCCGCAGCTACGGCGACGGCGCGTTCCTCTCGCGAGACTACGTGCAGGCCTACGGCTGGGACGTCGGCCTCGAGTACCAGTTCCCCGGGCCCCTGCGCAAGCGCCTCATGCTCGAATACATGTTCGGCAGCGGAGACCCGGACCGCATCTTCAACGCCACGGGAGCCGCCGGCGGCAACCGCGGCGGCGGCAAGGATTCGAGCCTGGTGACGTTCGGCTTCCGCGACACGGGCATGGCCGCGGCGCTGGCGCCGAGCAACCTGCACATCTGGAAGGCGGGCGGCTCGCTGACGCCGCTGGAGTCCGTCCGGCCCTTCGAGCAGCTCGAGGTCGGCTCCAACTGGTTTCTCTATCACAAGCACCACGCCCGCGCCGCCATCAGCGACAGCACCGCCGACGAGTTCGCCGGCTACGTCGGCTGGGAGATGGACTACTTCATCAACTGGCGCTTCGCCTCCGATGTCTCCTGGACGATTCGCTGGGGGCTGTTCTTCCCTGGCGACGCCTATTCCGACCAGGGCACGCGGAACTTCCTGTTCTCCGGCATCACCTGGAGCTTCTGACGTGAGCCCAAAGCCGCTCTGCCACGCCCTGTGCCTGTCGATTGCGGCGCTCTCGCTGGTCGCCTGCCGCCCGGGCGTCCAGCGCCAACCGGCGCAGCAGCCCGTCCCGGTGGACTCCAACGCCGAGCTGATGGAGTACATCGGCGACCAGGCCTTCATCACCGCCGAGCCCGCCTGCCGGGCCCTGCACATCCTCTGGACGGGCGAGGTGTTCGAGGGCGACTACGCCGCCCTAGTGGTCAAGATGGAGCAGGCCGGGATCGTCAGCCCCGGCTGGAAGCATCCGCCGGACGCCCTGATCGACCGGGCCACGCTGGGTTACATGATCGCCCGAACCACCGACATCCGCTCCGGGCTCAACTGGCAGCTCTGGGGACTCGGCCGGTACGCCTACCGCGAGCTCGTCTACCGCGAGATCGCCGTCAGCAAGGGTGAGCACAGCTTTGTCAGCGGCGGCGAGTTCCTGGGGATCCTGAACCGGGCGGAGCAGTACATGAAGGAGCGCGACAAGCGCCCGATCGAGCGGGTCGAACTGGGCGAGGAGCCGGGGCACGGAGGTTGAACCGCGACCGTCCCGACCCGGAATCGCCCGACCGGAGCCGACCGCCTTGTAACGCTAAACGCCGCGGGCTATGATCATTAGCCACCGGCAAAGTAATGCCGTTACTGCCCGGACCTTACGTCCTCCTAACGGGATCGAAACATGAGCAAACGCTTCTGCCGACATGGCAAGGTCAATGCGGGTCTCCTGGTCCTGCTCGGAATCCTCGTGGTAGCCGTCGCCGGCTACTGGATCTGGTCGTATTCGAGCTCGTCCGCAGAGGTGAGCTCGCGGGCCAAGGAGCTCCAGGGAATCCAGCCGCCGAGCAACATCGACGACCCGAACAAGGGCATCATGGGCGGCTGACAGGCGCGAGGCGGTCCTCAGCGGCGAGCGATTGGGGGGCGATCGTCTGCGCTCCCGACCCGCGTACGAGCGATTCCTGCCGGTCGGGCTTTCGTTTTTTTGCCGATAAGCTATGATATCCCGTGGGGAAAGCACAGTTTTGGTTTGAAACGGGTTAGGAGCCAAGCGCTGGGACGGACCGACCTTATACATTCAATCCAAACCAGCCAGGCGCCAATGGCGAGAATCGCAGCGCGGTCCCGCAAGACAACCGCCTGCGGCTTTTCAGGAGAAACAGCGATGCGAACGAGACGCGCAAGGGCCTTCACACTCATTGAACTCCTGGTAGTGGTGGCGATCATTGCCCTGCTGCTGGCCGTGCTGCTGCCCAACCTGGCCGCCGCACGGGAGCAGGGCCGGCGCGCCAAGTGCTTGGCCAATCTGAAGAACATCACCTCCGGCGCGATCCTCTACGCGGCCGAGGACAGCAAGAACCTCGTCATCCCTCTGCACCAGGGCGTCTGGGCCAACCAGTGGGGTTTCGGCAACTACATGTGGTGGCGCCTCGGCGGGCCGACGAGCTTCGGCGGCAAGACCGGGACGAACACGACTGGAACAGTGGCCTTTCAGTTGCCCGTCTTTTTCGACCCGAACGGCGCCTGGTCGGCGCAGACTCGGCCGCTGAACCGCTACATGCTCAAGGGCATCACGGCGTTCGATGACCCGCGCTCGTTCGAGCTCTATTCCTGCCCGTCGGATGACGGCTTCCCCAACAACGACAAGTGGGTGCCAAGCGATCAGCTCACGGGCAACGTGGCGCTTAGCGCGGCGCTCTATGAGCAGCGCCTGTTCGACCTGCTCGGCAACAGTTACCGCTACAACACGATCGGTCTTATCCAAGTCTCGGGTCAGACTGTCAACGGCTCGTTCACGTCGTCCGTCATGGGCTCCAAGTATGACCGCATCGACAAGGGCTCGAGCCGCATCGTCTTGTTCAGCGAGCCGCTCTTCTACATGATGACCGTGCCCATCGCCAACCTCGACCCGAGCCTGGCGCCGCTCCGCGGCACGCACAGGGTGGTCATGACCGAGAACGTCTCCTACGCCGACGGCTCCGGCCGCTCCACGCGCGTCGGCCAGCTCGCGCGCTTCGACACGAACCTGCTGGCCAGCATGGGGTACGGCGGACCGGCGGCCTACGATTCGTACCTGCGTCGCGGAACGACCTGGCAGACGGATGCGTACCCGACGCCCGGCTCGATCATTCGTGCGTACACCAACACCACGTTGATCACGACACAGGCCATCATCAACGGGCTGATCGCCCCCGGCACCGGCTGGCCCGGCAAGCCGTACCAGGACAACACGCTCCGCCAGTTCTGACCCGGCGGATCGAATCGCCGGCGGGCCGCGAGCGCAAGCGAGTGGTGCACGCGGGAACATGTAGCGCAAGCGATCGTGCAGCGGCCGCTCGAATCTCGAGAGCGAGCGCCCCGGCGTCGGATGGCTGTCGCCGGGGCGCTTACGCTTTTTAGGAAGCGTCGGAGCCATCTGAGAAAACACACCTCGGGCCAAAAGGGCGCGGTCGGGCATCTGTCGGACTGCCGTCGGGCCGTCGGCGATCTGCCGGCGATCTTCGCCCAGTGGCGCACGGGCCGGCGAAACGAAGCCTCCTTCGCAGCAACCGCGCCCTTTCGGTCGCGGCTCGGGTCGTTTCTGGGGCATTGGAACACGACCCGGCCACGCTTTCGCCATTGACGGGCGGGGGTCGATTCCGCTACACTGGCGCTTGGTTGTGTGAGCTGCGGCGCCAGGGCACATCTTCCATGGCGCCGCCGATCGCGAGAACGGACTTATCGTCAATCTGGTTCGGGCCAGCACGTCTTCGCCCGTCAAAGGAGCCTCGTCGTGATCGACCGCAGTCGGCGCGCCCGCGCGTTCACGCTCATCGAGCTGCTCGTTGTCGTCGCCATCATCGCCCTGCTGCTGGCGGTGCTGCTGCCGAACCTGGCTGCCGCCCGCGAGCAGGGCCGCCGGGCCAAGTGCCTGGGGAACCTCAAGAACATCGCCACCGGCTCGGTCCTGTACGCGCAGGAAGACGCCAAGAACATGATCATCCCGATGCACGCGGGCATCTGGCAGAACCAGTGGGCCTTCGGCAACTACCTCTGGTGGCGCCTGGCCGGGCCGGCGAGCTTCGGCGGGCGCACCGCCGTCCAGCCGGTCGGCAACATCAACAACCTGGTCGATCCGAACGGGCCGTGGGCGGCGGACACGCGGCCGCTGAACCGCTACATGTTCACCGGCGGCATCAGCAAGCAGGACTCGGCCCGCAGCGCGTGGGAAATGTACATGTGCCCGTCGGACGACGGCTTCCCGGCGAATCCGAAGTGGTGCCTGGACCTGATGATCGCAAATAATGCGGCGATTACGGCCGAGGTCTACGAAAAGAGGTTCTTCGACTTCCTCGGCAACAGCTACCGCTTCAACTACTGCGGGCTGATCGTGCCCGGTCCGCCGGTCCAGGGTCTCTTCACCTCGGCGATGCTCGGCGGCCGGTACAGCAAGATCGACAAGTTCTCGAGCCGGATTGTCCTGTTTACCGAACCGCTCTTCTACATGATGACCGTGCCTGCCACGAACCTCGATCCGAGCCTCGCGCCGTTGATGGGCACCCACCGCGTCGTCATGACCGACAACGTAGTGTACGTCGACGGATCCAGCCGGGCGACACGCGTCGGCGCCCTGGCGCGGTTCGACTCGAACCTGCTGGCGCAGATGGGCTATGGCGTGCCGGCACCTTACGACAGCTACCTGCGCCGCGGAACCACCTGGCAGATGGACGCCTATCCCGCGCCGGGCTCGCTTATCCGGGGTTTCAGCGGCACCGGCGACTTGTGCACGCCAAACGTCATTCAGGCACTCATCGGCAACCCGACCGGCTGGCCGGGCAAGCCCTATCAGGACAACACGCGGCGCAACTAGGGATCATCGACCCGACGACGGAAAACAACTGTAGCAGCCTGCGCGCGTGGCCGGATTGCTTCATGCTCTGTTTGGGGCGGTTCCGATTGCTCCACGAGCTGGTGCGGGGCCCGGTGCTTGGGCGCCGCCGGGCAAAGTGGGGTTTGCGCCGACAGCGCCCAAGTTGGTGAGGAGAAGCGTGTACCCCGGCGCGGGCGTACGTCGCTGGGAGTGGCAACCGGCGTGCCAGGTGTGCTGGGGCGCACCGACGTGCGCGGTACGCTTGTCGGTGGGTTCCGCCGGGCAAGTCGCATCCTGCCGCCACGCAGGCACTTAGGCTCCATCGCCGCGCTCGGCTGCGGCGAACGTGAGCGGCATGTTCCGTGTCCGGCCCACGCCGACCACAACAACACCCGCAACCCCACGGCAACATGTGGCGGTCGCCGCCGCAACCGCGCGTGGCCTCCCACTCTCCTGAATCGCTGTGCCGGGTTGGGTGTTCGTTCCGGTTACCGCGCCGGCCCGACGTCACGTCACGCGCTGGCGCTCGCGCCTCGTCAGGACCGGCGCTCGTGATTTCCGCCGATCGCGGCGCGGTTGCTTCGGACCGCGGCGCGGGTTAACGTCGCTCGGCATGCGTCGCCCTCGCCTTGCACTCTTCGGTTGTTCCGTCCGCCTCGCCGGGCCGGCGCTGCTCGGGCTCGCGTGCGTTCTCGGCGGCTGTGCGGCGCCGCGCGGATCGGGGACGCACGTCGTCAGCCTGGCCGGCGCCAGCGTCCCGGTCGAGCTCGTCGAGTCCTGGCTCGACCGCGCCCGCGAGCCGCGCTTCGTCACGCAGCGCGTGCAGTTCTTCCTCTCGCGCCACGGCTTCGAGCGCCTGCGCGACGGCGCGTGCACCCTGGCCTGCACCGATCGGCCGATCTCCGACGCGGAGCGGCGCGACTTCCCGACGCCGCCCATCGGCCGCCGCGTCGGCTTCTACGGCTACGCCCTCTACGTCCACCCCTCCAACCGCGTCGACAGCATCTTCCTCGGCGATATCCGCAACGTCTTCTCGCGCAAAGTGACCAACTGGAAAGAGCTTGGCGGAGACGACGCGCCCATCCGCCTCGTCGGGCCGCGAAAATCGACCCGCGGCGGCGGCGTGCTCGCGCAGGAGGCCGGCATCTTCATCAACGACGCGCCCTGGGAAGTCTGCCAGACGAATGCGCAGATCGTCGCCGCGGTCGCCGCCGATGCGACCGCCCTGGGCTTCGCGGAGGTCGGCTTTGACCGCGACGCGCGCTACCTGGGCATCCACCTGCGCCGCAGCGGGCCGCCGAGCTTCCCCAGCCTGGAGGAGATCGAGGCCTGCCGCTATCCGCTGGCGCAGGTGATCCACGTCTACTGCAACGATCCGCCGTCGCCCGCGGCCGCCGCCGCGATCGAGTACCTCTCCAGCGACGGGGCTCGGCGACTGATGGAGTCGGCCGGGGTCTGGCCGATCCCGCAGGAACGCGGCATGGCGCACGGCGGGCCATGAGTCAGCCGCTGCGCATCCGCGAAGTAGAGCTGCATCGGCTGGCGATTCCGATGCGCGTCGCGTTCGAGCACGCGGCGGCGACGCGGCGCGTGGCCGATCCGATCGTGCTGCGGCTGGTCGCCGAGGCGCCGCATACCGACTTGGCCGGATGCGGCGAGACGCTGGCGCGGGGGTACGTCACAGGCGAGACGGTCGAGAGCGTCTGCCAGGACGTGGAGCGGCTCTTCCTGCCGCTGCTGCTGCAATTCCGGCCGGCGTCGTTTCCCGCGGCGCTCGAGTTCATCGACGCCCTGCCGTTCGAGCGCGAGGGCCGCTGTGTGAATGCGGCCCGCGCCGCCGTGGAGCTGGCGCTGCTCGACCTGGCGGGGCGTGCGTTTCGGCGCCGGGCGGCAGACGCGTCGGGGTGGATGGGGCTCGCCGGTTTCGGCGCGCCCGGCTGCCTGGGCAAGGCGCGCTACTCCGGGGTCGTCATCGGCCGCGGCGCGCTGAAGTGCGCGGCGCTCGTGGGGATTCAGCGCGCCTGGGGCCTGCGCGACTTCAAGCTCAAGGTCGCCATCCCGGGTTGGGAGCAGCGCCTTGCCGTGGCGGGCCGCGCGCTGCGGTCGGCGATCCGCCGCGGGCGATGCACGTTCCGTGTCGATGCCAACGGCGGCTGGTCGGTCGAAGACGTTACCGCCGCCATTCCGCTGATCGAAAGCGCCGGCGTCTGCGCGATCGAGCAGCCGCTCTCCCCTGCCGACGACGACCGGCTGACCCAGCTCGCCACGCGCACGCGCTGCGACCTCGTCGCCGATGAGTCGCTCGTAACGGCGGAGGACGCGCGGCGGCTGATCGAGAGCGGCGGCGTGCAGGTGTTCAACCTGCGCATCGCGAAGGTGGGCGGGCTGCTGCCGGCGCTGCGCCTGGCTCAGCTTGCGATCGCCGCCGGGCGCGACGTGCAGCTTGGCTGTCTGGTGGGCGAAACGAGCATCCTGACGGCGGCCGGATTGGCGTTTCTCGAAGCCTGCCCGCGCGTCCGCTTTCTGGAGGGCGCCTTCGGCCGGTTTCTGCTGCAACGCGACGTCGTGCGCCGGCCGATCAGCATCGCCTACGGCGGCACGCCCCGCGCGCAGCCCGGCTTCGGCCTCGGCGTGGAGCCCGACACCGCGCTGCTGCAACAGGCCGCAGACGGTACAGGCGCGGCGGTCTTTCGCTTCTGAACGGGCGCCGCGAGCGTCAGCCCGGTCGGCGCGCTGCGGCGCGGCGCAGCGGCAGCAGCTCGGCAGCGTGGTGAAACACGATCTCGCTGAACCCCACGTGCCGCAGGATGTGCACCATCTGCTGCGGCCACGACGGCAGCGACCGAATCCGGCGTGCGACGCGCCGCGGCAGCCCAAGCAGCGGCCAGCCGATGGGAATGGGGTAGTCGGAGCCGAACAGCAGCTTGTGGTGCAGGTCGACGCGCCGCGCCAGCTCGTACATGAAGCCGATCTTGCCCAGCGCCGTCAGGGCCGAGACATCGGCGTAGAGCGGCGCGTCGGCGAACTCGCCCCCCAGGGCCTCCAGCAGCGCCTCGAACGAGCCGCGCGGGCCGAACGGCGTGATCGGCGTGGCCGCGTGGGCGACGATGACCGCCGGCATCGCGCCCTCGCGCCGCAGCCGCCGCAGCACGTGCAGCAGCGCCGTCACCGAGGCGTGCTCCGGATGGTTCGTCGACAGCGTGAACTCGGGACCGTAGTGTGCCAGCACGGGCAGCCCCAGCTCCGCGCAGCGGCGCAGCATCGCCACGCTGCGCGCGTCCGCAACGTCGATGTTCTGGTGCAGCGGCAGCCACTTCAGCAGGCACGCGCCGCCCTCGAACACCTCCGTGAGACAATCGACCGCTCCCCGGCGGTACGGGTGAACCGAGGCGCCGAGCAGGAATCTATCCGGGCGCTGCCGGCACAGCTCCGCCACCAGGCTGTTCGACGCATACAGGTCGCTGCCCGGCTGCGACGCCGACGTCGGCCAGGGCAGCGCCCGTCCAGCGTTGTCGTGGTAGGCGTCGAACGCCAGCAGCACGAAGCGCTCGATCGGCCCCTCCGACAGCAGGTGCCCCTCGTGCACGGCCGTCAGCAACGCGTCGAGCGCTTCGCCCGGCGGAAGCACCGGGTCGACGCCCAGCAGCCGCCGCAGCGCCCAGCTCGACCACCAGCCGGCGGCGCGCGGCGAGACGCTGGCGTCGGCCGCGGGCGACCCATCGGCCCCCACCGCCGGCTCGAAGCTGAAGCGCTGGCCGGCGGCGGCCGTGCGGCGCGTGAGGACATAGTGACAATGCAGGTCGATGATCATTGCGGCTCGTTCGGCCCCGCCGGCGTACGCGGCCCGGGCTCGGTGTCGTCAGCGGGCGTCGGCGGGCCGAAGGGCGCCTGCCCGCTCCATGCGTGAAACTCGCCGGCCAGGCTTTGCGGCGCGGCGTGCTTCGCGCGCAGCGTGCGCGGGTCGGTGGGCGCCCGCCCGGCGCGCCGCAGCAGCACCCACGCGACCGCCAGCCCGAGCAGCGCCGCCGCCAGGGCCCACTTCCAGTCAACGCGCGTCGGGCGCGCGGCGGCGGGTCCGGGCAGGCTGATGCTGATCGGGGCGCGGGCCACGAGCAGCGCCGCCTGGCGTACCTGGTTCCGCGCGTCGTAGTACTGCCGCACTAGCACGAAGTACCCCGCCACGTCGATCGTCGCCCCCAGCGGGATGTCATCCGCCGGCCGCGTCAGAATCACCGTGCAGGCCAGCGGCCCGCCGGCGTCGTCTCGCAGCTCGAGTTGCCAGACCGGCGGCCCAAGCGCGCCGTCGGCGTCGCGCTCCGCCCAGCTCGAGTTGCGCCCGACGGTTCCGCGGATGCGAATGGCGCGCCCTCGAAAGTGTCCCGGCCGCTCGAGCAGCGCCCGCCAATCGTTGACGCGCTCGGCCGCTTCGTGGAACCGCACCGGCTCGATCGTCTCACGCACGTGCCGCAGGACGGCGTAGAACCCCGGCTGAATGAAGTCGAAGCGGAAATCGACCGTCGTGCTCAGCGCTTCGCGAACGCTCGGCGGCAGCTCGACGGGTAGCGGGGCGTCTTGCGAAGCGTCGCCGGCGTCATCCGGGGCGATCTCGACGGACTGAGCGGCGATCGCCATCGCACAAGCCAGCAGCGCCGCACCGGCCGCCATGCACCGCACGCGCGGCGCGCCCGCAGCCCGCGGCCCGTGCGCCTGGTCGGTCACGGCCCGCCGTCCGTGTCCCATGGGAAGTACGTCTTCTCCGCGGGCTGGCTGACGGGGGCGCTGGTGGGCGGCGCGTCGCGCGGCTGGGCCGAGGCGGGCGCGGGCGCCATGCGCCACTCGCCCTCCTCCTGCACGACGAGGATCGCCAGCCGTCGCGACGCCCGCCGCAGCGCGATGCGGCTGTCGGGCTTGAAGTCCACGTGCGTGACGACGAGATAGGCGGGCGGCGACCACGGGGGCGGCGGCTGGTCGATGGGCGTGATCGACTCGACGTCGATGTTGTCGATGGCGCGGATGATCGCCTCGAAACGCTCGCGGCTCTCGGGGTTCACGGCCCGAGCCACGAGCAGGCGGTAGCTGCCGTAGTCCCCGACGTAGCACGTCTCGACGAACTGCTTGAGAAAATCGACCACTTCGGGGTGCTGCTGCTCCAGCTCGCGCGGCAGCGAATACCGCGGCAAGCTGGCGGGGAACGGCGGCGCGCGGTTGGGCTCCGTCGCCGCGGCGTCCTTGTCCTTCTTCCCGCAGGACGCGAGCGCCAGCAGCGCCGCGCCGGCGACCGCGGCCCACGTCACCCACCCGCTGAGCGATCGACGCGCCGTCATGCGAGCGACAGGACCTCGTCCACGAGCTTGCGAATGCCCTCGAAGACCTCCGCCGGCCCGCGGCCCAGCATGTACGCCGGCGTCGAGACGATCTTGTGCTCGCGGTCGACCACAAACTCGCGCACCGGGCACGCCTCGTGCCGCGCCCCCATGGCCTCGATCGTCCGCGCCGTGCCGGCGTCGTTACCGATGGTCAGGCGCGCCGCCACGCCGTGCTTTCCGGCGATGCGCGCCAGCAGCGCCGGGGCGATGCAGATCGCGCCGATGGGCTTGCGCGCCGCGAGCATGCCGGCGACGAGCTTCTCGACGGCCGGGTTGACGGCACAGTCGGCCCCCTGGGTCGCGAAGCCGCACAGGTTCTTGGCCGCGCCGAAACCGCCCGGCATGACCAGGGCGTCGAGGTCCGCGGGCGTCACGTGGGCGACGTCGCGGATCTCGCCCCGGCTGATGCGGGCCGACTCGCGCAGCACGTTGCGGCGCTCACCGGCCGGTTTGCCGGTCACGTGGTCGATCACCTCGAAGTCGCAGTCCGGGGCGCAGCAGACGGCCTGCGCGCCGCGCTGATCAAGCGCCAGCAGCGTTAGCGCGGCCTCCTGGATCTCGGCGCCGTCCTTCACGCCGCACCCCGACAGCAGCACACCGACTCGCTTGGCCATGGTTGGTTCCTCCGTTGCGCGGGCCCCGCCGGGACCCCGGCGGCTGCCGTTCAGCGCCAGCGATCCGGCAGCATGTCCGAGCGGCCGGCCGCCTCGTAGGCGCTCTGGATGTAGGCGCGTGCATCCCAGAACATCAGCCTGCGGACGTGGCCGTCGGCGAAGAGCAGGACGACCTCGAACTCCTGCGGCTCGTGCTGAAACGCCAGCACGAGCTCCGACGGGTTGCGAAGCTGCGACATGCGCTTTCCGGGCGCGATGTACGTGTACGAGACGGTGCCGGGCGCGTCAAACGGCGACGTCAGCGCCTCGCGCGGCACGTGTCCGCTCGTAACCAGCGCCTCGAGCGACTCGGGCAAGGCTTCCTTGTGCTCCGCGGAGTAGGCGTGCACCGCCATGCCGATCATCTTCAACTGCGACATCGCCTTGACGAAACGCGCCTGCTGCCGCGCTTCCTGCAAGGCCGGCAGCAACCCTCCGGCGCCGACCGCGGCGATCCCCAGAGTCACGCCCGAGACGGACAGCAGGTCATCCGGACCGACCGAATCGTAGTACACGCCGTCCGGCGTGACGGCGGTCACGCCGATCCCGAGCCGGGCGGCGCGTGCCCGCTGCTCCACGCTCTGAAGCGCCGCGATGTCCGCGGGCATGTACGGCGCCATCAACGAGTGCGCCGCCATCAGCAGGTGCAGAATGAACGGATAGACCTGCCGCGTGAAGTACTCCGAGTTGCAGACCGAGAAGTTCACGACCTCCTTCGGCAGGCCCGGCCGCACCTGCTTGACGTCCGGGTGATCGAGAATACTGCCCTTGCGCTGCTGGGCGTCCACCTGCGGCAACGCCGCGGCGACGGTCTGCGGTATCAGCCCGAACACGCAACGATCATCGACGAAGGCCCAGGCCGGGGCGAATGGCGACGGAACGCCGCCGAGGACGACGTACTCGACCTTGTGCTCGTCGTACATGCGGCTCTTGAGTTGCAGTTGCACGTTCCCCTGCCGGGCCAGCGGCGTCACGAGCTCGATGATGCGCTTGATGATGCCGTCGAGCCCGGCGGCGTCGCGCACTTCGACGACGGCGACGGTTCCCGTCAGCATGATGCCCCCGTGGGCGGGCGCGTCGAAGACGGCCCACGTGTCGCCGAGGGCGGGCAGCAGGTGATCCGTGATCGAAAAGCCGAGCACGGTGCGCATCATGGTCAAACCGCCCTCGATGGCCGGCATGATCTCGGGGTCGATCTCGTCCAGCGGCTGCCGCAGGTCGTTCCAGAGCGCCGCAAGGTCGAGGTTGCCGACGGCTCCCCAGTACGCGTCGCGCGGGATGAGTTGCAGGTCGGCGTCGGTGAGCGGCTTCTGGTGATAGAGCTTGCCGACGCCGCGCTTCTCGCCCGGCATGCGCAGCAGCGCCCGGCTGCGCGAGCCGTAGTCCGACTGCTCGACGTGCCAGTAGTATGAGCGGAAATCACCCAGGGCCAGCGCGTCGCACACGCGCCGGGCGCGGGCCGCGTCCGTCCCGCCGAGCTCGCCCGATTCCCGGAGCATCTCGAATATCTGCGGCATGCCGACCCGCGTGAAATCGCCGAACAGGCAGAACATCCACGCGCCCTTGCCGGGCGCGATCCTGGCACGCGCCTGCTTGAACTCCGCGTTGTCGGTCAGACCCGCCGCCTTGCCCGCCAGGCACGCCGCCGTCTGCCGGGCCGCGGCTTCGCCGTACGCCAGCAGCACAAGGCTCCCGTGCCGGCCCCAGTAGACGACGCCCTCCTCCGGCCCGGGAACGCGCGAGAGCGCCACGCCCTCCAGCGTCGCCGCCTGCCTCGCCGCGCCTGACGCCGCCGGCAGCACCGCGTCCAGGCGCTGCGCCAGGCCGGCCGCGTCCCCGCCGCCGTCGAGCACGACCGCGAACTGCACGTCGAGACCGCCGGTCTTCGGCGCGAGGAACACGGCCAGCCCGCCCGAGCCGCGGGCCGCCATCAGCACGGCCTGGATCAGCCGTGCCGCGGGCCGCTCTTCGTCGTCCGGCAGCTCAAAACGCTCTTTGAGCATGGTCGTCAGCGCATTCGGATCGAGCGCGTCGAGGCCTAGCGGCATCAGCAGGTCGGACCAGCCGAAGTACACGGCGGCGGTCTGGGGCAGATGCTGCGCGAGGTCCGCCGCCCGCCCGCCGGGCAACGGACCGCCAGCAAGCCACAGCACGATCACGACTGCAAGTCTTGCCACGCTCGATTTCATGGGCGCGTCCTTTCCTGAACGGTTTCCTCGTCAAACCCGCGACGGTTCGGACGACGGCATTATACTTGCCGGTCGGCTAACACTCACGGCGCTCCGGCGACGCCGGTAAGCGGCTGTTTTCCCGGGGGGTGACCAGTGCATCTACTCGGCGTTGTGCCCTATCTGAACTCGCGGCCGCTCATTGACGGTCTGCTCGATGATCCGCGGCTCGATCTGCGTTTCGACGTGCCGTCGCGCCTGGCCGAGCCGCTGCTCGCCGGAAAGTTCGACGTCGCGCTCGTGCCGATCATCGACGTCATCCGCAGCGCCGGCCGGCTGAGCGTCATCTGCGACGCCTGCATCGCCTGCGACGGCGAGACCATGACCGTTCGCGTCTTCTCGCAGATTCCGCCGCACCGCATCGAGACCCTGCGCGTCGACGGCGATTCGCACACATCCGTCGCGCTCGTCCGCATTCTGTGGCAGGAGCTCTTCGACCGCCGCATCGAGCTGGTCGGCTTCGACGCTCGCCACGACGGGCTGGAAGACTGCCCCGCCGTCCTGCTCATCGGAGACAAGGTGGTGGCCGGCGGCAAGCGCCGGGGCTTCGCGTACGAGGTGGATCTCGGGGGCGCGTGGCGGCAGCACACGGGGCTGCCGTTCGTCTTCGCGGTCTGGGCGGCGCCGAGCGCGGCGCTGCGGGCCGATCCGGCGCGCTTCGCCGAGGTCGCCGGGTTGCTGAGCGCGGCGCGCGATCGCGGCGTGCTGCGCGCCCGGGAGATCGCCGAGCAGGAGGGCCCGCGGCGCTGGTGGCCGGTCGAGCTGGCGTCGCGCTACCTGACGCGCTGCCTGACGTTCAGGCTCGATGCGCGATACGTTGAGGGCGCCAACCTGTTCGCCCAGCTTGCGGCCCGCCACCGAATCGTCTCGGGCCCGGCTGAGATCGCTTGGCCCGCGGCGCTCTGCGCGCCGGCGGCCTCGTAGGCGCTACAGGCTCTCCAGCCGGGCTTGCAGGTCTTTCTGCCGCAGCGCCTCGTGGAACGGCTCGAGGCGGCCTTCGACGACGACCGCGTTGATGTCGAAGATGTCGATGCCGACGCGGTGGTCCGTCACGCGGTTCTGCGGATAATTGTACGTGCGGATACGGTCGCTGCGGTCACCGCTGCCGACCATGCTCCTGCGCTCGGCGCTCAGCCGGCGCTGCTGCTCGACCAGGAAGTGCTCGTAGACGCGGCTCAGGAGGATGCGGCGGGCCTTGGCTCGGTTCTTGTGCTGGCTCTTCTCGTCGCGCATCGACACGGTGATGCCGGTCGGAATGTGCTCGAGCTTGACCGCGCTCTCCACCTTGTTCACGTTCTGCCCGCCCGGACCGCCGGCGCGGCTCACGTGCTCCAGCACGTCCTTGTCCCAATTGATCTCGACCTCCACTTCCTCCGGCTCGGGCAGGACGGCGACCGTGGCGGCGGAGGTGTGGATGCGGCCCTGGGCCTCCGTCTTCGGCACGCGCTGCACGCGGTGGCCACCGCCCTCAAAACGGAGATCGACGTAGACCTCCTCGCCCGTGACGCTCAGGATCGCCTCGCGCACACCCCCGGCGTCACCGTGCGACAGGCTCAGAACCTCGGTCCTGAAACCGTGGCGGGCCGCGTAGGCCTGGTACATCCCCAGCAGGTCGCCGGCGAAGAGCGCGGCCTCATCGCCGCCGGTGCCGGCGCGGATCTCGAGCAGGATGCTGTGCACCCGGGCCTCGTCGCCGGTGACAAGCTTCTCCTGGAGATGCGCGAGCAGCTCTGACCGCCGCGCTTCCAGCCCCGCCAGCTCCTCGCGGGCCAACGCCCGCAAGTCGGCGTCCTGGGCCGGATCGTCGAGGATCGACTGCGTCTCGTTGAGTTGATCGGTGACGCGGCGGTACTCGCGGTACGGCTTGCAGACCTTCTCGAGCTGGCCGTGCTCCTGCGCGAGCTTGACGATCAGCACCCCGTTCGATGCAACCTCGGGCTGGTTCATCTGCGCCGCGACTTCATCGCAGCGGCGCTGCATCTCGGCCAGGCGCGCCATCCACGGCGGATCGGTGATTCTGGCGTTCACGGCATCAGGCATCGCAAATCTCCGGATCCGAGTCCAAGGCGCAAGCATCACCCTCCGCCGCGCGGGTCAGCGCGTCGCGGGCGGCGGCATCCGGACCGGCGGCGCCTCGGATCGGCCCCGGCGATAGCGCTTCGGGCTCGGTTCATTCAACTCGCCAAAAAAGGGAGACGGCCCGGCGCACAACGCGCGGACCGTCTCCGGTTGAGCTGCGAACGTCGCTACTTCGTGCCGGCCTTGGCGCCCTTCGTCCCAGCCGCCGCCGGCTTCTGGAAGTAATTGCCGGCGAACTTCTTCTGGAAGCGCTCGACCCGGCCCGCGGCGTCGACGAACTTCTGCCGGCCGGTGTAGAACGGGTGACACGCGGCGCAGATGTCGACCTTGATCTCCTTCCGCGTCGCCCGCGTCATGAACTCGTTGCCGCAGGCGCAGTGCACCTTGGCCTCGACGTATTCAGGATGAATGCCTTTCTTCATCTGCCCGGCTCCCGCATGTTGCGCAACCGATCCGGGGACCCGCTGCACGGGCCCGCGACCCCGGCCGGACTCCGCCGACCGTCAAGCCCCGTATTATTGCCGGCAACCGCCCGCCTTGCAACCCGGTCCGCCGCCGACGCACTGGTAGGCAGTGGTAAAATTTGCTGTACCAGTACCGCGGCCGACGTGATATCCCTTTCCCCCCCGCCGTAGAATGGCTGCATGATGGCACTCTTCCGCAGCCAACGGCCCCCCGTGCACAAGGCGACCTTTGCGATGGCGCTCGCGAGCATTGCGGCGCTGGCCGGCTGCCCCCAGGGCGCCGTCGATGACCGGCCCGTTCAGCCCCGCATCACCCTGTCGGCCACGCGGGGCCCCGCCCCGTTTCGCGTCGCCGTCTCGGCGGCCGAATCAACCGCCAATGGCGCCGCCATCGTCGCCTACGCATGGGACTTCGCCGGCCAAGCCAGCGCCACGGGACCCGAAGCGGTCCACCTGTTCGAGGCGCCCGGCCGCTACCGCATCACGTTGACCGTGACCGACTCGCTGAACCGCGCCGCTACTACGGTCGCCGAGGTCCGCGCCGAGGGCGGGACTGCGACGGCGGTCCTAGCCGCGACACCGGTGGAGGGTGTCGCGCCGCTGCTGGTCCATTTCGACGGCCGCAGCAGCTCGGCTGGGTTGGACGCGATCCTCGACTACTATTGGAACTTCGGCGATGGGGCCACGTCGCGGGAAGCCGCCCCGGTGCACATCTACAATCGTCCGGGAACGTTCACGGCGACGCTGCGTGTCGTCAGCGGCGGCGGAGCGGAAGACACCGCCCAGGTCTCGATCGCCATCTCGCCAAAGCCGGATGGGTGAACCAACGCCGACCGGCGGCCGCCCGCGTCAGCCCGGAAGAAAAAAAAACCACGCCGGGCGGCGTGGCCTGCACCTCAGGCGCGCCTGTTCGCTTGGCATCGAACGGCGACGCCGGCGTCAGACGATCATCAGAGCAATCAGCAGCAGCATGCTGCCGAGCCAGAGCGCAGTAGCCACAATGGCGCTGGCGGCACGCTCCTTCGAGGTGTAATTCTTCGCGAAGAACGCTTCGGGCACGGGATCAGCCCTCAGCCGCGAGCAGCACCCACTCGATGATGCCCAACAGGATGTTCCAGATCTCATTGACCCAGCCCATGATGCTCTCCAGACGGACGGCGTTATGGACCCAACCAACAATAAGTATAACGCGCAACCGCTGCGCCGCCAGCCGAAATCCGCGCAACTTTTTGACTTTCGGACGTTTTTTTTCAAGCTGTGACGTCCACTCTGCCGACACCGCCGCCCCTCGAATATCGTCCGCCCCAGCGCGAAATCACCTATGACGGCCGCGCCGGAATGTCGGCCGGCCAGACTTGCGACAGTCGGGACCAGGACGTTACACTTTGAAAACACAAGGGTTACGATTGGCACCTGCCGGTCCAGGATATACCCGCGGTCGGCTGCCCCTTTGAGGAGTACGTAACCATGTTCGGCCACTGGCTTAACGCGCGGCTCAAGTCCGCCCGACTGGCCCTCCAGAACGGCCGGCTCGACGATGCGTTCGGCCAGTTGGCTCGTCCCGACACTCTTGGCGATGCCGCCGCCGCCCCCCTTCTGGACGAACTGGCACGCTCCCTGGCCGCCCGCGCCCGCCTACACCTCCAGGCCGGCCGTTATCGCGAAGCCATCGGCGACCTCGACCGCCTGGCCGCCATCGGCCGCGAAGACCACGAGGCCAACGCCCTGAGAGAGCGGGCGGCGGGCGAATGGAGGCACCGCCTAGAGCGGCATCGAAACCTTGACGACGCCCAGCGCGAAGCCGCCGAACGCATTCACCTGGGCCGGCTCGAGTCCGGCCGGCTGGCGGTCGAACGGATCGAGGACGCGCCCCGCCGCGAGCAACTGCGCGAGGCGCTCGACCTCCGCGTTCAGCGCTGCGAGCAACTGCTCGACCGGGCCGTCGAGGCCCAGGCCTCCGGCGACCTTCTCAACGCCTGCCGGCTATGGGGCGAGGCCGTCGCGCGCCACGGCAGCACGCGCCGCGCCGACGAGCTGGCGCGCGAGCTCCTGCCCGCCATCCGGGCCCAGGTGTCTGACTGGCTGCGCGCTGGCCGCCTCGACCGCTTCCGCGCCGCCGTGCGCTCGGCCGGCGTGCTGCGGCAGCTCGACCCGCACTGGAGCGAGCTGGAGCGCGACGCCAGCCTCGTGCAGATCGCAGGAAACCAGCTCGCGGCGGGCGAGTTCGGCAAGCTGCGCGAGACGCTCGTGCGGTTGGCGGGCGCCCACGCCGACGCCCAGTGGATCGCGCCGCTGCTGGAGGCGGTGCGCGACATCCTCGAGGCCGAAGAGCGACTGCTTGCGTCGCCGCTCGGCATGATCGACCCGGCGTTACGAAGTTCGGCGCGTTTTTTAAGCGCGGCGGGCGCGAGCGATGCCCATAATAGCGAGCAGGCCGTCGTCGCCGCGCCGGAAGAAGCGGGGGCCGCCATGGAGCTGAGTGGTCGCGGGCTGCTGTTGCTGGTGGATGGAACGGGAAGCTGCCTGCTGCTGCCGCGCCCGCGCGTGCGGCTGGGGCGCGAGGGCAGTGGGGTCGAGGTGCCGCTGCCGGGGCCGCTCCAGGCGCATCACGCGGACATCGTGCGCGAGGGCGAGGACTACTTTCTGGAGGCCCGCGGGCGGGTGCGCGTGAATCACCGGCCGGCGCAGCGCGTGCTGCTGCGCGACGGCGATCGGATCGTGCTCGGCGAGAGCGCCAAGATGACGTTTCACCAGCCCAGCGCCAAGAGCGCGACCGCCGTGCTGAAGCTGTCGAGCCGCTCGCGCCTGGCGCAGGACGTCGAGTGCATCGTGCTGTTCGACGGCGCGTGCACGCTGGGGCCGCAAGCCAGCGCCCACGTGCGCACGCGCGAGGGTGACACGCGCGTCGTGCTCTACGAGTGGGAAGGGCGCCTCTACGGCCGCAGCGACCCGTCAGGCGCGGCCCGGCCCGGGCGCGGCGCGCCGCTCCTGGCAGGCCAGACGCGCGACTTCGGCGACGTTCGTATCACGGTGAAGGCGTACGACCCCGCCAGCCGGGGTCGCGTGGCCTGAGCCAAGCGCGGGGCGGCCTCGGGGTGTCCCCGTCGGCGCTTTGCCGGACTGGCCAGAATGGGATTGACGGCGTTTCGTGGCCGCGTCTGGGCCAGAGGCGCCGTGGAGGACACGCGGTGGCCTACACATACAAGCACGGCGACCGCCCGCTCGACGGCGTGACGATTCAACGCGCCGTCGGCCGCGGAGGCTTCGGCGAGGTGTACTACGCGCTCACCGACTCGGGCAAGCAGGTGGCGGTCAAGTACCTGCGCGACAACCCGGAGGTCGAGCTCCGCGGCATCTCGCACGTGATGAACCTCAAGAGCCCGCACCTGATCACGATCTACGACGTGCGCAAGAACGAGCACGGCGAGCCTTTCGTCATCATGGAGTACATCAGCGGACCCTCGCTGCGCGACATGCTCAACGCCGAGCCCGACGGGTTCAGCCCGCAGAAGGCCGCGTTCCTCTTCACCGGCATGGTCCAGGGGCTGGCCTATCTGCACGAGCGCGGCATCGTCCATCGCGACATGAAGCCGGCCAACATCTTCTACGACGACGGATACGTGAAGATCGGCGACTACGGCCTGAGCAAGCACATGGCCGTCAGCCGCCACAGCGCCCAGACCGTCAGCGTCGGCACCGTGCATTACATGGCGCCCGAGATCGGCTCCGGCAACTACTCCAAGGCCATCGACATCTACGCCCTCGGCGTCATCCTGTTTGAGATGCTGACCGGCCGGCTGCCTTTCACCGGCTCGAGCATGGCCGAAATCCTCATGCGCCACGTCAACGACCGCCCAGACCTTGCCGGCGTGCCCGAGCCCTTCCGCTCCGTCATCGCCCGTGCCCTCGTCAAGGACCCCGCCGGCCGATGGCAGGACGTCAGCGAGATGCTCGACGCCCTCATGAGCGCCGGTGTGTCGCAGAGCGTCGCGTCCTTCGACCACAGCATGCTCTCGCACATCGAGCGCGACCCCGAGGCCCACGACCCGGACCGCACGATCACCCGCTCACCCCGACCCCCACGCCCGCACGCCGGGTCCTATCCCTATCCGCGACCGCAGGCGGTGGCGCCGGCGCCGCTCGACGTGCGCGCCGGCGACGATGTGTTTCCTGAGATTCCGCCCCTGCCCGGCGAGCGCCGAACGCCCCGCGCCACGACCCGCGGCGAACGGCCCCGCCGGCACGCGCCTGACTCGGGGCCGGCGCCCGCCGCCGATCCGGCGGTCCGTCCGCGCTTCTGGCCGCAGTTACTGACGATCGTGCTGGCGAGCCTGGCCGTGGCGATCGGGCTGGGCGTGCTCTCGGGACGCGCATTGCCCGAGACCGCCGTCGCCCTGGCGTTCATGCTCTACGGAGCGACGTTCGGCCCGGTGCTGGCGCACTTCTGGCTGCTGCGGAAGAACCCGGTGCGCCACCCGTTCCTCGATCGCGTGGTTTACGCCGGCGCCGCGGTTCTCTGCATGGGGCCGGGGATCGGCATGGCCGCCGACGCCGGCAGCGACATGCCGCGCATGGTCATCCCGCTTCTCGTCGTGCTGATGGTTTTCGACTGGAACGCCCGCATCGAAGCCGGGCGGCTGCTGGCAAGCAGCGGATCGAGCGCCATCTGGCCCGGCGTGCTCGGCCTGATTGTCGCCGGCGCGGTCAAGGCCCCGGAGCCGCTCACGACCGGCGCCCTGTGCGCCTGCGTGGCGCTGTTCATCCCGATGATCGCCTCCCTGTGGCACGCCCCCGCGGTCGCCACGGCGCGCCGCGCCCGGCCCGCAGCGCCGGCCGTCGCTGCCGACGCGCCTCCCCCACCGCCAGCGGCTGAGGCCGGGGGCTCGGCGTCGCGCGCCCCGCTGACGCCGCCGCCACTGCCACCGATTCCGCCCCCGGCGGCAGCGTCGCCGGAGGCTGCGGCGTTCGGGCAGCCGTCGTTTGTGGGGCGCACGGCGAATGCCGGCGCGTCGCTGCTGGGGAAGGTGCTGCTGCTGGGCGGTGTGGCGCTGTCCCTGACGTACTACGGACGTCCGTTGACGGTCCAGGTGCGCGACTCCGGCTTCGAGTTCAACGACGGTTCGATCATGGTGGTGCAGCGCGGGATCGAGCGCGAACGGCTGCACGTGCCGCAGCCGGTCCTGCTGGCGCCGATCACAGTCGGCGCCGTGTTGCTCATCTACGCCCGCCGGCGCGACGGCAGCGCGCACATGGCGCGGGCGCTGCTGGCGTGCGTCTTCGGCGCGATCGCTTCGGTGTTGGCGCTGGGTCCCGGTGCGGAGCTCTACCAAGCGGTGGCCGCAAGCGGAATCAGGGGCGTGGAGCCCGGGTTCATCCCGCTGATCGCGGTGGCCGTCGGCTGCGTCGTGCTGTCGATGGTGCTGCTGTTCTGGCCCAGGGCCGGGACGCGCCGCGCCATCGTCATCTGACGACGCCGGGAACGCACCCCGCGCTCCTGCTCAGTTGCAGTTGTTCCCGAACTCGCTCAGCAACAGCCCAAGGTCCGTCTGGCCAATGTGGCCGTCTCCGTCGAAGTCCACCGCCGGGTTCCAGTGCGTCTGCTCGGGCGTCGAGCCGAACGCCGCGAGCAGCACACCAAGGTCTTCCTGGCCGACCTTGCAGTCGCCCGTGACGTCGCTCGTGCACCCAGGGTGCGGGCAGCCGGGCGCCGGCGGCGTTTCGAGCACGCCGCTCACCGGGTCCTCGGGATGGTCGCCACATGGACCAACGCCGAGCGGACCGACAAGGCCGGCGTTGTAGCCGATCTCGCCGGGGAAATCGACGTGCGGCGAGAGGAACTCGTCGCGGTTGCTGACGCCGTCGCCGTCCGAGTCCACGGTCTCCAGGGCGAGAATGGCCTCCTGAATCGTCAGGCCCTTGCCCAGCAGGGTCTTGATGTCCTCGCGGTAGCAGTTGCCGATGGCGCCGAAATCTGGCGGCTGATGGCAGACACGGCACTGGCTCCCGGCCTGGGCCAGCATGCGTGCCGGCAAAGTGGAACTGGGGTAAACGGAGATCCAGGTTTCGAGGTAGAACGGAAAACCCGCCGTGAAACTGGCGAACGTCATCAGGCCGCCCAGGGTGACGATCCAGGCGCTTCTTCGCATGGTGATAACTCCAACTGGACTGCCGGACGGTGTGATCCTCCCGATCCGCCGCCACTGCAACGTCTGATAGGTCGAGCGGTACACCGGCCTGCCCGCCTCTAATCATAGCGTCGCGTGTCCGACGTTTCCGCCGCGCGCGGGGTCCGATTCGCTCAGCCACCGGCCCAGCCGCCGCAGCCCTTCCTCAATCGAAACGGCCGGGGCGTAGCCCAGCTCGCGCCGAGCCGCCTCGATGCTGAACCAGTGGGCCGTCGCCAGCTCCTCGGCCAGGAAGCGCGTCATCCGCGGCTCGTCCTTCAGCCCCAACGCCGCGTGCGCCCCCTCCAGCGCCAGCCCAATCAACCAGGCGACGCGCGGCGAGACCCGGCGCGTGACCGGCGCAAGCCCCCCTGCCGCGAGAATCGCGCCGATCATCTCCGCCGCCGGCCGCGGGTCGCCGTTGCTGATGAAGAACGCGCGGCCGCGCGCCGCGGGGTTGGCGACGAGTGCATCGGCTGCGAGGAGATGTGCGGCGGCGGCGTTGTCGATGTACGTCGTGTCGATGAGGTTGCGGCCGTCGCCGACGAGGCGCAGTTGCCCGGCGCGGGCGCGGGCCAGCAATCGGGGCACGATGTGGTTGTCGCGCGGACCCCACACCAGGTGCGGCCGCAGGGCCAGCGTGTGCAGCACACCGCCGCCGGACACGGGCGACTCGTTCGCGGCGATCACGTCGCGCTCGGCGATGGCCTTGGTGGTGCTGTAGTGCGAGCGTCCGCGGGACGGATACGGCGCTGATTCGTCGATGCCCTGCTGGTCCCGTCCGTCGAACACGACGCTCGGCGAGCTGGTGAACACCAGGCGCCGGACGCCCGTCTCACGGCAGGCGCGGATGACATTCCGCGTGCCGACGACGTTGGCGGCGTGATAGTCGGCGTAGCGCCCGGCCAGCCCAGCCCGGGCCGCGACGTGAAAAGCGACGTCGCAGCCGGCGGCGGCCTCGATCACTTTCGGCGCGTCCGCGAGATCGGCCCGCCGCACGTCGACGCCCAATTCGCGCAGCTCCGGGTAATCGCCGCGCGCCAGGCTGCGCACGCGCCAGCCGCGCCCGGTCAGCATCTCGACAATGCGCCGCCCCAGGAACCCGCCGCCGCCGGTCACCAGCGCCAGGGGCGGCTGGTCGGCGCGGCGCGGGGCCCGCAGCTCTCGGCTCAACGGCGCTGCCGGGCGGCCCATGCGGCCAGCTCCTCGCGGCGGATTTTGGCGTTGTGGCGCACGTCCACGGGGAATTCGCGCGGATAGACGAAGAACGTGCAGATCGAGCGCGTCGCCGGCGCGCGCTGCGCCAGCGCCGCCAACTCCGCCAGCAGCGCCCGTCGATCGGCGCGGCGCCCCCCGGCCGTGAGCTCGACGCAGACCGCCGGCTGGGCCTCGCCCGGCCCGACGCCCACGAGTGCGCTGCGCCGCACGGCGGGGTGCTGGTTGATGATCGCCTCGCAGGGCTCGGTGAAGAGCGCGCCGTCCGCCGTGCAGACGCGCTGCGACTTGCGGCCGCAGTACCACAGCCGGCCGCGCTCGTCGAGGTAGCCGACGTCGCCCATGCGGTGCCACACGCGGCCCTGGTTGTCGCGCACCTTCGCGGCGCGCGTCAGCTCTGGCGGGCCGTGATACTCGGCCGTCACCACCGGGCCGCGCACAACGATCTCGCCGACCTCGCCGGCGGCCAGGGCACGCAGGTGCGATCCGTCGGGCAGCGGCGCGTCGCTGATGGCGATGATGCGGACATCGAGCCCGGCCAGCGGCCGGCCGACGCACGTCCCCGCGCCGCGCCGCGACAGCTCCGCCGTCTCCTCCAGAATCTCCCGGTCGCCGATGTCGCTCACCGGCAGCGCCTCGGTCGCGCCGTAGGGCGTGTGAATCTCGGCGCCGGGGGCGAGCGCGCGGCGAAGATCAGCCAGCAGGCGCGGCTCGACCGGGGCCCCCGCCGTGAGCACGCGCCGCAGCGTCCGCAGCCCGTGCCCGGCCGGCAGCAGGTGCGCGGCCAGCCGTCGCAGCAGCGCCGGCGACGCAAACAGGCTGGTGCAGCGGTTGAGCTCGATCGCGGCGATGATCTTCCGCGGGTCGGCCGATCCCGGCCGGGTCGCGTCCATGTCGGGGATGACGGCGGTCATGCCGAGCGCCACGTCGAACAGCGCAAAAAGCGGAAAGGTCGCCAGGTCGATGTCACCCGGCCCGCAGCCGAAATGCGCCGCCAGGCTGCGCGCCTGCGCATCGAACACGGCGTGCGTGTAGACGACGCCCTTCGCCGGCCCGGTGCTGCCGCTGGTGAACAGGATCGCCGCGGGCGCATGGGGCGCGGGCCTGGCCATCGGCGGCGCCGCGCCGGCGGCCTGCATCAGGCGCTCGAGCGACTGGCCGAGCAGGCCGGGTCCGCGGCCGGCGACGATGTTTGTGCGGACGTCGCGCAACGCGCGCCGATGCAGCAGCCGCGCCGCGTGCGCGATGGGCGTGGCGACCATCGCCTGGGCGCCGACGCGCGAGAGGCACGCGACCAGGTTCCGCCGCCCCATGCCCGGGTCGATCAGCACGGGGACCGCGCCGATGTGAAACAGGGCGTAGGTGACGGCGAACCAGTGCACGCCCGGGCGGACGAGGACGATCACGCGCATGCCCGGCGCAATGCCCGCGGATGACAGCGCCGCGGCGCACCGCCGCACGCGCTCGCCAAGCTCGCCGAACGCGAAGGTGTGTTGCGAGCCGGGCGGCTGAAGCGCGCCGGCCCGTGCGTGCACGATCAGCGCCGGCTTGCTTTCGAATGCCTCGACGGCGCGCCACAGGCGGTCGCATACGTTGACGGCCGGCGGCGCGCCGTCCGCCGCTGGGGGCTCGGCCGTTGCGCCGCTCGCAGGCCGTGTGGCGCTCATTGGCGCGCCCCCGCCGGCGCGGGCGCGGTCCGTCGCAGAAAGCCGCGCACGGCTTCGAGCAGCGCGTCGGGCTCGTCCTCGGGCAGGTAGTGCCCCGCCGAGGGAAAGCGCCGCACCTCGGCGTCCGGAAAGCGGCGCTGCCACTCGGCGAGGTAATCGAGGTCGAACACGAAGTCGCGCTCGCCCCAGCAGATGAGCATCGGGCGATCGGCCAGCTCCGCCAGGTGCTCATCAACCCACCGCGCCAGCATGTAGCTCTCGTCCGCCGGGCTGATCGGGATGTTTTGCACGAAGCGCAGGGTCGCCAGCCGGTTGTGCCAGGTGTCATACGGCGCCAGGTAGGCCGCCCGCACGTCCGCCGGCATCGGCCGCACGACGCCCCAGCGCGCCGCCCCGCGCGCGAACGCGTTGAGCCCCTGCACCAGCAGCGCCGGAAGCACGGGCACGTGCTTCGTGAACCACAGCGTCCACGGCAGGCGCTTGCCCGCGGGCATCAGGAATGCTGCCGTGTTCAGGATCACCAGCCGCGCGATGCGCGCCGGGCGCTCGAGCGCCGCGGCCAGGCCGATCATTCCGCCCCAGTCGTGCACGACCAGCGTCAGGCCGCCCAAATCCAGCCGGTCGATCAGCGCCCCGAGATCGGCCACCCTCCGCCGCAGCGTGTAGGGATAGCGCGCCTGGTCGGGCTTGTCCGAAAGCCCGCAGCCGACGTGATCCGGCGCAATGACGCGATGCTCGCCCCGCAGCCCCGCGATCAGCCCGCGGAACAGCAGCGACCAGCTCGGGTTGCCGTGCACCATGAGCACCGGCGGCCCCGTGCCCTCGTCGACGTAGTGCAGGCGCGCCCCGTCCAGCTCCAGCCAGCGGCCGGAAAAGGGGAAGTGCTCTGCTAACGCGGCGTCGATTCGAGCATCGCCCACGCTCGCAGACTACGCGACGCGCCGCGCGGCTTCAACCGCGGGTCCGCTGTATGGCGCCGGCCGCGGCGGCTACAATCGACGAGGCCGGCGTTTTGATTGAGGCAGGAAGACCGTGACGAAAGCCGTGACTCAGGCCGCGCCGCTCGCCAGCGCCGTCGAAGCGGCGCGCGCCCGCCTCGACGCACACACGCGCGAGATCGTCGCCTGGCATTTCGACCCGCAGACGGGCTGCCCGTTCTGGCTCGATTATGCGAAGCGCCTCGGCTGGGACCCGCGCGACGAGATCCGCTGCTACGCCGACCTCGACAAGTTCCCGCCGTTCCAGGACGAATGGCTGCGCGGCGGGCCGGTGCGGCGCTGGGTCCCAAAGGGGCTGGAAGGCCGTCCGGTGTACGTGTTCGAGACGGGCGGCAGCACGGGGACGCCGAAGACGCGCGTCAACATCGACGATTTCCGCATCGACTACGAGCTGTTCAGCACGACGCTCGATGAGGCGTACTTTCCGCGCGGGGCCGACTGGCTGATGCTCGGGCCGTCGGGGCCGCGCCGCCTGCGGCTGGCGATCGAGCACCTGGCGCAGCACCGCGGCGGCATCTGCTTCTCGGTCGATCTCGACCCGCGCTGGGTCGTGCGCCTCACGAAGGCCGGCCGGCTGCGCGAGATGCACGAGTACAAGGAGCACGTGATCCAGCAGGGGCTGACGATCCTGCGGGCGCACGACAACGTGCGCTGCCTGTTCACGACGCCCAAGCTGCTTGAAGCGCTGTGCGAGAAGGTCTCGCTCGTGCGCTGCGGCATCACCGGCGTGTTCTGCGGCGGCACGCAGCTCACGCGGCAGTTCCACCGCTTCGCCCGCGAGGAGCTGTGTGAGAATGGGCCGCATGCGCCCGGCGCGCGGCCGAAGATCGACTTCGTGCCGACCTACGGCAACACGCTGATGGGCCTGGCCTGCCACAAGCCCTTCGACCCCGCCGACGGCTTCAGCGTCATCTATCACGCGCCCGTGCCGCGCGCGGTGTTCGAGGTCGTCGACGCGGCCTCCACCGAAGACCCCGGCGCCTGGCACGTCCCGCCGCGCGGCGCCGCCGCCGGCAAGCCCGGCGAGGGCGGCGTGCGGCACCGCATCGTGGACTACGGCGAGGTCGGGCGCGTGCGGCTGACGACGCTGACGCGGGAGTTCTTCATGCCGCGCTTCCTGGAGCGCGACGAGGCGCAGCGGACGCCGCCGTGCGCAAGGTACCCATGGGACGGCGCCGGCGACGTTCGCCCGTTCAGCGGCTTCGCCACGCCGATCGTCGAGGGTGTGTATTGACGCGCCCGCCGACCCCGCGGTGGGGCCGCGGCGGCGAGGGCGCCGGGCCGCCGGCCTTTCGCGCGCCCGGCCTGGCGCCGCCCCGCCGCCTGCGTACCGGGTTGGCTCAAGTCGCCCTACCGGCAGACCGCCCCGTAAGCACCCAGCAGGATGCCCAAGTCTGACTGGTCCGTGTCCCCGTCGCCGTCCGCGTCGCCCGGGCAGTCTGGCGCCGGCGGCGAGACGCAGCCATAGTCCGAGAGCAGGATGCCGAGGTCCGACTGGTCGACGTCGCCGTCGCCATCGAGGTCGCCCGGGCAAGGCACGGAGGCCGCCTCCATGCGCAGGTTGTCGGCGGCGATCAGGTTGCCGATGGTCGTTCCGCCGGCGAAGAACCGGACGGCGGTGGTGCGTGGCAGACCGCCGGCCTGGCCGCCGGCGAGGTAGTAATCAACCGGCTGGACGGTGGTGACGGCGCCTCCGACTTTCTGGATCGAGACTTCGGTGATGCGGTTCTGGTTGAAGTCGATGACGGTGCGGAGACGGTACCAGACGTTGACCTCGAGGTTGGACCATTCCGGCCCCGGCTCGCGGCCGGGCTGAGCATCCATGGCGCCGGCGGCGTTGAAGGCCAGGTAGCGCGCGTTCCAGGCGTCCGCCGTCGCGAGGTTGACCCAGGTGTTGAGCTGGTTGTAGCAGGCGTGGGTCTGCGGGTTGGCGGCCAGGAACGGGTTGGTCGAAAAGCTGCCGAGGTTCTGCGTGGCGGGCAGCGTTCCGTCATAGCGCGCGAGGATGTCGTACGAGATCGCGATCACGTCGGCGAACCCGAAGTCGACGTCGCGCTGAGCGCGGGCGAAGGCCGTCCCGCCCAGCGACAAGCCGCCGATGAACTGGTTGTCGCCTTCCGGGTTCTGCGGAACGTTCAGCGCGTTGTTCAGGTAGGTATACGCGTTGTAGTCGCTGCTTCCGGCGACCGGGATGTACCAGCCGTCCTGCCCGGTGAGCAGGATGCCGGCGTCGTCGGCGACGATTGGTGGCTCGAAGCCCATGATGAATTGAGCCAGCGCCGGCCCCGAGAGCGCGCTGACCGCAAGAATCGTGAGAAGGCGTCGCATTGTTCTTCCTCCGACGAGGACATGAGCCCCACGAACCCGACTGTGCGGCCGACGCCGGTCGCATTCGCAGCAGGATGCCTGGGCAAGACGTGCACAAAGAACGCCGGGCCGCCACGACCGACGCCGAGAACCCGACGCCGAGAACCCGACGCCGAGAATTCGACGCCGAGAATTCGACGCCGACGCAACCGTCCCAGCGGAAGGTATCCTACTCCCGCCGACCGCGTTTGGCAAGCGGTGTAACGGTCGTGCGACCGCCCCCCGGTACGAGCCGCGAGCGAGTACGAGCCGCGAGCGCAAGCGAGTGGTGTAACGGTCGTGCGAAGACGAGTCGCGTGCGGGTCACTCCACTCGCTTGCGCTCGCGGCTCGTATAGCGAGGAATCGCGCCGCCCACCGCACCTGCGACCGCGCCTGCCGCGCCTGCGACCGCGCCTGCCCGCGCCTGCGACCGCGCCTGCCGCGCCTGCGACCGCGCCTGCCCGCGCCTGCGACCGCGCCTGCCGCGCCTGCGACCGCGCCTGCCCGTACCTCCGACCGGCACCCGGCCCGTCAGCCGCCGCGAACGAGCGTCAGCAGCATCCGGCACGGCCCGCGCGCGGCGAGACCGTGCGGGGTGTGAGGCGGAAGCAGCAGCCAGGCGCCGGCCCGCAGGGGGACGGTCTGGCCGCCCACGTCGAAGTCGATCTCGCCGTCGAGCACCTGCACGGTGGCGAGCGACGGGACGCGGTGCTCGCGAATGGACTGCCCAGCGTCCAGGGCGAACAGGGTCTGCTGAAAGGCCGGCGAGCTGACCAGCACCTTGCTGACGATCCCGCCTGCCACGGGCTCGATGAGCGTCGCCAGGTCGGCAGTGGCGACCTGGTCAATGACGAATAATGCGGCGGCCATCTCAGAAGCTCCCGTGTTGGTCGGTCGGTGTGCGTTGCCTTTGCGCCACGTGACCCGCGAGGGAAACGCACGGCCGGACATTTGACGCCGGCCGCGGCGGGCCTAGACTCGGAGTAATTGGTCTGAAAGTGGGTTTTACGGATCGGATCGTCGAGCATGGTCTCTCGGACCGTTGAGTACGCCCTGCGCGCCATTGTGTGGCTCGCCAGCCAGGGCGGATCGCCGTGCACGACGCGGCAGATGGCCCATGCCACGCAGGTCCCCGCCGGGTACCTGGCCAAGGTCATGCAGACGCTGGTCGACGCGGGCCTCGTCAGCTCGCAGCGCGGGCTGGGCGGCGGCTTCGTGCTGACGCGCGACCCGCAGGCCATCAGCGTGCTCGACGTCGTCACCGCCGTTGAACCCATTCCGCGGATTCGCGCCTGCCCGCTCAAGCTCAGCGCGCATCAGCTTCGCCTCTGCCCGCTGCATCGGCGCATCGACGACGCCTTGGCGATGGTCGAGCGGGCCTTCAGCGAGTCCACGATCGCCGAACTCCTCGCCGAGGGAAACCACGACGCGCCGCTCTGCCCGAACCCCACCGCGCAGCCCCCGCGCGCCCAGCTTACCACGCCAAAACGCACCGGCAGACCCAAGGCGCGAGGCGCGTAACCCGATCCTCAGATCAGGTAGACGAACGGAAAAGCCGCCGCCCACAACCCGGTCACCCACCAGCACGCCGCCGCGCCCAGCGCCAGCAGGCCGCGGTTGTCTGGCGCGACCCGGCCGCGGATGGCCTGGTGCAACGCGAAACCCAGCACGACCAGCAACAGCCCCACGTGCAGCATCTGGAACTGCGTCATCGAGTAGTACGCGTTGACGAACGCCGCGGCCCCGGCCGGCGGCGCCCAGCGCGGCCGGGCGCGCTCCTCCACGAAACCCGCCTGGAGCCCCGGCGCGTGCGGCGGCTCGCTCACCACCCAGCGATGCAGCGACAGCCGCAAGGCGAAGTCGTCGTCCTTCGGCGGCGACGCGGGCGCAGCCTCCGCCCGAGACGCGGTGTCTCCGGGCCCCGGCGGCTGGCGTGCGCCTTCGGCGAGAGCGGCCGGAGCGGCCGCTGCCGACGGACCCTGCACGGTGCGGAGATAGGCGACGATGCTGCGCAAATGGTCGTCGGTCAGAGCGGGGTTCCCGCCCCTGGGCGGCATCTGCACCTTGGTTGTGTTCGCCGGGTCCCAGGGCTGCCGGCCGACTTTCAGAAACGCCAGAAGCTGCGCGTCGTCCTGACCCTGGATGAACGTATTGTGCACCAGCGGCTTGCCCTGCCCGGGCATGCCCTCGCCTTTCAGCCCGTGGCAGCTCGCGCACGTCCCGATGAATAGCTTGTGCCCTTTCTCGGGATCAACCGCCGCGGGCGCGGGCGCGGCCGCGACCGGCAGCGCCACGGGCTCGGCTGCCGCGGCCGCCGCCTGCGCCGGCAGCCGCACGCCGAAGCGCCGCGCGACGTAGCGCTCGTTCGGCTGAAAGCCATTGCCGGGGCGAATGCCGTAGTGCGCCTTGGCGTCGTGGTCGAGCAGCACCGTCGTCAGAAACCCCGCGCAGCCAAGGCACGCGACGATCAGGCAGGCGGCAACGCCCCAGCGTCCGATGCCGCCGCTGAAGGTGACGCCGGCCGCGGCCGGCGCTTCGGACTGGCGCGTGCGCCGGCCGGCGATCACCACCGCCGCGCCAGCGGCGATGCTCGCGGCGATCAGCGATCCGAGCCCCGCCGCGGCCAGCGGGACATTCATCAGCTTGAGCCCCCAGCGCCAGCCGTCGGCGTTGCCGAGGCGAGCGCCGGCGTACATGAGGCCGGCGAGGAGGACGACGCCGGCATACACGGATACGAAAATCAATACATCCGCTTTGTGCGCGCCGGTCTTCGCCAGCAGCGCGCCGACCTGCGCCAGCAGTCCTCGCGGCGTCGCGCCGTCGAGTGGCGGGACCGCGGCCGTCACAGGGCCGGCCGCGGCCGCGCGACGGTCCGCCGCCGACTCGACCAGCCGTTCCGAAACCGAGCGGTGTGATGCAATCGCACTCACGGATGATTCCTCCCGTTCGCCGTGGCGTGATCGGCCGCCGGCGCCGCGGCGTGCCGAAGCTCGGCGAATCTCACGATTCCGCCCGGATAGCGCGCCAGCAGGCGCTGCGCGCCCTCGAGCGTCGCGCTCGCGGCCAGATTCGACGCCATCGGCGTTTGCAGCGCCTCGCTGCGGACGAACACGGCCGCGTCGGCATCGAGCCAGGCCTTCGATTCAAAGTCATGGACGTAGGCGATCGCGCGGCCGCTGACCGGACGGTCCTCGAGGTAATCGAGGACACAGCCGACGTCGTCGAACGCGTACTTCGTGACGTGGCCGTCGGCCGCGACGATCACCAGCGCTGCCGCGAATGGCTCGTCGCTGACGATCATCTTGCAGTGCTCGCATTCGGTCTGGCCGTAGGCGATCTTCGGCGGGTCGGTGTCGCCGCCGCGGTTGCAGCCGGCGGCGAGGCCGGCGACGGCGAGGCCGGCGATAAGTCCGGGGCGATTCGTCCTCATCGGACGGTCCTCCGTGAAAAGACCAGGCCGCTCAGGATCAGCGGCACAAGCACCCACGCCGCCAGCACGCCGCTCAGCAGCAGCGGCAGCCAGCCGCCGAAGGTTTGCGAGGCGTACAACCCCGCCGGACCGAGCAGATCGAGCGAGCGGTGCATGCCGCTGACGGCGAAGGTCTTGAAGACCTGGAGCGGGTTCAGCAGGGCGCAGCCGAGCAGCTCGGCCGGCGTCATGCGCAGCGTCAGTGCGCCGCCCATCAGGCCGAGGTCGCCGACGAACACGAACCCCAGCCAGGCGAAGATCGCGATGCCCAGCGCCAGGGTCGTCTTGCGCGCGATCGAAGAGATCAGGAATCCGACGCTGAGCATGGCCCACGAAAGCGCCACGCTCAGCGCGAATATCGCGGCGTACTGCCCGGCGTTGGCCGAGGCTCCGCGAACGGCGAGCACGGTCCCCGTCGTGCCGAAGCCCAGCGCCAAGGCGCCCAGCAGCGCGACAGCCAGCCCCAGGTACTTGCCCAGCAGCACGTCGCGGCGGCGGATCGGCTGCGCGAGCAGGGTCTCCAGCGTGCCGCGCTCGCGCTCGCCGGCCAGGGCCGCGGCGCCGAGCGTCAGGGCCATCAGCGGCACGATGAGCAGCACCAGGTTCACCAGGCTCGCGGCGGTCCGGCCGAAGCCGGCGAGCCCGTAGCGTCCCGTGCCCGCCAGCGCCACCGATGCCAGCCCCAGCGACAGCGCCGCAAAGCACAGCGCGTAGAGCACGAACCAGCGGTTGCGCAGCGCGTCGCGGATCTCCTTCCGCGCCAGCACCAGGATCACGCCGAGCCCCCAGTCCCGCACCGGCCGGGCGGGCTCAGCGGCCCCGGGCGCGGCGGGCGCGATGGTTGACGTCGTCAAGCTGCTCACGACGCACTCCTTTCTGAACCAGCCGCACCGGCGAACGCACCGCGGTGCAGCTCATCCGCGACGCGCGCGTAGTGCTCGCGCCGGTCAACGGCGGCGGCGCCCTGCCGGCCGGCGTCGAACGCGCGCGACAGCGCCTCGCGCCCGTCCGTGTCGAGAACGCGGTCGGCCATGCTGAACAGCACGTTGTCCTCTTTCCAGATGTGCTGGCGCAGCAGATCGACGTAGCTCCGCACCGCGGCCTCGAACGCCAATGTCGCCTCCGCCGATCCGCCGGCCGCCGCCTCGAGCGTCTCGCTCATTCGGCGGACGAGGGCGCGGCCCCGGGCGTGTTCTTCGAGCATGCAGCCGATCGGTCCGCGCTCGCGCGGCACACCGGCGGCCTCCAGCGTGGGAAAGAGCTGATCTTCCTCCTTGGCATGGTGGCAGCCGTCCGTGAAATTCCGCAGGAAGTCGATGGCTTTGGCGAAGAAGCCGGCGTCGAGCGGCCGCTGCTCGATCACGCGCTCCATCGCGTCGACCACGCGCTCGATCACGCGATGCTCGGCCTTCAGGACGCCGGTCGGGCCGTGCTCGCAGCCGTCGCACGAATGCTGGGTCATTGGGAGTCTCCTGTCTCGAGGTCGAAGTTCTCAACGGCGATGCCGGCCTGCGCCAGCAGCGCCAGCGGCGCGGCCTTGCGACCCGCGGCGACCTGCACGTACAGGGCCGTCCCGTTTCGCGACACGTCGAACCCCGCCTGCGCCAGCAGCCTGCACGCCGGCTCGCGCGCCTCCGGCCCCAGGGGGATTCGCAGCCGCGCGCCGGCGTCGAGCGCCTGCGGCGCACCGTCGCGCAGGACGCGGCCGCGCTCCAGCACGAGCACGCGTTCGGCCAGGGCCGCGACTTCCTCCGCCCGGTGCGTCGTGAACAGCAACGTCTTTCCTGCCCGCTTCAGGTCGGCCAGCAGCTCCAGGAACGAGCGCCGGGCCGCCGCGTCCAGGTTCGAGGTCGGCTCGTCGAGCAGCAGCAGCGGCGGATCGGCCAGCAGCGCGACCGCCAGCGCCAGGCGCTGCTTCATTCCGCCCGAGAGCTGTCCGACGCGCTTGCCGCCGTGCTCGGCCAACCCGACGCGCTCCAGGACCTGGTCGACGCGCGGCGTGCGCACGCGCTTGAGCTGCGCGAAGAGGCGCACGCTCTCGCGGGCGGTCAGGTCGTCGTAGAACGACAGCTCCTGCGACACGTAGCCGATCAGCCGCCGGGCCTGCGGGCCGCTTCGCCGCGCGTCGATCCCGCCGACGCGGATCGTCCCGCGGTACGGGTGAAGTCCGAGGATGCACTTGATGATCGTGGTCTTGCCGGCGCCGTTCGTGCCCCAGAGCGCCACGGCGCCGCCGCGGGCCACCTCCAGCGACAGGTTCTCGACCACGACGTGCCGGCCGAAGCGCTTTCGCAGACCGGTGACTTCCAGCACCGGGGGCGCGACGATCCGCACGTCGTCGCCCGTTGTCGTCAGAACCCGCGCGTCAGACTCCGCCGCTGCGCTTGCGGCAGCGGGGCTTCGGGTCGCGGCGACGGCGCGTCCGAACGTCCGCGACAGGCCGGCGACGATCAGCCCCGCCAGCGCGAGCAGCCCGGTGCTGACCGAGGCGAACGGGCCGACCGCGGCTGCGCGCGGCTTGAAATCCACGAAGACCGGCCGCATGAGCGGCGCCTCGTCGGTGATCTTGGGCTCCGGGCGCATGATCGGAAACGCGCGGCTGGCCAGCTCGATCGCCTGCTGCGCCGGGCTGTAGACGAACAGCCGCAGCTTCGGCTCGCGGTCGAGCAGGTTCTCGAACAGGCTCATGGCGCGGTACTGCAAGTCCCCCAGGCCGTCGCCGTCGGCGTCGTAGCCGGCGTAGTCGCTCCAGTAGTTGCCGCGGCCGGCGACGGTGAACAGGTTGTTGCGGAGCGGGCCGCCGCCCAGGATCGCGACCTGCTCGATGTTCTCCATGAACGTGTTGTCGCTGAAGTGGTTCCGTTGCACCGCCGGCAGCAGCGCCAGCGCGACGTCGTTGAAGGCAAAGACGTTTCGGCGGAAGTGGTGCGTGACGTCGACGCGCGACGGGCTGCTGTCGACGTACATGCCGACGCGGTTGGTGACGACGACGTTCTCCTCGCAGGTCAGGCCGTCCATGTCCTTGAGGCCGATGCCGTAGCCGCTCGGTCCGCGGTTGTGCTCCAGCGTGTTGCGCCGCAGCACGAGGTCGTGGCTGTACATCAGGAACGCGCCGACCGAGTTGTCGCTCAGCCGGTTGTCCTCGACGGCGCTGTCGCTGGCGTACATGAAGTGGAGGCCGTAGCGGCTGTTGCTGACGTGGTTGCCGGTCAGACGCACGCCGCGCGAGTACCACACGACAACGTCGCGCACGCCCTCGACGACGTTGTCCTCGACGCGCGCGTTCGGGCTGTTCCACAGGCGGATGCCGTCGCCGCGCCGCGGCAGATCCAGCGGCTTGCCGCGGATGATGTTGTTGCGCACCAGCGTGTCGGGCGCGTTGTTCAGCAGCACGCCCAACAGCACGTCCTCGAGCGTGTTGTCCTCGATTCGCGCGCCGGCCGCCTCGACGGCGACGCCCGCGTTCTGCTGATCGAGGCTGTCGCCCGTCCCGCGGATGTGAAAGCCGCGCAGCGTCACGCCCGCCGCCGAAACGCGCAGCGCGTCGCCGCGCCCGCCCGCGTCGATCGTCACGCGACCTTCCGCGACCAGCGTCAGCGGCTTGTCGATCGTCGCCGGGCCGTAGACGCCGGCGGGCACGCGCAGCACGTCGCCCGGCGACGCGGCGGCGATCAGCGCATTCAGGTCGCCCCGTGCCGCGGCATCGGCGCGGACCGTCGCCGGGCCCGTCAGCAGCGCCAGCGCGACGACGGCCACGGCCGGCGTGGCCGCCGCCCCCTGCCCCTCACGCTGCGCGGCGCGCCGCGCATCGACCAGCGGCTTGTAGGCCCGGCGATGCGACCACAACGCGGCGATCAGCACGATGGAGGCCGCGGTCGCCAGCCAGAAGCCGGGGCCGACCGAGGCCACGGTGCGGAACTGGCCGATGACGCCCGTGCCCAGCACCGGGGGCACGAAGGGCTTGACGGAGCTGGAGAGCGCCGCGCGCGGGTCGAGGTTGGTTCCGAAGTGCGCCAGCCAGAATTGCAGGTCGGCGAGGAAGCCCAGCGGAAACAGCAGCGCCGGCAGGGCCAGCGCCCCGGCCCAGCGATTGTGAATGAACACGCCCGCCACCAGCAGCAGCGCCAGCACGCCGATGAGCATTCCCGAGGTCGTGCGTTCGAGCTGCGCGGCTTCCTGAAGCGGGCGCATGCCGATGTAGTGGTTGAGGCCGTCGATCTCGCGCACGTCGCCTTCAAGGTGGTTGAGGTAGGCCCGCACGTGCAGGCCCTTCGGGTACTGCGGCGCGTGCAGCGTCATCCGCCAGTAGGGCAGGAAGAACGAGCCGATCAGCAGCGCTCCTGCCGCCAGCAGCAGCAGCGTGGGCAGCAGGTAGCGCATGCGGCGCGAGCGCAGATCGTCTGCCGGCACGCGTGGCCCCAGGATGCGTTCCAATGCCGCGGTCATGGCAACCTCGTTTCTATGCGTGTCGCGCATGGCTGTCCGCCGTCGGTGCCGGCCCGGGGGAGCGCGGCGCGAGGTGCACGGCCCCCGCGCCGCACGGGCAAGCGGCCCGTCCCCTGTTTCCTCACGGAGCGCCTTCGGGAGTGGTCTCCGCCCGCCGGGCGTCCGCCGACTGCGTCGGCTCGACCAGGAAGTAGCCCATCATCTCCAGGTGCAGCGCCGAGCAGAACTCGGAGCAGTACCAGGTGAAGGTGCCGGGGTTCTTGGCCACGAACTCGAAGGTGGCCGTCTCGCCGGGTTCGAGACTGAGGTTGACGTTGTAGCCCGGCAGCGCGAAGCCGTGGATCGCATCCTCCGAGCGCTCGATGTTGGTGATGCGCCAGATCACGTGGTCGCCCTGACGCACCTTCACGTGCTCAGGCGTGAAGTGGCTGCGGTTGGCGGTCATGTAGACCGTGACCGTGCTGCCCTGACGGTCGATGCGCTCGTTGCCGGCCTTGGGCGCCGTCGGATCGACGGCCTGCTTGTGCGGATCCCAGCCGATCTCGGGGTAGATGCTCCAGGGCTTCAGCTTGTCGGCCTTGATCATCTGCGAATAGTGCGGCTCGCCCATGCCCAGGGGCATGTCGTAGATCACCTGCATCTTGTCGCCCGGCTGGCTGATGTCGATCAGTTGCAGGTTCTGTGGATAGAGCGGCCCCGGGTGGAAGAAGCGGTCGATCGACCACTTGTTCAGCGCCACCAGGTACTTGCCGTCCGGGCTCGCCACGTCGCCTTCGGCCGCCGAGATGTGCCCCACGTTGTACTGCACGTTCTGCTTGGCCACGAGCTTCCAGGGCGGCTCCTTGTGCAGCGACTGGTACGAGCCGCCCAGCGTCCAGCGCGCCACCGCGCTGTCCAGGAACAGCGACGTGTACGCGTAACCCTTGTCGTCGAACTGCGTGTGCAGCGGCCCAAGCCCCAGCTCAACCTGCGCCTCTTTCACCGCGTCGTAGTTCAGCACCGGCACGCCGTACGGGTCCGGCGTCCAGTTCTTGTCGGCGATGGCCTTCTTGATCCGCGCCATGCTGTAGACCGACACGTGCGGATCCAGCTTGCCGGCGACGACGATGAACTCGCCCTTCGGCGCCACGTCGACGCCGTGCGGGCTCTTGGGCTCCGGCGCGAAGTACAGGATGCCCTGGTCGATCGCCGTCTTCAGCTCGATCATGGCGAAGTCCTTGATCCGCTTGACCTGGCCGGCCTTGAAGACCTGCTCCGCCTTCTTCCAGTCGATGATGTGCAGGTAGTCGTTGTCACGCTGGCTCACGCCTGCCTCGAACGGCGGGCTCTTACCGTCCACGTTGCCGACCGCCAGCTCGGTGTTGATCGAGTTGCCGAAGACCCAGCCGTCGCTCTCGAACTTGCCCGCGTCGAACAGGTCCTGCCAGTACGGCGGCAGCTCGATGCAGAACGACTGCTCCTTGTCGATGCGCCCCTTGGCGCGGTCGAACTTCCAGAACGTCACCAGCCCGCGGTACGACTCCTTGTACTGCTCGATCGGCGCGTAGTCCCAGCCGAGCGGCGTGCCGTACTGACCGCCCTCGACCACGTAGTCGGTGTTCGGCGTCACGAAGCACCCGCCGTGATCGTTGATCGCCAGCGGGTTCTTGACGATCTGCTTGGTCTCGAAGTCGCGCAGGTCGATCACCGCGACGCGCGAGTTGGCCTTGTCGCCGATGAAGAGGAACTGGCCGTCGAACTCGGCGTTGGTCTCGCTGATGGCCGGGTGGTGCGTGTCGCCCCAGCGGATCGGCACGCCCTCGACGTCGCCCTCGCGCAGGATCTCCTCCCCCACGCCGTAGCCGTAGCCCTGCCAGGGCTCGGGCGCGAAGACGGCGATGGTCTTCAGGATGCGCATCGACGGCACGCCGATGGCGAAGACCTGCCCGCTGTGTCCGCCGGAGGCGAACATGATGTACTCGTCGATGCGGCCGCTGGGCATGAAGGTCTTGAGTGCCGCGAGCACGTCGTCGGGCGAGAGGTTGCGCTCGCGGATGACCTGGTCGGCGGCCCCGCCGACGCCGCCAGCGGCGCTTCCGCCGCCCGTCGAGGCCTGCGCAGCGCGCGGCGCGCTACGCTCCTCACCGTTGTCCTGGTCGCTGCGCTCGCAGCCCGCCAGCAGCGCCCCCGCGATTACCGCGATGGACACAACTCTCCACTGGTTCATTGCTCGCTTCCTTTCTTGAGGTGAGATGGTGGATCGCCGGCCACGCTCGCTGCCGCGTTGTCCGCAGCCTCCGGCGAGGGATTCCGTCCGTCGAGGTCGTCCGCCGAGCCCTCACGCCCATTAGCCGCCGGCCCGCTGCTTGGGCCGACGTCCCGGCCAGGCAGCAGGTCCGCCAGCGTGCACGTCCGCAGCATTTCCTCGATCGTCTCGATGGCCCGGTCCAGCCGGGCCTGGAGCACGCCGAGACCCTGCGGCGGCGCCGCCGCGTCGTTGCCGCGAGAGCCGTGGCGCGCCCGGGTCAGCGGGTCGGCGATTCTTACGATGGCCAGCACGTCGATCTGCCCCGGGGCCCGCGCCAGCAGGAACCCGCCTCCCGGACCGGGCTGGGCGTGCACCAGCCCGCCGCGCCCCAGCAGTTGCAGCACCTTGCCGAGGTAACCAGCGGGGATGTTGGTGGCGTTGGCGATGGACTGCGCGGTCCAGGGCTGCCCGGGGTGGGCGGCGAGCCAGAGAGCGGCGTGAATGGCGTACTCAGCGGTCTTTGAGATCAGCGTGCACATGGTCTAGTTACAGAGTAACATATCCATATATATAACATAACTCGGAACCGAAACCTGTCAAGGGAGTTGTGGAGCGATTTATCTGTGTTTATCGCGATATGATCGTAACTAATTGTCCTGAAACATTTTGCAGATCACACAATCGGAGCGCGCGGCCTGGATTTTCGGGGGGTGACGCGTCCAGTGATCAGACGCGCGGGGCCTCCTGAACGCGACCGGGCCGATTGGCCGCGCATGCCAATGCGCCCCGGCTCACGCCTACGACCCCGTCTCGAACTGCTCCAGATCGTAGGGCAGCTCCTCCGTCGGCGGCGCGCCGCCCTCCCCCTTCAGGTAGTGATCCATCCATTGCAGCAAACGCAGTTGGTAATCGTAACGCGCCGCCGCCTTGCGGTTTCCGTGCCCCTCCCCCGGATAGAGCACGAGCCGCACCGGCGCACGATCCAGAAGCTTCAGGTACCGATACAACATCAGCGATTGCGACGGATGCACGCGCGGGTCATCCTCGCCATGAACGATCAGCAGCGGCGTGCGGGCCTGCTCGACGTGGCGCAGCGGGCTGCGGCTGGCAAAGAAGTCCCAGTTCTCCCACGGCCACGTTTGCACGTGCACGAGGTGCTTTTCGTGCGGAATGTCGCTCGTGCCGTACTGGCCGAGCACGTCGCTCAGGCCAACGAACATCACGCCCGCCGCAAACCGCTCGGAGTAGCGCGTGCAGCACCAGGCCGTCGCGTACCCGCCGTACGATCCGCCCGTGACGCCGACGCGCTCGCCGTCCACGAGCCCCATGCCGACCAGGTGGTCTACGGCGTCGATCAGATCGTCGAACTCCTTGCCCGCCGGATCGCGCTGGCCGGCCTTGCTGAACGCCACACCGCGGCCGGTGCTTCCGCGGTAGTTGGGTTCGAAGACGACGTAGCCGCGCGCCGCCAGGACCTGCCCCGGGCGCCCATACCCCGTGTTCCACCCGTTCGAAACGTGCGCCTCCGGCCCGCCGTGGACGATCAGCACCAGCGGATAGCGCCCGCCTGGCTCGTGATCCAACGGATAGAGCAGGATCCCCTCCAACTCGACGCCGTCACGCGCCGCGTAGCGGATGATCTCCTGCCGCGCCAGCCGGACCTCCGACAGCCACGGGTTGCTGTTGGTCAGGCGGCGCGGGCCGGCGTCGCCGTGCTTCATGTAGTACAGCTCGGCCGGGTGGTCCGGTGCGCTGGCGACGAGCGCCGCGCTCTGGCCATCGGCGGCGAGGCTGATCGAGTCGAGCACGGGGCCGCCCGCCGCCACGATCATCTTGCGGTTCGCGCCGTCCGCATCGACCTTGCCCAGCACCGACCAGACGCCTTCGTGGCCGATGTACATCACGGTGTCGTCGTCCTGCCAGGCGATCGACGTCACGTGGCCCGCGTAGTTCGGCACGACGTCACGCAGCGCGCCACCGGCCGCCCCACCGACCATCAGCCGCCCCTCGCGCGGGTCATGCAGGTCCTCCGCCGCGATCAGCGCCAGCCGCCCTCCGTCCTTCGAGAAGGCCATGTCGCCCAGCTTGCCCGCGGTCTCATACTGGCCGATCGACCTGCCCGTGGCGACGTCGACGACGTCCACGCGGCTGAACATCATCACGTCATCGACCAGCGGCGTGCGCGACAGCTGCACCGCGAGCCGGTCGCCTGCGGGGCTCCACGCGATCCGGGAGGCCGAGCCCTCGAGCGGCAGCTCACGCGCGTCGCCGGCGGACTCGGTGGACGTCGCCGGGCTCACGGACGCCACGAAGACGCGCGAGGGCTCGAAGTCCTCCTCGTAGACCTTGGCCTTGAAGCCGCGCTCGCGCATCTTCTTGCGCGACTCGTCCACCTTGCGCTGTGCCACATACGCGACGCGGCGCCCGTCCGGGCTCCAGGCGTAGGCGCCGATGTCCGCCTCGTGCTTGAGCACGCGCCGCGCCTGGCCGCCGTCGATCGGCATGACGTACAGGCAGGCGTGCGAGTCCCCTTCCAGTTTCGCCGTGAAGCTGATGCCGCTTCCGTCGGGCGTCCAGGCGATGCGGCTGATGTTCACCTTGCCGGTGATGAACGGGCGCGAGCGACCCGACACGTCCGCGACGTGCAGCTCGCTCCACGCCGGACCGTCTTCCCCCTGCCCCGGCAGCCGCGGAACGCTCAGCGTGTAGGCGAGCGCGCCGCCGCCCGGCGACATCGCCGCGGCGGACACGCTCCGCAGCCGGGCCACCTGTCCCGGCGTCATGCCATCGGCCAGCGCCGCCGCCGCCGCAAGCGCCACGATCAACGCAAGTGAAAAACGTCGAAAGCCCGTCATGCGCAGCAGTCCTCCCTCAGTCGTCCTGTTGAAGCCACGGCTCGGCGCCCCGCCCAATACTAACCGCATGCGCTGCCGGCGTGACCAGGCGGGCGCCGGACGACCAGTGACGGCGTGCGAAGCGGTGGCGCCGGCGCGTTCCCCCGCTTATGGAAGATGCCGACCTCGTTTAGACTACGCTTGGCCGGCCGTGCCCGGCGGCGCGCTGGCCTGGGCGAACGGCTGAACACAGCCCATGATGCGCGAGGCCGTCATGCTCCGCAGCGACTACCCCTGCTACCTGGCCGGCAGGCCCGAGACGCCCAACCTCGGCCTCGTCGTCACCAACAAGTTCACGTGCCAGCCCGCCGCCCGCGTCGCGCTGGCCGACGCCCACGCGATGGACCGCGCCATCGCCGCCGCGGCGCGGGCGCTGGAGCAGACGCGCCGGCTGGCGGCGTTCGAGCGCCAGCAGGTCCTCGCGCACGTTGCGCGGCGCGTGCAGGAGCGCCAGGAGGAGCTGGCACGGGTGCTGGCGATCGAGGCCGGCAAGCCCATTCGCGATGCGCGCGGCGAGGTGCTGCGCCTGGCCGACACGTTCCGCATCGCGGCCGAGGAGGCGGTGCGGGTCCGCGGCGAGCACTGGCCGCTCGACATCAGCCCGCGGGCGGCGGGCTACGAGTGCCTCTGGCGGCGCGAGCCCGTGGGCGCCTGCGGCTTCATCACGCCCTTCAACTTCCCGATGAACCTGGTGGCGCACAAGGTCGCGCCGGCGATCGCGATGGGCTGCCCCTTCGTGCTGAAGCCCGCGTCGAACACACCGGTCAGCGCCCTCATCCTCGCCGAGATTCTCGCCGAGACGTCCTGGCCAAAGGAGGCGTTCTCCGTCCTGCCTTGCAGCCGCGAGACCGCGGAGGCGCTGGTCAGCGACCCGCGCCTGAAGCTGCTGAGCTTTACCGGCTCGCCCGAGGTCGGCTGGGCCCTGAAGGCCCGCGCCGGCAAGAAACGCGTCTGCCTCGAGCTCGGCGGAAACGCCGCCTGCATCGTCGATCGCGACGCCGACCTCGATCACGCCGCCGAGCGCCTGACGATCGGCGCGTTCTACCAGTCGGGCCAGAGCTGCATCAGCGTGCAGCGCGTGCTGGCCCATCGCGAGGTGTACGCGGCGCTGCGCGAGCGGCTGGCGGCCCGCGCCGAGACGCTGAAGATGGGCGACCCGCTCGAAGAAGACACCTTCCTCGGACCGCTCATCAGCGAAGACGACGCCCGGCGCGTCGAGCAGTGGGTCGACGAGGCCCGCGCCGCCGGCGCCACGCTGCTCTGCGGCGGCCGGCGCCAGGGCTCGCATTACGCGGCGACGTGGCTGGAGAACGTAGACCCGCGCTGCAACGTGAGCTGCCGCGAGGTGTTCGGCCCGGTCGCGACGCTGGCGGCGTTCGACGACTTTCGCGAGGCGGTGCGCGAGGCCAACGCCAGCGATTTCGGCCTGCAATGCGGCGTCTTCACCCGCGACATTAACCACGTCTGGCACGCCTGGCGCGAGCTCGACGTCGGCGGCGTCGTCATCAACGATTCGTCCAGCTTCCGGGTGGACAGCATGCCCTACGGCGGCGTGAAGGACAGTGGCCAGGGGCGCGAGGGCGTCCGCTTCGCGATGGAGGAGATGAGCGAGATCAGGCTGCTCGTGCTGGCGAAGCCCGGCGGCTGACCAACCAGGCTGCCACCATCCGTCAGAGCCGGGCTGTCTCCAGGCCGGCCAGCGCCCGCCGAGATGCCTGGGCCACGAGGCAGTCGTTCACGTTCGGCGCCTCGCCCGCGCATGCGGCGTCACCCCAGGACGCGCGGCTCTGGCACGGGCACGATGAAGCGCCCGCCGCGACGCGCGTATTCCGCCTGTTGGGCGATGATCTCGTCCTTGAAGTTCCAAGCGAGGATCAGAAGGAAATCGGGCGGCGATTGGATCAGCCGCTCCGGCGCGTAGATCGGGATGCGAACGCCCGGGATGTACCGCCCCTGCTTGCGCGGGTTGCGATCGACGACGTAGTCGATCATCGACGCGTCGATGCCGCAGTAGTTGAGCTGGACCACGCCCTTGGCGGCCGCCGCGTAGCCGGCGATCGTCGCCCCGCCGCGCTTCAGGTCCGCCAGCAGCGTCCGCAGCTTGTCGCGCAGCGCACGCACGCGCCGTCCAAAATCGGCGTAATACGCCAGGCGATCGAGGCCGTCGCGCTGCTCCTCCGCGAGCATCCGCCGCACAGACTCGCCAACGCGCTCGCGCGGCTCGACGAACAGCCGCAGCGAGCCGCCGTGGATCGCCAGCCGCCGGACCTCGTTCAGGAACAGCCCCTGCTGCCGGAACAGCACGTCCAGGGCCGTCACGGAGAAGTAGCACAGGTGCTCGTGATAGATCGTGTCGTACTCGCAGTAGTCGACCATGTCGCGCACGTACGGAACTTCGATCACCGCGAGGCCGTCTTCCCGCAGCAGCGTGCGGATGCCCGCGACGAAGCCGTTCGTGTCCTCGACGTGCGCCAGGACGTTGTTGGCCATGACCACGTCGGCGGCGCGGCCCTGCCCACGCAGGTCGGTTGCCAGGTCGCGCGTAAAGAACTCGACCAGCGTGGTCACGCCGACCTGCCCGGCGGCCCGCGCCGGCCCAGCCGCCGGGTCGATCCCCAGCACGGGCACGCCGCGTTCGACGAAGTTGCGCAGCAGGTATCCGTCGTTGCTGGCCAGCTCGACGACAAGGCTGCGCGGGCCAAGACCCCGGCGCTCGATCAGCTCGAAGGCGCTCTCCCGTGCGTGCCGCAGCAGCGTCTCAGACACCGACGAGTAATAGGGATAGTCCTGGCAGAACAGCTCCGTCGCCGGCACCGTCTCGAGGATCTGCAGGAGCCCGCAATGCGGGCTGAAGGCCAGCTCGAGCGGATAGCACCGGTCGGGCGCGGCCAGCTGCTCCGCGCTCGGGAACGCGTCGGCAAGCGGCATCGGCCCCAGATCGAGCACGGGCTCGAGGCCGACGCCGCCGCTGATGCGGCAGCGCCCCCGACGGCAGCGCGCCTCGAAGTCGGACGCGGCAGGTGCTGCGGACGGCGCAAGGCTCGCAGTGGCGCTCACGCGTGTTCCTTTCAGCTCGCGACCGGAACCGGGACGCCGACCGGTCTGCCCGGCGGCGCGGCGCTGTCGCGCGGCCGCGGCGTGTGCCGCAGGCGCTCGTCGAGCACCCGGCGCTCGCGCAGCGCCCGAATCTGCCCCAGGCGCTGGTAGCGCGGGCCTTCCACCTCCGCCAGGGTCAGCCGTGCGGCCCGGCAGGCGCCGTACAGCTCCTGCGCGCCGCGCCGCGCCGTCCACTGCGGGTGAAACCCCGGCAGCTCCCGCGCCGCCTTCTCGCAGCTCACGCGGTAGTTCCGCTTGTCGGGTCCGGCGCCGGCGGCGATGGTCAGCGCGCATCCGGGGACCGTCTGCGCGACGATCTCGGCGATGTCGCGCACGCGGTAGTTCTCGCTCGTCTGCCCGATGTTGAAGGCCTGGTTATGAATCGCCGCGCGCGGCGCCCGCAGCACCGCGAGAAATGCGCCCGCGATGTCCTCGACGTGGACAATCGGCCGCCACGGGCTGCCGTCGCTCTTGAGCATCACCTTGCCCGTCAGCAGCGCCCAGGCCACCAGGTTGTTCAGCACCAGGTCGAACCGGATCCGCGGAGACACGCCGTACGCCGTCGCGTTGCGCAGGAACGTCGGCGAGAAGCGCGCGTCGGCCATCTGTCCTACTTCCCGCTCCGTCAGCACCTTCGACTCGCCGTACGGCGTCACGGGGTTGAAGGGCGATTGCTCGTCGAGGAAGCCATCGCCGGCCGCCCCGTAGTTGCTGCACGACGACGAGAAGACAAACCGCGGCACGCCCGCGGCGCGCGCCAGCTCCGCCAGCCGCACCGAGGCGCGGTAGTTGATCTCGTAGGTCAGGTCGGCGTCGAGGTCGCCGAGCGGGTCATTCGACAACCCGGCCAGGTGGATCACCGCGTCGAAGCCGCGCAGGTGCGCCGGCCTTACATCGCGCAAGTCGATCTCGATGCCCGGGACGTTCACGAGCGCGCCAGCGGGCGCGAAGTCGCACCCCGCGTACAGATCGCTGTCGAGCCCGACGACTTCGCAGCCGTCCTCCAGCAGCCGGCGCGTGAGCACGGCCCCGATGTACCCGCGATGGCCGGTGACGAGGACGCGCATGTGAACCACTCCCATCGCCGCGGCACAGCGGCGCCCGCAGGCGTGACGCCGGCCTTCACGGCCTTCTCGCGCAGCCCTTGCGCGACGCCGCCGGTCGCCGGCGCAGCGCCGCCCACGCTAGATCGGCGGAATCGCGTCGCGAACCATCCGCAAGGCGCAAGCCCCGGCAAGGGCCGGCGCTGCGGCCGGTAACCCAAGAGACGTAATTTGGAGTCGGGGTTCAGCGGGCGGCCGGCGCCGGCGGTCACTCGCTCACGGCGCGAATCGCCGCTTCCAGCAGTTCGTCGCGTCCCGCGCGCACGCCGGAAATCGTGCGGCTGACGGCCTGCGTGGGCTGAATGCCGCAGCCGTGGTGCGGCGAGCCGTCGTGCTTCAGGACGCGCATGCCCGTCCAGACCACCTGGTAGCCGCCTGGAAGCGTGAAAGGATTGATGTTGCCGTTGGTGCCCGCCGTCGGGCCGCCGACAAGTTGGCCGAGGCCGTAGTGCTCGACGATCCCAAGACACGATTCGGCGTAGCTGATCGCCCGCGCGTCGATGATGAACGCCCGCCGAGCACTCAGAAGCGGCTGCCGCGGAGCGAGGCGCCAGCCCGGCATCTGGCGGAACAGGTGCTCGCGCATGTCGGGGCGCGTGACGACCGGAATTGTCCAGCGCTGGCTCGTCAGCGGCTCCGCCGACAGGTGACCGAACAGCGTCTGGGCGCCGAGCTGCGTGGGATAGCCGCGGAAATCGAAAACGATGCCCTTGGCCTTTTCCAGGTTCGGAACGGCCGAGCGGAAGTCGGCGTCCGTCACGCGGCCCACGTCGACGTACCACACGCCGGGGCGCACCTCGGCGACGGGCTCCGGCCGCGGGTCCTCCACCGGCTGGGAGCGGAACTCGCGCGCGACGCGCACGTCCCGCGGTTCGCCGTCCGCGCGCCGGATGCGCAGCGTCGCCTTGCCCGGCTCACCGCGGCGCAGGTCGAGGAGCGCCCGGTAGCGCGCGAAATGCGGCGTGGCGGCGCTGACGCGCCGCTGGCAGTCGGCGAGGGCCTCCCCCGCGGGCCGCCCGTCGATCGCCAGCACGACGTCTCCGGGTTCGAGCTCGGGGGCGGGCTCGTCGTCGCTGGCCTTCGCCACGGCGGTGATGACGAGCTGGTCCTCGATCCAGTCCCACGCCAGCGGCAGTTGCGCGTGCCGCGTGTCGCAGCGGTGGATCACGTTGCCGTGTCCGTCGCGCAGCGCCGCGACCATCGTGCGCAGCGTGTCGAGAAAGGCGCGTTCGTCGGCGTCCTGGGCGGCGGCTGAGAGCGCCTTGCGCAGCTCGTCTTCCCACGACACGCCGGCCACGTCGAAATAGGGATAGAAGTGCTGAAACACGTTCCACGCCAGGATCACGGCGGCCAGGCGCGAGGCCCGGTCGTTGCCCGAGTACCAGCGCGCCGTTTTCTCCGGCGTCGCGCGGTGCGGCAACGTGCCGCCCTCGTCCATGTACACCGCCAGCGGCACGCGGCAGGACACGCCGCCCGGCAGCTCGCATTCGAAGGGCTCGTCGGGCGCCGACACCTCGCCGGCGGCGCGCGCCTCAGCCAGGCTCCGCTCGTGACGCGTGCTGTGGTAGATCGTGCGCGTCTGCTCCGACAGCCCGACGCCCAGGTGCTCCCAGTAGGCGATCTTGCGGCCTGCCGGCGCCGCGCTCAGCTCCGCCGGCAGCGGCGGAGCCTGGCCGGTGACGAAGACCTGCACGGTCGGCGCCACGTTGCCCACGATGGCGCCGAGCGCCGCCGCCAGCTCGCGCGCGTCCGCCGCCTCCTCCACCGAGCGCACGCCCCCCGCCGTCAGCGCCGCCCAGTCGGCGTCGCGCGCCTGGTCGCTGGGGTGAAAGTACCGCACGTATCCGACGAGCCGCGCCAGCGCTTCGAGGTTCTCCAGGCCGCGCGGCGTCAGCGGGCGCGGCGGCTCGACCTCGCCTACGATCTCGAGCGATACCTCATCGAGCCACGCCGCCCCGCGCGAGACCAGCATCAGGCCAAGATTCAGCGACACGGCGTCGCGCGCCACGTCGCCGATGATCTCGTAGCGCGACCACGCGCTCGATTCGATCGGGCGATCGCCCATGTTGTCGAAGAACCCCATCTTCTGATCGGGCCGGTCTACCCGCAGCCAGAGTTGGCCGCGGTCGTCGGGCCCCGCCCCCTCGACGCGCACCGCCGCCCGAAAGCGCACGACCTTGCCGCGATACGGCGCGGCGTCCACGCTGCGCATCAGGTTGCCGAAGGGCGAGCGCGCCTCCGCCTTGCTCGACAGCCGCGCCGCACGGGAACCCGCCGCCGCACCTCCCTCGCGCAGCTCCGCCGCGTATCCGGCCGTCGGCACGCTCCAGCCTGGCGGCGGCGCGCCGACCTGCCCGGACTCGATATCAAGCGGCTCTTCGGCGGTGGTCCCGGCCGCGAGCGCCAGTATGAGCGCCGCCACCGGCACCGTCGCCTTCACCAACACGCGCCTCTGACTCGCCGTCGTTCTCATGCTAGGTCCCCGCGGTTTTCCGGCTGTTTCATGCATCAATGGTCCGCCGGCGTCTCGGCAGCGGCGCCCGGCGGCGGAGGTTGCAGCGCGTCCGCGCGTTTCCGCATCCGTGCGCGCATGAATTCGAACACGGCCGGCGTGATCGACAGCAGGATGATGGCGACGATCACGAGCTCGAAGTGCTTCTTGACGAAGGGAACCTGCCCGAAGATGTAGCCGGCGCCCAGGCAGACCGTGACCCAAAGAACCGCCCCGAACACGTTGTACGCCGCGAACTTGCCGTAGGACATGGCCCCCATGCCGGCAACGAACGGCGCGAACGTGCGCACGATCGGCACAAACCGCGCGATGACGATCGTTTTTCCGCCGTAGCGCTCGAAGAACTCGTGCGTCCGCGCCAGGTGCTTGTGGTTGAAGTATCGCCAGTTGCGCGCCAGCAGCCAGCGTCCGAAGTACTTGCCGATCCAGTAATTCGCCGCATCACCCAGCACTGCGGCCACGATCATCAGCCCCAGCAGCAGCCAGACGTTGAGCGCCCCCACCGCCGCCAGCGCACCGGTTGCGAAGATCAACGAATCGCCCGGAAGAAACGGCGTGAAAACGACCCCCGTCTCGAGGAAGATGATCAGGAACAGCAGCCCGTAGGTCCAGGCGCCGTTCTGGTCGACGAACTGCTTGAGGTGGTCGTCGAGGTTCAGGAACAGGTCGAGCGCGCTCTGAAGAAACTCCATGACCCCGCCTTATGCCCGTTCAGAACCCGGGCTGCCGTGAAACCGACCCGCGGAGCAGCGCAGAGCCGCGCTGCTTCGTCAACCGCGCCGGCACTCGCTCCGCCGGCACTCGCTCCGCCGGGAATCCGACGCTCGTTTCGCGTGTTCTGATGGTCCATGCAAAACACCTCGTCACGAAGCGATTGCTCCACTGAGTCCCCATGCGCTGAGCAACATCCCCGGCATTCCGACCTTGACGGCGAAGACCCAACCGGATTCTACCGTCGACGCGCGCCACCTTTGCCCGCCCGCGCACCGGCGCGGCCGGTCGCCTTCGACGCGGCGCGCCTGGCGCGCGGTTTTGCGCCGGCGCCGCGCTTGCCGCCGGCTGCCGCGCGCGACTCGATCACCGCCTGTGCCGCGCTCAACCGGGCGATCGGCACGCGGTAGGGCGAGCAACTGACGTAGTCCATCCCCGCGCGGTGGCAGAACCGGACGCTCGCCGGGTCGCCGCCGTGCTCGCCGCAGATCCCGATCTTCAGCTTCGGCCTCGCGACGCGTCCTTCGCGGATCGCCAGCTCGACGAGCCGCCCGACGCCGTCGATGTCCAGCGACTGGAACGGGTCGTCGGGAAAGATCGCCGCCTTGTCCACGTCCACGTACTCGGGGAGGAAGCGGCCCGCGTCGTCGCGCGACAAACCCATCGTCATCTGCGTCAGGTCGTTCGTCCCGAAGCTGAAGAACTCCGCCGATTCCGCCACCTTGCCGGCCGTCAGGGCCGCTCGCGGCGTCTCGATCATCGTGCCCACCAGGTAGCTGATGCGCACGCCCGCCTCGCGCAGCACTCCGTCCGCCGTCGCCCGCGTCCGCTCGGCCAGCAACCGCATCTCCTTGGCGTCGATCGTCAGCGGGATCATAATCTCCGGCATAACCCTGATCTTGCGGCGCGTGGCCTCGACCGCCGCCTCCATGATCGCCCGCACCTGCATTTCGAGGATCTCGGGATAGGTGATGCAAAGGCGGCAGCCGCGGTGCCCCAGCATCGGGTTGGATTCGTGCAGCGCCTCGCTGCGGCCCAGGATGTGCTCGATCGACAGACCCGTCGCCCGCGCCAGCACCTGCGCCTGCTCCGGCGTGCGCGGCACGAACTCGTGCAGCGGCGGGTCGATCAGCCGGATCGTCACCGGCTTGCCGTCCATCGCCTCGAAGATGCCGACGAAGTCGTCGCGCTGGTACGGGCGCAGCTTCTCGAGCGCGGCGATGCGCTGCTCGCGCGACTCCGCGACGATCATCTCCTGGATCGCCAGTTGCCTCTCGCGGGTCGCGAAGAACATGTGCTCCGTCCGGCACAGACCGATCCCCTCGGCCCCCATCTCGATCGCCTTGCGCGCGTCCTCCGGCGTGTCGGCGTTGGTGCGCACACGCAGCGTCCGCAGGGCGTCCGCCCAGCCCATCAGCGTGTGATACGCCTTCGGCAGCTTCGGCGTCTCGAGCTCCAGCCGGCCCTCGTACACCGCGCCGGTCGAGCCGTCGAGCGTGATGAAGTCGCCGGCGCTGATCGTCCGCCCGTTCACCGACATCCGCCGGCTGCCGTAGTCGATCAGCAGCGACTCGCACCCGACGATGCAGCACTTGCCCCACCCGCGGGCCACGACCGCCGCGTGCGACGTCTTGCCGCCGGTCTTCGTCAGGATGCCGCGGGCCGCCTGCATGCCCCCGACGTCCTCGGGGCTGGTCTCGCGCCGCACCAGGATCACGGCCTCGCCCTTGGCAGCCTCGGCCTCGGCGTCGTGCGCCGTGAACACCACCCGCCCGCACGCCGCGCCCGGCACGGCGTTGATGCCCGTCGCCAGCCGCGCGCCATCAAGCTGGGCCGGCGAGATCGATGCGCTGATCACGGGGTAGAACAGCCGCTCGATGTCCACCGCCTGGATGCGCGCGACCGCCCGCTCACGGCTGATCACCGGCTTCGACGCCGCCGGCACGTACCGCGACGGCAAATGGCCGAGCTTCGCGAGGCGCCGGGCCTCCGCGGCGCTCATCAGCGGCCGATCCGCCTGCTCGACGGCGATGCGGAACGCGGCGGCGGGCGTGCGCTTGCCCGTACGGCATTGCAGCATGTAGAGCTTCCCGCGCTCCACCGTGAACTCCAGGTCCTGCATCTCGCCGTAGTGGATCTCCAGCATCGCCCGCACGGCGCAGAGCTGGTCATAAACCTCCGGCATGCGCGCCTGGAGATCGGACAGGTGCAGCGGCGTGCGGATGCCGGCGACGACGTCTTCGCCCTGGGCGTTGATCAGCAGGTCGCCGTAGAACGTGTTCTCGCCGGTGCTCGGGTCGCGCGTGAAGCACACGCCGGTGCCGCTGTCCTCGCCCATGTTGCCGAAGACCATCTGCTGCACGTTGACGCCGGTGCCCGCCAGGTCGTGGATCTTCTCGACGCGCCGATAGGTCACCGCCTTGTCCGCGTTCCACGAATGGAAGACGGCGTTGATCGCGCCGCGGAGCTGCTCCCACGGGTCCTGCGGGAAGTCGCGGTCCGTCTGCTCGCGGAAGAACGCCTTGAACTCGTCGCACAGCTCGCGCAGCGCCTCGGCCGGAATCTCGACATCCAGCGCCGCGCCGAGACGCTCCTTCAGCGCGTGCAGCTTGCCCTCCAGCGTGTCCTTGCTCAGCCCCACGACGACCGTCGAGTACATCTGGAGGAACCGGCGGTAGCTGTCCCACGCGAAACGCGGATTGCCGGTGGCCTCGGCCAGCCCGAGCACGGAGCGATCGTTCAGCCCCAGGTTGAGGATCGTCTCCATCATGCCCGGCATCGACCGCGCCGCGCCGCTGCGCACCGAGACCAGCAACGGGTTCCGCGCGTCGCCCAGCTTCTTGCCGCACGTCCGCTCGAGCCGCGCCACATGCTGGCGGACCTCCGCGTCCATCCCGCGCGGCCAGCTCTCGCCATGGCGATGAAAGTGCTCGCACGCTTCCACCGTGATCGTGAACCCGGCCGGCACCGGCAATCCGATCTGCGTCATCTCCGCCAGACCCGCCCCCTTCCCGCCCAGCAGCCCGCGTTGGTGCCCCTTGCCCTCCGCCTTGCCCCCGCCGAAAAAGTACACGTACTTGCGCTTCATCCTCTGGCCCGATCCTTATCGCTGGTCTGGCTTCCACTCGCCGCACACGCCGCGACGCGCCCGGCCGGCGGCGTCTACACGGAAGCGCCGCAGCCGCGTTCCGCGTATCTTATGACCGTCGGCCTCCTTTCGCGACCGCGCACCCGCGTGGCGCCACGCCGACGCCCCGCTCCGACGAGCCGCGCCGCACGCCCCGCGCCGCACGAGCCGCGCCACACGAGCCGCGAGCGCCAGCGAGTGTAATAGCCTCAACGTCGCAAGAGGAAAAAAAGCGAACGACCCCACAGCGCGAAGCCGCGGAGTCGTTCATTCCGGCGGTGCGGCCGAGCTTGCTCGCGCTTTAGCCGACACGGCACGACCGCGGGGTCGGGCGGTCGCCCCCGATCCCGTACCCTAGAGGGATTCGTTGGACCGCACGGGGCACGGTCCGTCTGCCTGATCTGAATACGGACACGCGCTTCGTTTCTGACAGTTGGATTGAAAAAAACGCCGGTGGCGGGCCGGCTCCGTTCAACCGCTGAAGCCGATGAAGGCGCCCCGGGTTTTGCGTGACTCCAACCTGAGGAGCGCGCGCACCATCTACAACTTCTTAATTGCCCGCAGGTTACTGAATCGCCTGGGCGGGGAGCCAGCAATCTGAGGAATGGGCTGGATCAGGCGAACGGCGAACGGAATCCGGGGAGACCGATCGCGAAGAACGAGGGTCGATCGTTCACCACGCGGTGCTTGGTTGGCGCGCGGCCGTCGCGCTTCTCCCGCTCTCGCGACTCCACGCGGCTCAGGGCGATTCCTCAGTCCCACCGGGCGACTCGGACCGCCTCGAGTCGCCCACTATCGACCCCCTTGGTTGCCACACCCTCCGGAGGCATCCGTTCGCATACGATCAGCCTGTACCGGCACTTATGCCGCGCTTCTCTGCTTCCCCTCAAGGAGGCGATCGATATGGACTTCGCTCAACCCTGCTCAGACCTGCGTAGACTTACGCCCTTATTCAAGAAGCATAACCGCTAACTGTCAATTTGCAACCGGCGACGCGCAATTTTCCGCCGGATTTCTCGCCTCAAAGCCGATTTGAGACCCCTGTCAAGAATCCGGGTATCATGAGGTGCACAATGAACGGCGCCCGATCCATGCTGCGCTCGCTCCATCCGTTCCGGCTCCTTGCGCTCGGTGCCGTGGCCCAAGCCACCGCCGGCATCGGCTGCACTGAGCATGCGCTCGTCCAACGCCGCCTCGCCGAGCGCGAGCGAAGCGCGCAAGTGGCCGTGTCGGTGATCGCCAAGCGCGAGTCCGAGTCGCCCGGCAACCTGCGCAAGGCTGCGCAGTTCATCGCCGATGACCTCAGGCGCGACGCCGACAGCACCACCGCTAACGTGGGAGAGATCGAGGACTACCTCCGCCGCGATCTCCAGCGCTGGATCGACCGGCAGGACGACTACTTGCGCGAGGCCGGGCGCATCCTGCGCGGGCAGCCCGAGACCATCGAGCGCACGGCCGTCATCCTGTTTCTGTAGGTCGCGCGGGCAACGGCCGCGAGCCCACCGGCTCGTGGCCCCCGCATAGCTTCTCGATCAGCGCCACCAGCCGCGCCGCCACGTGCGCCTTGCTGCTCATCGGCAACGCGACCCAGCGGCCGCCACGCTCGAGGATCTCGACGCGGGATCGGGCGGCCCCGATCGCCGCCGGCCGGTTCAGCACGATCGCATCCAGGCCCTTGCGCTCCAGTTTCTCCTGCGCGTTCCGCCGCGGCGCGCGGTCTTCGAGCGCGAAGCCAATGACCTTCTGCCCGCCGCGCCGCGCCGCGGACAGGGCCGCCAGGATGTCGACCGTCGGCGCCAGTTCGAGCATGCGCTGGCTCCGCGATTGCTTCACTTTCGTCCGGCTCGGGTGTGCCGGCGCGTAGTCGGCGACGGCCGCCGCCATCACCAGCACGTCACACGCCCGCCAGGCCCGCCGGCACGCCCGCAGCATCTCGCTCGCCGACACGACCGCCACCGCCCGCGCGCCGCGCACCGGCCGCAGCGTCACCGGCCCGTGCACCAGTGTCACGTCGTGACCGCGCCGCAGCGCCGCCGCCGCCAGGGCGAACCCCATCGTTCCGGATGAGTCGTTGGAGATGTAGCGCACGGGGTCGATGTACTCGCGCGTCGGCCCGGCGGTTACGAGCACGCGCAGGCGCCGTCTGGCGCAACGTCTCACGGCGGCACCAACGCGCCGGCGCTCGGTTCGCGGGGCCGAATTCGAGCCCGTCGCGAGGGGCAGGCCGCACGGCGCAACCGCTTCCTTACGGGCGCGGCTCGGATCGCTTGCGCGGCTCGGATCGGGGGCGCGAACCAGGCTCATCCCATCAGCCGCGGCAATCCGAAGGCGCGCCGCAGCGATGCCACCTGCCCCGTGTGCCAGCCCTCGTGCCACGCCGCCCGCTCCACGACGTCCAGCTTCGTTGCGGCGAAACCACCGGTGTCGATCGCCGGCGGCGACATCAGCTCCTTCGCGGGCATGGCGCCTGCGACCTGCATGAACCGCTCGAAGCTCGCTTCGAAGTGCCCTCGGACCTCGTCGGCCGGCGGATACGTCGCGACGAACGGCGACGGCGTCGTGCCGAACGAAAACAGGCCCTGGTAACTGTCCGGCACGTTGCCTTTGTCGCCGAGCGTCTGAAGGAACCACTGGTACGTCGCCGCCAGGTGACCCATCGTCCACAGGGCATGGTTGTCGGTCGGGCTGGGCTGGGCCAGGAGCTTGTCGTTTGGAAAATCCTTCAGCATTCCCGCGAGCAAGCCGCGCGCGAAGCGCAGCAGCCCGAGCGAGCGCTGCTGGGCCAGGCGCGCCCCGGCCGGTCCGTTCCCCGCGCTGCGCGCCGCCGCCGCCGGGCGCCGCGCCGCACCGCCGCGCTTCACCGGGCGGGCGGCCGCGCGCTTCTTCGACCCCGCGCGGCGCACGACTTTTCTGGCCTTTGTTCGAGCGGAGGCTTTCGAACGCTTCACCGACTTGCGCTTGGCCATGGGCTTACTCCACGTTGGGTCCTGGGCTTGGACAAACGGGCTCCGGAACGGCGCGCCAGATTCCAACCGCGCCGCGGCGTTGTTGTCAATGAGCCGAACGGCGCGCCGGCGCCCCATCGACGGCCGGCTCGTGGCCGGAATCCTGGGCGGCTGCCGCCGCCGCGCCTCGACGGCTTCCGCCAGAACGCCTGCATTTGCAGGATGTTGCGCTAATGGACAGGCCGCCGCCTCAGCGCCCGATGTCTTCATCCCACAACGACGGATTCGCCCGGATAAACGCCTGCAACAGCCGGTAGCACTCCGCTTCCGCCGACGCGTCCGTCTCCAGCACGACCCCGCGCGACCTCAGGTACGCCTCCGGTCCGCGAAACGTCCGGCTCTCGCCGATCACGATCCGCGGGATCCCGTACAACAGCGCCGTCCCGCTGCACATGTCGCACGGCGACAGCGTCGTGTAGAGCGTGGCTCGACGGTAGTCCGCCGCGCGCAGCCGCCCCGCGCTCTCGATCGCGTCCATCTCCGCGTGCAGGATGGCGCTGCCGCGCTGCACGCGGCGATTGTGGCCGCGTCCGGCGATCCGCCCATCGAGCTCCAGCACCGATCCGATCGGAATGCCGCCCTCGGCCTGCCCCGCGCGGGCCTCCTCAATCGCGGCGCGCATGAATTCATTCATCGGCGCAGCCTCCCTGTTGCGCAGCGCGGCGCGCGCCGCCGTATCCGCCCCCGCTGCGGCCCGGCGTCGGCCGCCTCCGGCCTACTTCCGCGCGCCGCCCGCGTCGGTTAACCTCGCGACTCATGCATGATCGCGGCCACCTCCTGACCGAGCAACGGCATCCCTCCTCCGCCGGGCTCGACACGCTGCCGCTCGCGGACGCCTTCGACCTCATGAACCGCGAGGACGCGTCCATCGCCGCCGCCGTCGCCGCCGCCAAGCCCAGCATCCTCGCCGCCATCGAGCTCGTCAGCGACGCGCTCGCCCGCGACGGCCGCCTCATCTACGTCGGCGCCGGCACGAGCGGCCGCCTGGGCGTGCTCGACGCCGCCGAGTGCCCGCCGACCTTTCTTATCCCGCCGGACCGCGTTCTCGGCATCATCGCCGGTGGACGGGAGGCGCTCTGGGCCGCACAGGAGGGCGCGGAGGACGACGCCGACGCCGGGCGCCGAGCCGTCGACGAGCATCGCATCGGCACGGGCGACGTCGTGTTCGGCATCGCCACCGGCGGCACGACGCCGTTCGTTCATGCCGCGCTCGATCGCTCCCGCGAGCGCGGGGCGGCGACGGTGTTCCTGGCGTGCGTGCCGCGCGACGAGGCGGCGGACCGCGCCGACGTCTCGATCCGTGTGCTCACCGGGCCCGAGGTGCTTACCGGCTCGACCCGCCTGAAAGCCGGCCTGGCCACGAAGATGGTCCTCAACACGGTCAGCACGCTGGCGATGGTGCGGCTTGGCAAGGTGTACGAGAACCTCATGGTCGACGTCGCCGCCCGCGCCTGCGACAAGCTGCGCGACCGCGCCGTTCGCACCCTGATGGCCGCCGCCGGTCTGCCGCGCGACGCCGCGCAGCGCCTGCTCGACCAGGCCGATTGGCACGTCAAGACCGCGATCGTCATGCACCGGCTCGGCATCGCTGCGCCGGAGGCGCAGCGGCGCCTGGCGCTGTGCGCCGGCTCGGTGCGCCGCGCGATACGGGCCGGCTGACCCCGTGCGCATCGTGCTGCTGATCACCGACCTTCAGCGCGGCGGCACGCCGCTGCGCATCGTGCGGCTCGCCCGCGGTCTTCGGGGCGCGGACGTCGATGTCCACGTCGGCTGCCTGGCGCCGCGCGGGCCGCTGAGCGATGAGCTCGAAGCCGCCGGCGTCCCGACGTTCGCATGCGGCGCGCGCCACGCGGCCGACCTCCGGGCGCTGATCCGGCTGCACCGGGCGTTGAACGGCCTCCGCCCCGACCTGCTGCACGCGACGCTCACGCACGCGAACGTGGCCGCGCGGCTCGTCGGCGCCGAGCGGCACATCCCGGTGATCGGCTCGACCGCGACCATCGAAATCGAGCGCCGCTGGCACCTCTGGATCGAGCGCCTCACCGCGCCCATCGACGCCGCCCACGTTGTCCACAGTCGCGCGCTGGCCGAGCACGTCCACCGCGCCTTCCGCCTCCCGCGAGAGCGCATCCACGTCGTGCCGCCGTCGGTCGAGGTCGGCCGGCCCGTCGAGCGCCTCGCGGCCCGCCGCTGGCTCGGCCTGCCCCCGGACGCTTTCGTGATCGCGTGGGCAGGCCGCTTCGACCGGGTGAAGCGCGTCGACGTGCTGATCGACGCGGCGAGCGCGCTGGCCGCGCGCGGCGTGGTCGTGGCGCTCGCGGGCGACGGCCCGCTGCGCCCCGCGCTCGAACGCAGGGCCGCCGCCTCGGGCGGACGTGTTGTTTTCCTGGGATGGCAGGCGGACCTCGCGCCGCTGCTGTCCGCGACGGACCTGTTCGCGCTCCCCTCGCGCACCGAAGGACTGCCGAACGCGCTGCTGGAGGCGATGCTCAGCGGTGCGCCGGCGGTGGCGTTCGACATTCCCCCCCTGCGTGAACTCGCGGGCCAGAACCAGCGCCTGACGCTGGTGCCCGAAGGGGACGCCGCGGCCTTCATCGCCGAGCTGCGCCGCCTGCAGGATCGCCCCGAGCTGCGGCAACGCCTCGCGGCTGCTGCCCGCGAGTGGGCGGCGGGCCACCTCGACCCCAACGCGACGACGCGCGCTCTGCTGCGGCTCTACGACGACGTGCTTCGCCGCTCGGCGGCTGCGCCGCGCGGCGCCTGACCGGCTTTCAGCCGCCTTTTTCGCCTATTGCGTCTGCGCCGCCGGGGTATAATGCCGGCATCCGGCGCACGGGGCGCCGGGCGCCTTCAGCATATGGAGCGGGGCACGATCATGCGCAGGGAAGCCAAGTACGCCTTCGTCGCCGGCGTCGTCATCCTCACCGGCGCCATCGTCTGGGTCGTCTACAACAACGTCGAGTCCGAGCCGATCGGCAACTTGCCGGGAGATCTCGCCAGCGGCGTCGGGCCGGTGGAGGCGCTCGCCAAGCCCAGCGACGAGGCCGCGCGTGACGCTCGGCGAGACACCCCGCGCGGCGCCGCCGACGGCGCTCGACACGCAAGCGATACGCCGCTCATCGCCGCCATGCCGGACGCGAACCGCGCCGCACCGCCTCGGTCGCCATCCGCGGGCGAGCCTTCTCGCGACTCGTTCGAGCACCGGCCACCCGCGCCGTCACCCGGGCAGGACCTTCCGCGCGTCCCGCAGCTCGTGCCCGACGACGACACCGGCGCCACGCCGCCCGCGCTTTCGCCCCCGGCGACCGGCCCCGACGCCGCCCCCGGCTCCGGCACCGCGCCGTCGCCTACGCCCGATGGGCCATCGAGCGTGGCGACCCCACCGATTGATCCGCCGCCGGCCGCCGCTGATCGCGCCGGTGCGCGTCCGGCGGCGCCGTCCGGTCCGGCGTCATACACGGTCCGCAAGGGCGACACGCTCAGCGCCATCGCGCGCGAGCACTTCGGCAGTGAGAAGCACTGGCCGCGCATCGCTGCCGCCAATCCCGGCATGAACCCGGACGTTCTGAGAGAGGGCCAGGTGATCACGCTGCCGGCGGTCGAAGTCGCCGCCCCACCGGCCGCCTCGCCCTCGACGGCCGCCACGGACGGCGCCCGCCGGCCGCGCTCCGTCGAGGAGCCGGCCCCCGCGAGCCCGAGCGGCGCCGCGGCGGCCGCGCCAGGAGCCGCCGGGGGCTCGGGCGTGTCGCGTCCGCCGCTCACATACGTCGTCGGCGAGGGTGAGACTCTGACGCAGATCGCGCGCAACGCGCTGAAGGATGGCGGCCGCTGGCGCGAGATCTACGAGTTGAATCGCGACAAGCTGAGCTCGCCCGACGTGCTGATTCCGGGCATGGTGCTGCGGCTCCCGGCCGGCGAGCGGTCGCGCGGACCGGAGCGCGGCTAGTGTAGTGCCTCGCAGAAATGTGACGGTATCACGATGGGTGGAGCGCATCTTGCCCGCTCGGGCGGGCTGGAAGCCCGCCCCACCCTGCATAGGGACAGGCAGTTATTTGCGAGGCACTACACTAGTGGCTGTGGGCGACGCGGGCTCCGGGGCGCGGACGGCGAAGATGATCGTCACGATCGACGGGCCAGCGGGTTCGGGGAAGAGCACGGCGGCGCGAAAGCTGGCCGCGCGCCTGCACATTCCCTATCTCGACACCGGCGCGATGTACCGCGTGGTGACGCTGGCCGCCCTTGAAGACGGCCTCGACCTGGGCGACGAATCGGCGCTCTACGCCCTGGCCGTCGGCGCGCCGTTCGAGCTCGATTGCCGCCCGACGCACGTGCGCGTCACCCTGCGCGGCCAGGACGTCACCGAAGAAATCCGCTCGATGCGCGTCAACGATTCCACGCCCTACATCGCCGCCTCGCCCGGCGTGCGCCAGGTGCTCGTCGACAAGCAGCGCGACATCGCCCGGCGGCTCGGCCGGCTCGTCACCGAGGGTCGCGACCAGGGCAGCGTCGCCTTCCCCGAGGCCGACATGAAGTTCTTCCTCACCGCGTCGCTCGAGAAGCGCGCCGAGCGCCGCTACCACGAGCTGCTCGCCGAGGGCAACGAGGACGTCACGCTCGCCGGCGTGCTCGATAACCTGCGCCGCCGCGACCTGACCGACGCCGCCCGCAGCGTGGCGCCGCTGGTTGAGCCCGCGGGCGCCGTGCGCATCGACACGACGCACCTGTCGATTCAGCAGGTGGTCGAGCAGATGATCGGGCACCTGCGCTGCGCCGGGCTCATCTCCGCCGCCGAGGCCGCGGACGCCTCTTCCCCGGCCCACGCATGAGACCCTGGTATCGTTTCTGCCGCGTGCTCTGCCAGCTCGGCTTTGTGCTGCTGTTTCGCGGGCGCGTCTTCGGCGCGCGAAACGTGCCGCGGCGCGGGCCCGTCGTGCTGGCCTGCAATCACCAGAGCTTCCTCGACCCGGTGCTGGCGACGGTCGCCGTGCCGCGCGAGTGCCACTTCATGGCCCGCGACACGCTCTTCAGGTCCCCACGATTCCGCCGGCTCATCGAGGCGCTCAACGCCTTTCCTGTACGCCGCGGCAGCGCCGACCTCGCCGCCGTCAAGGAAACGCTCCGCCGCCTGCGCGCCGGCGCCGTGGTCACCGCCTTTCCCGAGGCCACCCGCACGCCCGACGGGGCGCTACAGCCGATGCGCGGCGGCGTGCTGCTGATGGCGCGCAAGGCCGGCGCACCGCTCGTCCCGACGCTGATCTTCGGGGCCTTCGAGGCCTGGCCGCGCGGCGCCCGCCTGCCGCGCCCGGCGCCGATCCTCGTCGCCTACGGCGAACCCATCTGGCCCGATCAGCTCGAAGGATTACCCGAAACGGCCGCCGCCGACCTGCTGCGCCAGCGCCTCGAGGGCCTGTTGCGGCGCTACGGCGGGTTGCTGCCGCGGCGCGCCAGGCCGCCCCGGCCGCCACCCGGAACACGAGCGATGGAGCCCGCGGCCGCTATCGACTAGAGTCCGTTCCGACGCTCCGGGCGCCGAGGTTCGCATCGCATGGACACCCTGCTCGACCGATTCTGCCGCTACGTTCGAATCGAGACGACCGCCGACGAGAACGCCTCGTCGTATCCCAGCTCGCCGGGCCAGTGGGAACTCGCGAAGCTGCTGCTGGCTGAGCTGCGCGCCATCGGTCTCGGCGATGCCACCATCGACGCGCATTGCATCGTCCGCGCTACCATCCCGCCGACGAGACCCGGCGCGCCCGCTATCGCCGTCCTCGCGCACCTGGACACGTCGCCGGAGTTCACCGCCCGCGACGTCAAGCCGATCGTGCATCGCAACTACGCCGGCGGCGACATCGTCCTGCCCGGCGACCGCTCGAAGGTGATCCGCACGGACGAGTCGCCGGAGCTGGCGCGGCTCGTCGGCCAGACGCTCGTCACCAGCGACGGCACGACGCTCCTGGGCGCCGATGACAAGGCGGGTGTCGCGGTCATCATGACCGCGGCGGCGGAGCTCGTCGCGCGGCGCGACATCCTCCACGGCCCGATCCACATCATCTTCACCTGCGACGAGGAGATCGGCCGCGGCGTGGACAGGCTCGACGTGCGCAGCATCGACGCCGCCTGCGCCTACACGTTCGACGGCGAGAGCGCCGGCGCGATCGAAACTGAGACCTTCTCGGCGGACCGCGCCACCGTCACGATCACCGGACGCAACATTCACCCGGGGCTCGCCACGGGCCGCATGGTCAACGCCCTGCGCATCGCCGGCCAGTTCGTCGCGCGCCTGCCCTGGCAGCGGCTGGCCCCCGAAACCACGAGCGGGCGCGACGGCTTCCTGCACCCATACGTGATCGAAGGCGGCGTCGCCAGGGCCACGCTCGGCGTTCTGCTGCGCAGCTTCGAAACCGCCGACCTCGCGCGCCAAGCCGACATCCTGCGGGCCATCGCCGCTACGCTCGCCCCCGAGCACCCCGGCTGCCGCATCGACGTCGACGTGCGCAACCAGTACCGCAACATGCGCGACGGCCTGGCGCGCGAGCCCCGCGCCGTCGCCATCGCCGAACAGGCCATCCGCAACGTCGGCCTCACGCCGGTGTTTCGCGCCATCCGCGGCGGGACCGACGGATCACGGCTCACGGAGCTTGGGCTGGCGACGCCGAACCTCTTCGCCGGCATGCACAACTTCCACAGCCCGCTGGAGTACGCCTGCCTCGAGGAGATGGAGCTGTCGGTCCGCGTCCTGGTCGAGCTGGCCCGCCTCTGGGGCAGCCAATAGAGCGCGCCGCGCGGCGCAGGTTGCAGCCCCAACGGCCCGTCCGGCGAGCCGGCTAACATTATCAGGGCCCCCGAGGCCACTTACGCAACAACCCCCGCGCCCATGCCGATATTCCCCTCGCCGGCGGTCGCCTTCCGGAAGGACCGGAAGGGGCAAGGAGGCTGACGCGAAGCCGCGGTCTTGGGAGGCAGCTTGTGAAGAACTACTTCATCACCGGCGGCGAGGGTTTCGTCGGCCGGCACTTCGTGCAGCACCTCGTGCAGCGCGGCCACCTCGTGGTCGGAGGCGTGCGGAATCGCGCCCGTAAGCTCAGCTTCGAGAAACAGTTCGGCAAGGCCCTTGTCTGCGACGTCAGCGACGCCATCAGCGTCGCCCGCGCCATCGCCAGCGTGAAGCCCGAGGTGGTCGTCCATCTCGCCAGCACCTCGCAACCCGCCTTCGCCAACCAGGAGCCGCTCACTGCTTATCAGTCCATCGTCTCCGGTTGGGCCAACGTGCTTGACGGCGTCCGCCGCGCCGTGCCGCGCGCCAAGGTCCTGCTGATCAGCGCCGCCGACGTCTATGGCAACGCGTGCACGCCTGAGCGGCCGGCGACCGAGGATACGCCCGTGCAGCCCTGCGACACGTTCGGCTCGCTCAAGGCCGCCGCCGAGTCGATCGCGCAGACCTTCTACCTGAACTACCACCTGGACATCACGACGATTCGGCCGTTCTGCCTGCTGGGGCCGGGCCTGCCGGAGCAGTTCTTCTTCGGCGCGCTGGCCCGGCGCTTCTGCGAGTGGGACATGAGCAGTCACGGCAACACGTGCGGCCTGGCGGACATCGAGTACCGGCGCGACGTGACGCACGTGGCCGACTTCATCGACGCCCTCGAGCGCCTGACCGATTCCGGCCGGCCGAACTGCACCTACAACATTTGCAGCGGCCGGCATCACAGCGTGCGCGAGATCGCCCACGCGCTCGCCCGCGCCGCCAACCTCGACCTCAGCTTCACCGCCGACAACGGCGGCGACCCGGGACCGATCCGCTGCCTCTGGGGCGATGCCTCACGCCTCAGCCAGCAGACCGGCTGGAAGCCGTCCCGCAGTCTGGACCAGGCTGCCGGCGATCTGATCGCCTCGTGCAAGACCCAGATGCAGCCGGCCCCGGCGCACTGACGCCGCCAGGTTCGGACCCGAATCGGCTTTGATAATCGCTGACCGAGCCGGCCGCGGCGGGGCGCCCCGTCGCGGCCGCTCAGCGTTTCGGGCCTTTGGCGCCGCGTGTGCGGCCTGGCCGTCCCGTCGCCCCCAGGCCGCGTTCCGCGCTTCTCAGGCCTGCCAAGAATTTGCCCGCGGGGGACTTGGCACCGGATTTGGAGGGCCGTATAGTACACGACTCGGCCCGTCCAGAACGGGGCTGACCGGGACGTGCGGGGTTGTTCCAGGCCCGGACTATTCGACGGAGACTGACGGCATGGTCAAGCTGCGACTGAAAAGGATGGGTCGCACCCACCGCGCCTATTATCGGCTCAGCGCCATGGACGAGCGAAACCCGCGCGACGGACGCGTGCTCGAAGACCTCGGCGTCTACGACCCCCAGAACAAAGATCGCCAACAGCAGCTCGTGCTGAACGCCGATCGTATCAGTCACTGGCTCCGTGTCGGCGCGATGCCCACCGACACCGTCAGGCAGCTCCTGAAGCGCCACGGCATCGGGAAGAAATGAGGAAAATGCGGCCTCCGCGGGTCGGAACGAGCCATGCGCATCGACGTCCTCACACTTTTCCCGGAGGTCTTGCAGCCGCATGTGACGGCCAGCATCATTGGCCGCGCTCAGCACGCCGGCATCGCTGATATCCACCTGCACCAGCTTCGCGACTACTCCACCGACCCCCATCGAAAAGTCGACGATCGGCCCTTCGGCGGCGGGCCCGGCATGGTGCTCATGTGCCAGCCGGTGTGCGACGCCGTCGCGGCGATCGAAGCCCTGGACCCTCGACCGGCCCTGCGCGTGCTGCTCACGCCGCAGGGCCGGACCTTCAACCAGGCCGCGGCGCAGCGTCTCGCGACGCATGAGCGGCTGCTGCTGATCTGCGGCCATTACGAGGGCTTTGACGAACGAATTCTCGATCTGCTGCAACCCCTTGAGATCAGTCTCGGCGACTTCGTCATGACCGGCGGTGAGATCGCCGCGGCCGCGGTGATCGACGCCGTCGTGCGGCTGCTGCCGGGCGCGCTGGGGCACGAGGAAGCCGCGCTGCACGAGTCGTTTCAGGGGAGACGGCTCGACCATCCGCAATACACGCGCCCGCGCGCGTTCCGCGGCCTGACCGTGCCGGAGGTGCTGCTCGGCGGCAATCATGCCGAAATCGCGGCCTGGCGCCGCGCGCAGTCGGAGCAGCGCACGCGCGAGCGGCGGCCCGACCTGCTGGCCATCGACGCGGCCCGCCGCCCCGCTCCCGCCCGAAGCAATCGCACGAATCCCAACAGACAACTGGCTTCCAATCGCGTGATCGAACGGGCGGCGATCCCGCCCGCGGTTGGGCACGCATCTGATGATCGCCCTTCGGCCCGTGCGGCATGCCGCCTCGCGGCATGCGGCGGCGCGGCCGCGGGCTCGCATGTTGAAAGTGAGGCGCTCCGATGAAGAACCCGCTGTTTTCCGCCGTCGAGGCCAAGTACAAGCGCGAATCCGACCTGAGCTTCGACATCGGCGACACGGTCGTGGTTACGATCCGCATCGTCGAGGGGGACAAGGAGCGGCTCCAGGACTTCATCGGCGAGGTGATCGCCCGCCGCGGCCAGGGCCTGAACGAGATGTTCACGGTCCGCCGGCTTGTGGGTGAGGAGGGCGTCGAGCGCACCTTCCCGGTTCACTCGCCGAAGGTCGCGTCGATCAAGACGCGCCGCAGCGGCAAGGTCCGCCGCTGCAAGCTCTATTACCTGCGCGACCGCGTCGGCAAGGCCCGCCGCCTGAAGGAGCGCCGCATCTCGGCGGAGGCCAAGAAGGCCGCCGCCGCCGCCCGCGCCGAGAAGGCCCGTCGGGTCGCCGAGGCCGCCGAAGTCGAGCAGCGGGCCCGCTCGCGCCAGCGCGAGATGGCGGCGACCTGACGCCGAGCGGCGCCGATCGACGCGCGCCATCGCCGTCGACCGCCCCAAGGGCCCGAGGTTCACTCGTTGACGGCCGGAAACGTGAGCACGCCGCGCGATCAACTTGGTCTGCAAGGCGAGCAGTTGGCGGAGCGTTTCCTCCGCAGCCGCGGGTGTCGCGTCATCGCGCGGCGCTTCCGCACGGCGGCGGGCGAGCTGGACCTGGTGGTGCGCGAAGGGGCGACGCTGGTCTTTGTCGAGGTGAAGACGCAGAGCGACCGGACTCTGCTCGACCCCTGCGAGCGCGTCACGCGCGGCAAGCAGCGCCGCCTCGGGCGCGCGGCCCGCAGCTTCGTCGCCCGGCACAGGTGTGAGAACCTCCCCTGCCGCTTCGACGTCGTCTCGGTCGTGATCGACGACTCCGGAGCGACCAGCATCGAGCATCATCCGGACGCCTTCTCGCCGCCGGCGTGGTCGTGATCCGAGCCGAGCGCACCGGTGATCCGAGCCGCGATCGCGAAGGAGCGGTTTGGCTGGCAGGCTCCGCGGCTCAACGATGCCACGAGCGCGAGCGAGGGGGGTAACCCGCGCCGCACCCGGGAGCGATGTTGCGCTACCACACACTCCACTCGCTTGCGCTCGCGGCTCGTGCTTCTCACCGTCTCGTGCTTCTCACCGTCTCGTGCTTCTCACCGTCTCGTGCTTCTCACCGTCTCGTGCCTCTCACCGCCTCGTGCTTCTCACCGCCTCGTGCTTCTCACCGCCTCGTGCTTCTCACCGCCTCGTGCTTCTCACCGTCTCGTGCTTCTCACCGTCTCGTGCTTCTCACCGTCTCGTGCTTCTCACCGCCTCGTGCTTCTCACCGCCTCGTGCTTCTCACCGCCTCGTGGCTCCTCGCACGGCTCCGGAGTTTCCTCGTCCCGCCTCAACCCCGCGTCGTATTCCTCGTCCCGCCTCGTATTCCTCGTCGCGCCTCACCGCGCCTCGTATTCCTCGTCGCGTCTGACGCTTGCCCATCGGCCGCCGTTCGATCAGACTGTGCGGCCATGAGCAAGACGGTCGCCGCCAACATCACCTGGCACGAGGGTCACGTCGAGCGCGCCCAGCGCTACGCGCTGCTCAGGCAGCGCGGCGCCACCATCTGGCTCACCGGCCTCAGCGCCAGCGGTAAGAGCACCATCGCCTTCACCGCGGAGCACTTGCTCGTCGAGTCCGGCCGGCTCGCCTACGTGCTCGACGGCGACAACATCCGCCACGGCCTCAATCGCAACCTCGGCTTCTCGCCCGAAGACCGCACGGAGAACATCCGCCGCATCGGCGAAGTCGCCAAGCTCTTTGCGGACGCGGGCGTGCTGACGTTTGCCAGCTTCATCAGCCCATACCGCGCCGATCGCGACCTGGTGCGCGGGGCGCACCGCGCCGCGGGGCTGCCCTTCATCGAAGTGTACGTACGGGCTTCCGTCGAGGTCTGTGAGCAGCGCGACCCCAAGGGTCTCTACAAGAAGGCCCGCGCCGGCCAGTTGCCGGAGTTCACCGGCGTTTCCGCGCCCTACGAGGAGCCGCTTTCGCCGGAGGTGGTCATCGACTCCAATCGGCTGACGCCCGGCGACGCCGCCAGCCGCATCCTCGACTATCTGCGCGGGCTGTCCCTGCTTACCGCGTAGCGTCGACGCGCGGCTTCGTTCGTTACTCGGCGCTCTCCGCGATTCACCTCACGGGCACGGCAGTCCAAACGCTGCCAGCAGGATGCCGAGGTCGGACTGGTTCGTGAGCCCGTCGCCGTTGATGTCGCCCGGGCAGTTCCCCGGCCCAGAGTTGCAGCCGAAATCGGCGAGCAGCACGCCCAGGTCGGACTGGTCGACGTTGCCGTCCCCGGTCAGGTCGCCCGGACACGGCGTCGGCGCACTCTGTGGTATGGACCAGAAGCCGCCGACCAGCTCAAAACTGCCGCCGCTCATCACGCCGGCGTCGGGCTGGCCAATGGTGCCCGATAACTGGAAAACGCCGCCGGTGGAGGTTCCTCCGCCGCCATCGACGGTGAACCAGCTCATGTCAAAGTCGTTCGCGAGGGTGGCGGAAGCGGCGAAGCAACCCAGAATCGTGCCTGCGACAGCGCGCATCATGGCTCAGTCTCCGTGCGAAGTTCATCTTGATCGAACGGACCCGACACACCGGGTTCCATCCGTATATACGCGGTTTCTTCCACCCTCCTCCGAAGATTTTCGCGCATTTTTCCGGGCCGTAACGGCCAACCCGTTGGCGAAACCACCCCGGGTTTTGCTCTCTTTCCAAACCATTGGAAGGCTAGGCCATGTCCGTGCGCGGTTTCGGGCCGCGCGAGGTATACACGCCGCTTCCCTGTTTCGCCGCGGTCGACCGGACTGGCATCGACTCCTCCGGGTCCGCGCGCTTGCACAAGGGTGTCCCGGATGCGCTCCCTTCGCTACACGCTGCTCGGCGGTTCACTCGCGCTGCTGACCCTCGCCGGTGGTTGCCCCACCGATCCCACCGTCTCCGACAACGGCCCCGGAGGCGGAATCGTCTCGGGGAATGATCCCGGCCCGACCGGCGGGACCTCGCCGCCGTCCGGCACGCCGCCGACGCAGTCGTTCGATGGTGAGTTCTCGGGCGATGCGCAGCGCGTTTCGGCCTACCGCGACACCCTGACGAGCGAGGAGGCGTACCACCTGCTCCGGCGCACGTCGCTGGGCGCGACCAGTCGCGACGTCGACGACGCCGTGGCCCGCGGCCTCTCGGCGACGGTGGACGCGCTGCTGGCGTACACGCCGCCGGCCAGCGAAGCCGTCGCGCTGGCCGAGTCGTACGAAGAGGACATCCGCAAGCGCTGGCAGGTGTACCTGATGGAGTCGCCGAACATCCTGCACGAGCGCATGGCGATGTTCTGGCACGACCGGTTCGCGACGTCGGCGCGCGTCGCCAATGACTACCGCGAGCGGAACCTGCCCTACCAGCACTGGATGATGCTGCGGCGGAATGCACTGGGCAACTATCGGCAGTTCCTGCTCGAACTGACGCTTGATCCGCTGATGCTGCTGTGGCTCGACGGCGCGGACAGCCCGAAGACGAACCCGAACGAGAACTACTGCCGCGAGTTCTGGGAGCTGTTCACGCTGGGCCGCGACACGGTGTACGTCGAGGCGGACATCCAGGAGGGGGCGCGGGCCTTTACGGGCATCACGCTGCTGTATGAGCACAACATGGACCCGCGCCCCATCTTCGACCTGTACAACCACGACGAGACCGACAAGCTGGTCTTTCCGGGACGTGCCCCGGCGCCCCAGAACTACAACTACGTCAGCATTACCGACCTGACCCTGGCGCAGCCCGAGGCCTCGCGCTACGTCGCCCGCAATCTGTTCGTCTTCCTCGTGCACGAGCATCCTTCTGACGCCGTCGTGCAGGAGCTGGCGGATGTCCTGGTCGCAGCCAACTGGCAGATCCGACCGCTGGTGCGGAAGATCCTCACGTCGCAGGCGCTGTTCTCTCCCGCGGCGCGCTTCAATCAGATCAGCTCGCCCGTCGAGCACTACGTCGGCGTCGCCCGCACGCTTTCGATGCACATTCACAGCGAGGACTCGCAGGGCTACGTCATGGACCGGCTCGTCAACGACCTGCGCGACGCCGGCCAGGAGCTGCTCAACCCCCCGGGCGTCGAAGGCTGGACCGAGGGCGAGCACTGGCTCCAGGATCAGTGGGTCATGAGCCGCGCCAACGCCCTGGGCCGCACGATGGAGTACGGCGACGCGCGCTACCCGCGGCTGCCCTACCACCTGCTGCCGCCGACGAGCAACTGGACGGAGCGCGAGGTGCGTGGCCAGATCGTCGACGCGCTGGCCGGCGCCTTTCACCTGCCGCTTACCGCAGCCGAGCGCGAGATCTACATCGAGGTGCTCGACCAGAACGGGCACCGCGCGTTTCACCTGTTGAACCCGAACCAGCAGCCCAGTCATGTGTTCGAGGTCATCCGGCTGATGGCCATGGACGAGCGCGTCATCACGCGCTGACGCGGCCGCGTCGATCCGGAGACCGTCATTCAGGAGTGCCCGCCATGTCGTACGAATGCAAGGAATGCGTGGAAGTGAGTCGGCGTTCGTTCCTGCTGCGCAGCGGCGGCGCGTTCGCGGCCCTGGCCTGCGCCGATCCGATCCTGCGGCTGGTGGCCTCGACCTACGGGGCCAGCAGCCAGGGCACGGGCAACCTGCTGGTGCTGTGCCAGCTCAACGGCGGGCTCGACGCGCTGAGCTTCCTGGCGCCGTTCAGCAACAGCGTCTACCAGGCCAAGCGCCCGCAGCTTGCGCTCAAGGCCGCCGACGTGGACCCCCTGCCCGATCAACCCGAGTACGGCATCAACAAGCAGTTCCAGTTCTACAGCGAGCTCTACCAGCAGCAGCAGCTCGCCATCGTCCAGCAGGTCGCCTACCCGGATTCCAACGGCTCGCACTTCGAAAGCCAGGAAATCTACGAGTTCGGCGTGCGCAATCTCGGCGCCAGCCCCGCCGCCAACGTGCGCTGGTACGAGCGCCTGCGGAAGACGTACTTCGACGAGCCCTACGGCGTGCTGGACACGCGCAAGATCGGCGATCCGCGGAACTACGGCTATCCGGACAAGACCTATCACAAGGCCGCGCAGGAGGCGTTCGGCCGCCTGGCGCGCCTGAAGACCGGCCAGACCGACGCCCAGCAGAAGGTCCTCGACGCCTATCGCCATATCGACGAGATCGGCGCCGAGATCCGCGAGCGCACGCAGAGCTTCAACTCCTCCGGGCCCGCCCGCGGCGAGTTCTTCCGCGCCGCCATGCTCGCCTATGCCGGCCTCGGCACGCAGATCATCAAGCTCGAATACGGCGGGTTTGACACGCACGGCAACCAGGCCGAGGCCAACGCGCAGCTCTTTCCGTCGCTCGACGCGCAGTTCCGGCAGTTCGTCGACGACTGCAAGGCCATGGGCATCTGGGAACGCACCTGCGTCCTGTTCTACAGCGAGTTCGGCCGCCGAAACGAGGAGAACGGCAGCCCGGGAACGGACCACGGCCACGGCGGACACATGATTCTCGCGGGCCCCGGCGTGAACCCCGGCCTGTTCGGGCAGCGCGTCACCAGCAGCGACCTGAACCGCGGGAACCTGCCGCACTACGTCGATTTCCGCGCCGTGTTCTCGGCGAGCATCCGCGACTGGCTCGGCTTCGACCCCGCGCCGATCTTCAGCCTGCCGGGCGAGTCGTTCGATTCAAGCACCGGCGGGGCGCTCTTCCGATAGTGTCCGGCGTTGTTTCGAGTCGGGGCGTCGGCTCCGACTGGGGGCATGGTCTCATCCGTCATGTTGAGCGACAGCGAAACGCCTGCATCCGGACCGCCGTCCCGCGACGGCAGCGGGAAGGCCCTTCGGCCGTTGGGCCGCTGCGCCGTTCTCGCGGCCGGGCTGGGGCTTGCCTTCGCCTTCACCGCCGCCGCGCAGGACATCCCGCCTGAGGACTTCGAGCGATCGCTCTACGCCGCCGGCCTTTCGCAGCCGGTCGCGCTCGCGGTCGCACCCGACGGCCGCCTGTTCATCACCGAGAAGGCCGGGACGATCCGCATTGTCGAGGACGGCGTCCTGCGACCCGAGCCCTTCGCCGTGCTCACCGTGCACACCGACAGCGAGAACGGCCTGCTGGGCATCGCCATCGACCCGAACTTCGCCCGCAACGGCTACGTCTACGCCTTCGCCTCCGTCTCGCCGGTCGAGCAGCGCATCTTCCGCTTCACTGACGCGCGCGGCATCGGCGTCGACCAGACCGTCATTCGCGACAAGCCGCCGACGACCGGGACGATTCACTCCGGCGGCGGGCTCGGCTTCGGCGCCGACGGCAAGCTGTACTTCTCGATCGGCGACAACGGGATCGCCTCGAACGCGCAGGACCTCGGCACGCTGTCGGGCAAGCTCTGCCGCATCAATCCTGACGGCTCGACGCCCGAAGACAACCCCTTCCGCACGCCGACCGGCACGCCGCGCGCCATCTACGCGCTGGGCCTGCGCAACCCGTTTCGCTTCTGTTTCGCGCCGGACGGCCGCGCCTTCGTGCTTGACGTCGGCTCCGACGGGGGCGCGCGGCGCGAGGAGATCAACGTCGTCTACGCCGGCGACAACTGCGGCTGGCCGCTCTACGAAGGCTACAGCGTGCTCGGCAGCATCGCGGGCTACCGCGAGCCGGTCTTCGCCTACCACGAGCAGGGCCAGGCCGTTACCGGCGCCGTGTACTACACCGGGCGGCAGTTCCCCGCGCAGATGATCGGCAACCTGCTGCACCTCGAGTTCGTGCTCAACCGCCTTTATCGCCTCGAACTCAACGGCGACCGGGTCACGCGGCACTCGCTGCTGCTCGAACTCGACGGCGGCCCGGTCGACCTGGTGCAGGACCTCGATGGATCGTTGCTCTATTCCGAGTTCCATACCGGGCGCATCGTCCGCATCCGCTACGTCGGTCCCCTGCCGCCCGCGCCGGAGCCGCCCAGTGACGAACCCGCCGGCGCGCCGGCCGTGAGCGGGATCAACGCCGCCGCCCCCTGCGGCCTGGGCGCCTTGCCGGCCATGCTGCTCGTCACCGGCGCACTCTCCGCCCGCCGCCGTCCGGGCGGCTGAAAGGGCCGCCAGCCATCACACGCCGGAAGGTCTTTCGCCGCCGCAGTTCCAGCAGGTTTCGAAGTTGCCCGGAGATTCCTCGCCGCACGCGCGGCACGTCCATGCGGAATCCGCATGCTCTCGCTGGGCGGAAATCTCGCGCCGCGTCCGGGCCAGCAGCTCCAGCACGTCGAAGAAGAACTCGCTGGCGATCATCAGCCGCACACCCAGCGCCCGCGGCCCCACCGACTGCGTCCCGGCGTAGTGATCGACCGCCGTCTTGCCCTCGTGAGCGATGTGCGGAATCTGCTCATCCGCGAGCAGCATCTCGACGATCGCCGCGGGCAGCCCACCCAGGTGCTGCGGGTCGAGCGGTGCAAAGGCCTCCTTCGGTCGCAGCGCCTCGAGGTCGAACGGCTCGCCGCACGCCGGGCACGCCCGCCGCGCCGCCCCCGCCAGCGCTTCGCCGCAATGGTGGCAGTTCAGTCCGAAATCGGGCAAAGGCAGCTCGCTGCCGTTGAAGCGCGGCCGCCTCAATCGCGACCACGGGCGCACCAGCGCCGACGGGTCGAAGCGCCCGCCGCACTCGGGACACACATGCTCGGTGAGCCCGCGGAGCGGGTATTCACATCGCGGGCAGCGCAGGTCGAACTCCTGCGGAACCGGCAACGTGCTCGGGTCGACGCGCATGGCCTGCCTCCTGCCCGGTGCGCTCGCAGTCCGCCGGCTACTGCGCCGGTCCGCCCGGCGCGGCACCCGCGGGCACCGTCGTCGCCGGTGCGCTCGCGGGCGTGGCCAGAGCGGCCAGCTCATCCTCCGAGAACAGCCGCGTGAGAACCTCCGTCGCCCGCGCCGTCGCCAGCAGGTCTACATCCAGGGCCAGCGCCTGGCGCAACGCCGCGGCGGCGTCATCCTTGCGCGAACTCTTCGCGAATGCCAGCGACAACAGGAAGTACGCGGAGGCGCGGCGCGGCGCGGCGCGCGTCGCCAGGTCCAGGTGCTGGACGGCGGCGGTCACGTCCTGCCGCTCCAGGGCCTGGGCTGCCAGCGCCTCGTACGCCGGCGCGTAGCGCGCGTCCACCGTCAGTGCCGCCTGAAGAAACCGCGCCGCTCCATCCGCGTCGCCGCGCCGCAGCGCCAGGATTCCCCTCCAGTACCAGCCCTCGGGCCGCGGCGCGTCCGGCGGCAGGGCCTCCAGCGTCTGCCGCGCGGCCTCGAAGGAGCGCGCGTTCAGCAGCGCCACGGCGCGCCAGAGGTTCACGTCGTAATCCGCCGGGTTCTGCTCGCGCAGGTACTCCAGGATGGCCAGCGCTTCGACGTTCTTGCGTTCATGAATGGCGGCAATCGCCCGCAGCAGGTCGAACTCGCCGCTCGCGCCGTCCACCTCGGCCAGGTCCGCGACCACGCGCCGAAGCACGTCCCAGCGTTCCAGCCGCACCGCCAGTTGTCCCAGCCGCCCCAGCTCACCCGCCGACAACCGCGGCGCGTGCGCCAGTTGATCCAGCAGGCTGTCGGCCTCCGCCGGCGCGGTCTCCGGGGGCGCCATCAGCGCCTCGGCCGCCAGGAGCTGGGCGGCGGGGGATCGCGGCGTGAGCTGCCAGAGCTGAAACGCCAGCGCGCGGGCTTCCTCCACGCGGCCTTCGAGCAGGCGGCGCCGGCCGACGATCTGGAGAAAGGCCACGGGCGGCGTTCCGCGCTCCTCGGCGCCGAAGGCGAGCAACTCGGCCAGGGCATCGTCTCGCAGCAGCGCCGCCAGCGCCGCCAGCCGCGCATGCACCGCGCCGCTGAGCGCCGCCGAATGCTCCGGCAGCGTGGCCTGTGCCAGCAACTCGCGCGCGGCGCGCTCATCCACCAGCTCATACAACTGGTCCCGGCCGGGCCGCAGCACGCGGTCGAGCCGCGCGTCGACGACGCTGCTGGTCAGCGCCGCCGGCGGTTCTCCCGCGGCGTCCGCCCGCGGGGGCGGTGCTTCGCGCGCCGGCGCCGACGGCACAGTCACCGGAGAAGGCGCGGCCGCTTCCGTCTGGGGCGCGAGCTCGCGCTGGGGCGCAGGCGGGGCGGCGACGCGGCGGGCGAGCTGCTGCTCAACGGCGCCCTGCCGCGCGGCGAGTTCGCGCAGCGCCCTTCCCTGCCGCTCGACGACGCTGGCGCCAAACACGGCCAGTGCCACGACGAGCATCAGCAGCACCAGCGTGCTCACGAGCCACAGCACGTACAAGCGCTCGATGGCGCCGGCGGAACGCGGGGGTCGTGTCGCGGTGAACATGCCAGGAATCCTCCGGCGTTTCGCCCTCTCAACCGGCCCCCGGCTTCGGGCCCGGAGCCTCGCCGTCGTCCGGCTCGCGCGTCGCCTGGTCGATCTGCTCCGACGTCAGGCGATAGTTGGACCACGCGTCAACGTAGATAGACGCCCGTGGAGCGCGCTTCGCCGGCAGAGCGCGCCGCAGAATCCGCATCAGCACGTACGAGATTCCCAGGAAGGCCAGCAGTCCCACCGCCGCCGTCGCCAGCACCAGGTACAGGAGCACGAGCCGCTTCTCGCGCTCCAGCCGGGTCGCCGCCGCACCAGCGGCGCTCACCGGCTGCGTCGTGGGCGCGCTCGTTGGCGCCGACGCCGGCAGGGCGCCGGTGGCGAGCGTCAACGCCAGCAGCGCGGGTATCGCGCACGTCCTCATTTCGCCTCGGCCCCGGCGCGCACGCGCGGCTCCAGTTCAGCCTCCAGCCGGCGGATCAGCTCGCGCGCCGTCTCCGACAACTCGCGCGGTACGGTCACCTGGACCACCGCGTAAAGGTCCCCCGGCTCGCCGCCGCGCGGGTCCGGCACGCCCTTGCCGCGCAGCCTCAGGCGCGTGCCGCTGGTGGCGCCCGGCGGCACCTTGATGCGCACCGGACCGTCCAGCGTCCGCACCGCGGCGCTGCCGCCCAGCGCCGCCTGCGGGAAGCTCACCGGCAGGTCGACGACGAGGTCGCGGCCCTCGCGGCGGAAGTGCGCATCCGGCCGGACGCGGCAGACGATGATCAGGTGGCCGCGGCCGCCGGGCCCGGGGTTCCCACGGCCGCGCACGCGGATCCGCTGCCCGTCGGTGACGCCGGGCGGGATGCGGAACTCGATCCGCTCCGACGTGCCGTCCGCCCCACGCAGGTGAACCTCGCGCGTCGTTCCCCGGATCGACTCCTCGAAGCTGACCTCCACGCTGTGCTCCACGTCGCCTCCGCGGGCCGCCGTTGACCCCGTCCGCGCCGTGTAGCCGGCGGCGCCCTGCGGTCCGCGGCGGAAGAACTGCTCGAAGATGCTGCCGAGGTCGCCGAGAGAGTCGAAGCCGAAATGGACGCCGACGGCGTCATCGTCGCCGCGCGGCGACCACGAGCGGAACTCGGGCGTTGGTCCGCCGGCGCCGAAGCGGTCGTACTGCGCCCGGCGCTGCGGGTCGCCGAGGACCTCGTACGCCGCCTGAATCTCCTTGAAGCGCTGCTCGGCGACCTTGCTGCCGGGGTTGCGATCGGGGTGATGCGCCTTGGCGAGCCGCCGGTAGGCGCGTTTCACTTCGTCCTGAGACGCGGTGCGGCTGACACCGAGGATTTCGTACGGGTCCTTGCTCGACATTCCTTGACAGACTCCAGCGGGCGCCGGCCGCCGCCGATGGGCCGTGCGCGGCGGCGGGCGTTCGAGGCCGGCGGCGCGGGCCTGGTCAGCGCAGGGTCTTCAGCATATCGACGGCCTCGCGCTCGTAGCGCGTGTTCGGATAGCCGTCGAGGATCTTGCGCAGATACCCTTCGGCGTCCTGGCGCCGGCCGCGGGCGATCGCGGTGCGGGCCTGGGCCAGCAGCGTTTCGCACTCGCCCTTGGCGATGTGGTCGCGCAGGATGGCGGCCACCGCGGTCTGGGCCTGCATGCGTTGCAGAATGCCCTCGGCAATCGGGACGACCTCGGTGTCCGGACAGTCCCTCTTGATCTTCTGAAGGGCGTCGTAGGCGGCGCCGAAGTCCTGGGCGATGATGCGCTCGCGCGCCGTGGACAGCAGCTTCGCGGCTTCCACCAGCCGCGTGTTGCCGGTCATGATCTTGGCGACCTCGTCGTACTGATTCTTGAGGCTCTGCAACCGCTTGCGGCTGTCGCGCGCGATCTCCGCGCCCTGGAAGGTGCGTACGATCCAGCGCAGGTTGCTGACCGCCTTGTCGTAGTTCTTGTCGTCGACCATCTGCTCGGCTTCGCTCAGCTTGTCGCGGCCGATCATGTCGATCAGCTCGAGCATGTCCTGGCACTTGGCCTTCAGCGGGTCGCCCGTCACGGCGTGCTCGTACGCCTCGCGCGCCGCCACGAAGGCCCGGCGGAAGTCGCGGTCGCGCAGCGCGTTGCGCGCTTCCTCCAGCCGCCGATGCACCACGATCACTTCGCTCGGCCGCGTGCGGCTGGGCGGCGTGTCGGCCAGGATGTCGAAGATCACGCGCACGACCTCCTCGGTCGGCTCGCCGGAGTACTGGATCTTTCCGTGCGGGTCGATCACCACGCAGCGCGGGAACGACTCGATGCGGTACTCCTCGTACGCCTTGCACTCCAGCGCCACGGGGAAGGTCGCCTTTTCCTGCTTGAGCGTGCGCTCGACCTGGCTGCGGGCCGCGTCCGTCACGCCGATGCACATCACCCCCATGTTCCGCCCGAGGACGCGGTGGTTGTGGACGATGTTGATCTCCTTCATCGCGACTTCGCCGCCGCGATGCCACGAGACCCAGAAGTACAGCACGACCACCAGCCCGCGCATGTCCTTCAGCGACAGCGGCTCTTCCGCGTTGTACCAGTCCTTCGCCTCCAGATCGGGCGCATACGTCCCTTTCTCCAGGTCCGCCAGCACCGGACGCGTTCCGGCCAGCATGCACCCCAGTAGAACCGGCAGCAGCAATACCATCCGCATGACTGGTCTCCCGTGATCCGGCGCACAACCCGACCGCGGCCGCGCGCCTTTCCAGACGGGCGCAGCCGGCGACGCCCTCGCGAACCAACAGATTATAACCGCCTGGGCCGCAACCGGCAGCCCTCTGCGCCCGCCAGGGCGCGCTCTCAAGCCTCGCCTCCCCGCCGCCCTGAGCCCGCTGGCCGCCGGTTGAAGCCGTTGGCGCCGCCTCCCCTCCCCGAGCGGGCCCTCCGGCGCTATAATCGCGGGCCTGTAGGACCAGCGGGCCGGCGCCCGCTGGATGCAAGGAGCGCGTGTGCTCGCCGTTGCCGAATTCGCCCCGGTTGCGATCCTGCTCGCCGCGCTTGTGCTCATCGCCGGCGCCATCCTCGCCGCCTCGCACCTGATCGGCCCGCGCCGCAGCGGTCCGGTCAAGGACATCCCCTACGAATCCGGCGTCGATCCCATCGGCGACGCCCGCCGCCGCTTCAACGTGCGGTTCTATCTCGTTGCGGTCCTGTTCCTGGTCTTCGACGTCGAGATCATCTTTCTGTACCCGTGGGCGGTGCTGTTCCTGAAGGTCGCGCAGGGCTCGATCGCCGACGTGGCCGGTTTCGAGTCGCTCGGCTATGGTCCGGGCTTCCTCGCCGCCTCGGTCGGATTCTTCTTCTTCCTGCTGGCGGCCGGTTTCGTCTACGAGTGGCGCAAGGGGGTCTTCCAGTGGGATTGACGGGCACCGACGCCGGACCCGGGCCGGGTTTCTCGACGACGCGGCTGGACTACGCCGTCGACATGATCAAGAAGCACGGCATCAACTGGTGCCGGAAGAACAGTCTCTGGCCGATGCCCTTCGCCACGGCCTGCTGCGGCATCGAGTTCATGGCGACCGCCTCCAGCCGCTACGACATCGCCCGCTTCGGCTCCGAGCGACCCAGCTTCAGCCCGCGCCAGGCCGACCTGCTCATCGTCGCCGGCCGCGTCGTCATGAAGATGCTGCCCGTGCTCCAACGCATCTATCAGCAGATCGCCGAGCCCAAGTGGGTCGTGTCGATGGGCGCCTGCGCGTCTTCCGGCGGCGTCTTCGACACCTACGCGGTGATTCAGGGCATCGACCAGTTTGTCCCGGTTGATGTCTATCTGCCCGGCTGTCCGCCACGGCCCGAAACCGTCCTCGAAGGGCTCATGGCGATCCAGCGCATCGTCACCGAAGACGGCGTGAGGAGCAGCGGCGAGCGCGGGCGCGGCATGGGCCTTGTCGTAACGCCGCCGCAGGTCGTCCAGCTCACGAGACCCGGCCACAACTGACGCCGCGCCTCAGGACGGGGCGCCCACCGCCCCGGCCGTGGTGGCGTTGAAGACCGTTCCGGCGAGGCGGGCGCCGAGCGTGCGCAGCGCCGCCAGCGCCTCGGCGATATCGCTCCGCAGACAGTGCCCCTCCCGCGCGACGAAGATCACCGCGTCGCTCTCGCACGCCAGGCTGAGCGCGACCGGGTCGCCCGGCAGCGGCGGCCCGTCGACAAGCACCAGCTCGTGCCTCTCGCAGAGCCGGGCAAGCAGCGTGCCCACCTTCGCCGCGAGCAGCGCCGTATCCCCCGGTCCCAGCGGCGCGGCCAGGCCCAGCACGTCGAGACCGGTCGTCTGCGTCTTGCGCACGAACTCAAGCGGCGATGCACTGCTCAGGGCGGACAGCAGATCCTGGCCGGCTTCCGGCACGCCGAGCCGCAGCGTCACCGCCGGCCGGTGCGGGTTCGCATCCACCAGCAGCAAGCGGCAGCCCGCCGCGGCCAGGCTGCGCGCCAGCAACGTGGCCACGGTCGTATTGCCCGCGCCGGCGGCCGCACTGGTCACGGTGATCACCGTTGAATGGCCGTCGGCCAGCCGCTCGAGCAACGCGTCGCGGATGTAGCGGATCGCCGCCGCTTCCTCGGCGTCGCTTCGCCCGTTGCCCGATTCGGCTCTCAACGGAAGCTGCCCGCGGAACGGCGCAGGCCGGCGGCGCTCATCGCCCAGCGGTGAACCCGATGCAAGAGGCGCTCCGGCCGCCGGGCTGACGGGCGCACCAGCGGCGATGCGGCGCGGCCGCCTGACGCCGACCAGCGCCGCCACGATCGCCGCGACCGCGAGCACGATGATCGAAAGGCCCTGCCGCCGCCGCTCGTCGGGCCGCTCGGGCGGATAGGCGGGCATAATGGCGCGCACGACGTCCGCCGGCGGGATCGCGGAGACGGGCTCGGCGCGTTCGCGGACGATCGCGTCGAGCTCGGCCCGCACTTCGTCGATGCGGCTGAGCTTGCCCGACAATTGTTCGGCGGCCTCGAAGGAGTCGTTGAGCTCGCGCGAGCGGCGCGCGATGAGCGCATCGAGCGACGCGTGCTTCGCGGTGAGCTGGTCGATCCGCTGTCTGAGCACCACCGCCGACCCCCGCGCATCGAGGGTTGCCTCCTCGCCGCCGGCCACCTGGCGCGCGTCGAGCTCGCGCGTGCGCTGCTCGAGCGCCGCTTCGAGCTGCCGGATCGTGTGCCGGGCGGCGACGATGCGCGGGTGCTGCTCGCCGAAATGAGCGAGCGCGGCCTCGAGCTCGCCGCGGGCTTCTTCCAGCGCGGCGGCCCGGCGGCGCCACTCGGCATCCTGCCCGTAGGCGCGGGCCGCGGGTCGGCTCGTCGGGCCGCTTGGGGCCGGCTCCGCTTCGGCCTGCGCCAGCCGCGCCCGTGCGTCCGCAAGCTCAAGCTCGATCCCGTCGCGCTGCCGGAGCAGCTCTTCGATCCCCAGGCGCAGCCGCGTGATCAGCTCCTGCGGGCTGATGACGCGCAGCCGCCGTCGAAGCTCGTCGACTTCGCCTTGCAACGCGCGCAGCTCGGCCCGCAGCGCCGCCTCCTCGCGCGAACGGTCCGGCGCGCTTGGCGCCGGCTGCGAGCCCGCCGACTCCGTCAATCGCCGGGCGTACTCCTCCACCACCGCCGTGGCGAGCAGCGCCGCCGCCGCCGCGTCGTCGAGCACGACCTCGGCCTCGATCACGCCGGGCGCGTCCCCCGGCCTGGCGAGCAGCGCGCCGGCGAGTCTCTCGTGCGCCGAGCGGCGCGGCCACCATGAGACCGCGGTGCTTCCCCTGCCCAGGGCGCCGCTCTCGCGCACGTCCGCGCGATTCGCGACCGCCGCCAGCACCCCGGGGGACGTCATCCGCCGCGCGTGCAGCCACGTCGTCGACGGCGCGTCTCCATTGGCGACCGGCTGCAACTCAAGGCTCGCGACAGCGCGATACAGCGGCGGGACGAGCACCCAAACCAGGCTCAGGCCGGCGCCGCTCAGCAGAACAAAGACCACGACGGCTGCCAGCGAGCGCCTGAGCGGCCCAGCGCCCGGGTCGTGCAGCATATCGGGCCCTCGCGGGGACGGTGTAGCGCGCGGGCCCGGCTCCGGCGGCGCGGGGGGCGCGTGGCGCCCCGGTTTCAGGGAAGGTTTCTCGGGAGTCGTCAATCAGGCGCTCCGCTGCGGCAACGGCCTCAGGAAGCAAGCCGCGCCGTGGCCGCGGAATCCGCCCGCCCGGGGGCATTCCGGCGGCGCAGAAACTGCCGGCGGCGGCGCGCGCACACTGTAAGTGTCGGAAGATCGTAGGCGTTGCGTGAAAAGCCGCCGGCGGCGCCCCGGAGCACAGGGCAGCATTCCGGCCCTGGTGTCCCACATCGTACTATCCGTCTTTCACGCCCGGCCCCGATCGGCTATACTTCGCATTCGGGCGACAAATCGCTTTGCCTTGGAGGAGGAGAACGATGAGAGCCATTGTCAGCAGCGCGCTCGCGCTCCTTTGCCTAGCCCAGGCCGCGCTCGCCAGCGACTACTGGTTCTACCGCTACGCCTTCGGCCCCGAGGGCTGCGGCTGCAATGCCGGCCACCTTGGCGCTCACCCGGCGGGCACCGATGACTACGACCCGGCGCTTGACTTCCCCTTCTTCTCCCAGGAGGAGGGCTACGCCGCCGTCTACCACGAGCAGGGCGTCAACGGCTGGACCGGCCCGACCGACTTCTACAGGCACGACCTGCGCTCCGGCGTGCCCATCGACCAATCCAAGACCTGGGAGCCGGTCTATGTTTGGGCGTCGGACTTCTTCGAGCCCGAGACCATGATCTTCGGCATGCAGCCTCACCCGAACCTGCACCCGTCCACGAGCCGCCGCTGGTTCCTCACGCTCGAGGCCGTGCCGCAGGGCGTCCTCAACGCGCCGGCCGTCGGCACACGCTGGATGCTTCCCAGCAACTACGACCTGTTCCTCCTTGAGCTGCCGACCGTCCGCCCCGCCGACGGCCGCGACGGCTACCGCTTCTCCGTCAAGATCGCGCCGGTCGGCGACCTCACCGGCGACGACTGCGTCGACCAGGCCGACCTCGGCCAGCTCCTCGCGGCGTACGGCGTCTCGGCGAACGGGGACTTCACCGGCGACGGCATCACCGACCAGGCGGACCTGGGCATTCTCCTGAGCGCGTACGGGAACGGCTGCGAGTAATCGCAGGGGATGGAAGCCACGAGCGCCAGCGGGCGCGAGTCGCGAGGCGCGTACGAGCCGCGAGCGCAAGCAGGCGCGAGTCGCGAGGCGCGTAGGAGCCGCGAGCGCAAGCGCATGTCCTGACGGTTCGCATTGCGAACGTGGAGCGCGTGGAGGTAGCGCGCGGACGGACAAAGACGGGCCCAAGGCTTCGTCGCGCACCGGCGGCTCATCCGGCGCAACCGCTTCCTTGCGGGCGCGGCTCGGATCGGCGCGGATGGGGATGGGCGCGCGGGGCGTTCGCGTTACGAGTGTCCGGCGAGCTTCTTTTCCAGCGCGTCCACGCGCGCCACGATCTGCGCCAGGTCGTCGCGCGTCGCCAGGTCCGTCTTGCGCAGGGCGTCGTTCACCGCCGCCTGCACGCGCGCTTCCATGTCGCTGCGGGCCTTCTCGGCGCGCCCCATCACTTCCTTCACGAACTCCTGCCCCTTGTCCGCCGAGAGCTTGGCGTTGTCGGCCAGATCGCGGGCGTACTGCTCGACGCGGTCGCGCGTCATCGCGGCCAGGCCGACGCCCACGAGAAACGCCTGCTTGAGTAGGTCCACCATCTGCGGCTCCTCGATCTGCCGGGTTGGTCTCATCCGCGGATTCTACCGCCGACGGACAAAGCCCGCGGCGCATTCGCGCGCCGCTACTGGCTGTTCGGATCGCGCACAATGATCCTTCCGGCCAGCGTCGAGGTGGTCTCGAAGTCGCCCTGCCCCGGACGGCCGATGTACGCGTGAATGTAGTACGTGCCCGGGTTCAGGCTCAGCGGGATCGTGTACAGGAATGTGTCCTGCACGCCGTCGCCGACCGCGTTGCGGTTGCTCAGGATCGTGGTCTCGGCCTCGCCGTCCTCGTGCGCCGGCAGCGGGTTCGGGTCGTCGTCGATCGCCAGCCGGATCAGCGGGGCGTTCGGGTCGTCGGCCTCCTGGTCCGGAACGCCCGTGTCGTCGCGCCAGGTGATGTTCACCAGCGAGCCCGCGTCCACGGTCGTGTTGGTCGCCGGTGTGAGCAGCGAAATCAGCGGCTGGCCGGTGGCGGCCCGGCGGAAGATGAAGCCGCGCGATTCGACGGTCTCGGGGCTGCCGTCGCCGCGGTTGACGACCAGCAGCACGCGATAGATGCCGCGCGGCACAAGCGCGCCGTTGACGTCGCGTCCGTTCCACTGGAAGCGGTCTTCCTTGGTCTCGGGCTTGATCAGCCGGTCGGCGAGAATGGTGATCTCGTTGCCGTTGGCGTGGTTGTCGTCCTGGTCGATCCGCAGGTCGACGAGCACGTCATCAGCCTCGTCGATCGTGTAGACGATTTCCAGCGGCGCGTCGGTTTCGAGGAAGCCGCGGTCGCCGGGCGGCTCGGTGATCTCCAGCTTGACGGGCTCGGGCTCCTCGGGCCGCTCGGGGATGACGATGCGACCCTGGGCGCGCACGCTGAGCTTGGGGTTGATCTTGTCGTCGACGAGCGCATAGACGAAGTATGTCCCCTCCGGAACGGGCCCGCCCGAGCCGTCGTTTCCGACGAAGCGGAACGAGTCGAAGACGAGCTCGCTGGCGAGCGTGCGCGTCACCAGCTCGAGCTCGTTGCCGCTCTCATGGTCCTCGTCGGTGTCGAGCCCGACCTTGGCCGTCGCGCTGTCGTCCAGGTCGCGCGAGCGCCAGCGGATGATGATCTGCGCGTCCGAGTTCGGGTCGACGTCGAACGTCGTGTCCTCGGTCGGCTCCGTGAACTCGAACTCCGGCCGCTCGTTCACCGTGATGCGCCCGTCCGCCGTCGCCTCGCGCAGCAGTCCGCCGCGCTCGATCCGCGCCCGGATCGTGTACTCACCGTTCACGTACGAGCCCGTGTCCCAGTGCGTCGTTTGCGTCAGCCCGCCGCCGACCAGGCGGATTCCGCCCGCCACCACGCTCTGCGCCAGGTCCGAGCGCCGCTCCACGACGATCGTCACGATCGCCTCGTCATCACCCAGGTTCGTCGCCGTCCACTCGATCGGAACCGCCGACCCGATCGGCACCGACCGCGACTGCGTGGGCGCCAGGAACGCGATCGCCAGCGTCGTCGCCGTGCCGCGCGGCGGCCGGTCGTTCAGGTTGATCAGCGGAAAGCACCCGTCGCTGATGGCGATCAAGCCCGGCGACAACACCAACGTTCCGATCAGTCCCGCACGAAACATGCCTTCTCCCAGCGGCCGAGCCCGGCCAGGACGCGATCCCCTCAGTTTATCGGCGCTGCGCCAGCGGCGGCTTTGTACCGAGCCGTCAGCGCCCGGGCACCGGCGCCGGCGCCGGCATCTCCGGTGCGTCCGCGACGCGGATTTGCGCTAACCAATTCCGAATCAGCGGGTTGCGACGCTCCCTTGCCATTATTCCTCCCGCCAGCCGACCGTCAAGCCGCCCATTGGCAAGCATCCCTCGACGACACTACCATGACAGCCCCTCGAACGCATGATCGAGCGCCGGCGTACGGCGTGAGAAGGGGCGCCAGCGTTGGCCCGCGGTAAGCAAAGCCACGAGAGCTCCGTTGAGCCGGCCGGCCCCAAGGGTCGCGCCAAGTCTGCGCCCCGCGCCATACCGCCCGCCTTGGTCGCCGCTGAGCCGCGGCCTTTGCTTCCGCCCTGGGCTCGCATGGGCCCGCTTGTGCTGTTTGTCGTGGCCACGGCCTGGGGCGTGCTGGAAGTGCACTCGTCCACGGACACCTGGATCGGCCTGGCCGCGGGTCGGCAGATTCTCCAGCAGACCAACTGGTTCGACCTCCAGAACACCTTCCCGAAAAAGGACACCTTCAGCTTCACCTTCCACGGCACGGTCTGGTACAACCAGAACTGGCTCAGCCACGTCTACTTCTGGTTGCTGTACGACCGGCTCGGACCGGCGTTCGTGATCTACGGCACCTGGGCCGTCGCCGCCGGCATGTTCCTCCTCGTGCTGCTCGCGACGCGCGTGCGCAGCGGCTCGTGGCTGGCAGCGACCTTCGCGGCGGCGCTGGTCGCCAGCGCCTCGCGCGACTGGCTCAGCGCCCGGCCGGCGACCATCCAGTTCTTCATGTTTGCGGCGCTATGGCTCCTGCTGGCGTTGCTGTTGACGCCGGGATCAGCCGGTCGGCGACGGCCCTGGGGGCCGTTGGAGCCGGCCATCGACACCGAGACGGGCCGCGTGGTCGCCGGCCGCTGGTGGCCGATCTACCTGCTCGTGCCGCTCTTTCTCGTCTGGGGCAACGCCCACGGCAGCTTCGTGTTCGGATACGGCCTGGTGGCGCTCTTCTGCGGCTGCTGGTTCGCGATGCGCGCGTTGCAGGTGATCCTTGGCCCGCCGGACCCGCGGCGCCGGCACGCTCCGACTTTCGCCGACCGCGCCCCGCAGTGGACGGCCATCACCGACGCCCAGGCGCTGGGTGTCGCCGGCGCGGCGTTGACGGCGCTGCTGCTGACAATCTGGCTCGGGCCCTACGGTCTCGACAACCTGACGCACCCGCTCAAGGTCGCGGAGAGCGAGGACTTCCGGCAGGTCTCCGAGTGGGTCACGCCCTTCAGATCCGCCAACTTTCCGCCCGTCCAGCGCTTCTGGATCGCCTTCGGCATTGCGGCGGCGGCGCCGCTGGTCGCGGTCGCGCTGCGCGTGCTCGATCGCGAGGCAGCACGACCGGAAGATCGCCCGACGATCGCACGACGCGAGCCGCTGCGTTTGCAGGTGGTGCTTTTCGACGTGGCCTCGGTGGGGCTGGGCGTGTTCATGGCCCTGTGGGCGCGGCGTTTCGCGCCGCTGCTGTATATCCTGGCGACGCCGGCGCTGACGCGCTGGATCCTGCTGATCGCCCGGCCGGTCAGCGCCCCCGCGCGGCGCAACGTGCAGGACCTGCTGATCGCCGGCACGTGGGCCGCCGCCCTGCTGGTCGGCTTCCTGACCTACACTCGGGCCAACGAGGAGCTGGTCAAGCCGTTCCCGGCGGGCGGACACGACCTGCTGGACCGGGTGACGGTCTACCAGGCGGTCCCGCACGACGCGATCCGACTGCTGGCGGAGAACGATCTGAGGGCGAACGTCCTGACCGACTGGACGCACGCAGGACCGATCATGTTCTACGCCCCCAGCTCGCGCGTCTTCATGGACGGCCGCGCCCAGCAGGTCTACAGCGTCGAGCACTACCGGTTGTTCTCGTGGATTCAGAGCTTTCCCGAGTCGCAGAGCGGCGTGGCGCTCGCCATCCTCGAGCGCACGGGGACCGACACGGTCATGGTCCAGCGCCGGCCGCGGAACATCCCCCTGCGCAAGGCGCTGGAGCAAAGCCGCGACTGGGTGCAGCTCTACGCCTTCCAGGACTGGACGCTGTTCTTGCGCCAAGGTTCCGAGCCCCTGGCCCAACTGTCCGATCGTGAGCGAAGCGGGACCGCCTGGTGGCCGGATTTCGACGAGTCGCTGGTCGCGCGCGGCCTGGTATGGGCCCTGATCCCCGATCCCGCGGCCCGCGACCAGGCCGTCGCGCTCTTCCGCCAGGCCGCCAGCCGCGATCCGACGCTCGGCTTCTTGACGTACGGCCGAATAATCACTCTGCTCAACGTCAACCAGCGCCAGGCCGACGCCGAACGCTTCGTCCGCGATGAGCAGGAGCGGCTTCGAGCTCTGAAAGACCAGGTGGATGAGAACACGCGGCGGCGGCTGATCCAGGAGCTTCAGAAGTGGGCCGCAACACTGTCGCCGGCCCAGGACCAGCAGCGATGACCCCGCGCGGCCGTGCGCCGCGCGCAAGCAGGACGAACGCCATGCGAACATGGACGCCCAACCGGCTGATGACCCGCCTTTCGGCCCTGGCCGCGATCGCGCCGGCGCTGCCCGGCTGCTCCTCGCAGTTCCTCGCCAATCAGACCGAGGACCGCACCGGCAACATCGAGGTGGTCTTCATCAACAACACGCCCTACCGCGCCGTCCTCTCGATGGGCTCCTTTGACTCGCTCGACCGCAATCCGCCTGGACCGGTCCAGTTCCAGCAGCTCCGCATCGAGGGCTTCACCACGACCGCGGTCGGCAACTTCCCCTGCCGCCGCGTTTTTGCGATCGCCACGCCCGAGCTGCTCCGCCGCGTGCTCGACACCGACACCGACCAGTCGGCCGGCTTCGACATTGACGCCTTCAACGATGTCGTGCATTTCTCCGCCGCTCCGGCCGATTCCGAGCTCGCCACGGCGCCGACCGCCGGCACCGCCGCCCCGCGCGAGGTCCGCCTCGGCGTCGACTTCAGTTGCGCTGACCGGCTGTTCTTCACGCTCCAGGAAGACCCCAGCGCCCCGGGGGGTTTCCGGATCGACTACACCGTGATCCTCGACACGCTCCCCGGCGGCCAATGAGCGGCGGGTGGCACGCGTGACATGGGTGGCAGGCTTTCGGCGCAGCCGTAAGCATGCCCTCGACCATCGGCTATCATCCACCCCCATGTCTGCGACGACGCCCGGCGCGCCCGATCCGCGCATCATCGACATCACCCGCCGCTACTGGGGCTACGCGACGCTGCGTCCGCTCCAGCACGAGGCGATGCTCGCGGGCATCGCGGCGCGCGACTCGCTGGTGGTGCTGCCGACGGGCGGGGGAAAGTCGCTGTGCTATCAGGTGCCGCCCGTCGCCGCGCAGCGCACCGACGTCGTCGTTTCGCCGCTGATCTCGTTGATGAAGGACCAGGTCGACGGCCTGCGGGCCTGCGGCTATCCGGCGGTGGCGCTGCACAGCCAGAGCTCGCGCGGCGAGCAGCTCGAAGCCCAGCGGGCGGCCGTCAGCGGCGAGTGCCGGCTGCTGTTCGTTTCTCCTGAGAAGCTGCTGACGCCCGTCGGTTTGAACCTGGTGCGGCAGGCGCGCGTGCGGGCGTTCGCGATCGACGAGGCCCACTGCATCAGCCACTGGGGCCACGACTTCCGGCCCGAGTACCGCCGGCTGGCCGAGTTGCGCGAGCACTTTCCCGACGCGAGTCTGCACGCCTATACCGCAACGGCGACGCCGCGGGTGCGCGAGGACATCGTCGCGCAACTGCGCCTGCGCGATCCCGCGCGACTCGTCGGCGTCTTCGACCGCCCCAACCTGGTGTACCGGGTTGTCCAGCGTCAGGGCGGCATGGGCCAGGTGCTCGAAGTGATCCGGCGCCATGCGGGCGAGGCGGTGATCGTCTACTGCATCACGCGGCGCGACACCGAGGAGCTGGCCGCGTTCCTGCGGGGCGAGAGAATCCGCGCGGCGCACTATCACGCCGGCCTGGAGGCCGAAGCCCGTCGAAAGACCCAGGATGACTTCGCCGCCGAGCGCCTCGACGTCGTGGTCGCGACGGTAGCGTTCGGCATGGGCATCGACCGCAGCAACGTGCGGGCGGTGATCCACGCCGCCATGCCCAAGTCCGTCGAGCACTACCAGCAGGAGGCGGGCCGCGCCGGGCGTGACGGCCTGCCGGCCGAGTGCGTGCTGTTGTACTCCGTCGCCGACGCGATCCGCTGGGAGGGGCTGATCGCCCGCAGCGCGGCGGGTACCGACGACTCGGAGGCCATGCAGGTATCGCTCGAGCTGCTCGCGCATGTCCGCCGCTACGCCACGCGGATCGAGTGTCGCCACCGCCTGCTGAGCGAGTACTTCGGGCAATCGCTGCCGCAACCGAGCTGCGGGGCGTGCGACGTCTGCCTGGGCGAGATCCCCAACGCGGTGGACGCCTCGGTCGAGGCGCAAAAGATCCTCTCGTGCGTCGCCCGGGTCGGCGAGCGCTTCGGCGTCGGCCACGTCGTCGACGTGCTGACCGGCAAGCTCAGTCCGCGCGTGCGCAGCCTCGGCCACGATCGGCTCAGCACCTTCGCCATCCTGAAGGAGTCCGACCAGAAGGCCCTGACGCAGCGGGTCTACGAGTTGCTCGACCAGGGCCTGCTCTCGCGCGAGGGCGGCGAATACCCCGTCCTGCGCCTGAACGCCGCCTCGTGGGAGGTCCTGCGCGGCCAGCGCGCCGTCCGCCTCGTCCCGCAGGTCAGCGCCGCCGTCCGCCGCGCCGCCGTCGAGGAGGTAGCCTGGGAAGGCGTCGACCAGGAGCTCTTCGAGGCGCTTCGCCGATTGCGAAAGCAGATCGCCGAGGAGCGCGTCGTCCCGCCCTTCGTCATCCTCAACGACGCCACGCTGCGCGAGCTCGCCCGCACACGCCCGGGCACCCTGGCCGCGTTCGGCGGCATCGGCGGCATCGGCCAGCGCAAGACGCACGACTTCGGCCAGCGCTTCGTCGAGGCGATCGTCGCGCATTGCCGCGGCCGCGGCCTGCCGACGGACGCCCCGGCGGCGCCGCCGCCGCGGCCGCGTTCTGACGACCAGCCGCGGCGTCCGCCGCGCACGGCGCTGGTCGCGTTCGAGCGCTTCGACGAGGGAGCTACCATCGAAGAAGTGATGGCCGAGCTCGGCCGGACCCGCACGACGGTCGTTCAGTACCTCGCGCACTGGATCAGCGAGCGCCGGCCGCCGACGATCGAGCGCTGGGTCCGGGCTGACGTCTACGACCGCGTCGCGGCCGCCGTGCGCGAGGTCGGCGACGCCTTCCTCGGCCCCGTGCGCGAGCACATCGTGACCGGCTCGGGCGAAGAGATTGCCTACGACGACATCCGCCTGGTCATCACACACCTCTCGGCGACGAAGCAGACCGCCTCCGCGCCAGACGGCGCGCCGGCCCCCGGCCAGGCCCCCGCGAGGTCCAACGGCGGCGTGTAGCGCAATCGTCGGCGCTCCGGTACTGGCCGATTCAACCTTTCAACACTCGCTTGCGCTCGCGGCTCGTGCCGCCGCGCCACGCGGCCGGTCGTGGCCTGCCCGGCCGGCCCAACCGGAGCACAGGCACGCCGTCGCGAACCAGGCCGTCGCCGCGAGGCCCAGCAGCCGACGCGGCCCAGCAGCCGACGCGGCCCAGCAGCCGACGCGGCCCAGGCGGCCCAGCAGCCGACGCGGCCCGCCTCTTCGACCGCGGCGTAGTGCGCCAGGGTCAACGCCGCAGGCCCCCGCGAGGTCCAACGGCGGCGTGTAGCGCAATCGTCGGCGCTCCGGTACTGGCCGATTCAACTTTCAACACTCGCTTGCGCTCGCGGCTCGTGCCGCCGCGCCACGCGGCCGGTCGTGGGCTGCCCGGCCGGCCCAATCGGAGCACAGGCACGCCGTCGCGAACCAGGCCGTCGCCGCGAGGCCCAGCAGCCCGACGCGGCCCGCCTCTTCGACCGCGGCGTAGTGCGCCAGGGTCAACGCCGCAGGCGCCCACGCCAGCCACAGCGCCGCACGCCGCATGCGTCCCCGCAGCCAGAAGGGGACGAGAAGCGCGCCCGGCGCCCAGATAAGATAATGGTGTCCCCAACTCAACGGCGACAGCAGCAGCGTCGCCGTGCACGCGAGGCCGAACGCGGCGTAGAGCCCGGCGTCGTCCGGATGCCGCGCCAGCCGCACGCCCGCTGCGAGCAGCATCAGCAGAATCGCGCCGCGGGCGACGTCGATCGCGGGCGCGACCACCGGATGGTCCATCGGCTGGGCGATGCGTCGCCGGCCGGCCACGCGGTTGACGCGGTCGTCCGGGCCGTCGAGGGCGACGTGCACGAACCAGTTGCCGAACGAGAAGACCGCGTTGCTCAGGCTCTGGTTGCGCACGCTGTACGGGTTGACCTGGGCATCGCCGCGCAGGTCGCGCTCCCACAGCACGCGCTCGGCCCAGGTCGCCAGGTTGCGCTGGTTCGCCCCCCATCCCGCAACCGCTCCCGGAAGCACCAGCACCAGCAGCAACCCGCCCAGCACGACGCCCACGCCCGCCCACATCGGTCGCCGCCAGGCGCGTCCGCTGCATTCCAGCATCCCGGCGGCCGGTGGCCCGCCCGGCGCGGGCGGCGAATTCACGCGCCGGCTTGCGTCGGCCGCTCGCACAGCCTCGAACAGAATCACACACACGACGACCAACGCCGGCGTCAGCTTCAGCACCGCCGCCGCGCTCAACGCGGCCCCGCCCAGCATCATCGTCAGTGGCTGTCGCCCGGTGCGGACAAGGCGAAAGCCAAGCAGCAGGCAATAGAGCACGACGACGTTGAACTGGCCTCGCTGCAAGCCGTTCAGGGCCGGCAGGAGCACGGCGGCGCCCGCCGCCAACAGCCCCACCTGCAACCAGCCCCCACCCCCCCGATCCGTGCCCCCAGCGCAAGCGCCGGGGTCCCTACACCGCCCGGAGACGAACCTCGCCAACCTGGCGCATTCGAGATAACAGGCGGCGTGCAGCAACACCGATATCGCGAACCACGCCAGGACCTGGTCCTGCGGGGCCAATGGCGTCAACGGCATGACAAGCACGGCGGCCAGCGGAAGGTACAAGTAGCGCCAGCCGCGCGGGCTGCGGACCTCGTACGGATCCTCTCCGCGAAGCAGCGCCGCAGCCGCCGCGGTGTAGACTGTGAAGTCCGTCTTGTGTATCGCGGGGTCGTCCGGATCGACGCGCCCGCGCTCGCGTACGTCGAGCACGCCCCAGGCAGCGAGCGCAACGCCGGCGGCCCCCACGATCGCGAGCCGCCCGGCTCGTCGCGCTCCGGCCCGGCGGCCGGCCGTCGTGTGGCCCGTCGGCATGAGCGGATTATGGCCGGCAGCATCTGTTTCGCAATTGGGGCGCGGCGGCGCCTCACGCGCCGTGGAAGGGGAGACGGTATGCACGCGACGCGAATCAACCCCGGCATCAGAGCCGGGCTGTCGCCAGCCCGGAACAGCGGAGGCTGCTGCATGACACATCAGAACACAGGAGGATCGGCCGGCGCAACCGCTTCCTCGCGGGCGCGGCTCGGAATGAGCAAGAGCCTCAGCAGCGCCCGGCTGTCCCCAGCCCGGCCGGCCCTGGCGTTCGCCGTGGTCCTGGCTGTCGCGACCGGGTGGGTCACCGCCGCGGCCCGCGCGCAGGAAACGCCGCCGCCGCCGCAATCGGCCGCACACCCGCGCAAGGCTTTCCGCATCACCGTCGTCGATTCCGCGACGAACCGCGGCGTGCCGCTGGTGGAGCTCACGACCGTCAACGGCATCCTGTGCGTCACGGACAGCGCCGGCGTCGTGGCATTCGACGAACCCGGACTCGAGGGCGAGGAGGTGTTCTTCTTCATCCGCAGCCACGGCTACGCCTATCCGCGGGACGGCTTCCAGAACGCCGGCACGCGGCTGCGCATCACCCCGGGCGGCAGCGCCACGATCCGCATCGACCGCGTCAACATCGCCGAGCGGCTCTATCGCGTCACGGGCGGCGGCATCTACCGCGACAGCGTGCTGCTCGGCGACGCGGCGCCGACCGCCGAGCCGCTGCTGAACGGCAAGGTCTTCGGGCAGGACAGCGTGCAGAACGCGGTGTACCGCGGCCGGCTGTACTGGTTCTGGGGCGACACGAGCCGGCCCTACTACCCGCTGGGTAACTTCGCGATGTCGGGCGCGACGTCGGAGCTGCCGGGCGCCGGCGGCCTCGATCCGTCGATCGGCGTGAACCTCCGGTACTTCGTCGGGCCCGACGGGTTCTCGCGGCCGATGTGCCCGATCCCCGGGCAGCCCGGACCGGTGTGGTGCGACGGCTTCGTGACCTGCGCCGACGAGACCGGGCGCGAGCGGATGCTGTGCCGCTTTGCGCGCATGAAGTCGCTGGGCGAGATGTACGAGCAGGGCCTGGCGGTCTACAACGACGAGCAGGAGATCTTCGAGCCCGGCCCGCGCTTCGCGCTCGACGCGCCGCTGCACCCCCGCGGAAACCCCGTGCGGCACAAGGACGCCGACGGCGACTACTGGTACTTCGCCTCGCCGTTCCCGCTGGTGCGCTGCCGCAACGACCTGACGCGCCTGCTCGATGTCACGCAATACGAGGCGTACACGTGCCTGAAGCCCGGCGCCCGCTACGGCGCCAGCGAACCGCAACTCGATCGCGACGCGGAGGGGCGGCTGGTGTACGCCTGGAAGCGCGACACGGGGCTGGTGCTTCAGAAAGAGCAGAACGAGCTGATCGAAAAGGGCCTGATGAAGCCCGACGAGGCCCTTATCCGCCTTTGCGACGCCGAAAGCGGCAAGCCCGTGCTCGGCCATTCCGGCTCCGTCGCCTGGAACGCCCACCGCGGCCGGTGGATCATGATCGTGCAGGAGATCTTCGGTACGTCGTTGTGCGGCGAGGTCTGGTACGCCGAAGCGCCGGCCCTGACCGGCCCCTGGCGCAGGGCCCGCAAGGTCATCACCCACGACGACTACTCGTTCTACAACGTGCGTCACCATCCCTACTTCGACCAGCAGGACGGCCGCATCATCTACTTCGAGGGAACCTACACGATGGCCTTCTCCGGCACGAAGACCCCCACGCCGCGCTACGACTACAACCAGGTCATGTACCGGCTCGACCTGTCCGACCCCCGGCTCCGAACGGAGCCATGAGGCAATCCTGCGGACCGGATCCCGGCCGCGCCCACTTCCAGGTTGCGGACAGCCCGGCTCTGCTGAGGCCCGATCCGGGCCGCGCCCGTGAGGAAGCGCTTGCGACGGACGGCCTACGGTTCTCATTCGCATCCCGCCTCTCCCAGCCACGCATCCGGCGTGCGGCTGCCTGCCGTTGACCCCGCGTCGCGTAGCCGGTATTGAGTTCAGCAGGCGCCCGGAACGAGGACCGGTTCTCGGACCCGGGCCCGATCGCGAGGGAGTGGCAGGCTCGTGTCCAAGCCGAAAGTGGGCGTCGTGGGGGGCGGCGTGGTCGGAACGGCCATGCAGAAGCTCTGCGGGCCGGAAACCGTCGTCTACGACCCGTACAAGCCGGAACTGGCCGGCAACCGCGAGCACATCGACGCGTGCGACGTCGTGTTCATCTGCGTGCCGACGCCGATGAACGACGACGGGAGCTGCAACACGGCGATTGTCGAGGAAGTCGTCTCCTGGGTCGCGGCGCCGCTGCTGATCCTGCGCTCGACCGTCTCGCCGGGCACGACCGACCGCCTGTGTGCCAAGTACGGCAAGCAGATCGTCTTTCAGCCCGAGTACCTGGGCGAGACCACGGCGCACGTCTTCGGCAACATGGCGGAGCGCGACTTCATCGTGCTGGGCGGAACGACCGAGGCCGTCTCGAAGGCGGCCGACTTCTACAAGAACTACTACAACGCCTACGCGCGCTTCTATTTCTGTGACGCCGTCACCGCCGAGGTCGCGAAATACATGGAGAACGCCTTCTACGCGGTGAAGGTCACGTTCGTGAACGAGTTCTACGACATCGCGGCGGCGCACGGCGTCGACTTCAACGTGCTGCGCGAGATCTGGCTGGCCGATCCGCGCATCAGCCGCGACCACACCTTCGTCTATCCGCAGGCGCGCGGCTTCTCCGGCAAGTGCCTGCCGAAGGACTGCAACGCGATCGTGCACGCCGCGCGGCAGCGCGGCTACGAGCCGAAGCTCCTGGCCGCCGCGCTGAAGATCAACGAAGAGTTCCTCAAGCTGAACCGGCCCACGTAGCCGGCCTGGCCCCTTGCCCGGCCGGCGCGAGCCCCATGGGTGGCGTTGCCGACGCTGGAATCCATCCTGATCGCGCTCGACTGGGCTGTGCAGGGCGCTGGCGCCCTTGTCATCCTGCTTTTTGCCGTCCGCGCCGTGCGCTCGCGCGCCTGGCGCGAGCCGTTCCCCGGCCTGGCGGTCCTCCAGGGACCGGACATCATCCAGGTCGCCGCCATCCTCATGGTCTACGTCCTGCTGGCGTTCGCCTTGCAGTTCGTCGTGCAGTGGCGCCTGGCCGGCGCCGCCGGCCCGCTCGAGACCGGCTCGCGCGCCTGGCACGCCGCCTACGCCGCCGACAGCACGGCGAAGCTTGTCGCCTGCGTGCTCATCATCGGCATTCTGCGCACACGTCCGGGGGCGGCCTTCTCGCCACCGCGGCTGCGCTGGCACCAGGTCGCCATCCTGGCCGTGCCCGCAACGCTCGCGATACTCGTCGCCACCAGCGCCATGTACCACGGGCTGGTCTGGCTGTGGCGCGTGGTCGAGCCCGGGTACGTGCCGGACCAGCATGCCGTGCTCGAGGCGCTGCAAGACGACCCGATGCCGCCGGTCGGAACCTGGCACCTGTTCGCGCAGGCCGTGCTCGTTGCCCCGCTGGTTGAGGAGCTGTTCTTTCGCGGCCTGCTGCTCGAGGCGGCGCTGCGCTACCTGCGGCGGCCCGGCGTGGCGATCGCGACGTCGGCCGTGCTGTTCGGCCTGGTTCACTATGGCGTGCCGATGAGCGTGCTGCCGCTGACCGCCATGGGGCTGGCGCTGGGTTACCTGCGTGTCCGGTATGGTTCACTCGGGATGTGCATCGCCGTGCACGTGTTGTTCAACCTGCGCACGATGCTGTATGCGCTGCTCGCGCCGGACCTGCTGAATGAGCCGTAGGATGGCGCGCCGGATGGGCGCGGCGCGGCCCGGCTGACCGGCCTCAAGGCGACAGGTCACCGGTTCACGGGCGCCAGACCAGCGTGCGCTGCGCCGGGCTGCGGAGCTCGCTCAGCGCTGCGTGGAGCGGCGCGAAATCCGCCGCGGCGATGCGCGGGCGGGCCAACGTCACCTGGCGCGAGATCGTGATCTGCCGTTCCGCCGCGTCGCGCGTCACCTGCTGGCCCAGGCTCGCGGCGCCGAGCGATTGCCGCGGGCGGTCATCCGGCGCGGCCTCCAGCACCCAGCCCTCCGGCCAGGTGAACGTCAGCGAGACCTGCTGCTCAAACGCCCCGGTGAGCTGCACCGAGCGCTCGCGCCGCGCCGTCCCCAGCGGCAGCGCCACGTGCTGCTCAAACGGCTCGCCCGCCGGCAGGTGCATCACGAACGCGCCATCGAGGCGCGGCAGCGCCTCGGTCGATTCGACCTTCGCCTGGACCTCGAAGGCCTCGGGCGCCAGCGCCGTGACCGAAATGTCAGACAGCTTGATGTTCGGCAGCGCCCGCAGGGCCAGCTCGCGCAGGCGCCGCTCCTGCTCGCCCCGGGTCCGCAATCCGTCACCGGACGCGAACAGCCCGCGGGCACGCAGCGTGAGGGCCCCGCCGTACTTCCCGTCGCTGTCGATCTTCACGCGGCCCGTGAGCTCGATGCGGCTCTCCGCCGCATCGGTCCACGCCGGCACCTCGACAGCGGCGCCGTCGGCCGAGAGAACGCGCGCCCCCGCCCAGCGCCGGCTGCGGGTGATGAGCCCGTGCCGGGCGTCGAACCGGGCCCGCGGCGCGCCGGCCAGCTCGATCGCGCAGGCTGCGACGAAGCCGTCCTGCGGCGCTTCGGCGAGCCAGACGTGGTCGTCAACGACCAGCGCGACGCCAGCCGGCAGCCCAGCCGCGCGGGCCAGCGCGAGCAGCGCCGCCGCGGCCTCTTCCTCATGGCCGTAGTTGCTCTCGAGCACCTGCGACGCGCGGCGCAGCGCCACCGGCCGCATGTCGGGCTCGACGGCGACGAAATTGAACGTCGCCGCGAGCTTCTCCTGGAGCGCTCTCAACTTCGCGGGCCCGTCGGCCTGGTCCGCGGTCCACTCCGCGGCGAGGCGCGTAATCAGCGGTGATTCATCCGCGGCAGCGGCAATGCGCCCGCACGTCGCGGCCTGCCACTCGGCGGCGCTGCCGTTTTCGCTGAACGCGAAGCGCCGACCGGGCTCGATCCGCCAGTCGGGGGCCTGCGCATCGTTCGGCGCCGCGGGCTGCGGGCCGAACTCCCACGTGTTGACGCCTGAGGCCCCGTCCGTCGAGCGCCGGTAGGTGCTCCTGGCCGCGGCGGTCAGTTCGTCGGGCATCCAGACGCTGACGGCGTGGTTCCGCGGCGCGGTGATCGAGATCACGCGTTCCCGCACCGGGTAGCGGTCGTCAACGCGCACGTCCGCCGCCCGGAAGCCGCGTCCGCCGGCCCGCCGCTTGACGCGGTACTCGAGCTCGACGACGCAACCCGGCTCCAGCCCGCTCATCGTCAGCACGAGCTGCCGCACCGAGGCGAACGCCGGCCATCCGGCGCTCCCCCCGGGGGAGACCTCGTTGCGCGAGTAGTCGGGCACGTCGATGTATCCGCCGGCGGGCCGCCTTGTGCGGGCGACGACGACCTCGACCTCGTCGGTGTCGCGGTTGAAGGTGATGCGCGGATCGGCGAAGCGCCCGTAGGCGCGGTCGCTGTCGAGCCGCACGTGCTTTTTCTCGTGATAGGCCGTGGAGCCGTCGGCGTTGATCGTCCAGTGCTGCTCCCACAACTCGATGACGGCGTCGAGCGGCTGGTCCTGGGCCAAGCCGCCCGGAGCGCAGACCGCACAGATGAGGATCACCGCCGTACACGCGATGAATTCCTCGCGGCGAGTACGTTTCATACTGTCTCCGTCACAAGCGCTAGGGCTTTCAGTCCGTTCCCGCGGCGGCGGCGCCGGCCTGGGCGCTCTTTGCATCGGGCGCACACACGACCCACCGGTCGCAGAGGCTCTCGAAGGCCCGCACGACCTCTCGATAGTTGGCGTAGTCCGCGACCGGGATCGTCCGCTGCTTCACGTCCAGCACCAGCGTGTACTCGATCGCCCCGCCGCTCTGCTGCAACGTGAACTTCAGCGCCGCCGCCGGCCCGTCCATCGTCACGGCCTCGGGCAGGTCGCGCGCCTTCCAGCCCGCCGGCAGCCTCAGCGTCTCGGAGATCTCGAGCCGTCGCGTCGAGCGCAGGCGCAGCGGGTACTTGCGCGTTTCGAGCGCCGTCGTGTCGCGCAGGTCCCCGGCGACGACGTCGCCGAGCACGCGCCGCAGCATCGGCAGCCGCAGGAACCGCCGCTGATCGGAGCCGAAGGCGTATCCGGCCGCCTCGATGCCGGCGCGCAGGCGGATCGGCCCGCTGAAGTCGACCGGGTCCATGATCGCGTGCTCTGTGAGCCGGGCACCGGGTGACAAGGTCCGAAGCCAGCTTTCGAGGCTTCCCACTCGCTCGCCCGCAGGGCTGCCCGCCAGGCTGCGCCGCAGCGATGTTTCGGGCGAGCCGACGGCGGTGAACTCGAGCTGGCAGCGCAGCGTTCCGCTGGCGGTCAGGTCGCTCGTGCCCCGCCAGGAGGCGGCGTTCTCCTCGGGCCCGCTGTAGGGCGAGATCGCGAGCGGCTGCCCCTCGGGCGTGCCGTAGACGACGTACTGGAGCTGCTCCGCGCTCGACCAGTTCTCGCGGCTCTTGGGCATCCAGGTCGGGTCGAGCAGCCGGAAGCTGCCGTCGGCGTTGCGAATGCAGGTGACGGCGTGGTTGAACTGGTCGGCGGGGATGGGCGCGACGTCGGTTCCGGCCTGCGTCATGACGATGTAGGACTCGAAGCCGGCCTCGCGCAGCATCGCCACCAGCAGTCCGGCCTTGTCCTTGCACACGCCGCCGCGGTCGCGGAAGGTCTCCTGGACGTGGTGGGTGGTGTATCCCTCGCAGGCGCCGCGGCTGGTGCCCACGTAACGGATGTTCTCGGCCACCCAGTGGTTCAGCGCGGTGATCTTCTCTTCGTCGGTTTTCAGTCCGGCGACGATCTCGCGCACCAGCGCGCGAATCCCGTCGCAGGCTTCGAAGCTCGCCTCGTTCTTCTCATGGAACCAGCGCGACTTGGCGGGCCAGTCCTCCAGCGTCGCCAGCACCAGCTTGCATTGCGTGTCGCGGGTCGAGGCCATGCTCGGCTCGTACGCCACCGGCTGGATGTCGCGCTTCTCGAAGGTGTACACGACGTGCTCGCCCTCGAACGTCACCGACGTCCGCAACTCGCCGTTGTACACCTCGTACTGAAGCGGCATCGAGCGCGGCGCGCGAACCGTGTAGCGCTTCTCGGCCACCGGCGTCGATGACCAGAACTCGACCTCGTCGTACCAGTGACCCGGCATCGGCGGCTCGAGCGCGGACAGGTCCGCGCCGTACGACACCGGCGCCGCCGCCGGCCCGCCGGGCCCGTCCGCCAGGTACGCCACGTTGAAGCCGGTCTTCGTATAGACCGACTCGACGGCGTCGCCCGGGTTGACCCGCGGCAGGTCGATCAGCACCTGGTCGCTCGCCCAGAAGATGCCCCATTGCGGAACCGGCTGCACAACCGCAGCGCTCAGCGGAACTTCGACCACGTCGCCATTCGCACGATGCACGCGCAGCGCCTCGATGCAGATGCGGTTGGTGGTCGGGTCGAACTCGAACCGTCGCACCGCCTGCCCGCGGACGCCGCCCTCGCGCAGCACTTTGACGACCTCGCGCGTGCGCGTCACGCCGATGCCGCTCGGCTGCACGGTCACCTCGGTGTCCGACAGGACAACGACGGTGTCGGAGGCGTACTTCTCGGACGTGACGGCGACGAGCCGCCCACGCAGGTCGTCCGCCGGCGCGGTGGCCGCAAGGGCCAGGACGATCGCCAGCGATCCAAGGCCATTGCTGCGCAGGTAATGGGTCATGGGGCGTCTCCCAGCGTGGCGCGACCGCTCCCAGAAACGAGCGAACAAGCGGGGAATGGCAGCGCTCCGCGCAGTATATCACCTCCCGCCGCGAGGCGTTCGCCGAATATCGGCCCCGCGGGCGCTTTCGCTGCGGGCGGGCTGATGCCCGGGCCCAACCTATCCGATACTTCAGCGCTGGATCCCTGCACGGACGGAAGGCCATGATGATATCGCCGCTGGCCGCCCTGGGCGCCGCCCCGATCACTCCGGTACAGCTCGCGGTGGCCGTGAAGGCTCAAGAGCTGGCGCGCCAGCAGCAGGAGCAGCTCATGACGCTGCTCGAGGCCGCGACCGAGACGAGGCCGACGCCGGTCACCCCGAACTGTGGCGCGTGCGTCGACGTGAAGGCCTGACGCGGCTTCATCGTCGGTAACAACTCCCATTTACTTTTCGGACGCGGCGTGTATCTTCGCAGGGGTTGGATTGCAGTACGGTCGCACGACCTGAGCTTGCTCAGGATAGATGATGGCAGCGCCGCTAAGCCGAGTCTCGCTTCCCCTTGGCTGGACCGCCCCCCAGGTCCCTTTCCTTTCGACCCGGAAAGCCGTCGCAACATGGGTCGGGTCATGTTGGTTCGCGGAGAAGGTCTCTCATGAGCTGCAAGTTGTACGTTGGGAATCTCGCCTATTCCGTCAGCAGTGCCGATCTTGAGCAGTTGTTCGCTCCGTATGGCAGCGTCCGCAGCGCCCAGGTCATCGCCGATCGCGCCACCGGCCAGAGCCGCGGGTTCGGCTTCGTCGAGATGGCCACCGACCAGGAGGCCCAGGCCGCCCTGTCCGCCCTCAACGGCACCGACCACAACGGCCGCGCCCTCGTCGTCAACGAGGCCAAACCCCGTGAGGACGCCGCCGGACGCGGACCCGGCCGCGGCGGACCGGGCGGCGGCCAAGGCGGTGGACGGCGCGACAGCGGCGGCTACAGCGGCGGCGGACGGCGCGAGGGCGGCGGCCGTCCCGACCGGGGAGGAGATCGCGGCGGTCGCTACTAGCACAGCCAGTCATGAGCCTGCCCCATCGAGCGCCGCGCCGGTCAACCGCGCGACGCTCCCGGCGGCGCTGCGCTCCCGGCGGGGCGCCCGCCGCGCCGGTTCGATCGCGCGCGGCCTTGCGGCAGCGTGCGCGGCCATCGCGCTCGGCTGCAACACCGAGCCAATGGACCCGCACTACTACCACGAGGGCAATCCGTATCAGCGCTACGCCTACGACGAGGTCAAGCAGCGCCTGCGCAGCCTGAGACCTGGCATGCCGCGCTACGAAGTTCTCGTGCGCCTCGGCTCGCCGGCAGAGAACCGCGGCGACACGTGGCTCTACCTCCCGGAGGAACCGCGCTTCCTGATCCCGGGCGATTTCCTCGAGGTGAAGTTCGACGGGGACTTTTACGTGTCGCACCGCTTCCGCCCGATCGTCCTCGGCGAGAAAGTCACCGACCCCTGAACGCGTCCCGCCCCGGCGGACGTATACACTGGCGCAGGACGGGTCCGGCCGATCCGTCGAGGGCCGTTCTCATGCCGAGCCGCAGCCATACCGAACGCGCCGGGCCAGCCTGGATTGCCGCGGTCCTCGCGCTCGTCGCCGCCGGAGGAGCCGCTGCTGGTGCCCGGGCGCAGTCCGTGTCGTTCTCAACCCAGGATCTGACGCTGCGGCTCGGCCCCGATGGGAAAGTGGTCTCCATCGTCGACCGGCTCACCGGCCGCGACCGCGTCAAGTCCACCCTCCCGCAGTACCAGAACTACCTCTGTGAGCTCAGCGCCGCGGGCCGCACCTGCGCGCCCACGTCGTTCGCGGCGCGCGACGGCCTGCTGGTCTTCCGGTTCGACACGCTCAGCCCGCCGCCCGTCGTGAGCATCCGCGTGCGCAGCGACCCGCTCTATGTGCTGTTCGAGCTGGCCGACGTCCAGAACCCGGACGCGATCGAGTCCATCCGCTTCGTCGGCATCTGGACCGCGGACTCGCTCGATCGCGTCGTCGACCGCGTGCTGCGCTTCGATGACGGCCGCGTCGAACGGTACCTCGGCCTGCACCCCCTCGACCCCTTCACCGAGGTCTGGGCGGGCCCGGGCACGTCCGGCGGCTACCTCAAGGCCACCGCGTACGCCCGGCTCGACGGCGGCATGCCGCCCGCGCTGGCGCGTGACCCGTTCCGCGGCCGCCGCGCCGTGCTTTTCGCCGCGAACACGGCCCCGGCTTCGTTCGTGAAAGTCTTCGAGCAGATCGAACGGGACTTCGACGTCCCGCTTGGCTGGAAGGCCCGGCAACAGCCTGTTCTCAGGCAGTCCACGATTTTCTGGTCCTACTTCGACGCCTCCTCGCCGCAGGAGCGCCGCCGGGCCATCGAAGTCACGCGCCGCGCCGGCTGCGCGAAGGCCCTGCTGTTCGTGAACCTCTGGGCCGATCGCGCGAATCGGTATCAGCCGGAGCCCGCCTGGGGCGGCATGCAGACGCTCAAGGACTGGATTCGCGAGGCGCACGACGCCGGACTGCTCGTCGGCGCTCACATGCTGCACACGGTCGGCGTGACGCGCGGCCCGGTCGGCCCGGGAGACGCCACGCCGGTCCGGCGTGATGCCGCCGGCCAGCCCATCCGCGCCGCCGAGGGGCCCGGCTACCAGCTCGACCTGTGGAACGGCGGTGTGGCGTGGCAGTCACGGCAGATCGCGGCGGTGTTTTCGGAGGCCGGGTTTGACTACCTGTACGCCGACGCGCTGGAGGACGTGCCGGAGTCGTACTGGTGCTCGACGGCGGTCGCGGTCGCGGAGCTTTACGAGGCGCTGAAGGCCGCCGGCGCGCCGCCGCGCTGGATGGAGGGCTCGGCGCACAACATGAACGGGCTGTGGCCGTACATCGCGGTGCACGGGCAGACGGATTGGTACCTGCACAAGGCGAGTTTCCGCGAGGAGGTGAACCGGAACGTCCGGGACATGACGTTCGACGCGCGGAATCCGGCGCCGCGACAGATGGGCTGGGCGCCGATCTGTCACACGATCTATCCGGAGACGACGCCCGACGAGCTGGAGTACCTGCTGTCGCGCAGCCTGGCCTGGGACGTGCCCGTGGTGTACATCATGTGGGGACACACGGTCAACGCGTGGACGCACCGCGACGCCAACCTGCACCTCATGTATCTGTACGAGAAGCTGCGGATCGAGCAGTACTTCTCCGCGGAGCTGCGCCGCGCCGCGCGGCAGGCCGACCGCGACTTCATGCTCTTTCCGGACGACGGGGGCCATCGACTCATCGAGTGCGCTCCGCTCTCGACCGAAGCCGCCGCCGAAGTGCCGCACGAGGCCGCCGGCGGCGCGCGAACGCTGCGCGTGGCGCTGCGCGCCTTCGCCAGCCGGGGGGTGCACGCCGGCCAGCGCTACGTCAGCGCATGGGCGCAGCCGCTCGGGCCCGACGGCAAGCCCGTCATGGCCACTGCCCTCGCCGGCGCCGGCCCTCCGCGCCGCGTCGAGTTCGACGGCCTGCGCCTGCAACTCGCCGGTCTGCGGGCCGACGGCGTGCGCGTCTGCGACATCTGGGGCCGCGAGATCGCGCCGCGCGACGACGACGCCGGCCTCGTGCTTCCCTTCAGCACGCGCGTCTATCTGAAACTGCCCGCCACGTGCGAGCCGGCTGTCCTGTTCAGGTCGGCACGGCTCGTCCGTTGAACCACCCCGTTGTCAGCTACGCGGGGCAAGCCCCCGCTCGCGCCGCCAGGCGACAATCGCACCGGCCGCCAGCAATCCGGCCAGCAGCGCCATCAGCCCCCACTGCGACGCCGACGGGATGACGGCGGTTTCCATCAGCAGCTCGTAGTTGAAATCGGTCGTCATCGTGACGCCGCTCAGCAGCGGGCTGATCGGATTTCCCTCCGGGTCGCGGAGAATGTCGCCGTCCGACGCCGTCGCGTCGTAGAACGTGATCCAGTCGTACAGCCCGCCGGCAATCTTCCCATCGACGACCAGGATGGGGGAGCCCTCCGGGGGGAGCGGTCCGGTGGAGCGCTCTGAGATCATGGCGTAGAGCCCGTCGTAGCCCTGGGGCGTGAACATCGCCAGACCGGACGGCTCGATGGTGAAGTCGGCGGCCTTGGCATCGGTCTCGACCTCCTTTCCGGCGCTGTTCAGCCACGAGATGGTGATGCTCTTGACGTTGTCTTCGACCGAGATGTTCTTCTCGCCGCCGGCGGCGATGTTGATGTCGTCACTGGCGTCGCCCTTCTTCATCAGCTCCTTCTTGCCCTGCGAGTTCTTTTCGTCGGTGAAGGTGTAGAAGTCGCTGAGCGTGACGGCGTGGCCGGTGTTGTTCTTGACCTTGATCGTCTTGGCGGCGTACGCCGGCGCGGCCAGCGCCAGAACAGCGACGACGACCAGGCACGGTCTGGCAGGATGCGGCAGGCTCCTCATTCGTCGTCTCCTTGTGTCGCGAGGTGGTGATCCGCAGGGCGCGCCCGGCGACACTCGTCGCGGGCCGCGGCGGCGCACCTCCTCCACGCGCGGATTGCAATCCTCCCGTGGCTTCTCGCATCAGAGTCGCTCGAAGTCGTGGCGAAGCGCTGCGAAATGGCCGGCGCGTTGCTGCACGCACGGCAACATCCATTATGCCTCGTGTTCCGCCAATATGCAAACAACGCTCCAGGAAATCGGTCTGCGTCCACTCTACAATGCCGCCGTGAGCGAGCGCCAGCCATTCGACCCGTCGCGCATCCGGCCGCCCGGCGGCTCAACGCCCGACGCGCTTCCGCCCGAGCCCGCCATGCTCACGCCGCGCCAGGTCAACGCCATGATCCGCGGCGCCATCGCGCGCCACCTCCCGCGCACGCTGCACGTGCTGGGCGAGATCGGCGACTGCTCGCGCGCCGGAAGCGGGCACATCTACTTCACGCTCAAGGACGACGAGAGCGAGCTGCGCTGCGTCATCTGGCGCAGCGACGCGGTCCGACTCCGCTTCACGCCCGAAACCGGGATGCAGGTCATCGCCACCGGCGGCGTCGAGGTGTATGTGCCCCGTGGCGGCTACCAGCTCATCGTCCGCCGGCTGGAGCCGCGCGGCGTCGGCGCGCTGGAGGTCGCCTTCCGGCAAATGCGCGACCGGCTGGCCCGCGAAGGCCTGCTCGACGCGGAGCGCAAGCGCCCGCTGCCGCTGCTGCCGGAGCGCGTTGCCGTCGTCACCAGCGAGCACGGGGCGGCGCTGCGCGACGTGCTCCAGACGCTGGCCCGGCGCTGCCCGTCGATCGAGGTCTTCGTCGTTCCCGTGCCGGTGCAGGGCGCGGCGGCGGCGCCGGCGATCGCGCACGCGATCCGTTCGCTGAGCATGTGCGCGGCGGCGCTGGGCATCGAAACGGCGATCGTCGGGCGCGGGGGCGGATCGCTCGAGGACCTCTGGGCGTTCAACGAGGAGAGCGTCGCCCGGGCCGTGGCGCACTGCTCGGTGCCGATCATCAGCGCCGTCGGTCACGAGACCGACGTGAGCATCTGCGACTTCGTCGCCGACGTGCGCGCCGCGACGCCCACGGCGGCCGCCGAGCTGCTTGCGCCGCGGCGCGACGACCTGCTGGCCTGCGTCGATCGGCAGTTGGCGCGCGTGCGGCGCGGGCTGGGACATGCGCACGAGCTGGCCCGGGCGCAGCTCGGCGCGGCCCTGGCGCGCGAGTGGCTGGCGCGCCCGCTGGGCCTTGTGAACTTCTGCGCCCAGGGCCTCGACGAGCGCCTGGCCTCGCTCGCGGGCGTGCTGCGCGAGCGCCTGGCGCGCACGGCGGCCGCGCTGCATGCCGCCGAGCTGCGGCTCCTGCGCTTCGCTTACGGTGCACACTTCGCGCGCCAGCAAACGCGCCTCGCAGAGCGGGTGACCCGGCTCCAGGCTGCCGCGCTCGAGGGCCTGCGCCGCCGGCGTCACGAGCTCGCCTGGCGACGCGAACGGCTCGAGCGCGCCCTGCACGCCGAGCAGCACGCCCGCTGCGACGAGCGCATTCGACAACTCTGCCTCCGCCTGCGCCGCGCCGCCGACGCCGTCATGGCCGGCGGCGAGCAGCGCGTCGCCGCGCGCCTCGACGCCCTGCGCGCCTGCGACCCGAGGCGCGTCCTGCTGCGCGGCTACAGCATTACGCGCGACGCGAAGACGCGCAACGTCATCCGCTCCGTGAAGCAGGTTCGCGACGGCACGCGGCTGGCGATCGAGGTCGCCGACGGCGAATTCCGCGCCGCCGCCGAAGACCCGCGGCAGCCGGGGCTGTTTGGCTGACGGCGCTCCGATAATCCGCCCGGTCCCGGAATTTTCCGCGTCGCGCCAGCGGCCTGGGAGGAAGTCGGGCTTGACCGTGGGCGGACTGGCGCGATAATCTGGCTGGAGAGTGTGTCGCGCGGCTGCCGAGATGCTGGTCGCGCGCGGACGAAGCGCAGGCGGAACGTGCGCAGCGCCCCAGGAGGCGCAAGCGCTTGATGTATGGCCTGTTCCGGCTGCCGCTAGAGGCGCCGCGGAGCCGAAAAACACACCGGCCGGGTGGGCCGAATCGGTGTCTAACCGATCGAGGCCTTTTGGCCGGAGGCGCCATGGCATCTAGAAGCGCGGAGCGAAGGGAGAACGGGCGACGCATGTTCTCGTACCGCCTGCCCCCGGTCGCGAGTCTCGCGAGCCAGATCAAGCGCGGTCCAGGCAGGCTGCGTCTGCGCCACCTGTACAACATCGAGTTCCTGCTCTCAGTCACCGATCCTGAGAAGAAGTACCCGTTCGACTTCGTCTGCCACACGCTGACGGGCTATCGTCCGCGCGGCGGCGAGACGACGGCGACGGCGCTGCTGGCGGGCGCCGCCCTGCGCGGCGACCTGATCACGCTGGCCGAGGACGTCAGTGCGTCGGCTGACATCGAAGCCACGGCATGGGCCGAGCGCGTGTACTCGGTGTGCGAGCTGGCCCGGCGGTTCGACGTCAGCACCAAGACGATCTTCCGCTGGCACCGGCGCGGGCTGGTGGGCTGGCGCTTCCGCGGAGCGGATCGGCGCTGGCGGCTGGGCTTCCCCGAGCACTGCATCCGCCGCTTCGTCGCCGAGAACCTGGACCTGGTGACGCGCGGCAGCGCGTTCTCGCAACTGACGCCGGAGGAGCGTTCCGGCATCACGGCCCGGGCGCGGGCGCTGGCCGAGAGCGGGCACAAGACGGTTAACGCCGTCGCGAAGGTGATTGCCGCCGAGACGGGGCGCGCCGTCGAGACCATCCGCCTGATCCTGAAGCAGTACGACGACGCGCACCCGCGGGCAGGGGTGTTCAATCGCAGCGAGCTGCGCGTCGAGCCGGACGACCAGCGCCTGGCGGTGTGGGAGGCATACGTTGACGGGGCGACGGTCGAGGGGCTGGCGGCGCGATTCGACCGCCCGCTGGCCTGGGTGTATCGCACCATCACGCAGATGCGGGCGCGCGAGCTTCAGGCGCGGCAGATCGAGTTCGTCCCCAGCCCGGAGTTCGAGGCGACCGGGGCTGACGCGAGCATCCTGAACGACCCGGACCTGGCGCAGCCCTACGCGCCGCTGGCGGGCGACGGGCGCGTGCCCAAGGACCTGCCGCCCTACCTGGCGCAGCTCTTCCGTCTGCCGCTGCTCACGCCCGCGGGCGAAGTGGCGCTGTTCCGCAAGATGAACTACCTGAAGTTCAAGGCGGACCGGCTGCGGAAGGCGCTCGACCCGGAGACGGCCAGCGCCCGCGCGCTCGACGAGATCGAGGAGCTGCTGGCCGAGGCCGGCCGCCTGAAGAACCAGATCACGCAGGCCAACCTTCGGCTGGTCGTCAGCATCGCCAAGCGGCACGTCTCGGCCGGCGCCGATTTCTTCGAGCTCGTCAGTGACGGCAACGTCTCGCTGATGCGCGCCATCGACAAGTTCGACTACACGCGCGGCTTCAAGCTCAGCACCTACTGCTCGTGGGCGATCATGAAGAACTACGCCCGCAGCGTGCCCGAGCAGCGCGGCCTGCGCGAACGCTACCACACCGGCTGCGACGAAGTGCTCGCCACCGTCGCCGGTCCCGCCGCCGACGACCACGAGGACGACTTCCTCCCCGCCGTCCGCGCCACGCTCGACCGCATGCTCGCCGTGCTCGACGAGCGCGAGCAGACCATTCTGCGGCACCGCTATGGGCTGGACACCGGCGGCGAGCCGCAGACGCTGGACCAGATCGGCCGCTCCTTCGGCGTTTCGAAGGAGCGCATCCGCCAGCTCGAAGCGCGCGCGATGGCGCGGCTGCGGGCCGACTTCGAGTCCGAAGCGCGCCAGCTCCTCGGCGCCTGAATTCCTCCGTCTGGGCTTCTTTGGCGCCGTTCCGCCCGACGCGGCGCCGTCTTTGGCGCGACCGCCTCTACGCGTCGCAGATGGCCGCCGCCTGCCGCAGAGACGTGACCGGGTCGCGCTTCGGAATGAACTCCTGCCCCAGGTAGCCGGTGTAGCCCAGCTCGACGATCGCCTTGCAGATCGTCGCGTAGTTCAGCTCCTGGGTCTCGTCGATCTCGTTCCGCCCCGGAACGCCGCCGGTGTGGAAATGCCCGATGTGCGCGATGTTCTCGCGGATGGTCGCGATCACGTCGCCTTCCATCCGCTGCATGTGGTAGATGTCGTAGAGCAGCTTGAACCGCGGGCTCGACACCCCCTGCACGACCTCCACGCCGTACGCCGTGCGGTCGCATTGGTAGTCGGCGTGGTCCTTGCTGCTCAGCAGCTCCATCACGACCGTCACGCCCAGCGACTCGGCCAGGGGCATGATGCGCTTCAGGCCCCGCACGCAGTTCCTGACGCCCTGGGCGTCCGGCTGACCGTCGCGATTGCCCGAGAAGACGATCATGTTCGGGATACCGGCGGCCTTCACCAGCGGCAGCAGTCGCTCGGATTCCGCGACGAACCTGTCGTGGTTCTCGACGCGGTTCCAGCCGATGGGAATCGGGTTGGGACCGTTGGCCACCGCGCAGGTCAGGCCGTGCTGCGCCGGCACGTGCCACTCCTTCTCGCCCAGCAGCTCGACCGATTGCAGACCGATCTCCGCCGCCGCCTTGCACAGCGCTTCCAGCGGGATCTTGCCGTAGCACCAGCGGCACACCGACTGCTTCAGCCGCCCTTTCAGCCGGCCGGGGCCCGGCCCCGCCTGCCGCGCGCCGGCGCCGGCCAGGCGCGCCTCCGGCGATCCCAGCGCCTGGGCTGCGCCGGCCACGGCCGTCGTCGCTGCCAGCGACCCGGCGATGAACTCGCGTCGATTCATGACGTTTCCTCCGGCAATGATGTCGCTTCACTCGCGGCGCCATCGGCCAGCGGCGCGTCGACCGCCGCGTTGTACACGCCCAGCGTCCGCGAGACCATCGCCTCCGCCGTGCTGACCGCCGGTGTTTCGTCGCCGAGCGCGCCGCCGCGCAGCGCCGCGAGCCGCTGCATGAGCCCTGCGACCGAGCCGGGCTCGAACAGGCACTCCGCCGGCACGATCTCCGCCACGCCGCCGACGCCGCTGGCGATCACCGTGCGCCGGCGGGCATACGCCTCGAGCGCGGCAATCGGCAGATTCTCCGGCCAGAGGCTGGGGATGACCAGCGTGTCCAAGCCGTCGAGAAACGCGGGCATCCGCTCCGACGAAACGCGCCCGAGAAACTCGATGTTCGGGAGGCCTTCGGCCGCAGCTTTCAATTGCCGCTCATGCTCCGCGTCGCCGACGCCGGCAATCAGCACGCGCACGTCGGGCCACGCCAGCCGCCTGACCGCCTCGAGCAGGATGTGCACGCCCTTGTGCGGCGCGAGCGCGCCGGCGTAGCCGATGGTGAGCCCGCGCTGGCTGCCGGCGGATGATGGCTGCCGCGGCTCCGTTTGCACATCCGCGAACCAGCGCGGCTCCAGCCCGTACGGGATCGCGTGCCGCCGGTCCGGCCGCACGGCGCCGCCCACGAGCTCCAGCGCGGTCCGCGAGGGGAAGATGACGGCGGCGGCCTGGGCCAGCGCGCGTTCCAGACGCTGGCGGCGGCGCGTCCAGCGGATGATCTCGTCCACGCCGACGCCCCGCAGCATGGCGCGTCCGAAGTAAGCGATCGGCAGCAGCAGGGCGCGTCCGCCCGGGGCCCGGCCCAGCCGCGCCGCGACGCCGCCGCCCTCGGCCGCGATGCACGCAAGGCACTCGCGCCACGGCACGTTTCCGGCGCACACGCCGCGGCGCGTGTCGTGCAGCGTGTGCTTCGGGCATAGCCACCAGTAGTCCATGATCGTGACAACGGTGGGGATGCGCTCCAGCCGCGCGGCCTCGAGCAGCCCGACGCCGATGTGCGCCGGGTTTGCGACATGGACGAGCCCTGGCCGCTCGGCGCGCAGCCACGCCCGCAGCCGCTCGGGCGCCAGGCCCCGCACGGCGAGCCAGCCGCGCGTCGGCACGTGGCGAACGTCGTGGGCGTCCGGGATGCGCGTTCCGAGCGGCCGCCGCACGCCGCGCTGCTGCGGATCGCCGGCGAGGATGACAAGCTGGTGGCCGCGCGCGGTCAGTCCGTCGGCCAGCATGCGGACGTAGCGTTCGGTTCCCTGGAAGTAGCCGCGGCCGAACTGCATCGTGGCCAGGACGATCTTCACGCCGGCCCCGCGGCCGATCCGGCCTGCTGTTCGACGAGTTCCGCCCCGTAGCGCCGCCGCGCGTACCAGCGGAGCAGCGCCGTGCGCTTCAGCGAGCGCAGCAGGCGATACGGCGCACTGGCCTCGAGCAGCGCGAGCCGTTCGACGGGCGTCAGTCGGGCCGCGGCGTCGGGACTGCGCCCCAGGATGAGGCGCCGGCCCGGCGCGCTGCGCAGCCCGAGCAGCCGCCAGGAGCGCGCCTCCTCGAGCTGCCGCGCGGCCCGCGCCGCGTGCCACTGGCGCAGCAGCTCATGCTCGTCGGGCCGGTCGCTGCGTGACCGCGGCCAGAGCGCCGCCTCGAACCGCCGCCGATGCCCCCGGATCATCTCCAGCACCATCGCGTCGCGGCGCGGCGCCAGGCGCGCGAGCATCGACGCGCCGCCGGCGTGCTTGCGGTAGCGAAACAGCGGCAGCGGCACGAGCCGGCCCTCGTAGCCGGCGTCGAGCAGCGCCAGCCAGAAGTCCCAGTCTTCGTAGCCGGCCGACATCTCGGGGCGGTAGCCGCCGACGCGCTCGAAGGCCTCGCGCCGCACGAGCGCCGTCGCCGTGCTCAGGTTCTCCAGCACGAGCCGCCGCGGATCGTAGTCCGGGCACGGCCAGACGCGCTGCTCGGCACCGAACAGCTCCGCGTGGCAATACGCGTAGCCCAGCCGCGCGTGGCGCAGCAGGGGCAGCAGCAGCTCGGCCACGAAGCGCGGTTCGATGCGGTCGTCGGCGTCGAGCGGCACGAAGAACTCGCAATCCGCCGCGCGGACGCCAGCGTTGCGCGCCGCGGCCAGTCCATGGTTCGCCTGACGGATCACGCGCACGCCGTCGCGCTCCAGGCGCGCCAGCGCGGCCAGCGTCGCCGCGTCGGTCGAGCCGTCGTCGACGACGACGCACTCCGTGTGCTCATAGGTCTGCGAGCGCGCACTCGCCACGGCCTCGGGCAGGTAGTGGCCGTGGTTGTAGCACGGAATGACGATGGCGACGCGGGGCGGCCGAAAGCCCCGCGCTCCCGCGGCTGAGCCGCCTCCCGCGCGGCGCGTGCGATCGAGCGCCGCCGCCACCCACGCGGCCCCGGCGGCGGCCTCGACGGGTGTTGGGGGCACGCGGCGGGCCGCATAGCGCGTCTCGAGCAGATCGTAGGCGAAGGTGGCCAGCGGCAGGCCCGTGCGGCGCAGGATCGCCTCCGGCCAGAACTGCCGCTGGAGCGTCGTGATCAGGCGCTTGTGGATGCGCCACGGCCTACCCGCGAGGATCCGCCGCCACGAGCCCTTGAACTCGTAGGTCGTGACGTGCTGCACGCCGAAGCTTTCGGCGTGGGAGTATTCGAGAAAGGCGCGCGCTTCGCGGCGCGTCGGGTAGAGCACGTAGCGCCGCAGTTGGTCGACGATCCAGGGCCGGAGCTGCGCCGAGCCGGCGCTGCTCAGCGGAGCAACGCCGAGTCTCTCGCGAAACGCGCATTCCATGCCGCGAAAGACCTGTCGAAACGGCCCGGCCAGGTTCCGCCGCTCCGACTCGCGCGCCAGCACGCGCGGCCGCACGCCTCCGCGGCGGCGCGGCGCCTCTTCATAGCCCTCCACGGCCCCGTGCGGCGCCGTGCTGAACATCTCGAAGACCGGCCCGTTCTTGAAGACGACTTCCTCGAGCCAGTCGCCGCGGCGGGCGTCGGCAAGAAAGGCGTGCTTGTGCGACCCGGGCAGCGCGTCTCCAACGCCGGTGAGCCCCAGGTAGAGCCCGTGAATCTCCGGACGGCCGGCTTCACCATCCAGCGCGCGAACCAGGTTGTCCTGGATCGAGCCGCGCCAGCCGATGTCCACGACGCCGACGCGCCGGCCGCCGAACAGCCCCCTGGCCCTGAGATGAGCCAGCATCCGGCGGCGGGCGCGGTCGCGATGCTGTGCGAAGCGCTCCTGCACCCGCTCGTCCGCCAGGAAGCGATACAGCGGTTCGAAGCTCGCCGGGTTCTCCAGTGGTGCGTCGGCGTCGATCCAGCCCGCGCGGGCCGCCAGCGGCAGGAACTCCTCCGCCGGCAGGCTCAGGTTGTGCAGCAACTGCCGCAGCGACTGGCGGTCGTACTGCCGCCACATGCGCTCGGTCTCCGGCCAGTCGAGGCGGGCCATGCTCGGCAGGAAGGTCGCCCGGCGGCTGACGGCGGCGTAGGCGGCCGGCGGCAGCGTGTACGCGTGGCGGGCCGCGCGGGCAATCCGGCGCGCAAGGCGCATGAACGTGAGTCCTTCGCGCGAGAAGAACAGCAGGCGGTCGAGTTCGAGCGCGCGGCTCTGCTCCAGGATGTACTGCGAGAAGGCGTAGAACGCCGGCGCCAGCGTCCGGCCCAGCTCGTAGTGCGGGCCGTTGTCGACGGGCGGGGCGGACTCCGCGCTTGGACCTGCGGCTCGGATCAGCGTGTGCGGCGGACGGGCATCGGCCAGGTCCGACCGCACCTGTTCGAGCGCCCCGACCCAGTACGGGTTTCGCGCCGCCAGCTCGTCGAGCACGATCATCCGCGTCCGCCGCGCCAGCTCGCCCGTGTCGCGCAGGTGAACGGCGGAAATCCCCATCGCGGTGGGCGCGTCGAAATCGCTGTAGGGATTGTCGCCGACGACGAGCAGCTCGCCGGCAGACAGCCCCTCGCGCCGCAGCACCTCCTCATACAGTCGTCCGCTGCGCTTCGTCAGGCCAAGGTCGCTGGAAACGTAGCCGGCGGCGAAGTAGCGGCCCAGTCCGTGCCCGTCGAGCAGGGCGCGGACGTCGGCCGCCGACAGGTACATGTCGCTGACGAAGATCAGCCGCGCGCCGAGCGCCCGCAGCGCGCCCAGAACGGGCTCGATTCCCGGCGTCGGCAGCGTCGCGCACCGTTCGAAGTCGAGCTCGGCCTGCGCCAGGTCGGCGGCGAGGACTTGTGCGCCGGGGGCCGCGCCGCGGCCGGACGCGGCCTGAGCGGTCGCATCACTGGCCAGGGCCGCCCAGCGCTCCAGCATCTCGCGCAGGCGGAACTCGTGGTCCTGGCCGCGGGCTTCGCTCTCGCGCCCAAGCTCCGTTTCGATTCGAGCGCGCAGGCTGCGCATTTCCCGCCAGCCATCGGCGTTCCCGACGCGCTCCGCCAGCCGGCGCGCCGTCAGGTCCTTGACGCGCTCCGGGTGCATCCGACGCCGGAGCACCGTGTCGAAGACGTCGAACGCGACGACGCGCTTGCCGGCGGCGAGGCGCTTGACGACGGTCGCCAACGAGCGGAAATCCGCCGAGAACGCGCGCGGGCGCCGCTCGACCGGCGCAGCCGGCAACGCGCAGCGCCGGCCGGCTCGCGCCCTTGCGTTCGAAGCCTGGGCTGCCTGCAACAGCCGCCGCGCCCCCAGCCACACGACGAGCCAGTCGGGCAGTCGCTGCGCCAGCCACCACGCCAGCCGCTCCGCGAGCGTCGGCGTTGGCAGGACGTTATGCGCGCCGACGAGTTCGCGATGCGCTCGAAAGCGCCGCGTGCGTCGATACAGCGCCGCCGTCACGTGCCGCGCCAGGAGCGGCCAGAGCCGCTCGCGTGCCGCGCCGTCGCCAGAAACGCCGTCCACCATGGCGCGCCAATTCTAAAGCCGGCCCCGGGACACGACTATTGCCGTGATCGGAGCGGATGCGCGCAGGGTTTCCGGTGGAGTTCCGTGCGATCGACGCGTCCGGGCCGCCGAGCGCGTTGCGGGGAGGGGAGAATGAGAAACCCGTTGCCCATCGGGAGGGCGCCGGCACGCCGCGCCGGCGCTGCTTCCGGCAACCGGGCAGCGCCGGCCGGCAGCAATCGCTCAGGGGCTGACACGTATTGCGATCACCAACCGGCCGACGCGTACCCGGCCGCCCAAAGTCGGGCGGGCGACGTTCGGGCGGAACCCTCAGACCGGCGCGCTTCCTCTTGCAGCCATTCGCTTCCCCTTGCAGCCATTCGCTTCCGATTCGGGCGGCGCCGCGCGCGCAGCAACCACACCGCCGCATCGCCAAGCGCCAGCGCCCCGCCCGGCGCCGGGACGCAAACGGCGCGAAATCCGTCCCTCCAGAATCCCGCTCATAAGGACACCGGCCCGGCGCGGGCGGCGGAGAAGTTGCGCGCATCATGCGGCGACAGCGGGACCGCCCACGCTGCCCGCCACGGACGATGCCGCGTGTCGAACATGACCCAGGCGCCGGCCGGCGAGACAATGAGGTGCCAGTGCGGCCCTTCTTCGGCCCACAGTGTGCCCCCAATGTCCTGCGCCGAGGGCGCGATCGCGCCGTGCGGATGTGAGTGGTAGTACCCGACCAGTTGCCGCCCGCTCCGCCGCACCGCGCGCTCGACGCGCACCACGTCCAGCGGGTCGAGCTCGAAGCGCCCGGGGCTCTGCGCCAGATTGCGGACGGCAATCGCCGCGCCCACCGCGGACACGTCACCCGCGAGGACGCCGCACGCCTCGCGCGGCTGGCGGCGGCGGGCGTCGGCCAAGGCGGCGGCCAGGGCGGCCGGGGCCAGCCAGAGCGGCCGGGCGGGTTCGGTGGCAGGGTCGGCGGGCGAACACATCTGTATCGCCATCATGGGGTTGAGTCGTGGCGCGTTGGGGCGGCGGCGTTCGTCGGGGGCTGAGTCGTTCCTCGCATCTTAGCGCAAGATTAACGACGGCGCCGTGACAGTCAAACGGAGGCGGGTGTAATCTATGGGCCCGATTCTTGCCGCGGCTCGCGGACGGCCGCGTCAGGACGGATTTGGACTATCTCGGTCAATACAGAACGGACGTTTGGAGGACCGTGGTCGATGTCGCGCCGGCGCGCGGCACGGCCGATTCCCCACCCTCAGCACAGGAGTAAGGCAATGAAGCGGACCGTGTTCACCCTCGGTACAGGACTGCTCGTGGCGGCCAGCGCCGCGGCCCGCGACTACGACCCGGCGGCCCTGGCCGGAACGATCTCCGACAACATCAACTCAAAGGTCATCTACGGCGCCGGTGCGCCGCTGCCGCTGACGCGCTACCTGCCCTGGGTGCTGCCGGCAGGCGACTCCGGACAGAACGGCGCCGTCGTGGCGCGCGTCAACGGGGACATTCTCGGCGGCGTGACGACGTTCAGCAGCGCTGGAAACCCGAACGTCGTCGCATACTTCGGCGCGCTCGACGAACTGGCCAACGACCCGAACTTCGGCTTCGTGAGCAACAACATCGTTATCCGCGAGACCGGAAACCGCTCCAACACGCTCGGTGAGATCCTGCCGGACGGCGCGCTCGTCTATCGCGCCAACTTCAACGGCACCGTCCAGAACAACCTCGAGCTCGTCCTCGGCAACGTCCTCGACCAGGTCGGCGTGCCCCCCAGTCAGAACCCCCTCAGCGGGCAGGAGCCCGAGACCGGAACCGAGCTCCTCGACGGAATCTGCACCAGCGGCGGCCCGAACACCAACTGCCAGCTCAGCATCCCCGCCGCTATCCCCGCCGTCGGCGCGGGCGGCGGTGTCGGCGCCATCTGGCTCGCAAACACCAACTTCAACGCCAACGACGCAACTCCCGGCGTCGTCCCCAACGGCGTCAACGTCTGGTTCGTGAACGTTCCGGCGCCGGCCGACATCGGCGCGCCCGACTATAACTACACGCAGACGGGTGCGAACACCTTCGCCGCCGCCAACGGCGTAATCATCGCGGCCGGCAATGAGCGCCAGAGCTCACCCGTGCTGCGCCGCGTCTGCGGACACAACTACGTCATCTTCGGCATCGGCGACAGCAGCTTCCCCGTCGGCGGCACGGCCGGCGCGACCGGCGGCGGCTCGGGCGGCCGGCGCCCCCTGCTGCTGTGCATCGACGCCTTCCAGGACGGCGACGGCTACGCCAACGCCGTCGCGCTGCTGCCGCCTGCGGGCTACATGTTCGTCGATCACCAGGCGAACGGCGGCGGCGCCGGCAACGATGCTTTCAATAACAAGAAGTTCGACATCAACTCCTGCGGCCAGCTCGCCGCGGTCGCCGAGACCGTCGATGTCGCTACCAACCAACGCACCGCCGCCGTGCTCCTCTATGACCCCGTCTTCGGTCCGGGCAACCGCATCGTCGGCTTCGCACCCAACCCGCAGCGCTTCCGCATTGCCGACGGCGGCCCCCTCGGCGACCCGGATGACATCATCGACGACGGCCTCGCCGGCGGCATCAACCTGATTCCGCCCATCGCGGGCGTCGGCATCAACGACGCCGGCAACCTCGCCTTCACCGCCAACTACCGCACCGACGCCGACCCGAACGTGATTCGCACCGCGGTCTATTTCTACGACCAGGCCGCCGACACGCTGCACCGCGTGACGGTCGAGAACGAGATCGTCGGCGGCGGGCTGGAGCTCGGGCTGTTCTCGACGCGCGACTCCGACAGCTTCTCGGCCCCCGGTCTGGCCGACAACTCGAACCTCATCGCCACCTGCTTCCGCGAAGGTCCCGATCCGTTCTTCGGCGGCTTCCGCGGCGTGCTCGTCGTCGATGTCGGGCTCGAGTTCACGCCGCAATCCTGCTGCGCGCCCTCCTGCCCGGGCGACGTGAACGGCGACGGCGTCGTCAACCAGTCCGACCTCGGCATCCTGCTGGCCAATTTCGGCCAGAACGTCCCGCCGGGAACGCTCGGCGACCTGAACGGAGACGGCGTGGTGGGCCAACCCGATCTCGGCATCCTGCTGGCGAACTTCGGCTGCGGCGAGTAACGCTCGACGCTCTTCTGAATAGCCATGAGGGCGGCGGATCGCACGTGGGCGCTCCGCCGCCTTTCACATTGCCGCGACGGCCCGCTTGCGGTTCAATGGCGGTTGACGATGCCGCGCGCCGCTTCTCCCACACCCGATCCTGCAAGGTTGCGACGCGCGGACCTGCTGCGCCTGCATCGCCAGCGCCTCGCGCACCTGCTCAACCTGCTGCGCCGCACCGGCGGCTTCTATGGCGAGCGCCTGGCCGGCGTGCCTGCCGCTCTGCTCCGGCCGCTGCCGGCCGCCGCGGCGCGCGCCGCCGACGCTTATGAGATGTTCCTGGACGAGCTCGCGGGTGTTCCATTGACCACGCGCGCCGAGCTCGAAGCCGACCAGCGCGCCCACCCGCCCTACGGCACGAACCTCACCGAACCGCTCGGGCGATACGTGCGCCTGCACCAGACGTCGGGCAGCGGCGGTGCGCCGCTCCGCTGGCTAGACACCGCCGAGAGCTGGGCCTGGTGGAAGCGTTGCTGGGCCCTCGTCTACCGCGCCGCCGGTCTCGCGCCGGCCGACCGGCTGTTCTTTCCATTCTCCTTCGGCCCGTTCATCGGCTTCTGGTCGGCGTTCGAGGCGGCGGCGGACCTGGGGAACGCGGTGCTGCCGGCGGGCGGAATGACGACGAATGCCCGCCTGCGCTACCTGCTCGACAATGGCGTCACCGTCGTCTGCTGCACACCGACCTATGCCCTGCACATGGCAGACGCGGCCCGCGAGCACGGTCAGAATCTCGTGGGCAGCCCCGTTCGGCTGCTGATCGTCGCGGGCGAGCCGGGCGGCGGCGTGCCAGCGACCCGCGCCCGGATCGAGTCCGCCTGGGGCGCGCGGCTCATCGACCACGCCGGCATGACCGAGATCGGCGCCTGGGGCTTCGAGCCCGTCGAGACGCCCGGCGTCATGCACGTCAACGAGGCGGAGTTCATCGCCGAGGTGATCGACCCGGCGACGCGGCGGCGCGTTCCCGATGGCGCGGTCGGCGAGCTGATTCTGACCAACCTGGGCCGGCTCGGAAGTCCACTGGTTCGGTATCGCACGGGCGACCTCGTGCGGCTCACGAGAAGCGGCGCTTCGGCGTGGGGCTGCTTCGCGCGCCTCGAGGGCGGCGTGCTCGGGCGCACCGACGACCTGCTGTTTGTGCGCGGAAACAACGTGTTTCCGTCCGCGATCGAGGGTATTCTGCGCGAGTTCGAGTCCGTCGTGGAGTACCGGCTCGCGTTGCAGCCGAACGACGGGCTCAACGACCTGCTGATCGAGGTGGAGCTCCGCCCCGCGGCCGACGGCCCCGCCCTCGCCGAGCGCCTGACCGCCGCGGTGCGCGACCGCCTGAACTTCAGGCCGATTGTCAGCGTCGTGCCGCCGGGCGCCTTGCCCCGCTACGAGTTCAAGGCCCGGCGCATTCGAAAGGACGAGTGAGGGTAACATGAACGCACGAACCCTGGCTGCTCTTGCCGCCGGCTGGCTCGCGGCGGCGTGGGCCGGCGCCGGCGAGTGGACGGCCTGGCGCGGGCCGCTCGACAGCGGCTATGCGCCGGTCAAGGGCGCCGTCCGAACCTGGGACGTGGACGGGAAGAACGTTCTCTGGCGGCAGGACTTCGGCGGCCGCAGCACGCCGATCGTCCACAAGGGGCGCGTCTTCTTCAACGCCCCGACCGGCGAGGGCGCCAACCTCCGCGAATGCGTCGTCTGCCTCGACGCCGACACCGGCGAGCCTGTCTGGCGCAACGCGTTCAACGTCTTTCGCACCGACGTGGTCGAGAACCGCGTTGGCTGGCCCTCCGTCGTCGTCGATCCCGAGACCGGGTACGTCTACTGTCACGGCACCGGCGGCGAGCTGTTCTGCTGGGACCGCGACGGCAAGCTCATCTGGAAGCACTCGCTCACCGAGGAGTTCGGCCGCGTCAGCGGCTACGGCGGCCGCATCATGAACCCGGTCGTCGATGAAGACTTGCTCATCATCAACTTCCTCGGCGCAAGCTGGGGCTCGCATGCGCGCGGCACGCACCGCTACTTCGCCCTCGACAAGCGCGACGGCCGCGTCGTCTGGTGCTTCGAGGTCCCCTCCCCGCCGCTTGACACGACCTACGCCACGCCCGTCGTCGCGGTCGTCGGCGGCAAGCGGATGATGATCGCCCCGGCGGGCGACGGCTGGACATACGGCGTGCTCGTTCGCACCGGGCAGATGGTCTGGAAGCACCACACGACGCGCCGCGCGCTGAACGTCTCGCCCGTCGTGCAGGGCGACCACGTCTACATCTGCCAGAGCGAGGAGAACCTCAACACGACGGAGATGGGCTCGGTCGTCTGCCTCAATGGGGCGCTCGCGGGCGACATCACTGCAACCGGCGAGGTCTGGCGGCGCGACGGCCTCGAAGTCGGCTACAGCACGCCCGCGCTCGCCAACGGCCGCCTCTACGCCGTCGACAACAGCGCCAACCTCTTCGCACTCGATGCGCTCACCGGCGAGACGCGCTGGCGCTACAGCGCCGGACGCGTCGGGAAGGGCTCGCCCGTCGTCACGGCCGACGGCGTCATCTACATCGGCGAGCAGAACGGCATCTTCAGCATCCTGCGCGACGCGGGCAACGCCTGTGAGCCGCTGTGCGTCTACCAGTTCCCGCGCAACGCCCTCGGCGTCGACGAGATCTTCGGCTCACCCGCCGTCGTCGACGGCCGCGTCTACTTCCTGACGCGCTACAGCACGTTCTGCCTTGCGGATCCCGCGGCGAAGGCGCAGAGCCTGCCTCTCCCGCCGCCGCAGCCCGAGACGCCGGACCCCGACGCGCGCATCGCCGGCTTCCTCGTTGTGCCGGCGGAAATCACGCTCTCACCCGGCGAGAAAGCGCGCTTCGAGCTGCGCCCCTTCGACACCGCCGGGCGTTTCGTGACGAAGGCGTTTCAGAGCCCGGAGGCGACCTGGACCGTCGCCGGCCCGAAGGGCCGCATCGAGGGCGACACGTTCATCGCCGCCGCCGATCGCTCGTACTCCGCCGGCCTCATCAAGGTCAAGTGGATCGGCGACGCCGAGGTCTCCGCCCGCGTGCGGGTCATGCCCCCCCTGCCGATCGAGGAGACGTTCGACGCCCTGCCGCCGGCTACGGTGCCGCCGGGGTGGAACGGCGTGGGAGGCGGGCCGGCAAAGAAGCTGGAAGTGGTCGACCTGGACGGCCAGCGCGTGCTGCGCAAGAACACGGGCAAGGAGCGGCCCAGCCCGCCTTTCATGCGGCTCTTCGCCGACTGCACGCCGGTGGTCGCCGGCGGCATGACCGTGCAATGCGACATGATGAGCGAGCTGCGCGAGACCGGCCGGCGCAGCTTTCAGCCGGACATGGGGCTGAGCAACACGCGCTACGAGCTGATCCTCGCCGGCGCTGACAAAAAGCGCAGCCAGACGAACAAGCTGCGGATCGAGACCTGGGGCTCGATTCCGCGGCTGCGGCACGAAATCGACTTCAACTGGGATCCGCAGGTGTGGTACACGGTGAAGTTCGAGGTGCGGCCGGAGGACCCGCGGGCCACGGCCCGCGCGAAGGTCTGGCGCCGCGGCGACCCCGAGCCCGAAAAATGGACCATCGAACTGGCCGACCCGATCCCCAACCGCGAGGGCACGGCGGCGCTGTACGCCTATTCGACGGGCACGACCGAAAGCAGCGATGGACCCGCGACGTACTTCGACAACCTGAAGGTGCACCGCCATGAAGACTAGAAGCCATACCGAAGTCCCGGCGCCGCGGCCCGTGCGGGCCGCGTTCGCGTTGATGCTTTGTCAGCTTGTAACTCTCGCATCCCTGCCCTCCTACGCCGACTCACCCGGGCCCAAGAAGGGCGACTGGCCGATGTGGGGCGGCTCGCCGGACCGCAACATGGTGTCCGACGAGACGGGAATCCCAGCCGAGTGGAACCTCAAGACCGGCAAGAACATCAAGTGGGCCGCCCCGCTCGGTTCGCAGACCTACGGCAACCCGGTCGTCGCCCGCGGCAAGGTCTTCGTCGGCACCAACAACGCCGGCGAGCTGCGCAAAGGCATCAGCGGCGACAAGGGCGTGATGGCCTGCTTCGACGAGAAGACCGGGAAGTTCCTGTGGCAGGCCACGCACGACAAGCTCGCCGCCGGCCGGGTCAACGACTGGCCCGAGCAGGGCATTTGCTCGTCGCCGGCCGTCGAGGGCGACCGTCTCTACTACGTCAGCAACCGCTGCGAGCTGGTCTGCGCCGACACCGAGGGCTTCCACGACGGCGAGAACGACGGCCCGTTCACCGGCGAGCAATACAAGGACAAGCACGACGCCGACTTCGTCTGGAAGCTCGACATGATCGAGGAGCTCGGCGTCTTCCCGCACAACCTGGCCACGTCGTCGCCGGTGATCGGCGGGGACCTGGTCTTCGTCATGACGAGCAACGGCGTTGACGAGGGCCACCTCAACCTGCCCGTGCCCGACGCGCCGTCCTTCATCGCCGTCAACAAGAAAACCGGCGCCGTCGTCTGGGAGAGCAACCTGCCCGGCGCCAACGTCCTGCACGGGCAGTGGTCGTCGCCGTCGTACGGCAGGATCGGCGACACCATGCAGGTTGTCTTCGCCGCCGGCGACGGCTACGCGTACGGCCTGAAGCCCGAGACGGGCGAGCTGCTCTGGAAGTACAACTGCAATCCGCCCGACGCCAGGTACGTGCTGGGCGGGCGCGGCACCAAGAGCTACATCATCTGCACCCCCGTCATCTGGGACAACAAGGTCTTCGTCTGCGTCGGGCAGGACCCGGAGCACGGCGAGGGCCCGGGCCACCTGCACGCGATCGACGCCACGAAGCGGGGCGACATCACGCAGAGCGGCCGGGTGTGGCACGTCGGCGACAAGGACTTCAACCGCAGCCTGTCCACCTGCGCGATCAAGGACGACCTGCTCTACATCTCCGACCTGAGCGGCTTTCTGTACTGCCTCGACGCAAAGACGGGCAAGCGTCACTGGCGCTACGACACCATGGCCGCCATCTGGGGCTCGCCCTACGTCGTGGACGGAAAGGTCATGCTCGGCGACGAGGACGGCGAGATCATCATCCTCAAGCACGACAAGGAAATGAAGAAGCTCGCCGAGATCGACATGCACAACGCGGTCTACACCACGCCCGTCGCCGCCAACGGCGTGCTGTTCATCACCAACCGCCGCATGCTCTTCGCCATACAGCAGGGCGCGGAGCTGAAGGGCGGCGTGTCGCAGCAGGCCGAGCGCGCGGAGTAGGCCGGGAGAAGCGAGAGAACCGTGGACAACCGCCGGCTGACGCACGTGGACGAGTCCGGGCGCCCGCGCATGGTCGACGTCTCGGCCAAAGCGCCGGCGCCGCGCCGCGCCGTCGCGTCCGCCGTCGTGCGCATCGGGCGCGAGGCGTTCGCGCTGCTCGTCGGCGCCGGCCTGAAGAAGGGCGATGCGCTCACGACGGCGCAGCTCGCCGGCATCGTCGCGGCCAAGCGCACCGGCGAGCTCATCCCGCTCTGCCACGGCCTGTCGCCGGAGTTCGTCGACGTCCGCTGCACGCCGGTCGCGCCCGACGGCGTGCGCATCGAGGCGGAGGCCCGCGTCGTCGGCAAGACCGGCGTCGAGCTCGAGGCGCTCACCGCTGCCAGCATCGCCGCCCTGACGATCTACGACATGTGCAAGGCCGTGTCCAAGGACATCGTCATTGGCCCGATCCAGCTCGAGGAGAAGACCGGCGGGCGCTCTGGAGACTGGCGCCGCGCGCAGGAGTGATCGCTCAGCTCAGCGGCACCTGCTGCGGCGCCTGCACCAGGACGTGGTTGCGCACGGCCACGCCGACGAGCATCATCAGTGACGCGCCGGCCGGCCACAGGCCGGTGGCCAGCACGGTCGCCGGCAGAGCCGTCCCGATCAGGATCACGCCGAGCCAGAACATCGGCGCCAGCGTGCCGCGCAGGATCAGCCGTGCCGCCCGCTCCGCGTTCTGCGTCTGGTGCGCCGGCAGAAACTCCGCCGCCAGCAGCAGCACGTTCGCGCCCAGCCCCAGCGCCAGCGCGAGGCGCGCCTCGCTTGCCGTCAGTCCGCCGCCCATGCCCGCCGCGCCGAGCAGCGTCGCCGCGGCGGCCCCCGCCACCAGCGCATCGACGAGCATCGCCGGCGCCAGCAGCGGGTTCTGCCAGTAATCGCGGCCCTTGGCCTGCGCGAACAGCATCGCCGTGTACACCGCCACGGCGGCCCCAAGCAGGTTCAGCACCCAGCCGCAGGCCACCTGCACAGCCCCTGGCGCACCGAGCCCCGACACCAGCGCACACACCGGCAAGAGCACGCCCCAGCCGGTTATCAGGTACGCCCCGCGCACGAGCCAGCTCTTCCACTGCGGCCGCAGCAGCACGTACAGGAACCGGCGCGGCTGCTTGAGGTCCCAAACCAGCAGCGCTCCCGTCGCCGCCAGGAAAAGCAGCGAAACGGCGGCGGCCGGCACCGGCAGAAACTCGCCGCGGCGCCCCAGCAGGTACAGGATGAACGGTACCATCGCCAGACCAGTCGCCACCGCCTTGGTGGTCACGTACGCCGACACGCGCCAATCCCAAGGCGCCGGCTTGCGGCTCGCGTCGTAGACGCGGCGGGCCCGCGCCCCCTCTTCCTCCTCGGCGGCGCGCAGCGCCGCGGGCGTCACGCCCCGGTCTGCGCTCCAGAGATAGTCGTGGACGGGCGGCGCGGCGGCCGGATCGAGCGCCGCCGTCTCTCCGCCGACATAGAAGAGCTTGGGCCGCGTGCCTTTCTCGGGCTTGGGGTATTGCACGCGTTGCGTGCGGTCGAGCTGCGCGATGCGGCTGTCCGGATCGTCGAGATCGCCCGAGACAATCGCCTCGACCGGGCAGACGACGACGCATGCGGGTTCCATGCCGGTCTCGACGCGGTGCGCGCAGTAGTTGCACTTGGCCGCGGTCAGCGTCGCCGGATCGAGGTAGATCGCGTCGTAGGGGCAGGCCTGCATGCAGGCCTTGCAGCCGATGCAGCGCTGCGAGTCGAAGTCGACGATGCCATCGGGCCGCCGGAACAGCGACGTCACCGGGCAGATCTCCACGCAGGGGGCGTCTTCGCAGTGGTTGCAGCGCTGCACGCTGAAGCTGCGGCGCGTGTGCGGGAACTCGCCCTTCTCGATGTACTTCACCCAGGTGCGGTTCACGCCGATCGCCACGTCGTGCTCGCTCTTGCACGCGACGGTGCAGGCGTGACACCCGATGCAGGCGCGGTTGTCGATGGCAAAGCCCAGGCGCATCGCGGCAGGATAGCCGCCGTGCCGCTTCCGCGCCCAGCCGCGGCGGCAGCGGCCAACCGGGAGCCCCGCGCCGCGCCGAACCACCCTTGACAGCCGCGCCGGCGTCGAAACAATCTGACCGGATGCGGGGCGGGACGGCGTCCATACCAACCCCGCGGCGGCCAGCAGCCCCCCGGGCTTCTGCGACGTAACTCCAGTTACAGGAGGATGTTACGCGTGATAGAAGTGCGCGAACTGTCGAAGTTCTACGGCAGCTTCCGGGCGGTCGAGAACCTGACGTTCAGCGTCGGCGAGGGTGAGGTCGTCGGTTTCCTCGGGCCCAACGGCGCTGGCAAAACCACGACCTTCCGCGTCCTGACATGCTACCACCCGGCTACCAGCGGAACGGCGAGCGTCGCCGGACACGACGTGTTCGCCGATTCCATGCGCGCTCGCCAGCAGGTCGGCTACCTGCCGGAGTCGGTCCCGCTGTATCCGGAGATGCGCGTCCGCGAGTACCTGCGCTTCCGCGGCAAGCTGCGCGGGCTCGATCGCCCGGCGCGCGAGCGCCGCATCGGCGAGGTCGCACAGCGCTGCTGGATTCGCGAGGTGATCGACCGCCCGATCGGCCAGCTCTCCAAGGGCTATCGGCAGCGCGTCGGACTCGCGGACGCCCTGCTGCACAACCCGCGGGTGCTGATCCTCGACGAGCCCACCGTCGGGCTGGACCCGGTCCAGATCCGCGAGACCGGCGAGCTCATCCGCGAGCTGGCGGCCAACCACACGGTCATGCTCTCCAGCCACATCCTGCCCCAGGTCGAGGCCACCTGCCAGCGCATGATCATCATCCACCAGGGACGCATCGTCGCCCAGGGAACGCTCGCCGAGCTCCAGCAGCAGACCGGCCAGCCGCCGCGCGTCTCCGTCATGCTCCAGGGCCCCGAGAAGGACGTGCTCGCCGCCGCACGCAGCCTGCCCGGCGTCAGCGAGGCGCAGGCCGCCGCGCGCGACGGCTGGACGCACGTCACGCTCAGCGCGCGACCGGACGTCGGCGAGGCGCTCCTGGCGCTCTGCGGGGCCAAGGGCTGGAAAGTGCGCGAGCTGCGGCACGAGGAGCTGCGCCTCGAGGAGATTTTCGTGCGGTGCATCATGGCCCAGCCCGACGCCGCCGAGCCGCGCTCCCGCTCCGCCGAGCCGCGCCGCAAGGAGAAACCGAAGGAGAAGGCGCATGCGTAACACGCTGGCGATCATGCAGCGCGAGCTGCTGTCACTCTTCTACTCGCCCATCGGCTACGTCGTGATCGCTGGCTTCCTGGTGCTCACGGGCGTCATCATGTGGCGCGGCGAGAGCTTCGGGCCGGGAAAACCGGCGTCGTTGCGGGACGTGTTCGCCTTCGCGCCTTATCTGCTGACGATCGTCGTCCCCGCGATCTGCATGCGCTCGCTCAGTGAGGAGTACCGCAGCGGCACGTTCGAGTCACTCATCACCGCCGCCGTCTCCGACGCCCAGCTCGTGCTCGGCAAGTACCTGGCGGCGATGGTCTTTTACACCGTGATGCTGGCAGGCACGCTGGTCTACCTGCTGCTGATGATGGCCTACGGCTCCCCGGACCTGGGGGTGGCGGCGGCCAGCTACCTTGGCCTGCTGCTGGTCGGCTCGATGTTCGCCTCGTTCGGCATATTGGCCAGCAGCCTGACCCGCGACCAGATGGTCGCCTGGATCCTCGGCGCCGTCCCGATGATGCTGCTGGTGTGGTTCGCCGCGGCGATCGTGGTCGAGCTCCAGGGCGGCCTGCGGATGTTCGTGCAGACCATCAACATCCGCCGCTATCTCGACCTGTTCTACCAGGGCCTCGTCACGCTCGAAGGCGTCGTGTTCTTCCTGGCGACGACCGCCCTGTTCCTGTTCCTGAGCATCAAGGTTGTGGAGTCGCGCAGATGGCGGTGACAGCATCAGCCCGGAACGCGGGGAATCCCCCGATCGTCGGCGCCGGGGAGCGCCGCCTCGTCTACGGCCTGAACGTCGCGCTCACCAGCGTGCTTGCGCTGCTGGCGGTCGCGCTGGCCATCTGGGCCGCCGGCCGCTTCGACCGCCGCAGCGACTGGAGCGGCTCGGGCGCCAACAGCCTCTCGCCGCGCACGGTGAAGCTGCTGCGCAGCCTCGACGAGGACGTGAAGATCACGGCGGTGTACTCGACGGCGCTGAAAGAAGTGCGCAAGTTTGACGAGTCCCGGCGCAACCGGGTCGACGACCTGCTCGGGCTCTACGAGGGCGCCGGCCGCCCGCGCATCACGGCGCGCATGCTCGACCCGCGCCGCGACGAGCCGCGCGTCCGCGACCTGCTGCGGAGCATTCTCGACAAGCCCGCCCACCGCGAGCAGATCGCCCCGCACCGCGCCGCGCTCGAAGCCTTCCCGCCCATCAACCAGGAGATCATCGACCTCATCCAGGCCGAACGCGGCGAGATCGAGCAGTTGCTCAAGGCCGACACGGCCCTGGCCCGCGTCAACCAGATCGTCGCCATCCGCGTCGGCCTCGACCGCCTGCTCAAGGACGCCGGCTCCACCGCCACCGCCATCCAGCGCGCCCAGGAAAGCGACCTGCCCCGTTTCGGCGAGGCCACGGCCGTCGTCCGAGACTTCCTCTCCGCGGTGCAGACGACGCTCCAGCAGGTCGGCGGGTGGGCGGCGGCGAATGGCGCGTCGCTTCCGGGCATCTCGCCCGAGAGCAAGGCTTTCCTCGCGCACCGGCAGGACGTCTACGCCCCGCTGCTGAAGCGCGTCGGCGACTTGCTCGCGCAGCTTTCCCTGCTGGAGCCGCCGAAGTTCGAGGAGCTCACGGAGAAACTCGACCGCGGCCAGGCGATCGTCGTCGAGACGCCCGGCGCCGCCGAGGTCCTCTCCTTTGAAGACGTCTGGCCCTTCCCGGCCAGCGAGCGCCCCACGCCGCCCGACGTCGACCCGCGCCAGTTCGCCGGCGAGCAGGCGATCAGCTCCGCCATCCTCCGCCTTACGCAAAAGGAGCGCACCGCCGTCATCTTCGTCCGCGCGGGCGGCGAGCCCCTGCTGCGGCCCGACTTCTCCAACATGAACCCGATGATGATGCAGCAGATGCCCCGGGCGCCGTTCGGCGGCCTGGCCGAGCAGCTTGCGCAGCAGAACTTCATTACGGCCGAATGGGACGTGTCTGCCGAGCCCGGTCCTCCGGCGCCCGAGGGCGCGGCGCGCACGATCTACGTGGTCTTCCCGCCCGCGCCGCCGCGCCAGAACCCGATGATGCCGATGTCGCCGCGCGGCCTGACGGATGAGCAGAAGCTGGCGATCGAGAACGCCGTTGAAACATCCGGCAAGGCGGTTTTCCTCGCGGGCTGGTCGACGCCGAACACCGGCCGCTACGCCTTCGAGGATTACCTGCGTTCAACGTGGCAGATCGGCGTGAAGTCCGACTTCCTGGTGGTGGAGTACGTGCCGCGTGCCGACAAACCCGGCCGCTGGTGGCCGATGCACCGCGACCTGCCGCTGATCACGACCGACGTGTCGCGCTTCACGGATCACCCGATCGGACGGCCGCTGCAATCGCAGCCCGGCGCTCTCTACATGGTCTGCCCGCTCGAGAACCTCGCGCTCGCGGCCACGCAGCCCACCGGCGTCGAGGTCGCGGTGATCGCCGAGATCCCGCGGAACGAGAACTGCTGGGCCAGCGCCGACTTCATGCGCGTGTTCCAGGAGGAGCTGCAAACCAGCCTTGGAACCTTCGCCCGGCCGGAGGACCTGCCCACGCCCTTCCCCATCGCCCTCAGCGCGCAGCGCGGCGACCGCAGGATCGTCGTCATCGCCAGCGAGCGCTTCGCTTCCGACGATTTCGCCATGGCGACCGGGATTCGTCTGACCACCGCCGGCCTCGTCACCTATCCGCTCTACCCGGCCAACAGCGACCTGTTCATCAACGCGCTGCACTGGCTCACCGGCGACGCCGACCGCATCGCCGTCGGGGCGCGCAGCGGTGACGTGCCACGGCTCGATCGGCTCAAGCCGGGCCCGATGGTCACGGCGTGGCGCATCTTCCTGGTCGGCATCTGGCCGGGGATGGTCCTGCTGATCGGGGGCAGCGTCTGGATGCTGCGACGGAGGTAACAGGCCCATGAGCTTCAGAACGACCATCGTGCTGTTCGTGATCGTGCTGGCCGGCGGCGCGGCCTTCTGGTACGTGCGGTCGCAGGATCAGAACCGCCGGCCCGTCGAGAAGCCCGTCGAGACGCCGAAGACGCAGCGGCTCTTGCCCGACGGTCCGGACGCCGACCAGGTCGTCCGCGTCACGGTCGAGTGCCCCGACAAGCCCGCGATCACGATCGAGCGCGCTCCGGCTGAAGGCGACCCGAATCGGCTGGGCGACTGGCGCATGACCCGGCCAGTCCCTTCGGAAACCGAGGCGCCCGTCGTCATGCGCCTGGTGCGCTCGTTCACGCTCGTCGAGTCGAAGGACCAGTACAAGCCCGGCGAGCTCTCACCGCGCGAGGCCGGGCTCGAGCCCCCCGCCGCGCGCGTCACCGTGGAAGGCCGCGACGGCCGGAGCGAGACCGTTGAGCTCGGCCGCAAGGTCGCCATCGGCAACGACATCTACGCCCGCCGCGCCGGCAGCGACACCATCCACGTCATCGGCGAGCAGCCGCTCAAGGAGGCCAACGAGGACGCCGCCCGCTATCGCTCGCGGGCCCTGGCGCGCTTCGCCATCAAGGATGCCGTCGAGCTAGACCTGGCCTACGACGGCAAGCAGTACCAACTGCGTCGCGGCGACAACAACCAGTGGCGCATCGAATCGCCCGTCGTGGCCCAGGCCGATGCCGACAAGGTGCGCGCCCTTCTCGGAGACCTGCTCGCCCTGCGCGTCGCCGAGTTCCTCCCGGAGACGCCGGCGGAGCCCGCGGCCTACGGCTTCAACGAGCCCTACCTGCGCGTCCAGGTCGTCACCGAGACGCTTAGCGCCGCACCGCCGGACCCCGCCGAATCGCAGCCCGCCGTCCCGCGCATCGACACGCGCCGCGAGACCTTCGCCCTGCTCATCGGCAACCCGGCGGATATCGGCGGCAAGGACCGCTTCGTGCAGATCGTCGGCCAGCCGTGGATCGCGACGGTCGCCGACATTCCCGTCCAGAAAGTGACGCCGAAGCTCGGCGAGCTGCGCGACCCGCGAGTCGTGCGGCTGCGCGAGGCGGACATCACGCGGCTGGAGCTTGCCTCCGCCGGGCAGAGCGCCGTGCTCGAGAAGATCGGGGGCGAGTGGCGGGGCGGCGGCGACCTCGACGCGCTGGAGCTCCCCGCGCTGACCGACGTGCTCCAGGCGCTGGAAGACCTGCGCGCGGTGGATTTCATCGACGCCCCGGGCGACCTTTCCCAATACGGCCTCGACCGCCCCCGCGCCACGCTCAAGGTGGCGTCCGCCGGCGCGCCGGGCGTTGTCACGCTGCGGCTCGGCGCTCCGACGCCCAGCGGGCAGAACGCGTACGTGCAGCTCGACGAGAACCCCACGGTGCTGGTCGTCAACGAGCGCCAAGCCCAGCGCCTGGCGCTGTCGCCGCTGGCCCTGCGCGCCCGCCAGGTGTTCGCTTACGAGCCGCGCGCCGTGCGCAGCGTCGAGCTCACGCGCGGCGACCGCGCCTTCCGCATGGTGCGTACCGAGGACGGCTGGCTGCTCGAGGAGCCCGCCGGCGCGCCGGTCGATCCCTCCAGCAGTCGCGAGATCAGCACCGATCTCGCCCGGCTGCGCGCCCGCCGCGTCGTCGGCAAGATCGAGCAGGCTGCGCAGTTCGGCCTGTCGGAGCCGGAGGTTGAGATCCGCTTCACGGCGGAGAAGGCGGCCGAAGCGCTCGTCGGGCCCGAGACGCCGAGCACGGCGCCCGCCGTCGCCGAGCACGCGCTGCGCATCAGCCGCGTGGGCGGCGTCACGTACGCGAGCCGGGACGACGACCCGTACGTGTACGAGCTCGACGACACCGTCTACCAATCGCTCACGCAGGAGCTCATCCAGCGCCAGGCGCTCGACCTCGACCCGAAGGCCGTCGTCGGCCTGCGCATCGAATCCACGGGCGGAACGCTGGAATTCAAGCGGGAGGGCGGCGGCTGGGTGTATCCCGCCGACCCGACGGTGCAGCTCAACGACAAAGCCGTCGATGATCTGGTCGCCGAGTTCGCGAAGCTGCGCATCGAGCGTTATGTCACCTATGAGAATGCCGATCTCGCCGCCGCGGGGCTCGACAAGGCCCCGGCGACGCTGACGCTGCGGCTGAGCGACGACTCGACCGTGACGCTCAAGCTCGACCAGCTTCGCCCCGGCGAGGTGCCGCGCAAGGCCGGCTGGGTCGAGCAGCGGCGCATCTTCGTTCTGCGCATCGGCGAGGCCGAGCGGCTCATGCGCGGCCTCGACGAGTACGTCAAGCGCGCCGCGCCCCCGCCGCAACCAGGCCAGCCCGCCCTGCCCCCGGGCCCCGGGGGCGGCTGAGCCGGCGGCAGATCCGGGCCGCGCATGACCGTTCGCTACGCGCCGTATCCGCCGCCGCCGGGCGTCTCAATTCGAACAACGTCGCCCGCGTTCACGGCGAAATCGGCCCGGCCGCCGAGCCTGACGCACGTCCCATCCGCCCGCAGCAGCGTGTTCCTCCCGCTCGCGCCCGCCTGGCCGCCGGCCAGGCCGAATGGGGCGCACGTACGCCGCTCCGAGATGATCGCCACGCGCTGCGGCGCCAGAAACTCGATCTCGCGGATGACCCCGTCGCCGCCGCGCCATCGTCCCGTCCCGCCGGAGCCGGCGCGAATCGCGAACCGGCGCAGCCGCACCGGGTAGCGCTCCTCCAGCACTTCCGGATCGGTCAAACGCGTGTTGGTCATGTGCGTGTGAACCGCGCTGGCGCCGTCGAAGCCCGGCCCCGCGCCGGCCCCGCCCGCGATCGTCTCGTAATACCCGAAGCGCTCGTCGCCGAATGTCAGGTTATTCATCGTTCCCTGGCTCGCCGCCGCCAGCCCGAGCGCCCCGAGCACGCAATCCACGATCCGCTGCGACGTCTCCACGTTCCCCGCCGCCACCGCCGCGCAGCGCGCCGGGTCGTCCGCCGCCGGCGGGTTCAACACCCCGGGCGGTATGCGAATCGTCAGCGGCGCCAGCAGGCCGGCGTTCAGCGGCAGCTCCCGCCCGATCAGGCAGCGCACGCAGTACAACACGGCGCTGGCGACGATCGCCGGAGTGGCGTTCAGGTTCGCCGGCGAAACCGGCCCGCTACCCGAAAAGTCGAACTCGGCCCGGCCATCGCGGATGCGGATGCGCACGGCGATCGGCGTCCCGTCGTCGAGCCGATCCGCCAGCGCGTACTCGCCGTCGCCCACGCCGCGCAGCGCCGCCCGCGCCAGGGCCTCCGCGGCATCCTGCATGTAGCCCATGTATCTGAGCACGGTAGACTCGCCGAAGCGCGCCAGGAGCCTGGCGATCGCCCCCGACCCGACCTGGTTCGCGGCGATCTGCGCCCGCACGTCGGCGAGGTTCTGCTCGACGCTGCGCGAGGGATGCGGCCCCGACGACAAGGCGCCGCGCAGCAACGGCTCATCGAACAACGCCCGCCCCCCTGCGCGGCGCACAATCCGCAGGTTGCGCATCACGACGCCTTCTTCCGCCAGCGTCGTGCTGCCCGGCGGCATCGACCCCGGCGTAATCCCGCCGATCTCCGCGTGATGCGCGCGGTTCGCCAGCAGCATCAGCAGCCGCTCGCCGTCCTCGTCGAAGACGGGCGTGATGACCGTCACGTCGGGCAAATGACTGCCGCCGCGGTACGGATCGTTCGTCAGGTACGCATCTCCCGGCCGCAGCGCCGTGCCGGCGCGCTCCAGGTCTTCGAGCAGGCAGCGCGCCGCGTGGCCCATCGCTCCCAGGTGCACGGGAATATGCGCTGCGTTCGCCACCAGCCCGCCGCGCGCGTCAAACACCGCGCACGAGAAATCCAGCCGCTCCTTCACGTTCGTCGAGACCGCCGTCCGCGCCAACGCCGTGCCCATCTGCTCAGCGACCGCGGCGAATCCGCGGTTGAACAGCTCCAGCGTCACCGGGTCGCACCCGGTCCGCTGCCGCGCGGCCGGATTCCGCTCCGCCGTGGCTGCCCGTGCACTTGCGGGGTCGCCGGGCGCATCCGCGGCCGGCCGCAGCAGCACGTGTCCGAGGGCGTGCACCTCGGCCTCCCAGCCCGGCTCGATCACCAGCGTGCCGCCGCGCTCGGCGATCAGCGCCGGCCCGCGGACACGCGCACCAGGGCCCAGCTCCGCCCGGTCGTGCAGTGCGGCCTGGTGCGGCGCGCCGTCGAACCACGCCACCTGCGCTGCCGGCGCGGCGTTCGCACGCGAGCGTTGCGGCTGGCGTCCGCCGCCGCGCGCGGGCGCGCCGACGATCGCTGCCGTGCCCCTCGAGCGCAGCTCGACCCGGGCGGCGCGCACTTCGACCGGCCGCTCCAGCACGAAGCCCGCCAGTTGCTCGTGCGCCCGCGTAAACGCCAGCCGCCAGTCGCCGTCGGCCGGCTCGGCGATGGTCAGCACCGCGTCCTGGCCCTCGTAGCGCAGATCGAGCCGCCGGCACGGCGCTTCCAGCTCGTCGCTCACGCCCTCGGCGGCGATCTCGCGCCGGGCGCGCTGCTCCAGCTCGGCGAAGAGCGCGTGCAAGGCCCCATTGGGCAGTTCGTCCAGCGGCCGGCCCACGTCGCACGACGCGTGCCGCGCGATCGGCGCATGGCCGATCCCCAGCGCGCTGAGGAAGCCCGGCAGCGGCGGGTAGATGATTTGCGTCAGGCCGAGCTCGCGCGCCAGGGCGCAGGCGTGCTGCCCTCCGGCGCCGCCCAGGCAGACCAGCGCGTGATCGCGCGGATCGCAGCCGCGCTCGATCGTCACGCGCCGCAGCGCCGCGGCCATGTGTGCGTTCGCGATCGCGACGTAGCCCGCCGCCAGCTCCAGCGGCGAATACGCCTTGCCCGTGGCCGACCGAATCTCCTCGACGCGCCCGCGCAGGGCCGCCTCCGCCGCGCCGCGATCCAGCGGCATCGGAAAGTACGGCTCCGGCAGGCGTCCCAGCAGCAGGTTCACATCCGTGAGGCACAGCGGCCCCCCGCGCCCATAGCACGCCGGCCCCGGCGCCGCGCCGGCGCTGTCCGGTCCAACCGTCGGCTTCACCCCATCGAACCCGCAGAGCGACCCGCCTCCGGCCGCTATCGTCTCGATCGCCAGCACCGGGGCGCGCACACGCGTGTGTCCACCCGTCTCGGCATCTTCGATCAGCAGCTCGCCGCGACGCTCGAACTCGCCGTCGAACCGGCTCACGTCCGTGCTCGTGCCGCCCATGTCCAACGCGATCAGCCGCTCGCACCCCACGGCGGCCGCCGACGCCGCCGCGCCAACGACTCCCGCCGCCGGTCCGGAGAGGATGCTGTCCTTGGCGCGGAAGTCGGCGGCGCGCACGAGACTTCCCGCGCTCGTCATCATGCGTATCGAAGCGGTGGGCAACCCGGCCCGGAGCTCCGACACGTAGCGCGCCGTGATCGGCCCGAGGTACGCGTCGACGATCGCGGTCTCGGCCCGGGGGACAACGCGCTGCTCGGGCGACAGTTCACTCGACAGCGCGACGTACTCGAAGCCGGCCCGGCGCGCCAGCCGCGCGACGGACCGCTCGTGGCCCGGGTTGCGGTAGCTGTTCAGCAGGCACACGGCCAGCGACTCAACGCCGCGCTCGCGCGCCGCGCACAGGTCGCGCAGCACCGCCTCTTCGTCAAGCGCCCGCAGCACCCGGCCGTCCGCCGCGACGCGCTCCGCGATCTCCACCACCTCGCGATACAGCGGCGTGCCCAGCCGGATGTGCAGATCGAACAACCGCGGCCGCGCCTGGTACCCGATCCGCACGAGGTCGCCCAGCCCCGCCGTCAGCCCCAGCGCCGTTGCCGCCCCCTTGCGCTCCAGCAACGCGTTCGTCCCGCGCGTCGTCCCCAGGCGCAGGTCGATCGCCGGGAGCGCCTGGCCCCGGGCGGCCCCGAGCAGCCATCTCGCGCCGATCACCGGCGCATCCAGCCCGCACGACAGCTCGTACAACGCGCCAACCGGCGGCGGCGCCGCCAGCGGCGGGTCGAGCCACAGCACGCCCCCCACGCCTGTCGCCCGCGCGCCCGGCCCGGCGGCCACGCGCGATTCCAGCCACCCGCCATCGACGCGCAGCGCGATTCGCCAGCCGGCGAAGAACCCCGGCGGATCGTCGCGCCGCTGCGGGTCGATGACGCGCTCGGCGCTCGAGCCGCGCGCCGCCGCCCCGCGATAAACGCCGCTGCTGAGCAGCTTGTGCGTGCGTAGCGCACCGTCGGGTCCGCAGAGGATGCAGTCGGTGAACGTTCCGCCCACGTCGATCCAGACCCGCGCGGCCGGCTCGGCGTGCGACGTGGATGTCGTTGGCTGGCCCATCGAATTCGACCCGGGTCTCGCGGACAAACGCTGCTCGCTGCACGCCGGAACTGTATCATCTTCTGTTCGTCGTAGCGGGTCCAACCGGGCAAAGCGAGAGCGCCCATGACACGAGGCTTACACGGGCCGGGTACGCTTCTCCCACGGGCGGCGGGAGCCCTCCTTCTCGCGCTGAGCATCGGCGCCGCTCTGCTCATGGTGCTGGATCATTTCGGCGGGCTGGCGCTTCCCGGCTGCGGCGAAGGGAGTCCGTGCGGACAGGCCGCCGCCAGCATCTGGGGCAAGGTCCCCGGGATCGGCTGGCCCGTCTCCTGCGTCGGACTGGCGTATTTCGGCGGCCTGCTGGCTGGCTGGTGCGTCGGCCCCGTCGAGGGGACGTCGGCCTTGCGTTGGGTGACGCGGGCCGGCGGCGCCGTCTCGCTCTTCTACATGGGGCTCGTCGTATTCGCCGACTATCGCTGCCTGTACTGCATCGCCTCGCACGTCGGAAACCTGGGCTTCTGGGCACTGCTCGAATACCTCGCCCGTTCGCGGCGCGCTGCTCATGACGGCGCAGGCGATGCCGCCGCGGCGGTGCCCGCACGTCGCGGCCGCGCTTCCGTGCGCGGGCCGGCGGTGGTTATCGCCGGGTTCCTTGTCATCACGGCCGTGCTCGCCCTCGTGGAGAGCCAGACGCGCCGGACGGTGCGCGCCGTGGCTGAGCGGCAGCTCATCGAGTCGACCGGCGCGATCATCGCCGCCACGCATGGGGCCGAGGCATCGTCCGACGAGCCCGTGACGCTGATCGAAGGCGAGAACGGCCTCGGAGCAGAAGCAGCGGGCCCGGCTGGCGCGGGGCGCTTCTCGGCCCGCTATCGCCTCGGTCCCGAGCTCGCCGCCATCCGCATTGTCGTCTACGAAGACTTCATGTGCCCGTCCTGCCGCGACGTCTCGATGCAGCTCGCGCGCCTCGCCGGCCAGTACCCGCAACTGGCCATCTATCCGAAGCACTTCCCCCAGAACCACGATTGCAACCCGCACGGCAGCCACAAGCACTCCAACGCCTGCCGGGCGGCGCAGGCCGCCGAGGCCGCCGGGATCCTGCGCGGCCCGGACGCGTTCTGGGAGATCCACAAGTGGCTCTTCGAGCACGACGGCAAGTTCACGCTCGAGCAGCTCCGCGGCTTTCTTGCCGAGAAAGGCTACGACGCCGCCGAGTTCGAGCGGCTGATGGACTCTGACACGGTGCGCCAGACGATCGCCGACGACTGTGCCGAGCTCGCCGAAATGGGCTACAGCGGGACGCCGGTCGTCTTCGTCAACGGCGTCAGCCTGCTCGGGTGGAGCGCGCCCGACGCGATTGCGCGCGTCGTCGCCGCCGTTGCCGCGACCGACCCGCCGCCGCGCCGGATCGAGGATGACCTCAAGCCGCGCGCCGCGGTCAAGTTCGTGTCCGAGTGGCAGGTCATTCCGCCGCGCCCCGCCCCGCCGCCGGTCAACGACTGGTCGCTCGGTCCGGCCGATGCGCCCGCGCGCATTGTCATGTTCGGTGACCCGCAGCAGCCCGACACGCGCACGCTGTACGGCATGATCCGCGCCGCGCTGAGCGCGCGGCCCGGTGTCCGCTTCAGCTACCGGCACATGATCGTCCACCCGGACTGCAACCCGGCGATCAGGACCGCCCTGTCGCCGAGTAGCTGCCGCTCGGCCCTGGCGGTCGAGGCGGCGGGACAACTCGGCGGCTCAGAGGCCTTCTGGGCCACGCTCGAATGGATTCTGGAACACCAGGGCGAGTACAGCGACGAGGCCCTCCTCGAAGCCGCACCTTCGCTCGGTTTCGAGGCCGCGGCGATGCTCGAAGCCCTCGACGCCCGATCCGTCCGCGACGCGGTGCTCGCGGAGGCCGCCGCCGCCCGCCGCATCGGCGTCGACCGCGTACCGGTCGTCTTCGTCAACGACAAGTGGATCCCCACGTGGAAGCAGCGCGACGCCGACGTGCTCGGGGCGATTCTCGACGCGGCGCTGCGCGGCGAGATGAGCGCTCCGTCGATCACGGCGACCGCCGCCCAGATGCCGCCCGCGAACGCGCGCCAGCCGGCCACGCAGCCCGCCCCGCGCGAGTAGCCGCGGGTCGCGGGCTTCGCGCCAGCCGTTTCGGACACTCGCTTGCGCTCGCGGCTCGTTCGCCGCGGCGCCGGCGCGTGGCGTTACCGGCGCGTGGCGTTACCGGCGCGTGGCGTTACCGGCGCGTGGCGTTGCCGGCGCGTGGCGATACCGGCGCGTGGCGTCAGGTCGATGGCCCCATCGCGCGCGGCGCCGCTTGCCCGTTGCTCAGGTCTGCGACCGCCGCCGCGAAGCGGGCCGCGTGCTCACGGGGCATCTGGTAGCGCAGGGTGACGGCCTCGGTGAACTCCTCGTGCTCCACGATGGCGCCGTACTCATCGAGCAGCCGGCGCAGGGGCGCGTGCAGCCGGTACGGCGCCGTCACCTCGTACGGATCGCGCAGGACCTTCAGCTCGGTCTCCAGCGCCGCCAGCACCGCCCGGGCCGCCTGCCCGTACGCCGCGACCAGCCCGCCGGTGCCCAGCTTCGTGCCGCCGAAGTAGCGGGTGATGATCAGTGCCGCGTCGCCGACGTCGGCCCCGCGCAGCACCGCCATCGCCGGCGGGCCCGCCGTGCCGGAGGGCTCGCCGTCGTCGCTCATCCCTTCGGTGACGGAGGCGCCGTGGCCGATCCGGAAGGCGTAGACGTGATGCGTGGCGTCGGGCATCTCGCTGCGCAGCTCGCGCAGCAGCGCCTGCGCCTCGCGCATGCTGGATGCCCGCCCGACGGTCGCGATGAAACGCGAGTTGCTGACGCGGATTTCGGCGCGCACCCGCTTCTTCGGTACGCGATACGCTGCCATGGATCCCGTCTCCGCTCCACCGGCATGATCGAAGCGGCCGCGCCGGGCGGCCAGCCCGAGCGCTTGCCGCCGCCGCCTGATCGACTCAGGTGATGAAGCGGCGCTTCGTCGCGCGCGGCGCGCCGTCCGGACGCGCCGTCGGCGGGGCCGGCCGCGGCCGCGTCGTGCCCTTTTTCCCTCGGGCTCGGCGGTCCGGCCCGGCGTCAGCGCCGCCCGGCCGCAGGTTGGACGCGCTCGCCACCTGTCCCCGCGCCGCCTGGCGCCGCGCGCCTCGCACAAACGCCCGTCCCCCGCCGCCTTTCTCGCGGCGCGGCTTGCCGGCGACGGCGGCCCGCAGGGCTGCGAGCTCGTCGGCAGTCAACCGGCGGGCCGCCCCGCGCGGCAGGCCGGCGAGGCTGAGCGGGCCGATGCGGATGCGTTTCAGTTTCCGAACCGGATGGCCGAGCCGCGCGAGCATGCGGCCCACCTGGCGACTCCCGCCCTGCGAAACCGTGACCTCGACCAGCGAGCGTTGCCGGTCCGCATGGATGAGCTGGGCATCGTCGGCGCGGAGCTTTCCATCGACGAGCCAGACGCCCCTGCGCAGGCCGGCGAGCAGCGCGGCGTCCGCCAGCCCCCGAAGCTCGGCGCGGTAGACCTTTGGCACGCGGAACCCCGGATGCACCAGGCGCGCCGCCAGCTCGCTGTCGTTGGTCAGCAGCAGCAGGCCGTCGTCATCCGGGTCCAGTTTTCCGACGATCAGCAGCCGCACGACGCCCGGCGGCAGGAGGTCAACGACGCGCGTCCGGCCGCCCGGGTCGCGATCGGCACACACCACGCCCTTCGGCTTGTGCACGAGGAAGTACTCGTGCGGCCGCACGTGAACCCGCGCCCCGCGAACGACGACCACGTCGTGCGCCGGGTCCACAAACGCGGGCAGCCGCTGCACCGCCGCGTTGTTCACGATCACGTGGCCTTCGAGGATCAGCTCCTCGGCGTGCCGGCGCGACACGACGCCCGCGTCCGCGAGGAAGCGCTGCAAGCGGACGCGCCGGTGGGCCGACGACGGCCTCATCGCGGCGGCTCCGGCGCGGGCTGCTGGCTTCCGTCGGGCAGCAGCGGGTCGTCGTCGGCCTCGCGGCGCTCGCCGGCCGGCTGCGGCCCGAGCAGGTCGCTGATGCTGGTGCGCTCGAGCTCGACGTGCGCGTCGATCGTCCCGTCGCGGCACAGCGCGTGCAGCACGGCCACGACCTGGGCGTAGCTCAGCCCGGCGCCCACGGGGTCGCCCTTGTCGAGCGGCGCCGGCGAGGCCGCCAGCCGCACCACGAGGTCCTCCACCCGCGGCCGCACGCGCACCGGGTCCGATACCGACCGCGCGCTCGGCAGCCGGTACGTGATCGTCAGCTCCTCGTCCCCCTCCTCGGCGCTGAGCAGGACCCGGTCGCGCGGATGCGCATAGAACAGCGGGGTGCTGATGCGCACGTCGCCGCCGAACACCGCCAGCCGCGGCTCCATGCTGCGCCGCACGTAGATCATCGGCCGCGTCCGCGCGCTCACGATGTCGAGCACGAGCCCGGTCTGGTGATGGTCGATCGGGTGCGGGATGCGCACCGAGCGTACCGCCGGGTGATAGTGCCGCCGCAGCGCCTCGTACGCCGCGATGCGCACCTCGACGTTGTCGGCGTCGAGCAGCGGCAGCAGGCGATCGACGGCCTGGAGCAGCTCGCAGTCGGCCAGCTCGCGCATCGCGGCGACCTGGTACGGGTTGCCGTCCTGGAGCGCGATGCCCTGGAGCGCGGGCAGCGCCGTCGCGTCGTTGAGCCGCAGCCCGGCACGGGCCGCATGGAACCGGATCACGTCGTCGCTGTGGCTGTAGAGCGGCTGAATGCGCGGCAGCGCCGCGCGGCCAATCGCCTCCCATACCAGCGCGGCCTGCTCCAGGTTCGCCTGCGGCAGGCGCTCGGTCACCTGGCCGAGCCGCACGTCCAGGTACGCCGGCTCGTTGCGAACGTAGAGATGCGTCGCGAGCTGGATGAACCGAAAGGGACGCTCCTCGTACGCCGACGGCGTGTTCAGCAGCACGACGCCCTGGCTCATCGCCTCGGCGGTCTTGGGCGCCTGGCCGAAGATCTCGTTGATCCGGTTTTCGATCCGGCGCGCCACCGGGTACGACGGCTCGCTGAGCAGCAGCCGCACGGGCCGCGCCTCCGTGGCCACGCCTCCCCCGAGGATCACGCCGCGGCGCTGGTCGGCCGGGCCGGAGTCGCCCTCCTCCGCGAAGGGGTTGGTGAAGACTGGTCCGTTCACCCGGCCGACGACGCGACCCGCCAGCAGTCCGCGTCCAACCGCCTGCGGATCGTACAGGCGCAGCTCGCTCAGCATCAGCAGCCCGCCCTCGAGCGACAGCGCCGTCGTGCCCGTCACCACGCTCACCTGGACGTCGAATCGCGTGCCCTTCCGCGCCCCGGGCGGCACGCGCGCATCAAGCTGCACCACCGCCGTATCCAGCGAATCCAGCAGCTTGCCCGCCGTGTAGCCCGGCTTCGGCCGGCCGGGCCCGGGCTCGAGGAACTCCTTGTTGAGATACTCGACCAGGTACTCGCGCAGGGCCGTCGGGCAGTCGGAGCTGCCCTGGTCCCCAAGACCGATCACGACCCCGAAGCCCCGCACCTCCGCCGGCCCGCCGCCCTCCAGCAGCGTCACGTCGCCCACCGTGTCCGCCACCACCGGGTCGCGCGGACCCCGCGGTTGGGCACGCGGCTCCGGCGGCGGTTTGCGGCCCTCGCAACCCGCGCACACAAGCGCCGCGAGCAGCGCCCCCGCCACGCACCTGCGCACGACCCTCACCGCCCACTCGAACCCACGCATCATCACGCCCACCTCGCCAGATCAAGCTGTATAGAGTAGCACATCCATCCTCGCCGGCGCTGCGCACGTCGATATCCGTACGACAACACGGACCACCGGCCGGCGGGCCCGCCACCGCCTGCCGTCCGCTAGAGCCGCCGGCTGAACCCGTATTCCCAGCTACGGTTCGAGTCGTGCAGGGGTCGGAGCCCCGCCTGCTCGAAGCCGAGCCGGCGATAGAGCGCGTGCGCCGCCAGAAAGCGCGTGTCGCTCCACAGCACGATCCGCCGCCTTCCGGCCCGGCGGGCATGCGCCAGCGCCAGCTCGGTCAGCGCCCGCCCCCAGCCCGCGCCGCGGCAACCCGGATGCACATACAGGCACTTCAGCTCGGCGGCGCCGCCACGGTGGAGCTTCACGGCGACGGTGCCAAGGATCGGCCCGAACGGTGGCGTCACCCAGAACTCGCCGCCTCCCGGGCGGAAGAACCGGCCCGGATCGAGCAGATGCGGCTCGTCGAGCTCCGCCCGCAGCACGCAACCGAACTCGGCAAAAACCGTGCCCACCAGGCGCAGCAGGCCGGGAACGTCAGACTCGCGCACCGGTCGCGGTGGTGGAAAACTCGGCGATGGCAGGCTCGTGCCTCCCTCGACACTCTGTTCAGCCCCGCGCCAGGCACTACACTGGCCCAGCGCGCTGGCCGGATGGCCGCGCAACCGGACACTATAGTCGCCCGGCACTCCGCCGGGCGGGCCAGGAAGGGAGCGGCCACATGGATTACCGTCGGCTCGGCCACGCCGGCATTCGACTTTCGGAGATCGGCCTCGGCACGTGGCTCACCTACGGCGGCGGCGTCGGGCCCGATGTCGCGCGCGCGTGCATCCGCCGCGCGTTCGACGTCGGCATCAACTTCTTCGACACGGCGGACGTGTACAACCGCGGCCGATCGGAGGAGGTCTGCGGGAGGGAGCTGAAGGCGTTCCGCAGGCCGGACCTCGTGATCGCGACGAAGTGTTTCTTCCCGATGAGCGATGCGCCGAACGACCGCGGGCTGTCGCGCAAGCACGTTTTCGAGAGCGTGCACGCCTCGCTGGCGCGGCTCCAAACCGACTACATCGACCTGATGCAGTGCCATCGCTTCGACCCGGACATCGAGCTGTTCGAGCTGGTTCGCGCGATGGACGATCTCATTCGACAAGGCAAGATTCTCTACTGGGGCGTCAGCGAGTGGCCCGCGCAGGCCATCAAGCACGTCGTCGCCCTCGCCGAACGCCTTGGCGCCTGCCCGCCCGTCAGCAACCAGCCCGAGTACAGCTATGCGGCCCGCCGCGTCGAGACCAACGGCGTGCAGCGCGCCTGCCTACAGCACGGGCTGGGCATGGTCGTCTGGAGCCCGCTCAAGCAGGGACTGCTCACCGGCAAGTACACCGGCGGAAAGGTCCCCGGCGACAGCCGCGCCGCCAACCCGGCGATGAACCAGTTCCTGGCCGAGGTGAACCGCGGCATTGTGGACCGCGTCGATCAACTGCGCCCAGCCGCGGAACGGCTCCGCAGCAGTCTCGCGCAGCTCGCCATCGCCTGGCTGCTGCGGCGCGACGCCGTGACCAGCGTGATCATCGGCGCCTCCCGCCCGGAGCAGATCGACGAGAACGTCGGTGCCACCGGGACGCAGCTCACGCACGAGGACGAGGCCCTGATCGACCAGTTGTTCCCGGCGGCCGAGAACCCGTGAGGCTCCAGCCGCGCCCGCGCGATTCGAGCCGCGCCCGGTTCCGGGCCGAGGACAGCCCGGCTCGGCTTAGGCTTTGCCCGATCCGAGCTGCGCCCGTATGGAAGCGGTTGCGCCAGAAGACCCACGAATCCTCGACGCGCGCAAGAAAACACCGCGGCCGCGACAGAGCCGTCGCCCCGTCGCGGCCGCGGCTCGTCTCTCGTCGGCGCGCCAGCTAACGCCGCGTGCTCGGCAACGACGCCTTCACCTTCGGCTGCGGCGCCTGCTCTTCCGGCGGCTCCGGAATGTCATAGCGGATCAGGGCCGGCTCCACGCCCATGCCGGGCAGCGTCTCGCCCGCCGCCGTCACCTGGCCATTGTCGAAAGTCATGAACTTCAGGGCCACCCCCAGCAGGGGGTTCGGGCTCGTGTCCGGCCCGCACACCGGGCTCTCCTGACCGTCGATCACCGCCCGGCCGTTCGCCGTTTGCAGGTTCTCGACAAGCAGGATTCCGCCGATGCTGCTGAACCGCCGGCAATCCCAGCAGTTGAAGCAGTACTCGGTCTCGTAGCTGAGCTCCTCGGCGTTCCAGATGTTGTACTTGGCCTTCGTGCGGATCGGGTTCAGGTTGTCCTGGCGCAGGTCCATGTTCGCGATCAGCAGTCCGACCGCGGTGTCGTGCGTCACGATCCGCCCGCCGCCGGAGAAGCCCGTGCTGCCAGCGGCCTGGAAATCGAGCAGCAGGCGGTTGTACGGCGCCTGGTAGAGCAGCCCGTCGAGCAGCAGCGTCCCTGGCACGCCCGCCACGGCGCCGTTCGGGACGTTCGTGGCGACGACCTGCGAGGCGTAGGGGTAGTACTCCGTGGCCCAGCCTTGCGCATAGTTGACGATCGTCGCCAGGCCCGTCAGGTGATTCCAGCGGATCTGCTGGTTGTTCGCATTCGCCGCGAACGCGATGTACGCCCCGCGCAGCACGAAGTCGCCGGTCTCAGGATCGAGCACCGGCGGCTTCAGCCCCGGCAGCGGCGCCAGGCCGTACGGCAGCCCGGTGGCCATCGACCAGAACACCGGCTGGTTCTTCGTCAGGTCGATATCGGCGTAGACGTTCGTGCAGTCTTCGGCGATGAAATACGTCAGCACGTGCACGTCTTGGGTGAAGTCGTTGCTGATCTCGATGAACGTATCCTGGAGCAGGTTCCCCGCCGCATCGAATCGCATCTCCACCTTCGGGAAGATCAGCAGGCTGCCCTTCTGGGCGGTGTCGAGGCGGCTGAGCACAGGCTGCGGCGGGGGCTCGTCGGTGCCGGCGATGTTCAGTACGTAGGGACCGGTCTGAAAGGGGGACGGATCACGATCCCAGTGCGTGATGGGGTCATCACCCGGGACCGTCGCAAAAAGGCTGACGGCGATGTAGTACGTCCCGGGGGGATTGCCAGCCAATTCGCCTGCGAAGAACTCCGACAGCAGGCCGTCGCCATCGTCGTCGTCGGAGAGCACGAGATTGCCGGCGGCGTCGAACAGCCAGAGCATCGTGTCGTTGTCGACCGTGAGATTCGTCCCCTCCATGTTCACGGCGAAGTTGTCGGGGTCGAGGATCTGGATACAGTACATGTCCACGTCGTCGCAGCCCTGGCCGTCACAGTGGTTTTGCAGGAACCCTTCGATCCGATCCAGAACACCCGGGACGGTTACGACCTGGGCGGTTCCCGGCAACTCGTCGGCGTCGCCGACCTCGTTCCAGACATCCGCGAGACCGAGCGGAGCGACGAACAGACCGACGAGCACGGCTACGACGCGCTGGCGGAGCATTTCGCAGGTTCCTTGTAGTAGGATCCGATCGCTGCGGCCGGAACGAAACCCGGCGGCGCAATGAAGACCCAGTCCTGGTACGAGACCCCGAACGAACGTGAATCGAGAAACGCGCAACGAGGGGCGAAGCAGAGAACAGCGCCGCGATCGAACCACCCCTCCAGCGGTCTCGATCAAACAGCGCAGATCGTAATCGTTCCCGGACGCGGCGTCAACAGAGAATCACACGGCCTGCCTTATCGGACTTCAGAACGCCGCGTTGCGTCGCGACGTAGCCGACCGCGATCGCCACGGCATGGTATAATCACGCGAACTGGCCGCTTCGTTCGCGGCAGCCGATCTCTGACAACCCGGGGGCGAAGGGCTTCGACCGGGCAGGTTGAGGTCTGAGTGGCGTGTCGAGGTTGTCAGGCGGCCTCGTAAAACACCTGGCAAAACACTTACGTGCCAACAATGGCTACGCTCTCGCTGCCTAACAACTAGACAGCGCGTCGGCCGGCAACGCCTGCTAGCCGAACCGACGATGACAGCAGGCTGGCCTGTGTGCTCCCGCCTGGCGGCGCACGGGTGAGAAACAGCCGGGCTGGGTAAGCGGATGACCTGTCGATCGGTCTGCCGCGAGCCGAGAACAAATCGATCGGCTACACACGTAGAGGCTCAGGCTGAAATGCTTCGGGACGGGGGTTCGATTCCCCCCGCCTCCATCCTTGTCTGCTTTCCGATCGTATCGCGCCGTCAGTTCAGGCTGCGGTCTTTCCAGTACTTCGTCCCCGCGATCGTGGCCTGAAGCGCCACGCCCGCCTTCGTCAGCGTGTAAATCTCCAGCTCGCCCACGGCGTCCGCGCCCCGATCCTTGGCCTTGCCCGCGACGCCGGCCGACGACCCGCCCGTCGTCGCCGTCGCGTCGCCGCGCACGTTTCCACCGGTGTCGCCCGAGACGGCGGCGGCCTCGGCCTGGCCGCCGAATTCCCAACCGTGGCGCACGAACCTGTCCATCAGCCCGGCGTCGTGAAAGACGAACACGGCCCGCAGGTCCTTCAGCCCGGCGCCCAGCCCCGCGCCGATCTCGCCCATGCGCATGAACGTCTCCGACCCGTCGCGGTTGTCAACCACGATCCCGTAGCCGTGCCCCGCGCTGAGCAGCAGCAGGTGGAGGTTCACGTTGCTGAACGCCGCGTAGCCCGCCGCGCTCTCGACGCGCTCGCGCAGGTCGGGCCGCGCCTTGTAGAGCGTGTCCAGCGCCTCGTCACGCATCTTCCGCACATAGTCGCGTTTCTCCTCGATGCTGCCGCCGCGCGGCGTTGCGCAGCCCGGCAGCAGCGCCAGCGCCGCAAGGCCGGCTGACAGTGCGATTCGACAACCAGGCATCGTAAGACTCCCTTCGTGCATGCTCGATCCAGCTTCCTGCGTGCTCGATCCAACCACCTGCTCTTGGCCGTTCACTCGTCCGTGCGCTCGTCCGCACCCGGCGCCGCCGCGTTGTTCAGCGGCGATCGCTCGTGAATCCTCCGCTCGACGACTCTCGACGCCAGCAACCCGATCATCGCGCCCGCCGACAGCAGCAGCGCCAGCACAAAGAGCCCCAGCCCGACGGCCAGCCCGATGGCCGCCGCCATCCACATGTTGGCGGCGGTCGTCAGGCCGATGACGTGTCCGCGCATGTGCAGGATCGCGCCGGCGCCGAGGAACCCCACCCCGCCGATCACGCCCTGAATGACGCGCGACGCCGGATTCAGCGCCTGCGCCGGGTCCGACTGGAGCGCTGCCGCGGTAAGGGCGCTGGCGATCAGGCCGAAGCCGGCGGCGCCAAGCGTTACGAGGATGTGTGTCTTGAGGCCGGCCGGCTTGTCATGCCGCTCGCGCTCCAGGCCCAGCAGCGCCCCGAGCCCCAGCGCCAGCAGCACCCGCACCGCCATGTCGATCGTGCTGACGTCGGACAGCATGTTCCGGATTGTACTCGGCCCGGCGCCGCTCGGCCCGAGCCGCGCCCGCGCAGCCGTTTCCTCGCCCTCGCCCGCACCCGTTGCTCGACCGGCCGCGGCTCCAGTCAGGCGCCGCCCGCGTGCGCCGCCGCGTCCACCAGCCAAAGCAGCTCGCCGCGCGTCGGAGCGATCGCCTGGGCCGGCAGCCCGGCATCGGGCGGCCCCTCGCGCACGGCTCTCAGCATCGCCGCCTTCGACGCGCCGGACACGATGAACGCCACCGCGCGCGCCCCGTTCAGCGCCGGCGGCGTGAGCGTGACGCGGGCGACGGGGTCGCCGGGACGCCGCACCGCCGCGGCCCAGCACTGCGATTCGCGCAACGCCGGATCGTGCGGGAACAGCGACGCCGTGTGGCCGTCGTCTCCCAGCCCCAGGAGCACGAGCTCGAAGGCCGGCGGCGCCGCGCCCCATATGGCGCGCAACACGCGGTCGTACTCGGCGGCGGCCTCGGCGGCGGGCAGCTCGCCGCGGATGCGATGGACGTTCGCCGCCGGAATCGGCACGCGGCTCAACAGCGCGGCGTTTGCCATGCCGTAGTTGCTGCGCGGATCGTCGGGCGGGACGCAGCGCTCGTCTCCCCAGAAGACGTGCACGCGGCGCCAGTCGATGCGCCTGGCGCACGCCGGGCCGGCGAGCAGCTCGTAGGCCCGCCTGGGCGTCGAACCGCCCGCCAGCGTGAGGCCGAAACTTCCGCGCTCGCGCAGAGCCCGCGCGGCGCGCTCGACGATCAGCGCAGCGACCGCGTGGCTCAGCGATTCATAGTCAGGCCAGGTGCGCAGCATCGCCGTCCTCACCCCGGCGCTACGGGGAGCGCCTTTCATGTTACGCGCAGCCGCACGAATGCCTCGAGGGCCTGGTACTCAGGCAGACCGAGCTTGTCGAAGAGCTCCGCGGTCTCGCGGTTGCGGTCCTCGGCGCGCTTCCAGAACTCGCGCGCGTCCCAGGGCCCAGGGAACAGCGCCTTGTCCTTCTGCGACTCGTGAAAGAAGATCGCCGTCCGCTTGCGCTCCACCTCGTCCGGGCTCAGCGGCACGGCCAGCTCGATCTGGTGCGGCTCCCACTCCTGCCACGCGCCGCGGTACAGCCACGTCTCGCAATCTGGCAGCCACGCCGCCCCACGCCGCGCCAGCTCGCGCAACGCCGCCGAGACCGCCGCCAGGCACACCCGGTGTGTCCCGTGGGGGTCCGACAGGTCGCCCGCCGCGTACACCTGCTGCGGCCGGACGCGCTCCAGCAGCTCGGCGATCAATCGCACGTCCGCGTCGGCCAGCGGCCGCTTCCGAACGCGCCCCGTCTCGTAGAACGGCATGTCCAGAAAATGCACCCGCTCGGCCGCCACGCCGCAGTAGCGCGCCGCGGCCCGCGCCTCGCTCCGGCGGATGAGGCGCTTGATCTGCTGCAACTCCGGGCTGTCGATCTCCCCGGGCTGCTTGCTGGCCACGAAGCGCTCGACGGCCTCCTCGATGCGCCGCACTTCCGCCTCGCCCAGCAGCCCGAACGCCCGGGCGAACTCGGCGACGAAGTCGGCGTGGCGCATCGCCTTCTCATCGAACACGGCGATGTTGCCCGACGTCTGGTAGGCGACGTGCACCTCGTGCCCCTGGCGGCACAGGCGCATCAGCGTGCCCCCCATCGAGATCACGTCGTCGTCCGGGTGCGGGCTGAAGACGACGATTCGCTTCGGCACAACGTCGGGCAAGCCGTCGCGCCGCGGGCGGCCCGCCTTTCCCCCCGGCCAACCGCTGATCGTGTGCCGCAGCGCGTTGAACACGCTCAGGTTCACGTCGTAGGCCGATCCCCGGGCGCTCAGCAGCTCCTGCAAGCCGTGCTCGTTGTAGTCCTCGTTCACCAGCTTCAGGATCGGCTTGTCCAGCCGCCGCGCCAGCCAGATCACCGCCCGGCGCGTCAGCGCCTCGTCCCAGGCCAGCCCTTGCTCCGCCAGCGGCCCCAGCAGCCACGGCGTCTTCACGGGCTTCAGCTCCCCTGCTGCCGCCTCGTCGAGCACGAAGCGCGCATCCGCGTGCTGCTGGAGGAAGCTGGCCGCGACCGCCGGCGTCACCGGCCCCTCGACGGCCTCGCGCACGATGCGCGCCTTGCCTTCGCCCAGCGCCAGCAGCACGATGCTGCGCGCCTCAAGGATCGTGCCCACGCCCATCGTGATCGCCCGCCGCGGAACGTTCGCCTCGCCGAAGAAATCCGCCGCCGCGTCCATCCGCGTCACCTTGTCGAGCGTGATGAGTCGCGTGCGGCTGTCGCGCGGCGATCCGGGCTCATTGAAGCCGATGTGCCCGGTGCGGCCGATGCCGAGCAGTTGCAGGTCGATGCCCCCCGCCTCGCGGATACGCCTTTCGTACGCTTCGCACGCCGCCGGTACCTGCTCCAGCGTCACGGTTCCATCGGGAATGTGGACGTGGGCCGGGTCGATATCGACGTGGTCGAACAGGTTCTCGGCCATGAAGCGATGGTAGCTCTGAAGCGCCTCGGGCCGCATCGGCCAGTACTCGTCCAGGTTGAAGGCCACGACGTTCCGCAGCGACAGCCCCCCCTCGCGGTGCAACCGCACGAGCTCGTCGTACACCCCCAGCGGAGTCGAGCCCGTCGCCAGCCCCAGCACCGCCGCCTTGCCCTCTGACGCCCGGCGGCGTACCAGGTCGGCGACCAGCCGTGCCACAGAGGCGCCGGCGGCGGCGCTGTCTGAGAAAACCGCGACGCGGACACGGGCCGGGGCCGTCGGCGGTGGCGCGGCCGATGCGATCAGGAATTCGTGGGGCGAACTCGACATGTGGCGGTCTGCCGGGTCAGTGCTCGATTCGGAACCCGCTTTCGCCGGCGCGCGGCGGAGCGTCGGACAGGTCGCTCCGGATGATGTTCGCGGCGAAATGAGCCGCGACGGCGGCCAGGAACTCGTCGACGGCGCCGGCGGTCCCCTGGGCTTCGAGCTCGACCGTACCGTCAGGCCGGTTTCGCACGTAGCCGCTCACCGGACGCCCATGCGCCAGCTGCGCGCTCGTCGCCCGGAAGAAGACCCCCTGCACGCGACCGTGGTAGATCACGCGGCGGCGGACGGCGGTCGCACCCCCGCCGCCGCCGGACGCGCTGAGCCAGCGCTGCGCATTCATGAGCCGACCTTCCGGAGGATCACCTTGCGATTGCCGTCGCGCAGCTCGAGCCGGCGGGTCTTGAGCGTGGCGCCGAACTCGCGCCGTCCGCCGGCCTGCGGCTCGAGCCACAGGTTGAAGCCGTTGAAATCGAAGCGGCCCTGCTCGCGGGTGGTCTGGCCGTCGCGCGTCAGCGTGGCGGCGTAGCTGCCGTCCTTGTTGAAGCTCACGTCGTCGAGCGCCAGGAACTCGCGGCTCGGGATCGCCCGCTCCAGCTTCCATTGGCCGACCACGGCGCCCCGGCAGCCGAGCGAGAACAACGTCAGCGCACCGGCGGCGAGGATTCCCGCGAGCGGCCGCGAAGATGTCCGTGTCATGTCACTCCTTACGCGGCGATTCTAGCGTTTCGTTGAACACGTGTGGCACAGGCGATCAGCCCATGAGGCGCGCGGAGGGCAGGTCATCCGCCCGAGCGCCGCAACGCCGCGTCGATCCGCGCCAGGCTGCGCTCACGCCCCAGCAGCGCCAGCGTGTCGAAGATTGGCGGGCTGACCGTCGTGCCGGTCACCGCCACGCGGATCGGCTGCGCCACCTTCCCCAGCCCCTGGCCGCTCGACTCGGAATACGCGCGCAGGGCGCGCTCCAGCTCCGCCGCCGACCAGTCGCCGAGGCGCGCCAGGGCGTCGCGCACCGCCGCCAGGGTCTTCAGGCCCGCGCGGTCGCCCCTGGTGAGCACCTTGTCGACGGCGTCGGGGTCGTATTCGAGCCGGTCGTCGGGCACGAAGAGCGCCGCGGCCTTCTCGTCGATGTCGCGGAAGATGCGGGCCGTCGGGCTGATCTCGATGAGCTTCGCGAGTACGTCGTCGCCCAGGCCGCGAAGCGGGCTCTGCTCGTTCACCGCCAGGTAGTCCCTCAGGCCGGCGAGCTTGCGCTCCGCCGGCGCCGCCGCCAGCGCGGTCGTGTTGAAGTTCAGCAGCTTGTCGCGGTCGAAGCGCGCGTTGGTGCGGCCGATGCGCTCGACGCTGAAGACCGCACACAGCTCGTCGAGCGTGTACTTCTCCCGGTCATCGCCGGCAGACCACCCCAGCAACGCGATGAAGTTCAGCAGCACCTCCGGCAGATAGCCGCTCACGCGGAAGTCGTGAATCTGGATCTCCGGCAGCACCACGCCGACGCGCCGGGCCACCGCGCGCAGCGCCGCGTCGTCGAGCTGCACGTCGCCCTCGAGCCAGCGCGCCGCCGTCTCCGCGTCGCAGCCGGCAATCTCAGCCAACTGCGCCGGGGTGAGCTTCCCCGCCGCGCTGGCCGTCCGCACCGCCTGGCGCACCAGCTTGTCGTTGTCGCGCTTGCTCATCTTGCTGCCGCTCATGTTGAGGATGATCGGCAAGTGGGCGTAGACGGGCGTGCGGTAGCCGAAGCACTGCTGGAGCGCCAGGTGGTTGGCGGTGTTGATGAGGTGCTCCTGCCCGCGCAGCACGTGCGTGACGCGCATCAGCTCGTCGTCCACCACCACCGCGAAGTGGTACGTCGGCCAGCCGTCCCCCTTGATGCACACGAAGTCGTCCATCTCCTGCGCCCGCACCGACACGTCGCCCAGGATCGTGTCGCGAATGACGTAGTCCTGCTCCGGCATGCGCAGCCGCACGACCACCGGCCGGCCTTCGGCCCGGGCCCGCTGCGCGTCGCGCTCCGACGGAAAGCGCGCCGGCCGCGGATAGCGAAAGCCGCGCTTCTCGCGCTGCGCCGCGGCACGCATCGCCTCCAGCTCCTCGCGCGTGTCGAACGCGTAGTACGCCTTGCCCTCGTCGAGCAGCCGCCGCGCGTGCTCGCGGTAGTGCTCCAGCCGCTGGCTCTGATGATACGGACCGTGCGGCCCGCCGACGCGCGGCCCCTCGTCCCACTCCAGCCCCAGCCACAGCATGTCGTCCAGCAGCCGCCCCTCGGCGTCGGGCACGTGCCGCGCCTGGTCGGTGTCCTCGATGCGCACGGCGAACCGGCCGCCGAGCCGCCGGGCCAGCAGGTAGTTGAACAGGGCCGTCCGCGCCCCGCCGATGTGCAGGTAGCCGGTCGGCGACGGCGCGAATCGCGTACGGACGACATCCGTCATTGAAGCTGTTCCTTGAAACGCGATCCGGGCCGCGCCCACGAGGATGCGCCGGCGATACAAGGACCGCAGGCGGAGTGTACCCGATCTCTGGCGGACAGGTGCTCCCTGGGCGCGCCCTGCTTGCGCGGCGCGGCGTGGCATGAGGCGGCACGGTGGCATGGGTGGCATGCGCTCGCGTACTCGCGTGAGCATGCGCTCGAAAACCGCCGCGCCCTTGCCGCCGCGCGCCGTTCGGCTTAGAAACGCTAGCGGCGCAACCCGACGCGCCGCCAGAGAACTCCCCGGGAGCCCATGGTGCGAAACCACATGCGAGACTACGTCACCGAGGCCATCGGCACCTTCTTCCTCGTTCTGACGGTCGGCCTGACGGTCACCGCCGACGTCCCGATGGCCCCGCTCGCCATCGGCTGCTCGCTCATGATCATGGTCTACATGGGCGGCCACATCTCCGGCGGGCATTACAACCCGGCCGTAACGCTGGGAGTCTTCCTGCGCGGCAAGCTGCCGGCGGCCAAGGTGCTGCCCTATTGGGCGGCGCAGCTCGCCGGCGCGATCCTCGCCGCCCTCGTCGTGCTCTATGTGACCGGGAAGACCTATCCCTGTGCCCCCGGTGCCGGCGCCCACGCGCTCAAGGCCCTGCTGATCGAGTTCCTCTTCACCTTCGCCCTCGTCCTGGTCGTGCTCAACGTCGCCACCGCCGATCGCACCGCCGGCAACTCGTTCTATGGCCTGGCCATCGGCTTCACGATCGTCGTGGCGGCGTTCGCGGGCGGGGGAATCTCCGGCGGCGCCTTCAATCCGGCGGTCGGGATGGGGCCGATCCTGGTCGATGCGCTCCGTGGCGGCGCCTCGCTCCCGAACGTCTGGCTCTACGTCGTCGGGCCGCTGGCCGGGGCCGTCGCGGCGGCCGCGGTGTTCAAAGTGCAGGAATCCGCGTCTCGCTGAGCCCCCTGCGGCTGGCATGGGCGGACTGCTCCTCGGCGCCGGCCGCGCCGATTCTGCGCGCGGGCGCACGCCGCCGGCGCCGGGTGCGCTTGCGCCGTGTCGCTTGCCGATAAGGGCCTTCGGAGGCCCGCAGCCGATGATCGTCGAACCCGCCAGACAGCCGCCCCGAGTCCGCGCCGCCGCGACGACAACGAGCTCCGCGACGAACAGCCCCGTCGCGCCCGAGCGGCCCCCCGCGGCCGCGCTGGACCCGCAGCCCATCTACGAGGCCTACCGCCGGCAGATCGAGCACGAGGACAATCTGATCGGCCAGCGCTCTTCCTGGCTGCTGATGGGCCAGAGCTTCCTGGTGGTTGGCTACTGCATTCTGCACCAGCTCGCCCCGCCCGACCCGGCGCAGCAACCCGTCACCGGCCTGCTGACCGGTCTCATCGGTTGGCTCGGGCTCGCGACGTCCGCCTCGATTCTCGTCGCCGTCGCGGCTGGATCGCGCGCCATGACGGCCCTGCGGCGCGAGCTGCACCAGCGGCGGCGCGACTGGCCCGAGCTCGACGCGCGCATGCGCGTGCTCCCGCCTGTGCAGCCCGTCGGCGGCGTGCTCGTGCTCGGCCGCGCTCCGGTCGTCCTGCTGCCGCTGCTCATGTGCGCCTTCTGGCTTACCATGATCCTCGCAACCGCCGCGCACGGCTGAATGCACCGCGTCCGCGCGGCGGCGCCTGCCGCATGCGGCACGAGCTTGCCGTGATGGGCGGCCGGTCCTTGCCGGCCTGGCATTGCCGGCCTCTGTGCCGCCCACTAGACTGGCGTCTCTGTTCGATCAAACGGACGCTGTGGACAGGACGGCGGACCAGATGTACGCGGCCGGCGGCCGGGCCAACCCGAAGAACGTCCTGCTGCTCATGGCCGCCGTGCTCACATTTGCCGCCGCGGTCGTCGTGTGGCTCTGGCGCGGTGAGCGCAGCGCGCTTCCCGATGACGCCGGCTCGCGCGTGAGTTTCCATTGCGAGGCGTGCGACCAGCGATTCACGATGAGCGCGGCCGAGCTGGAGCGCGCCCTGGAGAGCGGCCTGAGCGCCGGCCCGGGCGCCGCCATGCCCACCCAGGGCAAGCTGCCCTGCAAGCTCTGCGGAAAGCGGACGGCGGTGCAGATCAGCGAATCGCGGCCGGCGGCGCCGGGCCCCTGAGCCGGCGACACAGCCCTCGCCGGGATCGGAGTCGCCTCATGCTCGATCGAAAACGCCCGGAGCGCGTGCTCCGCACGTTACGAGCCGGACTCTGCGCATGCCTCGCGATCGCACTGGCCGGCTGCGCCGCGCCGCGCAACGCCCCGGCCAGCGACGCACCGCAAGCCGAAGGCGGCGCCGCGACGGGCGGCTCGGCCGCGGCCGACCGCGAGGTGCGCTCGCTGCGCGACCTGGCCCGCCCGCGAGCAGACGGCTCCGCCGGGCCATCTGCCGATGCGCAGGCCCGATCGCCGCGCGGCCGCGTCTATCGCGCCATGCTGCCGGGACACAGCCCGGAGCTGGAGGCGCGCCTGGCCGAGGCGCGTCGCGAACTGGCGGAACATCCCGGCGACGCGGAGCGCGTCGTCTGGGTCGGGCGCAGGCTCGGCTACCTGTGGCGCATGCGCGAGGCGATCGACGTCTACACGCGCGGCATCGACGATCACCCGCGCTACGCCCCGCTCTGGCGTCACCGCGGCCACCGCTTCATCAGCATCCGCCGCTTCGACGACGCCGTGCGTGACCTGGAGCGCGCGGCGCAGCTCATCCGCGGGCAGCGCGACGAGACTGAGCCGGACGGCGCGCCGAACGAGCTCAACATCCCGCTCACAACCACCGCCTTCAACGTCTGGTATCACCTGGCGCTGGCCCACTACCTGAAGGGCGATCACGAGGCCGCGCTCGACGCCTGGCTCGAAGCGCTGAAGCACTCCTATCGCCACGACGACAACCTCGTCGCGACGACTTACTGGCTCTATCTCACGCTGCGGAAGCTCGGCCGGCACGAGGCCGCCGAAGCGCGCCTCAGCCGCATCTCTCCCGGCATGACCATCGTCGAGAACCACGCCTATCACGACCTGCTGCTGCTCTTCAAGGGGCTGCGCACCGTCGAGCAACTGCGCAACCAGCACGCGACCGGCACGAACGCCGCCACCGTCGGCTACGGCGTCGGCATGTGGCAGTTGTTCCAGGATCAGCGCGAGAAAGCCGAAGCGGCCTTCGAGCAGGTGATCTCCGGCGACGACTGGCCGGCGTTCGGCTTCATCGCCGCCGAGGTCGAGCTCGCGCGCCTCACGCCGCCGCCACGTTGACCAGCAGCGGCGCCAGCACGTTCAGCTTGCGCTGCGTGACGCTCGCGAAGCCCGCGTTGCGCAGCATCGCCCGCAGTTCCGCGGCGCGCGCGTGCCGGATGTGCCGCTCGGCCAGCTTCACGCCGATCTCGAAGATCACGTAGCCCAGCAGGTTGTCGCGGAAGCCGTCGATCAACACCAGCCGGCCCCCCGGCCGCAGCACGCGCCGGAACTCGCACAGCGCCCGCTGCTGGTGCGGATAATGGTGAAACGAGTTGCAGCACGTCAGGAAGTCGAATGCTCCGTCCACGAAAGGCAGCCGCTCGGCGTCGCCGTTCACCGCGAACAGCCGCTCCGACGCCGGCAGCAGCGCGAACTTGCCCGCCGCGCCCCGCAGCATCTCCCGCGAGAAATCCAGCCCGACGAGGCTCTCCGCCGCCGGATCGCGCGACAGCAGCGCCAGCAGCGACCCCGTCCCGCAGCCGACGTCGAGCACGCGATAGGGCGCCGGCGTGCGGCCGAGCTTCCAGCGGGCCAGCTCTTCCTGGCACGCCCGGATGCTCGGGAAGAAAACCAGCTCGTTCAGGATCGTGCGGTCGTACCAGACCGCCCAGTCGTCGAACTGGCTGCGGGCCGCCTCCTTGAACCGGTCGGACGGCGCGCCCGGCGCGGCACGCTTGTCCAGCGACCGGACCCGTCCGCCGGGCGATTCACGCCCGTCCTGTGATTCCCGCGGTGGGCCGGCGCCGACGGCGTCCCCGGCGGGCGCGCCGCGGGGCTGTGGCCTCCCGGCCTGGCGACTGGCGCTCTGCTTGCGAGTCCGGCTCACCCGTTGCTCCGTTCCTGCGGTCCAGTATGCTCAGCGGCCGCTAGTGTATGGTGGGGCCACGCTTTTCACACGCGCACCGCCGGAGGAGCCATGGACGACAGGCTGCGCAGCGTCTTTCGCGACGTTCTCGGGATCGCCGACGGCGAGTACCGCCACGACCTCGGCATGCGTGACGTGCAGGCGTGGGACAGCGTGATGCACCTGTCGCTCGTGCTGGCCATCGAGCAGGAATTCAACGTCAGCTTCGCGCCCGAGGAGTTCGAGACGCTCACGAGCGTCGCCGGCATCCGCAAGGCGCTCAGCGAGCGGGGTGTTCACTAGCCGGCTGCGACGCGGCAGCGCCCTGGCCGGCTTCTCCGCTGCCCGCCAGCTCCACCGACGGATCGCCGTACAGCATGAACTTCATTCCCTGGAAAAAGATGCTCGCAGGGTACCAGCTCTCCGTCGGGGCGATCGTCGCCAGGCGCTCGCGCTCGTAGTAGTACGCCACCGCGTCGGCCCAGCAGTCGCCGACGCGCGGCCGCTCACGCCGCCCCGCGCTCTCGACGAACCCTTCCAGCAGCGTCAACGCACACGGCTGGCTCCCCGTGTTGCAGCCGATGTACGCCACCGCCCCGGCCATTCCCGCGCGCAGCATCTGCTCGCCCAGCCCCGTCGGATTGAAACGTCCCTTCTGATAGCACAGCGGCGCCGGCGGCGGCGACGTGAACACCTGCCCGCTGTTCGTCCCCGCGTGCTCGACGCCGCTCGCGTCGACGTACGCCTCATACGGCGGCAGCGTCGCCAGCCGCGCCGTCGAGCAGCCCACCGAGAAGACGACGGGCAGCGACGCCTCGTTGCGCAGCCTCCCCAGGCTCGCAACGCCCAGGCAGTGCTCCCAGCCGTCATCGTGCCCATGTCCCGTGTGGAGCACCAGCCGCGCCCCGCCGTTCATCAACCGCAGCAGCTCCGGCTCGGTCGGCGGCGGCGCGTCGTCGTTGCGCGCCGCGTCGGCGTAGTAGAGGCGCTCGATGCGCCAGCGCGCCTCCAGCCGTGCCGCGACGCGATCCATGGAGCCGCGGCTGTCGATCCAGCCGCCCACCGCGACCAGCGCCGCCGCCGGCGTTTCGCGGCCGCGCGCCGCCCCGGGCCCGGTGTCGTAGCGGATCGTCTTCGCGGCGACGATCGCCGCTTCCTCGGGCGTGCTGACCGGCCAGCGGCCGAGTGCCAGGTCCGGCCGGTAGTCCACCTGGTCGTAGTTGATCGGATCGCCCTTGTTCTTCTCGCCGCGCACTTCGCCGTAGTAGCCGGCATGGAAACCATCGCGCTGCGCGTTCCAGTCGTCGAACGAGCCGTCGGCCCGGGCGACGTCGGCGTAGTACAGATCGCTGGGATAGAACGCGTAGTCGAACGCCGGCCCGGTCACGCGATCAAGCACCATGTAGCGCACCGGCATCACGTCGGCGTCGCCCACGAGCAGGACGTAGCGCACGCCGCCCTCGCGCCACGCGTCGTAGAGATGCCGCTTGAGCCGCTCCGGGTCGTCGGCGCCGGCGCGGCGCGCGAGCACTTCTTCGAGTATGACCAGGCGCACGTCGAGCCGGGTGCGCTTGTGCTCGATGAACCGCTCCAGCGCGCCCGCCAGCGCCCGCGGCGCGACGATCAGCATCCCGGCCCGCTGCTCCGGCGGCTCGGCGCCTGCCGGCGCGGCGCTGAGGCGCACCGCCAGAAGCGCTGCTGCGACGAGTTTCGTTCTCATGCTCGCGGACTATAGGGGCGGTCCGTGCGCGCCGCTAATGCGGCGCAACCGCTTCCTCACGGTCGCGGCTCGGCCTATGCGCGCCGCGCCTCACCCACGGCGGCGGAGGCGCTCCGTCCAGCGGACCCAGCCGGCGTCCTGGTCCGACACGAAGCTGCCGTGCTTTTCGAGCCGATCACCGTGGAAGGCGAACGTGTCCTCGAAGCCTTCCATGTAGTGAATCTGGAGCACTTGCGCGCCGTTGCGCACCATGCAACTGGCCCAGAGCGGACCGAGCGCCTCCCGGTCCGGCTTCGGCTCCGTGCCGTCGGTCGTGCCGCCCATCTCTACCAGCCGGTAGAGCACGGCCTTGTCATCCTCCGACCGCCAGGCCTCTTCGAGAACGGCGATGATGTGCACCTTCTCGCGGTCTTTCATCTGCACGTCGCCCTTCTCGGAGACGATCTCCAGCCGCAGCCGCTCGCGCGGCGCGTCGGCCACGCGCTCGATCCTCAGCCAGGTCGGGTACCGGCCGCGGTGCCCCTTGGCCAGGCTGTAGCCGCCCTCCTCCTTGCGCTGCTCGAGCACCACTGCCGTACCCTCGCCACGCCATTCCCCCAGCGGCACGGCCGCGCGCTTCGCCGCGCAGCCTCCCAGCAGTCCCAAACCGACCACCAGCACGCCGGCGCGGAGCGCCAACGACCCGAAGCTCCTCATGGCTCACCCCTTTCTTTTCTCGCCTTTGAGCCAACGCGGCGTGCGCCGCCGCCGCTCGGTTCGTCTCACCCGCAAACGCCGCGCCGCGCCCCCCGCCGCCCGGCATTCCGGCCGCCGACGGGCCTGCGCCGGCATCAGCCGGCGCGAACGCGGAGGCCGCCGGGACGGCAAGTCCGGTTCGCGGGGCGTGCGACTCGTTTGCCGCAAAAACCGGACGGGACTACGCTAAGGGATGATATCGGGGCCTTTCCGGACGCGTCGGGTCTTTCCGCCGGCCGCGGGGCCGCCCGGTCCGGGGCGGTCGGCTCCCGCGGCGCGAGGGCTCAGGGCAGCGGCGTCCAGACGTCAAGGAGTTCACATGCTCGACCCGCGCATCACCAGGCTCGCCGACGTGCTCGTCAACTACTCCTGCGCCGTCAAGCCCGGCGACAAGATCCTCATCGAGGCCATCGACGTGCCGCACGAGTTCACCTGCGAGTGCGTGCGGCTGGCGCGCGCGGCCGGCGGCCACCCGCTGGTCACGCTGAAGAGCAACCAGATCAACCGGGCGCTCATGCTGGCGGGCACACCCGACAACTGGAACCTCATCAAGGACGTCGAGAAGCTCCGCATGGAGAACGTGCAGTGCTACATCGGCGCCCGCGGCAACCCGAATGTCAGCGAGCTGTCGGACGTGCCGGCCGACAAGCAGAAGCTCTACGAATCGACCGTCTGGAAGCAGGTTCACGGCGACATCCGCGTCAAGAAGACGCGCTGGGTCGTCCTGCGCTGGCCCAGCCCCAGCATGGCCCAGATGGCGCAGATGTCCACCGAGGCGTTCGAGGACTTCTATTTCCGCGTCTGCACCATGGACTACGGCAAGATGAGCCGCGCCATGCAGCCGCTCAAGGCCCGCATGGAGAAGACCGACCGCGTCCGCCTCAAGGGCCCGCGCGACACCGACCTGACCTTCAGCATCAAGGGCATCCCCGCCGTCTGCTGCGACGGCAGGCTCAACATCCCCGACGGCGAGGTCTTCACCGCCCCGGTGCGGAACAGCGTCAACGGCGTGATCCACTTCAACACGCCCACGCTCTACCGCGGCGTGACGCATGAGAACGTCCGCCTGGTCTTCAAGGAAGGCAAGATCGTCGAGGGCACGAGCAGCAACACCGCCAAGCTCAACGAGGTGCTCGACACCGACGAGGGCGCCCGCTACGTCGGCGAGTTCGCCATCGGCTTCCACCCGCACATCACCAGCGCCATGAAAGACATCCTCTTCGACGAGAAAATCGCCGGCAGCATCCACTTCACCCCCGGCCGCTGCTACGACGAGGCCAGCAACGGCAACGAGAGCGAGATCCACTGGGACCTGGTGCTGATCCAGCGGCCGGACCACGGCGGCGGGGAGATGTGGTTCGACAACGAGCTGGTGCGCAAGGACGGACGCTTCGTGACCAAGGACCTGGAGCCGCTGAACCCGGAGAACCTCACGTAGCATGAGGCGTCCCCGCCCTACGGCCGGCGGTTCGCCGCGGGCGCGCTGGGGATGCCCGGGCAGCTCCGGCGGCCTCAGCATCCGCAGGTAGCGATTGGCCGGGCGCTGGCCCGAGTACCACGCGTCGCCGCCCGGCGAGCCACACGGTTCGCCGGGGCGGTGCCGCTTGGGTGCACGCACGAACGACGCCACACGACCTTCAACGGCGGCTGGCTGCGTGCTGCGTTGCGTGTTGCGTAACGCAGGCGCCGTCGGGGCTTCGGGGCTTCCGCCGCTCGCGCCGATTTGGCCAGCCGTCGCCAACCAACTAAGATAGCGCGGCTTCTCGAGGCCGAGCCGGCAGACACTGGAGCGCCGGCCGGCCGGGGCGGTCTGGGCAGGCGCATGCGCCGGGGTCGTCTGGCGGCGCCGGGGAGCGGCCCCCGCGCTTGCGCTTGGGGCTCGGATCGAGCGGCCCGGTCTGCGCGGTAATCGGAGTAACGGGTCGTGACTGAGCGGTACGGCGTGACTGAGCGGTGCGACGGCGGCGACTTCCTGGCGGACTTGCGCGAGCGCGTGCTGGTCTTCGACGGCGCCATGGGCACCAGCCTGCACGCGCTCGATCTCACGCTGGACGACTACCGCGGGCTCGAGAACTGCGTCGAAATCCTGAACGAGACCCGCCCGGACGCAATCGAGCAGGTTCACCGCGGCTTCCTCGACGTCGGCTGCGACGCCGTCGAGACCAACACCTTCGGCGCCAGCAAGATCGTGCTTTCCGAGTTCGGCCTGGCCGATCGCACGTACGAGCTCAACGTGCTCGCCGCGCAGATCGCCCGCCGGGCCGTCGATGCGTATTCGACCGCGGCCCGCCGGCGCTTCGTCGTCGGCTCGATCGGCCCCGGGACGAAGCTGATCTCGCTGCGGCAGACCGACTACGACACGATGCTCGACAGCTACTACGCGCAGGTGCTGGGCCTCATGGACGGCGGTGCCGACGTGCTGCTGATCGAGACCTGCCAGGACATCCTTCAGACCAAGACGGCGATACAGGCCGTGCGGCTGGCCTTCGACAAGCTCGGCCGGACGCTGCCGCTGATGTGCCAGGTCACGATGGAGACCACCGGCACGATGCTGATGGGCACCGACATCGCCGCGGCCTTGACGGCGATCGCGGTCTATCCGGAGGTGAGCGTGATCGGGCTGAACTGCGCCACCGGCCCACAGGAGATGAGCCCGCACGTGCGCTACCTGGCCCAGAACTGCCCGCGGCCGATCAGCGTCCTGCCCAACGCCGGCCTGCCGCAGCTCGTCGGCGGCAAGACGCACTTCCCGCTCACGCCTGCGGAGCTGGCCCGCTGGCTGCGCGACTTCGTCGAGACCGACGGGGTGCGGATCGTCGGCGGCTGCTGCGGCACGACGCCGGCGCATCTGCGGGCGGTGGTGGAGGCGCTCGCGAATCGCCGATTGCCATCCGCTGTTCGCCAATCCACCTTCGAGCCCTCGTGCAGCTCGCTCTACCAGGCCGTCCCCTACCGTCAGGAGAGCAGCTTCCTGATCATCGGCGAGCGCTGCAACACGAACGGCTCGCGGCAGTTCAAGCGCCTGCTGGCCGAGGGTGATCTCGACGGGCTGGTGGCGATGGCGGTCGAGCAGGTCAAGGGCGAGGGCGCCCACGTCCTCGACGTCTGCGTCGATTACGTCGGCCGCGACGGCGTCCCCGACATGCAGAAGATCATCGCGCGTTTCGCCGGCGAAGTCACCGCGCCGCTCATGCTCGACAGCACGCAGGTCGACGTGCTCGAGGCCGGGCTCAAGCTCGCCGGCGGAAAGTGCATCATCAATTCGGTCAACCTCGAAGACGGCGAGGAGAAGCTCGCGAGGATCGCGCGGCTGTGCCGGCAGTACGGCGCCGCGGTCGTCGCGCTGACGATCGACGAAGACCCGGTCGAGGCCATGGCCAAGACCGCCGACCGCAAGCTCGCCATCGCCGAGCGGATCCACGGCCTGCTCACGGGCAAGTACGGCCTCGCCGAAGAGGACATCTTCTGGGATTGCCTGACCTTCCCGATCACGACGGGCAACGAGGCCGATCGCCGCCTGGCGCTCGAGACGCTCGACGGCATCGCGCGGATCATGAAGCGCTTCCCGCGCTGCCAGTCGAGCCTGGGCGTCAGCAACGTCAGCTTCGGCCTCCAGCCCGCGGCCCGGGTCGTGCTCAACTCCGTGTTCCTGCACGAAGCCATCCAGCGCGGCCTGACCGCGGCGATCGTCCACGCCGGGAAGATTCTCCCGCGCAACAAGATCAGCGACGAGCGCTGGAAGGCCGCTCTCGACCTGGTCTACGACCGCCGCGACGCCGGCGACCCGCTCGAACGCTTCATCGGTCTGTTCGCCGACGGCGAGCCGCTCCCCGAGAAGGCGCGCATCGCCGACCTGCCCGTCGAGGAGCGGCTCAAACGGCGCATCATCGACGGCCAGCGCCCGGGCCTCGAGAGCGACCTCGACGAGGCCCTGCGGATTCACCCGCCGCTCGACATCATCAACACCTTCCTGCTCGACGGCATGAAGGTCGTGGGCGAGCTGTTCGGCAACGGGCAGATGCAGCTCCCCTTCGTGCTCAAGTCCGCCGAGACGATGAAGGCCGCCGTCGCGCACCTCGAGCCGCACATGGAGAAGGCCAAGGGGGCCTCGCGCGGCAAGCTGGTGCTGGCGACGGTGCGCGGCGACGTGCACGACATCGGCAAGAACCTCGTCGACATCATCCTGACCAACAACGGCTACACGGTCTACAACCTGGGCATCAAGCAGCCCATCGGCAACGTGATCACCGCCTTCAGGGAGCACGACGCCGACGCGATCGGGCTCAGCGGGCTGCTGGTCAAGAGCACGCTCGTGATGCGCGACGACCTGGGCGTACTGAACGAGCACGGCATCGACGCGCCCGTGATCCTGGGCGGCGCGGCCCTCACGCGGCAATACGTCGAGGAAGACCTGCGCGCCATCTACAAGGGCCCCGTTCACTACGCCCGCGACGCCTTCGACGGCCTGCACCTGATGGGGCAGATTTGCGGGGCCGAAAGAGACGACGTGGCGCAGAGACGAGCTGACGAAGGAACGAAGGAACAAAGGCGCGAGCCGGCGCAAGAACCGATCCGGGCCCGTAGCGTAAGCGAGCGCCCGGCTCGGACCGCCGCGGTCGCCACGCCCGCCACGCCCGCCGCGCCCGCCGCGCCCGCCGGCCTGTTCCGGCCGGCGGCGGCTTCAACGGCGCAGGCCGAGGTCCACACGCGCAGCGCCGCTCAGCTCGGCCAGGAAGCCGAGCAACGCTTCGGCATGCGCGAGATCGAGGAGGACGCCGGCGATTCGGGCCGCGCCGCCGATCCGAGCCGCGCCCGGAAGGAAGCGCTCGCAACCGGCGCGCCGGCTCGAGGCCCGCATCCCCGCTCCGACATCGGCCACGAGCACCCCGTCCCGCGACCGCCGTTCTGGGGCTCGCGCGTGCTGGAGCGCATCGACCTGCGCGCTGCTCTGGGCTACATGAACGAAGTCATGCTCTTCCAGATTCAGTGGGGATTCCGCAAGAAGGGCCGCACACCCCAGCAGTGGCAGAAGTACGTCGACGCCGAGATCCGCCCCATCTACCGCGAGCTCGTGGCCCGCTGTCAGCGCGAGAACATCCTCCAGCCCCAGGCCGTCTACGGCTACTGGCCCGCGAACTCCGACGGCGACGACCTCATCCTTTTCGACCCCCCGCGCACCGCCGACCGCCCCGAGCGCCACGGCGACGAAATCGCCCGCTTCACCTTCCCGCGCCAGCAGAGCCCGCCGTACTGGTGCCTGGCCGACTTCTGGCGACCCGTCAGCGCCGGCGTGCCCGACGTCGCCGCACTTCAGATTGTCACCGCCGGCCGCCGCGTCAGCGAGGTCGCCCGCGAGTGGTTCGCCGCCAACGATTACCGCCAGTACCTCTTCCTTCACGGCCTCGGCGTCGAGACGGCTGAGGCGCTGGCGGAAATGATTCACAAGCAAGTCCGCATGGAACTGGGCGTCGCGGACCGCGACGCGCGTGACCGCCAGCAGCTCTTCAAGCAGGGCTACCAGGGCGCCCGTTTCTCCTTCGGCTATCCCGCCTGCCCGAACCTCGAGGACCAGGCCATGCTCATGACGCTCCTGCGGCCCCAGCGCATCGGCGTGGTGCTCAGCGAGGAGTACCAGCTCGACCCGGAGCAGAGCACCAGCGCCCTCGTCACGTACCATCCCGCCGCACGCTACTTCAGCGTGCGCGCCAGCTCGTCAGAAGACCGTGGGAACCTCTGAAGCGTGTGGCACAGGCCATCCGCCTGCGCGTCACGCCGCGCAGGTCGCCGGTGTCCTTCGCCGACGGGGCCGCTGCTCCGACGGCTCCGTGCAGATTCTGCGCGGGCGCCGGGCCGAGCACGATCATCACCCGCGCGGCAGGAGGCGACGGTTCGAGATGCTCGATGCCAAACCGAGTCGGCGGTTCAAGCTCGACTTCCGGCGAGTCCGATAGCCAAGCGCGGCTTGCGCACCAGACCCCCGCTTCGGAGACCGCCGTGAACATCCTGTTTCTGCTACAGCCGGGCCAGCAGACGCGTCTGATCTTCCGCGACATGATTCGCGGGGCGGAGCGGCTGGGCCATCGGGTGATGACGCTGGAGCTGCTGCCGATCGAGCGGATGTACCAGCGCGCCGCGGCGCAGCGGCAGGAGCTGTGCAACGACATGTCGGAACTGGTCTCCAGCTTCATCAAGCAGAACCACGTGCGGCTGTCGGTGGGGATGTGGGCCAACGGGCTGAGCGCGTTCTCCGCGGTGCAGCGCGAGGGCGGGCCGGTCTCGTTCTACGACGCGATCGGCGAGCCGCACGCGCTGATCTGGCTCGACGCGCCGCACAAGGCGCACGAAGGCGGGGTGCGCGAGCACCTTTCGGGCACGATCTTCCGCGGCCCGATGCTGTATCACTACACCAACAACGCCGGCACGGCGCGCGAGATGACCGAGCTGTACGGCTGGCCGAACGTCGCCGACCTGCCCTGGGGCGTCGACCCCGACGCGTTCACGCCCTACGGCAATGTCAACAAGGAGTTCGACATCGTCTTCTGCGGCGGGGGCAACGGCGGTGGCGACACGAACCCGACGCCGCTGATGCTCGAGGAAGTGAGCAAGGACGAGCCCGACGTGGAGCGCATCCGTCACGACCTGGCGGAGCGGCTGATCCCGCGGCTGGAGCAGATCGTGGCGCGGGTGGCCGCGCCGCAGCAGGCGGCGCTGCGGCAGGTGTGCATGCTGATGCGGCAGTCGCAGCTTGAGCGGCGCGACACGCCGCTGCTCGACCGGCTGGAGGGCGTGGCGCGGCAGGACGGTGGGCTGGCCGGCGCAGTGCAGGCGCTGAAGCGCGACCCGGTGCTGTACAGCGAGCTGGCGTTCGCGCTGCGGTCGATCGAGCACTTCCAGCGCGCGTTCGTGGTGACGTACCTGGCGCGCTACTTCAAGGTCGCCACGTATGGCGCCATGGACCTGAAGGACTGGGGCTGCAAGGCCGTGCGGCTGGGGCCGGTCGAGCACGAGCAGCAGGCCCGCGTCTACTCCCGCGGACGCATCGGCCTGAGCATCATGCGTCACGAAGACGAGATCGGCGTTCACCTGAAGCCATTTGAGATCACGGCGTGCGGGCTGGCGTGCCTGTGCGGACGCCGGCCCGGCCTTGACGAGCTGTTCGAGGACGACCGCGAGATCGTCAGCTTCGCGAGTCCGCTCGAAGCCCGCCTCAAGGCCGAGCGGCTGCTCCGCGAGCCGGACCGGCTGCGGGAGATCTCGGCGGCGGGCCGGGTTCGCACGCTGAGCCGGCACACGTGGGCGCAGCGGATGGAATCGCTGATTCGATTCGTGGGAGCGCGCAGCGGGCGCTGGTAGCGCCGTCTGGGGCCGCTAGTCGAGCTGCTTCTGGAAGCGCAGCACGCTGGCCGCGAGGATCACGGCGCAGCACGCCGCCAGCGCCAGCACGTGCGGCCACAGGTCGGCCAGGTCGGCGGCGCGCAGGATCACGCCGCGCAGGATCTCCAGAAAGTGCGTCACCGGGATGGCGCAGGAGATCAGGTAGATCGGCAGGGGCATCGCGTCGCGCGGGAACATGAAGCCCGACAGCAGGATCGACGGCAGCATGATGAGGAACGCGATCTGAATCGCCTGGAGCTGCGTGCGCGCGATCGTCGAGACCAGCAGCCCCAGCCCCAGCGCCGTCACCAGGAACAGCAGGCACAGCGCCAGCAGCAGCACCAGGCTCCCGCTGATCGGCACCCCGAACACGAACACCATCACCAGCAGCACCAGCAGCGTCTCGGCGAAGCCGATGCCGGCGTAGGGCACGAGCTTGCCGAACATCAGCCCCAGCCTGCCGACCGGCGTGACAAAGAGCTGCTCCAGCGTGCCCTGCTCGCGCTCGCGCACGATGGCGAATGACGTCAGGAACAGCGTCACGAGCTGCATGATGATCCCCACCAGCGCCGGCACGAAGAAGCGCGCACTGACGAGGTCCGGGTTGAACAGCAGCCGCGGCCGCACTTCGATCGGCGGCGCCAGCGCCCCGAACGGGTCGCGCGCCGGCGCGAACTGCCGCGCCTCCGCCGCCCCGCGCGCCCGCCGCAGCGACAGGTTCAGGCTCAGCAGGTTGGCGGTGTTCAGCGCGGTCATCGCCACCTGCGAGTCGCTGCCGTCGATCAGCACCTGCAACGACGTGCGCTCGCCGCGCAGCAGCCGGTCGGAGAAGTCCGGCGGGATCTTGATGGCCACCTTGGCCCGGCCGGAGGTGACGGCGTGCTCGAACTCGTCGTCGGTCGCGGCGCGGCCGACGACGCGGAAGGTGCGCGTGTTGGAGAACGCTTCGACCAGCTCGCGGGCCTCGCGCCGTCCGTCGAGGTCGTAGACGACGGTGCGGACGTTCTCGATCGTCGTGTCGATCGCGTAGCCGAAGATCGTCAGCTGGATCACGGGCACCACGAAGGCGAAAAAGAGCGTGACCGGCTCGCGCCGGATGTGGGCGAGCTCCTTGAGCAGGATGGCCCAGAATCCGCTCATGCGCCGCGGCTCCCCACGGTGGCGACGGCTTCCGCACCCGGCTGGTCCGCGGCGCGGCTCAGCGTCACGAACACGTCTTCGAGCGTCGGGTCGATCGCCCGCGCGATCACGTCGGCCGCCGCCGCGGCGCCCGAATCGAGCTCCGCCAGGGCCGCGCGAAGCGTCTCCGCGGTCTGAGGTTCGCCGGCGAGGACGTGCAGGGCCTCGCCGAAGAGCGTGGCGTCGCGCACGCCCGCGAGCCGCCGCAGCAGCCCCAGCGCCCGCGCGGGCCGCGGCGTGCGCAGCTCGAAGCGCCGCGTGCCCGGAGGGGTGACCTGCGGCAGGCGTTTCAGCTCATCGGGCCGGCCGAACGCGATCAGCCGGGCCGTGTGCAGGTAGGCCACGTGCGAGCAGCGCTCGGCCTCGTCCATGTAATGCGTCGTGACGAAGAGCGTGACTCCCCGGCCGCTGAGCGTGAACAGCAGGTCCCACAGGTCGCGCCGCGCAACGGGGTCGATGCCGGCGGTGGGCTCGTCGAGGAAGAGCATCTCGGGCTCGTGGATCAGCGCGCAGGCGAGCGCCAGGCGCTGCTTCCAGCCGCCGGACAGCGTCCGGGCGAGCTGCCCCAGCCGCGGGCGCATGCCGACAAGGTCGAGCAGCTCGTCCTTGCGGCGTTTCAGTTGCGCCCGCGGCAGGCCGTAGATGCGACCGTAGAAGTCCAGGTTCTCCTCGACGCTCAGGTCGCCGTACAGGCTGAAGCGCTGCGACATGTAGCCGATGCGGCGCTTGATGCGCTCGGGCTCGGCGGCGACGTCGTGGCCCAGGACGGCGGCGCGCCCGTCGCTGGGCCTGAGCACCCCACACAGCATGCGGATGAGCGTCGATTTGCCGCTGCCGTTCGGGCCGAGCATGCCGAGAACGGCGGCGCGAGGGACGACGAAGGAGACGTCGTGGACGGCGGTGAGACGGCCGAAGCGCCGCGTGAGACGCCGCACGTCGATGGCTGGCTCTGCGGATTCGCGGATCATGGGGCGCTGGCCGGCTGGGGGACGTGGCCGTTCTCGAAGAACACGTCGACGGCCATTCCGGCGCGGAGCAGGTCGCGGCCCTCGTCGATGGCGATCTTGATGCGGAACATCTGCTTGACGCGCTCCTCGCGGGTCTGCACGTTCGCGGGCGTGAACTCCCCCTGCCGGGCGACGAAGCTGACGTGGCCGCGGAAGCGGCGCTGACCGAAAGCGTCGGCGCGCAGCCAGACCGTCTGACCAACGCGGATGTCCAGGCGGTTCTCCGGCACGTAGGCGCGCACGTACAGCGACTGCGCATCGACCAGCGTCACCATCGGCGCGCCCGCCGACACCAGGTCGCCCGGCACGAGGTCCAGCGCATCGACCACCGCCGCCAGCGGCGCGATGACGGTCAATTCCCTGATCTGCTCGTCGATCGCCGCCAGCTCGGCCCGTGCCGCCTCCGTCTCCGCCTCCGCCGCCGCGATCTCCTCGCGGCGGTATCCGGCTTCGAGCAGTTGGAGGGCGGCAGCGTGCTCGGCGAGCGCGGCGCGGGCTTCGGCGATGTCTTCCTTGCGGCTGCCCTCGCGGGCGAGGGCGAGCCGGTCGCGCGCCACCTCATGGGCGGCCTGGCGCAGGTCGCGCAGGTAGGTCACCTTGGACATCTCGTCGCGGCTCGCGTCGCCGGATTCGAACAGCGGCACGAGGCGCTCGAACTCGCGCTGCGCGTCGTTGAGCTCGGCCTGGGCCATGGCGAGCTGGCCGGCCAGGATCTGGATTTCGAGGGGGCGCGGGCCGGCGATGGTGCGCTCGAGGACCGCGCGGGCGCGATCCACGCGGGCGCGGGCCTGGGCGATCTCCTCCGGACGGAACCCGCCTTCGAGCAGCCGCAGCTTGGCCTCGCGCGCCGCCAGCGCCGCCAGCGCCTGGGCGCGCCGCTCGCGCAGGTCGAAGGGCTCGAGCTCGAACAGCGGCTGCCTCGGCTCGACGCGCTGGCCCTCGACCACGTGCACGCGCGCGATGCGCCCGCCCACGCGCGACCCGACCCGCGCGTCGTCCGCCTCGACAACCCCGGACACGTAGAACGGCCCGGGCCGGTGCTGGCTCCAGTACAACACGCCGATCGCACCCGCCGCCAGCAGCGCCATGATGAGCAGGGTCCGACGCAACTGCGCCCCCGTTTGCTCGCCGGCATGCCCGGCGATCACTGCGATGGATAGACGATCAGCCGGTCGTGCACGATCAGCACGATGTCGTCCCGGCCGTTGCCGTCCACGTCTCCCACCAGCACCTCGCGCGGCTCGCCGCCGAAGTCCGGCTGGCCGCTGAAGCGCTTGCCCTGAAAGACCTGGAAGTGCAGCACGTACTGCAACTCGCCTTCCGCCGCCGTCAGCAGCTCCAGGTTGGCCCGCCGGGTGTCGACCAGCACGACGTCGCGGCGGCCGTCACCGTTGAGGTCGCCCACGGCGGCGTCGGCGGGGAAGGCGTCCTTGATGCGCGTCTCATAGGTCTGGACGTCGACAAGCGAAGCGGCGGCGCGATCAGGTGTGAACAGCGCCAGCTTCTTCGCATCCGCCAGCAGCAGCGCCAGCCCATCGTTGGCGGCGAGCGGTCCGGCGGTCATGGCCTGCACGTCGTAGGCGCCCACGGGCACGCGTCCCGCCACGCGGTAAGTGCCATCCGCCCCGGGCGAAAGCACGAGCAGCTCCTGCGCGCGGCGGTCATACAGCGCGAGCCGGGGGTTGGTCGCGGTGGCGCTCACGTCGGGAGGCAGGATCGTGAGCCCTGTAATCTCGGCGTCGGCGGATTCGGGGTTGTACTGGTCGATGACGGTCCAGCGCCCGTTCTGAATGGCCAGGGCGCGGGCCATGTTCTTCTGCGCCAGGATCAGCTCGGGCTTGCCGTCGCCGTTCACGTCGAAGAACTCCGAGCCGGCGGCGACGGCCTCCTTGACCAGCTCCGAGCGCGTTCCGGGCCCTTCGAACCGGTCGAATCCGCCGGCTTCGTTCTGGAGCCAGACCATGAGCGGCGCGAAGCGGACGAAGAGCACGAGGTCGTTGCGGCCGTCCTGATTGACGTCGAGCAGACGCAGGGCCTCGGGCTCGTCGGGGAGTTTTTCGAACTCGATCACGGTGGTCTCTCCCGAGCGCGGCGTGAGCCGCAGCTCGATCGCGGCCTTGCCGGCGGAGCCCGGCGCGGGCTCCGTGCGGCAGAGATAGGCCAGGCGCTCGTCGCGCCCGCCGAAGGTCAGCGGGCCGTGCGTGGCGACCATCGGCTTGGCGTTGCCGACGCTGGCCTCGGCCTGGGGGAAGGTCAGGCGGCCGTCCTCGTAGTGCGATATACCGATCATCTTCTCGTCGGGGCTGACCGTCAGCAGCTCCGGCTTGCCGTCGCCGTCGACGTCCGCGATCACCAGGTCGCTGATCTTCTGAAGCGCGGGGAATGCGACGCCGGGGCGCAGCCCGCCCGGGCCGCCTTCGAAAAGCACGATCTGGGCCGAATCCGGCGCCGCCGCGATCACGTCCGTCCGCCCGTCGCCGGTGATGTCGCCGACCACGACGGGCAGTCGCTTGCTCTTGATCTCGATCGGCAGCGAGTAGAGCCACTGCGGCCAGTCGCCGTAGGCCATGGCGCGGCGCGGCGTGTCCCAGCGGAACTGCCGCAGACGGCCGGTGGCGCCCTCGACCGAGAAGACGTCGTCGCCGCCGGACCTGTTGTGCGCGATGGTGATGCTGCGAAGCTGCGGGACGCGGATGCGCCGCATGGCGCCGAGCGAACCACTCTCGTCCTGGATAAACACGAGCGCGCCGTACTCCGGGTCATCGACGCCGATGATCAGGTCGGTCCGGCCGTCGCCGTTGAAATCGCCCGGCAGCATCAGCAGCGTCTGCGGCACGTTGTGCACCAGCCGCATTGGCTTCCCGAAGCCCCCCTCCGGCCGTTGCAGCAGCACCAGCAGCGCGTTCTCGCCCAGCAGGGCCACGTCGTCATGGCCGTCGTGGTTGAAGTCCCCCACCGCCAGGCTGCCCGCGCGCGGGTTGCCCTCCGGCACGCGCAGCGACATGGGCGGGCCGAAGCCCCCGCCGCCCTGCCCCGGAAGGATCACGACCTCGCGCGGTTCGCCGAAGAAGACGATGTCGGGGCGCCCGTCGCCGGTGAACTCGCCGACGTCGAGGCAGCTCACGCGATACGTGACGGGCAGATGCTCGCTCCGCAGTTTCCCGCGGTCGGGCGGCTCGTTGCGATCCAGGTCCGCGGCGGCCGCGGGCTGGTCCTGGTCGCCGCGCTGGTAGAAAAGCTCGATGCGGTTGCGGTCGCCGTTCCACAGCAGCACGTCGGTGCGGCCGTCGCCGTCGAGGTCGGCGAGTCGCAGCAGGCCGATGTCGCGCTTGAGCCGATAGACCTCGAACTCGGAGAAGCCGAAGTAGCGCGACCACTGCACCGGCTCGTCGTCGTGGGCCTGCGTGGATACAGGCCCAGCCGCGAGGACTACGACGGTGATCCAGAGGGGGTGAGCGTAGCTGCGCATCGCCGTCCTTTCGTTGAGAGGCGCATTCTACGCGGGCGGGCGGGGGCTGACGACGGCGGCGGCGTAAGCGGTTCATCGGCGGGGTGAGGCGGCGGCGGGTTCGCCGCCCAGGTCCTGGTACAGCTTGCTTTCTGAGCCGAGCCGAGCGGTAGAAACGAGGACGTCCGCCGGCGCAGCGGCTTTCCTTACGGGCGCGGCTCGGTTCAAACCCTGCCAGTACCCGCGCCCAAGGCCGGCTTGTCAATGGCGGATGGGGGCGGTATCCTTAACCCCTTGCCCTCCCATGGGGTTCGACGGGTGTTCCGTCGCGGAAGGGCCTTGGTTCGCCAGCACGAATCCCGTCAGGCCCCCCCGGCACGGTCTCGCGACCCTGGCGGCGGACGGGCCGTGACCAGCAAGTCGATGGCGTGGCCGGCGCCTCCCCGTTCGGGGCGGCTCGGCGCGCCGGTTTCCGCAAGGTGTTCAATGGTTGATCAGAACCTGATCCGCGACATCGAGATCCAGGACAGCGACATCAACGCCCAGATTCAGGCCGCGTTCGCCGGCGTTTCCGACGACGAGGATTGGATGGCCGGCGCGCCGACGGCGGCGCTGACGGTCGACGGCGGGGACGCGAACGTCCTGAGAGCGCGCGTGCTGGGGATCGTGGGTAACGACGTCGTGCTGGATGTCGGCCTCAAGAGCGAAGGCGTCGTCGGCATCGACGAGTGGGACGACCCCTCGCAGGTCAAGGTCGGCAGCGAGGTCGAGGTTCTGATCGAGGAAACCGACACCGACACCGGCATGGTGCTGCTCAGCAAGCGCCGCGCCGACCGCATTCTCAACTGGCGCCGGATCGTCGAGACGCACCAGGAAGGCGACAAGGTCTCCGGCCGCGTGCTCAAGAAGATCAAGGGCGGCTTGCTGGTGGACATCGGCGTGCCGGTGTTCCTGCCCGCCTCGCAGGTGGACATTCGCCGTCCCGGAGACGTGGGCGAGTACATCGACCAGACCATCGAGGCCAAGATCCTGCGCATCGACAAGGAACGCCGCAACATCGTCATCAGCCGGCGGAAGCTGATCGAGGAGGAGCGTACGGCGGCGAAGGCGCGGCTGATGGCGGAGATCGAGGTGGGGCAGCTCCGCAAAGGGACGGTCAAGAACATCGCCGATTTCGGCGCGTTCGTCGACCTTGGCGGCATCGACGGCCTGCTGCACATCACCGACATGAGCTGGGACCGCATCGACCACCCGAGCCAGATGCTCAAGATCGAGCAGGAGGTCGAGGTCAAGGTGCTGGCGGTCGACCGCGACAAGGAGAAGATCGCCCTGGGCCTCAAGCAGAAGACCGCCAACCCGTGGGAGTCGGTGGCCCAGATGTTCCCGGTCGGCAGCCGGGTGCGCGGCGAGGTGGTGAACATCGTGAACTACGGCGCCTTCCTCAAGCTCGCGCCGGGGGTCGAGGGGCTGGTCCACATCAGCGAGATGAGCTGGACCCGCCGCATCAACCATCCGTCCGAGGTGCTCAACGTCGGCGACCAGGTCGACGTGGTCGTGCTGGACATCAACAAGGACAAGCAGGAGATCTCGCTCGGCATGAAGCAGACCGAGGTCAACCCCTGGACCACGGTCGCGCAGAAGTACCCGCCCGGAACCGTGGTCGAGGGCACGGTGCGCAACCTGACGAACTACGGGGCGTTCGTCGAGATCGAAGAGGGGATCGACGGCCTGCTGCACGTGAGCGACATGAGCTGGACCAAGAAGGTCAGCCACCCGAGCGAGATGCTGAAGAAGGGCGACCGCGTCCGCTGTGTCGTGCTGACGGTCGACCAGGAGAAGATGCGCGTCGCGCTCGGCCTCAAGCAGATGACCGAGGACCCCTGGGTCCGCGCCGTCCCCGAGCGCTACCAGCCCGGAATGGTCGTCCGCGGCAAGGTCACCAAGATCACCAACTTCGGCGTCTTTGTCGAGCTCGAGCCCGACCTCGAAGGCCTCCTGCACGTCTCCGAGCTCGCCGATCACAAGGTCGAGAACCCGCAGGACGAGGTCAAGATCGGCGACGAGGTCGACGTCAAGATCCTCCGCGTCGACACCATCGAACGCAAGATCGGCCTCTCTAAGAAACGCGCCGACTGGGCCGGCGAGGCCGACGCCGCCGCGCCCGATCGCGCCCGCCGCGAGAAGAAGCTCCGCGGCGGCCTGGGCGGCGACGAAGACCGCGGCCAGCGGCTGATCGACCAGTCCTTCCTCAACAAGCCGGGCGAGTGACGCGCGGGCTCCGGACACCAAGAACCCGAGCCCTACGCACAAGCACCAGGGCCAGGCCCCGAGCACCCGCCGCCGCGCGCGTCAATCGCCGCGCCGCGCCGGCGCTCCGGCGGCGCGGGCTACTTCGCCAACGACGGCTCGCTCGACGGCGCGTGCGCCTGGCACTGAGGCGGCTCGACCGCCGCCAGCAGGATGTAGCGCTCCGCGTCGGGCCGATTGCAGTGCAACGTCACCGCGCTGGGATAGTCGGCGTCGAAGTACATCGGCATGACCGGGCCGACGGCGACCTGGCGGCCGTTGCGATCGAGGAAGACGGCCCGCAGCTGCGCGTTGCAGGGCTCCTGCCTGGCCTGGATGACCAGGTCCGTCCTCATGCCCGAGCGCTCACGGCGCACGTGCTGCTCACGGATGTGCAGGTTCTCCACCACCCCGCTGCTCGCGAACATCACCCGCCCGTTCGCCAGCGCGTGCGTGTACTCCGGGGCGGCGGCGGCCATCCGCAGGGCGCGCCAGGCCAGGTCGGCGGCGGGCGCATCGATGCGCAGCCGCGAAACGAACCAGAGGCGGCGCTCGCCCGTGTCCGCTACCGCCGTCACGCCCAGAACGCGCGGCGACGGATGGCCGTTCGGCTCGGCGGCGTCGGTGGCCGCTTCGTCATCCGCGTTCGACGCGCTGCCCGCGCTTTCCGTCGTCACCTGCGTCGCGGTCTCCTGCGTCGCGCCGTCGGCGTGGCTCTCGAACGCGTACGTGCTGACGAGCCGCTCGGCCGCGTCGCGGTCATGACGCGCGATCTGGTGGCGCAGCCAGGCGTAGCGGTGCGGCGCGGCGTCGTAGGGGTACTCGCTGCGCAGAATCTCCGAGCCCTGGTCCGCGTCGATCAGCGTGAAGATCACGCACGGCGAACGCGTGCACGTGTGCGACACGAACTGCACATTGGCCTCGATGCGGCGGTCGGGCGGCGCGTGCTGAGTGAAGACCACGGCCCCGGCCAGCCGGTCAGACAAGCCCTGCTCGAGACGCAGCGCGAAGGCGTCGGCCACGCCGCGCGGCTCCGGCCCGTATTCCGAAACGCGCGGGGCGCGGACCAGCAGCGGAGCGTCATGCCCGCCGTGCTCGAGCGCGACGGCGACCTGCTCGCAGATCGACGTGGCGAAGTCCTCGAACTGCGCCTCCGAAAGCGGCTCGACGCCGGCGCGGAACGATCCGCCGTGCGAGGCGGACCGGCACGAGACGGACGTGGCGATCAGGAGAGAGACGGCGACGCGGGCGGCGCGGCCGGCCGGAACGGCGCCCCGACGGGCAGAAGCAATGCTGATCGTGCGCATGAGGAATCCCCCAATAGTTGTGCGTAGGGGCGTTAATCGGCCCTCGGTGCATCATTCAAAAGGCACTGCGTGCGTCGCAATGCGAAGGCGGGAAATCTGCGTAGAATGGGCGATTGGCGTCGATGGTCGCGCGTGGCTTGCGCCCACGGCCGCCGATTCGCGGCCGATAAGCGTCTGCCCCTCGAGCGGCATGGCTCGCTTGGCTCGCCCGGCCTGCGCCGATCGGTTGGCGCCGGCCCCGCGGCGCGGCGATCATCCCTTCCGCTTCACCATCTCGTTGATCCAGATCGGCGCGAATGGGGAGGTGCAGCCCTTCGAGCAGGGGTAGTCGCGATAGATGCCGAGCTTCTCGCCAATGGCGATAGCGCGTTTCCGGTGCGCCGAGTGGTTGATTCCGATCGCCGCGAGTGTGGCGTTCATCGTCCAGCGTGTCTCGGGGGGCGCCGCGGGCATCTCTTTTTCGATGCGATCGAGCAACGCCTCCACGTCCAGCCCGTCCTTCCCTGAGTTGACCAGCGACGCCGTCAGACTCCATCCCGCCCGTGCCGCCCACCCGTCGTTGTCTTTCGTCCACTTCTCGCGGAGCGCCTGCTTCTCGGCTTCCGGCAGCTCCTTGACGATGTACGCGTTGAGCCAGTCCGCGACCCAGGTGAAGCGCGCTTCGCGCACCATCCTGTCCACGTCCTTGGCGGTCAGCTGCTTTGGCATCATGAGGAGGATGCCCAGCAACTGGGCGTCGAGATTGCCGGTCTTCCACAGCGCAAGGGCGAGCTCGTGGTCGGCCTTGATCTTCTTGGCGAGCGCCCGGATGTCGCCGGTCTTGCAGCCGAACTGTTTCGCGGGCGGGGCGCCGGGGACGCCATCGTGCCCCGTCCTGGCGTTGTACTCACGCCGCCCGGCGTCGCCCAGCGCTTCGAGCCTCGTCATCACGTCCTTGAAGTTCATGGTCGTACCTCTCTCTCGTGCGTCGCCCGTGCGCCCGCCCCTCACGAGGACTTCTCCCGGTGGACCTCGATCACAACGAGCCTGACCCCACTTGTCATTCCCGGTTTCATGGGATGAGGTGAAGATGCGGCTCTCCGGGCGCTTTCATGTCGGTCTCCATTCAGGTCGAGGGGTCTGCCGGCGGCGGCTCATCGCCCCTGCCGTAGGTTGCGATCTGGATGAGATTGCCGCAGGTGTCGTCGAAGACAGCCGTGGTCACCGGCCCCATGGTCACCGGAGGCTGCGTGAATCGCACTCCCGCCGCCTGAAGCCGCTCGTACTCGGCGTGCACATCCTTGACTGCAAACGAGGTGAACGGGATGCCGTCTGCAACGAGCGCGGACTTGAACGGCTCGCATGCAGGATGCTCATCAGGTTCGAGGACGAGCTCGGTGCCGCCGGGATCTTCAGGGGAAACGACGGTAAGCCAGCGGCACTTGCCGTCTCCCAACGGGATGTCGTGCTTCTTCCGGAAGCCAAGCACCTGGGTGTAGAACTTCAGGGCCTTGTCCTGATCATCAACGAGCACGCTGGAGAGGTGGATTCTCATCGATCGTCCGCGCCTGCCTTGGGGTCCTCGTCTTTCCTGGGGCGGCCGAGCCATCGCCGCGTAATGGCCTTCAACGGTTCGCCATTGAACGAGTGAAACTTGTACCGCCCCTCGCGCCTCGTCACGACCAGGCCGGCGTCTTCCAGAACCTCCAGATGCTGCGAGATCGCCTGTCGAGTCGAGCCGATCCCATGGTTCATGATGAGCCTTCCGCAGAGTTCAAAGAGCGTCTGCCCGTCACGCCGCGCCAACTCGTCCAGGATCGCCCGCCTGGTCGGGTCGGAAAGGGCACGGTAGAGGTCGTCTTCACTCATGGATCATTCGGCGACGCCCGGTCATGCCGATTGAGCATAGGCAAGCGACCGCTTGCCTGTCAAGCGCGGCGTTGGTCGTCCCCGAAAGCCGAATGGCCAGGTGTCGGCCGGGGGTAAGAGGTCCTCGGCCTGTCGCCCCTCGCCCCGGCGGGTTGGGCGCTTGAGCGGCTGCGTGAGCTGCTGGGAAGCGCGACGAAGTTCTTTTCGCGTTAGCGTCGAACCGCCGCGGCCGCCGTCTATCAAGAGAGCGAGGTCACATCGCGAGCGCGCCGATGTGCGATGATAGCGACGGCCGCGACATTTCGTTGATCCGCCAGGCGCGGGAGGCGCTCGGCTGACGATCGGGGCGGCCATTGGGCTGGGGATCCTGTTCGTGCGAGCGGACCGGAACGCGGCCCTGGCACAACAGAAGGCCGCGCAGCTTCGCGAAGCGCTGTACTACAACTCGATCAGCCTGGCGGAGAAGGCCCGGGCAACCCAAACGAAACGAACGCCGCGCTCGAGCAGTGCGCCCTGGAGCTGCGGGGCTGGGTGTACAGGCACCCGAAGCGCCTGACGGACGAGTCGGTGCTCAAATGAAAGGCATCCGGCGACGGGAGGTTGTTTCGTGCGCGAGTTCCGGTAGGATAGCAACCTGAACCTGTGAGGGATGGCGGCGGGCTTAGGTTGTCAACAATGGCAGGCCAGACGCCGTAACTTATTATCTGTAAGCAAATTATGCGGGCGTAATTCAGTGGTAGAATGCCAGCTTCCCAAGCTGGACGTCGTGGGTTCGAATCCCATCGCCCGCTATAGTGGTAAACAACGCCGCCCCCGAGACTTCGGGCGACCTGCCGACGGTCGGCAGCGCGGCCTAAGACGCGAAAACGCGCGGTCACTGACCGCGCTCCGCGTTGAAGGAGCCGCGCAATGCCGAAGACCCCCGCCTATCGAACCCGCCCAGGCCGCAACCAGGCGCTCGTCACGCTGACGGACGCCGCGACTAAGCGCCGCAAGGACTACTGGCTCGGCCCGCTTGGGTTGGCCGCCAGCCGCGAGATGTACCACCGCGTGATCGCCGCGTGGGAAGCCAACGGCCGACGCTGGCCGCGGCTCGAGTCGGATCAGATCGCCAAGCCGCCGGGCGGCGCGCAGATCAAGGAGATCGTCGGCGAGTATTGGCGCTGGGCCAAGGACTACTACCGCGAGAAACACGTGCACGCGCTGCGCGGTGCGATGCGACTGATCCGCAAGTACTACGGCGAGACGCCGGCGACCGACTTCGGCCCGAACAAGCTGCGAATGCTGCGCGAGGAGATGATTCGCGGCGACGCGAACGACAATCCGCCACGGAAGCCGTGGTGCCGCAAGTACGTCAACGCCCAGGTCGGCCGCATCCGGCACATGTTCAAATGGGCGGCCGCGCGCGAGCTTGTGCCCGCGTCGGTTCATCAGTCGCTGTGTACGCTCGAGGCGTTGAAGCGGGGCCGCGCGGCCGTGCGGGAGAGCAAAAAGGTTGAGCCGGTCCCGCAGGAGCTGCTGGACGCGGTACTCCCCCACATGACGCGCCCCGTACGCGCCGTGGTGGAGCTACAGCTCTTGACAGGTGCGCGACCGGGCGAGCTGATGGCGTTGCGGCCGATCGACATCGAGATGGACGAGCGGACGGGCATCTGGACGTACCGACCGGAGATTCACAAGAACGCCTACCGAGAGAAGGAGCGCGTGATCTACTTCGGACCGCGCGCCCAGGAACTCCTCCGGCCGTTCCTGACCGGCCGGCCGACCAACGCATATCTGTTCAGCCCGGCGGAGGCGGACGCAGAGCGCAGGGCGGCTCGCCACGAGATGCGCTGCACGCCGCTGTCGTGCGGGAACCGTCCGGGCACGAACCGCAAGGTGGCACCGCGCCGGCAGCCCGGCCATCGGTATACGACGCCCGCGTATCACCGCGCCGTTGAGTACGCCTGCGACGCCGCGTTTCCACCGCCGGGCGATATCAGCCGCCGCGACGGCGAAACGAAGGCCGTCTGGCTTCAGCGGCTGAAGGAGCACGAGTTGCTTAACGAGCTGTACGCCTGGCGACGCGCGCATCGCTGGCATCCGAACCGCCTGCGCCACAACGCCGCCACGTTACTGCGCCGTGAGTTTGGCCTGGAGGCTGCGCAGCTCGCGCTTGGCCACGCCAGCGCTCAGATCACGGATGCCGTATACGCCGAGCGGGACCGGGCAAAGGTGATCGAAGTCATGCGAAAGCTGGGGTAGGGCTCGCGGGCGTCACCCAGTGTGGTCGCAGACGGCGCCGAGTTACCGAAACGGGACTCGGCGTTTTTCTTTGAAGTTTTTTGCTTCGTTCGCAAGTGCCGTAACAGGTTGGAACTTCACATCGCACGCTGCCGGCCGCTGTCGCGGTAACTGGAGTTACCAAGTTACCGCGCGAAAACACGCCTTAGAACCCCGTGCATCGGACGCAAGGCACGCACGCCTGAGGAGGTTCCGATGCACGAGCAAGCAACCGTAAGCGACGAATACATCACGCTAACCGAGGCGGCCAAGATCGCCCCGGGCCGGCCGTCCACGAACTGCATCTGGCGCTGGTGCCGGCGCGGCGTGAAGGCTCGCGGCGGCGAGCGCGTGCGGCTCCAGCACGTCCGCATCGGCGGGATGATCTACACGTCAGCCCGCTGGCTGGAGGCATTCGGCCGCGCGCTGGCCGATGCCGACGCGAAGTACTTCGACCTGTGCGAGGCGGCGGTCGAAGCCGCGCGCGCCGCAGAGCACCCGGCACCACGCCGCCGGCGCCCCACTCCCGCGATCGACGAGCGACGGCAGCGCGAACTCGAGCAGATCGACCGCGAGCTTGACGCGGAGGGCCTCTGATGAATCGGCCCTTACCGCGCTCGCATGCCTCGGAGCCACCGCTCGTCTCTCTCGGCCAGGGTAATTACCGACGCGACTACTACGCCGAGGACCTGGGCGTGAACCCCGTGAATGACAGACCCGTGCAGTCGAAGCCGGACATCAAGCTGCTCGAGGCGGAAGCCCTCGGCGCGGCGCTGCGGTACGTCGCGGTTGCAGATTGGTTCGAGCAGTTGC
>CAADGL010000011.1 GCA_900696525.1 uncultured Planctomycetota bacterium
CGAAGCTCCGCCGCCTGATCGTGGACCTGATCGACCGCGAGCGGTGGCTCAGTCTTGACCTGGACGTGAAGGGCGTCATCTACGAGGAGTTGCTCAGCCGCAGTGCCGCGGAGAGCACCGGCGGCGCGGGCCAGTACTTCACGCCAAGGCCCATCATCCAGGCGGTGGTCGATGTCATGCGTCCCGAGCCTGATGACACGATCATTGACCCCGCGGCGGGCACGGGCGGGTTCCTGACGATGGCGTACGAAAGCGTGCTTCGGCGGCACGACAAGGAAATGGACCGCGACGAGAAACGTCGCATCCGTGAGTCGCTGGTGATCGCGCAGGAGTTGGTGCCGGAGACGGCGCGACTTTGTGCGATGAACCTGTACTTGCACGGCATCACCGGGGGCAAGGACGAACTGGCCACGCCGGTCATCAGCGGCAAGAGCAGCCTGGATACGCCGCCGAGCAAGCAGTACTCGATGGTGCTGACCAACCCGCCCTTCGGCAAGAAGCAGAGCCTGAAGACGGTGAACGAGGAGGGCGATCTCGACAGCGAGGACGAGGTCGTCGTGCGCCAGGACTTCTGGGTCTCAACCGCCAACAAGCAGTTGAACTTCGTGCAGCACATCTTCAACCTGCTCAAGGTCGGCGGCCGTGCAGCGGTGGTCGTACCCGACAACGTTCTGTTCGAGGGCGGTCCGGGGCAGAAAATCCGGGATCAGTTGATGAAGCAGTGCGATGTGCACACGCTCCTGCGACTGCCGACGGGCATCTTCTACAAGCCCGGCGTCAAGGCCAACGTGATCTTCTTCGATCGCAAGCCGCCGCAGGAGAAGCCGTGGACCTCGCGGCTGTGGGTGTATGACCTCCGGACCAACAAGCACTTCACGCTCAAGCAGAACGCGATCAAGCGGTCGGACTTCGATGAGTTCGTTGACCTGTTCAAGCCCGGGGCGACCCACAAGCGAAAGGCGACGTGGAGCGAGGCGCAGCCCGACGGCCGCTGGCGGTGCTTCGAGTACGAGGATCTGCTCAAACGCGACAAGCTGAGCCTCGACCTGTTCTGGATCAAGGACGAGAGCCTTGAGGACAGCGCAAGCCTGCCCGATCCGGACGTGTTGGCGGCGGAGATTGTCGAGGACCTGCAGGATGCCTTGGAGCAGTTCACCGGAATCGCTACGGCGCTGACCCCTGGGAGTTCGCGCGCGCCCTTGTAGCTCTGCAACTCGCCACGCGGTACGGCTCCCGACGCGAAGCAAGGGGCGGCGACGCGAAGCCAGCACGCAACCGGCCCAGACACGCAAACACGAACTGGTCGTACCTCCGTGCGAACCGCGGCAACCCAGCGCAAACCCATAAGGTATTTATTGCCAAGTGCTTATAGTCGAACGTCTCCAGGCTCTTTGCACGCAATGGCGTCCATATTTCATCAGTGTGCTTGTTTTTTCAAAACAGCATGATATATTTCATTCCGACGGAGGCAAGTTTCATGGACTACCTGCTCGAAATCGCCCGGATCGTCGATGGCGCGGTCAAAGGTGACCGCACCAAGGTGACGGCGTATGTCGAGCAGCTCGTCCGCAAGCTCCGCGAAGCGGGCGAAGCCGCTGCCGCCGATCGCCTGGCCAAGACCCTACGGCAGACCGCGACGTCGGAAGTCGCGCCAGCGCTGATTGCCGCACCGACGCGCCTGCCAGTCGATCAGGAATCGCGGCTCGCCCTCGCTGACGAGGAGCGGCTCGCGCCCGGTGACGTTCGAATCGTCTTGGACGCGCCCGTGCAGCGGCAAGTCAGCGAGTTCGTTCGTTTCGTGAAGGCAGCCGATCGACTGCTGGCGAATCGCGTCGGCATTTCGCCGTCGATGATCATTCACGGACCACCCGGTGTGGGCAAGACGGAGCTCGCGCGGTTCATTGCCGCGGAACTCGGTCTGCCGCTAATTACTGCCCGATCCGATTCGCTCATCTCGTCATTCCTCGGCAGCACCGCGAAGAACCTGCGCATGCTCTTCGACCACGCTCGAAACCGGCCGTGCGTGTTGTTCCTCGACGAGCTTGATTCGCTCGCGAAACTGCGCGACGACCAGCACGAGCTCGGCGAACTGAAGCGCGTCGTCGTCAGTTTGCTCCAGAACATCGATGCGCTGGACAACCAGACCGTGCTGCTGGGCGCGACGAACCATCATCACCTGCTCGACCCGGCGGTGTGGCGGCGATTCGCGTACCGCATCGAGCTCTCGCCGCCTGGCGTTGACGCACGAGCGGCCCTGTTCCAACACTTCCTCGATGGGCGCGCACCGAGCGATCCTGAAGTGCGGCTGCTGGCCGCAGCAGCGGAATCGCTGACGGGCGCCGACATCCGTCGAGTCTCCGAGACTGCGATCCGGGCAAGCATTCTCGACGATCGCGAGGGCGTTGCTACGCTCGAAATCTTGCGCGAGATTGTTCGCCTTCGCCTCGGTCGCGATGTCGATCTAGCACATACGGACCCCAAGACCGTGCGCGCGGTGCATGACCTCGCGCCGGACTTCATGACGTTGAAGTGGCTCGCTGCTCTGTTCAACTCGTCTGAGCCGACCATCTCGCGTCGCATGAATGCGGGAGGTAACCATGCCCGACAACGAGACTCGGCTTCCGATCAAGATCGTGATACCGCGCGAAACGGACCTCCGGCCCGTACCGGGCGGCGGCTCTCCACGTAAGATCTTCGACGATGTGACGCGCGAGAATCGCGACCTGCTCCTCGAGCAACTGGAGTCCGTTCGCGCGCACTTCGGTGCGGTGCTCGCCCAGGGCGCGAACGTGCCTGCCGTCGCGCGTGTCGTGCTGAAGGAGAAGGCGCTGGCCAAGAGCCATCGCCCGTACCAGCTGTTCACCCGCAACACCTGCCCAGTCATCGGCGGCGAGACGTTCGGCAGGATGCTCGTCAGCGTATCGGCACCCGGCCTGAACCGGTTGTCCGAGCGGATCGACCGTGGTACGACCCGCGAACTGACCGCCGACATCTCGACACTGGATCGCATCGAGGCATACACGGCCGAGGATGCGACCGGCCATCTCGGCGTGGATGGCCTGCGAGAGATGCTTGCGGCGGACCACGATAGAAGCCTGAAATTCCGACTCTTTCAGCACAAGAACGCGGACGCCGACGACGAGGTTCGAAACGCGTTCTTTGACCTCGTGCGGCGACTTGGACTCGGCGAGCCTGAGCCAGTTCCGTTCGTCTCTAGGCTGCGCATATATCGCCTGCGACATGTGCGACCCGAGTTGGTTCCGCAACTCGCTGGCTTCGTCGGGACGCAGAGCGTCAGCTTGTTCCCTCAGTATCAGCTCTTCGCCCAGTACATCCCGCAAGGAGCGATTCCGGTCGACCGCCTGCCGGCCCCCGAGGCCGGACGCAACTACCCGATTGTCGGCGTCATCGACTCAGGTACCGATCCCACGAATGCGCTGCTGCAAGCCTGGGTGGTCGCCCGCGACGAGGAGGACGTGCCACGTGCCGATCAGGATAACAATCACGGCAGCTTCGTCGCAGGTCTGATCATCAATGGACGCAGTCTCAATCACGACGATCCGCGATTTCCCGTGTCTCAGGCGCGGATCGTGGACGTCGTGGCGATGCCGAAGCCCGATACGCCCGTGGATGAGGCCGACCTGCTTCGGACAATTCGCCGCGCAGTCCAGAAGTACCCGGACGTGCGGGTCTGGAATCTCTCTCTCAGCCGCATTGACGCCATCTGCCGCGACGACGCATTCTCCGACTTGGGAATCGAGCTTGACGCGATTCAGCGGCAGCACGACGTCACGTTCGTTTCGTGCGCCGGCAACTATGTCGCATCGCCACTGCGTGGATGGCCCCCCGACGACTTGGGCGAGAACGATCGCATTCACCCGCCGGCAGACAGCGCTCTCGGCATCACCGTAGGCTCGATCGCGCACCTTGATCGTCCGAACTCCCGAGTTCGTCGTGAAGAGCCGTCTCCGTTCTCGCGGCGCGGTCCTGGTGCTGCCTTTCTGCCGAAGCCGGAGCTCTCGCACTACGGTGGCAACTGCACCACTGAGCTCAACTGCCAGCAAGTCGGGGTCATTTCGGTCGATGGTTCGGGGCATCTTGCCGAGGCGATAGGCACGAGCTTTTCGACGCCGCTTGTCACGTCGTTGCTCGGCACGATTCGCGCTGGCGTCGCGGAGCCGATCTCGAAGAACCTCGCCAAGGCGCTGCTCGTGCAGTCTGCGGCGTTTCGCGGCGGACCAGTCGAGGCACCGGACCTGCGCTATCGCGGTTTCGGCATCCCAGGCGAGGTCGACGAGATTCTCACGTGCGCGCCGTGGCAGGCGACGCTGATCCTTCAGCCGGAAATCGATCAGAACCGCAGGATTTTTGCGCGCGAGGACTTCCCCATTCCGCAGTGCTTCCGTAGAGCGGATGGACGCGTCGAAGGTGACTTCCTCATGACGCTGGTTTACGACCCGCCACTCGATCCGACCGCCGGCGCGGAGTACTGCCAGGTGAACGTAGACGTGTCGCTTGGGACGTATGACCCGGGAGCAGACGGCAAGCCGCAACACGACGCGAAGATTCCGCTCGAGCCGGCCGACTACAGCAAACTCTACGAGCGCCACTTGGTCGAGCACGGGTTCAAGTGGTCGCCAGTGAAGGTGTACCGCAAGCACCTCACCGCGACTTCCGGGCAGCGATGGCGAGTTCAGTTGCGCGTCTTGTATCGAGCCGGCGTGCTCGCCCAACCGCAAAGCGCGGCGCTCGTCATCACGATGTTCGACCCGAAGCGCCTTAAGCCCGTGTACGACAATACGGTTACAGCGATGGCCCAAGCGGGCTGGTTAACCCAGGATCTGCGAGTCGACGAGCGAATTCGGTTGCGGCCACGATTATGAACTGTTGACCAAACAAAAACCGAACGGTATGATGCCGGGAGATCGGCTGGAACGCCGATGCCTCCCATTGGGCGGCTGCCCCGCAGGCCACGGAATCGGGCTGCAAGGACGCGGCGCGGGGCACCGCTGAACGCTCGACGGTCCCGCTCGGGAGCCGCGCGAGCCCTTGGGAACGGAGCCTATGGGACGCCAGTACTCCGCGAAGACGTTTCTTCGCAACACGCCGAACGCACTCCTCAAGCAGTACTTCGACCGCCGAGGGATCGACCTCGGTCTGGACTGGTCCTATCTCAGCGAGACCGAGGTCGAGCCGCTCTTCGTCGCGTTCGAGAAGCTCGACGACGGGACGCACAGCGAGATCGATGCCGACTTCCGCATGGTCTACGACCTTGCATGCGAGGACGGCGTGCTGCAGATCGTCGAGCAGGCAACGCTCTGGGATGCGGACGTGTCGGGCGAGTTTCACGACATGCGGAACGCCTACGAACGTGCTTTCTGGACGTTCCTGAACCAGCCCATGCTCTTCCGCACTGCCGGCCGCTTCCACGAAATGGACCGCTACGGCGGTTGGCATCGGCGTTTTGTCGGTTATCGCCTCGAGGCGCGCACAGACGAGGACGCGCTTCGCGCGTTCACGTCGAAGCTGCGGCTGTTCTACCGAAAGCAGGGACGCGGCAAGCACTGTCACATCGACTACTATCTCCGTTCGCACCCGCAGCGGCACTGCTTCTTCGCGTTCCCGGAGGACTACGCGAACGCCGAACTCGGATACGACAGTGCCGGGCGTTTTCAGCAGCGCGCGCGCCGGTCGGCGTTTGAGATCATCTTCGTGTACCGGCCGGAGGAGGGCATGATTGAAGTTCACGCGCGTGGCGGCAATCGCGATCTGATCCAGCTCGAAACGATCTTCTGCACGAACATCCTTGGTCTGATCGAACTCCCGGACGACACCGGGAAGGTGCCGTACGACCTCGGCGTGCTGAACCAGCCCGAGTTTGGGTTCCCGCTCGACCCGGCGCTCGGCGTAGAGAGCGTGGAGCTGCGGGCGCTCCGATACGACCTGCCGCAAGACTCGAAGACCGGTGCGGGCCGGCGGCTCATGCTCACCGTCGCGTCGCGCCGAAACGCCGGCGATGCCCTGCAGCGAATGCGCTCCGACGCGCTCAGCGCCAATCTCCGCCCAGGCGATCTCTTTCCATCTCAGGCTCGGTTGCGCATGACCTTTCGCCCCCAGAATGGACATCGGCCCAAGGCGATGACGTTCGAAGTGACGTATCCCGATCGTTGCACACTGAAGGACGACCCGCATGACCAGATCGCCCGCAAGTGCCTCCGCGCCTGGGGCATCGCCCGCGACTGAGGCGCTTCGGCGAATGCTGTGGCGGCTCGACGACTACCAGCAACCGGCATTCACCTTCGAGGAGGTGCGCCGCTGGCCGAAGGGCCAACTCGATCGTTTCATCGAGCTCGGGCTCGTCTGCAACGGCGGCATGGCCGACGCGACGATCTACTACGACTGCGAACAGCACTGCGAGATCGGCTATGACCCCGAGACGCTGCCGAACGGCCGCGTCGTCGTCACGCATCGCTGTGCGCATGGATGCGGACTGGTGGTGCTCGAGCCGGAGCGGTTTAGGCTGTGGGACATCCGCTTTGACGGCCTGGCTGCGATGCTGGCGTCATCACTCGCCCTGGCGGGTCGGGTCGAGCATGTCGTGCCCGACACCCTCGCGCTGCTCGGGCAGCACTTCGGTGCAGGCGGACCGCTGGACGTGTTCTTGGCTCGCCGACTCGGCGATACCGGGACCATCGCACACGTTGCGGCCGCGCCGCGACTGGCCCGCTTTTCTTCCCCTTCTCGCGCCGCGTTGCTTCGCGTCGCTTTGTTCCTGCGTCAGCAATGAGTTACGCGAGCCGCACAGCGCCGCCGGCGCGCTTGCTTCACCACGCCGACCGTCAGGGACCGCAGTTCGTTCAGCCGCAGCCCCGTCAGGACCAGCCCTTCTTGAAACCACCACCAGCGGCGTTTCCGCCGGCAGCCGGGCGGAACGGGCCGCCGCTCACGGATCGCCTCGCGCTGAGCCGCGGCCTTGTCCGTCGCGCGGGTCGATGTTTCCCGCCGGCGGCGGTTGTGGTCGTACCAGCGGGCAATCCACGGCCCCTTCGGCTCGCGGCGGTAGAGCGTCCCCGCGCCCTTCGGTCGCTGTCGCTTGCTCGCCATACGTCACCCGCCTTTCCGCGCGCCACGGCCCCGCTTGGGGCGCAGCACGAAACCCACCCCAAGGTAATCGGCCAGCCGTTCCACCGTTTCCACGGTGAGCTCCTCTGCCGCTCGACCCCGGCTTCCTCCCCTCCGCAGAAAGAGGGACGCCGGCCTTGAAAACAGAGGACCTGACTCTCATAGCGACGGGTAGATAGAATGGCGGCGGGTCACGGCCACCAGAACCCGCGGTTTCCGGCAGAGAAAGAACGCGCCAAGCCGGCGGAGAGGCGGTTATCCTCCGGTGGCGCGTCGTTTTCCGGGCGCAACGGAGAAGCCGCAGTGGCCAATCGAAGAGTGATGGTCCGATGCCTGTTGGCCGTGCTTGGCGCCAGCCCATTGACGCTCGCCGGTTTCGCTCAGTCAGGCGGCGGCGCCCCTTCTGACCAGGGCGCCAGGACGAAAGCGGCGGGCGTTCGGACGCTCCTTGCCTACGTGGGGGCCGCGTCCAAGCCCGCGACCGAGGAGGCCGCCAGGCTCTATGAGCGGAAGACCGGCGTGAAGGTCGAGCTGCTGTTCGGCGGTTCGGGCTATGTGCTCTCTCAGATGAAGCTGGCGAAACAGGGCGACGTCTACTTCCCAGGGTCCTCCGACTACATGGAGAAGGCCAAGCGCGACGGCGACGTGTTCGTCGAGACCGAGAAAGTCCTTGTGTATCTCGTGCCGGCGATCAACGTGCAAAGAGGGAATCCTCAGAACATACGCACGCTGAAGGACCTCACGCGCCCCGGCGTCAAGGTGGCCATCGCCAATCCGGAGGGCGTCTGTGTCGGTGCCTACGCCGTGGAGATCGTCGAACGGGAGTTCACAGCCGAGGAGAAAGAGGCCTTTCGCCGAAACCTGATCAACTACACGGAGAGCTGCGAGAAGACTGCGGCCGCCATCTCGCTGAAGATGGCGGACGCGGTGATCGGCTGGAGCGTCTTCGAGCACTGGGACCCAGAGCGGATCGAGACCGTGAGGCTGCCGAAGGAGCAAGTCCCCCGCATCGGGTACCTCCCGGTCGCCGTTTCAAAGTTCACCAAAGATCGCGCGGCGGCGCAGGCATTCATCGACTTCCTGGCCGGACCGGAGGGCCGCGCCGTCTTTGCCAGGTACCACTACTTTGCGACGGTCGACGACGCGGCGGCGTGGATCGGCGAGGACAAGCCCGTCGGCGGCGAATACCGGGTGCCCGGGGAGTGGATCAGGAAGTGATCCGTCGATGACCTTGCGCCGCGTCACCATCGCCGCCGCGCTCGCCGTGCTCGCACTCTACGGCGGGTTGGTTCTGTCGCTCGCCTGGTTCTTCAGCGGCAGCGCCCTGCGCGGCACGCTGCTCTCAGAGCGAACGCTCTTTTCGGTGCGGCTGTCGCTCATGACGGCCACGCTCGCTGCGTCGCTGGCGCTTGCGCTGGCGATCCCGGCGGCGTACGCGCTGTCGCGCTACCGGTTTCCCGGGCGTGAACTGGCCGACACGGTGCTCGAGTTTCCGATCATCGTCTCGCCCGCCGCCCTCGGCGCGATGCTGCTGATCTTCTTCAATAATCCGCTGGGCGAGTGGATCCAGGAGAACGCGGTGCGGTTCGTGTTCAGCTTCGCGGGCATTGTCCTGGCGCAGTTCGTCACGGTGCTCGGGGTCGCCGTGCGATTGCTGAAGGCGTCTTTCGACGAAGTTCCCGTCGAGCTGGAGACCGTCGCGCGCGCGTTGGGTGCGAAGCCGCGCTACGCGTTCGCGACGGTGACGCTGCCGTTGGCGCGGCGCGGGCTCATCGCGGCGTTCATCCTCGCCTGGGCCAAGGCGCTGGGCGAGTTCGGCGCGACGATCATGGTCGCCGGCACGATGGCCATGCGCACGGAGACCCTGCCCATCGCGATCTACCTGCGCCTGGCCTCGGCCGACATCGAGGGCACCGTGGCGATGATCCTGCTGCTGGTCGCCATCGGCCTGACGGCGCTGTACGCCACGAGAAAGATGCTGGGAAAGGCCGTCCATGCTTGAGGTAGAGTCCCTGACCGTCGCGGCGGGGACGTTTCGGCTGCGGGACGTGAATCTGCGCGTGCCGGCCGGCGAGTGCCACGCCGTGCTCGGCCCGTCGGGGTCCGGCAAGAGCACGCTGCTGCACGCAATCCTCGGGTTGCTGCGCTGCGAGCGCGGCCGCGTCCGTATCGACGGGGCAGACGTGGCGAGCGTCCCCATCGAACGCCGCGGACTCGGGTACGTGCCGCAGCAGCTCGGCTTGTTTCCGCACCTCAGCGTGCGCGACAACCTGGCGTACAGCGCCCGGGCGCGCGGCCTGCCACGAGCCGGATTCCAGCCGCTGCTCGATGAGCTGATCGCGGCGACCGGCATCGGCCAGCTTCTGGAACGGCGGCCGGCCACGCTCTCCGGCGGTGAACGCCAGCGCGTGGGCCTGGTTCGAGCGCTGGCGAGCCGGCCGCGGCTGGTACTGCTGGACGAGCCGTTCATGGCACTCAACGCGAGTCTGCGGCGCGAACTCTGGTGGCTGGTGCGCGAGCTGCAGCGCAACTGGCGCCTGACGGTCCTGCTGGTCACGCATGATCTGGCCGAGGCGTACTTCCTGGCCGACTGCGTGACCGTCTTGCTGGACGGCCGGGTCGTGCAGCAGGGCGACAAGGCGGAGGTGTACGGCCGCCCCGCCGCCGCCGAGGTCGCGCGGTTTCTCGGCGTCGAGACGCTTCAGCCGGGCCGCATCGTCGAGCGGCGCGAGGGCCTGGTCGTCGTTGAAGCAGGCTCGGCGCGCCTCACGGCGCTTGCGCCGGACGGCGTGTCGGACTTGGTGCTCGTGAGTATTCGCGGCGAGGACGTCATGCTGGAACGCGAATCCGATCCGCCGCGGATCGCCAGCGCTCGCAACCGCCTTCCGGCGCGCGTCGTCTCCGTGCAGCCCGGCAGCCCCCTGCTGTGCGTCGAGCTGGACGCCGGCTTCCCGCTGTTCGCACTCGTGACCCGGCCCGCGTGCGAGGAGCTGGCCCTGCAACCGGGGACGAGCGTGACGGCGGTCGTGAAGGCGCCCGCTGTGCATCTGCTGAATCGCACGAAATAGCCGGTTGGCCGCGCCCGCGGTGCCGCGCGGACGTGCACCACCCCGTGCAGGTTCCGCCGCGGCCGGGCGGTGCCTCGCGGGCGATGCGGCGGGCGTGGCGGTCCCCTGCCTCGCGCCGCACCGAGCCGCAGGCGCCCGGAACGTTCTTGACAGCCGCTTCCGCGGCGGGCGGCCGAACGTTACGCTATCGCGCATGTCACTGCTGCTGAGCGGCCAGGAAATCAAGGAAACGCTTGATCGCATGGCGCGGCAGATCGTCGCCGCGGCCCCGAACGGCTGCCCGCTGGCGCTGGTTGGCATCCGGCGGCGCGGCGAGACCCTGGCGCAGCGGCTGATGCCGCTGTTGAAGGCGCACGGCGCGCCGCCGGCGCATTACGGCGCACTGGACATCACGCTCTATCGCGACGACCTGACGACGATCGGGCCGTCGGCGGTGCTGCGCGGGACGGAGATCGACTTCGACGTGACGGGCGCCTGGATCGTGCTGGTGGATGACGTGCTGTACACGGGCCGTTCGGTGCGCGCGGCGCTGGATGCGCTGGTAGACCTGGGCCGGCCCAAGGCCATCAAGCTGGCCGTGCTGGTCGATCGCGGCTGGCGCGAGCTGCCGATCCAGCCCGACTTCGTCGGCCTGCGCGTCGAGACCACCGCCGCGCACATCGTCAAGGTCAAGCTCGCAGAAGTGGACGGAAAGGAAGAGGTCGAGCTGGTATGACCCCGGCCGCGGGCGAGACGCCGGTCTGGACGCGCAAGCATCTGCTGACCCTGCGCGAGCTGAGCCGCGAGGAGATCCTCTACATCCTCGACACCGCCGAGAGCTTCAAGGAGGTCAGCACACGCAGCATCAAGAAGGTGCCGGCCCTGCGCGGCCGCGTGGTCGTCAACATGTTCTTCGAGGAAAGCACGCGCACGCGGGTCAGCTTCGAGCTGGCGGCCCAGCGGCTCAGCGCCGACGTGATCGACTTCACCGAGAAGATGTCGAGCACGCAGAAGGGCGAGTCGCTGGTCGACACCGCCCGCAACATCGAGGCCATGGGCGTGGATTTCATGATCCTGCGCCACCCGTCGGCCGGCGCGGCCCTCGACCTGACCCGCGCCGTCGACTGCTGCGTCATCAACGCCGGCGACGGCCAGCACGCCCACCCGACGCAGGGACTGCTCGATCTGTTCACCATCCGCGAGACCAAGGGCCGCATCGAGGGGCTCAACGTCGCGATCGTCGGCGACATCGCCCACTCGCGCGTCGCCCGCTCAGACCTCCAGGGCCTGCTCAAGCTCGGCGCCAAGGTCACGCTTGTCGGCCCCCCCACGCTGGTGCCGGCGGCCTTCCGCCAGCTCGGCGCCAGCGTCGTCCACAACCTCGATGCGATCCTGCCAGAGATGGACGTCGTCAACATGCTGCGAATTCAGAAGGAGCGCATCACCAGCAGCGTCTTCCCTTCGGTTCGCGAGTACGTGCAGCTCTTCGGAATGGACCGCGCCCGCCTGAAACGCTGCAAGCCCGACGTGCTCATCATGCACCCCGGACCCGTCAACCGCGGCATCGAGCTCGCCGCCGACGTCGCCGACGGACCGAGCTCCAGCATCCTGCGCCAGGTCACCAACGGCCTCGCCGTCCGCATGGCCGTCCTCTTCCTCTGCCAGCAGGCCGCCAGCGGCGCGGCGGCCTGAGGGCTGTGCCCGCCAAGGCCGCCCGAATCTCATCGCCTGCTGCGCACACGCCGGGCCAAGCCTAGCCCGAGCAGTCCGGCCGGCAGAGAAAGAAACCCGCCGAAGCCGCACAGGCCCGCGGCCCCGACCAGCCCGGGTGACACCAGCGTGTCGGAATCCACCACGAGTTCTACCGCTGACTCGGCTGTCCGCCCGGCGGCATCGGTGACCGCCACACGGTAGGTCGTGGTTTCGCCTGGGCGGGCGTCGGTTGCGGCGGCCGTCGGTGCTGACAGCCCGGCGGTCGGCGTCCACTCGTACGTGTAGGGATGCTGTCCGCCGGAGGCCACCGCCAGGAGTCGGCTCTTCCCGCCGCGCGGAATGGAGGCGGGCACCGCCGACGCGGTCGCCGAGAACGGCGTTCCTACTGAGACGACGATCGTGTCCTGCGCATGCTGCCCGCTTGCATCGCCGACGGTCAGGGTGTAGGTGGTGGTGCGCGCCGGAGAGACCGTGAAGACCTGGGCCTGCGATTCCGTCGGACCGCTGCCGGCGCGCCAGCCGAGACTGTACGGCGGGAGGCCGCCCTGAACATCCGCGACCAGATCGACGCGCTCGCCTGGCCCGATCGTGACGTCCGGCCCGGCGTTCGCGGTCAGCGGCGGCATCACCTGCACGGTCACGTGGTCGCTGGCCACGCGCCCGCCCGCATCCGTCACCGTCAGCCTGAACTCCGTCGTCTGCGAAACGCGCGCCGTGAAGACCTGCATGATCGCGCCCGGCTGCGAAAGCGGCGGCGACCAGTCGTACGTGTACGGCGGCTCGCCGCCGGACACGTTGACGAAGAGGCTCACCGCCTGACCCGCGAGGGCCGCGCGGTCCGGGCCGGCGTCGACGCTCAGCGACGGTGCGACGCTCACGACCACCGTGTCGATCCCCACGTGCCCGAGCGCGTCCGTCACGGCCACCGTGTACGCCGTCGTCTGAGAGGGCGCCGCGACCGGGTTCGCGATCGTCGCACTGGACAGGCCGGCCGTCGGTGTCCAGGCGTATTCGTAAGGCGGCGTGCCGTTCGAGGCGACAGCGTTGAGCTGCACGGACTCGCCCGGCACGATCACGCGATCCGCGCCGGCGTTAACCGACAAGGCCGGCACGTACTCGGCCACGGCGACGCGGTCGGCACTCATCGTCACCGTGAGGCTCGTCTGGCCCGCGGGCTGCGCCGCCCCGTCGAGCCGCCAGCGCGCGAAGCTGCTCGCGCCGAAGGTCTGTGGCGCCGTCACCGTCACCTGCTGGCCGTTGCCGTACGTCAGGCTGAACGGCGTCAGCGCGCTCGCCCGGCCGCTCGCGTCCGCCGGCGTCATCCCGCACACAACGCCGCCCTCGGGCGTCGAGCCCAGGCTGAGGGCCCGCGGCGCATTGGCCGGGTCGAGCAGCGTGAGCTGGTAGCGCTGAATGTCGTCGGCGCCGCCGGGGGTCGAGACGCGCAGCAGCAGGCCGGTGTCGCCGGCCGGCACGGCGACGGGCGGATTGAAGACGCCCTCGCCGGCGACGTTGGCGGTGTGCGTCGAAAGCAGCGTGAGGCCGTCCTGGTCGTAGACCTGGAGGCGCAGGCGGTGGATGGCGCGCGTGTCGATGGTCGTGGGCGATCCCGGATCGGGCCCGACCGCGTAAACCGAACCGCTCGGCAGCAGGCGGGCGATGATCGGCGTGCCGGCCGAGGCGCTGACGCTGTACCAGTCGACGTCGCCGCCGCTGTGCAGCGCCATGTCGTCGAACGACGTGCCGGAGGCGAAGGCGCCCAGGTCGGCGGCGGCGCCGGCGGTGTTGTTGCCTTCGTGCGGGTCGCCATACGAGAAGCCCGCGCCGCGAATATCATCGTCCTGCGGGCCGGTGTATCCGAGCGCGAGGAAGGCCTCCATCAGCTTCGTGCCGTCGCGAGGCAGAACGTGCGCCAGGCCGATGCCGTGGCCGAGCTCGTGCATCACGACGTTGCGCAGGAAGCGGTAGTCGTTGGCCGAGTTAGCCCAGTTCTCCGCCGCGTCCAGCGCCATGTCGCCGAAGTTCGGGTAGTAATTGAACGCCAGCACGCCGTTGGGCCCGTCTTCGTCGATGCACACGATGCGGATGTCGGCCCGCACGCCCAGCACGCCGGGGCTGATGACCCAGGTCGCGCCGTCGTCGGCGGTCTCCTCCACGAGCGCCACGCCCGTGAGCGCCGACCATTCGGCGAAGATGTCGCGCAAGAGGTTCTGCCAGGCCGCGGTTGAGCCGAACTTCGCGTCCATCGTCACGAAGAGCTTGTTCTCGATCGACGTAACCCCCGGCGCGACGTAGCCGTCGGGCACGGCCAGCACGCCGTCCGGTACGAAGCCGTACGTCAGCGTGATCGGCGTCCCGTTGCCGCCGGTGCTGGAGTTCGTTGCGGTCTGCGTCCAGCGTCCGGCGACCGAGAAGGCGATCTCGTTCGAGAAACGCGCCTGGAAGCGCTGGATGTAATCTTCCGGGGTGCCCGGCGCGAAGATCGTGCAAACGCCGCCCGGCTCGGACGCCGTGCCATGGGCCGGACAGGCGCCGGCCGCGCCCGGCGCGGCAGGGCGGTGCTGCGGCCGGCTGATAACGGCGTACGGGACGGAGGTCGCCGCAAGCAGCACCAACGCCACGCCCGATAGCATGTGCGAACGCGTCATCACCACGTCTCCTGCGCGCCGGCGCTCGCAAGCGAGCGCGGATTTTCCCTTGGTGTGATCGTCGCGCAATCCGAATTACTTCTAAGAGTGCGGTGTTTTCACGCCGCCGGCCAGCGAAACCACGCCCGGCTTCGGGCGGCGAGCGAGCGGAGCCTGCTGATGAGCGCGACGGACAAACCACTGTTGGATGCGCCGTCTCTCAGCCCGACGGGCGCTCAGGCCGCCGCCGTCCCGCCCGTGTCCGCGACTGCCCCGAGCATCAGCGCCGCACCGGCCGCGGCACGCACAGCGGAGCCGATCAGCCCTACGAGCAGCAACTCGCTGGTCTCTGACACGGAGTTGGAAGCGGCGCTGGCCGAGATCGAGAAGCTCTGCACAAGCCGGCCGGATGAAAGCGAGCCCGCGGCTTCAACGGTCGCCAGCGGCAGCGACGAGGACGACCTCGACCCGCGCAGCCAGCCCGACGACGCCCCACCGTTGACGCCCGAGGCGCCGGCCGTCGCCGACGCAAGGACGGACGCCGACGCGCTCCAGGCGCCGCCGGACGTCGTCGAGTCCACCGCCGCGGCCGAAGCGCCGCCGGCGCCCGAGGCGGCGGCAGCGCCGCCGGCCAAGAAGATCCGCTTCAAGATCGGCCGCGGCGAAGGCACGCCGGCAGAGCTCCCGGCGGAACCGGCGCCGGGCCCGATTCGTCCGACGCCGCCGGCGGGCAACCCACTGGCTGCCGCTGACCCGCCCGAGCCCCCGCAGATGCCGGTGGCGACGCCGGGCAAGCGGGTGTACCGCATGGTGGACTCGGCGCTGGACGCGGCGAATCGCCCGTTCGTGCTGCTCTCGGGGCGGGTGCGAGACACGATCGGCGCCGTCGCGGTCGCGACGATTCTGGTCTCGATCCTGATGCCGATGCTGCTGAACTACATGTCGCCGAAGCGCGATCCGGTCAGCTTCCTGCGTCAGAAGCGCATCGAGTTCGAGCGCGGCCCTGAGCTGCGCGCCGAGCAGGCCGCGCACGCAGGCGGAAATGACGCGACTCACGCCGCACCGGCGCCGGCGGCGGGCAGCCATGGCAAGTCCGGCGGAGGACAGGGGAAGACCGGCGGCGGGCATCACTGAGCGCGTGGAGCTCAGCGCCGCGCACGTAAGCAAGCCCCACGTCAGAGCTGGGCTGTGCCCGGCCCGTCCTCAAGTCGGACACATCAGGCTACGCCAGAAACGCCGATCCCAGCCCGCGCCCTGTTCCGGGCTGGGAACAGCCCGGCTCTGCTGCGGCTTTGCCGATCGCTTCTGATTCAGTCTCTGGCTCCGCGGCCGCGCAGCAGCGTGAGTGCTTCGGCCCGGGTGCTGGCGTTGCTGTGCAGCGTGCCGCGCAGGGCACTGGTCACCATCACGCTTCCCGGCTTCTTCACGCCGCGACAGGTCATGCAGGTGTGCACCGCTTCGATGATGACGGCGCAGCCGAGGACGTGAACCTTGGCGGCGAGCAGGTCCGCCACCTGGCCGGTGAGGCGCTCCTGGACCTGCGGCCGCCGGGCGTAGCTGTCGACGATGCGGGCGAGTTTGGAGAGGCCGACGATCTGCCCGCCCGGGATATACGCGATGTGCGCCTTGCCCTCGAACGGCATCAGGTGATGCTCGCACATGCTGTTGAACGGGATGTCGCGCAGCACGACCAGCTCGTGGTGGTTTTCGTCGAAGGTCGTCTCCAGGTGCCGCTCGGGGTCCTCGTGCAAGCCCGCGAAGAGCTCTTCGTACATGCGCGCCACGCGCGCCGGCGTGTCGCGCAACCCCGGCCGCGCCGGGTCATCGCCGATGGCCACCAGGATCTCCCGGACGGCCTTCTCGATGCGCGGCAGGTCCATCTTGCGAGTCAAGGGCGGCTCCTCTCAGCTTCGCGACGCGCGCCGCCGGCGCATTCTAACCGGTCCCGCGGCCGGTTGCCGCGGCAAGGACGCTCGCCCGACTTCGGCCATCCACTTTCGGGAGTGCGGCGCAGGCGTCGTTCGTTCGTCACGGCGCATCAGGGCGGCCGGAGACCGGAATCGGCTTGCCCTGCGGGTCCTGAGCGGGGTGGCCCAGATCCGCCGCCAGGCGCCCGCGCAGGCCCGCGTCGGTCACGTGCTCCAGCCGCTCCGCCGGCCGGTGCAGGTGGTCGCGCGGCACGTCGAGATGCTGGTCGAGATAGGTCTCCCAGAGGCGGTGGGCGCGCAGCAGTTCTGCGGCGGCGGTGCGCCCCGACGGCGTCAGGCGGAGACGCCCTTCGCCCGGGCGCACGAGCCCGCGCATCCGAAGCTGCACCAGCGCCAGGTGCGCCGCAAGCGGGCCGATGCCGTGCCGGGCGCGCAGCATCGCCGCCGGTGACGCGGGCGGCGCGGCGCCGGCCTCTTCCAAGCGGTACAGCAGCAGCAATGCGTCTTCGCGGGCGATGCCGCGCGCCAGGGCCAGCCGCCCCGCGAGCTTGCTGAGCACGCCGTGCCGCGGTCCGAGCAGCGCCGCCAGCGCGAACAGCCCGCCGGCGCAGACGGCCATCATGCTTGCGGAGTACGTGCTCACGCCGGCGAATCCGAGCCAGCCGGGCACGACCAGCGCCCCGGCGTGACCGCCCAGCGCCGACAAGGCCGCGATCACCAGGCTCAGCACGATCATCACTCCCAGCCGGTCGGTCAGGAGGTACGCGGCCGCCGGCGGCACGATGAGCATCGCGATGACGAGGATGCTGCCGACGCTCTCGAACGCGGCGACGGTGGTGATCGCGACCAGCGCGGTGAGCAGGTAGTGCATGGCCGCGGCCGGAATCCCCTGCGTGGTGGCCAGCGCCGGGTCGAAGGTGCTGATCTTCAGCTCCTTGTAGAGCAGCAGCACGGCAGCCGCGTCGATCAGCAGCACGGCGCCGAGCACGATCGCGGCCCGCGGCAGCTCGACGCCCAGCACCTGCTCGCGATAGAGCGGCGCCAGCTCGATTGCGCCGTACAGCACGCAGTCCGGATCGATGTCAACGTGGTCCGCCGCCCGGCGGATCAGGATCAGTCCCAGCGCAAACAGCGTCGCGAACACGATGCCCATCGCGGCTCCCGGGTCCACCTTTCCGGCCCGGTGAATCCACTCGCTCAGCACCGCCGTAGCCACGCCCACGATCGCCGCCCCGATCAGCATCGGCAGGCTGTCGCGGCTGCCCGTCAGCAGGAAGGCGGCCGCCAGCCCGGGCAGGACGGCGTGGCTGATCGCGTCGCCCAGCAGGCTCATCCGCCGCAGCACCAGGAAGTTGCCAAGCAGCGCGCAGGCCACGGCCCCGAGCGCCGCGATGACGACGATCTCCGTGTCCATCCGCTGCCACGACAGCGCCAACAGGCCGCTCATGCCCCGCCCCCTTCCGCGGGCAGGCGGTGCGGGCTCGGCGGCGCGGCGAGCTCCGGGTGGTCCGCGGTCAACTCGCCTTCCAGTTCGGCGATCATCTCCTGACTCAGAACGTGCTCGACTTCGTCGGCATCGCGATCGACGTGGCTCGGAGCGATGTCGGCGTGGCGGATCAGGAACAATTCCCACAACCGGTGGTTGCGCGTCACGCGCCGCGCCTCCACGACGCCGGCGCCCGTCAGCTCGTACGCGCCGGCGGCGGCCCGGCGCACCAGGCCGTCGCGCCGGGCGCGCTCCAGCTCGCGGCGCAGGTGGAAATCGGACCACGAGCGCAGCGGCAGCAGTGCAGCGACAGGCACGCGCGGAGCGCCGCGAGCCGCTCGGGGCGCCCCTGCCGCGCCCTCGGTGAATTCGTAGACCGCGCGCAGCAGGTGCTGCCGAGCGATCCGCCGCGCCACGCGCCACCCGCCGACGGCGCGCGCGACGATGCCGCGGGCGCCGCCCAGCAGCATGCTCAGGCCGAAGAGCCCGCTGGCGACCAGAACGATCACCGCGCCCGAGGGCAACCGTGGCGTCAGGGCGCTGAGCATCGCACCCAGCAGCCCGCTCAGCGCCCCGCATCCGCCCGAGATCAGCACCATGGCCCAGAGACGCTCCGTCCAGAAGCGCGCGGCGGCCGGCGGTATCACCAGCAGCGCAACCATCATGATCAGCCCGACGGCCTGCAAGCCGATCACCGTCACGCCGACCACCAGCGCCATCAGCAGCGAATCGAGCAGCACAATGGGCCAGCCCTGCGCGCCGCCGAATCCCGGATCGAAGCACAGGAGCGTCAGCTCCTTGAACAGCAGGGCGCAGGCCAGCGCCGCCGCCGAAGACCCGATCGCGATCAGCAGCGCCTCGCCCGCCAGCATCGACGCCGCCCGGCCGTAGATGAACGAGCTCAGCCCGGCGGCGTGTCCCGTGCCGGCGTTCTGAATGATCCCCATCAGGGCCATGCCGACGCCGAAGAACACGCCGAGCACGATGCCGATGGCGGCGTCCTGCTTGATGCGCGTGTGGTGGACGATCAACAGCACGCAGACGACGCCCAGCACGCCCGAGAGCGTCGCCCCGAGCAGCAGGCCGGGCAGCGACTTCCCGGTCGCCCCCGCGGCGCTCATCAGCAGGAAGGCGGCGGCGATGCCGGGCAGCGTGGCGTGGCTCAGGGCGTCGCCCAGCAGCGAGCGTTTTCGCAGCAGCACGAACGTGCCGACAACGCCGCTGGCCAGCCCCAGGCAGGCGGCGCCGAGCGCGACCACGCGCGTGTTGTAGTCGCGCAGCGTCAGAACCGCCCAGGCGGCCGACCAGTCGAACGCGCCGGCCCAGTTGATGGCGTCCGCCAGGAACATCACAAGCTCGCTCCGCCGGGACGTCGCTCGGCGACGGCGCTACGCCGGCGCCCCGCCGCCGCGCTGCGCCAGCGCGTGCGCCGCCTCCTCCAGCAGCGTCAGCCGGCCCCCGTAGGTCTTGCGCAGGTTCTCGGCGGTGAACGTGCGGGCGGTCGGGCCGTGGGCGACGACGCGCGTGTTCAGCAGCAGCACGTGATCGAAGTACTCGGGCACGGTTTGCAGGTCGTGGTGCACGACGAGCACCGTGCGCCCCTCGTCGCGCAGCTCGCGCAGGATCGCGATGATCGTGCGCTCGGTCGTCGCGTCGACGCTGGCCAGCGGCTCATCCATGAGGTACACGCGGGCTTCCTGCGCCAGCGCCCGCGCCAGGAACACGCGCTGCTGCTGCCCGCCCGAAAGCTGGCTGATCTGCCGCCGCGCCAGGTCCGCCAGCCCCACGCGCGCCAGCGCGTCGAGGGCCGCTAGGCGGTGCGCCCGCGTCACCGGCCTGAACCAGCCGATGCGGCCGTAGCGGCCCATCAGCACCACGTCGAGCGCGCTGACCGGAAAGTCCCAGTCGATGCTCTCGCGCTGCGGCACGTAGCCCACGAGGGCCCGCTGACGCCGGTAGGGCTGGCCGTAGAACATCACGCGGCCGCTGGCCTTGGGCACGAGATCGAGAACGGCTTTCAGCAGCGTGCTCTTGCCGGCGCCGTTCGGCCCGACGATGCCGACCAGGCTGCCCTCGGGCGCGTCGTAGTCGACGTCCCACAGCACGGGCCGCTGCTGGTACGCGACCGTCATGTCGTGAATGGAGAGCGGCGCCTCGCGCGGGTGCTCCGCCCCGGTCGCCAGGCCCACCGTCGCCACGGCGCGCGGCCGCCGGCCGCCTGCGGCCGTGCCTTCGACACAACCGGGCGGAGCGGCGGACGTGTGGGAAAACCAGCGGCGCATCGGCCTACTCCGCGGCGTTGAGCTTGCCGTCCATGCCGCGCTCCGGCGCCTTGCCGCCCAGCGCGCGGGCGATGGTCGTGGCGTTGTGGTCGATCATGCCGATGTACGTACCCTCGTACCGGCCGGGCGGGCCCATCGCGTCCGAAAAGAGCGTGCCGCCGATGCGCACCGTCTTGCCGCGGGCGCGGGCGCCCTCGATCAGGGCCCGCACGTTGCGCTCGGCCACGCTGCTCTCGACGAAGACGGCCCGGATGTCGTTGTCGACGATGAAATCGACCAGGCGCTTGATGTCGTCGAGCCCGGCTTCGGACTCGGTCGAGATGCCCTGGACACCCAGCACGCGGACGCCGTAGGCGCGGCCGAAGTAGTTGAACGCGTCGTGGGCCGTGATCAGCACGCGCTGCCGCTCCGGAATGGACGCGATCACCTCGCGCACGTAGGCGTCCAGGCGCGCGAGCTGCTCCTGGTAGCGCGCGGCGTTCGCGCGATACACGTCCGCCCCCGCCGGATCAAACTCCGATAGCGCTCCCGCGACGGCGTCGACCGCGCGGCTCCACGCCGATACGTCCATCCAGACGTGCGGGTCGTAGTGGCCGTTGGCCTCCGGCGGCTCCAGCAGGTACTTCTCGTCGAGCAGCTCGGTGACCGCGAAGACCTTCTTGCCGCCGCGCGCCAGCCGCACCAGCGCGTCGGTCATCTTCCCTTCGAGCACCAGACCGCTGTAGAAGACGGCGTCGGCGCCCTGGAGGGCGGCGACGTCGTTGCGCGTGGGCTTGTACAGGTGCGGGTCGATGCCGCTGCCGACCAGGCCGCGGACCTCGGCCCGATCCCCGGCCACCTGCGACACGATGTCGGTGACCATGCCCACGGTGGTGACGATCTGGTGCTTGCGCGGGGGGCCCGCGGGCGCGAGGGCCGGCGGCAAGCCGACGGCGAGGAGGCAGGCGGCACAGGCCAGGCGCGCGGGGTGGTTCATCGGATCCTCGGTGTTGCCGGTCAGTCTCTTTTTCGGCCACGCTTCGGATGAAATCCGAACATGCAGATAGTATACAAGGCTACATTTTGATGGTCAAGCTATCGCGCCGGAGGCGCGGGTTGCCGGCGACGGGAATGGGATCCCCATCTTCACACGCTGATATGGGCGGGATTATAGGAACTTGCGGCCGCCACTGGATGACGCCGCTTTTCGGAACCGCGCACGGTCCGCTCGGCCGCCGCGGCCCAGGCCGCGCAAGACGCGCCACGCCCGAACGCGTCGCCCATGTCAGACGACGCCGCAACCGAGGTCCCTCCGTCGCGACCAACTGTGCTCAGCATCCGGGTCAGACCGGCGCGGCCCGGATCGTCTCCGGGCCGGGGTCAGCCCTCTTCCTCTTCCGCGGCGGCTTGCGCCAGACCGGTGACGGCCATCGTCTCCAGCACCTTGTTCAGCTTTGCCCGCACGTAGGGCAGGAACAACACGTGCGGGATCCGCCGCAGCTCCTGCCGGCCGGTGGCGCTGTAGACGATCAGCGTCCCGGCGAGGCCCAGGACGGCCTCGAAGACGTCCGGATACTCGATGCGGATGGTCTTGGCGCCGCGGCCGAGCGACTCGGTGGTTCGGCCGAAGCGGTAGTGCTCGAACTCGTTGTGCGTGATGCGCCAGCGATCATTGAACCGTGACCAGAAGATCATGATGACGAAGGGGATCGCCAGCACGACGCTCATGCCCAGGCCGAAGCCGCGGTCGTACTTCACCCCCAGCGACCCGAAAAAGCCGTAGATGTTCGTCAGCACCGGGATCTGCCACCAGGCGTTGACCAGCGCCCCGCCCGCGCCGATCAGCAGCAGCAGCACCACCCAGAACACCGCCTGGTCGCGACCGACATCGACCCCGAGCGTCAGCACCACGAACACCCAGATCAGCAGGTACGTCCAGCCCAGCACCGGCAACGCCGACTCCCACGCCAGCGGCCAGAACACCAGCCCCGCCAGGATGATCGGCCAGATGAACATCAGCTTCGGATAGGCCGTGAACGACACCTCGTTGACTTCCTTGTCGTGCGGAGTCTTCGAAACCGACGCCGGCGCCGGCGATACGCCGCTCGGGGTCGTAACCGGCTGAACATCCATGTTGGGCGATCCTGTCACGGGGCGCTCCTTATGATCGTGTTCCACGCGGGACCGATTGTATTCGCGATCGCGCCGCGACCCAATCCCGAGGCTGCCCCCCCGTCACGCCGGCCCTCCCACCACCCCCGACTCCACCAGGGGCACGAACACCTCGACCAGGCGGGCTTCGAATGCCGAACCGGCGCCGGATCGCAGCTCCGCGACGGCCTGCGCCGCGGGCCAGGCGGCCTTGTAGGCCCGCGCGGTCGTCAGGGCATCGAACGCGTCCACCAACCGCACAATGCGCGCCTCGCGCGGAATCGCCTCGCCGCTCAGCCCGTCCGGGTACCCGCTGCCGTCCCAGTTCTCGTGGTGGCTGCGCGCGATCCGCCGCGCCACCTCGAAGAACGGCTTGCGCGACAGGATGCGCTCGCCGTTGACGGTGTGCAGGCGCATGACGGCCCACTCGTCCGGCGTGAGCGGGCCGGGCTTCCTCAGCAGCTCGTCGGGAACGTGCATCTTGCCGACGTCGTGCAGGATGGCCGAGTGGCCGAGATGTGCCGCCTCCGCCTCCGACAGCCCCGCCGCCAGCGCCAACTGCCGCGCCAGCCGCTCGATTCGCCGGACGTGTGCACCGGTGTCAGCGTCCTTGGCCTCGCTGGCGACCGCCAGCATGTAGATGGCCTCGACGTTCGCGTCGTGCAGCTCGGCGGTGCGCTGCCGGACGCGCTGCTCCAGGTCGCGCGAGTAGCTGCGCAGCTCGAGCGCCTGCTCCAGGACCGTGTCGCTCAGCCGGGCCACCTCGCGATAGGCCTCCGCCGAGCGCTCCTCGGCTCGTTTGCGCTCGGAGATGTCGATGATCGTCACGACGCGATAGGCGGCCGATCCGGCGGCGGCGCGCAGCGGGCGGCCGGAGACAATGACCGGGACGCGCGTGCCGTCCGGACGGGGAATGAAGAACTCGCGTTCGACCGCCTCGTCGAAATGGGCCAGCGCGTCGTCGATGGCGCGCCGCCCGTCTGCCCCCGCGTAGATCTCGTGCAATGCCAGGCCCAGCAGCTCCGCGCAATCCCGCCCGGACATCTCGCACAGGCGGCAGTTCGCGTGAACGATCCGCCCGGCCCGGTCGATCAGCATCGCCCCGCAGTGCAGCGCATCCAGCATCTCCGAGAACCGCCGGACCTGCTGGTCCTGATCCGCACTCATCACCAAGCCCCTTTACTCCTGTCCGCCGTAACCAGTCTAGCCGCCCTATCCCGCGCTGCGCGGAATGCTCACGCGCTGCGCCAAATCGCGCAGCGCTCCGCTCCATCCCACGTTCACGCCGGCGTCTCGCGCGATTTGGCGTCAGGCACGGCGATTGCAACATCCGTGGAGAGCCGGGGCCGCGGCCCCACTTTTCTCGGGCCAGTCCCGTTCGCGCGTAGGGAGCGTCGAGCATGAGCAACAGGCGCATGGTCACGATCGACGGAAACCAGGCCGCCGCCCACGTCGCCCACGGCGTGAGCGAGGTGATCGCGATTTACCCGATCACGCCGTCGTCGAACATGGGGGAGTGGGCGGACGAATGGTCTGCTCAGGGCGCGCCAAACGTGTGGGGCACCGTCCCCACGGTGGTCGAGATGCAGAGCGAGGCCGGCGCGGCGGCCGCGGTTCACGGCGCCGTTCAGACCGGTGCGTTGGCGACGACGTTCACGGCGTCGCAGGGCCTGCTGCTGATGATTCCGACGATGTACAAGATGGCCGGCGAACTGAGCCCGGTCGTCTTCCACGTCTCGGCCCGCACGCTGGCCACGCACGCGCTGAGTATCTTCGGCGATCACAGCGACATCATGGCGGTTCGCGCGACCGGATTCGGGTTGATCGCGTCGGGCTCGGTGCAGGAGGTGATGGACCTGGCGCTGATCACGCACGCCGCGTCGCTGGAGTCGCGCGTGCCGTTCGTGCACTTCTTCGACGGCTTCCGCACGTCGCACGAGGTGTTGAAGATCGAGGAGCTGACGCACGACGACATGCGGGCGATGATCCCTGACGAGTTGGTCGCAGCGCACCGCGCGCGGGCCATGACGCCCGACCGGCCGGTGCTGCGCGGCACGTCTCAGAACCCGGACGTCTTCTTCCAGGCGCGCGAGGCGGTCAACCCGTTCTACCTGAACTGTCCGCAGATCGTGCAGCAGGTGATGGACAGGTTCGCCCGCCTTGTCGGCCGGCAGTATCGCCTGTTCGATTACTTCGGCGCGCCCGACGCTGAACGCGTCGTCGTCATCATGGGCAGCGGCGCCGAGACCGTGCACGAGACCGTGGACGAATTGAACCGTCTCGGCGAGAGAGTCGGCCTCATCAAGGTCCGCCTGCTGCGCCCGTTCTCGCCGGAGCATTTCGTCGCCGCCCTGCCGAAGACCACGAAAGTCATCGGCGTGCTAGACCGCACCAAGGAGCCGGGCGCCGAGGGCGAGCCGCTGTACAAGGACGTGGTGACCGCGATCGGCGAGGCGTTCGGCGACGGCAAGCTCTCGCGCTATCCGCGGATCGTCGGCGGGCGCTACGGGCTGAGCAGCAAGGACTTCACGCCCGGGCAGGTGAAGGCGGTGTTCGACAACCTGTCCGCGGGCAAGCCCAAGAACCGCTTCACGATCGGCATCAACGAGGACGTGACGCACAGCAGTCTCGAGTTCGACCGCGACTGGGAGCCGGACTGTCCGGGGCTGGTGTCATGCATGTTCTGGGGGCTCGGGGCCGACGGCACGGTTGGGGCCAACAAGAACTCGATCAAGATCATCGGCGAGGAGACCGACAACAACGCCCAGGGCTACTTCGTCTACGACTCGAAGAAATCCGGCTCGGTCACCGTCTCGCACCTGCGCTTCGGCCCGCGGCCCATCCGCCGGCCTTACCTGCTGCGGCAGGCCGAGTTCGTGGCGTGCCACTCGTTCACGTTCCTGGAGCGCTACGACATGCTCCAGTACGCGCGGCCGGGCGGCGTGTTTCTGCTCAACAGCCCGTTCCCGCACGACCAGACCTGGGCCAAGCTGCCGCGGCCCGTGCAGCAGCAGATCATCGACAAGAAGCTGCGCTTCTACGTCATCGACGCCTATGACGTCGCCAACAAGACCGGCATGGGCGCCCGCGTCAACACCATCATGCAGACCTGCTTCTTCGCCATCTCCGGCGTGCTGCCCCGCGATGAGGCCATCGCCAAGATCAAGGAGGCCGTGAAGAAGACCTACGGCGGCAAGGGCGAGGAGATCGTCCGCAAGAACTGGGCGGCGATCGACCAGACGCTGGCGCACCTGCACGAGATCAAGACGCCGGCGGCCGCGACCAGCCGCGTGCCGATCCCGCTGCCGGTCTCGGAGCGCGCCCCGGAGTTCGTGCGCCGGGTGCTCGGCGAGATGATCGCCTACCGCGGCGACGACATCCCGACCAGCGCGCTGCCCTGCGACGGGACGTTTCCGACCGACACCGCCCGCTGGGAGAAGCGCAACATCGCGCTCGAAATCCCCGTCTGGGATGCGGAGGTCTGCATCCAGTGCGGCAAGTGCGCCCTGGTCTGCCCGCACGCGGCGATCCGGCTGAAGGCGTACGACCCCGCACTGCTGGCGCACGCGCCGCCGACCTTCAAGAGCATCAAGGCCAAGGGCAACGAGTTCGCCGGGCTGAACATGACCGTGCAGGTAGCGCCCGAGGACTGCACCGGCTGCGCCCTGTGCGTCGAGTTCTGCCCCGCCAAGAACAAGAAGGAGACGCGGCTCAAGGCGATCAACATGGCCTTCCAGCCGCCGCTGCGCGAGCCCGAACGCGCCAACTATGAGTTCTTCCTCAACCTGCCCGAGCTGGAGCGCGACCGCGTCAAGCAGAACCAGGTCAAGGGCTCGCAGTACCTCCAGCCGCTCTTCGAGTACAGCGGCGCGTGCAGCGCCTGCGGCGAGACCCCCTACCTCAAGCTCCTCACCCAGCTCTTCGGCGACCGCGCGATCATGGCCAACGCCACCGGCTGCTCGTCGATCTACGGCGGCAACCTGCCGACCACGCCTTATGCGAAGAACCGCGCGGGCCGCGGGCCGACCTGGAACAACTCGCTGTTCGAGGACGCGGCCGAGTTCGGCCTGGGCTTCCGCCTGACCCTCGACAAGCACACGGAGTTCGCGCGCGAGCTGGTGCAGCGGCTGGCGCCGCGCATCGGCGAGGAGCTGGCCCGCGCTCTGCTCGAGGCGGACCAGAGCACCGAGCCGGGCATCTTCGCGCAGCGCGAGCGCATCGCGATCCTGAAGGACAGGCTCGCGAAGATCGACGCGCCCGAGGCCCGCCGGCTGCTCCAGATCGCCGACGTCCTCGCCCACAAGAGCGTCTGGATCATCGGCGGCGACGGCTGGGCCAACGACATCGGCTACGGCGGGCTCGACCACGTGCTGGCCAGCGGCCGCAACGTCAACATCCTGGTGCTCGATACCGAGGTCTACTCCAACACCGGCGGACAGTGCAGCAAGGCCACGCCGCGCGGCGCGGTGGCCAAGTTCGCCGCTGGCGGCAAGCCGACCGGCAAGAAGGACCTGGCGCTGCTGGCGATGAGCTACGGCAGCGTGTACGTGGCGACGGTGGCGATGGGCGGGAACGACAACCAGACGGTGAAGGCGTTCGTCGAGGCCGAAAGCTACAACGGACCGTCGCTGATCGTCGCCTACAGCCATTGCATCGCTCACGGCATCAACATGGCCGCGGGCATGGAGATTCAGAAAAAGGCCGTAGAGAGCGGGCACTTCCCGCTGCTGCGCTACGACCCGCGACGGTTGGCCGAGGGCCAGAACCCGCTGACGCTCGACAGCCGCAAGCCGACCATCCCGTACCAGGACTTCGCCTACGTGCAGACGCGCTTCAAAATGCTGACCAAGAGCAAGCCCGACGCGGCCCGCGAGCTGCTCCGGCTCGCCCAGCGCGACGCCGTCGCGCGCTGGAGCCTCTACGAGCAGATGGCGGCCATGCACTACGGCAACGGCACCGGCCCGGCCAGGGCGCCCGCGGAGCGGCCCGCCGGGAAGACGCCCCCGCAAACGGAACCTGTGTGTGCGTGATGTGATGATTCGGTTGATGTGGTGATCTGGTGATCTGACGCCTTCAATCGCCCGATCACAAGACCACGACGCAAGAAGGGCTCCCCATGGACCTCTCGACCACATACATGGGCCTGCGGCTTCGAAACCCGCTCATCGCCGCCGCCAGCCCCCTCACCAGCAACGTCGACTCGATCCGCCGGCTCGAAGACGCGGGCGTCGCAGCGGTCGTGCTGCACTCGCTGTTCGAGGAGCAGATCGAGCACGAGGCCGCCGAGCTCGAGCACTACATGGCGCTCGGCACCGAGAGCTATGCCGAGTCCACCAGCTACTTCCCGGAGCCCTTCGAGTTCCGCACCGGACCCGACGACTACATCGAGCTCATCGACGCCGCCAAGCGCGCCGTGCGCATCCCCGTCATCGCCAGCCTCAATGGCACCTCCGTCGGCGGCTGGATCCACCACGCCCGCCGGGCGCAGCTCGCCGGCGCCGACGGCCTGGAGCTGAACGTCTATCACGTCGCCACCGATCCCGACACGCCGGGCGCCGAGATCGAGGAGCGCTGTATCGAGATCGCCCGGCTGGTGAAGGCCGAAGTCAACATTCCCATCGCCGTCAAGCTCAGCCCGTATTTCAGCTCGCTGGCCGAGATGGCCCGGCGGCTCGACAACGCCGGCGTCGACGCGCTGGTGCTTTTCAACCGCTTCTACCAGCCCGACATCGACCTCGAGACGCTCGAAGTCGTGCCGAATCTTGTGCTCAGCTATCCGCACGAGCTGCGGCTGCCGCTGCGCTGGATCGCCGCCCTGCACGGCCGCATCCGCCCCAGCCTCGCGGGCACCTCGGGCGTCCAGAACGGGCGCGACGTGCTGAAGCTGCTGCTGGCGGGGGCGGACGCGGTGCAGGTCGCCGGCGTGCTGATCCGTCACGGGGCCGAGCACGCGGCGACGATGCTGAGCGAGATGCAGGTGTGGATGGCGGAGAAGGAATATGCCAGCGTGGGCGAGCTGCGCGGAGCCGTGAGCCAGAAGTCCTGCGCCAACCCGGCGGCGTTCGAGCGGGCGAACTACATGCGGGCCCTGGCGACGTACGCGTAGCGGGCAGCCGGGCTGTCCCCTGCCCGGCGCGCTGACGCCGCAGCGACGCCGGTACGCGGAGAGCTTCACCGCGGATAGAAGCGCGTGCCGTCAACGTCGACGATCAGCACCGCCCGCAGGCCCTCCACCTGCACCAGGTGCAGGTAGCCCGCTCCGTCCGCCAGGAAGCTCCCGCCGGTGAAGTGCGCCTCCACCAGCCCGGCCCCGTTGAATACACGCACGGCGCACAGCTCCAACGGCCAGTCGCCGCCCAGCGGCGTGCCGCCGAAGAACATCACCCCGACCACGAGACCCCGACCCAGGTCCGGGCAGGGACCAAGCTGCGGCGCGGCTTCCGCCAGCGCCTGCCAGTCGGCGCGCGTGCGCAACTGAATCAGCGCCATGCGGCGGCTGAGCGGCTTGGACTGCGACACGATCCGAGCCGGATCGCTCAGGCGCACGTGCCAGACCTGGCTCGCGGCGGCTTCCGGGGCGGCGTCGAGATCCTCGCTGCGCACGGTGCGCCAGGCCGGCGCGGCGCAGGATGCCAGGGTCAGCGCTCCCACACCGACCAGAGCGCATCGCGCCGCCGCGCGGAAACGCGGCCGGCGGGCGTGCGGGGCCGGCTTGCAAACGCCTTCGCGCACCTTTACGCTCCTGCGGTCCGTCGGCGGATTCGACCAGTCGGCTATCATGGGGTCGTGCAAGGTCGCGGACCGTCTGCGCCTGCCGACGCGACGCCCACGATCCGCCGGGAGTCGCGCCCAGCGGGTTATCGACCAACGCCGCCACTCGCAGGAGTTGTGCAATGATCGTCGGTGTGCCGAAGGAGATTAAGCCGGATGAGTACCGCGTCGCGGTGACACCCGCGGGCGTTGAGCAGCTCAAGCGCGCTGGGCACGTCGTGCTGATCCAGCGCGGCGCCGGCGTCGGCTCCGGCCTGGCCGACGAGGATTATCAGGCCTACGGCGCCCAGATCGTCGATACCCCGCAGGAGATCTTCGGCGAGGCGGAGATCATATGCAAAGTGAAGGAGCCGCTGGCCCAGGAGATCGCGCTCATCCGCAAGGACCAGGTGGTCTTTACGTACTTTCACTTTGCCGCCAGCCGCGCCCTGACCGAGGGCGTGCTGAGCACCGGCTGCGTGGCGATCGCCTACGAGACCATCGAAGACAGCCGCGGGCGGCTTCCGCTGCTGGCGCCCATGAGCGAAGTCGCCGGGAAAATGAGCATCCAGGAAGGCGCCAAGTACCTGGAGAAGCCCACCGAGGGTCGCGGAATCCTCCTCGGCGGAATCCCCGGCGTCGAGCCGGCCGACGTGCTGATCCTCGGCGGCGGGATCGTCGGGACGGCGGCGGCGCGCGTCGCGGCGGGGCTCGGGGCGCGCGTGACCATCCTGGATATCGACCTCTACCGCCTGCGAGAGCTGGCCGAGGTCATGCCGCCGAACGTCACGACCGTGTACAGCACGCCGGAGTCGATCCGCCGGCACCTGGTCGAGGCCGATCTGGTGATCGGGGCCGTGCTGATCCCCGGGGCGCGCTGCCCGATGCTCGTGCCGCGCGACTACCTCACCCTGATGAAGCACGGCGCGGTGATTGTCGACGTCGGCGTCGACCAGGGCGGCTGCTGCGAGACGACCCGCCCCACCACCCACGGCGATCCGATCTACATCATCGACGGCATCGTGCACTACGGGGTGGCGAACATGCCGGGCGCCGTCGGCCGCACGAGCACGCTGGGCCTGACGAACGCCACCATGCCCTACCTGCTGAAGCTCGCCAAGATGGGCTACCAGCGCGCCTGCGAGGCCGACCCGGGTCTGGCGCTCGGCGTGAACCTGCTGCGAGGCAAGATCACCAACCGGCCGGTCGCCGAAGCCTTCAATATGCCCTACACGCCGCTGGCGCAGGTGCTGTCGTAGCGGGGCGGCTCGGCGACGAGTTCGCGCAACACCTCGGCGAGGCGCTGCGTGAACTCCGAGCGCGTCAGCACGCAGTGAACGCCCGCCTCGCGGGCGCGGCGCGCCAGGTCGGCCCGCACGTGCGGATAGAAGCCGGCGACGCGCAGCGCCGCGTTGACGCCGCGCATCCGGGCCATGAGCGCGTCCGGGTCGTCCACGACCTCCAGGTCGACGATCACCCCGCGCACGGCCGCGATCTCGGCGCCGAGGGCCTCAACGCTGCGGACGATTGTGACGTGGACGCGCGTGAGCGCCGCGGTCGCGCTGATCTTCGAACCGAAGACCAGGTCCTGCACGAGCGCCACGACCGCCGGCCGCCCGGCCTGGGTCACGGTGCGTCTTCCGTCGGCGAGATGGGAGAGATGGGAGCGCTGGACGGTGCGAGCAACTGCACCTGCGGCAGCCCCGCGAGCCGCGCCAGCAGATGCTCCTCCAGCAGCACGTCGCGCCCCAGCGACACCCAGTGCTCGGCGGCTGATTTCGCCAGGCGCAGGCCGTCGTCGGTGGGAATGCGCTCGTTGTAGATCGACAGCGCACCCGAGGCCGTCGTGATCTGCCGCTGCGGCGCGCTCAGCCGTTCCTTGTCCACCCGGATGCTCACGCGATACGCCGTTGGCTGCCCAGCCGCGCCCGCCTCGCCGGCGGCGACGGCCGGCTCGATCCGCACATCGACGGTGCGGCGGATCGTGTGCAGGCTCGACTCGAGCAACTGGTACGCGCCGCGCGCGTCGGAGCGCCACCACTCGAACCACTGCGCACTGACCGTCGGTTGGGTCACGATGTGGCCGCTGGCGCGCTCGACCCGCGCCGGCGGAAGGTCGCACTCGCGCAGGACGCTGAGCGAATCGTCCAGAAACGCCTCCACGTCGCTCACGTGCCAGACAACGGTTGTCGGACCTTGCGGCCGCGGCGCGGCCTGGCAGCCATACGCCGCAATGCTGGCCGCCGCCAGGAGAAAAAACGTGGGTCGCGCCGCATGCATGCCCGTCAAGGATAGGCACGACTGAGGCGATTGCAAGCGAGGGTCTATCGGACGAACGGGTTGCAGGAGGTGGGGCAAGGGCAGAATCGGCGCGAAAGGGCTTCGACTTTAGCAAATGCAATCGAAGAATACTCGTGGAAGCTGTCGTGTCCCCCTTCACGGTCCCGCGTCGGTACGTAGCCGGCGCGGGGCTTTTTTTGCCCTAGCTAGTGCAGTGCCTCTGAAATAATGCGACATTTCAATGCTGGGTGGGGCGGGCTTCCGGCCCGTCTCTTGGCTCGGGCAGGCAAGATGCCTGCCCCACCCTTAAGCTCCAGCATTTTTGAGGCACCGCACTAGAACGCCCACGCCCTGCGAGCCGCGCGCGGCACGACGCCATGCCCGCTTCCGGGCGGCGCACGGGATGCTCAGCGGGCGGATTGGCGTCTCAGGACTCGCGCGCGATGCGCTTCATGGACTTGCGGACTTTTCGGCGGCGGCGCTCGGAGGGCTTCTCGTAGTAGCTGTTGCGCTTGATGTCGCGTGTCAGGCCTTCCTTCTCGCAGAGCTTCTTGAAGCGCCGCACCATCTGCTCAACGGACTCGTTGCTGCGAACCTTGACCCGGATCATGCAAACCTCTTTCGCATACGTCACCTTCCGGCTGAGGACACGTCGCGGACGCGCCCGCTGCGCCTCCGGCGGGCACACGGCGCGGGCGTCACCGCGAGCCCTGCATTGTATCGGTCGCAACGCGCCGGGCAAGCGAGCGCCCCGGCCCGGCGGACCCGGGCGCCCGGCATGACCCACGGGCGATCAGCCCGCGGCTCGGGGGGGCGGGCGCCCGACGCCGCCGAACCGTAACCATCACAGCACAAAACTGTTACGCCCCAGGGGCGCCGGCCGGCGCCGCACGCCATTGACGCCCGTCGTGCCGGCACGGTATCCTAAGAAGTCCTATCGGCCGACGGCCGGAATGATTCAGCGGAGTAATCACGCCTGCGCCTCGGCCCGCAAGGAGCAGCCATGTCCACCTCGTTCCACAACGCGTCACAGCGAATGCTGCGGTGGGTTTCACCCCTGGTCGCCAGCGCGCTGCTCAGCGTGCCGCACGCCGGCGGCGACTCGCGGCAAATGGTCGCTCTGCTGAGCGGCATGCAGGAAGTTCCCCTCGTCAACTCGAATGCCCTCGGCTCGGCCCAGGTCACGATCGACACGGACGCCAACCGCCTCACCTATCGAATCTCCTTCAGCGGCCTGGCGGGAAATGAAACTGCCGCCCACATCCACGGCCCCGCCGAGCCCGGCCAGAACGCCGGCGTCCTGCACGGCCTGCCCCTCGGTCCCGTCAAGTCCGGCATCTGGATTTACCCGGAGGCGCTCGAACCCGAGCTTCTCAACGGCCGCACCTACATCAACATCCACTCCACCACGTTCCCCGGCGGCGAGATCCGCGGCCAGATCGTCTCCATGGTCGCCGACCTCGACGCCCAGCAGGAAAGCCCGCCGAGCGCCAGCCCGGGCAAGGGCTTCGGGCTGTTCACGATGGACCCCGGCGCCAACCTTGTGCGCTTCTACATCGCTTACACCAACCTCGGCTCGCCCGAGACCGCCGCCCACATCCACGGCTTGGCCCCGCACGGTACGAACGCCGGCGTGCTGTTCCCCCTGCCGCTCGGGTCGCCGAAGCTCGGCGTCTGGAACTACGCCGAGTCCGACGAAGTGGCGATCTTGCGCGGCCTGACGTATGTCAACATCCACACGGCGGCGTTTCCGAATGGCGCGATTCGCGGCCAGATCACGCCCAACGTCGTCGAGATGGACGGGCAGCAGGAAGTCCCGCCGAACGGCAGCTTCGGGGCGGGCGTCGGGCTGGTCTCCATCGACACGAACACCGACCGCCTCGGCTTCGATCTTCGGTACGCCGGCCTTTCGTCGGGCGAGACGGCCGCCCACATCCACGGCTTCGCGCCGCCGGGCGTCAACGCGGGCGTCCTGTTTCCCCTGCCGGTCGGCCCGCGAAAGCTGGGCGTCTGGCCCTACGTCGCAGCCCAGGAGACCAACATCCTGGCCGGGCTGTGTTACGTAAACGTTCATTCGGCCGCGCTTCCCGCCGGCGAGCTGCGCGGGCAGATCACCTTTGCCGAGCTGCCGCCGCCTCCAACGATCGAGACCAACGATTTTCCGCCATGCACGAAAGAGAACCCCCCGGCGGCGACGTGCACGGTCTGCGAGGAGTGCGGGGAGCCGGACGCGGTGGCGAAGCTGCTCGACCCGGTGTGGCTGCACTCCGGCGAGTTCTACGAGGTGGCGACCGACCTGCGCGTTCCGGGGCGCGGACTGGACTTCATCTGGCAGCGCAAGTACCGCTCGAAGACCGGCGTGCTGACCGAGCAGGGCTACGGGTGGGACTACTCGTACAACCTGCGGATCGAGCGCAGCGGACCGGACGTGGTCCTGTACGAGGGCACGGGCCGGCGCGACGTGTACTCCTCACAGCCCGACGGCACGTGGTCGCGCGACGAGGCCTTCCGCGTCATCTCCCAGGACGACCCCAACAACCCGCTCTCGGCCTTCACACTCGAGTTCGCCGACTCCGGGGTGTGGCGATTCCTGCCGCTCGACGGCAGCCCGGCGCAGGGCAAGGCCTTCGCCATCGTGGATCGCAACGGCAACACGCTGAGCTTCGGCTACGACGCGCAGGGGCGCCTCGTGCAGATCGTCGACACGCTGGGGCGCTCTTACCAGGTCGCGTATGTGCCCGGGAGGGATCTGATTGACTACGTCGAGGACTTCGGCGGACGCCGCGTCGCCTACGCCTACGACGCCAACGACAACCTTGTCTCGGTCACGTCGCCGGCGGTGACGGGCACGAGCACGGGCAACGACTTCCCCGCGGGCAAGACGACGCGCTACACCTACTCGAGCGGCTTTGGCGACGAGCGGCTGAACCACAACCTGCTGACGATCGTCGACGGAAGGCGGAATGACCCGAACGACCCGACGTTCGATCCGAACCGGCCCTATCTCACCAACGTCTACGCCGCCACGCTCGACCCCAACGACCTGAACTTCGACCGCGTCGTGCGCCAGGTCTGGGGCGACCCGGGCGACATCATCGACATCGTCTACGCCCCGCAGACGCCCGACCCGAACATCAACAACGACGCCGTCATCGTCGCGGTCGTCAACGACCGCGTCGGCAACGTGCGCGAGTTCTACTACGACGCCGGCAACCGCGGCGTCATGGCGCGCGAGTACACCGGCCGGGCCGATCCGGACCAGCCGACCACGCTGACGACCAACCGCCCCACTGCCAAGCTGCGGCCAACGGACCCCGACTATTTCGAGTCGCGTTACACGAACAACGCCGACGGGCTCATCACCCTGGCCCAGCACGCCAACGGCCGCACCGTCCTCAACGAGTACGACCCGAACAACGGCCCGCTGGCGCGCGGTAATCGCACCCGCCGCGAGACCCACGCCGGCCCGCTCGGCGGCACACCCGCGGTGATCGTCGAGACCTGGGAATACGCCGCGGGCGGGGGCTGCTGCGGGACTAACTTCGTCACGCGGCACGTGGATGGCCGCGGCAACGTCACCGAGCACGATTACGACGCGAACTTCAACCGCATCGAGACCCGCCACCGCATCGCGGGCATCGTCGAAAACTGGGAGTACAACGCCTACGGACAGGTCACGGCTCACGTCCTGCCCGGAAACGAGGCCGGCGGCGGCCACCGGCGGCGCGACGAGTCCGTCTACTACGCGACCGGCCCGCAGACGGGCTACCGGGCCTCCGAGATCGTCGACGCCGGCGGGCTGAACCTGACGACGGCGTACGAATACGACGCGTTCGGCAACGTCGTGCGGCGGATCGACCCGCGCGGCAACGACACGCTGCTGGAGGTCAATCAGCTCAACCAGGTCGTGCGGGCGCGCTCCAAGCTTGTGGGCGGCGTGCGATACGAGCGCGACACCTACTACGACGCGAACAACAACGTCGTGCGCATCGACGTGCAGAACGTCGATGAGAGCGGCGTCGTGCAGCCCAACGCGCACTTCAGCACGGTCTACGAATACGAGCTGCTCAACCACGTCGTGCGCCAGTCGCGCGAGGTCGACGCCGGCCATGCCGCCGTCGTCGAGTTCGCCTATGACGCGAACCGCAACCGCTCGCTGACGCGCAGCGGGGAGGCCGTCAACGGCGCCCAGCCGAACAACACCCTCTCGATGCTCTACGACGAGCGCGACCTGCCCTTCCGGCACATCCGCGCCGCGGGCGACGCCGGCGAGACGACCACGCAGTACGACTACGACCAGAATCGCAACCTCGTGCGCGAGACGCAGGGCGTCGGCGCCCCGTCGCCGCGCGTCACCACCCACGCCTACGACGGCTACGACCGGCTCGTCGCCACCAGCGACCCGATGGGCAACGTCACCACCCACGAGTACGACGCCAACCACAACCGCACGCGCATCCGGGTCGACGGCGAGCAACTGGACGTCCCCGGCGCGGGCGGAAACGTCCGCCTCTCCGAGATCGAGTACGTCTACGACGCCATGGACCGGCGCATCCGCACCGAGACCCACTTCTTCGACTGGTCGGGCGCACCGCTGCCCGGCGGGCAGCAGGCCGGCCGGTCGATCATGCAGACCGCCTGGAGCGACAACTCGCAGCCGGTGCAGGAGACCGACGACCGCGGCAACGCTCTGGCCCACGCCTACGACGGCGCCAACCGCCTCGCGCTTCAGACCGACGCCCGCGGCAACACCCGCGCCTTCGACTACGACGCCAACGGCAACGTCACGCGCCTCACGCAGACCGACAAATCCGACACGGGCGCCCCGGATCAGCCCTTCGTCATCGAGTTCTCATACGACGCCCTCGACCGCGTCGTGCAGCAGATCGACGGCGCCGGCGGCGTCGCGAACACGCTCTCCTTTGCGTACGACTCACGCGGCAACCGCACGCGCCAGACCGACGCGCTCGGCCGCCAGACGCGCCACGAGTACGACGGCCTCAGCCGCCTGCTGCGCACCACGATCGACATGAACGGCAACGGTCCCGACCCCAACGAGCCGGCCGACATCGTCACGACGCAGGCCTGGGACGACAACTCGCGCCTCGTGAGCCGCACCGACGACAACGGCAACACTACGCAGTATGTCTATGACGCCCTCGACCGCCAGGTGCGCGAGACGTTCGCCGACGGCGCCGAGAACCTCTACAGCTACGACGTGCACCACAACCGCACCGGCGAGACCGATGCCAACGGCACCGTGGTCGCCTCGCAGTTCGACCTCAACAACCGCCTGACGCGCAAGGACGTCACGGCCTTCGGTCCCGGCGTCTCCAGCGACACCACGTTCGAGGAATACGCCTACGACGGCCTCGGCCGCATCGTCCGCGCCGAAGACGACGACGCCCTCGTCACGCGCACCTACGACTCGCTCAGCAACTTGCTCACCGACGTGCAGAACGGCCGCACTGTCGCCTGCACCTACGACGGCATGGGCAACCACACCGGCTGCCTCTACCCGGGCGGACGCGCCGTTTCGAGCACCTTCGACGCGCTCAACCGCATCGCCTCCATTACCGACACCACCGGCGCCCCGCAGCTCATCGCCGAATACCGCTACGTCGGGCCGGCACGCGTCGAACGCCGCGACCTCGGAAATGGCACCCGCACCGAGTACACCTACGACGGAATCGACGGCGTGCCCAACCCCGCCGGCGACTTCGGCTTCGGCCGCGTCGTCCGCACGCGCCACACCCACGTCGGCAGCGGCACCGTGCTCGACGACCGCACCTACACATGGGACCGCGCCGACAGCAAGACGCAACGCCGCGACATCCGCGCCGGCGGGCCGCAGTTCACCCACGACTACACCTACGACGCCGCCAACCGGCTCGTACGCACGATCGTCACCGCCCCCAACGGCTGCATCGAGCGCGACACGCAGTACACGCTCGACGGTGCCCACAACCGCACGTCCGTCTCCGGCGGACCCTGCGCCTGCGTCGGTGACCTCACCGGCGACTGCGTCACCAACCAGAGCGACCTCGGCGTTCTCCTCGGCGACTTCGGCTGCACCGCCGGCGTCAACCTCTGCCCCGGAGACCTCAACTGCGACGGCCAGACCAACCAGAGCGACCTCGGCATCCTGCTCGGAGACTTCGGCTGCGGCGCCCCGTCCATCTCCGGCGCCTACGTCTGCGATCCCAACACGCCGGAGCCCGCCGACTGCGAGATGAACCAGTACACCCAGACGCCCTTCGACGCCCGGCTCTACGACCGCAACGGAAACCTGACGCAGTCCGCGCCAGCCGGGGGCGGTCCCGCGGCGACGGTCGCCTACGACTATCGCAACCGCATGGTGCGACACACGCGCGGCGGCATCCAGACCGACTACGCGTACGACGCGCTCAGCCGGCGGATCGAGAAAGTCGTCGACGCGACCGGCACGCCGCAGACCACGCGCTACCTGTACGACGGCTGGCGCGTGATCGAGGAGCAGGACGCCGGCGGCGCGACGCTGGCGACTTACGTCTACGGCCTCTATGTCGACGAAGTGCTGACGATGCGCCGCGACACGAACGGCGACGCCGTCGCGGAGGACTACTTCCACCACGCCGACGACCTGTTCAACGTCGCCGGCCTGAGCGACGCCGGCGGCGCGATGGTCGAGCGCTACGAGTACGACGACTACGGCGCGCCGCTGCACGCGGCGCTGCTGACGCCGCTGCCGGGCGCGCCGTCGCCGCGCGGCAACCCGTACGGCTTCACGGGCCGCGAGTTTGACCCGGAGAGCGCCTGGTACAACTACCGCACGCGCTACCTCGATCCGCTGGCGGGGCGCTTCACCTCGCGCGACGCGATCGGAATCTGGGGCGACGCGATGGCGGTGGGCAACGGCTGTGCCTACGCGGCGGGCGCGCCGTGGTCGCAACTCGACCCGCTGGGCCTCTGCCCGAAGGGGACGAAGACCTTCAAGGGAACGATGGTCAAGGACGAGTGGCTGGAGAAGCAGGGCGTCTGGTTCGTTGCCAAGATGGAGTACGAGGTCACCATCGACTGGGAATGTCGCGGAGCAAAGTGCGAGGAGCCCTGGCACGGCGACGCGACGGTCAAGAGCTACAACCTCAAGAACAACCTCGACTCCAAAGGCATCTCTGTGCTCGTCGTCGGCGTGACCGAGTCGGACTGGGTCGAGGCCCAGGACGAGGCCGTCGCCAAGGCCTGCCCAGCCCCCAAGACCGGCGCCATGATGGAGGTGAAAGTCACCATCATCTGGAAGAAGCGCTGGTCCGTCGGGTTCAATCCTGGGCTCGGCCCGTTCTCGTGGGATCTCGGGCTGGCCGTCGGCTCCACCAGTGACGTCAAGAAGGTCACCGAACGCTTCACCATCGACTGCTGTCAGGAGGAGCGCCCGCCCTGTCCAACCCCAGGCGGCGGGACTCCCTGCCCAACCCCCGGTGGCCGACAGCACCGCACCCCCGGCGGCGGCGGCTATCTGCCGGAGGAATAGAATCGGCCGCGAAGCGAGGCGTCGCTCTCGCTGCTGCGCCGGCGCCCGCCTTGAGTGGCTGTCTTGAACGCGACGCGGGGCGGCGGAGCCATCTCGTCGGCCGACACCGCGCCTGCGCTGTGCGCCTGCGGGAGAAGCGCGGCGCGGAAGCGCCTAGTGTAGTGCCTCGCAGAAATGTGACGGTAGCACGGATGGGTGGAGCGGGCATCTTGCCCGCTCGGGCGGGCTGGAAGCCCGCCCCACCCTGCATAGGGACAGGCAGTTATTTCGAGGCACTACACTAGCTGACAACACGCCCCCAACGGGATTCGAACCCGTGTCGTCGGCTTGAAAAGCCGATGTCCTAGGCCTCTAGACGATGGGGGCCGTGCCTGGAGACGGGCGATATTAGGAAGCCGCCGGGGCAGCGTCAAACCGCCTTAACGAGCGGAAGGCGCCGGCAGCGCGCCAGCTTGACGAAACGGACGCACAACCTGCATGTGCCGCGCCGGGCCGCCGGCGCGCTAGAATGCGACCGTGAGCCGCCCTTTCCGCAATCCGGATTCGTCGAACGCGGGCGATTCGTCGCCGCCGGCCGCCTCAGCGCATCCCGGCGCTTCCTCGACGGCTCGAACCCATCCGCCCGCCGACGAACGACCCTTGCCGCGGACGCTGCCGCCTGGCGCTCGGCCGGCGCTGCGCGTGGCGCGCCTGCTGCGCGAGGCGGGGCACGAGGCCTTGCTGGCCGGCGGCTGCGTGCGGGACCTGCTGCTCGGCCTCGAGCCCGCCGATTACGACGTGGCGACCGACGCCACACCCGATCGCGTCTGCGCCCTGCTGCGGCCCACGCGATTGGTCGGCGCGCAGTTCGGCGTCGTGCTGGCCCGCAGCCTGGGCCGCTGGGTCGAAGTCGCGACATTCCGCTCCGACGGCTGCTATCTCGACGGGCGACACCCGAGCAGCGTCACCTTCGGCGATGCCCAAGCCGACGCCAACCGTCGCGACTTCACGATCAACGGCATGTTCTACGATCCGCAGCGCGGCGTCGTGATCGACTTCGTCGGCGGCCAGGCGGATCTCTGCGCCCGCGTGATCCGCGCCATCGGCGATCCGCGGGCGCGCTTCTCCGAAGATCACCTGCGGCTGCTGCGCGCCGTGCGCTTCGCCGCCCGGCTGGATTTCGCCCTCGATCCGCCGACCGCGGCCGCCATGACCGAGCAGGCGTCGCTGCTGGCGCGCGTGGCGGCGGAGCGTGTGCGCGACGAGCTTGAGCGCATGCTGGCTCACGACAGCCGCCGCCCTGCGTTTGCCCTGATGGCCGAGCATGGGCTTCTCCCCCACCTGTGGCCGGGGACGAGCTGGTCCGCACCGCGGATTCGCGAGGTAGAGGCCCTGCTCGCCGCGCTTCCGGCGGACGCGCCGGCGGAGGTCGGCCTGCGGGCACTGCTGCTCGGGCGCGAGCCGCCGGAGATCGAGCGCATCTGCCGCGATCTGACCTGCTCGAACGAGCAGCGCGAGACCGTGCTCTGGCTGGCTGCGCACGAGGGCGACCTGGACGAGCCCGATGCGCTACCGCTGGCGGCGCTCAAGCGCCTGATGGCGCACGCGGCGTTTCCGCTGCTTCGGCAACTGGCCGGCGCCCGGGCCCGCCTGGCACAGGCGCACGACGCGCGGATGCGGCGTCTCGACGCGCGCCTCGCCGCGATCCGCGCCGACGCCGTTGCCCCGCCGCCGCTGGTCAGCGGCGTCGACTTGCAGGAGCGGGGCGTCGCGCCCGGGCCGGTGTACAAGCGCGTGCTGGATGCGGTTTACACGGCGCAGCTCGACGAGCGGCTGTCCAGCCGCGATGAGGCCCTGGCGCTGCTGGACCGGCTGCTGGCTGCCGAGCGCGGCGGGCCGTAGAGCGGTAGGCCGTAGGGTGGGGACAGCAACTCGCGAGTCCGGCGACCGACGAGTTCACGCGTCGCCCCCGGGAGAGAGAGCCCCATGTTGGGCCGCTCACGCGCTGGCGGCCCGTTCTGGGCGCGCTTTCCGCCCCCGCGCTATCCGTTTCGCGCGTTAACAGCCGACCGTTGCGTCCGCAGCGCACCGGCCACCCCTCGCCCCGCTCCGACGAGGCTGCCTGTTGGACGCGTTGCTACGCCGTTCGCCCGTCGTGCGCGTCATTCGCCCTTCTCGTCCGTCAACGCTGGCCAGATTCGATCAGGAGGAGCGGGCTGGATAACGTGCGACACGCCCCAGCAGAGCAGCCCGAGGACCACGCCGGTCGCCAGGCCGATCAGCGGGGCGCTCATCAGGAACATCGCCTGCGGCGCAATCCTGGCTCCGCCGGCTTGCACGCGCTGCATCACCTCGGGGTTGTGCCGGGCGTAGACCCAAAACAGGCCGGTGGCGACCAGGCCGTTGAGGACACCCCAGGCGATCCCCACAGCCAGCCCGTGCAGGAAGTATCGCTCGCCGGCGGTCCGCGCGATGACCAGCGTGGCGAACACGGCAAGCACGAGCCAAAGGTACGGCTCGATGCCGCGTGTGTGGCCCATGACCGAAAGCAGCCCCATCATCAGACCTGGTATTGCGAGCAGTGCGACAAGAGTCCAGTTCATGGACGCCTCCCCAAGGGTGCATGCCAATGACTATCCCCGTCGCGAGCCGACCGGTCCGACCGGCGCTCACCGGCGGAACCTTCGATCATGGCGTCCGCGGCGTGTGCGAGCAGCCGAAGCCCCGTGATCGCGGTCTCCCGTTGCTCGGGGGTGAGCGCGCTCAGGAGTCGGCGCACACACTGCGGGTCCAGGACCTGCCGATCCTCTTTCACCCGGGCACCGGCGGCCGACAGCGTGACGAGCACGCGGCGTGCGTCGCCGCGGTCCCGTCGTCTAAGCACCAGGCGGCTGCGTTCCATCCGGTCGAGATTCAGGGACATGGTCGAGGGCGTGACGCCCATGTGCCGGGCCAGGCGAGAGACGCTGACGGGATCGCGCTGGTCCAGGTGGTCGAGGATCATGGCCTGCTGATAACTCACCCGCGTGCCCGTCCGCGGGTGGCGGCGGTGCTCGCGGTGGCAGGCCATGAAGATGCGCGGGTACGACGCGAGCAGCCCGTGCATCGCCTGGCGGATGTTCATGCCATCCACCGTAGCCTGCCTCGGTTGATTTGTCAAGACAAAGTAATTGTTGCACCAATTTATATCGGCCCGGCTTAGGGCCGCAGCCGTGCGCCGTTCCGAGGGCGCGCTCGCGCGAGAGTTTCCACCGGCCAGCAGATACGCTGAAGGAAGAGTGTGGCCCAGTGTGTCAGCCTGTGCGGCGCCCCGCGAGCGGCAAGTCGAATTCTCGCAACCGGCGACTAGGCGCCGCTGGTCTGATCGAGCGCCGCCGGCGTGATGAAGCAGCCATTGCGGGACTGCGGCGCGTTGGCCAGCGCCTGCTCGGGCGTCAGGCAGCAACCGGGCTCGTCCTCGCGCCACGTGTTCGCATGTGACGGTGACGCGTCGACGGCATCCGCGGCGATCTCAGTCTCAAGGCTCTCGAGCTGCTCGACGTAGCGCAGGATGTCGCCGAGCTGCCGCGTGAACAGCGCGACCTCGCCGTCGTCCAGCGCCAGGCGCGACAGGCGTGCGATGCGGCGGACCAGGGATTCGTCAATCTGGACGCTCATGGCGGTTTCAGCGCTCCCGCGGCGGGCGTGGGGATGGGCGACGTGACGAAGACGCGGCGGCGACTGGAAGCGTCCCGGCTTCCTCGCGGGCCGCGGCTCGAATCGAACCCCTAGGCGGCGCCTTCCACGGGCTGCGGCCGCTCCCGACGCGGGCGCTTGACAATCAGGCCCATGCGGATCGCCTTGGCGCTGACGCGGATTCGGACCGCCTTGCCGTCCACCAGGGCGCGGACCTTCTGAATGTTCGGCTTGAACTTGCGCTTGGCGATTCCCGTGACCTTGCGGCCGACACCGCCCAGGTACTTGGCCTTGCCGCGGCGGGTCCATGAGCGGCCCGCCACGGTTCGCTTGCCGGTATAAGGGCAGAAACGAGACATCTCAATCACCTCTCGGCCGGCCGCCGCCTCGGCGGACAGTGAATCCACAAGTATATGCCGGATCACGCCCCTGTCAAAGGCCATCGCCGCGGCTCGCGCCCCGGCGGCGCCAGGGGCGCTAGCGCTTCAGAAACGTCGAGGCCCCCGCCTGCGATTCCTGCGCCAGGCGCATCTCGGCGTTAAGCCGGCGGCCCGCCTCAGCGGCCTGGTCGTGCGGCATGGACCGGATGCGGCTCCAGAAGGCCTTGGTCTGGGCCAGCGGGCCGGCCGCGTAGGTGGCAAACATCTCGGCATAGAACCGGGCACGGCCGAGCAGCTCGGCATCGGCCACAACCTCGGTCGCCAGCCCGATCTCAACGGCGCGCCGGGCCGAGACGGTCTGTCCGGTCAGCAGCAGGTACTTGGCCTGCCGTTCGCCGACCAGGCGGCGCAGGTACGACATCACGATCGCCGCGATCAGGCCGCGCTTGACCTCGGTGTAGCCGATGACCGCCGACTCGCCGCACAGCACCAGGTCGCACACCGACGCCAGCCCCGCCCCGCCCGCGACCGCCGGACCGTTGACCGCGGCGATGACCGGCTTGGGAAGGTTGTCGAGGGTCTCAAGCAAGCCAAGCAGCTCGCTGCTGTCGCGCTCAGCCTGCTCACGCGTCGTGCCCACCACCTCGCGAAGGTCCAGCCCCGCGCAGAACGCGGGCGGCGTCCCGGTGACGATGACGCTTCGCACGCGCGCGTCGGCCTCCGCCTCACGCAACGCCGCCGTGAGTCGGCGGATCAGGTCGCGCGAAAGCGCATTGCGGCACTCCGGGCGGTTCAGCGTCAGCTCTCGTGAACCCGCGATGTCCCTCGTCCGCAGCGATGAATCCATGGAATCACCTCGGGCCGGCGGCAGCGCCGCGGCCTATCGCCGGGCGGATTCTAAGCCGGCGCGCCGGCGCTTGAAAACTTGGGGCAGCGGCCTGGGCTGCCAGTCTGATTTCGGAGCCGGTCGGCGAGCATGCGTCTCGATGGCGCCGCCGTGAGGCCTGTGTCGTTTGAGCCGGCCGCCCGCGGGGCCTATAATCGCCGCATGCTCTCAGGGACGCGTTTGGCAGGGCGGGCGGTGCTGCTGATCATGTTTGCGCAGGCCGCGCAGGCTCAGAGTATCCAGACGCGCGAACGCCAGCGGCTCGACCCACTGTCAGATACGTGGGTCGCCACCAGCCAACCGGCGACAGAGGCCGTCGAAGCCCTGTCTGAGGCGCGCGCGAAGCTGGCCCGCGGCGACTGGCGGACGGCGCGGCGGCAGATCCGGGAGTGGATGAAGACGGAGGGCGACGCCGAGCGCTACGCCGAGGCCGAGCTGCTGCTGGGCGAGACGTACTTCCAGCAGACGGATTTTTACGCCGCCTACGAGCACTTCGAGATCGCGGTCGAGAACGCCGGCGGCGAGCTGTACTACGAGGCGCTGAAGCGGCAGATGGACGTGGCCCGGGCTTTTCTGGCGGGCAAGCCACGCTGGCTGTGGAAGATATTCCGCATCCCGGCGTACGACGACGGCGTCGAGATCCTGGGCCGCATCTGGGAGCGCGCCCCAGGGACGCGGCTGGCGGAGGACGCGCTGAAGCTTCGGGCTGACTTCGAGTTCGAGCGTGGCAACGTCGCGATCGCCCAGGACGAGTACGCCAACCTCGCCCGCGAGTACCCCAGCGGCCGCTACACGGCCTTCGCGCTGCTGCGCTCAGCCGTCGCCGCCGAGGCTGCTTTCCCCGGCATCCGGTTCCAGGATCGCGCGCTGCTTCAGGCCGAGGAGCGCTACCGCCAACTCCGGGCCAATTACCCGGCGGAGGCGCGGCGCGAGGACGTCGCGGCGCGGCTCGACGGCATCCGCGAGCAGCGGGCCGCAAAGGACCTCGACATTGCCCGCTGGTATGAGCGGACGCGCCAATCCGGTGCGGCGATCTTCTACTACAGGCTCATCCTGAGCGACTGGCCAGGGACGTTGGCCGAGGACCACGCGCGGCGTCGCCTGCACGCGCTCGGCGTCGACCTGGAGCCGGGCGGCGCGGATCGCGGCCAGGTCGAACCCGCCGCGCACCCCGGTGGGGAGGGCGAGCCGTGAGGGTTGGGCTGGCGGTGAGCGTGTTGCTGGCGGGGCTGGCCGCCGCCGGCTGCGGGTATAGCACCAAGGGGCCGTTCCGCAGCGACGTCGAGACGGTGTACGTTGAGATTTTCGACTCGCGCGAGTTCCGGCGGGACATCGAGTTCAACCTGACAGAGGCCGTTAAAAAACGCATCGGGGCCGACACGCCCTACCGGCTCGCCCCGAAAGAGCGGGCGGATACTATACTGAGGGGCGAACTGGTGGAGGAGCGGCAGGCGGCCTTCGCGCCCGACGTTCGGACGCGGCGCCCGCGCGAGACGCAGTTGACGCTCGTGCTGCGGGTCGAATGGAAGGACCAGCGCTCGGGCGAGCTGCTCTTTGAGCAGCCGCTGCTGCTGCAAGGGGTGGACTACACGCCGCCCGTCGGCGAGAGCGAGGCGTTCGCCCAGCAGAAGGCGGTGGATCGTCTGGCGCAGCGCATTATTCGCCGCATGTACCAGGACTGGTAGTCGGGCTGCCGTCCGCAGGCCGTAAGAGACTCTGATGGCAAAGGAAGAGCTGCCGCCGAACCCGCCGCGAAACGACCCCGGCGGCCCGATGCGTCCGCCCCAGGCGCGCATGCCGCGCGGGGCGTTCAGTTGGGTGCTGGTCGTCCTGCTGCTGCTGGTCGTGATCTTCATGCTGAGCCGCAACATGAGCGGCGCCAACAAGCTCTCGATCACGCAGTTCTGGCGGCACGTGGAGAACGGCGAGGTCGTCCGCGTGGTGGTGCGCGACACCGACCGCATCACGGGCGACCTGATCAGCCCGCCCAGCAACGGGCCGATCGCCACCAAGGAGTTCGAGGTCCAGTATCCCGGCGTGGGCACGACGAACTTCACGGAGTTCGAGGAGAAGCTGAACCGGCTCTCGAAGGGCGCCAAGCGCCCGGTCGAGCTGGTTGACGAGCGCAGCGGAAGCCACTGGGTAACGGTGCTGATCACGATGCTGCCGTGGGTGCTCGTGATCGCCATCCTGTACTTTCTCGTGTTCCGGCAGCTTCGCCAGACCGGCGCCGGCGCGGGCATGCTGGGTAATTTCGGCCGCAGCCGGCATCGCATCACGACCAAGGAGCACACGAACGTCACCTTCGCCGACGTCGCGGGCATCGAGGAGGCCAAGGAAGAGGTCTACGAGATTGTCGAGTTCCTCAAGAACGCCAAGCGTTTTGCGCGGCTGGGCGGGCGCATTCCGCGCGGGGTGCTGCTGGTGGGCGAGCCGGGCTGCGGCAAGACGCTGCTGGCCAAGGCCATCGCCGGCGAGGCCGACGTGCCCTTCTTCTCCATCAGCGGCAGCGACTTCGTCGAGATGTTCGTGGGCGTGGGCGCCAGCCGCGTCCGCGACCTGTTCCGCCAGGCCAAGGAGAACTCGCCCTGCATCGTCTTTCTCGACGAGATCGACGCCGTCGGACGCCGGCGGGGCATGGGCTACAACGGCGGCGGGCACGACGAGCGCGAGCAGACGTTGAACGCGATCCTGGTGGAGATGGACGGGTTCGAGAGCAGCGACCAGGTGATCGTCATCGCCGCGACGAACCGCGCCGACGTGCTCGACCCGGCGCTGATCCGCCCCGGGCGCTTCGACCGCCAGGTCTACGTCCCGCTCCCCGACGTGAAGGGCCGCTTCGAGATCCTTCGCGTGCATGCGCGCAAGATCAAGCTGGCCCCCCCCGTCGAGCCCAAGCTCCAGCGCCTCGCCCGCGCCACGCCGATGTTCAGCGGCGCCGACCTCGCGGCGATCATCAACGAAAGCGCCCTGCTCGCCACGCTCGCGGGCAAGGACGCCGTCGAGCTCGACGACCTCGAAGAAGCGCGTGACAAGGTCCGCTGGGGCCGTGCCAAGCGCAGCCGCGTCGTCGACGAGAAAGACCGCCTCCTGACCGCCTACCACGAGGCCGGACACGCCCTGGTGCAGTCGCTGCTGAAGGACGCCGACCCCGTCCACAAGGTCAGCATCATCCCGCGCGGCCCGGCCCTGGGTGTCACCTTCTCCCTGCCGGAGAAGGACCGCCTCGCCTACAGCCGCAGATACGCCGAGGCCCTCCTGCGCGTCACCTGCGCCGGCCGCATCGCCGAGGAGGTCCTCGGCCACGACGTCAACTCCGGCGCCGCCAACGACATCAAGCAGGCCACCACCATCGCCCGCTACATGGTCACCCAGTGGGGAATGAGCGAGCAGCTCGGATTCGTCTACTACGGCGACGAGTCCGCCACCCGCGGCCGCGCCGTCGAGTTCGGCCTGGCCAAGGAGTTCTCCGAGGAAACGGCCCGCCTGATCGACGAAGAGGTCAAGCGTATCGTCAACGAGGCCTATGCCGACACGCGCCGCCTCGTCAACGAGCACCGCGAGCAGCTCAAGGCCATCGCCGACGCCCTGCTCAAGTACGAAACTCTCGAAGGCGAGGAGGTCCGCCGAATCATGGCCGGCGAAACCATCGACCGCCCCACCATCGCCGACCTGATCGCCGCCGAGAACGAGCGCCGTCGCGCCGAGCCGCCTCCGGTCGCCCGGCCGATTCAGGACCCGCCTGCGGGCGGCTCGCACGGGCCGCTCCCCAGCCCGGCCTGACGCACCTGCCCTCTTCGCGTTACGATCCGCCCTATGCAACGCGTCATTCTTCTGTCCGCACCGCTCGCGGTCCTCGCGCTGGCGCTGCCCGCGGCCTGTATTCCGCAGACGCCCCCTCTCCCCGGCTACCAGAATCTCGACGACAAGACCAACGCCAACGCGGCGTACGTCGGCGCATCCGCCTGTGCGCAGTGTCACGCCGACCAGGCCGCCGCCTTTCGATTGCACGGCCACGGACGCGTGCTGACGCGCATCGAGCGCGCCGCCCCCTCGTTTCCGGCCGAGGCGGCAAACGCCGGCGTGCCCGATCCGCCCGCGGGCTTCGCCTGGCCGGACATCCGCTACGTCGTCGGCGGCTATCGCCGAATCGCGAACTTCGTCGACCAGGATGGATACCTGCTGACGACCGGCGAAACAGGCGCCGCCACGCAGTGGGGCCTGCCGTTCGCGCCCGGCGGTATCGAGCCCGGCTTCACGGAGTACGAGCCGGATCGCGTCGCCCCCCTGCCCTACGACTACTCATGCTTCCGCTGTCACACGACCGGCCCGGCCCCGTTCGACGCGAATGCGCCGAGCTTTCAGGACAATCGCCCCGGCCTCGCCGGTGCGTGGCACGAGGGTGGTGTGCAGTGCGAGGCGTGTCACGGCCCCGGCGGCGGGCACTTCGGCACGCAGGCCGGCCAGGTCGTCATCCGCCGCGAGCGCATCTTCGTCGATCCTGACGGCGCGCAGACGTGCAAGCAGTGCCACGCCGGCCCGGCGGGCGACGCTTCGCTCATCCTGGCCCGCGACGGCTTCGCGCGCAGCGAGCAGCAAGCCAACGAGCTGGCGGCCAGCGGCGGGCACGCCGCCTTCGCCTGCACCATCTGCCACGACCCGCACCGCTCGGTTACATACGACCGCGCCACCGCGATCCGCAACGAGTGCCGCGCCTGCCACACGGACGTCACGATGGCTGGCCACGGCGGGGCGCTGTTCACGCGCGGCGCGTACAGCGAGACGCTGGGCTGCGAGAGCTGCCACATGCCGTACGCCACGCTCGCCGGCCGCAAGGCGCCGGCAGGCGCCGTCGGCCCGGCGGCGCGCGTCGGCGACACGCGCACGCACATCTTCCGCATCGCCGCCGACGCGGGCGGGGCTGACGCCTTCCTCACCGACAACGGGACGCACGTCCGGCTCGACGCGCAAGGCCGCGCGTCGGTGCCGACGGACTACGTGTGTCTGCGCTGTCACAACGGGATCGGGAACGTCTTCGAGCTGACGCCGGCGCGCGCCGCGGAGATCGCCGCCCGCATTCACGAGCTGCCGTGACGTAAGGTCCAGGAGCCGATCCGAGCCGCGCCCGTAAGAGACGGTTGCATGAACCATCAGACCCGGTGGAACGTCCGGCGCAACCGCTTCCTCACGGGCGCGGCTCGGAGCGGGTTCTTGGGATAGCCCCAGGTGTCCGGCTTGAGGCCGCTCCGGCGACAGCCCGGCTCCGACGTTCGCGATTGCTTCGTCCAGTCTCGCGGCCGGCACGCGCTTGCGCCCCGGGGCATTGACGACCTGCGACGGCAGTTTCACAATGCGGCCGCGGCCGCGCATAAAGGCGGCCGCGGGCGTATCCTGGTATCGCCGGTCAGGGTGCGACCAGCCGTCGGAGAATGCCCTTGCCGTCCGTGGAACCGGCGTCTCGCCGGTCATTCTGACAGACGGACAGCCTGCCGACACGGACCAGTCGGAATGCGAAACCAACCGAAACGCAGGTGACGCGTGAAGTCATGGGAAGTACTGCGGAACGCGACCGAGCGGGTGGGCGTCAAGGCCCTGGCGGCGCGGCTGAACCTGAGCGCGGCGCTGGTGTACAAGTGGTGCCAGGAGTCGCCCGGCGACGACCCGACCGCCTCCGGGGCGCGCAACCCGCTCGACCGCATCAAGGTCATCTACGACCTCACCGGGGACGCCGACCTCGTCAACTGGATCTGCCACGCCGCCGGCGGCTTCTTCGTGAAGAACCCGCAGGTGACGCCCGGAGCGGCGGATCGCGAGATGCTCGGCGCCACGCAGCGGGTGGTGCAGCAGTTCGGCGAGCTGCTGGCGTCGATCAGCCGCAGCATCGAGAACGACGGCGTGATCACAACGGACGAGGCGGAGCACATCCGCCAGCACTGGGAGGCGCTCAAGATGCACGCCGAGAAGTTCGTGACGGCTTGCGAGCAGGGGCTGTACCGGCAAAGGACGCCGCGCGGCTGAGGTCTGGGCCGGCGCCTGCCGCCGGACAGGCGCGGCCGCTACGGTTTCGTGGGGCCGGCCGCGGCCGCGCGACTTGATCCTCGCAGCCTATTGCACCGCCGGGCGCCGCCCAATGGAAATCTGCGTTAGCATCCGCTTCATGCAAGCGCCACGCTGGCTGAGCAACTGGCTTGAGCGGCATCGCAGCACGCCGTCGCTCGTGCTGCATGCGATCGGCATTCCGCTCACGATCGCCGCCGTCGTGCTGGCGGTGTGGCAGCTCTGGCTGGCGCAGGCCGACCCGGCGTGGTGGGGGCTGTGGTGGCGGCCGGCGGGGCTGCTGGTGGTCGGGTACGTGCTGCAATACGTCGGCCACGTGCACGAGGGCAACGACATGGGCGAAGTCGTGCTCATCAAGAAGCTGCTCGGACGCCCCTACGTCGCCGTTTCGCCGCGCTACGCGCGAAGGCCCGGCGAAGAATGAACGCGCAAGCGGCGGAGGCTCCTGTATGGTCCGAGCCAGGCAGCGAGGCTTCGCCCGATCCGAGCCGCGCCCGTGAGGAAGCGGTTGCGCCGGACGATCTCCCGTTGAGCCGGCCAGCAAGCGCCGCGTCGGAGCCGGCTTGGGATCGGTTTAACCGAGAACACGGGGCAGACGGTCCCCGCGGCCGCGTGGTATCATGACGAAGAGTCCGTTTGCATGGGGAGTGGACGTACCGTAACAGCAACACTCGACGACGGAGAGGGGCCTGCACGTGTCGTTGTCCGCACGCGGTGATGCGTTGCAGAGCACGCTGTACGACCAGTTGCGGCACGCCGCGTCGTGCTTGTTCCGGCGCGAGCGCCACGACGGCCTCCTTCAACCCACGGCCCTCCTGCACGAGGCGTACCTGCGGCTGGCGCGCACCAGCCTCGATCCGCTCAGCCGCACGCGGTTTGTCGCCGCCGCCGTCGGCGAGATGCGGCGCGTGCTCATCGACCACGCTCGCGGACGCCGGGCGGTGAAGCGCGGCGGACAGCGCGAGCGGCTGTTGCTCGACACGCGCGCCCTGGCCCTGCCGCGCGCGACAATAGATCTGACCGAGCTGCACGACGCGATCGAGCGTCTGGCGGCGCTTTCACCGCGGCAGGCGCGCGTCGTTGAGCTGCGCTTCCTGGCCGGATTGAGCGAGGATGAGATCGCGGCCGAGCTCGGCGTGTCGCGCCGCAGCGTCCAGCTCGACTGGCGCGGGGCGAAGGCCTGGCTGCGCCGCGAGCTGGCGGCTAACAACACCGCCGCGCCCGTGCACCCCGGACCGGCCCGCGCAGGCCCGCCCGAACCCCGGCACCCCCCGCGACCATGAACCCGGAGCGCCACGAGCGGGTAATGGGGCTGTTCAAGGCGGCCGTCGAGATCGACGCGGCGGATCGGGCCGCGTTCCTGAGGAAGGCGTGCGCGGATGAAGCGGCGCTGTTCGACGAGGTCGCCTCGCTGCTCCGTTGGGACGACCCGACCGTTGCCGGCTCACCCGAGAGCCCGGAATCACCGACGGTAGGCGGCGCGCCCGGCGACGCACCCGAGCGCATCGGTCCGTATGAGATCGACGGCCTCTTGGGCGCCGGCGGGATGGCCGTGGTCTATCGGGCCCGGCAGGGCAGCCCCACACGGTCCGTTGCCCTCAAGGTCCTGCGCGCCTCCTGCACCGACGCCACCGCCCTCCTGCGCTTCCGGCGCGAGATCGCCCTTCTGAGCCGGCTCCGGCATCCCGGAATTGCGCAGATCTGCGACGCCGGCGTCGCCCGCGAGCGCGATGCCGACGTCCCCTACTTCGCGATGGAGCTGATCGAGGGACGCCCGCTCACGGCATTCGCGAACGAGCGCGCCCTCGACCGCGCGGAGCGACTCAGACTGCTCCTATGCGTGTGCGACGCCGTCGAGTACGCGCATCAGCGCGGGATCATCCACCGCGACCTGAAGCCTGCGAACATCCTCGTCGAAGATGGCGGCGGCGCCGGGCGGCCGCGCGTGCTCGATTTCGGCATCGCGCGCCAGCTGGGCCCGTCCGACGCCGACGGCGCATTCGTGACCCGTGATCACCACGTGCTCGGCACGCTGGCTTACATGAGCCCGGACCAGCTCGACCCCGATTGCGTGATCGACACCCGCAGCGACGTATACGCGCTCGCCGCCATCGGCTTCGAGCTGCTCTCCGGACGCCCGCCGCTCGGCGTGGCGGGGCTGTCTCAGCTCAGCGCCATTCGAGCGATCCAGACGCGGACGCCGCCAGCGCTGGGTGCGGTCAATCCGGCGTGCCGTGGCGACTTGAGCCTGATCTTCGAAAAGGCGCTGGCCAAGGACCCTGCCGAAAGGTATGGGTCGGTCGCCGCCTTCGCCGACGATCTGCGCGCCTTTCTCGAGCATCGGCCGGTTCGAGCACGCCCGCCAGGTCTGCTCTACGCCGCGCGCAAGTTCACCCAGCGCAATCCGGTGGCCGTCGCCCTCGCCGCCCTGACGATGATCGCCGTCATCGGCGGCGCGCTGGGCACCGGCTTGGGTCTGCACCGGGCGCGGCGCGCGAACGAAGAGCTGCGCCGCCGCTCAGCCGAAACGACGGAGTCCGCCCGGTTTCTCGTGCGCGACGTGGTCGCCGGCCTGGACTCGGTGGCGGGCACGGCGGAGATCCGCCGGGCGCTGCTGGAGCGCCTGCGCGCGCAGATCGTCGCGCTTCGCCGGCACGCGCCCGACGACGCCGACCTTATCGACGACCACGCCGTGGTGCTGACTTACTATTCCGACGCGCTGCTCCGTGCCGGGCGTGACGCCGAAGCCCTGGCGCTGCGCCGCGAGGCGCTCGGGTTGTATCGCGGGCTGGCGGCCCGGCGCACCGCATCGCCCGCCGACGAGGCGCGCGTGTCGATCGCGCTCGTGAAGGTCGGAGATGTTCATCTCGGATGGGCGGAATGGGATCTTGCGCGCGACCTTTACGGCCAGGCGTTCGACATCGATCGCCGACTCGCCGCGGCGCATCCGGACTCGGTCTGGTTCCTCGACAACCTGGCCTGGAGTCACGATCGCCTTGGCAACCTGGCCATGGTGCTCGACGATCTCGACGCGGCCGAGCCGCACTTCGCCGAGCGCCTGGCCATCACCACGCGCCTGCTCGAACGGGCGCCCGAGCGGCACGCCACCCGGCACGGCGTCGTCGCCATCAACGTTCTCATGGCCCAGCTCGCCAAGCGCCGCGGCGACCTCCCGGCCGTCGAGTCGTACCTGCGAGCGGCGCATGGCGCGGCGATCAAGCTGGCGAGCGACACGCCCAATCATCGCCTGTACGTCGAGACCGCCTGCACGACGTCGCGCGACCTGGCCGATTTGCTCGTAGAAGCCGGCCAGCCGCGAGAGGCCCTGGTTTACATGGAAGACGCCGTCCGCAGGGCGGCGCGGCTGCGCGAGCTCGATCCCCGGGATACGCGCCCGCTGGACATCTACTTCGGCGTGCTGGTCGCGCGCACGCGCCTGGCGCTGGTCCTGGGCGACGTGGACGCGGCGGAGCGCTTCCTGGCGGAGGCGCGCGACCTGGCCGCCGGCGACGCCGCGCGGGCGCTTGGTGAGCATAGTCTCGAGAGCTATGCCCGGCTGGTCACTGGTCTGGCCAGCGCGCTCGAAGCAGCGCGCTCGGGACCAACGCCCTAGCGTGCCTTGCGACCGGTGCGCGGGGGGCTAGCCGCGCGAGCGCGACAGCGAGATGACGCGGCTGTCTTCGGTCGCCGGCTCGCCGCGCGCGTCGCCTTTCTTCTCGCTCTCGGGGTAGGCGATGCGCGCGTGGTACAGGCTGCTCAGGCTGCGCACCAGGCTCTTCTCGACCACCGCCAGCTCGCGGAACGTCAGGTCGCACTCGTCGAACTGCCCGTCGAGCAGCCGCTTCTGCACGATCTCGCTGACGACCGACTCGATGCGCCCCGGCGTGGGCTCGGTCATGGCTCGCACCGCCCCCTCGACGCCGTCGCAGAGCATCACGATCGCGGTCTCGCGCGACTGGGGCTTCGGCCCGGGGTAGCGGAACTGGGCCTCGGCCACCTCCGGGTCACCGGGTTTGCGCAGCTTGTTCGCCGCATGGTAGAAATACTCGACGATGGTCGTGCCGTGGTGCTCGGCGATGAAGGGCCGCAGGCTCTGCGGCAGGCGATACTGCCGGGCCATCTCGACGCCGTCCTTCACGTGTGCGACGATGATCAGCAGGCTCATCGCGGGCGAGAGACGCTCGTGGCGGCTGACGCCCGGCGTCTGGTTCTCGACGAAGTACTCGGGCTTGTTGATCTTGCCGATGTCGTGATACAGCGACCCTGCGCGGCAAAGCAGGCCGTTGGCGCCGATCGCTTCCGCCGCCGACTGTGCCAGCGTGCCGACCAGCAGGCTGTGGTTGTACGTCCCGGGCGCGTCGGCCGCCATCATGCGCAGCAGCGGCTTCGACGAGTCACACCACTCGAGCAGCGTCATGCTCGTGCTGATGCGGAAGGCGCGCTCGATGACCGGCAGCAGCCCCTCCGCCACGAAGGCCGCGAGCAACGTCGCGCCCGCGGCCCACGCCGCGTCGCGCACGGCGAACGCCAGGGTCTGCTGGTTCGTCAATCCGACGGCGCAGACCGTGACGAAGGCCAGCCCCGCCGCCAGGACTCCGACGCGGACGATCACACCCCTGGAACGCACGTCGCTGAGCTGCATGACGAACGGCCCGGACGCCGCCAGCAGGCAGATCAGCAGCGGCGTCTCCTGGCGGATGGCGAGCGTGATCAGCGTAGCCAGGGCCGCGCACGCGGCAAAGACCGGCCCGCGCGGAAAGACGATCGTGAGCACCGCCGCCGCCAGCGCCTGGAACCCGAAGGCCAGCGTCGGCGGCGCCGGTCCGGCGACGAACGCGGCCCGCGCGCCGCCGAGCATCGCCAGCAGCACGCCGACCACCAGCGTCTGCTGAAACGGCGCCCCCAGGCTGCTGCGCTGAAACGCCATGTATGAGAAGAGCCCCAGCACCACCAGCAGGGCCAGTGCGCAGCGCCCGAGCACGCCGCGGTCGCGCAACTGCGACAGCGCCGACGCCGCGCCTCGCGACGCCAGATACGCCTCGTGCTCGAACTCCAGCCGCCGGTATTCCAGGTGGTCAATCGGGCCGGCGTCCGCCAGGATCGTCCCCTCCGGGTAGACGATCGTCTCCAGCGGGACGGCCTCGGCCGCCGCCCGCGCGGCGCGCGTCGTCCGCTCCGGGTCGTAGCGGTACACCGGCCGCGGGGCGCCGCCCTCCGTCTCGCCCATCAGCAGGTCCAGAACCATGCGCTCCACGCCCGGCCGCAGCGGCGCCACCACGACGGACGCCGCCCGGGCCGCGACGAAGCGCACGTCTTCCGGGTTGTTCGCGAAGCGCAGGCTGCGCTGTCCGCCGTACTCGATGATCGGCACCCGGCGCACCGTCTCCGGGCTATCGGGATCGACCAACGCGGCCTCGGCGGCGAGCAGGCGGCGCGACTGATCCGTCACCTCAACCAGCGGCACTTCGACCAGCGCGTTGATGACGCCGGAGAAGACCTGCCGCCAGACCTCGCCCTCGCTCTCGGCGGTCAGGCGCAGGATTTCGGCCAGGGCCTCATCGCTGAGGAAGAGATTGTCCTTCGAGGCTTCGGCCCGCAGGCGGTCGGGATCGGCCTGGAGCGCACGGGCCGCATTCACCGCGTTCATCAGCCGCCCGCGCACCAGTTCGACCAGCGACCGGTCGAGCACGTAATACGCCGGCGAGCGCAGCCGGGCCTCGTTGCGCTTTTCCGCCGTTCGGTCGGGATCCGGAACCGCGACGGTGACCCGCGCGACGATCGGGCGCTGGAGCATCTCGCCCTCGCGCTGGAGCAGCGTGTCGCCCCCGAGATTCAGGATGACTCCGGAGACCACGATCGCCGCCACCGTCAGCGTCGTCGCGCGCCAGTCGACGGCCGCCGACAGCCGCCGCCACCACGGCGCGCTGCGGCCCGTAAGATTCTTGCGAATCTCGCGCTGACGGGCGGTGATCTTGCTGAACGGCCACATGGATCAGGCCCCGGTCGGATCGGCCGTTTGTCCCGGGCTTCTCGAGCCCGAAGCCCGCGGCGCCCCCGACACCCGCGGCCCGTCGCGTCCGGCGGCGTCGGGCGCAATTGCGGCGCGGTCCGCGTAGCGATTCACAATCTCCTGCACCAGCCGGTGCCGCACGATGTCCACGTCCCGCAGCCGCAGCACCGCCACGCCTGCGCAGCCGCGCAGCCGGCGTTCGGCGTCGATCAGGCCCGAGGGCTGCCCCGGCTCCAGGTCCACCTGGCTGTCGTCGCCGGTGACGATCATCTTGCTGTGGTGCCCGAGCCGGGTGAGGAACATCAGCATCTGCGAGGGTGTGGCGTTCTGGGCCTCGTCCAGGATGATGACGGCGTGATTGAGCGTGCGCCCGCGCATGTACGCCAGCGGAATGACCTCGATGATATCGCTCACCATGAAGCGCTTGAGCTGGTCGTAGGTCATCATGTCATGCATGGCGTCGAACAGCGGTCGCAGATAGGGATTGACCTTCTGCTGCAAGTCGCCCGGCAGGAAGCCGAGCCGCTCGCCCGCCTCGACAGCCGGCCGCACCAGGGCGATGCGCTTCACCCGCCCGGTCTTCAGCAGGTGCACCGCGACCGCCACCGCCAGGTACGTCTTGCCCGTCCCCGCCGGCCCGAGGCAGAAGACCAGGTCGTGCTCGAGCATCGCCCGCAGGTAGCGCTGCTGCCCCTCCGTGCGGGCGGCGATCGTCTCGCTCGAGAACACGCGGATCGTGTCCGCCCCGGTTCGCAGCTCCGCCGATTCCACCGCGTCGACCACCTCGTCGAACGCCTCCGGCCCGAGCTCCCCTTCGTCCCGCAGACGCGCCTGGAGCCGCTCCAGCACGGCGGCGGCCTTCGCCACCCCGGCCGGCTCCCCCAGCAGCCGCAGCACCGCGCTGCGGGCGTGGACCTGCACCCCGTACAGGTCGCGGATGCGCCGCAGGTGACGATCCGCCGCCCCGAACAGCTCGCCACGCCTCGCCGGATCGAGAAGTGTTACGGAAAGCTCCACGGCCATAGGCTATCCGGTTCTCGGCGGCGCATGCAACCGTCGGCGGGCAGCGCCGAATGTCCCAATCTGGGGCGGATCCGCGGGGGCGCCGGCCGTTGCGGGCACCCGGGCTACTGGCAGGCCGAGGCGATCGGCCATATTGTGGCACTTGCGGCGATCACGCCGGGACTTAGAATTCCTCCGGCTGCGGGGCTTGGGGCGTCGCCGGGGTCGTTTCCGCCGGCTGAGGAGTCAAGGCGGGCGACGGAAGGCAGCGCAATGGCGGTAATCTCACCAGGAGTGTGCGCGTGAGCACGATGACCAAAGTCTTCATTGTTCTGCAAGCGGTTCTGACGATCGCCGTGTCGAGCCTGTTCATCGGCTTCGCGGCGCAGACGGAGAACTGGAAGGACCTGGCGACGAAGTATCAGGAGCAGCGGAACAACGCGGTGACGCTCCAGCAGGCGCAGCAGGCGAGCCTGCAATCGGCGCTGGCGTTGGGCGAGGACCGCGCCCGCCGGCTGGCGGATGAGCTGCTGGCGGCGCGGCGCGAGGGCGTCGCGCTCAAGGACGAGCTGGCCCGCGCCCGCACCGAGCGCATGCAGGCGGTGAACGAGAAGCTCGCGGCCGAAGCCGGCCGGACGAAGCTCCAGGAAATCCTCGACGTTCAGACGGGCGAGCTGAAAGCCGCGCAGAAAGAGAACCAGACGCTGCTGGCCCAGAACATCGACCTCCAGTCGCGCAACAGCCGGGCCAACAGCCGCGTGCTCGAGCTGACCACCAACGTCACCATCCTCACGGACCAGGTCCGCAACATGCAGGAGCGCCTCACCGCCTGCGAGCGCCGCGTCGCCGGCGCCGCCGCCGAGATGCCCGCCGGCGTGGTCGGCGAGGCGGTGGCGGTGGCCCCGTCGGTGCGGGGGGAGATCCGGGCCCAGGTCGTCGAGGTCGTCGGCAACTACGCCAGCCTCAACGTCGGCGAGTCGACCGGCGTGCGGCCGGGCATGGTCTTCTGGGTCTATCGCGAGGGCGGAACCTACGTAGGGGACATCCAGATCGACAGCGTGCGGCCGAACGAGTGCGGCGGACGCATCGTGCTGCGCGGCGAAGGACAGATCCGCGGCGGCGACCGTGCTGTTTGCGACGCGCGCTGAGCGGGACGCAGGACGAAGGAGAAGGCGATGAGCAGGCTTCCGAGCGGACCGATCTCCGGCCAGCGCCCCGCCGGCGAATCTGACATCTACACGGTCCTGGCGCTGATCGGGACGATCAGCATCCTGGTGGCGACGATCTACGTCGGCTACATGGCCCAGACGCTCTACGGGACGCTGATTCCACCTGGGGGGAGTTGACGCCCGTTTCGCGGACCGCGGCCCCCGGCTGGACGCGGCTGATCGCAGGCACCTCCGCTGACCAGGCCGGCCAACCCAGGGATGGGAGCGACTCGTGTTCTTGCGGCGTCTGACAGGGCTGTTCAGCGTCGACATGGGTATCGACCTGGGCACGTGCAACACCCTCGTGTGCGTCAAGGGTGAAGGCATCGTGCTCAATGAGCCCAGCGTGGTGGCCGTCCGCAAGGGCACGAACCAGGTCCTCGACACCGAGCATGGCAAGGCGGTCGGCCTCGTGGCCAAGGAGATGCTCGGCCGCACGCCGGGCAGCATCACCGCCATCCGTCCGCTCAAGGACGGCGTGATCGCCGACTTCGACATCACCGAGGCGATGCTCGGCTACTTCATCAAGAAGGTGCATGGACATCGCGGCCTGGCTCATCCGCGCGTCGTCATCGCCATCCCGTCCGGCATCACCGCCGTCGAGAAGCGCGCCGTCTACAACTCCGCCGAGCGCGCCGGCGCTCGCCGCGTCTTCCTCGTGCCCGAGCCGAAGGCGGCCGCCATCGGCGCCAAGCTGCCGATCTTCGACGCCACGGCCTCGATGATCGTCGACATCGGTGGCGGCACGACCGAGGTTGCGGTGATGAGCCTGGCCGACATCGCCATCTGCACGTCGCTGCGCGTCGCGGGCGACGACATGGACGAGGCGATCGTCAACTACATGAAGCGCACCTACAACCTGATGATCGGCCCGCAGACGGCCGAGAACATCAAGCTGCGGATCGGGTCGGCTGCTCCGACGAACCAGGAAGAGTCGATGGAGGTCAAGGGCCGCGACATGATCAGCGGTCTGCCGCGCCGCGCCGCGCTCAAGAGCGAAGAGGTGCGCGAGGCGCTCAAGGAGCCGGTCGGCGCCATCGTCGAGGCCGTGCTGCGCACCCTCGAGCAGCTCGAGCCCGAGCTGGCCGCCGACCTCGTCGACAACGGCGTGCATCTCGCGGGCGGCGGCGCGCTGCTGCGCGGGCTCGACCAGGTCCTCGCCAAGGCCACCGGCCTCGACGTGCGCATCGTCGAGGACCCGCTCACCTGCGTCGCCCGCGGCACCAGCGAGTATCTCGACTACCTCGACGACTGGCACTCCACCCTCGAGTCCGATGAGGATGAGTATTGAGCGGAGCACGCCCTTGGTGACGGCCTCCACCAGCTCCACAAGCCCCAGCCCGCTCGGCCCCCCTCCCCGGCCCCAGGCATGAGATCCCGCGGACGCCGACCGCGCCGGGCCCTGGCTTTCGCCGTCCTGATGGCGGCCTCCGCCCTGCTCTCGCTGCTCCCGCCCGCTTGGACGCGCTGGGCCTCCGCGATCCTCCAGCCCGTCGCCTGGCTGCAACACCTGGCCGCTGCCGCCACGCGCTCCGCCGCCCGCCACTGGGACGAACGCAGCGGCGCCGCCGAGGTCCTGCGCCTGCGCGAGGAGAACGAGGCCCTCCGCCGGCAGCTCCTTCACGCCGCCGTGCTGCTCGACAACCTCGGCCAGCAGTTGGAGGCCGCCGCGTTTCTCGGCGGCGCCGATCGCCAGATCGTCCCCGCGCGCGTCATCGCCGCCGACGCGCGCCGGGGGCGCAGCACGCTGCGCCTGTCGCGCGGCCGCGCCGCCGGCATCGCTGTGGGCGACTGGGTCGCGGCCGCCGGCATCGAGACGCCCGACGAGCCCGCCGCGGCGCGGCTCATGCGCTGCTGGCTCATCGGCCAGGTCAGCGAAGCCGCGCCGTACGTCAGCACGGTGCGGCTGCTCAGCGACCGCGGCGTATCGCGGGTGCGCGTGCGCCTGGCGCGGCCGACCGCGGCTGGCGGGTGGGAGCGTTCGCCGGTGGAGGCCTTGCTGTACGGACTGGGGGACGGGCGAATGGAGATCCGCGAGGCGCCGCTCGACTTCGTGTCCGAGGGCTTCTTCGCGGTGCTCGGCCCGGACCTGGGGCAGCCGCCGCTGGCGCTGACGGTCGGTCGCGCCGTGCGCTCCGAGCCCGTGCCCAGCGCCCCGCTGTTCCACAACATCGAGGTGCGCGCCTGGCAGACGCCCGACGCCATCTCCACGGTGTACGTGCTCACGCAGCCCGAGCCAGCGCCGGCGGGCCGCTAGCCGTCACCTACGCGTGCGTGGGCTCCAGCAGCCGTGGAGGAGCGTAGCCGGCCCGGCGCAGCGTCAGCTCCTGCTCGGCGAGCCGCAGGTCGTGGTCGACCATCATCCGCACGAGCTCCTCGAAGCCGATGCGCGGCCGCCACCCGAGCCGCTCGCGGGCTTTCGACGCGTCGCCGCACAAGTGCTCCACCTCGGTCGGCCGCAGGTAGCGCGGATCGAGCGCGACGTGCTCCTGCCAGTCGAGGCCGGCATGCGCGAACGCCAGCTCGACCAGCTCGCGCACCGAGTGCGACCGGCCGGTGGCGATCACGTAGTCATCGGGCTGCCCGGCCTGGAGCATCAGCCACATGGCCTCGACGTAGTCGCCGGCGAAGCCCCAGTCGCGCCGCGCGTCGAGCGTGCCCAGGTACAGCTTGTCCTGAAGCCCGAGCTTGATGCGCCCCACCGCCCGCGTCACCTTGCGCGTCACGAAGGTCTCGCCACGGCGCGGCGACTCGTGGTTGAACAGGATGCCGTTCGCGATGAACAGCCCGTAGGCCTCGCGGTAGTTCACCGCGAACCCGTGTGCCGCCACCTTGGCGACCGCGTAGGGGCTGCGCGGCGTGAAGCGCGTCTGCTCGCTCTGAGGCGGCGGGCTGCCGCCGAACATCTCCGACGAGCCGGCCTGGTAGAGCCGTACGCGTCGCCCGCTCTCCTGGTAGTCGCGGACCGCCTCCAGCAGGCGCAGCGTGCCGGTCGCGATCACGTCGGCGGTGTACTCGGGCTGCTGAAAGGAAACCTTGACGTGCGACTGGGCGGCCAGGGTGTAGATCTCGTCGGGCGCGACGGCGGTGATGATCCGCCGCAGGCCCGTCGCGTCGGACAGGTCGCCGTAGTGCAGCCGCAGCCGCGGGTCGTGCTCGTGCGGGTCCTGGTAGATCGCGTCGATTCGCTCGGTATTGAAGGTGCTTGAGCGGCGGACCAGGCCGTGCACGTGGTAGCCGCGGCTCAGCAGCAGCTCGGCCAGGTACGAGCCATCCTGTCCGGTGATGCCGGTGATCAGCGCCGCCCGGGCTCGGCCGGAGGTCGCGGCTACGGGCTGCTCGGTCGAAACAAACACGCGCGATTCTCGCCGATGGAAGAGTAGCAGCGTTCCTGCCATCTCTCTTCGGCGAGAATCGCGGGTCTGCCCGGCCTTGCGCCCTCCGGAGGGGCGAAGCTTGCGCGAGGCGGTCACGCCCGGCCGAGGCGACCGGTCAGAACTGGCTCCACAGGTGCTGGTTCGTGACCTCGTGGTGGAACTGGATCTCCGGCACCTTCACCAGCCGGCCCAGGTCCTTCGGGCAGCGGTCGGCGGCGGCCTGCTTGACCTCGGCGAACTTGGTCTGCATCTCCTCGCCGAGCAGCTCAGTGACCCACTTGCTGCTCTTGAAGTCGCGGATGGCGTTGTAGATGTTGTCGGGCAGGAAGCGCGTCCGCGTGCGCCGCTCCTCGTCGGTCATCTCGACCTTCGGCCCCTCGAAGCCGGTGCGGAACAGCGTGTACACCAGCAGGTACGGGTTCGCGTCGGGGCCGACCGAACGCACCTCGATCCGCGCGCTGCGCTCGTTTGCCAGCGGGATCCGCACCATCGCCCCGCGGTTCACCGCGGACGCCTTGATCTGGTTCGGCGCCTCGAAATGAGGATCGAGCCGCCGGTAGCCGTTGACGCTCGAGTTCAGAATCAGGCAGATGTCGCTGGCGCTGTACAGGATGCGATCGATGAAGTCCCAGCCCATCCGCGACAGGCCGTCCTGGCCCTTGGCGTCGTAGAACAGGTTCTTCCCGTTCCGCGCCACCGACATGTTCGTGTGCATGCCGCTGCCGTTCACGCCTGTCACCGGCTTCGGCAGAAAGCTCGCCGTCGTGCCCATCCGCTGCGCCACCTGGCGGCAGATCAGCTTGTAGAGCTGGATCTGATCCGCCGCGATGCACGCCTCCGAATACCCGAAGTTCATCTCGAACTGCGACGGCGCGACCTCCGGATGGTCCTTCTCGTTCATGAAGCCCATCGCCCGCTGCACCTCCGCCGCCGTGTCGATGAACTGGCGCAGCGGGTCCTGCGGCAACGAGTGGTAATAGCCGCCCGTGCTGATGAACTCGAACCTGCCCGTCTCGTGATAGCGGCGTTCGGCGTCGCGATGCTGGAACAGGAAGCCCTCGATCTCCGACGACACGTGGCAGACCGAGCCGTCGCGCTTGAAATGCTCCTCGGTGTACAGCTTGAGCTTCGAGCGAAAGTCCCCGTGATAGGGCGAGCCGTCGCGATCCTGTACCATGCCGAAGGCGATGACCTTCCCCGGTCCGAATATGTCCGCGGGCAGCCAGTAGAACGCCGGCCAGTCAATGGCCAGCTTGAGGTCCGACTCCGCCTGCGCGGTGAACCCGCGGATCGACGAGCCATCAAAGGTGAGGTTGTCGGCCGACGCCAGCAGGAACTTCTTGTCATAATCGAGCATGTGCAGCCGGCCTTCGACGTCTGAAAAGCAGACGGTGACGGCCTTGAGGCGCTTCTCGTCGGTGAGGTACTTGCGGCGTTCTTCCTCAACCTGCTGGACCGGGGCCCGGGAGACCCGTCTCTCCTTGGCCTGGAGGTTCAACTCTTCCAGCTTGCCGTAAGGGATTTCGAGGAAGTCGCGCAACGGCTCCATGGGATCCTCCAAATCGCGTTATCTTTATTCTGTGGCCGCTAAGCCTTAATCAGAACGATCTAATAATAACTTAGCCATCAATAAAGTCAAATACGGCTTGATATTTCATAACCGTGGCCGGTTGTTGCGGCCCCCACCCAGCCGCCGCGCCTTCCCCGTCCGCCCGCGGTACCCTAACATTCCAGGACCATCCGGGCTCGAGTACAACCCCGAGGGACTGCTAGAATGCGACCAGCCGTTATCCGTGCAGACGAGCGCCGCGAAATCGCGACCCCAGAGCGCTGCTGCATCCTCGAACTCGCCGGCGCCGCCGCCGATCCGAACTTGTCCGTCGCCCGGGCCCGCGTTTCGCCTGGGACTGTCACGGAGTGGCACCAGCTCAGCGGCGTCGACGAGCGCTACCTGGTGGTCCGCGGCGCCGGCAGAGCCGAAGTCGCCGGTCTGGCTCCGACGCCCGTCGGCCCAGGCGACCTGGTGCTGATTCCCCGCGATACCCCGCAACGCATCGCCAACACCGGCCGCGACGACCTCGTCTTCTACTGCCTGTGCACGCCAGCGTTCCGCCCCGAGTGCTACGTCGCGCGTCACGACCTGGACCGCGACTGAGCCGCCCTCGTCCGGCTCACGCGCTGCGGGCGCAGCCGCCCTCTCCCGTGTACGATTCGGGCACTCGCGGCATCGGCGCCGGCGCGTCCCGGCTGCTTGGCCGCGGCCTTACCTGGGAGAGCGATCATGAAACTCGGCGTGATGGCGGCGGGCCTCGGCGGGATGGGCTGGGAGAAGGCGCTGGACTACTGCAAGCAGGTCGGTCTCGACGCGATCGAGCTGCCCGTCGGCGCCTATCCCGGCAAGCCGTTCTTTGAGCCCGAGGCGGTTCTGAAAGACTCGAAGGCCCAGCAGAAGATCAAGGACGACGTCGCACGCCGCGGCTTGCAGATCATCGGCCTGGCGGTGCATGGCAACCCCGTCAGCCCCGACCCGGCCATCCGCGAGCCGCATCTGCGCGATCATGACCTCGCCGTGCGCCTGGCGCCGAAGCTGGGCACGGATGTCGTCATCAATTTCAGCGGCTGCCCCGGCGGCAGCGCGAAGGACGCCATGCCCAACTGGGTGACATGCGCCTGGCCGCCGGAATACGGCGCGATCCTGAAATATCAGTGGGACGAGGTGCTGATCCCCTTCTGGGCAAGGAAAGCGAAGGAGGCCGCAAGTGAAGGCGTGAAGATCGCGTTCGAGGCCCACCCGGGCTTCTGCGTCTATAACCCCGAGACCATTCTGCGTCTTCGCGAGCACGGCGCACCGATCGGGAGCGGAACCGGGCACTCTTCTGCCCGGCCGCATGACTCCAACCTCGGCGCCAACCTCGACCCCTCACACTTCTTCTGGCAGGGCATCGACCCCATCGAATCCGCCCGCGTTCTCGGCGACGCCGGCGCCATCTTCCACGTCCACGGCAAGGACACCGGCATCGACCCCGCCAACATGCGGCTCAACGGCGGGCTGGACACGAAGAGCTATGGCGACCTGCACAAGCGGAGCTGGGTTTTCCGGACGTGCGGCTACGGCCACGGCGACGAGTTCTGGAAGCCGTTCATCAGCATGCTGCGCGTCAAGGGCTACGACGGGGTCATCAGCATCGAGCACGAAGACAGCCTGATGAGCGTGCAGGAGGGCTTTGAGAAGGCGGTGGCGTACCTGCGCGGCGTCATGATTCAGCAACTGGCCGGCGGGGCGTGGTGGTTCTGACGCCCGCCCACCAAACAATCTGGGGCGCATGGTCTAGGTTCATCACATTGGCCGTAGAGCGGACGACCCCGTCTCCGACACCCCGGCCGACGCCGGGGTGCGCAAAGTGCTCCCCCTGTCAGGCGACGCTTCGCGCACTTCAACCGATGTCGCGGGCGGGCTGTTGGCGTGCCGCGCTCACGCCAGCGCAACGGCGCCGGGCCGGCCCCCCCTGGGAGCCGACCCGGCCGAAGTGTAGGAACTCGCTTGGACCGGCGGTCATGGCCGCCGCTGCGGGCTTCGCGCGGGCGCCATTAGCGCAGCAGCGCCAGAATCTGCGACGACTGCTGGTTCGCCACGCCGAGGAGCGAGATCGCCGACTGGAGCAGCACGTTCTGCCGGTTCAGCTCGGCGCTTTCGGCGGCGTAGTCCACGTCCTTGATGGTGCCGATGGCGGCGGTGAGGCCTTCCTTCGCGGCGTTCTGCTGGCTGAGCGCCGTACCGACCTGGAACTTCTGGAACCCGCCCAGGCGGCCCTGCTGGTTGGCGACCTGCCGTGCGGCTTCGCCGACGATCTTCGCGGCGGCGGCCGGGTTGGCCAGCAGGTCGTTAGCCCCGCCGGACTTCAGCGAGCTGAGATAGCCGGTGACGGAGGTTCCGAGTTTCTGCGAGTAGAGGCCGTCGATTCCGATGGTGGCCCGTGTCGAGGCGTCGGTGCCGAGCTGGAAGGTGGCGCCGCCCTTCTCGGTCACGGTGAAACTGGTGGTGGTTCCGGAGCCGTTGAACGTCTCGGTGATGTTGAACTTGAGGCTCAGGCCGTTGTTGTTGTAGTTGACGTTGAGCCCGTCGACGGCGGCCTTCTGGCCGTTGATGGTGACGACGGCGTCGCGGCCCTCGTCCTCGGCCTCGACCATGCCGCTGCCGCTGGCGCTGCCGGGCAGCAGGTTGACGCGCACGAACTGGCGCGAGCCGTACTCGGTGCTCTGCACGTTCAGGCGGTTGCCGGTGATCGAGGCGGAGACGCCGGTGTCCTGCGTGAACTCGTTGATCTTGTCGCGGATGGCGGCGAGGCTGGCGCCGCTGGTGACCTCGATGACCTTCGTGCCGTTTGTGCCCGCGACCTGAAGCGTCACGTTGCCGTTGAGGGCGAAGCTCGCGCCGCTGGCGACGGCGGCGCTGGCGAGCTGCGCCGACTGCACCCGGCCGATGTTCAGCGTCTGGGCGCCGGCGCGCGTGTTGCGGCTGAAGATCTCGACGTCGGCAATGTTGCTGCTGTTGACGCCGTCGACGTCGATCGCGAACGAGCCGTCGAGCAGGCGCTGGCCGTTGAACTCGGTCGTGCCGATGATGCGGTCGATCGAGGCGATGGCGCTGTCGATCTGCGACTGGTTGGCGGCCCGCTCCGCCGCGGTGATGCCCGAGGCGTTCGACGACTGCGAGACGAGCGACTGAATCTCTCCCAGCAGCTTGGCGACTTCGCTCAGCGCGTTGTCCGCCACCTGAATCAGCGAGTCGGTGCGCTGGTTGTTGGTGATGGCCGCGTTGGTTGCCGTCAGCGCGCTCTCCAGCCCGCGCAAAGCAACCAGGCCCGCCGGATCATCCTTTCCACGGTTGATCCGCGAGCCCGTTGACAGGCGCTGGAGCGATTCGCTCTGCGACGCCGATGTGCGGTTCAGAATGTTCAGCAACGAAAGTGTGTTTGTGTTGGTGACTGTCAGACCCATGACGTTCTCCGAAGTTCCATTGTCCTGGCGGTGGTTTCCAAACTCACAGTCAGCTTTCCAAACAGCGCCGCCCGCATGCAAGGAAACCCGGGCCGTTCACGCCCCAGGCATCGCGCAGCCCGTGCGTGTCCCGGTAATCTGCCCGCCCGGCGCGACGCCGCCGCGCGGTTTATCACCGCGGACTCATTCCCACGTTGGATGTGCCGATTTGGTTTTTCCGCCCCGCCCCGCGTTGCGCCGCGCGCCCGCCCCACCGGGCCCGGGAATCCAACGCTGCGACGCTGACGCCGCCCGCCGCTTATCGCACGTGCCCCCCGTGCACGGCGCTCATTCCCCTATGCGCGACAGCAGCCGCGCCCGCTCCGGGTGGCCCGGCGCCCGCTCCAGCACCTGCCGGTAGCCGCGCACCGCCGACTCCTTGCGCCCTACCACCCACTCCGCGTCGGCCAACCGCAGCATCAGCCCCGTGTCCGGCCCGCAGTGAGCCGCCGCGTTCCGCAGCATTGCCGCGTGCAGCACAGCGTCGCCAGACCGCCCGTAGTGCTCGGCCGCTTCGCGGTACGCCGCGCACAGCAGAACGTCCCGCTGCTCGGGCAGGGCGTCGGCGCGCGCCTGCGCGAAGCGGAGGAACTCGCGCACTTCGCCGGCGGCGAGCGCCACCTCGCCGAGGGCCGCCAGGACCTCGGGGTCCCCCGCCGCGGTCAGGCGCGGCGCGTGTGCCGCAACGATGCGCCAGGCGACTTCTGCGCGGCCGGCCCGCAGCCATAGCCGCGCGTGCAGCAGGTGCGCCGCCGGCTCGTCGCATCCGCCGTCGAGCGCGCGGCGCACCTGGTGCATCGCCGACTCCGCCGGACAGCAGAGAAACCGCCCATCCTCGCGCGCTTCGAGCAGCAGCCAGTCGCCCGAAAACTGCCCCGCCCGCCCTTCCGGAACGCGCCGCACTTGCGTATCGCCCAGCACATTGCCCTGCGCAAAGTGCGCCTGCGCCGCGCGCAGGTGCAGCTCAGCGCGCCAGCCGATCCGCGCAACCGCCGACATGGTCCGCCGCAGCGCGACGCCCGCATGCCCTTCGGAAAGCGCGGCGTCGATGTAGGCCAGCCAGAGCGCCTGCGAGGCGCCGTCGCGGGCCAGGGCGCGTTCGAGCACGCGCTCGCCCTCCGCGCCGTGCCCGCCGCGCGCATGCAGCGACGCCAGCATGATGCTCGCTTCCGGCGGGAGCTCGTCGGCGATCGGCGCGAGCAGTGCCGCGGCCGCCCCCGGCCGCCCGGCGCGCTCGCGCAGCTCCGCCAGCCGGACGCGCAGGGGCAGCGCACCCGGCTGCTCGGCGAAGGCGGACTCCACGAGCGCCAGCGCCTCGTCGCCGCGACCCGCCAGCAGGCAGGCCTCGCACAGTTTCAGGATCGTCTCGACGTGTCCCGGGCGCAGGGCCAGCGCGGCGCGCAGCGCCCCGATCGCCGTGGCGGCATCGCCCCGCTCCAGCCGCTGCGCCGCTTCGGTGAGGAGTTCGTCCGCCCCGGGCGGCGGCGCTGGCGGCTCGGCGTTGGGCGCCTGCGCGAGGCCGGCGCCCGCGCCGCCGAGCAGGATCGCCAGTGTACAGGCCAACAGCCTTCGCATAATCTGTTCGTCCGGGCGGTCTTCTGCCTGCGAGTCGCACGGTCGACCAGCTCATTCTGACCCGGATGCCCGGGAAGGACAATCGAAAAGCGCGCCATGGACGCACATACGCTCGAATGCCTGGACTTCTATCGCGTTCGTGAACGCCTGGCGGGCTTTGCCATGACCGGGCTCGGACGCTCGCTGGCCAACGGCGTCAAGCCCGTCGCGCGCCCCGACCTTGTCCGCCGCTGGTTCACACAGGTCGAGGAGCTCCGGCGGATCAAGGAGCAGCGCGGCCTGCCGCCCTTCGGCGGCATCTCCGATGTCCGCGAACTCGTGAAGCGCTGCGCCCCGCCGCTGCGCATCGGCGTCGAGGACGCGGCGCTGCTGGGCAGCACGCTGGCGGCGACGCGCGAGATCCGCCGCTACCTCGCCGACCTGCCCGAGGACTGCGCCGAGCTGCGGCACCTGGCGGAACGCTGCGGCGATTTCGAGACGCTGGCGCAGCGCGTTCGGGCCGTCGTCGACGAGCGCGGGCAGGTGCGCGACGACGCCAGCCCCAAGCTGGCGCGCATCCGTGGAGAGATCGAAGCCTCGATGGTTCGCATCCACGAGACCGTCCAGCGCCTGCTGCACGACCCGGAGGTTCGCCGCCTTCTCCAATACGCCAACCACACGTTTCACGGCGACCGCCTGGTGCTGCCGGTGCGGACGGAGTATCGCGGCCGGCTGCCCGGCATCGTGCACCGCAGCTCTGACAGCGGGGCAACGCTCTACGTGGAACCCGCCGCCGCGGTGGAGCTGAACAACCAGGTGAGCAACCTGCGGGCGGAGGAGGCGGAGGAGATCAGCCGGCTGCTATGGGATCTGGCTCACGAGATTCACATCAACGAAGAGCCGATCCTCAAGACGCTCGACGCCCTGGCCGTGCTCGACCTGCTGACGGCCAAGGTGCGTTTCGCCGAACAGCTCGACCTGCGCTGCCCGGTGGTGCGCGACGAGGCCGTGCTCGACGTGCGCCAGGCCCGTCACCCGCTGCTGGTGGACCTTGTCGAGGCTCGCCTCCGCGCGGGCCTGCCGGCCGACCCCGTCGTGCCGATCAACTTCCGCCTGGGCGACGACTTCGACCTGCTGATCATCACCGGGCCCAACACCGGCGGGAAGACCGTCACGCTCAAGACGATCGGCCTGCTGGCGCTGATGGCGCAGGCGGGCCTCCCGGTCCCCGTGGGCGACGGCTCGTCCATGGGCGTGTTCAAGAACGTGCTGATCGACGTCGGCGACGAGCAGAGCCTGGCCCAGTCGCTGAGCACGTTCAGCGCCCACCTCCGCCGCCAGATGGAGATGCTCCAGAAGGCCGGCCCCAGGACGCTCGTGCTCATTGACGAGCTCGGCGCGGGCACCGACCCCGACGAGGGCGGCGCCATCGGCCGCGCCATCCTTGACGAGCTGCTCCGCCTCGAGGCCCGATGCATCGTCACCACGCACATCGGCGCGCTCAAGAGCTTCCCCCTCACGCGCCCGCGAGCCGAGAACGGCTGCGTCGACTTCGACACCCAGACCCTGCGCCCGACGTACCACCTGCGCATCGGCGAGCCCGGCCTCAGCAACGCCATTGCCATCGCCGAGCGTCTCGGCATGCCCAAGCGCCTCGTTCAGGCCGCGCTGCGCCACGTCAACGAGAGATCCCGCGCCCTCCACGCCGCCATGGTCGGCACCGCCGCCGCAAAACGCGCCGCCGAGGCTGCCCGCTACGCCGCGGCAACCGCCCAGCTCGCCGCCGACCAGTCGCAGAGCCAGGCCGCCGCCGCCCGTGCCTCGTTCGAGAAAAAGCAGGCCGAGTTCCAGGAATGGGTCGCGCGCGTCGTGCACCTTCGCCCCGGCGACCCGGTGCGCGTCCGCCATTTCGACCGCGACGGCCGCGTCGTACGGCTGCGCCTCGACCTGCACCGCGCCGAGATCGACGTCGGCTCGTTCAACGTCGAGGTGCCCCTCGGCGATGTCCTGCCGCCCGAGACGCCCGCTCCCCCGCCCCGACCGTCGCGGCCAAGACCGGCCGCCGCGCCTGCGCCCCCGCCCCAGACTGCCGCGGTCGGCTCCCCGCCACGCGCGCGAGACGGCCAGCCGCCGCCGGGCGAGAGCGCCCGCCGGCCCGCACGCCGGCCACGCGAGCCGCACGCCCATCCGCCGCGCCCGGTGCTGCCTTCGCTCACCGATGAGCAGGCGGCGGCGCTCAGCGCCGGCGACAGCGTGTTCGCGAAGCGCTTTCACCGCGACGGCACGATCGTTCGCGTCGACGCCGAGAAACGCCTGGCTGTCGTGACCGTCGGCCTGCTCGAAGTCGAAGTGCCCTTCAGCGGGCTCGCCGCCCCGCAGGGAATCTCCGCTTCGCGACGCGACCGCCATGGAGCCCATGACCGTCCCCGCGGACCCGGCCACGGGCACGCCCGCGGCTCCGACCGCGGCCGCCCGCCGCAGCGCCAGGGCGCCGCGTCGCACGAGCCGGCGGCGCCGCAGCTCGCGCCAGCGCCCGACTCGGCCGCCGCGGCGCCCGCCCCTCCGCCGGGCGACGCCGGCCGCGGCTCCGAATGACGCTCACGAGGCGATCCCAGAAACGCGTTGCCAGAGCCGCGTTTCGAGCCGCGCACGCAAGAGGCTTTGAGATGCTTCCCGGCGACGCTCACGAGGCAAGCGCCACGTCAGAGCCAGGCTGTCTCCAGCCCGGCCCCACGGCAGACCCATGCGGCTATCCCAGAACCCGATCCGGGGCAGGCTCGCGCCCGGGTGATCAGAATCGCAGCCGGCTCGAGTAGTACACGCGCCCAAATCGCGTCGCGGCCCAGTACCAGTCACGCGATCCCGCGAAATCCACCGTCGCCTTCGCGATCGCGGTATCCGGCGTGAGAATCAGCCAGTGTTTCTTGGCCACGAACTCGTGCACGACGACGCCGATGTTCCACGTCACGTTATCCGGCGCCGCCGTCGTCAGCCCGCCGCCCGTGTTGTCTGCCAGCCAGCACTCCACCAGGTTGAACACTCCGTTGGCCAGGCGGAACGTCGTCGGGATCGCGCTGCCGGCCTGCGGGTCGACATCCATGGCGATCGAGACCGTCCAGTCGGGAAACAGCCGGCCGGCCAGCTCGCGGATAAAGTCGGCGTGCGCGCGGATTTCGTCGTCGGCCCGCGAGAGCGGCGCCCGAAGCTGGGCCAGCGCCGTCGCGAGCTGAACGGCGGCGGTCTGCGGTGAGCCGGCCAGCACGGGCCCGCGCGCCAGGTCGGGCCCGAAGAACTCGATGTGACGGCGGTCGGCCATTGCGCGCTCCTTGCACGCCGGCGGCGGCGGGTCCCCGCGTCGCCCTCCGGCCTGACGCCTTACTCTAGACACTCTAGACGGGCGGGTCAACCCCCCCCGAAGACGTGCGGCACGGGCCAGCAGCCCGGGCGCGCCATCCGGCGCGGATTCCCCGTCCCGTATCACGCACCCACCCGCGCGACCCGCACGCACGACCCGCATGCGCGACGACGCCCCACCGCGCCCGGACGCACCTCTCAAGCCGCGCCCGCGTTGGCGATCGCTCCGCCGTCCGGCTAGACTGCCGCCGAGCCGCCCCATGGGCCCGCGCCACGGGCGGCCGCCATCTATCAGTGGAGGTTTGAAAGCGGATGAAGATCCACGAATACCAGGCCCGGGCGCTGCTCGCGGCCGCTGGGCTCCCCGTCCCAGCCAGCGCCGTGATCGACCGCGCAGACCAGGCCGCCGCCGCGTTCAGGCAGGTTTCTGCCCCGCGCGTCGTCGTCAAGGCCCAGGTCCATGCCGGCGGGCGCGGCAAGGCCGGCTACGTCGTGCTGGTGAACTCGGCGGATGAAGCCGCCCGCCACGCCGAACGCATGTTCCGCGAGCCCATGGTCAGCAGGCAGACCGGCCCGCAGGGCGTGCAGGTCCGCAAGATTCTGCTGGCCCCCGCCGTCGAGATCGAAAAGGAGTTCTACGTCGGCTGCGTCGTCGACCGCGCCCGCCGCACGCCCGTCATGATGGCCAGCGCCGAGGGCGGCGTCGAGATCGAGGAGGTCGCGGCCCGCAACCCGGCGGCGATCCGCAAGGCCTGGTTCCACCCGCACCTCGGCCTCCAGCGCTTCCAGGCCGCCGCCCTGGCCGCGGGAATCGGCCTGCACGGCGAGCAGGCGAAGGCCGCCGCCGACATGATGCTGAAGCTCGCGAAGCTGATGATCGAGAAAGACTGCTCGCTGGTGGAGATCAACCCGCTGGTGCGCACGCGCGCCGGCGAGATGCTCGCCATCGACGCGAAGTTCAACTTCGACGACAATGCGCTTTTCCGGCACCCCGACGTGCAGGCGCTCTTCGACCCGCACGAGGAGAACCCCGCCGAGCTGCGCGCCAAGGAGCACAACCTCAGCTACATCGCCCTCGACGGCAACATCGGCTGCCTGGTCAACGGCGCCGGACTCGCCATGAGCACCATGGACATCATCAAGCTCCATGGCGGCGAGCCGGCGAACTTCCTCGACGTCGGCGGCAGCGTCACCCCGGAGGGCGCCGTCGAGGCCTTCCGCATCATCCTCGCCGACACGCGCGTCAAGGGCGTGCTCGTGAACATCTTCGGCGGCATCGCCAAGTGCGACGTGATCGCCGACGCGCTCATCAAGGCCGCCCGCGAGATCGGCTTTCGCGTGCCGGTCGTCGTGCGGCTCGAGGGCACCAACGTCGAGATCGCCCGAAAAATGCTCAAGGAGGCCGACATCCCGCAGCTCAAGCCCGCCGCCGACCTGACCGACGCGGCGAAGCTCGTCTGCGCGGCGGTATAGCCGCCGCGCCCGCGCGGGTTGCCCGCGGCTACGCGGCCTGTGCCCGCCCTTCGCTCAGCATCGCCCACGCCAGGCCCCCGCCACCGGCGATCACGCCCACGCCGCACCACGCCGCGCTCAGCCACGAGCCGTACAGAACGCTCCCCACGCCCAGCAGCGCCGAGTAGATGAACACGCAGCCCAGGACGGCACACAACGCCGCCTGGCCCAGATTGTCCGGCGAACTCGATACCCCCGCTTCCTCGCGCAGCCGGCGCCAGCCCGGGCCCGCCGGCCGCACGCGCCGCACGAAGCCGCGCAGCGTCTCGGGCCGCTCCGGCGTCGTCAGGTACGTCGCCGTCAACCACACCAGCGTCGTGAAACCCACCCCCAGCAGCAGGGCGCGGTGCGGCGACAGGCCGACACCGGCCTTGTCCATCATGAAGAACGTCACCGCCGCGACGAATGACGCGGCCATGCCGGCGATCTCGGTCCAGGCGTTGATGCGCCACCAGTACCAGCGCAGCAGGTAGATCAGCCCCGTCCCGGCCCCGATCTGAAGCAGCAGATTGAACGCTGCGCCGGCGGTTGTCAGGCTGAAGGTGATGAGCCCCGAAACGACCATCAGCCCGACGGTCGTCAGCCGCGCGGCCAGCACCAGGTGCCGCTCGTGCGCCCGCGTGGGCTGCGGGTCCGCCCCGCCTTCGGCGATTGCCTCCGCGCCGCCGCGGCGCAGCATGAACCGCTGGTAGAAGTCGTGCACGAGATACGACGCGCCCCAGTTGAGGTGCGTGGACATGGTCGAGACGTACGCCGACAGCAACGACGCCACCAGCAGCCCGAGCAGTCCGTGCGGCATGAGCGCGAGCATCGCGGGATACGCGATGTCGTGGCCGAGCAACCCATCGGGCAGGTGCGGGAACGCGGCCTTGATGTCGGCGAGCGTGGGGTAGACAACCAGCGAGCACAGCGCGACGAGGATCCACGGCCAGGGGCGGATGGCGTAGTGCGCCAGGTTGAACCACAGCGTCGCGGCCAGCGCGTGGCGCTCGCTGCGCGCCGCCAGGATGCGCTGCGCGATGTAGCTGCCGCCCCCAGGCTCGGCCCCCGGATACCACACGCTCCACCATTGCAGCGCCAGCGGAATGACCAGCAGGCTCAGTGTCTCCTCCCAGTTCCCAAGGTCCGGCAGAAACTGCCGCGTCGCGACTGGCACCTGCTCCATCAGCCCGGTCAGGCCCCCGACCTGCGGATGCCCGAGCGCCACCCACGCCGCGGCGATCACCCCGGCCATCGCGATGGTGAACTGCACCACGTCCGACGCCAGCACGCCCCACAGCCCCGACAGCACCGAGAACAACGCGCAGAGCACGCCGCAGAACACGACCGTCTGCCACGCCGGCCAGCCGAGCATGATGCTGGCGATCTTGGTGGCGGCCAGCGTGACCGTCGCCATGATCACACAGTTGAAGAACAGGCCCAGGTAAACGGCCCGAAACCCGCGCAGGAACGCCGCCGGCGTTCCGGAATAGCGCAGCTCATAGAACTCCAGGTCGGTCAGCACGCCGCTGCGCCGCCACAGCCGCGAGTAGAAGAACACCGTCGTCATGCCGGTGAGCAGGAACGCCCACCAGCTCCAGTTCTTCGCCACGCCGCCGTTGCGAACGAAGTCCGTCACCAGGTTGGGTGTGTCCGTGCTGAAGGTCGTGGCGACCATCGACGTGCCGATCAGCCACCACGGGGCGCTCCGCCCACTGGCGAAGAACTCCGCCGTCCCGCGGTTGGCCCGCCGGGCCAGCAGCAGCGCCGGCAGGAATGCGACCATCAGGCTGGCGGCGACGACGACCCAATCCAGGGCGTTGAGCTGCATGAGCCGATCGGTATCCCGTGCGTGCGGCGAAACCCCGCGGGTGTGAAACCCCGCAGGTAGCATGAACGCGGCGTAGCGTCGTCACGCGAGGCTCATCCGTCAAGCCCGGCTCCGCCGTTGCGATCGACGCCAGACGCGCGGCGCCAACCCCCTGCCGCGACGGCGCGGCAGCGGCTAACCTAACGCCCCGGCGCGCACCGCGCCCGCTGGAGACCAGACGATGCCGTGCCGCTTGCCGTCGCGCCGCCAGGGCCCTGGAGCGCTTGCCGCGCCCCGCGGTCGCCGGCGCGTTGGCGCCTCGCGGGTCCGCACCGCGGAGCAGGCCCGGCTGGAGGAAGACCGGCTCGGGCGTCAGGCGTGGAAACTCTGGGGCCCCTACCTCAGCGAGCGGCAATGGGGCACGGTACGCGAGGACTACAGCCCGAGCGGGACGGCGTGGGAGTACTTTCCGCACGATCACGCGCGAAGCCGGGCCTATCGCTGGGGCGAAGACGGGCTGGGCGGCTTTGCCGACGCCAAGCAGCACGTCTGCCTGGGCCTGGCGTTGTGGAACCACGTCGACCCGATCCTGAAAGAGCGGCTCTTCGGCCTGACCAACAGCGAAGGAAACCACGGCGAGGACGTCAAGGAGCTGTACTACTACCTCGACGGCACGCCGACGCACTCATACATGAAGATGCTCTACAAATACCCGCAGCGGGCCTTCCCGTACGCCGTGCTCGTCGGCGAGGCCCGCCGCCGCGGACTAGCCGAGCCGGAGTTCGAGCTCCTCGACACGGGCATCTTCGACGACGACGCCTACTTCGACGTTCTCATCGAGTATGCCAAGGCCGGCCCGCGCGACATCCTGCTGCGGGTCACGGCCAGCAACCGCGGACCACGCGCGGCCCCGCTCGACCTGCTCGTGCAGCTCTGGTTCCGCAACACATGGTCCTGGACAGCGGACGCGCCGCGCCCGGAGCTGCGCCGCACGCCGCCCGGTGCCCTGACGCTGCAACATCCGCGCGCCGGCGACTACTGCTTCCACGCCGACGGCCCCGACGAGCTGCTCCTGTGCGAGAACGAGACAAACCCGCGGCTGTTCGGCCTGTCGGCCAACGGCCGATTCAAGGACGCCTTTCACGACTACGTCATCCACGGCGACAGCGCCTCCGTGACGAGCGCCGAGACCGGCACCAAGGCCGCCGCCCGCTTCCGGCTCGGAATCCCCGCCGGCGGGTCGAAATCGGTGCGCGCGCGCCTGTCGCCGACGGCGCTTGAGCGGCCGTTCTTCGACTTCAACCGCGTCCTGGCCGCGCGGGCCCACGAGGCCGACGAGTTCTACGCGGCGCTGCAACGCGACATCGCCGACGCCGACGCTCGGCTCGTCCAGCGCCAGGCGCTCGCCGGCCTGCTGTGGAGCAAGCAGTTCTACCACTACGACGTCGACCAGTGGCTCGTCGGCGATCCGGCCCAGCCGCCTCCGCCGCCGCAGCGCCTGCGCGGCCGCAACTCCGACTGGGAGCACCTGCACAACGACGACGTCATCAGCATGCCCGACAAGTGGGAGTACCCGTGGTACGCCGCCTGGGACCTCGCGTTTCACTGCCTGCCGCTGGCGCTGATCGATGCCGAGTTCGCCAAGCAGCAGCTCGACCTGCTGACGCGCGAATGGTACATGCACCCCAACGGCCAGCTACCCGCCTACGAGTGGGCCTTCGGCGACGTCAACCCTCCGGTCCACGCCTGGGCCACCTGGCGCGTCTTCCAGATCGACCGACGACAGCGCGGCGACGCCGGCGACCTGAAGTTCCTCGAGCGCGTCTTTCACAAGCTGCTGCTCAACTTCACCTGGTGGGTCAACCGCAAGGACGCCGACGGCCGCAACGTCTTCCAGGGCGGATTCCTCGGCCTCGATAACATCGGCGTCTTCGACCGCAGCGCCCCGCTGCCCACCGGCGGCCATATCGACCAGTCCGACGGCACAAGCTGGATGGCGATGTACTGCCTCAACCTGCTGCGCATCTCGCTCGAGCTCGCTTGCCACAACGACGTCTACGAGGACATCGCCACCAAGTTCTTCGAGCACTTCCTGCACATCGCCGAGGCCATGACCAGCATCGGCGCTCCACCGCACGCGATCATCGGCGGCGCCGCGAGCGCGCTCGACGGCGAGGGGCTGGGCTTGTGGGACGAGCACGACAAGTTCTACTACGACGTGCTGAACCTGCCCGACGGCCGCAAGCTGCCGCTGAAGATTCGCTCGATGGTCGGCCTGATCCCGTTGTTCGCGGTCGAGACGCTCGAGCCCGAGACGCTCGACCGCCTGCCGAATTTCAAACGCCGCCTCGAGTGGTACCTCGGCCACCGCCCCGATCTCGCCGCGCTCGTCTCGCGCTGGCACCAGCCCGGCCGCGGCGAACGCCGGCTGCTCAGCCTGCTGCGCGGCCACCGCATGAAACGCCTGCTCGTGCGCATGCTCGACGAATCCGAGTTCCTGTCCGACTACGGCGTACGCGCCCTGTCGAAGCACCACGAGCGGCATCCCTACGTCTTCTGGGCCGACGGAACCCCCCTCGAAGTCCGTTATCAGCCCGGCGAGTCGCAGAGCGGCGTGTTCGGCGGGAACTCCAACTGGCGCGGACCGATCTGGATGCCCGTCAATTACCTCATCATCGAGTCGCTCCAGAAGTTCCACCACTACTACGGCGACGACTTCCGAGTCGAGTGCCCCACCGGCTCCGGCCGCTTCGTGACGATCAACGACGTCGCTGACGAGCTCACGCGCCGCCTGACGCGCCTGTTCCTGCGCGACGCCGACGGCCGCCGGCCCGTCTTCGGCGACTGCGAGAAGCAGCAGCGCGACCCCCACTTCCGCGACCATGTGCTGTTCTACGAGTACTTCCACGGCGACACGGGCCGCGGCGTCGGCGCCTCGCACCAGACCGGCTGGACGAGCCTGGTGGCCAAGCTGCTCCAGCCGCGCCGCCCACTGCACTAGTGTCGTGCCTCGCAAGTAACGGCCTGTCCCTATGCAGGGTGGGGCGGGCTTCCAGCCCGCCCGAGCGGGCAAGATGCCCGCTCCACCCATCCGTGATACCGTCACATTTCTGCGAGGCACTACACTAGCCAGTGCCGATCATCCAACGCCCGCTCTAGGCTTGCGAAAGCGCCTAGAATGTACTACTGTGGTCGCTTTGCCGCAGGGAAGCGGCGAAGCCGCAATGGCCGGTCGTGCGCGGACGACCGATAGAATCCGGTAGCCCAGGAGGCCCCAATATGCCGCCACGCGCCACGTGGACCGGACAACTGCGCATCTCGCTGGTCGCGTTCCCCGTCCGCCTTTACAGCGCCGTCAGCAGCGCCTCGCGCGTCTCGATGAACCAGCTCCACAAGGACTGCGGTCGCCGGCTTCGGCAGCAGATGGTCTGCCCGGAGCACGGGGCGGTTGAGCGGACCGATATCGTCAAGGGCTACGAGTACGAGAAGGACAAGTACGTCATCATCGACGAAGCCGACCTGGAGAAGGTGCGGCTCGACACCACGCGCACCATCGACATCCTCCAGTTCGTCTCGGCCGACGAACTCGACCCGCTCTACGAGGAAAGCGCCCACTACGTCGGCCCCGACGGCGCCATGGCCGAAGAGGCCTTCCGGGTCGTGCGCGAGGCCCTGCGCCAGTCAAGGAAGGTCGGCATCGGCCGCGTCGTCATCGCCGGACGCGAACGCATCGTCGCCCTCAAGCCCCACGACCGCGGCTTCGTCCTGAGCACGCTTCGCTCGGCGGACGAGGTGCGCGCCGCCGGACCCTATTTCGAGGGCATCAAGGACGCGGAGATCAGCCAGGACCAGCTTCAGCTCGCGGCCCAGCTCATCGAAAGCAAGAGCGCTTTGCTCGACATCAGCGCCTTCCACGACCGCTACCAGGACAGCCTGATGGAGGTCATCAAGGCCAAGATCGCCGGCGCAGAGCCCGTCGTCTCGCCGGAGGCTGAGGTCGGCCAAGTGATCAATCTGATGGAGGCCCTGAAGCGCAGCCTCGAGCAGGAGCCCGTCAAGAAGCCCGCCGCCAAGAGCGTCAAGACCCCGGCGGCCAAGGCCAAGCGCGCCAGAAAGTCCGGCTGAGCCGGGAGCCCGCAACACGTCGGGCGCGCACGCCGCGCGTGCGCGGGTGTGCGAGCCAGGGCGCAGCGCCGGCCAGCGCAGCCCAAACGCCACATCGATCGCCGGCGCCCTGGCACATGGCTCCTCTTCAAAAAGTGCGTTATCGCCCCCGGCTTCATTCGCGCCTTGACATTCTCACATCAGGCAACCCTGCGCCCGCTTGGCCAGCTCCAACCACCGCGCAGTTCTCGCGGCGCATTTCTTACCGGCCGGCGCGGCGCGATAACCCTCCCCCCCACCGCGCAATTCCGCCAATCGCACAAACTGCCGTTTGCCATCCTCCCCATCCATTCGCACATTTCCCCTGTCCGCCGTTGCGGGTGTCGCCAGACCCCCGTCGCGGGCGGGCTTACGCGGAGCAGGCCGAGGCCCGCCGGGGTGCGGCCACCGCAGAGACCAGTTGTCGCGACGCGGTCTTTCAGGCAAGAGCGGCAGGTTGTTCCTGCCGGGCTTTCCGGAGTGGGAAATCCGGCGGCCTTAGAAGTTGCACAGGGACGGTCTGGGTACCCGCGGCGGCGTGCCGCGGCACAGTGCAAAGAAAGGGAGATCTCATGCAGGCTTTTCTGAATCGCGCGAAGGCGTTCCTGGTCAATGAAGACGGCCCGACCGCGACTGAGTACGCGGTTCTGCTGGCGCTGATCATCGTCGTGTCGATCGGCGTCATTACCACGCTGGGCCAGAACATTGCGGCCCGCTTCCAGGATGTCGCGGACGCCACCGGCTAACGCCGCGGGACAGGGTCGTCCCGTGTGAAAGCTGCGACGGCGGCGGCCCGCACGCGCGGTCCGCCGCCGCCGTCGTAGTCTTATTCGCCCGGCCGAATCGATTGGCCGATGGAACATGGGGCCGCTAACCGGCGGCCGCGCACAACCTGCGAAGGGCTGAGCACGATGTGGGGTTTCTGGGAAACGACGCTGGCGCTGCTGATACCGGCGACGCTGTATGCCTCGTGGGTCGACTACGCCCAGCGGCGCGTGCCGAACTGGCTGAACGCAGCGATTGCGCTCGCCGGGCTCGGGGCGCAATTCGCGTACTTCGGCTGGGCCGGAGTCGGAGCGGGGTTGCTGGGGCTGCTGGTCGGATTTGCGCTGCTCATCGTGCCGTGGGCGATGCACGGCATGGGAGCGGGCGATGTGAAATTGATGGCGGCGATCGGCTGCTGGCTGGGACCCTGGCTGACCTTCGTCAGCTTCGCGGCCGGCGCGCTGGTCGGTGGTCTGGTCGCCGTGGCGATGATCGTCTCCAGCGGGCGCGTGGTTCACGCGTACAGCAACCTTCAGACGATCCGCACGAAACTGCGGCGGTGGGACACGGCGTTCGGGGAGTACGGGGGCGCGCGGACGTTCGGCAACACGAGTCAGCTCCTGCCGTACGGGGTTCCGTTGACGGCGGGGATGATCGGCGTGCTGCTGACCTACTACGCGGGAGGGTGGTTGTCGTGATTCGAACCAGAGGGAAGAAGCAACGTAGAGGCGCGGCCGCGGTCGAGATGGCCCTGGTCATGCCCGTCCTGTTCCTGATGCTGTTCGGGATCATCGAGTTCGGGTGGATGCTGAGCGTGCAGAACTCGCTGGTGAACGCGGCCCGCGAGGGCGCCCGGACCGGCGCGCTGCTCGGCTACGGCGCCGAGGACATGCAGGAGCGCATCACCGAGGTGCTCACGCCGATGGGACTCCAGGACAAGGTCTCGGTCACGCTCACCGAGGCGACCGACGGCAACCCGTCGGTCGGCGTCGAGCTCAGCGTGCAGCGCTCGCAGATTTCGTTGTTGCAGAACTTCTTCGGGTTCTCGGACGGAACGCTCCAGGCGCGTTGCTGGATGCGCAAGGAAGGCATGTAGTCTTCCGCGCGCCGGAGCGGACACGCTCCCCGGGCCCTGCACGTGCGCAGCCCGGGGCGCAGGCGGTCGGCGAACTGCGGCTCGCGCGCGAGCCGCGCACGCTTGCGCCGCCGAAGGGGCGAAGCCACTAAGGAAGCAAGAGCATGAACCCCAAGGCAATCATTCCGCTCATCGCTGGCGTGGCCATTGCCGGCTTCGCCGGGAAGCTGGGCTTCGACTACCTCCGCAAGGCGGAAGGCGGCGAAGTCAAGCGAACGCAGGTGTGGTCGGCGGCGGTCGATATCCCGCTCGGCACGGCGATCGACGAGTCGATGCTCAAGGCGGTGAAGTTCCCTTCGGCCGCTCTCCCCCCCGGCGCCTTCACCGATAAATCCAAGCTCATCGGCCGCGTCCCGCGCATGTCGGCCCCGGCGAACCTGCCGGTGCTCGAGACCATGCTCAGCCCCCCGGGTACGTCGCCGGGCGTCATCGTCCCGCCGGGCCTCCGGGCCGTCGCCCTGAAAGTCGACGAGAGCTCCGGGGTCGACAACCACCTGCGCCCGGGCGCCTACGTCGACGTCGTCGGCTTCTTCAATCGCCGAAACAGCAAGGATACGATCGCCCGCACCATCGTTGAGAACGTACAGGTAGCCGCGGTCGGCGAGCGCGTCAGCAACATCACCGCCGAGGACCCCGACGCCAAGAAGGCCAGCGCCCAGCGCCGGCCGCCGCGCGCGGTCACGCTCTTCGTCAAGCCCGAGCAGGTGCCCGCGCTGCACCTGGCCGAGCAGGAAGGCAAGATCAAGCTCAGCATGCGCGGCAATGACGACAGCCCGCAGTCCATGCGCGACCTCGTCGTCAGCAACCGCGACGTCATCGGCGACGACGGTGAGCCCCGGCCGAGCGGCGCAGGCGCCGACTCCTGGATCGGACAGCTCATGGAGCAGTTTGGCACGCGGACGCCTCCGCCGGCCGACGCCGTCACCCACGTCGCGCCCACTCCGCCCCAGCCGCCCAAGCCCGCCTGGACGATGGTCGTCGTCAACGGCGGCGAGCGGCGCCTGCTCGGCTGGAGCAGCATGACCTCGATCGAGCCCATGGAACTGTCGCCCGAGGGCGGCAGCCTGTTCCAGGACGCGCCGCTGGGCCTGCCGATGCGGCTGACTCCGCCGCGGCATCCGCCGGGGGTCTCGCGTGACCCGCACCAGACCCCGACGCAGATGGAACCCGAGTCCACCGAGCCAGAGGAGCTCCACGAATGACAGCCGTACATGACAGAACCTCGAAGAGCGGCCCGCGGTCGATGAGCGGGCGTCGTTGGTGGCCCGTCACCGGGGCTGCCGCGCTGCTGGCGCTCCTGGCACCGGCCGCCGCGGCACAGGAAGGCGGGGCGCCGGAAGTCGCGTTCACGGTCAGCGACGTGGACACGGGCGGCCGCCTGGTACGTGTGCCGGTGAACAAGTCGGTGATGATCAACTTCAGCGCGCCCGTGCGCGAGGCGCGCATGGCGAAGGCTGACATCGCCGAGGTGAGCGCCGTCGCTCCGAAGCAGATCCTGCTGACGGGCAAGACCTTCGGCACGACGCAGCTCATTGTCTGGCTGAACGAGAAGGAACAGCGCGTCTTCGACGTCGCCGTGGACATCGAGATGGAGCGGCTGCTGGCCAGCATCCGCGCCGCGGCTCCGCGGGCCCGCGTCAAGGCCCATGCCCTGCTCGACTCGGTCGTGCTGACGGGCGTCGTCGGCGACGCCGACTCGGCCAAGCGCATCATGGAGATCGCGTCGATCTACTCACCGAAGGTCATGAACCAGATGCGCGTCGCGGGCACGCAGCAGGTGATGCTCCGCGTCACCGTCGCCGAGGTCAACCGCCGCGCGGGCCGCCAGCTCGGATTCAACGGATGGATGGCGGGCAAGCAGTTCCCGACGGCGTTCGGAGCGAGCAACCTCGATGGGATCAACCCGGCGAACATCGGGGCGCCGGCCGGGGCGCTGGCCTCGGGCGGAGCGAACATCCCGTTCCTCGTGGGCGAAGACGGGATTCCGGTGACGGCGCGCTCGACCTTGACCGTCGGCTTCCCCGAGCTCCAGATGCAGGTCTTCGTGCAGGCCTTGCGCGAGAACGGGCTGCTGCGCGTCCTTGCCGAGCCCACGCTCGTGGCGCTCAACGGCCAGGAAGCCAACTTCCTCGCGGGCGGCGAGTTCCCCGTGCCCATCCCCAGCGACCAGGGCATCGGCATCGAGTACCGCGAGTTCGGCATCAAGCTGAACTTCACGCCTGTCGTCGTCAGCGAAAACACGATTCGAATGAAGGTCACGCCCGAAGTCAGCGAGCCGGATTTCACCACGGCGGTCACCGTCCTCGGCACCACCGTGCCCGGCCTGGCCAAACGCAAGGTCGAGACGACCGTCGAGCTCGGCTCCGGCCAGACGCTCGCGATCGGCGGACTGCTCAGTGAACGCGTCCGGGCCGTCAGCCGCTCCGTGCCGGGACTCGGCGACGTCCCCGTCATCGGGGCGCTGTTCCGCTCCGTCGAGTACCAGTCTGACGAGTCGGAGCTGGTCGTGCTCGTCACGCCCGAACTCGTCGAGCCGCTGTCGCCCAACCAGGTGACCTACGTGCCCGGGGCGCGCCACCTGGCTCCGAACGACTTCGAGCTCTTCCTGCTCGGACTCGTCGAGGGCCAGAGCGGCCATGAGCGGCAGGCCCTCCAGGCACGCGTCAACCACTCCTGGCCCGTGACCGCCGAGGAGCAGTACGGCGGCAACGCCGGCGACGACGTGGCGTTGAAGCTGCGCGGCCCGCTGGGGCCCGCCGCCGGTGACGAAGGAATGTAACGATGAAGCGGCACTCTGACAGGTCGTCGGACCGGCGTGCGGCGCTGTGCACGGCACCGCGCGGCGCCGCGCCGGCCGACGGCGTCGGGGGCCCTGCGTATCTGCGGTTGGGCGGCCCAGCGGGGTGTTCCCGGTCGGCCGGTTCGCGGGGGAAGGACGGCACAGCAGTGCGTTCCTTGAGAGTCGGAGGGTAGAAAGATGCAGCGATTCAGAGCAGGCGGTCGTTTCCGCCGTGCCGGAGTCACCGTCCAGGTGGCGCTGGCTGTGACGTTCGTCGTTGGGTTCGCCGCGTTGTCGGTCGACATGGGTTCGATTTACGTCGCAAAGGCGGAGCTCCAACGCGCCGCCGACGCCGCGGCCATGGCGGCGGCCACCAACCTGATGCAGAGCGACACGGCCGGGTACGAGGAGAACGCCAAGCAGGCCGCTGGGGAGATCGCGGAGCTCAACAGCGTGCTCGGCAAGTACGCGTCGCTCAACCTCAACAGCGACGTTGAGCTGGGCAAGGCCGTGCTGAACCCCAGCACCGGACGCTACGAGTTCTCCGCCGGCATGCAGCCGTTCGACGCCGTCCAGGTGACCGTGCGACGGACCGAGGGTTCCAGCGGCGGGCCGATCAATCTCGGCTTTGCCGGCCTGTTCGGCATGAACACGAAGAACCTCGAAGCGACCGCGACGGCCATGCTCATCCCGCGCGACATGGCGGTTGTGATCGACCTGTCGGGTTCGATGAACTACGACAGCCAGACGATGTACTACAAGCGCACCGACGGCGGCTATCCGAACACGCGCGACATCTGGTGCGCGCTGGACGGCCCCTCGCCGTCGCGGCCGTACATCCCCGGGCCCGAGAACGCCACTGAGTACGCGGGCGACACGGGCCCGGTGATCGGCGTCATGGGCGAATGGGGCAACCCACTGCTCGGCGGCTACAAGCCCAGCACCGATCCCGGATTGTGGCTGGTCCAGAAGGGCGCGACCACCACGCAGGCGGCGATCGTCAACAGCCTCACGGCGCGCGGCTACAACTTCGCCGAGCGCACCGCCCTGCTGAGCGGGTCGAAGGACAGCAACACCGGTCACTGGCAGCGCCGCTGCGGCGTGTGCATCGGGCTCGCGTCGTGGAAAAGCGGCAAGTCCGGCGGCTTCCCGGGCGGCAACGGCGACGACGTGCTCGACGCCGGCGAGGTCACCTGGCTGCCGACGCCGTCGTACCAGGTGAGCTGGGGCTGGACGAACTACGTCGACTTCGTTCAGGGCAGCACGCGCGGCGACTTCCGCTACCGCTACGGGCCCAAGGCTTTCGTCGACTTCCTGCTGAACTCGGAACGGCGATACGCCGACACGAACAACCTGTGGGATACCCCGGCGATGCCGATGGTCGCGATCAAGGATGCCGTGCAGACGATGGTCGACGTGATCAGCGCTGAAGACACGCTGGATCACATCTCGCTGCACGTGTTCGGCACCGATGCGAAGGACGAAGTGCTGCTGACCGCCAACCTCCAGTCGGTGGCGGACACGCTCTATGAGCGCCAGGCAGCCCACTACAACCCCAACACCAACATCGGCGAAGGGCTGCGCCTCGGAATCATGGAGCTGGAATCCGCCCGGGCGCGCCCGAACGCGCGCAAGATGATCGTGCTGATGTCCGACGGCGTGCCGAACGTCGGCGAGAACGGCAAGTCCGGCGAGGCCAACGGCATCGCCTGGGCCTACGCCCAGGCCGAGAAGGCCCGCGACAAGAACATCAGCATCGTGTGCATCAGCGTCGGCTACGGCGTTGACCGCACGATCATGCAGCAGATCGCGACCATCGCCAACGGGCAGGAGTACTACGCCGCGGGCAACCCGGAAGAGTACACCGAACAGCTCCAGGCGATCTTCCGCACCCTGGGCGGAAAGCGCCCGGTGGCGCTGGTCGAGTAGTCGCGGGATCTCGCTCGGCCCGCACCGCCGCCCGGCTTCCGGGGCAGATGGCGGCGCCGGCGAAGGGTGGACAGCAGCGCGCGTCCGCGACGGCGGGGCCGGCTCTCGCGATCCCGAGGCCGGTCCCGCCTACGCGACGCCTGACGGATGACGCCTGGCCGGATCGGCCATCTACGCGCCTCTCGCCGGCGCGGGCGCCGCCGGGGCGACGCCGGACGACGCGCGGAGGACGGCGGCAGCAGTGGCCCAGACCATTCGCGTCATTATCGTCAACACGGACGAGGAGGTCGCGCGCGACCTGCGCGCGGTGCTGCTGAGCGTCGCCGGCGTCAAGATCGTCGCTGAGCTCGATGAGCCCGCCCTGCTGGCGCAGGCCCTCGAGCAGTTCCCCGCCGAAGTTCTCCTGGTTCATCTCGATCCGAACCCCGCCGGCATGATGGACGTCGTGGCGCCCCTCATCGAGCACCACAAGGACGCCATCGCCGGCATCGCCATGACCGAGAACCGCGACGCCGAGCTGGTCATGCGCGCCATGCGGGCCGGCATGCGCGAGTTCCTCTGGAAGCCCTTCCCGCCCGAGCAGCTCGCCGAGACGCTCCAGCGCATCTCCAACCAGATCGGCGACCTCAAGCAGCGCAACGGCCGGCTGATCGCGGTGCTGGGCACCTGCGGCGGCGTCGGCTCGACGTCGCTGGCCACGAACCTGGCAGTCGAGCTGGCCACGCCCGACGAGAGCCGCAACGGGAGCACCGTGCGCGTCGCGGTCGTCGACATGGACTTCCGCTTCGGACAGGTCGCCATGCAGCTCGACGTCCAGCCGACCTACACCATCGCCGAGCTCTGCGACACGCTCGAGCACATCGACGCGCAGATGATCGACCGGGCCATGTGCAAACACCCGAGCGGCGTGCATGTGCTGTCGCGGCCGGCGGACTTCGCCCAGGCCGAGGCGATCAGCGCCGGGCAATGCGCCGGCGCCCTGGCCGCGCTCCAGGAGCACTACGACTACGTGGTCGTCGACCTGCCGGCGCGCTTCGACCCGAGCGCTCGCACGGTCTTCGACATGGCCGACACCTTCCTGCTCGTGCTGCAACTGCTGGTGCCCTCGGTGCGCAATACGGACCGCATGCTGCACGAACTGGCCCGCAGCGGCTACGCGCTGGAGCGCGTCCGCCTGGTGTGCAACCGCTTCGGCCGCGAGGCCGGCTACCTTGAGCCTGCCGACGTCGAGGCCACGCTGAAGCGCAAGCTCGAATTCACCGTTCCCGACGACTGGCGCGTCAGCAGCGCCGCTGTCAACATCGGCGCGGCCCTGGCCGCCCACGCGCCGAAGTCCAAGATCCGCCAGGCGTACCGCGCCCTGGCCCAGGCGCTCTCCGCCGGTCACCAGGCCCCGGCCGCCGACAAGGCCGCCGCCCCGCCCGAGGAGCCGCCGAAGAAGAAGCGTTTCTCGTTTTTCGCGGGTTCGTCGTAGGCGCCTGCGCCACCGGCCCGTACGGAGCTGAATATGGGATTGTTCACCAAGAAGCATGATACGCAGCCGCCGGGAGGCGTCGCCGCAACCGCCGCGCCCCCCGCGGCTCGAAAGCCCTCCCCTCCCGCGCCGGCGCCGCCGGGCATTCCGGCCAAGGCGAAGCCGCCGCCCCGCACCGAGGTCAAGCCGGTCGACGAGAAGACCAAGCGCTTCAACGAGCTGAAGGGAGCGATCCATCGCAAGCTCGTCGACCAGCTCGACATGACGAAGCTCCAGACCGACACGACCGGGGAGCTGCGGGAGCAGGTGCGGCAGATCGTGGTGGCGCTGTGCGAGGAGGAGGAGACGCTGCTGAACCTGACGGAGCGGCAGCGGCTGGCGCAGGAGATCCTCGACGAGACGTTCGGGCTAGGTCCGCTCGAAGCCCTGCTGAAAGACCCGGGCGTGTCCGACATCCTGATCAACGGCCCGCACCAGGTTTACATCGAGAAAGCCGGGCGGCTGACCCTTACCGACATCAAGTTCAAGGACAACGGCCACCTGCTGCACATCATCGACAAGATCGTCAGCCCCCTCGGGCGGCGCTGCGACGAAGTCTGCCCGATGGTCGACGCCCGCCTTAAAGACGGCAGCCGCGTCAACGCGATCATCCCGCCGCTCGCCATCGACGGCCCAAGCCTGTCGATCCGCCGCTTCGGCAGCAACCCGGTCACCTGGGACGACTACATCCGGTTCAAGAGCTGCTCACAGGAGATCGTCGAGTTCCTCGAGGCCTGCGTGCACAGCGGGCTCAACATCATGGTCGCCGGCGGCACCGGCTCGGGAAAGACGACGCTGCTGAACAACCTGTCGAGCTTCATCCCGGACGACGAGCGCATCGTCACCATCGAGGACGCCGCCGAACTGAAGCTGCGGCAGCCGCACGTCGTCCGCCTGGAGACCCGCCCGCCGAACCTGGAGGGCAAGGGCCGCATCACGATCCGCGACCTGCTGATCAACTCGCTGCGCATGCGCCCCGACCGGATCGTGGTGGGCGAGTGCCGCGGCGGCGAGACGCTGGACATGCTCCAGGCGATGAACACGGGCCACGAAGGCTCGATGACCACGATCCACGCCAACAACACCCGCGACGCGGTGCAGCGCGTCGAGACGATGGTGATGATGTCGGGCTTCGAGCTGCCGCAGAAGGCGATCCGCCAGCAGTTCGCCAGCGCCGTGACGCTGCTGGTACAGGCGGCCCGCCTGACGGGCGGCCGGCGAAAGATCATCAGCATCACCGAGGTCCAGGGGATGGAAGGCGACGTGGTGGTGATGCAGGACCTGTTCCGCTTCGAGCAGGACGGCGTGGACAGCCAGGGCCGGGCGTTCGGGCGCATCGTCGCGACCGGCGTGCGCCCGTTGTTTATGGACCGGCTGATCGCCCACGGGGCCAACATCAGCCCGAGCATGTTCCAGCCGCGCGACCTGGTGACGGACGACGAATGACCAAACCGATGGGTGACATGGTGAGCTCATGAGCACGTTGCTTACGATGCCGATGCTGGGAGCGGTGGGCGAGACGCTGCTGCTCATTACCCTCGCGGTCGGCCCCATGCTGGCGCTGTACGGCGTCTTCCAGCTCGTGCAGGACCTGCGCGGCAACTCCAAGAAGCGCATCGCCAGCCGACTCCAGGGACGCTCTGCCCGCGCCGCCGGCACGACCAAGATCACGGCCGAGGACCTGCGCCGGCAGACGAAGGCCGCCACCGGTTTGCTGGGCGGCATGCTCGTCAACATGAGCGTGACCAAGCGCTTCCAGAAGGTGCTGGAGCAGGCCAACCTGGCCTGGTCGGCGCCGAAGGTCCTCGGCAACCTCACGATCACCGCGGCCATCGCTTTCGCCGCGCTCGTCATGGTCGGCGCCGGATTGCTGGTCGGGCTGGGCGTGGCCGCCGCGGTCTACGTGCTGCCGGTGTACTACTGCGTGCTGCGGCGCAAGCGCCGGCTCAAGAAGTTCGTCAACCAGTTGCCCGACGTCTTCGAGCTGCTGGGCCAGGCCCTGCGCGCCGGACACTCGCTGGCCTCGGGCATGCAGCTCGTCGCCAACGAGATGCCCGACCCGGCCGGAACCGAGTTCGGCCGAGTCTTCCAGGAGCAGAACCTCGGTCTGAAGATCGAAGACGCCCTCACCAACCTCGCCGAGCGCATGGACATCCTGGACGTGCGCTTCTTCGTGACGGCGGTGCTCATCCAGCGCCAGACCGGCGGCGACCTGAGCGAGGTGCTCGACAAGATCGGCTCCGTCATCCGCGAACGCATCAAGCTGCGCGGCACCGTGATGGCGCTCACCGCCGAAGGCCGCCTCTCCGGGTACGTGCTGCTGGCGCTGCCGATTCTCGTCTTCATCGCCCTGTGGTACATCAACCGCGAATACGCGCTCGTGCTGATCGAGCACCCCACCGGCCAGATGATGCTCGGAACCGCCTGCATCATGATGGTCATGGGCTACTTCATGATCCAGAAAATCGTCAATATCAAGGTCTGAACTGGCCGACTGGCGAGGACGCACACATGGACATCATGACCATCTTCATCCTGCTCGGACTGGGCCTCGGGCTGGTGCTCTACAGCGTCATGCCCCGTCGCGGCGACAAGCGCGACGCCCTCAAACGCCGCCTCGAAGGCCGCCGCGTCGTCGACGAAGCCGAAGAGATCAAGCAGAAGGCCCGGCAGACCGCGACCGAAAGCCTGGTGCGCAAGGCCACGCCGATGCTCTCGCGCCTCATCATGCCCGTCTCGGCCGAGGAGCAGACGCAGTTGCGCCTCAAGCTCATGCAGGCCGGCTTCCGCCAGCAGCAGGCCCAGACCGTCTTCCTCTTCAGCAAGACCGCCGTCGCCGGCCTCGGCCTCGTCGGCGGCGTGGCGCTCGCGATGTACCTGAACTACAGCATCATGACCTCCATCGGCATCGTCGTCACCGCCGTCGGCCTCGGCTTCCTGGCGCCCGGCTTCTGGCTCGGCTCGGCCATCAGCGACCGCCAGACCAAGCTGCGCCGCGGCCTGCCCGACATCCTCGACCTGCTGGTCGTCTCCGTCGAATCCGGCCTGGCCCTCGACGCCGGCATCAAGCGCGTCGGCGACGAGATGGAGCGCGTCCACCCGGAGCTCGCCGAGGAGTTCCGCATCTCCACGCGCGAGACCCAGATGGGCATCCGCCGCGCCGAGGCCCTCGATAACCTCGCGACGCGAACGGGCGTTGACGAAATCCGCTCGCTGGTTTCGGTGATCGCCCAGGCGGAGCGCTTCGGCACCAGCGTCGCCAAGGCCCTGCGCACCCAGGGCGAGACGCTGCGCACCAAGCGCCGCCAGAAGGCCGAGGAAAAGGCCCAGCAGACCGCCGTCAAGCTCATGATCCCGCTGGTCCTGTTCATCTTCCCGGCGATGGGCGTGGTGCTCGCCGGGCCGGCCGCGATCCGCATGTTCGAGGCCTTCTAGCCGCAGCAGAACCGAGCGGCCGTCACGGGCGGATCGTGCCCTGGATGCGCTGCGTACGCACGGTGTTGGCACGCAGATCGAGCAGCAGTTCCGCCCCGACAACCGGCACATCCAGCTTCCCGGTGCGCCGGTTCTCGTTGTAGACCCGCGCCAGCCGGCCGCCCTCGCCCAGCACCCGCACCAGCCCCTGCATGCGATCGAACTCCAGCCGGTCGGTCTCGACCGAGCGCACGTCGTCGCCACGCTGGTCCCGCAGGTACACGTCGCCGCTGGCGCCGATCCAGCTCAGCGCCAGCGCGCTCCGCCCGGCGCCCGCCCCCCCCGCCGCGTCCGTTCGCAACTCGCATTCCAGCCGTTCGGACTCGAGATACGTGTTGCGCGTCTCAAGCTGCTTGAGCACCGCCGGGTCCTGTGCCAGGCGCGGCAACATGCGCTCCACGTCGAGCAGCTCTTCTCCGGTGACACGGCGGAAACGCACGTCGCCTTCGAGGATGACACGGTCCAGCCGTTGCGGGCCGTCGGCCCCCAGCGCGTACGTCAGCGCCAGCTCGCTTCGCAGGATCGTCTGGCTCGGACCCCGCGAAACCAGCGCCGACGGCCCCGCCGATGACTCCTCGGCATCCAGCCGGCGGTCGATCATGTACAGGCTCGTCTGGCCAAGCGTGCGGATCGCCCGGGCTGCGATGTCGACGTTGATCTCCGGCGCGGCCAGGCTCTGGTGCAGGATCGGCTCGGCGTCGCCGGCGACGTAGGCGTTCGTCTGCACGACCGCATTGCGCGCCAGCAGCCGAACCGGCTCTTTGCGCGCCAGCCGCTCGCCGAGAATCGGCGCGGGCTCATCCGCGACACCGCCCTCGCGCGCCGCCTGCACCGCCGCCAGGCTGCTGCGCGCGACCGACGCCGCGGCCGCGCCCGCCTGCCCCAGCAACGCGTGCAGGGCGCGCCCCATGTTCGACCCCGAGTTCGCTCCGGCCGGCCCACGCTCCTCGGGTGCATCGCGCAGGTACAGCGTCACCGCGTCCGCCAGCAGCTCCTCGTCGCCGTTGCGGGCGGTCACCTCCCCCGTGAACTGCACGGCGTTGCGCTCCGGACGCAGGTCGACCACCAGCGACTCGCGGCTGACCACTCGTGTCGGCGTCGCGCCGCTCTGCGGCAGGCCGCGCAGGCTGCGGCTGGCCCGGAATACCAGCTCCGACCAGCCGTCCACCTTCATCGTCTTGCGCCCGCCGTCGAAGTCGATCTCGTGCCCGCGCACCGCGTAGTCCTCGGCCCGCACCTTCGCCGGGTGCTCCGCCGTGCCGCTTATCGCGGCCCGGTCGATCCGGCGGGCGTCGTCGAGCCAGGCTTCGAGCCGCCGGCCCTCACCCCAAAGGCGGCGTTGTCTGTCCACGAGCAATACGGAGCCGTCCGCGGTGACGTGCCGCGGGAACCGCCTGCCCGCGCCATCGACGTCGAGCGCCGCGCGCAGCCACCAGCAGCTCAGCCGCCGGTCGCCGCTCGTCAGCAACACGTCGCCCCCCGCCTCGATCGTCTCGATACGCGCCGCGAGCCCGTCGCCCTGGTGCGCGGCAGCGGACTCGGACGCGCTTGCGGCTTCCATCGCCTCGGCGAAGTGTGCGACGAGCTCATTCGCCCTGACGCGCTCGCCGTCGACGTTCGCCACGACCGCGCCGACGAACCTGGCCCGCCGCACGGCGCCGAATCCGTCGATGTCGGCGCCGATCGCCCGCCCCGACGACGGCTGCAGCTCGAGTTCGGCCCAGTCGCGGCAGGCGATCTCGCTGGCGTCACGCCGCTCGCCCGAGCGCAGCCAAACCGGCCCCATCAGCTTCAGCAACCGCTGCGCCCCGTCGAAGTACATGCTGCCCGCCGACGCCTCCAGTCCGCCCAGGCGCGCCGCCACCCGGCCATCCGGCCCGGGCCGCAGCCACAACCGCTCGGCGTCCTGCTGTAACGTCAGCCCACCGGTCGTGATCGCGCCGTGCGGCAGCCGCAGCACGACGTGCTCGCCGAGGGCATCGACCCTCCGCCGGGGACCGTCTCCGGGGCGTTGGGCCTCGTCGGGCAGAATGGTGAGCGGCCCGCTCCAGTCGATGACCAGGTGCTCCCTGGGGTCGACCGGCCCCCGAACGTCGTTCGGGTCGCGCTCCGCGAGCAGGCCGGCCGAGCTCTGCATGTCGAACACCAGCCGCAGCGCCTCGGCTTCGATCTCGCCCACGAACTCCGAAGTGTGCTGGCTCTTGGTCTGGCGCCGGCTGCGATAGTGCCCCGCCAGCACGCCGCCCGACAGCGTGCACGCGTACCCGGCGGCGCCGCGCTTCGCGGCAGCGGCCGCCGGCGCGGGGGCGGCGGCGGCCGCGGGCGAGACGGCGGCCGGCGCGCCGGGCGTCTCGCTCAGGCCGGACGCCAAGTCGCGCTGCATATGCAGCACAAGGCGTCGCCCCTGCGCCAGCTCGAGTTTCTCGATGCGATTGGAGGTCTGGTTCCAGACGAAATCCAGGCCGGCGCCGGTGATCTCGAAATCGCGCGAAACAGCGCGCACCGCCGACGTCGTCCGCATCGATCCGATGTTCAGATCGAAATCGAAGTAGTCCAGCTCGACCAGCACCTGGTCCTGCGGCCGGTCGCTCAGCGGCGGCTGGTCCAGGCCCGCGGCGCGATCGACAATGATGCGCGCCTGTCCACTGATGCGGCCCGATCGTGGCCGCAGGCCCGAGCCCCCGGCCCGATCGACCAGCAGCCGCGCTTCATCGCCCGCGACGGTAGCGACCATTCCCCCGGGCAGGCGCTGCGTGAGCTGCGGCCGTGTGCAGTGCACCTCGTTACGCGAGCCTGGCACGGGGCTGTACGACTCGCAGGAGAATCTCATCACCGGCTGGCCCGTGCGCTCGTCGTAGCTCGTCCACGCCGCCGCCCCGCCCCCGGGCACTTCAATCGCACCCACCTGCATCACCGTATCGGGCAGGTCGGCCTCCGCGACCGGAAGGTGCGCCCGCGCTCCCCCGGCGCCCGCCCGACCTGCCCCTTGCAGCACCGTCCAGTACCCCGCGAAAAGAATCGCGAGCACCGCCCCGGTGGAGAGCAGCAGAATGAGATTGCGCACAATGCTCATCGCGCCGGAGTATTCCGTCGATTCGCGCACCATCAGCTCCGCGCGGGCTCGGGCGGGCGCTGCGCGGCGGCCGCGTGCCAGCCCAGGACATCTTCCCAGCGCCCCGCGCGGCGCAGCAAGTGCTCGACGGCCTCACGCACCGCGCCATGACCCCCTGCGGCCGACGTAACCACCTCGGCCACCGCACGCACCTGCTCTACGGCGTTGCTCGGCGCGATCGCCAGGCCCACCGCCCGCATCGCGGCCAGGTCGGGCAGGTCGTCGCCCACGAAGGCCGTCTGCGACAGCGGTACATCCAGCTCAGCCAGCAGCCTCGTCAGGTCCGCGAGCTTGTCCCGGCTGCCCTGGATCACGTGCCGGATGCCCAGGTCCGCCGCCCGGGCGGCCACCGCGGGCGACGACTTGCCGCTCAGGATCGCCACCACCCCCCCGAGCCGCTGGAACCAGTGGATCGCGATTCCGTCATGAACGTGGAACGCGCGCTGCTCCCGCCCGTCTTCGCTGTAGTACAGCCGCCCGTCCGTCAAGACGCCGTCGACGTCGAGCACCAGGCAGCAATAGGGCCTCATGCTGTCTAATATAACCGAAGCCCTCGCTCCGAACACGCAGGAGACACTATGCGCCCGAAGCCCGTTCGCATCGACCTCGGCGGCTGCAACGTCACGCTGCTCAGCGGCGGCCGGCTGCGACTCGACGGCGGCGCGATGTTCGGCATTATCCCCAAGGCGCTCTGGAGCCGCACGACTCCGGCCGACGACGACAACTGCATTCAGCTCGCGTGCAACTGCCTGCTCGTCGAGTGGCAGTCCGACACCGCACGCCGGGTCATCATCGAGACCGGCCACGGAGCCAAGTATTCCGAGAAAGAACGGCGCATCTTCGGCATCGACCCGGCGGACTGGCTGCTGCCAACGCTGCTGGCCGGCGGAATCGACCCGCTCAGCATCAGCGACGTCGTGCTCACGCACCTGCACTTCGACCACGCCGGCGGCCTGACGCACGAAGCCGGCGGGCGAGTGCAGCCCACATTCCCGAGGGCCCGCGTCCACGTCCAGCGGCGCGAGTTCGACGATGCCCGGGCCAACTTCGGCGTCATGACCAACACCTATCGCGAGGAGAACTTCGCGCCGCTCGACGCCGCCGGTGCGTGGTCGTTGCTCGACGGCCCGGGCGTCGCCATTCCCGCGCCACGCCCCGGCGAGCCCGAGATTCACGCGCTGCACACGCCCGGCCACACCCGCGGCCACCAGTCGTTGCTCGTCGCCGGGCGCGATCGCCGGCTGCTGTTCGTCGGCGATGTCATGCCGACACGGGCGCACGTCGGGGCGCCCTACAACATGGGCTACGATCTGTTCCCGATCGACAACCGCGCCTCGAAACGGCGCCTGCTGCAACGGGCCGTCGAGGAAGGCTGGCTGCTCGTGATCGACCACGAGCCCGAAACGCCCCTCGTTCAGGCCGTCTCCGATGGCGCCGGCTACCGGCTCGAACCCCTGAACCCCTGAAACCGCGCCGCGCCCCCAAATCTGAGCCCCAAGCGCAAGCGCCGCGGTCCGTACCCAACCTCCCCTCCATCGCCCCCATCCATCGCCGAATGCCTAATAATCCCTTGCACCCAACGTGATAATAGAAACAGCCCACCCGACTTCACGGAGGCGTGATGGCTGAGCCCGGCGGTTTCGCCACGGATTCGAGCTCGACGACCGACACTGCGAACGCCCCAGGCGCGCCCGCGAGCGCTGCCCCGGGCGCCGAACCGCCCGCAAACGCAGCGCACGCGCTCGGGCCGACCGCCGCCCTTCAGGCGCTGCTGTGCGACGCGCTGGAGCGCTACGAGCAACCGCTGCTGGGATACGCCCTGCGCCTGACCGGATGCCCGGAGCGCGCCCGCGACGTCGTGCAGGACGTCTTCCTGCGATTGTGTCGCGCGGACCCCGCCAGGCTCGACGGGCGCCTGGCCGAGTGGCTCTACACCGTCTGCCGCAACCGCGCCTCGGACGTGCGGCGAAAGGAACGGCGCATGACGCCCATGAGCGCGATCTCAACAGCGCCGGTCGCCGCCGACCTCGTGTCGGCCGCGGCTGAGACGGGCCCCGCACCCGCCGGTCTGGCGTTGCGCGAGGAAACGAGCCGCGTGCAGCGGGCCATCGGCACGCTGGCGCCGCGGCAGCAGGAGGCGCTGCGGCTGAAGTTCCAGGCCGGAATGAGCTATCGCCAGATCGCCCAGGTGATGCACACGACCGTCGGCAACGTGGGCGTGATGCTGCACACGGCGATCAAGGCGCTTCGGGCGCGACTGAGAGCCAACGGCGAATAACGACAGGAGTTGAGCGATGAGAACAAGCCCTTGCGACGACCCGCGCCTGACCGCCTACGCGCTCGGCGAGCTCGACGACCTCGAAGCCGTCGAAGTGGCCCGTTGGCTCGAGACTACTCCCGACGCCCGCCAGGCGCTCGCCGAAATCCGCCAGACGATTGACAGGGTCTCGACGGCGCTGTCGGCCGAAGCGTCCGGCGCGGCGGCGCTGGCCCTGAGCGACGAGCAGCGCGCCGCGCTGCACCGGGCGGTCGGCAATCCCCGAACGCTCGGGCGCCAATCCGCCGGCGCGGGCATCACGCCTGCATCTGGCGCGTCCCGGGCGCTCAGCGTCTTCTGGCTGAGCACGAAGGCCCTGGCGGCGGCGGTGCTGATGCTGGCGCTCACGGCGCCCGGGCCCGAAAAGCCGCAGCCCGTCGAGGGCCGGCTCGTTCAGGCCGATGGCGCAGACCGCGGGCGAACCCACTCGCTCATTCTCGGCGAAGGGTTGCGGGTTTCCGCTGCCCGGGGCCAGGTGGAAACGATGGCGCGGGCGCTCGACAACGCCGGCGGCTCGAAGGTGGCGCTCGATGTGCCAGCGGAAAGTGGCAGCCCGCGGTCGCTGTACCTGTTGCACATGGCGGCCAGCCAGGAGGCCGGCTCATACACCATGCCTGGGCATTCACTGGCGTTCCGTGTGAGCGAGCTGCGCACCCGTCCCGAGCAGCACCTTCGGGTCGAGTTGCAGCCGCTCCACCTCGGGCTTGACGCCCTGGCGGTGGTCGGGCAACCCGCCGTGGGAGACGTGCCGTACCTGGTCGCCGGGCGACAGTTGCACCTCGGCTACCCGCTCGACCACATCGAGTCGCTCACGGCCGGAGTCCTGCTGGACGTGGACGGCGACGGCCTCGTCGACGCTCAGCCCATGCATTTCCTCGTTGATGGGCTCGACCTCGCCTACAACCCGCCCACACCGGAACAATACGGACCCGTCGTGCACAACCCCTTCCTTCTCGTCGAACGAAACCCGCTCTCGACGTTCAGCGTCGACGTCGACACGGCCTCCTACGCCAACGTCCGCCGTTACATTCGCGCGGGGCTGCTGCCGCCGCCGGCCGCGGTGCGCACCGAGGAGCTGATCAACTACTTCTCGTACGACTACGCTCCGCCTCCGGCGGCGCCGGTCGCGGCCGCGGTGACGGAAGGCGGGTCGAACGCCGAGGCGGCGCCGATCGCCCTGCACGTCGAGATGAGCGAATGTCCCTGGGCGCCGGCGCACCGCCTGATGCGCGTGGCCCTGAAAGCGCGCGAGGTGGATCTGTCCGATCGCCCGCCGGCGAACATCGTGCTGCTGATCGACGTCTCGGGGTCGATGGATGAGCCCGACCGGCTGCCGCTGATCAAGGAGGCGCTGAGCCTGCTCGTCGACCGTTTGGGACCGCGGGATTCGCTCTCCATCGTCAGCTACGCGGCCGAGGCACACGTCGTGCTTCCGGCCACGCGCGGCGACGCGCAGCACGCGCTGCTGGCGGCAATCGACAGCCTGGTGGCGGACGGGAGCACGAACGGCGGAGCGGGGCTGGAGCTGGCGTACCAGATCGCGACGGAGAACCGCATCGCCGGCGGCGAAAACCGCGTGATCCTCGCGACGGACGGCGATTTCAACGTCGGCGTGACGGACGACGACCCACTCGCGCAGCTCGTGCGCGAGAAGGCGGCCGGCGGCGTCTTCCTGACCGTGCTGGGCGTCGGCCGCGGGAACTTCAGAGACGAGAAGCTGGAGCTGCTCGCGAACCGTGGCAACGGGCACTACCTCTATCTCGACACGCTTGACGAGGCGTTCCGGGCGCTCTACGAGCAGGCCGGCGCGCTGTTCACCGTCGCCCGCGACGTGAAAATCCAGGTCGAGTTCAACCCGGCCGTCGCCCAGGCCTATCGCCTGATCGGCTACGAGAACCGGCTGCTCGCCGCCTCCGACTTCAACGACGACGCCAACGACGCCGGCGAGATCAACGGCGGGCACGCCGTCACGGCGCTATACGAGATCGTGCCCATCGGCGCCGCCGCGCCACAGTGGACCGAGGAAGCCGCGCAGCTTGCGGAATCCGCCGGCGACGAGGCCGCTGCACAACGTGCGGAGGGCGCCCTGCGGCCCGACCCGCGGGCGCTGGCGCACCAGGATGTCCTGCGCGCCCTGCTGCTCGACCCGCGCGTCGATCCACTGGAGTACCACTCCGCCATGAAGCTCGTCCTCGCCGCCGCCGCGGCCGAGCAGGAGACCGCCACCATCAAGCTGCGCTACAAGACGCCCGACGCCAGCGACAGCGCCCTGATGGTCCGGGCCGTCGTCGACGCCGGCGCCCCACTGCCCGAAGCCTCGGATGACTTCCGTTTCGCGGCGGCCGTGGCGTCGTTCAGCATGGTGCTGCGCGGAACGCCGGAACTCGCCGGCTGGACGCTTGCCGATGCGTTCGCGCTGGCCCAGGGGGCGATCGGGCCGGACGAGGACGGGGCGCGGCGCGAGTTCCTGGCGCTGGTCGCCGAGGCCCAGCGCTTGTCGGCGCAAGCAGGCAGTGAGCGGATCCAGGGGCGGACCCCATCGCGACCGACGTGGCGCAGATAACCCTTGATGCCCCGAAACCGCACCCGACGATGGAAAAACAATCGACAACCTCTTAATTCTCATAATGTTGCGGCCGGCAGCCTCCGCCGCGTGTCTTGGCGGGTATAATGCCGAGTGATATCCGGACCGGGGTGTCCTGTGTGGGAGCGACTTCAACCCGGATGCCGCGCAGAGTCGATGGACTATTGGCAGACTTTGCGTGTGGGGCAACACTTGCGCTGTGGGGGTTCCTTTTGTTACCCGCCGTTTCGAAGCCGTCTCATAAGGTCTGGTCAATCGGGCTGGCCGGTGCGTTTGCGATGGTCGGCCTGCTGAATCTCTCCGCCGGCGATCTCGATCAATTGCCGGTCCGGCCGCCGGTCGTGCTGGCCGCGGAGGCGTCGGCGGCGAAGGTTCCGCTGGCGGTGCTGGCGCAACGCGATCCGATGGCGCTGATCCGTCTGGCGCAGGAGCGGGTCAACCGCGAGGTGCGCGACTATTCGGCGATTTTTCTGAAGCAGGAGGAGATCGCCGGCAAGCTCGGCCCGCTGCAACGGATCGACATTCGCTTTCGCAGCGACCCGGTCAGCGTGAAGATGCATTGGCTCGAGAACGCGGACCAGGCCCGGAAGGTGGTTTATCAGAGCACGCCGAAGTTCGTCGATCCGCAGGGACGCAAGGTGGCCCGGATCGAGCCCGCGGGCTTTGTGGCCCGGGCCCTGTTCCCGGAGGTGACGCGGCCGATCAGCGGTCCTGACGCGCGTGCCGCGAGCCGGCGCACGATCGACGAGTTCGGCTTCAAGGCGACGCTCGACCTGTTCGAGAAGTACAACTCACTGGCGCTGAAGAAGGGCGCCCTCGACCTGCGCTACACCGGCGAGGGCCGCGTCGACGGTCGCCCGACCTTCGTCGTCGAGCGCTACCTGCCCTACACGCCCGGCGGGGCGTTTCCGGACGCCCGGCTCATCGTGCACTTCGACCAGGAGTGGCTCGTGCCGACGGCGGTGTACTCCTACGCCGACGCCGAGGGCACCAAGCTGCTCGGCAGCTACGTGTTCATCAATGTTCGGCTGAACGTTGGGCTCAGCGACGCCGACTTCGATCTGTAAGGCGCCGATCGGCCGAGCAGGGGCACTCTCAATCATCCGGCCCGACGGGCGTCACCCGAAGCGGCCGCGCTCGCGCGGCTTGCCTGCGCGGGGGTCGAACAGCGACTGCTGAAGCTCGCGGATGTATCCCTTCGCGTGGAAGTGCTCCAAGGCCTCCTGCGTCGATGAGAACACGCGCGTCGCCGTCTCGGTGATGAACGGAGATGGCGCCGCGGCAGGCCGCCAGACCACGTAGACCTCGCGCGTGGTCTCGTAGGCGTGCTGGAGCTCGCGCTCCACGCCCGACGACAGGCCGGGCTTGCCGCCGGGCAGCTCTGGAATGAAGCTGACGATCATGTCGGACTGGGCGATGAGCTTGAAGTCGCGGGCATAGATCTGGGCGTCGATGTCCTTGGCCACGCTGGCGATCTCGCCGACGTCGAAATGCAGCGAGCGGCCGTTCACCTGCACCTCGATCGCCCGCTCGCCGCGCTGCGTTGCCGCCCCGGCTTCGAACAGCAAGCGCTTCTCGTCCAGGTCGCCGGGGTCGAACGTGATGAAGTGCTCGGTGAGCTGCCGGCGGAAGGCATCGATCTCCGCCAGCGTTTCGGGCAGGTCCATCACGTGCGTCATCGGAAACGACGGATAGACGCGCTTGGTGTCGGGCTTGAAGATCAGCCGGTAGAGCGCCTCGAGTGTGTTGTCCTCGATTCCGCGGGCGACGATGTAGAAGCAGCCGTGGCCGCGCGTCGCGCTGGCCAGAATCTCCGTCGCCAGGATCTCCTCCTCGCGCCAGACCAGGATGTCTTTCAGCGTGTGGTCAACGTCGTGGTCGCGCGTCAGGCGCTCGTGCACCGCGTCCACATTGTCCACCAGCACGACGTACAGGTCGGCCCCGAGCGCCGTCATCTGGTCGTGGTCGAACGCCGGGAACAACCCGTGCTTCCAGCGGAACGCCGCGTGCGTGTTGACCAACGCGTACTCGTGCTGGCCGATGTCAGCCAGGATGTCCTTGAAGACGGCGCGGCGCAGCGTGTTCAGGCGCTCCAGCGACAGGTCGAGAATGCGCCCGGGCCGCACGTCGGGCGCCTCGGCGTACATGCGGTCGCCGACGTGGTACAGCTTGACGGCCTGCCCGCGGCTCTGGGCCAGGGCGGCGACTTTCTCCAGAAAAGGCTTCTTGTCGACGCCTACCTGGCCCGTGACCACGACGCGCCGCCCCGGGCGCCGCTCGCTGCCGAACAGAGTGCTGGCCGCCGAACGCGTCATGCGCCACCACAGGCCTACAGGCGCTCGGCGAGCACCTTCTGCGCCGCGGTCACGCCCGCGCCGAGCTGGAGCTTGTGGCCGAGCTTGTACAGCGCCTGCTCGAGGGCCGCGACCGCCAGCACCGTGTCCATCTCGTCGATCGCGCCCATGTGCCCGATTCGCAGAATCTTGCCCTTCAGCCGGTCCTGCCCGCCGGCCGACTCGATGCCGAAGCGCTGCTCCAGCGCGTTGCGGATGTCCTTCACCGTGATGCCCGCCGGCGGCGTCAGCGCCGTCACCGAGTCCGACGGACTCTTCGAGAAGACCGGCAGGCCGATCGCTTCGCCCGCCGCCCGCGTCGCCGCCGCCATCGCCGCCACGCGCTTCCACACTTTCTCGATCCCCTCTTCCAGCAGCAGGTCAAGCGCCTTGGCCAGCCCGCGCACCAGCAGGTGTGCCGGCGTGAAGGGCGTGTCGAACTCCAGCGCCGATTTGCGGGCCTTGTTCAGGTTCAGATAGTACGCATGCTGCGACTTGTTCGACTCGATCGCCGCCACAGCCTTCGGACTCAGCGCCACGAAACCCAACCCCGGCGGCAGCATCAGCGACTTCTGCGAGCCGGTGATGACCACGTCCACGCCCCAGTCATCGGGCCGCAGCGGCAGCGCCCCGGCGGACGTGATGCAGTCGGCCAGCAGGAACTTGCCGGCCTGCTTGCAGACCTTGCCGATGGCTTCGAGGTCGCAGCGCGTCGCGGTGCTGGTCTCGCTGTGCACGACCATGACGCTGGTGATGGCCGGGTCCTTCTTCAGGGCATCCGCGATCCAGCTCGGGTCGATGGCCGTGCCCCATTCGATCTCGTGCCGCACGACCTCGATGCCGAACTGCTGCGCGATCTCCCCCCAGCGCTGCCCGAACTTGCCGCCCTCGATGTTCAGCAGCTTGCTGCCCGGCGGGTGCAGGCCGACGATCGCGCCCTCGGCCGCCGCGGTGCCGGAGCCGGTGATCGTCAGCACGTCGTATTTCGTCATGAGCACCTGCTGGAGCTTGGCGGTCGCGTCCTTCAGCATGCCCTTGAACCAATCGGTGCGGTGGTGGTGGAAGGGGCGCGCCATCTCGAGCAGCACTTCCTCGGGAACGGCGCACGGCCCCGGCGTGAACAGGCGGATTCTCTTCATGGTCGGCCTCCGAATGGCGCCCGCAAGCATCCGCCGCGGCGCCAGCCATCCATGATAATCGCGAGGCGAAAGTTACGCGAGCCGCCCGCGCTGCGCGCCGGCCGGCTCGGATCGGCTCGCCTTAGAATCGAACCGCGAACCCCACGCCCGCGAAGAAGTCGTCGGCCGCCTCGTTCAGCCCGGCGCCGACGCGTACGTCGAACTGCGTGTTCTCCGTGAGCGGAAAGGTGAACCCGCCGTTCACGTAGTGCGCGCAGTCCGCACCGCGATCGTGAGGGAATATCCCGAAGTACTCAACGAACACGCCAAGCCACTCGGCCGCCTCCCACCCCAGGGCCAGCGACGCCGACGTCTCGAAGAACCTCCCCTGCTCCGCCGTCGGGACGGCGAAGTTCAGGTTTCCGCCGAGCGAGAACCGCTGCGCCAGCTCCCACGAGCACAGCAGCTTGATCGCCGGATCCACGTCTCCGGACGAGACGCCCGGCGAGCCGCTGGGCAGTGACAGCTCGCCCAGCAGGCTGAACGCGGGACGCCAGGCGTCCTGCGGCCAGAGCTCCTGCTTGATGCCGATGCTGACGTCCGTCGCTCCGTCAACCTGATTGCCGGCGGCACGTCGCCGTCCGGCCCCGCCGCCGCCTGGCCCGCGCTCTTCGCCAAGGACGTATCCGCCCCAGCCGAGCCGCAGCTCGGTGTGCTCCAGCAGCCCGATTCGCAGCAGGCTCTCCGGACCGACGTGCCGCCGCGCCCCTCGTGAGCCGTCGCGGTCATGGATGAGCGTGTAGCCCAATTCGAGCTGCACGCGCCCGGGCGCGACGGCGCTCTTTGATTCCGTGAAGTCCGGCCGGTCGGTCTCCATGCGCTCCGGGCGCGGCTCCTGGCGCGGCTCCGGCGCCGGCGGCGGGTGCTTGCGCGGCTCCGCCGGCGTCGCCGCGGGCAATCCAGCGGCGGACGCCGGCTGCGTCGCCTGTCCCAGAACAGCCACGGGACCGGCGATCAGCCCGAGCGTCAGCGCCGCAAGGCGGCCGGCGGCCGCGCCGACGAACGAGGTCCAGAATCCACCGCACGATACGACGTTCTTGTTAGTATGCATCATGTACCATATGGTACTATTTGTCTGCCGCACGTCAATAGCGCCCCGCGCGGCGAATCGGCCGGCGGTCGCGGCCTTCGGCCCTTCGCTGTACTATGGCCAACGCCCTTTTCCGAACCGGGCCAGAACATCCGACTTGGGCTTGCGCGCAAAGGAGATCCCGTGCCTGCACGCGTTTTCGCTCTCGCCATCACGCTTGTCGCCGCTCATGCGCTCCAGGCCGCCGAACCCGATGCGCTGCGCTACTGGCCGCAATGGCGCGGGCCGCTGTTCACCGGCGTGGCGCCGCACGCGAACCCGCCGGCGACCTGGAGCGAAACCGAGAATGTCCGCTGGAAGACGGAGATCCCCGGCCAGGGCGACGCTTCGCCCATCGTCTGGGGCGATCGCGTCTTCGTCGTCACCGCGATCAAGAAAGACGCCCCCGCCGGCGAACCTTCCGACCCGCCCGAGCAGCCGGGCGGCGGCGAATCCGCGGCGCCTCGCGGCCCTTCCGCGCCCCAGGACGTCGCCCCGCAGGACCCCCCGGCCCGGCCCGATCGCCCCGGCCGCCAGGGCCGCGGCGGCGGCCGGCCCGGCGGCAATCGGCCGACGAGTGTCTACGAGTTCGTCGTCATCGCGCTGGACCGCGCCACCGGCAAGATCGTGTGGCAGACCAAGGTGCACGAGCAGGTGCCGCACGAAGGCACGCACCCCGACGGCAGCTTCGCCTCGCCCTCGCCCGTGACGGATGGCGAGCACGTTTTCGCCTACTTCGGCTCGTACGGCCTCTATTGCCTGGACTTCAGCGGCAAGGTCGTCTGGAAAAAACACCTGGGCGAGATGCGCGTCCGCAACGCCTTCGGCGAGGGCGCCTCGCCCGCCCTGCACGGCGACACGCTGGTCGTGAACTGGGACCACGAGGGCGACGACTTCATCGTGGCCTTCGACAAGCGCACCGGCAAGGAGCGCTGGCGCACGCCGCGCGACGAACCGACCACCTGGGCCACGCCGCTCATCGTCCAGGTCGGCTCACAGGCCCAGGTCATCACCGTCGGCACCAACCGCTGCCGCAGCTATGACCTGAAGAGCGGCGAGGTGATCTGGGAGACCGGCGGCCTGACGCAGAATTGCATCCCCTCGCCGTTGTCGGACGGGAAGGTCGTCTACCTGATCAGCGGATTCCGCGGGTCGGCCCTCAAGGCGGTCCGCCTGGACGGCGCCAAGGGCGACATCAGCGGCAGCCCCAACATCCTATGGACCTACGAGCAGAACACGCCTTATGTCCCCTCCGGCCTGCTGTATCGCGACCTGCTGTACTTCCTCGACAACAACCGGGCGATGCTCACCTGCCTGAACGCCCGCACCGGCGAGAAGCACTACGGACCGGAGCGGCTGGAAGGCCTGCGGAACATCTACGCGTCCATCGTCGCCGCCCAGGACCGCGTCTACATCTCCGACCGCGACGGCGCGACCCTGGTGATCGAGGCCGGCCCGACGCTCAGAGTCATCGCCACCAACAAGCTCGACGACTCCTTCGACGCTTCTCCGGCCATCGCAGGCGACGAGATCTTCCTGCGCGGCAGCCGGCACGTGTACTGCGTCGCGCGGGCGCACTGAAGCCGCGCAGGCCCCCAACGCCCGCGCGGGCAAGAGTGTCGCACTGGGCAGCCGCGGCGGGCCGCTCAACCACGGGCGCCCTTGCGCTGCCGTTCATGGTGCACTTCGACCGTGAAGCGCCGCACGTCGGTCGCGGGGTCCTGCCACGCGGCCGCCGGTAGTAACGCCTTTTCGCTGCAACAGCGCTCCAGCAGTGTTCGACGGTCCCACCCGTGCTCCACGGCGACCTGCGGCAGGAACAGTCCGCACATTTCCCCGCGGCTCACGAATACGCCGTCGCGGCCGATCTCGATCTCCTCGATGCACTTCAGCGGCTCGAGCGGCGACAAGACGGCGACCTCGATCTCCAGGTCGAGCAGCTCGGCCGGGCGGAGCGGACCGAAGCGCGGGTCGCGCTCGGCCGCATTGATCGCCGCCAGCCGGACGGCTTCGGAGAGTTGAACGTCCGTCCGCAGCGTGCCCATGCAGGCGCGCAGGGCGCCGTGCCTGCGCAGCGTCACAAAAACGCCGCCGAACGCGCCTTCAGGCCGCGTTTCGGCCGCCGGAGCGGGCACGAAGCTCGCGTCTCGGCCGGCCAGGCGTCGGGTGATGACCTCGCGGGCGAAATCGGCCCATGACGCGAACTCGGTCAAGGCGACACCCCAGCACGGCGGCCGGCGCACCGCCGCGCTCCGCGTCCGCGGCGCGCCGCCGGCCTACTCGCGCCCCTGGATGAGCTTCTTCAGCAGCGGGACGAACGCCAGGATCAGCACACCCGCGGCGCAGGACGTAACGACGAACAGGAAGAAGAAGTCGGCCTGCGTGTTCGGCGCGTCCGCCGCCCCACCGGCCAGTCGCCACGGCAGGGTGACCTCGCCGGTCGTGATCTTCTCGACCTGAGCCGCCACCTTGCCCGCCAGCAGGTTCGCGATGAAGCTCGAGATGAACCACACGCCCATCAGCAGCGAAACATAGCGCGGCGGAGCGGCCTTGGTGACGTATGACAGGCCGGTGGGCGAGAGGATGATCTCGCCGACGGTATGCACGAAGTAGGTCGCGGCGACAAAGAGCATCGCCGCCTTCGCGCCGTCTTTCACCTGGAGCGCGCCGTAGACGAGGAACAGGTAGCCGAGCCCGACCAGCACCAGGCCGACGCCGATCTTGGTCGGCATGCTCGGGTTGGCGCCGCGGCGCGACAGGAACGTCCACACGGCGCCGAACAGCGGCGCAAAAATGATGATCAGCCACGGGTTGATCGACTGGAACCAGGTCGTCGGAATGAGCGTGAACGTCGCAACCCAGCCCAGGTAGCCCATCGGCTTCAGGATGCCCGTCACCAGCGCACCGATGCCCGCCAGCGTGCCGAACAGGCCGAGCAGTTGCACGCCCGTCCGCCGGCTCCGAACGCCGCGCAGCATTCCGGCGAACGCGACGATGATCAGCACGGCGCCCGTGCCGATCCACGCCGCCCAGTGAACCGGGAAGCTTGGGTCCGTGCCCAGCCGCTGAAGCCACGTCGGAATCACGACGGTGCGATCGGTGTCGCGGTCCGTGAACAGGTTGATGCTCGATCCCGCCTGCTCGAACGCCAGCCAGAACATCGCGTTGAACAGCATGAAGATGATGATCGAGGTTACGGGCCCGCGGTCCTGCCGCTCCTGGATTGCCACAAACCAGACCGCCCACACCGCCGCCAGCACGACCATCGCGCCCACGACCCAGGCCTGCGAGAAAAACCGGTCGATCTGCGACAACTGCCCGCCGTGGAACATCCACGCCGCCACCAGCGCCACCGCGATCCACAGCGGCACAAACAGCGGCGCCGATCCGCCCCGCCCCGCCGGCGGAAGGCCGACGCCCGTCAGCAGCTTCGGCCGCAGGGCCACGTAAAGAACCAGCCCGGCGAGCATTCCCACCGCCGCCGCCCCGAACCCCCAGTGCCAGCCCAGGCGCTCACCAAGGGTGCCGACGATGTACGTCTGCACGGCGGCGCCGAGGTTGATGCCCATGTAGAAGATACCGAAGGCGGTTTCGCGCCGCGGGTCGTGCTGCGCGTACAACTGCCCGACCATCACCGAGACGCACGGCTTGAAATGCCCCGTGCCTAATATGATGAGCGCCAGTCCGAAGACGAAAACCGCCATTCCGAACTCGCTCTGCTCCAGCGTCCCGATGCCCGAGACGCCCAGGAAGATGTGCCCCAGCGCGATCAGCAGGCCGCCGACCACCATCGACCGGTGCGTTCCGATCAGCCGGTCGGCGATCATCCCCCCGATGATCGGCGCAAGGTAGCACAGGCCGGTGTACCACCCGTACGCCGTGCTGGCCGCGTGGTCGCTCCAGCCGCGCCCAGGATTGAACCCGTCCGGCGCGCCCGGTGGCGGAACGAGCATGCCGGTGGTGGGCGACGTGAGGTACAGCACGAGGATGCCGCGCATGCCGTAGTAGGAGAATCGCTCCCACATCTCGACCAGGAACAGCAGGAACAGTCCCATCGGGTGGCCGAGAAAGGTCTTTTCCTGGGCGCCCAGCGCCGCCCTGCCGCCGCTCATGCTCAGCGTTGAACTCATCGATTGGTCCGCCCAGTTCGCTCCGTCCCGGACACCGGATCGCACGTGCCGGCTGATCGCGCAGGCCTCGGCCGGCGCGGGTCACGGCGCTCCAATGCGCACCGAAACTCCCATCTCCAGAAACAAGCGACGCTTGCAGAATGCGGAGCCTATCGGCGAGCGGCGCCAACCTCAAGCACCGCCATAAAGCGCGCGCCGCACCGCCTGCGGCCCCCGGCCCCCCCTAGCGGTCGCGATGCGCGGGCTCGTAGTAATCCTTCACGTACTCCCCCACCATCCGCGCCGCGCTGAAGCGCCCGCAGATCGTCCGCATCGACTCGATCATCCGCTGCGCCCACCCCCGCGGCACTCCGGCCCTGTCCCGCGCGTAGAAAAGCGGCACGATCCGGCGTTCCAGCAGGTCATAGAGCGACTCGGCGTCGCGCCGGTCCTGCTCTTCCCGGTCCGGCCACTCGCGGCCGCCGCCGATCACCCATCCGTTCCGCCGGTTGTAGCCCTCCGGCCACCAGCCGTCGAGGATCGAGCAGTTCAGCCCGCCATGCAGCGGCGGCTTCATCCCGCTGGTGCCCGAGGCCTCGTGAGGGCGCAGGGGCGTGTTGAGCCACACGTCGCAGCCGCTGACGAGCATGCGGCCGACCTCCATGTCGTATTCTTCGAGCAGCACGACCCGGCCGCGCAGCCGATCCGAGTTCGCGTGCTGGAAGATCAACTGCGCAAAGGCCTGGCCGCCCTCGTCCTTCGGATGCGCCTTGCCCGCGAAGATCAACTGCACCGGCCGCCGCGCGTCGCAAAGGATCCGCGCCAGCCGCCGCACATCGCGGAAGATCAGCGGGGCGCGCTTGTATGTCGCGAAGCGGCGGGCGAATCCGAGCGTCAGCGCGTTCTCATCCAGCGCGCCCTCGGCCGCCAGGCGCTCCTCCAGCGTCCCCATCCGACGCTGCACCTGCTCCACCAGCCGTTGCCGCGCGAAGTTCACGAGCCTCCGCCGCAGCACGTTGCGCAGCGCCCACAGCTCGGCGGGGGGAATGCGCCCCGCGCGCCGCCAGCAGTCGTCCTCTGGGCCGGCGCCCACCCAGCGCGGCTTCAGGTATCGCCGGTACAGCGGCTCCATCTCCGGCGCCAGCCACGTCCGCGAGTGCACGCCGTTCGTGACGTGGCCGATCGGCACGTCCGCAGCTCTCGCGACGTTGAACACCGACTGCCACATCCGCCGCGTCGTCTGCCCGTGCAGCTCGGCCACGCCGTTGCGGCGTCCGCTCAGCCGCAGCGCCAGCACGGTCATGCAGAAGGGCTCCTTGCGGTCTCCCGGCCGCTCGCGTCCCAGGTCCATCAGCTCGGCCGCCGACACGCCCAGCTCGCCCGCGACGCCCGAGAAGTAGCGCTTCATCAGCCGTGCGCCGAAGCGGTCATGGCCGGCGGGCACGGGCGTGTGCGTCGTGAAAACGGTTGATCGTCGTACGATCTCTTGCGCTTTCGCCAGCGGCGCGCCCCGCCGCACGAGCTCGCGCAGGCGCTGGAGCACACAGAAGGCGGCGTGCCCCTCGTTCAGGTGATACACCGTCGGCCGCAACCCGAGCGCATGCAGCGCCTGCACGCCGCCCATTCCGAGCAGAATCTCCTGCCGGACGCGCGTCTCCTCGTTTCCCCCGTAAAGCTGCGCGGTCAGCTCGCGCAGCGCCGGCGGGTTCGCGGGCACGTCGGTGTCCAGCAGGTAGAGACGCGTGCGGCCGACCTGGGCAAGCCAGATGCGGGCGCGGAGCTGCCGGGCGCCCAGGTCGAGGCTGATCTCGCGCGCCGTGTCGCGGATCGGCAAGGAGTGAAAGTCGTACCGCGGATAGGCGACGATCGTCCGCCCGTCCGCGCCCAGCCGCTGGCGGTAGTAGCCGCTGCGATACAGCAGCCCCACTCCCACCAGCGGCACGCCCAGGTCCGACGCCGCCTTCAGGTGATCGCCGGCCAGGACGCCCAGCCCGCCGGAATACTGCGGCATGCACTCGTGCAGCGCGAACTCCGCCGAGAAATACGCCACGAACAGCTCACGACCGCGGGCGGCGGTGCGGCGGGCAAACCAGCCGGGGGCGGCGTAGTACTCTGATCGCGCGGCCTCGCAGCGCCGCAGCGCCGCCAGGATCGCCGGGTCGTGCGCCAGCTCGTCGTGCCGCTCAGCCGATAACGATCGGAGCGTTCGGATGGGGTTGTGTTGCGTCGCCCGCCACAACACCGGGTCGAGCGCCGCAAACAGCGCCTGCGCCTCCGGATTCCACGTCCACCACAGGTCGCGCCCGAGCGCCTCAAGGCGATCGAACACGCTCGTAATCCGCCCCGCGCTCCGGCGTCCTCGTCCGCCTGGCTGCCGCACCGCCGCCATCCGCGCCTCCACCGGTTGATCCACCCTGGTCCGAGCCCGCGCTTGCCAGAGACCCTAGCCGCGCCCGCGGCCTATTGGCCGCCACCCGGCTGCGACGCCGGCGCGGCCGCCGCGCCCTCCACGCGCGCCCGTTCCGACGCCGGTTGCGACGCCGGCGGCCCGAAATCGAACGCCTCACCCTCGCCCGCCCCGCGCAGCTCCAGCGTCAGGAACCCGCGCTGGCTTCCGTCGCCCGCGTCGTCAAAGTACACCATCCGCCGAACCACGCCGCCGATCGCGATGACCCGGCGCAGGGCCTGGATCGGGTCAAAGAAGGGCACGGCGACGCGCGGGGCAATCAGCACGCCGTCGCGCTCCACCAGCAGCTCGACGAAACGCGCGTGCGGCCGGGTCTCGATCCGCTCCTGGATCTCCTGCACGGGCTGTGTCGTCGCGAAGCGCGTCCCGCTGCAACCGACGATGTGGTCCCCGGCGCGCAGGACGCCGTCCGACGGCGAGGCGGCTTCGACGTCGCGCACGATCAGCCGCCGCCCCGGGCCATCCACGTCGCCGCGCACGCCGAGGCGCACGCGGCCGCCGCGCGGCTGGTTCCTTCGCCACCAATGCTCTTCAAGAATCTGCGGCGTGGTCCGCGAGAGGTGATCGAGCCACTGCTGGCCGAGCTGCGCCAGCGCGCCGCTGTGCGCGACGATCAACGTCTCGGTCTCGCGCGACGGACGAGCCGCCGGCAGGTCCAGCAGCGCATCCAGCCGGGCGCCCGAGCCGCGTCGCGCCCCGACGATCTCATCCAGCCATGACCGGTGCGTCGCGACGATCAGCACGTCCTCCTCGACCGTCCACCAGACACCCACGTGCCCCAGCGTCTGAACGACGCGCGGCGGCAACACCGGCGCCAGGTCGAGCCGGCGCACGCGCGGACCATCCGTCGCGCCTTCTTCCCGCAACGGCTCCAGCCCCGGCAGGCCCCGCGCCAGTGCGACGAACGAGTACTGCGCCGCCGCCGACCCGACCAGCGCCGTGAACTCGCGCTCCGCCAGCGCCGCATCCGAGGCCGGGATCAGCACGGCCAGCGCCGGCAAGGGCGGCGCGCCAGGCCGCGACCCCGCCACGCCCAGCGCAATGCACGCGCGCGGCCGCAGGGCTTCGACGAGTCGCCGCGGATCCGAGCTGCCCTGTTGAAGCTCCAGCCCCAGGCGCAGCAGGTTCTGCGGTGGAAGCTCCTGCACGCGGGCCAGCAGGTCGGCGTAGTCGACGCGCCCGTCCCACGCCAGCAGCGTCCGTCGCGGCAGGCCCGGCAACAGCGGCGGCGCAGCGGACCGTTCGCCGCGCGCGGTCCGCGGAACTTCTCCGACCGCGGTGAAGTGCAGCAGCGCACCGCTGCGATGCAGGGCGAACAGGACGGCCGACGCGCCGCGCAGGGGCCCCGGCAGCTCGGGAATCCCCAATCCCTCCGGCACCGGCGCCGCCTGCGTCGTCGCCGGCGGGCCCAGCCGGGCGAAGAGCACGCCGTCCGGCTCCGGCGGCACGCGCCGCAGCAGCTCGCGATACGTCGGATCGTCCGCCAGCGACCGCCCCTTCGGCTCGCGCAGGAAGCCGGCGACCTTCTGAAACACGCCCTGTGGCAGGCGCATGTCGCCGAAGAGCAGCAGGCCGTCCTTCGTCACCAGGCCGATGTTCAGTGCAAGCTGGTAGAGCTGCGACTCGCGGCCGTCGCCGGCGGCGCCAGGCCCGGCAACCGGCTGCGCCTGCCAGATGCGAAGCAGATCTTCGACGCGCGCCCCCTCGATCGGCTGGCACAGCACGACCGCGTCCTGCGTGCGGCCCAGCCCCTCGCCAATGAACGCCACGCGCCGCGAGAACAGCACGCGAATCGCAATGTCCGGGTCGAACTTGATCGTCTTGGCGATCTGCTCGCGCCAGGCGCGCACGTCCTCCGGCCGCGACGGCTGGCCGATCGCCTCCGCCAGCGCCGTCCAGAGCTCCGGCTCGATCAAGGGCAGCAGCAGGTCGCCCGCCGCCCGCGCCTCCGCGAACAGCCCGATGTCGGCCGGAACGTGCCGCGACAGGCTCTGCTCATCGCCGCGCGCCGCGACGACTGCCAGGCACAGCCCGGCCGCAAGCAGGCAGGCGGCGGGCCGTCGGAACGTATGGGTCTGATTCAAGGCCGGCGCTTAGAGAGAGAACGATTTGTCGGAGACGACCGGCGGCGGAGCATGGAACCCCGGCATCAGGGCGCCCAGGAAGTCGCCCGTCGCCAGGTTCTGGAGCTGCTGCGCCAACGGCTCGGAAATATCGAGGTTCAGGGACTGAACCAGGTCGGCCCAGTGGCTGCGGATCGGCCGGCCCGCTTCCATCTTGGCGCTCATCACCCCCAGGATTTCGCTTCGCAGCACTTCCTGGGCCTCCACCAGCGCCCGCTGGTCGCGCAACCCCGTTCCGTGAGCGAACGTCGGCTCGGCCGGCAGTTCCGGACGACCCGGCGGAGCCTGCCACGGCCACATCAGCGAGACGAACAGCACGGCGGCGGCCGCCTGAAGCGCGACCGCGGCCCCGATCGCAAGCCGGCGCACCCGCAACCGTGGACTGCCGTCCGCGATGCGGCTCATGAGCCGGTCGGTGAAATCGTCGCTCAGCGCCGGCTGACGGTGGTCGGTGGCGATGACGTGCGTGCACGCCTCGAGCATCGCCAGCGTCTGCTGGCAACGCCGACAGCGCACGCGATGGGCCTCGAACTCGAGCCGCAGCGACCCGCTCAGTTGCCCGTCGAGATGTGCGTCGAGCAGACGCTCGACATCACCGCAGTTCATGACGCCCCTCAACCGGAGCGCGAGACGCCGGCCGTATCCAGGCCGTCCCACTCGTCCAGCAGCTCGCGTTTGAACACCGTTCGGAGACGTTCGCGCGCCCGGTGCAGGTGACTCTTCACCGTCACCGCCGGCATTCCCATCACGCGCCCGATCTCCTGACAACTCTTGCCCTCGCGATAGAACAGCAGCACCGCGCTTTTCTGCGACGGCGTCAACTCGTCCACCGCTTCCCAGATCACCGTTCGAAGCCGCGAGGCCTCCTCGCTGCTCGCCAGCTCGGCCCCGGCCTCTTCCTCGACCGCTCGGACCTGAAACTGGTCCACGTCGCCGGCGACCGTCCGCCGCTTGCGCAGCACGTTCAGGCTCACCCGGTATCCGATCGTGAACAGCCAGGTGCTGAACGCGTACTTCTCCGAGTAGCTCCGCAGCGACTCATACGCCTTCAGAAACGTTGCCTGGCACACATCCTCCGCCTCGTGGTGATTGCGCAGCAGCCGCCACACGAAGGCGAACAGCCGCTCCTTGTACAACTCCACGAGTTCGCGGAATGCCTCGGCGCTCCCCCGCTGCGCACGGCGGATCAGCCGCGTCTCATCCTGTCGCGTCATGCACCACTCCGCTCGGCCGGCCTCGCGTCCGTGCATTCCGACGCCCCTTCTACCCAGGGGGTCGGCGGCCGGTTGCACAATCCTAAGCTCCAGATACACTTTAAGTTGCCGATGACCAAACGTCCAGCTTCATCCCCCCGTATCACCAATCGGAAGGCGTCCTTCCGCTTCGAGATCCTCGAAAAAATCGAGGCCGGCGTTGCGCTCACCGGCAGCGAGGTCAAGAGCCTCCGGGCCGGTAAGGCCTCGCTCGAAGAGGCCTTCGCCATGGTCCGAGAAGGTGAGGCCTTCCTCAGGGATTGTAACATATCTCCATACGAAAACGCGGGTTACGCACAGCATGCCCCCACCCGCGAACGTCGCCTCCTGCTTCACAAACGCGAAATCCGCAAGCTCCACTCGAAACTCACCCAGCAGGGCCTCACCCTCATCCCCCTCGAAATGCACTTCAACGACCGCGGACGCGTCAAGGTCCTCCTCGCCGTCTGCCGCGGAAAGAAGCTCCACGATAAGCGCACCGACCTTATGCGAAAGCAGCACCAGCGCGACATGGACCGCGCAATGAAACGCCGGTAATCGGGAACACCCCCCACGCCCGACCGTCTCACAACCGGGGGCCGGCTCGAACCACGGTTGTCGAACTCCCGCAGGAGCCGCCGCCACACTGCCTAGGTGAGACATGAATGTCGCATTCCAAACCGAAATCGCGGCCTTCCTGTTCGCTTTCGCCGTCCTGACGTGCACGCCGGCCAGCGCTGGTGACGACCGGCCTGCGGCCCCGCCGCCGGCTGACGTGCAGAAGCTGGCGGCGGACGGCAACGAGTTCGCCTTCGCGCTTTACGAGCGCCTTCGCGACGAGAAGGGCAACGTCTTCTTCTCGCCCGTCAGCATCTCCACCGCCCTCGGCATGACCTATGCCGGAGCGCGCGGCGCCACCGCCGAGGAGATGGCCCGCACCCTGCGCTTCACACTGCCGACGGATCGCCTTCACGCGGCATTCTGCGGACTGATCGCACGGCTGCGGCCGCCGGCCGGTGAGCCGCGGGTGCGGCTGCACATCGCCAACGCGCTGTGGCCCGACCAAAGATACGCGTTTCTGCCGGAGTTCTTCAGCCTCGTCGAGTCGCATTACGGTGCGGCGACGCAGAGCGTCGATTTCGCCGGCGCGACCGAGGCGGCCCGCGCCACGATCAACACCTGGGTGGCGCAGCGCACGAACGAACTGATCAAGGAGCTGCTGAAGCGCGGCGACATCGACGGCCTGACCGTGCTGGTCCTTACGAATGCCATCTACTTCAAGGCCGACTGGCACGCGCAGTTCGACCCGAAGGACACGAAACCGGGCGTATTCCACGCCGTCGGCGGAGAGCGCCCAGGCGTCCCGATGATGAGCCAGACGGCGCGGTTACCGTACGCGGAGTTCGACGGCGGGCAGGCGCTGGAGCTGCCGTACGTCGGCAACCGGCTCCGCATGCTGCTGCTGCTGCCGCGCAAGGCGGACGGGCTGACGGCACTGGAGAAGAGGCTCAGCCCGGCGCTGGTGGCGAAAGTCGCGGGCGCCCTCGGGACGCGCAAGGTGCATGTGACGCTGCCGCGATTCAGGATGCGTTTCCGCACGTACCTGGCCGAGACGCTCGCGGCCATGGGCATGCCGAGCGCCTTCGCCCCCGGCCAGGCGGATTTCTCCGGCCTTGACGGCTCGCGCAGCCTGTTCATCAGCACGGTCATCCACGAAGCCTGTCTCGAAGTCAACGAGGAGGGATCAGAGGCTGCCGCAGCGACCGCGGTGGTGATCTCGCGCGCCGCTGCCGAGCCGGTGATCGAGTTCAACGCCGATCGCCCGTTCCTGCTGCTGATCCGCGACCGCGACACCGGCGCGATCCTGTTCCTCGGGCGCCTGGTCGATCCGGCTGACTGATTGCGCCGCGGCCTCGCGCCGTGTTTCTGAGAGCGCGCGGATCGCACGACACGCGAGCCGTGCCCGGGTGTCGGTTACGCCACTCGCGCGCGGCTCGCAGGCCGCACCTGCTTGTGCCCAACTCACGCGTTGGATCCGCAGCCCCCTTCCGGAACAGCTCCGGTTTGCCGGCGCCGCGGCTCCCGATATCATGCCATCGCCGGGCGGCCCGGGCCGGCCGGCGAGGGGTCTCTGGAGAACGTTCGTTGGACATCGTCACGGGCCTGGCCCTGCTCGCCCTGACCGGCTACGCCTCATGTCTGAGCTATTCGCTCCGCACCTACTCGCGGGCGCGCCTGGCGGAGAACTACCTGTCCGAGCAGAACCGGCGTGTGTGGATCGAATGGCTCGACCGTCACGAAACCGGGCTCCAGCTCACGACCAGCTTCCTGCGGCTGGCCACGATGCTGCTGCTGGCGGTTTACGTGTACTTCAAGTCCCTGCCCAATCTCAGCGACGGCCTGCAACCCGCCGACTACTGGCTCCCGCCGCTCATCATCCTGGCCATGCTGGTCGTCTTCGCGATCGGCGTGCCGAACGCGATCGCGATCTACGCCGGCGAGGCGGTCCTGGCGCGCAGCCTGCGCGTCCTCTGGGCGATCCGCGTGGCGCTGTGGCCTGTCGAGCGCCTGCTGATCGCGGTCGATTTCGTGGTCCGCCGGCTGCTCGGCAAGCCTGAGCCGACGCAGGAGCAGGATGCCGAGCGCATGGAGCAGGAGATCCTGGAGGCGGTCTCAGAGGGCGAGTGGCACGGGGCGTTCGATGAAGAGCAGAAGGAGATGATCGAGTCGGTCTTCGCCCTGCACGAGACGCCCGTCAGCCAGATCATGACCCCGCGCACCGACATCGTCGCCATTCCCGCGGACGCGAGCTTCGACCTGGCGCGCCGCACGATCGTCGAGAACGGCCACTCGCGCCTGCCGGTCTACCACCAGACGCTGGATCACGTCGTGGGCGTGCTGTATGCCAAGGACCTGCTCCGGCTGAAGCCCACAGACCCGTTCGACGCCACGCGGATCATGCGCACCGCCCCCTACGTCCCCGCAACCAAGACGCTCGACGAACTGCTCGAAGAGTTCCGCAACACCCGCGTCCAGATCGCGATCGTCCTCGACGAGTACGGCGGCACGGCCGGCCTCGTCACGCTCGAAGACATCCTCGAAGAGCTCGTCGGCGAGATCGACGACGAGTACGACCAGGCCGAGCCCCCGGCTGTCCGCCGCATCGACGCCGACACGCTCGAGGTCGACGCTCGGGCGCACATTCACGAGGTGAACGAGGCCCTGGAAGTCGAGCTGCCGGAGAACGACGAGTACGCGACGATCGGCGGGTTCGTTTTCTCGACGCTGGGGAAGATCCCGGCCAAGGGCGAGGAGTTCACGCACGAGAACGTGCACTTCCACGTGGTCGACGCCGAGCCGCGGAAGATCAACCGCCTGCGCATCCGCGTTCAGCGCGAGGCGGCTTCCGCCTGACGTGAAAGGGAGCCCGGTGTCGATCGCCCGGCACCCAGCTACGCCACCGCCGTCGCCGCCCAGCACGCCCCGTAGCCCCGCGGCGGACGCCCCGTGATGCGGCGATACGCGTGCTGATACGCCGCGCGGGCGAAGTACCGCGGGCCGAAGCGCCCGCCGACGCGCACGGCGTCGCGCAACGCGGCCAGAAAATCGACCGAACCCGAGAAATCGCGCAGGAGCTGGAACGCCGGCGCAAACTGGCCGGTGAGGTGCCCGTCGGTGCCGACGAACATCGTGAGACCGAAGCGGCGGGCGAAGCGCTCGGCGCGGCGATCCTGCCAGAAGAGCGGGTTCTGTGAATTCACGATCTCGATGGCGTCGAGGTGATCGACCAGCCGGTGCGTGGCGCGTCCGAGGCTGTGCTGGCAAAAGCGCACGAACGGATGCGGGGCGAACACCAGTCCGCCCTGCGCCCGGATGCGCTTGATGGTCTCCAGCACGCTGAGCCCCGGCGATACGCGCTCCTCCAGGAAAAGTCCCAGCACGTGCCCCTCGCGCGTCGAAACCTCCTCGCCGACGATGACCCGCAGATCACGCGCGATCCGCCGCGCCTCCTGCGCTCCGCGGATTTCGTCGTGATCGGTGATCGCCACGCACCCCACGCCCTCGCGGCGCGCCGCCGCCACCAGCTCGCCCGGTGACAGGTTGGAATCAAACGAGTAGTTCGTGTGAACGTGGATGACGGTCTTGAGTGACGACATTTTCGAGATTGTAGCGGCCACGTGGTTTGCGCACAACGTTGCGCGTCCCTGCCGCAGCCCGCGTCACACTGCCCGCCAGCCGCCGCCAAGAGAGAGCCTTCGGCCGCCCGCCCGTCCGCGGCCGCGTCGGTTCCCTCCCTGGCGCACTATTGGCGCCCGCCCTCTGCGGAACCGGCCACCGCCGCCTCAAGCAGGCGGCCCGACTCCTGCCAGAGCGCGTCGTATCCGATCACGCCCGCCGGGACGCCGGCCGCAGCCAGCTCCGCCGCACGCTGGCGCGCCGCGCGGCATGCATCGAGCCGTCCCTGCCTTCCCCAGCACAACGCCGCAACCAGGCAATCGAGCGCGTGGCGCTCGGCGCTGGCGTCCTGCGGAAGCTTGGCCGGGTCGAGCCACTCGTCGGCGATCCGCGCCGCCTCGTCGACCTGGTTCAGCCGGCTACGGTACAGCGCCTCGCCCGCCGCGCGATCCGCCGGCGAAGCGCCCGCCAGCGTCTGCTCCAGGATCTGCCCGGCTTCGGCCAGCGCCTGCGCATCGCGAGCCGGATCAACCAGCAGCGCTATCGCAAGGTAGAAGCGAATGTCGGCCGCGTCGTCGCGCAGCAGCGCCCGCCGCAGCGAGCGCTTCACCTCCGCCCAGCGCCCCAGCTTTTCGGCGGCGTAGGCGCGCTGAATGGGCCAGTCGGCCCGGCCGTCGAGCCGCTCCAGGCGCTCGTAGCGATCAGCGGCCTCCTGCCAACGGCTCATGGCCATCAGCAGCGCGGCCTCGTTCGTGAGAGGAGCGACTGCACTCGGATTGATCGCCGAGGCGCGCGAGTACGCTTGAAGCGCGGCCTCCGGCCGGCCGAGCGCCTGCCGCGCGACGCCCAGGTTGTACCACGCCTCTCCGTACCCCGGCGCCAGCCGCACGGCCTCGAGCAGGTCGCGCTCCGCGGCCTGCGGCTGCTCCGCGAACAGGGCCGCCGCGCCGGAGAAGTAGAGCGACGTGGCCCGCAGGCGCCGTTCGCTCGCCCGGGAATGCTGAAAAGCGAGCGCCAACGCGAGCGCGACCAGCGCCAGAACGCCAGCCGCCGACCAGCCGCCGACCCAGCGCAGGTGCTTGCGCAGCAGCTTCCGCATCACGTAACCGCCGCTCGGCTGTCGGGCCAGCACCGGGTCGTGGTTCAAGTAGCGCTCCAGGTCGGCGGCGAGCTCCGAGGCCGACGCGTACCGCCGGCGGCGCTCTTTCTCCAGGCAGCGCATCACGATCCAGTCGAGCTCCTCCCGCAGTTGCCGCGCCAGCGCCCCGGGCGCGCTGCCGCAGCGCGGGGCGCCGGCGCGCGAGTCGGCTCCGGACCCGGAAGACGTTGCCGGCACGGGCGCGCCACCGCTGCGCCCCGGTCGCGTCGGCGCGGTCGAGCTCGGCGCCGGGCGCGGCTGCTGGGCGATCTGCTCGACGCGCTGGCTCGGCGACGGCGGAGTCACCTCATCCAGCACCTGCACCAGCCCGCCGAGCCCGCGGCTCAGCAACACCGCCTCGTCGAGCGGTCGCGTGCCCGTGAGCAGCTCGTACAGCACGACGCCCAGCGCGTAGATGTCCGAGCGCGTATCCACATCCGCCGCGTCGCCGCGCGCCTGCTCCGGGCTCCAGTACGCGGGAGTGCCGACCGGATCATGCGCCTCTGGCTCGATCAGCGCCTCCGGGTCCGGGTTCACCGCCTTCGCCACGCCAAAGTCGATCACCTTCGGCGTCGCGCGGCCATCCAGAACGCCGACGAGGATGTTCGACGGCTTGAGGTCGCGGTGGAGGATGCCGCGCTGATGCGCGTGCTGCACGGCGCGGCAGACCGGCACGAACAGCTCCACGCGCTGCCGCACCGACAACCCCTCGCGATCGCAATATGTCGTGATCGGCACGCCGGACACGTACTCCATCGCCAGATACAGCCGCCCGGCCGGTGTCTGCCCCGCGTCGTACATGTTGGCGATGTGCGGGTGATTCATGAGCGCCAGCGACTGGCGCTCCGCCGCGAAACGCGCAACCACGTCCTCGCCGTCCATCCCGCGCTTGATCAGCTTCAGCGCCACGCGCCGCCGGACCGGTTCGGTCTGCTCGGCCAGCCAGACCTCCCCCATCCCGCCGGAGCCGATGCGCTCCAGCAGCCGGTACGGCCCGATCTCGCGTCCGGATTGGCCCATGATCCCGCTCATGCGGCGCGACGCCCGCGCCCCGGCGGACGCGCAACGCACGCCCGCCGGCTCGCCTCAGGTCCGCATCTCTTCAACGGCGCCGTGAGTATCCCGCCCGCTCGCAAGGCGGACAAGGCGCACGATCGCCGGTTGTCGCTACAGCGGACGACGCAGCGCCTCCCGTACGCGTTCGCGAATGGGCTGCTCGAGTTGATCGATCCATGCGGCCAGACCTTGCGCACCCTCCTGTTGGCGCAGCAGGGCGGCGACGCCGCGCAGATGGGCGTCGCGCTCGCGGCAGAACGCCGCGAACGCGGCTTCGAGCTCATCGCGCGACCAGACGGAGAGCGGGTCTGACGCGCGCACCAGCGCTCGCGCCCAGCGGACGAGCCCGTGCTCCTCCGCGTCGAACCCGTACCACGGCAGCACCGCCGCCAGCCGCTGCGCAGGCGTTCCCAACACCTGCTCGACGTCGGCGGGCAATTGCCGCAGGCGCTGGTCGGCGGTTGCGCCGGCCAGCGAATCGAGCCAGCCGGCCTGGCGGACGGGACCCGCCTCGGGCGGACCGAGGCGAGCGGGGGGAACGACGACGACCCTTCGGCCGACGACGGGAAAGTCGATCGTAACCCGGTGAACACCCGTAGCGCGGGACAACGAAACGACCGTGCCGGCTCCCCAGTCGGGTCGCGCGAGGACGCGCACTTTTGACCCGACCAGCGACGGTTCGATGACGAGGTCATCAGCCATGGGGATGATGATACCGAGCCGCCGGCGTTTCCGGCGCCCGGCGCGGTCGCGATCGATGCGTCACGCTCATCCCAAGGGGTGAGAGCGCGCGGTGAATCGGCATCGTAAAGTGTAGGATGCCATTGACAACGGGCCCGCGCCGGCGCATGCTTCATGTTTAGCCCGTCTGAGGCCGTGCCAGCTCCATAGATTGAAGGAGAAGCGTTACTCCAGCAAGACTGGCCCGGGCTCATGCGGCGTTCTGGTGTAGGGGTGTTCGGCATGTCTCAGGGTACGGTGAAATGGTTCAACGACACGAAGGGGTACGGGTTCATCAAGACCGAGCAGGGAGTCGAGGTCTTCGTTCATCACACCGAGATCGAAGCCGACGGCTTTCGGTCGTTGAAGGAGGGTGAACGCGTCGAGTTCGAGATCAGCCAGGGCCCCAAGGGCCCCAAGGCCGTCAAGGTGCGGCTGGCCGCCACCTGAGCTCGGGGCCTCGCCACAGGCTCTCCACCGGGCGCCGTACTGAACCGACGGCGCCCATTTTCTTGCGCCCGCGATATGATAGATCCGAGCCCCAAGCGCCAGCGCCGGGGCCCTGCCGGGGGCCCGAACCGAGCCCCAGGCGCCAGCGCCGGGGCCCTGCCGGGGGCCCGAACCGAGCCCCAGGCGCCAGCGCCGGGGTCACCGGGCGAACCCCGCCGACCGGCGTTGAAGTATGTTGTGTTTGAAGGAGTCGCGTGGCCAGGAACACTTTTGCCGACAAGTCCGTGCGCGATAACCTCGCCGTCGGGAGAGAGCGTGTCGTGCTTGTCGGCGTGCTGTTGAGCGAACCACGCGCCAGCGGCGACCCGCTCGCCGAGCTGGCCGAGCTGGCTGAGGCCGCCGGCGCCGAGCCCGTCGGCCGCGTCGTGCAGCGCCGCCGCAGCTACGCCGCCGCGACCTGCATCGGCAAGGGCAAGCTGGAGGAGGTGCGTCAGCGGGCCGACGCCGCCGACGCCGCCACGGTCATTTTCGACAACGATCTCTCGCCGTCGCAGATTCGCGAGATCGAGAAGGCCGTCAACCGCAAGGTGCTCGATCGCAGTGAGCTGATCCTGGACATCTTCGCCTCGCGCGCCCGGACCGCCGAGGCCCGCTTGCAGGTCGAGCTGGCCCAGCTCGAATACACGGCGCCGCGCCTGCGCGGCATGTGGACCCACCTGGAGCGCATCGCCGGCGCCGGCGGCGGCACGGGGGTTGGCGCCGTCGGGGGCATCGGCACGCGCGGTCCCGGCGAGCGGCAGATCGAGATCGACCGGCGCATCGTCGGCAAGCGCATCGCGCTGCTGAAGGAGCGGCTGGCGGAGATCGATCAGCGCAAGGTCCGCGAGGTCGGCGCCAGGCAGGATCACTTCACGGTCTCGCTCGTGGGCTACACGAACGCGGGCAAGAGCACGCTGATGAACGCGCTGACCGGCGCGGCGACGCTCGTGCGCGACCAGCTCTTCGCCACGCTCGACACCCTCACCCGCCGCTGGGACCTCGGCAACGGGCGCTTCGTGCTGCTTTCGGACACGGTCGGGTTCATCCGCAACCTGCCGCATCACCTGGTCGCTTCCTTCCGCGCCACGCTCGAGGAGGCCATCCACGCCGACCTGCTGCTGCACGTCGTGGACGCCTCCAGCCCCGACGCCGAGCAGCAGGTTGCCGCCGTCCACGACGTGCTGCGCAGCCTGGGCGTCGCCGACGACCGGCGACAGTTGCTCGTGCTGAACAAGACCGACGCCATCGAGGACGAGGCCGCATTCACGGTGCTGCGCGCGGCGCATCCGGCGGCGCTGCCGATCTCGGCCCGCAGCGGCGCCGGTTTGCCCGAGCTGCGCGACGCCGTCGCGCAGCTCCTGGCCGGCGAGCAGCAGCGGCTGCGGCTGTCGGTGGCGCTGCACGACGGGCGGGCGCTGGGCCTGCTGAAGCGGTTCGCGGAGGTGCTGGAGACGCGCTTCGAGGACAGCCGCGCCGTTCTCGACGTCCGCATCGCGCCGCGTGTGCTCAACCAGCTTCACGCGCTGGGCGCCGACGTGCGCCCCGCGGCGGATGAGGACGGAATTCGCGCGGACCGCTACACTGACGGCTGATGTTGGATGCTCGGGCCGGACAGGGTCGCCTTGCGGCCCCGGCCTCTGACGGGGTTACTGCATGAAGATTGCCGTTCCGCGGGAGATCGACGAGCGTGAGCACCGCGTGGCCCTGGCGCCGGAATCCGTCAAGAAACTGGTCAAGGCTGGCCTGGAGGTGGGCGTCGAGGCCGGCGCCGGGCAGCGGGCCTTCCTGTCCGACAAGGAATACCTCGATGCCGGCGCCGTGATCGAGCACAGCGCCGCCGCCCTGCTCGGCGCGGCGGACCTTGTGCTGAAGGTGCAGCCGCCGGCACAGAACTCGGCCCTCGGCGAGCACGAAGCCGATCTCATGCGCCAGGGGGCGATGCTGTTGTGCAGCATGACCCCGGTGCGCGCGCTCGACTCGGTGAAGCGCCTGGCGCAGCGGCGGATCAGCGCCCTGGCGACCGACCTGATCCCGCGCACCACCCGGGCGCAGTCGATGGACACGCTCTCGTCGATGGCCAACATCGCCGGCTACAAGGCGGTGCTGATCGCGGCGGCCGAGCTGCCGAAGTACTTCCCCATGTTCATGACCGCCGCCGGCACGGTCTACGCGGCCAAGGTCTTCGTCATCGGCGCGGGGGTCGCCGGCTTGCAGGCGATCGCGACCGCCAAGCGGCTCGGGGCGGCGGTGACGGCGACCGACACGCGCAAGGCCGTGGCCGAGCAGATTCACAGCCTCGGCGCGAAGTTCGTCGGGGTGGAGTCCGCCGAAGACGCGCAGACCGCCACCGGCTATGCCAAGGAGCTGTCGCAGGAGTTCTACCGCAAGCAGGCCGAGCTGATCGCTCAGCAGTGCGCCGCCAACGACGTGGTCATCACCACGGCGCTGATCGGCGGCACCACCGCCCCCAAGCTCATCACCGAGGACATGGTCCGCAGCATGAAGCCCGGTTCGGTGATCGTCGACCTGGCGGCGACCGCCGGCGGAAACTGCACGCTCACAGAGCCTGGCGAGACGGTGCTGCACTACGGGGTGAAGATCTGCGCTCCGCTGAACCTGCCCAGCAGCATGCCGCAGCACGCCAGCCTGCTCTTCGGCCGCAACCTGACGCACTTCGTCCTGGCGTTCTGGAACGAGAAGGAGAAGCGCTTCAACCTGGACCTCGAGGACGAGATCATCCGCGGGGCGCTGGTCACGCATGACGGGCAGGTGCTGCACGGCCCCACCAGGGCCGCGCTCGAAAAGTCCGGCCCGTGATCCGGCCGGAGCAGCGCTCGCGACGCGCCCGGCGCGACCGCCGCTTCTCAAGACGCACGAATCGACATGGGTGGCCGCCGGCGCCGACTGCGCCGCGCGGCGGCCCGCGAACAGAGGACTCAACATGCTGCTTGCCGAATCGGTGATCGAGCTGTTCACGAACAACTTCGTCGTGTTCGTGCTGGCGATGTTCATCGGCTTCGAGATCATCTCAAAAGTGCCGCCGATCCTGCACACGCCGCTGATGTCCGGGTCGAACGCGATCTCGGGCATCACGATCGTCGGCGCCCTGGTGATCGCCGGGCTCCACCACGCCTGGTGGAGCGAGTTCTTCGGCTTCCTCGCCGTCACGTTCGCGATGATCAACGTCGTCGGGGGCTACACCGTCACCGACCGCATGCTGGCCATGTTCAAACGCCGCTGATCGATTGGGGGAACCTGGATGGACTGGTCTTGCGCCGCGCTGCTGGCCCAGCACGCCGCCAGCGCCCCGGGCGCCGCCGCGGTCGAGCAGGAGCTCACCGCCGTCACCCGCCTGGCGATTAATCTCTCGTACCTGCTCTCCGCCGCGCTGTTCATCTTCGGCCTCAAGATGCTCGCGCATCCGCGGACCGCCCGCATCGGAAACCGCCTCTCCGCCTTCGGCATGCTGATCGCCATCGTCGTCACCCTCGGCGACCGGCACATCGTCAGCTACTGGACGATCATCGCCGGAATCATCGCCGGCGGGACGATCGGCGCCATCCTCGCCGTACGCGTGAAGATGACCGGCATGCCGCAGATGGTCGGCCTGCTGAACGGCTTCGGCGGACTGGCGTCCGCGGTGGTCGCCTTCGGCGAATTCCTCTGGTCGGCCGCCGACCCCTCCAAGACGCCGCGCATCGACACGCTTGTCAGCATCGGCCTGAGCGTCCTCATCGGCACCGTGACCTTCACGGGCAGCCTGACGGCGTTCGCCAAGCTGGAGGGGCTCAAGTTCCGCGGCATCGTGCTGAGCAACCCGTTCGTTTTCCCGTTTCAGCACTGGCTCAACGTCGGCCTGCTGCTGCTGACGGTCCTGATGATCACCTTCGTCACGCGGAACTACGAGCACGCGCTCTGGGCTGTCATCCTGCTCTATCTCATCGCCGCCGCGCTCGGCGTGCTGGTGGTCATGCCGATCGGCGGGGCCGACATGCCCGTGGTGATCTCGCTGCTGAACTCGTACTCGGGGCTGGCGGCGATGACGACAGGCTTCGCGCTCGACAACTACTGCCTGATCATCACCGGCTCGCTCGTAGGCGCGTCGGGGATCATCCTGACCAAGATCATGTGCGACGCGATGAACCGCTCGCTGCTCAACGTCGTCGCCGGCGGCTTCGGGCAGGAGGCCAGCGGCCCCGGCTCGACCCAGGCCGCCACCGGCCTCACCGTCCGCAAGATGGACGCCGAGGAAGCCGCGATGGTCCTCGAGGCCGCCCAGAGCGTCGTCATCGTCCCCGGCTACGGCATGGCCGTGGCCCAGGCCCAGCACAGCGTCGCCGAGATGGCCGCCCTGCTCGAGAAGAAGGGCGTCAACGTGCGCTACGGCATCCACCCGGTGGCCGGCCGCATGCCCGGACACATGAACGTGCTGCTGGCGGAGGCCAACGTGCCCTACGAGCAGCTCTACGACCTGTCAATCAATGACGAGATGCCGCAGATCGACGTCGCCATCGTCATCGGCGCCAACGACGTCGTGAACCCCGCCGCGCGCGACGAGCCCGGCAATCCCATCTACGGCATGCCGATCTTCGAGGTCGACAAGTGCAAGACCGTCATGGTCTCGAAACGCAGCCTGAACCCGGGCTTCGCCGGCATCGAGAACCCGCTGTTCTACAAAGAGAACACGGTCATGCTCTTCGGCGACGCGAAGAAGATGGTGACCGAGATATCGCAGCAGTTGAAAGGGCACTGACAGGCGGCCGGCCCGCGCGGCCGCGAGCGGGCTCCCGCGTTCGTGCCTTCCCGTGACCTACGCCTGTCCCGCGTAGTACCGCGAGATCGTCGGCACCAGGTACTCGCCGAACGCCCGGTCCGCGTCATATTCCGGCTTCCAGCCCCAGTCCTGCCGCGCCGCCGTGTCGTCCACGTCCGCCGGCCAGCTGTCCACGATCGCCGCCCGGGCGCGGTCGGGCTGAAACGTGATCTCCGCCCCAGGGAACGCCGCCAGCACGCGCCGGCGAATCTCCCCCGCGCTGAGGCTGAACGCTCCGATGTTGTAGATTCGCTGCCGCAGCCTCGACACCGGCGCCGCCGCGAGCTGCGTCAGCGCCCGGATCGCATCCGGCATCGCCATGAACGGCAGCCGGGCATGCTCCCCCACGAAACAGGCGTAGGGCCTCCCGGCCGCGGCCGCGTGGATCATCTCCGGCGCGAAGTCGCTCGTGCCGCCGGTCGGCATCGTCGTCGCGCTGATCAGCCCGGGAAACCGCAGCGCCCGGAAATCGACGCCGCTGGTCCGCGGCTCGGCCGAGAGCTGGCGGTAATACTGCGCGTAATAGCGCCCGAGCTGCTCGCAGTAGAGCTTGTTGCAGCCGTACATCGTCGTCGGGAAGTTGTGATCGACCTCGCGCACGCGGGCGCAGGCCGCCTTGGTCTCCAGGTCGGGCAGGCCGTAGACGGCGATCGAGCTCGGGAACATGAACAGCACCGGCCGCCCGTGCCAGACGGCCTGCTCGTGCGCGAGCTTCAGCAGGTTCAGCGTGCCCTCCACGTTGACGCGGTGGGCCGTGTCGGGCGAGTACTCGGCCCGCGTGCTCAGCAGCGCCGCAAGGTGGTAGATCGCCCGCAGCTCGTACTCGCTCACCAGCCGCTGAAGCAGGTCCACCTCCAGGATGTCGCCAACGACCGTCGCCGCGACCTTGCCTTGCAGCCCCTCGTCCAGCGGCTTCAGGTCGAGCGCCACCACGCTCACGTCCGCCACGCGCGAGAAGTGCTCGATCAGCCCGTGGCCGATCTCCCCGTTTGCACCCGTGATCAGCGTGACCGGCCGGCGCATGCGACGACTCCCTCCATTACAGCCAAGTGTGACGCAAAGCCCGGAACCGGGCAAGCCACGCCCCCGCGGCGAGGCGCCGAGACGCCGGGGCCCCGCGCCCGGCCGGCCAGAAACGCCGCCCGACGCGCGCCGCCGTGTATACTCCGATCAGCGTCGTGGCCAAACGACCGCTGGACGCGCGCCGACCCAGAGGGGAATCGCATGACACGCCGCTCACAACGATTGGCCGGCGTCGATTATGGCGCTCGACGCATCGGCCTGGCCATGAGCGACACCCGGCTGCGGCTCGCCTCACCCGCCGCGATCCTGAGCGGCGCCGGCCATCCCCGTCGCGATGCCCAGGCCGTGCACGCCTGGGCGCTGGAGAACGAGGCGACCGAGCTGGTGGTCGGCATGCCGCTGAACATGGACGGCACCGCCGGCCCCCAGGCCGAGCTCACGCGGCGTTTCATCGCCGCCCTGCGAGCGCTCGGCGGGCTGCCCGTGCACGAGTGGGACGAGCGCCTGAGCACCTTCCGCGCCGATGAGCTGCTCGACGACCTCGGCGCCCGCGGCCGCCGGCGCACGGCGCGACGCGACGCGCTCGCCGCCCAGGTCATCCTCCAGTCGTTCCTGGACGCGCGCGCCCCCGCCGACGAGAAGGGCGACCTGTAGCCATGATCCTCGGCCTGCTTTCCGACAGCCACGGCCGCCACGAGCGTACCGCCGCTGCCCTGCGCCTGCTCCGCGATCATGGGGCTGCCGCGTTCATCCACTGCGGCGACATCGGCGACGAACGCGTGCTCGATGTGCTGGCCGAGTACGCGGTGCAGTTCGTCTGGGGCAACAACGATCAGCCCGATGCGTCGCTGCTGCGCTACTGCCGAGCGCTGGGCCTGAACCCGCCGGCGGAGCCGCCGCTGAGAGCCGAGCACGGCGGGCGCCGGCTGTGCGTGTTTCATGGGCACGAGCCGCTCTTCTGGCGCGTCGTCCGAGTCCTGGAGCGTGGGCAGCCGGCGGCGCTGCACGAGTTGCTCGGGCCGGTTGACTACGTCTTCTTCGGACACACGCACGTGGCGTCCGACGCGCGGCTTGGCGACGTGCGGCTCATCAACCCCGGTGCGCTGACCCGCGCCGCCGAGTACACCGTCGCCACGCTCGACCTCGCCTCCGACGCCTTGCGCTTCCATACGGTCGACTAGTCGTCGCAAACCCGGCCCATTCACCCGGCTTGCCCTGGCGCCTGCGCCCCGTTTCAATACGGCCAGAAACCGGAGCCAACCGCATGCACCGAAACCCCCAGCTTCGCCCGACGCGCTTGGCCGCCCGCCGCGCCCTGCTCGCCTGCCTCTGCACCACACTCGCCGCGGGCTGCACCAGCGGCGGGTTCGGCAGCGAGCTGGCCTCGCGGCCCGTGGCGCGGCCCGTCGCCGACGTCGTCGGCCGCACGCTGCGCATCCCGCAGGACGAGAAGTTCTCGATCCGACAGCAATCCGACCAGGATCGCGCCGAGCTCGGCGGACACGCGCAGTCCGATGCTCAGGCCAGCCCCGACGGCAGCGCCGCCGCCTCCGCCGAGGTCCGCAATGGCGGCACGGCCGAGGCGACGTTCCAGCTCGGCCACGCGGTGGCCAATGACAGCGATCGCCAGATGGAGCTGACCATTCGCGTGCGCTGCAAGTACGAGCTGGACGTCTCGAACACGCCGCCCACGCTGCTGCCGGACGCCTTCGCGGGCCTGAACCTTTACGCCCGCGACGGCAAGAACCGCCTGCTGCGCACCGACGTGCTGGTCGGCCAATCGACCGAGCAGGGCGGCACCGGCGGCCGCGCCCAGGTCGAGCGCACCTTCGTCGTCACGCTCGGCCCGCGCGAATCGCTGGCCGTGTTCGTCGCCGGAAACACGAAGATCGACGTGAAGCCTGAGCGCTCGGCGCGGGCCACGCTGAACATCGCCGGCCTTGAGCTCGAGTTCACGCCACGGCTGGCGCCGCCGATCGCCCCGGCCGGCGGATGAGCCCCGCGGGCCCGCACCCATGGCGGCACGGCACACGCTGACGGTTTCCGAGGCGCGCGAGCGGGTTGCGGCGCTGCGCGACGAGATCCGCACGCACGACTACCACTACTTCGTCGAGAATGAGCCGCGCATCAGCGACCAGCAGTACGACGCCCTCGTCCGCGAGCTGCGCGATCTCGAAGCGGCCTTTCCCAGCCTCGTCACGCCCGACTCCCCCACGCAGCGCGTCGGAGAACGCCTCACCACCGGCTTCGCCGCCGTGACACACAGCGTTCCGATGCTCTCGATCGACAACACCTATTCAGAGGCCGAGCTGCGCGAATTCGACGCCCGCGTTCGAAAACAGCTTGCAGGCCAGCCCTTCGACTACCTCGTTGATCCGAAGATCGACGGCGTCGCCGTCTCGCTACGCTACGAGCGCGGCGCCCTGGCACTCGCGGCGACCCGCGGCGACGGCGAGCGCGGCGACGACATCACCCAGAATGCCCGCGCCATCCGCAGCATCCCCCTGCGGCTGCGCGGCGCCGATTGGCCGAGCGTGCTCGAGGTGCGCGGCGAGGTCTACTGGCCGCGGGCGGACTTCAACCGCACCAATGCCCAGCGCATCGCCGCCGGCAAGGAGCCCTTCAAGAACCCGCGCAACGCCACGGCCGGCACGCTCAAGCAGCTCGACGCGCGCGTGGTGGCCGAGCGGCTGCTGCTCTTCTGTGCTCACGGCTTCGGGAAGATCGACCCCGCGCCGGCGGTGCTGCGCGCCAGCGAGCTGGTCGCCCGGGTGCGCGGCTGGGGCGTCCCGGTGAGCCCGCACCAGCGGCTCTGCGCCGGCATCGACGAGGTGGCGGCCTTCGTCCATGAGTGGGAGCAGCGGCGGTTCCTGCTGGATTTCGAGACCGACGGACTGGTCATCAAGATCGATCAGCTCGCCCTGCGCGAACGCCTCGGTGCGACCAGCAAGGCCCCGCGTTGGTGCATCGCCTACAAGTACGCCGCCGAGCGCGCCGAGACGCGCGTCGTGCGCATCGACCTCCAGGTCGGCAAGTCCGGCGCGATCACGCCGCGCGCCGTCATGGAGCCCGTGCAGCTCGCCGGCACCACCGTCCGCCACGCCTCGCTGCACAACTTCGACCAGGTCGAGCGGCTGGACGTGCGCGTCGGCGACGTCGTCGTCGTCGAGAAGGCCGGCGAGATCATCCCACAGGTGGTGCAGGTCGTGATGGAGCGCCGCCCGCCTGACGCGCGGCCCTTCGAGCGGCCGACGCGCTGTCCGGAGTGCGGCGGCGACGTTGTGCAGGACGAGGACGGCGTCTACCGGCGCTGCACCAACCCCGCCTGCCCCGCGCAACTGCTCGAACGGCTGATCTTCTTCTGCGGCCGCGGCCAGATGGACATCGAGGGCCTCGGTGAGAAGCTCGTCGAGAAACTCGTGCAGGAAGGCCTCGTCCGCTCCTACGCCGACCTGTTCCGGCTGCCGCGACATCGCGCGCGGCTCGAGAAACTCGCCTTCGAGCAGCAGCGGAAGGGCGACGACGGCCCCAAGACCGTCATCGTCGAGTTCGGCGCCAAACGCGCCGACTCGCTCATCGCCGGCCTCGATCGGGCCCGCGCGCGACCGCTCGCCCGGCTCCTCGCGGCGCTCAACATCCGCCACGTCGGCGCCAATACCGCCGACCTGCTCGCCGGCCACTTCGGCAACATCGACGCCCTCCTCGCCGCCGACGAGGCCGCACTCCAGGCCGTCGCCGGCATCGGCCCCGAGGTCTCGCGCTCCGTTCACGCCTGGCTGCACAGCCCCGCCGGCCGCAAGACCATTGCCGACCTGCGGGCCGTTGGCGTCAACATGACCCAGCCGCGCTCCTCGCGCCCCGCCTCTGGTCCGCTGGTCGGAAAATCCGTCGTCGTCACCGGTACGCTCAAACGCTACTCGCGCGACGAGATCGAGCAGCGCATCAAGGCCGCCGGCGGAAGGCCCACCGCCAGCGTCAGCCGCAAGACGCACCTCGTGCTCGCCGGCGCCGATGCCGGCAGCAAGCTCGAAAAGGCCCGCGAATTGGGCGTCAGGGTCGTGACTGAGGAGGAGTTCGAACGGCTGCTCACACCGTGAGCGACCCAGGGGAGGCCGCGCCATGCTGGAGCCCGCCGCACGACCTGACCCCGACGCGCCAGCTCTCCCACCGGGCGTCGGTGAGGATTGGCGGCTGCCCGTCGACCTCTCCTGCCCAACGTGCCGCTACAACCTGCGCGCCTTGCGCTTGCCGCGCTGCCCGGAGTGCGGCGGGCGCTTCCGCTGGCAGGCGCTGCTCAACGTCGCGTGCCCGCGCTGCGGCCAGCACCTCGGCGCGGTCGAAGGCAGCGAGTGCCCGGCGTGCGCCTTGCCGTTGAACTGGCAGTCCCTCTTCGAATCGGCCCAGCCCCGGCACTTCGACCAGGGGTACGAATACACCGACCGCCCCTTTCGAGCCATGCTCGCCGCCTGGTGGACCACGCGCCGCCCGAAGCGCTTCTGGGACCGCATCGCCATCGAGCTGCCGCCCAATCTGCACCGTCTGCGCTGGTACCTCGGCGTGGCGCTCGCGCTCGGCGCCGTCACGGTTCTCGGGCCGCTGGCGCTCGCCTGGTATCAGCAAGCGCAAGCTGGCCAGCTCACGGTCTTGCGCCTCCTCTACGGCAGCCTCGTCGGCTGGCTCGCCGTCTGCTCACTCGGCACGCTGCTGCCGCTGATCACCTTTGCCGCGCTCCCCTTCTTCACGCCGACCATGACCCGCTTCCGAATCCGCCGCGATCAGCTCCTGCGCTGCGCCGCCTACGGATGCACGCCGCTCGTATGGACCGCCGCTATCATGATGTTCGGCGGCATCCTGATCTGGCTGGGCTGGCAACTGGCGCGCCTCGCGGCTTGGCCGCCGGGCTTGCCGCGCGCCGTGTGGTATCCCCAGTTGTTCGATATCAACTGGCTGCTGGACGCGCTTGCGGGTGGCGGGCGATGGCCGGGCCTCGACGTCGTCGCCCTCCCCTTCTGGCTGAACCTGCTGGTCGTGTTGCTGCTGGGGCTGGGCGGCGGGCCGTGGTGCTGGCGCTTCACGTACGTGGCGCTGCGCGGCTACCTGCGCCTCGATCGGCGCAACGCGTGGGCGCTGCTGCTCAGCACGCAAACCATCGGCGTGCTGGCGCTGCTGGCGATCTGGAGCTCCTGGGGCCGGTTCCTGCGGGTCGCCGGCTACTGGCTGGCCCAATCGGGCTTCTGAGCTGGGGTCCCGTGCGATCAACGCCACGCCGCTCTCTCCTGGGCGACGTCACTCGCTGGCGCTCGCGGCTCGTGCGAGCCGCGACACGGCGCCCCGCCCACCGGCGCGGGTGTGCCCCGCGAGCCAGCGTGCGGTTCCCGCGGGACGCGAGCGCCGCCGCGTGGCGTCGCACGAGACGGCCAGCGCTGCGTTCACGTCAGACTCAGACTTCGCTCGTTGGGGTTATTGGGACTTGATGCGGATCGGCCCGGCGCGTGACTTCCGCGCCTCCTCGGTCTCGGCTTCTTCCTTGGTCATGCTGATGACCCGCGGCTGCGACACGGCCTCCTCGCGCTCGGTGTCCGCCTCGTCGAGCCAGTCCAGCACGCTGTCTTCCAGGCTCTTCTCCGCGGGCACGACGAACTTCTCGCCGCACTTCTTGCAACGTGCGGCCCGGCCGGCGGTCTCCGCCGGAAGGCGGTACCGCGCCCCGCAGTTGGGGCAGGTCATACGGATTCCATCGCTCACAACGCACCTCGTCCGCTCGCAGCCGCCCTGCGCTCGCGCAGGCGCGACCTGTGTCCCGCCCCGTGCGGGACACGACCCCAATCGAACCCGATTGTCAGCCGAGACAAACAGTATGAACGAGGATGAGTGCGTCTATCAGCAACTCCGGCGCCGCGCTCAGCCATCCCGCAGCGCCACGTTCTTATGATCTTATCAGGCTAGCACGCCGTGGCATCTGATTCAAGGGGAATTCCGCGCCGCCTGCCGCCGCCGGCCTCCGAGTCAATCACGGCCGGAACCACTGCCGGCACGACCGGCACAGCTCCTGGCCCCCCCAGGCCCGCTCCTCGTGAATCCCCCTCAGCCGGCGCAGCCCCTCGCCCGCCCAGATCGCCCGCAGCGGCTCGCGGGTCCAGTCGCCCAGCGCCGACGCCCCAGCCACGTCCTGCCCGCACTGGGCCACCTTCCCGTCCGCCAGCAGCGTCAGCCGCCGGCCGAGTCGCCGGCACGGGCCGCGCACCGCCGGCGTGAATGGAATCAGCGAATCCGGCGCTATCCGCCCGGAGTAGTCGTTGTGCCCGTGCAGCACGGCCGAGCCGACGGCGGCCGTCCAGCGGTCGAAGAACGTCTCCACCTCGGCCATCGTCGCCTCGCAGCGCGTCATGCTGGGTACCACGATCGGCGCCGGGCTGGCACGCTCCCGCCGCAGCGAACGCAGCCGCTCCACATTCGCGACGACCTGCTCGAACCCGTCGCGGCGATTCACGCGCCGGTAGGTCTCCGCCGAGTCCGCGTCCAGTTGCACTTCGACCACGTCGACCCGATGCTCAAATAGCGCCTCGCACGCCGCCTCCGGCAACTCTACCAGCGGCGTCGCGACCGCCAGCCCGCAGACGCCCGCTGCCCGCAATCGTCCGCACGCCTCGGCAAACCGCGGGTGCAGCAACGGGTCGCCGTGGCCCGCCAGCACGACCAGGCGATCGTCGTACCCAGCCAGCTCCGCCGCGAGCCGCCCCAGCGCGTCGAAATCCACCAGCCGCCGCGACCCCGCCCGCCCGCCGCGCGGACGCAGCGTCGTTTCCGGCAGCGGGTCATCCGTGGTCAGCTCGATCTCGACCTCCGGCGGTAGCGGATCGGTGGCGCAATCGAGACGGCGCAGTGTCCGGCAGAGTTCGAGCGCCGTGCAGTCTTCACCGGCGTGCTCGAAGGCGGCGGCCAGCAGCTCGCGCGAGCGGAGCGTGTCGCCGGTGAGCCGGGCGCGCGTCTCGTAGATGTCCGCGGGCACGCGCACGCACTCGGCGCGGGCGATCGGGTCGGCCCGCGGCGTCTCCGGGCGGTACGAGAGCAGCACGCCGACCGGCGCGCCGGCCTGCACCAGCGCCTGCACGACCTCGCGCGTCAGCACGATCCCCGCGAGTCCGGGCGGCGCCTGCGTCACGACGAAAGCCGCATCGCCGCCGCTCTCGCGCAGGTGCCGCACCATCTGGCCGGCGATTGCCGCATCGAAGGCCGGCGAGTGGGCGTCGATGCACAGCGCGGCGTCGGCCTCGCACGAGATCAGCACGCGGGCGGCGACGATCGGCTCAACGAACTCGTCAAAGTACGTCATGCCCAGCGGCGCGCCGCGCCAGGCATGCAGGTTCCACTTCCGCGCGCAGCGGATCAGCTCCAGCCGCGGCCGGTGTCCCGCGTCGATCTCCAGTAGTCTGATCCGCCCCTCCACGCCCGACTCGCGCAGCGCCGCCGCCGCGGCCTGCGCGTCGCGCGGCGACACGCACAGCACGCGCTGCTCTACACCGGCGACCTGCGCCGCGCGGCGGAGCGCGTGGTGCAGGATCGGCCGCGAGCCCAGGCGCTCGCCCAGTCGCGACGGCCCGCCCAGCAGCGCACGCTCGAAATCAGCCAGTACGGCCGCGATCACCTTCACCGGAGCTGCTCCTCGGCGCGCCCCAGCACTTCCGGCAGCGTCCGCCGCAGGAACTCGCAGCCGTCAAGAAACGACTCGACGAACTCGCGGTCACGCTTCAAGCGCTGCCTCACCGTGGCCTGCGTGTCGAATTCGCTTTCGCTGAGCCGGCGGTCCGCGCTGTAGCGCCGCAGCTCCGCCGCCTGTGACACCTCGAGCACGAGTCCGTACGTGTCGTCGTGCTCCAGCATCCGCTCCCGCAGGGCGTCGACCTCCACGAGCCGCCGGTTGAACTCCGCCGGCCGCTCGGTCAGCTCCCAGAGCTCCGCCAGGCAGTCGCGCATCCGCGAGGCGATCTCGCGGACGCGCTCGACGTCGTCGAGCCGCGCCCGCAGCGCCGCCCGCACCTGCGCCCCATCGGGGGCGCGCTCCGGCGGCAGGCACAGCAGGTCGTCAGGCAGCCGCCGCGTGCAGTACGTCGCCGCGGCGTCGGCGAGCGAAAGCCGGGTCGCGCCGGCCAGCGGCAGGCCCGAGGGGCCGATTTGGACCACGCGGGCCGCGCAGCGCGCGAAGTCCGCCTGAAACTGCTCGGCATAGTGCAGCATCAGCTCGTCGCTGTAGGTCGAGCGCCCGGCGGCGTCGGTCACCCGCCTGAGGATGTTGCGGTTTCGCACGATGCGCTCCCAGTGCTTCATCTCGACCGTCTGAAAGCGCCCCAGCTCGGGCTCCCAGATGCGCTCGACCGCCGTGCCCGGCGGGTAGAACAACCCTTCGCTGAAGCACAGGTCCTGTCCAACCAGCAGGATCGGGTCGCAGCCCAGGTGCTGGGCCAAGTAGAAGGCCAGGTGCGCCACGGTGCTGCCCGCTTTCAGCCCCTCGTGCCGCGGCGCCGCCTCGCGCAGCAGGCGCTGATACAGCGGGTTGTGCAGAACGATCCGGCGCCCGGGATACAGGTCCAGCACCTTCGCGGGCGCCTTCGGCTCGGCCACCAGCACGCAATCCCCCACGTCTCCCAGCCCCTCGAAGAAGCCCGCGGATATTTCGTGGTAGTCGAGGCTCGTTACAAAGTGCGGCGGGCATCCGAGATCGTGCATCAGCCGCAGGACCGTCTGCACGCCGATGATCACCGCCCGATCGCGCAGCGCCAGCACGCCCTCGATCTCGCGCGCCAGCGACGGCCCGGCGGCCACCACGATCGCCGCGTAGCCGGCGGCGCGGTTGCGCAGCGTCTCCACCCCGGGGTTGCGCAGATACGCCGCCAGGTTGCCGCTGACGTTGCGGAACGTGATCCGCGCCACTTTCAGCAGCGTCACCATCTGCATCCGCCCGAATGCCAGGAACTCCGTCAGCAGCTTCTGCACGTCGGCGAAGAACGCGCTCCCGCGGCGCCGCGCGTGCGGCGGCGTCAGAATGCGCGTGCCCAGCAACAGGTCGGCCGTCCACGGTGCGAGCGCGTCGTGCAGCACGTCTTTGCGCGCCTCGCTCAGCACCACCAGCCGTCCCTGCTCGATCGGCGCCCGCAGGTCGTGCAGGCACAGCGCCGCCTTCACCAGCGCCAGGTCCGGCTCGGCCACGATCAGCAGCGGCCGCCTCAGACGGGCTTCGAGCGCGGGCAGCACGTGCCCCAGCCCGACACCGCAGAGCAGCACCGCCGATGTTTCGTCCGGGTCGAGCGTCTCGGCCAGCCGGCGCGCCTCGGCGAGCGGCTGGCGTTGGCTGTGCAGCAGGATGGGGCGTCCGTCGTCGGCGCGGGCCTGGGCGGTCGGCACGCCCTCGGGAGTCGAACTCAGCTCGGGGGTCTCGGCGAACGGCACGCGGTCGATGCGCTCTGCCAGCGCCGGGTTCCGCCGATAGAGCGCCGCCATGTTCCCCACGTACGTGCTTGCGCAGCTCGGAGGGCGCGGCGCCCGACGCCCGGCCTGGGCTGTTTCGACGATCGTCCGCACAGGCTCACCGCCGTCTGCAAGAGACTCGCCTCCGCCGGCATCGGCTCAGCGCAGGGCGGCGGCGCGCGGAGCGGAGCGGCGGGGCGACCGGCTCGAAATACTGCATCGTCGCGCGGCGCCATCGGGACCGCGCGACCCGGGCAAAGGCCGCCCGTCTGGCGCACGAACTGCGCGAAGAGCGAATCGGAGTGGTCTACTCAGGTCGGCTCAGCCTACCCGCCGATAGGTCTGCATGTGTGGCCGACGCTCGCCCGGCCGTGAGGCTTGGGCGGGCGAACGACGGCTCCGGTCTCAGGCAAGCAAAGCGTGCAGCGGCGGTCGTCTCGTCGCGGAGTTGTTTTCACTCACGAGTTTGTGTCGCGTTTCCGTTTCTCACGTTTCGGGGAGTCCCCCAAGAGGAGTTCACAGATGAACATTACGCAGAACAATGCCCAGAGCTACAACACGACCTACGGCTGCCAGACCGTCGGCACGACGATCCCGTTCGACGCGATCAACGCGCCCGGCGCCTACATCTGCAACTGGAGCGGTCACCTGCTTCGCGTTCCCGAGGACGGCGTGACCCCCGGCCGCAGCCCGCTGGTCAACATCGTCGGCTGCGATCCGCTGACCGTCACGAAGATCAGCGACAACCCCTTCATCACCCTGACCAAGGCCAAGCTGCTGGCCAGCAACTGGGACCTGAACGTCAACTTCTAAGTCTGACGAACAGATCTCTCAGTCACGAGCCGACTCAACGCACGCTGTAAAAAACCGACGGGCGGGGCCAACGCTCCGCCCGTCGGTTCGTTTTCCGGATGGCCGGCCTCGACGAGCCCCGCCGCCCTCGTCCCGCTCAGCGGTCGATCGCCGCCTGGTAATTCAACCGGACACCCGCCGGTCGCACGACGCTCACGATGTCGCGCAGGGCCGCCTCGCTCAGGTGCCCGCAAACCAGCAGCGACCGCCCGCCCTCGTCCCACTTGTACGCCGTCAGCCCGCCGCTGGTCATCAGCTCATAGCGCCGGCCCGTCCTGTCGGGCGCGGCAATCCCGCGCTTCGCACCGGCGCACGCGCCGATCGCGATGCGGCGGTCGACCGAGAAGACCGAGACGGCCGGGCTGGCTGTCACCGGCGCGCCTCCAACCGGTCGGTAGTACGCGTGGAGCACGCGCGTCGCACCCTGGTGCAGGCACAGGCACGCCCCATCGAGGGCGTAGCCGCGCTCGGCCAGGTCGGGCAGGGCAACCTCGAAGCCCGCCATCGCCGACACCCGTGCCGCCGCCGCCGAGAAGGGCAAGCCGCGAAGGTTCTGCGGATCGTGTTGCTTGGAGACGGCGCAGTCGTTGTGCACGCGCACAAAGTCGGCGAAGGACAGCGCGACGGGACCCGGCTCGGTCTTCCAGAGCCGCCCGGGACCATAAACCGGAATCGCAACGGCCATCAGCGCCGCCGCCGCCGTCGCCAGGCCCGCCCAGCGCCCCATGCGCCACGCCGAACGCCGCCCGCCAGTCGCGAGCTGCCCAATCACCCTTCCCCGCAGGCCCAGCGGCACGGTCTCGGAACGGATCGCGTGGCCGATGCGCATGCGCAGCCGCTGCTCGGCGGCGACGCGGGCGCGCAGTTGCGGCGAGCGCTGCAAGAGCGCCTCCATTTCGGCCAGCTCGGGACCGTGCAACTCCCCGTCGGCGTAGCGCTCCAGCAGCCGTCGTTCGTGGCCCGAATCGCTCATGGTCGTTCTTCCGCCGTGCTCAACCGGTTTTCCCTCGCGTAGGCGACGAGCGCCGTCAACATCGACTGTCGCGCCCGGTGCAGCCGGCTCATGACCGTCCCGATGGGCACACCCAGGATGTCGGCGATCTCCTGGTAGCTGAGCTCCATCGTAGCCCAGAGCAGCAGCACGGTCCGATATTCTGGCTGCAAGGCGTCGATTGCTGCCTTCACCTCTCCGTCCAGCAACTCAAAATCCAGCGCCCGCACATCGTCAAGGGCGCCGTTCGCGCCGCTCTCGACTTCCTCCAGCAGGTTTGGATCCGCACTGCGCGGGTTTCTTCCCCCCCGGGAGAGCCGGTTCAGGAACGTGTTGTGCAGGATCTTCAGCAACCACGGCTTGATGCCGAACTCCCGCATCTGGAATCTGCTAAACCCAGCGTAGGCTTTGAGATACGTCTCCTGCAACAGATCCTCGGCCGCATGCTCGTCACGCGCCAGCCGCCGCGCAATGCGATACAGCGCATCGAAGTGCGGCACGGCGAGCTCTTCAAACGTCTGTTTGTCTTCGCGCGGCATCAGGCATCCGTCTGCCCACTCCGCGAGAGCCACCGTCTACCTAGACAACCCCGACCGTCGCGACTCAATTCCGCCGCCGTCATTTCTTCACGCCGCCCTGACGGCGCTCACCGGCCGCCAGCTTCGCCGTTAGAATTCGGGCTCTCGATCGGCGCCGACACCGGGCACTCTGGGCTGAGATGAATATGGCCTCGCACGTGCGCTTCGCATGGCTGATTGTAACCGCCTTGGGCCCGTTTGCCACCGCCGGCGCAGACGATCCGCCCGCGCGGGCCGTCGCTTTCCAGACCTCCGACGGCCTCCTGCTGTCGGCCGACTACTACCCGCCGGCCAGGAAGGACCCGCCGGCGCCCGTCGCCATCCTCCTGCACGGCCACCGCCAGGACCGCTCCTGCTGGGAACCACTTATCAATCCCCTCCACGCGGCGGGCTTCGCCGTCCTCTGTCTCGATCTCCGCGGCCACGGCGAGAGCCGAACCGAGGCCACGGTCAACCGCATGGCTGACCGCGACCCCGGCGTCGTGGCCGACCTCCACCGCGATCTGCGCGCGGCCTACGACTGGATCACCACCCAGCCCGAGATCGACCGCGCCCGCTTCGCCCTGATCGGCGCCGACCTGGGCGGTGCCGCGGCCTTGCGCTACGCCACGCGCGACCGCAGCGTCGATTGCATTGTCTGCCTCACTCCAGCCCTCGAGACGATGGGCATCGACACGCGCAGCGACGTGCCCAAACTGCGCGGCCGCGACGTGCTGCTCGTCTCCGCCCGATCGGACGCCGAGGCGTCGGCCGCGTCCGCCGAGCTGGTCAAGCTCGCCCCGCAGATCAAGGCCCAGGCCATCGCCGCGGCCGGCCGCGGCGCCGAGCTGCTGACCGCCGACCCGCGACTGGCGACGCGCATCGCCGACTTCGTGCGAAGCGCCGTGGGCAAGCCCAGCCGGAACATCGTGGTCGGCACGATCGACAACCACGTCTATCATCTACCGGGCTCGGGGTGGATCGAGCGCATGAATCCATCGAACGTGCGGCTGTTCTCGTCGCCGCAGGAGGCCGAGGCGCGCGGCGTGCGCAAGTCGTTCTCGGCGGGCCCGGCCAGCAAGGACGCCGAGACCCCGTCGCCGAAGAAAGGGCGACCCTGATCTGAGGCGCGGAGCGGCCCGGCGGCGCACGACACCCCCGGGATGTCTCCATCCAACAAGGAACACGACTCATGGAGTGGATCAGCACGATGGCCTGCGCGATCTTCCTGCTGCTGCCGGCGGGCGAGCACGGACCGAACCCCTGGACGGAGCGGCTCGGACCGGCCCGCGAGCGCGTCGCCCAGACCGGTTCGGTCGAGGCCTTCGCCGCTGCGCTCGACGCCGCCTGGCGCGCCGACGACTGGCGCGCGGGGCTGGAGCTGGCGCTCGAGGCGCAGGAGAAGCACCCGCGGGACGCCACGCTCCCCGGCCTCGTCACGCGGGCCCTGTGGCGCGCCGGGCGCATCGCCCAGGCCGAGGCGATGGCGCAGCGCATCTCGCCGGCGTCCGAGGACTCCGTCGCGCTCGGCGCCCTGATCTCCATCCACCTGGCACGCGGCGAGGCCGACAAGGCGGACGACTTCGCCGCCCGGCTCGAGCGCCTCGGCCCGCGCACCGCGTCGGACTTCGCCCAGCTCGTCGCGGTTCGGCTGCACCGCAACCGCCTCGACGGCCTGGCCGCGCACATCGAGAAGACCCAGCGCCTGGCCGATCCCAGCAACGGCTACCCGGAGTATCTCCTCCGGGACTCGCTACAGGGGGTCGCCGAGTTCTACTCCCGCATCGGAACGGAGCCCACCAGCCGCATCGAGAAGCACGGCCGCGCCCCGCTGCGCGTCCTCGCCATGATCAACCTCCCGGCCGTCGACGCCTACCTCAACGGAAAGGGCCCTTACCGCCTGATCGTCGACACCGGCGGCAGCACCGCCCTTTCGATCGACACCGACGTCGCCGCGGAAATCGGCCTCAACTCCCTGGCGGACGCCCTCGTCCACGGCGTCTCGGGCAAGGACACCTCCGGCCAGGCCCTGCTCGACCACCTGCGCCTCGACGAAATCGTCTGCCGCCGCGTGCCGACGCGCATCTTCGGCGTGCGGGCGGCGTCGGCGGGCGCAGCGGACGGCATCCTCGGGACCGGGGTCTTCTCGGAGGCGCGCTTCACCATGAACTTCATGGAGCCGTCGCTGCGCGTCGCGCCGAGTTCGCCCGAGCCGGGCCGCGGCAAGCCCGTCGAGCTGCGCGTGGTCGGCGACTCGAAGCTGATCGCGGCGCTGGAGTTGAACGGCGAGCCGGCCGTCGCGCTGTTCGACACGGGCGCCGACGCCGTCGTCGTCTCGCCCCAGCGCCTCAACGAGCTGCATCCCCAGCAGAGCACGGCCGCCTCTGTCGGCGCAGTCGGCCTGGGCGTCGGCCAGGGCGCCGCGACGACGATCACGGTCGCGCCGGGTGTCACGTTCACCATCGCCGGCCGCGAGTATCGCAACTACAGCGGACTGGGCCTCAACATGCTCGACGACCTGCTGAGCCCCATCCTCGGAATCCGCGTCGACCTGCTCATCGGCATGCCGGTCTTCCGCGAGATGCGCTCGCTAACCGTCGATCTGCCGCGCAGCCGAATGTGGATCGAGTGGCTCGATTCATGAGCACGTCAACATGACCCGAAGCGCCCCGGATCACCCGCGCCCGTTCTTTGCTGAGCGCGGCGCGCCGCGGCGGATGATGTACAGCGGGCGCTGCTTGGCCTCTTCAAACAGCCGCCCCAGGTACTCGCCAATGATCCACAGCACCAGGAGCTGCATGCCGCCCAGCACCAGCACCGCCGCCAGCGTCGAGCTCCAGCCCTCGACCGTGCGGTTGGTGAACAGCCGCGCCCAAAGAACGAACAGCAGATAGGCCCCCGCGGCCAGCGACACGCCGGCGCCCGCGAGCCCGGCCGCGCGCAGCGGCGCCCACGAGAACGAGAAGATCGCGTCGCCGGCCAGGCGCAGCATCGAGCGCCAGGAGTACTTCGAGCGTCCGGCGGCGCGCGGCGGCGCGTCGAACACGACCTCGCGACAGTCGAATCCGATCCACTGCACGAGGCCGCGGTTGAAGCGCGTGCGCTCGCGGCACGACGCCAGCGCCTCTGCCGCCTCGCGCGACATCAACCGGAAATCCGCCGCCCCGGGCGTGACGCGGATGCGCGCGATCGACGACAGCAGCGTGTAGAACCAGCTCGACGCGATGCGCTTCGGCGCGCTGCCGTCGGCCGGGGCGCGGCGGACGGCCTGCACGATGTCCGCCCCGTCGCGCCAGGCTTCGACCAGCCGCGGCACGAGTTCGGGCGGATGCTGAAGGTCGCCGTCCAGCGTGATCGTCGCCGCGCCGCGCGCCTGCTCCACGCCCGCCAGCAGCGCCGCCTGGTGCCCGAAAGTCCGCGAGAGCGACACCAGCCGCACCTCCGAGCGGCGCTGCGCCCAGGCGGCCACGCGGCCGGCGGTGCCGTCCGTGCTGCCGTCGTCCACCACGATGATCTCGTACGGATCATTCAGGGCGTCCATGACCCGGCAGGTGCGCTCCAGCAGCGCGTCCACGTTGGCCTCTTCGTCCAGCATCGGAACGACGACGGACAGCGTGACCGGCCGGACCTGCTCCAAGGCGCGCTCCTCGCGGTAGGCGTGCGTGACTCGCGATGGTACACCGCCCCGTTGGCGCGTCCATACGGCCCATCGCGGGCGCCCGGGCCCAGCCCGTGGAGCCTGGGACAAACCCGTCCAGCCGCCATGGCGGGCGATTAAAGTGACGGAAGCCCGCCAGATCGGGCGACACACGCCTTCCTATGGAAATTCGCGCCGGCAGGCAAAACTTGTGCGCGGCCCTTGACGGCCAGCCCGGCCGCCTTAGTCTAATTGGGATACGCGAGGGCGAACTGGTTCCTCACGGCGCGGTGAGGACGCCTTCGCAGGCGTTGTGAAGCGAGGAATTGCACATGTTCGGTTTTCTCGGCGATTTTGGGATCATCGGTCTGCTGATCGGCCTGGCCGTCATCTTCTTCCTGGTGACCACCTTCCTCCAGTAACCGGTACCCCGATCGCAGCGCAGAGCGTCGCCCGGAGAATTGACGCCGGCCGACGCTCTTGTGCTTTTTCTCACGTCGTGCTTTCGGGCGAACTCCGCGCCTCAGCGCTCGCCAACCTCCGTCAGCCACCCGAGCAGCAGCGCCGGCAGCACCGGCGCCGCCGGCCCCTCGCCCACCGACGCGACCTCTCCGCCGCTCCCGACGATTACGTCTTCCAGGCCGTCGCCGTTGACGTCCCCGACCGTTACTCCGAAGTTGAACGCCAGGCCCGTCTCAGGCAGCCCCGAGCCGGCCACGAAACGGAAGCCGCCGCGCCCGTCGCCCAGCAGCGCGAACACCCCGTAGATGTATCCGACCGTCGGCTTCAACCGCCCGCAGGCCACGATGTCGGCATGTCCATCGCCGTTCAGATCGCCGACGGCCAGTCCCGATCCGCCGCCGGTCAATTCGACCAATGGGTCGGGGGTGGCGCGCCAGGAGCCGTCCGGCTGCTGAAGATAGACCTCGATCCCGTTGATCCAGTTCATCACCGCCAGGTCGAGCCGACCATCTTCGTTGAAGTCCGCCAGGTCGAGCCCGTGAAACAGCCCCAGCGTCGAAGTGGGGCGCGGCAGACCCTGCGAGGCATCCTGGAAATCGCCGGCCCCCGTGCCGTGCCACACGCGCGGCCCCTCGTGCCAGCTCGCCACCACGTCGAGGTGGCCGTCGCCGTTCACATCCACCAGCCGAATGCGGTTCACCCAGCCGTGCGACGGCAGGCTGGTGCGCCGCGGCGTCCAGTGCGCGCCGCTGCCGTCTCCCAGCAGCACCGTGAACCCGCCGTCCGGATCGCTCGAACCCGCGACCAGGTCGGCGTGGCCATCCCCGTTGACGTCCCCCACGCCCACATCCTCGAAGCCCAGGCTCGTCTGCTCGTCGTCAGTACCGGATGCGGCGTCGGCGTTGCCGGCGTTGAGGGCCATCGTGACCGCGCGGAACTCGCCCCGGCCGTCGCCGAGGTAGACGTACAGCCCGCGACAGTGATCGGCGACCACCAGGTCCGATATGCCGTCGTTGTTTACGTCCACGATGTGCAGGTTGCCGCCGCAGGACAAGCCGTCGAACTTCGGCTGCTGCGGCGCAAGTCGCCAGCGGCCGGCGCCGTCGCCAAACCACACGAGCGGGCCGCGGCCCTTGCGCGGGTGCGCGACCAGGTCCGCCCTGCCGTCGCCGTTGACATCCGCCAGTTTCGGGTCGCATTTCCAGCGGCCCGACGTCGGCAAGCCCTCGACCGCAAGGCGGAAGCGCACCGCCGGCTTCTCGACGGGCGTGACGGCGTTCGGCTCGCGCGCCGGCCCGGACTTGTTGGGCTCCTGGTCTTCGCGCGGCTTGTGGCCCGGACGCTCGTTGTTGCAGCCGGCCACGGCCAACGCGCCCATCAACACCAGGCCCACACCCAGGCGGTTCAGACGCACGGTCGGACTCCTTCGGGCAGCGCGCCGGTCTCACGGCCGGCGGCGGCCGGCTACTTGGGCAGGTTCAGCTCACGGTACCACTGGCCGTCGCGGCGAATCCAGCGCTCATTGATGAGAATCTCCTGCGGCGGCTGCTTCGAGACGCTCGGATCGGTCAGCTTGACGGTGTACGCCACGAGGATCCGGCCGCGGTCGCCGATGACCTCGATGAACTCGACGTCCTTGCTGAGATGCTCGAACTGCGATTCGTCCGCCACCAGCATGTCGAACTTGACTTCCTCGTGGTCTTCCGGATCGGTCAGCGCGTAGAGCTTCTCGTAGTCGCGCTTAAGGCGACACTGCCAGGCCTCCTCGAAGCGCTCCTTCAGCCGCTGCTCGCCCTCGCGGTCGCGCGCCGCGGGCGCATCGGGATACAACGACAGCTCCTCGGCCGGCACCGGGTACCAGTCTTCCCCGACCCAGCGCCAGCGCTCCCATTGCCGCACCTGCTGCGCCGCGGCAGCCGGATAACGGCGGACGCGCTTGGTGGACTCGACCTGCACCCAGCCGAAATGGCCCTCGACCTGGCCCCCGAGGACGCGATGCGCGAGGATGGCGATGGGCTCGTTCTCGCGGCACCACTCGATGTACTTCTCGCGGTCCTCGGCCTTGGCGACACGCGGGTCGCGGAAATCGAACGTCCGCGACCAGTCCTCGTCCTGGCGCGCCTGCCACAGGATCCGGGCACGCTCCACCAGCCGCGCCGTGCGTTCGGCGTCCGTTCGGGCCGCGGGCGCCCGGCGCGGCTGCGACCCCTCGCAACCCCACGCCGCCAACAGCCCCACCACGGCCAGCCAACCCAGGCCCCTTCCTACGCTCGCGTTTCGCCTCATGCTGGCACTCCGACCCGCTCAATGTCCACAGCGACCCCTTCGGCTTGGATTTCGACCCCCGCGCGATGCCCGCGCAAGGCACGCGATCCGTGAGTATATTCGATCGGCGGTTGCGCTGACAGCGCCTGACCGCGGCCCGACGGTTTGCCCCCGGCCGGCGATGAATCGCTTGCAAACCGTCCGATCCGCGAACTACAGTTGAGCAATGCCGGGCCGAACGATATAAACGCCGTTGAACGCCGCCCGGTGTTCATCCAAGGAGGACGCGGAATGCGTCGCCGACGAGGGTCTCGTGCGTTCACGCTGATCGAGTTGCTGATCGTCGTGGCGATCATTGCGCTATTGATCTCCGTCCTGCTGCCCAGCCTGTCGGCGGCCCGCGCCCAGGGCCGCGCCGCCAAGTGCCTCGCGCAGTTGCGCGTCTTCGGACACGGAATGGCCGTCTATGCCAACGAGAACCGCGACGTCATGGTCGGCGGCCGGCTGCCGAAGCTCGATGCCTGCAACTGGTACGCCGAGATCCTCGGCGGAACCAAGTTCCGCCCGAACTTCGCCGCCATGCTCGGCCGCAGCGTCGGCATGCCGCCGTTCCGCGAGCCGGCGCGCTGCGAGAACATCATCGATTCCGAGCAGCAGCCCGGCAGCCGGCAGAACTTCGCCAGCCCGCTCTACATTTGCCCGGAAGTCGCCGACTGGTCCGACGAGCGGAATTTCAGCTACGGCTACAACTACCACTTCCTGGGCAACTCGCGACTCAGCGACTCCGCGAACCCGACCTCCTTCAAGAACTGGCCGGTAAGCCTCTCGAAAATCCGCCACGCCGCCCTGACCGTCGCCGTCGCCGACAGCATGGGCACGGCCGCCACCGTTCCGATCGACCATCGGGCCGAGTACGAGAACAACGGCAACAACGTCGACGCCTACGGCAACGAGGGCTTCAACCTCGACCCGCCGCGCATCGATCCGTTCAACGGCGAGGCCGCGGGCTACCCGGACCATCGCACGTCGGTCGACCCGCGCCACCGCGGAAAGGGCTCGGTGCTCTGGGTCGATGGCCACGCCCGCGCCGAGACGCTCAGGGGCCTCGGCTACAAGCTGGGCCCCGGCGGCGAGGTCGAGTTTGACGGGAACAACGCACAGTGGACCGGTAATCACCAGGATCTCGCCTGGACCCCGGGGTTCCAGTACTGAACGCGAGCGCGGTCGAACGCGAGCGCAAATCCCGCAGCCGTTGCGCCGCGCCGGTTGTCCAAAACAAGCACGCCGATTCTTCCGATGTAACACGGCAACACGCCGCGCGGCTGCGCCGTCTCGCGCCGTTCTTGCGCCGCCGGCGGGAAAAACCGACGCCACGAATCCAGGCTCCACCAGGAGACACTTGCCATGCACATGCATTCAGGCCCGAGCCGCCTCGTCCCGCGCGTTCGTCGTCCCATCCCGCTGACCGCGCTGGCGCCCGCCCTGATCGCGGTGCTGGCGGGGCTCGGCGGGCTGACCGTCGCCGGATGCCCCGGACAGGCGGACAACGCCGACACGCTTGTCGATGGGCGACAGTTCGGCCCGGGAACGCACAGCCTGAATATCACCGCCAACGGCCGCGCCCGCACCTGGACGCTGCACCTGCCGCCTTCCTTCGTGCACGGCGAGCCCGCGCCCGTCGTCTTCCTGCTGCACGGCCTGGCCGGCAACGGCAGGCAGTTCCTGACCGACAGCGGCTGGGTCGCCGCCGCCGACACGCACGGATTCATCGCCGTCGCGCCCGATGCGCTTGGCGCGAACCCCAATGCCGCGCCGAACGTTGTCACCAACCCGCGCACCTGGACCGCGGCGCAGTTCTCGCTCGGCGGCGAATCCACCAACCGCGACGTGCTCTTCTTCGACGCGCTGCTGGCGCGCGTGCAGGAACTGCTCGGCTTCTCAATCGACGAGGTCTACGTCGCCGGCCATTCGAACGGCGGCAGCATGACCTTCGTGCTCGCGTCGGAGCGCGCCAACCGCATTGCCGCCGCCGGCATCGTCGCCTCGCACTGGATCGGCGTGGGCCCGGCGCCCGACCCGGCGGTGCCGACGCTGTATGTCGTGGGCACGGTCGATCCGCTGGCGCCGCTGGCGGGCGGCGCGACCGACGAGTTCGGCAACACGACGCCGTCGATCAACTTCACTCTGACGCGCTGGGCCCTGGCGCTGGGCTGCGACACGCCGGCGCGCGAGGTCTCCGACGCCGGCGGCCTGCGCACCGTCGAGTACGACGGCTGCAACCAGGCCGCGACCTTCCGGGCGATCTTCATCGAGGGCCAGGGCCACACCTGGCCCGGCCAGCCTGCGCCGCCGCTGCCCGAAGGCGCCTTCGGCCCGGCAACCGACCTGCTCGACGCGACGGCGACAATCTGGGACTTCTTCGTGACGTCCGGACGCGCGCCCCTGTAGCACCCGGGCGCCTGACAGCCCAGCGGCCCGCGAGCGGGGGCAAGCTCGCCGCCGCGCTGCGCAGCGGCTACACTCTTGCCCTATGTTCGAGGCGCTGTCAGACCGGCTGGGAGCTGTCTTCCGTTCGCTGCGCGGGCGCGGACGGCTGACCGAAGACAACGTTCGCGACGCGATGCGGCAGGTGCGGACGGCCCTGCTCGAAGCCGACGTGAACGTCGAAATCGCGCGCGAGTTCTGCGACCACTGCGTGCAGAAGGCCCTGGGCATGGAGGTCATCAAGACGCTCCAGCCCGAGCAGGTGATGGTCCGCGCGGTCTACGACGAGCTCGTGGCCCTGATGGGCCCGATCGAGACGCGCATCCCCTTCGTCAGCCAGCCGCCCACCGTCATCCTCATGGCCGGGCTGCAAGGCTCCGGCAAGACGACCACCTGTGCCAAGCTCGCGCGATACTGCATGCTCCGCGGCAAGAAGCCCCTGCTCGTCGCCGCCGACCTCAAGCGCCCCGCGGCCATCGACCAGCTCGAAGTCCTCGGCCGGCAGATCGACGTCCCCGTCTACGCCGAGCGCGACCACCAGCAGCCCGTGCGCGTCTGCCGCAACGCCGTCCGCGAGAGCCGAAAGCTCGACCGCGACGTGGTGATCCTCGACAGCGCCGGCCGGCTGGCGATCGACGAGGAGCTGATGACCGAGATCGCCCAGGTCGCCGAGGCCACTCAGCCGCACCAGATCTACCTCGTGCTCGACGCCATGACCGGCCAGGACGCCGTCAACACCGCCCGCTCCTTCAACGAGCGGCTCGAGCTCGACGGCGTGATCCTGACGAAATTCGACTCCGACACGCGCGGCGGGGCGGCGCTCAGCGTCAAGAAGGTGTCGGGCAAGCCGATCAAGTTCATCGGCGTGGGCGAGAAGCTCGACGCGCTCGAGGAGTTTCACCCGGAGCGCGTGGCGCAGCGCATCCTCGGCATGGGCGACGTGCTGAGCCTGGTCGAGAAAGCCCAGCAGGCCTTCGACGCCGGCGAGGCCGCCAAGGCCAACGAGAAGATGGCCAAGGGCCAGCTCGGCCTCGACGACTTCCTCACGCAGCTCGAAGGCTTCCGCAAGATGGGCCCCATCAAGCAGGTGCTCAAGCTCATTCCCGGCCTCGGCTCGGCCCTGGGCGACCTGGAGATGCCCGAGGAGGAGCTGAACCGCTTCAAGGGCATCATCCACTCCATGACCCCCGGCGAACGCCGCAACCCCGACATCATCGAGGCCTCCCGCCGCCGGCGCATCGCCCGCGGCGCCGGCGTCGACCCGCAGGACGTCAGCGCCCTCGTCAAGCAGTTCCTGCACATGCGGCCACTCATGAAGCAGATGGCCGGCATGGGCATGGGCCAGCGCCTGAAAATGACGCAGCAGCTCGGACAGATGGGCATGCTCGACGGCAGAATCCCAAAGCTCAAGGCCGCCACGACCCGCTTCGACCCGCGCCGCCGCGACCGCAAACGCAAACGCCGCCGCTGACGCGCGCCGTCTGGGCCGCTTCTCCGGCGGCGGCTGGTACGGGCTCCGATACCCGCCGGCCAGCTTTCGCCTGGTCGTCGGGCCCGGCTCCACCTTGCCGGCGCGCTCGAGCGCCGTCCACTCCGGCGACGGCAGCCGCTTGGCGCCGGTCCAGTACTTATTTGGGCCGGGGGGAACGAGGGCCGATCAGGGCGGTACGTGACCGAGGCCGCGCGCTTGACGCCGGAGTAATAACGGGTATTAATCAGCAAAGCACGGCAGGAGTCGCGCCATGGCCGCCAGGGTCTCTCGAGCCGAGATCGTCACGTTCAAAGCCGACACCGCGCTGCTGGACGCCCTGCGCGGCATCTCCAACCGCTCCGAGTTCATCCGCAACGCCGTCCTCGCCGCGCTCGAGCACCTCTGTCCGCTCTGCCGCGGCACCGGAACGCTGACCCCGCCCCAACGCCGCCACTGGGACGCCTTCGCCGCCCGGCATTCGATCGCCGAGTGCGGCGACTGCCACGCGTTTCACCTCGTCTGCCCGGACGATCCCGCGGCCGAGGTCCACGTCCACCACCGCCGTCGAAAGGGGAAGTGAGTGTCGGGCGCCCGGGCTGGATTCAAGTTGAGCGCCGGCGTCGCGTACGCCCCGCGGTTCGCGCTGCTCCTGGCCGCGATCGGCGGCGGCGGCGCGCTTCTGGCGGCGAGCGCATGCCGGCCCGCCGCGCCCGCCGCCACGGCCGGAGCCAAGCTGCGCGTCTGCGTGAGCATTCTGCCGCAGGCGTACTTTGTGGAGCGCATCGGCGGCGAGCACGTCGAGGTGCAGGTGCTGGTCGGTCCGGGGCAGTCGCCGCACACCTACGAGGCTTCGCCGCAGCAGATGGCGTGGCTGTCGCGGGCCGATCTGTTCGTGACGCTGGGGATGCCGCTGGAGCAACGGCTGCTGGAGCGGCTTTCGGGGCAGCGGCGTGACCTGCGCGTGGCGGATGCGACCGAGGGGCTGACGTTCCTGCTGGCGGAGTGCGATCACGATCACGGCGGCGGGCACGACGGCGACGGGCATGACCACGGCGCGCACGAGCGCGACCCGCACGTCTGGCTCGATCCGCAGCGCGTCAAGCACATGGCCGCCAACATCTGCCGGGCGCTGGTCGAGCTCGACCCGCAGCGGCGGGAGACCTACGAGCGCAACCTGGCGGCGTTTCAGGCAGACCTGGACGACGTCGACGCCCGATTGCGGCAGCGGCTGGCCCCCTATCGCGGCCGGGCGTTTTTCGTCTTTCACGCGGCGTACGGCTATTTCGCCGAGCGCTACGGACTGAAGCAACTGGCGGTCGAGGTCGCCGGCAAGGAGCCGACGCCGCGCGAGCTCGTGAACCTGGTCGAGCGCGTGCGGGAGTCGGGCGTCAGGGCCATCCTGCTTGAGCCGCAGTATCCGCGCACGACGGCCGAGGCGCTGGCGCGCGAGGTCGGGGCCGAGGTGCTGATTGTCGACGACCTGGCGCGCGACTACCTGGCCAATCTCCTGGACATGGCCGACAAGCTGGAGCACGCGTTCGGCGGCCCCGCGCCGCGCGGCGAGTGAGGGAGCGCAGGCAAGACCTCTTGGAACACGATCCCGTCATCGAGCTGCGCAATGTGACGTTTGCCTACGACGGCGCGCCGGCCATCGAGCGCGCCGACCTGGCCATCCGCCCGCGAGAGTTCGTCGCGATCGTCGGCCCGAATGGCGGCGGAAAATCCACGTTGCTGAAGCTGATGCTCGGGTTGTTGCAGCCGACCTGCGGCAGCGTTCGCCTGCTCGGCGGACCTCCCTCGGCGGCGCGCCGCCGCGTCGGCTACATGCCGCAGCATTCGCAGCTCGACCCGCGCTTCCCGGTGACGGTGATGGACGTCGTGCTGATGGGCCGGCTGCAAGGCGGGCTGCAATTCGGCCCCTACGGCCCGGCCGACCGGCGCACCGCCCGCGAGGCCCTGCGCGACGTCGGGCTCGAAGCGCTGCGCAGCCGGCCGATCCACGCCCTCTCCGGCGGGCAGCGGCAGCGCACCCTGATCGCGAGGGCCCTGGCCTGCGAGCCGGAAATCCTGATGCTCGACGAGCCGACGGCCAACCTGGACATGCAGGTCGAGGAGCAGCTCTATGCGCTGCTCAAGGAGCTGAACCGCCGGCTCACCGTGCTCCTGGTCTCGCACGACGTGGGTTTCGTCTCGCAGTTCGTCAGCCGCGTCATCTGCGTCAACCGCACGATCCAGGCGCACCTGACCAGCGACGTCACCGGCGAGGTGATCCGTGGACTCTACGGCCACGACGTGCGCATGGTGCACCATGGCCACCCGCATGGCGACGAGCACCGCGCGGGGCGCCATGCCCACGGCCACCACCATCATCACCCGGGAACGGAGTAGCCCGCCGTGTTCGAGTTCATCGAGAACGTCGCGCGCTACCCCTTCCTGCAACACGCCGTCGCCGCCGGCCTGCTGGCCAGCGTGGCCTGCGGCGTCGTCGGCACGTACGTCGTGGTGCGGCGGATCACCTACATCGCCGGGGGCATCGCCCATTGCGTCCTGGGCGGCATCGGCATCGCTCGCTACCTGAACATCGAGCACGGCTGGACGTGGCTTACCCCCTTGGGAGGCGCCACGGTGGCCGCGATCATCGCGGCGCTGCTGATCGGCTGGGTCAGCCTGCGGGCCAAGGAGCGCGAGGACACGATCATCAGCGCCCTGTACGCGGTCGGCATGGCGACGGGAGTGCTGTTCATCCAAATCACGACCGGCATGGCCACGGACCTCCAGAGCTACCTGTTCGGAAACATCCTGTTGGTCACGCCGCAGCAGATCTGGATGATCGGCGTGCTGAACGCGGTCATCGTGGGCGCCGGCCTGCTGTTCTACAAGCAGCTCCTGGCCGTCTGCTTCGACGAGGAGTTCGCGAGGCTGCGCGGCGTTCCGGTCGAGCTGTTCTACCTGCTGCTGCTGTGCCTCGCGGCCCTGACGGTCGTGCTGCTGTCGTCGGTCGTCGGCATCATCCTGGTGATCGCGCTGTTGTCGCTGCCGGCGGCGGTGGCGGGTTTCTTCTGCCGGTCGCTGTGGCAGATGATGATCTCGGCGACGCTGCTGTGCACGCTGTTCGTGATCGGGGGCTTGTGGACCGGGTACTCGCTCAACCTGCTGGCGGGGCCGACGATCATCGTCTGGGCCGGCGGGTCATACCTGCTGGTGACGGCGGCCCGCGCCGCCGGCCGGCTGCGTCGGGCCTGAGCGGAGCGCGGCAGGTCGCATTCTTGCCGGAGGGCGCTGTGCAGATTCGCGAATTTCAGCAACGGATCGAGGAGATGTACTCGAAGACGGACCGCCAGCGCGGCAGCGCGGCGACGTTCCTGTGGCTGATGGAGGAGGTGGGCGAGCTGGCCAGCGCGATCGCGGAGAACAACGACACGCAGAACAAGGCGGAGGAGTTCGCCGACGTGCTGGCCTGGCTGTGCTCGCTGGCGAACGTCGAGGGCGTCGATCTGCAATCCGCCGTCGAGGCCAAGTACATCCGCAGCCGCCCGGAGGGGCACAAGTAACGCGGCGGATCGCGGGACGATGCGCCACCTCGACTCCCGAAGCGATCCCCGCGGCCGTGAGCGGTTGCGGCGGCGCTGCCCGTGATTTCGCCGGACCCGCGGCGGCCGTGCTGCTGCGCTCACGCCGGACGCCCGCGACGCTCTGACACCGGTGCGCTCGCCGACTCCGGGTATAATCCCGCCTTTCGCGTTGCCGTGCGCGAATTCGGGGACCTTTCGCGCAGGCGGCGGCAGGAGCCGGGAAGGCCATGGCCACGGAGGGAACGGCTGATGCTGCTGCGGGTCGTCGTCGCCAGGTGCGCCGCGGACGCCGCGCCGACACGCCGGCGGGCCAAGCCGGCGCGGGGCACGCGCAGCCCGGCCTTGGGGTCGGCGCCGCACCGTCGGCCGCCGCTCCGCAGAGCGGCGACGTGGCGTGGCTGACGATCCGCGGGGCGCGGCACAACAACCTGAAGGACGTGACGGCCGGTTTCCCGCTGGCGCGCTTCACGTGCGTCACCGGCGTCTCGGGCTCCGGTAAGAGCTCGCTCGTCAATGACGTCCTTCACGCGGCCCTGGCGCGCGAGCTGAACGGCGCGCAGACCACGCCCGGCGAGTTCGAGCGGATCGAGGTCGTCGGCGGCCAGGCGGGCTCCGCCGGCCGGGCCGCGGCGCGCGAGCCGCGCCGCAACGGCGACGGGCAGCCGGGCGACGCAGTGCGCGGCGGTGCGCTGCGGGCGGGAGACATCGCCGCGTCGCTGCACGCCGCGCTCGACAAGATCATCGCCATCGACCAGACGCCGATCGGGCGCACGCCGCGCAGCAACCCCGCGACGTACATCAAGGTCTTCGACGAGATTCGCGACCTGTTCACGCGGCTGCCGGACGCGAAGCTGCGCGGCTACAAGCCGGGGCGCTTCAGCTTCAATGTCGCGGCCGGGCGTCGCGGCGGCGGGCGCTGCGAAGCGTGCGAGGGCAATGGGGCGAACCGGATCGAGATGGATTTTCTGGCGGACGTGTGGGTGACGTGTCCGGTGTGCAGTGGCCGGCGCTTCACGCGCGAGACGCTGGCGGTGCAGTACAAGGGCAAGTCGATCGCCGACGTGCTGGAGATGGACGTCGCCGAGGCGCTGGAGCACTTCGAGCCCGTGCCGCGCATCCGGGCGATGCTCCAGACGCTGCACGACGTCGGGCTCGATTACATCAAGCTCGGCCAGGCGAGCACCACGCTTTCCGGCGGCGAAGCGCAGCGCATCAAGCTGGCGCGCGAGCTGGTGAAGAAGCCCACCGGCCGCACGCTCTACGTGCTCGACGAGCCCACGACCGGCCTGCACTTCGAGGACATCCGCAAGCTGCTGGCGGTGCTCCACGGCTTCGTCGACGCCGGCAACACCGTCATCGTCATCGAGCACAACCTCGACGTCATCAAGACCGCCGACTGGGTGATCGACCTCGGCCCGGAGGGCGGTGCCGGCGGCGGGCGCATCGTCGCCGCAGGAACGCCCGAGCAGGTGGCGGCGGTGACGGGGAGCCATACGGGAGAGGCGCTGCGGGGTGTGCTGAGTTCAGCGTGCCGCGTGCAGGGTCACGAATGGCAGAAGCCGGTGGGCGTCGATTCTGAACTCGCCGCTCAGAACGCGACGCTCGATACTCCGGCCGTTTTCGTCCGCGGGGCGCGCGAGAACAACCTGAAGGACGTTTCGGTCGCCTTCCCGCGCGAGCAGATGACCGTCTGCACCGGCGTTTCGGGCTCCGGCAAGACCAGCTTCGCCATCGACACGGTCTTCGTCGAGGGCTACCGGCGCTACGTCGAGTCGCTGTCGGCGTACGCGCGGCAGTTCCTGGGCCAGATGGCCAAGCCGCGCGTCGAGCACGTCGAGGGGCTGAGCCCGGCGATCTGCATCGAGCAGAAGGCCGCCAGCAAGAGCCCGCGCAGCACGGTCGGCACCGTCACCGAGATCTATGACTACATGCGCGTGCTGTGGGCACGGCTGGGAACGCCCTATTGCCCGCGCTGCCAGACGCCCATCGGCGCGCAGGCGGTGGACGAGATCGTCGATCGCGTCATGGCGCTGGGGCGCGGCGTGCCGATCATCCTGCTGGCCCCGGTGCGGCTGAGCGAGGGCGAGACCTACGCCGGGCTCTTCAATCGCCTGAAGCGCTCCGGCTATACGCGGGTGCGGATCAACGGCGAGATCACGCTGGCGGCGCAGGCCACGACGCTCGATGCGCGTCGCCGGCACCGCGTCGAGGTCGTCGTCGATCGCACCGTGGTGAAGCCCGCGGCGCGCGGCCGCATCGCCGAGAGCGTCGAGCACGCGCTGGCGCTGGGCAACGGGCTGATGACGGTCGTGGTGGAGGAGCAGCACAGGGACAACGGTGACGACGCGGCGAAGGTCCGGGGCGAAGCCGTGGAGACCCCAGACGCCGCGGCGTCGCCGCTTCGTCACACCGTCGCTCCGTCACACCCTTCTGAGCTCCGCTTCTCGCAGAAGCTCGCCTGCCTGACGTGCGGCGAGAGCTACGAGGAGCTTTCCCCGCATCATTTCAGCTTCAACAGCCAGATGGGTTGGTGCGAAACCTGCGAGGGCCTCGGCGTGCAGCGCGGCGCCCCGGCCGGCGACATCATCCGCAATCCCCGCCGCTCGCTCTTCGACGGCGCCATCGCCGGCTGGACGCGCATCGACCGCCGCACGCCCATGGGACGCATGCTCGTGGCACTCTGCGCACACCTGGGCGTCTCACCCGACGCGCCCCTCGAAGACTGGACGACCGCCCAGCGCAGTGCGCTGCTCTTCGGACCGCAGATCGGCCGCGCGGCCGCAAGCTGGATCGACGCCCCCGACCTGCTTGGCGGCCCCGGCAACACTAAAAACCGCCAGGCCGACAACGCCGGCCTGCGTTTTCAGTGGCGCGGGCTCTTTCCGGCGCTCGATTCGGCCATGCGGCATAGCTGGACGCTGCGCCACCGCCTCAATGAGCTCGTCACCGACATCCCCTGCCTGACCTGCCGCGGCGGCCGGCTGCGCCCCGACGCGGCGGCGGTGCGGCTCGAGGTGAGCAGCGAGCGGCGAGCGCCGAGCGACCCCTTGAAGACAACGTCCGGGCGCAGTTCCGGCGGCCAGATACCCTCTGAACTCGTTACTCTGCACTCGCCACCCGCCGCTTCCAATTCGCCGCTCGTCACTCCGTCGGTCGTCGAACTGTGCCAGCGGCCGCTGGGCGAGGCGCTGGCGTATTTCGACGGGCTGCGGCTCGACGCCCGGCAGCAGCGCATCGCCGGCGAGGTGGTGCTCGAAATCCGCCGAAGGTTGCGATTCCTTGTCGATGTCGGGCTCGAGTACCTGACGCTCGACCGCGCCGCGCCGACGCTCTCGGGCGGCGAGGCGCAGCGCATCCGCCTGGCGAGCCAGATCGGCAGCGGCCTTTCGGGCGTGCTGTACGTGCTGGACGAGCCGACGATCGGGCTGCATCCGCGCGACACGGCGCGCCTGGTCGCCGCCCTGCGCAAGCTGCGGGCCCTCGGCAACACGCTCCTGCTCGTTGAGCACGACCGCGAGGTCATCGCCGCCGCCGATCACCTGCTGGATTTCGGACCGCGCGCCGGAAAGCACGGCGGCGAGATCGTCGCCCAGGGGACGCCGGGGCGCCTCGTCTCGGAGCGCGCCTTGCCGCCGGCGACGGCGGGCGGCGAAGGCCCGCAGCCGCGCTCACTGACGCGCGGCTACCTGACGGGCGAGCTGGCCGTTCCGATCCCGAGCAACAGGCGGCCGGTGCGGGCCGGCGCGGAGCCGGCGGCGTGGCTGATGATCCGCGGGGCGCGGCAGAACAACCTGAAGAACATCGACGTCCCGGTGCCGCTCGGCCGCCTGGTGTGCGTGACCGGGGTGTCGGGCTCGGGCAAGAGCTCGCTGATCAACGACATTCTCTGGCCGGGGCTGTCGCGGGCGATCAACCAGGCGAACGTGACCGTCGGCGAGCATGATCGGATTGAAGTCATTGAGGAAGGGACGCAAAGACGCAGGGACGAAGAGACGAAAAAAAGCGGCCGAAGCGAAGCGCGGGCGCGCCGGTCGCCCCCCACTCCGCCGCTCCGCCGCTCCGTCAATCCGTCACTCACCCGCCACATCGACAAAGTCATCAACGTCGATCAGTCGCCGATCGGCCTGACGCCCGCCAGCAACCCCGTCACCTACACCGGAGCGTTCGACTGGATCCGCGAGCTGTTCGCCCGGCTGCCCGAGAGCAAGCTCCGCGGCTGGCAGGCCAACCGCTTCAGCTTCAACCGGCCCGGTGGGCGCTGCGAGGCGTGCGAGGGGCAGGGCCAGAAGCGCATCGAGATGCACTTCATGCCCGACGTGTGGGTGACGTGCGAGACATGCGGCGGCCGGCGCTACACTGCCGAGACGCTGGAAGTGCGCTTCAAGGAGCGCTCGATCGCCGATGTGCTGGACATGCGCGTCGCCGACGCCCTGGAGCTGTTCGACAGCGTGCCGAAGGTGCGGCGGCTGCTTCAGACCCTGGCGGACGTGGGCCTCGACTATGTGCAGCTCGGCCAGCCGGCGCCGACGCTCTCGGGCGGCGAGGCGCAGCGCGTCAAGCTGGCGGCGGAGCTTGGCAAGCCGGACACGGGACGCACGCTGTACGTCCTCGATGAGCCGACGACGGGCCTGCACTTCGACGACGTGCGCAAGCTGCTCGGCGTGCTGCACCGCCTGGTTGACCTGGGCAACACCGTGGTCGTTGTCGAGCACAATCTCGACGTCCTGAAGAACGCAGACTGGATCATCGACCTCGGCCCCCAAGCCGGCGAGGCCGGGGGGCGGATCGTCGCCCTCGGCACACCCGAGGAAATAGCGAGCAGCAAATCGCGATTGGCGAAACAGCACGCAGATCGGCGGCCCGTTTCAGAGTTCGCTGTTCACCGGTCGCCATTCGCCGCTCCCTCCCACACCGCCGCCGCGCTGGCTCCCGTTCTGGCCGCCGGTCCGTATGAGCCGCGCGCGCCCTACGACCCCGCGGAGCACGCCCGCCGCGAGATCGAGGTGGAGAAGCAGCGATTTGGCGGGGTGGGCAAGGGGGTGAAGATGCCGTGGCAGATCGACGGACGCCGGTGGCACCTGGAGCAGCGGCCGACGCGCGGCGGGGGAGCTGTGCGCTGGGAGGCCGCGGCGCTGCTGTACATCGAGCAGCTTGTGCAGCAGGTCGGGAAAGGCCGCTTCAGCCCGACCAACTGGAACGAGCGTGCGAGCATCGAGGTCACCGCCCCTGGCGCCGATACCTGGTTCCTGCACATCCTCACGGGCGGCGAATGGCTGCTGGAGCTGTATTTCCTGGTTCCGCGCGGCACGTTCAGACAGCCGGACCTCGATCGGCAACTCGGGCTCAAGACGCTGGACGAGCGCGATGACTTGCAGACCTACGGCGACTGGTCGCGGGTGGACGTGAGGCCGCGGCAGGGCGGCATCGACGCCGTGGCCGTCTACGTTCACGACCGCGCCGAGATCGACACGCCCGGGTTCCGGCGTTTCGTCCGCGATGCCGGCGCGGCCTATTTCTCGATGGTCGGCGCGCGCGCATCGCCGTCGCAGTCGGAGTGAGCGTCGCGGGCCACGAGGCCGACGCCCCCCGTGGGCCGCCAGCGCCGTTTCTCAGCGGGCTCTGATGCCTGATGCAGGAGCCTCACACGCCCGCGGCGGAGTTGACGCCTGCGGCGCGTTCGCCGACTTCGGCCACGTCGGAGTCCGACAACTGATCCAGAAACGCGAGCAGCGCTGCCAGCAGCCGCCGATGCCGCGGATGCCGAAGCTGGAACCCGCAGGCGTCCATTTCGGCCAGCGCCGCGTCACACGCGGCGCCTTGCACGGCCACACGGTAGAGCGCGCAGAACAGTCCGGTCCGTTGCTGGCCGATGCGGCAGTGAACCAGCAGCGGCGTCCGCTCCGGCTCGCGCGCCAGCTTCAGGAACACTCGGAACTGCTCGGCGCTCGGCGGATTCTTGTGATTGCAGGGGATCGTGACGAACTGCACGCCGCGCCCTTCGCACACGGCGCGTTCCTGCTGTTCCCAGGCGTCGGGGTCGTCGCCATCGCGCGCCCCGCGCAGGGCCACGACCGTCTTCAGGCTGTACTGCTCGATGATCTGCGCGAGTTCCTCGGGCCGGGGCTGGCCGCAGCGATAGAGCCGCCCCGGCTCGACCACGCCGAAGTTCCGCAGCCCGTCGTACGGGGCGCGAAACAACCGCCGAATCCAACGCGGGACGTTCACCTGAAGCATCTCCGGGACGGTCCGGCCGCGATTGCCGCGCTCGTCGCCAGGCGTCAAATCCCTGCGCGCCGGTCAAGTGCCCGAGGCGACCTGGAAGCTCGCCCGCTTCTGCGCCACCTTCGAGCCGATTCTATCCGCCACGGTGATTTTTGCCACATAGTCCCCGGGGGACAGGCCCGGCGGCAGCGTGACCAGGGGGGCGATGAAACACTCGTGACGCGCGTCACGCCAGCGGGTCCGCACGTCCGGGATCGTCTGCTCCTGGATCGTCCGGCCCTCCGCCGTCAGGATGCTGATCGTCACGTCGAAGTGCGTCTCGTGCTCGCCGCTGTCCAGCCGGCGGTTCGTCAGATGCCGGATCTCGCAGTAGGCCACGAACTCCCCTCCCGCACGCGCCGGAAAGCGCGGCGGCTCGATCGGGTCGTACAGCCCGAAGCCGACGACGGCCCGGCAGAGCGCCACCTTGGGCAGCGCCAGGTCGCTGATGGGAATCAGCGAGTCGCGCAGCCCATCGACGCGCTCCAGTAGCCGGCTCGACTCGCCCGGCACGTCGCCGCCGTGTGCCTCGCGCAGCGATATCAGCGTCTCGATGAACCCGGCGGCGACGCGCGCCTGCTCAGCCGGGACCGCTTCGAATGGAGCGCGCGCCTGCTCGTACTCCCCCGCCAGCACGCGCAGCAGGCGTTCGTCCAGCTGCGCCCGCCACGTGGCGTCGCCGGGCTGCGCGGCGATTCGCGCGCGAAGCGCACCGATCAGGTCGCCGGTCGTGCCGCCCGCGGCCGTCGAATCCCCCGAGCCGTCTGACGGTCCGGGAGGCGCTCCCAGCGCCCGAACGGCCACGTTCACGATCGTCGGCGGCGTCCGTGCGGCAGCGGCCTGGCCCGGCGCATCGCCGGCGGCCGGAGCCCGCGGCCCGGGCCCGGCTTTCGGACCGCTTGCGCCGGAACCCGGCGCACCAACGACGGGGAGCCCCTCTGGCTGCGCAGGACCCTGCGTAGCGACGGCGGCCGGCGGATCGGCGTCGTCGGAGTGTGTCGCCGGATCAGTCGCGCCAGCCCTTCGCACGTCCGCATAGACCTCATCCAGGCGCTGGATGGCGCGTTGCGCGTAGGCGACGATCTCGTCATGGGCGGCAAGGGCCGCACCGGCCGGAGGCGACTCGGGGGCCTGGACCACCTGCGGCGGATCGGGCTGGTCTGGGGAGGCGGCCGGACCGTGCGAGACCGGCTGGTGCAGCGATGCGCAGCCGGCCAGCCACAGGGCGCAGCAAGGCGGAAGGACTATGAAACGGCGTGCATCCATGCACAGGACCCCGATTGCGTCCCTGCGTCGCGGGTCGACTCACCGGGCAGCGCGGGGCGAGTCGCACCCCCCGGCCAGCGCCACCAAAAGGCGTTCCACGCCTGACTCTATCGACCGAGCGCCGACCTTGACTTGGGCGTCCAGCTCCGCGATGCCGGCAAGGATGGTGCGGAGCTTGCGCGGCGGAAGCCGGTCCAGCAGCGCGCCCAGCTCGCGCTCGCGGCCCCACATGTAGGCCATGCCTGCGACGGTTCGCAGCGGCACACCCTGGCGGATGGCCTCCTGGGCCTCGAGCCAACGCCGGATGACCAGCGCCATGCCGCCGAGGGCCTTGTAGGCGGCGTCCGGATCGGTGGCGAGCGCCTGGCGCCATTGCTCCATGGCCAGGGGCAGGCGGCCGAGCGCGGCGCTGTCCATGACGATGAAGATGCGCTCCTCGCGGCTCTGGCCGACGAGGGCCCGCACGTCGGCCTCGGTGATATCCGGACGTTCGCCCACGTACAGGCAGAGCTTCTCCACCTCACCGGCCAGCGCCCCCTGGTCGAGGCCGACCAGGTCCACCAGCCGCCCGATCGTCGCAGCGTTCATGCGTTTCTGGCGGGCTGCGACCTCCGACTGCACGAAGCCGGGGGCCGTCGCGCGGGTCAGCTTCTTGCATTGCACCAGCTCGCCGCCGGCGGCCGCCGCCGCCTTCGCCAGCCGCGTGTTGCTCGGAAAAGTCCGGCACGTGAGGATCAGCGTGCCGCTGCGGGAGGGGCGATTGACGTAGGCTTCCAGGCGCTCGCGGTGTGCGCTGATGAACTTGTCCGCGTCGCGGATGACCACGACGCGGCGCTCGCATAGAAAGCTGGGTGTCATCAGGTCGTCGAGGATCGCCGCCAGGCTCGGCCCGCCCTGGTCCTCCGGCCGCGTCCCGTCGTACTCCACCAGCGCCAGGCCCCGATCAACCCCCGGCGGCAGCAGCCGGCCCAGCAGCCGCGAGAGCGCCACGCCCTTCTGGTACTCCTCGTCGCCGTAGAAAACGGCGATCGGCACGGGTTGAGCGACAGCGGCCATGGGTTCCTCAGGGCGGGGTCGCGCACACGGCGTCGTCGCCGACCGCGTCGCCGGCGAAGAGACTAAGGCGTCGCAGGGCCCGGCTTCGCAGGTCGGACTCGTCGCTCTCGAGGCTGAGCACCCGTCGCCACGCGTCGAGGGCCGACCGGCGCTGTCCAAGGCGGTGCTCGACGTCGCCGTAGTGCAACCAGAAGCGACCCGCCCGCGGCTCCAGCTCCAGGAGCTTGCGCAGGTGATCGCGTGCTTCAGGGTAGCGGTTCTGCGCCACGCCAACCAGAGCCGCGCCCTCGAGCGCCGCGCGATGCTTCGGATCAAGCTGGAGCGCCCGCTGGAAAGCGTGCGACGCCTGGTCAAGCCGCCGCGCGCGCAGCTGCACCCCGCCCAGGCTCGCCAGCAGGTCGCTGCTTCCTGGCCAGAGCGCCACCGCCTCGCGCAGCCGGGCTGCCGCCAACTCCGGCTCGCCGCGACGCTCAAACTCCAGCGCTTTCCCGAGCAGGGCCTGGGCCTCACGCGCCGCTCTCGGCGATGGGTGCTCGTCGGCCGGCGACGGCGCGACGGCAGTGAATTCCCGTGCCGCCGCCAGGGACGCGGACGGAGCGCCCACTGCGGACACGGACGGAGCGGCCCCGGCGGGGCTGGAAGCGGGCTCGGGAGGATCGAGAGGCAAAGACAGGTCGATCGTCAGCTCGTCGACGGCGCGATTGCCGGCGCGGTCTGTCGCCACGAGCCTGAGCGCGACGCGCCCGTTGAACTCCGTGGGGACGATCCAATGCACACGGCCCTCGCGCACGAACAGCGACCCCGCGTCGCGCCACAGCCCTTCCGACTCGCCGCGGCAAAACAGCCGTACGTGCGGGTCACGCAGGTTCTCTTCAATCAGCGTGCAGTCGAGCGCGACGATCCGCTCTCCGTCGGGCCCGCGGCGGCACGCGCCCGCACGGGCCTGAAGCGTCGGCGGCACCGTGTCGACGACCACCGACACGTGCGGGGTCGTGCCGCGCGTCGGCGGCGGGCCCGATGCGCCGGCGTCGTTCTCCACCACGATGTAGAAGTCATAGCGCCCGTCTCCGTCGACGCAGACACGCAAGGCCGACGGCCCAATGGCGGTCGCCGGCAACGGGCGCCAGGTCCGGCAGGCGTCGGTCGACGCCCAGACGGTCGATGCCGACACCGACTCACCGGCGCCGACGTCGACGGACAGCGCAACCTGCCGGGAGGCGACGTACTGGCATTCGGCGGCCGGCTCGACGCCGGCCAGCGCCGCGGCCGTCGCGCCGGTGGCGAGTGCGGGAATCAGCAGACGAGAGATGCTCGGCATTCCATTGCCCCCGGCGGTTGGCCCATCCGTGCACTGGGCGTATCGGCGCTCGCGGAGGTGGAGCTTCGGTCCCGGGCACGGGCGGCGCGAGCGCTGCGCCGCACCCGCAGCTTCCGCGCGAGCGGCGCGGCGTGGGCCAGCGCGTTCGGGTGTAAGATATGCCGGATGCATCGCCCGCTCAGCCAGCGCGACCTGCTTCCCGATGGGCCGCTTTCGCGCCTCGGGGACTCGTTGACGCTGCTGCCGGAGACGGACAGCACGAACAGCTACCTGCTGAACCGTGCCGAAGCGCTCCCCGACGGCGCCGTCGTGGCCGCCGAGTATCAGACAGCCGGCCGCGGACGCATGGGCCGGGGCTGGGCCGCGCCGCGCGGCTCGTCGCTGCTGCTCAGCGTGCTGCTGCACGAGGAGGAGGATTCGCCGCGGCTGGCCCAGGCGACCCTGCTGGCGGCGGCCGCCGTCTGCGAGACGATCGAGAGCGCCACCGATTGCGCCCCGGCCCTGCGCTGGCCGAATGACGTGACCATCGACGAGCGCAAGGTGGCCGGCGTCCTGGCCGAATCACGCCCGCTGCCCGGCGGCCGCGGCCAACCTCCGCGGCGGGCGCTCGTGATCGGCGTCGGCATCAACTGCCTCCAACAGCCGGGGCACTTCTCCGGCGAGTTGGCGCAGCGCGCCACGTCGCTCGAGATCGCCTCGCGGCAGGTCATCGACCGCGCGGCCATCGGCCACGCGCTGCTGCGGGCCCTCGATGAGCATCTGCGCGTCCGCTCCGGCGACGAGACGAACGCCCTTGTGCGACGCGCCATTACCCGTTATTGCGGGGAGCTCGGCGCCCACGTCGTGCTCCGCTGCGACGGGCGCGAGTATCGCGGCACGGTCGTCGATATCGGCGTCGACGGGGCGCTCGGCGTTCAGCTCGAGGATGGAGGGAGAAGGCGCTTTGTCCCCGCCACGACATCGCGGCTCTGGTAGCGCCGCCGGAGCGCTCCGCCACCGCTCCGCACGCCCCGATGGCGGGCGCGGCGCGCCCCGGGCCACGACCGCCCGCGCTGCGCCGCCGCGGGAACGCCCCTCCCCGACCGGCGCGCACCCGTCCGCGGCGCCCGCTGCCGCTCTATCGGCGCCCGCGGGTGCCGGCCGCCCCTGGCCAAACTTCGGCAACGGCGGCGCGCTGCATGCGTGCGCGGTGCTCGCCGCCATCGGTGCCGGATCGGGACTGGCGGCTTGCGCGGGCGAGGCCGCGTGGCACCTGCCGCCGCAGCGCGCCCAGGCGCTGCTGCTCGCGGCGTGCGGCGCCGGCGCCGCGCTGGGCTTCTGGCTGCCGCGCCGCGTGATCCTCGCGCGCCTGTCGCGGCACGCGGCGGCGGCACCGGGCCGCGCGGTCGTCACCGCGGACGCCGCCTTCGCCAGCGCCGCCGCCGCCGGCCTGTGCTTTCTCCTCGGGCTGGCGTGGCTCCTCGTGCTGTCGGTGGCGCTGTCGCTGGAGGACTGGCGCGAGCTCGTGATGCGGCAGTGGCTGCTCCCCAGGGTGCTTCAGCCGGGGCTGCTCCTCGCGCCGCTTGCGGCGGCCACGCTGCTGATGAGCGCCGCGGCGACGGTGCTGCTCGTGGTGCTGCACGGGTGGCATCGCCTGGCGAATCCGACGGGCGGAGCGGTCATGGATCTGTGGGCGCTGGTTCTGGGTGCAATGGCCGTTGGCGGGGCCGTGGCCGCCGTGCTTCCGCAGGATCATCGGCTGCCGGTGCTGGCGGCGCCGCTGTGCACGTTCCTCGCGGCCGTCGCGCCGGTGGTCACGGGCGCACGTCCGCGCGGTGCCGTGCCGGGGGCCGTCGTGGATCCGACCGCGCGGCCGCCGCGGACCGACGTCCTGACGGTCGCCTCCGCAGCGGCGGTCGTCGCTTCGGCGGCGATCGCGTTGGGTGCGGCGGCGGACGCCAACATGGGCGGCAGGCTGGCGTGGCTCGCGGCCGGCGCGGCGTCGGGCGTGCTGTTGGCGCGCCTGCTGCTCTGGATGTCCGTGCCCGACACGATGGGTGCGTTGGCGCTACTGGTTGCCGCGGCCGCGTCTCTTTCCAGGCAGCCGGACAGCTGGGCGGGCATTGTCGGAGCAGTGGCCGGCTCGGTTGCCATCGTCGTGGCGGCGCGGCGCGTCGCCCGCGCCGGGTGCAGCCGGCAATCCACGCTGGCGAGCTGCGGCGCAGCGGCCGCGCTCGCGGCCTTCGCGGTCGCGGCGGTGGCGAGCATGGTGCCCGCGATCGGGAGCGCCGTACTCGTCCGCGCCGTCGCTCTTGCGGCAGCGGCGGCAGCCGTGTCGCAGGTTTGGCGCGCCGATCTGGCTGACCGGCCGTTCGCGATGCGAGGTCTCAGCGCGCTGCTGGGGGCCGCGGTGATCCTGCTCGGAGCAGTCACCTGGCCGGCAGCGCCTCAGGCGGAGGCGCTGCCCACGCCGCAAGCGCTGCAAGATTCGCCTGCCACGCGCCTGGCGCACGAGCTGTACGCCGCCGGCGCCATGCGCATCGTCCACGTGACGGCGCCAACCGCAGTTCACGAGCATGCCGTCGACAGCGCCTGGTCGGCCGACCGGCAAGGCGCCTCGGCCGACGTCGTCGTCGTAGCGGCCGGTGCGCCGGAGGCCGTTCCGCCACCGGCCGCGGACCGGCAGGCCCGCCGGCTCTCGCGCCGGCTGTGGCGTGCCGCGGCGCCGGGCGGGCGCCTGGTGATCGAGCTGCCGGCGGGTGCGCTGGCGCGGGCGGCTGCTCAGGCGGATATGCTGAGAAGCGCGCGGCCTGGAACCCGGGCGTTCGCCCTGCGCGTGACGCACAACGGGTCGGAATACGAGGCGTTATTAGCCGGGCCGGACGTGGCCGAATGGATCGGCCAGCGGCCGCTGCCGCCGGCGGCGGTTGTGAAGCTCACGCCCCTGGGCCCCGCGCCGGGCGCGGACGGCGCGCCGTGAGACAATCCTTCAAGACCATGTGGGAGCCCCCATGTCGCTGCTCGTGACCGGCTCGATCGCCCTCGATTCCGTCGAAACACCACACGGAAGCGCCACCGACGTCCTCGGCGGATCGGCGGTGTATTTCTCGCTGGCGGCGTCGCTGTTCGCCCCCGTGCGCATGGTGGGGGTCGTCGGCGAGGACTTCGAGCCGAGCCTGCTGGATCCGCTTGCCTCGCGGCGGATCGACGTCAGCGGCGTGGAGATCCGCCGCGGCAGCCGTACGTTCCGCTGGCAGGGACGCTACCAGGGCGCGATGAACGACGCCGAGACGGTGGACGTGCAGCTCAACGTGCTGGCCGAGCGCGGCGCGACGGTGCCCCCGGCGTTCATGGACAGCCGCTGCGTATTCCTGGCGAACACGCACCCGGCGCTGCAACTGGGCTTCGCCCAGACGCTCTCGAAGGCCGAGCTGATCGTCTGCGACACGATGAATCTCTGGATCGAGAACGAGCGCGAGGCGCTGCTGCGGACACTGCGCGCCGTGCACGGGCTCGTGCTCAATGAGGGCGAGGCGCGGCTTCTGACGGGAAAGAGCAATCTCGTCGGCGCCGGCCGCGAGATTCTGACGCTCGGTCCGCGCTTCGCCGTCATCAAGAAAGGCGAGCATGGCAGCCTGCTCGTCTCCCATGACGACCTCTTCGTCGCCCCGGCCTACCCCACCGAGCGCACGATCGACCCGACCGGCTGCGGCGACACGTTCGCCGGCGCGATGATGGGCTACCTGGCGGCGAACCGAAGCTACGACCGCATGGCGCTCCGCCGCGCCATGCTGCACGGCTCGGTCACGGCTTCGTTCGTGATCGAGTCGTTCTCGATCGACGCCCTGACGCGCGTCACGCCGGAGGACGTCGCCAGGCGGCTGCGCGAGCTGCGCGACATCATCCGCTGCGACTGAACGGCGTCTTCGGACGGGCAATCAGCATGCGGTGCTTCGCCGCCATCGAGCTGCCGGACGGGCTGCGCCGAGCCTTGCGTGAGACGATCGCGCGCGGCCAGCGCCTGGCCGGCGGCCTGCGCTGGTCGAGCGCCGACCAGCTTCACGTCACGCTCTGGTTCTTCGGCGAAACGGCGAACGAGCGCATCCCCGAGCTATGCGCCGTCCTCGACGAGGCGGCGCGCGACCTGACGCCATTCGACCTGGCGCTCGCGACCCTCGGCTGCTTTCCGTCGATTCGCGCACCGCGCGTGCTTTGGTGCGGCGTGGACGATCCGCGGCGCGGCTGCGCGGCGTGGTTGGGCGCGGCCGCCCCGCTGCTGGCGCGGCTGGGCTACCAGGCCGAATCGCGGCCGTTCATGCCGCACGTGACGCTGGCTCGGGCCCGCGGGCCGTCGGAGTCCGCCGCCATCCGTCGAGTGCTCGCGGCCGAGACGAGCCGGGGGAGGCTATCGACGGCATCGGCGCCAGGGATGGCCAGTATGCGCGTGGAGGAGGTGGTTCTCATGGAGAGCCGGCTGGATACGCGCGGCGCCCGATACGTTCCCGTTCATCGCGCGCGGCTTGGGCCGTCGGTCGAGCCAGGTTGATGGGCCGCCGCACCGCGTGTTTCGCTCGTTGCGGGTGAATACACTCGCCGGCGCTCGCGGCTCGTGCGCGTTCACGGACTTGCCTTGCCTCCCGTAATATGTTAGTATGATGTTAGGTATGCTGGGGGGCGTTCCGGCATCCAACTGTCATCAACCGTATGCAGCGCGAGCAGCTCGTGTTCCGTGGCCCGCAACCGAATGCGCATGCGCCCCAGGCGGGGCGTGTTCATCGCTTGTGCGGGAAGCCCAGTCGCGGGTCTCTTGCGCGCCCGCCTCGACGGAACGCCCTCTCCGCGCGTACTTCAAGGCCGGCCGCGTCAGGATCCGGCACAGCGCCGTCGGTGGCGCCGAAACCAGACGCGCCGGACCCTGTCGTGCCGAATCACGACGCGCCGAAGCTCGATGTGCCGAATCTTGACGCGCCGGACCTCGATGCGCCGGACCTCGCCTACGCCGAGCTGCACTGCCTGTCGAACTTCTCGTTCCTGCGGGGCGCGTCGCATCCGGAAGAGCTGGTCGAGCAGGCCGCGGCGCTGGGCTACGCCGCCATCGCGATCACCGACCGCAACTCGCTGGCGGGCGTGGTGCGGGCGCATGTGGCGTGGAAGAGGATGAGCGACGCGACGGAGAGACGAAGTGACGAAGCCGTGGAGGAGGACTCGGACTCGTCACTCCGTCGCTCCGTCACACCGTCACTCCGTCACGCTCTTCCCAAGCTCATCATCGGGGCCGAGATCACGCCGGTGGACGCGCCGCCGTTGGTGCTGCTGGCGCCGACGCGGACGGCCTACGGCCGGCTGTGCCGGCTGATCACGCGTGGGCGGCTGCGCTGCCGCAAGGGCGAATGCGAGATCCGCCTGGCGGACATCGTCGAGCTGTGCGCGGGCAGCGGGCTGATTGCGATTGTGGTTGAAGAGAGTGACGAAGTGACGCAGAGACGAAGTAACGAAGTGGAGAAGGCAGCAAACTCCGGCGTTTCCTTCCCTCCCTTCGTCCCTCCGTCCCTTCGTCACTATCACGCTGTATTCGACGGCCTGCTCTTTCTCGCCGCCACGCTCCGCTGCGACGTGCCCGACGCGCAGCGCCTGGCCGAGCTGGCCGATCTGTCCGAGCGCACCGGCATCCCGCTGGTGGCCGCCAACGCCGTGCTCTATCACGAGCCGCAGCGGCGCTACTTGCAGGACGTGCTGACGTGCATCCGCGAGAAATGCACGCTGGCGGAGGCGGGCTCGCGCCTGATGGCCAACGCCGAGCGGCACCTGCGCCCGCGCGGCGAGATCGCCCGGCGCTACACGCGCCACGCCGCCGCGCGGCTGGCGCGGATCGGCCGCGAGGCGCTAGCGCGCACGCTCGAGATCGCCGAGCGCTGCACCTTCACGCTGGATGAGCTGCGCTACGAGTATCCACACGAGCTGGTGCCCGCGGGCGCGACGGCGATGGAGCATCTGGAGGAGCTGGTATGGGCTGGGGCCGCGGAGACATATTGCGGCAGGACCGATGCGCACCCTGGAAACGCCGCGGCTTCAGCAACCGGTTTTGCTCGATCACTCCGCCACTCCGCCCTTTCGTCGCTGCGTCGCTCCGTCATTCCGTCACTCCCCGGCAATATCAACGACCTCCTCAACGCCGAGCTTGCCCTCATCCGCGACCTGGGCTACGAGCACTACTTCCTCACGGTCCACGACCTCGTGCGCTTTGCCCGCTCGCGCGGCATTCTCTGCCAGGGCCGCGGCTCGGCGGCGAACTCGGCCGTGTGCTACTGCCTGGGCGTCACCGCGGTCGATCCGGCGCGGCACGACCTGCTCTTCGAGCGGTTCATCAGCCGCGAGCGCAACGAGCCGCCGGATATCGACGTGGATTTCGAGCATGAGCGGCGCGAGGAGGTGTTTCAGTACATCTACCGGAAATACGGCCGGGAGCGCGCCGGCATCACGGCAGAAGTCATCAGTTACCGCCCGCGCAGCGCCGTGCGCGACGTCGGCAAGGCGCTGGGGCTGTCGCTGGACGCGGTTGACGTTCTGGCCAAGGCGATCGACTGGTTCGACGACCAGCCGCTGCCAGAGCACGCCCTGCAAAGCGCCGGGATCGACGCGAATGACCGCACCATCCGGATGCTCGTGCGGCTGGTCAGGCAGATTCTGGGCTTTCCGCGGCACCTGTCGCAGCACGTCGGCGGCTTTGTCATTACCGAGACGCCCTTGTGCGAGATCGTGCCGCTCGAAAATGGCGCCATGCCCGAGCGCACGTTCATCGAATGGAACAAGGACGACATCGACGCGCTCGGAATCCTGAAGGTCGATTGCCTGGCGCTGGGGATGCTGACCGCGGTGAGGAAATGCCTGGGGCTGCTGGAGCGCGAACGGGATCAGGGATCAGGGATCAGGGCCCTCCGCGACATTCCTGCCGAAGACCCCCGCGTCTACGACATGATCTGCCGCGCCGACACCGTCGGCGTCTTCCAGATCGAGTCCCGCGCCCAGATGTCGATGCTGCCGCGGCTCAAGCCCCGCAACTTCTACGACCTGGTCATCGAGGTCGCCATCGTCCGCCCAGGCCCGATCCAGGGCGGAATGGTCCATCCCTACCTGCGCCGCCGCGACGGACTCGAAGAGATCACCTATCCCAGCGACGACGTCCGCCGGGTGCTGCACAAGACCCTCGGCGTGCCGATCTTCCAGGAGCAGGTCATGCGGCTGGCCGTCGTCGCGGCGGGCTTCACCCCCGGCGAGGCGGATCAGCTCCGCCGGGCGATGGCGGCCTGGCGCCGCAGCGGCGATATCCAGAAGTTCCAGGTCAAGCTCATCCGCGGCATGCTGGCCAAGGGCTACAGCCGGGAGTTCGCCGAGCAGATCTACAGGCAGATTCAGGGTTTCGGTGAGTATGGCTTTCCCGAGAGCCACTCCGCCAGCTTCGCCATTCTGGTGTATGCGTCGGCCTGGCTGAAGCGCTATCACCCGGCGGCGTTCTGCGCGGCGATGCTGAACTCGCAGCCGCTCGGCTTCTACACGCCGGGGCAGCTCATCCGCGACGCGATCGCGCACGGCGTCGAGGTTCGGCCGGTGGACGTGCTGCACAGCGAGTGGGATTGCACGCTGGAAGAAGGTGACGGAGGGACGGAGAGCCGAAGTGACGCAGCGAAGGGCGATGACGATCCGGCGATGTGGGGCAAAGGCGGTCCGGCGCTGCGGCTGGGGCTGCGTCTCGTTCGCGGATTAAGCCAGGACAAAACAGCGGGAATCACTCCGTCCCTCCGGCCGTTCGTCCCTTCTCCCCTTCATGCTTCCGTCCCTTCGCTCCTTCGTGCCTTTCTTCACCACTCCTCCCGCGACACGCTTCTGCGCCTCACAGCCGCCGATGCGTTTCGCTCGTTCGGGCTCACGCGGCGGCAGGCGCTGTGGCGGGTTCTGGCGCTGGATCGCGACGACGGCATACGCCGGCGCGGCCGGGCGCCGCATACGCCGACGCTGTTCGCCGAGCTGGAGCCCGACGAGCCCCCGGCGGAGCTGCCGCAAATGCCGCTGGAGCAGACGGTGGTGCAGGATTACGACGCACAGGGTTTCTCGCTGAATGCGCACCCGCTCGGGCTGGTGCGGGAGGATCTGGAACGCATCGATCCGAATCGCGTCAAACCGAGCCGCACAGATCCGAGCCGCACAGATCCGAGCCGCGACCGTAAGGGAGCGGTTCACCGCGGCATGGCTCATGAGCGCGCGTCACGAACGTCCGGCGCAATGCCGCGGGCGCGCATCGTGCGCGCGGCGGATCTGAAAACGCTGCGCCACGGGCAGCGGGTGGCGGTGGCGGGGCTGGTCACGCTGCGCCAGCGCCCGGGAACGGCCAAGGGCATGGTCTTCATGACGCTGGAAGACGAGACGGGCATGGCGAACCTGGTGATCCGCCCGAACGTCTGGGAGCGCGAGCGGCGCGTCGCCCGCGGCAGCGCGGCGCTGATCGCCGAGGGAATCGTCGAGCGCAAAGGCGAGGTGATTCACGTCATGGCGCGGCGGTTCTTCGACCTGGCCGACGTGCTGAAGGCGATGCAGCCGGAGCCCCGCGGCCCGCAACCGAAGATTCGCCACGCGTCGCGCGATTTCCACTGAGCCGCGCCGCTCACCCCCCGCCGATGCCGCGCTTGTCGCGGCTCACCTGCCGGCTGAGCGAAGCGCGCATGCGGTCGAGCGCGACGTCGATCACGGCGCCGAAGTCGCCGCCCACTTCGCGGATGCGGATGTCCCCACCACCCAGTTGCAGCTCGATGAAGCACACCTTGTCATGCTTGTGCTGGTTGGGTCCGGTCTCGTCCTCGAGGCGCACCGTGGCCCGCCGCACGTGCGACGCGAAGCGCTGGAGCGCCGTTTCCAGCCGTTCGCGAGCCATGTCTCGCAGGCCCGCCGTGTCGTGCACGCCACGTACGAAAACCTCGATCTCCACGCTGCGCCTCCTGTTGCTGTAACGCCTGATTATACGGCGTCATTCTCCCGCCGGGGGGACGGCGTCCCCGGTCGACTCGCCCGCCGCCTCATCGTTGCCGGGCGCGTCCGCCGCCAGCCGCCGGCTGGAGCGCCACAAGTGATAGGCCAGCCGGTCGAACCAAAGCAGCCCGTCGATGCGCTCGACGGCGGCCTCCGGGTCGAGGCGCCCGGCCGCGGCCTCCGCAAGGGCGGCGCGGCGCTCCGCGCGCCGGCGGCGCGCGATCTCGCGCGACAGGCGCTCGGCCTCGTCGGCCAGAGCGGCGATGTCGGCGGGCCGTCCGCTGCCCGCATCTGACTCCGGCGGGGCGCCCAGCGCCGCGAAGCGCGTCACGAGCTCACGCGCAGGCGCTGCGACCTGCGCCAGGGCGGCGTCGTCGAGCGCCCGGCGGGGCGGCGGGGCGCGCAGGACGCGCATCAGCCGCGCCGCATGGTCGCAGGCGTGCAGCAGCGCCGCCTGGCGGCGCACTTCGCTTGGCGCCTGGGCCGCCTGGCCAAGTCCGTGCACAAAGCGGCGCACCTGAATCAGCGCGACGTCCGCCGCGGCCAGCGCCGCGTCGTCATGCGGGCCTGGGGCGCGCCCGAGCTGCCGCGCGCCCGCCCGCGCGACGTCGGCGACGGTCTGGATGAGCGCCCGGCGCGCCGCCTCGAGCGCGACCGGACCGACTTCGGCGACGGCGGCGGCGAGAAAACGCGTGGGGCCCGGCGCCTCGCGCTCGGGCACGATGCGTTCGATGAGCCGCGCAAACGGCTGCGTCAGCGGCGCAAGCAGCGCCACGCCGAGCAGGTTGAACCCCGTGTGAAAAAGCGCCAGCAGCGTGGGCGCGTCTTCGGCGCCGAGCGCGGCGCCGGCCAACGACGTCACCGCCAGCATCGCCGGCAACGCCGCGAACGCGACGCCTGCCGTCAGCACGTTGAACAGCACGTGCGCCAGCGCCGTGCGCTTGGCGGCGGGCGGAGCACCGATGGCGGCGGCGACGGCCGTCGGGCTGCTGCCGACGTTCTGGCCGATGATCATGGCGGCGGCCTGGTCGAGGCTGATAGCGCCGGAGGACACGGCGGCGAGGGTCGTGGCCATCGAGGCGCTCGACGACTGAGTGAGGATGGTCATGATGAACCCGAGGCCGACCAGCGCAGCGCGGCCGGCGAGGCCGGCGCCCGCGCCGGGCAGGTCGCCGGGGCTGAGGTGCCCAGACACAGCGGTCATGCCGCCCTGGAGCAGGTCGATGCCGATGAAGAGCAGGCCGAAGCCGCACAGGGCGGCGCCGAAGTGCGCCGCGCGGCCGTGGCTGAGCAGCCGCAGCAGCACGCCGATCAGCACGAGCGGCGACGAGAACGCGCCGAGGGAGACCTTGAAGCCGAGCTGCGAGACGATCCAGCCGGTGCTGGTGGTGCCGAGATTGGCGCCGAAGACGACGCCGACGGCCTGCGAGAAGCTGAGCAGGCCGGCGCTGACGAAGCCGACGGTGGCCAGGGTTGTCGCGTGCGACGACTGAACGACGGCGGTGATCAGCGCGCCCCAGCCGATGCCGGAGACGGGACCGGCGACCATGCGCGTGAGGATGCGGCGCAGTGCGTCGCCGGCCAGGGCCTTCAGCCCGTCGGTCAGCAGCACCATGCCCAGGAGGAAGAGTCCCAGGCCACCGAGCAGAGCCGCGATCATTCCCGGCAGCTTAGCACCAAGTCGGCGGCGGACGGCGGCGGCGGCGCACGAAATGTGCGCGGCGCGCCAGGCCCGCCGGACGTTCAGGCCCGGAACAGCCGCGGGTTGCGCTCGATGAACTTGCGGATCCAGACCTCGACGAAGGACCGCACGCCGCGGTGCATGTGCCACCAGCCCGCGGCGCTGATGGCGAATGCGCCGAGCGCATCGACGATCAGGTCCCACATGGTGTCGGTCAGGCCGGAATTGTCCCCGAACATCGGTTTCTGCATGTTCATGCCGAAGAGCTGGTCCATGCCGAACTCGAGGATCTCCCAGAGCGCGCCCATGGCGACGGCGAAGGTGAAGGCGAACAGCGCGACGAAGCGCGGCCGCATGTGCAGCTCGATGCGCTGGTTCTCGTTCAGCACGTACACGAGCAGGAAGCCCAGGAGGCCCAGCAGCAGCCCGGAGGTCGCGTGCAGGACGATGTCCCACCACCAGAAGCGCGCGTAGTAGCCGCGCACCTCGCCCAGGAAGAACGCCGCGAACAGGAAGATCACGACCAGCAGCTCGAACTCGGCGGGTATGTACACGCGGAATCGGCCCGCCAGCACGCCCGGCGCCATCGTCACCAGCATGATCGCGAACACGACGAGCGCGTTGAGCCACTGCCGCTCGTACAGCGCCAGCAGGATCGCCGCCCCCATCACGATGCGCAGCCCGGTGACGACCCACCAGTGAATGCGCACCGCCGGGTCGCTCGCCTTCCGCGCGGGCGGCTCAGCGGGCGGTTGTGATTCGCGTGTCTCCATTCGCATCCCGCCGGCGACGCGGCCCGCGTCGCGTTGTCCCATTCTACGCGCCCCGTGGCGCGTCATGGACCGCCCCGGCCTCCGCGCAGCGCGGCCGCGAATATCGCCCGCGGCGGCGGGGGCGGCTATCATGCCGGACCCCGGGGAACACGTCCCGGCGAGCATGGGAGGTAGAGCCATGAAGCGGGCATCGCCCGGACTCGTTGCGCTGTCGCTGTTGATCGGCGCGCTGCCGGCGGCGGCGCAGGAAGTCGCGAAGCGCCAGGTCGGCCAGTTCGTGCTGGAGGATGTGCCGGAGTGGCCCGCCGCCCTGCGTGACCGCATGCTCCAGTACCTGGCCGTGCGGCCGACGGCGCTGCAATCGCTGCGCGACGACGGTCACGCCGTGCTGATCACGACGCGTTTCGGCGACACGAGCCAGGTGCACCTGGTGTCGATGCCGATGGGGGCCCGCGAGCAGGTGACGTTCTTCGACGAGCCGATCTCGAACGCCCAGTTCGTGCCGGGGTCGAAAGGCCGCCGGCTGGTCTTCTCGCGCGACGTGGGCGGAAACGAGCAGTGGCAGCTCTACGAGCTGAATCTCGACAGCGGCCGCACGGCGCTCATCACCGACGGGAAGTCGCGGCACGAGTCGCCGGTGCTCTCCGGTGACGGGCGCTGGCTGGCGTTCTGCGGGACGGGCCGCAACGGCCGCGACTTCGACATCTACGTTCACGACCGGGGGACCGACGCGCCGCCGAGGCTGCTGTGGCAGGTCAGCGGCCTGCACAGCCCGAGCGACTTCAGCCCCGACGACAGCAAGCTGCTCGTTCAGAACTACCTTTCCGAGCGCGAGACGCGCTGGTTCGTCCTCGACGTCGCCGGCGGCGCGGCCGAGCCCATTACGCCCGAGTCGCCGCCGTTCTATTACGGCGGCGGCGTGTGGGGCCCCGAGGGTAAGACCGCGTATTTCTTCAGTGACCGCGACGGCGAGTTCCGCAAGCTGTACGTCGTGGACTTCGAGTACGGCAACTGGAAGTGCCTCACGCCCGACATCGAGTGGGACGTTGAAGAGGTCGCCGTCGACCCGGCCGGCAAGGGCATCGCCTTCGCGGTCAACGAGGACGGCGTCTCGAAGCTGTACTTCGCCGGGCTCGACGGCAGCGGCCGGCGGGCGATCAACCTGCCGGTCGGGGTCGTCAGCGGGCTGCAATTCGCGCGGGCCGGCGGCGTGGTCGGGTTCACGCTGAACGGGGCCCGCGCGCCGGCCGACGTGTACACGGCCAGCTTCCCGGTCGGGCAAGTGACGCGCTGGACGCGCAGCGAGGTCGGCGGGCTGAACCCGGAGCGCTTCATCGACGCCGAGCTCATCCGCTATCCCACGTTCGACATGGTGGACGGCAAGCCGCGCATGATCCCCGCCTTCGTCTTCCGCGGCCGCGGCCAGGGCCCGCGTCCGGTCGTCATCCAGTGTCACGGCGGGCCGGAGTCGCAGTATCAGCCGATCTTCAGCAGCGTGTACCAGTACTGGGCGGCCGAGCTCGGCATCACCGTGATCTGCCCGAACGTCCGCGGCAGCACCGGCTACGGCCGCTCGTTCCACCAGCTCGACAACGGCGTGAAGCGCGAGGACTCGGTGCGCGATATCGGCGCGCTGCTCGACTGGATCGAGACCCAGCCCGACCTGGACATGCGCCGCATCGGGATCTTCGGCGGCTCCTACGGCGGCTACATGGTGATGGGCTCGCTCATCAACTACCCGGGGCGCATCCGCTGCGGCATCAACATCGTCGGCATCACCGATTTCGTCACCTTCCTCGAGAACACCAGCGAGTACCGGCGCGACCTGCGCCGGGCGGAGTACGGCGACGAGCGCGACCCGGAGGTGCGCAAGGTGCTGGAGGCGATCTCGCCGCTGCGCAACGCGCACAAGGTCGATGCGGCGCTGTTCGTGCTGCACGGACAGAACGACCCGCGCGTGCCCGTGGGCGAGGCGCAGCAGATCGTCGCGAAGATGCGCGAGATGAAGCGCCCGGTCTGGTTCGCCAACGCGCTCGACGAGGGCCACGGCTTCCAGAAAAAGCCCAACCGCGACCTGGCGACGATCATGTACGCCGTCTTCTGGCAGGAGCACCTGCTGAAGTAAAGTCGGTCCGCCTCCGACTCCCGGCGTCCTTGACGAAGCAAGCGCCACGCCAGAGCCGGGCTGGGGACAGCCCGGCTCTGCGGAGGTTTGGAGCACTTCCGGCCTGGATGCCTGCTCGGCGCTACGGCTCCTGGTTCACGCGATCGACCAGGCAGCGCAGCAGGCCGTAGCTCTTGCGATCGAAGCACAGCCGCAGCCGCGGGAGGTCGGGCAGCTCGCCGTTCTCCGCCGGCAGCGCCGGGCTGGCGGTGATGCGGCCCGCGCTCAGGATGCGGCCGGCGAACTCGTCGTTCAGGCGCTCGACCGTTTCGGCCGAGACGGCGCGGCTCAGGCGCAGCACCAGTTCCTCGCCCACGTAGCGCATCGAGTGGTAGACGCGGTAGAAGTCCTGAATGTCGCGCACGGCCTCCTGCACGTCGTCCGTGATGCGGAACAGGTGCATGTCCTCCGGACTGATCATCCCGTTGGCCAGCAGCTCGCGCTCGATGTACGTTCGCCAATGCGGCCAATACGTCCCGCCGGGCCGCTCGCACATCACGATCGGAATCAGCGGGGCCTTGCCCGTCTGAACGAGCGTGAGCGCCTCGAAACCCTCGTCCTGCGTCCCGAAGCCGCCGGGGAACAGCGCCACCGCCGACGACTGCCGCAGGAACGTCACCTTTCGCGTGAAGAAGTAGCGGTAGTTCACCAGCTTGGGGTCGTCGGCGATGATCTCGTTGGTCTTCTGCTCGAAGGGCAGCCGGATCGCCACCCCGAAGCTTGCCTCCGCGCCCGCGCCGCCGTGTCCCGCGCGCATGATCCCCCCACCGGCCCCGGTGATGACCATCCACCCCGTGGCGCACATCCGCCGCGCGAAATCCTCCGCGGCGCGGTAGTCCGGGTGGTCTTCGTGCGTCCGCGACGAGCCGAAGATGCTGACCTTGCGGATGTCGGCGTAAGGGGCGAAGACCTTCAGGCCGTAGCGCAGCTCGGCCAGCGACTTGTGCAGCAGCTTCACGTCCCCGCGGGCCGCGCCATCGCGCGCCAGGCGGCAGAGCGTGACCAACATGTCGGCGTAGAGGTCCTGGTTCTCACCCGAAAGATGGGCGGCGGCGAACTGCTCGACGGCGATGTCCCGTGCCGTCCGCGGACCCTCGTTGCGGGCGCGGAGCCTTGAGTCGGCCAAGCGTACAATCCTCCTGAGGCGCCACGGGCTCACTGCGGCGATCCGCACTGGCGATGGACGCCGGAAACTCGTACTTTATCTGAGCCGGCGGTGTTGGGGAACGGGTGCGGATTGACCCGTAGCGCCCTCGCACCTAACATCGGGGTTCGAGTGTACCCTCGCGCGATCGCCCCGGCCCGCGGTAGGAGCTCATGGACCTGTTCTGGCTCAGTAACGCAGCCCTTGCGGCCTACTCGCTGGTCCTTGGGGTGCTGTGCGTTTACGGCCTGCACCGGTACTTCCTGGTGCTGACGTATTATCGGGTCCGGTCCAGACCCGCGAAACCGCGGACGAGCTTCGAGTCACTGCCGGTCGTCACCGTGCAGCTCCCGATGTACAACGAGTCGCTGGTGGCCGAGCGCGTGATCGAGCACGCCTGCCGCATCGACTACCCGCGCGACCGCCTCGAAATCCAGGTTCTCGACGACTCGACGGACGAGACGACGGAGATCGCCCGGCGGACCGCGGATCGGATGCGAACTCTCGGCTACGACGTGGTTTATCTGCATCGCGACGATCGCAACGGCTACAAGGCCGGCGCCTTGGCCGCCGGGGCCCAGGTGGCCAAGGGCGAGTTCATCGCGATCTTCGACGCCGATTTTGTGCCGCCGGCGAACATGCTGCGCGACACGATTCACTATTTCGTCGATCCCCGTGTGGGCATGGTCCAGTGTCGCTGGGAACACCTGAACCGGCAGGCGTCCGTGCTCACTCGGGCGCAGGCCATCCTGCTCGACGGCCACTTCGTCGTGGAGCACACGGCTCGCAACCGCAGCGGGCGCTACATGAGCTTCAACGGAACGGCGGGGATCTGGCGCAAGGCGGCGATCGCCGACGCGGGCGGCTGGCAGCACGACACGCTGACCGAGGATCTCGACCTGTCGTACCGCGCGCAGCTTCGCGGCTGGAAGTTCATCTTCCTGCCGGACGTGACCTCGCCGGCCGAGCTGCCGCCAGAGATGAACGCCTTCAAGGCGCAGCAGCACCGCTGGACGAAAGGCGGGGCGCAGACCTGCGTGAAGCTGCTGCCGCAGGTGCTGGCGCGTCCGGGTGATTGGCGGATCAAGTGCGAGGCGTTCTTTCACCTGACGAGCTGCGGGGTGTATATCCTGATGGTCCTGCTGAGCGTGCTGATCGGCCCGGCGCTCATCGCCAAGCTGCTGGTCGCCGAGCGCTACACGACCTGGCAGTACACAGCGGACCTGGTACTGTTCGTGGTCGGCACGGGTTCGGCCCTGAGCTTCTACGTGGTCAGTCAGCGCGCCCTGCGGCGCGGTTGGCTCGAGATCCTCCCGAGTCTGCCCCTCCTGCTGGCCATCGGCGCCGGCATCGCCTTCAACAACGCCGTCGCCGCCGTCGAGGGGCTCTTCTGCAAAGCCGGTGAATTCGTGCGAACACCCAAGTTCGGCGAGCACGCCCACGCCGGCGGCAAATGGATGGGGCGGTTGGGCGGCCTGCACTTCCGCGGCGCCTGGAAGGCCTGGGCCGAGCTGGGGTTGGCGCTGTACCTGACCGCGTGCCTCGGCGTGCTGCTGCTGTTCGACAACTGGGTCGAGCGCGTCTCGGCCGCCATCCCATTCCTGGGACTGTTCATCTTCGGCTATGCCTACGTGGCGATCCAGACGCTGCGCGGCCGGTGGCTGGCGAGCCGCCGGGAAGCGACGGCCTGTGCGCCGGTCGCGCCGGCGGCGTGAGATGAGCGCCGATCGACTGACGCGGTGACCCGTTGAGTGCGCCCCGCGAGAACACGCCGGTCGGCGTTACGGACCTCCAGCCCCGCGGCGCCGGCTGGCCCGTGGCGGCGCTGGCGGTCGCCGTCATCCTGACCTACCTGCTTCACGTCTCGTGGTACTGGCCGCAGATCAACGATGACGCGTTCATCACCTTCCGCTACAGCCGCAACCTCGCCGACGGCCTCGGGCCGTACTTCAACGCCGGCGAGCGCGTCGAGGGATACACCAACTTCCTGCTCATGGTGCTGATGGCCGGCGTCATCCGCCTCTGGGGACCCGACGAGGTGCTCTTCGCCGCCAAAGCCGTCGGCGTGGCCGGCGGGCTCGCGGCGATCGTCGCCGCCGCCGGCCTGACCCGCACCTGGCTCGGCACGATGACGATGCCGGAGGCCAGCGCTGCGGCGCTGGGCTGGCTGGCGGCGGGACTGGTGGCGACGAACAGCGCGTTCGCGCTTCAGAGCACCACCGGGCTGGAGACGACGCTGTTCTCCGGGCTCGTGATGCTCGGGCTCTGGCTCGACGCGCGGGCCCGGCATTCGCGTCGTTGGCAGGGGGCCGGGCTGATGTTCGCGCTGGCCGCCCTGACCCGGCCCGAGGGCGCCGCCGTGTTCGCCGCCGCCTGGGCCGGAGCGCTGCTGACGGGCGAGTGGCGGCAGGCGGCGGGCGTGCGGCGGTTGGCGCTCGACGCGGGCATCGTGGGCGTCGTGGTGTGCGGACACCTGGCGCTGCGCATGGCGCTGTACGACGGTGAGCTGGTCCCCAATACCTACTACGCCAAGACGGGCGGCTGGTCGGCCCCGGCGAAGTACCTGGGCATGTTCGCCTGGTATCACCTCGCGGGCGCGACGCCGCTGCTGGCCTTGTTGCCGCTCCTGGCGCGTGAGGGCAGCGTGAGGCGCGGGGTTCGACCGGCGCTGCTCGTGAGCCTGTACTCGATCGCGGGGGTGTTCGCGACCGGCGGGGACTGGATGCCCGGCTCGCGGTTGCTCGTGCCGTTCCTGCCGGTCTGGTGCGCGTTGGTAACGGTGGGCGTGGCGGCGGCGTGTGAGCGGCTGCTGGGACTGAACGGGATTGCCGGAGGTGCGTGCGAGAAGCGAATCTCGCCCCGGCAGGAGCATGAGCGGGCCTGGTGGCCCGCGAGCATAGCCGCAATGGTCGCATGCAGCGCCCTGATCGCCTTCCTGGCCTTCTGGCAGGCCACGACGACACGCGAGTACTACGTACACGTGCTGACGCGGGCGCACGGCTACCTCAACGGCCACCTGGCGCTGGCGCAGTACCTGCATGAGCGCTCCAGCCCCGGCCAGACGGTCGCGCTCATGGACATCGGCATCGTCGGATATCACTGCCACGACCTGCACGTGCTCGACATCACCGGGCTGACCGACCGCTTCATCGCCAAGTCGCCCGGCGGCTTCCTCAACAAGCAGTTCGAGCCGAGCTACGTGCTCGACCAGCGGCCCGAGTACGTCGTCATCGTCTTCACCGCGCCGCTGCGTCTCGATCAGCTCGACGATGTCACCCGGCTCGTGCGCTGGACCGACATCGAGGACCGCATCCTCAACGACCCGCTGTTCATCGAACGCTACGTGCGCGTCCGGCCCGACGACCCATCACGACCGCCGCTCGAACGCCTTGCCCGCATGCTCGGCGCCGAGATGGCGTTCGAGCATCTGCACCCCGGCGACCGGCTCTACCTGCTTGTGCTGTACCGCTCCGAAGACGCCGTCGCCGTGCGCGATATCAACCAGGTGTTCCGCGCGCTGCGCTTCGGCCTCCCCGGCGTCTGCCCGGTCTGCCAGGAAACGCACGACGCCGCCCTGCGACACCCCGCGGCACCATGAGCCGCCGCCCCTCGATGGAGGAGACATCGTGATCGGCATCATCACGGCCATTCTCGCGTGCGGTGCGCTGCTCGACGAGCCGGCGCAGTCGGATGCGGCGGACGCGCTGTTCATCAACGCCAACGTTCACACCTTCGACGCGGGGGGCCGGCGGGCCGAGGCGCTGGCCGTCCGCGGCGGCCGGCTGGTCGGCGTCGGCCGAACGGAGGAGATTCTGCGGCTGCGAGGCGACGCGACGGCCGTGCACGACCTTGGCGGGCGGACGGTGCTGCCGGGGCTGATCGACGCGCACGGCCACATGGCCGGCCTGGGCAGTTTCGGGCTCGGCCGGCTCGACCTGAGCCAGGCGAGCTCGTTCGACGACGTCGTCGCGATCGTCGCGGAGCGCGCCAGGGCGGCCCGGCCGGGCGAGTGGATTCTCGGCGGTCGCTGGGATCACGAGAGCTGGCCGCAGCGCGCCCTGCCGTCGCACGCGCGGCTCAGCGAGGTCAGCCCCGAGAACCCCGTCTGGCTGACGCGCGTCGACGGCCACGCCGGAATCGCCAACGCCGCGGCCCTGCGGCTCGCGGGCGTCTCGCGCGAGACGAGCGAGCCGGCGGGCGGCGCGATTCTGCGTGACGAGCGCGGCGAGCTGACGGGCGTGCTTGTTGACAACGCGATGCGGCTCGTGACCGCCGCGATCGACGCCCCGCAGCCCGACACGCTCGACGTGCTGCGCCAAGCGCAGGAGATGTGCCTGGCCGCGGGGCTCACGGGCGTCCACGACGCGGGCGTGACGCCGGCGGACGTCGAGGCCTATCGCGAGCTGGAACGGCGCGGCGAGCTGAAGCTGCGCATCTACGGCATGATCGCCGCGCCGTACGCGCTGTTCTACTTCCGCGAGAAAGGGCTGCTCGTCGGCGAGCGGCTGACGGTGCGGGCCTGCAAGCTCTACGCCGACGGCGCGATGGGCTCGCGCGGGGCGTGGCTGCTGGCGCCCTACGCCGACCGGCCGACCGACGACGACGGCCGGCCGTACGCGGGCCTGGCGACGATGGAGCCGGCGTTCATCCGGCAGGTCGCCGAAGACGGCCTGCGCCGCGGCTACCAGGTCTGCACGCACGCGATCGGCGACCGCGGCAACCGCGAGACGCTGGATGCGTACGAGGCGGCGTTGCGCGCGATGCCGAAGACGGACCACCGCTTCCGCATCGAGCACGCACAGTTGCTGAGCCTGGCGGACATTCCGCGATTCGCGAGGTTGGGCGTGATCGCGTCCATGCAGCCGACGCACTGCACCAGCGACATGCGCTGGGTCGAGGCGCGCGTCGGACCCGAGCGGGCCCGCGGCGCCTACGCCTGGGCCAGCCTGCTGCGCAGCGGCGCGCGAATCGCCGCCGGCAGCGACTTCCCCGTCGAGTCGCACAACCCGTTCCTCGGCCTCTACGCCGCCGCCACGCGCCAGACGGCCGACGGCCGGCCGGAGGGCGGCTGGAACCCACAGGAGTGCGTCTCGCGGGAAGAAGCGCTGCGGATGATGACGCTCGAGGCGGCGTACGCGGCCTTTGAGGAGGATCGGAAAGGCGCGCTGCGGCCCGGTCTGCTGGCGGATTTCGTCGTCGTCGATCGCGACGTGCTCACCTGTCCGCCGCGCGACATCCCGGCCACGCGCGTGCTGATGACCGTGATCGGCGGCGAGGTGGTCTATCGGGCGCCGTGAGTCCCGGCGCTGTTAACAGGGCAAGCGCCACGTCAGAGCCGGGCTGTCCTAAGCCCGGTCTCGAGTCGCACACGTCGGACTATCCCAGGAAACCGATCCGAGCCGCGCGCGTGACGGGCGCGGCTCGAATCATGCAGAGGCGTCGAGCGCACGGCGCAGCACGCCGGCGTCGATCTTGCGGTTCAGCCAGAGCCGCTGCTGCGCGCCGGCCTGGTTGATGAACATATCGACGCCGCTGATGACGCGCCGGCCGCTCCGCCGCGCCTCGCGCAGCAGCCGCGTCTCGCGCGGGTTGTACACCGTGTCCAGAACGACGGCAAAGGCCGAGCCGGCGGCAAGGTCGATCGGCGCCTCGTCGATCTGCGGGTGCATCCCGACTGGCGTGCAGTTGACGAGAATGTCGGCGTCGCAGCCCGCGCGGGCTTCCCATGTCGCGGACGCGCCTCCCAGCCGGGCAGCGAGCGCGGCCGCCCGCGCCGCGTCGCGGTTGAAGATCGTGACGCGCGCCCCGGCGTCGGTCAGCGCCGCCGCGACCGCCCGTGCTGCGCCGCCCGCGCCGAGGATGGCCGCGTGCACGCCCCGCAGGCCGCGGCGGGCGAGGTCGGCGTCGGTGAGGAGCGCCGCGACGGCGCCAGCGCCGTCTGTGTCGTCGCCGCGCCAGCCGGCCGGCGTCCGCGTGAGCGTGTTGACCGAGCCGCTGCGGCGCGCGGCGTCGGAGACGTCGTGTGCGCGCGCTTCGAGCCAGCGCAGCGCGTGCTCCTTGTGCGGCAGCGTAACGCTGAGCCCGCGCACGTCGAGCCAGGCGTGGCCGGACACGTAGTCCATGAACGCGTCGAAATCCGCCTGCGCCGGCGCCACCGGCAGGGGCAGGTACACGGCGTCGTCACGGCCGGCCTCAAACCCGGCGTTGTGCACGTGCGGACTGCGCGAGTGCTCGATAGGCCAACCGACCACGCCGTAAACTGCCGTCGCCGGCGTGATCGTGTCCCAGCGATACAGCGAGCGCAGCTCGGCGATCGTCGGCTGCCCGGGGGCCGACGCAGCCTGCGGGTCGAGCGCGGCGAAGGTGAGCAAAGCGCCGAACTTCCGCGCCAGAACGCGCGTCGCCAACCCCGCCGCGCCCATGCCGAGGGCGATCGTCGGCCGCCGCCGCGCCGACGCGCGCAGCGCCGCGAGAATCCGCAGCGCATCCGTCGCATCGCGCGGTGTGAACACCGCCTTGACCGCCCCGGCGCCCGTTGCGTGCAGCGCGGCGAACAGCCCATCGAGATCGGCCGGTGTGCCCCTGAGGTCGTGATGCGAAGCGATGGTTTTCTGCGTCACGGAGGTCGCGGGCTCGTCGGCCGCCGCGCGCCGCCACGCATCCCAGGACGCCAGCTCCACGTCCACGTACCCGCGCCGCGGCCGCATCTCGCGCAGCAACGCCAGCCGCTCCCCCTCGCCGCCGGTCCACGCGCCGCCCTGGTCGGCGCGGCGGAGGGTGACGATGAAGGGCTGATCGGGGTGCGCGGCGAGCAGCCCGGCTGCGGCCCGCGCGTCGCCGATCAGATCGACGCGCAGCTCGACGAGCTCTGCACCGGCGGCGATGGCCACGCGGAGCTGCTCGGGCAGGGGGGCGCGGAGATCGACAATGGGGACGGCGATGCCGGAATGCCGGGCCCCGACCGAACAGCCGTGTCCCTGTTTTGCGTCCATGGGCCGTCCGCTTCCGGTCGCCTTTGCACGCTGCGGCGGCCGACAGGCGACGCCAAGGGTCATCCCGGCCGCGCGCGGAGCAACTCTAAGGCAGCGCCGAGTGGACGGGCAACGAAGCCGTCCGGCGGCGACCCGCGCGACGCCGCGTCCCGCCCGCCGCTGCCGCTCAGCGCGACGCCTTCCGCGCCGAAATGTCCAGGCTCGTGATGTACTCCGCGGGGTGCGCGCCCGCCGGCAGCTTCTCGATGATCCGCCGGTACAGCGGATCCTGCATCTCCCCCAGGGCCTCGACGTAGCCGGGCCTGGGCGTCAGGCGAATGTCCGCCAGGCCCGCCGCCTCCATCATCCGCCGCGTGTCATCCACGAGCACCGCACCCGCCACGCAACCGACCAGCGCTTCGACCATCTCGCGGATCTCGCGCGGCAGCGGCCGCAGCAGCGCCAGATCCGAAACGGCCACGCGGCCCCCCGGCCTGAGCACCCGGGCGATCTCGCGCCACACCTGCGGCTTGTCCGGCGACAGGTTCAGCACGCAGTTCGAGATTACCACGTCGACGCTTGCGTCCGCCACCGGCAGGTGTTCGATCTCCCCGAGGCGGAACTCCACGTTGTCCAGCCCGCTCTGCTCGCGGTACTGTGCGACGCCGCGCCGCGCCTTGGCAAGCATCTCCGGCGTCATGTCCACACCGATCACGCGGCCGGACGCGCCGACTCTCGGCCCGGCGACGAAGCAGTCGAATCCGCCGCCGCTGCCCAGGTCGAGCACGGTCTCGCCCGGCTTCAGCGATGCGAGTGCGGTGGGGTTTCCGCAGGAAAGGCCCATGTCGGCGCCTTCCGGCAGGCGCGCCAGGTCCTCGGCGCTGTAGCCCACGCGCTCTGAAAGCCGCTCGGCGCCGCCACAGCAGGCGGCCGGCCCGCAGCAACCCGCGGCGGAGGCGGAGGCGCTGCGGCCGGCGATTTCGGCGTATCCGGCGCGGATGGCGTCACGGAGAGTCTGGGTGTCTGGATCGGCGGGCATGGGACGTGGTCTCCTTTCGTCGATGTCGGCGGCGATCATTGAGGCCATCTTGACAGCCGCCCGCCCATATCGTAGCATATTTGCATGACTATGCAAGCACGCAGGCAGAGAAAGCCCGCGGCCCGGGCCGGTGCGTGCTGCCCGTCGCTGGAGGCGGCGGTCGACCCGCGGCTGTTCCGCGCGCTGGGCGACCCCACGCGCCTGCACATCCTCATCGGCCTGGCCCGCTGCTGCGGCCCGCAGACCGTGAGCCAGGCGGCGGCCAACAGCGCCGTCGATCTCTCCGTCGTCTCGCGGCACCTGGCGATCCTGCGCGACGCGGGCATCGTCAGCGTGCGGAAACAAGGCCGGCAGATGTTCTGCACGGTGCGGTACGTCGAGCTCGCGGGCTCGCTCCGCGCGCTCGCGGACGCCATCGAGGCGTGCTGCCCGGCGGGACGGGGCCACGCGCCTGGGCGAGCGGCCCGTGGGGCGCGAAAAGGCGGCAGAGTGGGCCTGTAAGCCGAATTCTGTGCCCGATCGCTCGGGCGGCGGCCATTCGTCTGGGCCCGTCGTTGCCGGCGGGCTCGAGCACCCTACCCGGAGCTGGTGACGAGCCGGGCCGGCTCGTGAAGCAGCCAAGCTCGCGCCGGGCCGTTCGTCGCTCCCTATTTGGGCTTGCTGGCGGTGGGGTTTACCCTGCCACGGCTGTCACCAGCCGCGCGGTGCGCTCTTACCGCACCTTTTCACCCTTACCGGCGGGAGAACCCGCAGGCGGTATGTTTTCTGTGGCACTTTCCCTGGGGTTGCCCCCGGTGGCCGTTAGCCACCACCGTGCCCTCGCCAGTTCGGACTTTCCTCCCTCGGCCCGCCGCCGATGGCTCCGGCATCGCGCGACAGTCGGCGCCTTTCACGCGGGCTCGCAGGCGTCGGTGGCGGGTCGAGAGCGGCCGCCCGGCCCACTCTGCCGCTGAGATGATATCCCCCGCGCGTTCCCGGGGGAAACGGGGGACCGCCCGGCGGCTGGAAGCGTTCCCGGCCGCACGCGAGCCAGTGCTTGCGGAGTTCCTTTCTGTACCCTAGCATATGGGGCTCGGCATGAAGCGCGGCATTCCCATTCATTGTCGGAGATCGCAGCAATGACCGTCGACGCCCCAGTCACGCTGGAATCCTTCTTCCGTGCGCCGGAATTCGACGCGCAACACATCGACGCTTACGCCGACCTGGCGTTCGGCTCGGCGCGCTCGCGGGAGAGCTTCGAGGCCCTGACCCGTGCGTACCGCGCGGACGTCGAGCGTGGCCAGGGCGACGCCTTCCGCCTCGCCACCGCGTACTACATCCTGGGCAACTACCAGGAGGCCCTGGATTGGTACAAGAAGGCCGGCGACACCAAGCAGCGCCGTTTCCTGGCCGCCAAGGCCGCTGCCGCCCTCTGCCGCTTCGAGCAGGCCGAGGCGGATTTCACGAAGGCCTCGGAGAAAGGCTGGGACGCGTTCGCCTGCGACATGCAGATCGCCATGGTGCGCCTGCGCACCGGGAACGCAGACGGCGCCGAGAAGCTCCTGCGCAAGCACGAGCGCGCCGGCAGCGAGCGCGCCGATTGGCACTACGTCAGCGGGCTGCTGGCCGAGGTCCGCGACGAGCGCGACGCCGCGCTCGAGCGCTACGAGAAGGCCCTTTCGCTCGACCGGGCGCACGTCGAGGCGGCCTTCCGCGCGGCGCGCCTCTGCGACCTGCGCGGCGACGACGAACGCGCCATTCACCTGTATGAGCAGGTGGCGCACGAGCCGCGCGCCCATGTGAACGCCCTCATCAACCTGTCGATCGTCTACGAGGACATCGGCCGCTACGACGCCGCCCTCGATTGCCTGCGGCGCGTGCTGGCCGCCTTCCCGAACCACGCGCGGGCGCGGCTCTTCCTGAAGGACGTCGAGAGCAGCCGCCTGATGATGCAGGACGAAGCCCGCCAGGCCAAGGGCGACGCGCGCAGCCGCCTGCTCGAGACCACCATCGCCGAGTTCGAGCTCTCCGTGCGGGCCCGGAACTGCCTGAAGAAGATGCGCATCCAGACGCTCGGCGACCTGCTCAAGCTCACCGAGGCCGAGCTGCTCGCCTACAAGAACTTCGGCGAGACCTCGCTCAACGAGATCAAGGCCCTCCTCGCCAAGAAGGGCCTGCGCCTCGGTCAGCGCCCCGAGGAGATCGACCCCAGCGCCATTGTCGAAACGCCGCCGCCGAGGCCGCCCGTGCCGCCGGGCGCCGAGGCGATCCTGTCGCGGCCCGTGTCCGAACTCGAGTTCTCGGTGCGGGCGCGGCGCTGCCTCCAGCGCCTCAACATCTCGACGATCGCCGATCTCATCCAGCACTCGGAGCAGGACCTGCTCAGCACGCGGAACTTCGGCGTCACCTCGCTCAGCGAGATCAAGGCCCGCCTCGCAGACCTCGGCCTCCAACTGGCCCCGAAGTCCTGACGCGACGTGGCCGACGGCTTCTCCTTCCGCGTCACCGCCGCCTGCGGACCGGCTCGCGCCGGGCTGCTCCGAACGCCGCACGGCAACGTCGAGACGCCGGCCTTCATGCCGGTCGGCACGCAGGCCACGATCAAGGGACTCACGCCGGCGCAGGTGGCCGACAGCGGGGCACGGCTCATCCTGGCCAACACCTACCACCTGCTCCTGCGGCCCGGCCCGGACGTCGTCGCCGCCCTCGGCGGACTGCACCGCTTCTGCGGCTGGGATGGCCCGATGCTGACCGACAGCGGCGGCTACCAGGTCTTCTCGCTGGCCGACCTGCGGCGCATCGACGACGAGGGTGTACGCTTCCGGTCGCACGTCGACGGCGCGGAGGTGCGCCTGACGCCCGAGGACGCCGTCGCCGTTCAGAACCGTCTCGGAGCCGACATCATCATGGTGCTCGACGAGTGCCCGCCGCTGCCCGCCGCCACCTCCGCTCTGCGCACCGCGGTCGAGCGCACCGTCCGCTGGGCTCAGCGCTGCCGGGCGGCGCACAGGCGCCAAGACCAGGCGCTGTACGCGATCGTCCAGGGCGGCCTCGACGCCGCCCTGCGGACCGAGTGCCTCGAACGCCTCACGCCGCTGGGCTTCGACGGCTACGCCCTGGGCGGGTTGTCGGTCGGCGAGCCTCCGGCGGCGATGTGGGAGCTGCTGGCGGCGTTCGGGCCGCGCCTGCCCGCGGACACGCCACGCTACCTGATGGGCGTGGGGACGCCGCTCGACCTGGTCCGCGCCGTCGCGGCCGGCATCGACCAGTTCGATTGCGTGCTTCCGACGCGTAACGGCCGCAAGGGCTACGCGTTCACCAGCACGGGGGTCGTGCGACTGCGGAATGCGTCGCATCGCCTGTCAACCGAGCCGCTGGACGCGGCATGCGACTGCTATGCCTGTACCCGTTTCACGCGCGGCTACCTGAGGCACCTTTTCATGTCGCGCGAGGCGCTTGGAGGAACGCTCGTTTCACTGCATAATCTGCGCTTCTACCAGGTGCTCATGGCCCGGATGCGCGCCGCGATCGTCAGCGGCGACTTCGACGCCTGGCGCCGCCGGACGCTCGCCGGACCCCTCTTCGACGGGGCGGCGAAGCCCGACCACGAACAGGAGCAGGCCGAATGAACCTCTGGCACTTGCTGGCGCAGGCTGCGAGCCAGCCGGCCACGCCCCGGCCGGCCACGCCCGGCTTCCTCGACCCGATGGTCTTCGGGCTCCTGCTGGCGTTCGGCGTGTTCTTCTACTTCGCGGTGATGCGCCCCCAGCAGCGCGAACGACAGAAGCACGCCCAGATGCTCGCCGCGCTGAAACGCAACGACCGGGTGCAGACGATCGGCGGCGTCATCGGGACGATTGTCGAGGTGCGCGACAACGAAGTCGTGCTGAAGGTGGATGAGCACAACAACGTCAAGATGCGCTTCGTGCGCGGCGCCATCAAGGACGTCTTCCGCGACGCGGCGTCGACCGCCGAGACCGCCCCACCCAAAAAGTGACGCCAGCGCCGGCCGGCGGCCCGCATCAGTAGCGGGGCATCGCCGGATCGACCTCGCACGACCAGGCGTCGATGCCGCCGCGCAGGCTGAGCACGCGCCCAAAACCGCTGGCCGCGAGCAGCCCGGCCACCATGGCGCTTCGGCGGCCGTGGTGGCAGTACACGACGATCTCGCGCTGCGGGTCGAGCTCGGACAACCGCTCGGCGACCTGCCGCATCGGAATGTGCAGCGCGCCGTCTATCCGGCAGATTTCCACCTCGTTCGGCTCGCGGCAATCGAGCAGCACAGGGGCGCGGGCGGGTTCCGCCAGGCGCTGACGCAGCTCGCCGACCGATATCTCAGGTATGCTCATCGCGGCCTCGCTACACGTCGCGCCTGAACGCCGGCTGCGGCGCAGGCGACGCCGCCGCCGGCGCCGCGGCGCGCGGCGCACGCACGCCCATGACCAGGCTGAGCGCCGCGGGCACGAGCACCAGCGTGCCCAGCGACGCGACCAGCAGGCCGCCCAGCATCACCGACGCCAGGCCACGATAGAGTTCGCTGCCCGCGCCGGGCATCAGCGCCAGCGGCAACTGGCCGAAGATCGTCGTCAGGCTGGTCATGAGCACCGGGCGAACGCGCGTGCGCGTCGCCTCGCGGATCGCCTGCCCTGCCGCCATGCCGTGCAGCCGGTGGTTCTGGAGCGACTGATCGACCAGCAGGATGGCGTTGTTGACGACCGTGCCGACCAGGATCACGAACCCCAGGAACGTCAGCACGTCAAGCTGCTGCACCGGCTGGTTGGTGGTCAGCAGCGTTCCAACGTGGCACACCCACAGCCCGAGCAGCCCGCCGAAAACGGCCAGCGGCACGCTGAACATGATCACGAACGGGTAGACCCAGCTCTCGTACAGCGCGCACAGCAGCAGGTAAACGATCAGCACGCTCAGGAAGAACCGCCCGTTCACGAGGCTCACCAGCGTGTCGAGCGTGAAGCCGTGCCACGCCCCCACCATCGCGTTGCGAGCCTCGGTCAGCTTGTCGGCGTTGCCCGTCAGGCTCACCAGCACCGTCGGCGCGATCTCCTTCGCGCCGCGCAGCGTTGTCTCGATCCCGGTCTCCCTGTCGGTGACCCGCCGGATCACGCTCTCCAGCGGCAGCGACTCCGGCGGGCGAACCGTGAGGGTGACGGCCCGCTGCCGCTCGATGTGGTTGATCTGCTCCAGCGCCGTCGTGTCGATCATCTTCACCGCTGACGACAGCGTCGCCGGCCCGGCAGTCGTGTAGATCGGCAGGGCACCGATCTCCTGCGTGGGGCGGCTCGCGTCGCGCTCGGCATAGAGCGAGATGTCCACCGTGTTTCCACCGGCGACGCGGAAGTCGCCCACGTACGCGCCGTCCACCGCGGCCTCGACGATCAGCGCGATGTCGGCAGCGCTCAGCCCGAGGTCGGCGGCGCGCTCGCGGTCCGGCTCGATGCGCACCTCCGGCCGCCCCATCGCGAAGTTGCGCGGGTCCGAGTTCGGGTATGAGCCGAACTCGCGCATGCACGCCCGCTGCATCGCCGACGCCGCCTGCGTCACCTGCGCCAGGTCGTCGCCGCGAATCTGGATCTCCGCCGTGTTGCCCCCACCGAAGCTGAACAGCTCCGTCTGAAAGAAGACCGGAAAGACCCCCGGCACCTCCGCCCCGGCCTGCGTCAACAGCCGCACCAGCGGCTTCACCCGCGCCGGGTCCCGGCTGCTGGCCCCCATGAAGCAGCCGCCCGCGAAGCTGACAAAGAAGAAATTGTCGATCAGCGGCGGCGGCGTGAGCCACTCGCGCCGCGCCCGGCCGCGTTGCAGGGCGCTCGACTTCGGATCATCGGCCTCGGGGATCGCCCCCGCCGCTAACATGGCTTCGACGCGCTCCAGCCACCGGCGGTCGAGCTCCTTGTGCTCCGGCGAATCCGGCTGGGCCTCCCAGTAGGGCCGCAGCCCCCCTTCTACCACCGCCGCCATCCGCCGGAACTCCTCGAGGCTGTAGCCCGGCGGCGTGAGAAGGAAACCGAAGACGAGATTGCGGTTGCCGCTCGGCAGGTAGGTGGTGTCGGGCACGAGCCGCAGCCCCAGCCACAGCACGCCCGCCGTCACGCCGGCGACGAACAGCGCCCGCAGCGCAAACGGCACGCGCAGCAACAGGCCGACGAGCCAGCCGGCGGACTCGGCGATCGGGCCGGTCGAAACGTGCCGCTCCGCCCGGGCCGCGCTGGCGCGGCCCGCCCCGACGCGCAGCAGTCGCGACGCGAGCACCGGCGTCACGGTGACGGCGACGACCAGGGACAAGGCGACGGCGGCGGCGGTGGCGATGCTGATGTCGCGGAAGAGCTGCCCGGCCTCCTGCTCGACAAAGATGACCGGGATGAACACCGCCATGGTCGTCAGCGTGCTGGCCAGGACAGCCGCCCAGATCTCGTTGGTGCCGTCGAAGCAGGACGTCATGACGTCCTTGCCCATCTGCCGGTGGCGGTAGATGTTTTCGAGCACCACGATGCAGTTATCGACGACCATGCCGACGGCGAAGGCGATGCCCGCCAGTGAGATCACGTTCAGCGTGCGGCCGGCGCCGACGACCACCAGGAAAGTCGCGATGACCGAGATCGGGATCGACAGCGCCACGGCCAGCGTGGCCCGCCAGTTGCGCAGGAACAGCATCAGCACGACGACGGCCAGAGTGCCGCCATAGATGATGTTGTTGCGCACCATGGCGATGGACTGGTTGATATAGACAGTCTCGTCGTAGACCTGCGTGAGTTCGAGGCGCATGCCGCGGGCGCTGAGCACCTCCTTGTTGACGCGCTCGATCGCGGCCCGCACGCCGGCCATGACGGTCAGCACGTTGGTGCCGACCTCGCGCCGCACGGGAAAAGCCAGCACCGTCGTGCCCTTGCTGCGCACCATCGAGAAGGCGCGCTTGAACGAATCGCGCACCTCCGCGACGTCGCGCACGTAGACCGGGCCGCCCGGGGTGTACGCGATCACCGTGTCGCGGATCTCGTCCAGCGACTCGTACTGCCCCACGGCCCGCACCGTGTAGTCGCGCTTGCCCTCCGACGAGAACCCCGCCGACGCGTTCACGTTCTGCCGCCGCAGCGCCTGCTGAACGTCGGAGAACGTCAGCCCGCGCGACGCCAGCCGACCGGCGTCGACGCGCACCTGCACCTCGCGCTCCTTGCCGCCGTAGATGTTCACCGAGGCGACGCCGGGCACGCGGTCGAGATAGGGCTTGATGTTGTCGTCGGCGAAGTCGTATAGCTCGGTGACGCGCTCCTCCTCGCCAGGCGCCGGATACAGGATCAGCCAGGCGATCGGGTTGTCGACCGACTGGTCGGCGGCCTGGATCGTCGGCTCATCGACCTCGACCGGGTAGCCCGACACCTGCCGCAGCTTGTCGGCCACGTCGCGCAGCGCGTCGGACTTCGTCACCCCGGGGTAGAACTCGAGCGTGATCGTCGCCTCGTTGTCGCGCGAGGCGCTCGTCATCTTCTCCATCCCGTTGACGCTGCGGAGCTGCTCCTCCTGCCGGTCGACGATCTCACGCTCGATCTCCTGCGGGTTCGCGCCGCTCCAGCGCGTCGTCACCGTCACGACCGTGACGTCCACGTTCGGCGTGAGCTGCACCGGGATGGAGAACAGCGCCAGCAGCCCGAACAGCACCGTCAGCAGCACGCCGACCGAGACGCCCACCGGACGCCGCAAGCAGATCTGAATCAGGTTCAACGGTCCCTCTCCGCTCTGCTCACTGCTCCCGCCCCCCATCGCCGACCGCAGCACGGCCCCTGGCGGCGCCAATCGCGCGCTATTCCGCCTTCGCCGCCGGCGCCGGACGCTCCTGCACCACCACCGGTTGCGGCCCGAAGAGCCGCTCATTCGCGCGGTTCACGACCAGGTCACCGGCGGCAAGCCCCTCGCCCTGCACCTCGACGTGGCCGGCGACCTCGAGCCCGGTGCGCACCGGGACCGGCAGCGCCATCTGCCCGGCCGGACCCGGCCGCACCACGAAGATCGTCTTGCCGCGCGGGCTCGACACGATCGCGTCCTTGCTCACGAGCAAACGCTTGCCGGGCGGGCCGGAGGGCGCGTTGACCCAGGCGAACATGCCCGGAAGCAGCCGCGCCCCCGGATTCGGCACGTCGATCTCGATCGGGAACGTCCGCGCGGCCGGGTTGGCGCGCGGGATCACCCGCGAGATCAGACCGCTCTCGCTCATCTGGAGCGCCTCGATCTCGAACGTCGCCGACGCACCCACCGACGCGAACGGAATGGCGGCCTCGGGCACGTCGGCACGAATGCGAACCGTGTCGACCGCGACCAGCTCGCACACGGCGCCGCCCTCTTCGATCCACTGGCCGACTTCCGTCCGCTTCGCCGCCACCAACCCGTCGAACGGGGCGCGAACCTGCGTCTTCGCCAGGTCACGCTCACGCCGGGCCACGACCGCCTCCTGCGCTGCGACGTCGGCGGCGGCGCGGTCGAGCTCCTCGTCGCGCGGACCCTTGCGCGCCATGTCCAGCCTGGCCTGCGCCTGGGCGTATCGCCGCTCGGCGGCCGAGTACTCCATCTCGGTGTCGTGAACTTCCTTGGGGTTGCTCCGGTTCTGCTCGTCGAGCCTGCGGACGCGCTCGCGCTCGAAGGCCCACTTGTCCAGCATCGCCTTGGCCTCGAGAGCCGTCGCCTCCGACCAGCGCAGCTCCTCCGGCCGAGTGCCGTTCCGCAGCTCCGCCAGCGTCGCCCGCAGGCTCGCCAGCCGCCCTCGGGCTTCATCCAGCAGCAGCCGCGCCACCGTGTCGTCCAGCCGACACATCACGTCGCCCTGCCGGACCGCCGTCCCCTCGTCCACCGAAAGCTCGACGATCACGCCCGAGACCTCAGACGCCACCACGGCTTCGCGGTCGGCGCGCACCGATCCCACGACGCGCAGCGACGCCGCCACCTCGCGCTCGATAATCGGGCTGGCCTGCACCGGCGTGCCCGGCGGCCCCTGGCCCAGCGCGGCAAGAGCGGAGTAGAGACAGATGCCGGTCACGGCGGCGATTCGGGCGAAGCTGCGGATCATCGTGGTTGGATACCTGGAAAACACCCCGGCCAGCTCCCCCGTTCCCCGGGGTGGTTGGAGAACATCAGAGTATACGGCCGTTGGCGAAGCCCGACAACCGACCGGGACGCTCCGGGGTCTTGTACAGCTTGAACCGAGCCGCGCCCGTGAGGAAGCGGTTGCGCCAGCCGACGTCCTCGTTCAACCGCTTCCTCACGGGCGCGGCGGCGGCGGCTACTTCATCAGCCAGCGCCGGATCGCGTGCAAGGTCGTGTCGCGGCCGACTTTGCCGATGGCCCACGTCAGGGGCACTTGCTTCGGGCACGCCTTGACGCAGTTCTGCGCGTTGCCGCAGTCACTGATGCCGCCGGGCTCCATCAGGGCCTCGAGCCGCGGGCCGGAGTTCATGGCGCCGGTCGGGTGCAGGTTGAACAGCGCCGCCTGGCCGATCGCCTGCGGGCCAATGAACTCGCTGCGGTGATTCACCTGTGGGCAGACCTCGAGGCAGCAGCCGCAGGTCATGCAGCGCGACAGATCATAGCGCGTCGCCGCGTCTTCCGGCGCGACGACCGGTCCCTCGCCGATCGGCCCATAGGTATCCACGGGGATCCAGGCGCGGACCTTCTTGAGCGCGTCGAACATGCGCGAGCGGTCGACGAACAGGTCGCGCACGACCGGGAACTTTGAGAGCGGCGCGATCTCCACCTGCGGCCGCTCGGCCAGCAGCGCATCGACCAGCGTGTTGCACGCCTGCCGGGCGCGGCCGTTGATCACCATGCTGCACGAGCCGCAGACGTTTTCGAGGCAGTTGCTGTCGTAGACCACGGGCGCGGTGTGCCGGCCCTCGACCGTCACTGGCCGGGCCGCGATCTCCTGCAAGAGCGAGATCACGTTCATGTTCGGCTGATGCGCGATGCGGAACGTCTGCCAGTACCCCGCGCTGCCGCGCCGGTCCTGCCGCCTGACCCGCACGCTGATCGTCCTCTGCGCCTGGTCGTTCATGCCCGGCCCCCAATCGCCGCCCCGGCCGCTTCCGCCCCCGCCGCGCCGCCGGGATTGCCCCGCGCCGGCGACATCGCCCGCCAGACCTGCTCGATCACCTCCGCTCCGCGCACCCCATACGTCCGCGGCCGCGGCGGGATCAGGTGACACTCGACCGGCTCGTAGCTGAACTCCGGCCCGGCGGGTGTCCAGCGCGCCAGGGTCGTCTTCAGCCACTCGTCGTTCTGCCGCTGGTAGCGGCGGCACCATTCGAGCGCCTGCCGCTGGAGCTCCGCCGGGTCGTCCGCCGTCGGCGCCGGGATTTCGAACTCGGGCTTGTAGTGTGCCCCGCGGCACTCGTCACGCCGCAAGGCGCCCTCGGTGATGACGCGCGCCAGCAGGATCATGTCGCCGAGCGCCCGCGTGAAGCTGAGGTTCTGGTTGGTCCAATCGCCGCGGTCGCTGAGCGCCGCCCGCTGGCCGCGCTCGCGCAGCTCCTCCAGGCGTTCAAGCGTCGCCCGCAGGTCACGGTTGTCGCGCACGACGGTGACGTTGGCGGTCATCAGCCGGCCCAGCTCGCGATGCAGCAGGTACGGGTTCTCCGTGCCGTCGCGCTTCAGCAGCGCGTCCATCGCCGCCTTGTGCCGCGCCGTCTCGCGCTCCGCCAGGCCGGCGGGCAGCGCCGCCGCCCCGCCCCCTGGCGGATTCTGCACGAAGGCGCGCAGGGCCCGGCCGACGAGCAGGCCGCTGAAGATGCAGCTCAGCAGCGCGTTGGCCCCGAGGCGGTTGGCGCCGTGATACTGGTAGTCGCACTCTCCGGCCGCGAACAGCCCCGGCACGTTGGTCTGCTGGTTGCGCGGCGAATCCCAGTTCAGGCCGCCGGTGTGGTGGTTCTTCTCGTAATCGACCCACAGGCCGCCCATGCTGTAATGCACGGCGGGGAAGATCTTCATCGGCTCGCCGAGCGGGTCGGTGCCGACGAACTGCTCGTAGATTTCGAGGATGTTGCCGAGCTTCTTGTGCAGGACCTCGCGCTTGATGCCCGTGGCGCGCTCGGTGAGGTCCAGGTACACGGCGTAGTTGTGCGGATCGACGCTGTAGCCGTTCTTGCACAGGGCGAAGATCTCGCGCGTCGCGATGTCGCGCGGCACGAGGTTGCCGTACTTCGGATACTTCTCTTCGAGGAAGTACCAGCGCTCGGCCTCGGGCACGTCGTTCGGATGCCGCGCGTCGCCCTGCCTCCGCGGGACCCAGACGCGCCCGGCTTCGCCCCGGGCCGCCTCGCTGATGAGCCGCAGCTTGTCGGCGCCCGGTATGGCCGTCGGATGCACCTGCACGAACTCGCCGTTCGCGTAATGCGCGCCCGCGCGATAGCAGCGCGCGTTCGCGCCGCCCGTGCACACCATCGACATCGTGCTCTTGCCGAACACCAGCCCGCAGCCGCCCGTGGCCATCACCACCGCGTCCGCCGGAAACGCCCGGATCTCCAGGCTGAACATGTCCTGCGCGACCACGCCGCGGCAGGCGCCCTGGCCGTCGATCAACGGCCCCAGGAACTCCCAGAACTCGAACTTTCGCACGACGCCGTCCACCTCGAACCGCCGCACCTGCTCATCGAGCGCGTAGAGCAGTTGCTGCCCGGTGGAGGCGCCGGCGTACACGGTCCGCTTGTAGAGCGTGCCGCCGAAACGCCGCACCGCCAGGTTCCCCTCTTCCGAGCGGTTGAACGGCACTCCCAGCCGGTCCAGCAAGTCCACGATCTTCGGCGCCCAGTCGGCCATTTCCTTGATCGGGGGCTGGTTGTTCAGGAACTCGCCGCCGTACGCCGTGTCATCGAAGTGGTTCCACTCGCTGTCCCCCTGCGCCCGGGTGAACTTGTTGCAGCAGTTGATGCCCCCCTGGGCGCAGACCGAGTGGCTGCGCTTGACCGGGACCATGCTGACCAGGTCGACGCCGATGTCGTCCTCGGCCAGCTTCATCGTTGCCGCCAGCCCCGCCAGCCCGCCCCCGACGACCACTACCCGTCGCCGCATCATGACGCCCCCCCATCGGCCGGGCTCAGCGCCACCGGCCGGGCATCGGGCTGCGGCGGCAGGCGCAAATCGGGCTTCGGCCGCGCCGTCAGTGCGTAGAGCGACGCGAAACCCCAGGCGAGCAGCACGGCGCCCAGCAGCATCGAGGCGGCGAATACGCGCCGCCGCGCCCGATCCCCAACCGTGATGCCCCAGGTGATGCAGAACGTGCTGATCCCGTTGCAGAAGTGAAAGACGGACGCCGCCAGCCCGACCGAGTACAGCGTGACCCACAGCCAGGCCGCGACCGGCGTGCCGTCCACGAATCCCCATTGCGTCAGGTCGAACGGCGTCATGCCGCGGGCGATCGTCGCCTGGTATTCCGGTCCGCCGATCCAGTGCGCGAAGCGGAAGTGCAGCAGGTGCAGCACGAGGAACAGCAGCGCGATCCAGGCGGTGACGCGCTGAAGCGTGTAGCGCCAGTTGTCGAGCCACCAGTACTGGGCCGCGTTGGAGCGCCCCTGCATCGCGATCGCCACGCCATACGCCGCGTGAAACGCGATCGGCAGGAAGATCAGCAGCAGTTCGATCAGCGGCAGATAGGGAATCTCGTGGATTTCGCGCACGTGCTTGTCAAAGGCGTGCGCGTCCCAGGCCGCCAGCGAGTTCGTGTACAGGTGCACGACCAGGAAGGCGCCGATCGGAATCATGCCGCTCAGGGAGTGCAGCCGGCGCAGCAGGAAGTGATTCCGCCGCAACCAGGCTTCGACAGCAGTGGTCACGTTCATCCTCTCGTCGCGCGGGCCGCGCCGCCCGAGCCGCGACCAGTCCGTGGATAGCAGGACTCGATTATAGATCGGCGCGAAATGCCAACAATGCCGCCGGGCTTGAACTTTCAAAGCACTCGCGGCCACAATAGCCGTTGGCAAGCCGACCGCCCGCAAGCCTCGACCGCCCCGAGCCGCTGTCAGGGCCGCTGGCGCTCGGCGCAAGCCAGGGAGGCGCGACATGACGCTCGGACACGTGCTGAGCGCTCAACTCGACGGTACGCGCGACTGGACGCTGCGGCTGCTTGCCGATCTGGAAGGCGACGACTGGGTCTTTCAGCCCGCGCCCGGCCTGGCGCACCCCCTGTGGATCTGCGGCCACCTCGCCGCGTCGCAGAACGTGCTCATCCACCAGCGCTGCCTGGGCCGCAGCCTGCTCGACGCGTCCTTCACGGCGCACTACCCCATCGGCGAGCCGGTGAAGTCCTCCGCCGAGCATGGCTACCCCGACGCGCGGCACATCCGCCAGGTGATGGACGAGGTGCATCGCGAGACTCTGGAGGCGGTGCGTGGGCTGAGCGATGCGCTGCTGGCCGAGCCGGCCTGGGGCAAGGACGGCGCGCCGCATCCGCACTACCGCGACAAGCTCGGCGCGGTATCGCACTGCGCCCGCCACGAGGCGTTCCACGCGGGCCAGCTCGCGCTCATCCGCCGGCTGCGCGGCAAGCCGTTTCTGCGCTGAGCGCCCGTGCAGCCCGGCGCGGGTCCGGCCGCTCGGCGCGGACCCGCGATGCGCTCTCACCCGCTCAGTACTTGCGCGCCTTGATCGCCTCAGCCGCCTGGGCCTGCTCGAACACAGCCTCCGGCGTGACGATGCGCCGGGGCACTGTCTTTCCGGCGGCGACGGCCTCGACCGTGTCGAACAGCAGCGGGCCGATGAGCGGGTTGCACTCCACCGTGCAGTTCAGCTTCCCGGCGATCATCGCCTCGAACGCGCCGCGCACGCCGTCGATGCTGACGATCAGCACGTCCTTGCCCGGGTTGCGTCCAGCCTCGTCGAGGGCCTGGATCGCGCCGAGCGCCATGTCGTCGTTGTGGGCGTAGACCGCCGTGATCTGGCGTCCCTCCGGGCTCTTCAGGAACGCCTCCATCACTTCCTTGCCCTTGGCCCGCGTGAAGTCACCGCTCTGCGACTTGACGATTCGCATCTCCGGGTGCTCGCGCAGCGCCTCCTCGAAGCCCTTCTTGCGGTCGATCGCCGGCGCGGCGCCGGGTGTGCCCTGCAACTCGGCGATGAGCGCCTTGCCGCCCGTGGCCTTGGCCAGCCAGCGCGCCGCCCGGCGGCCCTCCTCGACAAAGTCGGCGCCGATGAACGTGACGAAGAGCGAATCGTCGCTGACGTCGACCGTCCGGTCGGTCAGAATCACGGGGATTCCCGCCTGCTTCACCTCGCGCAGCACGGGCTCCCATCCGGTCTCGACCACCGGCGCGAAGGCGATCACGTCGACGCCCTGGGCGATGAACGTGCGCAGGGCGCGAATCTGGTTCTCCTGCTTCTGCTGCGCGTCGCTGAACCGCAGCTCGATGCCGCGCCGCGCCGCCTCGGACTTGATCGACTCCGTGTTCGCCGTCCGCCACGCGCTCTCGGCCCCGATCTGCGCGAAGCCCACGACGAGCTTTCTGCCCGATTGCCCCGCGCCCCCCGGCTGCCGCCCCCCGCCCAGCACGCCGAGCGAAACGCACACCATCGCCCCGAGCGCCAGCACCCCTGCGGTCGCATTCGTCCAACGGTTCATGGCCGAGACTCCTGGCGCCGGGCGCCGCTCGCCGCGCGACGATCGCGCCGCCGCCCCCTCATCCGCCGAAAAGCCTAATGTCCCCTGCCGGACACGTCGACCACCACCGCACTCCCTTCTCCATGAGTGCCACGGCGCAGCAGCGCAGCACGGCGGGGTTCAACCCGGGGATCAGCGGCAGGAGCGCCGCGCGAATGATCCGCCGGTGAATGCGGCGCGCGAGCTGGTCGGCCTGCTCATCCGGGCGCGCGGGCAGCGCGAGCCAGTTGGTGATGATGTCCTCGCGCAGCGCCGTGCTGAGCCCGAACCTGTCGACGTCGAACAGCGCGTAGTCCTGTTCGCGCAGGAAATCACGCACGTCGGACGGCTTCAGCCCGTGCACGGCCAGGCAGGGTGGCGCGCTCTCCAGGATCAGCACCGGGCGGGCTTCCGTGAGCATCTGCCGCGCCCCGCGCAGAACGAACAGCTCTGCCCCTTGCACGTCCATGTGGATGAGTCGCGGCGGGCGAATGACGCCGCGCGCCAGCAGGTCGTCAAGCACGACCGTCGCCACTTGGATGGATCCGGGGCCGGCCTGCGCATCGAGGTAGCCCTCGCCTCGGTTGACGCATGTGGCCGGCGGTGAGAAAGGCAGCGTTGCAGCCCGATCCGCGACGGCGTTCGGATGCACGCGGATTTGCCGTGCACCGTTCAGCTCGATGTGCTCGTGCAGCGTGCGCACGTTCTCAGGCAGCGGCTCGAAGCACTCCACCACACCGCTCGGCCCGACAATCTCAGCCAGCGGCAACGTCTCCGTCCCGATGTTTCCGCCGACGTCGTAGACCACGTCGCCCGGCCGGCAGACCGTGCGGGCGATAACGATACTCGGCCACTCGAGGTAACCGCGGATCGCGAACCAAAGCGACACGCGCTCGGCCCGGTCGGCCCGGATCCGCGTCCGGCCCAGGCTCGAGCGGGCCTCGAAGCTGAGGTTGTCCCGACCCGCCGCGGCGAGCGGATACATTCGCAGAAACACGCCGGAGACCGCCGGCGGAAACAGCCGGGAGAGGCGCGCCACCCACCTGAGCCGAAAGGACGCCGTTCGTACCGCCCACATCCGGGGCCTCCACTCGTGCGCTGCCTGTCGATGCGGTGCCCAGACGGCCCGGCCCCGAGCCTGCCATGATAACTCAACGGACGCGGCATTGGCATCCATTTCCCGACTTTTTGCGCGGTCAAGCCGCTCGTTGTTGGGCCGCCGCGCTACGGTGCTGGCGGCAGCGATATGCGCACCAGCCCCGCGTCGATGTACTGCCCGCCCGTCGTCTGCCTGCAATGGATCGCCAGCACGTTTCGCCCCGGCTTCAGCCGCGACAGCGCCTCGGCGGCGATCGGGAGCACGCGGTACGCCGTCGCATAGCCGGTCAGCTTCGCCGCGGGCGCGCCGTTGATGTAGACCTCCGCGTCTTCGTCGTGATGAATCCACAACCGCAGCGCGGCACCGTTCGCCGCCGCTTCCGCCGGCAGCTCGAACTCGCGCCGCAGCCAGATCTCGGCGGAGCTCCACTCGGTGCCGATGCGCGCCCCGGGCGTGCCCCGCGTGCCGAAGCCCGCCGGGCCGCGCTTCCAGCCCGCGTCATCAAACCCGGGCCCGAGCCAATCAGCGCCGGCCGGCGCTTCGAGCGTGTACGCCCAGGTCGCGGCCTCGCCGGCGTCGGCCGCCGCGACGACCGGCTCCAGGCGCGCGGCGCGCGAGAAGTCTCCGCGGTTGGCGGCGGCGATGCGCTCGGCGTCGCCCTTGACGACCGCGCGGTCGTAGGTGAGCAGGCCGTTGCACTCCAGCTCGACGTCGGCGAGCTGCGTGTAGACCGCGGCGCTGATGCCGGGCCGCTCCTTCTGCTCGTGAATCTGGCGCAGCAGCAGCTCGTACTGCATGGTCAGCTCGTCTCCGTCGCCGACGCCCTGGTAGCCCCAGTGCTCGTCGCGCCAGCGATGCCCGGCGACGGCCAGCCCCAGTCCGCCAAACTCGCCCACGACCGCGGCGCGCGTCGCCGACGGCTGCGGGGCGACCGGGGCGGGGTAGGCGTGATAGTCGAGAACGTCGCCGCAGTTCTTGTCGGTCCAGCCGCTGGCGTTGCTCACCAGGCGCGTGGGGTCGAGCTGCTTGACGCGGGCCGTCAGCCGCTCCGTATCGTGCTGGCCCCAGCCCTCGTTGAACACGACCCACATGATGATCGCCGGACTGTTGCGGTGCGTCTCGATCATGCGCGTCAGCTCATGCTCGAATTGCCTGCGCGACTCGGGCGTCGTGTTGTTGCCGCTGGGCATGTCCTGCCAGACCAGCAGGCCCAGCTTGTCGGCCCAGTAGTACCAGCGCCGCGGCTCGACTTTCACGTGCTTGCGCGTCATATTGAAGCCGAGCTTCTTCGTCATCTCGACGTCGTAGCGCAGCGCCTCGTCGCTCGGCGCCGTGTACAGCCCGTCGGGCCAGAACCCCTGGTCCAGCGGACCCATCTGAAAGTACGGCTTGCCGTTCAGCAGGATGCGCGTCACGCCCTGCTCGTCCGGCCCGATCGCCACCTCGCGCATCCCGAAGTAGCTCTCCACCGCGTCGTGCGGCATCGCCCCGCGCCCGACCGACGCCCGCAGGCTGTACAGGTACGGCGACTCCGGCGACCAGCGCCTCGCGTTCTCCACGCGAATGCGAAGTTCCTCGTTCGGCTTGCCGCGCATGTGCCCGACCGTCCGGCCCGGCACCGTCACCACAATGTGAACCCACGAATCGTCATCCGTGCCGGCCGCCGTCGCCGTCACGCACACCACCCCCTGACCAGCGTCAGTTCGGATGCGCAGGCCGGTGATGTGCATCGCCGGCACCGGCTCCAGCCAGACCGTCCCCCAGATGCCGGTGGTCGGCGTGTACCAGATGCCCTCCGGACGGCGCACCTGCTTGCCGCGCGGCTGGTCGCCGGCGTCGCTCGGGTCATGCACGCCGACGATCAGTTCCTGCGGCCCGCCCGGGAGCAAGGCTTCGGTGATGTCGAAGGTGAACGGGTCGTAGCCGCCACGGTGCTCACCCACCTTGCGGCCGTTGACGAACACCACGGCCTCCCAATCAACCGCCTCGAAGTTCAGCAGCACGCGGTTGTCCTTCCACGCCAGGCCCTTGGGGACTTCGAACGTCCGGCGGTACCAGGCACGCTCCACCGGACGGGCGATCCCCGAAAGCAGCGACTCCGGCGGAAACGGAACGAGAATGGTCTGCGGCAGGGGCCTGCCGACCGGCGGCTCGTCGTCGGCCTGCGCCTCGGCGAACTGCCAGGCGCCGTTCAGGCACAGCCAGTGCTCGCGGGCCATCTGCGGCCGCGGGTACTCGCGGTGGACGCTCTCCGGCGTGACGGCGTCCGCCCAGCGCGTCTTGAGGCGCGGGGCCCCCTGCACGGCGTCCTGACTCGCCACCGGCGCAGCGTCGTCGAGGGCCGCGGGCGAAAGCACGTTGAGCACGAGCGCGACGGCGCCGATCGCCGTGAAGCGCATGGTTGGCCTCCTCGTGAGCCGGGTGACACCCGTCACCTGGCCTGCGATCCGATCGCGGTGCTTCGCGGCGCTCAGCATGGCGACGATGCGCACAGCATCAGCTTCCCGCCTTGCGAACGTACAACCCCGTCGCGTTGACGACCAGCACGCCGTCGTCGCTGCGCTGCGCGACCTTGCCGACGACGACCACCTCGGCCATCGGCGCAAGATCATGCACGCCCCGCAGGCTGATCGCCAGCGGCCGGCCGTCGGCGCCGACGATCTGGATGGTCGCGGTGTTCGCCGCGATCACGTCCGCGGGTTCGCAACAGTAATCCCAGGGCGTCTTGCATCCGTCGTTCGGGTTCGCCTCGCCGCACGCCGGCAACGCACGGTCCGCCAGCAGGAACACCGCGCTGCCCTTGGTGAAAGGCTCGCGCCGGCCGCCGATGCGGCCGTGGATGACCAGGTCTCGCCCGACTCCCGCCTCCGCCTTCGCATCGCGGACTCCCTTGGCCCCTTCCGGAGCGCTCGGCAGGAAGAGCCCGTCCGGCAGCCTGGCCGGCGCCTCCGCGGGCGCGGGCGTCTGCGAGCGGCAGCCGCCGAGCAGCGCCGCGCCGGCGAACAAACCCACTGACAGCACGAATACGCACTTGTTCAACATTCGGTGCTCCATCAAATGAATCGGCGGCGGCGCCTACGCCGCTCGCAGGGCCTCCACGATCGGCAGCCGCAGGCAGCGCCAGAGCGGCGGAACAACGCCGACGACGGCCATCCCCGCGCCGGCCAGCATGCCGCAGAGCAGCACGGGCGCATCGACGTGCAGGGCGAAGGCGCCCATCGAGATGCGCACGGCCAGCCCGTCGATCAGCAGCAGCGCCGCGGCGCAGGCTATTATGCCGCCGGCCGACGCCGTCAGCAGCGACTCCTGAAGGAAGCTGAGCGAGATCGCGGTGCGCGAGAAGCCGAGCGTCTGAAGCGTGCCGAGCTCGCGCACCCGGGCGGCGAACGCCGCGTAGAGCGTGTTCAATCCGCCCAGGAAGCCGCCGAGCGCGATCAGCCCGGTGGTCAGCCAGATCAGCCCGCGCACCGGTCCGTAGAAGGCCAGCAGCCCGGCGAAGTAGTCGCTCTCGCGCACCGCCACGAGCTCCAGGTCGAGCCGCTGGGCGCAGAACACCTCGGCGTCCTCGAAGCGCCCGTCGTCGTCCAGCGTCAGCACGACGCATGACAGCGTCGTGCGCCGCGTGGCGGCCATCAGCACGCTCAGCGGCGCCCACAGCTCGGCTTCCATCACCGTCTGCGGGGCCACGAAGCGCCCGACGATCTTCCACTCACGGTTGTCGAACCAGAGCGTCCGGCCGACCGAAAGCCGCTCCTCCGGCACGCCCATGCGCACCGCCGCCAGCGGCCCCACGATGAACTCGTACTCCCCGGGGTTCGGAGCGCGCCCCTCGACGATCTGCACCTGCGGATGCACAAGGAACGCGGCCGGCGTGACGCCCCGCAGCACGGCGTTGAGCTCGCGCGCCTCGGCGCCGCTCTCGCGCAGCAGCAGCGCCATGTTCACCTCGGGCGAGACGTACTGCACGCCGAGGCGTTCACGAATCCCGCGGATGCTCGCGGCGGCGAGCGTGGGCGCGTTGGCGCGGATCTCGCTGCGCTCCAGGCTTTCCTCGCTGCCGGCGCCGAGCAGGATCACGTTGCGCGAGTTGGCGCTGACGGTCATCGAGCGGCCCATGCCGCGGACGAACGCCGACGCCGTCAGCACCAGCAGCACCACCAGCGCCGCGCCCAGCACCCCGCCGATCGCGCGCAGTGGGGCGCGGCCGAGATTGCGCGTCGCATACTCGAACGGCAGCGTTCTCATCGCCGGGCCCTCACACCGCCCTGAAGCAGGCCACGATCGAACGCCGGCCGGCCTGCACCGCCGGCGCCAGGCTCGCCAGCAGCCCCAGCGCCGCAGCCAGCCCGACGCCGACCGCGAACGCCACCGGATCGGCGTGGATCGGGATGTTCAGCCCGTCAACGGAGATCGCCAGGGCGCTGCGCCAGAGGACCAGCAGCGCGGCGCCGCAGCCGAGCGCCGCGCCCGCAAGACTCAGCACCAGCCCCTCGCTGATGACCAGCCGCGCGATCTGGTGCCCGCGGAAGCCCAGCGTCTGGAAGATCGCGTGCTCGCGGATGCGGTCCTGCACGCTCAGCACGATCGCGTTGCCCACCAGCGCCAGCACCGCCGCCAGGCAGCCCCAGCCGAGCCAACTGACGAAGCCCACGAGCTCCACCACGTCCGCCGCCGCCTGCGCCACGAACGCCTTCTCACCGCTGGTTCGCGTGGGCTCCTGGGCCGTGGCCAGCTCGGCGTCGATCGCCTGGGCCACTTCGTGCAGCCGCTGCGGATCATCGACCTTGACGTTGAACTGCGTGACCGTGCCGCCCGCGCGGCTGCCCGCGCCGTATTGCAGGAAGTCCAGCAGCACGTACGCGACGTTCTGGTGCTGCGGCTGTGAAGAACGCACGATCCCCGCCACGTACACCGTCACGCCCGCCGCATCGAAGCGGTCGCCCACCGACAGCCCGCGCCGCTGCGCCAGCCGCTCACCGATCAGCGCCGCGTCGCTCCGCCGCCGCCACTCGTCGAGCGACCCGGCCACGATCTCCAGCTCCGGCAGGAAGGTCTCCTCGAAGCCGTCGCGCGGCACGCCGCGGAACGTGACGACGTCGAGGCTGGTGCGGCAGTTGTTGACGAGGATCTGCACCGGCACGACGCTGCGCACGCCGGGAATGCGCTCGATCTGCTGGACGTACGACTGCGGCATGCGGCTGGCGAAGGGACAGAAGCGGTCCTTGCGATAGACGATGAGCATCGTGTCGGCGGCGGTGGTCTGCGTCGCCTCGCGCACGCCGGACTGCGCCGCCCGGACGGCGGTGAACAGGAACATGGCCACGGCCAGGCCGGTCACCGTCAGCAGGCTGCGGACGCGCTGCCGCACGATTTGCTTGAGCACCAGGGGTGCGAATCTTCCGGGGATCATGAGGCGGTCTCCAACGGGCGGGCGACGCGCGGCCGCCCTTCGACGAGCTTGCCCTTGTCCAGGTGCACGACGCGCCGTGCGTACTCGGAGCAGTGCGCGTCGTGCGTCACCATCACCAGCGTCTTGTGCAGCTCCTGGTTGAGGCGCGTCAGCAGCGCCATGATCGCCTGCGCCGACGGCGCGTCCAGGTCGCCCGTCGGCTCGTCGGCCACGATGATGTGCGGATCGGCCACGATCGCCCGGGCGATCGCCACGCGCTGCTCCTGACCGCCGCTGAGCTGCCGCGGAAAGTGATTCGCCCGGTCCGCCAGCGCCACCAGCTCCAGCGCCAGGGCGACCTTGTGGTGTCGCTCGCGCCGCGTCAGAGGATGGAGCAGCAGCGGAAGCTCGACGTTCTCATAGGCCGTGAGCGTCGGCACCAGGTTGTAGAGCTGGAAGACGTAGCCGACGTAGCGGCTGCGCCACGCGGCAAGCTGCCCGCGCGACATCCGCGTCAGCTCGTGGCCGTCGATCCGCAGGCTGCCCGACGTCGGCCGGTCGATCCCCGCGATCAGGTTCAGCAGCGTCGTCTTGCCGCTGCCCGACGGCCCCATCAACGCCATGAACTCCCCCGACTCGACGTCCAGGTCGAATCCCTCCAGCGGCGTGATGACCATGTCGCCCTTGTGGTAGCTGTGCGTCAGGTCGCGTGCCTCAATGAGCGCCATGCGCCGGCCCTCCCGTCGCTTCGCCGACGATCCGTATCCGCCCACCCTCCGCCAGCCCCCGCGGCGCGTCCACGATCACCATGTCGCCCGGCCGCAGCCCCTGCGCCACCTCCATCCACCCCGCGGCCCGCTGCCCGCCCAGCACGACCGGCGTCCGCCGCGCCACCCGCGCCGCCCGGTCCGCCAGCCAGACCCAGGCCTGGCCGTCGGCGTCGCGCCGCACCGCCGACTCCGGCACGAACAGCGCCGTCCCGTCACCCGCCGGCGCCGCCGGGCCGCCCGCGGTCTCCGCGAGGAAGCGCGCCCGCGCCAGCATCTCGGGCTTTACCTCCGCGGCCGGGTCGTCGATCGCGACCTTGACTTGCAGCGTGTTCTTCTGAACGTCGGCCTCGTGCACGATCCGCGTGACGCGCCCGGTAAAACTGCGGTTGGGCAGTACGTCGACGACGACTTCGGCCCGCTGCCCCACGTGGACCTTCGCCGCGTCCACCAGCGGAACATCGACGCGCGCCTGGAGTCGCGCCGGGTCGTACAGCCGTACGATCTGCGCCGACGCCGGGTCGTCCGCGCTCAGCATCACCTTCGACCCCGGTTGCACGAGCCGCGCCATGACCACCCCCGCCGCCGGACTGCGCACCTCCATGCGCTCCAGCCGCAGCGCCGCTTCGTCGCGTCGGACGCGCGCCGCCTCGACGGCCGCGGTGGCTCGCTTCACGACGGCCTGGGCCTCGGCCAGGGCCCGTGTCTCCGGAATCCGCAGCTCGAGGTTCCTCAGCGCCGCGGTCAGCTCGGCCTCCAGTCCGGCAATCTGAGCTTTCAGGATGGCCTCGCGCTGGCGCATGGCCTGCACCGCGGCACGCTGCGCTTCCCAGGCCTGGCGGGCCTTGATGAGCTCGATGTCGCTGGCCTGCTGAGCGGCGTGCAGCGCCTCGATGCGCTCGTAGTCGGCCCGCAGATACACCGCGTCGGCCTCTTCCCGCGCCAGCTCCGCCGGCCAGGCCGCCAGCTCGGCGCGACGCTCGTCCAGCCCGGCACGGGCCTCCGCGACCTTGCGCTCGCGCTCGATCGGGTGGTCCCACTCCGCCTGCGCCTCACGCGCCTTGGCCTCGGCCTCCGCCAGGTCGGCCTGCCGCTCGGCGAGCATCGCTTCCGCCTGCGCCAGCCCCAGCCGCGCGTCGTCATCCACCAGCCGCGCCACGACCTGGCCGGCCTCGACGCGCGACCCTTCCAGAACCAGCAGCTCCCGCACCACGCCGTCGGTCAGCGCCGACACGCCGGTGTAGAACGGGTCGGCCTCGACCCACCCCGGCGCCTGCACGGCGACGCTCGCTGGCGCGCCCGCCGCGACTTCACCCGCTCGCGGGACGACCGGCGCCACGCGCACCCCCGCGGCCGGAAGCAGCACGTCCGACGCCGTGTACCCGACGAGGCCCAACGTGACCGCGATCAAGGCACCCGGCACGAGCAGTCGGGTCTTCCAGCGCCCGCGAGGCATCGGCACGTCCGACCCGCTCACAGCGGCGCGCTCATCCGGCGGCCCATCCGACGCCGGGCGGCGCGCCAGCATCGCCAGGCTGGGCACCGTCTCGAGGCGAGACCGAGGCATGACTGTTCCTCCATCAACATCGATACTTGCCGTTCCCGGTGCGCATCGCGGCGCACCGGACGCGAACCTTGGCGCAAGGCGCGCGGTGACAGCGCAGCTTGCCACACCCGCAATCAGGCGATGAAGGAATCAGAATCGCGGAGGGTGAAATACGCCGGCCAGCCGCGCTTCGGCCGCAACCACCTGCGACGGGGCCCAAAGCGGCTCTTCGTCAGACGGCGCGATGTCCGGCCTCGGCAGCGTCACGGGCAGCGCCGGAATCTTCGCGTTGCACGTCGGCGCGGGGCATTCGCCAGGACAGGTGCACGGACCCTTGGTCGGCTGGTCGCTGCTTGGGCGGACGTCGGACGCACGAGCGGCCCGGCAGCAGCAGCTCGCTTCGTCGGTCGAAGCGACCAACGCGTCGGTCCGCGCGGCCGCCGACTCGCCCATTCGCGTGCAGCAGCAGGCGGCTCGGGCGCGATGGACATCCGGCGACAGGCCGGCGATCAGCAGCATGGCGCAGGAAAGCAGGACGGGTACGCGGGCCAGGACAGCATCCCGGCGGCGGAACGACCTGAATATCCCGGTCCGTGCCATGAAGTCATTCTAGCCGGAAATGCGCTCGCTGGCCAGTGAACTTCGACCAGACGGCGGCTGCGTGAGGTCAGGGTCGCACTTTACCGGGCCATCCGCTTCCTCCACCGGGGCCCCCCCGCCGAGCCAACGCGTATCGGCCCCGTATTCAACCCCCGTGGCACGCCGGACGATTCACAGTTGACAAAACAACGGACCGGCGGCGAGCCGCAAGATGGCCGTCGCACTCCGCCCGGCGGCTCGGTTCAGGGAAACCCGCCAGCAGGGAGATGCAGGGTCCAATCAGCGCCTGTGGAGGCCAGCGAACATGAGCCGCATCAACACGAACGTCCAGTCCCTCATCGCGACGCGCGTCTACAACAGCCAGTACACGGCGCAGAACCAGGCCCTGACGCGCCTGAGCACTGGTCTGCGCATCAACACCGGCAAGGACGACCCGCCGGGGCTCATCGCCTCCGAAGCGCTGCGCGCCACCAAGACCGCGATCGAGGCGGCGCAGTACAACATTGTCCGCGCCGGCAACGTCGTCAGCGTCGCCGAGAGCGGGCTGGCGGAGATCAACCGGCTGCTGACCGACCTCGAGGAGCTCGTTGACAAGAGCTCCAACGACGCCGGCCTGACCGACGCCGAACGCAACGCCAACCAGCTCGAGATCGACGCGATCCTCACGTCGATCAACCGCATCGCCAAGACGACCGAGTTCCAGGGCAAGAAGCTGCTCGGCGGGGCGCTGGAGTACACGACCAGCGGCGCCGCGGCCTCCGCCTTCGCCACCGTGAACGTCCTCGGCGCCAAGCTCAACCCCGGCTCCTACCAGGACGTCTCCGTCAACGTTTACGCCTCCGCCCAGACGGCCCGCCTCGTCTACAGCGGCGCCTCGATCTCGCAGGGCGTCACCATCGAGATCGGCGGAAACATCGGCACCGAGGCGCTCTCGTTCGTCTCCGGAACGACCATCCAGAGCATCCGCGACGCCGTCAATCAGAACACCGTCCTGACCGGCGTCTCCGCCGCCGTCAGCGGCGCGTCGCTGATCTTCAACAGCACCGAGTTCGGCGCCAAGCAGTTCGTCTCCGTCAAGGCCATCGAAGGCACCTTCGCGGTCAGCGGCGGCGACGCCGGCTCCGACAAGGACTTCGGCCGCGACGTCGGCGTCACCATCAACGGCATCAACGCCGTCACCGACGGGCTCACGGCCCGCATCCAGAGCTCGGTGCTCAGCATCCAGATCGAGCTCACCGAAGACCGCGCCACCAACGTCGGGAGCAAGCTGTTCCAGATCACCGGCGGCGGGGCGGACTTCATGATCACGCCGACGGTTTCGCTGGCGGGCATGGAAAGCCTCGGCATCCCGTCGGTGAGCTCGAGCCGCCTGGGCCGCGCGTCGCTGGGCTTCCTGAACTCGCTCGGCACCGGCCAGACGAACTCCGTCAGCTCGCGCAACTTCGCGACCGCACAGCGCATCGTCCGCGAGGCCCAGACGCAGATCGCCGAGCTCCGCGGCCGGCTCGGTGCTTTCCAGAAGAACACGCTGACCACCATGGCCAACTCGCTGGGCATCGCCTTCGAGAACACCACCGCGGCCGAGAGCGCGATCCGCGACGCCGACTTCGCCACCGAGACCAGCAACCTGACGCGCAGCCAGATCCTGGTGCAGTCGGCCTCCACGGCCCTGCGGCTGGCCAACGTTCAGCCACAGAGCGTGCTCCAGTTGCTCGGCGGCTAAGCCCGGCAGCGCCGGCTACCCCGGCGCGGGCCGGCCACAGTCAACGGGAGCCCGGCGAGGCCACCGCCGTCCGACACCACGACCCGCCCCGCCGCAGAGCACGCGCTCCGCGGCGGGGCGGGCGTGTTGAACGAGCCGCGGGCGCCTTTGGCTTTCGGGCGCCTTACTCGTCGCCGCCCTCGCGGCGTTCGATGTCGGCGCCGAGGGCGCGCAGCTTGTCGTCGATCTTCACGTAGCCGCGGTCGATGTGGTAGATGCGGTTGATTTTGGTGGCGCCGCGGGCCGCCAGCCCGGCCAGCACCAGCGCCGCCGACGCCCGCAGGTCCGAAGCCATCACCGGCGCGCCGATCATGCGCTTGACCCCCTCGACGATGACGGTGGGCCCCTCCTTGCGCAGATGCGCCCCCATGCGGTTCAGCTCGGCCACGTGCAGGAACCGGTCGGGAAAGATCTTCTCGGTGATGATGCTGTTGCCTTCCGCCAGGCACAGCAGCGCCATGAGCTGCGCCTGCAAGTCCGTCGGAAAGCCCGGAAACGGCTGCGTCGTCACGTCGCTGGGCTCCAGGCGCCGGGCGCTCGACACGACCACCAGGTCCCCCTGCCGCTCGACGTTCACGCCGATCGCGCTCAACCGGTCGACGAACGCCATCAGGTGATCCAGCCGGCAGTTCTCGATCTTGATCTCGCCGTTGGTGATCGCCGCCGCCACCATGAACGTGCCGGCCTCGATGCGGTCGGGGATGACGCGATACTCGCAGCCTTTGAGCTCCTTGACGCCCTCGATGATGATGCGCGGCGTGCCGTGGCCGCTGATCGACGCGCCACACGCGTTCAGGAAGTTCGCCAGGTCCACGACCTCCGGCTCGCAGGCGGCCATCTCGATCACGGTCATGCCGTCGGCCAGCGTCGCGGCCATCATGGCGTTGGCGGTGCCGAGCACGGTGCTGCCGAACGGCCCGCCGAGGAACATCTCCGCCCCGCGCAGCTTGCGGGCCTTGGCCACGATGTCGCCCGAGACCAGGTCGATCTCCGCACCCAGCTTGCGGAACGCCCGCAGGTGGATGTCCACCGGCCGGTCGCCGATCGCGCAGCCGCCCGGCATCGACACCTGCGCCAGCCGCCGGCGTGCCAGCAGCGGCCCGAGCACGCAGATGCTGGCGCGCATCTTGCGCACGACCTCGTACTCGGCCTTGCAGTTCATCTCGTCGCGCACGACCAGCCGCAGCGCGTCGTCCTCCGCCCGCCGCGTCACCTCCACCCCCAGCCGTTGCAGCAGGTCGGCCAGCGAGGCGACGTCGGCGTTGTGCGGCACGTCGCGCAGCACGACCTCGCCCTCGCAGAGGATCGACGCGGCCATGATCGGCAGGGCCGCGTTCTTCGCGCCGCTGATGCGCACCGTGCCGCGCAGCCGGTTTCCGCCCGTCACCTGGAAGTATGGCAAGCTCATGCGAGCATTATCCCTCATCGACTCCCGCGCTCAAGCGCCGCGTTCGTCGCGGTTGCCGGGCCAACCGACGGGCCGCGAGCGCCAGCGAGCGACGCAATCGAGCGCCGCTGGTTCACTCAAAGCCGGTCACGCCACTCGCTGGCGCTCGCGGCTCGTATGTCCCTCGCGCCCGGCCGGAATCACTCGCCCGTGGTCGTACGGCCTTCACGCCCGGCCTGAATCACCCGCTCGTGCTGCGAATGATCCTTGAAGATCACGATATCGTCCCAGCCGCAGTCCTCCAGCAACCGCCGCACCGCCCCCGCCTGCCGGTATCCCACTTCCAGCAGCAGGCGCCCTCCCGGGCGCAGGAAGCCCGCCGCCTGCTCCGCGATCCGTCGCAGGATCGCCAGCCCGTCCGGCCCGGCGAAGAGCGCGACGTGCGGCTCGAAGTCGCGCACCGTGACCGGCAGGCTCGTGGCTTCTGCGACGCCGATATAGGGCGGGTTCGACACGATCATGTCGAACGCCTGGCCTTCCCAGCACGCGAACAGGTCGCCCAGCCGGAACTCGATCCGCTCCGACACGCCGTGCCGCTCCGCGTTCCGCCTGGCCACGCCCAGCGCCGGCTCGGAGCAATCGCTGGCCAACAGCCGCGCCGCACCCAGATGCCGCGCCAGCGCCACCGCGATGCAGCCGCTGCCGGTGCACAAGTCGAGAATCTCGAGCGGCCCGGCGGCCGGGTCCCGGCCGTGCGTCAGCCGCTTTCGCACCAGGTCGATGGCGCGCTCCACCAGCACTTCGGTCTCGGGCCGCGGCACGAGCACGTCGGGCGTCACCTCGAACGTCAGCGAGAAGAAGTCCTTCGTGCCCGTCAGGTAGCTGATCGGCTTGCCCGCCGCCGCCTCGCGCACCATCGTCCGGAAGCGATCGAGCAGGGGCGCGGCGGGGACGGCGTCGTAGCGCGTGTAGAGCTGGAGGCGCTGGCAGCCGAGGGCGTGCGCCAGCAGGATCTCGGCGCAGAGCCGCGGCGACTCCAGCTTCTGCCGGCCGAAGTACTCGCGCGTCCAGGTCAGCAGGCGCTCGACCGTCCAATCGCCGGTCGGCGTCGCGCCTGCTTCCCGTTCCGGCTGTGATCGCGCGGCTGGCGCCTGCTCGCTCATGGCTGGTGGAGTGTACACGGGATGCAAGGCGCCGCGTGGCGCGGGGGGCGTGCGGCGCGGGGCGAACACTACAGATTGACGACCGCGCCGGTCTCGGCGCTGCGCCGCTCGCATTCCAGCAGCCGGGCCGTCGCCCAGGCGTCGTCGATGCTCGCGCCCGGGTCGGTGCGGCCGGCCGCCAGCGTCTCAACCAGCCGCCGGATTTCGCCTTCCCAGCCCGTGTGCGGCGCGACGGCGATATCCTCGGCCCGTCCGCCCCGGATCAGCGTCAGCGGCGACGGGCGCGTCGAGTCGTACTCGGCCGTCGCCTCGTCGAACACCACCACGTAGCGCATCCGGAACGCGAACCCCGGCGCGTGGTCCCAGCCCCCCTCGGCCACGACGTGCGGCGGGCCGCCCGGACCGTAGCGATACAAGGTCGTGATGTGATCCAGGGAGCCGGCGCTGGTTACCGAGAGCGGGTCGCCGAAGAGCCAGCGCACGACGTCGGCGTCGTGAATGTGCAGGTCGCAGATCGCCCCGCCGGTGCGGTCATAGTCGCGGTAGAACTCGGCGGACCAGGCCGGCCGGCTGGCCAGGCGCTGAAACACGGCGCTGCGCACGCCGCCGAAGGCCCGCGAGGCGACCTGCTGCTCCAGCCAGTCCCACCCGGGCCAGAAGCGCATGCAGAACGCCGGCATGCAGAGGCGGCCGGTTTCGCGGGCGGCCCGCGCGACGGGCTCGATGTCCGCCGCCCGCAGCGCCACCGGTTTCTCGACCAGCACGTGCTTGCCGGCGCGCAGGGCGCGGATCGCGAGCGGGGCGTGCGTGTCGGTGTAGGTGCAGACGCTCACGAGGTCGATGTCGGGGTCGTCGAGGACGCGCGCCGGATCGGTGCAGCGCGCCACGTCGTGGCCGAGGGCCGCCTCGACTGAGCCGCCGATGGTGTTGGCCGACACGGGCTCGCCGCTGCCCGCGTCGCGCCGCCGATCGCAGACCGCGACGACGCGGCACGGGAGTCCGTCGCGCCGCGCGGCCTCAAAAGCGGCGACGTGCGTTCTCCCGATGAAACCGAGGCCGATCACGCCGACGCGGATCAGGCGCTGCCCGGCCACGGGGGTTACCCGCCTTCCTTGGGTAGATGCGAGCGTACGAGGGCGTGCGCGGCGCGGATGTCTTCGATCAGCGTCTCGCTGGCGGCCTCGCGCTCGATCACGAGGTCGCAGGTAAGCTTGGCCTCTTTCAGCGCCTCGAAGAACGCCGGCCAATCAACCTGCCCCTGTCCCACGGGCGCCTCGCGGCCCCACTCGCCCGGCGTCGTCGGCCGCAGCGCGTCCTTGATGTGAATCTGGCGGACGTGGGGCGCCAGCAGCCGCAGGGCCTCCACCGGGTCGCCATGGTCGTACAGCAGCATGTTCGCCGGGTCGAAGTTCACGCCGGCGGTCGGCCGCTCCAGTTGGCCCAGCACGTCGAGCAGCGTCTGCGCCGTCTCCTGCCCGGTCTCGAACGCCACGGTCACCTCGAGCGCCGCGAACACGTCGATGATGCTCCGCAGCCGCTCGACCATCACGGCCCGCAGCGGCTCATCGGGCTCGGGCGGCAGGAACCCCGCGTGAAACGTCACGAGGGGCAGCTCCAGCTCCTCGGCGAACTCGGCGCAGCGCTGCGCGCTGGCCAGGTTCTCGGCCCAGTTCTCGTCCGAGCGCACGCCCCCCGTGCTGCGGATCGACTCCAGCGTGGTGTAGTCTTCCCCCTTGGTGCGGATCATTCCCGACAGGATCGCCACGTTGGCCTCGCGCAGGATGCGGCGGGTGATCGCCATGTCCCACGGCGGGTCGCCGAGCGGGTCGAGCGCGAGCTGGATGGCCTCCAGGCCGGTGGCGCGCAGCCGGTCCACCAGGTCGGCCGGGGATTTCGGCTGCAACGACCATGAGCACACGCCGACGCGCTGCGACATCAGGGCACCCTCTTTCGACGTACGACCCGGAGTATAGTACCGGCGCGCGGCGTCACTTTGAACCTGGGACTGGAGCCCGCCACGCATTCAGCGATGGGAGATGCACCATGTTCAAGAGCCTCATCGTCCTGCTGGTTGTCCTGTGCTGCGTCGCGGGCGGCGCGGCGCAGCCTGCTCCTGACATGACGCAGGATGCGCGGATGGCGTGGTGGCGCGAGGCGCGTTTCGGGCTGTTCATTCACTGGGGGCTGTACGCGATCCCCGCGGGCGAGTGGAAAGGCGCCACGGGCCACGGCGAGTGGATCATGCACACGGCGCAGATTCCGGTCGAGGAGTACGAGCGTTTCCGCGAGCGCTTCAACCCGGTGCGCTTCGACGCCGACGCGTGGGCGGGGCTCGCGGCCGAGGCCGGGATGAAATACATCGTCATCACCAGCAAGCACCACGACGGATTCTGCCTCTTCGACTCGAAGTTCACCGACTACGACGTCATGTCCACGCCCTTCAAGCGCGACATCATGAAGGAGCTGGCCGCGGCCGCCCGGCGCCGCGGGCTGCGCATCTGCTGGTACCACTCGATCATGGACTGGCATCATCCGGATTACCTGCCGCGCCGCGATTGGGAGCGGCGCTCCGCCGCAGGCGCAGACTTCGACCGCTACCGCGCGCACCTGAAGGACCAGGTGCGCGAGCTGCTGACCAGCTACGGGCCGATCGGGGTCATGTGGTTCGACGGCGAGTGGGAGGACACCTGGACGCACGAGCACGGGCTGGACCTGTTCAGGCTCTGCCGCGAGATCGCCCCGAACACCATCGTCAACAACCGCGTCGACAAGGGCCGCGCCGGAATGGCCGGCCTGACGCTCGCGGGCGGCTTCGCCGGCGACTTCGGCACGCCCGAGCAGGAGGTCCCGCCCACCGGTCTCCCCGGCGTCGACTGGGAGACCTGCATGACCATGAACAATCACTGGGGCTACAATGCGCGCGACCTCGACTACAAGTCCGCCGATGAACTGATCCGCACGCTCGTCGATGTTGTCAGCAAGGGCGGCAACTTCCTGCTCAACGTCGGCCCGACCGCCGCGGGCGAGTTCCCCCCGGAATCCGTCGAGCGCCTGCGGGCCATCGGGGCCTGGATGCGGCTCAACGGCCCGTCGATCTACGGCACGCACGCCGGCCCGTGCGCCGGGCTGCCCTGGGGGCGCTGCACCCAGCGCCCGCTCGATGGCGGAGACACGCGGCTCTTTCTGCATGTCTTCGACTGGCCCGCCGACGGAAGACTGGCCGTGCCGGGGATCGCGAACACGCCGCTGCACTGCTCGCTGCTCACCGAGCTCGATCAGCCCGCCGCCCGGCTCATCGGGGCCAGGCGCGACGGCGACGCGCTCGTGCTCACGCTCCGCGACGTCGAGCCGTTGCCGCCTGTGACCGTGATCGCGCTCGACGTACGCGGCCGGCCGTGGGTCATCCCCGCGCCGATCATCAGCGCCGCCGACGACGTGTTCGTCGATGATCTCGCAGTCACGGCACGCATCGACGGCCACGCCCTCAAGCCGCCCGACGGAGGCGACGCCGCAAGCGTGACGCTGCGCTACACCACCGACGGTTCGGACCCGGTCCGCGACTCGCCGGCGGTAAGCGGTCCCGTTCGCCTGCAACACACGACCACACTCTCGGTGCGCGCCTTCCGCGACGACGCGCCGTTCAGCCCGGTCGCCCGGCGGACGTTCACCCGCGTTACGCCGCGGCCGGGCATCGGCGACGCCTCCGCGGCGGCATGGGAGCCGGGGCTCGCGTACGAGTACTACGAGGGCGACTGGCAGCGCCTGCCGGATTTCGACGCCCTGTCGCCCGTGCGCCGCGGGCACGCCGACGCCGTGTCGCTCGCGCCGCGCGGCCGGCCGGAGCGCTTCGGCCTGCGCTTCCGCGGCCTGCTGCGAGCGCCGAAGGACGGCGTGTACCGCCTGCACCTGCGCTCCGACGACGGCAGCCGGCTGTACGTCGGCGACGAGCTCGTGGTTGATAACGACGGGCTGCACGTCGCCGAAGAGCGCACGGGCGTCATCGCGCTGGCGGCGGGGCTCCATCCGATCACCGTGAGCTACTTCCAGCGGACAGGCGAGGTCGACCTGGGGCTGGCATGGACGCCGCCCGGCGAGCCGAAAGCGCCGGTGCCGCCGGCAGCGCTGCTGCGCAGCCGCGAGTGATCGCGGCGACGCCGAGCGCCATCGGCTACCGAGTGAAAGCGGAATCCCCTAGAATCCATGCAACAGGCGGAGCCGATGGTCGCCCGCCCAGACAGGACGCAGCGCATGCAATTCGATCTTCCGGAAGAGCTGGTTCAACTGCGCGACATGGTGCGGCGATTCGCGGCGGAGGAGATCCGCCCGCATGCGCGCGACTGGGATCGCGACCAGGCCATGCCCAGGCCGCTCCTGGCGCAACTCGGCGAACTGGGCCTGCTGGGCACGCTCGTGCCGGCGGAATACGGCGGGGCGGGGCTGGGCTATCTCGGCAACTGCGTGGTGATGGAAGAGATCGCGCGGCAGGACGGCGGCGTGGCGCTGCTGCTGGCGGCGCACAACGGGCTGTGCGTCGCGCAGTTGCTCCTGGCCGGCAACGACCAGCAGAAGAAGCGCTACCTGCCGAAGCTCGCCGGCGGCGAGTGGATCGGCGCCTGGGGGCTGACGGAGCCGTGCGGCGGGTCGGACGCGGCGTCGATGCAGACGCGGGCGGTGAAGGACGGCGCCGGCTGGCGCATCAGCGGGCACAAGCAGTTCATTACCAACGGGACGTGGGCGCAGGTGTTCGTGGTCATGGCCAAGACCGAGCCCGACCTCGGCGGCAAGGGCGTCAGCGCCTTCATCGTCGAGCGCGGGGCGCCGGGCTTCGAGATCGGCCACAAGGAAGACAAGCTCGGCATGCGCAGCAGCGACACCGTCACGCTGAACTTCGAGGAGGTTCGCGTCGGGCCCGAGGCGCTGCTCGGCCAGCTCAATCGCGGCTACGCCGACGCCCTGGCCGTGCTGGAGCGCGGCCGCGTCGGCATCGGGGCGCTGTCGGTCGGCCTGGCCCGCGGCTGCCTCGAGGAGTCGCTCGCCTACGCCAAGGATCGCCAGGCCTTCGGCAAGCCGCTCGCCGAGCACCAGGCCATCGCTTTCATGCTCGCCGACATGGCCACCGAGATCGACGCCGCCCGGCTGCTCGTCTGGGACGCCGCCAGCTCGCTCGACCGCGGCGAGAAGCAGCCGGTGAAGGCGTCGATCGCCAAGCTATTCGCCAGCGAGATCGCGACCAAGGCGGGTCTGAACGCTATCCAGATTCACGGCGGCTACGGCTACACCAAGGACATCCCCGTCGAGCGCTACATGCGCGACGCGAAGCTCTGCGAGATCGGCGAGGGCAGCAGCCAGATTCAGCGCATCCTGATCGCGCGGCACGTGCTGAACGCCGCGGGGTGAGCCCGGTCGGTGCGGTGAGGCAGCCATCCATGAGCTCAGCGTTCACCTCTGGATCGCCGCCGGCGAGTGGACCACAGCCCGCACGTGGACCGCAGCCCGCGAGTCGTCGTGATATATGCGGTGCACCCGGCCGCAGCCGGTCTGGGCCATGACCGCCAGGCTCAGTAGTCGCAGGCCGCCGGCGCGGCCGCACGCGAGCGGCCGCTGACGTGTCATGCTTTCCCTGCTGACCGACCTTCGGGCCATTCTCGGCATCGTCAGCGCTGCGGGCGTGCTGCTCGCGTTGCGCGGCGCCTGGTGGGACCGCTCGCGCGGGCGGCCGCGCTGCCCGCGCTGCTGGTACCTGATGGTCGGCGCTCCGTCGCCGCGCTGCCCCGAATGCGGCCACGTCGCCGCCCGCAGCCGCGACCTGTATCGCACGCGCCGCAGCGGCCCCCTGATCCTGCTCGGTGCGCTGCTCATGCTCGGATTGCCTGCCGGGCTGATCTGGCAGAACGCCGACCGGATCGCCGACGCGCTGCGGCCGCGCTACGAGCGGCTGCGCGAACTGCAACTGGGACGCTACACCATTCTGACCGAAACAGACCGCATCGACGGCCTCGAGCGTGTTCGAATCCTGATGGATGGCCGAGTCCGCGTCGTCCTGCATGGCTGGAGACTGACGCTAGGCGGCGAGAGCCGCGACGGATCGCGAACCGTCGGCGTCGGCGACGACCTCACCGGCAACGGTGTGCCCGACCTCATCATCCAAGACTATTCCGGCGGGGCGCACTGCTGCTCGACGTACTACCTCTTCGAGCTTGGCCCGAACACCGGCCCGCTGCCACTGGCGACGCTGTATGGCGAGCACGGCGGCTTTGCGTTCGAGGACGTGGAAGGCGACGGCGCCGTCGAGTGCTTCGGCAATGACTGGACATTCGCGTACTGGAACACTTCCTTCGCGGGCTCGCCCTACCCGGAGGTCATCCTGCGATTCCACTCCGGGCGGTTCGTCATCGCCGACGACCTGATGCGCACGCCGCCGCCGACGGAGGCTGAGATGGCCGGTCTCGCGCAGCATATCCTGACGCATCCCGAGAACGTCGAAGCGTGGGACGGCGGCAGCGTTCCGCCGGAGTACTGGCGTGTCCTGCTCGAATTCATCTATCACGGGCATGAGGCGCTGGCGTGGCATTTCGCGGACATCGCGTGGCCCGAAGCGCGACCGGGCAAGGACGCGTTCCTGGCCGAGTTCCGCGCACGGCTTTCGAAGAGCCCGTACTGGCCCGATATCCGCGCCGTCAGCCTGGGTGACTGATGCCCCGGGGCGATGCCGCTTCAATGCGCGCGCGGCGATCCGCGAGGAAACGGGCTGCGGACAGCCCGGCTCTGACCGGCCTGTTCGCCGCGGTCAGACGATCAGGTTGACCAGCCGGCCCTTGACCACCACGGCGCGCTTCAGCGCCTGTCCGCCGATCTCGCGCTGCACGGCTTCGAGGCCGCGGGCGGCGGCGACGACGTCGTCGTCCGACGCGGCCGCCGGCACGGTGATCCGGCCGCGGAGCTTGCCGCGCACCTGCACGGCGATCTCGACCGAGTCATCCACGGTGAGGGCTTCGTCGTATTCCGGCCACGCGGCCCGTGCCAGGCACTCGCCCCCGCCGAGCCGCTGCCAGAGCTCCTCGGCGACGTGCGGCGCGAAGGGCGCCAGCAGGCGCAGGAAGCGTTCGACCTGGTCGCGCGCGACGTGCTCCGCCTTCTGCGCCTCGCTCACCCAGACGATCATCTGCGCGATGGCGGTGTTGAAGGCGAAGCGCTCGATGTCGCCCTGCACCTTCTTGATGGTCTTGTGCAGCAGCCGTTCCAGCGCGTCGTCGCGCCGATCGCCGAGCTTCGGATTCACCCCCCCCTGCGCCACTTCGTCCCGGCGGCCTTCCGTCCCTTCTGTTTCCGCCGGCACGACCAGCCGCCAGACGCGCTGGAGGAAACGGTGCACGCCGATGATGTCGTGCGTGTTCCAGGGCTTGCCCTTCTCGAGCGGGCCCATGGACATCTCGTACAGCCGCAGCGTGTCCGCCCCGTACTCGGCGATGATCGCGTCCGGGTTGACGACGTTCTTCTTGCTCTTCGACATCTTGTCGGCGCTGCGATACACCGGCCGACCCTGGTAGTAGTACGTCGTCTCGATCGTCTGCCGCCGCGACTGCCCCTCGGACGTGCGCTGCACGATCTCCATGCGCGCCGGCGGCCCCTCGGTCACCTGCTCGGCGGGCACGTACACGTCGCGCTCGTCGCGGAATGAATCGGCAGTGATCATTCCCTGGTTGAAGAGCCTGCCGAACGGCTCGGGCGTCGAGACGTGCCCCAGGTCATAGAGCACCTTGTGCCAGAAGCGCGCGTACAGCAGGTGCAGGACCGCGTGCTCCGCCCCGCCCATGTACAAGTCCACTCCCCCCAGCTTCGGCTTGCCGTCCGCCCCGGCCCCCGCCAGCCACTGCCGCTCCGCCGCCGGATCGACGAACGCCCGCTCGTTGTGCGGATCAAGGAAACGCAGGTAGTACCAGCACGACCCCGCCCACTGCGGCATGGTGTTCAACTCGCGCCGGTGCATGCGGCCGCCGAGCGTCACCTGGGTCCAGGCGCCGCTGCGACTCAGCGGCGTCTGCGGCTCCGCGTTCGGGTCGTCGCTGGCGTGCGGCCGGAAGTCGTCGAGCTCCGGCAGCGTGACCGGCAGCTCCGACTCGTCGACGCCGATGATGGCGCCGTCATCGCGATAGAGGATCGGGAAGGGCTCGCCCCAGTATCGCTGCCGCGAGAAGAGCCAGTCGCGCAGCTTGTACTGCACCGTGCCCTCGCCGCGGTCGCGCTCCTCCAGCCAGTGCGTGATCCTGCGCTTGGCCTCCGCCGTCGGCAGCCCGTTCAGCACGCAGGCGTCGGCGCCCCCGTCGGCGCCGGGCGGAGGGGAGTTGACCGCGACGCCGTCGCCCTCGAAGCCGCGCCAGGCGACACCCGCGGGCGGCTCAACGACCTGCACGACGTCGAGGCCGAAGGTCTCGGCGAACTCCAGGTCGCGCTTGTCGGAGCCGGGCACGGCCATGATCGAGCCCGTGCCGTAGCCCATCAGGACGTAGTCGGCGATCCAGATGGGGATGCGCCGCTGATTCACGGGGTTGATCGCGTAGGCCCCGGTGAAGACGCCCGTTTTGGTCTTGACCTCGGTGCGTTCCAGGTCGCTGCGCTTCCTGGCCTCCGCGACGTAGGCGTTGACGGCGGCGCGCTGCTCGGCGGTGGTGATGGTTGCGACCAGGCGGTGTTCCGGCGCCAGGACCATGTAGGTCGCACCGTAGAGCGTGTCGGGCCGCGTCGTGAAGACGCGGATCACGTTCTCGCTGCTCTCCAGCGGAAAGTCGACGTAGGCGCCCTCGCTGCGGCCGATCCAGTTCCGCTGCATCAGCTTGATCGGCTCCGGCCAGTCCAGCCCCTCCAGGTCGCTCAACAGCCGGTCGGCATACTCCGTGATGCGCAGCATCCACTGCCGCAGCGGCCGCCGATACACCGGATGGTTCCCGCGCTCGCTGCGGCCCTCGCTGGTGACTTCCTCGTTTGAAAGCACCGTCCCGAGCGCCGGGCACCAGTTCACCGGCACCTCCGCCAGGTACGCCAGCCGGTGCTGGTTCTGGAAATCGCGGACCGCCGACTCGCCCTGGCTGCGCACGTCTGGCGGGATCGGCAAGCGGTCGATGGGCCGCGCGGCGCCGCGGACGGTGCGGCCGGCGGCGTCGGTCCACTCGTGCTCGGGGTCGTACCACGAGTTGAAGATTTTCAGGAAGATCCACTGCGTCCAGCGATAGTAGGACGGGTCGCACGTGGCCAGTTCGCGCTCCCAGTCGTACGACAGCCCGATCATCCTCAACTGGCGCTTGTAGGTCTCGATGTTCCGGCGCGTCGTCTCGCGCGGGTGGACACCGGTCTCGATCGCGTACTGCTCGGCCGGCAGGCCGAAGGCGTCCCAGCCCATCGGGTGCAGCACGTTGAACCCGCGCATGCGCTTGTAGCGGGCGATGATGTCGGAGGCGATGTACCCCAGCGGATGGCCGACGTGCAGCCCGGCGCCCGATGGGTACGGGAAGAAGTCGAGGACATAGAAGGGCGGCTTGGCGCTGCCGGGCTCGCCGGGGTTGGCGGCCCGAAAGGCGCGCTCGGCCTCCCAGCGCGCCTGCCAGCGCGGCTCGATCTCGCGGAATGCGTAGCTGTCAGCCATGACGGCGCGTCACTGCCCGTTCTGGTCCGTCCGCTTCAGCCCAGCCCGCAGCTTCACGTTCTGCGGGTTGAACCAGCCACGGTAGAGCTCCTCCATTCCGCGCTGCTCGGCGGCCGTCAACAGTTGCGGCAGCCGCGCCTCGAACTCGCCACGGTAGATCGGATCAACCTGCACCAGCTCCGCCACTACCCAGTTGAACGAGCGCGGCGCCGCCTGCACCACGACCCGGTGCGCCGGCTGGCTGTCGCCCGTGGTGTAGCTCAGCCCAAACACCGCTTCCGGCAGGCGCTCCACGGGGATGTTCAGCTCCTGGAGCACCGTCGTGACCCGCGAAAACGCCTTCTCCGCGAAGGGCCCCAGCGCCTCGCGATAGGGCTTGATCAGCGGCTCCGGCCAGTCGCTGTGCAGCTTTGTTCCCAATCGCGCCGGCTCCGCCGCCTCCAGCGTCGCCAGCAGCTCCACGGACTGCTGCACCGCCGCCTCGAGACCCACGCCGCGCGCCTGCTCGGCCAGCTTCTCCGCCGCCGCCCGCGCCAGCTCGAACGCGCGCGTCAGCCGCCACTCGGCCACCAGCCGGCCCCGGACTTCCTCGATGCTTCGCGGCGGCCCCTCGGGGACGATCTCCACGACGCGGAAGACGTACGCCTGGTACGGAATCCGCTGTCGCGGATCGGTCGGGTCGGGCCGATGGTCAACCATGACCGGCCCCGGCTCTCCCACGACCAGCAGCGGCATCGTCTCGTTCCGCTCCGGCTGGTAGAGCCCTTTCGTCCGCGCCGTGAGCATCCACACCGACATGGTCTGCCGCCCGACCAGGTAGCTCGCCGTCCCCAGCCCAGGCATCGACTGGAGCATCCGCAGCTCGATCAGGTCCGTCTCACCGTACTCGATCGGCGTCTGGGCGGCGAAGTGCTCGCGCACGTCCTTGAACGAAAGCGTCTGCTCCGCCGGCGGTGGCTGGCGATAGCCCTGCTCGTCGCGGGGCTGGTCGCGCCAGGCGCGGTCGGCGTAGTCGTGGACGTCGTTCATCAACCGCTGCGCTTCCTCGCCGAGCTTGACTTTCGTGCGGTCCTCGCGGATGCGGTCCCGGGCCGCCTGCGGCAGGCTTTCGAAGGTGATGGACGAGGCGGGTTGCGTGGCCGCCTGCGGCCCCAGCAGCGTGCGGATGTAGAAGTCCTTGTGGCGCTCGAAGTAGGCGGCGCTCTCGCGCAGCGACGCCACCACGCGGCCTTCGAGCTTCGCCGGGTCGATCGTCAGGTACTCGATCCGCGCCCGGTTCATCATGTGGTAGCCGAACTCCAGCCTGTCGTCGCTGTGCTGCGTGCGACGGTTCTTGGCGGCCTCGAAGTATTCGCTGAGCTCCTGCTCGCTCGGCTCCGGGACCCGGCTCATGAACGCCCGCGCGTCCAGCACGCTCAACCGAACGTCCGCGTGCTGCAACTGCGCCTGATAGACCTCCTCCGCCCGGGGCAGGCTCTGCGCCACGCCGTAGGCCTGATGCTCGAACGCCTGGAGCGCGGCGATGTAACGCCCGATGCAGTCGTAGATCGAGCTCAGGCTGCGGCCGGTGCGCTTGCGGACGGCGTCGAGCATCTCGTCGCCGATCTGCCGCTGGCGCAGCAGCTCCTGGACGTCGGAATGGGCCACGGTGATTCCCATGCGCCGGGCTTCCTCGACCAGCAGGTACGCGTGCAGATTCGCATCGAGGTCGTCGGCGCCGATCAGCAGCGGCTGCACGTTGAAGCCGAACATCCCGGCCACGCGCATCTCGTTGCCCGCTTCGTTCACCTGCGAGACGCTGAGCCGCTGCCCGAAGGCCTCGCCCAGCACGCGGTCGTGGTGCTCCGTCCGCCGCGCGTAGGTGAGCACCGGCTCGATCAGGAACACCACCAGCAGCAGCGACATGAACGTCAGAACCAGCACCCTGCTGTACTTGCGGAAGAACTTGGCCGGACCCATGCGATTGCTTCCTTGCCTGTACGCCGCTCACCGCCGCGCACCGTGCACGCCGCGAAGCGAATCCGCCATTCTAGTGCCCCGGATGCCACCCGCAAGCCACGCCCGCCCACGGTTTCCAGCCACGCCCGCCCACGGACGCGGTTTCGGGGCGGACCAGGCCCGCCAGTCCCCAAATCCGGGCCCCGAGCGCAAGCGCCGGCGCCCCACCGCTCGCCCGCGAGCCCTACGCAGCCCGGCGCAACGCCGCTATAGTGCGCCCACGGACAAGGAGGTCCCACGCCATGGACCGGGGCATGCAATCAAAACACGTCCGCGTGAGCATCGATCTCGACCGCGTGCGCGCCAACGCCGAGCGAATCCGCCGCGAGACCGGCGTCGCGCTGATCGCGGTACTGAAGGGCGACGCGTACGGTCTCGGAGCGCGCGCCGTCGCCGCGGCCCTCCGCGACATTGCCGACGAGTTCGCCTGGTTTTCGCTCGACGAGGCTCGCGCGGCGGCGCACGCCGCCGAACGGCCGGGCCTCGTTCTCGGCCCGCCCGACGCGCCGCCGGAAGATTACGCCGCGCTGCGCCTGCGCCCCACCGTCTTCACCGCCGAACACGCGGCGCGCTACCGCGGCATCGACGCGGCCCTGGGCATCGACACCGGCATGCAGCGCTTCGGCTGCACGCTCGACCAGGCCGCGAGCCTGTTCCGCGGCGCCCGCATCACCGACCTCGCCACGCATGCCGCGACGCGGGAGGCCGCGGCGCGCCTCCTGGCGGCGGCGGAGGCCATCGGCGCCCGATCGGCCGGCCGCGGACCGCGGCTGCACGCGGCGTCGACGTCGCTACTGCCTCATCGTGAATGCTGGCTCGACGCAGTGCGGCCGGGCCTGGCGCTGTACCGCGGGGCGCTGCGCGTCTCGACCCGGCTGGCCAGCGTTCGCGCCGCCAGCGGTCCCGTCGGATACACGGGGTTCACTTGTTCGCATGTCGGCATCATCCTGGCTGGCTATTGCAACCGCCTCGCACCCGCGACGGCCCTGATCAACGGCCGGCGGCAGCGCGTGCTCGAAGTCGGCATGAATTCCGCCTTCGTCAGCGTCGATCCCGCCGACCGCGCCGGCGACGAGGTCGTGCTGCTCGGCGACGGGCTGGCGGAGCCGGAACTGGCGGCCGACCTTGGCGTCCGCGAGCACGAGGTGCTCTGCCGGTACGGCGCCATCGGACCGCGCCGCTACGTGGGCGAAGCGGCCGGGCTGCGCGCCGCCCGCCGCAGTCGCGCCGCGGCGCGCGTCACTCCTCCACCGGCCGCAGTATCCAGCAGTCGAGGATAGCCGGCCGCGTGCAGCGCACGCGCAGCGCGTTTTCGCCGGCCCTCAGCTCAACGGCGCCCAGCGTGTAGATGCCGTTGTCGGCGTTCCGGTCGTAGTGCGCCGTGCCGATCGGCGTGCCGTCGGCCTTGGCCACCTCGATGGCCTCGAACGAGCGGCGCGGGTGCGCTCGAACGCTGAGCGCATACTTCCCGTCGCGCGGCGCCACCAGCCGCACGGTCAGCGGCTGGTCCGACTGGATGCTCGCCGCCGCCTCGCCCGAGAGCTCGACGCCCCCCGCGTGCCTCTGCGGCAGGACGTTTCCCCAGCCCTGGCCGTCAATGGCGCCCTCGATCTCAACCGTGCCCGGCATGCGGAAGCCGGCCACCGTCAGCCGCTCAATCGTCAACGGCTCGAATCCGCTCGCCTTGACCCCGGGCCCGCCGTACCAGTGGACCACGCTGCTGTAGTCCGTGTCGCGCGCCCCGGCCTCCTGGCGATTCTCGATCCGCAGGTGCACGCCGTCGTCGAAGCTCACGCAGTCACCGATGAACCAGCGATAGCCTGACTGCTTGCCATACGGCCCCGTGCGCGTCACGCCGTGGAAGGGGCGGTCGAAGAGCCGCAGCGCCGGGGCATCGCCGAGCAGCCCGGCCACGCCGTCGCCCACGAGCACCGGCGAGCGGCCATCGAGCGCGATGCTGTATCCGCCGGCGCCCCACCATTCCGTCCGCGGGCAATCGACGTTGAGCACGAGTCCGACCACGCGGCCGCGGCCCGCGGTTCGCAGCACGTCAAACTCGGCCGATTTCGCCGGGCGCTCGGCGCGGAAGCGCGCGTTGAAGCGCAGGGCGTCCGCCGGCGGGTCGCGGCGGTCGATGCGCATGTAGATCATCAGTCCGATCTTGCGGCCGGAGAGGTTCTCGAGCTCGACGCGCATGCCGTTGCGATAGGGCATGGGGAAGAAGCAGTACATGAACCAGCCTTCGTTGACGAAGACCGTCGGGATGTCGCTCCAGAAGTCTGTCCCGAGCGGCAGGCTGCGAAAGGGCGTGCGGTCGAAGCCGGAGCCGAAGAAGTCGGCCAGTGGGGCCTCGACGCTGGGCTGCCTTTCGCCGTCGAACCAGATGCGCAGCACGACCTGGCCCAGGGCGTACAGGTCGCGCGGCTCGGTGCGGTCGGTGAGCGCCACGTAGAAGGCCCGCACCGTGCCCGCCTTCTCCACGCTGTCGCCCAGCTTGCCCTTGGGCTTGACGTCGTCCTGGATCGCCAGCGTCATCGGCTTGGCGCCGCCGAGGAGCTGCGCCTCCTTCAGCCCGTGCTTGAGCGCCGACTTCACGGCCTTCAGCGCCTCCAGCCCCGCCGCATCAAGCTCCGCGGAGAACGGCTCGACCTGCGTGTCCGGCGGAAACGTCACGTAGTCGACCTGATAGTGCGATCGGCACTCGCGGACGAGCACCTGGCAGCGCTGGGCGTAGGCGATCGGGAAATAGCAGTTCCATCCGCCGCCCGGCCCGGTCTGGTAGGCCAGCGGCTCGCCCAGCGGCTCGACGCCGCCCGCGAACAGCTCCTTCAGCGGCGTCTCCACGACCGTCGTCCCGTCGATCACGAGCCGCAGCTCGCCTTGCGGTGCTTCGCACCACAGCCGCGTGATCGCCCCCGGGCCGACCATCTCCGCCATCACATCCCAGCCGTCGGGCGTCCGCGAAAGGAAGCGGATCGCATCCGCGCTCGCCGCGCCGCCCACGCTCGCCGCCCCGCCCGCCGCCCCGCGGCTCGAAAAAAGCCCGTAGCGCTCGCCGGCGGGCGGCGCCAGGCTGAGCCGGTTCAGGTCGATCAGGCGGTTCAGCAGGTCGGCCTGCGTGAGCGGCTCCGCCGCGCGCGCCGAAGCCGCCGGCGCCGGCGCGATCAAGCAGAGGATCAGAGCGAATCGCATGAGCTTTCTCCCAGGGCCGATGGCCCGGCAACAGTGTATTGGTTCGGAAACGGTCCGTCCTTCTTGCCGCCGGCGCGCGACCGCTCAACGCGAAGGGCGCCTCGGGGCGTGGATCCGGACACGCCGAGAAGCAAGAATGTAGCGTTTCACCTTGACATTGAGTCGGAGATGTGCTGCTCATTGCACTAACGAGGCACACAGGCTGCCTCTTGTGAAGGGTCGCGTGCGCAAGTAGACGCCGTGCGGGGCTGTGCGTCACCGAGCCTGGTCACGCGCTTGACCCTGCCCGTCGATGCGACCGACGCTCAGTCCGGTTAGAATGCGGCATGCACCGAACGGTCAGGCCCGGTGCGCCTCGTCGGAGAATCGCATGCCGCCAACAGACAAGCCGGATCGCCGCGTGTTCCTTCGCCTGGGCCTGGCGGGTGCAGCCGCGGCTTTCGCCCCGTGGCCGCAGCTCGATGCGGTGGGCGCCACGAAGCGGGGGCCGGAGGCGTCGCCGGCGGGAGCGGGCGACGAGCCACTGTTCAGAATATCGCTGGCGCAGTGGTCGCTGCATCGCGCCCTGCGCGAAGGGCGGCTGGCTCATCTCGATTTCGCCGCGACGGCCAAGCGTGACTACGGCATTGACGCCGTCGAGTACGTCAACTCGTTCTTCAAGGACAAGGCCCGCGACGCGGACTACCTGCGCGACATGAAGCAGCGCGCCGCTGACGCCGGCGTGCGCAGCCTGCTCATCATGTGCGACGGCGAGGGCAACCTCGGCGACCCCGACGACGCGCGGCGCAGGCAGGCCGTCGAGAACCACCATCGCTGGATTGAGGCGGCGAAAGCCCTCGGCTGCCACTCCATCCGCGTGAATGCCGCCAGCAGCGGCACGTTCGAGGAGCAGCAGAAGCTCGCGGCCGACGGGCTGCGCCGGCTGACCGAGTTCGGGGCCCGGCACGAGCTGAACGTGATTGTCGAGAACCACGGCGGCTTGTCGTCGAACGGCGCGTGGCTGGCAGGCGTGATGCGAATGGTCGATCATCCGCGCTGCGGCACGCTGCCGGACTTCGGCAACTTCAACCTCGGCGACGGCAAGCAGTACGACCGCTACCAGGGCGTCCGCGAGCTGATGCCCTTCGCGAAGGCCGTCAGCGCCAAGAGCCACGACTTCGACGAGGCCGGCGACGAGATTCACACCGATTTCCGCCGCATGATGAAGATCGTGGTCGACGCGGGCTACCGCGGCTACGTCGGGATCGAGTACGAGGGTGGTCGCCTGAGCGAGCCAGAGGGGATTCGGGCGACCAAGCGGCTGCTTGAGCGCGTGCGAAAGGCCCTGGCCGAATAGACACGCCGGCGGCGATCGTTCGAGGCGGCGGGTTCCTGTAAAAACAGGCGCGGCTTCGCTGCTGCAACTCTATTAAGAACAAATAATTAGCTTGATTCTGAGGTCGCAGTCGCCTATTATTCGGGAGCGGTCACGGAACGGAAGTCATCAAGCAAGAACGCTAGCTACAAAAAAGGGGGGACGAATGCTGCGTCGATTGCTCACGGTTTCTCTCGCCGCGCTGAGCGCGGCAAACGGGTTGGCCAGCAGCTTCAATCTGAACGGCCTGCCTCATGGCACGATTGTCACCAACCAGGTTCCGGGTATGACCGTCGCGGCCAACAACCCAAACAGGCCCTTCGACCTGGCCATCATCTTTGACACAAACAAGACGAACACCGCCGACCCCGACCTCGAGGGGCCGAACTGGCCCGCCGGCAACCTGGCCCCGCACACCGACGTCGGCAAGATTCTCATCATCGCGGAGAACAAGACCGACGCGAACGGCGATGGCCTGATCGACAACCCGGACGATGAGGGCAACCGGCCGGCCGGGCAGATCTTCCTGACGTTTGCGCAACCGCTAACGAGCTTCGGCTTCGATCTGATCGACGTTGACCACGAGACCGACGAGAGCGGCGGGCTGAAGTTCCTGATGAACGGAACGCAGGTCGGCTGGATTCCGTTCGATGCGTTCACGAATCCAAACTCGCCACACTATCAGCCGACCGTGGCCTACGGCGACCACTCCGCCAACCGGATTGGCCCACTGACCATCCTTCAGAACGGTCAGCCGACGGCGTTCAACAAGGTGGTCGTCTACATGGGCGGATCGGGCGGAATCGGAAACATCGTTCCGGAGCCGGCGTCGCTGCTGCTCCTCGGGCTGGGCGCACTCGCGCTGGTCCGCAGACGCGGCTGCTGACGGGAACCGCCAGGTCGCGCCGAGTTCGGGCTCACCCGGCCGGCGCGACCGAACCGGGGTAGACGGGCGCAACGGAGGCGGCCGCTTACCACCCGACGACGTTGTAACCCGCGTCGACGTAGTGGACTTCGCCCGTGACGCCGCTGGAAAGGTCGCTCAGCAGATACAGGCCGGACTTGCCGACCTCGGCGGCCTCGATGTTGCGCGCCAGCGGCGCCTTGGTCGGGTAGTGCTCCAGCATCTTGCCAAAGCCGCTGACGCCGGCGCTGCTGAGCGTGCGCACCGGGCCAGCCGACAGGGCGTTGACGCGGATCTTCTTCTCGCGGCCGAGCTCCGCGGCCAGGTAGCGCACCGAAGATTCGAGCGCCGCCTTGCAGACGCCCATGACGTTGTAGCTGGGGATCATCTTGACCGAGCCCATGTACGTCAGCGTCAGGATCGCCGCGCCCTCTGCCAGGTGCGGGAGGGCGTGCTGGCAGACGGCCACCAGCGAATAGGCGCTGATGTCCATGGCCTGGAGGAAGTCGGCCCGGCTGGTGGCGTAGAAGGGCTTGGAGAGCGCGTCGCGGCTGGCGAACGCCACGGCGTGCACGACGAAATCGAGCGGGCCCATCGTCTCGCGCGCCTGGTGCAGCGCCGCCCTGATCTGCTCGTCGTCTGAGACGTCGCACGGCACGATCAGCTTCGCGCCGATCGGCTCGGCCAGCTCGCGCACGCGGCGCTCCATCTTCGGGTTCGGCAGGTGATTGAAGCCCAGCGCCGCGCCGTTTTGGTGCAACTGCTCGGCGATGTGCCACGCCAGCGAATGGTCGTTGGCCACACCGAAGATGAAGCCCCGCTTGCCCTGCATCAGCCCGTTGCCCTGGCCCATCGCCGATCTCCTTGCGATCTCCCCCGCCGCGCACAACGCCGCCGCGCACAACACCGCCGCGCAGAACGCCGCCGCGCCCTCCGGATCCGGGAGTTTAACCCGCCGGGCGCGGCGGCGGAACTGCCAGCGTGAGAAAGGGCATGCGGACCATACTGGGCGAGCGGCGCGGGTCGAACCAGTGGCGTCCCGGCGCCTACCCGATGCGAGCCGCGACCGTTAGGTAGCGGTTGCGCCGAACGGCTCTCCGGGTCCATGGTTGATTTTCCCGGTTCTCGTGCTTGATTTCTCCCGGTTCGTGACGGTTCATGCGACGGCCTCCAGAGTGAAGACCGCGCCGCACGGCAACGTGTGGTAGCATGCGCGAAGCGGCCGGCAGAGCCGCAAGCGGGAGGCGATTATGTCTAAGGCCGCACGCGCGCGAACCGGCACGCCCACCTACGACGTGCACCCCTCGGTCGGCATGATCATCAAGTGGGTGGCCGAGTTGAAGGGAAAGACCGGCCGCTCGCTCGATGAGTGGATGGCCTTCATCCGCAAGTCCGGCCCGAAGGACGAGAAGTCCTGCCGCCAGTGGCTCAGGGACGAGCACGGCATCGGCGGCAACACCGCCTGGTGGCTTGCCGAGAAGGCCTTCGGGGACACCGGCACGTTCGAGGAATCGCCGAAGACGTATCTTGCGGCGGCGGCAAGGTACGTCGAGCAAATGTACAGCGGGCCGAAGGCGGGGCTGCGGCCGATTCACGACGCGCTCGTCAGGCTGGGCCGGGGCCTCGGCGGCGACGTGAAGGTGTGCCCCTGCAAGACGATCGTGCCGTTTTTCCGCAACCACGTCATCGCGCAGATCAGGCCCAGCACGCGCACGCGCATCGACTTCGGCCTGGCGCTGGGCCCGCTCATCAAGGCAAGCAAGCCCCGGCTTCCGAAACGCCTCATCGACACCGGCGGCCTGGCGAAGAAAGACCGCATCACGCATCGCTTCGAAATCAAGGCGGCGGACCAGGTCGACGGCGAAGTCGAAACGTGGCTGCGAAGGGCCTATGAGCTGGACGCAAAAGCCTGATGGAGCCCTTGAGAAAGTGTGGCACAGGCCTTCAGCCTGTGCGCGCGGCAAACCACCCAGCGCCGGAGTAAGGCACGTGCCGCCGACCGTCCGTAAAGTCAACCTCGCCGAGGCCTTTGAGCGCATCCCGGCGCCCTGGCAGCCGCACGTGGCCGGCGTGGTCAACGGCTGCGCCGTCAAGCTCGCCCGGTTCCGCGGCGAGTTCCTCTGGCACCAGCATGAGCACGAGGACGAGATGTTTCTCGTCGTGAAAGGGGCGTTCACGATGCGCCTGCGCGACGGCGACGTGCACCTGAAAGCAGGTGAGCTCGTCGTCATACCACGCGGCGTCGAGCACATGCCCGTCGCCGAGCAGGAGGCCCTCGTGCTGCTCTTCGAGCCGCGCGGCACGCTGAACACCGGCAACATCCGCGACGCGCGGACCGTCGAGAATCCGCCTACAATCTGAGCCTGTCGCCGGCGCACGCGCGCCGGCATCCTTGGGCGACACCGCTGCCGCCGCGCCGGCCGTTCTCGCCGGCAAGCCGGCGCGGGCCAGGAGTGACAACGATGGGCTACGAGCGCGAGTGCAACCTGTGCACGTTCCTGCTGGGCTACCTCGACAAGATCGCCGCCGACATCCCGGAAGAGGCGCTGGGAAAGCGAACCGGCGACGGCGGCAACCCGCCGGGCTGGATTCTCGGCCACCTGGCGTCGGTCTCGGACTTCGCGCTGCGGCTGCTTGGCCAGGCGCCACGCCTGCCGAAGCCGTGGCACCAGCAGTTCTCACCCGGCTCGCCGCCCGCGCCCGACGCGACGTATCCGCCGAAGCAGGAGCTGCTCGCCGCGGTGCAGGGCGGCTATCGCGCGGCGGTCGACGCGGCGCGAACGGCCGACCCCGCGGCACACGGCGACGCGCACGGGCTAGGCATGCTCGACGGAACGCCGATCCGCACCAAGGCGGACCTGATCAGCCACCTGCTGACGACACACCTGGCGACGCACACGGGCCAATTGTCGTACTGGCGGCGCTGCGCGGGGCACAAGCCGCTGCTGTGAGGTGCTTTCGATGCCGGGGGCGGCTTGTCAATCAGCGGAGCGCGCCCCCACAATACGCACGGTGTCGAGGGAATCGATCCGCCCGGGGATCCCGCGATTCACCGGTTATCAGAACCGCTGAACCGTGCTCCCGTGCGCCGCGTACGTGGTGCGTGGAGGGGGCGTGGTTCATTTCGCGGGCGCGCAGCAGCGCAGCGAGTCTGCGGGAGTGGAGCAGAGCGATGTGCGGGATCGTTGCGTATATCGGCGAGCGCGAGGCGTGTCCGATCGTGCTGGAGGGCATCAAGCGGCTCGACTACCGCGGCTACGACTCCGCCGGCATCGCGGTCGTGCGAGACGGCCGGCTGGTGATCCGCCGGTCGGTCGGGCGCATCAGCGCCCTGGAGGAGAAGCTGGACCACGAGCTGGAGGGCGCGACGCTGGGGATGGCGCACACGCGCTGGGCGACGCACGGGGGCGTGACGGAGCCGAACGCGCACCCGCACACGGACCGGAGCGGCAAGCTCGCGATCGTCCACAACGGGATCATCGAGAACTACCGGGCGCTGAAGGCGTTCCTGGCGCAGGCGGGGCTGACCTTCGAGAGCCAGACCGACACCGAGATCCTGGCCAAGCTCATCGGCTACTTCTACGAGGGCAAGCTGGAGGACGCGGTCCGCAAGGCGCTGCGCGAGGTGCGCGGCACCTTCGGCATCGCCGCCCTGCACGCCGACGAGCCCGGCACCATCGTCGCGGCACGGCGCGGCAGCCCGCTGATCGTCGGCATCGGCGATGGGGAATACGTGGTCGCGTCGGACGCGGCGGCGATCGTGCAGCACACGTCACAGGTGATCTACCTCTCCGACAACGAGGTGGCGATCGTCACGCGCGACGGCTTCCGCACGACGACGCTCGACGCGGCCCCGGTCAGCAAGGACATCGAGGAAGTCGAGTACACGCTCCGGCAGCTCGAGCTGGGCGGCCACCAGCACTTCATGGCCAAGGAGATCTTCGAGCAGCCTGAGTCGCTGCGCAACTGCATGCGCGGCCGCCTCGACCTGGAGGCTGGGCGCGTCGTGCTCGGCGGGCTGACCAGCGTCTCGCGCGAGCTGATCAAGACCAAGCGCATCATCCTGACGGCCTGCGGCACGGCCTGGCACGCCGGGCTCGTCGGCGAGTACCTCATCGAGCAGCTCGCGCGCGTGCCGTGCGAGACGGAATACGCCAGCGAGTTCCGCTACCGCAACCCGATCATCGAAGACGGCACCACGGTCCTGGCCATCTCGCAGAGCGGCGAGACGATCGACACGCTCGCCGCCCTGCGCGAGGGACGCGAGCGCGGCGCGCTGGCCCTCGGCATCGTCAACTCCGTCGGCTCAACCATCGCCCGCGAGACCGACGCCGGCGTCTACCTGCACGTCGGCCCGGAGATCGGCGTCGCCTCGACCAAGGCGTTCACCGGCCAGCTCACCGTGCTGGCCATGATCGCCGCGTTTCTCGGCCGCCGGCGGCACCTGAGCCACGAGGAATGTTTCCAGTACCTTAGCGGCCTGGCCGCGATTCCCGACGCGGTCGAGAAGGCGCTGCAACTCGATTCGGCCACGCGGCAGATCGCGGCGGAGTTCGTCGACGCCAACAACTGGCTGTACCTGGGTCGCGGGCTGCAATACCCCGTGGCGCTGGAGGGCGCGCTGAAGCTCAAGGAGATCAGCTACATCCACGCCGAGGGGCTGCCCGCCGCCGAGATGAAGCACGGCCCCATCGCGCTGATCAGCGAGGACATGCCCGTCGTCGTCCTCGCCCCGCGCGATCACTGGTACGAGAAGGTCCTCGGCAACATCAACGAGGTGCGCAGCCGCGGCGGACGCGTGATCGCCATCGCCAGCGAGGGCGATCATGAGATCGCCGACCTCGCCGAGCATGTGCTGTACGTGCCGGACGTGACCGAGCTGCTTCAGCCGCTCGTCACGGTGATCCCGCTGCAAATGCTGGCCTATCACGCCGCCGTCCTGCGCGGCTGCGACGTCGATAAGCCGCGCAACCTGGCCAAGGCCGTCACGGTGGAGTGATCCGCGGCCGGCGCCTTTCGCACCGCCGCGCGCCGCACGCGTACCATCCGCATATGGGCACCACGCTCGCCGAGACGCCCGCGACACCCTCCGCCGCCAACCTGCCCGATCTTCGCGAAACCGCGAGATCCGCTCCCCCGCTGGTCGGCGTGCTGGCGGCTTTCGCCGCCGTGTACCTGATCTGGGGATCGACCTACCTGGCCATCCGCGTCGCTGTCGAGACGCTTCCGCCGCTGCTGATGGCGGGCGTGCGTTTCGTCACCGCGGGCGCCCTGCTCCTGGCCTGGCTGCGCTTCTGGGGCGCCGCGTGGCCGACGGCGGCGCATTGGCGCAGCGCCGCGGTCGCCGGCGGACTGCTGCTGCTCGGCGGAAACGGACTGGTGGTGTGGGCCCAGCAGTACGTGCCGTCCGGGCCGGCGGCGCTGCTGGTGGCGACGGTGCCGATCTGGATGGTGCTGCTGCACGCGCTCGGGCCGCGGGGCGTTCGGCCCGGCGTGCTGGAGATCGCCGGGCTGCTGCTCGGCCTGCTCGGGCTCGTCGTGCTGGTCTACCCGGCGGCGCTCGGCCTCTCGGGCCGGGTGGTCGAACGCATCGATCCGTGGGGCGCCGCGGCGCTCGTGCTCGCCTCGCTGAGCTGGTCCGTCGGCTCGCTCTATTCGCGCCACGCCGACCTGCCACGGGCCCCGCTCGTCGCCACCGCCATCGAGATGATCTGCGGCGGCGGCCTGCAAATCGTCGCGGGCCTGCTGCTGGGGGAGGCGTGGCGTTTCAGCCCGGCGGGCGTCACGTGGCATTCCCTGGCGGCGATGGGCTACCTGATCGTCTTCGGGTCGTGGATCGGGTTCAGCGCTTACGTCTGGCTGCTGCGCGTCGCACCCCCGGCGCGCGTCGCGACCTATGCCTACGTGAATCCCGTCGTCGCCGTGCTGCTGGGGTGGCTGATCCTGTCGGAGGCGCTGACGCCACTGAAGATCGCTGCAATGGCGCTGATCGTCACGGCGGTGGCGCTGATCACGCTGCGCCGCCGACGCACGTCTCCAGAGACGTGAACCGGCGTGAGCGAGCGACGAGTCACCTGACCCGACCCGCGCCTGCCGCCTGAGCCGCGCCTGCTGTTCAGCCCGCGCCCGCGATCGTCGCGCCTACTCGCAGCTCGATCCGAACGCCGCCAGCAGGATGCCCAGGTCGCTCTGGTCGGTGTCGCCGTCGCCGTCGAGGTCGCCATTCCCGTTGACGCCGAACGCCGCCAGCAGGATACCGAGGTCCTGTTGATCGACGGCCAGGTCGCCGTTGAGGTCCCCGGGGCACTCGATGGCGCCCTCCCGGGCGTAGAAGCGCACGACGATGCTGACGACGACGAACTGCGGCTGCAAGGTCGGATGGCCGGGCTGAATGGCCACGAACGCGAGCTGCGTCGGCGCCAGGTCGACGTCGTGCTGCAACATGCCCATGCCGAACAGCGACGGCACGCTCGACGCCCCGAACGCCCCCGTCCCGAACGCCAACGCGTACCAACCCGGCTGCAACGTCACCGGCAGTGGCCCCTCGTACGCCCCGGCGGTCGTGCCGACCGTGACCAGCCCCCGCGCCACAACGTCCGGCGACGTCAGGCCGAGCGAATCCGGCATGTCGGAGGGTCCGGTGAGCTGGACGATCGCGGAGAAGATGTCCTTGCTCGACCCGGTGGTGTTGCTGAAATACCCCCCCACCGTGCCGACCGTGACGGGCTGCGTCACCTCGAAGCGGTGCATCGGGTAGTTCCAGTCGCTGATGATCAGCCCCGCCGGGTTCGCCGTCGGGTTCGCCGCCGTGTCGAAGATGAAATCACCCGCCAGCGCCGGGGGCGCGGAAAGACACACCGCTGTCGTCGCCATCAGCCCGAGGGTCGCTCGCTTCATGCCCGGCGTGCCGTGGCGGCCGCCCTTACTTGCCGTCTGTCTCATGGCCTCCTCCTCGGTTCGCATCCGGCACGGCGGCAAGAGGGCGCCATGCCAGGCCCGCTGGCCGCCAGGGCGGACCCACGGTGACCATACCCCGGCGAGATGGGCAGATTCAAGAGAAACTTGAGGCAGCAACGCCCGATCCGAGCCGCGGTCGCGGCCTGATCCGGGCCGCGCCGGGGGGTTCCGGGCCGCACCCGTGCGGACCCGCGATCGTCCCCCCGGCGCCGCCGCACCCGCCCCGTTCTGCGGCCTCGCGCCTTTACAATTCCTTGAATGCACGTGCTCCCCGCCTACCGGCGCCTGCTGTTGCTGACCGAGGGTCGGCTGGGCGTCTTCTCCTCCAAGACAGCCGCCGTGCTGCTGCGCTACCGTGCGCCGGACGTGGTGGCGGTCGTCGACTCGGCGGCCGCCGGGGGCGATCTGCGCGCCGTCGTGCCGTGGGCGCCGCGCGTGCCGATCATCGCCGACGTGAGGCAGGCGGCGCCTCTGCGGCCGGATGCCCTGTTCATCGGCGTGGCGCCGGTGGGCGGCGCGCTGCCGGAGGAGATGGCCCGCCACGTCGAGGCGGCGCTGCGCATGGGAATCGACGTCGTGAGCGGGCTGCACACGCGCCTGGCGGACGATCCACGCTTCACAGCGCTCACGCGCGTGCACGAGAGCGGGTCTTCGCCGGCGACGGCCGTGCGAGCGCGCCCCGCCGCCCCGCGGATTCTCGATCTTCGCACGCCGCCCGTACAGCAGATCGTCGCGAGCGCCAGGGCGCGCGAGACACGCTGCCGGCGCGTCCTCACCGTTGGCACGGACTGCAACGTGGGCAAGATGGTCGCCGCGGTCGAGCTGGCGCGCGCCGGACGGGCCGCGGGACTGGACGCGCGTTTCGTCGCCACCGGCCAGACCGGCGTCATGATCGAGGGGCGCGGCGTGGCGATCGACGCGGTGGTCGCGGACTTCGTCGCCGGCGCCGTCGAGGAGCTCGTCCTCTCGGTGGCCGGCTGCGACCTGTGCGTCGTGGAGGGCCAGGGGAGCATCGGCCACCCGGGATACTCGGGCGTGACGCTCAGCCTGCTGCACGGCGCCTGCCCCGATGCGATGGTGCTGGTCCATCACGCCGGCCGCGAGCGCCACAACGCCGAACCGCATCACCCGCTGGCGCCGATTCGCCGGCAGATCGCGGCGTACGAGCAGGCGGCGGCGCTGCTGCACCCGGCGCGGGTCGTCGCCATCGCGTTGAACACGGTGACGCTGGCCGAGGCGGCGGGCCGAGCAGAGGCGGAGCGTCTGGAGGGCGAAACGGGCCTGCCGACGGCGGACGTGATGCGCGACGGCTGCGAGCGGTTGCTGGCCGCGTGCCTGGGGGCGCGGGCCGCGGGCGCTTGAACGCACGCCGCGAGTCGTCATAATCCGGCCTTGTACCGCGGGCACCCCTGAGTTCTGGAGGACGTTCTGATGCGCATCGCTGCGTTGACAAGCCTGGCCGCCGCCGGGGCACTGCTCGCCGGCTGCGTGACGGGAAGCTGGAAGCTGGAGTCGATCAGTCCGGAAGGCGCCTCGAAGCACTACGCGCTGGCCGACTTCACCCTCTACGACGACGGTACCTACACCGCGCTCATCGACGTCGGCCAGGGCCCGCACCCGTCGAGCGGACGCTACACCTTCAACGGCGGCAAGCTGACCTTCTCGCCGGACGACGGCGAGCCGCGCACGTATGACGCCGAGCTGATCGTCCTCGGCCACAAGATGCGCGTGGTCGGCGTCGATCCCAAGGGCAACCAGGTCACCGCCATCATGGTCCGCAAGTAGGGCCGCCTGTGGAGGGCCGCAGCGAGCCGGATCACACCCGCGTTGTGGAGGGCGTCGTCGTCGTCGTCATGCGCGACGCCCGCTTCCTCGTCATCCGCCGCGCCCCCGGCACGCTCGCCGAAGGCGCCTGGTGCTTCGTCGGCGGAGCCATCGAGCCCGGCGAAAGCCAGCCACAGGCCGCCGTGCGCGAATTCCGCGAGGAGGTCGGCGGCGAGGTGCGGCCCCTGCGGCGGCTGTGGGAGTACACGCGTCCGGACGGCGGACTGCGCCTGCATTGGTGGCTCGCGCACCTCACGGATGACCGCCTGGTGGCGAATCCGGCCGAGGTGGCCGAGATGCGCTGGTGCACGGCGGCGGAGCTACTCGACCTGCCCGGGCTGCTCGAAAGCAACCGGATCTTCATGAATGCGGCCGGCGCCGCGCTGGCGGACGGCACGGCGTAGAGGCCGCGCGGCTACTCCGGCTCCCACTGCGGCACGCGCCCGGGAGTCCACGGCGCGCCCGCCGCCTCCAGCCGCGCCTCAAGCTCGACAAGGTCTTCCAGCATCAGCTTGCGCAGTGCCGCCAGCACGGGCTCGAACTCGCCGGCCGCGTAGCGATAGCCGTCGAGCTGCGTGCGCGTCGGTGGCGAGGTCACGTTCCACAATCCGCCGACGACCGTCTCCACGCGCTCGCGGATCGACGGCCCGACCGGCTCGTCGCGGCTCTCGCGCGCCCGGTCGCCGCGCAGCGCCGTCAGCAGCCCGCTCAACCTCGCCTGGAGCGCTTCGACGTCGGCGATCACCGCGGCATCGAGCTCCGGTGTCGCGGCGACCGCGCGGCGAATGTGCGCCAGTCGCGACTCGGCCTCGTCGGCGGAGCGCAACGCGCCGCGGACGGCGCGTTGCAGGCGGGCCACCTTGCGCTGGAAGGCCAGCACTTCCTCGCGCTGCGCGGCGGCGAACGTCGCCAGTTCGAGCGGAACGACGTCGAACTCGGCGGGCCCGGCGATGCGCGTCACCTGGCCGTCGACTTCCTTCGACACTTCCACGGTGTAGCGGCCGGGAAGCGCCATCGGCCCGGAAGGGACATCGTCCCACGGCGCGCGCTCGCCCTCGCCGCGCAGCGAGATCGGCACCGCCGCCGGATAGCGCAGGTCCCAGGCGGCGCGGTGGAGCCCTTTTTCGCGCGAGCCGCCGATGCGGCGCACGACGTTGCCCTCGGCGTCGCGCACGGTGAGGATGAGGGCGGGCTCGCGCTCCTCGTCCTCGGCGCGCAGCTCGTCGATCGTCGGGTAGCGGTAGGGCTGGCCGGCCTTCTCGGCCTCCTTCTCGGCCTCCTTCCGCTTTTCCTTGCGTGTGCGGAGTTTCTCGGGGTTGTAGTAGGTGAAGACGGCCCCAAAGGGCGGGTTTTCCGCGGACCAGTGCGTCGCGCCCAGCCAACCGCGGCCGCCCTCGCCGCCCAGCCGGCTCATCATCATGTAGCGCAGCGCGGCCTTGATGGGGAAGATCACCGGCTCCGCCAGCCGCTCCTCGCTCAGGTGCCGCAGCGGCGAGTAGTCGTCCAGCACGTAGAAGCCCCGCCCGAACGTCGCCAGCACCAGGTCGCTCTCGCGCTTCTGGATCGCGATATCGCGCACCGCGATCGTCGGCAGCCCGTTCTTGAGCTGCCGCCAGCGCTCCCCGCCGTCCAGAGAGCAGAACGCGCCGAATTCCGTCCCGCAGAACAGCAGGTCGGGCTTCACGTGGTCGTCCACCACGCTGTACACGACGTGCGGCTCCTTCAGGTCCGCCGCGATCGACGCCCACGTCCGCCCCCGGTCGCGGCTCACCAGCAGGTACGGCTTGAAGTCACCGCGCTTGTGATTGTCGAACGCCGCGTAAACCGCGTCGGCGTCGTGCTGGCTGGCCCACAGGCAGCTCACGTAGGTCAGCTCCGGCACGTGCGGCGCCGTGTCGCTCCGCCGCCAGCTCAGCCCGCCGTCCTCACTGACCTGGATCAGCCCGTCGTCGGTGCCGACGTAGAGCAGCCCCTCGACGAGCGGCGACTCGCTGAGCGACACGATGTTCCCGTACCACGAGGTGGAGCGGTTCTTGGCGACGGCGTCGACGTTCTGAATCCTCCCGAACACTTCGAGCTGGTTGCGGTCGAGCTGCCGCGTCAGGTCCGGGCTCACCGCCCGCCAGCTCTCGCCCCGGTCGTCCGAGCGGAACAGAATGTTCGCCGCGAAATACAGCCGCTTGTGATCGTGCGGACTGATCAGCAGCGGCGAGTCCCAGTTCCAGCGCAGCGGCGGATCGCCGGGCTTCTCGCGCGGCTTGATGTCGAGCACTTCACCGCTGCGGCGGTCGTGGCGCACGAGGCCGCCGTGCTGCCACTGGCTGTAGACGATCATGGGGTCCTGCGGATCGACCTGCGTCTCGAAGCCGTCGCCGCCGACGGTGATGATCCAGTGCTCGTTGGCGATGCCGATGCTGTCGGTTGTGCGCGAGGGGCCGCCGAGCGTGCTGTTGTCCTGCGTGCCGCCGTAGACCCAGTAGAACGGCAGCGAGTTGTCGACGGTGACGCGGTAGAACTGGGTGACGGGCAGGTTGGGCGCGAAGCGCCAGTTGCGGCCGTGGTCCCAGGTCTCGTAGAGTCCGCCGTCGCTGCCGACGATCAAGTGGTCCGTGTTGTTCGGGTCGATCCACAGGGCGTGGTCGTCGACATGGCGGTTCATGCGCGGCACGCGCCGGAAGTTCCGCCCGCCGTCGAGCGACTCCATGAGGAACGTATCGAGCGCGTAGAGGTGGTCCGGGTTCTTGGGGTCGCAGACGAGCTCGTTGTAGTACTGCGGGCTGCTAGTCATGTAGCCGCTGCGCTTCTCCCATGTCTCGCCGCGGTCGGTCGAGCGGAAGACGCCGCCCTTGTCCTCCGCGGCCTCGACGATGGCGTAGATCACGTCGGGGTCCGCGGGCGAGATCGCCATGCCGATCCGGCCCTTGTCCACGCCCGGCAGCCCGCTCTTGAGCTGCCGCCACGTGCGCCCGCCGTCGGTCGACTTGTGTATCCCCGATTCCGGCCCGCCGTTGATCAGCGTCCAGACGTGCCGGCGGCGCTGATAGGCGGAGGCGTACAGCACATCGGGATCGCGTGGATCAAGGTGCACCTCGTTGATGCCCGTCATGTCGCTCACGTGCAGCACGCGCTCCCACGTCGCGCCGCCGTCGCTGGTCTTGTACAGGCCGCGATCGCCGCCGTCGCGCCACAGCGGCCCCTGGGCGGCGACGTAGACGACGTTGCTGTCGCGCGGGTCGATGGCGATGCGACCGATGTGCTCGGACTGCTTCAGACCCACGTGTTGCCAGCTTTTTCCGCCATCGCGCGTGCGGTAGACGCCGTCGCCCCAGCCGACGCTGCGCTGGCTGTTGTTCTCGCCGGTGCCGACCCACAGCACGTGCGGATTGCGCGGATCGAGCGCCAGGCAGCCGATCGAGTACGCCCCCTCCTTGTCGAAGATCGGTTCGAACGTCACGCCGCCGTTGGTCGTCCTCCAGACGTTGCCCGAGGCGACCGCGACGTAGTAGCGGTGCGGATTGGCCGGATCGACCGCCAGATCGCCGATGCGACCCGACATCAGCGCCGGCCCCAGCGCGCGGAATCGCAACCCGCCGATGGCCGCTTCCACCGCCGACTTGCTCTTCTCCTCGGCCTCCTCGCCGGCGCCGTCCGCCGGCGCGCTGGCCGGTGCGCTCGCCGGGGGCGCGCCGGCGGACTGGCCGGCTTGTGCCGGCGCCTCTTTGGGCCAACCAAACAGCACGAGCGCGGCCAGCAGGCACGGAAGGGCGTGGGACAGAAGTCTCGGCAGGCGCAACATGTCATTCCTTTCGACGAAGGCCCGCCGGCCCGGCGGCCCAAGGCGCAGGACGGATTGCGGGGAATCTAACGCAGCCTGGCGCGGCTCTCAACGGCCGAGAGGCGCCCGAGGCCCGCGTCAGGTCGCGACCGGGAGGAAGTCGTCGCGCCGCGAGAGGCTCTTGCATGATCCGAGCGGCGCCCGCGAGGAGGCGGCTGCGCCGGACGATTTCTCGACCAGGCATCGGCGGGTTGAGGCTATCACGGAACCTGGCTAATGGTACGATCAAGCGTATGCGAGTGCCTCTCGAACTCGACCATAGGGATCCGCCGTCGCAAGCGCTTAGTGACGGGCGCGGCGAGGATGGCGCACCGGCCCACGTGCGCCGCGACGACAACAATGCGCGCCGGGCGGTGTCGGCAATAGAGTGGAGCAGGGCATGAGTACGACCGCGGCCCAGCCGGCAGTCGACCACGAATACGTCCTGGGCACAAACGAGGCCGAGCTCGAGCGCCTGGGCCTTCAGCATCGTCTGTGGGGCGCCCAGGCCTACGCCCTGTGGGAGCGGGCCGGCTTCCGCCCCGGCTGCACCGTTCTGGATATCGGATGCGGCCCCGGCTTCGCCACCTTCGACCTCGCGGCCCTGGTCGGCAGCGCGGGCCGCGTCATCGCCGTCGATTCCTCAAAGCGTTTCCTCGATCACGTGCGGGCGCAGTGTGCGGCCCGCGGAGTGGGAAACGTCGAGCTGCTGGCCGCCGACGTCGGCCGGCTTGAGCTGCCGGCCCGGAGCCTCGACGGCGCCTACGCCCGCTGGGTGCTGTGCTTCGTGCCGGACCCGGCGGCGGTCCTCCGAGCGGTGGCCCACGCGCTTCGGCCGGGCGCGGCGCTGGCCGTGCAGGACTACTTCGACTACGCGTCGCTCACGCTCGCGCCGCGCAGCCCCGTCTTTGCCCGCATCGTCGACGCCGTCAACCGCAGTTGGCGCGCCCACGGCGGCGATCCGGACGTCGTCGGCCGGCTGCCGCAGCTATTCGCCGAGTGCGGCCTGGAGCTGCGCGAGCTTCGGCCGCATCTTCGCGTGGCCCGTCCGCACGAGCCGCTGTGGCAATGGCCGGCGACGTTCTTCCGCAACTTCGTGCCGGCGATGGTGCGCGAGGGCTTCCTGACGGCGCAGGATCAGGCTGACTTCGAGAGCGACTGGGCCGAGCGCGCGCGCGATCCGAACTCGTTCTTCGTTGCGCCGCCCGTCTACGACGTGCTGGCCGTCAAGCCGCGCTGACGATCAGGCACCGGCCCGCCAGCGGCGCTCAGCGGCCGCCCGATTCCGCCGACAGCAGCACGCCGGCGTCGAAGCAGCGGGCCAGCAGGGCGAAGAACTGCTCGAACGCCCGGGCTTCGTCGATCGGACTCGCGCCGGCTTGCGCCCCGGCGATCATCTCGTTCAGGAAAGCCGCGGCCACGTCGTTCAGGCTCACCGGCGCGTCGTCTCCGCAGGCGCTCAGTGCCGCCCACTCGGCCGGACCATTCATCGTCATCCACGTCGGAGCACCCGATTCGGCCGCCCGACCGCACGCCGCCAGCCAGGGCCGGCTCGGCGGATCGGGTGCGGACGGCAGTGGCCGCACGCCGCGATACTGCTCGGCAAACGCGGCGACGTCGAAGCCGTAGCGCCGCAGCGCCACGTACGCGGGCCGGGCGACGCGGCATTCCAGCAGCTCCCCTACCGACATCGCCGTCATCTGCCCTAGCTGCGCAGCGGAGACCGGCGCCAGCGGCGTATCGGCGGCGTAGAAGACCTCGGTTTCGGTGCGCTCGAAGTCGACGAGGTCCGCCAGGCCGCTCCAGCGGGCCAGGGGGTCCGCGCATCGCTCGCGCACGAACGCCTGGAAGTTCGCGACGAGCTCGCGCACCGACGGCGAGCGCCACGGCCGGTGCGCGTGCATGCGGTGCACGAGCTCCAGGCCCAGCTCGCGCGGGCTGCGCCTGTCGCCGGCCTCGCGCGCCAGGGCGTGCATCGCCGCCAGGCTGAGCGGGCAGGCCCACTCGAGCAGGGAGCACTCGCCGGCGAAGACGAGGCGGGTGTAGACGCGGATGCGCTCGGGCGGAATCGCGGCCAGGTCGTCGAGCTCGCGCGGAGCGAGGCCCGGGAAGCGCTGCGCGAGGTCGGCGCGGCGCTGAACGGCATCTCCACCCGGCGGCGGGCCGTCGAGCACGAGCTGGCGAATCGCGGAGAGGACGCCGGCGAGGGCCATGATCTCACGCTGGCGGCGCGGTGCGCTCGGCCGCGGTCTCGTCCATGATGCGCTGCGCCAGGTCGGCCTCGTGCAGCAGGTGATCGAGCGAGGGAATCTCGGCGTCCCACTCGACCAGGGGCGAAGTCGGCCCGATGCGGCGGATCACCTCGCGGAACAGCGTCCAGGTCTCCGGGTCGACGGGCTTGGCGTGCGAATCGAGCCAAACGCCGTCGAAGGGCTCGAAACCGGCCAGGTGCAGAACACCCACGCGGTGCAGCGGGAGCGAATCGAGAAAGGCGACGGGGTCGTAGTCCTGGTTGCGGCTGTTGAGCAAGACATTGCTGACGTCGAGCAGCAGGCCACAGTCGGCCTCCTCGGCGATGCGCGAGATGAACTCGGCCTCGCTCATCTCGGAGCGCGACGGCGCCATGTAGTACGTGACATTCTCCAGCAGCAGCGGCCGCTCGAGCACGTCCTGCACCACCTTGACGCGCGCGACGACGTGGCGCACCGCCTCGTCAGTGAAAGGCAGCGGAATGAGGTCGTTCAGGTTGACGTGGTCGACCATCGTGAAGCACAGGTGGTCGCTGAACCAGGGGCTGCCGATCTCGTCGCAGAAGCGCTTGACCGCACGCAGGTGCGCCATGTCCAGCGGGTCGCTGCTGCCGATCGACAGCGACACGCCGTGCGCGATCAGCCGGTAGTGCTCGCCGATGCGCCGCAGCCGGTCGGTTACGAAGCCGCCGCGGTGCAGGTAGTTCTCGGGGATCACCTCGAACCAGCGCACCGCCGGGCGGCGCTCGATGATCTCGCCGTAGTGCTCGCGCCGCAGGCCCACGCCGGCGCCGAGCGGCTCAAGCCCGAAGTTCGCCGGCCTGCTCACGATCGCCCGCTCCCCGTCAACGCTGAGCCCAGCGCCGCACCCGCCCCCTCAGCCCCGCCGCTAGACTTCCATGATGTCCTTGGTCTTCTCTTCGACCAGCCTGTCCACCTTGGCGATGCACGCGTCCGTCAGCTTCTGCACGCGCTCGTCGCCGCGCTTCACGTCGTCTTCCGTCAGCGTCTTGGCCTTCTGGCCGGCGTCGAGCGCCTTCTTGGCGTCGCGGCGGTGATTGCGAATGGCGACCTTCTGCTGCTCGGACAGCTCCTTGACCCTGGCGACGAGCTGCTTGCGGCGCTCGGTCGAAAGCGGCGGCACGGGCAGGCGGATCATCTTGCCGTCGTTCTGGGGGTTGATGCCCAGCTCGCTCTTCTCGATGCCCTTCTCGATATCCTTCAGCGTCGTCGGGTCGAAGGGCTTGATGACGATCACGTTGCCCTCGGCCACCGCGATGTTCGCCAGCTCCTTCAGCGTCATCGTCGAGCCGTACGAGGCCACCTCGATCCGCAAGCCCTCCACCAGCCCCGGCGACGCCCGGCCGGTGCGGATGCCCCGCATCTCGGTGCGCAAGTGCTCAACCGCCTTCTCCATCTGCTGTTCCGTGCTGCGCAGGATCGCTTCCATGGCTGCTGCTCGTCTCCAACCGCGCCGGCTCAGGCACGGCCCGTGCCCGCAAGTGCGCCGCGCGCCTCAGAATGCGGCCCGCCGCGCCTGTCGAGAATACCCGATAGGTGAGAATATCCGATGGGCGCGCCCAGGCAAGCCGCCCCCGCCGCGCGCCGGCCCGAGCGCCAGTTGACGGCCCGGAGCCCGTTGTCGAGAATACCGCCAGATGGGCGTTTAGCTCAGTTGGCTAGAGCGCATCCTTCACACGGATGAGGTCACAGGTTCGAGTCCTGTAACGCCCATTTCCCCGCGTCGCCGCCCCAACCCCGGGCGGCGGCTGGCCAAGCCCCGGCCCGCTCAGCGCGCTCCGTGCATGTACTCGTAGAGATGGCGGATTTCCTGCTCCTGCTCCGCGGCCACGTCTTCCAGAATATCGCGGATCGAGACCATCCCCAGCAGGCGATCGCTCTCCACCACCGGCAGGTGCCGGATGCGCTTGCTCCGCATGATCGCCCGGCATTGGGCCCGCGTCGTTTCCGGCTGGCAGCAGGCCACCGGCGTGGTCATCACGCTCTCGACCGCAGTCTCCCGCGGCACGCGCTCCGGCGCCACCACCCGCGTCAGCAGGTCGCGCTCCGTGAAGATGCCCGCGACCTTGCCACCGCGCGTCACGACCACCGCGCCGACGTGCTTTTCGGCCATGAGCCGGGCAGCTTCCTGGACGGTGGCGCGGACGTCGACCACGACCATGCCGTCGCCGTGCTCCTGGAGGATGTTTCGAACGGTGGGCATCTGGCACCTCGCTGTTTCGAAGACGTGCTTCTTCGCCGCGGGCGGCAGGCAGCCTGCCGGAGACGTTGCCCGGACCTCCGGGGGGATTCTACGATACCACCGGGCGGGTGAGTCAAGGAAAATGCCCTGTGCGCGCCCGGCTGGACCGAGTCCCCGCCGGCACTATAATGGGCGCTGCGCTGGTGAGCGTAGCTCAGTTGGTAGAGCACAAGGTTGTGGTCCTTGGGGTCGCGGGTTCGAGCCCCGTCGCTCACCCTTTGTCGCCTGGGGCCGCGCGGCGGCCTCGGCGGCTCTCGCCGCGGCTTCGCGAACCGTCTCATCGCGCCCGCCGGCGCCCGCGCCGGTTCTTGAATCACCGCTCGCGGGCTTGGCGACCGCGTGGGGCCGGGCTATACTCCGGGCTTTCGCAACTCGTTGGAGTGACAGGTATGTCGGTCGACCGTTCACTGCGCATGAAGAGCTCGCTGGCCCGGCACCGCAACGTCCTGAGCCGGGCGGAGCGCGTCGCCATCCTCAAGAGCTCCGGCGGCTGGGACGATTCACGGAGCCCGCTTGGGCTGCCGAAGGTCAGCCACCGAAAGCCCAAGGCCGGAAAGAAGGCCAAGAAAGAGGCCGCGCCGGCGGGCGAGACCCCGGCGGCGGCCCCGGCCGCAGCGGCGAAGCCGGCGAAGTGATCCCTTCCGGTCTGCCAGCAGCCGCACGCCCGTTTTGTCGGTGCCGCTGCACGAAGTTTTTTCGTTGGTCCCCGGTCGAACCGCCCCCGAGTGGGTGGCGTAATCGTCTCGGGCCTGTGTCGGCGAGCGGCACGGCGAGAGCTGGACGTTTGCTCGGGCCATTCCGGAGCAGTCCGCGGGGCCTGCGGGCCCATCTGGGGTAAGCGCGCTTATGGAACATGATCGCATGTCGCTCCAGCTCGAGACGGGGCGCGCGACCGTCAAGCTGGTGGCCACGCTGCTGGGCGGAGTGCTGATCCTGGGCTCGTTCGTGGCCCAATGGGTGTTTCCCGACGCGGCGGCGGACGGCGACAACTTCTACGCCAAGGTCATGGCGGGCATCGGCGCGATCCTGCTGGCCGTGCCCCTGTGGGCGCACGCCATCCAGTGTCTTTTCTCCGGCCACATGCACATGGACGAACTCGTGGCGCTGGCGATCCTGGCCGCGTTCGCCATGGGCGACTTCCAGACCGCGGGCATCGTCGCCTTCTTCCTGCTGCTGAGCAACCTCATCGAGAGCCGCACGGCGCTCGGCGCCCGGGCGGCGATCGAAGGGCTCATGCATCTTACGCCCACCAAGGCGCGCCGCCTCGGGCCCGGTGGGGCCGAGCAAGAGATCGAGGCCCACAACCTCAAGCCCGGCGACGTCGTCATCGTCCGCCCCGGCGACAACATTCCCGCCGACGGTGTCATCGTCAAGGGCCACTCGACCATCAACGAATCGAACATCACCGGCGAGTCGCTCCCGGCGGAGAAGGCCGAAGGCGGCGAGGTCTTCGGCGGCACGAGCAACCTCACGGGCGCGCTCCAGGTCCGCGTGACGAAGGCCGGTCCCGACACCACGCTCGGCCGCGTCCAGAGCCTGATCCTCGACGCCGAGCGCACGCGCATCCCGCTGATGCGCCTGATCGACCAGTACGCCGCCTGGTACACGCCGATCACGCTCATGATCGCGGGCGTCGTGTGGTTCTTCACGCGCGACATGGGCGTGACGATCGCGCTGCTGATCATCGCCTGCCCCTGCGCGCTGATCCTCGCGACCCCCACCGCCATCGTCGCGGCCCTGTCCGCGGCCTCGCGCGTCGGCATCTACATCAAGGACGTCAGCAACATCGAGTGGGCCCGCAAGCTCACCGCCGTCGTCTTCGACAAGACCGGCACCCTGACCACCGGCGAGCTCGCCGTCACCCGCCTCACGCCCGCGCCGGGTGTCGATGCGGCGGAACTGCTGTCGGCGGCGGCGGTGGAGCGGCTGAGCACACACCCGGTGGCGCGGGCGATTGTCGCCGTGGCGCAGAAGGCGCGCATCGAGGCCGTCGAGGCGACGGCGCTCGAGGAGACGCCCGGCAAGGGCGTGCAGGCGCGCGTCAACGGCGCCGTCGTAAGAGTCGGCCGGCGGAACTGGGTCGCCGAAACCGGCGTGGACTTGAGGTTCGCCGACGACGAGAAGCACCGCGAGCCGGAGGGACTCAGCACGCTGTTCGTGGCGCGGGACGGCCGCGCGCTCGGCTGGATCGGCCTCGAGGACCGCACGCGGCCCGAGGCGCGCCAGGCGCTCGACGAGCTGCGCCACGCGGGCGTGCGGCAGCTCATCATGGTCACGGGCGACCGCTGGTCGGTGGCCCGCCGCGTTGCGAAGGAAATGGGCTGCTCCGACGTTCAGGCCGAAGTCCTGCCCCAGGACAAGCTCGCGCTCGTCAGCGCTTTGAAGGAGCGCGGCCACACGGTGGCCGTCGTCGGCGACGGCGTCAACGACGCCCCCGCCCTGGCCGCCGGACACCTCGGCATCGCCATGGCTGCCGCCGGCAGCGACATCGCCATGAACAGCGCCAGCGTGGCGCTGATGAGCAGCGACCTGCGCCGGCTGCCGTTGCTGGTGAACCTGTCGCGGGCGACGACGAACGTGATCTGGCAGAACCTGGTGTTCGGCGTGTGCTTCATCATCGCGGGCGAGACGCTGATCCTGTTCAAGTACATCGGCCCGACGCTGGCGGCGGTGGCGCACATGCTGAGCTCGGCAATCGTGGTGTTCAACAGCGCCCGGATGGTGCGCTTCGCGGAGCATGTGGAGAGCCACATGCCGCGGCCGCGCCCGGCGCCGGCGGCCCCCGCGCCGGGCAAGGTCGCGCTCCAGCCGGTGTAGAGGAGGCCTCGGCGAGCGGCTCTCAGCCGACCTCGCGCGTCTGGAAGAGCGAAACGGCCATCGCCAGGATGGCGGCAGAATAGACAAGGGCGTAGGCGGCGACGCGCAGGACGTGCTCGAAGGCGATGAACAGCTCCTGGGTGATCGCGTCGCCGAGCCAGAAGAACTGGAAGTTGGGCAGGACGGCTGCTAGCACGCGGTATTGCAGGCCCTCCTGGGCATGAGCGGCGAAGCAACCGTCGGAAAGCAGCCCGAGCAGGTAGATGCCGCAGCACAGCGTCAGCGTCGCGATCTGGCTGAAGCGGGTGCTGAGGGCGACGGCGAAGGCCGCGAGAATCAGCACCGCCAGGAACACGAGGACGACGGCATACAGCGCCTGGAGCGAGTCGGCGTCGGGCAGGAAAGTCGGTTGATAGTGCCACTGCCGGTCGAACAGGAAGGTCGCCACGGTCGCCAGCGCCCCGAGCGGGATCACCCAGGAAAACAGCGCGGTCGAGAAATGCCAGCCGTAGTTGAAATTGCCGAAGGTCGCCGCCGCCAGGCTGATCGCCAGCGCCACGATGGAAAAGACGATCACGGGCTGGTCGAACTTGTGCGCGGTGCTCTCCATGACGCCGTTCTGAAGCGTCATGAAGAACACCAGGCACAGCAGCACGTGCCCGACGGCGATGGCCGCGATCACGCCCAGGTACTTGCCGACGATGAACAGCGGCCGGCTCACGGGCTTCGACACCACCGTCAGCACGGTGAAACTCTCGATCTCGCGCGTGATCACGCTCGACGCGCTGAACGCCGCCCCGATCAGCCCGTACAGCAGCATCGTCGAGAACGCCACGTCCTTCATGATCTTGTTGTCGCCGCCCGATTCCAGCGAGAACGTCGACAACGCCGGCACCAGCACCAGCCACCCCGCCGCCAGCCAGGTCAGCACGCCGAATATCGGCTGACGGATCGTCTCGGCGAACGTGTTGGCGCTGATGGCCAGCAGCTTGGCGAACATGCGTGCCCGGTTCCTTTGTCTCTCGGCCGCCGCGCCGCCCGGTGGAAGCGGCCGGCGAGCCGCGGGGATCATAGCACGAGCGCCGCTTTCGACAACAAACCACACGCGCCCGGCAGCCGAACGTTCGCGCAGACCCGGCCGCCGCGGCGCATCCGCGGGCGCACCCAAGAGGGCCTCCCATCGTGAATGAGACTTCCCACGCACGCAGCCGGTCCATCAGCCTGTTCGGCCTCCTCGTGCAGGCGGCCTGCGCCGCGGGCGTCGCCGCCCTGGCCCTGAGCACGCGCTCCATCGCGCTGTTCGAGCTGGCCTGGCTGCTGAGCGGCGGCATCCTGATCTGGTTCGTCGCGCTGCTGGTCTTCCGCCAGCACGAGCTGGCCGACCTCGAGGCCCTCGATCTCGACGAGCTGCGGCGCGAGAAACGCGCCAGCGGCGGCGGCGAGGCGCTCTTCGGCGGCGAGGGCGGCGTCAGCAGCGGGCTGGCGATCGCCGGCCAGCGCCTGGCGTGGATGCAGCAGTGGATGGTGCCGGCGTTCGCCGTGGTAATCGGCGGCTACCTGCTGGGCGTCGGATTGTGGCGCTGGCAGGTCGTGCACAAGCTGCTCGTGACGGCGCCGCTGGGTGAGATCCTCGGCAACGTGCAGCTCTCGCTGATCCTGCTGGCGATCGTGGTGCTGGCGCTGTTCTTCCTGTCGCGCTACGCCTCGGGCATGGGCCGCGTCGCCGCCTGGCAGCTCCTGCGGGCCTGCGGCTCGTACATGCTCGCCTGCGCCATCGTGGCGATGGCGGTCGCGGTGTGCTTCGGCGTCTACCTGTACCAGGGCGCCGACTGGTGGGAGCGGGCGGTCGCGTACGCCACGCCGCTGATCATGGTCCTGCTCGGGGCCGAGACGCTGATCAATTTCGTGATGGACCGCTACCGTCCGCGCAGCCCGGGCACCGAGCCGCGGGCCGCGTTTGACAGCCGCCTGCTGGGGCTGATCGCCGAGCCGGGCGGCATTGCGCACAGCCTCGCCGAAGCGGTGAACTACCAGTTCGGCTTCCGCGTTTCGCAGACGTGGTTCTACCAGCTCCTTCAGCGGACGCTGGCGCCGCTGATCGGGCTCGGGGCGCTGGTCCTGTGGCTGCTGACCGGCGTCGTGATCGTCTGGCCGAACGAGCGCGCGATCATCGAGCGTTTCGGCCGCCCGCTCAGCACCGAGGGCGTCGGCCCAGGCATCCATCTGAAGTGGCCGGCGCCCTTCGAGCTGGCCTACAAGTACGACACCGGCGTCTATCAGCAGTTCTTCGTCGGATACAAGATCGGCGACCAGCCCGACCCCGCCAAGCGCAAGTCGTCCAGCTCCGAGCTGGTCGAGCTGTGGACCGACGACCTCCACGCCGGCCGCGAGCACTTCGACCTGCTCATCGCCATTCCCCGCGGTGAGCGCGCGGTCCTGGGCGCCGCGGCGGAGTCCGACCCCAACCGGGCGGCCGCCCCGGTTCAGCTCGTGCGCATCGAGGTCTACATCCAGTACGCGATCGACGCCCAGCGCCTCGGCGACTACACCGGCAGCGCCGTCGAGCCGGACCGCGTGCTGCGCTTCGTGGCGTGGAACGAAGTCACGAAATTCGTCGCCGCCGCAACCATCGACGAGCTGATGAGCGAGCTGATGTCGAGCGGCGGCCCGCTGCTGCGCGAGCGCATCAACCGGCGCTGCGCCGACCTGGGCCTGGGCCTGCGGATCGTCGAAGTCGGCTTCCCCAAGGTCCACCCGGAGCGCAACGTCTCCGAGGCTTTCCGCCGGGTCGTGACCGCGCAGATGGAGAAGACCGCCGAGATCCGCCGCGCCCTCGTCACCGAGACGCAGTTGCTCTCCGAAGTCGCGGGGGACCGCTCGCGGGCGCTGCGGCTCTCGCACGCGATCCGCAACGTCGGGCGGCACGAGCAGGTGCTCTCGATGCGCGAAGCGTCGCTGCGGACGGCGGCGCCGCTGACGACCGAAGAGGAAGCGGCGCTGGCCGGGCTTGAGCCCGCGCTGCGGGCGCACGCCGAGGCGGAGTGGGAGCTTCAGCAGCGCCAGGAGCAGCAGCAGGACATCGAGCGCGACTGGGAGCTGGGACTGGGGCGCACGATGGAGCAGCGCCAACGGGCCCAGCGCGCCGTCGCCGAGGCGCAGGCGCTCATGGAGCAGGCGCAGGCCGCCGTGGACGCCCTGCACGGGGCGGTGCGCGAGCGGCTGGCGCAGCGCCGCCCCGCCGCCGAGGTCGAGCAGCTCCTCGACCTGCGCGGGGCGCGCGTCGGGCACGCGTTCTGGAACGAACTCCTGGAACAGGAGCTGATCGGCCTCGAGGGCGAGGCGGCGGTCGTCCTGGCCGGGGCGCAGGCGCGCCGCTGGGAGCGCGAGCTGCGCTCCGCCGCCGAGGTGGCGCGCGTGCTCAACGAGCGGTCGGCGTACAAGGCGGCCCCGGAGGTGTACCGGGCGCGGCGGTACTTGCAGGTGCTGGCCGAGGGCATCCGCGACGCGCGGAAGTACCTGTTGGCGTTTGACCCGGGCACGCTGCATCTGCGCCTGGAGGCGCAGGAGCAGGCGCGGCCCGGCCTGACCGACATGCCGACGCGCATGTCGCAGAATCCGTGAGCGTAGAGCCGGGAATCGGCCGGTGCGGCCGGGCCTGAACAACCCGCGGCCGCGAGCGGCAGGAGCAGCCATGCAAAGGATACCCATCGTAACGGTGCTGACGGCGGCGGTGCTCGTCGCCGTGCTCATCGCCTGGATGGTCACCTTCCAGGTTTCGTTCTACGAGTCGGTGGTCATCGTCCGGCTGGGCAAGGCCGTGCCGGAGGGCGTGCTGGACGGGCGCGACCCGAACGGCGTGGGGCTGCACTTCAAGTGGCCGCCGCCGATCGAGCGCATCCGCCGCGTGGACATGCGGCTGCGCGTGTTCGACACGCTGGAGACCGAGACGAAGACGCAGGACGGACAGAACGTGCTGGTCAGCGTGTTCGCCCTGTGGCGGGTGAAGGACCCGCTGCTGTTCACGACGCGCGTGCCGAGCGATGCGCGGGCCATCGAGCAGTTGACGGCGCGCGTGGCGCAGGCGCGCTCCGAGGTGATCGGCTCGCACCGGCTCTCGGACCTCGTGAACCTCGACGGCGCCCTGGTCGCCCGCACGCACGACGAGATTCAGAACGACATGCATCGCCGCGTGGCCCCCGGCGCGCTGAACGACTACGGCGTGGAGATCGTGCAGGTCGCGATCCGGCGCATCTCGTTGCCCGCCGAGGCGACCGCCAAGGTGCAGGAGGCGATGATCGCGGAGCGCGGCGCGATCGCGAGCCGCTATGAGCAGGAGGGGCGCTCGCTGGCGCTGTCGATCAAGGGCCGCGCCGAGGCCGCGAAGAAGAGCATCCTCGAGTTCGCCAACCGCAAGGCCGCCGAGATCGAGAGCGAGGGCACGCAGGCGAGCACGCGCATCCTGGCCCAGATCGAGGCCCAGGACCAGGAGCTCTACATCTGGCTGCGCTGGCTCGAGACCCTCCGCGACTCGATGAGGACCAAGACCACCGTCTTCCTGGACTGGAACACCGACGTCTTCCGCGTGTTCGGCTCGCCGGACATGCAGGTCGCTCCCATCCCAGGCCCGCGGCCCGCCGAAGGGGGCCACGATGGCAACTGAGCGCCGGCTGCTGGCCCATCACGACCACGGCGGCGGCCATCCACACCACCACCATCATCACGATGATGACGGCCTGCCGCACTTCTCCGACCCGGCTCAGGAGTCGCTGAGCCAGGCCCTGCGGGCCGGGTTCAACGTGATGCGCGTCATCATGGTCGTGCTGCTGGTGGCGTACTTCGCCTCCGGATGGTTCCAGGTGAAGCCGGGCGACCAGGGCCTGATCGCGCGCTTCGGGGCGCTGCGCGACAACCCGGCCACCGGCACGCCGATCTTCGAGCAGGGCTGGCATTTTGCGCTGCCCGACCCCTTCGATCACAAGATCGAGGTCCCCGGCCAGTTCTACACGCTGATGTTCGACACCTTCCTCTTCAAGCGCGTCGGCGACGCCGCCAACAAGCCCCTCGGCAGCCAGCCGCTGGCGCAGATCGTGATGGAGAAGGACAAGCTCGAGCCCGGCGACGACGGCGCGATGCTCTCGGGTGACCGCAACCTGTCGCATGGGCTGTGGTCGGTCGAGTTCCGCATCGAGGACGCCGCCAAATACGTGCGAAACATCGGCAGCAACCCCCCACAGGACATCAAGCCCCTGCTTCAGCGCCTGACCGAGAACGCCGTCGTGCGGGCCGTGGCGGGGCGGCGCGTCGAGGAAGTGCTGCGCTACGGCCGTCCCGGCGAGGTGATCGCCGACGTCGTTTCGGCCGAGGTGCACGCGCGGCTTTCGGTCGAGCTGGCCCGGCTGGAGACCGGCGTGGTCATCAGCAAGGTCACGGCGGAGACGATCGAGCCCGGGCGGGTGCGCTCCGCCTTTCAGCGCGTGAACGTGGCCCTGGGCGAGCGGCAGCGCCTGGAGCGTGACGCGGAGCGCGAGCGCACGCTCATTCTGAACGAAGCCGCCGGCCCGCAGTACGCCGACCTCCTGCGGGCGATCGAGGCCTACGGCGCGGCGCAGACCGTCGGCGAGTCTCCCGAGCGCCTGGCCGAGCTGCATGGCGAGATCGACGCCGTCCTGTTGACCGCCAGCGGCAAGGTGGCGGAGATCCTGCAAGGGGCGGAGTCGAACGCGACCGCGGCCCGCGAGTCGGTCCGTCGAGAGTACGAGGAGTTCGTCAACTACCTCGCCGCCTACCGCAAGTACCCGGAGACGACGCGCGTCCGCGAGTGGGTGCGGATGCGCGCGGCGGTGCTGGGCAGCCTTCAGAATGAGATCTTCTTCCTGCCGCGGGCCAGGACGATCGAGATCCTGACCAACCGCGATCCGGAGCGCGTGCTCGAAGCGGAGCGCGAACGATATCGGCGGACCGGGCAGCCGTAGCGGCCCGTTCCCGGCGTGCGGCGGCCAACGCGGCCGGCGGCGTTATCCTCTGAAATCGGGAGTGACACCGGACGTGAGCGTTCAACCGGTCATCTCGGTCGTCGGCCTGACGAAGGTCTATCGCGACTTCTGGCGCCGCGCCCGCGTCCGCGCCGTGAACAACCTCGACCTCGAGGTGCGCCCGGGCGAGATTTTCGGCCTGCTCGGCCCGAACGGCTCGGGCAAGAGCACGACCATCAAGATCATTCTCGGCCTGCTCAACCCGACCCGCGGGCGCGTCACGGTCTTCGGCCGCCCGCCCGACGACGTGCGTGTCAAGAGCCGCATCGGCTACCTGCCGGAAGAGTCCTACCTCTACCGCTTCCTCAACGCGCGCGAGACGCTCGACTACTACGGCACGCTCTTCCAGCTCCCGCGCGGCGAGCGCCGCCGGCGCATGGCGCAGTTGCTTGACATGGTCGGCCTGCCGCGGCACGCGGCCCGACGCCCGGTGGGCGAATACTCGAAAGGCATGGCGCGGCGCATCGGGCTGGCGCAGGCGCTGATCAACGACCCGGACCTGCTGATCCTCGACGAGCCCACCAGCGGCCTCGATCCGCTGGGCGCCAAGCTCGTCAAGGACGCCATCGTGCGCATCGGCCAGGAGTTCAAGAAGACGATCCTGCTCAGCAGCCACCTGCTCGCCGACGTCGAGGAGGTCTGCCACCGCGTCGTCATCCTCTACGGCGGGAGGATCCAGACCAGCGGCACGATGGAGCAGGTCCTGGCACGCAACGAGCAGGTTCAGCTCACCGGCGAGCGCCTCTCGCCCCAGACCATCAACGAGATTCAGAACCTCGTTCGACAGCGCGAGGGCCGCTCGCTGACGGTCAGCGTTCCCCGCGACCGGCTCGAGCACCTCTTCCTCCGCATCGTCCGCGAGGCCCACGAGCGCCAGGTCGAGTCCGCCGGCAGCGGCGTCACCGGCGAGATCGCGGCCTTCCTCGGAGCCGAGCAGCAGGGCCGCGAGGTGATCGAGCAGCTTGTCCGCGTCGAGCCCGAGCCGGCCGCCGCCGGCGAGTCCGAGACGCCGGCGCCGGCGCCCGTGGCCGAAGCGGTGCTGGCGGAGCTGACGGCGGCCGGGCAGACGGCACCGCGCCCGGACGGCCAGCCCGCAACGACGGAGGCGCGCAAGCCGGACGCCGCGCGGGTGAAGCCGGAGCCGGATCGTTCGCTGCTTTCGGAACTGAGCGGCGAGGAGCCGCGCGGGGGTGGGTCGAGTTGAGGAGCGTCTGGGCGGTGGCGCGGCTGACGTTCTGGGAGGGCCTGCGGATGCGGGTCGTCCTGGTGGTCGTGATCGCGCTGGTGTTCGTCGTGCTGCGCCTGCCGTTCGCCTTGCGCGGAGACGAGACGCTGGCCGGGCGTTTGCAGACGTTCCTGTCGTATTCGCTGACCGCGGTGGGCTTCCTGGTGGCGGTGGCGTCCACGTTCCTGGCGTGCGCGACGCTGGCGAACGAGTTCAAGACGCAGACGCTGCATCTGGTGGTGACCAAGCCGGTCTCGCGCTTCCAGATTCTCATCGGCAAGTGGCTGGGTGTGAACCTGCTCGGGCTGTGCATGCTGATCCTCTGCGCGCTGGTCATCTACGGCTTCGCGGTCTTCATCAAGAACCGCCCCGCGCTCTTCCTGCGCGACGCCCTCACCATCCGCGACGTCATCTGGACCGCCCGGACCGCCGCCTCCCCCACCGAGCCCGACTTTCTCACCCCGGCGCGCGAGATGGTCAAGGAGCAGGTCGAACGCCAGGGGCGCTTCTTCGCCGCCGGAGACCAGGCCGCCGTCGCCGAGTACGTCCAGAAGCTCCGCGACGAGTGGCTGCGCCTGAACGTCGCCGAGGCCGAGCTGTACGAGTTCGAGGGGCTGCTCCCGCCGGAGCGTCCCGACACCGTCTACCAGGTGCGGTACCGGGTGCGCGCCAGCTCGCCGCCGCTCGACGACCTGGTGACGCTCGACTTTCAGTTCCGCGACCCGGACACCCTGACGCCGCTCGGCCCGCCTTCGCGCTTCAAGATGCCCCTGAACCAGGAGCACCAGTTCCTGGCCGGCGCCACGCCGATGCTTCGCGGCGGCCGGGCGGCGTTGCTGGTGGGCAATCCGCCGGTGCAGGAAGACCGGATGCTGGGCTTCGTGGTGTTCTTTGAGAGCCGGGACTCGCTGAAGGTGCTGTACCGGGTGGGCTCGTTCGAGATGAACTACACCAAGGCGGTGCTGTTCATTTTCCTGCACGTCGCCTTCCTCAGCGCCGTGGGCGTCTTCTTCAGCACCTTCACGTCGTTCCCGGTGGCGGCGTTCTGCACGTTCGCCATTTACGCGCTGAGCGCGGCGAGCGGCGTCTGGCTCGAGGCCATCGGCGCGAACGACCAGTACCTGACGCCGAAGGACGATCCGTACGGAAGCCTCGGCCCGTTCATCCGGGCGCTGCTCGTGCCGCTGATCCAGTTCGCCTTTCCGGACCTAGCGCGCTACAGCGGCATCCGCAACCTGATCGACGGCTACTACATCCGCCTCGACGAGCTTCTGTGGGCCGCGGCGCATACACTCGGATATGGCCTGCTGCTGCTGGTGCTGCCCGGCTGGCTGATCTTCCGCGCCCGCGAGGCCGCCGAGGTGCAGGTGTGATCGCAGGCAGACTGGAAACCGGCATCGCCGCCGCGGTATCTCGATGAACACGCGCATCATCCAGCTTGTGGCCCTGGCCCTCTGCGGCGCCCTGGTCGTCGCGGCGTCGCTGCTGACGCCGCCGATCAACGAGGGCCGCCGCAGCCTGAACATGATCGGCCGGGAGAAGGTCGAGGAGAGCGTCCCGCCGGAGTACGCCCTGCTGGTGCAGGCGCTCGGCCCGCTGCGGGGGCTGCTGACGACGCTGGTGTTCATCCGCGCCGAGCAGTACAAGCAGGACGGCCGCTACTTCGACGCGATGCAGCTCGCGAGCTGGATCTGCAAGCTCCAGCCGCGCTTCCCCGGCGTCTGGGAGTTCCACTCCTGGAACATGGCCTGGAACATCTCCGTCACGACGCACACGCCCGAGGAGCGCTGGAACTGGGTCTACAACGGCGCCAAGCTGATTCGCGACGAGGGGCTGCAATACAACCCGCGCGCCGTCAACCTCTACAAACAGCTCACGTGGATATTCGTCAACAAGATGAGCGAGACCACCGACGAATACCACATGACCTACAAGCGCAACTGGGCCGCAAAGATGCACTGGGTCCTCGGCCCGCCCCCGGACCCCCTCACCCTCGGCACCCCCCAGCAGTTCGATCCGCTCGGGGGCGGCATCGGCAAGGATGAGCTCGCCGCCGCCGTCCGCCGCGCCCGCGCCGCGCAGGAGCCGCACCTGCTCGCGCAGCTCCCCGATCCGAACGCGGCGACGGCGCCGCCGAACCTCCTGCCCGAGACCGGCGTTGCGGCCGAGGCCGGGCCGTCGCTGCGGACGGCGCGGGAGCGCACGCAGCGCGCCGCCTACGACGAGTTGATGACCATTGCGGCCGCCCCGCACACGCTGGCCGCGCTCTACGCCGACTCGCCGCCGACGCGCGAGATGGTGGCGCGGCTGCGCGAGATCGGGGTGCGAATCAGCGATGAGAAGCTGGATGAGGACTCGTACGTGCGCGAGGGAGGGCTGGAGCGGGCGTTCTTCTCGCGCTACCGCCGGCTGGCGGATACGCCGGGCATTCTGGAGAAGGTCGTCAAGGACAAGGTTCGGGCCGAGCTCGAGGGCCCACCGGACCCGCATCTGCCGGCGTTCGACGAGATCGTGGGTGTGACGCGCAAGGACCCGGCCGGGGCGGCCCTGCTGCGCTTCCTACAGCGCAAGACGCTCCTGGAGGTTTACAAGCTGCGGCCGGAGCGGATGGCGGACCTGGTGCGGACGTTCGGGCCGATGGACTGGCGCGTCGTCGATGCGCACAGCCTGTACTGGGTGAACGAAGGGCTGATCCAGACCGAAGAGACGATCAGCACGTTCCGCAACGACAAGACCAACACGTCGCGCATGATCTTCTTCAGCCTGCGCAACCTGTTCCAGCGGAACAAGCTGACCTTCGAGCCGTTCTACGGCGACGTGAACCTCTCGTACATCAACTTTGCGCCCGACCTGAACTTCATCGAGCCGCTGCACCAGGCCTATCTGACCTACGGGCCGCTGATCGACCCCGAGCCGGAGCAGCAGGGCGCTGGGCGCACCTACCGCGTCGGGCACATCAACTTCCTGCGCGAGATCATCTCGTTGCTGTACTTCTACGGCAAGGAGCAGGACGCGCAGGCCTATTACGACTACCTGCGCGAGACGTATCGCCAGCCCGACGGGTCGATCAACCCCGAGTACACCAAGGCGCTGCGCGACTTCGTCATCGACCTGTTCTACGAAGCCGACCTGGGTTGGAAGGAGACGCGGGGTATCATCGCCGGCCTGATCATCCGCGGCTTCCAGGAGCTGGCCCGCGGGAACGAGCCCGAGTTCGCCCGGAACATCAAGCAGGCACAAACCTTCCACATCGACTTTCAGCAGGGTGGCAGCGGTGCGCCACCCTCCGAGAAGCTGCGCCTGCCTGAGTTCCCCGACCTCGTCGCCGACCTGCTGCGCGGCCTGCTGATCCAGCCCGCCGCCGGTCAGGTCGCCCTGCTCGACAAGGCACGCCTTTGGCTGTATCTCCCGCTCAACCTCCGTCAGGAAGTCTACGACGACGTCATCGAGACCCTCACGCGCGAGTGCGACCTCTACGAATTCGACGCCTCACGCGCCTTCCCCGAGCCCGACGGCATGCCCGCCTACCGCGAGGCCCGCGGCCGCCGCGGCCCCGAGCAAAAGGACGAGCCGATCTCGACTCCGGCCCAGAAGTTCGACTGAACCGGCCCAGGGGCGACGGGAGGCGCGCCGCCGCCCGGCCTAGCGCACGTCCTTGCCTTCAATCACGTCCGTGATCGGCGGACGCGGGCCGGGCCGGAACTCGCCCCGCCGCAGCCGGCGCACGTAGTCGTGGTAGGCCCGCATCGCGATCGGGCCGAAGACCAGCATGATCGGGATATTCGCCCACAGCATCACCCCCGTGCCAAGGGCCGTGAAGGCGTCGAGCTCGGCGTCGGTGCGCATCAGCCCCGCCGTCGCGACGACGACCAGCGCGCAGTACGCGAACTTGTACGGCAGGACAGAGCGCTGGCCGAGAATGTAGATCATTCCCTGCTCGCCGTAGTAGCTCCACGAGATGATCGTCGAGAGCGCGAACAGCCAGCACGCAATCGTCACCAGCCACATCCCCAGCCCCGGCACCACGCGATCGAACGCATGCCCCGTCAGCGCCGCGCCGACGTAGTCTCCGTACACGCCGTAGTCCGGGCTCCCGTCGGCGTCCTCGTTGAAGCGCGGCTTCTGCGTCGAGCGGATCGTGCCCCAGGCGGCCTCGAAACTCCCGTCCTCCTTCGCCACGACCGTGCCGCCGAGCCGGTGCAGATCGCGCCCCGTGTTCGATTGCCGGTCGGCGTGCAGAATCATGAAGATCGTCTCGCCGTTGCGCCAGCCCGGCGCCGCGGTCCGCAGGGTCTGAAGCGCCTCGCGCGACTTGGCCGGCAGCGGCGGCGTCTGGAGCGTCCAGGCGTTGCCGTCGCTCGCGCCGGCCGCCGGCACGACGGCCAGCGCCGCGCCATCGGGATAAACGGCTTCGGCGGACCGGTTCCACGCGCCGCTCAGCAGGATTACGAGCGTCGTCAGCGTGCAGACGACCAGCGTATCTACGAACGGCTCGAGTCCCGAGACCACGCCCTCGCGCACCGGCTGGTCGGTCTTGGCGGCCGAGTGCGCGATCGGCGCCGACCCCTGACCCGCCTCGCTCGAGAACAGCGCCCGCTTCATCCCCCACAGGAACGCGTACCCCGCCGTGCCGCCGAGGAACGCCTTGTCCACGTCCGCCGGGCTGAACGCGCAGACGAAGATCATCCACAGCATCTCCGGCACTTGCCGTATCTCGGCGAACACGACGTAGATCGCCGCCGCCATGTAGAACAGACACATGAACGGGACTAGCCGGCCCGCCACGGCGCCGATGCGCTTGATGCCCCCGATGATCACCAGCCCCACCAGCATCGCCAGAACGATGCCCACCGCCGGTTTCGGCACGCTCGGAAAGTAGCTGGCCGTGATCTCGGCCACGTTCCACGCCTGGAACATGTTGCCGCCGGTGATGGCGGAGATGATCAACGTCACGACGAAGATCACGCCGATGAGCTTGCCCAGCGCCGGCAGACCCCAGGCCGCGAACCCCTTGTCCGCGACCCACATCGGCCCGCCGTGCGGGTTGTCCGGGTCGTCCGTGTTGCGATACAGCATGGACAGCGTCACTTCGGTCAGCTTCAACGCCATGCCGAACAGGCCCACCATCCACATCCAGAACACCGCGCCTGGCCCGCCCAGGGCGATCGCCAGGGCCACGCCACCGATGTTCCCCAGCCCCACCGTCGCCGACAGAGCCGTCGATAACGCCTGGAAGTGGTTGATCGCGCCCGGGTCCTCTCGGCGGTCGTACACGCCGCGGATGGCCGCGACGCCGTGCGTCAACGCCACGTACTGCGAGAACCCGCTCCAGATCGTGAACAGCACGCCCGTCCCGAGCACGACGTACAATACCCAGTCGTGCCAGAGAACCACGTTGATGAGGTCCAGCGCGTGCATGAATGCGTCCATGGCGACCCTCTGCGGATGATGGAACTCGAACGTACCAAATGGGGCGACAGCGACCCGAAACTCGTACGAGAATGACCCGCGGCGCCCGCGCCAGCCGGCGTCGGCGGGTGGGAGCTTATCCGCTCGGGCGGTCGATGGCGAGCGCGCCCCCTTGACCCAGGCCCCATCGGGTTCGCCCGGGCCCCTATGGGCCGTGTTCCGCACCACTTCCGGGCGGCTGACGGCTCCAACGCCGTTCGCAGAAATCCACCCTGGGATTAAGAGCGCGAACTATCGTCCGTGACAGCGTCGCACCGGACGTGTGTATTTCCGCACACGCCGGCGCCCTCTTCCCGGGTGAGCGCGCGCCGGCCAATCGGAGCGCATGGGCACGGCCGGAACCGGCAACACCGAACGGAGAAACTCGAATGCGTCAGGAACTACGGGCGGCGACAGCGTTGCTGCTGGCCGCCTCGGCGGTGGTTCAGGCCAGCGGCCAGGCAAGCTTCTACGAGAGCTTCGACAACGTAGGGCCGACCAACCAGGGACAGCACGGTCCGGCGAATCTCATCGCCGCCGGCTGGATCTTCCGAAACCAGAGCGCCCCCATGGGCTCCGAGAGCTGGGCACAGGGCATAACCCTCCCCGGGTTTCCCCAGCCCCACGACGGCGCCGGATACATCGCCGTCACCAGCAGCAGCACCGACTTTTTCGGCGGCAAGGTCAGCAACTGGGCCATCCTGCCCGCCGTCCCCGGCCAGCAGGCCGGTGACGAGCTGCGATTCTTCGTATTCGACAACGGCAGCAGTAACATCAACACGCTTCAGGTGCGGTATTCGCCGAGCGGCGGGACGAGCACGGGCAGCGGTCCGAACGCCGTGGGCGATTTCACCGTGCTGCTCCAGGACGTGAACCCGCTGCCCGTCGGCGGATGGAACCTGGTCAGCGTGACGCTGCCGGGCAACGGCCGCGTGGCGCTGCGCTACTACATCGACAACGCCTGCAACTGGGGCTGCTTCGCCTCCTATACGGGCCTCGATTCACTCAGCGTCGGTGCGCCTCCGCCGCCGCCCTGCAACATGCCGCCCGTTCCCGCCGCCGGGCAGAACGTCGTCTGGACTCTCGCCGGCAGCCCGTACCAGGTCTGTCAGAACATCGGCATCCCCCCCGGCGCAACCGTGCTCGTCGAGGCTGGTGTGCAGGTGACGTTCGAAGCCGGAATGCAACTGGCCGTCTCGGGGACGCTGCGGCTCGCGGGCTCGGCGGCCGGCCGGATCAGCCTCGACGCCCCGACCGTCTTTCCGCCGATGGTCGTGGCCGCCGGCGGCGTCATCGAGGCCGACTTCGCCGATTTCAGCGGCCAGGTATTGGTGCGCTCCGGGTCGGAGACGGTGTTTCGCGACAGCGGCTTCTCCGGCATCGGCGTGCTGCGGACGGACCCGATCCCCGCCGCTCAGCCCTACGTGCTCATCGAGCGCTGCACGTTCGTCGACGGCGCCGACGTCGGCCTGACCGATGCCCTGGCGATCGTCCGCGACAGCACCCTCGACCAGGCCACGCTCAGCATCCTCCGCGGCTACGCCCTGCTCCAAGGCGCCAACAGCGTCACCGGCGGCTCACTCCTCATCACGCGCGAGGAGAGCGTTCAGCCGATGTCCATCGGCGGCGTCAGCGTCACCGGCAGCCCGATCGCCGGTCTTGCGCTCGACGGCGGAACGTATCGCATCGAGCCCGACGTCAGCCTCTCCGGGAACCCGTATCCGCTGCGGCTCTACGGCGGCCTGACTCCCGATAGCGTCCTGCCCCTCAGCGGAAACGCCGTTAATGCCATCGACGTGGGCGTCGGCGGTTTCGCGGGCGACGGGCGCTGGCCAAGCCTGGGGCTCACCTATCGAATCACGGGCGCTTCCGGCAACCTGCCCGGCGGACATCTCACGATCGACCCGGGCGTCGTCGTCGAGGCGGCGCACCCGAACGCGTCGATGATCTTCCGCTCGACGCGCCACGGCGTGCTCAAGGGGCTGCCGGACACCCCGATCACGTTCCGCGGTCTGCTCGGCCAGAACTGGAGCGGACTCGCGTTCATCACCAACGCCTCGACCGGCTCGCGCATGGAGTACTGCACGGTCCGGCACGCGGATTTCGGCGCCGTCAGCAGCGACAATGGCCTCTACGTTGACAACTGCGTCTTCACCCAGAACCAGGTCGGCGCCAACGCCAACACGTACGGCTCGATCTACTTCGCTGGCACGCGGTTCATCGGCAACAGCGTCGGGGTCAGCTTCACCGACCTGGGCGCGCCCGTGCTCAACAAGGCGAGTAACCCCAACTCGTTCCAGGGCAACGGAGCGGGCCTCGACGCCTTCGAGCCGGGATCCTCCGCCGACGCCCGCAACTGCTGGTGGGGACACCCCTCCGGGCCGCTGGCGCCCGGAAACCCCGGCGGCCAGGGCGACGCGATCACCGGCGCCGGCGCCGCGGGCGTACAGTATCAGCCGTTCCTGAGCGCCGCGCCGGACTTCGCGAATCATCCACCGGTCGTGCGCATGGTCGAGCCCGGCCTGACACGGCTGTACGCGTCACCGGACTACTCTCACCCCGACTTCCTGCTCGACCCCGGCACGCGGTACATCGTGCGCTGGGATGTTCAGAGCGACGACGCCGTCGCGGCGCAGCGCATCGAGTTCTCGCCCGACGGGCATTATCCCAGCCGCTACACGGTGCTGGTCGATTCGATCCCGCCTGACGCGCGCTCGTGGGAGATCACGGTCCCCAGCCCGGGCTTCGCCGTCACCAACCAGCCGCAGTTCCTCAAAATCGTCGCGGTCGACGCCACCGGCCGCGAGGGCTGGGACCAGACGCCCGTGCTCGTGCCCTCGGGCAACATCGGCGGTGAGCTGACGATCACCACCGACCTCGCCGGTCAAACCTTCGTCGCCGGACAGGCGATCCCCGATATGCACTGGACGGGATCCGTCACAGGCTTCCCCTCGATCAAACCGCTCGTCGTTCTGGAGAGCGACGGCGCCGCGGTGCTGGGTCTGAATCTCGCCCCCGGGCACGGGCAGTTCTTCCAGAAGTTCCCGTACGTCAGCACCGACAGCGCGCGGCTGGCCCTGCTGGTGCGAAACAACTCCAACGACGCCGCCTGGTTCTTCGCCGACGGCTACTTCTCCATTCGTCACGATCCGCGCCTCGGCCTCACCCCGCCGGCCGTCACGCTGCTCACGCCGCAGCACGGCGCGTCGTATCCCGGCGGCGGCGTCGTGCCGGTCGCCTGGACCGCCGCGGCGCCGGAAGGCCTGCGCTCCTTCGACATCCAGGCCTCTTACGACGGCGGACGAACGTGGCACCCGATCGTGCGCGACCTGCCGGCGACGGCGGAGCACTTCGACTGGCGGCTGCCCCCCAGCGACGGCGTCGCCGACGTGCGCGTGCGCGTGATCGTCCGCGATCAGCGCTTCCAGAACTCGTCGGATGGCGCGACGCGCGTCTTCAGCATCGCGCCCGGCCGCGGCGGCCTTCCCGGCGACCTCGACGGCGACGGCCACGTCAACCAGGCCGACCTCGGCATCCTTCTCGCCTCGTTCGGCAAGTGCGACGGCGACCCGGCCTTCAATCCCGTCGCGGACATCGACGGCGACGGCTGCGTCGGCCAGAGCGACCTCGGCGTGCTGCTGGCGAACTTCGGAGCCTGAGACGCCGCAAACAGCCGGCCGGCCGACGGTCTCGAAGCCGGGCTTTCCACGGCCCGGCTTCGCGGCCACCCGGCGCCCGGGCTGTGTTTCGACCGCCGGGCCGCGCCGCGCGGGCGCCACGGCGTTCACATCGATCCGCCCGCCCCGGACAACCGCTTCGAGCGCGCCGCGCCGCCTTTCTGACGCCTGCAACAGCCGGTACGATGCGCCGCTTTGGTCGCTTGAGAGCCGGGGACGCCGCGCCATGGACGACTTGTCGAGAATACGCAACATCGGCGTGGCGGCGCACATCGACGCCGGCAAGACGACGACGACCGAGCGTCTGCTCTTCTACAGCGGGACGATCCACAAGATGGGCGACGTCGACGACGGGACGACCATCACCGACTTCGACGCGGAGGAGCAGCAGCGCGGCATCACGATCTACTCGGCGGCGGTGACGCTGAGCTGGCGCGACTGCCGCATCAACCTGATCGACACGCCCGGCCACGTGGATTTCACGGCCGAGGTTGAGCGCAGCCTGCGCGTGCTGGACGGCGCCGTGGTCGTCTTCGACGCCTACGAGGGAGTCGAGGCGCAGTCGGAGACGGTCTGGCGGCAGGCGGACAAGTACAAGGTGCCGCGGATCTGCTTTGTCAACAAGATGGACAAGACCGGCGCGAACTTCGCGGGCGCCGTGCGTTCGATCGAAGAGCGTCTGCACGCGCGCCCGATCCCGATCCAGATCCCGATCGGCGAGGAGAACTCCTTCCAGGGCTTCGTGGACCTGATCGCGATGGAGGCCGTTCTTTTCGAGGGCGAACGCGAAGACACGACCTTCTCGCGCGGGCCGATCCCCGCGGAGCTGCGCGACGCCGCCCGCGCCGCCCGCCACGCGCTGGATGAGAAGGTCGCCGAGCTCGACGACGAGCTGATGGCCCACTACCTCGAGCACGAGACGCTCACCGCCGACCAGCTCCGCGCCGGCCTGCGCAAGGGCACGATCGGCCTGCGCTGCCAGCCGGTGCTCTGCGGCTCGGCGCTCAAGTACGTCGGCGTCCAGGCCGTGCTCGACGCCGTCTGCGACTTCCTCCCCAGCCCGCTCGACGTGCCCCCGATCGAAGGCGCCGACCCCGAGAACCCCGACAAACGCCTCAAGCGCAAGTGCTCGCCCGACGAGCCGCTCGCCGCCCTCGTCTTCAAGGTCGTCGCCGACCCCCACGGCGACCTGTTCTTCGTCCGCGTCTACTCCGGCGTGCTGAGGGCCAACTCGCGCGTCACCAACGTCGGCCGGCGGCGGAAGGAGAACGTGCCGCGGCTCTACCGCATGTTCGCCAAGCGCCGCGACCAGATCGAGCAGGCCTTCTGCGGCGACATCGTCGCCGTGATCGGCCTGAAGGAGACGCTCACCGGCGACACGCTCTGCGGCCCGAACAACCCGATCCTGCTCGAACGCATCGAGTTCCCCGAGACCGTCATCAGCATGGCGATCGAGCCGCGCAGCTCCGCCGACCGCGACAAGCTGCTGGCGGCGCTGAAGACCCTGACGCGCGCCGACCCGACCTTCTCCTTCAAGGAGGACGCCGACACCGGACAGATCGTGATCTCGGGCATGGGTGAGCTGCACCTCGAGGTCATCTGCCACCGCCTCGAGCGCGACCTCAACGTCGCCACCAAGACCGGCAAGCCACGGGTCGCCTACCGCGAGACCATCACCCGCCCCGCCGAAGCCCAGGGCCGCATCCAGCGCCAGGCCGCCGGAAAAGCGCAGTTTGCCGCCGTCACCGTCCGCGTCGAGCCGTTCACGCCCGCGCCGGGCGAGCCGCTGCTGCGCTTCTCCAACCGCCTGCCGCCCGGCAGGATCCGCCCGGTCTGGCTGCCGGCGATCGAGTCCGGCTGCCGCGGCGCGGCGCAGAGCGGCGCGCTCGGCGGCTATCCGCTGATCAACGTGCAGGTCACGCTCATCGACGCCGAGGAAAGCGCCGAGGAGTCGTCAGAGGTTGCCTTCGAGATCGCCGCCGCACAGGCCGTGCAGCGGGCCATGGAGCAGGCCGGCCCGGTGCTGCTCGAACCGATCATGAAAGTCGAGGTTGTCACGCCGGAGGACTACTTCGGCGCGATCAACGCCGACCTGAGCTCACGGCGGGCGATCATCACCAATACCAGCATGCGCGGGCGGAACCACGTGATCGACGCCCACGCGCCGCTGTCGGAGATGTTCGGCTACGCGACGCAGATGCGCTCGCTCTCCCAGGGCCGCGCGTCCTACTCCATGGAGCCGTCGCGCTATGAACCCATGCCGCCCGACCGTGCCCGAAAGGTGCTGGGCATGCTGTAGGCGCCCGAACGGCCAGCCGCGGTGGCCCGCTTCCCAACAACCGCTCAACGGCGTCGTCGCGTGTTTCGACGCCTCTCAACAACGAAGAACGGAGAGGGGGGGATTCGAACCCCCGGTACGGTTTCCCGCACACACGGATTCCAGCCGTGCTCCTTCAGCCACTCGGACACCTCTCCTGCAACCCCTGCCGGCGCAGGGCCGGACTACCTTATTCGTACGTCCTGCGCCCGACAAGCGTTCCGCTAACGGCGACGCGCCGCGCGCTCGGAACGGCGCGTCCGACGCCGAAACGGCCGGTCAGGCGCGTCAGTTTGGCAGAGCCGGCGGGCTCAATCCGGCACGGCCAGTATTACGCAACATATTTAATAACGTGAGTTTACGGCACATGGCCTGACTGGCACGCGGGTTGCCAAAAGACCTCCGGAGCAACGCAGCAGGCTCATCCGAAAAGGAGGCATCGTCATGTTCCGAACGATCGACTGGTACACGCCGTTTCAGCAACTGCGGCGCGAGATGCAGGACCTGATCGACACGGTCGCGCCCGAGTTCGCCCCGGCCGCGGTTCGCCCGTACCCGGCGGTGAACATCTACAGCGCCGGCGACGCCCTGCTGGTCGAGGCCGAGGTCCCAGGCGTCCGCAGGGAGGACCTGGAAATCCTCACCACCGGCAACGAGCTGACCATCAAGGGCCGCCGCCCCGGCGACGACGAAAACCTGACGTTCCATCGCCGGGAGCGCGGCGTGGGCGAGTTCACGCGCGTCGTCACGCTGCCGATCGACGTCGACGCGGACAAGATCGAGGCCACGCTTCAGGACGGCGTGCTGACCCTGCGGCTGCCGAAGGCGGAGTCCGCGCGTCCGCGGCAGATCACGGTCAAGGCCGGGTAGCGTTGGCTGACGAGGCAATCACCGCGACCCGGATGGGTCGCCCATACTGTGGAGGAGTTTCAACATGGCCGCCAACACCATGCCGACCTGCGAGGCGCCGAAGCGCGCCACCGAGACGGTACCCACGGAACGAATCCGCGGCGGGCGCACCTACCTGCCCGCGGTCGATATCGTCGAGCGCGACGACCGGCTGATGCTGGTCGCCGACATGCCCGGCGTGCGCCGCGATGACCTGGAGATCGTTTACGAGCGCGGACAGCTCTCGATCCTGGGCAAGGTGGACCCGCGCCAGACCGCCGACGGCATCGAGTGCCTGCGCTGCGAATACGGCGTGGGCGACTTCGCGCGGGTGTTCCAGATCGGCGAGGGGATCGACGCCTCGAAGATCGAAGCCGAGCTGCGAGAGGGCGTGCTCACGGTGCATCTGCCGAAGGCGCGCGAGCTCATGCCGCGCCGTATCGCCGTCAAGCCGCAGTAGCTCGCGCCGGGACCGCCCGGCGGCGTGTGCTGCTTTCAGACTGTCAGGATGTCGGGAGGACGAAACATGAACATCATTCCGTGGAGAAGGAACCGAGAAGACAACGAGGGCCCCGTTGCGACGGAGTCGCCGCTGGCGCGCCTGCGGCACGAGATGGACACGATGTTCGACCGTTTCCTGCGTAACCCGTGGGGGCTGACGCCGCTCGAATCGTCGCTGGGCCGCCTGACCGCCCTGCCGCGCACCGACCTGGCCGAAACCGACACGCAGGTCATCGTCACGATGGACGTGCCCGGCGTCGATCCGAAAGAGGTGCGGATCGAGCTGGAAGGCGACACGCTCACCGTGCGCGGCGAGAAGCGCTCGCAGAAGGAGGAGAAGCGTCGCGACTATCACTACATGGAACGCCAGTCGGGCAGCTTCATGCGGCGCATCCAGCTTCCCAGCACGGTAGACCCCGACAAGGTCGAGGCCACGCACAAGAACGGCGTGCTCACGATCACGATCGCCAAGCACCCGGGCGCGACGCCGAAGCGCATCAAGCTTCGCGAAGGCTGAGCCGCCCGATAGCAGCACGCCTGACGCGCCGGCGAGCCCAGCCCGATAACGCGGGCGCTCGCCGGTCGCGCATTTCCGCCCGCCGGGCCGGGCCGCGCTTGCAATTCTTCCTAGAATCTAGCGTGTGCCACTGCGCTCGCGAGGCGAGGTGCCCTTTCGTGGAGCGTTGGCACCGCAGCAGGCAGTGGCGCACACTTCAATCGCTCGACGTCACGGTGCCCCCCCACGCCGGGCGATCATCTGCCCCGGCAGGCGTCTCACCAGCCCCTTGAGCTCGAGCGACGTGAACGCCGCGATGGCTTCACCAGTGGGCAAGGCGGCTGCTTGAAGCACGGCGTCCTGGAGCGCGGGTTCATCGGTGAGGCAGGCGAGCACCTGGCGCTCCGCGTTGTTGAGCGCGACATCGGGCACGAAGCCCGAGCGTCCGCCGGCGCCGACGGCCGCGTCGTCGGCCTCGCCTTGCGCGCTTCCCTCGCACGCGAGCGCGGCGCGCTGCGCCGCCGCGTTTGCGACGTCGCCGCTGACGCCCAGGCCTGTGAGAATTCGGCCGACGTCGCCCAGCTCAGAGAGCACGTCCTCCAGGCACGTGACGAGCTTGGCGGCCCCCTTGCGGATCAGGTCGTTGGTCCCGATCGCGGTCGCGTCCTGGGCGCGGCCCGGCACCGCAAACACCTCGCGGTTGTACTCCGACGCGAAGCGCGCCGTGATCAGCGCCCCGCTGCGGGCCGCCGCCTCAACCACCAGCACGCCCAGGCTCATTCCGGCGATGATCCGGTTTCGGGCCGGGAAGTTCCCCGCGCGCACCGCCGTGCGGATCGGCAGCTCCGACACCCAGGCGCCGTGCTCGAGCAGCTTGTCGGCCAGGGCGCGGTTCTCGGGCGGGTATATCTCGCTCAGGCCGCTGCCGATCACGGCGATGGAGCGGCCGCCGACGTCGACCGCGCCGTGCTGCGCAAAGGCGTCGATGCCGCGCGCCAGGCCGCTGATGACCGTGAAGCCGACGCTCGCCAGCAACTCGCCGAACCGCCGCGCCTGCTCCGCGCCATAAACCGAGCAGCGGCGCGAGCCGACGACGGCCAGCGCGACCGCGTCGGTCGCGCGCAGCGCGCCTTTCACGTACAGAACGATCGGCGCGTCGGGTATGAACCGCAGACCGGGCGGATACTCCGCATCGGCGCGACAGATCACGCGCACGCCGAGCTGCTCTGCCGCCTGCGCCTCCTCCTCCCAGCGCAGCTCGCCGCGCGCCCGGGCGATGCGGCCGGCCTTGTTCGCCCCGATGCCTTCGACGTGCTGGAGCTCGGCGGCGGAAGCCCGCCACGCCGCCTCGGCATCTCCAAACCGCTCCAGCAGCCGCGCGAACGTCAGCGGCCCTACGCCGTCAACGAGCGCCCAGCGCCAGTGCGACAAGGCCGTGTCTGAGAAGAACGCGCTCACGTACGGCTCTCCACGGCGGACGCGCGAACAAGCCGGTCGCCCGGCCGGATGCGGCGCCCGTTGGCGTACGCCTCGAAGGACATGAGCCTGCCGCCCGATGGTTTGACTTCGATCAGGCGCACGGCCCCGTCCGCCGCTTGCACGGTCAGATCGTCGCGGAATTCGCCCGGCTGCCAGCGGGCGGGCGTGCTGCGCTCGTGTGCCGTCGCGACGGCGGCGCGCGCCAGCAGCACGCGCTCGCGCCGCCCGCCGGCCGAGACGAACTCGCACGCCGCGGCGGGCCAGCTCCAGAGGCCATTGATGCGCCGGGCCGCCATGAACGCGGGGCCCGCGAAATCGACGAACGCGTCGGCCTTGCTGAGCTTCGGAGCGCGGCTGGCCAGCGACGCGTCCTGCGGCGTCGGCCGAGCGTCCCCGCTGGCGATGCGTTGCAGCGCCGCGACCGTGGTCTCAGCGCCGAGGCGGGCGAGCCGGTCGTGAAGCTCGTCGGCCGTCTCGGTCTCCCCGATCGGCGTCTCGGCCTGTGCCCAGATGGCGCCGGCGTCCCAGCGCTCGTCGATCTGGAAGACCGTCACGCCGGTGACGCTCTCGCCTGCCAGGATCGCCCACTGATACGGTGCGGCGCCGCGGAACCTGGGTAACAGCGACGCGTGCAGGTTCACGCAGCCGCGCGGCAGCGCGGCGAGCAGCCCAGGTCCGATCTTCTGCCCGAACGCCACGACGACGCCCAGCTCCGCGTCCGCCAACACGTCGCGGAGATCAAGTGCGTTGACGTCGGGCGCCTGCACGTGCCGCATGGCCAGCTCAACGGCGAGGGCGTGGATCGGCGTCGGCCGCAGGACTTGCCCGCGGCCCGCCGGGCGGTCGGGTTGGCTGATGACGCAGCGCACCTCGTGGCCGGCGAGCGGCAGCGCCCTGAGGGTGCCCGCTCCAAACTCGCCGGTGCCGAGAAAGACGATGCGCATCGCGCTCACCGGCCGGTGCTCTTTCTAACAAAGCGCGCCTCGAGTTCGCGCAGGGTGTTGCGCGTCGCGATGCGGTCGCCCGGGCCCATGCGGTCGATGATGAGGACGCCGTTCAGATGGTCGGTCTCATGCTGCCAGATGCGCGCCACGAGGTCGGCGCCGCTCTTCTCGATGCGGCGGCCCTGGAGATCGTGGGCGACGATCCGGCAGCGCTGCGCGCGGCGCACCTGGACGTGCACGTCGGGGATCGAAAGACAGCCCTCCTCGGCCTCGCGCTGCCCCTGCGGGTCGACGATCTCCGGGTTGACGAAGACCTCGTCGCCGCCGGGCTCACCGGTCGCGTTCATCACGAACAGCCTCAGGCCGAGCCCGACCTGCGGAGCGGCCAGGCCGACGCCCTTGGCGTCCCTCATCAGTTGCAGCATGCGCTCCGCGACGGTCGCGAGCTCGCCGTCGAAATGGCGCACCGGGTCGGCGGCCCGCCTCAGGCGCGGGTCGGGATAGTGAATGATCGCGAGCTGTTCATGGTGGCGCTTCGCCATGGCCGCCCTGCGAGTTTAACTCAGAACGCCTGCCCGTGCAGGAACGCCCGGGCCACGCGCAGGCACATCTGCGGGTTGTTGAACACCAGCGGAACCAGCAGCGACAGGTCCGTATTCGGCATCCGCAGGTAGTCCGCCAGCCGCGTCCGCCATTCGACGCCGAAGCTCGCCAGCTCGTCTTGCGGAACCGGGGCCTTCAGCGCCCGGGCCACCACGTCCGCCGCCAGCACGCCCGACATCATCGCCGGGTAGATGCCCTCGTTGCTGAACGCCGATACGAACCCCCCCGCGTCGCCCAGCAGCAGGCAGCGCTTGCCTACGTGCGTGTCCAGGTCCAGCGCCAGACCCGCCGGACTCGGATGCGCCTGGATCTCCGGCGTCGGCCCCGGCGGCAGCAGCCCGGCCTGCCGCGCGGCGGCGAGCAGCGGCTGGAAGGCGGCGCGCAGCTCGGCCTGCGCGCCGCGCGTCAGCAGCGAAAGCCGAGCGCGCGTCCCCTTGCGCGTGACCGTGGCGATCAGGCCGGCGCGGTTGCTGCCGATCACGATCTCCAGCCCCGCCGCCGACGCCGGAACCTCAAACTCCGCGTACAGGCACTGCGGAACGCGCGGCGCACGGCCCGCCGGCGTCAGGTTCGCGGCGCCGGCGGCGTAGGAGTGCAGCCCATCGGCCAGCAGCAGGGTGCGCCCCACCACCTCGCGTCCGTCGCCCAGCCTCAGCCGCACGAGGCTCTCGCCGAGCGTGACCTGCTCGGCGGCGACGCCGGCCAGGCCGACGGCGCCCGCCTGCCGCGCCGCCTGGAACAGCGCATCGTCGAACGCGGTGCGATCCACGACCCAGCCCCAGATATCCGGCTCGGAGACGTCGACGTGCCGCCGGATATCCCACGTGTGCAGGCGCAGCCCGGCAAAGCGCTCCGCGCCGATGCGCGCGGGATCGAGCCCGAGCGACTCGCAAAGGCCCGCGCCCGCCGGGCCGATCCAGCCGTTGCAGGCGCGCCCGCCGCGCGTCGCCCGGCGCTCGATGATCTGCACGCTCAGCCCCAGCGCGCACGCCCGCAGCGCCGCGGCGCAGCCCGCCGGTCCGCCCCCGAGCACGAGCACGTCCGCCGCGTCGCTCAACCATGCCCTCCGAGCCGCGCTACTTCATCCGCTCCCAAAGAAACTCCTCCGCCGCGCGGAACCGCTCGAACGCCGACTTCAGCGTCGCGCGGATCTCGTCGAGCTCGGCGTCGCCGTGCAGCACGGAGCCGTCGCCCGCCGCGCTCACCAGCGCCTCGAGCCGCGACGAGGCGTCGTCGAGATACGTGGCCGCCTCGGCGAAGCGCCGGGCCGCCTCGAACGCGTCCATCTTCGCCTGCTCGGCGGCGCTGGGCTTGTTGAGGATCCGCCACGGGTTCAGGATCAGCGCCTGGATGCCGCCGCGCAGCTCGGCGCTGGCCTCCTTAACGTTGGTGATGGTGCGGTCGACGGCCGGGCGGTTCACAAGCACCATGCGCCGGGTCGCGTCGGTGACGACGCCGACATCGTTCAGGGCCCCGTTCACCTGGTCGAGGGCGCCGTGCAGCTTTCCAAGCAGCGCCGCTCCGTCGCCGCGATCCAGCTCGGCATTGACCGCCGGCAGCGTCTCGTTCCGCACGGTCGCGGCGATCTGGGCCACGTCCGAGATGGCGGCGTTGAGCGGCGGGCGATTGTCCGCAAGCAGGGCGTTGGCCTGTCCGAGGGCTGCGGAGAGCGTGTCGATGGCGCCGTGCACCTTGGCCAGCATTCCGGCGGAATTCTCGCGCTCGGACTGCTGGCGGAGCGCGGCGGTCAGGGCGTTGACGTCGTCGAACGCGCGCTGGAGCTTGTACAGCAGCGCGGCCTGGTCGTGCACGGACGCCTGCATCCGCACCTGCTGCGTCAGCGCGTTGATGTCATCCATGCTGGCCTGGATCTTGTACGCCAGCGACCCCTCGACCCGGTCGTCCAGCAGCCGATCGAGCTTCTCGACCATCCCCCCCGGACCCAGAATCCGCCGCGACAGCTCGCTGATCGCCGCGCTCAGGCTCTCCGGCGGGGCGCCGCGGATGATCTCTCTCTGCACCAGGCCGCGCTCCAGCGTGCCGACGTTGACGATCACGAGCACGCCGCCGCCGCCCACGGGGGGCTGAGTCGTAGTGATGTGGCAGTCGCGGTAGAGCGCGAGGTCGGCATTGACGAGCGCCGCCACGGTGATGAGCAGCTCTCCGCGGGAGGTCGTGTCGCGGCGCAGCTCGACGCGCGTGACCTTTCCGACGTCGAGGGCGCCCGCGAGCAGCACGCGGCTGCCCTTCTTGATCGGCGCCAGTCCGTCGTCGTGGGCGAACTCGACGATGATCTCGCGCGTCGCCGGGGCCGTGAGCGGGTTGATGAACAGAATCGTGCCGACCAGAAGCGCCAGAAAACCCACCGCCACCACGCCGAGCACCAGGTCTTGTCGCTGTGAGAGCATGCCGTCCGCCTTCGATGGGGCCGCGCCGGGCACCTGCGTCCGCGCCGCGCGCCGGGCGGTATTGTAGTCAGCGCCGCGGCGAATGCACGCCGCGCGTCGCCGCTCAGAGCCCGGCGGCCGATGCGCCGGCAGACACGCCCCAGGCGGCGAAGTAGGCGATCGTCGTCATGCTGAAGAACGAGAGGGCGGCCCAGCCCCACGAGCCGGTCTCACGCGCGATCACCGCCAGGGTGCTGGCGCACTGCGCGCAAAGGGCGAAGAACACCATGATCGACAGGGCCACGGGCAGCGTGAAGAGCGGGCGTCCGTCGGGCCAGCGCGCCGCCGACAGCGCGTCGCGCAGCGGCTCCGACGTTTCGTCCTCACCCGCGCCCAGGTTGAACACCGTCCCGAGCGTCGCCACGATCACCTCGCGCGCCGGAAACGACGCGATCACGCCCACGCCGATCCGCCAGTCCCACCCCAGCGGCGCCAGCACGGGCTCGATCGCGTGCCCGGCGCGGCCCAGGTAGCTCTCGCGCAGCCAGGCCCCGGCCAGCGCCGATTCGAGCTGCGCTTCGCCCCAGCCCTCGGCGGCCGCCTGCTGGCTCAAACGTTCCGCGACCCGCGCATCCCGTGGAAAGTACGCCAGTGCCCACACCACGAGGTTCACAACCAGGATCACCGAGCCGGCGCGAATGATGAAGCTGCGCGCGGCGAAGTACATTCGCTGCCACATCGCCCGCAATCCGGGGACCTTGTACGACGGGAGCTCGAGCACGAAGCCCGACGCCGGCCCCGCCAGCACCGTCCGCTTCAGCAGCCACGCCACCGGGATCGCCACGACCACGCCGACGAGGTACATCGCCAGCATCACGAGCCCCTGCAAGCCCACCCAGCCGCCAAGCACGCCGCGCTCCGGCACAAAGGCGGCGATCATCAGCACGTACACGGGCAGCCGGGCCGAGCAGCTCATGAAGGGGGCGATCATGATCGTGAGAAAACGCTCGCGCCGGTCGGCGATGACGCGGGCGCCCATGATGGCCGGGACGGCACAGGCAAACGACGACAGCAGCGGGATCAGCGCCCTCCCGCTCAGGCCGATCCCACGCATCACGCGGTCCATCAGGTGGGCCGCGCGCGTCATGTAGCCACAGTCCTCCAGCACCGCGATAAACGCAAACAGGATCATGATCTGCGGCAGGAAGACCAGCACGCCCGCCACCCCCGCGATCACCCCGTCCACCACCAGGCTTCGCAGCGCGCCCTCCGGCAGCCAGGCGCCGGCGGCGCGGCCCAGGAGGTCGAAGCCCGCCTCGATCTGCTCCATCAGCGGCTTGGCCCAAGGGAAGATCGCCTGAAAAAGCACGAACAGCACGCCGAACAGCACGACCGGGCCCCAGACCTTGTGGGTCAGTACGTGGTCAAGCCGGTCGGACCACGTGAGGATCGGCCGGGCCGGCTGCGTCACGACGCCGTTCAGAACGCGATCGACCCAGGCGTATCGCCCGCGAACCTCCGCCACCGCCGGGTCGATCCCGGCGGCGAACAACCGCTCGCGGGCCGCGTCGAGCGCCGCCATCGAGCCGCCCGACGCCAGGTAACGCGCCCGCTCCTGACCATCGCGGTCGGCGAGCACGCGCAGCGCCTCCGCCGGCCGCAGGGTCCGGTCGCCGAGCGCCAGGCCGCGGCACGCTTCGGCCAGCCGCGCGTCGATGGGCGGTTGCGGATGCGTCGGAGCGGCGGCGGTCGCGCGTTGCAGGGCGACGACCAGCGGCATGATCGTGGCCGGGTGCACGGCGACGACCGGAATCGCGGGCACGCCGAGGCGCTGCGCGAGCAGCTCGAAGTCGATGCGCAGGCCGCGCGCCGCGGCCAGGTCGATCATGTTCACGGCGACGACGACGGGCAGCTCAAGCTCGAGCGCCTGGCTCAGCAGGTACAGGTTGCGCTGAAGGTTGCAGGCGTCGACGATCACGAGCAGCGCATCGGGCCTTGGCCGCGCGGCGAGGCGGCCCCAGACGGCGTCGGCGACGATCTGCTCGTCGGGCGAGCGGGCCGCGAGGCTGTACGTTCCCGGCAGGTCGAGCAGTTCGATCGGCGCGTCACAGCCGCGTATGCGTCCGCTCGCCACCTCGACGGTGACGCCGGGGTAGTTTGCAACATGCCGGGAGAATCCGGTCAGCGCGTTGAACAGCGAGGTCTTGCCGGTGTTGGGATTGCCGATCAGGGCGACCGTGCGGGTCGCGCCACGCGCCAACTCGGCGTCACGCGCCGTGCGGTGGACCGTGGTCTGAGGAGATGGGTCGCTCACCGCAACCAGCCTGCGCGCAGATTGTTGCACGGTTGGATCGGCGTCAAGCGCCTTGGAATGTGCGGACGACGCCCGGCCCCCCGGCGACCCGCAAACGCCGCCGGCCCGCGACCGCCGCCTACTCGCGCACGATATCAACCAGTTCGGCTTCGCTGCCGCGCAGCGAAAGCTCACATGTTCCCAGCCGGACCCGTAACGGGTCGCCGAGCGGGGCGCGCCCGAGCACCTGCACGATGGCGCCTTCGATCAGGCCCATCTCCATCAGCCGTACGCCGACCGGCCCATCGTGCCGGACGGCACGGATGCGAAGCGACGTGGAAAGCGGGGCGCGCGCCAGCGACATCGTCGGATCTCCATTGAAACGCCAAGCAGGCCGTTGCCATGCTCGACACTTGTATTATTAATCAAACACGGAAAGGCCGCAACACGCCGGGCGTCTGTAGACCGAAGATTTCGCGCGGTGACAACCGTCCGATAATCTGGCGACGCGCTACCGCATGGCCTTGCGCAAGGCGTCCGCCTTGTCCACCCGCTCCCACGTGAACTCCGGCAGCGAACGCCCGAAGTGCCCCCCGCTCGCCGTCAACCGGTAGATCGGCCGGCGCAGGTTCAGCGCCTCGATGATGCCCCTTGGCGTGAGCGAGAACAGCTCGCGGACGACGCCAGCCAGCTTGTACTCGTCCACCCGCCCGCTGCCCTGCGTGTCAATGTACACGCTCGTCGGCTCGGCGACGCCGATCGCGTACGAAAGCTGCACTTCGCACTGGTCGGCCAGGTCGGCGGCGACGATGTTCTTGGCGATGTGGCGGGCCATGTAGGCGGCGGAGCGATCGACCTTCGTGGGGTCTTTGCCGCTGAAAGCGCCTCCCCCGTGCCGCCCGCGCCCGCCGTACGTGTCGACGATGATCTTGCGGCCGGTGAGGCCGGTGTCGCCGTGCGGGCCGCCAATCTCGAAACGCCCGGTGGGGTTGACGTGCAGCGTGATGTCGTCGCGCCACCATTGGCCAAGGACGGGCTTGAAGACGTGCTCGATCACGAGTTGGTGAAGCTCTTTCTGACGGTCGTTCCAGCTCTTGTCGTGCTGCGTGCTGAGGACGAGCGTATCGACGCGCACCGGCTTCTGCCCGTCGTATTCAACCGTCACCTGGCTCTTGGCGTCCGGGCGCAGACCGGGAATGACCCGCTCACGCCGCACCGCGGCCTGCCGCTCCACGAGCCGGTGCGCCAGCATGATCGGCAGCGGCATGAGCTCCGGCGTCTCGCGGCAGGCGAAGCCGAACATCATGCCCTGGTCGCCGGCGCCCTCGCGGTTGACGCCCATGGCGATGTCGGGCGACTGCTTCTTGATCGACGTGAGCACGGCGCACGATTCGTAGTCGAACGCCATGTCGCCGGACGTGTAGCCGATGTCGCGGATGACCTCGCGCACGACGTCGGGAATCTCGACGTAGGCCTCGGTCGTGATCTCGCCCGCGACGACCGCCATCCCGGTCGAGACCATGGTCTCGCAGGCGACGCGCGACATCGGGTCCTGCTTGAGCATGGCGTCGAGGATCGCGTCGGAGATCTGGTCGGCCACCTTGTCCGGGTGTCCCATGCTGACGGACTCGGAAGTGAAGAGGTGGTGGCCCTTTGGTAGCGCGCTGCCCAAGTCCGGCTCCTTCGTAGTCGTGCGATTCCGCGGAACTCTGCGGGACAAAAAAACGCCCAATCCGCAATCTGTCGCGAAGTCTATCCGACCCCACGCCGGGCTGACAAGCCGCCGCGCCCCCTTGTATCATGCCGTCATGCGCATCATTCCCAAGAGCCTCTGGCTCATCGGCGGCGCCTCCATCGCCCTGGCCGGAATCATCGCCGCCGGCTGCTACGTCAACGGCCGCGCGACCTCCCCGAGCGGCCCGCACGCCAGACCTGCCGGCGACGATGGCCCGACCGCCGCACGCCCCATCCGCGTCGGCGACGACGTGCGCGTCGGCGCGTGGAACATCGAGTGGCTCGGCACGCCCGGCAGCCGTTCGGGTCCGGCGCGCGGGCGGGCGCAGGAGCCCAACGACCTGGCCGCTTACATCGTCGCGGCCCGCGTCGACATCCTCGGCCTGGAGGAGATCGCCAGCGACGACGCCGACGGCCCCTGGACCAGCTCCATCGTCTCGCAAACCCTGCGACAGGTCTCTCGCGAAACCGGCGGGCAGTGGCGTCACCAGCTCTACCCGGCGCACTCCGGCCGAAACCAGGTCTGCGGCGTCGCGTGGGACGCCTCGCGCGTCGCGGCGGTAGGCGACCCGGTGCTGATCACGAAGACGCGCAGGGACAGTAGCCAGGGCAAGCCGCTATGGTCGCGGCCGGCGGTCGGCCAGCTCTTCTCCGCCGGTCCGGGGCTCAGCGACTTCCTGGTAGTCGTGTGTCACAACAAGAGCGACTACGGCGGCAGCTTCGCCGTCCACCGCGGCGAGGAGGCGGATCTGTTTCTGTCGGAGCTGCCGGCGGCGAACGGCGACCCGGATATTCTGCTGATCGGCGACATGAACTGCCAGAGCAGCAGCGAGCCGCTGGTGCAACGCTTCATCGCGGCCGGGTTCGTGAACCTGAACCACGAGGACATTCCGACGCACGTGCGCTACGGCGCGCTGGACCGCGCCTTCGCCCCGGCCAATCAGCCGGAGTTCGCCGCGCGGCATTTCGAGGTGTGCTCCACGGCATTCCTGGGCGATCGGAACCTCACGCACGAGGACTTCAAGGTGCGTTTCAGCGACCATTTCATGGTCCTGACGACGATTCGGATCATGGCTGACGACGACTAGCCGTGGGTGTAGTAGTGAGCCGCGATTCCGATCGCGACGCCCGGTGTAGCCCGATGACGGATCTCGCACGCTTGGAGCGTCTGCTGCGGTCCCGCCAGCCGCTCGTCACCATCCGCACCTTCGAGGAGGACTACGCGCTCGGCCTTGTTCGAGCCGCCGCCCTCAACCTCGGCCGCGCCTGCTGGCTCTGGACGCTGACCGCGGGCGTGCGCGACGGCCTGCTCGCGAACGCCGCGCCCATCCCGAACACGACCGATCCCGCGGCGGCGCTGACGCTGCTGGGCGAGCGCGAGCGCGCCCCCCTGCTCGTGACGCTCGACCTCGCCGCGCACCTGCGCGAGCCGCGCGTCCTGCGCGCCGCGCGCAACACGCTCAGCCAGGCCGCCGCCAGCGGCGCCCAGCTCGTGCTCATCGACGCCGTTGACAACCTGCCGGACGTCGTCCGCGCCCAGGCGGTGGCGTTCGACGTCTCGCTACCCGGCGACGCCGAGATCGAGCAGATCGTGCGCGGCGTGCTGCGCGCGGAGCATCAGCAGCGCCCGATCCAGATCGACATCTCGCGCACCGGCTGGACGACGATCCTGCGCAACCTGCGCGGCCTCACGCGGCGCCAGGTCGAGCAGATCGTCCGCGACCTCGTCGCCGAGGACCGGCGCCTGGACGAAGCCGACATCAACCACCTGCTCGCCCGCAAGCGCCAGGCCCTCCAGGGCGACGGACTGCTCGAGTACGTCGAGGCGCCCGTCAACCTCGACGAGATCGGCGGCATGACCCGCCTGAAGCACTGGCTCGCCCAGCGCCGCGGTGCCCTCGACGAGAAGGCCGTCGCGTTCGGTCTGCCCCCCCCGCGCGGCGTGCTCATGCTCGGGGTGCAGGGCGCCGGAAAAAGCCTGTGCGCCAAGGCGGTCGCGGCGGCGTGGCACCGCCCCCTGCTGCGGCTCGACGCGGGCGCGCTCTATGACCGCTACGTCGGCGAGTCGGAGCGCCGCCTGCGCAGCGCCCTGCAACAGGCCGAGCAGATGGCGCCGCTGATCCTCTGGATCGACGAGATCGAGAAGGCGTTCGCCTCCGCCGCGTCTCAGAGCACCGACGGCGGCCTGAGCAAGCGGATGTTCGGCGCGCTGCTCACCTGGATGCAGGAGCACGACAAGCCGGTCTTCCTGATCGCCACCGCCAACGACATCGAGGCCCTGCCGCCCGAGCTGCTGCGCAAGGGCCGCTTCGACGAGATTTTTTTCGTGGACCTGCCGGGGGCGGCGGCCCGGGCGCAGATTTTCGCGATTCACCTGCGGAAGCGCGGCCGCGATCCGGGGCAGTTCGATCTCGATGCGCTGACCGCCTCCGCCGATGGCTTCAGCGGGGCCGAGATCGAGCAGGCGATCGTCGCCGCGCTGTATCAGGCATTCGAGAAGCGCAGCGGCCTCGACACGGCGGGCGTGCTGCGGGCGCTGCAAGACTCGCCGCCGCTGTCGGTCACGATGGCTGACCGCATCGCCGCCCTGCGGCAGTGGGCCCGCGGCCGCTGTGTGCCCGCCGACTGACGCCGGGCCGCGGGCGCGCGGCGCTTGAGTCGCTACGGCGTGGCTTGCCGGCTGGGGGCCCGTCGGCGCCGGGCGTTTCCGCGCGGGGCGGCGTGGTGATTGCGAACGTCGGCGGCGGGGGATAATGTCCCGGACCACGTCGCGCGACGTTCGGGGCCGGGCGTTCGCGGAAGCCGACGGGAGCGGCTGGTGGCGGGATGAGCGACCTGGGTCTGGCGCGGCTGCTGGATGGCTGCGAGCACGTTTACAGCGAGCAGGAGTTGAAGCACAAGCTCGAGCGCGCTGCGCGCGACGGCCGGCCGCTGCGCGTGAAGCTCGGCATGGACCCGACCGCGCCCGACATCCACCTCGGCCATTGCGTCGTGCTCGGCAAGATGCGCCAGTTCCAGGATCTCGGCCACCGCGCCGTGCTGATCATCGGCGACTTCACGGCCCGCATCGGCGACCCGACCGGGCGGAGCAAGACGCGCCCGGTGCTCACCGACGACGAAATCCGCACGAACGCGCAGACCTACCTCGACCAGGCCGGGAAAGTCCTGGACACCCACGCCGACAAGCTCGAGGTCCGGTGCAACTCCGAATGGCTCGACGGCATGAACTTCGCCGAGGTCATCCGCCTCGCCGCGCGCATGACCGTCGGGCAGATGCTGAAGCGCGACGACTTCCGCAAGCGCTTCGAATCCGAGACGCCCATCAGCATCCACGAGCTGCTGTACCCGCTCGTGCAGGGCTGGGATTCCGTCAACATCCGCGCCGACGTCGAGCTCGGCGGCACCGACCAGACCTACAACAACCTCGTCGGACGCGAGCTCCAGGCCGACGCCGGCCAGGAGCCGCAGGTCGTGATGATCATGCCCATCCTGCGCGGCACCGACGGCGTCAAGAAAATGTCCAAGAGCCTCGGCAACTACATCGCCGTCACCGACACCCCGCGCGACGTCTTCGGCAAGACCATGAGCATCCCCGACGACTGCCTGGCCGAGTGGTTCTCATTGCTGACGCGCGTGCCGGAGCCCGAGTTCCGCGCCGCCATCGCCGAGCACCCGATGCGCGCCAAGGCGCTTCTGGCCCGGCGGATCGGCGAGCGCTTCCACTCGGCGGAGGAAATGCAGCAGGCCGCCGACTGGTGGCGCGAGCATTTCAGCGCCAAGCGCTCCGGCGACGCGGTCGAGGTTCGCGTGCCGCCGGACGAGCTGGAGAACGGCCGCTTGCCGGCGTGGAAGCTGGCGTGGCTGGCGCACGAGCAGGAGATCAGCCGGTCCGAGGCGCGGCGGATGGTCGAAGGCGGCGCTTTCGAGTATGACGGGCAGAAGATCACGGATCCCAATACGCAACTCGCGGTGCGGCCCGGCGCAACGTTCCGCGCCGGGCGGCACCGCAAGGGAGAGCGCATCAAGCAGCCGCTGCTGGCGATGGTCGTGCTCGGCTAGCGAGCCGCTGCAGCCCGGACGGCCGCCGTTACTTCAGCTTGAACGTCCCGCGGCCGAGCTTGGTCACGTTGGGCATCTGGGCCAGCGCGATGCCGACGCTCTTGCCGAGCGTGCGGTTGCGCGTCTGGTATCCGGCCCGCACCACCGCCGCCGTGACGTCCTTCACCGCCATCGGCCCGCCGTTCTTCGACAGCACCTTGGTGATGAATTCCTTGAGCGAGCCTTCGCGCGGCCGGCGTCCGCCGCCGCCTGGACGGCCGGGCGGCCGGCCGGCGGAGCCGCGCGTGGCTGCGCCGAGCGAGCCCAGGGCGCCCTGGAGGGCGGCGATCTGCCGAGTCAGGCGATCGCGCTCCGCGCACAGGCGGTTCATGTAGGACTGCAACCCGGACAGCGCTCCGCGCAACCCGTCGCTGCCCGCGCTGGCGCCCACAGCCCTGGCGGCGCGGCGCCGCCTCTTCCCACGTCGCTTCACACCTTTCGCCATGACGGCAACTCCCCAAATACTCAGAACGCCGCCGGCCAGCGGTCTGCGTCGTTCAGCATGGCCGCGCGGCGTATCCGATGGGACAGACGAACCAACCCCCCTTTTTCAGACCGCTCTGGTAACAGACACTATACCCTCCAGGAATGTTGTCAAGGGCGCGCGCATGCCAGCGGAATGCGCGCGAAGCTACTTTGGAGGCAAATTCATTGAAATACCGTGCGCAGATGGCGCAGGCCATGGGTGGCATTCAAGGCATGAGCACGCTCAGGCGGCGCTGACTCCGATCATGCGCTGCACGTTCTTCAGCTCCGGGACCACTTCCTGCCCCAGCCGCTCGATATCCACCGCCGAAAGCCCCAGCCGCGACACCGCGTCGGAATCGGCGCGATAGTACAAGCCGTCGTCTCCGCCGCCGATCCCCAGCAACGTGCAGGCCGTGTCCGCCACGTGAGCCACGTCGATCAGCCCGTCCGGCGAAGGCGCGTCGGTCGGCGCATAGTGATAGCGAATGCCGTCGATGATCGGCTGCGGCAGCTTCCAGCGCTCGGCCGCCAGCGCCCCGACTTCCGCGTGGGTGAAGCCCAGGACGCTGGCCTCCGCTTCGTGGAACGCGGTGTGGTGCGTCGCCACGTGCTCCGCGATCCGCGCGAACTCCGCCGCCACGTACTCGTTCAGCACCACCTTGCCCATGTCGTGCAGCAGCCCGATCGTGAACGCCACGCCCGGCTGCGGCAGCCCGACGCGCCGCGCCAGCGACCGCGAAGCCAGCGCCGCCGCGACCGAGTGCGTCCACAACCCGCCCGGCGGCAGGCCGTAGCCCGCCTGCGCCGGCGTCAGCAGCGCCTGCGTATGCGCCGACATCAGCAGTTGCAGCACCGTCGCCGTTCCCAGCAGCCGCACGGCGTCATCGACCGACTGCACGGGGTCGCTGAGCGCCATGTAGGCCGAATTGCAAAGGCGCAGCAGCTCGGCCGTCACGGTCTGGTCATAGCGGATGATGTCCACGATCTGCGTCAGCGTGCTCGCCGGATCGTTGATCACCTGGATCATGCGCACCGTGACGTCGGGAAGCTGCGGCAGCGTGCGCACCTTGTCCACCACGTGATCGAGCGTCACCGTCATAGCCGCGTTTCTCCCGTCCGCGTGATCAGCGTCACCTGCCCGTCGCCGATCGACAGGCGTAGTGCCCGGCGGATGCTGTCGCCCACGTGCTCGGCGCACAGCGGAATCCCCAGCAGCTTCAGTTGCTTGCGCAACGCGAGGTAGTTGCGCTTCCCCAGCTCGAAGCTCGGCTCGTCGGACAGCAGCCGCGATGCCCCGGCCACGCGCACCTCCAGCCGCTCGCACACCGCACCCCGCTCCGCCATCTGCGCCAGCAGCGCCCGCAGCCCGCTGTCGCAGAACATCGCCGGCGCGACCTCCCGCCGGGTCTCGTCCAGCGACGAATCCGGCAAAGCGAAGTGCAGCATGCCGCCGACCCGCGCCTGCGGCTCCCAGGCGGCGACAGCCAGGCAGCTCCCCAGTGGTCCAGTAACAAGGGAGTGGCGCGGGTCCGCCGACACCACAACGTCAGCGATATCCACCAGCAGGTTCACGCTGATTGCTCCGGGCCCCTGGCGATCGGCCACGCCGCCTATCGCGCTGGCATGCGCCTGGCCCGCACTCTCTATCGACCGCGTCCCGGCGGGGCTGCGGTTGTCCGGCTTGACTTCGGCGGGTGATCGCCTCCTAGACTGATAAGAGTGCGCTGCGCCGTCGGCAGCGCTGTCAACCCTTCTCATGCGGTCGAACCGGGAGTCGCCTTGAGCCGGACCAGCGTGCATCAGGCGTTTGCCATCGTGATCGCGGCTCTGACCGCCTGCGGCCTGGGTCGCGCCGGCGGGGAGTACTACGAATTCACGCTGGATCCGGCGGCGAGTGCCTTGTCGGCGCAATTCGGTCTGACGTTTCAGACGAACGGGACGCTCATCGGTAATTGGGACGCCAAGACCAATCCGAAAGGAACGCGCACGAAGCCGGGCCTCTTCGGCCCCTTCGGCCCGACCGAAAATGAGCCGGTAGCCGTTCAGATCGCCGCCGGCGTGAGCGGTTCTCCCCAGTCTGCAAACACAGGCGGCTTCAGCCTGAGTCTCAACCCGCCGGGCGGCAGCCTTCAGCTCTCGGACTATTCGGCGAACCTGCTGGCGGCGGGTCCGGTGTCGCTGGGGGCGGAACTGTCGCTTCTGTATGAAACGTTTCGCACGCGCAACCCGGACTCGCTCTACATCGCCGTTCCCGGTGTGCCGTTCGTACTGCCCATCGGCGAGGCGACGCTGACGGAACTGACGGCCGTCCAGACCAGCGGTGTGGCGGGACTGCTCACGCCGAGCGGCCCGGACCTGTACGACTTCGCGGTCGCCATTCCGGTCAGCCTCAGCGGGCGCGTCAACGTGCTCGGCAGCGAGTTCGAACTGCCGGGGCTCCCTGCCGTGCTGCCGCTGACGGGTCAGATCTCGCTGAAAGACGACACGGCGCGCCTGGTGTCGCAACAGGCGTTTGACCTGGGAAACTCCGTCCCCATCGGCCAGAAGCTGCCGCAGCTGCCGCTTGACCTGCCGACCATCCTGCCGCCGGGAGGCACGGCTCACCTGCTGCTCAACCTTGTGCTGGAGCAGATCGACGTCGATTTCGCCGGCCAGCTAACAACCACTGCCAATGGCGTGCTCATTCCGGAACCCGGCGCAGCCGCGCTGCTGTGGCTGTTCCCGGTGGCTCTGCGGTTGCGGACACGAGCCCGGCGTTGACTACGGCGAGCGCCGCGCGCCCCAGGCAGCGACTCCGACGCCGGCCAGCACGGCGGTGCAACCCGCCTTCCACACCAGCAGCCATGGACGCCACCATGCGCCCGTGCGGCTCTCGACCTCAGACAGCTCGAACAAGATGAGCGTCGCCCCCGCCGCGAGCCCCCAGGCGCGGCGTGTGGATTGCGCCGTAACGGACCAGATCAGCAACCCGCAGCCGCCGGCAATCCAGGACGCCGCCTCGATCAACTGGGCGCTCGCGTACCACGTTGGCGTCGTGTCTCCTGCCCGCGGAATCAGCGCGACGACTGGCTCGCCGTCTCGATGTTTGGCGCGATTCGTGCGGGAGGCGGCGCGTCGAACGGCAGCGGCTGGTCGTACGCCGGGTCGGCCAAGCGCAAGGCCGCATGGACGAGCCCGACGAAGAACGGATGCGGGCTCAGCGGCCGGCTGGTCAGCTCCGGGTGGGCCTGCGTACCGACGAAGTACGGATGCACCGCGGGCGGCAGCTCGAGGAAGTGCATGATCGGCGCCCGCGGCGATCGGCCCGAGAAGACCAGGCCGGCGGCCTCGAGGTCGGCGATGTAGCGCGGATCGACCTCGTAGCGGTGGCGGAAGCGTTGCCGGGCGCGCGGGCCGAACATGCGCCAGGCCCAGGTGCCCTCGTTGATGACGACGTCCTGTCCGCCGAGACGCATGGTGCCGCCCAGCGACTCGACGCGTAGCTGCTCGGGCAGGAGATTGATGACCGGGTAGCGGCAGTCGTTGTCGATCTCGGTGGAGTTGGCGTCCTGCATGCCGCAGACGTTGCGGGCGTACTCGATCACGGCCATCTGGAAGCCGTAGCAGATCAGCAGGCAGGGCAGGCCGCTGGTGCGCGCGTGCCGAATGCAGGCGATCTTGCCTTCGGCGCCGCGCGTGCCGAAAGCCCCCGGCACGACCAGCCCGTGCAGCCCTTCCAGCGCCGCGGCGACGTTGCTGTCGTCCAGCTCGCTGGTGTCGATCCAGCGCAACTGCACCCGCGCGCCCAGCCGCACGCCGGCATGCTCGAAGGCCTTGATGATGCTGGCGTAGGCGTCGCGCACCGACGTGTACTTGCCCGCCACGCCGATCGTCACCTGCCGCGAGGCGTTGCGCAGGCCGTTGACGTAGCCCGACCAGGTCTCGCGGGCGCGGCGCTCGGCTTCGTCGTCGGCGCGCTCGGCCAGGCCGAGCCAGTCGATCACCGCCTTGTCGCACCCGGCGCCGCGCAGCATGTCCGGAATCAGGTAGACGCTCTCGCAGTCGTGCATGCTGATGACGTGCTCGGGCGCGACGTTCGAGAACAGGGCGATCTTCTCGCGAACCTTGTGCACGACCGGGTTCACGGCACGGCAGGCGATGATGTGCGGCTGGATGCCGCGCTCCATCAGCTCGCGGATGCCGAGCTGCGCCGGTTTGCTCTTCTGCTCGCCCAGCGACGCCGGCTCCATCACGTACGTCAGCGCGACGAAGCACACGCTCCGCTGCCCCTCCTCGAACGCGAGCTGCCGCATCGCCTCGATGTAGTACGCGTTCTCGACGTCGCCCACCGTCCCGCCGATCTCCACGAACACCACGTCGGCGTGGCTGGCGACCGCCAGCTCGCGCAGGCGGTTCTTCACCTCGCCCGTCACGTGCGGGATCATCTGCACGTCGCGCCCCAGGTAGCCCCCGTGACGCTCGCGATCGAGCACGCGGCGGAAGATCTGCCCGCTGGTGCAGAAGTTGAGCTTGGTCAGGTCCTGGTCGAGGGCGCGCTCGTAGGTGCCGAGGTCCATGTCGCACTCGGTGCCGTCGTCGAGCACGAAGACCTCCCCATGCCGATACGGGTTCAGCGTGCCCGAGTCGATGTTGAGGTAGCCCTCGAACTTGATCGGCGCGACCGCCAGCCCCTTGTCCTGAAGACACTTGGCGAGCGACGAGCTGAAGATCCCCTTCCCCAGCCCGCTCATCACCGTCCCGACCACCACCACGTACTTCGTCTGCCCGGGCTTGTAGCCCGCCGGCAGCGGCAGGTAGAACTCCGTATCGACCGAGCGATCGCGGATCGTGCTCAGCAGCCCTTCGGTTTCTATCGCCATCCGGCCGGCCCTCTCAGCGTCTCTCCTGCCGCCACCTCGCCACGAACGCCGCGTAGTCCGCGGGCGTGTCCACGCCCGGCGCCGCGCGCGCCACCACCTCGACCGCGATCGCCGCTCCGTGCTCCAAAGCGCGCAACTGCTCGAGCTTTTCGACCTGCTCCAGCCTGCCCGGCCCCCACCCGGAGAACTCCAGCAGGAAGCCGCGACGGTATGCGTACACCCCGGCGTGCAACAGCCGCGCCGCCGCGCCCAGCGCCTCGTCTCGCGCATATGGTACCAGCGCGCGGGAAAAATACAGCGCCCGACCGCGACCGTCGCAAACCACCTTCACGCGGTCAGGGGACCCCGGGTCTACCTCCGCCGGAAACGGCGTCGCCAGCGTCGCCATCGCGCAGCCGCCCTCGCGCTCCAGCCGCTCCACCAGCCGGTCGAGGTGCGCCGGCTCGATCTCCGGCTCGTCGCCCTGCACGTTCAGGATGATCTCCCCCGACGCCGGCCCGAGCCCCCGCACGACCTCGGCGATCCGGTCGGTGCCGCTCTGGTGGGCGGCCCCGGTCAGCACCGCCTCGCCGCCGAACGACGCCACCGCCGCCATGATCCGCGCGTCATCGGTCGCGACGATGCAGCGCCCCACGCGCCGGGCCTCCGCGACGCGCTCCCACACGTGTTGAATCAGATATTTCCCGGTTTCGGCGGCGAGGGGTTTGCCCGGGAATCGGGTAGAGCCGAAGCGGGCCGGGATGATCGCCGTCGCGCGCATGAGCCTTTGTCTGCTTGCGGGATCGTAGCGTGCGATGGGCAACCCCGCAAAGGCGCTCGGCAATCGGATACTGGTGCAGCTTGAACCGAGCCGCGCCCGCTAGGAAGCGGTCGCGCCAGCAGACTCCTCGTTTCAACCGCCTCCTCACGGGCGCGGCTCGGCTCAGAAAGCGAACTGCACCAGTACCGGCAATCGGGCGATGGGCACGGGGGAACACCGGGCGACCAGCGACCGCCTGAACGCGTTGACCGGCCTGCCGCCGCTGAGTACGTCGCGGTCTACAGCAGCGAAATCATCACGGATTGAGAAACGTCCCGCGGACCAGCGGCGGACCGACACCGCCTTGGCCTCGGAACCCGAGCTCATCATATAATCGAGCCGGCGCAGCCCACGCCCTGTCGGCGCCGGCTGCGCTTATAGGACGGGCCGAATGTCCGCCGCTGCGCTGAATGCCATCTCCGTCGACGTTGAAGACTGGCTCCAGTCGACGATCGACCCCGAACTGCCGCTGACCGACCGTTTTCACCACAGCACGCGCCTGGTGCTGGAGGCGTTCGCGAAGCGCGGCGTGAAGAGCACGTGCTTCATCCTTGGGCTGGCGGCGGAGAAGGCGCCCGGCCTGGTGCGCGAGATCCGGGCCGCCGGCCACGAGATTCAGAGCCACGGCTACGGCCACCGGCTGGTCTATACGCAGACGCCGGAGCAGTTCCGCCAGGACATCGACCGGGCGCGGAAGCTGCTCGAAGACCTGACGGGAGCGCGCATCACGGGCTACCGCGCGCCGGCGTTCTCGATCACCCGGCAGAACCTCTGGGCGCTCGACGTGCTGCTGGAGACCGGCCACGAGTACGACTCGTCGATCTTCCCGCTGCGGACGCGCCGCTACGGAATACCCGACGCTCCGCGCCACCCGCACCGCGCCCGCACGCCCGCCGGCAACCTCATCACCGAGCTTCCGGTCGCCTGCTACAACGTGTGGGGACGCCGGCTGCCCATCGGCGGCGGCGGGTACTTCCGCCTGTTCCCGTACGGACTCATCCGCCGCGGCGTGCGCCAGATCAACACCGAGTCGCAGCCGGCGACGATCTACATGCATCCGTATGAGTACGACCCGATCGAGTTCGATCAGCTCGACTACCCCGTGCCGTGGAAAATGCGGCTGCACCAGGGGCTGGGCCGCCGGGGGTTCCCGGGGAAGATCGACCGGCTGCTGCTGGATTTCCGCTTCGGAACGATGGGCGAAGTGATCGGCTCGCTGGGCGAGCTGCCCGTTTACGACTACGGCGCAGGGGGCCAGCCCGCCGCGTAACGCGCCTGCGCCGATTCGCGCCGAAGCGTTCCACCGGGATTATCCGCGTCTCTTAAAATGGCCGCATGGAGGGTGCGCGGCGCGGCCGCGGGCCGCGGCCGAAGGGCCACCCTCGGAATGGGGGCGCTCATGAGACGCGTTGCTGTACCCTGCGAAAAGGAGGCCCCAGCCTGGCCAGGGCACCGGCCTGATTGCTTTCGCTTTTTCGATGTCTGTGCCCACTCCGGCCGTGTGCTCTCCGAGGAAGCCCACTGCGACTTCCCCGCCGACGCGGCCGAGCTGGCCGAGTGGCTCGACGAGGAAGGCGTCGACTGCGTCCTTGCGACGCGCGTCGATGACCTGCTGCGGCGCGACCTGGTCGAGCGCGGGGTCGCCGTGATCGCCGGCCAGTTCGGCACGAGCGCCCGCGCCATCGTCGCGCACCACCTCGGCCGCCTCGCGGCCAGCGGCGAGAACATCCTCGATTACGCGGCGAGGTACCGCTGAGGCACGGGAGCGGGGGCGGGGCACACCCGGCCTCGTCGGACGATGCCGGCGTTGATGGAAAGCGGATTGCGCGGAGGTGTGCCATGCGTACTGCCAGAGCCGCTACAAACGAGCCTCGCACGACAACCACGGCGCGGCTGCGCGGACAGCGCCTGCTCCGCGACGCGATCGCCAACAAGGGCGCGGCCTTCACGGCGGCCGAGCGCGATGCGCTGGGGCTGCGCGGCCTGCTGCCGCCGGGGATGTTGACGATCCAGCAGCAGGTGGCGCTGGAGCTCGAGCACATCCGCGCCAAGCCGGACGATCTGGAGAAGCTGATCGGGCTGGCGGCGCTCCAGGGTCGCAACGAGACGCTGTTCTACCGCGTTTTGATCGAGAACTTGCCGGAGCTGATGCCGATCGTCTATACGCCGACCGTCGGCCTGGCCTGCCAGCGCTACAGCCACATCTTCCGCGAGCCGCGCGGGCTGTGGCTCACGCCCGAGGACAAGGACCGGCTGGCGGACGTGCTGAGAAACGCGCCGCACACGGACGTGCGGCTGATCGTGGTGACGGACAACGAGCGCATCCTTGGGCTTGGGGACCAGGGTGCGGGCGGCATGGGCATCCCGGTCGGCAAGATCGCGCTGTACTGCGCCGGAGCGGGTCTGCACCCGACCATGACGTTGCCGATCAGCCTGGACGTCGGCACTGACAACGCTGAGCTGCTCAACGACCCCTACTACCTCGGCTACCGCCAGCGCCGCCTGCGCGGCACCGCCTACGACGAGTTCATCGAGGCGTTCGTCGAAGCCGTCAAGGCGGTCTTCCCGCGGGCCGTGCTGCAATGGGAAGACTTTCACAAGAACACCGCCTTTCGGCTGCTCGACCGCTATTGCCGGCGCATCCCGTCCTTCAACGACGACATCCAGGGGACGGCGGCGGTGACGCTCGCCGGCCTGATGTCCGCCATGCGCATCAAGGACGAGCGGCTGAGCGGGCAGCGCATCCTGTACTACGGGGCGGGGGCGGCGGCGATCGGGATCGCGCGCCTGGTGGCCACCGCCATGGCCGAGGAGGGAGCGGCGAGCGAGGCGGTGCGGCGGGCGCAGGTGTTCGTAGACAGCCGCGGGCTGCTGCACGAGGGGCGCGAGATCCCCGATCCGCAGAAGCGGCCCTTTGCGCTGAGCGAGCGCGACCGCGAGGCGCTGGGGTTCCGCGGCGGCGGGCCGTGGGGCCTGGCTGAGGCCGTCGAGACCTTCAAGCCCACGGTGCTGATCGGTGTGGCCGCGCAGCCGGGCAGCTTCGACGAGAAGCTGATCCGCACGATGGCGCGGCACGTGGAGCGCCCGATCATCTTCCCGCTCAGCAACCCGACGTCGAAGTCGGAGTGCACGCCCGCGCAGGCCATCGCCTGGACCGGCGGCCGCGCCCTCATGGCCACGGGCAGTCCGTTCGCGCCGGTCGAGCACGCGGGCCGCACGCACACCGTCGGCCAGGGCAACAACGTGTTCATCTTCCCGGGCGTCGGACTGGGGGCGATCCTGGCGGAGGCGCACGAGATCAACGAACGCATGTTCCTGGCCGCGGCGCGCACCCTCGCCGGCTGCGTCAGCCGCGAGCGCCTCGCCGCCGGCGCGCTCTACCCGCATCAGAGCGAGCTGCGCGAGGCCAGTTGTCGCGTGGCCTGCGCCGTGATCGACGAAGCATGCCGCCAGAACGTCGGGCGCATGTTCTGCGGCGAGGAAATCGAGCCGGCGGTGCGCGCCGCGATGTGGTACCCGGACTACTGAGCGCGGTCGGCGCGGGCTTCAATATCCCGCCCCGCGGACGCCGATAACACCCGCGGACCTTCAGCGCCGCGGGACCCGGATGAGCCTCGCCTTCCAACGCAAGATCGTCAACGCCGCCGCCCTGGCGCAGATGCTGCGCGAGCAGCGCGCCGCCGGGCGCAAGGTCGTGCAGTGTCACGGCTGCTTCGACATCGTGCATCCGGGCCACCTGCGCTACCTGCAAAGCGCCCGCCGCCTCGGCGACCTGCTGGTCGTGTCCCTCACCGGCGACGCGAACGTTTCCAAGGGCCCCGATCGACCATACATCCCGCAGGACCTGCGGGCTGAGAACCTGGCGGCCCTTGAATTCGTCGACTGGGTGGTGATCGACCCCAACCCCACCGCTGCCGACCTCATCGCCCTCCTGCGCCCCGACGTCTACGTCAAAGGACGCGAGTACGCCTCCAGCGCCGACCCGCGATTCCTGCGCGAACGCGAGCTCGTCGAAAGCTACGGCGGCCGGGTGGTGTTTCACTCCGGCGAGGTGGTCTTCAGCTCGACGCGGCTCATCGAGGGCCTCCGCGACGAGAACCGCCTCGAGGCCTGGCGGCTGCACGCGTTCTGCCGCCGCTGCGACATCAACCCCGCCGCCGTCGATTCCGTGCTCGAGCGCTTCTGCGAGGCGCCCGTGCTCGTCGTCGGCGACGTGATCCGCGAGCGCTACGTCTCCTGCGACACGAGCAATACGGCGGATGACGCCCCGATGCTGGCGCTGCAAAGCATCGGGGAGATGAGCTTCTGGGGCGGGGCGGCGGCCGTGGCGCTGCAACTCCAGGCGCTCGGCGCCGCGCCGTTCCTGCTGGCCGGCGTCGGCACGGACGGCGCTTCGCAAGCGCTGCGGCGGTTGTGCGAGCAGCAGCGGATCGCCTGCCACCTGCCCGTGACGCGCCGCCGGCTCGTGGCGGTCGACACGTTTCTCTCCGACGACACGAAGGTGCTGCGTCTGAGCGACGGCGGGGCTTCGCCGGTGGAAAGCCGGGCCGAGACCGAGGCCTTCGGCGCGGTAGCCGAGCCGCTGCGGCGCGCGCGGCTCGTGCTCTGGTGCGATCACGGGTACGGCGCCGTGTCGCCCGGGCTGCTCTGGGCGGTGAACTCCTGCGCACAGCGCGGCGGCGCGATCATCGCGGGCCACGCGCCCGGACCGCGAGGCGACCTGGCCCGCCTGCGCGGCGCGCACCTGCTGGCCATGACCGAGCGCAAGCTGCGCACCGCGATGAACGACCTCGAATCCGGCCTCTCTTCCGTCGCCTGGCAATTGCTCAACCAGACCGGCGGCCGTATGGCGCTCGTCTCCATGCGCAAGCGCGGCCTGATCGGCTTCGACGGCCGTCCCGCCGGCGCTCCCGCGCCATCCGGCGACGACGCGGAGACGGGCGCGCGTTTCACCCCGGACCGGTTGCGCACGGAGTTCGTCGAGTCCCTGGCCCGCGTGCAGGCCGACATGCTCGGCGCCGACGAGACGATTCTCGCGGTCGCCGGCCTGGCGCTCGCGGTCGGGGCGTCGCTGCCGCTGGCGATGTACCTGGCCGCGAACGCCGAGGCCCTGGCCGTCGAGCAGACCGGCCGCGCGACCGTGGCGCTCGAACAGCTCCGCCAGCGGCTCTTTCAGCGCGCCGAGCTGACCGCCGACAGCCGCTTTGTCCCGGAGCCGCGCTCGCCGGCCGCGACTCGCATGGCGACGGCCTCCGCGCTCCAGGCGCCGCACATCGTGCCGGCGGGCGCGGCGGACGCGGCAATCGCGTGCCGGGCGACGGAAGCGGCCCTGTGAACGGCGCGCCTTCCCTCAGCGTCGTGCTCGCCACGCACAATCGCCGCGACGTCGTGCTTGCCACGCTCAACCGGCTGCGCGTGCCCGGTGTGCTGCCCGCGGCGCACGAGATCATCGTCGTGGACAACGCCTCGGCCGACGGCACGGCCGCCGCCCTGGCGCGGCACGACGTCCGCGCGATCCTGCTTCGGCGGAATCGCGGGGCCTGCGCCCGCGAGTACGGCCTGCGCTCCGCACGCGCGCCGCTCATCCTCATGCTCGACGACGATTCCTTCCCGCGGCCCGGGTGCGTCGAGCGCATGGCCGAGCACTTCACGCGCCATCCGCGCCTCGCCGCCGCCAGCTTCCTCGCGCACCTCCCCGACGGCTCGCAGGAATGCAGCGCCCTGCCGCACGTGTTCATCGGCTGCGGCGTCGGGCTGCGCACCGCGGCGCTGCGGGCCTGCGGCGGGCTCGACCTCTCGTTCTTCATGGCGGCGGAGGAGTACGACCTGAGCTTCAAGCTGCTGGCGGGCGGCTGGGGCGTCGAGACGTTCGACGACCTGCACGTCGAGCATCTGAAGTCGCCGGCCGGCCGCCGCTCCGACCGAATCGCCTGCTACGACATCCGCAACAACCTGCGTGTGGTCGCCCGCTACCTTGGCGGCGAGCACGCGGCCGCCTACCGCCACGACTGGATGCTGCGATATCGCTGGCTCGCCGAGCGGCACGGGCACGAGACCGCCAACGCCCGCGGTGAGCGCGCCGGGCGCTTCCGGGCGCTGATCGACTCCTGCACGCGCCAGCGCCGCCTGCCGCCGTGGGCGCTCGAAGGCGTATTCGGCTGGTCGGCGATCGAACGCCGCCTGCGGGCGCTGGCGGAGAGCGGCGCGCGGCGGATCGTGCTGGCGGACTGGGGCAAGAACGTGTACGCGTTCGTGCGCGGGGCGCGGGCTGCGGGCCTGGAGATCTGCGCCATCGCGGACGACCGCTTCGCGGCGCCGGGGCGCTGCTACCGCGGCCTGCCGATCGTACAGGTCGACGAGGCGCTCGGCCTTGCGGTTCATGCCTGGGTCGTCAGCAACACCTCTTTTGTTCACGCCGACGTGACCGCGGCCGCCCTGCGGGCGCGCACTCCCCTGCCCGTTCTGAACTGGTACGGCCTGGCCCGGTCGGATAGCCTGTCGGCAGTGCGGCGAAGCGCCGCGCTGCACGCTCATGGCTGACGCGCACCACACCCCGGATACGTCGCAAGGCGCCGCATCGCCCGCCGCTTCGCCGCCCCGCGCCGGGTCTCAGCCGTTCGCCGGGACTCAGCGGCCCGCCGCGTCATCAGACACGGCGATCGTGCTCTTCGACGGGGCCTGCAATCTCTGCGGCGGGTTCGTGCGCTTCATCATCCGCCGCGACCGGGCGGCGCGCTTCCGGTTCGCGCCGCTGCAATCCGCCGAGGCGCGCGACCTGCTCGCGGCGCACGAGCCGGGTCGGACCGCACGCGGCAACGTCACTGCAAAACCCAGCACCGCAGATCAGGACGCCGTCCCCGCCCGAATGCTCGACACGGTCGTGCTCTTGCAGGGCGGCCAGGTGCACGTGCGCAGCGGCGCGGCGCTGCGCATCCTGCGGCGGCTCGGTTTCCCGTGGTCGATGCTGAGCATCCTGCTGGCCGTGCCGCGCCCGGTCCGCGATGCGATCTACGATTGGATCGCGCGGCGGCGCTACCGCTGGTTCGGCCGGCGTGACTCCTGCGCGGTCCCGCCGGCGTTGCGCAGCCGCTTCCTCGACCTTGGCGACGACTGAACTTCGACCGACATCGGCAGCGGACGTGAGCATTCCGGTCGAGAGTCTCCCCGCCTGGTCCGGCGCGGGGGGCCGGGCTGCGCGGAATGTCTGGAGAATGCCCCGGCCGCGGGAGTATCGGCCTAGTCGAACAGGAAGATCGCGGCCGCCACGACGCAGGTCCAGAGGCCGTTCTTGTCTCCCTCGGCCGTCTGCACGACGTGGCGGGTGTGCACGATCTGGCCGCTCATGCGGTAGATTTCGCGGCGCTTGTCGTAGTCGGCGTCGGCATCGAACTCGACTCCGACGGTGGAGGCGAGCATGCTGGCGGCCATGTCCTCGACAAAGTCGCCGACCTTGCGCTCAGTCATTCCGAAGCCGTGGTGCTCGGAGATGTAGCCGTAGTGGGCGTCGCCGGCGGGAAGGGCGAGGCCGATGCCGGCGGAGATGAGGCGGTTGGGCTCGTTGGTGCGCTCCTCGGCCATGACGCAGAAGGTGATCTGGCCGGGGATGAGCTCCCTGAGTCCAAGGCGCGGCGAGACGATCTTGCAGCGCTGAGGGAATATGCTCGAGACGCGCACCAGGTTGCACTGCGCAATGCCCGCGTCGCGCAGGGCGACCTCGAAGGATTGCAGGTTGTTACGGTGCTTGCCCATGCCGCGCGTGAAGAACATGCGCGAGGGGACCATTCCAGCCATCAAGCATCCCCCTTTCCGCGGACGACCGTCCGTCGAAGGAGCCAGTTCACTTCATACCCGCGATCAGATTGACAAGCCACGCCAGGCGCCGATTGCGAAGGGGCGGATTATAGCACCTGCAAGGTTCGCAACAACCGCCGCCGCTGATTTCGCCACGGCCGCCGGTCGCGCTGGCCGAACCGCCCGCCGAATTGGATAGTGGGTGTGGGGAGCCTTGGGCGAGCGGCCCGCCGGGGTCGCTCACGACGGCGAGCGGGCACGAACGCCGGTCCGCCGTGTCTCCGGGGGAGAAGGACGCGCATGACGAGCCGGTGCGCCCCGCGCGGGGAGCCGGCTCGTCATGACTTTCGCGGCTCGGGCCGCTTGTCGTTCGCGAGCCGGCTGCGCCGGGTTAACATCCCCCGTGTGCCGACGCGCCTGGGCCAGCTCGAAGGACGCGTCACCGTCGCCGACGGCGCCTGGAGCACCGCGCTGCGCGAGCGCGGCATTCCCGCTGGGGTTCCTGCCGAAGTCGCCTGCCTGACACACCCGCAGGCCGTCGAGCAACTGGCGCGCGACTACGTCGCCGCCGGCGCCCGCGTCCTCACGACCAACACCTTCGCCGCGAACCGGCTCGCCTGGGCGCACTGGGGCCGCGACGACTGGCGTCAGGTCAACGAAGCGGCCGTCGGCCTGGCGCGCCGCGCCGCCGGCAAGGGCGTGCTCGTCGCCGGCAGCATCGGCCCCAGCGGCAAGCTGGTCGCGGTCCGCGAGGCTCCCGAGTCGGAGCTGGCGGCAGCCTTCGCCGAGCAGGCCCGCACGCTCGAGGCCGGCGGAGCGGACCTGGTCGTCCTGGAGACGTTCACCGAGCTGGCCGAGGCGCGGCTGGCGCTGCGAGCCGTGCTCGAAGCCGTCGCCCTGCCCGTCGTCGTCTCGCTCTCGTTCAGCACCGGTCCGCAGCGGACCCAGACGCTCATGGGCGCCGAGGCCGGCGCCTGCGCCGCGACCCTGGAGCAGGACGGCGCCGACGCAGCCGGCTGCAACTGCGGCGCGGGCATCGAGCATGCCCTGCCCACCGTCGTCGCGCTGCGGGCCAACACGCGCCTGCCGCTGTGGGTCAAGCCCAGTGTCGGCCTGCCCGATCTCCACGCCGGCCGCGCCGTGTATTCGCAGACGCCCGATAGCTTCGCCGCTCATGCGCCCCGGCTGGTGGAGGCGGGCGCGAACGTGATCGGCGGGTGCTGCGGCGCGGGGCCCGATCACATCCGCCGCCTCGCCACGCTCGTTCAGCCCGAGCGGCGCCCGGCGTCGCGGGGCGGACGATAGCGGTTCGCGGCGGCCCGCTCGCGGACAATCCTGCTCAACCAAGGCCCGATAGCGACCACTCCGCACAACTGGCAAGCCGCGCCCTGTGCCGCGCGAGCGGTGCGCCGTCGCCGGTTTGTGGGGCGGCGCGGGGGGACATTTCGCATGCTTCCCACATGAAGTCGAAAGCGCCGGCGACGAGGGGTTTGTCGGCCGCGCTTCTCGGACGCCAGGGTGAGAAGCCGCAGATGCGATCGGAGGGGGCCAGGATGACGGTCACAGAGAGCAACTCCGCCAGCCATTCGGTGACGATGATCTGCCCGAATCTGAACTGCGGGCGGACGGTCACGACGCCGAGCAGCAACCGCGGCCGCACGGCGCGCTGTCCGTACTGCAACGCGCTGTTCCGCGTCCCGCAGGAATCGAGCCACACCGGCGATGGGCACCGGTCGCCTGTGCCCGGCAAGGGCGGCGGGGCCTGATCCATCCGAGTGCGCGAGAGGGCGGCCGGTCGGCAAAGGACCGCGCCGCGGCGGCTGACAGTCAGACCGTGCGCCAGGGGGGGCGGGGGACATGAGCTATCTATTGGAGACGCTGGGGCGCGGGCTCCTGCGCCGGCTCACCGAAGCGTTCCGAACACAACTACCTTTGATGGATGACGACACGGCGGCCCGGCTAGAACCGCGCGTCGCCGACTGCCCGTCGTCGATCGACCTGCGGCTGCGGCTCGGGCTGTGTTACCTGCGCGAGCAGCGCTCGTCGGACGCGCGGCGATTGCTCGAAGCCCTGGTGGCCGAGTCTCCGCAATCCAAGCCCGCATGGCTGGCGCTGGCCTGCGTCTATGACGAGCTGGGCCTCGCAGAACCGGCCGACGCGGCGCTGGACGAGGCCGCGCAGCAGGACGGGCGCGACCCGGCGATCGCGTTCGCGCGCGGCCTGATCGCGGAGCGCGGCGGTGACGTCGGCGCGGCCCGGCTGCAATACCGGCACTCGGCCGATCTGTGTCCGGGGCTGCGCAACGCCTACGAGCGGCTGGCGGCCCTGGCGGTGCGCGAGGCCGACTGGACGTCGGCGATCGAGCACTACCGCATGCTGGCCGACCTCGAGCCCGGAGACCTCGACGCGCAGCTCACGCTCGCATCGCTCTATCTTCAGTCGGGCTTTCCGGAGCACGCGGTCGATGCGTTTCAGCGGACGCTGCTGATCGAGCCCGAGTGCAGCGACGACGCGCTCGAGGCCGTCGAGGACCTGGCCAGCGACGGCCAACTGCAACAGGCCATCGGCGCCGTCGAGCGCCTGGTGGAGCAGTACCCGGGGACGGCGGAGCTGCACGTCCACCTCGCGGACCTCTACGTGAAGTCCGGCGCGGACGACCGGGCCGTCCGGCACTACCGGGCAGCGCTCGAGCTCCACCCGGGGTTCGTCGAGGCGACCGTGAAGCTCGGCACGCAGCATCTGCGCGCCGGGCGGCTCGCCGAGGCGGCCCGGGCCTTCAACACCGCGGCCGAGCTCAACGATCGGCTCGTGACGGCGTTCGTGGGGCTGGGACTGGCGCAGCTCGCGTGCACGCGGACTGCCGAAGCGGAGGCCACGCTCGACCTGGCCGCCAGTCTCGATCCGAACAGCAACCTGCTGCTGGCCGAGAGTGCCCGGCTGTACCTGCGTTCGCGCAGCGCCGAGCGCTGCGCCCTGGAACGGCACGCCGAATGGGAAACGGAGAGCGAGCGCGGCGACGACCTGCTGGTCGAGGCGCTGCGCCGTCAGCAGCGCGGCCTCATCGCGGCGCCGCGGCGCGCGGACCTGCGCTATCGCTACGGGCTGCTGCTGCGCCAGTCGGGCCATCCGCAGCGCGCCATCGAGGAGCTGCGCGAGGCGGTGGCGATCGACCCGATGTTCACGCGCGCCCAGCTCAAGCTGGGGCTGCTGCTGCGGCAATCCGGCCAGGCGGACGAGGGGTTGCGGGCGCTGCGCTCGGCGCTGCTCCCGGAGCCGCAGCACGTCAAGTCGCACTACCAGCTCGCATTGCTGTTCACCGAGCCGGCCCGGTTCCACCTGGCCCTCGACACGTTTCTGTACGACGGCCCCGGCTCGCGCAGCGCCTTCGAGCACAACCTCGCGCTGGCGCTCGAAAACGTCGGACTCCTCGATCGCGCCGCCGCCGCCTGGCGCTCGCTGTGCGAGGACAGCTCCTCCGCCCTGCGCAGCGAGGACCGCATCTCATCGTTCTGCCTGCCGGGGAGCATCGACGCCGGCCTGTGAACGGACGGCGCGCGGCGATCCCGCCCGGCGCGGCCCGGCACTCAGGCGCTCGCCGGCTCCAGCCCGAGCTCGCGCGCGACCGAGCGCATCGCCGCCACGCAGTTGTCGATGTGCTCATCGAGCTCGATTCCCAGCAGCGCCGCCCCCTGCTCGATATCCTGGCGCGACACCGACGCCGCGAACGCCGGCGTCTTCAGCTTCTTGCGCACGCTGCGCGGCTCCAGCCCCTCCAGCCGCCCGGGGCGAACCAGCGCACACGCCGTCAGGAAGCCGCAAAGCTCGTCCACCGCGAAGAGCGCCTTGCGGATCGGCCGGTCCCGAGGGAACTCGTCGAGGTTCCAGTCCGCGTGGGCCATGATCGCGCCGATGACTTCCTCGTCGACGCCGCGCTCGCGCAGCACCTTGGCGCCCTCGCGCGTGTGTTGCGGAGGATCGGGCTGGCGCTCGTAGTCGAAGTCGTGCAGCAGTCCGGCCAGGCCCCATTGCTGCTCGTCGGCGCCGAAGCCTCGCGCGTAGCGCCGCATCGCCGCCTCGACCGCCAGCGCGTGTTTCCGCAGCGAGTCGCTCCGCGTGTACTCGCAGAGCAGGCTCCAGGCCTCATCCCGCGTCATGCCGTCCTCCACCCGCGCCGACCGTCAACGCTCGCGCCGCGCCTCGACCTCGAACCACGCGTTCCCGCGCTGCACGTCCTGCCCGATCAGCCACAGCCGCACGTCACCACGCGGCCCCTCGATCTCCATCCGGCTGCCCAGCCACTGCCTGCGACCGCCTACCTCGAGCGCGAAGCGCCGCGCCCGGCGATCCAGCCGCAGCGTGACCCGCGCGCCGTTCGGCAGCGCGCTCGTCAGGCCGTCCCACAGCTCGATGCGCGAGCTTTCGGGAGCGATGCGGCGGCTGGGCGCGCCCACGTGCAGGATCGAGAACGCCACCAGGAACGGGGCTCCGCACGCCAGCAGCGCCAGCCCGATCAGAAACAGCCGCCCGCTCCGCCAGCGCGTCAGCGCCGCCCCGCAACGGCGGCAGTAGTTCCGCTCGCCGGGCTCGCCACATCGTCGGCAGATCGAGATCACGGGGCTCAGGCTCCTGTTTGTCGAAACTATGTTAGCGCCCTGCTCAACCCTGCGGCAATGCGTTTTCGGGCAGCCGCCTGGAGCGCGTGACGAGCTGGTGCGCGAGGCGCGTCGGCTCCGGCAAGCGGTAGCGCGTCGCGGCCAGCAGCGTGACCCGCTCCGCCCAGGCGGTGTCGCACAGGTGCCCGGGGCTGACGAACAGCGGACGCACGCCATCCCGCGTCCGCAGCACGACGCCGACCGGCGCGCCGTCGAGCAGCAGCGGCGCCGCGGACCCGCGCCGCTGCCCGGGTTCTACGTGCTCTCCGATCAGCCGCGACTTCGCGCAGCCGACCGTCGGCACGTTCAGCCACAGCCCCAGGTGGCACGCCAGCCCGAACCGGCGCGGATGCGCGAGCCCCTGCGCATCGCACAGCACGGCGTCGGGCGGCGAGCGAAGCCGTCGCAGGGCGCGAAGCACGGCCGGCAGCTCGCGGAAGCTCAGCAGTCCGGGTACGTATGGGAACCGGCAAGGGACGCGAGCCACCTGGTGCTCGATGACACACCGCGTTTGCGCGTCCCACAGGACCACGCCGGCGACGACGGTGCCGCCATCGGGCGGAAACGCGACGTCGACGCCCGCGAGCAGTCGCGCAGGCCGCGCGGGCGGCCGGAGCCGTACGCGCGGCGCCAGCGCGCGTTGCAGGGCGATGGCACGGGCCGGCGTTCGCGGCCAGTAGTGCAAGCGGGCGAACCTCATGCGGTCACGCTCCAGGAGCATAGCCCGTAACCGCAAACGGCCGATAGAACCAGCCTCGGGGACTTGCCCGAGCGGGGTACGCCGGCTTCGTGGCAGCGGGGCTTCGTTTGCCTTTTCGAGGGAAGGCACAATAATGGCAGCCCCGGCCGACCCTTGCCGTACGAAGGACGGATGAGATGCTCGATTACGACGAGGCGCCCAAACCGAACAAGATCAACCGCGCCCGGCTGGTCGCGACGCTGCTGGAGGTGGCGGGGGTCGTGCTGGCCCTGGGCGCCACGCTCTGGGCCGTAGCCCGGTTCTGGGAGCTGGGTCAGGCCGGCGACCCGATCGCGCCGCCCTCCACCCAGCCCGCCCCGGGAGCGCTGGTCGCTCCCCATGGCGTGATGGACTTCATCAGCGCCGTGGCCGTGCTGGCGGCCGGCTGGGCCGGAGGCGTGATGTTCTGGGGGCTCGCCGAACTGGTTCGCCGGCTCGAAACGCTGCCGGGACTGATCGCGGCGCGGCGCGGCGGTGTGACCTGGCCCGCGCCGACGACGGCTCCGGCGGCGCTCGACGAGCAGCACCTTGAGGGGATCACGGCGCTGCTGCGCGAGCTGCGCGACATCTCGCTGCTCGACGACACGCAGCGGGCCAAGCGCCTCGAGGCTCAGGGCCGGGCGCTGGCGGCCGACCTGGAGCGCGAGGTGCCGGCGCTGCTGCGCGAACACCGCTGGCGCGAGGCGCGGCGGCGGGTGCAGGACGCACGCGTGCGCTTCCCGACGCTGGCGCAGTTCGAGGCGCTTGAGCGGCAGATCGAAACGATGCGGGCCCAGGTGGAGGCGCACGACATCGAGTCGGCGGAGCGGCAGATCAACGACCTGGCGGCGTTGCACGCCTGGGAACGGGCGGCGGACGTGGTGCGCGAGCTGCTGGCGCGACACCCGGACTCGCAGAAAGCCAACGCGCTGGCGGCGCGCGTCCGCCAGCAGTATGACAAGACCCAGGCCGAGCAGCGTACGCGACTGATGGCCCAGGCGCAGGACGCCGTGCGGGCCCGCGACTGGTCGACCGCGCTGGCGGCCGCCAACACGATCATCCAGCGCTACCCGCGCTCGCCGGAGGCCGAGGCGCTGCGTCTGCAACTGCCGACGCTCCAGGAGAACGTGGAGATCCAGACGCGGCAGCGGGCCGAGGCGCGCATCCGCGAGCTGGTGAAGCAGGGCCGCTTCGACGTGGCGCTTCAGAGCGCGCACGAGCTGATCGACCGCTACCCCAACTCGCCGCAGGCCGAGGCGCTGCGCGGGCAGCTCGCGAAGCTGCACCAGCGCGCCATCGCAATGGGACCGCGCTGACGGGCCGGGGCCCGCGATCGTCCCTGAGTACTGAGCACGACGCACTGAGCATCGCACTTGCCTGGAGCTGCGCGTGCCAGAGCTGCCCGATGTCGAGGTCTACGTCGAGGCCCTGCGCGAGCGCGTCGTCGGCCGGCGGCTCGAACGGGCCGCGATCCGCTCGCCTTTCCTCCTGCGCACATTCGAACCGCCACTCGAGGCCGGATGCGGGCGAGCCGTCGTGAATGTCTCGCGTCTCGGTAAGCGCATCGTCATCGAGCTGACCGACGCCTTCTTCCTCGCCATCCACCTCATGATCGCCGGCCGGCTGCGCTGGATGAAGCCCGGCGCGGGCCTGCCCGCCCGGATCGCGCTCGCGGTCCTGGAGTTCGAAAGCGGCGCGCTCGTCATCACCGAGGCCGGCCGCAAAAAACGCGCCGCGCTCCACGTCGCCAGCGGCCGCGCCGCCGTCGAGGCGCTCGGCGCCGGCGGCCTCGAGCCGCTCGCGTGCGACGCCGCACAGTTCGCCGCCGCGCTGCGCCGCGAGAACCACACCCTCAAGCGGGCGCTGACCGACCCGCGGCTTTTCTCGGGCATCGGCAACGCCTACTCGGACGAGATCCTGCACGCGGCACGGCTCTCGCCAGCGATGCTGACAAGCCGCCTGTCGGACCAGCAGGCCGCGCGCCTCTTCGAGGCGACGCGGACGACGCTCGCCGGCTGGGTCGCGCGCCTGCGAGCGCACTTCGCCGGCCGCTTTCCGGGCCCGGGCGAGATTACGGCGCTTCGCCCCGCATTCGCCGTGCACGGGCGCTACGGAGAACCCTGCCGCGACTGCGGAACAACCGTACAGCGCATCCGCTACGCCGAGAACGAGACGAACTACTGCCCGCGCTGCCAGACGGAGGGCCGGCTGCTGGCGGATCGCTCGCTCTCGCGGCTGTTGCGACAAGGCTGGCCGCGGCGCATCGAGGACCTGCACGACACGCCGCCCGCGCCGTGATGCCCAGGCCGGAGCGGCGGCCTTGCGCTACGGCTGGGCCGAAACGACGCCCCCGGGGGCGCCTGGCTGGGGCGTAGCCGCGGCCGGGTGCGTCGCGGCGCGCCACTGCTGCACGGCGCGGCGTGCGGCGGCGGCGATGCCGGCGGCGTCGATGCCGGCCTCGGCGAGTTGGCCGCGGCGCGAGCCGTGCTTGTAGAAGTGGTCGACCGCCAGGCCCAGACGGACGATCGACTCGGTCGGCAGGCCCAGGCGGTTGGCGGTTTCGAGAACGGCGCTGCCGAAGCCGCCGGCGAGCGAATGATCCTCGACGGTGATGACCGGGCCACCGCGCGTGACGGCGGTGGTGATCATGTCGTGGTCGATGGGCTTGGCGAAGCGGGCGTTGACGACGGAGAGGAAGACGTCTTCGTCGGCGAGCGTGCGGGCGGCCTGGAGGGCGTCGGCGACGGTGCTGCCGTAGGCGAGGATGGTGCCGTCGGGCCCATCGCGCATGGGGCGTGAGCGGCCGAGCTCGAAATCTGGGGCCGGGCCGTGGGCGTCGGGCACGGAGTCGCGCGGGTAGCGGAGGGCGCAGGGCACCTCGAGCGACAGGGCGAAGCGCAAGGCGGCGGCGAGCTCGGGCTCGTCGGCCGGGGCCATCAGCACCATGTTCTGGAAGCCGCGCAGGTACGCGATGTCGAGGTAGCCGTGGTGCACGGCGCCGTCGCCGCCGACGAGCCCGGCGCGGTCGATGCAGAACACGACGGGGAGGCGCTGGAGCACGACTTCCTGGAAGACCTGGTCGAAGGCGCGTTGCAGGAACGTCGAGTAGATGCACGCCAGCGGGCGCAGGCCGCTCCTGGCCATGCCGGCGGCGATGTCCACGGTGCTGCTCTCGGCGATGCCGCAGTCGAGCACGCGCTCGGGCAGCGCGCCGCGCACTTTGGCCAGCCCGGTGCCGTCGGGCATGGCGGCGGTGAGCGCGTAGACGCGCGGGTCGGCGCTGGCGAGGTCGATCACCGCGTCGGCCAGAGCCGACGTCCAGCTCTTGCGGTCGCTCTTGGGAATGGTGGCGGTGGCGCCGGCGACCTGGAACTTGTTGGGGCTGTGGAAGGTGCAGGGGTCGCTGGCGGCCCAATCGCTGCCGCGTCCCTTCTCGGTGTGAACGTGCAGCAGCACCGGGTGCGCCACGTCCTTGAGCAGCGCCAGCATCTCGACAAGGTGCGACAGGTCGTGGCCATCTACCGGGCCGACGTACAGGAAGCCCAACTGCTCGAAGATCTGGTGCGGCGATACGGTCGCCTTCAGGCCCTCCTTCAGATGATCGAGCGCGTCGTAGATGCTCTGCCCGACCAGCGGCACCTTCGGCAGGTGCTTGCGCACCTTGCCCTTGACCTCTTCATAAAGCGAGCTGACGCGGAAGCGCGCCAGGTACGACGCCAGCGCCCCCTGCGTCTTGGCGATGCCCATCGAGTTGTCGTTCAGCACGACCAGGAACTGCCGCTTCAGCGTGCCCGCCTGGTTCAGCCCCTCGAACGCCACTCCGTTCACGATGCTGGCGTCGCCGATCAGCGCCACCACGCGCGTGTCACGCCCCAGGGCGCTGTCGCCCCGCGCCATCCCCACCGCCGTCGCGATCGACGTCCCCGCGTGACCCACGTCGAACAGGTCGAACGGGCTTTCCGCCGTGCTCGGAAAGCCGCTGATGCCGCCCGCCTGCCGCAGCGTGTCGAAGGCGTCGTTGCGACCGGTGATGAGCTTGTGCACGTAGCACTGGTGGCCCACGTCCCACAGCAGCCGGTCGGTGCTGAAGTCGAACACCCGGTGCAGCGCCAGCGTCAGCTCGGTGACGCCCAGGTTGCTGGCCAGGTGGCCACCGTTGCGGCTGACGACCTCGATGATCCGCTGGCGGATCTCGCCGGCGAGCTGTGCAAGCTGCTCCATCGAGAGCCGTCGCAGATCCGCGGGGGAGTGAACGCTCCTGAGAATGCTGGTCATCCGTATTGCCTTCTGGCGCCGACGCCCGCGGCGTATCCCGCCGCACCGCGATTGCGCCCCCTGAGGTTCAGCGATCACGCTGGATCATGTACTCCGCCAGCAGCGCCAGGTTCCGCCCCAGCGCTCCGTACGGCTCCAGCTCCGCCGTCGCCGACGCGACCTCCCGCCACGCCGCTGCGCGGCTCTCCGCCTCGCCGAACGCCGCCGGGTAGGTCTGCTTCGAGGCCGCGGCATCCTTGCGCGTGCGCTTTCCCATCCTATCGGGCGTGCCGCCGCAGTCCAGCAAGTCGTCGGCGATCTGAAACGCAAGGCCCGCGTGGCGGCCGTAGGCGGCCAGCCGCTGCTCCTGCTCGGCCCCCGCGCCGCCGCATATCGCCCCAAGCCGACAGGCGCACTCGATCAGCCGCGCCGTCTTGTGCTCGTGAACGTACCGGACCAGGTCGGCATGCACCGGCGTTGACTCGCCCGCGAGGTCGGCGGCCTGACCGGCGATCACGTCCCTGACGCCGCAACCCAGCACCTGCGCGAGGCGCGCGCCGAGCGGCGCCCCGGGCGTCTCCGCCAGAAACGTCAGCGCGTGCGCCAGCAGCCAGTCTCCCGCCAGGATGGCGTTCCCTTCGCCGAAGACGCGGTGGCTGGTCGGGTGGCCCCGCCGCAGGTCGTCGTCGTCCATCGCCGGCAGGTCGTCGTGGATCAGTGTGAACGTGTGCACAAGCTCCACGGCGATCGCCGCGCGAATCGCCGCCGCCGTCCTTTCGCTCGGCCGGCGGCTGTCGAGGTCGTTCTCCCAGTCCTCGCCTCCCGCCCCCAATGCGACCCGCGCACACTCGAGCACGAGCACCGGCCGCACGCGCTTGGCCGGAAGGGTGACGGAGTAATCTACGGCGGCGGGAAGGCGGCTGTGCGACCCGACGCAGCTTTTGCTGCGGTCGATGTGTTCAGAAAGCAGTGCGTCGACGCGTTTGCGCTGCCGCTCGTACCACGCCTGCCATTTTTCGGACGCGTCCGTTTTCGCGGACGCAGAAGCTGGACCCACGTCTGATGACTCCGGCCGCGCCAGCGTGACAGGATACCATGCCTTGCCACGGGAGAGATAGGCGGCCACTGGCCGATAGAGGTCGTCGTTCTCTAGTGGTCGTCGTTCTTGCCGGCGGGAGGAGTCGGAGGCGGCGCGGGATCGGAGCGCTGAACGGGTTTTGCGGAGCCAGCGTCGGCGGGTCCGGCGTCATCTGGCTTCTTGGCGCCCTCCGTGGACTCAGTCTTGCCGGCCGAGTTCTCGGTTGACCCGGCCTGGGCCCCGGCCTCGGTTCTGGTTTCGCCCGTGCCGGCGACGGCCGCCTGGCGCCCCCGCTCGCCGCGGCCGGGCCGATCGCGCTCGGCCCGGGAGGCGCCCTGACGCTGCGCGGCGGGGCCGCCACCGGGCCCGACTGGGGGAACAGGCGGCGGGACGTCGAGCGGGGGAGTGTTGGCGGGCGGCAGCATCGCAAGGAGCCTGTCGTCAGCGCGCATGAGCACGCGGTCGCCGGCGCTGAGCCCGCTGACGATCTCGACCATGCTGGTGCTGGACTGGCCCAGCTTGACTTCGGTCAGCCGGGGCTGGCCCAGGCTGCTGACGAATACGAAGCTGCGCGTGCCGCGGGTGTAGACGGACTGGACGGGGACGGCGAGGACGTTCGAGAGCTGGTCGATGAAGATCTTGATGTCGGCGGAGTCGCCCGGCGACACGGGGGCGTCGGTCTGGTCGAGCAGAATCTCGCTGGCGTGCTCCTTGAGATTCGGGTTGAGCCAGCGGTGGGCGGAGTCGGCGAACCGCGCGATCTTGGAGATCTTGCCGGTGAAGACCTGCCCCGGGACGGCGGGCACGCGGACCTGCACGGGCATGCCCTCGGCGACCTTGTGGCGGTCGGCCTCGTGGATGCGCATGCTGACGATCATCTGCGTGGTGTTCGGCAGGATCAGCAGCGTCTGGCCCTCGTAGACCTTCTGGCCGACGGCGAGCACGGAGTCGTTCATGCGCCAACCGCTGTCGGTCGGGTACTGGACGACGCCGTCGATCGGTGCGAGGACCTTGGTCTTGCGGAGCTGCTCTTCGAGGCGGGCGACGCGCTTCTCTCGCATGGCGAGCGTGCCCTTCTGCTCCTCGCTCTTGGCGACGGCCTGGCGCTCGCGCGACTCGCTGCGCGCCCGCTCGCGCTCGAGCTCCTGCTCGGCCTGCTCGAGCGCGGAGCGCTTCTGCTTCTCGACCTTGGGGCGGTCGTAATCGAGCAGGATGGTCCTGGCCAGGCGGTGCTTGTCGAGCGTCATGTTGAGCTTCTCGAGCTCGAAGTTGAGCTGCTCGATCTTCGACTGTGTGACGAATTTGCGCTCGAACAGGCGCGTGTTCTTCTCCAACTCGTCCTTCTTGCGGTCGATCTCCAGCATGGTCTGCTTGATGTTGATCTCCGTCTCGCTGACCTGCTTGGGGAACTCGCCCTCCAGGTACTGCCGCAGCTCGAGCTCCGCCACGTCGCGGTCGATCGTGCACTTCTTCAGCTTGCTGGCGTTCTCGTTGCGCGTGATCTCGAGCTCCTGCACCGCGGCCTCGTACGCGGCCCGCGTCGTGGACAGCGTGAGCTGCTCCTGGTCGAGCCGCTCCTTGAGCTCGTCCGAGGCCAGCTCGACCAGCAGGTCGCCCTTCCTGACCCGCGTGCTCTCCGGAACCAGGAACAGGATCGTGCTCGCCCCCTCAACCTCGTTGCGCAGCTCGATCGACTCCCGCGCCTTCAGCTCTCCGTCCTCGCTCAGGACAATCTGTAGGTCCCCCGGCTGAACCACGAACACCGAGGCGCCGCCCGCCGACGCGCCCGTGAGCCACCGCCACGCGTCCGTCTGGCGCAGACCCAGCATGCCCGCGATCACCACCACGATCCCACCGCCGATCAGCCAGCGCCGGGCGGTCAAGCGCCTCGCGGGGCGAGAAGCGGCGTACGGAGTCTCCACCAGCGGCACGGTTGTGGGGGCGACGTCGGACACTGGGGTAACCTCCTGGCGGGACGGCCTTTGCGCGCAATCTCAGCGTTTCGGGCAAGCGCCCGCCACCTTAGACGGCCGCGCGCGAGCCATCAGGTCACAATCCACACCTTGGATTGTACCCGGTTGCCTCATAACCGGCAGCGGGGCCGGCGCAGATTCGTCGCGCTCGCCCCCGCCCGGCGAAGACGGGCCGCAGGAATCGCGGCGATACCAGTTCGTGAGGGCGCGCGGAGGGCCGCCGGGCGACGCCTGGCGGTGGCGGTCCACTCCTCATCTGACGAGCTAGGCCCTGGCGCGCTCGATGCCGCAAAGGGCCTCATCGAGCGTCTCCAGCCCGCGGTCGATGTCCGTCGAGTCGACATCCAGCATCGGGCGGAAGCGAATCGAGCGCTCGCCGCATCCGAGCACGAGCATCTGCCGCTCATAGCAGGCCCGCCGCAGGCTGTTGCGTGTCTCGGCATCGGGCAGGTCGAAGGCGCACATGAGGCCCCTTCCGCGGACGGCGGTGACGATCGGATGCTGTGCGGCGAGGCGCTGCAAGCCCTCGAGCAGGTACTGGCCGGTCTCGGCGGCGCGCTCGACGAGGTTCTCGTCGTCGATGATGCGCAGGTACTGCGTGGCACGCACCATGTCGGCCAGGTTGCCGCCCCAGGTGCTGTTGATGCGCGACGACACCTTGAAGACGCTGTCCACCTCGTCGACGCGCGTGTTCGACATCAGGCCGCATACCTGCATCTTCTTGCCGAAGCAGATCATGTCGGGCGCCACGCCGAAATGCTGGTGCCCCCACATCTTGCCGGTGATCCCGACGCCGCACTGCACTTCGTCGAAGATCAGGATGAAGTCGTGGCGGTCGGCCAGGCTGCGCAGCGCGCGGAAGAACTCGGGCCGGAAGTGGTTGTCGCCGCCTTCGCCCTGGATGGGCTCGATGATCAGGGCGGCGATGTCGTGGGGGTTGGCGGCGACGGCCGCCTCGATCTGGGCGATGGCCTGCTGCTCACGGGCGGCGACGTCCTGGGAGCGCTGCGGCTCGGCAAGCGTGAAGTCGATGAACGGATGGTCGATGCGCGGCCACTTGAACTTCGGGAAATACTGCGTCTTGTTCGGGTCGGTGTTGGTCAGGCTCATGGTGTAGCCGGTGCGGCCGTGGAAGGCGCGCCGGAAGTGGATCACCTGCGTGCCCAGCTCGCCGCGACCGGCCGCGAGGTTCTTGCGCACCTTCCAGTCGAAGGCCGCCTTGAGCGCGTTCTCGATGCCCAGGGCCCCGCCGTCGATGAAGAAGAAGTGCTCGAACCCCGGCGGCGCCGCGATCTCGTCCAGCGTGCGGACGAACTCGGCGTAGAAGCGCGTGTAGCAGTCGGAGTTGGCGACCTTGGTCGTCGCCGCGGTCAGCAGCCGCGCCTGGAACTCCGGCTCGCGCATCCGCGGGTGGTTGTAGCTGATCGGCTGCGACGCGAAGAAGGCGTAGAAGTCGAGGAAATCCTTGCCGCTGGCGGCGTCGTGCAGGTACGCGTCGTGGCTGAACTGCGGATCGGCCACGAACCCGAAACCGTCAACCAGAATGCGCGTGCGGAGCGTCTCCAGCACCTCCGCCGCCGTCATCTCCTCGCCCGCCTTCACGTTCATCGCCTGCATGTGCGCACCTCCGAGCCCCCGATCTTACACGCCGGCCGAAAGCCGGCCAAACGGGCCGGGCGCGAACAGCGGCGATGGTCCGGCGCCGCTCAGCGCGCCCCGCCAAGCTGCTGGAGCAGGGCCTCGACGCGTTCGAGCCGGTCGCTGAGCTCGTCGATGCGCTCCGCCTGCCGCGCGTTCTCCTGGCGCAGGCGCGCCACCTCGGCCGCCTGGCGCCGCGCGAGCTCGGCCTGCTCCTGAACGACCTCGTGCAGCCCCTGGATCGCCGCCAGCGCCACGCCGTCGAGGTCGATCGTCGAGATCCGCCGATCCGTGCGGCCCAGCCCGAAGGCGGCGCGGAAGTCCTGGGCCATGGGTCCCATGTGGCGGATGCCGGCGTCCTGGGTGATGTAGTTCCAGGTGGAGACGGGCAGCGCGACGACCTTGGCGAGCACCTGGCGCGGATTGACCGGGCGGAAGTTCTCCTTCATGTCGCGATCCGACAGGCTCTCCCAGGCGCCGTCGCCGGGCGCAAGCTGCACACCCGCCTGCGCATTCGGGTCGCTGTAGAAACGCGCCCCGCCGCTGGCCCGGACGCTCCACGTGTTCGGCCCGTTGGACAGCAGGTCGATGTCGACGGCGTCAGCCCAGACAAACGCGCCGGTCTCGTTGGCCTTGGCACGCCGGCCGCCGGCGAAACTGAAATCACCGGCGGCGTCGTTCAGGTTGCCGCCCGCCGCGAAGGCGTTCTGCCCGCCGGCCTTGTTGTCGACGCCCCCCGCCACGGCGGCGCCCGGCCGCGAGGCGGTGTTCCGCAGGCCGCCGGAAACGGCGGCGAAGGCGCCGCTGGCCTCGTTCAGAATGCCGCCGCCAATCGCCCCGCCGCCGTCCGTGACGCGGTTGCTCTGGCCGCCCGCGACGGTCCCGCCGTCGCCGTCGACGACGTTCCCGAGTCCCCCGCCGATGGTCATGTGGGCCTGCTCCGCGCCCGCGGCGATGAAGTTCTGCGCGCCGCCGGCAATGACCGAGGCGAAGGCGTCAATCGTGTTGAAGGAACCGCCGCCGATGGCGGATTCGCCGGCGAAGGCGCGGTTGAAACGTCCGCCGGCCACCGTCGCGCCGACGGACGAATCGAGCGCCAGGTTGCTCCCGGCGACGTTGCCCGCGCCGCCTCCGACGGTGCCCAGGTGATCGCGAACACTGTTGGCACTCGAAAGGCCGTCAGTAATCAGCGAGCAGCCGCCGCCGGCGATCGTCCCTCCGACGACCCCCTGGCGGATGTCGTTGGGCGGCGAGCCGGCCGAGCTGACGAATCCGGCCAGGACGTTGCGGCTCTCGATGTCGGAGATGCCCCCCACGGTGCCGAGGGCAAAGCTCAGGCGCAGACCGGCCGCGTTGTTGACGCGAATGATGAAAGGGACGTCGTCGGTCGTTCCGATGAAGTTGACCGCGGGGTCGGTCGCGGCGTTGCCGTTGAGGGTCCAACCATTCGTTGTGCCGGGCGGGCCCTGCTCGCCGGGGTCGCCCTTCGGTCCGGGCGGGCCCTCGGCGCCAGGGAGGCCGGCGGGCCCGGGCTCTCCCGGATCGCCCTTCTCGCCCTGCGGACCTTGCCGCAGTTGCAGCAGCGTCACCTCGTTGACGCTGTTGCCGTCGCCGACGTTGTCGGCCGGCTGCGTGACCTGGTTGGGCTCGGTGTTGTTCGTCCCGTCGACGGGGACGCAAGCCGCGAGCCAGAAGGCCGGCAGGGCGGCGGCACAGACGACGAAAATTCGCTTCGCGTTGGCGTACACGGGCGGACTCCTTCGGTTCGGTTTTCGGACAATCAAGCAAGACGACCCACGGAACAGCCGCTGGCTGCCGGTCGCGTCCTGAGAAAACAGACTTGCCGGCCCCACGTCTCGGCGCACGACGGATTTCACTCCGGCGGGCGCCGCTGTAGCAAGTATAGCCGTCCCGCGGGCGGTTTTGGATTGACGGGGCGCAGGCCGCTCTTGACAATCGGCTCCGACAGGCACACCCGGAGGCCCGCCCATGGTTACGCTCGCCCGTGCAGCTCACGGCCGTGATTCGCTTCGTCGCGCCGCCCTGACGCTCGTGGACATCGCCTGGTGGCTGCTGTTTCTGCTGCTGCTGCTCGCGATGCTGCTGCCGAGCCTGTCGCGGGCGCGCGAGCTGGCCAAGCGCCAGGTGTGCATGTCCAACCTGCGCGGCGTGCTGCAAGGCGCGCACATCTACGCCAACGACAACGTCGAGTGGTTCCCGGTGCATTACAGCGGCGCCGAGCCCGGATCCGACGGCGCCGCACCCGCCGAAACGAACCACCGCTACATCGGAACCATGGGCAGCCACGAGTTCCTGAAGATCAGCCAGCCGACCTCGCCCACGATCTCGCCGACACGCTCGCACCCGAGCCGATCGCTCTTTCTGTCCGTCACCCAGGGCTACAGCACACCCGGCCATTTCATCTGCCCGACCTCGCCCGACCAGGAGGATGAGCTGCGGAACTACGGCGGCGACAGCACGCGCGGCGAGGACTCCGCCGCGCAGCCCGGCGTGACCCGCTTCGACTTCCGCGGCTACGACGCGCTGAGCTTCGGCTATCAGATGCCTTTTGGGCGCCGTGGCAAGCCCCGCGTGGCGATGGACGTTCGCGTCGTCGTCGTGGCCGACAAGGGCCCGTACTTCAGAGCCGGCAGCGGCGGGCTCTTCCGCACGACCGACGACGCCGCCGTCGCGGGCGACGGCGCGCCGCGCGGCATCGGGCGGACGTTTGAAGAGATCGCGCGCGCGCCGGAGGCGGCCTGGCGGCCGTACAACAGCCGCAACCACGGCGGCGAGGGGCAGACGGCCGGATTCGTGGACGGCCACGCGGACTTCGTGAAACGGCCCACGGTCGGCTTGAAGAACGACAACATCTACACGCTTGCGGACGACTTCGCGAGCCCTCTCGCCGCAGTGATCGGCCGCGACCCGGGCGAGGACGACGGGCGCTACGGACCGCTGACGAACACGGATAGCCTGATCGTTCCATAGGGCGGGGTCAGCCCGGCGAATAGTACGATCAGAGCGGATGCCAGGTGGGGCTCTCCCAAGACCGCGTTATTGATCCCAGCCGCGCACGTAAGCAAGTGTCTACTGGAGAAACGCGGGCGTTTTGCAGCGACCGCTTCCTGATGGGCGCGGCTCGGGTCCGGTTCTGGCGTGCTCAGCTCCCGTAGTTTGCCAGCAGGATGCCGAGGTCGGCCTGGTCGACTGCGCCGTCCGCGTTGATGTCGCCCGGGCACTCGCCGACGCAGCCGTAGAACGCCAGCAGGATCCCCAGGTCCGCCTGGTCGACGTCGCCGTCACCGTCGAGATCGCCGGGGATGATGGGCGTGCACGAGTCGTTGATCAACAGCGAAAGCGTGTTGGCGTCGCGGTTGATGACCACCAGGTCCGGGTCGCCGTCGCCGTCGATGTCGCCGGCGGCGATCCCGTCGTTCGTTTGCCCGATCGCCAGCACCAGCGGCCCGCCGAACACGCCGCCGCCCATGTTCGGAATCACCGACGCCGAGCCGGCGTCCGCGTGGCTGGTGGCAATGTCCGGTAGTCCGTCGCAGTTGAAATCGTCCACGGTGATGCCGGAGGGCCCGTCGCCGCCGACCGGGTAGTGAACCGGCCCCGAGAACCCGGCGCCCGTGCTCAGGAAGACGGTCGCGAAGTCGGTCGCGACGGCCAGGTCGTCGAGCCCGTCGCCGTTCAGATCGGCCGCCGCGAGCGCATCGGGCCGCAGCCCGGCGCCGACGAACAGATCCGCCGCCGCCACGAGCCCCCGCGGCGTTCCGAGATAGATGGAGATCGTGCGGTCGTCGTGGTTGCTGATGGCGACGTCGCGCAGACCGTCGCCGTTGAAGTCGCCGAAAATGGCGGCGCGCGGCTCGTCACCCGCGGGCAGCGTCATCGTGCTGAAGACGGCGTTGCCGTCGTTGAGCAGCAGCGTCGCCGTGTTGGAATCGCGATTGGCGACGACCAGGTCGCCGCCGGCGGTGTCCATGCCGCGCGGGTTGTTGCCGACGGCGACCGTTGCAGCCAGGGCAAAGTCGCCGCCGGTGTTGAGCAGGATCGCCACGGCGCCGGCGTTCTGAAGTCCGACGGCCAAGTCGTTGCTGAGCCCGGCGTCCAGCCGCCCGGCGACGACCGCCGACGCCCCGACCCCCTCGGGCAGCTCGATGGCCGGGCCGAGGCCCAGAGCGCCGGCGGCGCTGCCGAGGAAGATGATGAGCTTGTCCGGGTTGTCGCTCGTGACGGCGACGTCTGCGAACGCGTCGGCGTTGAGCCGGGCGATGACGACGCCGGAGGGGCGCTGGCCGACAGGCGTGTGGACGGCGGGTCGAAAAGCGAGCTGGCCCGCGGCCCGGCGTGGCAGGCCATCGCACACGACGAGCGGCGCGAAGGCGAGCAGAATATGGGCCGGCGGCTTCATATCACCCTCGTAGCGGCCCGCCGCAGTACAGGTAAGCATTGTACGCAGCGGTGGGGACGGCTGGCAAGCGGATTGCGGCTGGCAAGCGACCGATGCGGCCCGGACACGCGAGCGGCGATCCGAGAATGCACTGGCAGCCGCAGGAGAAGCCCGCGGGCCTGATCGACGCCGCCTCCCTGGGTCGCCACTCGCGGACGAGGCACTACACTATCGTGCGAGCGCCGCGCCGGGTTTGAGCGCTTCACCAGCGTTGCTGGCGGCCGGTGCGATCGTGCCGCGGCTGGGAGGCTACGCATGACGTGGCGTGAGTCGGCTGTGCCCTCGGGCATCGCGCTTGCGGCCGCGCTTGCGCCCGTCGTGTCGCTGGCGGTCTCGATGGCCGCGGCGCTGTCCGGCTGCGGCGGCGGACAGCCTCCGCTTGCGTCACCGGCCGCAGCCGGCGGCCTGTCGCCGCGGCAGGTGCTCGAGCGGCTGGTCGAGCTGCGCCAGCGGGCGGACTATCGCGCGATGGAGGCGCTGATCGTCACGGCTCGGCGGCACGAGACGATCCGGACGCTGGCCGCGGTCGACGATTTCCTCGCGGCGGACCGTGACCTCGGGTCGTACGTGCGGCGGCACGTGTCGATCGGGGCGTCGCTGGCGATCGAGAGCGCGGACTGGGCCGCCAACCTCGAGATATTCAGTCGCTACGTCGAGTTTCGCGGCGAGACCGTGGAGGGCGACTCGGCCGAGGTGACGTTCCAGGTGGACCGTCGGCTGCCACTGAAGGTGGCCAGGCTGCGGCGGGTGGAGGGCGTGTGGCAGTACGATCCTGGACCGGGATATCAGCCGGAGCTTCCGGCGGCTTTTCACAAGCTGGCGCGCGGCCTGCGGCAGGTGCTCGATGACCTGCGCAGTGGCCGCCTGAGCGCCGAGGAGTGCGCCGCCCGGCCGGAGAGACTCGTTGAGGAGGTCAAGCTGCGACTGACGCCGGGCGTCCAGATGCTGCCGGCGGGGGCGCGTGAGTAGGCCCGGAAGAGACGGAGCGGTTGAGATGGCAAGGTCGTCCGTAATGCGGGAGTCGAAGCGGAGCCTGGTGCACGTTCCGGAGTCGCGCCGGCCGGCGCTGCGCGAGCTCGTGGATACGCTCGAGCGCGTCGGCCACGACTCGATGCTGGGGCTGTGCGCGTTTGGCGGGTGGCTGGCGGAGGACCCCTTCTTCGCCGGCGCGGCGCGCAGCGTGGTCGTGCTGCGACGGCTGGACGTGGACCTGATGGAGCGGCTGGCCGTGGAGGGGCCGCGGCTGGGCGAGCTCGGCTTGGCGGCGCCGCTGCTGATGACGCCGGAGTACGTCCGCGACTCGTGCGACGTTTTTCCGCTGGAGCTGCTGGAAGTTCAGCAGCAGCACGTGCTGCTGGCGGGCCAGGACTACTTCGCGGCGCTGACGTTCGATCCGCGGCACGTGCGGCTGGCCTGCGAGCGCGAGCTCAAGAGCGAGCTGATCGAGCTGCGGCAGGGCCTGCTCGCCAGCGCGGGCCGCTTCGCCCTGCTGCACCAGCTCTGCCTCGACTGTCTGGAACGCTCGGCGCGGATCATGCGCGGCCTGCTGCACCTCGACGGCGAGCCCGCGCCCCCTCGAATCAGCCGGACGATCGAGCGCGTCGCCGAGCGAACCGGCGTGGCGCTCGGCATGCACATGCGCCTGGCGACCGTGCACGACGACCTGGGGCTCGAGGGGTTCCGGCGCTTCTACGGCGAGCTGGAGGCGCTCGCGGCGCATGCGGACGCCCTGCCTCACTGAGGGCCGCGGCGATGCCGGCGCGCCGCGCCCTTCGAAAAAAACGCGCGGGTTGTAACGGCGCGCCACGAATCCGGCGCTACGCTCTGGGAATACGAGGGTGAACATGCGCGAGGTCCGCGGTCGCGACGTTGTGTGGCGTTTGGTGCCGGCGGCGATCCTGATGCTGGCGGCGGCGCTGCCTGCCGCCGCGCAGGCCGTGCCCAGGCCGCGCAACCACGTCGAGGACCGCGCCGGAGTCATCGCCGCCGCCGCCGAGGAGCACCTCAACCGCGTGCTGGCCGAGCTCGAATCGAAGACGGGCGTGCAGATGATCGTGTTGACGGTGCCGACGACCGGCGGACGCGAGATCAGCGCCTGGTCGCTCGAGCTGGCCAACGCCTGGAAGCTCGGCCAGGCCGGCAAGGACAACGGCGTGCTGGTCGCCGTCGCCGTGAACGACCGTGCCTACTGGATCAACGTCGGCCAGGGCCTCGAAGCCGCCCTGCCCGACGGATTCTGCGGCGGCGTGGGTCGGCAGTACTTCCGCCCGAACTTCCGCGCGGGCGACTACTCGCGCGGCATCGTCGACGGCGTCACCGCGCTCGCGACCAAGGCCGCCGCCGAATACGGCGCGCGCCTCGCGGATGCCCCGCCGCGCCCGGTCACCCGCGCAGCGCCGCAGGCGGCGCGTCGCGGCGCCGGCGGCGAAACGACGGGGGCGGTGAGCTTGTGCGGACCGGTGGCGCTGCTGGTGATCGTGCTGCTTGTCGTCGCGGTCCTGCGCGGCGCCCGGCGCGACCGGCGGCGCTACGGCGCCTGGGGCGGCGGGGGCTCGTGGTGGCTGTGGTGGCTGCTGGCCAACGAGCTGGGCGCGGCCTCGCGCCGGCGCCGCGGCGGCTGGGGCGGCTGGGGCGGCGGATTCGGCTCCGGGCGATCGTGGGGTGGCCTGGGAGGAGGCGGGTTCGGCGGAGGGTTCGGCGGCGGTGGATTCCGCGGCGGTGGCGGTGGGCGCTTCGGCGGCGGCGGCGCGGGCGGCGGCTGGTGAGGCCGCCCGAGCGCACGGGTGGCCCCACGGGCCGAGGGCGGCTTCGATCTCCGCCGGGTTGCTCACAGGCTGACAACGTTTCCGAAGGACAACGGAGGAGCGACGATGGGTTGGCAAGTTCTCAACGACTGCGGTGGCAAGGTCCGGCACCGGGCGCTAGCGGCCCGGCGCCCGGCGCGCGTCAGCGGCCTGCTGGTCGGGGTCGTGGCCTTCATGGCCCTGCTGTTTCTCGCGCTGGTCTTCGCCGGCGTCACGCTCGTCGGCGGCTACAACCACGCTGTGCGCATGGATGAGCAGGTGAAGGGCGCCTGGTCGCAGGTCGAGAACCAGTTGCAGCGGCGCTACGACCTCGTGCCGAACCTGGTTGAGGCCGTTCGGGGCTTCGCCACGCACGAGCGCGAAATCTTCACCGACGTCGCCGAAGCCCGCACGCGCTATTTCTCCGCCGCGCATTCGGGCAGCCGCGAGCAGCAGGTCGAGGCGGCGAACGGACTGGAGCGGGCGCTGTCGCGGCTGCTGGTGCTCCAGGAGCGCTACCCCGAGCTGAAGGCGCAGGAGAGCTTCCTGCGGCTCCAGGACGAGCTGGCCGGCACCGAGAACCGCCTGGCCTACGCCCGGCAGCAGTACAACGAAGTCGTCAATGCCCTGAACGCCTACCGCCGGTCGTTCTTCGGCCGCTTCGCAGCGGGCTTGGCGGGCGTAGGCGAGGCCCGGTACTTCGAACCGCCGAAGGCCGCCCACGACGCGCCGCGCGTGTCATTCGAGCGCGAGGGGGCGCCGAAGCGGGGCGAGTAGAAGCTCAGCGAAACGAAGCCTCGTTGGCAGCAACCGCTCCCTTACGGTCGCGGCTCGGATCGAGCCGCGCGACAGACTCCGCTCACGCCAAAGGGATGCGCAGATGCGGCTCGGCGCTGCTCGGCGTCACGATGTGCTCCAGCAGCTCGCGAACCGCCTGCCGCTGGCCGGGCCACATGAGTTCGGCGATGGCGCGCTGCGCCGGCTCCCAACGGTGCTCCGTGTGCTCGTCGCTCAGGGTCACGGTCGCGCGCTCGTCGACTTCCGCGGCGAAGCACGGACAGAGCATCACGCGGTCCAGCGCAGCCATGTAGAAGGTGTTGACGCCTTCGAGCTGCCAGAGGGCGGCCGGCGTCAGGCCGGTCTCTTCGCGCAACTCGCGCAGCGCCGTCTGCCAGGCCTTCTCGCCTGCCTCGACCTTCCCGTGCACCGCCTGCCACGTCCCGCCCAGCCGCGCGGCCGGCCTCCGCCTCAGCAGCAGCAGCTCGACGGCCATCCCGCCCCGCCGCCGGAACACGTACACATCCACCAGGTTCGCCGACACGTCCGCCATGCGTCCGTCAGCCCCCGATGCTGCTCATCTGCCGGTCGCCGGCCGGGCCGTGAAGCTCGGGCTTCATCACCACGCACTCGACGAACGCCCGCCGCAGCCGCTCCGCCCGGACATCCGGCCGCAGGAGCGCCCGCACGTCCACCTCCCCCGCGTCGAACAGGCAACTGCGCAGCCTGCCCTCCGGCGTAAGTCGCAGGCGATTGCAGGTGGCGCAGAAAGGGGCGGACATCGCGTGGATGAAGCCGATCCGGCCTGGCGCTCCCGGCGCGCGGAAGACCTGCGCCGGGCCGAAGCCGGCGTCGGCGGGCGCGGGCGTCAGCGGCCCGAGCCGCCGCTCGATCCGCTCGCGGATCTCGGCGTAGGGAACGAACTGCCCGCCCTCGCTGAGCACGCGCGAGCGCGCCAGAGGCATGAACTCGATGAAGCGCACGGTGCGCGGCTCGCGCAGCGTCCAGGCGGCGAAGCCGGCGACTTCGTCGAGGTTGTAGTCACGCAGCACGACGACGTTGATCTTCGCCGGCCCCAGGCCGCACGCGTCCGCCGCCGCGATGCCCTCGAGCACCGCCGAGAGCTCGCCGCCGCGCGTCAGCTCGCGGAAGCGGTGAGGCTGGAGCGTGTCGAGGCTGACGGTGACGCGGTCGAGGCCGGCGTGGCGCAAGTCGGCCGCCAGCCGTGCCAGCAGCAGCCCGTTGGTCGTCAGCGACAGCTCGCCGCAGCCCGGCAGCGCCCGCAGGCGCGTCACGAGCTCGACCAGGTCGCGCCGCACGAGCGGCTCGCCGCCGGTGATCTTGAAGTCGCGGATGCCGTGGTGCAGGGCGGCACGGGCGACGTGAACGATCTCCTCGTAGCTCAGCAGCGCTTCGCGCGGGAGCCACGCGAGCCCCTCTTCGGGCATGCAGTAGATGCAACGCAGGTTGCAATGGTCGGTCACGCTGATCCGCAGCGTGCGCACCGAGCGCAGGTCGCGCGGACCGACCGCCTCGGACGACAGCCGCGCCGCCGGCTCGGCGAGCGGCGATGCGGCGCCGGCGACGGCGATGGGCAAGGCGATGCTCATGCGGCTCTCGCGGGGCGGTCGGTTCCAGACACTGCGCCATTCTAGCCGGGGTCGCCGGCTCGCGTCAGCGGCGCCACGCGAATGAGCCGATACGGCCCACACGGCAGCGCCCGCAGCACATACCCGTCCACGTCGAAGCACTCGATCTCGCGCCCGGCCTGCTCCAGCAGCGGCTCCGGATCGCCCTGGAACACGATCAGCCATAGCCGCCGCGGATCGGCCAGGACGGGCGCGTCAGGGCCGTGGCGGAGCAGCAGCGTCTCGGTCGGCAGCGCGCGAACGCGGTAGTAATCGAGCCCCAGTCGCTCGTACTCGATCTGCGCCGGCCGCGCTCCCCACACGCACAGGACCGCCAGGTCGGTCTCTGGGGCGCCGTAGCGATTGAGGTGGTCTACGAGCTCGCGCAGGCCCAGGGGCGCCTCGCGCTGCCGCAGGACGGCCGGCAGATCGAGCGCCATTCCCGCCACCAGCAGCACGAGCACCCATGCGCGGCCCGCGCGCCCCGCCGCCCACAGCGGCAGCAGCGCCGCCGGCACTGCCGCCGGCAGCGCGAACCGCACGACGAGCAGCGGCCGCAGCAGCGAGATCAGCGCCAGCCCGCCAAACGCCGTCGCCAGCCACAGCCCGTGCAGCGCGGCGCGGCGTGCCTGTTCGCGGCGGGTCTCAGCCAGGACCTCAACGCGTTTCGAAGTCCGCCCCTGCCGCAGGATCGACGCGGCAGCGATCGCGATCCCGGCCAGCAGCCACAACGCGCCGGACGCCGGGTTGATCGCCATGAAGACGCGCCCGGCGTCGGCCAGCGACGGCGGGGCGATCCACGCCAGGCCGGCGGCGGTCGCGTCGCGAAACACGTATGCCCTGACAAGCAGCGGCGTCGCCAGCAACCCCACCACCGCCAGTGCCGCGAGGCAGCGCGGCGCGCCGGGCTGCTTTCTTCGCGGCAGCCACCAGGCGAGGTGTGCGGCCAGCGTCAGCGCGGCGAGCGTGTGCGAGTACAGCGCCAACGTGGCCGCCGCGACGTACGCGGCCGCCGCACCGCGACTTCCCGTGTGGACGAGGCGCTCCCACAGCCAGGTGGCCAGCGCGCAAAACAACAGCAGGAACGCGTAGGGTCGGGCTTCGCGGCTGTACTCCACGAGCAGCGGGTGCACGCCGACGAGGACGGCGGCCGAAACGCCGACGAGTGGTCCGCCAAGCCGGCGGCCCAGCGCGTACACGACCGGGACGAGGGCGGTCCCGGCGAGGGCCGCGGGCAGGCGCAGCAGCCACTCCGGCGCCGGATCGTCCGCCGCATTCGCAAGCGTCAGCACGGCTCGTACGCAAAGCTGGTAGAGCGGCGGCGTGAGCTCGGCCTCCCACGTCAGGCTCTGCCAGAGCGGGAGCCGCGCGACGTGCCAGGTCGAGAACTCGTCCAGCCAGAGCGAGCGCTCGCCGAGCGCCGGAAGCCGGGCCGCAGCGGCGCAGAACGTCAACGCGTACAGGCAGAAGACCTCGAAGGGGTTGCGCGGACGCAGGACGTTGAGGCCCGTGGCCGCCATGGGTTCAGCGTCTCATGCAGGCGGCGAGTTCGGCGGCGGCCGCGACGCGCTGCTGGCCCGTGGTCATGTCCTTCAGCGCGACCTGCTCGGCCTGCGGCCACTCGTGCCCGACAATGACGGCGTAGCGCGCCGCGCGGGCGCTGGCCTGCTTGAGCTGCTTGCCGATCGCTTGACGCTTGTATGAATAGTCCACGACCAGTCCCTCGCGCCGCAGCCGCGTCACCAGGCCCAGCACGTCGTCGAAGCGCTGCGCGTCGGCGTCAATGACGAACGCGTCGATGCCCTCGTCGAGCCGCGGCAGCTTGCCGAGTTCGCGCAGGGCTTCGAGCATCGGCGCGTCGCCCATGCCGAAGCCGACGCCGGGCACGCGCGGTCCGTCGAGCAGGCCGGTCAGGTCGTCGTAGCGCCCGCCGCCGAGCAGGGCCCGCAGTTGCACGCGGCGCGCATGCACCTCGAAGACCGCGCCGGTGTAGTACGCCAGGCCGCGCACGATGCGCGGGTCGAATACACAGTACGCCTCGCACGCGAACGATCGCAGCCGCTCCCACATCTCGCGGAACTGCCGCGTCGGCTGGGCCAGGTCGTCGCCGCCTGCGCCCGCGAGCCGCAGACACTCGTCCAGCGAGGCGCGGCGGAGCACGTCCGCGACGCGCTCGGCGTCCGAGTCGGGAAAGTGCTGGCGCCAATGCTGGCAGAACGCGTCGTCGCCGATCTTTTCGGAGCGGTCGATGAGCTCGAAGGCCTTGCCCTGCTGCCCGACCGGGACGCCCAGCGCCTCGAGCGCGTGCTTCATCAGCCCGCGATGGTTCAGCCGCACGGCGACGTCCTGCTCCGACAACCCGACCCGGCGCAGGAACTCGACTGCGACGGCGACGACCTCGGCGTCGGCCAGCGGGTCTTCGCTGCCGAGCGTGTCGACGTTCCACTGGAAGAACTCGCGCAGCCGTCCGCGCTGCGGCTTCTCTGCGCGGCACATCCGCGGAATGCTGAACCACTTGATCGGCCGCGGCAGCGCGTTGGCCCGCGCCGCGACCATCCGCGCCAGCGTCGGCGTCATCTCCGGACGGATCGCGAAGCGCCGCTCGCCGCGGTCGGTGAAACTGAACAGCTCCGAGACGATCCCTGCCCCGCTCTTGAGCTCATAAAGCTCAAGAAACTCGAAGATCGGCCCCTCGTACTCGCTGAACCCGAACGCCCGCGACACGCTCCGCCAGTGATCGAACAGCCAGTTCTGAACACGCATGTCCTCGGGATAGAAATCGCGCATTCCCGGCGGACACTGAATGCTCATGACCACGCCCCCAGCACCGGCAGCGGCACGCGCCGGATGTCCGCCGGCGCCGTGGAGAAGCCGCTCGACCGGGCCCGTCGCGGCGCGCGAACCTTCAACCGCGGCCGCCCGCGCCCGGCGCGCCGACTGCGCCGCGCCGTCCGTGGCGGATGGGCACGGAGGTATTCGTCCAGATGCTCCGGGCAGGTGAAATGCTGCTCCCAGCCGTAGTCACCCGAGTGGTAATCACACTCCGACGTCGAGTACTGCCGGCAGATGCGCGGGCGCGTCTCGTACACGCCGCAGCGCTGGTCCGGCTGAAGGTGCCGGCAGGTCGCGTTGAAGGAGATGTACCACTCGCCATCCTCGACGAAGATCGAGACCCCCTCGTGCATCAGGTACCAGCGCACGTCGTCGAAGTCGCCGCGGTCCTGCGGCGTGTCGATGGGCAGCGCGATGTAGCGGCAGCAGATGGCCGTGCAGTGTTCGCAGAGAATCCCCGGCATGTCGCGACCCTTTCAAGCGATTTGCCGTACGATACGCGCTCGCCGCCGGCGCGCGAAGCTGGGCGCCCGCCGGCGTGCCGCGGCGCCAGGGACCCTAACCAAGAGGAAGCGCATGCACGACTCCAGGCTCGACCGGCTCGCACACGTTCTCGTCCGCTACAGCACGGCCGTCCGCAAGGACGACCTGGTGCTGATCACCGGCCCGACCGGCGCGGCCGGCCTCGCGACCGCCGTCTACGCGCAGGTGCTGGCGGCGGGCGGCCATCCGTGGGTGCGCCTGTACCCGGAGGATTGCTCCGAAGTGCTGCTCAAGCAGGGCAGCACGGCGCAGCTCGGATTCTGCCACCCGTTCGAGACGCACGTGGTCGCCAAGACGAACGTGCGCATCGTCTTCTGGGCCAGCGAAAACACCAAATCGCTGTCGAACGTCGATCCGGGCCGGCAGGCGCTGGTCAGCAAGGGCCGCAAGCCGCTGCTCGACCTGTTCATGAAGCGCGCCGGGCTCCCGAAATCCAACCCGGACCGGCTCCGTTGGGTCGGCACGGCCGTCCCGACCCAGGCCGCCGCCCAGGATGCCGAGATGTCCCTGCGCGAGTACGCCGACTTCGTGTTCGGCGCCGGCAAGCTCGACGAGAAAGACCCGATCGCGGCCTGGAAGAAGAGCAGCAGGGCGCAGGCCCGCCTGTGCGACTTCCTCGACAAGGCGCGCGAGATGCACATCACCGCCCCCGGCGGGACCGACATCCGCTTCGGCATCCGGGGCCGCCGCTGGATCAACTGCGACGGCCACGAGAACTTCCCCGACGGCGAAGTCTTCACCGCGCCCATCGAGGACGCCACCGAGGGCACGGTGGTCTACGACGTGCCGTCGGTGTTCGGCGGCCGCGAAGTGGAGAACGTGCGGCTGACGTTCCGGGCCGGGAAGGTGGTCGAGGCGTCGGCCGGCAAGAACGAGGCGTTCCTGGTCAAGATGCTGGATCAGGACCCGGGCGCGCGTATCCTCGGCGAGCTGGCCATCGGCACGAACTACAGCATTCAGAAGGGCACGCGGAACACGCTCTTCGACGAGAAGATCGGCGGGACGTTCCACGCGGCCCTCGGCGCCGCCTACCCGGAGTCCGGCGGGCGTAACAAGAGCGGTCTGCACTGGGACATGGTGTGCGACCTTCGGCGAGGCGGGCGCATCATGGTCGACGGCGAGGTGATCAGCGAGCGCGGGCGGTTCAAACGTGCGGACTGGCCGCGGTGAACAAGAACCGGGGCCGGCCGGCAACGTCCGGATAACGTTTAGACGAGCCAAAAATGGCGGTTGGCGCGAGCGCGGGCGTGGCAGTGGTGAATCACCGGGTTGAGTCGCAGCAGGATTGTCCCTGGTGACTTGTCGCGGTTTCAACGGCTGCAATCGGAGACACAAGCGTGACACCCGCCGACGTAGGCGGCCGGTTGTATTGCTGCAAACCGTTGTTTAACAGAGAGTAATGGCCATGCGTATGCGTTTGGGTTGGATGGTTGCAGCGGGTTTGGCGCTGGGATTGGTCAGCGTGGCCTCGGCCCAGGACACCCCCCTGGTTGATAACACGTCACACCTTACCCCTGGGCAGGATGGGCAGTTGCCGTCACGCCTGTGGCTCAGCGCCGAGTCGTGGGACTTCGGGACGAAGTTCCAGGGCGAGCCCGCCGACTTTACGATCGAGATCCGCAACATTGGCGCTGGTCCGCTCCAGTTTTCGCTGAAGACCTCCTGCGGCTGCACGGCCATCACCCAGCTCACCCAGGCCATCCGGCTGACCGGCCATCAGTATCAGTACCAGCTCGACCCGGGGAAGTCGGATACGCTGAAGATCTCGTACAACACGAACAAGAACTCGCCGAACGTCAGCCAGTCGATCACGCTGACGACCAACGACCCCGAGAAGCCTTCGGTCAACATCGCCGTCTCCGGGAAGATCGCCCAGCTCTACGAGCCCGTTGGGGAAGAGGCCTCCAACGGCACGCGGATCTTCTTCACGAAGATCGGCCGCGACGAAAAGGAAACCAAGAGCCTGACGCTGCGCAACAGCTCGGGCGAGCCCGTCACGCTGACGCTCAAGCCCCAGGAGGGCCCGTTCGACGTCACGCTCGAGGAGATCAAGCCCGGTTTCGAGTACAAGGTCACGGCCACGACCCGCCCCCCCCTGCGCAACGGCTCGAACATGATGGACGTCAACCTCGAGACCAGCCACGAGCGGATGCGCACGCTGCACGTCCAGCTCAACGCCTTCGTGCAGCCCCGCGTCCAGTTGAACCGCACCTCGCTCGCGGTCTCGTCCGCCGTCGTCAAGCCCTTCAAGCAGCGCGTCCGCGTCCAGTACAAGCTCGAGCGCCCGCTGAACATCACCGGCTTCGAGGCCACGCACCCCGGCATCTCCGCCGAGCTGCTGCCGCCAAACACCGCCGCCGCACGCGGCGCCGCCGGCTACGGCTTCTACGACATCGAGGTCACTCTGCCACCCGCCAGCGAGCTGCCCAAGACCGGCGGCACGCTCACGATCCTCACCGACGACGACGACCCGGAATACCAGAAGCTCGAGGTCAAGGTCATCGTCGTCAACCGCGCCAACACCGGCGGCATGACCGGCAACGCCGCCCCGCCGCAGGCCGAGTCGCCCCTGACGGGCACGAGCGCGCCGTTGGGCGGCGGGGGCAACTGATAGACGAGGCGCACCGCGCCCGAACGTATTCCAAGGGGGCCCAAGCCGCACCGCTGGCGATGCACAGGCGCTGGGTGCGGCTTGTGTCATGATGGAGCGCATGACGGCGGTCTCCACGCCGTCGGGATGATTCGAGCATGTGGCTTTCGACGTTCCGGATCGCTGTCATCCTCGTCGCTTCGAGCGCCGTCGGCGCGGGAGTGGCGCAGTGGCGCGGCCTCCCCTGGATTCCCGATCGGGCCGAGATCGAGCGCAAGGACGCCGCCGCCGAGCGCAGCGCCGCGCTGCGCGCCCGGCACGGCGTCGACCTGGCAACCTTCCGTGATCTGATCGCGTCGGGCGCGATCGTCATCGACGCGCGTCCCGCCGGCGAGTTCGAGAAGGGCCACCTGCTGATCGAGAGTTACCCACCGGTGCTGAACGTCGACGCGGAGCGGGCGGCCTACCAGCGCGACCGCCTGGAGCAGCTTCACGGGCAGCCGATCGTGATCTACTGCACCTCGCTCGACTGCCACCTGGCCGAGGAACTGATGATCGAGCTCGAGCAGCTCGGCTTCGACCTGGACATGATCCGCCTGTTTCCGGAGGGCTGGGAGGGCCTGCTGAAGGCCGGGCTCCCCACGACCTCCGGTCCCGACACCTGGAAGGGCTACGACGACCTGCTCAACATGGAGAACGGCGAGCGCATGAGCGGCGACGAAACCGAGGTGCCGGCGGGCGTCGGCGACGGAGACGGCGGATGAGCACAGCGGTCATCGGCCCGCAGCCGCGGCTTGACCGTGCGGCGCCTGGGCGTCCGGCGCGGGGCCCGCTGGGGTGGATCATCGCCGGGTGGACGGCGCGCCTGCTGGTCGGCGCGCTTTTCATCATCGCCGCCGTCGGCAAGATCGAGCACCCGAAGCGCTTCGCGGAGGAGATCCGCGCCTATAAGCTGGCGCCCATCGCCATCACCAACGGCATGGCGTACATCCTGCCGTGGACGGAGCTGGCGGTCGGCGGAATGCTGGTGTTCGGGCTGTGGCGGCGCGAGGCGCGCCTGCTGACGGCGGCCATGCTGGTGGTGTTCACCGGGGTCAAGCTGTATTCCGCGCTGAGCGGACTGAAGATAGCGTGCGGGTGTTTCAGCGGGTTCGCCGCCGAGTGGATGAAATGGCTGGAAGGGCCGCTGGGCATTGTGCTGAACATCGTGCTGCTGGGGCTGTTGGCGCTGGATCAGTGGGCGAGCGTTCGCTGCCGGGCGCTGCGCCGGGGGCCCGTCTGACACGGGCTGGCGCGCGTCTGCCGAGCCTCGCGCTGCGCGGCTCAACCCGAGAGGATCGGCTCCCAGAACGCGGTGGTCAGCGACGGCGGAAAGCGCCCCGACCCGGCGCGGATCACCGGGATGCGCACGGCCAGCTCCGGATGCTCCAGGCAGGCCGTCAGGAAAGCCGACGTCTCGTCGATGAGGCGCTGGCGGGTCTCCTCCGGCGTCTCGGGGCGCCTAATTCGCCAGCGCAGTTCCATCGTCGCGGCCTCAAACGGCTCCCGATTGCTGGGCAGGCTTGCGCACCAGGCCGCGCAGGAGCACCATCAGCGCGAGCGAGCCGACGCTCACGATCTCGCTCGGCAGCGCGCGGACCAGCCCGTTTGCGGGTATGATGTTGATCTCCGCGTATCGGCCGGGAAGCGCCGGCTGATACAATGCCCACAGCGACCCGAACACGCCGACGAGGAAGGGCGCCGGCAGGTACCACAGCGGGGCCCGGACGTTCGTCAGGCGCGACGCCGCCCACCCGCCGCCGTAGAACCCCAGCGCCAGCGCGAAGTAGACCTGGCCGCGGTAGGTCGCGTCGGTCCGCGGCCCGCTGAGGATCAGCACGAGCGCGCCCGACAGGGCCGCCGTCAGGACCAACGCCGTCCACCCCGGCCAGGCGGGCGCCCCATCCGCGGCCGTGCGCCCCGCTGCACTCGCCCCCGTTGACGAGCCGGTCGCCGCGCCGCCGGCCAGCCGGCCCGACTGCACCGCGGCGATCACAACCAGCGCCCAGAGCAGGTAGTCGGGCAGGAGGGCCGCGTAGGCCGCTCCGCTCGGCGCGCCGGGAGCAGGGTTCGCGAGCTTGAGCCAGTCGTCCATCGTGCCCGCGGGCCAGATCCAGAGCGCGACGCCCGGCATCAGCACGATCAGGCCCGCGGTCGGCCCCGGTGCGGCGCTGTCGAGCCAGCGGCCGACATAGCCAGCGGCGGCGGCGATCAGCAGGACAAGGGCGGCGAGGATGGCGCCGGATCGCATGAGCACGATCGGGCGATCGAGTCCGGGCCCAAGCAATGCACCGGCTCCGAAATGGAGCACACCCCACGCCAGGGCGACCGCGATTAGAATCCGCGAGCGGCGGAGCCAGGCGTTGGTTTTCGTGTCGGGCGCGATGGACGAGATTGCCTGCACGCGTGTAAGGTATGGCTGGGGCCGCTCGAGGTCAACGAGAAGGAGTCGTCGGGCGCGGTCGGCAGTGGCGCCGGCGAGCCTCGCGGGGGCAGGCGGAATGCACGGCGCGGCGGTTTGACAGCCCTGCGCTCGGCGCTATAATCCCGGCCTGAATTTGGACGCCAGCCGCCCAGCAGCCTTCCAGTCGGTAAGCGCGGGAGATCACGATGGCGAATTTCGCCAAACCGCTTCGCTCCGCCGTAGGAATCGTCAATCTTCTATTATTTCTGCTCGCGCCGGTCTCGAGCGTTCGGGCCCAGAGCTCGGTGGACGGGTTCGTCACGGGCGAGGCGGCCCGTGCCTGGGACCACTGGCAGGCCGCCATGCGCGCGATCATCGACCGCAATGCGGGCGCCGCCGAGGCCGAGTTCGCCCGGCTGATGGAGGCGGACGTGTCGCCGCTGCGGCTGGCGTTGATGGCCGACCGGACGCTGCGTGAGACGAACCAGGGTGCCGGGCTGGTGCTGCTGGAGCAGGACGCGACGTCGGGCGCGCTCTCCGACAACGGCAAGGCGGTCTACGAGCGGCTCCAGCAAGGCGAGGAGCACCTGAACCAGGCCGATGACGGCTTCTACTTCTCGTCGCTCGGGCAATTCGCCGTGGCGAACGCCAACTTCGAGGCGCTGCTGGCCAGCAAGCCTGACCCGGTCGCCCTGCTCGAGTTCGTGGACCGCGTCGAGAAGCGCGAGGAGATCCTCGTGCTGGTGTCGAACAACCCGATCGTCGGCCGCAGCGCCCGCGAGGTTCTGCGCCTGCTTGCGGCGGGCGAGTACGCCATCAAGTCGGACCCGACGCGCATCATCCAGAACATCGAGCGTCTCGCCGGCCCGCCGCGGCAGTTCGAGAACAGCGTCGCGCGGCTGAAGGACTCGGGCGAGTTCTCGATCCCGTTTCTGATCCAGGCGCTGCGCGACCCGGCGCGGCCGGAGCTGCTCCAGCCCGTGCTGCGGACGATCCCGCTTGTCGGCCGCGCGGCGCTCAACCCGCTGGTCATCTCCCTGCGGATGAACGACGACGCGGCCAAGGTGCACCTGGTCCAGTCGCTCGGGCGCATCGGCTACGCCCAGGCCGTGCCCTACCTGCTCAAGCTGCGCGAATCCCCGGATACGACCCCGGTCGTTCACGCCGCCGTCGACGGCGCCCTCGCGGCGCTCGCCGAGCGCGGCGTGTCGCTGCCGGCCGGGCTGTCGGCGGCGGAGGCGTTCCTGCAACTGGCGGACGACTATTACGCCGACGTGCCGTCGCTGCGGGCTGATCCGCGCCTGGACGTCGCGAACGTCTGGTACTGGCGCGACAACCTGCTTCAGAACATCGCCGTCCCGCGCGAGATCTTCAACGAGATCATGTGCATGCGCGCCTGCGAAGAGGCCCTCCTGCTCGCGCCGAACCTCCAGCCGGCCCTGGCGCTGTGGATCGGCGCGAACCTGCGCCGCGAGGCCCAGCTTCCGCCCGGCGCCGTGGACCCGACGCGCCCCGACAACTATCCCAGCGCCGCCTACTTCGCGCAAACCGCCGGCCCCTACTACGCGACCCAGGCGCTCAGCCGCGCCCTGCGCGACGGCGAGACCGCCGTGGCACTCGGCGCGATCGCGGCCCTGCGGAACACCGGCGGCCCGGCGAGCGTGCTGGCCGACGCGGACGGGCGCCAGCCGCTGGCCGACGCGCTCTCCTTCGGCGACCGCATGGTGCGCATCCGCGCGGCGCTGGCGCTGGCGAACGCCGCGCCCACCGAGCGCTTTCGCAACTACCAGAACCTCATGCCCGTGCTGAGCGAGGCGCTGCTGCTGCACGGCGGCGTGCGCAACGCGCTGGTGGTCGATCCTGACAGCGGCTCGGCGAACAACGCGGCGGCCCTGCTGCGGTCCGACGGTTTCAACGTCGTCACCAACGGATCGCTGTTCAACGGTCTCGACAAGGCCCGGCAAGAGATGCCCGGACTCGACCTGATCGTGGTCGCGTCGGACATCTCCGGCCCGACGCTCGCCGAGGGAATGGCGCAGGTTCGCGCCGATTTCCGCCTGGCCGCGCTGCCGGTCATCGTCCTCGCGAAGCCCGGCACGCTCGACCGGGCCACGCAGCTCTCCCGCGACGACGCCCGTGTCGGGGTGCTGCCGCCCGCCGCCGCGCCGGAGCACTGGCGGGCCGAGATCGAGCGCGTCTCGCGAGCCGCCGGCGTCACGGCCCTGACGCCGGAGCTGGGGCTGGCGGTCTCGCTGGAAACGGCGGCGGTGCTGCACAAGCTGGCGCAGTCGGGCGACCCGCTCTGGCGGATCGATTCGATCCTGCCGGCGCTGCTGACAGCGCTGCGAACCGATGACCTGTCGCTTAAGCTGAGCGTGGCCGGTCTGGCGGGATACGTGTGCGACGCCAGCGCCCAGTCCGCGCTGTGTGACCTGGCGCTAAGCGACGCGCAGCCGGCCGAGGTCCGCGTGCCGATGTTCGCGGCCCTGGCCGAGGCGGCCAAGCGCTGCGGCAACCTGCTCGATCATGATCGCATCGAGCGTCTGCTGGGCGCCGCCCAGAACGAAAGCGACCTGACGATCCGCACCGCCGCGTCGCAGGCCGTCGGCGCGCTGAATCTTCCCGGCAACCCGGCCAGCGTCGTGATTCGGAACCAGCACGCTGGTTGAGTCCGATGCCGGCTGGGCAGAGGGCAGACAGGGGCTGTAGACTCGACAGGCAAGGCAAGGCAAAGCAACGCGCCGTCCCGGTCGGCGGCGGCTCGGAAAGGTGAGGCCGCATGGTGTGCCTGCTGGCACTGCTGTTACAGGTCGGGGCCGCCGCGCAAGAACGTGAGCCCGTCGGCAGCGGGCCGGAGCCCTCTCCGACGCCGATTTCGTGGCAGATCGAGCTGCGTTTCAGCGACCCGAAGCGCATCGAGGTGCTGCTGCCCGGGCGCTCACAGCCCGACGTCTTCTGGTACATGCTCTACACCGCGACCAACACCAGCGACGCGACCCAGTGGTTCTACCCGACCTTCCAGGTCGTGACGGGCGATCTGCGCGTCGTCGAAACAGACGTCGGCATCAACCCGCTGGTCTTCGCCGCCATCCGCGAGCGCCACCGCCTTACCCACCCCTATCTCACGGCGCCCGCGCAGGCCATCGGCGAGCTCAAGAGCGGCGGCGACAACGCGCGCGAGTCGGTTGCCATCTGGCCCGCGGCGGACGTCGACGTGAACCAGTTCGCGATCTACGTGGGCGGCCTCAGCGGCGAGACGCGCGTCCTGCGCAACCCGGCCTACGACCCTTCGCGGCCGGAGACCGCCACGCTCGACGGCGGCCAGGAAGTCACGGTCAATCCGCGCTATTTCACGCTTCGCAAGACGCTGGAGATTCGTTACGAGTTGCCCGGCTCGGCCGCCGCGCGCCGCACCGCCGAGCCGCAGCGCCGCTCGGCCCGCTGGATCATGCGCTGAGCGGACGGGCGCGCGAGGCGCCGGTCACGGCGGCCCTGGCCGCGCGGCGGGAGGTGCTGTGCCCTTGCGGGGGCCTGCTTCACAATGAACCGGGGGCTCGCTAGGATAGTTTTTCGTCGCGTCAGACACATTCTCGAAAAAGCGGTCGAGGCGCGAGGTTTCGAGAACGACTAGTCAACACTGGGAGCACGCTTATGCTGGATTGGTTTTCGCCGCTTCAATGGGCATTGATCCTCGGGCTCATCGTGGTGATCGTCGTCCTGCTGATCGTGCGGAACCGTCAGAGCCGCGGCTAGCCGTCTCGGCCGACAGGCGGCCCGCAGCCGTCTGTGCGCCACTGCGCGGACACCGGAAGCGCCGCGGGGTCCCGAAGCCGTCTCCACCGCACGGCCCGACGGGCGACGTTGGCCTCGGCCTTGTCGAGACCGCGTGCAGGCCGAACCGGGTCGCCAGCGCGGCGCATGCGGCGTCGGCCCATCGCCGCCGAGCGTCCGGCCGCCGGTCGCGCGGGCCGGTGGATCTGCCGCTTGAGTTCGGTCTGCACGCCGCGCGGCAGCTTGCTCGGCACCCGCGTCTGCGGCGCATGCAGCTTGATCGCACCTTCGCCGGTGGCCATGCTGCACTTCGTGTAGCCGTTGCAATACGCGGCCTGGTCTTCGCGACGCCGCTGATAGGTGGTGACTCGTTTCTGCCCGCGCGTCGCGGGGCAGAGAACTCCGATCGGGAGTCATCACCATGCTTGGTTTGCAGCCAGATTGAAGCCCTACCCGGCGCGAAGCAATATCCCGCCATTCAGGCTGCGGCCTGGCCTACTTCTTCTCGCCGAGGTGCACCTCGATCAGGATGTCCTCCAGCGTTTCGACCTGCCCCCGGGTCTTGTCGCCCGCGGGGACGGCGGTTGCATTGAGCCAGACGAAGTCAGCGCGGGTGGGCTTCTCTACGTTCTCGCTGGGGCACTTGCCCGCCCAGCCGCTGTCGAGGCGCTCCGGCGATTCGGGTGCGACGAGCCACTGCCGCGGCATCGTCAGCGGATAGCCGGGGACGGCGTCGAGCTCGAGCGTGGCCACAAGGGTCACGGGCCGTACGCTGCGGTTGCCGTTGCGCGGGTCGCCCAGGGGCTGTCCGACGATCACCGTGCAGAGCGCGTGCCCCACGCCGTCGACTCGCAGCAGCTTGCCGCGCGAGACAAAGGGCTCGGCTCCCTTCGGATCATCGCCGCGCAGCGCGGCCACGGCGAGGAAGCCGCTTCCCAGGAGCAGAGCGCTCAGCGTTACGACGGCTACGGGCTTCCGAATGGCGTGCATCGCTCGCCGGCGCGACGCGCGAAGCAATGTGGTGCTTCACCGGACCGGCCCGCCTGCCTAGGGGCCCTTGTCGCGCCGTCCGCCTCCGGCCTCCATTGCCCGCATCGGCGGCTTGCCCTAGGCTGCCGCCTGCGCCCATGAAAGACCCGCTGCGCGAGATCGCCGACCTGCGCCGCATCCTCGACGTCGCCCGTCACATGGCGGTCGTCAACGACCTGGACGTGCTGCTGGGTACGATCGTCGAGGCCGCGTGCGAAGTGCTCGGCTGCGAACGCGCCACGATCTACCTCTACGACGCCGAACGCCGCGAGCTCTACAGTCGCGTCGCCAAGGGCATCGATGCGATCCGCTTCCCGGCGGATCGCGGCATCGCGGGCGCGGCTGCGACCGCGCGGGCCTGCGTCAACGTGCCGGATGCGTACGCGGACGCGCGCTTCAATCCGGAGTTCGACCGCAAGCACGGCTTCCGCACGCGCAACCTGCTGGCGATCCCGCTGGAGAACCTCGACGGCGACCTGATCGGCGTCGTCCAGGCGATCAACAAGCACGGCGCCGCGTTCGATCGTGAGGACGAGTCGCTCGCCGAGGCGCTCAGCGCCCAGGCCGGCGTCGCGCTCGAGCGCGCCCGCCTGCTCGAACAGTACGCCGAAAAGCAGCGCATGCAGCGCGACCTCGACCTGGCGCGCTCCATCCAGCAGGGCCTCTTTCCGAAGCGCGATCCGCACGTTCCCGGCTACGAGATCGCCGGCTGGAACCGCCCCGCCGATGAGACCGGCGGCGACTGCTACGACTTCATCCCGCTATCCGGCGGGCGCCTGGCGCTGCTCCTGGCCGACGCGACGGGGCACGGCATCGGCGCCGCGCTCGTGATCGCCGAGGCGCGCTCCCTGGTCCGCGCGCTGCTCTCGGTCACCGACGACCTGGCGCGCGTCGCCGTCGCCGTCAACCGCCTGCTGGCCCACGACCTCGCCGGCGATCGCTTCGTCACCGCGTTCCTTGGTGTGCTTGACCCTGTGCGGCACTGCGTGGAGTACGTCTCAGGCGGACAGGGGCCGCTGCTGCTGGTGACGCGCGAAGCGGCCGTGCAGCGCCCGGCCAACGCGCTGCCGTTCGCCGTGCTCGACGAGCTCGACCAGATCGAGATCGGCCGCTTCGATCTCGCGCCCGGCGCGACGCTCGTGCTGCTGACCGACGGGTTCTACGAAGCGGGCGACCCGCAGGGTGAACTGTTCGGCGAGGCGCGCGTGATCTCCTTCATCCAGGGCCGCGCCGCCGAGCCGCTCGGCGACACGATCGTCGCGCTGCACGACGCGATCCAGCACTTCACGCGCAACGCCCCGCAGGCCGACGACCTCACCGCCCTGCTCGTCCGCCGGCTGTGAGCCGATTATCGCCCGTCCCGCCTTCGCGTTTTCCTGGCGCTCGCCCGGTCCCGATTGCGCCAAGCAAGGTGTGGCCGCCATTCGTGCGGGCCCATTCAACGGTTGCCGCCGGTCTACGACAACTGGAGGAAATACGATGCTCGTCGCACCCGCAACGCTGCGAAACGGGGCTGCCGTGCTTGTGATGGCCGCGGCCACGGTCGGACCGGCGTTGGCCCAGGGGCCGCTTGGCTCCGGCTTCACCTACCAGGGCGCGCTGTACGCCGACGGCGCGCCCGCCGGCGGCCTGTACGATCTGCAATTCCGAATGTACGACGCGGCTACGGGCGGCATCCAGGTCGGCCCGACACTGTGCATCGACAACGTGGGCGTCGTGGAGGGTCTGTTCACGGCAGTGCTCGACTTCGGCGCCCCGTTCGCCGGGCAGCAGCGTTTCCTGGAGATCGGCGTCCGCCCGGACACCGGCCAGAATTGCGGCGACAGCACGGGCTTTGCGCTGCTCTCCCCGCGCCAGGCGCTGACCGCGACTCCGTACGCCCTTCACGCGCTGGATGCCGGCGGGCTGCGGACGCGCCCGGTGTCCAGCGCCGCGCCCGGCAGCGGACAGGTGCTGAAGTGGAGTGGGACGGCGTGGGCGCCCGCGGCGGACGGCCTCCTGCTGCCCTACGACGGCGTGGGTGGGGCGCTGTCGGTGTTTCGCGTTACCAACACCAGCGGCGTGATGAACGCGGCGGGGGTGCATGGTTTGATGAATGTCTCGCAGGCCGGCGCGCAGTCCGCGGGCGTGCGCGGCGAGCACTTCGGGGCAGGCGGCGCCGGGTGCGGCGTGATGGGTGTGCATGCGAACTCGGGCACCGGCGTCATGGCCCTGACAGACGGCGGGGTCGCCTATTATGGTGCTGCCAACTCGCCGACGGCCACCAACTTCGGCGCGTGGGCCGAGTCTTTTGGTCCGGGCGGACGCGGCGTCCTGGGCATTGCCTTCGGGGAAACGGGCACGACCATCGGCGGGCAGTTCAGCGCCATCGCTCCCACCTCGCGCGCCCTCTACGCCAACGCCAGCAACTGGACCGGCACGAACTACGGACTCTGGGCGATCTCTGAGGGCAACACCGGCCGAGGTGTGCTCGGCCAGGCGCTATCGCCCTCGGGCAGCACCTTCGGCGGGCGCTTCGAGGCGGCCAGCACCGGGGCGCGCGGCGTGCTCGGCCTGGCCGCGGCAACCACCGGCGACGCCGTGGGCGTGTTCGCGCAGTCCAACAGCACCGCGGGCCGCGGCGTGTACGCCTGGTCGGTCGCCAGCAGCGGCGCGACCTACGGCGTGTATGGGCGATGCGACAGCCCGGCGGGTTTTGGCGTGTTCGCGGAAGGAGCACTGGGCGCCTCGGGCACGAAGTCGTTCTGCATCGACCACCCGGACTATCCGGAGAACATGCACCTGCTGCACTACAGCGCCGAGTCGCCCGATGTCATCAACTTCTACTCGGGAACCATCCTGCTCGATGGCGCGGGCGAGGCGGTCGTCGAGCTGCCGCACTATTTCGCCAAGATCAATCGCGACCCGCGCTACGCGCTGACGGCGGTCGGGGCGCCGATGCCCATGCTGCACGTCGCCCGCGAGATCGACGACGACGCGCTGCAAGTCGGGCAGCAGTCCGCCGCGGGGCAGCCGGCCCCCGTTTGCTCGTTCCGCATCGCGGGCGGGGCGCCGCACGCGAGGGTCTCGTGGCGGGTGGACGCGATTCGCAACGACGCGTGGGTGCGGGCGCGAGGTGCGCCCGTGGAGCTGCTCAAGGCCGGATCGGAGCGCGGCCGCTATCGCCATCCGGCCCACTACGGCCATGGCGAGGACCGCGGCATGGGCTACGAGCCGGAACACCTGACCGAGGACGACGAGGACTTCGGCCGCACGCTCGCCGCCAGACCCGAGGGCGCCCAGCCCTTGCCGACGAGCGCCCGCCGACCGACGCCGTAACGTGCACGGCGCGTGCTTTTTGCTTGGTGCTTAGTGCTTGGTGCTTAGTGCTTGGTGCTTAGTGCGCCCGCGCGACCCGAGCAGCCGCAATCGGCGAAGCCCGGCCCTGCCTCGTCCGCGAACGTCACGAGGCAACCCGCGTTGATCAGCTCGCACAGCTCGCGCGACGTCACCGTCGTCCGCATGTAGTCCACGTCGAAGTCCGGTATCTCCTCGCGACCCGACACGACGATCAAGGCGGGTCGCACGTGCCTAGCTCGCACGCCGCGACGCAGGCGATGAACGCGTCGTTCAGCTCGATCGTCCAGTCCGAGCGGTTCAGCACGACGCGATCTACGCCCTCGCTTTCAGTCCAGACGGAACCCACCTGGTCTCGGGCTCGCGTGACCGCACCCTGCGCGTCTGGGACACGCGCGCTCGCACCGCGATCGCGGTTCTGCGCGGCCACACGGACGAGGTCTTTGCCGTCGCCTTCAGCCCGGATGGACGGCGCATCGTCTCGGCCGGCCGCGACCGGGCGATCCGGGTCTGGGACGCGGAGCGGCTCGAAGAGATCACCCAACTCCACGGCCACACGTCGTACGTCTACAGCCTGGCCTTCAGCCCCGACGGCCTGGCGCTGGCCTCGGGCGGCGGAGACAGCACCGTTCGGCTGTGGGGAACGCGCGCGTACGGCGGGCTCGGACGCCCGTCGCGGTAGTGGTCGGTCTGGGGCTCGTCGCGGACACGGGTCTTTCGGCGAGGCGACCGGCCGGAAACCGGTCCGCCAGACTCAAACCGACCCATTTCGCCCGCGGCGACAGCTCTTGCCGCCGACGGTCCGCCGGGGTTAGAATAGTCTGCGTTCAGGTCTCGTTTTGTTTGGCTGACTCGTAGCACATCTTGGCTCTCGGTGAGCGGACGATGTACTCCATCGTGGCGCAAGGCGCGCTGGCTGCCGCGCTGCTGGTCGTGGTTATTCTGTACTATCGGGCCCGGGCTTCGCGCCCGTGGCGCGGCGCGGCCGTCATCGCCGTGGCCCTCGTGATCCTCACCGTTTCCGACGCCACTGTCCGCCGCGCCGATGCGCGCCGCCGCGCCGTATCCGTGGCTTCGCTGCGAAAGGACCTGCCGCACCTGGGCCTGCCGCAGCGGGGCTACACGGCGTCGTCGCGCTGCCAGGCGTGCCATCCGAGCCAGCACGCGTCGTGGCATCGCACCTATCACCGCACGATGACGCAGGCGGCGATCCCCGGCGCGGTCGTGGGTGACTTCAACAACGTCGAGTTGACGTCGTTCGGCCGCTCCTATCGTCTCGAACGCCGCGGCGACGAGTTCTGGGTGCGCATGGTTGATCCGGACTGGGAGCACGACCTGCTTGAGCGGGGCGTGCATCCGGACACGCAGGATCCGCCGCCGCCCGTCTGGAAGCGCGTCGTCATGACGACCGGCTCGCATCACCACCAGACCTGCTGGGTGGGCAGCACAGACAGCAAGGAGCTCTTTAACGTTCCCTTCGTGTGGCTGATCGACGACCGGCGCTGGGCGCCGCGTGAGCGCGTCTTCCTGCGCCCGCCGGATTTCGGCCGCTCGTTCGACCGCTGGAACGACAACTGCATCGAATGCCACAGCACGCCGAGCGGCCGGGAGCTGGCGGACGCGCCGCACTTCACGGACACGCGCGTCAGCGAGCTGGGCATCGCGTGCGAGGCCTGTCACGGCCCCGGCGAGGAGCATATCCGCGCCAACATGAACCCGACGCGCCGCTATTCCCTGCACTTCGGCGGCACGGGCGACCCGACCATCGTCAACCCGGCCCGGCTCGACGCGCAGCGCTCCGCCCAGGTCTGCGGCCAATGCCACGGCCTCAACCTCTTCAAGAGCAGCGCTCAGCGCGCCGGCGTCCGCTACAAGCCCGGCGACGACCTGCGCCTGTCGCGCGGCGTCCTCCGCGGCCGCGTCGACAACGTCGGCCCCGAGGAGATGGACGACTTTCGCGGCTCGCGCTCGCACATGGCGACCCAGGAGCCGACCTACTTCGAGGACCGCTTCTGGCCCGACGGCATGGTCCGCGTCTCCGGCCGCGACCACAACGGCTTCATCGAGTCCCCTTGCTACCAGGGCGGCCGGCTCTCCTGCCTCAACTGTCACTCCATGCACAGCTACGCCAGCCGCGCCGGGCAGCTCGCCGTCGGCATGGACTCCAACGCCGCCTGCCTCCAGTGCCACGGCGACATCGGCGCCCGATTGACCGAGCATACGCACCACGCGCCCGGCTCGACGGGATCGCTCTGCTACAACTGCCACATGCCGCACACGGTCTACGGCCTGCTGAAAAACATCCGCAGCCACTGGATCGACAGCCCCTCGGTGGCCGTCGCCCAGGCGACCGGCCGGCCCAACGCCTGTAACCTCTGTCACCTCGACCGGACGCTCGCCTGGACCGATCAGCACCTCAGGGAGTGGTACAGCCACGCCCCCGCCGATCTCAGCCCGGAGCAGCGCACGGTCGCCGACAGCCTGCTCTGGCTCCTCACGGGCGACGCCAACCAGCGCGCCATCGCCGCCTGGCACATGGGCTGGGAGCCAGCGCGGCAAGCCAGCGGCGACGCCTGGATGCCGCCCTACCTCGCCCATCTGATGATGGATCCGTACTCCGCGGTGCGCTACATCGCCGAGCGCTCCCTGCGGCGCATCGACGGTTTCGGCGGCGTGGTCTACGACTTCCTCGAGCCGCCTGAGGCGCTGCGGGCCCGGCGGCAGCAGATCATCGGCCTCTGGTATCAGCGGCAGTCGGCGCTGGGCGTGCAGCCGCGCGCCGAGCTTCTGATCGGCCCGGACGGGCAGCTCAACGGCAGCGAGCTGGCGCGCCTGGCAAGCCAACGCAACAACCGCCCGGTCGATCTTCGGGAATAAGGGCCAGCCACGCATGACGAGTCACACCGACAGTGCGAGGAGCGGCGGCGCGGCCGAGGCCTGCCGGTCGTTGCACATGCTCGCCGGGTGGTGGAGCCTGCTCGTCTTCCTGACGTTCGGCCTCGTGCTGGAGCTGCTGCACGGCTTCAAGGCGCCGTTCTACCTCGACCTGGAGAACGAGACGCGGCGGCTGCTGTGGACCCTGGCGCACGCCCACGGCACGCTGCTCGCGCTCGTCAATATTGCCTTCGCGGTCTCGCTCAGCCATCTCCCGGGATGGACGCGCGTGCGGCTGCTCACCGCCTCGCGCTCGCTGCTGGGCAGCACGGCCCTGCTGCCGGCGGGTTTCCTGCTCGGCGGCGCCGTGATCCACCATGGTGACCCGGGGCTCGGGATCGCCCTCGTGCCCCTTGGCGCCGCCCTGCTCATGGTCGCCGTGTTCTGCACGGCGCTGTCGGCGGTCGGCCCGCGCCCCGCGCGGCGCGACGCCGATCGAGACCGGCCGGCGGCCGGAGCGCGGAAGGCGGACCGGGCCCACGCGGCCGGGGCGGAGAATCACGCGCGAAGCCGTGCCTGACGGCGACAGTCCCAGCGACTGATCTGCGGCGTTCGCGTGAGGCTGCGGGTCTTTTGGCGTCGAAAGGAGCCGGCATGCCCATCATCGGCGCTCACGCGCTGCTCTACACCAGCGAGCCCGACGCCTTGCGGGCCATGCTCCGCGACGTGTTCGGCTTTCCCCACGTCGACGCCGGCGAGGGCTGGCTCATCTTCGCCCTTCCCCCGGCCGAGCTCGGCGTCCACCCCGCCGAAGGGCCGACGTATGAATCCGGGACGCGCCATCAAGTCACGTTCATGTGCGACGATATCGAGGCGACCGTCCGCGATCTGCGACGCAAGGGCGTGGACGTTCGCGGCGAACCGTTCAACGAGGGCTGGGGAATCCACGTCACGCTCGTCTTGCCAGGCGGTGTTGAAGTGCTCCTCTACCAACCCCTGCACCCGATCGCGGCACATGGCGCCAGGGCCTAGTGCGGCGCCTCAAAAATGCTGGAGCTTAAGGGTGGGGCAGGCATCTTGCCTGCCCGAGCCAAGAGACGGGCCGGAAGCCCGCCCCACCCAGCCTTGAAATGTCGCATTATTTCAGAGGCACTGCACTAGCGCTGGGTGCGGCTGCGGCGGGGCGGCGAGTTGACGTGCGGTCGGCGGGGGCATATTCTTGCCTGTCTGGGTGGTCGTTTGACGGAGTACCCGCTCCCATCGTCTAGTGGCCCAGGACATAGCCCTCTCAAGGCTAAGACACGGGTTCGAGTCCCGTTGGGAGCGTCCTTTTCATGCCCGCGGCGCGGACAACGGCGCTGCGCCCGGCCGGCGATCGAAAACCGTCGGCCGCGCCTCGGATCGGGCGCCTCGGATCGGGCAAAGCCCCAGCAGAGCCGCGCTGTCCCCTGCGCGGCCCCAAGTCGGACACGCTGAGCGACGGCTGTCCGTCGCGGCGCGCCTTTCGCGGCGCTCCTGACAATAGGCCAACCGTTACGCGCCTCAGAGAAGGCACAAGCTGGGAGGGCGATCGTGTGCTCGTCCGGCGCAACCGCTTCCTGACGGGCGCGGCTCGGATCGGCTCGCGCGGCACGGATCGGTTCGCACGGCTCGGATCGGTTCGCACGGCACGGATCGGTTCGCACGGCTCGGATCGGTTCGCACGGCACGGATCGGTTCGCACGGCACGGATCGGCTCGGGCAGGTGGCGGAATCCGCGCGTGAAATGGAGCGGCCCCGGTCGGCGAGCGCCGGACCGGGGCCTGCCCTTCGAGAACTCAGGACGCGAGCGGGATCAGCGACGCCGCAGAACGGCCAGGCCGCCGAGCGCCAGCAGGACGAGGCTGGTCGGCTCCGGAGCGAAGGAGATCGCACCGAAGCTGTGGTTGACGCAGTCGCCGCCGCTGTAGTACGTCGTGAGGAACCCGAGCGCCGTGTCGCCTGGAGTCATCCAGGGCGCGCTATTGCCCTCGCCGTGGTCGTACTGGACGGTGCCGGGCGCGCCCCACGGCCCAGGGCCGAGCAGCCCCTGCCATGCATCGCCGGGAGCGCCGGTGCCGCCCAGGATCCCGCTGACGATGGACCCGTTGATGAGGAAATCATCGCCCCAGCCGCCGGTCCCGCCGTCAAACTGCCCGTCGTTGGCGTTCAGAAAGAAGTGCGCCGGCCCGCCGGGATAGGGGTTGAGCCAGCCGCTCATCGTGCCTGGCGCCAGGCCGACGCCCGTGTCCGTCTGCGTCGCGCCGGTGTACACGTGCACGGCGCGCGTCGGGCCGCCGTTGTCGTAGACGACCAGCAGCGAGACACCCTCCGCCAGGTCGACGCCGGCGGCGTGCGGGCGGTCGTTCGCGGTTCCCACGGAGTAGACGCCGGGGCCAAAGGCGGCCATCAGGCCCGTGACGTCGGCCGTGTAGTTGGTGGTGAAGGCGTTGCCCCAGCAGACGTCGGGACTTAGCAGTCCCGTGACGGCGCCTACGACGCCGAAGCCGTTGATGGTGATGCCGGAATTGGTGCCGACGGTGGCCGTGGTCTCGAGGTATGACCAGTGAGCCCAGGCCTTCACCACCGTCCCGGGCCAGGCCATGCCGATCGGGAACGGGTCCATTGTCTGGTTGCCGCCGAAGCCCGGCGTGCGGCCCGCGTTTCCGCCGGTTACGTAGTCTCCGTTGACGTAGCCGGTCCACATCGGCGCGGGGCCGAACTGCGCCAGCGTCACTCCGGCGCACGCAAGCACAACGCCGGCGCACGCCACAAATCGCCACAGTCTCATAGCAATCTCCTCCTCTAGAAAGACGTGATCGACCCGAGGAACGAGAGGGGCGTGCCGGCACAAACCGAGGCGCCTATCTCGAACGGCAGCCATAATAGGCACGTCCGTCCGAGAAGTCAATGACGTTATGCCAGGTGACAGGATCGCCTAGGCTGAGATAGTTCCTCCGGCCGCGGCGCAGTCTTCGGTATCGGGCAACTGGAGTCGCGGCAAACACTTGCGCGCCAGCTCCGATGGCCGCTGCCGCGCGATATCATCCTGCGATGCCGCATATCGACGCACATCGCCCGCAGCGCGACGACATGATCGGGTCGCAGCTCGTCGCCCGCGGCGTCCGGACCGAAGCGGTCCTGGACGCCTTTCGGCGCGTGCCGCGCGAGCTGTTCATCCCGCCGGAGCTTGCCGACCGGGCCTACGAGGACGGCGCGCTGCCGGTGGACTGCGGGCAGACGATCTCGCAGCCGTACATCGTGGCCCGCATGACCGAGCTGCTGGAGCTCACGCCGAGCGACCGTGTTCTCGAAGTCGGCACAGGCACCGGCTACCAGACCGCGATCCTCGCCAACCTCGCCGCCGAGGTGTTCACGATCGAGTGGCACCTCAAGCTCATGACGGCTGCCGTGCGAAGGCTCAGGCAGTTGGAGCTGGCCAACGTGACATTCCGCTGCGGCGACGGCTCACTCGGATGGCCCGAGCAGGCGCCCTTCGACGCGATCATCGTCACCGCCGGCGGACCGCGCGTGCCGGAATCACTGCGGCAGCAGATGTCGCTGGGCGGTCGGCTGGTCATGCCGATCGGCCCGAAGGACGACCAGGTGCTGGTGCGGGTGCGGCGTGCGGGCGAGTCGGACTGGCGGCAGGAGCAGGTGCTGGCCTGCCGCTTCGTAAAACTGATGGGAGCCGAGGGCTGGAGCGAGTAGTCGAGGATGGAGCCGGGCGATTGGTGGGCCCGTGAGCCCTTGACGGCGCCTCGTACGAAGTCGTGTGCCACTCGCTTGCGCTCGCGGCTCGTTGGTTGCTACGCCACTCGCTTGCGCTCGCGGCTCGTTGGTTGCTACGCCACTCGCTTGCGCTCGCGGCTCGTTGGTTGCTACGCCACTCGCTTGCGCTCGC
>CAADGL010000012.1 GCA_900696525.1 uncultured Planctomycetota bacterium
GCCCGGCGGACAGGGATTGAAGGCGCGATCCGGCCGTCCGCATCGGCGGGCGATTGCTTGTCGTCGTTTGGAAAAGAGAAAGCCGTTCTGCTACCTCGCGGAACGGCCCTCTGTCTCGTCAACTCGGAGTGACAGGATTTGAACCTGCGACCTCTGCGTCCCGAACGCAGCGCTCTAGCCAAGCTGAGCTACACTCCGTCCCGCCGCCTTTGGGCTCGGGCCCGGGCGCGCGGGGAAAGACGATCAGTTTACGCGCATCGTCGCCGGCCGGCAAGCGGCGGCGCGCGGGGGGGCTGACGGCAGGGTGGGTGCATCCCGCTACCGGGTTGCAATTAAGCGGCACCGGCGGAGGGGGTTGGCGTGCCAGAAGGCGTCCCAATCGCCGTTCAGTCGGTAGCTGATCAGCGTGGCCATCGCAGCGTGCCGGGTTCGCTTCATTTTCGCCCGCTGCCCTTGAGCTGCTGGCCCACCACCTGCACCACACCCCGCCGTCGCTGATGAAGATGACTTCCCCCATCGAGCAGACCGCGGCTCGCGATGGAGCGGGGCGGCATGCAGGTCACCAGCCGCGAGGACCTCGACCGCCGCCACCGTCGCAGCCCGAACGTCTCGGCGTCCTCGCGGCGGGCCCCCATGAGTGAATGAAAGCGATTTAGCTTCCGCGCGCGAAACGTGTGCTATTCTCCCTGTGTGATGGCCAATGAGCTGGTCGGCTGGATCGGCATCCTCGCGGGCTTCCTGAGCGGCGCCGCCCTCGGCCTGGGCTTTCGCAGCGAGGATTGGCTCGGCGGCTACGCCAGTTGGCCGCGGCGCCTGCTGCGTCTCGGCCACATCGCCCTCGTCGCCCTGGGGGCCCTCAACCTGCTTGTCGCGCACAGCCTCCAGAGACTGACGTTCGACGACGCCGGCCGAGTGCTCGCCTCCGGCTGTTTCATCTTCGGCGGGCTGGCCATGCCGACCGCCTGTTTTCTCGCGGCCTGGCGCAAGGGGCTCTATCCGGCGTTCTTTCCGGCGGTTGCGGCGCTCATTACGGGCGCGGTCGTGATGCTGCTGGGGGCGTGGCGGAGTCTGGCGCCATGAAGATCGGCCTGATCGCCTTCAGCGGCATCCGCGCGGCCAGCCAGGAGTTGATGGACGTCGGCCTGACGCTGCCCGGCGTCGTCGAGCGCAGCCGCGTCATCGCCTCGATGCCGAGCCTGTCGCTTTTGACGCTGGCGGCGCTGACCCCGCCCGAGTTCGCCGTCGAGTACCGCGAGATTCACGACCTGCGGCGCGAGGGGCCGCTGCCCGACGATTACGACCTGGTGGCGCTGGCCACCTTCACCGCCCAGGTGCGCGACGCCTACACCGTTGCGGATCACTACCGTGCCCGCGGCGTGCCCGTGGTCATGGGCGGGCTGCACGTCAGCATGCTGCCGGACGAGGCCGCGGAGCACGCGACGACGGTGGTCGTGGGTGAAGGCGAGCGGGCCTGGCCACGGCTGCTGGCCGATCTCGCCGCCGGGCGGCTGCAACCGCGGTACGAGGCGGCGACGAACGGGCGCGGCGCGTTGGGCGGTGCGCCGGTGCCGCGCTACGAGTTGCTGGAGCACGGGCGCTACAACCGGCTGACGGTTCAGACGAGCCGCGGCTGCCCGTACGTGTGCGACTTCTGCGCGAGCTCGATCCTGCTGACGCCCCGCTACGAGGTGAAGCCGGTGGACCGGGTCATCGCCGAGGTGCGCCGGATCAAGGAAATCTGGCCGCGGCCGTTCATCGAGTTCGCCGACGACAACAGCTTCGTCAACCGGGCGCACTACAAGCGGCTGCTGGCGGCGCTGCGGGATGAAGACGTGCGCTGGTTCACAGAGACCGACATCTCGATCGCCGACGACCCGGCCCTGCTCGAACTCATGCGTGCCGCCGGCTGCCGGCAGGTGCTGATCGGGCTCGAGAGCCCGGCGCCGGCCGCGCTGGACGGCATCGAGTTGCAGCGCAATTTCAAGCTGGCCCGGCAGCCCGACTACGCCGCAGCCATCCGCCGCATCCAGTCGCACGGCATCACCGTCAACGGCTGCTTCATCCTCGGGCTGGACGGAGACAACGGCGAGACGTTCGAGGCGGTCTACCGCTTCGCCGAGCAGACCAGCCTGTTCGACGTGCAGCTCACGGTGCTGACCCCGTTCCCCGGCACTCCGCTCTATCGCCGGCTGGCGCGCGAGCGGCGGCTGATCGAGCCGACGGCGTGGCACAAGTGCACGCTGTTTGACGTCAACTTCGTGCCGCGGAACATGACCCCCGGCGAGCTGCAGCGCGGGCTGATCGACCTGGCGCGGCGCGTCTACGACCCCGGCTTCGTCGAGCGGCGGCGGCGCGGGTTCTTCGAGCAGCTCCACGCCGCGGGCGGCGCGGCGCCGCACCTGGAATGACGCGCCCGCGAGGAGCGCGTGGCCTTCGCGGCGTCTCAGGCCAGGCTGAAGCGCACTTCACCGCCGACGATCGTCATCACCGCCCGTCCGCGCACCGTGCGGCCATGAAACGGCGTGTTGCGGCTGCGCGAGCGCATGCGCTCGGCGTCGAGCGTCCACTCCATCTGCGGATCGATCAGCGTCACATCGGCCGCCGCCCCCGGTCGCAGCGAGCCGCCGGGGACCTGGAGCAGTTCGGCCGGGCGGGTCGAGAGCATGTGGATGAGCCTGGGCCAGTCGATGACCCTGGGTGCGACCAGGGCTTCAATGAAGAGCGGCAGGGCCGACTCGAGCCCGATGATGCCGAACGGGGCCTCCTGGAAGCCCATCTCCTTGTCTTGGTGGCTGTGCGGCGCGTGGTCCGTCACCAGACAGTCGATCGTCCCGTCGCGCACGCCCTCGACGCACGCCGAGACGTCCATCTGGCTGCGCAGCGGCGGGTTCATCTTGTAGTTCGGATCGTAGGTCACACAGGCCTCGTCCGTGAGCAGCAGGTGGTGCGGGCACACCTCCGTCGTCACCATCTGCCCCGCCGCCTTGGCTCGCCGGACCAGCTCCACGGCGCCGGCGGTCGAGATGTGCGCGACGTGATAGCGGCAGCCGCTTTGCCGCGCGAGCGTGATGTCACGCTGCACCATGACTTCCTCGGCGATCGCCGGCAGCCCCGGCAAGCCCAGGCGCGTCGCGGTCGGGCCGGCGTTCATGCAGCCACGCCCGACAAGCGACTTGTCCTCGCAATGCTGGATGAACAGCCGGCCGAACATGCTGATGTACTGCATGGCGCGCAGGCACACGCCCGAGTCCATGATGCCGTCGCCGTCGTCGCTGAACGCCACGGCCCCGGCCCGCAGCATCAGCCCGACCTCGGCCAGTTCCTTGCCGGCGCGCCCTTTGGTGATCGCCCCGATCGGGTAGACACGCGTGCTCGCCACGCGCGCCGCCTGCCGCAGAACGAATTCGATCCCGGCGTCGCTGTCCAGCGGCGGACTCGTGTTCGGCATGCACGCGACCGCGGTGAACCCCCCCGCCGCCGCCGCCGCCGTCCCGCTTTCGATCGTCTCGCGCTCTTCGTTCCCCGGCTCGCGCAGGTGCACGTGCATGTCGATGAGCCCGGGCGCGACGATCAGATCCTTGGCGTCGATCGTGCGCTCGGCATCGACCCCGGCGGTCCGCCCGATCGCCGCCACCTTGCCATCGGCGATGAGCAGGTTGCCGACTTCGTCGAGATTCTGCGACGGGTCGACGATCCGCCCGCCGCGGACGAGGATGCTCGCGCCCATGATCGACCTTTGCGTGAGGCTGGCGCCGCGACGTGCGGCGGCGCGATCCGTATCATAAGTCGCGGTCGCCTCCAGGTCGAGACGGACGCATGGCAACCAATCCACAGAAGCGGCCGGCGGATGTCGGCCAGGCGATCCGCAACGCGACGAGTGCGAACCCGCTGATCGTCGATGGCGCGACCGGGACCGAGCTGACACGCCGCGGCGTGCCGACGCCGCTGCCCTTGTGGTCGGCTGGCGCGATCGACTCGCACCCCGACGTACTGCGGGACATACACCGCGACTACGTCCAGGCCGGCGCGCGGATCATCGTCGCCAACACCTTTCGCACGAACGTGCGCACACTGCGAACCGCGGGATTGCTCGCGCGCGGCGGCGAGCTGAACCGGCGGGCGATCGCGCTGGCGTGGGCGGCGGCCGCCGAGGCCACGTCGCGCCGGGTGTGGGTGGCCGCCAGCGTCGCTCCGGTAGAGGACTGCTACCGGCCTGAGCGCGTGCCGCCCGACTCCGAGCTGCGCGACGAGCACGCGCAGATGATGGCCTGGCTGCGTGACGCCGGCGCCGACCTGGTCTGGATCGAGACCATGAATACGCTGCGCGAGGCGCGTGTTGCGGCGGCGGCGGCTCATGACGCCCGCCTGCCCTTCGTCGTCAACTGGGTGCTGAGCCAGGCGGGCGCCCTGCTCGGCGGAGACTCACTGGAAGACGCGGTGAAGGCCGTCGAGCCATTCGATCCGTTGGCGCTGGGGCTGAACTGCATCCCCCCGGAGGGTCTCACCCGGCAGCTCCCGAGGCTGCGCGCCTGCACGCGCCGACCGCTGATCGCGTACACGCACATCGGCAACCCGGAACCGATCATGGGCTGGAGCTTCTCTGAGTCCGCAACGCCAGCGCAGTACGCGGCACAAGCGCGCACGTGGATCGACCTCGGTGCGACGCTGGTGGGCGGGTGCTGCGGGACAACGCCTGCGCACATCGTCGCGGTATCCGCCGCCCTGAGTGGGGGGCGGGCGGCGACGTCCGGTTGTAGCCCCGACAAGCGGAAAACCGCTCCCGAGGCGACCTAGAATCACCTGATGAGCCATTGGCGCACGAGCCTGCTGCTGACCGTCGCGATGCTGACCGCGCTCGCGGGCTGTGCCGCGCCCCCGGCTCACACCCTCGTTTTTTCCGGAACAAACCTCGCCCTGGCGCCGTCGGCGGACGAGACGGCATTGGCCGAGGCGATGGCCGGACGCTCCGACTGGCCCAGCGTCATCATCGGAATCCGCTTCGACGACGCCACCTCTTACGTCGACTGGACCTTCGACAACGAAGCCTACTTCGACGAGCACGGCGGCACGTATTATCGCATCCGGCAGACGACACAGTCGGGCGTGCTGGTTCGCTGACCACAGCAGAACGCGAGCCCTCGCGAGCGAAGTCGAACTGCGAGCGCGAGCGAGGGTGCGCGCAGCAGGCGAAGCCGGCGAACGGGCGCCTCACGGTGCGTATCGCGCCGGCCGGCTATGGTCGCGCCTCCGGCCGGCTATGGTCGCGCCTCCGGCCGGCTATGGTCGCGCCTCCGGCCGGCTCGCCGGCGCTGAGGCCGGCTCGAATCGCCGCAGCCACGCGAGCCCGTGGTCCGCGACCTGCTGAATCACCCACGGATACAGCTCGCGCTCTTCGGCCGCGACGCGGCGCGCCAGCGACTCGGGCGTGTCGCCCGGCTGCACCGGAACGCGCCGTTGCGCGATGATCGGGCCGTGGTCGTACTGCTCATCGACCAGGTGTACCGTGCACCCGCTCTCCGCCGCCCCGCTGCCCAGCACCGCCCGGTGGACGTGCTCCCCGTACATCCCCTTCCCGCCGAAGTCCGGCAGCAGGGCCGGGTGGATATTCAACGTGCGACCAACGTACCTCGCCGGTAACCGCCAATGACACAGAAACCCGCCCATCACTACCAGGTCAACACCCGCCGCGTCCAGCAGCCCGCTGATCCGCTCCGAGAGCGTCGCCTCGTCGTGGTCCTTTCGGCGGACGATCTCAACGGGAAGCCCGGCGCGGCGGGCGACGTCCACGCCGGCGACGCTTGCTCGCGAGCTGATGACCAGGCGTATCGCGACGCCCCGCAGGCGACCGTCCGCGATGCGTTCGATCAGATTGGCGAGCGTGCTGCCGCTGCCGGAGATGAGCACTCCGAGCGCCAGCCCCCGCCGGGGCGCGGGCTTTGAATCGTCCGATCCACGGGTTATCATGGCCTGGGCGGTTCCATTGCGACGGCGACCCGGCCGATAGATACCGCGACGCCCGGCGCCGGGCCTTTGGCGCGGTGCGGCCTTTGGCAGGTTATGCCGAAGCCGGATCGGCGCGAAGGCGGCGCGGCGCGGCGCGGATCAGAAAGGTGCATGGGCGCCGGCCGGATCGCGGAGGCAAACAGGCTTGGCCAAACGGATCAACGCGTACCTGCTTCAGGCGCGACTCAGCGTGGCGCTGGCGATCTGCGGCGCGGCGTTCTGCGTTGCGTTGGCGCTCGGCGTGGCGACGGCCTTCGACCCGGACATGGGCGTGATCTACCGTTCGGGCGGGCCGCGGCACTACGCGATCCTGGTGACGACGTTCATCGCCTTCTCGGCCAGCGCCATCGGCTTCTCCATCGGCCTCAACAGCGCCGATCGCAAGACCAATCCCAGTCCGCGGCTCTCGTGGGTGGGGTTCTTCATGAACGCCGGCGTGCTGACGGCGACGCTGTGCGTGTTCGCCTTCTTCTGGTTCATGCGCTGGGGCGTCGTCGAATAGAGGCGCCGTGCGAGCGAATCGCGACACCCGGCCCCATAACAACATGCCGCTCGCAACCGGCCGAGCGTCCGGCCTTTCCATCCATTCAAAGAACGGTTGATTCTGCGCGTCCGGCGTCGCTAGAGTGAGGCAAAGGACCGCCGGCGTCGCCTCACGGCGCGCCGGCGGCGCCTCACGAGGCGACCGCGGCGCGAGCGGTCCCGCCCGTCAACCCAAGGGAGGTTGGAAAGATGCTGTTCGTGTGGACGTCGCGCCGCGCGCGCGTCGTGATCTACTTCCTGGCCTGCTACGCCGCACTCTGCTGACGCGAAGCGGGCACGCGGGGCCCGCTCATGGACGACTCGCCTCCGGCCTGGCTGCTCGACGCCGACCTGTCACCCTGGATCGAGCAGCGTTTCGCGCGCTCATCTGGTCCAGGCGGGCAGAACGTCAACAAGCTGAGCACGCGCGTCGAGCTCCTGTTCGATTTCGCCGGCTGCCCGCTCATTCCGCCGGTTGTCAAGGCCGCGGTCGTCGCCCGCTGCGCGAGCCGCCTCTCGCGTGACGGCCGGCTGCGCGTCGTCGCCCAGTCGGAGCGCAGCCAGTTGGCCAATCGCCTGCGCGCACTGGAGCGGCTGCGCGAGCTGCTGCGTCTCGCGTCGCACGCGCCCAGGCCCCGCCGCCCGACTCGTCCCACCCAGGGCTCGCGCCGTCGCCGACTCATGCACAAGCGCCAGCGTGGCGCGCTGAAGCGCCAGCGCGGCCGGGCCGACGGCGACGACTGACCGCTCCGCGGCGCGTTTTGTGAGTCGGCTGGCTCGGCACTAAACTGGCGCCGAGGTGAGCGATGGCCCTGAAGCTGTACAACAGCCTGACGCGCGAGCGCGAGACCTTTCAGCCGCTGAATCCGCCGCGGGTGGGCGTCTACGTCTGCGGACCGACGGTGTACGGCCACAGCCATCTGGGCCACGCGAAGAGCTACGTGAGCTTCGACACGATCCTGCGCTGGCTGCGCGCCAGCGGCTGGGACGTGAACTACGTGCAGAACATCACCGACGTCGGCCACCTGACCGACGACGCCGACGCCGGCGAGGACAAGATCATCGTCGAGGCCCGGCGGCGGGGGCTGCACCCGATGGCGGTGGTCGAGTCGTTCATGCGCAGCTACTACGAGGACATGGACGCGCTCGGCGTGCTGCGGCCGGACATCGCGCCGCGGGCAACGGGGCACATCACCGAGCAGATCGAGCAGATCCGCGTGCTGATCGAGCGCGGCCACGCCTACGAGGTCAACGGCAGCGTGTATTTCGACGTGAGCTCGTACGCGCCGTACGGCAGGCTCAGCGGGCGCACGGTCGAGGAGCTGGAAGCTGGGGCGCGCGTCGCCGTCAACGAGGAGAAGCGCCATCCGGCCGACTTCGCCCTCTGGAAGCGGGCCGAGGCCGGGCACATCATGCGCTGGCCCAGCCCCTGGGGCGCGGGCTTCCCCGGCTGGCACATCGAGTGCTCCGCGATGAGCCAGAAGTACCTGGGCGAGACCTTCGACATCCACGGCGGGGGCAACGAGAACAAGTTTCCGCATCACGAGTGCGAGATCGCGCAGGCCGAATGCGCGACCGGGCGGCCCTTCGCCCGCGTGTGGCTGCACAACAACATGTGCACGATCAACGGCCAGAAGATGGGCAAGAGCCTGGGCAACTCGGTGCTGCTCAAGGACGTCTTCCACACCGGCCGGCCGCTGCGCGACCGCGAGGGCGCGCTGCTGCTCGAACGCGCCTTCGAGCCGGTCGTCGTGCGCCACTTCATCCTCACCAGCCACTACCGCCAGCCGCTGGATTTCTCGAACGACGCGCTGCGCGCCGCCGAGAGCGGCTCGTACAAGCTCCGCGACGCCCTGCACGAGCTGTCCCGCGCCGTCGTGGCCAAGGCGCGGCTGGCCCCGTCCGCCAGCCCGCCGGCGCTGGCGCCGGTCGCATCCGACGCTTTTCCGCCAGGGAACGCCGGCGCGCGCCTTGCGGCCATTGCCGCGCTGGCCCCGTCGGAAGGGCTGCGGGCGACGCTCGAGCGATCCGCCGAGCGCTTCGCCGAGGCGATGGACGAGGATTTCAACACCGCCGCCGCCATCGCGGCGCTGTTCGACCTGGCGCGGACCGCGACCGAATGCGTCAAGGCGGACGCGCCGCTGGGCGACCTAGCCGCTGCCGAGCTGCTCATGCGCCGCCTGGCCGGCGACGTCCTGGGCTTCTCATGGCGGGCAGCCGGCGGCGGCGACGACGGGACACGCGACGGGCTGATCCAGTTGCTGGTGGACCTGCGGAACGAGGCGCGCCAAGCGCGCAACTTCGCGCTGGGCGATCAGATCCGCAACCGGCTCGCCGCGCTGGGCGTGCAACTCAAGGACGGGCCGTCCGGGACGACCTGGTGACCCAGGACACAGCCACCGGCCTGGGCGCCCGCCGTCGGCTGCCTCCGCATGATAGCCGCCGCTACTTGTGCGTGATGCGCGTCCACTCGCGGTTGGCCGTGTGCCACGCCGGCGACATCTCGCGCGGGAAAACGTCTCCCGGCGGGTTGCTCATGGCCGAGGGCGGCGCGACGCTGGGGTAGTACTGCCCCTCGTGCTCGTCATCCGGGTTCACGGTCAGCGGCTCGCCGGGGCGCCAGACGAAGTCCTGCGCGGTGTTCACGGGCACGGCGTTCCGCAGACGGTAGCTCACGGTCTGGACGTGCCCGTCCTGAAACAGGATGTTCGCCGCGAACCCGTCGCTGACCAGGCCGTGCCGCCCCCAGGCGACCGTGTTGTCGTACTGCGTCGGTTCGTTCCAGATGCCGCTGGTCAGTGCCGCGCCGCTCAGGTTGTAGATCACCGAGGCGTACGCGTCCGCCGCCAGCACCCGGCCCGCGGTGTTCCGGTCGTAGTCGCGGAAGCGTCTGGACCGCGCGTCGTTCCCCCCGGGGCGCCAAGCCCAGCCGCCGGCCGAAAGGGGCGCACCGATCCCGTAGCTGTAGTCCACGCCGCGCCGGTTGCGGTCGAGCGGATACGCGAGGTTCGGATGGCGCACCTCGTTGAGCGGATCGGGCATCAGGTCCGCCGGGCAGTAGCCGATACGCACCCCGTCCTGCATCGGGCGGCGGATGCCGGGGGCGCCGTTCGGGCTGCCGGCGGTCTGAAGGTAGCGCCGCTGCGTGAGCAGATCGATCCAGGTGAAGCGGGTGGGCGCGCCGCCGTCGTCCCAGAAGGGATAGAACCGGTACTCCGTCCTGGCGTGCTCGAGCGATTGTCCGAGCGACTGGAGCTGCGCCCCGCACTGCGTCTGCACCGCCTGGCGACGGGCGCTGAGCAGCGGCGGGACCGCGATCGCAATCAGCAGCGCGAGGATTCCGATCACGACGAGCAGCTCGGGCAACGAGAATGCGCCCGCGCGGCGGGGGTGCGCCGGCGCGGCTTCACGATGACGTGCCCATCGACTCAATGCGATGACCTCGCGGCCACAGCGATACCCGGTTGGCCCGCCCCGGCCGGAGCCGCGGCGATCGCGACAACCTAGCGGCGCCGGGCGTCGGCGGCAACTCTCGCCGGGGCCCGCTGTCCGGTGCCGGCCCCGCCTGGGTCGAGCGCCGGCCTCTGCCGCTGATTATACCCGCTGCCTGCCAATGCCCGGAGAGACTCGCCGCGAACACGAGCCGGGCTGTCCCCAGCCCGGCCTCAAGCCGGACACAGGAGGCTATCCCAGAGCCTGAGCCGAGCCGCGACCGTGGCTGTTCACGGGCTCGGGAGAGGCCGGCCCTGCAAGGGAGCGGTTGCTGCAAAGAGGGCTTCGTTTCTCCGCTGGAGTGACCAGAGGTCGATCCTCCAGCCAAGCTGGCCACCTGTGTGAAACTGAGCCGGATCGGCAGGGGAACCGATAGGTAGAGAATGCCGCCACGCGTGAGGCGACGCCGAACGGACCGTCATTTTTTTGACGCAACCTTTTATCACTGATACAGTTACGCCGCTTCAGGAACAGCGCGGCGGCGCGGTGTTGCGCGGGCGGCTGCGTCCGGGTAGAATCGTTTCCTTCGCGCGGACCATCCGCTCGATCGCCGCGGTCGGCGGTCGGCGACGCGACGTGAGCCACGGCGCCTCGACACCCGGGCAGCGGGGTCCGCATTCCAAGGGCGGTTGCGAGCAACAGGGAGCACTGCAATGCTGAGGCGTGTGGGTGGCGGAATGGTCGTGCTGGCGCTTGGGCTGGGCGTGGCGCCGGCGTGGGCCGAGACTCTGGATGAGGTCGAAGCCAAGCTGAAGAAGGCCTACGAAGAGGTCAAGTCGTACTCGGGGAATTACGCGATCGTCATGAACGTCGGCACGGCGGGCAGCACCGTTCACAGCGAGCTGCGCGGCCCGACCGAGTGGGCCCGCCGGGGCGGCAAGATCTTCATGCGCACCGAGCTCAAGGGCAAGATGACGATGAGCTTCGGCGACACGAAGAACGAGAACGAGAGCGCGATGCTGATGGTCTGCGACGGCGAGTTCATGTGGCAGCTCTCGGAGCAGATGGGCACGAAGACGGCCATGAAGACCAAGCCGGACCCGAAGGTGATCGGCGACGTGGCGTCGATGTTCACGGAGCTGAAGAAGGACCATGACGTCAAGGTGCTGGACAGCGCCAAGGTCGACGGGGCCGACGCCTTTGTGATCGAGGCCACCGCCAAGGCCCCGAACCCCCAGGGCGTCGACAAGACGGTCTTCTACTTCCGCAAGGACATCGGCGTGATGGCGAAGATGGCCGGCAAGGACAAGGACGGCAAGGAGACCATGACGGTCATGCTCAGCGACATCAAGGCCAACCCCGACATCTCGCCCGACCGCTTCAAGTTCACGCCCCCCGAGGGCGTGCAGGTCATGGACATGACCAGCATGGGCCAGCCGTAACCCGCCGACAGACGTGAACCACGGAACGACGCACGAAAGACCGGCCCCGCGGCCGGTCTTTCTGCTTCCGTGAGCCACGCGCTCGCTGATCGCCGGCGGCCATGCCGCGTATAATGGTCGCCGCGATCTGGGACCATTTGATCTCCGCGCCGCCCGGAAGCCGGCCGGCGCGTGCCGGAGACTCGGAAAGCTGGGCCGGCCGGCCGGCGCGACCGGCATGCAGATCGCCGCGATTGAGCTGGGGCGGCTCGGTCGTATCCGCCGCCCGCGACTTCCGCGCAGTTCCCGGCCCTTGGCACCGAACCACGGAGCGAGCATGCCCCAGCGAAGAAAAACCCGCCAGGTCGACGTCGGCGGCGTGAAGATTGGCGGGGATGCGCCGGTGGCGCTTCAGACCATGACCGCCGGCTATACGCACCAGATCGACGCCTGCATCGCCGAGGTGCAGAAGCTGGCGCGGGCCGGGGCCGACCTGGTGCGCGTCGCGGTGCCGGAGAAGGCCGACACCGCCGCCCTGCCGCACATCCTGGCCGTCTCGCCGGTGCCGATCATCGCCGACGTGCATTTCCACTATGAGCGGGCGCTGGAGGCGATCGCGGCCGGCGTGCACAAGATCCGCCTGAACCCCGGCAACATCCAGGACCGCAGGCAGGTTCTCCGCGTCATCGCCGCCTGCAAGGAGCGCCGCATCCCGATCCGCATCGGCCTGAACGAGGGCGGCATCGTCGAGCGGCGCGACAAGGAGCAGCGGGCCGAGGAGAAGGCCGAGCTGAGCCACGACTACGCCGCCGGGCTGATCCGCATCATGATCGAGAAGCTGGAGGAGTACCTGCGGATCTTCGACGAGGCCGACTACCACGAGATCGTCATCGCCGCCAAGAGCATCGACCCGCGCATCGTCATCGACGCCTACACCGAGATCAGCCGCCGCGTCGACTTCCCCCTGCACCTGGGCGTCACGCACGCCGGCCCGCCCGAGACCGGCCGCATCCGCAGCATCGCGGCGTTGGCGACGCTGCTGGCGAGCGGCATCGGCGACACGATCCGCATTTCCTACGCCGCCGACCCGGTCTATGAGGTCGAGGACGGCAAGGAGCTGCTGTGCTGCCTGGGCCTGCGCAGCCGCACCGAGCCGGAACTGATCGCCTGCCCGGCCTGCGGGCGAATCGAGGTCGATCTGTTCAAGCTGGTGACGGCGGTGCGGCACAAGATCGCCAGCGAGATCAAGCTGCCGATCAAGGTGGCGGTGATGGGCTGCGTGGTGAACGGCCCGGGCGAGTGCGAAGGGGCGGACGTGGCGATCTTCGCCGGCAAGGGAAAGGGGATTCTGTACGTGCAGGGCGAGCTGCGGCAGACCGTGTCCGAGGCGGGCATGCTCGACGCCCTGCTGCACGAGTGCCGCGAGCTGGCGGCGCGGGTCGAACGCGGCGAGGCCCGGCTGTTGGGCGCCAGCGTGGACATCAGGCCGCCGGACCCGCTGGCGCGCAAAGGCGGGAGCGTGCCGCTCAGCGTGGCAAGATCCTAGAGCAGCGGAATTTCCCAGAACCGATCCGGGCCGCGCCCGGTTCCGGGCCGGGGACAGCCCGGCTCTGCTCGATCCGAGCCGCGCCCGTAAGGAAGCGGTTGCGGCGAGAAGCCTACGTTCGCGGCCGCGCCGGCGCGATCTCCACCTCCGCGCTCCGCGTCTCCAGCCACAGCCGCCGGTTCAGCACGAGCGGCGTCATGGGCCAGACGTGGCCGAAGGAGCGCGTCACGACGATCGGCAAGCGGCGCGGGGCGTGGAAGCGCAGGAGTTCGAGCAGCGCCGCGGACTGGTCGGGCTGGGCCGCGGTGTGAAAATCGCCGATCAGCACGCCGGCGAGCCGCTCGAACCAGCCCGCGTGCTTGAGCGACGCGAGGTGGCGATCGAGGCGATAGACCACCTCGCGCACGTCCTCGATCGCCAGCCAGCGCCGCTCCGGGCGAATCCGCTGCGCCAGCGGTCCCGTCAGCAGCGCCACCAGCACGCTGATGCAGCCCCCTACCAGCCGCACCGGCCCGCTGCGCACGCGGCCCGCGGCCACGCGCCCACGCACGCGGCCGTCGAACTCCAACTCCGGCGCGCCCGGCGAACCTGCCTGGCGCGACGACGCCCTCCCGCGCAGCGATGCCGGCGCGGGTCCGCCGGCCTGCTCGATAAACTCCGGCAGCCGCCGCCAGAACTCGCCGAAAGCGGCCCGGGCCCGCGCCGCCGGGCGGATCGTCCATCCCAGGTAGTTCGGACACAGCCAGTACACGCCGCGGCCCGCGGGGTAGGACGCGACGACGTTGACCAGCCCGGTCAGCTCGCTGAAACCGAACACCGTCAGCGGCGTTCGCCGCCGCGCCAGGGCCGAGAAATCGACGTGAGGCAGGATGCGCGAGAAATACGCGCCGCCGTTGCTGGCGACGATGGCCAGCGTGCCGGGGTCGTCGAGGGCGCCCTGAAGGTCGCGGATGCGCCGCGCATCGTCGCGCCGCCCGCCGCGCTCGACATCCTCGACCGCCGAGAGCACGGCTTTGGAGGCGGTGAGGCGGAGCGTGCCGGGCAGGTGGGCCCGGATGAAGGCGAGATAGGCATCGAGGCTTTCGAAGCCGAAGCGCGCCAGGTCCGGACCGAGAGGGTTCGCGGCGGAAAGCAGATGCACGCGGCGCGGCGCGGCGGAGAGGCGGGGCATGGGGTCCTCGAAGAATCCGGGGGGCGAGTATAATCGCGGGATGCTGCGGATCGGGCCCATTCGACTGAGTTTTCCGGTGGTTCAGGCGGCGCTGTCGGGGTACAGCGACGCCGCGATGCGTCTGATCGCGCGCCGGCACGGCGCGCCGTACGCCCTGCACGAGGTGGTGCTCGACCGGCTGGTGATCGAGCCGGGGCGCAAGCGCCGCAAGATGTTCAGCCTGTGCGCCGAGGACCACCCGGTCGGCGGACAGCTCATGGGCGCCGAGCCGGAGCGCTTCGCGGCGGCCGCCGAGATCATGGCCGCGAGCGGCTTCGACGTGATCGACATCAACTTCGGCTGCCCGGTGCGCAAGGTGCTTGGGCGCTGCCGCGGCGGCTTCCTGCTTTCGGAGCCGCAGACGGCGCTGGAGATCATCCGCGGCGTGCGCGGCGCGGTGCCGCCGCACGTGCCCGTGACGCTGAAGATGCGCCGGGGCATGGACGACACGGCGCATAGCGAGCGGGCGTTCTTCCGCATCCTCGACGCGGCGCTGGAGGCGGGCCTGGCGGCGGTGACGGTTCACGGGCGCACCGTGCAGCAGCGCTACGTCGGCCCCAGCAACTGGCGCTTCCTCGAACGCGTCAAGCGCCATGCCGGCGACGCCACGATCCTCGGCAGCGGCGACCTCTTCACCGCCGAAGACGTCGTGCGCATGCTGAACGAGACGGGCGTGGACGGCGTGACGGTGGCGCGCGGCTGCATCGGCAACCCGTGGATCTTCGGCGAGGCCCGGGCGCTGCTCGCGGGGCGCGAGCCGCCCGAGCCCCCGAGCGTGGCGGAGCAGGGCCGGACGATCCGTGAGCATTTCGGGCTGTGCGCGGCGCTGCACGGCGAGGCGCTCGCCGGAAGGCTCATGCGCAAGTTCGGCATCAAGTACTGCGAGCGGCACCCGCAGGCGGCGCAGGTGCGCGAGGCGTTCATCCGGGCGCGCAGCACGGACGAGTGGCTGCGCGCCCTGGCGGAGTGGTATGACCCGTGGCGGCCGTGGCCGCCGGGCGTGCGGAAGAGCGGACCGGGGGAGCTGATCGCGGCGGGCGCGTCGCTCTGACTGCGCCGGTCGCGCGTGGAGCACGGGCGGCATGACGATTCATCCGACAGCCATTGTCGATCGCCGGGCCGAGCTCGACGCGAGCGTCGAGGTGGGGGCGTACGCGATCATTGAGGCGGACGTGCGCATCGGGGCGGGGACGCGCATCTGGCCGCACGCCTACGTGGCGCGCTACACAACGCTCGGCGCCCGCTGCCAGGTGCACCCGTTCGCCGTCGTCGGGCACTTGCCGCAGGACGTCAAGTACCGCGACGCGCCGAGCTACGCCGAGGTCGGCGACGACACGGTCGTCCGCGAGCACGCCACGATTCACCGCGCAACGGAGCCCGATTCGCGCACGATCGTCGGGGCGCGCTGCCTGCTGATGTCCACGGCCCACGTGGCCCACAACTGCGTCGTCGCCGACGACGTCATCATGGCCAACGGCGCCCTGCTGGGCGGGCACACGCGCGTCGGCCCGCGCGCCTTCCTCAGCGGCAATTGCGCCGTGCACCAGTTCACACGCGTCGGCGAGCTGGCCATGATCGGCGGCGGCGCGATGGTCGTGGGCGACGTGCCGCCATTTATGACCGTGCTCGGACGCGCCGTCGTCGGCCTGAACGTGATCGGCATGCGCCGCGCCGGCGTCTCCGCGGCGGAGCGCGATGAACTCCGCCGCGCCTTCCAGACGCTCTACCGCGGCCATTACCCCTGGCGCCGGGCGGTGGTCGAAGTGACCACGCGCTGCCAGACCCCAGCCGGCCGCCGGCTCGCCGATTTCCTTGGCACCCCGGCGCGGCGCGGCTTCCTCCACGGCGTGCGCCCGCTTGGCCAGCCCGACGCAGGCGATTCGGCGTGAGAATCCTCGTCGCATTCGACAAACTCAAGCACGCGCTGTCCGCCGAGGCCGCGTGCCGGGCCGTGGCCGACGGCATCCGCCGGGCCGCGCCCGACGCGGATCTGCGTCTGCGTCCATTGGGCGACGGCGGCGAAGGCACTGGCGCCGTGCTGGCCGACGCGCTGGGCGCCGCCGCATCGAGCGCGGTCGTGCAGGACCCGCTCGGCCGCTCGCGCGCCGCAACCTGGTGGTTTGCGGCGCGGCAGCGCCTGAGCATCGTCGAATCGGCCCAGGCCGCCGGCTTGGCTCTGCTCGCCTCCTCCGAGCGCGACCCGCTTCGCGCATCCACATACGGCGTGGGCGAGCTGGTCTCCGCCGCGGCGGCGAAACCTTGCGAACAGGTCCTGCTGGGAGTGGGCGGCACAGCCACCGTTGACGGCGGCGCTGGCTGCCTGCAAGCGCTGGGATGGCGCCTGTTGACGCATGACGGCGCGGCCCTGGCGCGACCCGTCGGCGGCGGCGACCTCGAGCACGTCTCGACCATCGAGCCGCCGGCGCGCTTGCCCCCGGCTCCGCTCCGCGTCCTGTGCGATGTTGACAATCCACTGCTCGGACCGAGCGGCGCCGCCGCCGTGTACGCCCCGCAGAAAGGCGCCGGCGCCGAGGCGGTCGCGCGGCTCGAGCGCGGGCTTCGGAACTGGGCGCGTGTGCTGGCGCGGACCACGGGGCGCGACGTCGCGGATCGACCGGGCGCCGGCGCGGGAGGCGGACTGGCCGCCGGCCTGGCCGCGGGGCTTGACGCCGCGCTGTATCGCGGCGGCGACGAAGTGGCTGAGCTGGCCGGCCTGGCGACCCTGGTGCGCGACTGCGACCTGTGCCTGACCGGCGAGGGCCGGCTCGACGCCCAGACGCTGCGCGGCAAGGTCGTCGCTGCCGTGGCCCGGACGGCGCGGGCCGCGCGTGTGCCGTGTGTGGCGCTCGTCGGCGAAGTCCGCCCGCCGCCCGGGCTCGACACGCCCGAGCTAACCGCGCGGCTCGGCCTGCGGGAGATCGTCGTGATCACACCGGCGGGCTGCACGCCCGCCGCGGCGCTGGCTGGCGCGGCCGACAACCTTCGCTGTGCGGCGGCGCGGCTCATGGAGCGCCTCACGGCCGGCGATCAGACCGCGCAGCGGGAGCAAACAGGATGCTGATGCTGCTCGCGTGCACGCTGGTCGCATCCGCCGACCCCGGCGTGTTGACGCCGTGCTGGACGGCGCGCATTGGCGGCGGCGTCGAATGGTGCGAGGCGCTGGAAGACGAAGCCGGCAGCCGGCTGCTTGTCTGCACGCGCGAGCACGCGCTTCACCTGCTTGACGCCCGGAACGGCAGTCCGTTGGCCGATCGCCCGGCGCGGGTGGGACGTGGGGCGCGCTTCGCCGGCCACGCCGCCGGACGCGCGTACGTCGTCGACCGGTACACCGTCCATTGCTTCGTCACGACGCCGCACGAGGCCGCGGCGCGGGCCGGCGGGCTCCTGTGGTCCGCCGGGCAGGCGCCCGCGCCGACCGAGCGAAAAGACGCAGACCCCGAGTTTCTGTTGCAGATTCTGGCCGCGTGCGTGACGGATGCCGGCGTCGTCTTCGCCCGCAGCGACGGCCGCGTGGGCGTGCTCGACGCCGCAACCGGCGAACTGCGCCGAAGCTGGCAACTGCCGCCGCTGGCGGAGGCGCGCCTGCATGGCGAGGGAGGGACGATTGGTCTCGTGGCCGTCGCCGAAGGCAGCGGGCTTGCGAGCGTGTGGCCGGCCGATGCGCCGCGCCCGCCCGCGCGTCTGGCGCTGAACCGGTCCGCTCCGGCGTGGAGCGCGCTCGCCGCCGGACGCCTGGCCCTGCTGTGGCCGGACGAAGTGCGGATGGTGGAAGCGGGCGGCGCGGCCTGTGCCGCTCGGGCCCCGTCGGGCCGCTTCATGGCCGGCGCTGCGCAGGCCGTCGCCTGGCGCGGCGAAGCGGACCCAGGCACGGCAGTCTGGCTGGGCCGCGACGACGGGGGCATCAGCCGAGTCGATGCCGCGGGCGTCGCGACCGAGCCCCTGGCCGACGCGCCGCGCGCCGCCGTCACCCTCCTGCGGGCCGGGCGCAACGCGGTGACGTGTGCCGCTGGAGACGAGTTGAGGCTGTGGAACGCGGCGGATGGCCGGGCCGTGGCGCGCGAGCGGCTCCCGCGCCGGGCGGAGATCGTGGCGCTGCACGCGGCCGGAGCGCGGGCACTTGCCGTGCGGCGGGCCGCGGGGCGCCAGCCTGCGGAAAACCCGGCGGAATACGCACTGCTGTGGTGCGACGCGGACAGCCAAGGCCCGCCGGGCGGCGAGCGCGGGTTTCACAGCGCACGGCTTGCCGAAGCAGACGAGGTGACGAGCACGGCATGGATGCGCGACCGCCTGGTACTGATCGAGCGCGGGGCGCTGCGAGCCTACCAGTTGCCGCAATGATCGGGCCGTGTCATCTCTCCAGGAACTCCGCCAGGACGGCGCGCCGGGCGGCCCGCTGGGCCTCGACTCGCCGATCGGGTCGAGCCTGCCGCCGGTCGCGGAACGTCGGCAGCAGCGACTCGTACGAGAACAGCGCGAAGTCTCCGCCCCATTCGGCGCAGGCGGCGAGCTGCTCGCGCAGCGCGGCGGGTCGTTCGAGTCGATAGACGCCGATGCCGGGCACGACCCGCCCGCCGAGCGCGTGATACCCCGCGACGTTTCGGCGGAACTCGTCGGCGGCGGTGCGGTAGGCCATGGGATAGGCGACATCGATGAGGCCGGCGGCGAGCCACCCCGGGCCGTTCTGGAGATAGTCGCGATAGCCGGCGCCGGCGTCTCCCCAGAGCGCGGCGCTGAGCGTGGCCCGCGGCCGCGCGCGGCGCAGCATGTCACGGATGTCGGCGACCAGGCGCGTGAGCTGATTGGCGCGCCAGTGGCGCCAGGCGTCGTCGTCGTCGTCGGGGCTGCGTCCGCACTGGCGCTGATAGGCCGCCAGCGTCGCCGCGTCGCGCGGGAAGCGCGAGGCGGCGCCGGGCGTGGCATCCCAGGCGAAGCGGACGTAGTCGAGGTGCAGCCCGTCGATGCCGTAGGCGCGCGCCAGCTCTTCGAGCACTGCGACGATGTGCGCTCGCACCTCGGGAAGGCACGGATTCAGAATGACGTAGTGCTCGTTGAGGGCCTGGCGAGCGCCCTGCTGGTCGTGCAGGAACCACTCCGGGTGCGCGTGGTAGACGTGCGAGAGATCGCGCGGGGGCGTTCGGCCGTACCAGCCCGGCGTGACGTTGACCCAGGCTTCGATCCGCAGGCCATTCTCGCGAGCGGCCTCGATCGCCACCGCCAGCGGATCGAAACCCGGATCGCGCTCGTCGAACTCGCGCAGCCAGGTCTCGTGCGCCGACGCGTAGGCGACCGTCGCTTCGCCGCGAACCTGGAACAGCACGGTGTTGAGGCCCAGCGCGCGGCACTGCGCCATGATCTCGCGCACGTCCTCGGCCGTGCGGTAGTGGAAACGCGCCACCCATACCGCACGCGTCGCCGGCGCGGGCGGCATCGCGGGCGGGCGGGCCGCCGCCGCGATCGGGCCGGCCTGACCGCAACCCGCTCCCGCCACCGACATTACCAGGATCGCCACGCGCAGCGCCAACCGGGCACACTTTGACACCCGACGCGTCATGCGATACCCATTATGCCGGAAAACCTGGCGGGGCGGACGGGCCGCCAACCTCTACTGCCATACGGGGCCGGGCCTTGACGGCTGCAATGGCCCCTCTCTCGCCGGATGGGGCCGGTATGGGAAACCAAACGATGAAACCGAATCCGACGGTCAGACCTCGTCTCAGCTTGTCTCGCGCGCAGGCGATCCGACGGTCGCCGGGCCGCCGCGGCGCTCTACTCGGCGTCGTGCTGCTCGCCGGCGTCGCAGCCGACGGCCGCGCCGCGCCGCAGGATGGCCAGCCGCGGCCGGGCGCGATCATTCCGCGCAAGCTGATCTTCGGAAACCCGGAGCGTTCGTCCCCGGCGCTGAGCCCGGACGGCAAGCGGCTGGCGTTCCTGGCGCCGGACGAGGGCGTGATGAACATCTGGGTGGCCCCCGGGCGCGATATCCGCGAGGCCAAGCCCGTCACGCGCGACCGCGGCCGCGGCATCCGCACCTACTTCTGGGCCTACACCAACGACGACCTGATCTACGTCCAGGACAAGGACGGCGACGAGAACTGGCGCGTCTACCGGCTGAACCTGGCCTCCGGCGAGGTGAGGGACCTGACGCCCTTCGACGGCGTGCAGGCCCGCATCCAGGAAGTCAGCTACAAGCGGCCCAACGCCATCCTGGTCGGCGTCAACAACCGCGATCCACGCCTGCACGACATCCACCTGGTCGAGCTCGCCAGCGGAGACATGACGCTGGTGCAGCGCAATGACGGCGAGAAAGACGGCGGGTTCGTCGGCTTCATCACCGACGCCGACTTCGCGGTGCGCTTCGGCCTGCGCATGCTACCCGACGGCGGGCAGGAGATCCTGCGGCGCGAGGCCGACGGCGAGTTCGCCTCCTTCATCAGGATCGACGCCGACGACGCCCTGACCACGCAGCCGCTGGGATTCAACGACGCCGGCGACGTGCTGTACATGCTCGACAGCCGCGAGCGCGACACGGCCGCGCTCGTGTCGGTGGACCCAGCGACCGGCCGGACGACGCCGCTGGTCTTCGATCCCAAGGCCGACATCCAGGACGTGATCTCACACCCGCGCACCCGGCAGATCCAGGCGGCGGCCAGCGTGTACGACCGGCAGAAGTGGTTCATCCTCGACAACGACATCCGCGCGAACATCGACGGCCTGCGGTCGATCGTCGACGGAGAGCTCGACGTCGTCAGCCGCTCTCTCGACGACCAGCACTGGATCGTGTCGTTCACGATCGACCGCGACTCGACGCGCTATTACTACTACGACCGCGCGACGCGCAGCGGGCCGCTGCTCTTCAGCGCCCGGCCCTCGCTCCCGCGCACCCTGCTCACCGGAATGACCCCGGTCGTCATCAAGTCCCGCGACGGACTCGAGCTCGTCAGCTACCTCACCCTGCCGAAGGGCGCCGACACCGAAAAACCCGGTCGCCCCGACCAGCCCCTGCCCATGGTGCTGATGGTCCACGGCGGACCCTGGGGGCGCGACACCTGGGGCTACAACCCCCATCACCAGTGGCTCGCCAACCGAGGATACGCCGTCCTCAGCGTCAACTTCCGCGGCTCGACCGGCTTCGGCAAGCGCTTCGTCAACGCCGCCGACAAGGAATGGGCCGGGAAGATGCACGACGACCTCATCGACGCCGTCCGCTGGGCCGTGGACCAGGGCGTCGCCGATCCCAAGCGCGTCGCCATCATGGGCGGCAGCTACGGCGGATATGCGGCGTTGGCGGGACTGACGTTCACGCCCGACGTGTTCGCCTGCGGCGTGGCGATCGTCGGTCCGTCGAACCTGGTGACGCTGCTGGAGTCGATCCCGCCCTACTGGTCGCCGATGATCTCGCTGTTCACCAGGCGCGTCGGGGATCATCGCACCGAGGAAGGGCGGCAGTTCCTGCGGGAGCGCAGCCCGCTGACGTTCGTCGATCGGATCCGCAAGCCGCTGCTGATCGGCCAGGGGGCGAACGATCCGCGCGTCAAGCAGGCCGAGTCGGACCAGATCGTGCAGGCGATGCAGAGCCGCAACATCCCGGTTACTTACGTGCTATATCCTGACGAGGGCCATGGATTCGCTCGTCCAGAGAACCGCCTCTCGTTCTACGCCGTCGCGGAGGCGTTTCTCGCCGAGCACCTGGGAGGTCGAGCGGAGCCGTTCGGCGATGACTTCAAGGGATCGAGCATCACCGTGCCGGTGGGCGCCGACGAGATCGCGCGACTGAAGGAATCGCTTCCCTGAGAATGCCTAACCCCGTCGCCGTCGGGGCGGCGGTGTCTTGTTTCATGGGCCGACCGCCGCGCTTGATCGCGGATAGGAGCTTGACGATGGCACAGCCGATTCCCGCCGGACACGAAGGTCTCATCCCGCACCTGGTCGTCGACAACGCGGCCAAGGCGCTCGAGTTCTACAAGAAGGCCTTCGGCGCCGAGCCGATCATGGCCATGCCCGCGCCCGATGGCAGAATCATGCACGCCGAATTCACTGTCGGCGGGCGACCGATCTACCTGTGCGACGACTTTCCAGAGTACTGCGGCGGCCAGCCGAAAACGCCGACCGCGCTGAAGGCCAGCCCGGTGACGATCCACCAGTATGTCCGCGACTGCGACGCCGCCATCAAGCGCGCCGCCGACGCCGGCGCCACCGTCACCATGCCCGCCAGCGACATGTTCTGGGGTGATCGCTATGGCAAGGTGACCGATCCGTTCGGACATGAATGGTCCTTCGCCACGCATCAGAAGGACCTGACGCCCGAGCAGATCGCCCAGGCCGCCGCGGCGGCGTTCAGCCACTAGGCGGTCCGATGGTCGCGGCGCGACCTCAGATTGAGGGCTGCGGAGGTGCCGCCGTGCTGGTGCGCGAACAAGCTCACCGGCGCGGCGCCCACTCGTCCGCTACCGATCCAACCCGCCCTTGAGCGGCTTCTTCCGCGGCTTGGCGGTCTTGGCCCCGGCCGCGCGTGGCCCGTGCCCCGCGTCGTGACCCTGCCCGTGATGGCCGGCGGCGTGGTCATGGTCGCTGGCCGCCGCTACCGGCTCGCTCGACAGGCGCATGCTGAGCGAGATGCGTCGCTGCTGCGGATCGACGGACTTGATGCGGACCTGGATGACGTCGTCGGGCTTGCACACGTCGCCGGGCGTGCGGACGCGCTTGTCGCTCATCTCGGAGACGTGCACGAGCCCCTCGACGCCCTCTTCGAGCTGGACGAATGCGCCGAAGTCTGACAGCCGCGTGACGCGGCCGCTGACGACGTGGTCGGGCTGATAACGCTCCGCGACGTCGTGCCACGGGTCGGCGCCGAGCGCCTTGAGGCTCAGCGTCAGCTTGCGCTTCTCCGGGTCGATCGCGATGATCGCCACCCGCACCGAGTCACCCTCCTTCAGCAGCTCCTTCGGGTGGCGCACGCGCTGCGTCCAGCTCAGCTCGCTCAGTGGCAAGAGCCCCTCGACCCCTGGCTCGAGCTCGACGAACGCCCCGAAGTCCATCAGCCGCAGCACGCGACCGTCCACCGTCTTGCCCACGGGGTAGTTGGCCGGCGCGAGGTTCCACGGGTCCGCGGCGAGCTGCTTCATGCCCAGCGATATCCGGTCCTTGACCATGTCGATCTTCAGGACCTGCACCTCTACCTGCTGGCCCACCTTCAGCACGTCCGACACCCTGCCCACCCGGCCGTAGCTGATGTCGCTGACGTGCAGCAGCCCGTCGAGGCCGCCCAGGTCCACGAACGCCCCGAAGTCCGTCAGCCGCCGCACGACCCCGTGACGCACCTGCCCCTCCGCCAGCGAGTACTTCAGCTCCTGGCGCTGCGTCTCGCGCTCTTTCTCCAGCACGCGCCGGCGACTGACCACCACGGTCTTGCCCTTGCGATCGATCTCGGTCACCTGACATTCGAGCCGGCGGCCGAGGTAGGGCGTGAAGTCCTCGACGCGATTCAGCTCGACCTGGCTTTTGGGCATGAACGCCCGGATCCCCTTGGCTTGCAGCTCAAGCCCGCCCAGGTTCACGCCTGTCACGCGCGCTTCCAGCACGTCGCCAACGTGCAGCGACGCAAAATCAGCGTCCACCCGCACCTGCCGCAACGACAACCGCACCTGCCCCGAGTCGGCATCCACGCCGTGCATCATGAACGTGTGCAACTGCCCCACCGCCGGCGGCTCGTCGGGCTCGAACTCGTCGAGCGCGATGAAGGCCTCGCTCTTGCCGCCGATGTCCACGAGGACTTCGCCGCCGCGGATCTCGACGATGCGGCCGTGGATGCGGCCGTGCTCGTCCGGGGCCGCCCGCGTGGGCGCGACGTTCGCCATCGCCGCGAGGTCCTCGCTGCTGAAGCCGGCCAGGGCCTGGTCGATCGCCTCGTTCACGTCCGGCTGAAGCTCGTTGGGATCGATGCTCACAAGTACACCATCATAAGAGGAAACGGAGGTTCAAATCGGTTCGAATGGCGGCATCCGGGTTACGCCCAAGGAGAATCGTACCTTACGATCCGCGATTAACAAGCCGATTCCCCGCGCCCCGTCCGCCGCCAGAAACGCCGCCGTTCCGGCACCGGCCCCAGAATAGATGCGGCAGCGCGCGACTACGGCGTATTCGGGTTCGAGGGCGGCGCGGCGGGCACGCCCAGAACCGCGCGGACAGGCCTCGCGCCGCCCTCCGGCCGCGCCTGCCAGCGCCGATTCACCTCGAAGGCGCTGATATCGGCGACGGTCGTGCGCTGGAGGAAGTCGACCTGACGCTGGCGGTGCGCCGTCCAGAACTGGTGTGCCGGGCAGGCGCGCTCGTCGCTGCACTCGGCCACGCCAAGCATGCAGCGCGGCGTGACGATCGGGTCGTCGAGCGCGACGCACAGGTCAAACAGGCTGGTTTCGCCGGGGCTGCGCGCCAGCGTTGTTCCGCCGCCGACGCCCCGTTGCGTCGAGACGATGCCCTTGCGCGCCAGCGCGTTGATGATCTTGGCCAGGTAGGGAGCCGGGATGTCGCAGTCCCGGGCGATGTCCCGGACCAGTACGGGCCGGCCGCCCGCGGCGGCGATTCGTCCAAGGGCACAGGCGGCGTAGCCGACAGCTTGGCTGAGCATGGGGGCTCCGTTTCGCGGAATCTTGCGAGAAAAGGAGGCGCAAGTCAACTGAATTGGTTCACGCGATGGTCCGAAGAAGACACACGATCACGGGCTCGAAGGCCGCCGCCTTACTTTCGTGCGCTCGTCTCCGCCGATAAGTACTGGCACTTCCAAACGTGGCGTTGGGTCGACCCGCCGCGTTCGGGTCCCCCAGCCAGCCCGCATGCGAACCGGCGGACTTGACAGGTTTACTCGACTGCCCACATACTCCGATACATGAGTTAACGACCAGGTACTCTGCTTTGCCCGCGCTTTTTGGTCGGGCCGGAGAGCGCTTCGCATGTCACATTCGAACTTGGCCGCCGGACCGGCGGCCACCGCCGATACTTCCGGGCAAGCGCGGCGGCTGGAAGTGTCTGAGCGGGTGGATGCGTTCCGCTATGACGACACGATCAGCCGGGCCTTTCTGTGGGCGACGTTCGTCTGGGGCCTGGTGGCGACGCTGGTCGGGCTGATCGTCGCACTGCAACTCGTGCTGCCGTCGGCGTTGGCGTACGAGGCGAACCTTTGGGGGATCACGTTCCACCCGTTCGCCTGGCTGGGCTTCCTGACGACGACGGAGTTTCTGACGTTCGGGCGCCTGCGGCCGCTGCACACGAACGCGGCCATCTTCGCCTTCGCCGGCAACGCGATCTTCGTCGCGATCTATTACTCGACGCAGCGCCTGTGCAAGGCGCGGATGTTCAGCACCCTGCTGAGCTGGCTGCACTTCTGGGGCTGGCAGGCGATCATTGTCGCGGCTGCCGTCACGCTCCCCCTCGGCCTGACGCAATCCAAGGAATACGCCGAGCTGATCTGGCCGATCGACGTCGCCATCGCGATCGTCTGGGTCATCTTCGCGGTCAATTTCTTCGGCACGCTGGCGCGGCGGCGCGAGCGGCACATGTACGTGGCGATCTGGTTCTACATCGCCACCATCGTCACGGTCGCCATCCTGCACATTTTCAACAGCCTGGCGCTGCCGGCGAGCTGGGTGAAGAGCTACCCCGTGTACGCGGGGGCGCAGGACGCGTTCATGCAGTGGTGGTACGGCCACAACGCGGTGGCGTTCTTCCTGACGACCCCGTTCCTCGGCCTCATGTACTACTTCCTGCCCAAGGCCGCCGAGCGCCCCGTGTTCAGCTACCGCCTGAGCATGGTGCACTTCTGGAGCCTCGTGTTCATCTACATCTGGGCCGGGCCGCACCACCTGCACTACACGGCCGTCCCCGCCTGGGCCAGCACGCTCGGCATGCTCTTCAGCCTGATGCTCTGGATGCCGAGCTGGGGCGGCATGATCAACGGGCTCTTCACGCTGCGCGGCGTGTGGCACAAGGTGACGGCCGACCCCGTGCTGAAGTTCTTCGTGGTCGGCGTCACCTTCTACGGCATGTCCACGCTTGAAGGCCCCACCCTGAGCATCAAGAGCGTCAACGCCCTCTCGCACTACACCGACTGGACCATCGCCCACGTCCACGGCGGGGCGCTGGGCTGGAATGGCTTCATGACCTTCGGCATGATCTACTGGCTGCTGCCGCGCCTCTTCCAGACTGAGCTGTGGAGCCGCAAGCTCGCCTCGACGCATTTCTGGGTCGGCACCCTCGGAATCCTCCTCTACATCATCCCGATCTACTCCGGCGGCATCATGCAGGGCCTCATGTGGCGCGGCCTCGACGCCAGCGGCCGCCTCGCCTACCCCGACTTCATCGACACCGTCATGGCCCTGATGCCCTTGTACTGGCTGCGCCTCCTCGGCGGATCGCTCTTCGTCGCCGGCATTCTCATGCTCGGCGTCAATTTCTACATGACCTGGCGCACGCGCCCCGCCGCTTACGACCAGCCGATCATCCAGGCCCCGCCGCTGGCCCGCCCCTATTTCGATCCGCCGCCGCCGCCCTCGCGCATCGGCGGCCACGTCGTGGCGCTGGCGCACCGGCTGGACGTCTGGAGCCAGGCCGCCTGGCACCGCCGCTGGGAGCGGCTGCCGCTACGGTTCACGGTCTGGACGACCATCGCGGTCGTGGCGGCGTCGTTGTTCGAGGTCATCCCGACCTTCCTGATCAAGTCGAACGTGCCCACGATCGCCAGCGTTCAGCCCTACACGCCGCTGGAGCTGCACGGCCGCGACATCTACGTCGCCGAGGGCTGCTACAACTGCCATTCGCAGATGATCCGCCCGATCATCTCCGAGACGAAGCGCTACGGCGAGTACAGCAAGCCGGGCGAGTTCGTCTACGACCGCCCGTTCCAGTGGGGCAGCCGGCGCATCGGTCCCGACTTGGCCCGCGAGGGCGGCAAGCAGTCGAATCTGTGGCACGTCCTGCACTTCGAGGATCCCAGACAGGTCACGCCCAGGTCGATCATGCCCGCGTATCCCCACCTGCTGACAAGGCGGATCGACTTCGACGCCATCTCCGCCAGTATCGAGACCATGCGCAGACTCGGCGTGCCGTACGACGGCGCCACGCGGCGCGGCGCGGCCGACCTGGCGCGCGCCCAGGCGGCCGAGATCGCCGCCACCATCGTCGCCCAGGGCGGTAAGAGCGGCCTCGAGGACAAGGAAGTCGTCGCCCTCATCGCCTACCTGCAACGCCTGGGGACCGATCTGTTCAAGCCGCCGCCGGAGCCACCGGGGGGGCCGGCGGCGGCCATGGGCAGCGCCGGCGGAGGTGGGCGATGAGCTACGCCGAGCTTTCGCTGCTGATCTTCTTCGCGGTCTTCATCGCCGTGCTCGTGCGCGTGACGCTGTATCCGCAGGCGAGCGTCCGGCGCTTCGCGCGCCTGCCGCTCGACGACGGGGAATCGCCCGGCGCGGAGGCAGGCGAGCATGGCGGGCGCGCCGCGAGAGCGCGCCGGGAGCACGAGTCATGAACGGCATTCCGAGCGAATCTGCCAGGAACGACGTCGACGTCCTGCTCGAGCACAACTACGACGGGATCCAGGAGTACGACAACCCGACGCCCGGCTGGTGGTGGTGGATCTTCATCGCCACGTTCGTCTTCAGCGTCGTGTACTTCATCTTCTTCCAGTTCAGCCCGGTCTCGTGGACCATTCACGAGAGCTACGACGTCGCGACGGCGGAGCTGCTCCGGCGGCAGTTCGGCGACCTGAGGCTCGAGCCGGACGAGGCGACGATCCTGCGTTACATGAACGAGCCGGAGTGGCTGCTCGTGGGGCGCTCGGTGTTTCAGGGCAAGTGCACACAGTGTCACGGGCGCAACGGCGAAGGGCTGGTCGGGCCGAACATGACCGACGATCACTATAAGAACGTCAAAAAGGTGTCCGACATCGCCCAGGTGATCGCCAACGGCGCCGCCAACGGCGCCATGCCCGCCCACAAGAACCAGCTGCACCCGAACGAGATCGTCCTCACGGCCTCATACATCGCCTCGCTGCGCGGTATGAATCTCCCCGGGCGCGCCCCGGAGGGAGAGATCATCCCTCCCTGGCCCGCGCCTCCCGCGCCGCCGCGGAATGACCAGGCGACCGACGAGCCGAGGTAGCGACCCGGCATGGCGAACCTGACCGTCCTGCAACCCGACGCACCAGTGCTTTCGACGCTCAACCGCGACGGGACGCGCCGCTGGCTCAAGCCCCGCGTCTCGCAGGGAGTCTTCCTCACGGCGCGCCGCGCCGTCGCGTACGTCCTGATCCTCGTCTTCACCCTCGTCCCGTTCCTCAAGATCAGCGGCCGGCCGGTGCTGCTGCTGGACGTGGTGCGGCGGGAGTTCACCTTCTTCGGCGTGACGTTCCTGCCGACGGACACGATCCTGTTGGCGCTGCTGATGCTGGCCATCTTCGTGGGCGTCTTCCTGGTGACGGCCCTGCTCGGCCGCGCCTGGTGCGGCTGGGCCTGCCCCCAGACCGTCTACCTCGAGTTCGTCTACCGGCCGATCGAGCGCCTGGTCGAGGGCACCCTCGGCCGCGGCGGACGGCGGGCGGCCGCGGCCACGGCGCCGCGCGCGATCCTGAAGGCCCTGCTCTACTTCGTCGTGTCGTTCTATCTGGCAAACACCTTTCTGGCGTACTTCGTGCCGGTCGAGGAGCTGCTGGAATGGGTCCGGCGGTCGCCCATCGAGCATCCGGGCTCCTTCGGGCTGGTGCTCGTGACGACCGGAGCGATGCTGTTCAACTTCGCCTATTTCCGCGAGCAGACGTGCGTGCTGGCGTGTCCCTACGGGCGCTTCCAGTCCGTGCTGCTGGATCCCAGCTCGCTGATCATCAGCTACGACGCGGCGCGCGGGGAGCCGCGCGCGAAGGGGCGAAGGCCGAAGCGCGACGTGCGAAGCGATGAGCAGGGCCGATCGGCCGCGCCTCGCGCGGGTCTCGGCGATTGCGTCGACTGCGGCCTGTGCGTCATCACCTGTCCGACGGGCATCGACATCCGCGACGGGCTCCAGATGGAGTGCGTCGCCTGCGCGCAGTGCATCGACGCTTGTGACGATGTCATGCGCCGCGTCGGGCTCCCCACCGGCCTGATCCGCTACACGTCGCAGGGCGCCCTGGCCGGAAAGCCCGCGCGCGTTCTCAGGCCGCGCGTGCTGCTTTATAGCGCGATCCTCGCCGTGCTGGTCACCGCCATGATGCTGGCGGCGCGCGGCGCGGCCCAACCCGAAATCAAGATCCTCCGCGGCCCCGGGCTGCCCTACGCGCGCATGCCCGACGGCATGATCGCCAACAACCTGCGCCTCCGTATTCAGAACCGCACCGACCAGACGCTGCGCTTCTCCGTCGACGCCGTCGACGCGCCCGCCGGAACCCAGCTCGACTTCGACGTCGAGCGGCTCGAAGTCGCCGCCGGCCGGGCCCGTGAGGAGCCGCTGCTGATCCGCATCCCGCCCACCGCCCTGCATCACGGCAAATGCGATGTGCAGTTGCGCGTCAGCGCCGGCGAGCGTTACTCCAGGACCATCAGCTACCGCCTGCTCGGACCGGAGCACCCATGAGCACCTTCGACAACAACGGCCGTCCATCCGGCCCGCGCGCCGCCGCCGCGCCGCCGGCGATCCGCGCCCTTTCCCCTGGGCCAGCGCCGCCGAGGCCCCGCGCCTGGCTCTGGCCGGCCATCATCCTCGGGCTGCTTGGCGGCCAGGTGGCGCTCAGCGCGATCATGATCTACGTCGCCAGCAGCGACCCCTCGTTCGCCGTCGAGCCCGACTACTACCAACGCGCCGTCCGTTGGGACCAGCACAGCCGAGGCGCGGAACTGGCCGCAAGCGTGGCCATCGCCGGCGCGACGGCTGACGGCGAGCGCGAGGCGCGATTCACGATCCGCGAGGCCGATGGGCGCCTTTTGCGCGGCGCGGCCGTGACGGTCGTGGCGTTTCACCACGGCCGCGCTGCCCAGCGCAGGCAGGCAACGCTGACGGAGACAAACGAGGGCGTGTACGCGGCACGCCTGCCGCTGCTGCGTGCCGGACTTTGGGAGTTTCGGCTGACAATCCAGCGCGACGGCCGCGCGCGGCATTGCACGCTGGTCGAGGACGTCGCCCCGGCCTCGGGAAGGCGCTGATGTTCGCGCTCCTGGGAACGGTGCTGCTGGCAAGCCTGGCGGGCAGCCTGCACTGCGTCGGCATGTGCGGCCCCTTGGCTGTGCTCGCAACCAGTCGGTGGGCCCGTGGCGGAAACCCGGCGCCTTGTGCGCCCACACGCCCGCTGCCCGTCGTGGCGCGCCTTGGCGCGCTGCAAGCCGCGTATCACGGCGGCCGCTTGTCTGCATACGCGCTGCTGGGCGCCTTGGCCGGCGGCCTGGGTCAGGCGCTCGACCTGGCCGGCGGGGCGCTGGGCGCGCAGCGGGCGGCGGCGTGGCTGGCCGGTGCGACGATGATCGTGATCGGCCTGGCCGCGCTGGCCCGCGAGGCCGGCTTGCGCCTCGGCGCCCCGCGCGCCCCGGCCACCGTGCTGCGCCTGCTGAGCGCCGGGCACGCCGCGGTCGCCGGGCTGAACCCGCCGCTGCGGGCGGTGCTGGTCGGGCTGCTTTCGGCACTGCTGCCCTGCGGCTGGCTGTACGCGTTCGTGATCGTATCGGCGGGCACTGGGCACGCCTGGACCGGCGCGATCGTGATGGCGGCGTTCTGGCTCGGGACGGTTCCGGCGCTGGCCGGGGTCGGCTGGGGCGTGCAGCGCCTGGGCCGGCTGCTGGGGCCGCGCGTGGCGCTGGCGATGGCCGTCGTGGTCGTGCTGCTGGGTGTGCTGACGATCTCGCAGCGCCTGTCGCTGCCCGCGGGGACCCTGGCGGCGGGCGGCGCCGCGCCAGGCAGCATCGCCGAAGCGGCGCAGCGCGCCGCGTCGCTGGATTCCGGAAGGATGCCGTGCTGCGATGCCGGGCGCTGAGATCACCATTGACGCGCCGTCGACGCGGGCGCAGGCCAGCGCCCCCGCCCGCCCTCAGGTCGCCTGCGCGCATTGCGGCCTGGCCGTGCCGTCCGGGCTGATCGATCCCGCCGCCGCGATGCAATTCTGCTGCAACGGCTGCCGCACGGTCCATGCCGTGATTCACGGCTGCGGACTCGAGCGCTTCTACCGCCTGCGCGCCGCCGATCCAGGCCGGGCCGCGGCGGCGGCGGTCAGCGGACGCACGTTCGGCGAGCTCGACGACCCGGCCTTTGCCGAACGCTGGGTCGAACACCGGCCCGACGGCCTGACGGCGACCGAACTGCTGCTCGAAGGCATTCATTGCGCCGCGTGCGTCTGGCTGGTCGAGAAGCTCCCGGCCGTCGCCCCAGGCGTCATCGAAGCCCGCCTCGATCTCCGCCGCGGCGTCGTGCGCGTCGTCTGGGACCCGCGCCGCACGCCGCTCTCGGCCGTGGCGCGGGCTCTCGACTCGCTGGGCTACACGCCGCACCCGGTGCGCGACGGCGAGACCCGCTCCATGCGCCGCCGCGAGGACCGCGCGTTCCTGGTCCGCATTGGAGTCGCGGGAGCGGCGGCCGGCAACGTGATGGTGCTGGCGTTCGCGCTGTACGGCGGGCTGTTCAGCGGGATCGAGGCCGAGTTCGCGGGCTATTTCCGGTGGATGAGCATGCTGCTGGGCGTGCTGGCGCTGGCGTGGCCGGGAAGCGTGTTCTTCCGCGGGGCCTGGGCGGCGCTGCGCACGCGCACCGCGCACCTCGACCTGCCGATCGCGCTCGGCCTGGCGGCGGGCGGCCTGATGGGCACGATCAACACGCTGCGCGGCGCCGGCGAGATCTACTTCGACTCGCTCACCGTCCTCGTGTTCCTGCTGCTCGTCGGCCGCTGGATCCAGCGCCGGCAACAACGCTGGGCCGCCGACGCCGTGCAACTGCTCTACACCCTGACACCGGCCTTCGCGCGGCGCATCGAGTCCGGCGGCGGACCGCCGCGCGACATCCCGCTCGAAGCCGTCCGCCGCGGCGACTTGCTCGAAGTGCGCGCCGGCGACACGATCCCCGTCGACGGAATCGTTGAGCTTGGCGCGTCGCGCGTCGACCAGGCCCTGCTCACCGGCGAGCCTCGCCCCGCCGCCGTCTCAACCGGCTCACGCGTCGCCGCCGGCACGCTCAACCTCGCCGCGGCGCTGCACGTGCGGGCTTCGGCGACCGGCGCGGACACGCGCGTCGGAAGGCTGATGGCGCTCGTCGAGCAATCCGCGCGGCGGCGCACCCCGATCGTCCAGTTCGCCGACGGCCTCGCCGGCTGGTTCACCATCGCGGTGATCACACTGGCGACCCTTACGCTCGGCGTCTGGCTGTGGCTCGACCCTGGCCACGCGGCGGAGCACACCGCGGCGCTGCTGATCGTCGCCTGCCCCTGCGCGCTGGGGCTGGCGACGCCGTTGGCCGTCGCCGTAGCCATCGGCCGGGCGGCACGCCAGGGCATCCTCATCAAGGGCGGCGACACGCTGGAGACGCTCAGCCGCCGCGGGCTCGTGCTGTTCGACAAGACCGGGACGCTCACGCAGGGCCGCGCGAGCCTCGTACGCTGGTCCGGCGACGCCTCGGCCCAGCCGCTGGTGGCGGCGCTCGAGGCTCACTCGTCGCATCCGATCGCCAAGGCCCTATGCGCGGCGTTCCGCGAAGAATCGCCCTTGCCGACGACTGATGTGACGCAGGTGAGCGGCGCGGGCGTGGAGGGACTGGTCGCGGGGCGGCGCGTACGGGTGGGGTCGATCGAGTACGTCCCGGAACCGGCGCGGGCGGCGTGCCATTGGCTGAACGAGGCCGTGGCACAATGCATCGCCGAGGGGCTGACACCCGTCGTTGTCTGCGTCGACGGCACGGTCGCGGCGCTGGCCGCGGTCGGCGACGCCGTGCGGCCGGATGCGCGCGAGGCAATCGCGGCACTGCGAGCGCGTGGCTGGCGCGCGGGCATCCTCTCCGGCGATCATCCGCAGGTCGTCGCGACCGTGGCGCGGCAGGTCGGCATCGACCCGCGCTTGGCGCACGGACACGTCAGCCCCGAGGCGAAGCTCGCCACCGTCGAAGCCGCCCGCCGCGTTGGCCCGGTCGTGATGATCGGCGACGGCGTGAATGACGCGGCGGCGTTGTCAGCGGCCAGCGTGGGGATCGCGGTGCAGGGCGGGGCGGAGGCGAGCCTGGCTGCGGCGCACGTCTATCTGAACCAGGCCGGCCTGGCCCCGGTCGTGGACCTGCTCGGCGCCAGCCGCCGGACGTTTCAGGCGATCCGATGCTGCCTGGCAACGTCGCTGACGTACAACGCCGCCGGGGTGCTGCTGGCGATCACGGGCGTTATCAATCCGCTGATTGCGGCGGTGCTGATGCCGCTGAGCTCGTTCACCGTGCTGTCGATCGCGCTGGGCGCGCGAACCTTCGCGGGCTCAGCGCCGCGGAGGGCGGCATGAGCGTCATCTACGTCATCCTGCCGCTGGCGATGCTGATGGGGGCGGCGGCCGTAGCCGCGTTCATCTGGGCGGTCCGCAGTGGGCAGTACGACGACGTCGACACGACGGCGCTGCGGCTCCTGCACGACGACGACGTCGAGCCGCCGCACCGGCCCAGATCGCACTCCCCGCGGCGCCAGCGTGGGCGTCACGAACCCTGAGCAGGCGGCCCACCAGCAGGCGCCGTTGTCGGCGCCAAGGCGGGCGACTGGCGCAGCCGCAGGCAGGCGGCGCGCACCTCCACGGGAATCGCCGCAAAGCCCGCGATGTTCAGCGGGCGCAGCGCGTCGGGCCGCCTGTGCCCGAGCGCCAGCAGCGTCTGCGAGATGCGCTCACGCTGCGCCGCGTCGAGCTTCGGCGATGCGAGCACGAGCAGGTCGGGCAAGGCGACGGTGCGGCCGAGAACGCGCATGCGGCCCCGCGTCAGGCTGTCGCCTCCCGCCGGCAGGCTCTCCCAGGCGGCCTCGTCGACGAAGCCGGCGTCGTAGCTGCCGTTGACCACGGCCTGCATCACGTCGCGCGGCTTCGGGAAGGTCCGCAGCGAGCCGGGCAGCGGCAGCACCTCCAGCGACAGGTCGCCGCGAGACAGGCCGTGCTCCCGCAGCAGTTCCAGGCCGGCGGCGTGGGCCCGCGCGTCGCGCTGCAAGCCGAACGCGACCTTCCGGCCGCGCAGGTCGGCGATCGTCTGCGCAGGGCTCGTCGCCGAGACGACCAGCAGCGCACTGCGCGCCGGACGAGCGGCCGCGTCGGTCGCGACGGCGATGACCTCGAAACGCTCCGGACCGGGCAGCAGCGCGTACTCGTGCGGCGAGAGGATCGCCACGCCGTAATGCCCATCGCGCAGGCAGGGCTCCAGTAGCGGGCGCAGGCACAGGTCGAGGCGCACGGGGCGCCCCAACTCCTGCTGCATGGCGTCGCGCAGCGCCTCGTACGGCCCGAGCGGGTTCAGCAGGTCCAGCGGGTTCTCGCCCGGGGCCACTTCCTGCCGCGCGACCAGCCCGATCAGCAGCACGTCCTGGCCGCCGCGGAAGCTCAGCAGCGGCAGCTCCAGCCGGCACCCCCACGCGCCCGCCAACACGCCCGCCAGCGCCAACGCCGCGGCCCTTCGATCGCGCCGCCCGGTCATTTTCAGCACCCCTTTTCGATTCATGCGGCGCTCAGCGGACAGCCTGCCCCTGCTCGGACAGGCGTTGCAGGGCGGATTGACGCCGAGCGCGAAAGGCCTCATCGATGGTGCGCGGGTCGCTGCGGCGCAGCACCAGGTCTCCGGACTCGAGCCGCAGCATCCGGCCGCGGGCATCCGCGTAAAGCAGTGTACTGCGGCTCGAGAAACCGTCCCGCACCTGGTAGGCGAACGCCTCGCCTCCCTCCGGCAGCGGCCGCGGCCCCAGCGGCTCGATCACCTGCGTCACCGTCGCCCGGCTCGCGACGTCATAGGTCACGAACGCCAGCGGCGCCCCCTGCGAACCGCCGATCAGCGCCGGCAGGACGCGCACCCACGCCAATCCCAGGTAACTCTCGTCCAGCGCCAGCGGCCGCCGCGGATCGGGCAGCGCCACGTCCAGGCTGCTGCGAAACGAGCACACGAGCTGGTTACCCTCGCGGATGCACTGGTCCACGGTCGTCTCGGGCAGCAGCCCCGGCCCGCCGCCCACCGTCGGGACGGGCGGCACGCGGCTGTGGGTGATCTCGTACAGGTCGCTGCGCAGGTCTTCGCTCGAGAACAGGTCAATGCTCGTGAACAGCGCCGAGCCATCGTCGCCGAAGCGCCAGCTCTGCTCGCGCACGCGCAGGCCCGGCTTCGGCCGGGCGCCCGCCTCGATTGTCGCCCGCTGCTCACGCTGGGCCCGGCGCACCAGGTACCCCACGGGCCGGTCCGCCAGGCGTATCTCGAAGTGCTGCTCCGCGGTGTCGATCGCTGCATCCGCCAGCCGCCGCGGCAGCTCGCGCGCGAACTCCACGCCGCGCTGCCGCGCCGCCTCCTGCTGCTGCGCCGCGCGCGGGTCGTACGTCACGCGCAGCGTCCCGATCAGCCGCTCGAACGCCGCGCGCACCGCCGCCCGGTCACGCTCGGGCCGCGCACCCAGCAGCGCCGCGTACGAAAACGCCCAGTACAGCCCGGCGTCGAACTCCACGCAGTAGTACAGCGTGTGCGTCCGCCCGCGCGGCACCTCGGCGTCGACGGCGACGATCGCCTCCGGGCGCGCGGCGTGCTCGTTGCCCACGACCTTGACGCGCTGCGTGTCCGAGAGGCGTCCCAGCTTCACCGCCAGGTCGTCGATCCAGAGCGGAAACGTCCGCGTCGCCGGCTCGCGGAACACCAGGATCTGAAGCGTCGCCCGCCCACCCGGTGCGCGGCCCTGCAACACGCCCAGGCTGCCTTCCGGCCCCGGAAACGCCGTCCGGTCATACATCCAGTCCGCCGGAATCTCGATCTCGAAACCGACCGTGTGGTCGGCGAAAAGCGCGAACGCGGGCGCGCCCGGCCTGGCCGAATCCTGCGCCGGCTGCGCGGCGGCCGTGCCGCAGCAGGCAACCGCCACCAGGCGCGCGGCCCACGCCAAACCACGCCGAGCGCTCCGCCGTGCGTTTCTCCCCAGCCCGGCGCCGTTTCGCACGCGCGACCTCCTTCGATCCATAGCATCGCGCCACGGCTGCCACGCGTCAACGCATTTGCCTGTTCTCGCCGGGCTCGCTAGGCTGCCTGATCTTCCGGGGAAACACGCGTGACGAGCGGACTCATCGCCATCGCGAGCACCGGCGCCGTCGTCATGGCCGGCGCCCCCCTCGACAGCCTGCCGCTGGCCGCCTGGTTCATTCTCACGTGCCTCATCGGCGTCGGGTGGCTCCGGCGGCATCTCGACATCCGCCGCGCCCGGCGCGAGCCGGGCCTGTCGCCCGACGACGCGGCACGGCTGCCGGACCGCGCGCCGTCGCTGAGCGTGCTGGTGGCGGCCAAGGACGAGGGCGAGAACATCGGCCGTTGCCTCGACACGTTGCTGGGACAGCAATACCCCGAACTGCAAGTCATCGCCGTCAACGATCGCAGCGCGGACGACACCGGCGCGATCATCGACCGCCGCGCCGCCGCCGACCCGCGACTCACGGCGCTTCACGTGCAGTCCCTTCCCGAGGGCTGGTTCGGCAAGAACCACGCGATGCACACGGGCGTGTCGCACGCCCGCGGCGAGTGGCTGGCCTTCACCGACGCCGATTGCACCTTCGATTCGCCGCTGCTCCTGGCCGCGGCGGTCGCCCACGCCGACCGGCACGGGATCGACTTCCTCTCCGTTCTGCCGCGGCTCGAAGCCCGGGGCTTCTGGGAGCGCGTCGTGCAGCCGGTGGCGGGCGGCGTGCTGCTGATCTGGTTCCCGCCCCGCCGCGTCAACGACCCGCGCTCGGCCTGCGCCTACGCCAACGGGGCTTTCATGCTCCTGCGGCGCAGCGCTTACGAGCGCCTGGGTGGACACGTGCCGGTCCGCGCGACGTTGAACGAGGACATGCACCTCGCGCGCCGGGCCAAGCAGCTCGGCCTGCGGCTGAAGGTGGTTCGCGGCGGCGATCTGTACCGCGTCCGCATGTACGAGGGCTTTCCGCAGATCTGGCGCGGCTGGACGCGGATTTTTTATGGCTGCTTCGGCACGTTGCCGCGCCTGGTCGGCAGCGTCCTTCTGCTTTCGCTCTTCAGCCTGTCGCCCTATCTGACGATAGCGCTGGCGCCGCTTTGCGGATCGGCCTGGCCGTGGCTGGCCGGCGCCGGCGTGTTCACCGTCGCGGCCCAGCAGTCCGTGCTCGTGGCGTTCTATCGCCTGACCGGTAACTCGCCCTGGCTGGCCGCGACCTATCCGCTCGGGGCGGCCGTGTGCCTCGGCATGACGCTCAACGCCATTCGCCGCCTGGGCGGAACCACGACGACCTGGCGGGGTACGACCTACCACGGCGGGGCGCAGACCGCGCCGTGATGCCCCGATGCGGGACCGCGAGCGGACGGCGCCCGGGCGCCGCCGGAGGATTCTGCACATGAGCGCCGACACGCCCACGATCAACCTGGCGGCGACGAGCGACGGCCTCTACATCGGCGTGCGCGGCCGCGCGACCCAACGCGTCTGCCCCACCGCCGACCAGGTCGCCGGCGACCACCTCGCGGCCTGCGAGCATCCGCCGCACATCACCATCGACCTGGCCGGCTGCGACTGGGTCGACAGCTCGTTCGCCGGCTGGCTGCTGGGCCTGCGCAAGAAGCTCGCCCGCCGGGCCGGCCACTTGCGGCTCGCGAACTGCTCGCCACGCTGTCGCGTCTCGCTCGAGCGCATGCACCTGGCCGGGTTGTTCGAGTATGTCGAGGCGCGGCCGCCGGAGTCGCTCAGCGCGCTGGCGTGCACGACGACGGACCGCCCAGACGCACACGCGCTGCGCATCATGCTGGCGGCACACGAGGAACTGGCGGCGTCGAACGAGCAGAACGCGCGCGTCTTCGGGCCGATCGCCGAGATGCTCCGCCGACAGCTCGAAAGCCGCTAGTCGCAGCGCGCTAATCCTCCCTCAGCAGCGCCTTGAACCCCAGACACTCCCCCGTTTGCACTGCCGAAGGAGGGAATCGAACCCTCACTCCCTTGCGGGAACGGGATTTTGAATCCCGCGCGTCTGCCAATTCCGCCACTTCGGCCAGGCCGCCACGCGCGAAGTGCCCGCGGCGGCGACGGCCGATTATACGTCGCTCCATCGCGCGGTGACACGCCCACGCGGGACGGGCACTCGCAGCGGCGCGCGCCGCTGGCCGGCGCCGGCCGCCCCTGCGCCGGGGTCCAGGCGCCAGGGGTGTCACGGGGCCACTGTGGTGCCACGGGCGCCATTCCACCTGATGCCGCGCATGCCACCCATGCAGACGCCGACCGCAATCGCGAGTATCCTGCGCGGCATGGCCGACGAATACCGCGTGCAGCTCGACGTATTCTCGGGCCCGCTGGACCTGCTGCTGTACCTGATCCAGCGCGACGAGCTGGACATCTTCGATATCCCGATCGCCCGCATCACCGAGCAGTATCTCGAATACCTGCATCTGCTCGAACACCTCGACCCCAACGCCGCCGGCGAGTTCCTGGTGATGGCGTCCACGCTGGTCGAGCTGAAGTCGCGCGCCCTGCTGCCCACGCCGCCGCTCGACGCCCCGGACGAGATCGAGGACCCGCGGACTTCGCTCGTCCGTCAACTGCTCGAATACAAACGCTTCAAGGACGCCGCACGCGCCCTGGGCTCCGCCGCCGACGAGCGCGCCCGGCGGTTCGTGCGGCGGCCGGCAGACCTGCCGGATGAGCTGCGCGGGGTCGAGTTGGAGGAAGTGGAGATCTGGGATCTGCTGTCGGCGTTCAACCGGGTGATGACGGCGATCGGGCGGGGCCCGGGACATCACGCTGTGAGCGTCGACGACCGGCCGATCGAGCACTACGAGTCGCTGATCGTCGAGTCGCTGGAGCGCGACGGGCCGCGGGCCTTCGCCGCGCTGTTCCAGGACTGCGGCGCACGGGCCGAGATCGTCGGCACGTTCCTGGCGCTGCTGGAGCTCATCCGCCGCCGGCGCGTCCGGGCCGAGCAGGAGAAGCTGTTCGGCGAAATATACCTGTTCCTGCTGGTCGAGCCGGCTGAGGCTGAACCGGTTGGGCCCGAGCCCGCCGAACGCGCGGCGCCTTCACCCGCGGACGACGAGCCGGCGACCGCCTCCTGAGCCCGCGCGCCAGCGCCTTCGGGCGCTGTGCCCCATTTGTCAGTTCGAGCGTCCGCCGCCCTTCGCCGGGCCGATCGGCGCGCTTTCGGTCGGCGTGACGCCCCGGACGGGCTCGACTGGCCGGTCCGACGTGGGCGCCGCGGAAGCGCGCAGCGCGATGGCCATGGCCTGGGCCCGGCGGGCGTAGTCGATCGACTCGGCCAGGATGCGCGCGGCCTCCTGGTCGGCGTGGAAGCCGAGCGAGTTCTCGCTGCTGATGAAATCGAGCCGCCAGTGCGACCGCCGTTGCAGCTCGAGCAGCGGCGCGAGCTGCTCGGGGTCGGCGCCGGCGGCCTGCGCGTCGCGGATCGCGTCGAGCATGTCGGTCGTGGCGAGAGCGGCGCGCTCGATCAGGTCCTTCGTGCGGTTCTGAATGGTGACAATGCGGTCGCGCAGCTCCGACTCCGGCACGTTGTGGCAGACCTGGCACGACGCGGAGAGGCTGTAGATCGGGCTGCGCACCCAGTGGCTGCTGACCTTCATCGCCCCCTGGCGCTCGTAGGGCATGTGGCAATCGGCGCAGCCGACGCCGCTGCGGGCGTGAATGCCCTGGCTCCAGAGCTCGAACTCGGGGTGCTGGGCCTTGTAGACGAGCGCGCCGGTCTCGCCGTGCTTGTAGTCGTAGAACGGCTCGCCGTCGGGAAAGCGGTGCTCGTCGTAGAACGCCTCGATCTGCTCGACGCGCAGCCCGTTGGCCCACGGGAACAGCAGCGTCTCCTTCGGGCCGCAGTAATACTCGACGTGGCACTGGGCACACACGAAGCTGCGCATCTCCTGGCGCGTCGCGTCGCTGTTCGGGTTGTAGGGCTGGGCCCGGTCACCCTTGCGCCAGTGCTCGATGCTCGGCAGGTGCGGGACCTCCGCCGCACCCGCCGCCAGCGCCGCGATGCCGCGCACGAAGCCCGGCCGCGTGACGCGCGTCTGCATCGTCTCCGGATCGTGGCAATCGACGCAGCCGACCGGATGCGGGCCCGCGTGCCCCGCATGCGACGGCGTGCGCGCCAGCTCCTCGTACGCCTCGGGGTAGGGAACCGTGCTGAGCAGCTCGAAGCCCTTCTGCACCGCGGGCCAGTTGAAGTCGGCCGCCAGGGCCGCCGCGTCCGCCGGCTCGTTCATCGCCTCGAGGCCGACGCGGCGGTAGGTGGAGATCACGCTCGAGTGACAATGCAGACAAGCGCCGGGCTGGGGCCGCTCGGTGATGCGCCGCGTCGCCAACTGATCGCTGAGCATGTAGGCGTGGCCGCGGGCCTCGCGATAGTCGAGCGCGAACGCATATCCCGCGTACAGCCGCCGCAGCCACGGATGCTCGTCCAGCTTCTGCGCCGGCATGGCGCTCGATCCCCCGTAGAACCGGGCCGTGTCGGCGGTCCGGCGATAGCCGTCGTACTGGCGCGGCCAGTTGATTCCCCAGCGCTGCGAATCGGTGGTGGCCTCGTCGACCTCGACCAGCCGGACAAAAGGCGTGCGGGCCTCCATCTTGCGGCCGAAGATGTTGACGAGCAGCGCCGTCACGCCGAGCGTCAGCAGGGCGGTGACGACCAGCAGTCCGGTGAGCGGGAGCAGTCCGATACCCGGGGCGGCCTGGGCCGCGGCCGGGTTGGCTCCAGGATTCGGGTTCTTCTGCGAAGTGCTCGGCGAACTCATGGTGATCTCCGGATGCGCGGGCGTTCAACGCGGCCCGTGGCCGACGCCCGCGTGGCAGTGGATGCACATCAGCGTCTCTCCATCGGGCGATTCAGGCAGCATCTCGTGCACCGTCTCGGCGTGGCACTCGATGCAGTTGCGCTGCGTGATGCGGCGGTTGCGCGGCTTGATCTGAATCGGCTCGTGGAAGTTGTCGAGCGTGAAGGCCAGCGAGTGAAAAAAGCCATTGTCGGCCTTGGCGACGTACTTGCCGACGAAGTCGTGCGGCAGGTGACAATCGACGCAGACCGCGACGTGGTGGTGGCTGCTCTTCTGCCATGTGTCGTAGTAGTCCTGCATGATGTGGCAGTTGGCGCAGGCGCGCGGGTCGTGGCTGAGGTAGCTCAGACCCTCGGCGTAGCCGAACGTGAAGCCCCCGACGCCCACCAGCAGACCGAGAAACATGGCCAGCCCGGCGCGCAGCCACGCGGCGCGGGACAACGGCGCTCGTCGCTTCGCGGTGGCTGTCATTCGCTTGCTCTCCGGGGGTTGCGTTGCCCGGTCAGAAGAATACCACGTGGCCGCGGCGCCAGTGGTCGCGGTCGGGCGCGGCGACGGTGCGGTCAGCCGGGCACGGCGGTGAGTCCTTCGAACCAGGTCTTGAGCACCTCTCCCTGGTAGACGATCAGCAGCGCCGCGCAGCCCCAGAACACCAGCGCCGCCTGAAACGGCCGGTCCCGCAGCACCACGTCGGTCGGCCCGTCGACCAGGCCGTGCTCCACCAGCACGGCGAAGCGGAAGATCGCGTAAACCACGAGCGGCAGCGTGTACACCAGGTAGTTCGTGTGGAACTTGTCCGTCGTGCGCTCGTCGGTCGCGTACAGCATGAAGCTGACCACCGCCAGCCCCGCCGTCAGCGTCGTCATGTGGTTCAGCAGCTCAGGCGTGTAGATCGACAACGTCCGCCGGTGATGCCTGGCGGCGTCGGGAGGGACGCCATTGCCCGCAGCCATCGCGTTCAGCTCGCAGCGGCGCTTGCTGAACCCCATGAACAGGCACAGCGTGAACGTGCAGATCACCAGCCAGGGCGATATGTGCACGTTGACCACCACGGCGCCCGCGATCGCCCGCAGCACGAAGCCCAGCCCGATCGCAATCACGTCCAGGATCACCGCGTGCTTCAGCTTCCACGTGTACGCGAACTGGAGCAGCAGGTACGCCCCCGCGCACACCGCGAACCCCCGGTGCAGCAGCACCGCCCCGCCCAGTCCCACCACCAGCAGCCCAACGCCGATCGCCAGCGCCGCCGCCACGCTCACCTGCCCCGAGGCGATCGGCCGCTGCCGTTTCCGCGGGTGCAGCCGGTCCTCGGCCCGGTCGTGAATGTCGTTCAGGATGTAGACGTGGCTGCTGATCAGGCACAGGCACGCGAACGCCAGACCCGCCGAAACCACCGCCTCCAGCCCAAGCCCGTATTCCTTCCCGGCGAAGACCACCCCCGCCAGTACGAACACGTTCTTGACCCACTGCTGGGGCCGCAGCAGCCGCACGTACGGCATCGCCTCTCCCATTTCTCGGGTCGGAGATTATCGAACCGCCCGCGGCGGGGGTCAAACGCGACGGTACACTCCGCCCATGACCGGCAACGCCCGCCGCAGGTTCCGCATCGGCCCCTCCGGTTGGAGCTATCCCGACTGGGCGGGGATCGTTTATCCCGCGCGGCGGCCGCGCGGCTTCCGCCCGCTGGCGTTCATCGCGACGCTGTTCGACGCCGTCGAGGTGAACACGAGCTTCTACGCGATTCCGAGCCCGGCCATGACGGAAAAGTGGCCCGACCAGGTCGGTCCCGACTTCCGCTTCGCCTTCAAGCTGACGACGACCTTCACGCACGAACGCGCCGCGTACCCACCCGCCGCCGACGTGCAAGCGTTCATCGAAGCGCTCGCGCCCGTCCGTGCCGCCGGCCGCCTGGGCCCCCTGCTCATCCAGTTCCCGTGGTCGTTCCGCTACGACCCCGCGGCGGCGGATCGGCTGCGACGGCTGGCGGATGACTTCGCCCAGTTCGAGCGATTCATCGAGGTGCGGCACATCTCGTGGGCGCAGCCGGAGGCGCTCACTGCACTGGCGGCGGCCGGGGGATGCTGCAACATCGACCAGCCGCGGCTGCCACAGAATCTGCCGCCGACGACGCACGTGCTGGGCCGGGGGGCGTACGTCCGGCTGCACGGACGCAACGCGGCCAACTGGTTCGCGGAGAACCGCGAGCCGTGGGAGCGCTACGATTACCTCTACGATGAGGCGGAGCTGCGCGAGTGGGTGGCGCGGCTGAACGAGCTGTCGACGCGGGCCGAGTGGGTGTACGTCTTCGCGAACAATCACTACCGCGGCCAGGGCGTCGCCAACGCGCTGGAGCTGCGAGCCTTGCTCGAAGGCGCACGCGTCGCGATCCCCTCGTCGCTCATCGCCGCCTACCCGCGGCTTTCGGCCATCGCCCTGCCGCAGCGGCAGCGCGGCCTGTTCGATGGCGCGTAACGCGCCCAGCGAGCCTGCTAGCGCGCCGACGCCGCCGGCTGGAGAGCCGCCAGGTACTCCTGGGCCTCGGCGTTGCCGGGGTCGAGCTCCAGGGCCCTGCGGAAGCTCTCGGCGGCCTGCTGGCGATCGCCGATCTCGAACCTCAGCTTGCCGAGGCGCACGTGGTTGGCCGGGTTGCCGCCCTCGATCTCGATCGCGCGAATCGCGAACGCCAGGAGCTGGTGCCGCGCGATCAGCCCCTGAAGCTCGGACCGTCGCAGCGAGATGTCGACGATCTCAGCGAGGGTGGCGGCGGCCTCGGCCTCGCGCCCAGGTCGGACTTCGGCGATGGGCACGCCGGCGGAGTTCACCCGGAGCAGGCTGCGATGCATGATGCGCAGCGTGCTGATGCGCAGGTCGAAGGCGCGGTCGAGGTATTGCAGGTTCTCCAGGCTGAGCGGATCGTCCTTCAGGCGCTGGGCGGCGAACTGCTCGAGGCGCTGCGACTCGCGGACCGCCTTGTCGAACTCGTTCAGCTCCAGCAGCGCCTCGACCATGATCTCCCACGCGGCGTAGGTCTTGCCCTCGAGCGCGACGGCCTGCTGGGCGGTCTCGACCGCCCGCGTGCGATCGCCGCGGCCCTGGTAGGCCTTCGCCAGCAGCGTGAGGACATCGAGCCGGCGGTCTGGCGGGGCGGCCAGCAGCGCCTGCTCAAGGTAGGGCACGGCCTGGCGCCAGAGGCGCGAGCGCACGTGTGTCCGCCCCATTCCCAGGTTGGCGCGGAAGTCGGCGCGGTTCTCGCCCAGCACCTTCAGGTAGTACTGCCGGGCCGCGTGCACGTCGCCGGCCATGTCCTGAATCTCGGCCATCAGCTCCAGGGCTTCGAGGTGCCGCGGGTCGCGTTGCAGCGCGATGCCCGCGAGCTGCTGGGCGCGCTTGAAGTTCTCATCCGTCCGCGTCTCCAGCAGTTGCCGCGCCGTGTCAACCAGCGCCTCCAGGCTCATCGTCGCCGGGTCGATCCGTGTCACCCCCGGCCCGGATGCCTCGGAACCGCGCTCACGGCCTGCTTCGCCGGGGCTCTCCAGGCCGCTCGGCGGCGCGGTCGGCACCGGCAACGGGGGAAGGTCCGTCGGCTGCGTCGTCTGCCCCAAGGCAGGACTTCCCGCCGCCAGCGCGGCGACCAGCAGGGTTCTCAGCGTGATCGGCGTTCGGCGCGCCATGCGGCTATCTCCATGCCCGCGCGGCATCTGCCGGACGGGGCCGGCGCGGTCGCGCGGAAGCGAACAAGCATAGTGACCATCTGAGCTTATCGGCAACCCTAGCGTACGGACATCCAAGGGGATACGCCCGTCGGCTGCCCGGGTTCATGCCAGCCCCCCGCCTGGCGCGGCGGATCGAACCCCGATGACCGTCGCCTAACCAATTGTTATAAATAGGATTACGACCTCGCCCCGCGCGGCGGTCGTCGCCTCCGCTCAGGTCCGCCGGTTCCACGCGCATCCACCACCGGCCCATCGATGGCCCGGCCGCCACGGCGCCAAGGGCGGCGAAGGGCCGCGTCGCGGACTTCGCGCGCACCAGGTCGTCCGGGGCGTTCGTGTTGGCGCCGCAGGCGCTGATGACCGCGTTCTGGTATTGCGAGCGCGATCTTCCCTTGTCCGAAGGCGTGTGCGATCAGCCCGGACCACTCCGTGTCCGAACGTTGCCAGATGCAGCCAGAGAGGCGCCATGCGCTGGCCCGGCGCGCGAGGCGTGACGTGTCGGCGGGTCGCGTGGCGCCCCCAAGCCGGCCGCGCCTGCCGCGCCTTCCGAACCGCCGTGCGCGCCTGTGTGGGTGCCCGGTCCGCAGGTTCTGGATCCGATGATGCCGGGTTCGCGTGTGGACCCGCGGGCGCAACGGGTCCCGGAGGATCACGCTTGCCAGCAGCCGCGCGGGGAATGGAATCCGGAGACGGGCACTTGCTTCCGGGCGCTGACGTGTTACACTCCCCCGTTGTAGGTTGGATCTGACGACCGGGTACGAAGCGGCTGCGCATGAATCGCTTTGCCTTCCCCAAATCGCCTGCTCCACCGCCTCGGGCCGATGTAGGCCCCTTTCACGGGACCCTGAAAGCGAAACACCGGGTCAGCGCCTGAAGCAGGAGATGTCTGCAATGGGCAAGAAACTTTATGTCGGAAACCTCAGCTACTCGGTCACGGACACCGACCTCGAGCAGCTCTTCTCTGCCCACGGTCAGGTCGAGTCGGCCCAGGTCATTACCGATCGCGAAACCGGCCGCAGCAAGGGCTTCGGTTTCGTCGAAATGAGCTCCTCCGAGGAGGCTCAGGCCGCCATCACCGCCCTCAACGGCCAGCAGCACGACGGCCGTGCCCTCACCGTCAACGAGGCCAAGCCCAAGACCACAACCGGCGGCGGCGGCGGCCGCTCGGGTGGCGGCGGTGGCCGCGGGGGCTACGGCGGCCCGCGCCGCTGGTAGGCTGAACCAACAGGCATCGGGGGCCTCGGGTATCCGAAAGGCGATCCGGACCCATGCCAGCACAACGCGCGCGGGGAGCCGTGCGAACGGCTCCCCGCGTGTTTCAACTGCCCCAGTGGCGACAAGACCATCGGGGCCTCGATCCTGGGGGACCGGCTCAGACCGGTCTTCCTAACCAGGGGGAACCGGCCTCCGGCCGGTCTTTCCCCGGTCTTCCCGAAGGCGCGGTCGCTGATCCTCCGATTCGAGTTTCGTGCGGCGAAAAAACCGGCCCGCGCCGGCCTCTGGCCGGCGCACGGGGGGCTGTCCGCACAGCAGAAGGTGCCGAATGCCAATGACCCACGTCCACGACACGCACGAGTCCACGTCGATGGCGACACGGATCGCCACGCTGGCCATCGTCGTCATTCCGTTCCTGGGACTCGTCGCAGCCATGATCCTGCTGTGGGGCCGCGGTTTCCATTGGCTGGAGCTGGGCCTCTTCGCGACGATGTACACCGCGACCGGACTGGGGGTGACCCTCGGGTTTCACCGCCTGTTCACGCACCGCTCGTATCACACCGTGCGGCCGATCGAGATGACGCTGGCCGTCCTGGGCTCGATGTCGGCCGAGGGGCCGCTGCTGCACTGGTGCGCCGACCATCGACGCCACCACAAACACAGCGACGGTGAGCGCGACCCGCACTCGCCGCATGGCTTCGGCGAAGGCGTCAAGGGTGTCTTGATGGGCTTCTGGCATTCGCACATGGGTTGGCTGTTCACCTATCGCGGCCCCAACGTCCAGCGCTACGTGCCCGACCTGGCGCACGACCCGGCCCTCAAGCGCATCAGCGACTGGTTCGTGCTCTGGGTGCTGCTCGGCCTGGCGCTGCCGGCGGCGGCCGGCGGGCTGATCACGCAGAGCTGGATGGGCGCCCTGATGGGCCTGCTCTGGGGCGGGCTGGTGCGGCTCTTCATGGTGCACCACCTCACCTGGAGCATCAATTCCGTCTGCCACCTCTGGGGCGATCGACCCTATCGCAGCAACGACGAGAGCCGCAACAACGTCCTGTTCGGCATCGTGGCCTTCGGCGAAGGCTGGCACAACAACCATCACGCCTTCCCGGCCTCTGCACGGCACGGCTTGAGCTGGTGGCAGCTCGACCTGACGTATCTGGTCATCCGCGCGTTGGCGCTGTTGGGCCTCGCCTGGCGCATCAACCTGCCGTCACCCGAAGCCCGCCGCGCCAAGGCGATGCCGTGCTGCGGCCGCACGCCCCCACGCGACCGCGTACGGCCCACCGGGACTGCGCCCGCGCTGGCGCCGCACGCCGTACGCCCGCGCCCGGCGCCCTGAAGCAAATCGCTTCTGCGAACGGGGGAATCCGACGCGCGATTTGGCTCATGGAAGAGGCGCTCTCAGTTGCGCGCGGCCGCGGGAACACCGGCACCTCCGAGCGGCAGCAGCCGGGCCGCGTCCGTCACCGCCGTGATCCGGGCCGCGTAGCTGGTCTTCCGCGTCAGGTCCTCGTCCGTCAGGAAGTGCACGTCCAGCAGCCCGTCGGTCTCGTAGCCCGTGCGCAGGAAGTTCATCTCGCTCAGGCAACGGCTCCAGCCCTCGAGCCAACGCTCCAGGTCGCGCTGCTGCTCGGGGGTGTTCCGCACGTGGACCAGCAGGTCAATATCGCTGCCCGGGCCGGCGGAAGCCGCCTCCGTGCTGCCGAAGAGGTACATCGCCACCACGCCGAACCGCTGTGCATCGCACCGCCGGGCGATGCGCTCGGCCATGTGACGCCGCCAGCGCCAATGTTGATGCTGGGGCTCGACGCTGGCCTCGGCGGGCTGACCGCCTTCCCCCGCGGCGACCGCCGCCCCCTCGTCGGCCGGGGCCAGCAGTCCGACGGCCTCCTGCAGATCGGCGTTCATGAGCACGTGCAGCAGGCGTCCATCGCACGCCGCGGGCACATCGATCACGCGCACCAGGGGGTCGAGCGCGGCCAGCTCGGGCGCCAGGGCTGCCAGCGCGTTCCCCGCCCGGTCGAAGAAGGCCTCCTGGAACACCGCGCCGTCGTCATCGGGATACAACGGCAGGTAGCGGATGCCCGCCTCGACGAGATCCTGGAAGAAGTGCGTGCCGAACGACAGCTCCGGCGTATAGGGGCCTTGCCTGCGTGCGACTTCGACCAGCATCGCCGTGTTGCAGATGTCGGAATAGGTCACTTTGACGCCCAGGCGGATGTCGCCGCGGCTGCCCCAGCGGCCGGGGCCGATGAGAATGAACCGCCGCTTGGGCAGCAACTGGTTCAGGCGCGCCACGGCCCGTCCGACGGCGACCAGCTCGGTCTGCGACTCGACGCGCTCGTAGCCAGCCGGATCGACGTAGACGACGTGGCTGATGTTCGGCACGGTCCCGTTGGAGATGTGCCGGCGGGCCGAGAAGACGATGCGCGAGGGCGGCAGATCGCGCGGGATGGCCGCGGGCGCGAGCTGCCGGCCCAGGTTCTGCGCCCGGCATTGCAGCAGGTACAGGTCGACGCCGTCGGAGGCGAACTCGACGTCGACCGGCGTGTGCAGCTCGCGCGAAAGCAGATCGAGCAGGCCGCGGATCTGGCGCACGAAGGGACCGCGATCGAGCAGGCCGTCGAAGGTGAAGACCAGGTCGTCGCGGTCGAAACGGATGTGGCCGGGAATCGGAGAGCGCAGCACGCCGCCGTCGAGCACGGACACGACCTGCTCGACGCCGACCAGTTCGCGGCCGTACGTTCGAAGGAACCCCTCGCCGGAAACGGTTTCGAAGCGCTGGGTCTCGAGGTTGATGACGTCGAGGAAGCGCGGCGCGTAGCGGACGCGCTCGTCAATCGTGGTGTTGGCGCGCAGCCCCGGCTGCCCGGGCGCCGCCAGCACCGGAAAGTCGTCGCCGACGCGATCGACCGCGCGCGTGCCCAGCCCGGGCACAAGCCGCACGAGCCCATCCTCGCGCCTGAGCCTCGGCGACCAGCGGAATTCGTTGTGGCTGAAAGCCACGCCCGCCAGCGTCGGCAGGAAATAGGGGCCGATGCGCCGCCCGACCACTTCCTGGATCAGCACCCCCATGCCTTCCTGGAAATCAAGCAGCCCGCGCTCGGCGCGGTAGAGGATCGGGTCCGGGCCAAACGTCGACGCGTAGACCTCGGCGATCGCGTCGAGCAACGCCGCCATCCGCTGCCGCCGGTCGCCCTGGTTGGCGACAAAGAGACTCTTGTACTTGCCGGAGAAGGCGGCGCCGAACCGGTCTTCGAGCAGGCTGGAGCTGCGCACGATGAGCGGCGCATCTCCCAGCTCGTCGAGCATCACCTGCAACCCCTTCACGATCTCCGTCGAAAAACGCGACCCGAGGAAGAGCTGCACCAGGTCGGGGTACTCGCGGCGAACCTCCTCGATCGGCCGGTACTTGTGCGCGAACACGTCCTCGAGCTGGTTGGCATAGACGAACTGCCGCAGGCCGTCCGACGAAACGTACCAGCTCCGCGGCGTGCGGATCGCGGCCAGGTCGGCGTCGGCCGCCGCGTGCCGGCGGAGCACCTGCTGCGCCAGCAACAGCCCCGCCGCCTTTCCGCCCACCTTGCCGTAGCCCTCGTTGGGCGAGATCGTGCGCGCGAGCAGGTCGCGGAAATCGCCCAGGCCGAACACGTCCTTCGCCACCCGCAGGTACTGCACCTGGCTGCTGAGCAGGCGGCGGGCCAGCGAAACCGACACGCCCTTGCGCGTCACCTGCGGCAGCAGCACGCCGTCCGACTCCAGCCGCATGTAGCGATCGAGCGCCTCCGAGAGCTCCGCGTGCGTCGCGTGCGGGTCATCGACCGTCGTCACCAGGAAACCCGCCCGGTCCGCCCGGATCCACTGCCGGATGCACTCCACCGTCTCCGCGTCGCCCAGCCGCCGGCTGGCCACCGCGAACACGTCCTCCACCAGCGACGCGTCCGTCAGCAGCCCGCGCTTCCGCTGCGGAATGTTCGTCTCCGGAGACAGCGCGTCATCCTGCTCCTGGCCCTCGGGAAGCATCCGCCGCATGAGCTGCACCGCTTCTTCGACCCCCGCCAGACGCAGGTGGTTGAGCAGCTTGCGGGCGACGCGCCGCAGCAGGTCCTGGTCGGTGCGTCGCAGCAGGTCGACGATCACGCGCCATTCGCCGTCGGAACGCTGCGCCGCGCGCTCCGCTTCCCACCGGTCGGCGGCCAGAATCAGCCGGCGCTGCGTGAACCAGCGGCCGATCTTGGCGGCGATCGTGTCGACCAGCCGCCGCTCCTCGGCAAGGAATGGCCCCTCGTCCGCCGCGGGCAGCTCACGGGTGTAGCCGACTTCGATCGTCCCTATCTTCAGCGACTGGTCGCAGATGTCCGCCCGCTGCACCCAGCGCTCGTCGAGCCGCACGCCAGCCGGATATGTCGTGCCGTCGCAGGTGATGCGCGCGACGCAGTGCTCCGGGTGCTGCCAACCCGCCGGCAGCGCCGCCGCCACGCGCCCGAGCACCTCGCCCGGCGGCAAGGTGGGATCGCCGAGCTGCTCCTCCACGTGATAGAGGCAGGCCAACTCCTTGGCCCGCTCCTGAAGCGCGCGCACATGGGCATCGGGCTGACCCGTGGTCATCAGCGACTCCGTCGCAGAATTGTAGTGCACCGGCCCCGCGAACGCCGCGCCCGAACAACCGCGGCCGCCCGGCGCGGGCGGCGGGGGTCGTTGTTGCGTGCATTTGGCGGGACAGGGTACGCTCCCGGTCGACAAGCGCCGCGGCCCAGGGCGGCGGGAGGCTGGCGATGGCGCGCGGCTACAACGCGTTCGAAATGGCGCAGCGGCAGTTCGACCGCTGCGCCGAGACATTGGGACTCGACCAGGCGACGCGCGACCTGCTGCGGTGGCCGATGCGCGAGCACCATTTCAGCCTGCCGATCCGCATGGACGACGGACACGTCCAGGTCTATCGCGGCTTCCGCGTACAGCACAACACGGCCCGCGGCCCCGGAAAAGGCGGCATCCGCTTTCACCCCCTGGAGACCATCGACACCGTGCGCGCCCTGGCCATGTGGATGACCTGGAAGTGCGCCGTGGTCAACCTGCCGCTCGGCGGCAGCAAGGGCGGCGTCGTCTGCGACCCGCACAACCTCAGCCTGCGCGAGCAGGAGGCCCTGTGCCGCGCCTGGGTGCGCCAGGTCGCACGCGACGTCGGCCCCATCCAGGATGTCCCCGCGCCAGACGTCATGACCAACGCCCAGCACATGCTCTGGATGCTCGACGAGTTCGAGACCATCCACGGCGGGCGCTACCCGGGGTTCATCACCGGCAAGCCCGTCGGCATGGGCGGCTCGCTCGGCCGCACCGAGGCCACCGGCTACGGCCTGGTCTTCACGCTGCGCGAGGCCCTGCGCGTGCTCGACCGCCGCCCGCAGGACACGCGCGCCAGCGTCCAGGGGTTCGGCAATGTCGCGCAGTTCGCGATCGAGCTCTACCAGCAGCTCGGCGGCCGAGTCATCTGCGTCTCGTGCTGGAACCAGCGCGACCAGCAGGCCTGGTGCTTTCGCCGGACCGACGGCATCGACCTGGCGCAGCTCCGCGCCATCACCGACCGCTTCGGCGAGATCGACAAGGCCCGCGCCGAGGCCGCCGGCTACGAGGTGCTGCCCGGCGACGCGTGGATCGAGCAGGACGTCGACGTGCTCATGCCCTGCGCGCTGGAGCAGGCCATCACCGGTGAGAACGTGCAGCGCCTCGCCCCGCGCGTCTCGATCATCGCCGAGGGGGCCAACGGCCCCACCACCCCCGAGGCCGACCACGTGCTCGCGGAGCGCCGCGTCTTCGTCCTGCCCGACTTCCTCGCCAACGCCGGCGGCGTCACGTGCAGCTACCTCGAGCAGGTCCAGAGCAATATGAACTACTTCTGGCTCAAGAGCGAGGTGCTCGGCAAGCTCGACACGATGATGACCCGCGCCTTCCTCGACGTGCACGAGCTGGCCGTCGAGCGCGGGCTCTACATGCGCGACGCCGCCTACGCCATCGCCGTTGCACGCGTCGCCCAGGCCAGCCGCGACCGCGGCTGGGTCTAGCACCCGGCGCCGCTACGCTCCGCGGGCGCTGGCTCAGCGCGGCGTCCAGCGCTTCTGCCGCCCGAAAGGCGTCTGGCTGAACGCGTAGGCGTTGGCCGCGTGCCGCGTGTTGCGCGGGTCTCCGCCGAGCAGGCCCCATTCGATCGGGCCCAGCGCCGCGGCGCGGTAGCAGTGCAGCATGCCCGCGCGATCCGCGACGAGCACCTCTACGCGCCCGTCGCCGTCGACGTCCGCCACCACCGGCCCGGCCTCGGCCGGCGCCGGCAGGCGCGCCCGCAGCAGACAGTGGCCCTCGAGCGACACGATATCGAGCCAGCCCGCCAGCTCGCCGCGCGCGTCGCGGCCGAAGCTGGTCGCGGCCAGCTCGACTCGCCCGTCACCGTTGAGATCGGCGACCGCCGGCGCTCCCCAGGCGCAGCCCGGCAGCGGATAGCGCCATTGCAGCTCGGGTCCGCGCAGCCGGGCCAGCGCGCCGGGCAGCTCCCCGGCCCTGCCCGAAAGACACGCCACGACGTCGGCCAGCTCCTCGCGCGCCGCCAGCCGCAGCGGCGCGACGAACCCGCTCGGACCGCGCGCCCCGAGCTGTGCGATCGGCGCCACCTGCACGCCCGCCGCCGTGCGGTAGACCGCCCACACGCCGCCCTCAAGGTCCGCCGTGAACGCCTGCGGCTGCCTCGCGCCGCCGCCGCCGAAGACCAGGCCCGCCAGCCCGCCGGATTGCCCCCCGCGCTTCAGCAGCACGCGCCCCCGGTCGGGAGCGAGCGCCCGCAGCTCGCCGCCGGCGCTCATCACGATCAGCTCGGGCTTGCCGTCGCCTACCAGGTCGCCGAGCGCCAGGCTCGCCGACAGGCGCGGCTCGCTCGCCGCCGCCTGGGCCGCGGCACTTGCCGAACGCAAGCCCGGCGAGACGACGTCGGCAACCCAGACGGTCCGGCCGTTCGCGGCGTTGATCGCGACGACCTTTCCTGTTTCCGTCACGACCGCGACCAGCGATGGCCCGCGCTCGCCGCTCTCGAACACCAGCGGCGACGAGGCCAGCTTCGCGCCGGCCGCCGCCCTCCACTGCACGCCGCCGTCGAAGCCGACCGCGTAGATCATCCCGTTGCGGCACGCGGCGATCAGCCGGCCGTCGGCCAGGGCCAGCCCGAGAATGTCGCGCGGGCCGGCCTGGTCGGGGATGAACAGGTAAGAGGCCTGTCCCGTGCGGGCGTGGACGTGGACGACGCCGTCGGCGTCGTCGCCGGCGTCGTCATAGGCCCGTCCGCACGACGCGACGTAGATGCCTCCGTCCATGGGGAGGATGGTGGAGAACGACAACGTCAGCCCGACCGGGGCGCTCCAGAGCGGCTCCAGCACCACGCGCTGCCGCCGCGGAAGCTCGGGCTGCTGGCCGGTGCTGAGGCGGTGCTGGTCGGCGAGCCAGCGGCGCCAGTCTTCGACGCGCTCGCCGTAGTCGGCGCCGGTCATGAACACCAGCAGCCGCCGCACCTCGGGCTCCGCCAGCGCGTGCCGCGCGAAGATGCGGGTCACGAGCCGCGCGGGCTGGTCGCGCCAGTAGCGGCCGGTCTCGCGCTCCCACAACGCCAGCGCCGCGCTCAGCTCGGCCGGCGTGCTCGCGTCGCGCTGCAAGGCGATGCCGTGGCGGATCGACCAGTCCAGCCCGCGCACGCCCACGTACCACGCCCCGGCCTGCCAGACGATCACCAGCAGCGCCGCCAGCACCAGCCAGCCGACCCAGGCGGAAAGGCGCCGCGAACGGCGGCGCCGCGGCGCCATCAGGCCAAGGTCCTTCACGCCGTCAGGCTCCCCGTCTGAAGCCGACTCATCCCGTGTGGCCGAAGCCGCCGGCGTCGCGGGCCGTCCGGCTGAGCTCCCGGGCTTCCTCGACGGCCACGTGCTCGACGCGCGCGATCACGAGCTGCGCGAAGCGCATGCCGCGCTCGATCGTGAAGGGCTCGCGCCCGCAGTTGCCGACGATCACCTGGAGCTCACCGCGGTAGTCCGCGTCGATCGTGCCCGGCGCATTCGGCAGCATCAGCCCGTGCCGCAGCGCCAGCCCGCTGCGGGCCCGCACCTGCCCCTCGCACCCCGGCGGAATCTCGACGAACAGCCCCGTCGAAACCAGCTTCACGTCGCCGGGCGCGATCGTCAGCGGCGCGTCCACCGCCGCGTGCAGATCCAGACCGGCGGCGTGCTCGCTCATGTAGCGTGGCAGCGGCAGGTCGTCCGTACCGGGCTTCCGTCGCACTCTCAGGCTCAGGCTCATGGCGGTTTTCCTTGCGCAGTGGGCGGAGCGGCCGGCGCGCCGGCCGCCCGAAGGGCGGAGTATATCGCTTGGGCGCCGCGCCAACCCGCGCGCCGCTAGCCCTCGCGTCCGGCGAAGATGATCTGGTCGCGCTCGGGCCCGACGCCAATGATGCTCACGGGCGCACTCAGCCGGGCGCTGAGAAAATCGAGATAAGCGCGGGCGGCAGCCGGCAACTGGCTCACCTGCCGGCAGTGGCCGATCGGCTCGGTCCAGCCCGGCAGCGTCTCGTACACCGGCTCGACTTCGTTGAGCAGCGGCGTGTCGGCCGGGAAGCTGTTGAGCACCCGCCCCCGTGCGCGGTAGGCCACGCAGACGCGCAGCTCCTCCAGCCCGGAAAGCGTGTCCAGGTGCATCACCGCCAGGTGCGTCGGGCCGCTGATCATCGACGAGTAGCCGGCGGCGACGGCGTCGAACCAACCGGTGCGCCGGGGGCGGCCCGTGGTGGTGCCGAACTCGCGGCCGCGCTCGCGGATGTCGTCGCCGATGCGGTCGTGCAGCTCGGTCGGGAAGGGCCCCTCTCCGACGCGCGTGCTGTAGGCCTTGACGACACCGACGACGTCCTGGATGGTCCGCGGGGGCACGCCGGCGCCGCTGGCGACGCCGCCGACGCCCGTGTTGGAGCTGGTGACGAAGGGGTAGGTGCCGTGGTCGATGTCGAGCAGGCTGCCCTGGGCGCCTTCGAAGAGCACGCGGCGACCGGCGCGCAGCAGCTCGCTCAGATACAGCGCGGTGTCGCAGACGAAGGGGCGGAGCTGCTCGGCGAAGCCCAGGTACTCGGTCGTCAGCGCCTGGGCGTCGAAGGGCTCGCGGAAATCGTACAGCGACGTCAGATAGGCGTTCTTGTGCGCCACGATCTCGGAGAGGCGCGCCGTGAAGCGCGGCGGATGATACAGCTCGCAGACGCGCACGCCCCAGCGCCGCGAAACCTTGTCCGCGTAGCACGGGCCGATGCCGCGCGCCGTCGTACCCAGCTTGCCCCCCGGCAGCGCCGCCTGCTCGGCCAGCACGTCCTGCCGCCGATGATACGGAAACACGAGCTGCGCCCGGTCCGAAATCCGCAGGTTGTCGCCGATTGCGATGCCCCGCGCCCGCAGCGACTCGATCTCGCCCAGCAGCAGCGGCGGGTCGATCGCCGACCCGCAGCCGATGATCGACGCGACGCCCGGCCGCAGGATGCCGCTCGGAAGCTGATGCAGTGCGAACCTCGCGTCGCCGATCACGACCGTGTGGCCCGCGTTGGCGCCGCCGGCGTAGCGAACCACGACGTCGAAGTGCTCGACGAGCGAATCGACGATCTTCCCTTTGCCTTCGTCGCCCCACTGGAGGCCGACGACGCACGTGTGACCAAGCCGCATCGGTGATTCCTGGGTTGCCAGCCAGCGGAAGGTTGTAACCGCACGCCGCGCGGGCCGCAAACGCCCGCGCGCCCCGCTCCGCCGAGCCCGCACCCCCACGTCGCCTCGACGCCGCCGCTCGCGCGTCCTATCCTCAGATGCCTGGCTTCGACCGCCGGCGCAGCGTTATCGGAGCGACCAGACGACCCCGCGGAGGCCCGCCATGCAGCTCGACATCGTCTTCGCCATGCCGCACCCCGACGACCTCGAGATCACCTGCGGCGGCACGATCGCCAAGCTCGCGCGACTGGGGCACAAGGTCGGCGTCGTGCACCTCACAAACGGCGAGCCCACGCCGCTCGGCACACCCGAGGCCCGCGCCGCCGAGGCTGCCGAGGCCGCCAGAATCCTCGGCGTCGCGCACGTCGAGACGCTGCCGCTGACCAACCGCGAGCTCATGGACGGCCCGGCGGCGCGCTACGCGCTGGCGACGGTCCTGCGACGGCACCGGCCGCGAATCGTGGTCGGAATGGCGGGACGGACGCCCGGCGCCTCGCCCGACCACTATCAGGGGCAGCTGATCGTCGAAGGGGCGCGCTTCTACTCGCAGCTTACGAAATGGGACGACCGCTTCGACCACACTCCGCCGCACCGCATCGACTGGCTCTGGTATCGCCCGGTGCACATCGCGGCCGACATCGCGCACTGGCACGCGACGTTCGTGGTGGACATCAGCGACGTGTACGAGCAGAAGGTGGCCGCGATCTCGGCTTATCGCTCGCAGTTCCCGCCGCCCCGGCTCGAACGGCTGCTGAACCGGATTCGCGCCGCAGATGCGGTCGACGGCGGGCATTGCGGGTTCGCCTGCGGCGAGCTGTTCGCGTTGCCGCATCCGTTTCCGACCCGCGACCCGCTGGGGCATTTCGCAAGCCTGGATGGGCCGATGGGGCCGCCGGCGCTGGAGAGCTCGCCGCGTCGGTGATAATCTGATCGGCGGGGAAGAGGGCCTCTCGCCGACTGGGCGGTCGGCCGGATGGGCTGCGCATGCTCGCGAGCGAAACACTGGTTCTGTTCGGCCCCGATCACGTTGCGGCGCTGGTGGCAACAGCGCTGGTAACGGCCGGGCTTTGCCTGTGGCTGCGGCGGGTGCCCGCCGCCGCCGCGGCGCGCTCGCGCCTGATCGCCTGCGCGGGGCTGGCGATCGTCCTGCTGACGGCGGCGGTGACCGGCCACGTCTACCAGGTCCTGCACGGAAGCTGGACGATCGCCAAGTCGCTGCCGCTGCACCTGTGCAACCTCGCGACGCTTGTGGCCGCGGCCGCCCTGCTGCTCGTCGCGGCCGCACCGCGCCAGGCGCTGCGTTCGTTCGACGACGACCGCGCCTCCGCCAGGCGGCCCTCGATCACGCAGGTCATGTACGAGCTCACCTACTACTGGGGCATCGGCGGCACGACCCAGGCGATGCTCACGCCCGAGATCGACGAGCCCTTCCCCACCACGCCGTACCTCGTGTTCTTCGTCACGCACGGCGGCATCATCGCCGCCGCATTCATGATGACGGTCGGCCTGCGCATGCGTCCGCGGCCCGACTCGGCGCCGCGCGTCTGGATGATCACGGTGGTGGTGGCGTTTCTGGTGCTGTGCTTCAACACGGTGACCGGTACGAATTACATGTACCTCGCCGGGCCGCCCGAGCGCGCCTCGCTCTACGACTACCTCGGGCCGTGGCCGCTGTCGCTGCTGTCGCTGGCCGTCGTGGCGACGACGGTGTTCGCCCTGTGCTACCTGCCCTTCTGGCTGAAGGACCGGGCGCGGCGGGACGTCGGCGATCCGCGCGTGGAGAACGCCGGCTGAATGCGCGCGTACGACGTCATCGTCCTGGGGGTCGGCGGCATGGGCAGCGCGGCCTGCGCGCAGCTCGCGCGCCGCGGCCAGAACGTGCTCGGCATCGAGCAGTTCCAACCCGGCCACGACCGCGGCAGCTCACATGGCCGGACGCGCATCATCCGCAAGGCCTACTTCGAGCATCCCGACTACGTGCCGCTGCTGCACGAGGCCTACCGCCTCTGGCGCGAGATCGAAGCCGACACCGGCCGCAGGCTGTTCGAGCCCGTCGGCCTGCTGCTGGCCGGCCGGCCCGATGGCGCGGTCATCCCCGGCGTGCAGCGCGCCGCGCGCGCCCACGCCCTGGCGATCGAGGAGCTCACGGCCGACGCCGCCGCGCGGCGCTTCCCCGGCTTTCGCTTCGCGGCCGGCGAGCAGGTGCTCTTCGAGCCCGATGCTGGCTTCCTCCGCGTCGAGGAGTGTGTGCACGCACACATCGAACGGGCCGTCTCGCGCGGCGCCACCATCCTCACCGGCCAGCGCGCCCGCGATTGGTCCGCCGACGACGATGCCGTGCGCGTCACCTGCGACAACACCGCGTTCGAAGCGCGGCGGCTGGTCGTCACCGCCGGCGCGTGGTCCGCTCAACTGCTGGCGGAGCTGGGCCATGCACTGCACGTGCGCCGCAAGGTGCAGCTCTGGTTCCGCTCCGACAACCCGGCCCATGCGGCCGCCGCCGCCCCGGCGTTCTGCTTCGATGAATCCGACGGGTTCTTCTACGGCTTTCCGGCGCTGGGCGACGGGCTGATGAAGATCGCTGAGCACAGCGGCGGCCAGCCGGCGCCCGCCCCCGAGGCTGTCGAGCGCACCCTGCTCCCGGAGGACCTGCCGCGCGTGCAGCGCTTCATCGCGGCGCGGCTGCCGGGCGTGCGCCCGCTGGTCGAGCGCCACTCCGTGTGCCTGTACACCATGACGCCCGACGAGCACTTCATCATCGACCGTCACCCGCGGCATGCGAGCGTGTTCGTGGCGGCGGGTTTCAGCGGCCACGGCTTCAAGTTCGCCCCGCTGGTCGGGTCCATCCTGGCCGACCTGGTGACCACCGGCCGCACCGACGCCCCCATCGGCTTCCTGTCGGCGGCGCGGACGGCGCTGAGGCAGGCACAGGGCTCGCCCCGGAGTCCTGGCGAGCCCGTGTGAACCGCCACCCAGCCCACGCCGTTCAGCCAGCGAGTACACTGTTACGCGAGACCCGGCGAGGCTACCGCGCCCAAATGGTCAATCGCCTCCGAAACCGCCGCCTTGCCCGCGCCGCCGTGCCGGCCCTGCTCCTGCTCGGATCGTCGGCGCACGCGCCCCTTCTGGCGCAGGACGGCGTGGACCGCTTCTCGCCGGAGATGGGCCGGCACACGTTCCGCTTCGACTACGGCGCCCTCGGCTATTTCGACCGCCACGCCCAGCCGCAGCGCCGCGGGCCGGCGCTGTTCAGCCGCGCGGCGGCGGCGGACGACGACCTGTCGATGCTGCGCCAGCGGCTCAGCTTCGTCATTCCGCTGCACCAGAGCGCGACCGACGAGTGGCTGCTCACGCCGCGCGTCACGCATCTGCTGCTCGACACGGGGGCGCGCCTGCCGCGCAGCCGGGCCGCCTTGCCCGGCTCGCTATGGGACGTGCGCGTCGGCGGGCTGTACCGCCACCGCTTCGACACGGGCATCATTCTCGGCGCCGACCTTTCGATCGGCTCGGCCAGCGACCGGCCGTTCAACAGCGGCGATGAGTGGGCGGCGGACGCGAACGTCTTCGGGCGTTTCCCGGCCGGCGCGGGAAACGACGCCTGGGTCGCGTACCTGAACTACTCCAGCAACCGCTCGTTCCTGCCGCATGTGCCGCTGCCGGGCGCCGGCTACCAGTGGCTGCCGGACGAGCGGCTGGCGCTGCTGGCGGGCGTGCCGCTGAGCACGCTTCGCTGGGAGGTCGTGGAGGGGCTGACGTTCGAGGGGCTGTACTTCGTGCCGCGCGAGGTGCGCGCGAAGCTCGCGTACCGCCTGCTGAGGCCGCTGAGCCTCTACGTCGGCTATGACTGGACGAGCGACGTGTTCCTGCGGCACGATCGCGCCGACAGCGACCATCGCCTGTTCTACTGCGAGCAGCGCGTGCTGGGCGGGCTGCGCTGGGACCTCAGCGAGCAGTGCTGGCTCGACGTGGCCGCGGGATACGCCTTCGACCGCTTCTTCTTCGAGGCCGAGGAATACGCCGACCGCGACGACAGCCGCATCAACATCGCCGACGGCCCGCTGCTGCGTCTGCAAGTCGGCCTGCGATTCTGAGTCTCGAGCACCGCTGCGCCACCTCGTGCGCGGAGCACTCTGCCTCAGACGCGCGGCCGCTCCGGCGGCGCCGCCCGGCCCGCGAATCGCCGCAGCAGCGGGCGCACCCGCGCGCTCAGCAGCCGTCGCGTCTGCTCCGCCGCCAGCCCGGTGTAGCGCCGCGGGTCGAGCGCCCGGTCCCAGCGCACCCTCGCAAACGCCGGGTCGCCGCGCAGCCGCTCCAGCAGGTCGTTGGGCCGGCCGTGACGTTTGATCTGCTCGGCGGCGGCCTGGCTGTGCCGACGGAGACGCTCGTGCAGCTCCTGGCGGTCGCCGCCGGCCGCAACGGCCTGCATGAGCACCTGCTCGGTGGCGATGAAGGGCAGCTCGGCGCGCACGCGGGCGTCGATCACGGCGGGGTAGACGACGAGGCCGGAGAAGACCGTGTGCATGATGGCGCACAGCGCGTCGGCGGCCAGGAACGCCTCGGGAATGACGAGACGCTTGTTGCTGGAGTCGTCGAGCGTGCGCTCCAGCATCTGGGCGGCGTGCGTCATCAACGGCGAGCTCGCCAGCGAGACAAGGTAGCGCGCCAGCCCGGTCGCCCGCTCGCACAACGCCGGGTTGCGCTTGTAGGGCATGGCGGAGCTGCCGACCTGCTCGGCCTCAAAGGGCTCGTCCATTTCGCGCAGCATCGACAGCAGCCGCACGTCGTTGCACGCCTTGTGCAGGCTCGCCGCCAAGCCGGCCAGCGCGCTGATGATCTCGGCATCCACGCGCCGCGAGTAGGTCTGGCCGCAGACCGGGTAGCAGTCCCGAAAGCCCAGCCTGGCCGCGAAACGGCGCTCCAGCCGCCGGACCTTGGCCGGGCCGCCCAGCAGCTTCAGAAACGAGTCCTGCGTGCCCGTGGCCCCGCGCAGCCCGCGGCACTTCAGCCCGGCCCACAGCTCCGCCACGCGCTCCAGGTCGTCCGCCACGTCGGCCAGCCACAGCGCGGCACGCTTTCCCACAGTCGTGAGCTGCGCCGGCTGAAGGTGCGTAAAGCCCAGACAAGGCCGGTCGGCGTGCGCCGCACAGAAGTCCTCCAGCGCCGCCGCCACCGCCGCCAGCCGCCCGACCAGCAGCTCCAGCGCGTCGCGCATGAGCATCAGGTCCGCGTTGTCGACGATGTCCATGCTCGTCGCGCCGAGGTGCAGGATGCCCCGCGCCTGCGGCGCCGCATCGGCGAACGCGTGGATGTGCGCCATCACGTCGTGCCGCGTCCGCCGCTCGTGCTCCGCCGCGGCCCCGAAGTCGATGTCGTCCGCGGCGCTGCGCAGGGCGGCGATCTGGGCAGCGGAGATGGGCAGGCCCAGCTCGCGCTGGGCCTCGGCCAGCGCGATCCAGATGCGCCGCCAGACCCCGTAGCGGTTGTGCGCGCTCCAGATGCGCAGCATCGCCGGCGTGGCGTAGCGCGTGGCGAGCGGGTGCTCGAACACGGGCAGGTGGCCCGCCGGGGGCGGCTGCGCTGCTTGCGTGCGAAGACGCTTGCGATGACGAGTCGAGCGGGCAGGCTTGGGCATGTGGCCTTAGTCCTCGAGCGCCTGGCGCAGATCGGCCAGCAGGTCCTCGGTCGATTCGAGCCCGACGTGCAGCCGGATCAGCCAGCGTTTCGGCTCGTCGGGAGCCGAGAAGAACGTCCCGCCGATGGCGAGGCTCTCGTGCCCGCCCCAGCTCACGCCGGCGCGGAAGAGGCGCAGGCGGTCGAGCACGCGGGCGGTGGCCTCGCGCGACTGGTCGTGCAGCGCGAAACTGAACAGGCTCGAGCAGCCGCGCATCTGCCGCCGCGCCAACTCGTGGCCGGGGTGGCGCTCCAGCCCCGGGTGGTTGACGACGGCGACGCGCCCATGCGCCGCCAGCATGCGCGCGACCGCGAGTGCCGAGCGCTGGTGATACTCCATCCGCATCGGCAACGTGCGCAGACCGCGCAGCATCAGCCAGGCGGCGAAGGGATCGAGCGTGGCGCCGGCGTACTCGACTTCCTCCTGGACGCGAGCGTGCAGTTCGCCGTCGTCGCGCCCAACCACGAACCCGGCGACAACGTCGCTATGTCCGTTGAGATACTTCGTGGCGCTGTGCGTCACCAGATCGACGCCCAGCTCCAGCGGGCGCTGGAAGTAGGGCGTGGCCCACGAGTTGTCGAACGCGGTGACGATGCCGCGCCCGCGCGCCCCCGCGACGACAGCCCGGATGTCCACAATCTCGAAATGCCCGCTGGTCGGGCTCTCGAAATAGATCAGCCGCGTCTGCGGCCGGCACGCGCCGAGCAGCGCTCCCGCCTCGCTCGTCGTCAGGAACGTCGCCTCGATCCCGAAGCGCGCCAACTGCCGCAGGTAGGTCTGCGTCGGTCCGTAGACGTGCGCCTGGGCCACGACGTGGTCGCCCGCCTTCAGCACGGCCCGCAGCGCCGCGCTGATCGCCCCCATGCCCGACCCAAACCCGTAAGCCCACGTCCCACCCTCCAGCCGCGCCAGCTTCGCCTCCAGCATCGCCGTCGTCGGGTTCCCCACGCGCGTGTAGTCGTAATGCGGCCCGTCCCCCCGCCGCCTGTTCCAGAACGCCTCCGCGTCCGGGTAGATGAACGTCGAGGTCTGGTAGATCGGCGGCGCCGCGGCCCCCTGCTGCTCCGCCGGGTCCTCGGCGTAGTGCGTGCAAAGCGTCTCGAAGCCGCAATTCGGCAACGGGTCGTCATAGACGCGACGCGGCTTGAGCTCCATTCCGGCACAGTGTCCCCGCCCCGGCGCCCCGGTCAAGCGCCCGCGGCCCGGCGCGCTCATGCATCTCCAGCGCCCCCGAACGCTCGCTGCCGCGCCGCGGCGCGGCGCTGCTCATAGACCTGCTCGCATTCCGGCGGGCGCACGTACAACGGGAGGACCTGCTGGCGTTCGAGGAACCGCCCGGCGACGATCAGCGGCCGCGCGGCGCCGACAACCTCCTCGGCCAGCGGTCGCCAGTAATCCTCGGGCGCGACCCGCCCGCCGGCCGCAACCACGCGCTCCCGGTGCGGCGCGACGCCCGCCCCCAGCGCAACGAATGGCGGCGCGATGCCGGCGAGGAACTCCGCCGGTGCGACCGCCGCCGCAGGCGCCAGAGCATCGAGTGCTCCGTCCGGTCTCAGGTTGAACGCCGCGGCATAAGCCAGCCCGCCGCGGGCATCCAGCATGACCGCGAGACGGCCCGGGCGCGGATTCAACCGCAGCGCGTTGCGCGCGATGACCTCCAGCGTCGGAACCGCGACGACCCGGCATCCCGCGACGGCCATGAGCATGCGCGCCAGGGCCGCGGAGATCCGCAGCCCGGTGAAGCTCCCGGGCCCCTGCGACCAGCAGAGCACGTCCAGCTCGGCCGCGCGGCGGCCGTGCCGGCTCAGCAGCTCCGCGATCAACGGAAACAGCTCCGAGGCGTGCCGGCGCTCAGCCGACAACAGGCGCGATTCGAGCAGCCGGTCTCCGCGCCACAGGCAAACGCTGCCGCGTGCGGCCGAGGTCTCTACGCCGAGCAACCATTGCGGTGACATTGGACGCATTGTAGCCGGAGTGCTTCGCGCCACGCCGTCAACGGCAAGCGGGAATTCGCCACTCGCTGGCGCTCGCGGCTCGTAACGCTCGCGGCTCGTAACGCTCGCGGCTCGTAACGCTCGCGGCTCGTAACGCTCGCGGCTCGTCGGGCGATCGCGTCGGCCGCGCTGTGCGCTTCGGCGGGGGCTTCAGGCCGTCAGCGGGCTCACGACCAAGCCGCTGGCGAGCTTCGGGAAAAAGTACGTGCTCTTCTGCGGCATCAGGTCGCCCGCCGTGCAGACGTCGCCCAGCTCCTTCATCGTCGTCGGCTGCATCAGGAAGCAGCAGCCACCCGTGTCGCGCGCCTCCTGAACAGCGGCGGAGGCCGACTTCACGTAGTGAATGTCAAGCGCCTGGCCCTTGGTGTGGCGGCCGATGACCCGGTCGAGCAGCCACGCGTGGAGGAAGGCGAGCCCGAGCCGGCGCCACGCCGCACTGCGCTCCGGGCACACGCCGTCCAGCAGCGTCTCCTTCCAGGGCCGAAGGACGTAGAAGCCCTCCCCGGCCCCGGGCGCAGCGCTGAACATCCCCACCGCTTGCGGGCCGAATTTCTCAAGCCGAGCCGGCACGTCGTCTGCGCCGTCCGCCGGCAGGTGCGCAATCTCGACGTCCGCATCGCCCTTCAGACTGGCCGGCGGAAACGCGACGCCCGGGACCACGCGATGCGTCGGCAGAATCAGCAGGCCCGGGTCCTCCATCGCACAGAACACGCACATCACGTAGTTCGCCGGATGATCCACCGGCAACGGCCCCTCGCGCTGCGCCAGCCACGCGCGGTACAGCATCGCCGTGCCGTAGCGGTGGTGGCCGTCGGCAATGAACGTCGGCCGCGAAGCCATCAGCTCACGGACCTCCGAGATCACCGTCGGATCGGTCACGGCCCACAGACGGTTCTCCACCGCGTCGAGCGTGCCATGGACGAGCGGGTTGGGGCCGATCGCCGCGGCCAGCCGCGCGGCCACCGTGTTCTCTGGGTCCGGGTAGAGACCGAAAATGGGGCTGAGCGTGGCGGCGGTGGCCTTCATCAGCGCCAGGCGGTCTTCCTTCGGACCACCGAAGGTCTGCTCATGCGGAAAGACGCTTCCCGCGCCAAAGGGCTCCAGCCGTAGGCGGGCGAAGAACATCTTTCGCACGTGGGCGCGGCCGGCGTGAGTGTAGGCCTGGTAATAGACGTAGATCGCCGGCGCCGCGTCGCGGAGCATGCGGCCATTTGAGAGCCAATCCTGGAGTTGCCGGCGGGCGCGCTCATAGACTTCAGGGGGGCCGGCGTGCTTTGGGGGCGTGTGGGGCAGGTCGACCAGGACGAAGTTGTCCGGGCTGCGCGCCAGGAGGGCTTGCCTGTCGGCCTCCGACAGCACGTCGTAGGGCGGCGACAGCAGCGACGAGACATCAGCCTGGCGATCGGTGGCGTAGCGGATACCCGCGAAAGGCAGGACGTAACTCATGCGGCAGAGTCCCCTTTCAACGCCCGCCGCCGTGCCTCGGACCGCGCAGGTCCCGAGCGGCAAAGGCGTCAGGGTTTGGATTATAAGTCCTCGATGGCAATCGGGTAAGGAGGGCGGGCGCAATCGTCTGCGGTTCCGCAACGTTTCGTTGACTCGACACTTATGAAGCACTAGATTAGCGGTTGGTGGGCGCGTGTTCACACCAACCCGCCTTAGCGAGCTGATTCGAGCGTCTTTACTACCCTCTGGAGGTAGCCAATGTCGAACCCGCGTATCGGGCGAGCCTGCACACGGTCTTTTGCGCTGTTCGTCGGCCTCGCATTCGGCGTGCTGACTGGGTGCCCGCCTGTGCCTCAGCAACCCAACGTCCCCACGGACGAAGAGCCCAATCAAACCACTCAACCGCCGGCCGACTCCAACAGCACGATCGACCGGCCGATTCCTCCGCCCGTCCTCGACGACGACACCACGACGGTGATCGGCGGCGGCGGCGGCGGCGCCAACCCGCCCGGGGGCGGGGGCGGCGGCGGCGGCGGGCAGGGCCAGCAGTTCATCTTCCTGAACGTCACCGCCCCGGGCGGCAACCTGCGCATCCGGCCAGGCGCAATCGTCGACGTCAAGTTCGAGTTCCAGGACTCGCAGGGCGCCGCTCAGAAAGTCGAGCTCCTCATCGCCCGCGACGACAACGCCGACAACCAGCCCGACGGCGTGCCCGTGCGGATCATTCCGATCAGCGCCCAGGGCGGCAGCAACACCTTCAGCCTGAACACGACTACCATCAGCGACCTGCTCGTCAACGGCTACGCCCGGTTTGTGTTCGGCGTGCGCGTCACGACGCTCAACAACACCGTCTACCAGGACTACTCGAGCGGCTCGGTGGTGATCGACGACACGGCGCCGACGGCCACCTGGGTCGGCCCGCTTGACGACGCGCTGACCAACCGCGTGTCCTCGTGGCCGGTCACCGTCAGCACCACGGACAACTCGCCCCATACCGTCCGCGTCCTCCTCGACAAGGACACCACCCCGCTCAACGGTAACGAGTTCGAACTGATCGCCCCCGCGAACATCGCCGCCGGAACCAACACGACGACCTTCAGCCCGTCGCTGCTGCCCTTCCCGGTCGGCACCTATTACTACTATGTCATCACGTCCGACGGCATCGACCCGGCGGACGCCTTCTACGCCGAACGCTCCGCCGGCGACCCGATCAAGATCCGACTGACGAACCGGCTGATCGGCAACGTCGATCTGGGCAACCTCGGCAACAACCTGGGCGGAATCTTCCAGGGCTTCAACTTCAACGACCTGGCCGGCTCCTCCATCCGCAGTGTGCCCGACCTCAACGGCGACGGCCGCAACGAGCTCGTCGTCGGGTCGCGCTTCGGCAAGCCGCGCCTGATCGAGAACAACGGCGTCGGCTTCGGCGAAGCCTACCTGATCTACGGCTCGGCGCAGCGCTTCACCGGCACGCGCACGCTGAACTCCGTCGGCACCACGACGCCCGGCCTGGTCTTCTTCGGCATGCGGACGCCGCGAACCGCCTCCATCGCTCCGCCCAACCAGAGCACGCGCTGGACCTCGGGCCTGTCCGACATCACGGTCATCCCCGACATGGACGGCGATAACCTCCCGGAGCTGGTCTTCAGCTTCCCGCGCGTCGAGTCGATCAACCTCGGCGAGACCAACCCGACCATCCAGCATCCGGAGCTTGCGCCCGACCTGCCCAGCATGGGCAATCTCGAATACAACGCGTTCTACGGGCTGTTCCCGGTCTGGCATCCGAACGAGGCGCAGCTCACCCGCGGCGGCATCATCATCGTGTCGAGCCAGAACGAGATGCTCCAGAATCCGGGTCTGCTCAACCGCAAGTCGGACCGCGTCATCGACCTCCACGAGGTCGGCCAGCTCTTCACCAACATGAGCCGTCCTTCGCTGATCCCGTACATCCGCAACGCCCGCACCCGTCTCGATGGCGCCATGCAGTGCGCCGACTGCGACTTCCTGCCGCCCAACGGCTGCGACCCCGGCGATCCTGACGCCGATCCGCCGGCGCCCGGCAATTGCGGCGAAGACGAGTGCGTCCTGGCGCTCGGCGAGGAGCTGGACGGCCGCGAGAAGCTCCTGATCCGCTACGAGGTCTTCTGGGACGTGGTCTTCAACAATCAGGGCCCCGGCGGCTTCCACCAGCCGTGGACCGCCGTCCCCGCGAATCCGCCGCTGGCCAGTCCGCTCTCCTTCCCGTTCACGCCGCCGCCCTTCGGCGCACCGCCCTTCCCCTTCAGCTTCTACCCGAACCTGTGGGCGTTTGATTCCATGGGCAACGGCGGCGGAGCGTGCGGCGACATCAACGGCAGCGGGTGCGAGGTGACCAACCACTGGTTCTCGTGGTCGCCGACGCTGCCGGGCACGACGCTCGCGGGCACGCCGTCCTGGGCTACGCAGGGCAACCCGGTTCAGACGCTGCCCACGTGCTACCCGACCAATCCGTGCATCACGGACGTCGAGCCCGAGGACGGACCCTGCCCGGCCCCGAGCGCTCCATGCACCAACCCGGCCCTTGATGTCGCCGCCGGCGGCAGCACGGCCTGGACCGGTTTCTACGGCCCGACGACTTCGGCCTACACCAGCAGCGCGGCGGGGACCTTCCCGTCGCCGACCGGGGCGCGCGTTCTCGGCCAGCGGGTCAACGACCGCTTCGGCACGGCGATCGGCTCCGACGGCAACTGGCTGTATATCAGCGCTCCGGAGCGCACCGCGAACGACGCCCCGTACGGCTCGGACATCCCGAGCCTGCCCGGCACGCGCAGCAAGTCGGGCATCGTCTACCAGCTCCGCACCAACGCTCCCCTGCCGCCGGACGGCATCACCCGCACGCAGCTCTGGATGGAGCGCGGCACGCGCCAGGAGCAGGACCCGAACTTCCCGGATGATCCCAACGCGATCATCACGGTGGGCCTGAGCTGGCCGTACGTCGACGCCCAGCTCCCGAACCGCGTCGATTACACGATGCCCGTGCCGCACAACTACATCATCGAGTCCGTCGGCTCGACCCGCGGCAATCCCGAGATCGGCCGCGCCGATCGCCTCTTCGGCGATCCGCAGCAGCCGCAGTGCCCGCCGGGATACGACCCGGCGACCGACTCGCCCGACGCGTCGGCCATCAACTCCTACACGCCGTATCCCGCCGGAACCTCCGGCTACTTCGTCGACCGCACGCCGCAGATCGTCGGCCCGCACGCCAACGCGAAGATCGAGTTCGTGCGGGCGCTGGGCGACGTGAACGGCGACGGCATCCGCGACTTCGCGGTCGGCTCGGCCGAGGTCCGCTCGAACGTCGGCCAAGGCACGGGCGACAAGGTCGGAGCGATCTTCATCGTCTACGGCCGGCCGACCGGCCTCGAGGGCGACTACCTCCTCGAGCAGCTCGCGCTGAACCGCAGCGATCCGAGCCGCCTCGCCGGCATCCTCGTCAAGGGCGTGAGCCCGGGCGAGACGCTGGCGCGCGTTTTCGCGGACGCCGGTGATTTCAACGGCGACGGCTTCGCCGACGTGGTCATCGGCAACGAGGGCGCCAACAGCAACACCGGCGAGGTGATCCTGCTCTTTGGCTCCAGCGTCGAGAACGCCCCGAGCAGCCCCGGTCCGGGCGATCCGGACGGCGTGCCCGGCGGCGGCTGGACGCCCGATACCATCCCGCTGGAACGCGCCATCCGCTTCGTCGGAGCGAATCCGGGCGACCTGGCCGGCGCCAACGTCTCCTCCGCCGGTGACGTCGATAACGATGGCAAGGCCGATCTGCTCATCGCCGCACCGGGCGCCGACGGCGGCCGGGGCGCCGTGTACCTGATCTACGGCTCGAGTGATCTCTTCGGCGAGATCAACCTGGGCAGCCTCACCATCACGAACACCGACGTCGCCTTCGCGAAGTTCGTCGGCCGCAAGCTCGGCGACGCGCTCGGCGGCGGCATGAAGATCGTGACGAACACCGATCCAGGTGGCGGCTCGACCACGGCCTACTCGCAGGGCCTGTCGCCGCTGGGCGACATCGATGGCGACGGAAACGCCGACTTTGCGATCAGCGCGATGCTCGCGGATCCGGGCCAGAAGGTCGACGCAGGCGAGATCTACATTCTGTACGGTCGCACCGGCCCGTAAGCGGGCGGCATCGGCCGGCAGATTGCCGAACGCAGGGTGAGCCCGAGCCATGTGGTCGGGCTCACCCTGTTTTTTGGTCTTCCGCGGTCATGCCGCGTGACCTCCGCGGCGAAGCGGGCTGCGTGTCGCTTGGGTTCGGATTCGCGGATTCGACGCCGACCGGGTCCGCTCCATCGCGCAGCGCGCAAAAAGACTTCCGGAATCGAACCCCGCTGGGTCAATCCCGGAAGTGCGCCACGGCTTAGAAACAGCCGCAAAGTCCGACATTTCAGCGACCGTCAGGCCGGCCAGGCGGTTGACGATCCGACCGGGACACTATATCCGATGGGTATCGGGGTGTCCATGGCTTGCGGCACTAATGAGAAACAATTTGCATATAACGCAACTCGCTGCTAACAAGGAAATTATGCCACGTCCGTGCGATCAACCGTGGCGATCTCCGCCCGCCAAGCCATCGTCCTATAACAGTCCGGGAGCGGTTCTGGACGAGGCCGCCGCATGACCGCCGCCGAACAGCCCCCGCGGCGACGTGCGGCGGCGAGCGCCACCGTCGTACAGGTCGCGCGTCCGTGTCGTGAACACGTGCGGATCGAGTGCGCGATGCGCGACTTTGCCGAGCCGCTGCCCGGCCAGTTCGCGCAACTGCTCTGTGCCGATCCGGACTCGGCCGCGCCGCGCGAGCTGACCTGGAGCGACGACGAACCGCCATTGCTCACCCGCGATGACTGGCGCGAATGCAGCGCCTATCTGCGCCGGCCCTTCAGCATCGCCGACGCCTGGCGCGATCGCGAAGGCCTCACGCATCTTGTCTTCATCTCGCGCGCCGTCGGCGTCGGAACCGGCTGGCTCGATCGGCTGCGCCCCGGCGACACGCTCAACCTCACCGGCCCGCTCGGCAGGGGCTTCGATCTGCCGGCTCAGCCGCGCCCCCTGCTGCTCGTCGGCGGCGGCGTCGGGATACCGCCGCTGCTGCTGTTGTCGCGGCGCCTGGCGCAGATGGCCTGGCGCGACGTCGTGGTGATCTTCGGCGCCACCAGCGCCGACCTGCTGCCGGTGCCGCTGCTGGCCGAGCCCGACCCGCGCGGCACGGCGACGCGCTGCATCGAGCTGCCCGGTGACGCGGCGTTCCCGGCGATCGTGACGACCGACGACGGCACGCTCGGGCTGCGCGGTCGGGTCACCGACGCCCTGCGAGCCTGGGTCGAGACCGCTGGCGAGGCGGCTGGCGGCGCCGTCGTGATGGCCTGCGGCCCGGAGGGCATGCTCGCGGCCCTGGCCCGCCAGACGCGCGATCTCGGCCTGGCCTGCCAGTTGTGCATCGAGCGGCAGATGGGCTGCGGTCTGGGCACGTGCCTGTCGTGCGTCGTGCGCGTCCGCGACGCGTCCCGTCCCGCCGGCTGGCGCTGGGCGCTGAGCTGCACGGAGGGCCCCGTCTTCGAACGCGACGCGCTGTACGACTATTCCTGACGACCGGAACCACTGGCCGCGCCCGACGCAGCCGCTACCGCCGCGCCCGCGAGCCGGCGGGCGAGTGCGGCAACAAGCGATTGCAGCAGAACAAACGCCAGGACGAGCAGGCCGACGAAGATGCGCGTCCACCAACTGCTCAGTCCCCCGTGAAACGTGATCAGCGTCTGGATCAGCCCGAGAATCAGTACGCCCATCGCCGTGCCCGCGACGTAGCCTGCGCCGCCGCTCAGCAGCGTGCCGCCGATGACGACGGCGGCGATGGCATCAAGCTCAAAGCCCGTGCACGCCGCCGGGTTGCCCGACTGCGTGTAGCACGCATACACGACGCCGGCCAGCGACGAGCACATACCGGAGAAGGCGTAGACGCCGACGCGCGTTCGCCCGACGGGCAGGCCCATCAGCCGCGAGGCATGCTCGTCTGCGCCGATCGCGTAGATCGCCCGCCCCCAGCACGTCGTGTGCGCCAGGCAGATCGCCAGCACAAGCCACGCTGGAAAGACGACGGCGACGACCGGCAGCGCCAGCCGCTCGCCGAGAGGGATCGCCAGGTCCTGCACGAGCGTCTGCTGAAAGAACCCGTGGCGGATGCCGAGCGATTGCGGATGCAGCACGAAGGCCAGGCCGCGCGCGAGGAACATCCCCGCGAGCGTCACAAGAAACGCCGGCAGCCGAAACCCGTGGATGAGCCCGCCCATCACGGCGCCGAACGTCGTCCCCAGCAACAGGGCCGATACGATCGCCGACGCCGGATCGACGCCCCACGGGCCGACCAGCGCCGCTACCCACACGCTGGTGAACGCGACAACCGCCCCGACCGACAGGTCGATTCCGCCGGAGATGATGACGAGCGTGGCCCCGACGGCCGCGATGCCGAGGAACGAGCTGTCCGCCAGCAGGTTCACCAGCACGCGCGGCGAGCCGAAGTTGGCGAAGCAAAGGCACCCCGAAGCGTAGAGCCCGGCGAGCACGACGGCCGTCGCCGCCAGCGGAATGAGCTTCGGAGACACCGTCATGGCGCGGTCCTCGCGCCGGCGACGATGCGGCGGAGGCGGGCGCGCATCACCGGAGACTGGAGCAGCGCCACCGCCAGGATCACGAGCGCCTTGGGAACGGTGGCGACGTCGGCGCTGACGTTGCGCATGTACATCGTTGTCGTCAGGGTCTGGATCAGCGCGGCGCCGATCAGCGAGCCGCCCAGGTGCAGCCGCCCGCCCGTCAAGGCCGTCCCGCCGATCACCACGGCCATGATCGCGTCCAGCTCGAGCGTCAGGCCCAGGTTGTTGGCGTCGGCGCAGCGGATGTTGCCGGCCGCGACCAGCCCGGCGGCTCCGGCGCATAGCCCGCACAGGGCGTAAGCGGCGAGCCGCACCGGCCGCGGGCCGATTCCGGCGCAGCGCGCCGCCCGCGGGTTGTCGCCCACGGCCTCGACGAACAGGCCCAGCGCCGTCAGCCGCGCGAGCGTCGCCAGGCATGCCCACGCCCCCGCGACGAGCACGATCGGCGCCGGCAACCCCACGATCGCACCGCTTCCAAGCCATGAAAGCCGCGCATCGGTGAAGGTCACGATCTGACCGTCGGTGATGAGCTGCGCGATGCCGCGCCCCGCCACCATCAGGATCAATGTCGCCACGATCGGCTGCATGTTCAGCCACGCGACCAGCACGCCATTCCACGCGCCGGCCAGGAGCGCGACGCCCAGCGCCACCGCTATGGCCGCCGAAAAGGGCACGTCCGGGTGGTTGACCAGGACGGCGGCGACGGCGGCGCCGAGGGCCATGACCGCGCCGACCGACAAGTCGACGCCGCCGGTCGCGATGACCAGCGTCATGCCCAGCGCCAGCAGCATCACCTTGGCGCCGTGGTTGAGGATGTCGATCAGCACGCCGTAGAACCGGCCGTCGCGCAGCTCGACCTGAGCGAAGCCGGGAGTGAAGGCGAAGTTGAACGCCAGCAGCAGCGCCAGCGCCAGCGCCGGCCACCACAGGTGCATGGACCAGGCGTGAGCGGCGGAGAGCGGCCTCTCAGGCGGCATCGGCGCCCCCGGTGATGGCGCGACGGATGCGCTCCGGGCTGACCTCGGCGCCGGCCAGCTCGGCCACCTTCGCCCGGTCGCGCATGACGGCGATGCGCGCGCAGCTCGCCGCCAGCTCCTCGAACTCGCTGCTGATCAGCAGCAGCGCCACGCCGTCGGCGTGCATCCGCCGCACCAGCCGCATGATCTCACCCTTGGCGCCGATGTCGATTCCGCGCGTCGGCTCGTCGAGAATCAGCAGCCGCGGCTCCGTCGCCAGCCAGCGCGCCAGCAGCACCTTCTGCTGCGTCCCGCCGCTCAGCGACGACACCGGCTGCTCGCGCGAGACGACGCGGATATCCAGCGCGGCGATCAGCCGGTCGACCAGCTCGACCTGCCGCCGCCAGGCCAGCCGTCGGAACAGCCCGCGTCGGCCCTGCAACGCCAGCAGCACGTTCTCACGCACGGACAAGGCGGGGACGAGCCCCTCGCCCTGGCGGTCCTCAGGGCTGAAGCCCAGGCCCAGGCGTACGGCGTCTCGCGGCGAGCGCAGACGCACGCGCCGCCCGTCGATCAGCAGCGCGCCGGCGTCGGCGCGGTCGAGCCCGAACAGCAGCCGCGCCAGCTCCGTACGGCCGGATCCCAGCAGCCCGGCCAGGCCGACCGTCTGTCCAACGGGGATCGACAGGTCGGTAGGCGCGACCTGCCCGCGCCGCTCGAGTCCGCGCGCCTCCAGCAGCGGACGGCCTGGCGGGCCGGAAGCGCTCGGCCCAGCGGGCGTGCGAGCGCCGGGCTTCGCGGCGTGCTCAATCGCGCGGCCGATCATCGCCGTCACCAGTTGCTCGCGCGACAGGGCCGCCGTCTCGAAATCCCCGACGCGCGCCCCGTCGCGCAGCACCGTCACGCGGTCGCTGATCGCGAACACCTGCTCGATGAAGTGCGTCACGAACAGGATGCCCAGCCCCTCGCGCCGCAGCCGCCGCAGCACCGCGAAGAGCCCGCCGACTTCGGCGGCATCGAGGCTCGACGTAGGCTCGTCGAGGACGAGCAGCCGGGCCGAGACGTCGAGCGCGCGGGCGATCGCGACCATCTGCCGCACGGCCAGCGAGCACGTCGAAAGCTCGCGCCGCGGATCGAGCTCCACGCCCAGGCGCGCCAACGCCGCCCGTGCCCGCCGCTGGACGGCCCGGCGGTCGATCAGGCCGAAACGAAGCGGTTCGCGCCCGAGGCAGATGTTCTCCGCGACCGATAGCGTCGGAATCAGGCGCACCTCCTGGTAGACGGTGCTGATGCCGAGGGCTTCGGCGGCGCGCGGTGACGCCGGCGCGATCGCCACGCCGTCGAGGTGGATCGTTCCACCGTCGCGCGGCGCGACACCCGTGAGCACGTTGATGAGCGTGCTCTTTCCGGCGCCGTTTTCGCCCATCAGCGCGTGGATTTCGCCGCGGCGCAGCGTGAGATCGACGCCGGCCAGCGCCCGCACGCCGGGATAGCGCTTGACGACGCCGCGCATGGCGAGGAGCGGCCCGTCGGGGCCGGTCGCGTGCCTCGCGGAGTCCTCGCGGCGCGTCTCAGATTCCACGCTTGCGACGATACCACTCCCGGGCTGACTTGTGGATGGCCTTCCAGCGCGCCGTCTCCTCGGCCCGGGCGCGGGCGTCGGTCTTTCGCTCCAGGAAGGCAAGCTCCCGCCGCTGCTTGTGATACGCGGCCAGCCGCTCGGCCGGCAACGCCCCACCTTGCACCGCGCGCTTCACGGCGCAACCCGGCTCCTGGTCGTGCGTGCAGTCGCGGAATCGGCAGCCCGCGGCCAGGCCGGCCACGTCGGAAAAGGAAGCGTCCACGTCGCCGTCGTCGCTCCAGAGTTGCAGCTCGCGCATGCCGGGCGAGTCGATCACCACGCCGCCGGCGGGCGTGAGCAGGAGCTGGCGGTGCGTCGTCGTGTGGCGCCCGCGCGAGTCGTGCATCCGCACCGCGCCGGTGCGCATCGCCTCGCGGCCCAGCAGCACGTTGATCAGCGTCGATTTGCCGGCGCCCGAAGACCCGACCAGCGCCACGGTGCGCCCGGCGCGCGCCAGCGGCGCGATCCGCTCGCGCAGCCGCTGCGGGTCGTACATGCTCACCGCGATCACCGGCACGCCGGGCGCGATCGCCTCGACCTGCGCCACGCGCGTTTCAACGCGCTCGCCGCCCGTGTCGCACAGGTCGGCCTTCGTGAGCACGACCGCCGGCGCCGCGCCGCTGGCGTAGGCAAGCGTCAGGTAACGCTCGATCCGGCGGAGGTTGAAGTCTCCGTCCAGACCGCAGCAGATGGCCAGCGTATCAACGTTCGCCGCGAGCACCTGTGCCTGAACGGCGTCGCCCGCCGCCTTGCGGACAATGCAGGAGCGCCGCGGCACGACCGCCTCGATTCGTCCGCCGGCGTGGCCGGGCGACGTCAGCACGGCGACCCAGTCGCCGACGGCCGGCCACTCGTGCGCGGGGCCATCGTGCCGAAGCGCGCCGCGCAGCGACGCTCTCAGCGCACGGCATGGCCGGCCGTGCACGGGGTGCGCCGGCCGCGTGTCCGGCGCGACGGCGGCGTAAACAACGTAGCTGTCTCGATCCTGCCGCGCGACGCGCGCCGGCAGAATGTGCGACCCGCGGGCGTCGACACCGGCCAGCGCGCGGTATCGCGCCTCGATGTCAGGATTCCAACCCAACTGCGCAAGATTCACGTCAGTCACCTCGTATCGCGCGAGCGCGCGCCTGGCGCGCTGGTGCGCGACGAAAGAACCATCGGGCTCTAAAGAACTCAGAAACCGCCCCGCGCAAGCATGACCGCGCGCGAAAGCCGGCCGCCGGCGCTCGGCCGGGCCTGCCTGGCGCGCAGCAGCAGGCGGACACCGCAAAGCGCGGTGGGCGACGTCGAGGCTTGCTCGCTAGGGGTGCGTCGAGGCGTTCAGCTTATCGGAATGAACGCGAACTTCAGGCCCGCACCCGACGAAGGCGCGCCGCGACGACATGGCTGGCGACAATCGGCGACACAGGCGTCCTCCGGGGTGCGGGGTTTGTGTAAGGCGGGTCGCGCGACCCGCACATAGGACAATCTAGTGGACCGCGTGGAGAAAAGCAAGCATCCATGCGGAGTGCAGAACCCAGAAGCGCCGCTACAGCGGCTCGAGCCGCCGCAGCAGCAGCCCCAGCGCCGCCTGTGCGGCTCGCGTGCGGACCATCTCGCGCGGACTGTCGCCCAGCCGGATCGTCCGAGCCGCGGCACCATCCGCTGTCGCCAGCCCGAGATACACCAGGCCGACCGGCTTGCCGCTCGAATCGCTCTGCGGGCCGGCGATGCCGGTTGCGGATAGGCCGTACGTCGCGTTCATTCGCTCGCGGACCTGCCGGGACATGATTTCGGCGACGGGCTCGCTGACGGCGCCGTGGCGCTGGATCAGCTCCCTCGGAACGTCGAGCCATTCTTCCTTGACGCTGTTCGCATACGCCACCACGCCCCCGACGAAGCAGCGCGAGCTGCCCGGCACGTCGGTGATCAGCTTGCCGATCAGCCCGCCCGTGCACGACTCCGCCACGGCGACCGTCTCGCCGCGCTCCCACAACCGCCGGCACAGGGCGTGTGCCAGCGTATCGTCGCCCGTGCCGAAGACGGCACCGCCGAGCCGCTGCCGCACGGCGGCTTCGGCCTCGTTGAGCATGCGTTCGGCGGCCTCGACCGTTTCGGCCAGCGCGTTGATGCGCACGCCGATGATGCTCATCTCAGCGGTGGTGCCGACTTCCGGGTTTCGTCCTCGCCGCATGAGGTCATGCAGGCGCTGACCCACATCGGCTTCCGTCAGGCCGTAGCTGTTCAGCCGGCGGCTGAGCAGGACGGGTCCCTCCTGCGCCCCGCGCAGCCGCGGCGCGACGCCGGCCGCGAACATCTCGCGCATCTCGATGGGCACGCCCGGCAGCGCAAAGCACGTCGCCCGCCCGAGCGGCATCACGATGCCCGGGGCTGTGCCGACCGGGTTCGGCAGGGCCTCGCCGCGGCTCGGCCGCAGGGCCTGTACGACGTTTTGTTCGGGCATCTGGCGTCCGCGCGCCTCGAAGAACGCCCTGATCTGCGCCAGGCTCGCCTCATCACAGACGAGCGCGTCGCCGCTCACGTCGGCCAGGGCCTGCCGCGTCAGGTCGTCGTCGGTCGGCCCCAGCCCGCCGGTGAGGACCACGACGTCGGCCGCCGCCGCCGCCGTGCTGAGCACGTCGCGGAGCGCGGCCAGGTCGTCTCCGACCACGCACATGCGGGCGCAGCGCACGCCGGCCGCGGCGAGCTGCGCCGCGATCCAGGCGCTGTTGGTGTCGCGGGATTGGCCGAGGATCAGCTCGGTTCCGCTCGCGATGATCCAGGCGGTGCGCATGTGTCGTCGCATTTGCCCGGCCGGACGCGCCCGCATAGGCTCCCATGCGGCGCCGCCGGCAGCGGGCTGCGCCGTCAGTGTAGCATGCTTCCTTGTGTGAAGCCGCACACGGCGCCGCCCGCCGCTGTCACCGGGCGGGCGGCAGGGAGCTCCGCGTGCAACTCACTTCACCCTTTCACGACGCGCGGAGCTACACACCCGCGCAGATCGCGTGCGATCGCGGTGCGCACCCGCCGCTGCACTTCGGCGATCCGGCCGCCGAGTACGCGGCCGCGGCCGGCTCGGCGGCGCTGTTCGACCGCAGCGACCGCGGGCTGCTCGTGGCCCGCGGCCCGGATCGCGCCGGTTGGCTGCACGCCCTCGTCAGCAACGCCGTCAGGACGCTCGACCCGCACGCGGGCAACTATGCCTTCGCGCTCGATCAGCGCGGGCGGGTGCTGTTCGACCTGAACGTGCTTTGCCTGCCGGACGTGCTGTGGCTCGACATCGATCGCGCCGCCCTGCCCGCGGCCAGAGCGCATCTGGAGCGCTATCTGATCATCGAAGACGTGCGGCTCGCCGACGAAAGCGCCGCCTGGGCGCGCCTGGGCATCTGCGGACCGGCGGCCGCGGCGCTCGCGGTCGAGCGCGGCGCGGGCCAGGCTGCCGCAATGCCGGCGCTGGGCAGTGCGTGGGCCTCGGACGACGTGCTCCTTGTCCGGCACGACTTCGCCGGTCCGCCCGGGTTCGAGCTGTTCGTACCGCCGGGCCGGGCCGCCGCGATTTGGGACCAACTGGCGGGGCGGGGCGCGCGGCCGGCGGGCCTGACGGCGCTCGACGCGCTGCGCATCGAACACGGCATCCCCTGGCTGGGCCGCGACATCGACGACCAGGTCGTCGCGCCCGAGACCGGCCAAGTCGAGCGCGCCATCAGCTATCACAAGGGCTGCTACCTCGGCCAGGAGATCGTCGAACGCATGCGCTCCCACGGCTCCATCGCCCGGCGGCTCGTGCGCGTCGAGTGCGACGCCGACGCCGATCTCGCACCGCCGCTGCCCCTGCGCCAGGCCGAACGCGAGGTCGGACGCCTGACCTCGCTGGTGCGCCACCCGTGGCGGCCGGCGCGCGTCGGATTGGCGTATTTGCGGACGACGGTGGTCGAAACCGATGGGATCAACACCGGCGATCCTCCCCGTGCGGTGCGCGTGCTGCCTGGCTGACGCGATCCCGGGGGACGGGGGGGCAGACGGTCGCACCACGCCGTGCGTTCGCATCGCCGGCGGTGGCGGCAAGCGGGCCAGTAGCCCAATGGCAGAGGCAGGGGACTTAAAATCCCCACAGTGCGGGTTCGAGTCCCGCCTGGCCCGTCGGAGCCCGCCGCGTTGCGGCGGGCGCCGGCAGCAGAGCAGGGGCGGCGTCGGCCACAGAAGAATGGAGAGTCGGTGATTCTCAGGACGATCCGGGGCCTGTTTCGGCGGACACCGGCACGGCCTCAGCCGATGTCGCCGTTGCACGCGCGCGTCGCCGAGATCATCGCCGGCGTGCGACCGCTGATTCGCGCGGATGGGGGCGACATCGACCTGCTGGCGGTCGATGACGACGGAACGGTGCGTGTCCGGCTGCGCGGCGCCTGCGCGGGCTGTCCGGCGAGCTTCATGACGCTGCAAGTGACGATCGAGCGGCGGCTGCGCGAGCAGGTCCCGCAGGTTCGAACCGTCGTCAACGTGCCGTGAGGCGGGGCACGGTGCAATACCGGCGTGAATGTCCGACAGCAGGCTGTGAGGAAGCCGGGCCGCCGAAGCCGAATGGCCGGGCATCGCGCACGGATGACTATCGCCCCGTCGCGGGTAGCGCCGCCGCGCCGCCGCCGCAAGCGAGCCGCACGGCCTGTTGCAGAGCCGTGGTCCGGGCGGGGTCTTCGGTGGCGATCAGCAGGCCGGTGAGCGTCGCCGGGTCGAGATCGATCAGCGGCTCGCCGCTGCGGGTTGTGAGGCGCCACTGGGCGCGTTCGATCCGTGCATGCAGGTTGCGCGCCGGCCAGGGCCTCGTGACGTAGACGAACCCCGTTCCGACGTAGGCGGCGACGGCGTCCCCGCTGCGGACGACGTAGCGCAGGACGGCGCTGGTCTGGCTCGGGTCGTCGTGCGTCTTCGAGGCCTTCGGCCGCCAGTACACGTGCACTTCGAGCAGTTGCTCGATCGGCGGGGCGTCCGCGACGTCGCTCGGCGTGACAGCCCGCGCGACGATGTGGTAATCGCGCACAGCGTCCTGGCGGAACGCGCATTCGTCAAAGCCGGCGTGAAGCCGCCTGGGCTGCTCCGAGCCTGGCCGGGCCGTGATCTCCACGTACGAGGAGGCGGGTCCGCAGCCCGCGAAGCCGCCGACGGCCAGCAGCGCGCCGGCCAGGCACGCACGGGACGACCGGCGATTACTCGACATCGACGACCGCCGTTACGCGCTCCCGCGGCGCGGGCCGGACCTCGATACCGAGCAGCGAGAGCGAATCGCGCTCGACGATGCCGCGCAGCTGCTCGCGCGGGATGGCCATGAGGTTGGTGCCCTGGCTGAGCTGGTTGATCGAGTACAGCGCCTCGATGCAGGCAGCGGGCGAGCGATAGGGGAAGTCGCTGCCGAACAGCAGCTTCTCCATCACGCCGCACTCGTAGGCCCACATCAGCGCGTTGTATGTCAGCCAGCGTCGCGGCAGGAGTCCGGAGACGTCGGCGAACACGTTGCGGTGCTTGCCGAGCAGGGCGATGGTCTCCTGCACCCAGGGGAAGCCCATGTGCGCGACGACGATCTTCAGTTCGGGGTGCTGGGCCGCGACCTCGTCGAGCAGCAGCGGCCGCGCGAACTCCATCTTCGCCGCCGCGTGCCGATGGTTCTGCTGAAAGACGACCGGCAGGCCGCGCTGGGCGCAGGCCTCATACAGGGCGCAGGCTCGCGTGTCGGCGGGGTGGAAGTCCTGCAACGCCGGCGAAATGGTAACGCCCTTGAGCCGCAGCTCGTCCTGCGCCTGGGCCAGCTCGTCGAGGCAGCTCGGCTCCGTCGGGTCGATGCCGGCGAATCCGACGAGCTTGTCGGCGTGGCGCTGGACGTACTCGGCGACGAAGCGATTCGGGATCTCGGCATCGAGGTAGCGGCTCTTGAAGGCCAGCACGATCGCGCGGTCAACCGGGTCAACCGCCTCGATGTGCCGCGAGGCGTCCGCCTGCATCGCCGCGTCCAACGTCGCCAGCGCGTCTCCGCCGAAACGGGTGTTGCTCTCCCAGACGTGTGTATGGCAGTCCACAATCATGGCTGGATGTGTCTCGCGAATTCCCGAAGCAACCCAGGTTCCGTAGACGGCGATCCGTCGTCGCCGCCTGCGCCAAGGTGTCTACCCGACCGCAGGCGAGATGCTACAGGATGAGCGAAAGACGGGCAACAGCCCGGTGACGGGGCGTCGTCAGTTTTCTTGGCGTCTCTGCCGAACCTCTCGACGCTCACCTGTTGTGGCTCACGACCGACACCGTAACAATAGCTTGGGGTTGAAACGTCCGACCGTCACGCGGCGCACGGAGCGCAGCCGACGTTCGACGGAGCCTCCTCGAATGCTCGCGTTTCACAACGTCCGAAAGGCGTTCCGCGCGACGGTCGCGGTCGATGGCCTGTCGCTGGAGGTGCGCCGCGGCGAAGTGCTGGGGCTGCTCGGTCCGAACGGCGCCGGAAAAACAACGAGCGTGAACCTCGCCGTCGGACTTCTGGCGCCCGACCAGGGGCGCGTCGAGTTCGCCGGCGGCAGCCCGCAGCAGGCCGCCGTCCGCCGACGAATGGGCGTCGCCCCACAGTCGCTGGCGATCTACGACGAGCTGACCGGCGAGGAGAACGTGCAGTTCTTTGCGCGCATGCATGGGCTGCGCGGCGCGCCCCTGAGACAGCGCAGTGCGCAGGCCATCGCGCTCGTCGGACTCGACGACCGCCGCCGCCAACGCGCCGGAACCTACTCCGGCGGCATGAAGCGGCGGCTGAACCTGGCGGCCGCGATCGCGCACGAGCCGGAGCTGCTGATCCTGGACGAACCGACGGCGGGCGTCGATCCGCAGTCGCGCAACGCGATCTTCGAGAACATCGTGGCCCTGCGGGCCCGGGGTGTCACGGTGATCTACACCACCCACTACATGGAAGAGGCCGAGCGCCTGTGCGACCGCGTGGCGATCGTCGACCGCGGCCGGCTGCTCGCGCTCGACACGGTCAGGGGGCTGGTCGCGGCGCACGGCGGCCACAGCCGGCTGCACGCCGTCACCGAGCGGGGTGAACACACGATTGAAGCCGACGACCCGGTGGCGGAACTGAACCGCTTGCAGGCGTCGGAGCGGTTGCTGCGGTTCGAGCTCGAGCGGCCGAGTCTCGAAGCGGTCTTCCTGAATCTGACCGGGCGTACGCTGCGCGACTGAAGGAGACGAGCCGGATGGATGCCGTGCTGGCGCTGGCCCTGAAGGACCTGCGGCTGCTGCTGCGCGACCGGGTCGGCTTCTTCTTCACGTTCTTCTTCCCGATCCTGTACGCGTCGTTCTTCGGGATGATCTTCTCCGGTCAGGCCGGGCAGCGGTCGGCGATCCGCATTCACGTCGTGGACCACGATGCAACGCCGGAATCGCGCCGCTTCGTCGAGCGACTCGCGGCCGGCGATCGGCTCGAATGCGCGATGGTGGAGAACGAAGCCGCCGCCAACGACGCCGTCCGCCGCGGGCGCGTCGCGGCCTGCCTGGTGCTGCCGCGGGGATTCGGAGCGCGCTACGCGCATCCCTTTGCCCGCGGGCTGCCGGAAATCGAGCTGCGCATCGATCCGTCGCGCGCCGCCGAATCAGGCATGCTCCAGGGGCTGCTCGCCGGCGCCCTGTTCGGCAGCGTGCAGGACCTGATGACCGATCCGAACGCGCTCGGGGCCATGGTCGATCAATCGCTCGCCGAGCTCGACCAGGCCGGCAGCCAGGTCGATCCGCTCATCAGCGGAGCCCTGCGCGCGTTCCTCCCGGCCCTGCGCGCGTTCGTCGAGCGCATGCCGCGCGGCGCCGGCGGCGGCCTGGCCGGGGCGATGGAGCCGAAAATCACCATTACGCCGATCGAGCGCCAGCGCTTCGGCCCGCGCAACGCGTACGAGATCTCCTTCCCGCAGGGGATCGTCTGGGGCATGCTCGGCTGCGCCGCGGGGTTCGGAATCGCGCTCGTCCAGGAGCGCACGCGCGGCACGCTCATGCGCCTGCGCATCTCCCCCGTATCGCCCTACCAGATTCTCGCCGGCAAGGCGCTGGCCTGCTTCCTGACGACCGTGCTCGTGGCCGGGTTGCTGCTCGGATTCGGATACGTGGTGTTCGGCGTTCGTCCCGGGTCGTGGCCACTGCTGAGCGTGGCGGTGCTGTGCGCCGCGGTCGCCTTCGTCGGCATCATGCAGCTTCTCTCCGTGCTTGGCAGAACGGAGCAGGCCGCCGGCGGCATCGGCTGGGCGATCCTGACGGTGATGGCCATGCTCGGCGGCGGGATGGTGCCGCTGTTCTTCATGCCGACGTGGATGCAGCAGATCGGCAGCATCAGCCCGGTAAAGTGGGTCGTCTACGCCCTCGAGGGCGCCATCTGGCGCGGCTTCTCTCCCGCCGAGATGCTCCTGCCGTGCGGAGTCCTCGTGGCGATCGGCGTGGTGACGTTCGCGATCGGCGTCCGCGCATTCTCGTGGTCCGATGCGCGCTGAGCCGTCCGCCCGCCGCCAGGCGTGGCGGCACGGATCGCATTCCATGCGTGCGTTTATCAGTCGCGGCGCCGCCATCGTGGCCGCTGCCGGAACGCGTTTCGTCAGGTCAAAGTTGGTTAGGCCAAATACCGATTGGAAGACTAGGAGCAGGCAGAGCAAGCCGGTCTTCAAGCGGGTTCCCGCGGGCATTTCGGGGCGCCGTTGCCGACCGTCAAGGGGGAGCGTCTCCATGAAAGCGACACTGCTAGAGCGCGTCCGCGCGGGCGAGAACCTGCCTTCGCTGCCGATGGTGGCGGTCGAGATTCTGCGGCTGGTGCGCAAGGACAATGTCACGGGCGACGAGCTGGCGGCGGTGATCCAGCAGGATCCGGCGATGACCGGCCGAATTCTGAAGGTGGTCAACTCGTCGCTGTTCGGGCTCTCGCGGCAGATCGCGTCGCCGAAGCAGGCCGTGAACATGCTGGGCCTGCGGACGGTCAAGGTGATGGCGCTGAGCTTTTCGCTGGTGGACGCGGTGCGCGCCTGCCAGAGCGATGGGGTGTTCGACTTCGAGGCATACTGGCGGCGCTCGCTGACCTGCGCCGTCGCCGGACGGCTGTTGGCGCGCGCGGTGGCGCCGCACGTGGCGGAGGAGTCGTTCGTCAGCGGGCTGCTGGCCGACCTGGGCATGATCGCGGCCTGGCGCTGCGCACCCGAGCTGTACAACCCGGTCCTGGAGGCGGTGCAGGGGGCCGAGCGCCGACTGGATGAGGTCGAGGTCGAGCACCTGGGGCTGTCGCACGCCGCGCTCAGCGCTGCGCTCCTTGGCGCCTGGGGACTCCCGGCGCTGATCTGCGACGCCGTGGCGGCCCACCATGACGAGGGCATAGCGGGCCTGGAGCCGGCCACGGCCGAGTTGGCGCGCCTCACGCAATGCGCCGCGCTGGTCGCGGAGCTCTTCTGCCGCGAATCAGGACCTGCGACGCTCGAACAGGTCAAGGCCCGCTGCCGCGATTCCCTCGGCATCGAAGCCCAGGCCCTGGAGCGCGTCTTCGATTCGCTCGACGCGCACGTGCGCCAGCAGGCCGCCGTGCTCGCCCTGCGCGTCGGTGAGACGGTCGACTACGCCCGGCTCCAGCTCGACGCCGCGTCGCACCTGGCGAGCCTGAGCATGCAGGCCGAGGTCGAGCGCCTGGCCTCGACGACGCAGGCCGCCCAGACACGCGCCGCGCTGCACCGCGCCAACCAGCAGCGCGAAGCGGCGCTCGAGGCCGCGACCACCGACAGCCTCACCCGTCTCGCCAACCGCAGCGCCTTCGACCTGCGGCTCGTGCGCGACCTCGATCTCGCCCGCCGCCAGGGACTCGAACTCGGCCTGATCCTGCTCGACGTCGACCATTTCAAGCGCCTGAACGACACCCACGGCCATCGCGCCGGTGACGCCGTCCTGCGCGCCGTCGGGCAGTGCCTCGCCGAAACCGTCGGCGACGAGGGCTTCGCGGCGCGCTACGGCGGTGAGGAGTTCGTCGTGCTGTCGCATCGGCTCGGACGCGAGCGCATCGCTGAGCTGGCCGAGCGGCTGCGCGTGGCCATCGCGCGTCTGAGCGTCCAGCACGACCGGCAGCGGCTGCGCATCACGGCGAGCCTCGGCGTCGCCTGCGTCAAACCCCGTGCGGAGGCGACCAGCCCCGAGCAGTTGCTCGAGCTGGCGGATCGCGGCCTGTACCAGGCCAAGCGCAACGGACGCAACCGCGTCGAGACCGCCTGCGAGGCGGCCGCGCCCGCCAACCCATGAGACGCGCCGCCGGCGTCGCTCCGCTGACGATCCTGCGCCACGCGGGATGCCCCAGGCCCACCTTTCCGCTATAACGACACGCCGGCGGCGGGCGCTGGGCGGCGGTGTCGATGGCCGAAGTCACACTCGAACGCGTATGCAAGACCTACGCCGGCGGCGTGCGCGCCCTCCGAGACTTCTCGCTCACCGTCCCAAACGGGCAGCTCGTCGTGCTGCTGGGCCCGTCGGGCTGCGGAAAGACCACCGCACTGCGGCTCATCGCCGGGCTCGACCGGGTCTCGTCGGGCGTCGTGCGCATTGGCGGGCAGGTCGTGAATGAAACCCCGCCCCACTTGCGCGACGTCGCGATGGTGCTCCAGGAGGACTCGGTCTATCCGCACCTGACCGTGCGCCAGAACCTGGCGCTCGGCCTGCGGCTCAGGCGTCAATGGTCCCCCGCGGCCCGCCCGTGGCGCTGGCTGCTGTCCGCCGAGTATCGCCGCCGCGCCCGCGCCGAGCGCGCGCACATCGAAACCCGCGTGCGCGAGGCCGCCGAGGCGCTCGGCATCGGCGCCCTGCTGCGCCGCTACCCGGCGGCGCTATCCGGGGGGCAGCGGCAGCGCGTCGCCGTCGGCCGCGCGGTCGTGCGCCAACCCGCGGTGTTCCTGCTGGACGAGCCGTTGGCGAGTCTTGAAGCGCGGCTGCGCGAGGAGCTGCGGCGCGAGCTGCGCAGCCTTCAGCAACGGCTGGGCGTCGCGACGCTCTACGTGACGCACGACCAGGAAGAGGCGATGACGCTGGCCGATCGCCTGGCGGTGATGTGCGCCGGCGCCGTGCGGCAGGTCGCGGCGCCGCTGCACGTCTATGACCACCCGGCCGACCGCGACGTGGCCGGCCTGGTCGGGTCGCCGCCGATCAACCTGCTCGAAGCGCGGCTGGCCGTCGAGGACGGGGCATGCCGCGTGTACGTCGACGAAGCGGCGTTCGACCTGCCTGCGTCCCTGCGCGACGCGCTCACCCCCCGCGCCGGCGAGCGCCTGACCCTTGGCGTCCGGCCCGACGCGCTTCGGCCCGCGGCTGTCGACGCCGGCCCGGCGATCTGCGCCGTTGTGCACGGGGTCGAGACGCTGGGTGATCGGGTGCAGGTGATCGCCGATGCGCCGCGGCTGCCGCGCCTGGTGTGCCGCTGGGAGCGGGGCGGCGTCGTGCGGCCGGGAGAGGCCATTCGCCTCGTGCCGGACCTGGCGCGGGCGCACTATTTCGCGGCGGACACCGGGCGGAACCTGCTGGCGCACTGAGAGCGCCGCGCGTCACACTTCGAGGCTGAGCGCGCCGGCGGAATGGCCGGCGCCAGCGGGTGGATCGGCCTGGGCCGCGGTGGCAGGCTGCGCTGCGCGCGAGACCTTGTCGATGAGCAGCCGCCAGGTCTCGCGCTGGTGCTCGAGGATGCGCAGCGCGTCGGCAACGGCCTGCGTGTCGCGCTTCATGCTGGCTTCGACGAGCCGGCGGTAGATGAAGTTGTAGAGGCCGGCCATCTGGTCGACGAGCTCGGGGTTAGCGTCGCGGTTCATGCCGTTGATGAGCTCGAGCACAATGCGCTGAGCGCGCTCCAGCGCGTTGAACGTGCCCTCGATGTCTCTTTTCTCCAGGGCTTCGCGCGCCTTTGTGGAGAAGCGGATCGCGCCGTCCAGCAGCATGAGCTGAAGCTGCTCGGGCGTCGCGGTCATGACCGCGCTCTTGAGGTACTCGAACGACTTGTGCGTGGCCTGGCTCATCTCACGTGATTCATCGGTCCTCCGGACGGCGGGCATCAGTCCGCCGCCCGCGCAGCTTGTGCCGGCTCGCCGGCGCCGGCGCTAGCGGCGGCTGGTGCTGAAGTTCGCGGCCAGCGTGGAGAGCTGCGACAGCACGCCCTGCTGCGACTGGAGCTCGGACAAGGCCCGCTCCATCGCCAGGAACTGGCTCATGTAGCGGGCGCGCTTGCGGAGCAGCAGGTCGTTCATGGCCGTGACGCGCTCGTTGATCTGCTTCTTCTGCGTCTCCAGCGCGGCGCCGCGGCTCGGTATGAGGCCCTTGTCCTGCGTCATCGCCTCCAGCTCTTTCTTCATCCACGGCGCCAGGCCCTTCTCCTCATCCGTGAAGAACGCGACCACCTCCGCCCGGTTCGACTCCAGCGCCGCGTTGAACTTCTGCGAATCGAAGCTCAGCCGGCCCTTCTCCAGCGTGATGCCCACCTGGCTCAGCCGGCGGATCAGCCCGTCGGCCGGCAGCCCCGCGCTCGTCGCCAGCCGCTGCAACCGCCGCTCGATCGAGTTGACCGTGCGGTCGCCGAGCAGAATCCCGCGGCGCTCGGTCTCCGGGTCATAGCTGGTCAGCTCGGCGATGCGGTCCATGGCGCTGTTGAAGGCCGACACCAGTCCGTCGATCGTGTCGGTCAGGTTCGCGAGGTTCTCCGTCACGTTGACGGTCACCGCCTCCGAGGAAACGCCGTTGAGCGACACCGTGGCGCCCGGCAGCAGGTTGTTGAGCGTGTTGGAGCCGCTCGTCACCAGGATCCCGCCCTGCGGATCGTTGCCCAGCAGCACGCGCGCGTCGGCGGCGCGGTTCAGCGTGATGAAGCCGAAGTCGTAGCCCTCGGCGTCGACAATCAGCTCGCCCGCCAGGCCGGTGGCCCGCGACACGAGACTCAGACGGAATGGGTTGGCGCTGCCGTCGTTGAGGATGCTCGCCTGCGCCAGGCCGCGGCCGTTGATCTTCGCCACCAGGTCGTCGAGCGTCTGGCCGGCGTTGATCTCGATCCGCTGCGCGAAGCTGCCGTCGATGCGCCCGGTGTCGGATTGACCCGCGATGTTCAGCCCCGCCGCGGTCGTGCCGCCCTCATCGGTGATCTTCAGCGAGCCGCCGTCGATCGACTCGACCAGCAGCCCGTCGCCGGTGTCGTTGATCCGCGCGCGGGCGCCGACCGCCTGGCCGCGGGCGTTGATCTCGGCGATCACGTCCCCCAGCGTCCTGTATTGTCCCTGGCCGAGCTGCACGCTGACCGACGTGCCGGCGGCGTTGGTGATGCGGAACGTGCCGAGCGAGACGCCGGCGCCCTGGTTCAGGCTGCTGAGCAGCGTCGTCTCGGAGATGTACTGGCGCTGGAGGTCGGCGCCGCGCAACACCGGCCCCGAGCCCTGCGCCAGCCCGCTGAGCGCCGCGAAGTTGCCGGTCTCATCGCTGATGCTCACCGAGCTCGTGCCGTCGAGGCTCGCTACGACCAGCCGCGTGCCGGATGCGTCGTAGCCCGCCTCGATCCCCAGCCCGTTCGCCTCGCCCGCCTGGTTCAGCAGCCCGATCACCTCCGCCAGCGTCGCCGCGCCCGACAGATCGACCGTGGCGCTGCCGCTGCCGGCAGTGATCCGGACCTGCCCGGCGTTCAAGCCCGCGCCGCCGTTGAGGCTGCGCAGCAGCACCGAGTCGATGCCGCCGACGATGCGGGCGCCGGCGAGCGGCCCGTCGCTGGGCCGCTCGTCGAAGCCCAGGTCGTAGAGCGCTCGCGAGCCGCCGATCGCCGAGAGCTGCACGGCCCCGCCGTCCTGCCCGGCGATGCGCAGGCGCTTGCCGTCGATCGTCGCCTGGATGCCAAAGGTGTTGGCCTCGGCGAAGTTCACCGCGAGCAGCACGTCCTGGAGGCGATCGATCAGCAGCACCTCGCGGCCGGTGATCTTGCCCGTCGCCGACTCACCGAGAATCCCCAGGTCGCGCGCCCCCGTCCCGGAGACATCCTCGATCTTCAGTTGGCGCGCCGCGCCGGCATCGGCGTAGGACAGGATCAGCTTGTTGCTGACGAGGTTCAGCCGGACGTCGGGGACGGCGGCCTCGATGGCCGACTTGATCTCGCCGATCGTCCGCAGCCCCGCCAGGTCGACCTCGTGCGTGTGCTTCGTCCCGTCGGCGTCCGTCGTCGTCAGCCGCACCACGCCCAGGTTCACGCCGCCGCCGTGGTTCAGCCGCTCGATGCGCGTGCCGCTCGTCAGGATCTCGCTCAGATCGACCTTGAAGCTGCCGACCGCGGTGCTGACGGTGAAGTCGCCCCCGGCCTTGGCGCGGCGGACGCCGTTGGCGTCGTTGAGGGCGGACAGGCGGGTCTGGTCGCTGAGGAACACGAGGTCGGCGCCGGTGAGCTCGCCGTCCGGCGAGAAGGTGTTTCCGGGGGCGAAGCCGAGATCGCGCGCGGTGGAGCCGCCGCCGACCTCGCTGATGCGCAGCGAGCCGCCCGTGGTCTCGGTGAGGACGAGCCGGTCGCCGCGGACCTGGGCGTTGACGTTGAGCCCGGCGTCGTTGATGCGGTCGACGACCTCGCGGAGGGTGACGGCGTCGTTGATGTTGATGGTGGCGCTGGCGCCACTGTCGTCGGTGAGCTTGAACTTTCCTCGCTGCACGCCGGCGTAGCCGTTGAGCTCGTCGAGGCGGGTCTGGTTGTTGACGCGGGCCCCGGCGGATTCGAGGGTGATCACTCCGGGCGGCAACGCGCCGTCGCGCGTGGCGAAGCCGCGGCTGACGACCTGGTGCGTGCTGGCCAGTTGCCGCACGATGAACGAGTAGGAGCCGACGGGCGTGCTCTGCCCGCCGCTGACGCTGAGCAGATCCGGGTTGCTGGAGCTGATGCTGGTGCCGCTGAAGATGTCGGGCTTGGCGAGCGAATTGATGCGCGACAGGATGCCGGCGATGCGGGCGGAGATATCGAGCAGCGCTGTTCGTTGCGCGTCCAGGCCGGTTATGCGCGAGAGCAGGCGGTCACGCGGGCGCGCGTCGATGGCGATGAGCTGCGCGACGATCTGCTCGATGTTCAGGCCGGAGATCAGCCCGACGCCCGATGTTATCGTACCCATGCTCGCTCCTCCGACGGGGGCGCAAGGCGGGCCGGCCGGCGCGGCGCAGCCGCCTACGGTATATCGGGTCACGAGCGAGCAAGCTGCATTCCGATGTCGCGCCGGACGCGGGACACCGCATGCGAGCCGCCAGCGCGTGACCTGGCGGCGGACGAGCGCACGAGCCGCGAGCGCCTGACCTGGCGGCGGACGAGCGCACGAGCCGCGAGCGCCTGACCTGGCGGCGGACGAGCGCACGAGCCGCGAGCGCCTGACCTGGCGGCGGACGAGCGCACGAGCCGCGAGCGCCAGCGAGTGTCGGGTCCGATATCTCCCGGGTCTCGGGCGGATCGCTAGCCGGGCCCTGAGACCGCCTCGAGGCCCTCGACGGACGGCGTGGGGGCGAAGCCGCGGCGCAGCGTGTTCTCGGTGATGGTGCGCGCCTCGCAGAACTGGACAAGGTAATCCGGCCCGCCGGCGTGGGCGCCGAGGCCCGACAGGCGGTGCCCGCCGAAGGGTTGCGCGTCGACGCGTTCGCCGGTGATCCTGCGATTGATGTAGAGATTCCCGCAGCGGCAATCAGCGCGGGCGCGCTCCAGGTTCGCGGGGCTGCGCGAGTACACGCCGCCGGCCAGCCCAAAACCGCTCGCGTTGAACAGCTCGATGGCATGATCGAAATCGCGGGCGCGCAGGAGCGCCAGGACCGGCCCGGGGACCGGATCGCGCGCCAGGCGCGTCTCCGGAGGCACGTCGCTGAAGATCGTGGGCCCGACGAAGTAGCCACCCGTCTGCTCCACGAGCTGGCGAACGTCGGTCTCCAGCACGCAGCGCGCCTCGCGCCTGCCCGCCTCGACGTACTCGCGGACGCGGCGCTGCGCCGCGGCGTCGACGAGCGGCGGGATGGAATAGCGCGGGTCATCCGCCGGCCCGACCGATAGTCCGCGCGCGGCCTCGACCAGGCGATCGACGAAGCGCTCGTAGACGGCCTCCAGAACGATGCACCGCGCGCACGCCGAGCATCGCTGCCCGGCCTGCGCGAAGGCGCTCGACAGCACGCCCTTGACCGCATCGTCCATGTCGGCGTCGGAGTCCACGATGATCGCGTTCTTGCCGCCCATCGCCGCGATCACGCGCTTCAGCCCCGGCGCCTCGCACGGGTGCTCCGCCGCGAGCCGGTAGACGCGAGCGCCGACGGCGGGCGAGCCGGCAAAGCCGATCGTGCACACGCCCGGATGGGCCGCCAGCAACTCACCCACCTCGCTTCCCGCGCCAGGAACGTAGCTCACCACGCCGCGCGGCAACCCCGCCTGCTCCAGCATCTCGAACCAGCGCGCGGCGACGACCGGGGCGGCGCTCGCCGGCTTCATCACGACCGTGTTGCCCGTGACGATCGCCGCCGCGGTCATGCCCGCCAGCGCCGCCAGCGGTGCGCTCGCGGGCGAGATGACGGCTGCGACGCCGCGCCCCGCGTAGCCGTACTCGTTCGTCTCGCCGGCCACGTCGCGCCGCCGCACGTCGCCGCTGAGACGCACGAACTCCCTGGCGTAGTAGTTGCAGTAGTCGATGGCGCTTGAGACCTCCGCGTCGGCCTCGCGCCAGGGCTTGGCGCACTCGAGCGCCAGCAGCGCCGCAAGATCGAAACGGGCCTGCTGCATCAGCCGCGCGGCCTCCAGCAGCGGCTCGGCCCGCTGCCGCGGCAGGCTTCGCCGCCACGACTCGAACGCTTCCCTCGCGGCCCGCACGGCACGCTCGACGGCGGCGGCATCGGCCCGGGCCACGCGGCCGATGATCTCCGCGGGCCGCGACGGGTTGACCGAATCGAACCACTGCCCGGTGACGACCGGCTGGCCGCCGATGATCAGCGGTTGCTGGCGCCCGAGCCCGCCGCGCGCCCGCTCGAGCGCCATCAGCATGCGGCGGCGTTCTTCCTCGCGCGTGAAGTCGGCGTTGGGCACGTTCTCAAACGGGTCCATGATCAGCTCACCCCGCTCGAACTTGAGCACTGGCGGTTTCTCGAAAGGCGGCGTCTCGCGGCCGATCTCCTCCGGATCGCGCAGCAGCTCCTCGACGGGCACGTCAGGATCCGCCGCGTTTCTCAGGAACGACTCGTTCGCCGTGTTCTCCAGCAGCCGGCGGATCAGGTACGCCATCCCCGGCATCATCTCGCCGTAGGGCGTGTAGACGCGGCAGCGCTGGCCCATGGCGACGGCGGCGTGCTTGATCGGGTCGCCCATGCCGTACAGCATCTGAAGCTCGAAGCGGTCGCCCGGCACGCCCAGCAGCCGCCGCAACGCCATCGCGTGCGCCAGGCTGCGGACGTTGTGGCTGCCGAAGCCGACGCGCACGTACTGATGCCGCTCGAGCAGCAGGCGCGAGACGCGCTCGAAGCAGGCGTCGGACTGCCACTTCTGCTCCCAGACGGGCCACGGCCAGCCCTCCTGGTCGTAGTGCACGGTCTCGGTGTCCCAGTAGGCGCCCTTGACGAGCCGCACCCAGAGCGGCGTCCCGCGGCGGCGGGCGAACTCCATGAGCTCGGCCGCGTCACGCTCGCAGTCCTTCAGGTACGCCTGCAACACGATGCCGAAGTGCGGATAGTCGCGGAATTCGTCCTCCATGAGCACGTCGCGGAAGATCGCGAGCGTGAGATCCTTCATGGCGTAGTGTTCCATGTCGACGTGCAGGTGCGCGCCGCCCTCCAGCGCGCGGCGCATCAGCGGCCGCAGCGCCGCCTTCACCCGCTCCGCCGTCGCCTGCGGGGCGATCGCGTCGAAGCGCGAGAACAACGCGCTGAGCTTCACCGACACGTTCACGCGCGGCAGCCGCACGCCGTCGGCCTCGTCGATCTGCGGCTCATGCGGCCAGGCCTGGGCCTCGCGCGGCAGCGAGGTGAGCAGGTCGAGATAGACCCGCTGGTAATACTCCGATTCGCGGTCCGACAGCGCCGCCTCGCCCAGCACGTCCATTGTGAAGGTCATGCGCTGGCCGCGCAGCCGCCGCACCGCGCGCGCCGCCGCCGCCGGGGTCGAACCCGCGATGAACCGCCCCGCCATCGCCGCGGCGCCGCGCTGCGCCAGCCAAGCGAGCAGGCGGGCGCGCGGCGAGTCCGCCCGCTCGAAGCTCATCAGCCGCGCCACCCAGCGCAGCAGCCCCGCCGAGCCATCCGCGGCCGGCGCGTCCGCCTCCCCGCGGCCGCCGTCCACCGACCGACCAGCACCGTTCCCGTCGCCCTCCGCGGAGGCGCGCGACCGCGACCCGCCAGAATACGCCGGATGCACGAAGTACTCGCGCAGGTGCCGGGCGACGTCCGCCGCGCCGGCCATGGTGGGCAGCACGTCGATGAAGCGAAAGGCCTGCACCTTCAGCCAGTCGTGCCGCATGCACTGCTTGAGCGCCAGCTCCTGCCACCAGTTGGCCTGGAAGGGACTGGCGGCGGCCAGCCGCACGCGCTCGAACATCTCGCGGCCGATCTGTTGCGTAAGCTTCTCGACCTGGGCCTGCGTGACGCGCCCGGACATCCCCGCTCTCCGCCAAAGCGCCGCCCGGCTGATCGGCGTGATTGCCAAACCGGCGCGTCATCGTAGCCCTGCCCGCGGAGCGCGGCAAACGCCGCGGTCTTGCGGGTTTCCTGCCAGTCCGCGGCAATCAGCGCCGCCCCAAGCTGCGCGCCGCCCCGTATAATCGCGCGTCGAAGCCTGCTCCTGCGCCCGGTCGAGAGCCCGACGTGACGCCGGATGACAAGATCTGCTACTGCTACGACGTCCCCCTGCGGAAGCTGCTGAGCTTCGCAAAGCGCGAAAGGCCACGGCATCCGTCGCAGCTCTCGGAGTGCCTCGGCGCCGGGACGGGCTGCGGCTGGTGCATTCCAACGCTCTGTCGCATCGCGCAGTGGGCCGAGACCGGCGAGGAATTCTGGCATGCGCTTCAGCCGGAGGACTACGCGGCGCAGCGCGAGACATATCGACGGGAGAGGCGTCCGAGGCACACCTTCGACCCGCCGCCGCCCGCTCCGCCGACCGAACCCGCGTTATCGGCCGGGGCCGCGTTCGCGGTGCTCGAACACACGGCGCCCGATGGCGTGCATTGGGACCTCCTGATCTCCCTCCCGGGGCAGGAGCGGCTCGCGACCTGGCGTCTCCGGCACAACCCGCTTGTGGAGCCAGCCCCCATGCCCGCCGAACGCATCGCCGACCACAGGCGGCGATACCTGGAATACGAGGGGCCGTTGGAGGGCGGCCGGGGAATGGTGCGCCGGCTGGAGGACGGCGGCGCCACGGTGCTCGAAGCCGCGGACGAGCGCGTCCGGGTCCGCCTGGCTGGACGAGCGCTGCGGGGCGTCGCCGAGTTGACGCGCCGCGGACCGGAGTGGACATTCCGAATGGTTTGTGAGTAGCCTTCGGGTTTCACCGGCGCCGGCGCAGCGTATCGCGGCGGCAGCCTGGCGTCTCGACTGGACGGGCGCCGTAACGCGGTCGTCCGGGTTGGCGCGAGACAACGAAGGCCACGTTCGCCCCGAGCGGAGGTACCCGTGACCACCAGCCACTACGCCGAATTCGAGCGCGCCACGCGCCAGTATCACCTCCTCGGCTCGATCGAGTCGCTGCTCGACTGGGACCAGGAGACCTGCATGCCGCCGCGCGGCGTCGAGCAGCGCGCCGAGCAACTGGCGCTCGTGGCCGGCCTGGCCCACGAGCGGCTGACCGGCGACGAGTTCGCGACGGCGCTGGGCAAAGCCGAACGCAACGGGCGGGTCGACGAGTGGGCGTCGGCGACCAACCTGCGTGAGATGCGGCGGCGGATGGAGCGGGCGCGGCGGCTGCCGACGGAGCTGGTGCGCGAGACGGCGAAGGTCAGCTCGCTGGCGAAGCAGGCGTGGGCGCGGGCGCGGCGCGAGTCGCGCTTCGAGCTGTTCGCGCCACCGTTGGAGCGGCTGCTGGAGCTGAAGCGCCGGGCGGCGGAGCTGATCGGTTTCGAGGGCGAGCCGTACGACGCGCTGCTCGACGAGTACGAGCCGGGGGCGCGCAGCGCCGAGGTGGCGGCGGTCTTCGACGAGTTGAAGAAGGCGCTGGTGCCGCTGGCGGCGGCGATCGCCAAGGCGCCGCGGAAGCCGGACGTGGCGCTGCTGAGCCGCTACTGTCCGAAGGAATCGCAGGCCGAGTTCTGCCGGCGCGTGGCGGCGGCGCTGGGTTTCGATTTTCAGTCGGGCCGGATGGACGTTTCGATGCACCCGTTCTGCTCGGGCACGTGCCCGCACGACGTGCGGATCACGACTCGGTACGACGAGCGCTTCCTGCCGGCGGCGCTGTTCGGGACGATGCACGAGGTGGGGCACGCGCTCTACGAGCAGGGACTGGATGCGGCCCACGCGGGCACGCCCGCGGGGCAGTCCGTGTCGCTCGGCATCCACGAGTCGCAGTCGCGCATGTGGGAGAACTTCGTCGGGCGCTCGCGGCCGTTCTGGGAGCACTGGTTCGGTCCGCTGACGCAGCAATTCACGTCGCTGGCCGAGGTGCGGCTGGACGACTGGGTTCTCGCGATCAACAACGTGCGCCCATCGCTGATCCGCGTCGAGGCCGACGAGGTCACCTACGGCCTGCACATCATGCTGCGCTTCGACCTCGAGCGGCGGCTGATGACCGGCAAGCTGGCGGTGCGCGACATACCGCAGGCCTGGAACGACGGCATGAGATCGCTGCTCGGCATCACGCCCGACAGCGACGCCAACGGCTGCCTCCAGGACATTCACTGGAGCATGGGCGCCGTCGGCTACTTCCCCACCTACGCGCTGGGCAACCTCTACGCGGCCCAGTTCTTCGAGGCCGCCCGCGCTGCCATGCCCGACCTCGACGACCACTTCCGCCGCGGAAGCTACGCGCCGTTGCTCGAATGGCTGCGCCGCAATATCCACCGCCACGGCATGCGCCACCGCGCGGCGGAGCTGGTGCAGGCGGTCACGGGCCGGCCGCTGTCGGCCGAGCCGTTCGTGCGCTACCTGCGCGCCAAGTTCGAGCCGCTGTATGGGATTAACGCATAGTGCAGGGTGCGGCGTGCAGAACGCAGTGTGCGGAGTGCGATGTGCACGGTGCTCAAGAGTCGGGCTGTCCTCAGCCCGGAACTGAGAGAAATCAACCATCAGAACCCGGGAGCATCGTCCGGCGCAACCGCTCCATCACGGTCCGGCTTGAAGGCGCAACCGCTCCCTCACGGTCGCGGCTCGGATCGGAACCCCGGCGTGGATCGCCTGGCGCAACCGCTCCCTCACGGTCGCGGCTCGGATCGGAAACGCCTCCGCAGAGCCGGGCTGGGGACAGCCCGGCTCTGACGTAGGTACGCGGTCCAGCGGAAAAACGAATCTACTCGACGAACGCCACCGCACGCACATCGGTCGTGACGCCGATCGTCGAGAAATCAAGCCGCATCGAGAAGCTCCCGGCGGTGTTCGTCCCGAGCGACGTCGGCGTGAACGCGATCATGTCCTCGTCCTGGCCCGAAACGCCGGCCACCGAGAAGTTGCCGATCGTCGAAAGCAGGATGTCCCCGTTCGGCAGGATGCACGCCGCGTCCACATCCTCGTTCGTGGTCGAAAGCCCCACGTCGCTGCCGTCGAAGTACATCTGGAACGTGCCGGCGGTGTTGGCGCCCAGGCTGGTCGCGTTGAAGACGATCAGGTCGGCGTCCGTGCCGCTGACGCCGGACACGCTGAACGAGCCGAGCGTGGAGAGCACGAGCCGTCCGTCGGCCGTCAGAGCGATGGCGTCGACGTCCTCGTCGTTGGTCGTCAGCCCCACGTCGCTGCCGTCGAAGTACCACGAGAACGCGCCGGCGGTATTGGCGCCGAGCGAAGTCGGGACAAAGCGGACGATGTCGGAGTCATCCACCGTGCCGGAAACACCCGGGATCGTCGCCGCCGCCGTGAACGACAGCAGCAGTGAGCCGTCGCTCATCCGGGCCAGGCCGTCGATCGCCAGCGACGACAACCCGACGTCGCTGCCGTCGAAGATCATTGCCCAGGTGTTCGTGCTCTCGTCATAGGACACGACGTCCTGCGGCGCCACCGTCCCGAGCCCCGGCAGCGACACCGACGTCTCGAACACCAGCCACAGCACCCCCGAGGCCGGCGGCGGCGGGTCGCACTCGTCCGGCACGCCGTTGCCGTTGGCATCCTGGCTCGTACCGCCGGCGATGTCGCACTCGTCGGGCACGCCGTTGGCGTTGCAGTCCTGGCTGGTGCCGTTGGCGATGTCGGTGGCGTCGTCCACGCCGTTGCCGTTGCAGTCGGTGATGCCACCGCCGCCGCCCGCGAGCACGAGCGAGTTGTAGCTGTTGATGCGGCCGTGGCCGAAGATGTTGTCGACGCCGGCGGCGCCCAGGTCCTTGCAGCCCTGCTTGAGCACGGCCTCGACCTGGTCATGCGTGAGCGAAGGGTTGGCCGACCAGATCAGGCCGACGAGGCCGGCCGTCAGCGGACAGGCGAAGCTCGTGCCGCTCACCGCGGTGTAGGCGCTGTTCGACGACGAGGTCGTGGTGTAGACGCTCACGCCCGGCGCGGCGACGTCCACGAAGATCCCGTAGTTCGAGAAGCTCGCCTTGGCGTCGTTCGAGTCGGTCGCGGCCACGACGATGATGTCGTCCGCGTCGCGGTCGCCCAGCGTCAGGTTGCGGTTCTCGTTGCCCGCGGCCCAGACCAGCATGCCGCCCAGGTTCTTGATATAGGTCGCCGTCGTCAGGTTCGACGCGCTGTCCACGCCCGAGTAGCTGACGCTCGCGACCTTGTCGCCGCTCTCGATCGACTTGCGGGCCGCGTGCTGCAACACCGCCAGGCTCGAGCCGCCGCCCGTGCTGTTGCTGACGCGCAGCATGCGGTGGCCGAGGTTCCACCCCGTGCCCGACACGCCGACGCCGTTGTTGCCGTTGGCGGCGGCGCAGCCGGTGGTCTGCGTGCCGTGCGGGTGAATCGGGCCGATCGCGCCGCCCTGGGACTCCCAGAGCTGGTCCACCGCGTTATAGGCCTGCCGGCGATTGAGCAGCAGGTCCTGGTGAGTCGTCAGCACGCCCGTGTCGCAGATGCCGACGCCGACCGTCGGGTTGCCGGTGTGCAGGCCCCAGGCGTCGCAGCTCTGCATGCGCGAGGCCGCGTGGTGCCACTGGTTGCCCAGCAGCGGATCGTTGGGGCAGGCCACGGGGTAAACGATCCAGTTCGGCTCGACATACTGGAACAGCCCTGTCGCCAGCAGCTCGTCGGCGACGGCGTTCTCGTCCTTTCCGGCGGGGACCTCGATGATGTACTCGTCGGTCTCGGGCACGTAGTCGATGCGCGCATAGGCGGACAGCGCCGTCGTTGCGAGCTGAGCCTGCTGCTGCGCCTGCGCATCGGTCAGCCCGCGCTTCATCCAGTCTTCGTGCTGGGTCGGCCGGGCGATCAGTTCGCCCGAAAACTCGCGCACATTGGGGATGGCAACGTAACGCGCGGTATTGCCGGACGACGCCGCTGCGTCAACCGATTGATTCCCCAGCGCCGGCCACGCCGCCGCCAGCGCGACCACGACCACGTGTCCAAGGACCGTCCTCATGGGTGACTCCTCATCTGCTAGAACTCAGACGTGATGGTGCAACGGATCGGTACGCCGATCTGACGTCGATCTAGTCTACCGCCACGGCTCGGGCCGATGCAATAACGTCGGTTCGCGCCCGCCGGTGCGGCAAACGAGACCCTTACAGGCTCCGCTGGCCGGCCGCTAGAAGAACAGCCGGCCGAGTGTAGCAACGCCCAGGACGGCAGTGATCGCGCCAACCGCCCGGCGCATCCCCGTCTCGGGCAGACGCCGGACCAGAAGCGTCGCGAGCGGCACGCTGAGCAAGGCGCCCCCGGTGAGCGGCAGGGCGAGGTTCCACGCGGGCCAGCCGGCCAGCAGCACGTACACCACGAGGCCGATAAGGCAGGTTACACCCTCGGCCAATGACGTGATCGCGACGGCCTGGCGCGGCGAGATGCCCGCGACGACCTGTCCGCCGGTCACCAGCGGCCCATACCCGCCGCCGCTCAGCCCCTTGTTGAACGCGGCGAGTCCGCCCAGGAGCACGATGTGCAGCGGGCGGTAGCGCAACTGGCGCCGCGCCGTGCCGAGGATCATGGCGCCCACGCCCAGGACGATCGCGCCGATCGTCGCCGTCATCCAGAACTTCGAGATATGCACGGCGAGCACGGCGGCGCCGGCGGCTCCGACCAGCGTCAGCGCGAGCAGCAGCAGCGTCGTCTGCCAGGCGCGCGGATTGCGCACGAAGTCAACGTTGCCGTCGCGATGGTGCATCAGCCCCGCCGCCAGCCCCGTCAGGCACTCGCTCATGAGCACCGCCGGCACGATCTCCAGCGGCTCAAACCCGACCAGCAGAAGCAGCGGCGTGAGCGTCGTGCCGTAGCCCATTCCCAGGCTCGAATCGACGAACTCGCACGCCGCGGCCGCGAGCACGACGCCCAGCACCATCGCTGGCGCCGCGAATTCGACGCGGACGCTGCTCAGTGCCAGCGCGCCGACGGCTACCGCGGCGATCGGCACGACGACGGCGGCGCTGACGCGCGTGCGGCGGGCGCTCCAGAGGCTGCGCAGCAGGCGGCGGGCGCGTTGCGGCAGGGACGCCACGGCGGTGGTGCGTGCCAAGGGCAAACGGGACACAGCGGCGGGATCGGAGGGTGCGGACCACGCGGAGTCGAGCATGGGGCGTTTCCTTGAAGGTCTATCGCGGCAGGCGGGGCGCGAGCGGCCGGCCGCGCAGAACTCTCAGGGGAGTGTAACACACTCCTATAAGAGTGCAATGGCGGCGCCTTTTTTTTTGCGGCCCCATCGGCATGCTCGCCTGTTTCGTCACGCTAGTCGCAGCGGAGCGTCTTCCCTCGCGTCGCAGGCCCGAAGCCATTCGCAGGCGGGTCCTCCGGCCGCCGCGCGCCCTCCGGACGACTGTCAACGAGAGTGCCGGATAACCTCGGCTCGGGAGCGTGCTCAGGACGTCGCAGGCGACGCGCCGCCGGTCGCCGACGGCCCCGTCACCGCCTCCAGAGGGAAATCGACGTGCTGGTATCCCTTCCTGGCGGCGAGCTCGAGGACGGCGGCACGCAGCTCCGCGGGTGCTGAGCCGTGCGGCAGGATCATGGCGTAGGTGCGCGATCCGAGCTGGTCGGTCGCCAGGCTGGCCACGCCGACCAGGCGCCGCCCGTCGCCGGCCCCGAGCAGGCTGCATACTCCCTTGTCGGCATGCTCCAGCAGGTCGAACGCCGTGACCTCGGCGGCCAGCGCCGATTCGGCGATCGGGACACGCGGGTCGGGCCCTGGCCGATGCTGAAGCAGCGCCACGATCAGCGGCCAATCGCTGCGGCCCAGCTCGCGCACCGTCACCGCTCCCCCCTCGTGCGAAAGCGAATCGCCCGGCACGCCCGCCGGGGTGCGCAGCAGCGTCATCATGCCCGCCGGCGCACCACCCTGGTGCAGGACGCGAAAGCCGAAGTGTTCGAAGAAGGCGGCGTGCAGCTCCTCCGGGCTGGTCGCGTACAGCCACTTGCCGCCGGTCATGTCGAACCAGCTCAGCAGCGTCTGAACGAGCCGGCGCGCGTGGCCGTGACGCCGGTGGTCGGCGTGCGTGAAGAGCTGGCTGAGCACGCCGACGTCGTGCTTGCGCCGCAGGCAGGCGAAGGCCCGCGCGTGGGCGCCGTCCGGCTGAAGCGCGAGCGCATCCTGCGCTTCCGCCGGCGGCTCGCACAAGCGGGCCTTCAGGTCGCTCATCCGGCCCGCCGGCTCATCGGCCAGCAGGTTCTCGATGAGCGGCCAGCGCGGCGGCGACGGAGGCAGGACGAGCAGCGGCTTGTTCACGCGAGAATCCAAACGGGCTCCGGCCGGCGACTCGCCGGGATGCGCCAGGGCGCGCGGCGACGTCGAGACGCTTCGACGCGATCATACCCGGGCGCGAACCGTGCTCAAGCCGGGCGCGCGGCCGAGGGCGGCGGCCGGGCACGCTTTCCGGCGGTCACGGCAACGGCGGCGCCTTGGCCGGGTCGCCGCGCTCGGCGAAATCGGCCGCGACGACAATTTCGTTGAGCCGGCGCTCCATGCTCTCCGGGAAGCCGAAGAAATCGACCATGCGAATGCTGAACACGTCGTTGCGGTTGTGCCGGCGTATGACGTGGCCATCGACGTACAGCAGGCTGACTTCGCGGGCCTGGTGGTTGGTGCGGCGGAATTCCTCGGGCCCGAGGCTGTTGGCGTCGACCGCCAGGGCGCGCGCTTCGAAGCCAACCGAGCTGCGCCCCAGGTGGCTGAGACGGTCGCGCGTCGTCTGGTCGCGTTGCCGGTAGAGATACGAGCCGTAGGCGTCGGCGCCGGGTGACCGGTTCAGCTTCTCAAGCTCCTCTACCGGGTCGTTGGTGTCGTCCGCTGGGCAGAAGAACGCGCGCGGTTCGCCGAGCTCGCGCTCGCCGAGCCCGCCCCAGCCCTGGTGTTCGCCGAGCGCCCCGATCCGCAACTGGTTGCTCGCCCACTCGTCCCAGCCCTGCTGCGGAAAGTACGGGATCGGCGTCGCCGGACCGCGCGGGATCGCGTCGCGGTTGGCGGCGGCGTACGCGGTGACGGCCACGCCGAGCTGCCGCAGGTTCGAGCCGCAGACCGACAGCCGTGACTGCTCGCGGGCGCGGTTCATCGCGGGGAAGAGCAGGGCCGTGAGCAGCGCGACGATCGCCACGACGACGAGCAATTCGATCAGGGTGAATGCGCGCCCCGGCGGAGTGACGCCCACGGTCCTCATTGCGCCGCATCTCCACGTTCGCCAGACGTCGGTCTGGTTGCCCAGCGCGGCCTGTCTTACCCTTGGGGGCCGTCCTCGCTCGGCCTGTCGCAGTGCTTATACCGGAGGAAGCCGCCTGCCAACAACCGGTCCAGCATGCCGACAACCAGACGCCCGGCTCGGCTCCGTCAAGCGCCTTGCCACGGTACGACCCGCAACGTACCGTCCGCGTTCCGGGTCCGGGACGGCGACCAGGGACGGCTTCGGACAATGCCGACACGATGACACCGCGCACGCCGATGAGTCACCTTCTGACGCTGGCGCTGATCTTTGCGCTGGGTGTCGTGCTGCTGTGGCCGATCTATGCCGTGGTCCGCGAGGGCTTCATCGACGAGGGCGGGTGGTCGCTGTACTGGTTTGAGCAGGTATTCGACGCGGACACCGGTTACCGCGCGCACCTGCTCAACAGCCTGTGGCTGGCGCTGGCGGTGACGTTGCTGTGCCTGGCGGTCTCCGTGCCGCTGGCGCTCATCGCCGAGTCGTTCCGGTTCTACGGCAAGCCGGTCTGGCTCAGTCTGCTGCTGGTGCCCCTGATCCTGCCGCCATTCGTCGGGGCGCTGGGGCTCAAGGGCCTGCTGGCGAGGCAGGGCGGGATCAACCTGCTGCTCGTCGAGTGGGGGCTGCTCGCGCCTGATCAGACCATCGATTGGCTGGCGTACCCGTTCTGGTCGGTCGTGGCGCTGGAGACGCTGAGCCTCTACCCGATCACCTTCCTCAACGTCCAGGCCGCCCTCGCCAACATCGACCCCGCCATGAGCGAGGCCGCGCGAAACCTCGGCGCCGGCCCCTGGCGACGCTTCTGGCGCATCACCCTCCCCCTGATGCGGCCCGGACTCTTCGCCGGCGGAACCATCGTCTTCATCTGGTCCTTCACCGAGATCGGCACCCCGCTCATGGTCGGCTACCGCGATCTCGCCGCCGTCCAGGTCTTCGACATGCTCCAGACCAGCGCGCCCGCGGGCGACGCCTACGCCCTCGTCGTCGTGCTGCTGGCCATGAGCATCCTCGCATACGCCGCCGGCAAGCTCGTCCTCGGGCGCGGCTCCGGGCAGATGGCGGCCAAGGCGACGGTCGTGTCCGAGCCGCGACCGCTGGGCGCGCTTGGGTCGCTGCTGGCGAGCCTGCCTTTCGCCCTCGTCTTCCTGCTGGCGATCGTGCCGCACATCGGCGTCGTGCTGTACAGCATCGCCGGCCGCGGGCTCATCGACTTCGATCCCGGGCACATGACGCTCCAGCACCACCAGGCGCTGCTCAGATTCGAGCTGAGCACCGGCTCGACCGGCGGCCAGGCGGCCCTGAGCGTCGTCAACAGCTTCAAGCTCTCAACGCTGGCCACTGCGCTCGACCTGGCGCTCGGATTCGCCATCGCGTATCTCGTGGTGCGGCGGCGCTCGTGGCTCACCGGCGTGCTCGACAACCTGGCGATGCTGCCGCTGGCCGTGCCGGGCCTGGTGCTGGCGTTCGGCTACTTCGCCCTTACCCAGGGCGATTCGCCCGTCGCGTTTCTCAACCCGATCACCAACGACCCGACGCCGCTGCTGGTCATCGCTTATGCGGTGCGGCGACTGCCGTTCATTGTGCGGTCGTGCGCGTCGGGCCTGGAGCAGACGTCGGTGGCGCTGGAGGAGGCGGCGGAAAACCTTGGCGCCGGGCGGCTGCGGGTGATGTGGTCGGTGGTCGTACCGCTGCTGGCGGCGAACCTGATCGCCGGCAGCCTGCTCGTGTTCAGCCGCTCGATGCTGGAGGTCTCGGACAGCCTGATCCTCGCGTTCGACAAGGAGCACTATCCGATCACGAAGGCGATCTGGAACCTGGCGGCGATACCGGAGAAGGGGACGGAGGTCGCATCGGCGCTCGGGGTCTGGGGCATGCTGCTGCTGATTGTCACCATCGCGGGCGCATCACTGGCCCTGGGCAAACGGCTCGGCGCGCTGTTCCGCGTGTGACCATGCCGGGGCACGCCGCGCGGAGTCGCGCTCGGGCGCCTGGCGTCATCGGCGCACGGCCGGTACAGCCAGCGACTCGCGCCCGAGCTTGGGCCGCCCAAGCGTGCCGTCAGGCCGCCGCGCATCTATACTGTTCCCGGGAGGAGCGCCTCACGTGCGGTCGCTGAGGGCAACGTCGCTCAGAGTGAGCGCGCCCGGCGGTCCGGCTACGCTCGCCGCCCCGGAGCCATCCTGGGAATCATGGACTTCCTGACGCAGTCAATCCGGCTGTTCACGTTCTCGCGCATCGCGGTGCGCGTCCACGTGATCTACCTGATCTGGATGGCGTTCCGCCTGTTCGACGGCCGCGCCGACCTGAGCTTCAACCTGTGCTGGCTCAGCATGCTGTTCGCCATCATCCTCTGCCACGAGTTCGGCCACTGCTTCGGCGCCCGCTCGGTCGGCGGCGACGCCGACCAGATTCTCATGTGGCCGCTGGGCGGATTGGCCTTCGCCCGCGCGCCGCAGACGCCGTGGGCCCAGTTCGTCACCGTCGCCTGTGGCCCGCTGGTGAACGTCGGCTTCTGCGTCGTCAGCGCGCTGGTGCTGATGTTGGCCGTCGGCCGCTGGGACGCCGTGTCGCTCAACCCGTTCACGCCCATCTCGGCCGAGGTGGGACGGGCGATTCAGGACCATGCGTGGTTGTGGTACGTCGCGCTGTTCTTCTGGATCAACCTGTACCTGCTCTACTTCAACCTGCTGCCGATCTACCCGCTCGACGGCGGGCAGCTCCTGTGGACGATCCTCTGGCCGATCATCGGCATGCACCGGGCGCTCACCATCTCCGCCCAGATCGGCGTCGTCGGCGCCGTCGCGCTCGGCCTCTGGGGCCTGACGCAGCAGCCGCCCAGCTTCATCCTGATCGGCATCGCGGTATTCGGCGGCATCAGCTCCTACCAGGCGCTCCAGGCCGCCCGCTACGGCCTGCGCGACGAGCACTTCCGCTCCTACGAGCACGCCGGCCGCTATCACCGCACCGAAGGCTGGTTCTCGCGGCTGATGAAGAAGCTCCGCGGCGGCCCGTCGCGGCCGGCCGGCAACCCGAACCCCGGCGGCTGGGAAGCGCGGCAGGAGCGCGAGCAGCGGGCCGAAGAGGAGATCGACGCGATCCTGAAGAAGGTCCACGAACACGGCCTGCGCAGCCTCAGCTACATCGAGCGCCAGAAGCTCGAACGGGCCACGCGCGAACGGCAGGCCCGCGGACGCGACTTCGACCACTTGGCCTGACCGGCGGCAGCCCCGCGGCCCTTGCCCTCAGACCTCGGATCGGGGTTCGGATCGGCTCACGTCCTATGCGGCACACGCCCTGCGGGGTCACGGCGCGCCGGCGCTCGCGGCTCGGACGATCGGCCCCCACAGGCGCTGGTGCAGCTCGGCGGCGGACGCCCCCTGCAACTCCACCGCGCTGATGAAGCCGCGCCCGGCGCGGCCGAGGTGCGCCGCGGCAGTCGTCAGGCTGTCGGCGACGCCGCGCGGGACAAAGGCGGGCGCCGGATGCCGCGCCGCGCGGTCGAGCGCCCAGGCGCGGACGCGGGCGGTCTCGGCGACGTCGCGGCGAAGCGATTCGAGCGCGAGGCCGGCGGCGCCGATGACGACGGCGGTGCGCACATGCGGATCGTCGCCGAGCACGAGCAGCCCGTTCATGAGTTCGCGCGCCTGGCGGAGACGTTCGCAACGATGGATCAGCGCCTCGACGGCGACCCGCAGGTCTTCGTCCTGCGGCAACGGCCATTGCCCCGCCGCGTCGAGCGCTGCGGCTTCGAGCGAGACCGCGCCGGACAGGACGGCGCGGCGCAGCGCGAGGCGGCGCTCGTATTCGACGGGGGAGACGCGCCCGGCGCACGGACCGGCACATGCGCCGGCGAAGTACCGCTCGCACAACTGCGCGCCGCCGGCCAGCCGCGGGGCCGTTGCCTCCTGCGGGCACAGAGCCGTGCCGATCCACGAGGCCAGGGTTTCGATCGCGTCGCGCGCCTGCCAGCGGCTTCGAAACGGACCGTGGCACGCTGCGCCGCCGCCGGCGTCCTCGCAGATGTCGAGCTGGCCAAAGGCGCGGCCGGATTCCACCACGTAGCAGTAGCGCCGCCAGTGGCGCATCTGCTGGTTGAATGGCGGCCGAAGGCGGCGCACGAGCTCGGCCTCCACCAGCAGGGCTTCGAGCTCGTGCGCCGCGGGGCGCATCTGCATGCGCGCCACCTGCGCCGTCCACGCCGCGGTGCTCGTCGGCCGGCTGCGCAGGTGCGCGCGGACGCGGGCCCGGACGTTGAGCGCCTTGCCGACGTACAGCAGGCGGCCGCCGTCGTCGAGCAACGCATAGGTGCCACACGACGCCGGAAGCTCGCCGACGCGCTCGCGCGTTACGGCGACGGCGACCGGCGGCGGCGCGTCCAGCACCGAGAAGACCCCGCCCGGCGAATCGGTCAGCCCGGGACTGCGCCGAAGCTCGTCGGCCTCGCGCTCGGGCACCCACTCGACGCCGTTCCACGACGTGTGGACCATCAGGTCGGGGCGCATGCGCGCGATGCGCCCCGCCAGGCGGACGTCTCGCAGGGCGTGGCGCGTGACCTGGCCGGTGAGCCGCAGCGCGACGACCGCGCCGTGCGGCGCCGCCGCGAGCCGCTCGTGCACCGCCTGCGGCAGCGTGCGGGCGGTGTGGCCGCCCACGTCGATGGCGACGTTGCACATCGGCCGCACCTCGTGCTCGATGAAGCGCGGGTCTGCGCGGCCGTCGGCGAAGGTGACCAGCACGCAGCCCTTCGGCTCGTCGATCTCCGCGAAGCTGATGCGGTCGGGCGAGCCGGCGTAGACGACCGGCGGGCCCCCGGGCAACCCGCCGCGCAGCACCTGGTGACGATGGACGTGGCCGGCGGCGACGTAGTGGAACTCGCCGGGTACGGCCTCGGCGTCGATCACGTCGTCGCCGCCGCGGAAGACATAGTCCGCCGGTCCGCAGCGTGCCCCGCGGAACGTCTGGTGCACGGCGAGGATGTGCACCTCGGCGCGGGTCCGTGACCAGCCGGTGGCCCGGAGGTTGTCGTCAAACTGGGCGGCGGCGCCGCGACGCACGCAGGGAAAGCCTGACACCGCGACGCGCACGCCGCGGCAGTTCAGCAGCACGGTTCGAGGCTCCGCCATGATGTGGATGTTCTCATGCGCAAGCCACAGACACGCCGGCAGCGCCGAGCGCTCGTGATTGCCCGGAACGATCACGACCGGCACGCCCTCCTGCGCCAGTCGCAACAGCGGCTGGCAGGCCTCGGCGACGTGCGCCTGCGTCGGTCGCGGATGGTCGAACAGGTCGCCGGCGTGGATCACGAGGTCGACGTTGTGCTCTCGGGCGCGCTCGACCACGCGCTGGTACGCCCGCGCGAAATCATCGCCGCGATACGGCCGCGCGTCGCGCGCCGGCCTTCGGCGCGGCCAGCCGGCTCCGATGTGCGTGTCCGCGATGTGCAGCAGCCGCACGGCCATCGGCCCGGCTCCTTCGAGTCGATTCGGCCATTGTTAGGTGCGGCGCGCGGCGCGTCAATTCCGCCCCTGGGCCCATCGTCACCCATGCCGACCCGTACTGACGCGGCAAGGCCGGCGCGGCGGCCGCGCTCGTCCAGCCCCGCAGCCAGATGAGCACGGCGTAGCGCGCCCGCAGCCGGCCGCGCCAGTAGGCCGGCGGCGCAAGAATCCGCGCCCCGTAGCGGCGGCGCAGGCCGCGCACATCCGCGGGCCGCAGCCCCGCCAACTGCAAGACGCGCTGGACGGTGGCGCGGCCGATCCACGGGCCGCCGCTGAGCTTGAAATACACCCGATCGCCGGCGCGAACGCAGTCGAAGGGGGGCCGGCGGCGGCGCATCAGGCGCGATTCGAGACGTTTCGTGCCGGCGACCAGGGCGTCGGCGACTCGCGGGCACACGATGGCGGCGTGACAGGGCAAAATCCGTCTCCGGAAGCTCCGACGGACGGAAGCGGTCCGAACTATGACTCGAAATCGGCTATCCGCGAACCGGGGAAACGCCTAGTTGGGCCTTTCGAAGCCGTCGAGGGCGGCCGCGATGGTCTGCCGAACGGGGATCAGGTCGCACAGGCGCGTCAACTCCAGCAGGCGGGCGATCGGGGCCCGTGGCGCAACGATCTGCACGCTGCCGCGCAGAGCCTTGGCCCGGCGGTGGGCGGCGACGATGGCCGAAATGCCGATCGAGCTGATGAACTCGAGTTCGGCCAGGTCGAGGATGAGGTGCGGCGTCTCGGGGCAGACGAGGTCCGGCAGGCCGGCGCCGAAGGCGTCGGCGGTCTCCAGCTCAATGGAGCCGCCCAGGGCGACGACGCGCGCCCGGCCGACCTCGCGGACGACGGCCCTCAGGGCGTCGCCGAAGACGATCGACCGGCTGCGGGCGGCGGCGCCTTTGGATTTCTCTTGAGCATCCATACTTCGTTGCCCGTGCTGTTGAAGCAGACGCTGGTCATGTACGCGTGCATGAGCATGATGCCGCGTCCGTTCGGCCGTTCGAGGTTCTCGTCGCGCGTGCAGTCCGGAACGTCGCTGGGGCAGAACCCGGGGCCCTGATCGCGCACCATGATGACGGCCCTGGCCGGGTCGATGTGGAAGCGCACCAGCACCCGCTTGGACCCGTCGTTCTGATTGCCGTGCTTGACGGCGTTGGTCAGGGCTTCTTCGAGCGCCAGCTTGACGGCAAAAATGGTGTCGGCGTCGTACTGGCAGCGTTGGAGTTGATCGAGGATGCGGTCTTCCGGGGCCTTGGCGCTGCGCAGGTCGTTCGGGATGGCGATCTCGGCCATGTCGGCATCGCTAACGCCGAACTCTTTCGGGGCTTTCATCGTGGCAAAACCAGAAGGCGGCGACCTGCCCGTCGCACCCGAGGCCGGCCGCGCGGCTAGAAGGTGGCCATGGCCTGCTGGGCCGTCTCGTGAATGTCAAACACGCGGTTCAACCGGGTGATCTTGAACACCTCGAAGATCTGCCGGTTGATGTCGGAGAGCTTCAGCGACCCGTCCTGCTCCTTGATGCGCTTGTTCAGCGTGATCAGCATGCCCAGCGCCGCCGAGGACAGGTGATCGACGTTCTTGAAGTTCAGCAGCAGCTTGATCCCTGGTTCTCCCCCCACGAGGCGATCCAGCTCCTCGCCGATCTCCTGGATCGAAAGCTCCTCGAGGATCTTGCGGTCGGCAAACTCCACCACCGACACGCCGTCCGCTCGTTTGATGCGCAGATGCGACGACGGCTGCTCCATCGAACGTGCTCCTCGCCTGTCACGGACGCCACCGCCCGCGCGGTCTCAACGCGCCCGGCGCCCGCGCGCCGGCTTGCACGCCGGCGCGCAAGGCCTGCCAGAACTTCCTATTCCGATTGTCCGACCCCCTCCGCCGAATGTCAAGGTCACGTCGCGCCGGCCGGTCGCCCCCGTTTGACGCCTCGACGGCTCCACGATAAAAAACCCCTATGGCTAAAGATCACCTGGAACTCCTCGTCATCACCCCGGAGCGCCAGGCGCTCGCCGAGCCCGCCGACTCGGTCGTCATCCCCGCCCATGACGGCGAACTCGGCGTCCTCGTCCGCCGGGCCCCGCTCATGTGCGAGCTCGACATCGGCCTGCTGCGCTACCGCCGCGGGAACGTCACGCGCCGCGTCTTCATCGACGGCGGCTTCGCCCAGGTGTTTCAGAACACCGTCACCGTCCTCACCGAGCGCGCCGTCACGCAGGATGAGGCCCCCGACGCCGTCGCCCCCGGCGCCCAGCCGCCCACCGAGGCCGAAGGACGCCGCAAGGCCGCCCGACGGCAGTCGGCGCTGCGCCGGCTCGCACGCGAGCGCAAGGACTGACCGTCAGATTACGATCGCCGTCAGATCACGACCGGCTTGCCCAGCTTCCGCCGCAGGACGGCGAACTGCCCCGTGTGCATCATCTCGTGCAGGCCGACCATGGCGAAGACCGATCCGACCGTCGGGGCGTAGCTGCGCATCGCCTCCGGCGCGGGCTGGTCGAGCTGCGCGTCAGGCAGGCGCTCCAGTGCCGCGAGCGCGGCCTCGCGCACCTGCTCCATCAGCGACAGGTACGCCTGCTTCTCCGCGTAGCCTGCCGTGTCCGGACTCGACGCCGCGTCCCGCGAATGCCGCTCGGCGAAACCGGCGGGCAGCGGCGGCATCGAAACGCCGACGCCGGACAGCATGTCGTGGGCGGAGCAGACCAGGTGGCCGAGCTGCCAGGCCAGGTGGTTGGCCTGCGGAACCGGGCGCATGAGCAGCTCCTGGTCGCTCAGGTCGGCGACGTACTGCTGCGTGATGAACCGGGCCGTGCCGATCGCCTCGCGAATGACCTCCTTGGCGGTCATTGCTTCGTCCCCGCCGTCGGCGGCGCCACTTCCATGCCCAGCACGCGCGTCAGAAAGGCGAGCCGGTCGGCGGCCTCCTCGATCAGCAGCGCCGTCGATTTTCCCGCGCCGTGCCCGGCCCGCGTCTCCACGCGGATGAGCACCGGCGCGTCGCCCGCCTGGCACGCCTGGAGCCGCGCGGCGAATTTGAAGCTGTGACTCGGGACCACGCGGTCGTCATGATCGCCGGTCAGGACCAGCGTCGCCGGATACTTCACTCCAGGCTTCAGGTTATGCAGCGGGCTGTAGGCGTACAGCGTTCTGAACGCCTCCGGGTCCTCCGGCGAGCCGTAGTCGCTGACCCATGCCCAGCCGATCGTGAACTTGTTGAACCGCAGCATGTCCATCACGCCCACCGCGGGCACCGCCGCCGCGAACAGGTCCGGCCGCTGAATCATGCAGGCCCCGACCAGGAGCCCGCCGTTGCTCCCGCCGTAGATCGAGAGCTTCTCGGGCCGCGTGTACTTGTTGGCGACGAGCCACTCGGCGGCGGCGATGAAATCGTCGAAGACGTTCTGCTTGTTGTGCAGGCGGCCGGCGTCGTGCCAGGCCTTGCCGTACTCGCCGCCGCCGCGCAGGTTGGGCTGGGCAAACACGCCGCCGAGCTCCATCCAGACCAGGTTGGCGACGGAGAACGCGGGCGTGAGCGAGATGTTGAAGCCGCCGTAGCCGTAGAGGATGGTGGGGTTGCCGCCGTCGAGCTTCAGGCCTTTCCTGTGGGTGATGAACATCGGGACGCGCGTGCCGTCCTTGCTGCTGTAGAAGACCTGCCGCGTCTCGTAGTCGTCGGGGTTGAAGTCCACCTTCAGGGTGCGGAAGACCTTGCTCTGGCCGGTCACGAGGTCATAACGGTAGATCGTTCCCGGGTTGGTGAAGCCGCGGAACGTATAGAACGTCTCGGTGTCGTGGCGCTTGCCGCCGAAGCCCGAGGCCGTGCCGATTCCGGGCAGGTCAACGTCGCGCACGTGCTTGCCCGACTGATCGAAGATTCGGACGAGCGAGCGGGCATCGTGCAGGTACGACGCGACGAACATGTTGTTGACGAAGCTGACGTCCTGAAGCGTGTCCTCCGACTGCGGGATGATCTCCTGCCACTGCCCCGGGTCGGGCTGGCGCGTGTCGATCGCCACCAGCCGATAGCGCGGCGCGCCGTTGTCCGTGCGGAAATAGAACACCGGACCGTCGTTGCCCACGAAGCCGTACTCCGCGTCGAAACCGTCCAGCAGCCGCACGACGTCCTTCTCCGGGTCCGGAACCGCCGCCGCCAGGCTCGCCGGCAGCGACTGGTAGTACACCCGGTTCTTCCGCTCCGTGCCCTGCCAGATCGAGATCACCAGGTAACGGCCGTCCTCTGTCACGCTGCCGCCAAAGCCCCACTCCGGCTGGTCCGGGCGATGGTAGATCAGCTTGTCCTCGGATTGCGGCGTGCCGAGCGCGTGGTAGTAGAGCTTCTGAAACTTGTTGATCGTCTCGAGCTTGTCGCCCTGCGGCTGATCGTAGCGGCTGTAGTAGAAGCCCTTGTGGTCGTTGGTCCATGCCGCCCCGGAGAACTTCACCCACTCGACGGTGTCTTTCAGGTCCTCGCCGGTGTCGATGCTCCGAACGTACCAGGTGCGCCAGTCGGAGCCCCCCTCGCTCTTGGCGTACGCGACCAGCTTGCCGTCGTCGCTGATCGACAACCCGCCGAGCGAGACCGTGCCGTCCTGGGACCATTCGTTGGGGTTCAGCAACACCCGCGGCTCGCCGCTCAGGCCGTCCATCACGTAGATCACGGCGTGGTTCTGCAAGCCGTCGTTCTTGGTGTAGAAATAGCGCGATCCTTCCCGGAACGGCTCGCTGTAGCGCTCGTAGTTCCAGAGCTGCGTCAGGCGCTGCTTGATCTGCTCCCGGCCGCCGATGTTCCCCAGATAGTCGAACGTCACCCTGTTCTGGGCGTCGATCCAGGCCTTCGTCTCGGCGCCGTCCAGGTTCTCGAGCCAGCGATACGGGTCCGGCACGCTCACGCCGTGATACTCGTCCACCTGGTCCGCCGTGCGCGTCGGCGGGTAGGTGACGGCGCCGCGGCTCTGCGCCAGGGCGACGGCGGCCAGCAGAGGCGCCACGAGAAGCGGGCCGGCAAGGCGACGGGGACGAGCATGGAACTGCGACCGCATGTGAACCTCCGTTCGGGCATTGTCCCCTTCTCGGGACGGGTCGGGCCAGAAACCAATGATTATGGCGTGGACAGACGAAGAGCGGCAAGCCCGTCAAGAATCGCCCGTAGCGGGGTCGGTCAGAGGTCGAGAGCCGGCCTCCGATCGGCCCTCTGAGTACAAACGCGCGCTCTTGGGCGGCGAACACCGGCTGGGGCCTGGCTTCAGAAAGCTGCCCGCGAGGGGGCGGGGCGCTGTAAACTCCTACGCTCCAGCGGAGCACGGACGGACCCATGGCGCAGCCCGAGCTCGGAAACTGCCAAGACCCCGACCTTGTGCACGGCCTCGCGGACGGCACGCTCGACGCCGCCGCCCGGCGCCGCGCCGAGCGCCTGCTGGAGCGCAGCGAGCCCTGCCGCGAGCTCTATCGCCAGTTGACCTACGGCCGGTTTCCGAGCGTGCCCAACTACACCATCATCGACCAGGTGGGCAAGGGCGGCTTCGGTGTCGTGTACAAGGCGGTGCACCACGCCAAGGAGCGCACCGAGGCGCTGAAGGTGCTGTTCAGCAAGACCCCGCTGCTGACGACATACTTCGAGAACGAAGTGCACCTGATCGCCCGGTTGCGCCACCCGAACATCGCGATCCTCTACGAGGCGCAGTTGAGCGCGCCGCCGCTGTTCTACACGATGGAGTTCGTCGAGGGCGAGCGGCTGAACGACTACCTGAAGACGCGCGAGGTCTCGCTGGCCCACCGCATCGAGATCATCCGCAAGGTCGCCCTGGCATTGGCCTACGCCCACGAGCAGGGCGTGGTTCACCGCGACGTCAAGCCGCAGAACATTCTCATCGATTCCAGGAACGAGCCGCACCTGGTCGATTTCGGCATCGCCAAGCGCCTCGAGCTGCTTCAGGCCGGCCCCGCGGCCGCCGGCGCCGCCGAGGACGACGCTCCCGAAGGGCCAGTCGGCACGCTCGGCTACATCGCCCCGGAACAGGGCAAGGGCGGCGAGGTCGACGCCCGGGCCGACGTCTACTCGGTCGGGGCGCTGCTGTTTCACTGCGTCACCGGCGAGCCGGCCCGCCTGGCGCGCGACGGCCCGCGCTGCCTCCAGGTGCTGCGCGCGCGGCGCATCGGCCAGGCCGAGGACCTGGCGGCGATCATCGCCCGCTGCGTCGAGAGCGACCCCGCGCGGCGTTACCAGACCACCGCCGCCCTCGCCGCCGACCTTCAGAATTACCTCGAGGGGCGCGAGACCGCCGCCCGCAGGCTTCCGACGCTCTTCCTGCGGATCGTGCGCATCCTGGCCCTGATGATCCGCAACAAGCCCTACCAGTTGCGCTTCTCGGTGCTGGTCATGGCCGCCGTCCTGGCGGCCGCGGTCTTCTGGGGGCTCGGCGCCCGGCTCGAAACGCCGCGCCCCGAGCCGCAGCCGCGGACGGTCCTGGTCCGGTTCGACACCGAGACGGAGGAGGCGATCCGCGACGGGCGGCTCGGCGCCGACCTGCCCGGCCTGAGCTTCTACGAGCCCAAGAGCTACCGCGTCCTGCACGGCAAGCTGCTCGAGCGGCTGGCCGCGGGCAACCCGCGCGTGATCGTCTTCGACTACATCTTCCCCGACGCCCAGCCCGAGTTCGACCCCGCCTTCGTCGAGGGGATCCGAAAGGCCGGCGCCCCCGTCGTCGTCGGCGTGCGCAGCTTCGACATCAACGGCGAGCCCGAGATCTCCGAGGCGCTGCGCGGCGTGATTCACAGCTACGGCTCCGCGGCCAATGCGCATCCGCGGACGCACTCGACGGAGTTCGAGGTGCTGGTGGCGCTCCAGCGCGGGTTCGAGGATCTGATCCCCTCGCTGTCGCTCGCGGGCTTCGCCTGCTGGCGCTTTCCCGACTCCGACGCGCGCCTGCGGATCGAGAACCCGGAGTTCCTCGAGGTGCGCTACCTCATGCGCCGGCCGGTGCCCGGCCGGTCGCGCTGGCAGCCCCCCGACCTCGTCCCCTTGCAGCGCAAGTACACCATCGAGGGCAACGAGTCGTTCTTCTCACGCAATCTCGCGCTGTTCCGGAAAGGCGACGTCACCTACGTCCGCCGCGTCGCCGCCGACATCCGCAACCGCATCCCGTCGATCCCCTACCAGGACGTCTTCAGCGCCTCCGACGACCAGCTCCGCGCCTGGTTCGGCGGCAAAGCCGTGCTCATCGGCCAGATGCTGCCGCGGCAGGACATGCACCAGACCACCTCCGGCGCGCCCATCTGGGGCTGCGAGGTGCAGGTCGCCGCGCTCGATTCGCTGCTGGCCACCGAGCACCGCCCGCCCGTCTCCTTCCGCGAGCTCATCCTGCGCGCCGCGGCCTGGGCCCTGATCGCCGGAATCCTCGTCACCGTCACGCCCGTGCGGCGCGTCAGGCGGCTGCGCGTCATCAGCGCCGCCTGCGGCGCCTCTTTCCTCGCCGGCCTGCTCGCCGCGGTATACACGGCGATGTGGATCACCGACCCCTGGCTCGTGCATTCGGGGCTGGCGCTGAGCACGATGCTCATCGGGGGCGGGCTGGCGTTCCTGGCCAAGGCGGTCCGCGACCGGCAGCTCCAGCTGACACCGCAAGCCATCCGATACTCCCCGACAGAAGCGGACCTGCCAAGCACGATCGTCGCCCGCTGAGAATGCCGCCGCCTGCTTTCCGCTTCACCTGGTACTCTGGAGGTGCTCTGGTGGTTGGGGTCGGCGTAGAGATCAGTCAGGTTGATGTCCGCCAGGACCGAGTTCACGGTCCAGTCAACGCGCCACGGGCCTTCGTTCGGATCGTTGGCCTCGTTGGCGCGGGTGGGGAAGTCCGCGAACAGGTCGAAGCGCAGGTCCTCGTCCGGGTGTTTGGGGTCCGGGTCGGGCGGCAGGCCGAAGTGCAGCAGGTACTCGTTCCGCGTTAGGTAGCCGGCGGCGCTGGAGGTCCACTGGACGTGGCGCACATGCGCGGTCTGCTCCCGGGGGCTGTTCCTCAGCAGGTGTCGGGAGCATGCGGCCCTCCTGCTTGGGATCAGGCCACCGCAGAGTGGCCAATCGCCATCAGGCTACTGGACGTTCGCACACCGAGTCAATGGAAAAAATCATCCGACGGAGAGGTCAATCCAGCCATTTCTTGTCACGCAGCTTGCGCGGCAGGTACTCCTGCGTGCTGAAGCTCAGCCCCTTGCTCGACAGCGCCTCGAGCTCCAGCTTCACGCCCAGCGACTCCATGTGCTTGATCTCGCGCTGCCAGCCCTTGCTCTGAAACCATGGATACTCGCGGATCTCCCGCGCCCGCCGGCGGTCTTCGTCCGTCAGCGGCAGCGGCACGTGCGGCGGGATGTCGAACTGCTCGGCGTCGTAGCTGCTGAGGCCGACGAAGCGCGCCGCCGGCACGGCCATGCGCTGGCTTTCGTATGCAAGGTTGATCGAGCCCTGCTTGACGACGCTGTAGATGTAGTATCCCCAAGGGTCGTTATCGACCAGCACGTACACCGGGAGCTTCAGCTCGTGGTGCATGCGGTAGATCAGCCGGCGCACGCCGCGCGGCGGCTGGCCGCCGCCGTGAATCAGCGCGCATTGGTGCTGTTCCCAGAAGCGATCCTTGTTGAAGCGTTGCCACATGGCGTCTTTTTCGACGAGCAGGACGAACTTGGCGCTGCTGCGAACGAAGCGAATGACGTCGGCCTCGACGATGCTCGGCACGGCCCATCCGCCGCTGCCCATGCTGGCGAGATTGATCGTGTCCCCGTTGTCCTCGATGGTCATGGGGGCGACCATGGCGCCGGCGGCCTTGGCGTGCACGCCCAGCTCCTCGCGCAGGGCGTTGACCGACACCTCGATGTCCTCGATGACCGGGTCCGACTCTTCCTGCTCGTAGAAGATCAGCTCCTTGCTGCCGATCACCGGTCGCTTCAGCATGTAGAACAGGTCGCGCAGGCTGGTCGAGTTGTCCGTGTCGATCAGGTGCTTGCAGGCCTCCGCCACGCGCAGCGTCTGCATGAACTTCTTGGCCTGGCTGCCCTCGCCCCCGCGCCGCCCCAGCAGGCTGAAGAAGTACCGCCGCTGCTTGCCCTCCAGCAGCTCGATGATGCCCTTCTTCTCGTTGAAGCGCACGTTGCCGAGCGTGCGCGACGGAATGTCAACGTGCGGGTCCTCGCCCTGGCTTACCGTCGCGATCACACCTGCGGCGAGCTTGCGGATGCGCTCGGCGGCCGCGGCCCGGTCGCGCCGGACAGGCTTGGTGGCGGCTTTTCGCGGCATGAGCGTTCGGACTCCTTTCCGCTGCGGTTCTGAACCCGGTGAAATTGTCGCCGTTCGCGGCCGAAACCGGAAGCCCCGACGCGCCGCCTGGCACGGCCGCCAGCCGGCCGACAGCGGACGCCGGACTGCGGGCGCCCGACGGCTACAATCGTGGGATGATCCGCCTGACACGCGAGGTGCGCTTTTCCGTCGACCGCGACTGGGCCGGACACATCGAGCTGTCGCGCGAGGTCACCAACTCGTGGGCCGGCTGGCCCAGCGCCGTCGGCGTCGTGCCGTTCCTGTGCCTGCGTGCGACCGTCAGCGGCGCACCAGACCCGTTTACCGGCTACCTGTGCAACATCTCGCGCCTCGATCGCCTGCTGCGCGAGCACGCGATCCCCTACACGGCGGCCCGGCTGCACGCGCACGGCTGGCGGCTGCCGGCGGAGCGGCTGCTGCTGGGAATATGGAGCAGCGTGCAGCCGAACGTGCCGCGCGGGGCGACACTCGAAGTGCTCGAGCTGGCCACCACGCCGTTCCTGCGCTACTCCATCCGAAGGGAGACGCCGATGCACGTGCGACTGACGCAGCAGTTCGAGTTCTCGGCCGCCCATCGGCTTCATGTTACCCGGCTGTCCGACGAAGAGAACCGGCGGGTTTTCGGCAAGTGCAACAACCCGCGCGGGCACGGGCACAACTACGTAGTCGATGTGACGGTGAGCGGCGCGCCCGACGCCGAGACCGGGGCCGTGCTGGCGCTGCCGCGGCTGGAGCAGGTCGTGCGCGAGCGCGTCATCGCGGCGCTCGACCACAAGCACCTCAACGAAGACACCGGGCTCTTCCGCGACGTCAATCCGAGCGTTGAGAATATCGCCCGCGTGATCTGGGGCCTGCTGGAGGGGCACGTGGCGCCGGCGCAGCTGGCGGCGGTGCGCGTCTACGAGACGCCGAAGACCTGGGCCGAATACGCGGGCGGGCAGTGAGCGAAACAGGGCGACGCAGGCCGCGCCCCGCGACCCTGACACGACGACGAGCCGTGCGGGCCAGCGCGTGAGGCGCCCGCACACCCGCGCCGCCGCGCGGCCGCGGGCAGGCGGCGCTGCCGCCTTCAGCGAGGCCGCAACCGGACGCGCGGCCGTTGCGGACGAGACGCAGGAGCGGAAAAACAGCGGGCGGGAACCGACCAAGTGTTCCCGCCCGCCCGCTGCGTTCACGAAGGGGACTCTACGCTACAGCATTCCTTCGGGTCTCGCGCGACTCACGGGCAGCTCTGGCCGAAGTCGCCCAGCAGCAACCCCAGGTCCGATTGGCCGACGCAGCCGTCGCCGTCGATGTCCACATCGGGGTCGAAGCCGGGATCGCCCTGGCACTTGGCAAACGACGACAGCAACAGGCCGAGGTCCGCCTGGCCGATGTAGCCGTCGCCGTCGATGTCGCCCGGACACGGCGAGCCGCAGATCAGCTTGCGCACCTCGAAGTTGTCGATGCCGCCCTCGGTGATCGAGTTGTTGGGCGTGTCGTCGGTGGTGAACCGGACGCGCACGTTGGCGGTCGGAACGACGTAGTCGCTGACGGTGAAGGTCACGGTCTCCCAGTTCTGGGCCGTACCGCTCGTGCGCTGCACGAACACCCACGACGCACCGCCGTTGTTCGAGATCTCGGTCACGAGCCAGTCCTGCCCGGTGACGCCCTCGTCGTCGCAGAAGAACCAGCGCGCGTACGAGATGTCCGCGTCGGTTCCCTCAAGATCGATCACCGGCGAGATCAGGCGCGTCGGGCCGCCGTCAACGTCGTACTGGCTGGCCGGTCCACCCGGCGGGCCGTTGCCCGTGACGAAGGCCATGACGCCGGGGCCCGCGGTGGCATCCTGGTCGGGCGCCGCCAGGCCGCCGGGGACGGCCGTGCCGTTCGGGATGGCCTGCTCCCAGGCGCCGTAGGTGAGGCCGGCGCCGTTCTCCACCGACCACTCGCCCACGTCACCCTCGATCTCGTCGCGATCGATCGACAGGCCCGCCGCCGCGACCACGCGGTAGCTCGACGCCGGCGCGTTGGACGGGTCGTAGTACGTCCCGCCTCCGACCGCGTCGCCCGAGACGTAGAAGCGCAGCCGGCCGGCGCAAGGCAGCGCCGGCAGCGTGGCCTCGTACGTGTTGTTGCCCAGATACGTCATGGACGATGAAACGAAGGGCTGCTGGCCGACCGAGACGAAGATCTTGCCCGACCCGGCCACGTGCTGCGCCCCGCCGATCGGCGTCACCGCCACGCGGAACGTTGTGCTCTCATTCACCGGCACCATCGACGGCAGTCCATCGGGGTAGGCGAAGATCAGCCCGGCCGGCGGCTGGTTCATCCAGACGGCGGTGGTGTTGCAGCGGCCGATGACCAGGTCTTTCCAGCCGTCGCCGTTGATGTCGAAGACGGCCACGTCGTGCGTGCCCTGGAGGTTGGCCGCGCCGATGCCCAGGGTGCCCTGCTCGACCAGCGACACGTTCGGCGTGTTGCCGAGGTTGCGGTAGATGTGCATGCGGCGGTTGCAGCCGGCGATGTCGATGTCGACATCGGTGATCAGCACGTCGCGGAAGCCGTCGTTGTTCAGGTCCTCGGCGTACGCGTTGCCGCCGAAGCCGTCGTCCCCGCTGAAGGCGATGGTGGTGAAGACGGCCATGCCCTGGGCGTTGTTGCCGGTGTTGAGCAGGTAGCGGTCGGTGCCGTCGTCGACGGCGATCACGTCCATGCGGTTGTCGTTGTTCAGGTCGGCGACCTGCACGAAGTAGGGGGCCGAGCTGTAGATGACGCTGAACCGGTCGAAGTACCCGTGGTTGGCGACGCTGTTGTAGCTGACGCTGATGCGCTGCGGGAAGAACAGGGCCGTGTCCTTCACCACGTCCTTGCGGTTGTCGCCGTTCATGTCGGCGATGACCGACGACGTGCCGAAGGCCGATTGCAGCATCTCGGACGTCATCCGCAGCGAAGACTCGTCCGTGAAGAAGCCGCTGCCGTTGTTGATCAGCAAGCGGTCATTCAACGGTTGCAGACCCTGGTAGTTCGGGTTGCTGGCCACCGATGCCGAGTAGTCGGTGAAGTACAGGTCGATGTCCCCGTCGCCGTCGATGTCCCCCGCCGTCACCGAGGCGAAGGCCGGCGGCGTGGGGAAGGTCGGAATCCGGTCGACGTCGCCGGCGTCGTAGCGGAAGCCCAGCCAGTTGCCGTTGGGATCGTTGCCGAGGTTGACGTAGACGCGCGGGTGCGAGAAGGACTTCGGCAGGCCGACGCCGAGCGTCGTCGCCGTGATGATGTCGAGCCAGCCGTCGCCCGTGACGTCCACCAGGATCACGTCGCGATCCATGGTGGTGTCGAGCAGCTTGGGGGCGTACTGGGCCGTGCGGTCGACCAGCACGCCGTTCTTCGCGTGCCCCTCGGCGATGCCTTCGTTCATGAAGAGCACGTTGCGGCGGCCGCCGGCGACCGTGAACGGCACCTTGCGCGCCACGACGAGATCGAGATCGCCGTCCTGGTCCACGTCGCCGATGGCGTAGGACTTCTCCTCGGGGTCGCTGGTGGTGACGGAAGGCTCGCCGACGAGGCGGGACGCGGTCTCGTTGACGAAGGTGGCCCAGTTCTGGGCCGCGGCCAGGGTGGAACCGACAAGCAGAAACGCGCCGACCAGGGTCAGTCCGCGCCGTTCGACGAGAGCGCTGTACGGACGCATGCTTCCTCCGAGTTGTGCAACAACAAGCCAGCGATTCGCGGCCGGCCCAAACGCGAACAGGCCCGCTCCGAGAACGGATCAGGTCAGCAGCCTATGAGACCCGCTCCGCCACTGTCAAGATAATTCTTCGACTCCGCACGCACTGAGCGTGCCTCCGCCCCCGCGAGCCCTCGGCTTCCCCCTTACGGGTTGCAGCTCTGCCCGAAACGCGAAAGCAGAATACCCAGGTCTTCCTGGTCCGTGTCGTAATCTCCGTCCAGGTCGCCCCCGGGGCCGCCGGTGATGAACGCCGACAGCAGCGCCCCGAGGTCGGACTGATCGACGACGCCGTCGTTGGTCAGGTCGCCGGGGCAGCAGCTGTCGGGCCAGCCGTCGAGGTCGGCGTCCACCAGCACGCCGGTGGCGATGTCGATCGCATCGTTGATCCCGTTCTTGTTGCAGTCGCCCTGCCAGCCGGTGTACACCGTGAGGAAGAGCATCACGTCTTCCAGGTCGACGTCGGTGTCCTGGTTGATGTCGTGGATGGCGCAGGGGTGGTCGGCGTTGTAGAAGTTGCCCGGACCGGAGTAGCACCCCGCCAGCCCGCCCAGGTCGACCGGATCGATGTGGTTGTCGCCGTCCGCGTCGAACTCGCGCCGCCCGAGCGAATCCAGGAAGTTGATCAGGCGCGTCTTGCTCAGCGGCGGCAGGTTGAAGTACGCCTGGGCCGACTGCCGCGCCTCGCTGCCGATGACGTCGTGCCAGAAGATGGCGCCCTCCACGCGCTGGGCAAAGGTGCCGCCGGCCACGCGCCCGTCGTGCAGCATCGGGTCTCGGAAACGCAGACCCCACAGCGGGGCGGTCTTGATCTCGAAGATGGTCGCGTCGCCCTGTTCGATGCCGTCGCCCAGCGCCCCCATGTCGTGCAGCAGGAAGTCGGTGTAGAACTTCACCACCTTGTTGCGGATCGCCGGCTCGAGGTTGGGATCGTTCGCTGTCGTGAACGACTGCACGTGGCAGCCGTTGCAGCCGATCTGGTTGAAGATCTGGTTGCCGATCATGCCCGACTGCGGCGTCTGCGGCGGAGCCGCCGAGAAGCGCTGGAAGTCGGTGACGCGGTCGATGAAGTGGAAGCCCTCGGCGTCGGGACCATCCTCCGGGTCGGCCACCGTGTCGCACAGCGCCACCAGGTTCGGATCGCCGTTCGGGGCGATCTCGTCCGGAAGGATTCGGTTCGTGATACCCATCTCGTTCAGGGCGGCGTCGGCGCTGAATGACAGCACGGTCGCGATCTGCGCCTTCCAGCCGAACTTCCCGACGCGCAGCGGGCCGTTGGGGTCCTCCAGCACCGGCACATAATGCACGCGACCGCTGAGCGGCGGCGCCTGCTTCAGCGCGAACTCCTCGATCGCCCAGTCCGGCACGGCCTCGGTCAGACCCGCGCCCAGCGTCGATGACGTGATGCGGGCCGTGACGACATTGGCCTCCGGCGGAATGATCTCCGCGCATTCCGGGCTGATCGAGTTGGCCTGGAGCAGCGAACCGCCGAGATGCTCCAGCGGATCGAACTCCCCCTTGTCCGAGAACCCGAAGCGCGTCACGAAGATCGACCCCGAGCCGCCGAACGGGTCGTTGTGGCAGGAGGCGCAACTGGTCTGGTTGAATCCCGGACCCAGGCCCTCGAAATCCAGGAAATTGCGGTCAAAGGCCGCGACGCCGGCGTTGAACCGCGCAAGCTGCCCGGGTGTCAGCCCGCTCAAAGGGCCGCCCGCGGGCGGCTGCAACTGCGCCGAAGCACTGAGAACCGGCAACACGGCCAGCGCCGCCGCCACTGGCAAGAAACTCGCACGCAACGGCAACATGCCGAGCATCGACATCCTCCCCTTTGTCCTGATGTGACACCGCGCGTTGGAGTCGGAACCAACGGATTGGCGCCCCTGCTTAGGCCATTATCAAGCTAATCATGTGTGAAGCCACTGTCAACGTTATTCACCCGTGGACCGCCCGGGAAGCGCGAAGGGCCCCGGACCCCGGCGGCTGGCGCCTGCAAGCTGCGCGTTTTTGCGCACCCGGCACGGAAATGGCCCGTCTCCCGTTGTGCCATGCGCCGAGCACGGTCCGAGTCGCACCTCGCCGACCCAGAAGACATCAGGACAGCGACACGCGATGGACATGAACCGTGTCTGTCTCGCCCGGAATGGTCGGCCGCGTTGACGTCACCACCACCACCAGGTCGCCATCGCCCGCCCAGCCCAGCCGCCGGAGCGTATCGTCCAGCATCTCGCTCATCCGCGCCGGGTGGTCGCAGGGCGGAACCTGCACGGGCCTGACACCGTACAGCAGCGCCAGCCGACGGCACACCCGGGCGTCGTGCGTCAGGCCAAGCACCGGCACACGCAGCCGCTGCTGGGCGACCAGCCGCGCCGTCTCTCCGGTCGCCGTCCACACCGCCACCAGCCGCGCCGACACGTGCGCCGCCGCCTGCACCGCCGCCCGGGCCACCGCCGACGTCCGCCGGTCCGCCGCCTGCACCGTCCATCCCGCCGATGGCCGGCCAGAACTTTCACAAGCGAGACCCTGCTGCTGCTCGGCGGCCACGGCGATACGCCGCATCATCTCAACCGCGGCCACCGGAAACCGGCCGGCGGCGGATTCGGCGGACAGCATGACGGCGTCGACGTCGTCGAGGATGGCGTTGGCCACGTCGCTGACCTCGGCGCGCGTCGGCGACGGGCTGTCGACCATGGCCTGAAGCATCTGGGTGGCGATGATGATGCGCCGGCCCATCTCGCGGCATCGGGCCGTCAGCCGCTTCTGCACCGCCGGCACCTGCCACACGTCCATCTCCACGCCGAGATCGCCGCGGGCCGCCATCACCGCGTCGGAGCGCAGGATGATCTCATCGAGGTTCTCGAGCGCCTCGGCCGTCTCGATCTTGACGACGACGCTCGGGCCGCCGGCGTGCCGGCCGACCAGGGAGCGCAGTTCATCGACGTCGGCGGCGCGGCGCACGAACGACAGCGCGACGAAATCGAGCTCGTGACGGATCGCCCAGTCGAGGTCGGCGCGATCCTTGTCGGTCAGGGCCGGGACGGACAGGCGCGTGTCGGGCAGGTTCACGCCTTTGCGATCCGAGATCGCCCCGCCCGCCAGGCAGGCGCACACCAGGCGCTCCGGGCTGCGCTCGACCACCAGCAGCCGCACCAGCCCGTCGTTGATGTAGATGCGCTGCCCGGGCTGCACCTCGTCGATCAGCGGCGGGTAGTTCGTCGTCAGCCGCTCCGCCGTCCCGTCCGCGTCGCCGCGCACGATCTCGACGCGGGCGCCGACGTTGATCTCGGTCGGCCCGCCGGCGACGCGGTTCAGGCGGATCTTCGGCCCGCAGAGGTCACCGAGGACGGCGACGGGGCGATCATGCTGAGCCGACCAGGCCCGAATCTGCGCCAGCACCTGGGCGTGTTCCGCCAGCGTTCCGTGGCTGAAGTTCAACCGGCAGACGTCGACGCCGGCCGACAGCAGCGCGGACAGCGTCTCCTCCGAGCTGGAAGCCGGGCCGATGGTTGCCACGAGCTTGGTTCGAGGCGGGGGCGTGACGCGGGGTACGCTCATGCCCGGCATTCTACGCGCAGATCGGCGTTGCAGAAGACCACGCCGAAAACGGGGCCACTTGCGGCGGATTCCGAGATAGACTCCGGCGTGGCCGGCGCGCCCCGCGAGGCGGGCACAGGCTCATCCGGTGCGCCGGCGAACGGGAGGCAGCAGCGTGAACGCTCGATGGTCCGCATGGTCGGGGCTTTGTCTGACCCTGGCGGCGGTCGCTGTATCCGCGGCCAGTCTTGCCCAACCCCCGCCCAACCCGCCCGCGCAGACGTCAGAGGACGCCCAGAAAGCCCGCGACTCCGACAAGCCCGCCGCCGAGCCGTCGGTTGCGGAGCGCATCGCGCGGCTTCAGCGTTCCGTGGACGAGACGGCGGCGCAGCTCAAGGAGCTAAAGACCCGACTCGAAGATCCGAAGTCAGAGTTCGCCGTCGCCAACGAGGAGTTCGCCGCACTGGACAAGCAGCTCGATGCCAGGAAACGCGAGTTGCAGGCCCAGCTTGAGGCCGGCCAGGTCGAACTGGCCGCCGCGACACAGAAGGAAATCGACGCCCTGCTGCCGCGGCACGCCCTGGCCAAGGAGCGCTTCGACAACGCCATCCGCGAGCGCCGCGCCGTGAGCGAGCAGGTCGCGACGCTCGAAGCCAAGCTCCAGGCCGACCAGCTCGCGCTCCAGCGCCTCAAAGGCGAAACCCCGCCTCCCACGACTCAGCCGGCGGCGCCGCAACCCGAGCCGCCGGTCGCCCCGACTGCGAAGCCCGAGCCCGTCCCGGCCCAGGCACCCCCAGCCGCTACCCCCCAGCAGCCCGGCGCAATGGCTGCGCCCACCCCGCAACCGGTCCCGGCGCCCTCTTCCCCAGCCACGACCGAAGCGACGCCGGAACTGGTGCGGGCGCGTGAGGCTGCGGCGCAGAAGCAGGAAGCGATGCGTGAGGCCGAGGAAGAGGCGCAGTCGGTCCGCGACCGCCTGGCGGTCGTGCAGAAGAGCCTGGAAGGTGAGCAGAAGCTGTACGAAGCAGCGCGCAATCGCGTGGCGAACGCGCAGCAGACGGAGCGCTCCCTGTACGAGGAAGAGCGGGCGAAGATCGAGGCCAACGTGCCGCGGGTCGAGCTGCGCGAACTGCGGGCGAAGATCGCCGAGGCCCGGCAGCGCTTCCAGGACGCACAGAAGGAGGTGCTGGAGCGCGCCGACCGCATCGACCGCCTCCAGGACGAAATCGCGGCGCTGCAACGAGAGCTGCTCACCGCCGCCGACGTCGCCGAGCAAAGGCGGCGCGAGGCCGAAGCGGCCCGCCGGGACGTCGAGCACCTTCAGAATCCGTGGACGATCACCAACGTTCTGAACTGGATCATCGCCCGCGGGCCGCGGATCGTCGGCATCGTCCTGGGCGTGATCGTGCTGCTCTGGGTGGTCCGGCTGGTGGAGAGCCGTTTCGTGAAGCTGCTGGCGGGCCGGGCCGATCACGGCTCCTACGCCGACCGTCAGAACCGCGCCCGCACGCTCGTGGGGGTCTTCAACAGCGCCGCGAACGTCACGATCTACGGCGGCGGCGCGATGATGCTCCTGACCGAGTTCGGGCTGAACGTCGTGCCGCTGATGGGAGGCGCCGCCGTCCTGGGCCTGGCGGTGGCCTTCGGCGCGCAGAACCTCATCCGCGACTACTTCTATGGCTTCATGATCCTGCTCGAGAACCAGTACGCGGTGAACGACGTCATCCGCATCGGCGAGGTGTCGGGCCAGGTCGAGAAGATCACGCTGCGGATCACGATGCTGCGCGGGCTCGATGGCAGCGTGCACTTCATCCCCAACGGCGAGATCAAGCGCGTCAGCAACATGACGCACGGCTGGTCGCGGGCCCTGTTCGACATCCCGGTGGCCTACAAGGAGGACGTCGACCGCGTCATGGAAGTCCTGATGGACCTGGCCAAGGAGCTGCGCCGCGACCCCAACTACCGCAGCCTGATCCTCGAAATGCCCGAGATGCTCGGCGTCAACCAGTTCGCCGATTCCGCCGTCGTCATCCGCTTCTTCATGAAGACCCGCCCCTTGCAGCAGTGGGCCGTGCAGCGCGAGCTGCTGCGCAGGATCAAGAACCGATTCGACGAGCTGGGAATCGAGATCCCCTTCCCGCACCGAACCGTGTTCCATCGCAACGGCGGCCCGCCGGGACAGATGGCGCTGGCCGCGGACGATGCGACCGAAACACCGGACGACCAGCGCGCAGACGAGCCGCGCGTCCCGCGCGAGCGCCAGCGCATGACCTGACCGCGGCCGTCGACCGATCCGAGCCGGCCCATCCGAGCCGGCCGATCCGGGTCCCCCTCAATCCTCCGGCTTTTCGCCCTCCGGCGCCATCTTCACCAGCCGCGGCTGGAACCGCGCCACCGGCCGCACCAGCCCCGCCTGCGCCCGCATCACCGCGTCGATGTCCTTGTACGCGTGCGGCGATTCGTCCAGCCCCGCCGAGATCAGCCGCACGCCCCGCTCCGCCAGGTACGCCCGCAGGTGGCTCCAGCGCGTCGTCTCGCGCGCCTTGACGCGTGACATGCGCCGGCCCGCGCCGTGCGAGGCGGAATCGAGCGAGGCCGGATCACCCAGCCCCTCGACCAGGTACCCCGGCGCCGTCATCGAACCGGGGATGTAGCCGAGCACGCCGCGCCCCGCGGGCGTCGCGCCCTTGCGATGCACGATCAGCTCGCGCCCACCGTGCGTCTCCTTCCAGGCGAAGTTGTGGTGATTCTCGATCTGGAAGAGCACGTCGGCGCCGACGGAGCGCACGAGCTTGCGGTGAATGACGTCGTGGTTGGCCGAGGCGTACTTGCCCATCAGCTCCATCGCCGCCCAGTACTCGGCCCCCACGCCGTCCAGCGGCAGCCACGCCAGGTAGCTCAGCTCCTTCGGCAGGTGCGGGTGCAGCTCACGGGCCACGCGGCTGTAGTAGTCGCACGTGCGCGCCCCGGAGCCGCGCGAGCCGCTGTGCGACACCACCCCGAGATAGCGCCGCGCCTCCAGGCCCAGCGGATTGCCCGCGCGCAGCTCCAGCTCGCCGAACTCCACGAAGTGATTGCCCGACCCGCTCGTGCCAAGCTGCGACCACGCCAGGTCCTTCAGCCCCGCGGTGAACGGCGTGACGCCCCAGTCTTCGTCCATGACCGCGTGCGCCGGCCGCTGGCCGCGCCATGCACCGCCGACCCCGAACAGCGTGTCGCGCTCCAGGATGCTCTCGAAACGCGCCGGCCTGCGCTCCAGCTCCTCGGGCGGCAGATCGAACACCGTCAGCTTCACGCGGCACGCGATGTCCACGCCGACCGCGTACGGAATCACCGCGTTGTCCGTCGCCAGAACGCCGCCGATCGGCAGCCCGTAGCCGACGTGCGCATCGGGCATGAGGGCCGCGGCGACGGTGACCGGCAGGCGGCAGGCGTTGCGCATCTGCTGGTGCGCCGGCTCGTCGATGTCCTCGCCCCAGACGGCGTAGCCCAGCCCGCTCCGAAGCCGCGTAGGCCGTCTCATCAGGCGGCGGCGCGACGATCCCCTGCGCCAGCGCGCCGAACACCGGGTCGCCCACGAAGCGCGCCGGATCGGCCGCCAGCGCCCGCAGCGCCTCGCGAATCCGGGTCTTGCCGTAGCCGGCGGCGGCGGCCTTCTCGCAGGCGACCTTCGCGGCCTCGATGACGCGCCCGGGCGGCAGACCGAGTTTCAGCAGTTCACGCTTGTGCATGGCACCAGGCCCCCCGAGATTATTGTCACCCGCGGGGGTTTCGTCGAAAGCCCCGGCCCTGCCGCACGGGCGTCCAAGAACAGCCGCAGCGTGCACCGAAACGCGCGGCAGAATGGGTGCGCGTGAGTCAGCCACCGGCAGTCGCGCCGGTCCGTGCACAACCAGGCGCATCGCGATAGCATTCACACGCGCCGGCCACGGCGCTGGCGACCGCGGAGCCTCGCGATGGCGGCAGACACGCTCAGTATCCGGCGCGCGACACCGGCCGACGCCGAACTCATCGCCGCCTTCAACCAGGCGATGGCCGCCGAGACCGAGGGGCGCCGGCTGGATGGCGCGACGCTCGCCGCCGGCGTGCGGGCCGTGCTGCGCGAACCGGCCCGCGGCGTGTACTACCTGGCTGAGCGCAGCGAGGGTCTTTCGGCGCGCGGCGGCGCTGTCGTCGGTCAACTGCTGCTCACCTACGAATGGAGCGACTGGCGCAACGGCTGGTTCTGGTGGATTCAGAGCGTCTACGTCGCGCCCGCGGCGCGCGGCGGCGGCGTCTATCGCAAGCTGCACGAGCACGTCGCAGCGCTCGCGCGGGCCGCCGGAGACGTCTGCGGTGTGCGGCTGTACGTCGACGCGGGCAACGCGGCGGCGCAGGCGGTGTACCGGCGGCTGGGAATGACGGTGACGAACTACCGGCTGTTTGAGACGGACTGGAGCGGCGCGGCGCACAACAGTCACGCGGCCCCGGACGGAACAGCGCGATGAAAGACGCGGTCATCGACATACGCAACGTCCGCAAGGACTTCGGACGCAAGGTGCACGCCCTGCGCGGCGTGAGCCTGCGCGTCGGCGCGGGAGAGGTGTTCGGGCTGCTGGGGCCGAACGGCGCCGGCAAGAGCACGCTGGTCAAGATCCTGCTGACGATCGTGCGGCCGACGCAGGCGGAGGGAACGCTGCTGGGCCAGCCGCTTGGGCGGCGCGGCCCGCTGGCGCAGGTCGGCTACCTGCCCGAGAACCTGCGCTTCCCCGCTCACTTGCGCGGCCGGCAGGTGCTCGAGCACTACGCCGCGCTGGCGAAGGTGCCGCGGGCCGTGCGGCGGCGGCGGGCGGCGGAGCTGCTGGAGCGCGTCGGCATGTCGTCCTGGGGCGACACGCCCGCGAGCCGCTACTCAAAGGGCATGCTTCAGCGGCTGGGGATCGCCCAGGCGCTGATGAACGATCCGAAGCTGGTGTTCCTCGACGAGCCGACCGACGGGCTCGACCCGCTCGGCCGCCGCGACGTGCGGCACATGCTGGCCGACCTGACGAAGCGCGGCAAGACGGTTTTCCTCAACTCGCACATCCTCAGCGAGCTGGAGATGATCTGCGACCGCGTCTCGATCCTCGTGCAGGGCCAGGTGGCGCGCGAGGGCACCATCGCCCAGCTCACGGAGCACAGCGTCACCTACCGCATCACGGTCGCCGGCGGGCTCGACGGCGTCGCCGCCGAAGTCCGCAAGCGCGGCGGAGTCATCGACGGCAACGCGATCTCGGTGGCCGGGCGCGACGCGGCGGCGGTCAACCAGCTCATCGACGTTCTGCGCGGCGCTGGGGTGCTGATCGAGTCGGTGACGCCGCAGCGCTTTTCGCTCGAAGACGTCTTCGTCGAGGCGGTTCACGGTCGCGGCGTGGGTGCCGCCCTGGAAGCGGAGAGGTAGCGCATGGGCACGCAGCTCTGGGCGATCCTGCGCGACGGCTTTCGCGAGTCGCTCGACCGCAAGATGTTCTGGGTGGTCGCGACCATGACGCTGCTGATCGCCGCGGTGATGGCCTGCATCAGCTTCGAGCCCGACAAGATCGTCCTGCTGTTCGGCATGTGGCGCATCCCGGCGGAGGGCTTCGACGCCACGACCGAGATGGGCAAGTCGCAGGTGCTGTCGGTGATGATCCAGTTCGTCATGAGCACGCTGCTCGGCTGGATCGGCATGATGCTGATGATCATCGCGACGGCGGACTTCTATCCGTCGATGATGGAGCGCGGCGCGATCGACGTCGTGCTCTCGAAGCCGATCCCGCGCTGGGTTCTGTTCCTGTTCAAGTACCTGGGGAGCCTGGCGTTCGTGCTGCTTCAGGCCACGCTCTTCGTCGGGCTGACGTTCCTCGTCATGGGACTGCGCTGGAACATCTGGGCCCCGGGCTACCTGATGGCCATCCCGCTCATGGTGCTGCTCTTCAGCTACATCTACTGCATTTCGGTCTACGTCGGCGTCATGACCCGCAGCACCGTCGCCGCCATCCTCATCTCCATCTGCGCCTGGGCGGCCTACGTCGTTCCGCCCGCCGCCCTCGAGGTGGTCGAGTCCGAGCCCAGCCTTCGTGCCAACCAGGCCCTGGTCCGCGCCATCGGGTTCGCCGCGGCCATCCCGCCCAAGACCGCCGACATCGACTACATCGCCTCGCGCTGGGCCAAGGCGGGCACCTCGCTTGACCTCATGCCGCAGCAGCAGATGACGCTGCCGCCTGAGGAAATGGAGCGGCTTCGCGAGCGGGAGCGCAGCAAGATCGCCGCGAACCCGGCGTACTCGATCGGCTCGTCGCTGCTGTTCGAGGCGCTGGTCGTCGGCCTGGCCATGTGGCGCTTCTGTCGCCGCGACTTCTGATCGCGGAGCGCACCTCAGAAACTCATAATCGCGGACTTTCCGGATCAGAACCCGGGAGGAATCGGCCCCTGGCACAACGCGAGATCGTCCGGGGCAACCGCTTCCTCGCGGGCGCGGCTCGGATCGGGAAACCTCTCGCGGGCGCGGCTCGGATATCGGGCAACCTCGCATGGGCGCGGCTCGGACCGGGCTCGGCGAGCCCGCGCGTCCGCCGGGCGCACCAAGCCCGCATCAGAACTCGTGCAGCAGGTTGTCCTGGTAGCCCGCGCCCGGCCAGCCGCCGGTCGGCAGCCCCTGGACCGGGTAAGGCACGGTGCCCGTGTAGCCGCGGATGACCGAGCCAGGCGTCGGATAGACGTCGGTCTGCCAGGTCGAGCCGCGGCGCAGGTAGCGCGTGGCGCCGCCCGAGTCAGCCGGGTTGAAGTAGCCCATCTGTTCGAGCGTCGCCGAGTCCCACTGGGCCAGGACGCCGACGCGGGTAGACCGGCCGGAGCCGTCCACGTAGGCGACGTTCTCGGTCATGATCTGCTTGTGCGTGCCGCGCAGGGGCGAGAGGTCCGGGTTCAGGTTGGTCTGCGGGACGGTCATGATGTAGAAGAGCGGCTCCGAGTACAGCACGATGCGCCCCACCTGCGCCGTGATCTTAGAGGCCTTCGAGCCAAACGGGCCGGAGCTGAAGTGCCGCTGGACCACCTGCCCGCTGATCCAGATCGAGCCGATCGTGTTGTTGCGATAGCTGTTGCCCACGATGTCGAAGAAACGCTTCTCGTACAGCTCGCTCGTCACCGCCTGGTTGCCCGCGACGAAGTCGTTCGTCACCCACTTGTCGTTGTTCGGAAAACCGGTCTCCGACGGACAGGCGTACATGTCGAACGCCCGGCGGTCGGAGTCGTCGCCGTAGACATTCTTGAGCAGGTACCGGTTCAGCGGCCGGGTCTTGGCCGACCACGGGCCGTTCGGGTCCACCAGGATCGGCAGGTTCAGGATGTTCGCGATGCGGTGCGTCGGCGTCGCGCCGCCCCAGCTCGAAGGCGTCCCGACGCGCCACCACAGGTACTGCCCGTAGCTCCACTGGTTCTGGTACACGCCGGCGTGGGCCGGGATCAGCAGGTCCTTCTTGTCCTCCTGCGCATACTGGTGGCTTGCGGCGGTGATGTTGCGGAGGTTCGCCAAGCACTTGGCCCGGCGGCCCTGCTCGCGGGCCGAAGCGAGGTTGGGCAGCAGCACCGCCAGCAGCAGCGCAATGATGGCGACCACGACCAGGAGCTCGATGAGCGTGAATGCCTTCACACGGGTGCGCATGGGCGGCCTCCGACGTGGCTGACCAGATCGGACGTCAAACCGACTCGCCAATTCAGTTTAACGGGTCACCGGGTGACGGGCCACCGAAAAGCGACCGATTCGGACGGGTCTTGGGCGGAGAAAGAGCCCCCGGGACGAGCCCCCCTACCAGCGCACGATGAACCCGGCCGACATCCACTTACTGGACTCTACCGAGTGCAGGACCGCCGTCTGGCCCGGGAGAAGCTCGCCCGAGCGGACCATGTCGTCCAGGTGCAGCAGGATCGACGTGCCTCCGACGTAGCCCACGTCCGTCGCGCGAAACTTCAACCGCTCCGGACCAACGTTCAACCGCTCCTGGAATCGAGCCAGGTTGTCGCCGTAGAGCTGCATCGTCGGCACCGACCCGATGAAGTGATCGCAGCTCGCGGGGTCGACCTTCAGCGACTCCAGCATTCGACAAACGCCTTCGAGCAGCAGCGCCGCCGCGTCGCGGTTCACCGCCGCGAAGTCCTGGTCCAGGTGGTGCGCCCCCCGGCGGTGGACGCCGCAGATCGGGTCGGCGCCGGCCCCGACGTCGGCCACGCCCCCGCCCGCCGTCATTCCGGGCGGACGCTTCCCGCCGATCGACTCGACGTAGGCACCGAGGACCTCGTGCGGCGGTTGCGAGCCGGGCGGGGCATTCTCGAGGACGATGGCGGCGGATCCATCGGCGAGGATGTATCGGAGGGCGGCCTGGGTCTTGGTCATCTGGGCCTGGTTGAAATACTGGGCGCGGAGGTAGACGCTGGAGAGCTGCGAGTAGACGATCAGGGCCGTTCGATACCGCCCGAGCCGCAACGCGTCGTAGGCCACCTGAACCATCTTGCCGACGCCGGCGCAGTTCGAGTGGATCTCCATCTCGGCGCAGCGCTCGATCCCCAGCCTCTCCTGGAGCGCCGTGCTCGTCGGCGGCGTCGTCTGGTCGTAGCTGGGGCTGGAGAAAAGCAACAGGTCAACGTCTCGCGGCTCGCGGCCGGCCGCTTCGAGTGCCCGCCGGGCCGCGGGCTCCGCGAGCGTGGCCAGGTTGTGGGTCAGCTCGTGGGTCTCCGGATCGACCGCGAAGTGCCGCCGGCGCACGCCGCCATGATCGAGCATGCGCTTGCCGACCGACTCGATGAAGCCCAGGACGCGGGGCGGCGCGTCGGTGATGCGGCCGAGGACGTTGTCGATCTGGTCGTTGGTGACCGGAGCATTGGGCAGGAACGAGCCGGTGCCCGTGACGCCGACGCGGAGCAGGGTCTGGTTCATTCGCCCTTCTCGTGAGCTTGCGGCCTTGGCCGACCGTCCCCCAGCCAAGTCAGCCAGCGGCGTATTCTCCCGATGCCCCGCGGCCTGTCAAATCAGCGGCGGTCGGCGCCGGCCTTGCGAGGCGCTGGCGGCCGACCGCCGGGACGGTCGTGAGCAGAGCGGACGCGGCGGGTTCAGCGTGAGGCGGTGTCACCGGCGGCGAGCGCGGTCTCGTAGCGCTGCAAAGCGGCGAGCACTTCGCCGCGGCGTGGCGCGTTGCCGACGAGGTCGAGCGCCTTTCGCTCCAAGCGAATGGCTTCCTGCACGTCGCCGGCCTTGAAGCGGGCCAGCGCCAGCGTATCGACCAGCATCCAGGACTGGTAGCCCGTCAGCTCGTTGGAGCGGATCGAGAAGCGCAGCGCCAGGTCGTCGTACAGCCCGTCGAACTGCGGCTCGGTCAGCATCGCCCAGGCGAAGTTGTTGAGCCGCGCCGCATCGAGCTGAAGCTCCAGCATGAGCGCTTCGCCGCACGCCAGCGCCGCGGCGCGGTCCTGCTGGACGACCAGCGCCTGGAACTCCGCCCAGCGCGCCTCGGCCGGGTGGCGGTTGCGCGCCCGGACCAGCTCGCCGCGCTCCTGAATCAGGCGCGACACGAGCGGGCCGACGCGCGGCAGGCCGTTGACCGCGCCGCGCACCCGCAGCGCGCTCGCCGACTGGCTCAGCGCCACGACGGCGGTTGTGTTCTGCATCGTCTCCAGGATCGGCTCAGCCCCGCTCATTGCCGCCGGCGGGGCATAGACACGTGCTATTTGCGCACAGCGCGCCACGCTGAGCATCGCGACCACGCTCGTGTGCGGATCGAGCGCGCCGACACCCTTCCCCAGGAGCGGGTCATCGCGGATGGTCTTCTTCGCGGCCCGCGCCGCCAGCGATCGCGCCACCGCGGACCGGCTCGGCGAGATCAGCAGCTCGCCGTCCGACGCCGCGAGATAGACCGTCACACCGTCGGCCAAGCGAAACGTCCGCACCGACTCGCCCTCGATGGTGCGGCGGCTGCCCTCGATGGCGCCTGTGCCCATCGCGACGCTGGCGATTCCCAGCGCCTGGCTCCACAGCGCCTCCGACTTGGCCGGGTCCTTCACGGCCAGCACCAGCGCCGCATCCGGCACGCGCACGTTCCCGACGCGCTCGCCCTCGCCGTCCGGCGGCAGCACGAAGAGAGCGAGGGTCGTGAGATTGGCGAATACTTCGCGGCCGATGTCCAGCGCACTGATCGCCGGAGGAGCTTCGGCGGCGGGGCGCGGGGCGGCCCGGCCGGGCTCGTTGATCGCCAACGCCGCCAGCGCCGCAACGCCCGGCGGCACGCGGCGCAGCGCGGCCTCGTCGAGCGTGGGCAGACGCACGAAGTTGTAGACCAGGTTGCGATGCCCTTCGGCCAGGTGCACGGAGGCGTCAATGAACAGTCCGTCGTCCCTGACTCCGGCGCGGCCCACGACCGCCTCGAGGCTGTTGAGGTCGAGCAGCGCCTGCGCCAGGGCCAGCTCCCGGCTGTGCCCGCCGCCCATGGCCAGGGCCCCGTTGACGAGCGGCATGATCGGCTTGGCGTTCACGAAGAAGTAAACGAGGGCGTCGTCTCGCTGCCGCAGCAGCTCGGCGACGCGCGCGTTGTCGGCCAGCGACGCGGAGCCCCCGTCCCGGAGACGCTCGATCACGCCCTCGATCTCGCTGCGCTGCGGGCTGGCGATCACCAGCCGGGCCGTCAGCGTGACGAAGACCTGGCCCTCGACGTCGTACGTCGCGAAGCCGCCGATCGCCTGCACGGCGCGCCCGCCGATGGGCAGGGCCGTCTCCAGCAGCCCGCGAATCACCTCCACGTCACCGGGATGCAGGACGACGACCCCCGTCGGTCGCTGCGCCGCCGGGTCGAACCCCGTCACGGCCGCCGCCAGCGCGCGAACGCCGATCAACTCGCGCACGAGGGCCGGACTGATCGCGACGCGCCGCCCCAGCTCGCCGGACGCCTGCCCGTCGGCCAGCAGGCCCAGCTGCTCCAGCAGCGCGATCGCCCGTTCGCCGGGGCGGTTGAGCTCAACGTACGCCAGCGTCTCCGCCGGCATCAGCCGCGACAGGTCCGCCGCTTGCAGCTCCTCGCTGCAACCCGCATGCCGCGCCTGGGCCGTGGCCCGCGTGGCGGCATCCGCGTTGCGGTCAGCGGCCACCTCGGCGTAAAGGGCGTTTGCGGCGGCAAGGTCTCTTTTCTCGCGCTCCAGGAAGTACGCCTGGTGCAGCTTCTGTTCGGCGGTCTGGCCCAGCGCCGATACCGCCAGCAGCCAACCCATCACAAACAGCCCCGGACGCGTGCGCAGATTGCGTGTGGACATGGCAGTATCCCCGTTCAACGTGACACCCTGACGCGGCCGCGTAGCCGACGATGGCGGCGCTCGAGCGAGCGCCATCCAAAGCGGATTCGTCAGACGACGACGGTTATTTCCCGTGACGGCCGTTCAGGACACGGGCCGCGGGCGCAGGTTGGTGGATTCGCGGTACTTTTCGCGTCCACGGGCGGTTTCAGGGCCGCACCAGGATTCGTTCGATAGGAATGCGGGAACTTCGGCGCGGGGGGGGGGGGGGTCAGTTCAGCGCCGGACGGTTATTGTATGGCGGGACCGGGGGTCGGCCGGTTGGCGCCAGGGGGTGCGACGATGAACCAGGCCTACCGCACGCGCGCCACGCTCCAGATCGGCGACGTCGGCACGTTCACGAAGACCATCAGCGAGGCGGACGTGTTCAAGTTCGCCGACGCGTCCGGCGACCACAACCCGCTGCACATCGACGCCGAGTACGCGGGCAAGAGCGCCTTCGGCCAGCGCATCGCGCACGGCATCCTGATCGCGGGAATCATCTCGACGGTGCTGGGCAGCGACATCCCGGGCGTCGGGACCATCTTCGTCGAGCTGCACATCCGGTTTCTCAAGCCGGTCTTCATGGGCGACACGGTCACCGCCACGGCCACCGTGATGGAGATCATCAACCCCAAGCGCGTGCGCATGTTCGTGGCGTGTGTGAACCAGGACGGCGTAGACGTGGCGCTGGGCAACGCGATCGTCATCCCTCCGCCCGAAACCAGGATCATCTGAGAAGCACGCCCGGCGCTCAGAACGAATCCCGCATCCACGGCGCGGGCCCGCGAAACATTGCGGCCGCCACGCGCTGCTCGTCCTCGCCGGTATCGAGATAGCCGCAGGCCTGCGCCTGCGCCGGCGAGAAGTGACCGCTGTACAGCGCCGCCAGCCCGCGAACGTCGATGCGGAACGCGCCGCGCCCGCCCGGCCTGACCTCCCCGCAGCCGTCCGCAACGGCCAGCACGATGCGGCCGGCGTTCTGCGGCAGCACGTCGTCGCGCACCTCGAGGTGCAGCTCGCCGCGAAGCCCCAGCGGGTAGCCGCGGGCCGCAAGCGCCCGGCGCACGTCCACCAGCCGCAGCATCCACGCCGTGCGGGCCGTCATCTTCCACGCCTGCTCGGCCAGGTGCGCCAGCAGCGCGTCGGCAGGCCCGCTCGTGAACGTTCCCGTCTCGCACATCGAGCGATGCTCCGCCATGAAGGCCAGCAGCCGTCGGCCGGCCGCCGGCGTCACGGCCACCACGTCCTGGATGAACAGTGCATGCGGGAACGGCGCGCCGGCGCGCTCCACGCAGTACATGTATCCCTCGATCCGCTCCCCGTCGCACACGACGTAGCCGTCCATCCGCTCGCCGCGAAAGTCACGCACGCGATCCCAGATCATCGCGGAACGATCGAGATTGCCGTCGCGCGCCGCGGCCCAGCGCCGATAGAGCGACTCGACGCCCGCGCGGTCCGCCTCGCGCTCCGGCCGCAACGACAGCTCGTGGTCGCGCACGTCGATCTGCCGCAGCGCCAGGCTCACCTCGAACTGCGAACCGGCGATCTCGTACCCCGCGCGGCGGTAGACCGGCTGCGTGGCCGGGTAGAGCGCCGAGAGCGCAACGCCGCCGGCGTGCAGCTCGGTCAGCGCGGCGCGCATCAGGGCGCTGGCCGCCCCCCGGGCGCGCGCCGCCGGCTCGATCGCCACCGCCGCCACGCCGGTCATCGGCACGCTGCGCCCGCCGAAGTACTGGCCCATCGGCAGCAGCGCCAGCCCTCCTGCGAACTCTTCGTCCAGGCGCACGCCGCGCAGGTTCTCGCGGCCAATCGCGGCGAGGTAGAGGTCACTGCGTTCGCGCGGCGAGTGAAAGGTCCTGGACAGCAGGGCGGCGTAGCGCTGCCGATCGGGCTCGATCTCCAGGCGAAAGACGACGGGAGCGCTCATTGGCGAAGGGCCTTTCGGTTGAGGCGGGCCGGCCCGGCGTTGCGCGCGGCCGGCGCCGCCCGGCACATGAGAACATCGTCCCGAACCCGTGCATGCTACCGCGCTTTTCCGGCACAGGCGTCCCGGTGCCGTCCAGGGTCGCCGCCATCGCGGGCGCCGCCTGACTCCTCTGGCCCCGCTACAATACGCCGGGTGTTGTGCAAACTCGGTCATGGGGCTTCGCGGCCGTGTTCGTCGCGGCGCCGGCCAGCAAAGGACGCCCGTGCACATGCAGTCCGAAATACCGGCGGACCTGACGCCCGCGGTGCGGATTCACGAGTACATGCTGCTGATGCGGGAGCTGAGCCGCCAGACGGATCCGGAGCAGTTGCTGCGGTCCTACCGGGCGCGGGCGCAGTTCGTCGTCCCGGGCGATCATTTCATCTCGCTCAGCCGCAAGGATCTCAGCGACGGGCGGGTGAAGATCACGCGCACGACGCGCTGGGAAGAGCCCATCAACCCATGGAAGGAGCCCGAGCGCCTGCCGATCATCGACCGCGGCATCCTCTGCGACCTGATGCGCGTGGCGCACCCGGTTAAGATCGACAACCTGGAGCTGGCCGACGACGACCCCGCCCGCAGCTACTTCGACGGCATGCAGTCGGCGCTCGCCGCCCCGATCTTCCACGAGGGCGACCCGATGTACATGGTCGTCATGCTGCGCGCCCGGCCGGCGGCGTTCACCCTCGACGAGCTCGCCACCCTGCTGCTGACGGCCAACCTCATCGGCCGGGCCGCCTCCAACCTCGTCTTGGCCGACGAGCTGCGAAAAGCCTACGCCGCCCTCGACCGCGAGATGCACCAGGTCGGCGAAATCCAGCGCAGCCTGCTGCCCGCGGCCGCGCCCGACGTCCCCGGACTGCGCATCGCCACGTACTACGAGACCAGCACGCGCGCCGGCGGCGACTACTACGATTTTCTGCGCCTCGACGATACGCACTGGGGCTTCCTCATCGCCGACGTCAGCGGCCACGGACCTCCGGCCGCCGTCGTCATGGCCATGACCCAGGCGTTCATGCGCTCGCCGGCGCCCGCCGCGCCCGACGACCCCGCCCTGCCGAGCCGCTGGCTGGCGCGCGTCAACGGCGACCTGTTCCGCTCGCTGAGGCGCGGGCAGTTCGTGACGGCGTTCCTGGGCGTGCTCGATACGCGCTCGCGCGAGTTCTCGTTCGCCTCCGCCGGCCACCCGGCGCCGCGACTGGTGCGTCCGCGGCGGCACGAGGTCGTTCCGCTGAAGTCCGACGCCGGCCTGCCGCTGGGGATCGTCGAGCAGCACGAGTCGCGGGCGCAGAAGCTCGTCCTGAGCCCGGGCGAGCGCCTGCTGCTGTTCACCGACGGCATCACGGAGACGTTCAACGACCGGCACGAGATGTTCGGCACCGAGGGCGTGGACGAGGCGCTGCGCCGCTGCTCGATCACGCCCGACAGCATGATCCAGTGCGTCCTGACCGACCTGCGCGCCCACCAGCCCGCCAGCCAGCTCCAGGACGATCGCACGCTCGTCGCACTGGCGTTCGACTGATGCCGCGACCCGCTCCACGCACGCCCGCGGCGCTTCTGGCCATCGCCCCAGTCGAACGGCGCCGCCTGCAATCGCGGCTGCTGCGCTGGTATCGCCGCTGTGCGCGAGACCTCCCCTGGCGCCGGACGCGCGACCCGTACCAGGTCTGGGTGTCCGAGGTCATGCTCCAGCAGACGCAGGTGCGCACCGTCGAACCGTACTTCCAGCGCTTTCTCGCCGCTTTTCCGACCATCAGGCGCCTCGCCGCGGCCTCGATCGACCAGGTGCTCCTGGCCTGGCAAGGGCTCGGCTACTACTCCCGCGCCCGCAACCTGCACGAAGCCGCAACGATCATCGGGCGCACGCGCCCCGTCCGCTGGCCCACCGACGCCGACGCCTGGCAGGCCCTCCCCGGCGTCGGCCGCTACACCGCCGCCGCCATCGCCAGCATCGCCTTCGACCAGCCCGTCGCCGCCCTCGACGGCAACATCCGCCGCGTGCTGGCGCGGCTCGCGGCCGTGCGCGAGCCGGCTGACGCGCCGGCCGTGCAGGCGCGTCTCTGGCGGCTGGCCCAGAACCTGCTCGACCCGGCCGCTCCCGGAGACTTCAACCAGGCCCTGATGGAGCTCGGCGCCCGCGTCTGTACGCCGCGCGCCCCTGCTTGCCGCACCTGCCCCCTGCGCGCCCACTGCCGCGCCGCCCGCGCGGGGCTGCAACAGGCAATCCCTGTGCGGCGCCCGCGAAGGGCTGCACCGCAGGTCTCGGCGCTGGCGGCGGCCATTCGGCACGACGGCCGCTACCTGCTGCTCCGCCGCGGGCCGCGCGGGCTGCTGGCGGGGCTATGGGGGCTGCCGATGGTCGAGACGCCCGGTCCGTGCGACGCCACGGCCGCCGCGCTGCGCCGGGCCGTGCGGCCGCTGACGGGGTTGCGCGTCCGGTCGCCCAGAGCCCTCGGGACGGTGTCGCACGTCTTCACCCACCGCAAGCTTACGCTCACCGTGTTCGAGTGTGCGCTCGCTGACCGCCGCGCGGCGCTTTCTGCGCCAGCGCCGGAAGCGGCCTGGCTGGCGCCGGCAGAGTTCGCGACGCGCCCGCTGTCGGAGCTGGACCGCAAAGCGCTGGCCCTGCTCGGTGCAGAGGCGCGCCACGCGCTACAGCAACGGACGGCGCCCGCCGCCGCCGTGCTCGCGTAGCCGCGGCGGTTGACGTAGCATGGCGCCCGGCGGCAGGCGCTCTCGCGGCGCGCGGGGGGCGCGCAACCGGCGCAACCGGGAGAACATGGCCTCATGCTGGACCTGTGGATCGGGCTCGTCGTGACGCCCGTCTTCACCATCGTCAACGAACCGCTCCGCGTGGGCGCCGGCGTCGTCATCGTCGCGGCGCTGCTGCTGGTGCGCTTCCACGGCACGCCCATCGACGCGCCCCTGCGCTGGCTCCGCGGCGCCGTGTGGCATCTCATCCTGTTCGGCATGCTCGCCTGGTTTGCGACCTGGTGTGCGCTCGGCGGATTGCTGGCCCTCCAGCGCGCGCCCTTCACCGACTGGTTCGAGGCGGGCTGGACCGGCGTCGCCGCAGCCGTGGTGCTCGCCGCTGGCGCGGTGCTCTGGCTGGTCCTGACGCTGCGCACGGCCCGCCTGGCGCTGCGCTGTGCCCTGGCCCTGCTGCCGACGCGCCGCCGCCGGCGCCCGCTGGCCGCCGATTGATCCGTGGGGTGCCGACCGCGTGTACAAGCTCTTCCTGACCTTTCGATACTTGCGCAAGCAGCTCATCGTGCACTTCGCGATCGCGGCGGTCACGCTGTGCGTGGCGCTGGTGCTCGTGCAGCGCAGCGTGATGGGCGGCTGGGTCGAGCAGGTGAAGCAGCGGGCCCGCGGGCTGCTCGGCGACGTCATCGTCGACAACCAGTCCTACGCCGGCTTCCCGCTTTACGAGGAGTTCATCGGGCGGATCAGTGCCTGGCCCGAGATCGAGCAGGCGACGCCCGTGCTGTACACCTACGGGCTCGTGCGCATCAGCTCGCCTGGGTTCGAAATGACGCGCCCGGTCAGCGTCGTCGGCATCCGCTACGGCGAGGTCATCAGGGTGAACGCCTTCGAGAAAGGGCTTTTCTACGAGGCCTACTACCCCGGCACGACCCACCTCGGCCCGCAGCGCCAACCCATGCTCGGACTCGATCCGAACGCCGCACCTGTCCCATCCCCCATGGGCGGCCTGGTTCGCCCGCCGGCCCTGCCCGAGCCCTATCAGTCCGCGCTCGAAACGGCCCGCCGCCGGCACCAGGAGCGCTTCGGTCGCCCGCTCGACGCGCCCAACGCCGTCGACGGGCCCGACAACACCTTCCTGCGCGAGCACGGACTGGCGATCATCCCCGGCGAGTACGCCTTCAGCGAAACCGACGCGCCCGAGCTGGCGGGCGAGCCCTGGCCCGGGCTGATCTTCGGCCGCGACATCGTCGCCACCCGCCAGAGCGACGGCCGCTACAAGCGCCGCTTCGTCCGCGGCCGCCTCGCCACCGTCACGCTCTGGGCCACCTCCATCGGCGGCGCCGTCGACCCCGTCCCCATCAAGCAGGCGTTTCGATACGCCGACGACTCGCGCACCGGCGTCTACGAGATCGACTCCGAGACCGTGTACTGCGACTTCGATCTGCTCCAGGGCCTCATGGGCATGGGCCCGGCGGACCGCATCGACCCCCAGACCGAGCAGGTCGTCGGCAGGACGCCGCCGCGCTGCTCGCAGATTCAGATCAAGCTGCGGCCGGGTCTCGACCGGGCGGCGGTCGCGGCGCTGACGGAGCGCCTGGCCAGGACGTATCATGGATTGCTGGACGACCCGAGCATCCGGCTCGACCCGCGCGAACAGTCGCTGGTGGTCGGCGTCACCGCGGTCACCTGGGAGCAGTCGCAGGCGCACATCATCGGTCCGGTCGAGCGCGAGCGCATGATGGTGACGATCCTCTTCGGCATCATGTCGCTCGTGGCGGTCGCGCTGATCCTCTGCATCCTGTACATGGTCGTGCTCCAGAAGACGCGCGACATCGGCATCGTCAAGGCCATCGGCGGCTCGTCGGCGGGCGTGGCGGCGATCTTCCTGCTGTACGGCGCCGCCGTCGGCGTCGTCGGCGGGGTGCTGGGCTGCGCGCTGGGCGTGCTGACGGTCGTGTCGCTCAACGACATCCAGGAGTTCCTGATCCGCCTGAGCCCGGCGCTGCGCGTCTGGGACCAGTCGGTCTATTCCTTCGACAGCATTCCCTCGGAGGTCAACCCGGTCGAGCTGCTCGTGATCCTCGCCTGCGCGGTCGCCACCTCGATGGCCGGCTCGCTCGGCGCGGCGCTGCGCGCCGGCATGATGCAGCCCGTGGAGGCCATCCGCTATGAATGAGCTCGAGGCCCGCGGTCTGGTCAAGCAGTACGAGATGGGACGCTCGAACCTGGTCGTGCTCCACGACTGCGACCTGCTCATCCCGCGCGGCTCGTTCACCGCCATCATGGGCAAGTCCGGCAGCGGCAAGAGCACGCTGCTGCACATCCTCGGCGCCCTCGACGTCCCGCAGGACGGCCAGGTCTTCTTCGACGGCCAGCCGATCTTCGCCCCGCCCGCCCAGCGCCGCCACACCACCGGAATCGGCGACGTTCTCTCGCCCGTCGAACGCCGCCGCATTCGCCTGCGCCGCACCGCGTTCGGCTTCGTCTTCCAGTTCTACCACCTGCTGCCGGAGCTCAACGTCCTGGAGAACGTGCTGCTCGCGCGGATGATCGGCGCATCCGCCTGGCGCTGGCTGTCGGCCCGCGCCGAGGCCCGCCGAGACGCCCTCGCCATCCTCCAGCGCGTCGGCCTCGAGCAGCGCCTGCGGCATCGTCCGGCAGAGCTCTCCGGCGGCGAAAGGCAACGCGTCGCCATCGCCCGCGCCCTGGTTCACCGGCCGCGCGTGCTGTTCGCCGACGAGCCGACGGGCAATCTCGACGCCGAGGCCGGCGCGAACATCATGCAGCTCCTTCACGCGCTGCATCGCGAGGGGCAGACCATCGTCATGGTGACGCACGACGCCCAGATCGCCCAGTACGCCGACCGCGTGCTGCGCCTCGAACACGGCCGGCTGATAGCGCCGCGCCGCGGCGAAGACGCCACCGCCCGGACCACGCTCGGCCCGACCCCGCCGATCTCCACCTGAATCGCTGACTCGTCAAAGGGTGTAAAGGCGGCGGCGGGATTCGAACCCGCGAATGACGGTTTTGCAAACCGTTCCCTTGGACCACTTGGGTACGCCGCCGGAACCCCCCACCCATTCATCCGGAGGGCGCCGCAATCAAGCCATTATCGGCGGGGCCGGCGGCTCGGGCAAGCCACGCGGGCGCTTTTGCGTTCCATCGGGCTCGACGCCCTCCACTCGCCGTACAATCGCCCGCAGCCGCCGAAGGTTCACCGCGTCGTGCTCCCGCCCGCGCTCGTCCTGCCCCTTCGGCGTCTCCAGGATCATCGGCAGGCCGCGGAAACGGGCATCGGCCAACAGGTGGCGGAAGCCACGCAGGCCGATGCGGCCGCGGCCGATGTGCTCGTGCCGGTCGAGGCGTGAGCCCACGTCGCCCTTGCTGTCGTTCAGGTGCCAGCAGCGGATGCGCTCCAGCCCGACGCAGCGCTGGGCCTCGGCAATCATCTCCGAATACGCCGATGCCTTGCGCAGATCGTATCCTGCCGCGAACACGTGGCACGTATCCACGCACACGCCGACCGGCTCCGCGCTGCGCAGCGACGACAGAATCTCGCCCAGCTCCGCGAACGACCGGCCGAGCGTGCGGCCCTGGCCGGCGGTCGTCTCCAGCAGCAACATCACGTCCGGCGCCGGCCGCCCGCCCAGCACGCGATCCAGCGACGCCGCAACTCGCCGCAGCGCCGTTGACACCCGCTGCTCCCCCGCCGACCCCGGGTGCAGCACCAGGTAGCGCACACCCAGCGCCTGGCAGCGGCGCAGCTCGTCGTCGACGGCGGCGATGCTGCGGCGGCGAAGGGCGGCATCCTGCGAGGCCAGGTTCGCCAGGTAGCTGGCGTGGGCGACGATCGGCCCGAAGCCAGGGGCCGCGCGGCGCTCGTGCCAGAGCTGAAGCATCGCCGGGTCCAGCGGCGTTGCGCGCCACTGCCGCTGGTTCTTCACGAAGACCTGGACGGTGTCGAAGCCGAGCCGCAGCGCTGCGTCGATCGCGTGGTGCATCCCGCCCGCCACCGACAAGTGCGAGCCGAAGCAAGGCGCGGCGGGAGCAGGCGTCGACGCCGGGCGCGGCGAAAGCTCTTTGACGACGGACATGCGGCTCCTTCTAATTCCGCGCAGCAGAGCGCGTCAAACCGCGCGGCGGCGAAGGAAGAGGGAACCGCAGGCTCCTTGGCGCAACCGCTTCCTGACGGGCGCGGCTCGCATCGGGCGCGGCTCGGATCGGGCGCGGCTCGGATCGGCGCCCGCCGGCGCGGCTCGGATCGGGCAGGTTAGAGAAGTCATGGCGCTTTCGCGACCGATCGTGCTCGCCTCCGCCAGCCCGCGCCGCCGGCGCCTGCTGCTCGAAGCCGGCATCGACTTCACCGTCTGCGAGCCGCCATACGCCGAGCCCACGCTCATGCCGGCAACGGTCACGCCGCGCCAATGGGCCGAGGCGCTGGCGTATTTCAAGGCGCGCAGCGTCGCCGAGCGGGTCCGCGGCCATTGGGTGCTCGGCGCCGACACGCTCGTCTGCTGCGCCGGCCAGGTTCTCGGAAAGCCCCTCGACGAGGCTGACGCGCGGCGGATGCTCGCGCTTCAGGCGCGCCACCCCGGCGACGTGATCACCGGCGTCGCACTCGTGCGGGCGTCGGCTCCTGAGGAGGACGAGCCCGCCTGTCGCCGCCGCATCCTCAGCGACGTCACTCGGGTATGGATGTACGATGCGCCGGAGTTGTGGGCGCGCTACCTGGCGAGCGGGCAGTGGCGCGGCAAGGCCGGCGCATACGGCATCCAGGAGATCGGCGTGGAGGCCGGCGTGGTGGACGAGTCGCGGCCTGCGTCGGAGCTGGCGCTGGTCGAGCGGATCGAGGGCAGCTTCTCGAACGTGGTGGGGCTGCCGGTCGAGCGGTTGGGTGCGTTGCTGTCGTGGGCGCGGGGGCCGGGGGAAGCGCGGTAGCGAGGTCGGCCCGCGGGGCGAGATGCACGTGACCCGATAACGCGTTAGAGTTGGGAGGCGTGGAGGGGTAAAGTCGGCAGGTGCTGGAGCGAGCGGGGCGCAGAGCCGATAGCGCATGCGGGCGTCGGCACCGCTGGAGTGACGGGTAGGGAAGGCGGCTCCGTGTACCAGGTTCACAGGCAGGACTGACGCGCATGGCCACCAGGCTGGATTCGGCCCTCAGCGACTATCTGAAGCAGATAAAACAGTATCCGCTCCTGACCGCCGAGGAGGAGCGCGAGCTGGGCGGGCGCATCCGCGCGGCGTCGGAATCGGAGGAGCTGCTCGCCCGGGGCGAGATTTCGCTGGACGAGCACGAACAGCTTCAGCTCCGGGCCGCCGAGGCGCGCGACCGGATGATCCAGGCCAATCTGCGCCTGGTCATCAGCGTGGCCAAGAACTTCCGGAACCGCGGCCTGCCGATGGAAGACCTCGTCAACGAGGGCAACGTCGGCCTGGTCTACGCCGTCGACCGCTTCGACCCCGCGGTCGGCTCGCGTTTCAGCACCTACGCCAGCTACTGGATCGACCAGGCCATCCGCCGCGCCGTGCAGTCGGCCTCGCAGATGATCCACATCCCCAGCTACCTGATGGAGCAGATCGGGCACATGCGCCTGGCGCTGCGCGAGCTGGAAGAGCAGTTGCACCGCCCGCCCACGATCAACGAGCTGGCGGCCCACATGAGCATCTCGGCCCGCAAGGCCGGCGCCATCACGCAGGCCATCCGCGCCTGCGCCTGCCCGACCCAGGCCATGACCAGCGACGACGGCACCTCGATCATCGAGAGCCTCCCCGACGTCGACGCCCCTACACCGCACGAGGCCGTCTTCAACGAGTCGGACGCCGACTTCGTCGGAAACCTGCTCTCGCGCATCACCGACCGCGAGGCCCAGGTGCTCAAGATGCGCTACGGCCTGAGCAACCGCACCGGAAAGCCGATGACGCTCAAGGAAATCGGCGCGGCGGTCGGCCTGACGCGCGAGCGCGTGCGCCAGATCGAGAAGGAAGCCAAGCGCAAGCTCGAAGAATACGTCAAGGAATACATCTGACGCGGAGCTCCCGCCGGTCCTCCGTCGTCCGTCCGCCCGAACGCGCCCCGCTCACCCGTGACGGCTCGCCCGCGCCTGGCTAATCTCTCGCTCGCATGCAAGCTCCGGTCGATATCTTCATCTCCGTCGCGGAAACCTCGGCCGATCAGCACGCCGCCGCCCTGCTGCGCACCGCCGCCCGGCGCCTCCCGCATTGCCGCTTCTACGGCCTGACCGGCCCGCGGATGCGCGACGCCGGCGCCGAGACCGTCTATGACCTGGCGCGCCACGCCGCCATGCTCACCGACGTGCTGAGCATCATCGGCAAGGCGCGGCGGGCGATCGGCGAGGTCGAGAGCGCCTGGCGCCGCCGGCCGCCGGCGCTGGTGATCCTGCTCGATTCACCCGAGCTGCACCTGCCGCTGGCCGAGCGGGCGCGGCGCCGCGGGCTGCCCGTGCTGTATTACATCGCGCCGCAAACGTGGGCTTCGCGCCCCTGGCGGAACCGGCGCATGGCGCGCTGCATCGACCGCCTGGCGTGCATCCTGCCCTTCGAGCAGGCTTACTTCCGCGCCGCGGGTCTCGCGGCCGATTTCGTCGGCCATCCGCTCTTCGAATCGCTCGCCACGCAGCAGCCGAATCCGCAGCTCGGGCAGCGCCTTCGCGGCCCGGGCCCGCTCGTGGCCCTGCTGCCCGGCTCGCGGCGCGGCGTGGTCGGCGCCGTCCTGCCGCTGCAGCTCGACGTGCTCCGCCGGCTGCGGGCGACGGGTGCGCCCGTCTCCGCCGCCGTCTCGGCCGCGAATGCCGACCGCGCCCGCCAGATCAACGCCCTGCTGCGGCCGCTGGCCGCCGCCGAGCGTCCGGCAGTCGTCGTGGACGACAACGCCAGCCTGCTGAGCGCTGCGGACCTGGTGCTGGTGGCGAGCGGGACGGCGACGCTGCACGTGGCGCATTATCGCAAGCCGATGATCGTCTTGTATGACGCGGGCCCGCTGCTGGCGGCGTTGCACGGTCCGCTCGGCCGCTTCGTGGTGCACACGCCGCACCTGTCGCTGGTCAACATCCTGGCGGAGGCGCGGGTCGTGCCGGAGTTCATGCCGCGCGTTCCGGACCGGGAGGCGGTGGCGCGCGTCGCGCAGCAGTTGCTGGCGGACGGTGCCTGGCGGCGGCTGATGGTGTCGCAGATGGACGAGGTGCTGCGCGACCTGGAGCCGGCCCGCGCCAGCGAGCGCGTCTGCGAGATCATCGCCGAGATGCTGGCGGGGGCGCAGCCGCCTCCGCGCGCGTCAGAGCCGGGCTGTCACCAGCCCGGCCTCTAGCCGGACACCTGAGCCGATTCTCAACCGCCGACCGGCGCGGCGGCGGGCCGGGGGGCCGGCGCCGGAAGCGGCATTCGCAGGATGCGGCGCGCGTTTCCGGACACGACGCGGCCGAACGCGTCGGCGGAAAGCTTCGCGGCGAGTTCGCTGAGGAAGCGCTGGATGCGCGGCGCGTGGTCGGCGCCGAAGCGCAGGGCATCGCTGCCGAAGACGATATGCTCGGCGCCAACAGCGGCGACCGTAGCGTGAACGTCGTCCGGGCTGGCCTGGCCGGTGGCGAGATAGAGCTGCGCGCCGTGCTGCTCACGCGAGCGTCGCATCACCTCCAACGCCTCGTGCCAGTGCGTGTCGGTCGCGGCGTTGCACATCACGAACGGAATCCCCGGGTGTCGGCGGGCCGCGACATAGACCGGCTGCGGACGGCCGGGAGGCTCGCGGCTGGTCAGGAAGAATGCCGGCCTGCCCGCGCGCTCCAGCGCCGTCAGGTACGGCTCCATGATCCGGTCGTCCGGAGATATGCCGCTGGTCCCGGGCGCAAAGACCGCGCCCGCGAAGGGCTCGAGCGCCAGGGCCCCGGCCAGCGCGTACGGGTGACTGTCGGAGCGCCCGACCCGGCACCAGTACAGCGGCACCAGGTGCGCGACGCCCCGGCAGCGCTCCAGCAACGCGTGGTTCGCGTCCGCCTCCTCGCAGTCCGGGCCGCCATTGCCCGCCGCATCCAGGTTGGAAACCAGCAGCCGCTCGACGCCGACGGCCTTCACGTACTCGGCCAGGTCCTCCCCCGTCGGGGCCGGACGGCCGGGCAACTCACCAATGTGTCCGTGCACGTCGATTCGCATGATGCTAGGGTGCGCGCGGCACTGCCCGCCGTGCGCCGTCCGGTATATCGGTCGCATGCCAGCCCGGGGCCCAGTCGCTCGAGCCAGGCGACGACCGGTAACTCGGCCGCATGGACAGTTGATGGCTTCCCGTGTAGATAAAGGGTGTGCTCCGATGACGATAGCGATTTCAGACCGAATCGGGCGGCTCGCTCCCTCGGCAACTCTGGCCGTCGCCGACGCCGCACGCGCCCTGCGCGAGCGCGGCGTGCAGGTAATCTCGTTCGGCGCGGGCGAGCCCGACTTCGACACGCCCGAGCACATCAAGAAAGCCGCCGTCGAGGCCCTGGCGGCGGGTGACACGAAGTATCCCCCGGTTGCCGGCACGCCGTCCCTGAAGGCGGCCATCACCGATTACCTGCGTCGCTACGGCGGCCTGAGCTACGAGCCGGCCGAGGTGTGCGTGACGGTGGGGGCGAAGGACGCGCTGCACCAGGCATTCGCCGTCCTGGTCAATCCCGGCGACGAAGTCGTGATCCCCTCGCCCCACTGGGTGAGCTATCCGGACCAGGTGCGTCTGGCGGGCGGCACGCCGGTCTTCGTCACCGGCCAGGAGCGCCTGGGCGGGAAGATCGGCCCGGCGGAGCTGCGCGCGGCGCTGACGCCGCGGACGCGCGTGATCGTGCTCAACAGCCCGTGTAACCCGACCGGCGCGGTCTACTCGCGCGCCGAGCTCGAGGCGCTGGCGGCGGTGATCCGCGAGACGCAGGCCGTCGTTGTCAGCGACGAGATCTATCACCGGCTCGGCTTCGAGCAGCCCACGACCGCGTCGTTCGCCGCGCTCGACGGCATGCGCGAGCGCACCGTGACGGTCAACGGATTCAGCAAGTCATTCGCCATGACCGGCTGGCGCCTGGGGTATGCCGCGGGACCGAGTGCCGTCATCTCCGCCATGGTCCGGCTGCAAGGCCAGACGACGAGCGGGCCGCCCAGCTTCGTGCAGACGGCGGCGATCGCGGCGCTCACGGGCGACCAGGCCTGCATCGAAACGATGCGCACGGCCTATCGCGAGCGGGCGGCCTTGGCGTGCGCGGCGCTGAACCGCCTGCCCGGCGTGCGGTGCGTTCCGCCGGCGGGCGCCTTTTACTGCTTCCCGGACGTGTCCGGCGCCTTCGCCCGCCTTGGCGTCGCCGACGCCGATGAGTTCGCCCGAGTCGTGCTCGAACGGGCGCACGTCGCCGTGGTCTCCGGCGCGGCGTTCGGCTCCGAGCGTCACGTGCGCGTGAGCTGCGCCACGAGCGCGCCGCTCATCGAGGAAGGGCTGCGGCGGATGGCGGCGCTGCTGGCAAGCTGAGCGGGGCACGCCGCGTGGGTGGCCGCGTGTTGCACGTCTTCGTCGATGGACCCTGCGACGGGCCGACGAACATGGCCCGCGACGAGCACCTGCTGACCTCGCTCGAGCTCTGCCCGGCGGCGCTGCGGCTGTACGGGTGGTCAACCGCGACGATCAGCCTGGGATACTTTCAGCGCTACGACGAACTGTCGAAGCTCGACGAGCGGCTGCGGGCCCTGCCGGTGGTGCGCCGGCTGACGGGCGGCGGCGCGATCCTGCATGACCGCGAGCTGACCTATTGCCTGGTCGTCGACGGCAGCCTCCCGGTCGCTCACCAGGCGCCCGCGGCGCTCTACGCGCTCGCCCACGGCGTTTGGCGCGACGTGCTGGCGGGGGCGGGCATTCCAACCGAGCTCGCGCCCGACGAGCTGCCCTTCCCTTCGCCGCGCACCGGCCCGTTCTTCTGCTTCGAGCGCCCCGGACGCACCGACCTGCTGTTGAAAGGCGGCAAGGTGCTCGGCAGCGCCCAGCGCAGAACTGCCGGCCGCGTGCTCCAGCACGGCTCGCTCCTGCTCGGCCGGCGATACGACGCTCATCCCGGCGCGGACCTGGGCGATCCCGATGCGGCATCCGTCGCGCGGTGGCGTGACGCGTTCGCGGGGGGCATCGCACGGGCGCTCGGGCTGGTCGAAACGCCGGCTCGCTGGACGAGCGCGGCCCTTGCCGACGTCGAGACCCGGCGCGCCGTCTACGCCGGCCACGCCTGGCTGCGCCGCCGGTGATCGTGCACGCCGGCCGCGATTTCCAACGGGCGCCTGGCCGCCCTATCATTCCGACCATGGAGGTTCTCACAGGCTCGCGGCCGGCGCGCCCGCGGATGCTGCTGCTGCTTTGCGGGGGCGTGCTGGTCGCCATGCTGGCGCTGGCCGCCGCCCAGGTGCAGCAGGCCCGGGCCATCGGGCCGCGGATCCTGATCCCAGGCGTGCCGCTGAGCGTGCAACCCCCGCGCGGCTGGCGCCCCGACGTCGATGACCCGCGCGTGTTCCGGCCCACCGTCGGGCACCGCATCCGCGGCGGTGAGGGGTTCTTTCGCCAGGTCGTTTATTCGTACGAGCGCCGGCCGGCCTTCGTGTCGCCGCGCGAGTTGATGCGCGAGATCGACCTGCGCACCCGGGCGGAATCGGCCCTGCGCCCCGCGCGTCTCGCCGGTTTCGAGGGTTTCGAGGCCGTCCGCGTGCGTGCGGGACCGTATGGTCACATTCAGACGCTGCATCGCCTGGCCGTGTCGCCACGCGGCGACGTGGTTTCGATCGAGTATCAACCGCTGGCCGATCTCGACGGCGGCGACCTGGCCCTGATGGAGAAACTGGCGGCGGCCATCCGCATCGACGACGCGACCTTGTCGCGCGGCGCCTCGCAGCTGCTCGACGAGTGCGGCGTCGAGCTCGAGGTTCCGAATGACTGGCGCCTGTGCGGGCCGGACCTCGCCGGCGTGCCGGGCTTCTACGTGCTCGGCGTGCAGGACAATCGGCCCGACTTCGCGCTGCTGGTCATGCGCACCTGGCTCGCGAGCGGCCGCACGCCGCTGGGGCTGCTTGGACAGTTTGCCGAGTCCGACTGGCGCGTCGAGCGCGACCGCGCGCAGTTTCTGCAAAGCCGGCGGCCCGACGGCGCCTCCGTCGTGCTGGCGCTGCACCCGGATGATCCGCGCGGCGCGCTGTATCCGCTGGTGCGACTGGTGAGCCTCTCGGCGGACAAGGCGCTGCTCATCGCCGTGTCCGGCGCCTCTCCCGACGTGGGCCGCGGCAATGAAGCCGCCGAGTGGCTGGCGCAGCACGTCCGGTTCGCTCGCCGGTTTCCGGAGCTCGAGGCGGCGCAGGCGGCGGGCACGCGACTGGCGCAGGAGATCGCCACGACCGGTCTCGAGCACTGGTGGGGCCGCGCGCCGTCCGACCGCTTCGTCGCCGGTCCGGTCTTTCGCGGGCACGCCGTGCATCGCGAGCGGCGCGGCTTCATCGAGGACGCGCCCGAGCCCCAGTACGTCGGCCACGCCCTGACGGACGTGAGCCGCGCGCAGCGCGAAATCACCGAAGAAACCTGGGAAATCAGCGGCGACGGCCTGGAGTACACCTACACCTTCGCCCAACTGGCTTCCCGACGCGACGGCCGCATCCGCGACCGCACCGAGCTCTCTCAACGCCGCGCCCGCGGCCCCGGCGTCGTGACCTTCACGCGGCGCGGCGGCGATGGGCGCCGCCCGGAGGTGGCGCAGATCGGCGACGCCTTCGTTGCGCCGCCGGTAGAGGCCCTGGCGGAGGCGATCGCGGCGCACGCGGACAGCGGCGACTGGCTGATCGAGGCGGCCAACTCGCTTAGCCCGGGCACGCACACGCGACTGCTGCGCGCCCGGGGCGCCGACGCGGATGGGCGGCGTTGTGTGCTGGTGCTGTCGGACTACTGGCCGGCCGGCGCGCTGATCTCGCGCGACAGCCGCGGGAGCCTCCTGCGCTACGAGCAGCCGCCCGTGCTGCTGTCCGAGATCGACGAGCATCAGGCGCGGCAGATGTCTTCATTGATCGAACGGTTGGACTAGGAGCCTCTGAAAACGGGTGGCGCAGCCCCCAGGGGGCCGGGGCCTCAGTGCCAAGCGCGCGGGTCAAGCCCGGCAAACACCTGCAAGCGGTTGTTGCCCGAATCGACGACAACCACCTGGTCGTTCGCGTCGACGCCCACGGCCCACGGATAGGCCAGCTCGCCGGCGCGCCTTCCCGGACCGCCCCAGGCGCCCAGGCTCGTCCCATCGCGGCTGAACCGCTGCACGCGGTTATTGCCGTACTCGCACACGACCAGCGTACGGTCCGACAGCACACCGACGCCGTACGGAAACCGCAGCGCCCCGCGGCCATCGCCCAACGACCCGAAGGCGCCCAGGAAACGGCCCGCGCGATCGAAATGCACGAGCCGATGATTGCACGAGTCGGCCACCCACAACCCGCCGTCGTCCATGGCGATGCGCTGCGGGCGGCGCAGCGACGCCTCGCCCGCCCCCGGTCCGCCGAAGCTCAACACGAATTCCAACTGCGGCGAGAACTTGCTGATGCGGTCGTTGCCGCCGTACTCGGCGACGTACACGAAGCCATCCTCGTCGATGGCCACGTCGGTCGGCAGCAGGAACTGCCCGGGCCCGGCGCCGTTCTCGCCGAAGCGCTCCAGCAGCTCGCCCTCGGGCGAGTAGATCATCACCCGCGAATAATGCGTGTCGGCCACGAACACCCGCCCGTCCGGCGCGACGCCCAGGCCGATCGGCCGGCCGGCGGCGATCTCCGGCACGCGCCACCCGCGCACGAACTCGCCCGCCGCCGACAGGCACTGAATCCGTCCGCCCTTGTCGACGACCCACATCTGCCCGCGCCGCGCATCAATCGCGATCCCGCGCGGGTAGTTGAACTCGCGCGGGCCGACGCCCGTCTGGCCGATGATGCGCGCCTCGGAAGGCGTCGCCTCGCCGCAGCCGGCGCTGGTGGCGGCCAGCCAGGCGGCCAACGCTATCAGCCCGCCCACGCCACGCGATTGACAAGGGGATAAACGGTAATGTGACCGGCGCCTCACGTCGATTCTCAACCGGATCCGCCGTTGGCCCGCGCCTTCTCGGCGAACCGCTGCTTGGCGCGGTTCAGTGCCTCCAGCAACTGCGCCACCGTAATCTCGCCGAAGCCGTGCGCCAACAGTTCGTCATCCGGCCCGACGACCGCGTACGCCGGCGGGCGCTCCAGCCCCCAGCGCTCCGCCAGCCGCCAGTCCCAACTGAAATCCAGCGCGACCGGGTTGAAATCGCCCCCGTTCAGCACGCCACGCACCGCCGGATCGAGCAGCACCGCGTCCTCGAAGCGCGTGCACTCGACGAGGTAGGGGCTGCGCATGTAGACGAAGGTGAGCTTCTGCTCGCGGCGGCTGTTGGCATGAACGGAATTGAACTCGAGCCCGCGCCAGTGCACGCCGGATGAGCAGCCGACGGCACAGCCGGCGGCCAGGACGAGCGCGACACGAACGCGGGCGAACGCCATCGGGATGAGGCTTTCCAGCGACGTTGAGCGCGTGTCCGCCGGCGCCGCCGCGGAGGGGCGCCGACGGACACGCACTGGAGACACGCGCGAGGCGGTTACTTGTACTTCACGGAGCAGCCGTAGGACTTGGTCTCGGCCACCGGGACCGCCTTGCCGGCCAGCAGGGCGTCGAGACTCTCCGCGATGTAGTCGCGCGAGCCGTCCTTCTCGTAGTGCGCGCCGGCGTACACGAGCGTGCCCTTGTTGATGATGAAGATGTGCGGCGTGGTCTTCGCACCGTAGGCGCGGCCGACCTTGCCGTCGGTGTCCATCAGGATCGGGTACTGGACGCCGTGGTCCTCGCGGGCCTTGTGGACGCCCTCGGGCTTGTGCGCGGCGGTGCTGTCGACGCCGAGGAAAACGACTCCCTTGGAGCCGTACTTTTCGTTCAACTGCTTCATCTGCGGCATGGCCTTGACGCACCACGGACACTCGTTGTTCCACCATTCGAGAACGACGATCTTGTCCTTGTAGTCCGACAGCTTGACTGCCTTGCCGCAGCAGTCCTTCAGGTCGAACTCGGGCGCCGCCTTGCCGATCTCGGCCTTCTTCGCCGACGTGCCGCCGGCAGCTTCCTGGGCCATGGCCAGTCCGGCCAACGCCAGCGATAACAGGCCCGCCCCGGCCAGCATGCTCACGGTCTTCATTTGCACGAACCTCCAGGTAGAAGTAGGGTGACCGTACCGTAGACACACGGCACCGGGCGCCCAAGGTCAGTTCAGTATGGTAGACGGCGGCTCGCGTGTCGCCAAGGCGGCGAATGTCCCAACCAAGGGGCCGTATCGTGCGAGGTGCTCAACTCCTGTCGCCGCAAGAACTTCCGCGGGCCATGGCCCTGCTGCTGGCACCCGGCGACGGCGAGCAGGAAGCCGCGCCTCAACAGGTCGCGGGTTTCCTGGCGTCAGCCGCCGCCGGCGGCGGGGAACTGCGTGCCTACCGACTGCCGGCGGCAGGGGACGCCCTCCGGGCTCTGTTGGCCACGCTCGTGTTGCCGGGACGCGTGGCACTCGTTTTCGTTCCGGGCCGCATGCCGGGCTGCGACGCCGAAGCGATGCGGCGGTTGAGCGCTGCGGTGTTCGGGCTGCCGGAAATGGCAGGGCTTCATTACGTGCAGGCGCTGGTCGAGGAGCAGAACGGCGCGCGGATCGAGTGGTTGCGGGCGCTGGGCTTCACACGGCTGACCGAGCTGCTGTACCTGGAACGCGAGGTGACGTACCCGTGGGTCCCTGAGCCCGAGGCGGTCCTGGACTGGCTGCCGTACAGCGCGGCCGATCATCCTCGGTTTGCGTCGCTGATGGCGCGCACGTACGAGGAAAGCCGCGACTGTCCGGAGCTGACGGGTATTCGTCCGATGGACGACGTGATCGCATCCCACACGGCGGCGGGACCGTTTGAACCCGGCCTTTGGCAGATGGCGCTCCGCGATGGCACACCGGTAGGCTGCATCCTGCTGGGCCGGATCGGCCCGGCGTCGCTCGAAATCGTTTACATGGGGGTGGCCGCGCCCGAGCGCGGCAGCGGGCTCGGCCAGGCGCTGCTGCGACGCGGTTTTGATCTGGCGCGCCGCGCACGGGCGGAGTGGCTCACGCTGGCGGTGGATGTGCGGAACGACCGCGCGCGCCGTCTGTACGAGCGCTTCGGCTTCCGTCACGTCGCGGCGCGAAGCGCCTACCTCAAGCGGCCACCGCTGGTGGACAGGGAGTGACTGGACTGTTCACGACGTGGGGATAGGCGGCGGAAAAGTGTCGCCGGAAAAAAAATTTCGTTGGGTGAATTCTTAACACAACAAGGTTTGCGCGAGCAGAGCGATTTGGTGTCGAAGTGCCGTTGACCACTGGCGGCGGTCGATGTTATCATCCGCCCCGCTTGGCAGTACGTTGTTCCAGCACTAATCGTGAATATTAAATAAGCGCGGTCATACCGTTGATCTCCAGAGGTGCGCCTTGGATGTGACGGTACCAGGGACGCTGTGTCAACTTCGCGACGCAGTGGCTCAACGAATCGGCGAGAACCGCTTCCAGACCTGGTTTGGCGAGACGGCGTGCTTCGATCTTGACGGCCAGCGTCTGGATGTCGCGGTCGCCAACGCCTTCGCCGCCAACTGGATCGCGTCGAACTACACCCGCGACATCGCCGCCGCCGCCTCGCACGTCCTTGGCAACGAGGTCGTCGTCAGCGTCCGCGTGCGCGATGACGATGGCCCCGAGCGCATTCAGCCGCGACACCCGCGGCCGCGCAGCGGCGACGCGGACGGCCCCGTCCTGCGCAACCGCCTCGACACGTTCGTCGTCGGACCGTCGAACCGCCTGGCTCACGCGGCGGCGGCGGAAGTGGCGCGGTCGGCGGCGCGCAACATCAAGCTCCTGATCATCCACGGCGCCTGCGGCCTGGGCAAGACGCACCTGCTCCAGGGAATCTGCAACGGCTTCCGGCAGAATCACCCGGAGCTGAAATGGCGCTACCTCTCGGGCGAGGAATTCACCAACGAGTTTATCGGCGCGGTGAAGTCCGGACGGTCCGAGTCGTTCCGCATGCGCTTCCGCAACGCCGACCTGCTGGTCATCGACGACATCCACTTCCTCGAGAACAAGCGCGCCACCCAGGATGAGTTCCTGCACACGTTCGACGCCATCGACTCCGCCGGCCGCGCCGTCGTGCTCTCGAGCGATCGTCACCCGCGCATGCTCGCCACCCTGGGCGAGCCGCTCGTCAACCGCCTCATCTCCGGCGTGGTGATCGAGGTGCAGCAGCCCGACTACGGAACGCGCCTCGAGATCCTGCGCCGCCGCGCCGAGTCGATGTCCTGCGATATTCCCGACGAGGTCCTGGAGTTCGTCGCCCGCCATATCCGCCGCAACGTGCGCGAAATCGAAGGCGCGCTGTACAAGCTGGCGGCGCTCTCGGTGCTGACGCGCGACGCGATCACGCTCGACCTGGCGCGGCTCGTGCTCGAGGAGCACGTCGTGCGCGGGCAGCGCTCGATCGACGCCACCGACATCGAACGCGTCGCCTGCGCCTATTTCGGCGTGACGCGTGACCAGTTGCACTCGCGCAGCCGCGATCGGACGGTGACGCTGGCCCGCGGCGTCACGATGCACCTGATCCGCCGGCATACCTCGCTCAGTTTCCCCGAGATCGGCCGGCTGATGGGCAGCAAGAACCACTCGACGGTGCTGATGGCCAACAAGCGCATCGAGGAGCTCGCGGCGCGCCAGGCCACCGTCTGCTGGCGCAACGGCAACGGACCGCACGAGGCCGCCATCGTCGACGTGCTCGCCGCCCTGAGCAGCGAACTGCGCATGACGCACTGAGCGGCGGATCGCCGACTCGCGCGACCGCTGGTGCAAACACGAGTCCAGAGCGGTGGCACGGAGGCCGCCGCTTTTCTTTCTTGTTCCCCCGCGCCGGGGACTGGCCCGATACCCGCGGCCGCGCTGCGCTTATGGGGCCCGGCGTACACCCTCCGCAAGGGTGCGCGCGGCGGGATCGCGCCGCATCGCAGGCCTGGTACCGCCCCCTCGCCGCGCCCCGCGCTAGTCGGCCCTCCCCCGGATATCACCGATAGCCCAGCAGGAGCCCCGCGCCGTGCCGTGGGGCGCAAAGTTCACCAGGAGCATCCATGTCGATCAGCCACGCGCTGCAAGACGAGCCGGCGTCCGTCGATCTCAGCCCGAGCGGTCTCGAGCCCTTGTTCTCGGTCATCGGCCAGGCGGTCGACGACGGGGCAACGGACGTGCACATCGACGCCGCCGCCGACCAGGCGGCGCTGCGGTTCCGGGTCGACGGCGTCATCCGGGCCAAGGAGCGGTTATCGTCCGCGCAGGCCCGTCGGCTCCTGAACCAGATCCGTGTCGCGGCGCGCTTTCCGATGGAGGCGGCGTTCGTGCCGCTGGAGGGGCAGTTCCGTTGGTGCAACGAGAAGACGGCCCGAGACGTCCGCGTCACGGTCGTGCCGACGTTCGGCCGGCAGGAAAGCGCCCATCTGCGGCTGCTGCTGCCGCTGGAGCACTGGCGCGACACGAGCCAGCTCGGCCTGCGGCCGCGCGACCTCGAGCGCATCGAGTCGGTCGTGCGCAAGCCGCACGGCCTGGCGCTCGTGGCCGGTCCCACCGGCTCGGGCAAGACCACGACGTTGTACGCCCTCGCCGGGCTCGACAACCTGCGCCGCAAAGTCTGCGCCTCGATCGAGGACCCGGTCGAGTTCGAGCTGCCCTTCGTGCGCCAGCTCGAAGTCAACGAACGTCGCGGCCTGACGATGGCGGAAGGGCTGCGCACGCTGCTGCGCACGGACGCCGACGTGCTGTTGATCGGCGAAATCCGCGACGCCGAGAGCGCCCGCACCGCGTCCCAGGCGGCGCTTGCCGGCCGCCTGGTCCTCGCCAGCATTCACGGCCGCGACGCCGCCGGCGCCATCCAGGCCATGAGCTACCTGTGCGTGCCATACCCGATCCTGGGCGGAGCGCTGCGACTGGTCGTCGCCCAGGGCCTCGTGCGTAAGCTCTGCCGCGCATGCCGCCGCCCCTGGCGCCCGGATGACGCCCAGCAGCGCCTCTTCCAGCAGGCCGGATACGCCTGGCCCGAAACCGTCTTTGAGCCGCACGGCTGTGCCGAGTGCGGCCACACCGGCTACGCCGGCCGCACCGGCGTGTTCGAGGTCGGCGTCGTCGACGAGGACATGGGGCGCTGGCTCACCGCCGGCCCACACCAGCACGAGGTCCGCGCCCGTCTGCTGCAACAGGGCATGCAGCCGCTCACTGCGGACGCGTTGCAGAAGGCGACCGACGGCGTGACGTCGCTCGTCGAGATCGTCCGCTTCTTCGCCGATTTCGAGAGCGCCGCGGCTCCCTACCCGCTCGAAGCAGCGCAGGTTGGTGGAAATGGCGCAATGGAACGCCGGGCGGCCACGGCCGGCCTGCCGGGCGCTGCCGCGCCCTGAGGCGCGGGGCAGGCTCATGGCGCCCTTGCGGCAGGGCGGAAACTCCGACGCGGTCCGAGAAACGCGGGGACCGGGTGGGTTGCGGCGCAACCGCTCCCTTACGGTCGCGGCTCGGATCGCACCTTCGCGGCTCGGATCGCGGTCGCGGCTCGGATCGGACTGTCGCGGCTCGGATCGCGCGGTCGCGGCTCGGATCTCAGCGCTCGAAATCATGTACTCGGACACAAAAGGGTCAACTTTTGCGCCGGCGACTTGCCGCGCGCGCCGGATGATTCGCAGGATAGGACCATCGGAGGGGTTCGCACGCACGTCCAATTGCGCGCCGACCTCGAGGGGCTCCCGTGGTGTTGGCGAACAACGTCGGCGAGGCTCGCAGCGTTCCACCGCTTCAGGCGGAAACGCCCCGGCTGCGCATCGGGGCGCCCTCGTACAACCCTGATTTCTTTGCCGAGACGGCCGAGCTCGTGACGCTGATCGGGAGCCGGCGCGACTGCCACCTGCCGGTGCCGCTCACCGACATCTCGAAGATCCACTGCGCCATCTGCAACACGGGGCGCGACCTGCTGATCTGCGACCTGCGCAGCCGGACCGGCACCTTCGTCAATGAGCAGCAGACGCTCGCGACCGCGCTGAGCCCCGGCGATACGGTCCGCATCGCCAACGTGCCGATCGAGCTCGAGTTCGTGCGCCCGCCCGCGCCCGCGGCCTCCCCCGAGGCCGCCATGCGCCTCTCCCGCGCGCTGCGCATCGCCCTGCCCGGCCGCACCCTGACGCTCGAGACCCAGCCCATCGTCATCGGCAAACGCAGCAACTGCGACATCGTCGTGGATACGCCCGACGTCTCCCTCGCTCATGCGCTGGTCTTCGCCGTCTGCGGCTGCCCGGTGATCTACGACCTGGGCAGCCGGTCCGGCACGCTGCTCAACGGAAAACGCGTCACGCTGGCCTGGCTCAAGGATGGCGACCACCTCGGTATCGGCGGCGAATCCCTCGTCGTCGGTTGGGACGGTCCGACCTTCGAGCCGCCGCCCGTCGCGGCGGCCGTCGCAGTGCCCTCCCCGGCGGCGGCTTTTGACCTGGGCGGCGCGATACCCGAGATGCCGGCGTCGGCGGTCGGGCCGAGCGCGCTTGAGAACATGATCGCCTCGTTGCAGGGCCAACTCGCCGCGTTCCGGACCCGGCTGGAGAAACGCGCGGTCGAGCTGGATCAGCGCTCGGCGCAGGTCGACGCGCTGATGGCTGAGCTGACCCAGCAGCGCATGGGCCTCGAGGCCATGCGCACCCAGGTCGCAGCCCGGGCCGATCGCCTTGAGCACGACCGCCGGCAAATGCTGCGGCGGCGGTCGAAGCTGCGCAAGGCGCTGATCGCCTACCGCGAGCACAAGGAGCGGCTTGACCGCCAGCAGGCGGACCTGGCCGCCGCGCTGCATGAGCTGGAGCAGGAGCGGCAGCGCATCCTGGGGATCGAGCAGGACGTGGCGGCGCGCGAGGGGCGGCTCGGCACGGCGCAGCAGGAGCTCTCGCGCCGGCTCGAAGCGTGCGACGCCCAGGCCCAGGCGCTCGAAGCCCAGGGCCGCGAGCTGGCCGAGCAGCAGCAGATGGCGCGCCTTCGCGAGCAGGCCCTCGCCGAACAGGAGGCCGGCCTGGTTCAGCGCGAGCAGGACCTCGCCCAGCGCCAGACCGCCCTCACCGCGTCCGAACAGGCCCTGGCGCAGCGCGACCGCGACCTGTCCGCGCGCAGCGCCGACCTCCTGGCGCGCGAACAGGAGCTCAACGAGCACCAGGAGACGCTCGCGGCGATGGAATCCGACCTGCTCGCCCGGCGACAGGCCATCGCCACCGCCGAGGCCACACTGCGGCAGCGCGAAACCGCCGTCCTCGAGAGCGAGAAGCGCATTCTGCAACTGAAGACGGCGCTGGAGCGCGCGGCGCAGGCGTTCTCCGGCATGGGTCTCGACTTGCCCGTCTCGCCGGGAGCGCCCGCACCCCCCGCACGGCTCGACGCCGCCGCCCCTTCGGACGAGCCCGCCCGGCGCGGTCCGGGACCGTCGGCGTACGAATCGGCAACCGCCGCGGCGCCGGCGCCGCCGCCCGTTCACGCCGTGAACGTGTCGGAAGCGCGCGTCTCGCTGCCGGCGGCGAGCGCCCTGGCGGGGAACGGCGCTCTGGCCGGCGCCGCGGGGCTGCCGGCCCCCATCGTCGACCAGCCGTTGTTCGCCGGCCTTCCGGCGGTGCAGCAGCTACCGGCGGAGATGCAGGAGCGGCTGCGCGTGCTGCGGCGCGTCTCGGACAAGAGCGACGAGGAGCTCGTGGCGCAAGTCCTGGCAGAGATGGATGCGAAGCGCGGCGAGCCCGCCGTCCCGCCGAAGCGGAAGAAGAAGCGCGGCTGGCTCTCATGAGTGGCGCGCTGGGCCCCCTTTCAAAGTGAACCCTCACGCGTTAGCGGTCCGTTGAAAAGCGAAGAGCGCGCGGGCTGCCGCTAATCGCTGAGCGTCCGCGGCGCGGCACGCTGCGGCGCGGTGTTAACGGTCGTTGCGCCGCGCGCAAGCTCTTTTTTGACATGCGCGCGCGGTCCAACTAGAATTCGGTGCGACGACTGGAGCGGGGCGGTTTCACAACAGCAGACATGCAAGGGTGACGCGTGGCCGTTGACCGCCAGGCCGTTGTTGTCCGGACCGGTCAGCGCGAGCAGTCCGATCACATCTGCCGCGTCCTGCGCGACGCGGGCATCACGCCGGTCGAGTGCCTCGATGCCCTCGAAGCCTGTCTGCACCTGCTGCGGAACCCGCAGCCCACGCCGGAGGCGGTCTTCATCGGCGTCGATTGGCTGACGCGCGAGGATCACGTCCTGGTCGGCTACGTCCGCCAGACGTGGCCAAGCGTGCTCATCGTGCTGCACGGCGAGGGTGGTGACGCCGTTCCCGCTCCGGGCAGGCCGGCGATTCTCTGCCGCACGGCGGCCGAGTTGGGGCAGACGCTCGCGTCGGTCCCCGAGGGGCTGGCCGCGATCGGGCGCGAGCAGTTCGGCGGCGCGGCGCAGCGGCTGAGCGGGGGACACGCGCGGCGCGGACCAGCGATCGACGTGGCCGCGCCGGTCGAACGCGATCCGCCGGCGCGCGGGACGGCAGCGGCTGCGGCGGTGCAAGCCGTCGCGGCGGTCGAACCGCCCGGGCGGGGGCCCGAGCCACCACGAACGATCCTGACCCAAGAAGAGCTGGACGCCCTGCTGCGAGACAGTGGGGTCTGACGGGCTGGAAAGCGTAGAACCTGGGAGTCGGGCGCGATGTCCTGCCTGCTGGTGATTGGCCCGCGTGCGATCGGCCACGAGGTGCAAACCGCGCTGCCGGGTTGGGACGTCCTGCTCGCGGATCACGCCCTGGAGGGTCTCTGGCAGGCCGGCAAGGGCGACTTCGACGGCATCCTGCTCGCGCTGCCACCTAGCGAACGCACCACGCGCACCGTTCGCGGCATCCGGCAGGTAACCCCCTCCACCCGGCTGCTCTACGCCTGCCCTGCGGCCGTCGAGCCGCGGGCACGTGAGCTGCTCGCGATCGGCGTCGACGACTACCTGCTCACGCCGCTTCGCCGCGACGACCTGTGCCGCGCACTGGGCGTGGCGGTCAGCGCCCCGGCGGAGCTTCCGCTCCCGGTGAGCCCGACGCCCGAAGAGCTGCTGCGATTCAGCGAGATCCTGCGCGACCTGGGCGCGGGCCCGCGCAAGACGCTGGCGCGCCTGGCCGAGCTGCACCGCTCGGTCTTCTCCGCCTCGGGCGTCCGCATCCAGGTCGACGACCTGACCGTGGAGGTGGGCGAGTTGCCCACGATCGTGCTCGAGGAGCCGATCGTGCGCGGCGAGCGCGTGGTCGGGCGCATCTCGCTCGCTCCGCGCACGGCCGGCTCGTACGGCGCGTCCGCCGCCGCCTGGCTAACCAAGTACGCCGTCCTCGTCGACGCCGCCGTCCAGAGCGCCCGCGGCCAGCAGCACTGGCAGCAACTGGCCTGGACCGACGACCTCAGCGAACTGGGAAACCGCCGCTACTTCGAGCGGCGGCTGGCGGAGCTGATCGAGCGGGCCGCCGCCCAGCACGAGCGGTTGACGCTTTTCCTGTTCGATATCGACGATTTCAAGACCTACAACGACAATTTCGGCCACGACACCGGCGACGCGCTGATTCGCGAAGTCGCCGAGCTGCTGTCGCGCGCTACGCGCTCGGGCGACGTCGTGGCGCGGTACGGCGGTGACGAGTTCGCCGTCCTGTTCTGGGACGCCGAGCCCCCGCGCGTCGCCGGCTCGCACCATCCGGAGGAGCCAACCGCCCTTGCGGAGCGCTTCCGGCGCACGATCAGTGAACACGCCTTCCGCTGCCTGGGTCCCGGCGCGCCGGGGCCGGTCACGGTCAGTGGGGGGCTGGCCTGTTACCCGTGGGACGGCAAGCGGCCCGAGCAATTGCTGAAGGCCGCCGACGACTCGCTGCTGGCCGCGAAACGCGCCGGCAAGAACCGCATCCAGATCGCCGGCGGAATGCAGAATGGCGGTCCGGCCGCCTGACGCGACTTGTGCGGCATTGCCGACCGGCGTAACCTGACGCGGCCGTCGACCGGCGTGAGCTCTGCTGCGCCGGCGGCGCGCACAAGCGGCAATCGCTCTCATGGACAAGCCCATCGGTCATCTGCGGCGCGATTACGCACTCCAGGTGCTGCTTGAGGCGGATGCGCACCCCGACCCGGTCCAGCAGTTCGACAAGTGGTTCGATGACGCCGTCCGGGCCGGGCTGGTCGAGCCCAACGGGATGACGCTGGCAACGGCGGACGCGGACGGTCGTCCGTCGGCGCGTGTCGTCCTGCTGAAGGGCTACGACGCGCGCGGGTTCGTCTTTTACACGAGCTATCGCAGCCGCAAGGCGCGCGATCTCGCGCAGAACCCGCGCGCGGCACTGTGCGCGTGGTGGCCCATCCTCGAACGGCAGGTGCGCATCGAGGGTCTCGTCGAGCAGACCTCCAGGCGAGAGTCACAGGACTACTTCGCGACGCGCCCGCGCGCCAGCCAGCTCGGCGCGTGGGTCTCCGACCAATCCTCGGTGATCGATGGCCGCGCGGGATTGGAAAAGAGGCTGGAAGAGCTGCGGGCCGCCTACCAGGGACGCCCCATCCCCTGCCCGCCGGAATGGGGCGGGTTCCGCCTCGTTCCGTCCGCGTTCGAGTTCTGGCAGGGGCGAGAGGGCCGGCTGCACGACCGGCTGCGCTACCGCCGGGACCAGGGGCGCTGGGTCATCGAGCGGGTCTCACCGTAGGGTGGGAAGAATCCGCGCGGTCGGTGGCCGCAAGTTCCACCGGGAACTTCGTCCTATAACCGCTTCGCGATCCGCGATTCGCACGGTCCCGGGAAACGTGAGCTGCGCGCTTCTGGAGGGGCCGCTGACCGTGTTCGTGCGCGCTTTCGGACGCCCGGCGACACTTCGCCGACCGAATTCCATTGACGAATGGCCCAGGTCTAGACAGAATCCCTCGTGCGCTATCTTTCAAAGGAGGCGATTCGGTATGGCGAGGGCGTCGATCCGACCCTTGGGTGAAAAAGTGCTCGTCAAACGGCTCTCCGCCGATGAGAAAACGGTGGGCGGGATCGTCCTGCCGGACACCGCCCGGGAGAAGCCCAAGCGCGGCACCGTGCTCAGCGTCGGCTCAGGTCGCCTGTTGGATTCGGGAAAGCGGCAGCCGTTGCAGGTTCGAGAGGGTGACAGGGTTCTGTTTTCAAGCTACGCCGGCACGGAGGTCAAGGTCAACGGCGAGGAGATGATCATCATGGATGAGACAGATATCCTCGCGATCCTCGAATAAGAGGGTGAGCCATGAGCAACCCACGCATCCAGCAGGCCGTTGCCGATGCCGTCAACCTCGTGAATCACCATCGCGGGGTCACCAGCGTCAGGCTCATGTTCAACGACGATCCCACCGCCGTTGACATCGTCGCGAACTCGGCGCGCATCTTCGGCGACACCTTCGAGTTCGTGGCCGGGTTCGAGAGCTACGGCGGCTCGTTCAGCGAGCTGCGTGGGATCGAGGCGCACGTCATACAACACTGAAGCGACCGTCCGGCATCATCGAGCACGAGGTTCGGGCATCATTCTCACGGAGCCGCAGGTTATCAGTCGCGGGCTGTTCCCGCCGCTCCAGGTCGCTTTGCGCGCCCAGCGCACGCGGAAGGCCGCTGCGGCTCAGCAACAAATCCGTCGCCGCTGCGAATATGATCCGGCAGGCAAGGAGCCGGAATGCTGATTCCAATCGGGACGGATGTTCGGACGCGCCGCGTGCCGATCGGTAACTGGCTGCTTGTCGCCATGAACGTCGGGATCTTCCTGGTGCTCGACGTGCTGCTCGGCAGCCCGGAGATCAAGCGCGAGTTCATGCTCAATGCCGCCACGCCGTCGCTCGGACAGTACATCAGCTACCAGTTCCTGCACGGCGACTTCGTGCACCTCGCGGGCAACATGCTGTTCCTGTGGATCTTCGGGAACGCCGTCTGCGACCGGATGGGCTCGCTGCCCTACGTGCTGTTCTACCTGGCGGGCGGCGTATTCGCCGGAATGGTGTTCGCCAGCCGCAGCGAGAACCCGATGCTGGGGGCCTCGGGGTCGATCGCCGCGGTGACGACGGCGTTCCTCGTGCTCTATCCGCGCGTTCACATCACGGTGCTGCTCTGGATGATCATCGTCACGACCTTCCAGGTGCCGGCGATGATCCTGATCGTCATCAAGATCATCCTGTGGGACAACGTGATCGCCCCGTCGCTCGACCGCACCGCCATGAGCCAGCAGATCGCCTTCTCCGCGCACCTGGGCGGCTACGCCTTCGGCTTCCTCGTCCCGCTGCTGCTGCTGCTGGTCGGGGCCCTGCCGCGAAACCAGTTCGACCTGCTGGCCGTCTACAAGCGCTGGCGGCAGCGCGCGAACTGGACCGATGATCTCCGGGGCGCGGCGCGTGACGCCGCGCGCCCCTGGCGCGGCGCGCCCGGCCCGCACGCCGACGACGAGCCGCCACTCTCGCCCCTGGCGCGCCAGCGGGAAAACGTGCTCGATCGCCTGGCGGAGCACGACCTGGTCGAGGCCAGCCGGCTGTACCTGCAACTTGCGGCGCTCGCCCCCGGCGCGACCCTGCCGCGCCAGCAGCAGCTCGACATCGCCAACTACCTCGCCCAGCAGGCGCGGCACCGCGAGGCGGCCCACGCCTACGAGGCCTACCTCGACGCCTACCCTGCCGCGCCCGACGCCGCCAAGGTCCACCTCATGCTCGGCCTGATCTACAACCGCTACCTGCACGCCCACGACAAGGCCGTGGCGCACCTCCGCGCCGCGCTCGACGGCATCGACTTCGAATCGCAGCGCAGCCTCGCCCTCGGCGAGCTCCGCGAAGCCATGGGCCACGTCGCCAACACCGGCGGCGGCCCGGCTTGCTAGCTCGGCACAAGACCTGCGCGCGGTACTGAGGAAATGCACCGGCCTGACGTGCGATCTGGCTTGTCACTGCCTCGCGTAGGACTCGAACCTACGACCCGCTGATTAAGAGTCAGCTGCTCTACCAACTGAGCTAGCGAGGCCGTCGCCCTCGGCCGCTCCTCCGGCGGCGAACCGCACATTTTAAAGGCGGTTCACGGCGTGTTCAAGCCACCGGGGCCGCTCCCGCCGATCAGGGTACTGGTTACAGTTTGAACCGAGCCGCGCCCGTGAGGAAGCGGTTGCGCCAGCAGACATCCGCGTTTCAACCGCTTCCTCACGGGCGCGGCTCGGCTCAGCAAGCAGACTGCACCAGCACCCCGATCAGGCACGGCCAGCTTTGGCCGTGCCGCGATCGTCAGCGCCGGCGCAGGGCGTCGGCGGAGACGAAAGGCTTCGGCCCGCGGGGCTCCTCGTCGAGGCCGAGTTGCAGCCGCGCGGCCTCCGACATGCGCTCGCGCGACCAGGGCGGATCCCACACGAGCTCGACATTCACCTGGCGCACACCGGCGACGCCGCGCAGCCTCGATTCGACCTGGCCCGGAATCGCTTCGGCCACGGGACAAGCGGGCGACGTCAGCGTCATGCGGACGCGCACGTCACCGGCGTCATCGACGTGCAGGTCGTAGATCAGCCCGAGATCGTAGACGTTGATCGGAATCTCGGGGTCGAACACGGTTCGAAGCGCTTCGATCAGGCGGGGCTTCAGCTCTGCGGGCGCCGCGGACACATGCGTCTCCCAGTCTCTGGACGCGGCGCGGTGCCGCCGCCTACTCGGTGCTCACCACGTCTTCGGGCCGACGGTCATCCCGCAGGGCGGCGTCGAGCGTGTGCCAGGCGAGCGTGGCGCACTTGACGCGCGCCGGGTAGTGGCAGATGCCCGAGAAGACCTCGAGCTTGCCCAGCCCGTGCGGCTCGCTGGTCTCGCGCGGCTCGCCCGTGACCAGCCCGTGAAACCGTTTGAAGATCGCCTTGGCCTCGTCGAGCGTCTTGCCCCGGAGCACCTCGGTCATCAGCGATGCCGACGCCGTCGAGATCGCGCAGCCCCCGCCCTGAAACGTCACCTCGCGAACCACGCCGCTCTCGACCTTCAGAAAGATCGTCACGTGATCGCCACACAGCGGGTTGTTGCCCTCCGCGCGGCGGTCAGCATCGGCCAATTCCCGCCGGTTTCGCGGCCGCCGGTAATGATCCAGGATCACGTCCTGGTACAGGTCGTCCAGCTTCACGTCCGGGTCGGGCTTCATACGCCGAAGACCTCGCACACCTTCCGCACACCGGCGGCCAGGACATCCAGCTCCTCGGTCGTATTATAAAACGCCAGCGACGCGCGGCACGTCGCCGGGACGCCGAAATGCTGCATCACCGGCTGGGCGCAATGGTGTCCGGTGCGGATGGCGATGCCGAGCTGGTCAAGCACGGTGCCCGCGTCATGGGCGTGCACGCCGTCGATCACGAACGACAGGACCGACGCCTTGTGCGCCGCCGTGCCGATCAGCCGCACCTGCGGGATTTCGCCAAGCACGCGCGTGCCGTGCTCGAGCAGCGCGGCCTCGTGCGCTGCGATCGCGTCGTAGCCGATCTGCGACAGGTACGCCACCGCCGCCCCCAGCCCGATGCCGCCGGCAATGTGCGGCGTGCCGGCTTCGAGGCGCGCGGGCAGGGCGGCGTAGACGGTCTTCTCGAACGTTACGGACAGGATCATCTCGCCGCCGCCCTGGTAGGGCGGCAGGGCTTCGAGCAGCTCCCTGCGGCCGTAGAGCACGCCGACGCCGGTCGGGCCGAACATCTTGTGGCCGGAGAAGACGTAGAAATCGCAGCCGAGCTGGCGCACGTCGACGGCCTGGTGCGGCGTGGCCTGGGCGCCGTCGACGAGGACCACGGCGCCGGCGCGGTGGGCCAGGCCGGCCAGCTCGCGGACCGGATTGACGGTTCCGAGCGCGTTGGAGACGTGGGCGAAGGCGGCGATCTTTGTCCGCTCGGAGAGCAGGCGTTCGAACTCGTCGAGCCGCAGCTCGCCGCGGTCGTTGATGGGCGCGACGCGCAGCCCCGCACCGGTCTGCTCGCACAGGAGCTGCCAGGGGACGATGTTGCTGTGGTGCTCCATCTCCGTAATCAGGATCTCGTCGCCGGGACGAAGGCGCGGCCGGCCGTAGCTCTGGGCCACGAGGTTTACGCCCTCGGTCGCGCCGCGCACGAAGATCACCTGCTCCGGCGCTTCGGCGTTGATCAGCGCCTGGATGCGCCGCCGGGCGGCTTCGTAGGCCTCCGTCGCCCGGATGCTGAGCGCGTGAACGCCACGATGAATGTTGGCGTTGTCCGACTCGTAGTACGCGCTGATGGCGTCGATGACCGCCCGCGGTTTCTGGGCGGTCGCGGCGTTATCGAGATAGACGAGCGGCTTGCCGCGCACCTGCGTGGCCAGGATCGGGAAGTCGCGGCGGATGCGCTCGACGTCCAGGCGCGGGCCGGGCGCCGCGCCGCCGCGCCGCGACGATGGTCTGGGGGGCGTGCGATCAACCAGGGCCACTGTCCGTCAGCTCCTTGAACAGCTCGCCCTGCGGCAACCGGTCGAGCAGCATGGCGAGCATCTGGCGGCGCAGCGGCGCCACCCGGATCGCGTCGAGGCTCTCGGCGGCGAAGGCATAGACGAGCAGGCTGCGGGCGGCGGCCTCGGCAATGCCGCGCGAGCGGAGGTAGAAGACGGCGTCGGCGTCGAGCTGGCCGATGGTGGCGCCGTGGGTGCACTTGACGTCGTCGGCAAAGATCTCGAGCTGCGGCTTGGTGTCGATGCGCGCCTCGCGCGACAGCAGCAGGTTCTTATTGGTCTGCTTGGCGTCGGTCTTCTGCGCACCGGGGTGCACGTAGATGCGCCCGGTGAACACGCCGCTGCTGCGCTCGTCGAGAATGCCCTTGTAGTATTCCCAACTGTGGCAGCGCGGGGCGGCATGCTCGACGCGCAGGTGGCTGTCGACGTGCTGTTGCCCGCGCGTCACGAACAGGCCGTTCAGCGTGCAGTCGCCGCCCTCGCCCTCGAGCGTCGCGTGCGCGTCGTTGCGCACCAGCCTTCCGCCGAAGGTGAACGTGCCGGAGCGGACGTTGGCCGAGCGGCCGGTCTGCACGCGATTCAGCGAGTAGTGAAAGGCGTGCCCGGGCTCGGCCTGGATGCGGTAGTGATCGACGACCGCCCCGTCGCCGGCGATCAGCTCGGTGACCGTGCTCGTGAACGTCGCCACTTCGCCCAGGCCGACGTAACGCTCGACGATCGTCGCCTGGGCGCCTTCCTCGGCGATGACCAGGTTGCGCGGGAAACAGGCGGACGGGCCGCCGTCGCCGGTGCTGACGAAAACCAGCTCGATCGGCCGCTCGAGGACGCGTCCGCGCCCGACGTGGACGAACGCGCCGTCGCGGAAGAGCGCGGTGTTCAGGGCCGCCGGCGAGCGGTCTTCGTAATCCACGAGGCGCCCCAGCCGGGGCTCGACCAGGCCCGCGTGCCGCTCGATCGCCTCCGCCAGGCTTAACACGACGGCGCCGGCGGGCGCTGCCGCGGCCGCGGAAAGCTCGGGCGCCAGAAAGCCGTTGACGAACACCAGGCGGCAGGCGGCGCCCTCGCCGCACAGCAGGTGCGGGCGCAGCAGGTTGCCGGGCGCGGTGCCCGGCCGCTCCGCGACGTCGAAGGCGGTCTCGACGAGCGGCGCCAGGCTGGTGAAACGCCACTCCTCGTCGGCGATGGTCGGGAAGCCCATGTCGGCGAAGCAGGCGATGGCGGCCTTGCGAATGGGCGCCAGCCAGGGCGCGCGGTCTCGGGCGGCGCTCTCGAGTCGCTCAAAGGCCGCGATGTACGCGTCGGTTCTGCGATCCGTCGTTGTCGTCATGCGATATCCGTTGTGATCCGGTGGCCTGGTGATCTCGTGATTGAAGAGGCTCTACACCCGCCGCAACGGCGAAGACGCCAGATCACCCGGTCGGTTTCTCATGCAATGGCCGCGACCCCGGTTTCCTTCTCGATCCAGCCATAGCCCTTCTGCTCCAGCTCAAGCGCCAGCTCCTTGCCGCCGCTCTTGACGATGCGTCCGCCCATCAGCACGTGGACGTAATCGGGCACGATGTAGTTGAGCAGGCGCTGGTAGTGCGTGACGACCAGGATGGCGCGGTCCTTGCCGCGCAGGGCGTTCACGCCGTCGGCGACGATCTTCAGCGCGTCGATGTCGAGGCCGGAGTCGGTCTCGTCGAGGACGCAGAACCGCGGCTCGAGCACGGCCATCTGGAAGATCTCGTTGCGTTTCTTCTCCCCGCCTGAGAAGCCCTCGTTGATGGCGCGGTTGAGCAGGCGCTCGTCGAGTTTGACGAGCTTGGCTTTTTGCCTGACCAAAGACAGGAAGTCGATGGCGTCGAGCTCGGGCTCGCCGCGCGACTTGCGGATGCTGTTGAGTGCGGAGCGCAGGAAGTAGCTGGTCGTGACGCCGGGGATTTCGACGGGGTACTGGAAGGCCATGAAGACGCCCGCCTGGGCGCGCTCATCGGGCTCCATTTCCAGCAGGTCTTCGCCGTCAAACGTCACCGAGCCCTCGGTGACTTCGTAGGTCTCACGCCCGGCCAGGACCTGAGCCAACGTGCTCTTTCCCGAGCCGTTGGGGCCCATGATCGAGTGGACTTCGCCAGCGCTGATCGTCAGATCAATGCCCTTGAGTATTTCGTGATCCTCGACCTTCGCGTGCAGGTTCTTGATCTCAAGCAATGCCATTTTCGCTCGTCGCTCCCTCGAACTGACCCTCGCTTGCGCTACGGGCCTGATCGCGTTTCGCCATCCCGCATTGGGGACTCGCTAGTCTGAATTCGCTGTTCCCGGCTACCCCACGCTTCCCTCGAGGCTCACTTCCAGCAGCTTCTGCGCCTCGACGGCGAACTCCATCGGCAGCTCGCGGAACACTTCCTTGCAGAAGCCGTTCACGATCATGCTGACCGCGTCCTCGGTGCTGATGCCGCGCTGGTTGCAGTAGAACACCTGGTCTTCGCCGATCTTGCTGGTCGTGGCCTCGTGCTCCATGTGGGCGGTGTTGTTCTTCACCTCGATGTAGGGGAAGGTATGAGCCCCGCACTGCTCACCGATCAGCATGCTGTCGCACTGCGTGAAGTTGCGCGCGTGCTCCGCCCCGCCCAGAATCTTCACCATGCCGCGGTAGGTGTTCTGCCCCCGGCCGGCCGAGATGCCCTTGCTCACGATGTAGCTGCGCGTGTTCCTGCCGATGTGGATCATCTTCGTGCCGGTGTCGGCCTGCTGGCGATGGTTCGTCATGGCGACCGAGTAGAACTCGCCCACCGAGTTGTCGCCGATCAGCACGCAGCTGGGATACTTCCAGGTGATGGCGCTGCCGGTCTCCACCTGCGTCCACGAAATGCGGCTGCTGCGCCCCTGGCACTTGCCGCGCTTGGTGACGAAGTTGTAGATGCCGCCCTTGCCTTCCTTGTCGCCCGGGTACCAGTTCTGGATGGTCGAGTACTTGATCGTGGCGTCATCGAGCGCCACCAGCTCGACGACCGCCGCGTGAAGCTGGTTCTCATCGCGCACCGGCGCCGTGCAGCCCTCGAGGTAGCTGACCGAAGCGCCCACGTCGGCGACGATCAGCGTGCGCTCGAACTGGCCGGTGTTCCGCGCGTTGATGCGGAAGTACGTGCTCAGCTCCATCGGGCACTTCACGCCCGGGGGCACGTAGACGAACGAGCCGTCGGTGAAGACCGCCGAGTTCAGCGTGGCGAAGAAGTTGTCCGAATACGGCACGACCGAGCCCAGGTACTGCCGCACCAGCTCAGGATGCTCGCGCACCGCCTCGCTGAACGAGCAGAAGATGATCCCCAGTTCGGCCAGCTTGTGCTTGAAGGTCGTCGCGACCGAGACGCTGTCGAACACCGCGTCCACCGCGACGCCCGCCAGCAGCTTCTGCTCCTCCAGCGGGATGCCCAGCTTGTCGTAGGTGCGCTTCAGTTCCGGGTCGAGCTCGTCCAGGCTGCCGAGCTCCGGCCGCTTCTTCGGCGCCGAGTAGTAGCTGATCGCCTGGTAGTCGATCGGCGGGTAGTGCACGTTGTGCCACGTCGGCTCGCGCATCGTCAGCCAGTGACCGTACGCCTTCAGCCGCCATTCCAGCAGCCAGTCCGGCTCGCCCTTCTTGGCCGAGATCAGGCGGATCACGTCCTCACTGAGCCCGGGCGGAACCGTGTCCGTCTCGATCTCGGTCGTGAAGCCGTACTTGTATTCCTGCTTCTCCCACCGCTCCAACGCGTCGGTGGTCGTCGTCTGAGACATCACTTGCTCCGGCCGGCGATCGCCACTCTCTCGATCACCCAATCACCAATTCACCAGGTCCCGTCACTTCCTGACCGTGAACTCGCAGCACCGATGCCCGTCCAGCATGCACTGCCCGTGCTGCACAGCCGTCCCGAGCACTTCGCTGATCACCTGCTGGTCCAGCTCGCAGATCTCCCGGTGCTTCTCGGCCAGCCCCGGGTACGGGCACGAAAACACGTTCAGCGTCAGACTGCGCCCACTCGCCGCCCCCTCCACCACGCCCCCTTGCCGCCGGATGATCCCCACCAGGGCCTTCAGCCGCTCCTCGGTCGAGGCCGGCTGAGCCGCACCACGCCACTCGCGCGCCATCCGCTTGGCCACGCCCCGCAGTATCCGCCGCGCCTGCGCCGCCCCGACACTCGCAAACAGCTCCTCGATCAGCGACTGCGACAGGCCGGCGAACTCGTCGGCGAGCAGTTGCCGGGCCCGGTCCGACACCGCGTAGACGCTCGCCGGCCGCCCAGGCCCGCCGCGCCGCTGCGTCCGCGCCAACCAGCCCTCCGCCAGCAGCGTGCTCACCTGCACGGTGACCGCGGTGGTCGTCACGCCAAGAGCTTCGACCAGCTCGGCGACGGTCATCGGCCCGCGGCGCAGCAGGGTGCTGACGATGCGTTCGGCCGGCGAGCCGGGTTGAAGCCGCCTGTTGTGCACGGATCGCGCCCTCGCTCAAGAGACTACCGGCTGGCCGAATTTTGGCAAGTGTGATTGTCGAAATTGCTGAAAACGGCGCAACGAGCGGTGAAAGGCCGCAGCCGCGTCGGGCCGGCCCAGGGTCAACGCGCCACGGGCAAAGGCGTTTCCAGGTCGGTCTCGAAGAAGGGCACCGTGATGCGCCAGGCCAGATCCTTGGCCAGCTTCGACAACGCCAGGTCGACATCCGGCGGCCCCGCGGCCATCTGCGCCTGGCGGGTGGCCGTCTCCCGCCGGCCTTCGCCCTCGGACGGCCAAAGCCGCGCCATTTCGGGCAGCGCGTGCACGCCGACGACCGAGCTGCGGACCGAGACGCTGGGCTCGACCACGGGCAGATCGGGGGATTCGCGCGTGCGCAGCTCGTCGATGCGGATGTAGAGCACCTGCTCGGCGTTCAACTCGCGCCCGATGCGCTGGACGCTGAGCGAGGCGAAGTCTGGACGGGACTTTCGCAGGGCGTACACATCGCCCAGCGGCACGAACTCCGTCGCCGATTTCTTCACGCGCGAGATCTCGACGATCTGGTTGTACAGCGACTCGGCAAAGACGGGCGACTCCGGCACGCCGCGGCCGCTCTCGATCAGCACCGCCACACGGCCGCTCTCGCTGAGCTTGAACTCGGGCTTCTGAATCTGCGGCGGGCGCAGGTAATAGGCGATGGGGCCGACAAGGTTGCAGCCGGACAACACGCCCGCCATGGCCAACGACCCTGCACACAGGGCTCTGCGCACGAGTCCACTCGCCTGCATGCCTACCTGGCCTTCACCTTGCGATCGTAGAACTTGCCCGCGACCTCTTCGGCGAACAGCTCCATCGTCGCCCGGCGGAACGCGTCGTCCGAACCCCAGGCGCCGGGGCCGTCCGGCGGATAGACCACCGAGACGGTCATGCTCTTGGTCTCGCCGGCGTCGGGCTGCGAAGCGTCGTAGACCTTGACGTTGGCCGAGATGTAGCCGCGGAACAGGTGCGGGCTGTCGGGCTCGCGCGTGGTGTACTGCGTCAGCTCGATGAGCACCGCCCGGTCGGCCCCCACCCTCGCCGCCAGCCTCGCCGGGGGCGTGCGGTCCCAGTCCGGGTCGCGATTCTGGAGGTCCACGACCTGCCGCGGCGGGACAACCCGCACGCCCGGCACGGACTGCATCGCCTGCTCGACGAACGAAGAGACTTCGAGCTGCACGTGGGGGTATTCGAAGCGCGTGTTCATGTCCGCCCAGACGAGGATGGCGACGGTCTTGCCGCCCAGGTGAGGGTACTCCGCCGGCTTGTCCTGCTTCGGCTCCTCGCCCCACATCAGCCACGGCAGCGCCGCCAGCCGGCAACCGCAAACGGCCAGCGCAAGACAGGAAATGGCCAGACCCATCGCGCGCATGAACCACCTCTGCATCGTGCGAGCCATCTCACGCCCGGAGGGCAGTTTACCGGGTATCATCCCCGGTGTACAACGCCGCCACCCGCCCGTGCCGCACGTCGGCGCTCGGCGGATGCCGTTCGAACCCGGGGCCTGGTCATGGCCGAGCCGCGCGCCGCCGACCGCTTTCTCTTACTCTGCCTGCGCTGCGAGCGGCGCGTGCTGGCGCGCGACGAGTGGATCGGCCGCGAGGTCCAGTGCCCGCACTGCGGCGCCGTGCTGCTCGTCCCGCCGCGCGCCCCGGACGACCGCCCGGTGATGGCCGCCGCGCCGTCGGTCGCGCCGCGGCGGAACTTCACGTTTTCGTGCCAGCGCTGCGGCTGCCTGCTGGAGGCCCACACCGGGCTGAGCGGCCAGGCGGGCAGTTGCCCGACGTGCGCCGTGCGCTTCTACGTCCCGCACATCAACCCCGACACCGGCATGCCCTTCCCGACCCGGTTGTTAGACACCGAGCAGGCCGACCCGACGCCCATGCACGCCTACGCCGCCAGCGGACACCAGGCGCCGCAGCTTCGCCGCCGGCCGGACGGCGAGATGGAGATCGAGTGTCCGCGCTGCCATGCGCGCTGCCCGGTCGACGCCCACACCTGCAAGGCCTGCGGGACGCCCTTCACCATGGACGCGGCGCCGACCATGGACAAGATCCGCACGGACAGCCGCGCGACCGCCGCCCTCATCCTGGGCATCCTTTCCGTGCCGTTCTTCTTCACGGTCGTCACGCCCGTGCTGGCGGTGATCTTCGGCCTGATCAGCGTTTTCTCGCCGGGCGGCGAAGTATCGCCGCGCGCCATCGTCGGCCTCGTGCTTGGCGCGATCGCGCTGGCGATGACCGTGTTTCTGTTCCTGCCCTGACGCTGCGTTGTGATCGCGAGGCGCCCGCGTCCGCGAGCGCGCCTCATCAGACCACCGGCGGCGGCGGAATCGCGGAAGGAATGATCGGCGTGCCGCACTCCGGACAGACGCCCGAGACGTTCATCCGCAGGTCATACCCACACACGGAACACAAGGGTGGTTCGTCCTGCCGGACGAAGAACGTCCACCGCGGGCCGAACTGCTCCATGAAGCACAACCCGTAGCAGCGCATGAACACGGCGATCGGCAGCAGAAAGACCGAGCTGACATAGGGCAGCGCCGCCAGGCAGCACGTGGCGCAGATCACCGCCATGCCGACCATGCCCGCGCCGATGCTCAGCACGATCTGCATGAGCAGAAAGAGGACCACGGCGCCGACGTGGCCGCGCAGAATCTCGTGGCGCACCGCGTCCCACGCGTCGCGCACCCCCCCGCGCCGCAGGTACATCGCCGGGAGCACGAACGTGTCCAGCAGCCACGACGCCAGGCCCAGCGCCAGCGCCACGACCAGCATCAGCGAGATGCCCACCACCAGCGCCGCGATGCTCCCGCCGCGGAACTGCCCGTCCATCAGGTCGGCCCAGGCCAGGGCCAGCGCCACGCCGGCGGCCAGCAGTGCCGCCGCGCCGCCCAGCAGCGTGAGCAGCAGCTTGGCAACGAAGAAGTGGTTGGCCTCGGTGCGCTGCTCGCGCCAGGGCTCGGCGATCGCCCCGCGGTTGCGCACGATGCCGTCGAGCAGCATGAAGCGGCCGCGGGCGCTCAGCCAGGTGAGCAGCGCCACGATGGCGATCACCGCGGCGAGCGCCAGCGCCGCGACGGGCACGACCCACGTCCAGTTGCCCTGTAGCCACGCCACCGCCTGGGCGAAGGGAGTGGCGGGAGGCGCGCCGGGCGGTCCCGGCGGTCCGGGCGCCCCCGGTCCTCCGCCCGGAAACTGAAAGCTGCTGGCGCCGCCTTCGCCGAGCTGGGCCAGGAAGTCGCAGAAGCCGAGCAGGCACCACTTCCCCAGGTCGAACGGCTGAAAGAGGATCTGCTTGGTGCGCTCGAAGGCCTGGCTGATCGGCTCGGTGACTGACGGGTTCATGGCGAAATCAGGCTGAGACTGGGAGCACCTTGTCGCTCGGCTCGGTCATGCGGCGCGGGTCCAGGGCCTCGTTGAGCTGTGCCTCCGTCAGCTTGAGCTTGCCGGCGCGGATCAACTCCTGGGCGATCTGCCGCACGTTCTTGCCGCCGGCGTGAGCCTGCTTGGCGATGTCCGCCGCGGCGTCGTACCCGATCAGCGGCGCCAGCGAGGTGCACATCGCCAGCGACTGCTCGATGAGTGCTTCGCAGCGGGCGGTATTGGCCTCCAGGCCGTCGATGCACTTCTCGGCGAAGACGTGGCACACGTTGGCCAGCACGCGCGTGGCCTCCAGGAAATGGTGCGCCATCACCGGCATTCCCACGTGCAGCTCGAACGTCCCCAGCAGCCCGCCGGCATAGGTGATCGCGGCGTCGGCGCCGACGACGTGGGCACAGACCTGGAGCACCGATTCGCAGATCACCGGGTTGACCTTGCCTGGCATGATCGAGCTGCCCGGCTGCGTGGCCGGCAGGATCAGCTCGCCGATGCCGGTGCGCGGGCCGCTGCCCAGCCAGCGGACGTCGTTGGCGATCTTCGTCAGCGCCACCGCCACGGTCTTGAGCGTGCCCATCGCATTGACGATCGCGTCCTTGGCGGCCTGGGCCTCGAAGTGGTTGTGCGCCTCGTGGAACTGCTCGCGCAGCTCGTGGTTCAACGCGTCGCACACGCGCTTCCCGAACTCCGGATGCGTGTTGATCCCCGTCCCCACCGCCGTCCCCCCGATCGGCAGCTCACGCAGGATGATGAGCTTCTGGGCGATGCGGCGGTCGGCGTGGGCGATCTGCGAGGCGTAGCCGCTGAAGACCTGGCCGAGGCGGATCGGGGTGGCGTCCATGAGGTGCGTGCGGCCGATCTTGACGATGGCGTCGAACTGCTCGGCCTTGGCGCGCAAGGCCTCGCGCAGGCGGTGCAGCGCCGGCATGAGCTGCCGGTGCAGGGCCTCGACCGCGGCGACGTGGATCGCGGTCGGAATGACGTCGTTGGAGGACTGGCCCATGTTCACGTGGTCGTTGGGGTGGATCAGCTTGCTGCCGCGCTCGCCGCCGGCGAGCTCGATCGCCCGGTTGGCGATGACCTCGTTGGCGTTCATGTTGGTGCTGGTGCCCGAGCCGGTCTGGAAGATGTCGAGTACGAACTGGTCGTCGAGCTTGCCGTCAAAGACCTCGCGCGCGGCCTTCTGTATCCAGCCGGCCAGCTTGCGGTCCAGCTTGCCGAGGCTGGCGTTGGCCTCGGCGCAGGCATGCTTGATGGCGCCCATGGCCCGGATGAACTCGCGCCCGAAGCGGTAGCCGCTCACCGGGAAATTCAGCACAGCCCGCTGTGTCGAAGCCCCGTAGTACGCGCCCGCCGGAACCTGCATCTCTCCCATCGAGTCGCGCTCGATCCGAAATTCGCCCATGAGGCGGCCCCTTCCTGCCTGGTGTCGCGTACCGGTTTGATGATCGCGCCGCAATCCTAAGCCATCGGCCGGACCCAGGCCAGTTCCGCCGCGACGCGCACCGCGGGCCGGCCCGGTCAGAGGATGTTGCGCGGGTTCTCGCCCCACATCAGCTTGCGACGCAGCGCGTACCACGCCGAGCGGTTCGGGTTGCGGATCAGCAGAAAGTCCGCCCGGTAGCGCCGGATCACCAGCCGATCCCCCGGCCGGAACCGCCGGTGCTCCTGCCCGTCAACCGCGACGGTCGTCCCCTCGTTCACGCGCGTCCCGCGCACCACCACCATCCGCCGCGCATCCATCGCCAGCGGGCGGAACGTCAACGCGTGCGGACAGATCGGCGTGAGCAGGAAAGCCTCGGCGGTGGGCTCGAGGATCGGCCCGCCGGCCGAGAGGTTGTGGGCGGTCGAGCCCGAGGCGGTGGCGATAATCAGGCCGTCGCCGCGGATTTCGGCCACGTCCTCGCCGTCCGCCTCGACGCGCATCTCGATCATGCGAAAGGGCGGGCCCGAGAGCAGCACGCAGTCGTTCACGGCGAGCGTCTCGAAGACGCCGCCGTCGGCCTGCTCCAGGCGCACGTCGAGCATGACGCGGCGCGTGACGGGCGGGGCAGCCTCGAAGAGGAACTGGCCGTTGCCCTCGAGCTGTTCGACGGTGAACTCGGCCAGGAAACCAAGCTTCCCGAGGTTCACGCCGACGATCGGAAGCTGCCGCTCGCGCAGGTTGTGCACGGCGGCGATGAGCGTGCCGTCGCCCCCGAGAACGACGAGCAGGTCCGGGCGCTTGGCGAGCGCCCGGCTGCTGTCGTACGTCAGCTCCGAGAAGACGACTTCGGCGCGCTCGGCCAGCCAGCGGCAGGCGCGCTCCATCGTCTGCGGAACGCTTTCCTTCTCGGGTGAGCCGATCACGGCGACGCGCGTCATCCGACCCTCAGCCTCCAGCCGGCCACTCCCCGGCCTCGCACCCTCGTCTGCAACACAGCCGCGCCCGCGGCCCAGTATACTCGCTGGCGGCTATTGCAAGCCTGGGAGATCCGCTCCGGTGTCCGAAAGACAGTATGACCTGCTGGCGGTCGATCTCGACGGAACACTGCTGACGCCGGACGGATCGCTCTCGTCGGCGACGCGCCGGGCCCTGCACCGCGCCCACGAGTCCGGGATGAGGATCGTGCTGTGCACCGGACGGAGCTTCACCGAGACGCGCGACGTGATCGGCCGCATCGGCCTCGAGCTCGACGCCACCGTCACCGTCGGCGGCGCCCTGCTGACCGACGTGGCCACTGGCTGCACGATCGAGCGCACCGAGATCCCGATCGAGACCGCCCACGCCGCCAGCCGCTGGTTGCAGCAGCGCGGCTACCCGGTGCTGTGGCTGCTCGACGCCCACGAGGCGGGCTTCGACGGCTTCGTCGTCGGCTCGGCGCCGCGTCACCCGGCGATCGAGCGCTGGCTCAGGCTCGCGCCCGTCAGCATGCGCGACTGCGCCGACCTGCCGCAGCGCCAGGCCCCGATCCGCCTCACCATTGTCGACGAGACCGATGCGCTCGAGAACGTCTCCGCCGAGCTGCGCCGCGTCTTCGACCGCCGGCTCAACCACAACATCATCGCCGTCCGAAGCTACGGCTTTACCGTCATCGAGTCCTTCGCGCACCCCGTGGACAAGTGGTTCGGAATCCTCAAGCTCTGCCGGCGCTGGAACATCGACCCGGCCCGCACCGTGGCGATCGGCGACGACGTCAACGACCTGCCCATGATCCGCAGCGCCGGCCTCGGCGTCGCCGTCGCCAACGCCATCCCGCAGGCCCTCGCCGCCGCCGCGCGCGTCGTGCCTGACAACGCCCACGACGGCGTGGCGGTGCTGATCGACTCGCTGCTGTCGCAGACCCGGTGACCGCCATGGCCCCCTACGCGCGTCTCGAAGTGAACCTGATCCTCTTCGGCGGCGCAGTCCTGGTCGTCGTGACCGCAGCGCTGGTCGGCTGGTGGGCCATGCTGCCCGCCATTTGCACCCTCGTGCTCGTCTCGTTCTACCGCGACCCCCCGCGAAGGCCGATGCGCAGACCCAACGTGCTGGTCGCGCCAGCGGACGGGCGCGTCGTCGTCCTGCGCCGCGAGCCCGCCGCCGAGCCGCGCGAAACCACGCTGCGCATCGACATCTTCCTCAGCGTGTTCGACGTCCACGTCAATCGGGCGCCCTGCGGCGGGCGCGTGATCGACGTTCAGCATCGTCCCGGGCGCTTCATCAGCGCGCTGCGCCCCGCCGCCGCCGAGCTCAACGAGTCCAACACGCTGACGATCGCCCCGCCGGCGCCGCTGCCCGGCCCGATCGTCGTGCGGCAGATCGCCGGCCGCCTGGCCCGCCGCATCGTCTGCGCCGTGGCCCCGCCGCAGCGCGTCCGCATCGGCCAGCGCATCGGCATGATCAAGCTGGGTTCGCGCGTGGAGCTGCGTGCGCCGCAGGCCGACCGCTGGCAGGTGCACGTGCGGCCGGGGCAGCACGTGCGCGCCGGCGAGACGGTGCTGGCCGAGTTGGATCCGCGGTGATGATCGGCGACGCGCGCCATCGTGATGCCGGTGCGCCGGGCGACGACGCCCGCGGCGCCCCCGCGGCGCCGGCGAGGAACCCGGCCCCGGTCGAGCTCGCCCCCGCGCTCGCGACGCTGGGGAACCTGGCCTGCGGCATGCTCGCGGCGCTGTGCTGCCTGGCGGCGAGCCACCCGCTCGCCGGCCCTTCCTACGTCGCCGTCGGATGCTGGCTGGTCGCGCTCGCGATCGTGCTGGATGGGCTGGACGGCCGCCTGGCGCGCCGCACGGCCCGCCCGACACGCTTCGGCGCCAGGCTCGACTCGCTCGCTGACGTCGTGTCCTTCGGCGTGGCGCCGGCCCTGCTGCTGGTGACTGCGACGCTCGACACGCACGCGCCTCACGCCCTGCGGCTCGCGCTCGGCACGGTCGCCGTCGCCTATGTCGCCTGCGCCGCGCTGCGCCTGGCGCGGCAGCATGCGCATCGCGGCGATCGGCCGCGGCCGCACTTCGTGGGGCTGCCTACGCCCGGGGCGGCAGCCGCGCTGGTCTCGGCGATTCTCGTGCGCGAGCAGGGACTGACGCCGTCCACCGCGCTCACAGACTGGGTCATGGTCGGCTGGGCGGCGGCGCTGGCCGGGCTGGCCGTAAGCCACGCACCGTATCCGCACCTTCTGCGACGACGGATGCGCGCGTGCGGTCGGTGGGAGCTGCTGGCCGCCGCGCCGTGCGTCGCGGTGCTGGCGTGGATCGATCCGGCGCTGGCGCTGCTGGCCTTGGCGTGGGCCTATGTCGCCTGGCCGGTCTGGACGGCGCTGAGACGCGACTACTAGGCCGATCCGTGCAGTTGCGAGGCGCGCGACGCCGCGCTCGTCGGGCGTTCTCTGGCCAACCGCTCCCCCGCGGTCGCGCCTCGGATCAAGCGCGGCTCGGATCAAGCGCGGCGGATCAAGCGCGGCCCGGGTCAAGCCCGGCGCGGACGCGGCGTCACTCGTCGTCGTCCTTTGGCTCGCCGTCCTTCGGCGGCGGCGCCGCCGGTCCGGCCTTGGGCTTCGCGCCGGCGGGCTTCTTGTCGGCCTTCTCCGCCGCGGCGCGCTGGGCGCGGGTGGGCAGGCGGTCGAGCCGCGGCTTGAGCTGCTGCTCGAAGATGCGGTCCAGCGGGTCGAGCAGCTTCTTGCGCTGCTCCGCGAGCTTGGCGGCCTGCGCGGCCTTGGCCTTGTCCTGCGACTTGGCCAGGCCGGCGATGTCCTGGTCGATCTTGTCGATCTGGTCCTGCCGCGTCTGCATGTAGCGCTCGCCCTGCGTCACGCAGTCCTTCAGGTACGTCATCGCCTTCTGCGACTGACCCTCGTCCAGCTCGTAGCGCGCGATGAAGCTCCGTACATACTGCTCCCACTTGCCCGCGAAGTCCTTGTCCGACACTGGACGCGCCGGCTCACCGCGACTCCGCGGCGGCTGAGGCTGCGGCGTCGGCGGGCGGGCGACGGGCGGCGGCGCCGGAGGCTGCGGCCGCGGCTGGACGACGGGCGGCTGCTGGCCCGGCGGAACGGCCACCGCTCCGCCGACTTCCTCCGCCTGGCCCGGGCGGGCCGGCGGGGGCTGCTGCGGAACAGTCGCAGGCGCGCGGACATGCGGCGTGGGCTCGCCGGCGACGACCTGTGGCGCCGCGGGCGCGGGGCGCGCCGGGCGCGTCAGGCGCATCGGGTTGCGGAACTCCTCGATCGTCATTTCGCCGGAAACGATGCGATCGAGCTGGTAGCCGGTGCTTTCGAAGCTCTCGGCCATGAGTGCGAGGTCTTTGTCGTGAATGCGGCGCTGCTCTTCGTTGAGGATCTGGCGCCACTGGTCGTTGCTCTCGACGATCACGTGCTTGGCTTCTTCGAACAGCGGCGAAACCCGACGCCCCCAGTTCATCAGGTCTTCCTGCGTCAGGTTGGTGCCCGCTCGCGCCGAGAACAACTGGTCCATCAGCTCGCGCACTTCCGACTCATGCCGGTTGAAGAACTCCTTCGTCCGGGCGCGCAGCAACTGCTTGGTGTACTCGGTCTGCCGGTCGTCCAGGTCGTACTTGCGGACCAGCAGCATCGCATAGTTGTCGATCAGCCCGTCCAGATTCCCGAGGATCGCATCCGCCGGACCGCCGCGCTCCTGCGCCGGCGCGACGCTGGCGCCGATCGCGCCAAGCAGGACCGCGGCTGCAACCGTCACCCGCCTGATAAGCATTGGGTTTCTCCGTGCGCCCAGGCCCGAAGCCGGGGCACCGCTGGTGCCCGGCCTCGCGCCTCCCGTATTATACCGTATGCGGCGAGGCCGATTGCGACACGACGACGCTCCGCAACCGATTTCGGACCCACGTGGACCGCCCACGACTCCTGATCCTCGACCTCGACGGAACCCTCGTCGATTCCCTCCGGGACATCGCCGAGGCCACCAATGAGTGCCTCGACCTCCTGGCGCTGCCCACCCGCCCCCTTTCGGACTTCCGCTTCCTCGTTGGCGAGGGCTTTCCGGCGCTCGGCCGCCGCGCCGTCGACGAAAGCCACCAACACCTTGTGCCCCGGCTCGTTGACCTGGCTCGCGCCCGCTACCGCACGCGGTTCCTGCGACACACCGTGCCCTTCCCGGGTGTTCGGGAAATGGTGGCGTCGCTTCGAACCGCGGGAATCCGTCTGGGCGTCGTCTCCAACAAGCCCCACGACCTGACCACACGCATCGTGAACGCCTTCTGGCCCGGTGCGGTATTCGACGCCGTTCAGGGCTACCTCCGCGAGGAATGGCGCAAACCCAACCCGCACCATGCCCTTGAAATGTGCCGCACGCTCGACGTGCCGCCCCCGGATTCCTGGTTCATCGGGGACACGGCGACGGACATCCTCACCGGGCTGCGGGCCGGAATGCGGGCGGTGGGCGTGTCGTGGGGCTTCCGGCCACGAAGCGAGTTGGAGCAGGCCGGGGCCCACACCGTCGTCGACACGCCCGCAGCGTTGGCCGCCCTGGCCGGCTGCCGAGCGGCCCGCTGAGCCCGCGGCCCGGCCGGCGCTTCAAGCAACCGCTCGGCGACCTCCGATAAGCGCCAATAACGGTTGAGAGGTGTGAGATTGGAGTCTCGCGCCAGCCGGGGTGGGAATCTCGCACCCGCACGCCCGCGCCAGCGCCGGCGGAGGTGGCCGTGATATCAGTCATCGTTCCCACCTGCCGGCCGACCAGCGTGCTGACGCGCTGCCTCGTGTCGCTGGCGCAGCAGCAGCTTCCATCCAGCGAGCTCGAAGTGTGCGTCGTGTTCAACGGCGGCGTCGCCGCGCGCCTCGAGGGCGGGCCGTGGCCGTTCCGGCTCCGCGTGACGCAGATCGGCGGAGCGAGCGCCGCCGCGGCGCGCAACCGCGGGCTGGCGATCACGAAGGGCGAGCTGGTGGTGTTTCTGAATGATGACGTGGTGCTGGAGCCGGGTTGCCTGGCGGCGCACGCGGAGGCGCACGCGCGCCTGGAGCGGCCCGGGCTCGTGCTGGGCAGCGCGACCTGGCCGCTCTACGCCGACTCGACCGTGCTCGACCGTCTGATCGCCGAAACCTCGCTCGTGATGTTCTACGACCAGATGCGGCCGTACGAGTGGTACGGCTTTCGACACGCCTGGACGCTGAACCTGTCGGTGAAGCGCGACTACGCCGAGCGCGAGCGCTTCGACGAGCGGCTGAGCCCGGTGAACTTCGAGGACCTGGAGTGGGCGTTCCGCCTGGAGCGGCGCTGCGGCCTGAACGTCTGGTATGCCCCGGAGTGCGCGGCGGTCCACGACCATCGCTACACCTGGGAAGCCCTGCTGGCACGTGAGCGGCTGGTCGGCCGCATGGCCGCGAAGCTGTGGCAGGCCAACGCCGAGTGCTTCCGCGCGGTTTACGAAACCGACCTGGACGAGCGCTATCTCGACTTCTGCCGCCGGGCCGTCGAGGCCGAACGGCGCCGCGCGCCGCGGCTGCTCGAGCTGCTCGGGCGCTACGCGCAGCTCCGGGCCACGGAGCTCGACAACGCCCCGGGTGGCCGGGGCGCGTTCATGAGCCTGCTGCATGGGGCGATCCAGCCGATGAAGCGGATGGAGTTCCGGCGCGGCCTGCTGGAGGAATGCGCCGCCGGCGCGCCGCGTGCGGCGGCGCCGACGATGGCGACGACGACGGCCGGCCTCGCCCGGTCCCGCTGAACCCCGAACGACAGGAGCAACCTTGCGATTCAGCATCGTGATGCCGACGCGGAACCGGGCCAACCTGCTGGCGCGCTCGCTGAAGACGGCCCTGGCCCAGGCCGGCGACGACTACGAGGTCGTCGTCTCGAACAACTGCTGCGAGGACCACACCGACCGCGTGGTGCAGGACCTGGCGCATCCGCGGCTGCGCTGCGTCCGCACCGAGCGCGTCCTCCCCATGCACGAGCATTGGGATTTCGCGCTGCGTCAGGCGCGCGGCGAGTACGTCACGTTCCTCTGCGACGACGACGGACTGCACCCCCGCGCGCTGGAGATCGCCCGCCAGGTCATCGACCGCCGCCGCCCCGACCTGCTGGCGTGGAACTTCGCCATCTACATTCACCCGCACTGGCCCGACGCCCTGCGCCGCAACACGCTCAAGGCCGGCCTCTACGCCAACCAGGTGCGGCGCGTCGCCGCCGCCCGCGCCCTGCGCAGCGCCTTCGACCTGCGCTTCCCCAGCCCCTTCACGCTGCCGCTGATGCTCAACTCCCTGTGCCGACGATCGGTGCTGGAACGCATCACGGCCGCCGCCGGCACGCTCTTTCCGCCCACGTCGCCCGACTTCTCGTCGATGGCCCTGATGCTGTCGGCGGTGGACGAGTATCTCTGGCTCGACGCGCCGCTGATGCTCTCCGGCACGGCGCCCGAGGGCATTGGCGCTACCGAACCCGCTAACGGCCAGGCGTTTCGCACCTACATCGACGAGCTCGGCGGCGCGCCGGCCTGGGCCCGCCACGTGCCTCTGCGCCAGCAGACCAGCCTCAACAACATCGCCGACTCCCTGCTGCGCGCCCGGCAGCTCGCCCCCGCGCTCGCCGGCTACGACCTGAACTGGCCCGCCTACTTCGCCCAGTGCCGCGGCATGCTCGAACAACGCGACCGCCACGACGGCGACACCGCCGCCGACTGGCAGGAGTACCACGCCGCCGTCCGCAGCCGCGGCCCCGGCTTCGAGACGCAGATCGCCGCCGCGCTGTGCGACCTGCGCAGCGTGCCCGCGCCGACCGAGCACCCGGCGATCGAGCCGGTGTTCGACGGGCTGGCGGCCCCGCTGTTCGTCCCGCCCGCGCGCGGCGAGCAGGCCGGCTTCCGCAATCTCGCGGATTGTGCGGCGCTGCTGGAGGACTGGCTGCCCGCGCGCAGTCTCGATCCGCAGCGTTTCATCGACGCCGTGCGCGACGCGCTCTCCCAGCGCCCCCAGGTGCGCCGCGTCGTCCTGTATGGCCTCGGCCGCTTCGGCGGACACGTCTGGCATGCGCTCGAACCGTGGCTGACGCCGCGCGGCGTGAGCCTGCGCTACGTCGATGACCAGGTCTCGAACCCGGACGACCCGCGGGCCGGCGTGCTTCCGCCGCGCTCCGAATGGGAGCAGTGTCTCATCGTCGTGACGCCGTGGGAGGACGACGCGATCCGCCGACGGCTCGAAAGCCTGCGCGGCGAGCGCGGGCGGCATTACCTCACGTGGCGCGACGTTGCGACTGGACGGGCGAACGGTGCCGGGCGGCGCTCGTCACCCTCGACCGCCGCGGCTCACCGGCGGACGTAGAGGGTCTCGCCGCTGGCCGGCGCGAGGCGCGGATCGCAGAGCGTTTCGATCACGCCGGCCACGTCGTCGGGCGCGAGCGTCTGCTCGGCGGGGAGCGCCGGGAAGTGCTCGCGCAGCATCGTGGTCTCGACGGCGCCCGGCGCGACCGCGTAGGCCCGGATGCCGTGCGGCTTGCCCTCGGCGGCGATGGCGCGCGTGAACAGGCTTACCCAGGCCTTCGACGCGCCATACACCGCAAAGCCCGGAAACGGATCGATGGCCGCCAGCGACGAGACGCTGACGACGACCCCGCCCCGGCGGCTTCGAAAGATCGGCCAGGCCGCCTGCGTCGCGTGAAAAACACCGGCGACGTTCACCCGCATCACCTCGTCGAACTCGGCGGCGGTCATCTGCTCCAGCGGCGCGAGCGGGGCGACTCCGGCGTTGTTCACAAGCACGTCGAGCCGGCCGGCTGCCGCGTGCGCCTCGGCGATCATGCCGCGAGCCTGGGCGTTGTCGCCGACGTCGGCCACGATCGCGTCGCATTCGACCCCGGCCTCGCGCAGTTGGTGCAGGGCGCCCTCGATCCCCTGCCGGCGACGGGCGGTGATGAAGACGCGGTAGCCGGCGCGCCCAAGCCGCAGGGCGGTCGCCAGGCCGATGCCGCGGCTGCCGCCGGTGATCAGACACGCGCGCTTGCTCATGCTCCATCCTCAGCCGAGCGCCAGCCGCAGCCCGGTCACGACCAGCACGCCGTAGAAAAGATACCGCAACCACGCGACAGGCAGGCGGTGAGAAAGCACGGCGCCCCACCAGCCGCCGACGACGGCCCCCGGCGCGAGCCACAGCCCCAGCCACAGCCCGTCGACCGGATCAAGGCCAAGCCCGGCCACCGCGAGGCTCTGAAAGCCAACCGCCGCGCCAGCCACGCCGATGATCATGGCGGTCGAGTTGGCGATCGCGTAGCGCACGCGCACGCCAAAGATATGCGATTGGGCCGGCACGGCCCACACGCCGCCCGCGACACCCAGCAGCCCGGCAATGACGCCCGCGGGCAAACCGACAATCAGCCCGAACCGCAGCCAGCGCGCCGCCGTCGGACAGCTCGATACGCGGCCGCCGTCACCGTTGGCCGACGGCGCCATGGTAGCCTGCAACGCGACGGCGGCGATCATGAACACGCCGAAAAGGCGCGCCAGCCAGTGCGTGTTCTCCTTGCTGAACAGGCCGGCCAGGACGACCCCCGCGGCCACGCCGGCGATTCCGAGCGGGATGATCCCGCGCAGCATCGGCGCGACGATGGCCCGCGCCCGCGCCTGGCGCATCGTCGCCGGAATCGACACGACGACCGAACTGGCCAGCGAGGCCAGCTTGTAAAGGTGCAGCGAGTCGGGACCATAGCGCGGGCCAAGAATCAGCAGCAGCGCCGGAATCATGACCAGCCCGCCGCCGATCCCGAACATCCCGCCCAGCAGGCCCGCGAGCGCCCCAACCAATGGCAGCACCAGCAGCGGTGCCAGGTCCGGAATCGAGATGGCCAGTGGTTCCATCGTTCTCGCCGGGCGAATAGGATAGGCGGACCGGCGCGGCCAGGCCGCTACGACGCAAGAGGCGGATGATAGCCTGCCATCCAGGATCGCGTGTGCGGGGTTCCGGCGAGATGGGAAACGACGTCAACCGACGACGGCTGGTGCTGATCCTGCTGGCGGCCGCAAGCGTCGGTATCGGCGCCGGAGCGTGGGCATGGCGTTCGGCGGCGTATCCCAAGCGCTTCGCCGAGGTCGTGCCCGGCCGGCTTTATCGCAGCGGCGAACTGGCCCCGCAGCAGCTTGAGCGCGTTGCCCGGGAGCACGGCGTGCGCACGGTGCTGTCGCTGCTCGATCCGAATGCTCCGCAGAGCGTGGCCGAGCGGGCGGCTGCGGAGCGCCTTGGATTGCGCTGGATCAACGTCCCGCTGCGGGGCGACGGCAGCAGCACGGACGCCGACCGCGACGTGATCCGCGACGTGATCCTTGATCCGGACTGTGGTCCGCTGCTGGTGCATTGCGCCGCGGGCGCGAACCGCACCGGGCTGGCGATCGCCATGTACCGCATCAACGCCGAGGGCTGGACGGTCGAGCAGGCGCTGGCCGAGATGCGCCGCTTCGGATTCGACGACCTGCCGAAGCACCAGAACCTGCGCGACGCGCTGGCGGCAGAGGCCCAGCGCGCCGGCGCGGGGCCATAACCCGAAGCAAGCGCCACGTCAGAGCCGGGCTGTCCCCGGCCCGGCACGGTCGGAGGCGAGCCCTTACCCGTGCTCAGGCCACCATGTCGCAGGTGGTCGTGGCGAAGCGGTTGCGCAGGTGCTCGACGATCTCGGCGTGGCGCTGGCAGACGCGGGACTCGCTCACGCCGAGCACGGCGCCGATCTCCGACATCGTCAGTCGCTCGTAGTAGTAGAGGGTGATGATCAGACGGTCCTGTTCTTTCAATCCGCGCGTCAGGTAGTCGCGGATCAGTTCCCGTTCGGTGTGCTGGACCGGGCTCGGCCCGGGGTCGGGCGGCGCGGGCCAGCCGCCGCGGGCCTCGTCGTTGCGGTCCCCGTACGGCTCCAGCGGGACGCTGTGAGCGGCCAGGACGGTGCTGCGCATGCGGATGAACTTGTTGTAGGACAGCCCCATCTGCTGCGCCAGCTCGTGCGAGTTCGGCTGGCAGCCGCGCTCGGCCTGGTAGCGCTCTTCGGCGGCGTTGAGCGCCCGCTCGAATTTGCGACCGGAGCGGCCGAGCGGGTCGATCTCGCGCTGCCAGTCGCGGATCGCACCCACGATTCGCTGACGGCAATACGTCTCGAACTTCACGCCTCGCCCTGGGTCGAATGAGCTGACCGCCGAGATGAGGCCGTCGTAGCCGGCACTGGTGAGCTCGTCAGCGGACACGCGCGGCCAGAGACGACGGGCCATGATCTCGGAGATCTTGCGGACGAGCGGCATGTAGTGCTCTATCAAGCGGTTACGAACCTGATCTGAGCGGGTCCGTCGAAACTCTTTCCACTGGGCGGACAGGTCGTCCCTGACAGCGCGCTTCATCTGATGTGCTCCCGTTCCTTGTGTGTCGGCGATTGCCGGTCTAAGAGGGCCCGAGCGGGCAACTTGCTATATTATCGAACCGGGTGGTCTCGATAATTATCCAGTTTAACACATGAACGGCTGAGGTGGTAATGATTTTAGCGGATTTCTGAGAAAATGGGAAAGATTTTCAGCTCACACTGAAGGGAAGAAGGGGGCGGCTCGGGGCCGCGCCAGCCGGAATAGCGGAAGATGTTAGTGTTTCTTGAATTCCGAACGATGTGCGACTAAGACTTTTGAAAAAAAAGCTTTACGGCCTGGTTGCCGCTTCGTACTCGCGCACATCGCAGAACAGGATCGGGCGCTTGTACTGCTCCGCCATTGACGATCGGCCCGAAATCAGAGCCTTATCCATTTTCTCAATCGCCCCCGGTTCGAGACGCTCGGATCCCAGTGCCATCAGGCGCCCTGAACGACGGCGATCCGCATACTCAATGTTAAAGTGGGAGATTGCGCCGTCCGCAGCCTCCCGAAACCCCGCCGGCAATTCAGCGTCGCTGCACAGCACATACCCCGGCGGGTCGGTCCACCGAGGAGCAACGACGAAATCGAATGGCGGCAGGCCAAATTGTTGACGGATCATCGTCACGGCCTCGACGACCTGATTCTCGCTCAGCTTCTCCCCCGCAAGCGACGCGACGCGCCCGCCGCGGTAGAGGAACTCCAGCACGGGCGCATCGCCGACACGCCCCACGACCCGCACCACGTCATCCAGCCGATATCGCAACAGCCCGCCCGCGTTACTGAGAACGACTGCGTAATCGCGCCCGGGAATGAGCTCTGCCGCCAACTGCGTTTCCGGCTGCGGCTGATCAAACCGCTCCACCGGAATGAACTCAAAAAACGCCGCTGTCACGTCCAGCACGCCGGCGGGCCGGTCGTCCTCCATCGGAATCGTCACGCGCCCTTCGCTCGCCAACAGGCCCAGGTCGCGCACCGGCAGCGGGCCATACCATGCCGCGAGGCGCTCGCGATAGTGCCCCATGCTCCCGCCGATCCAGCACGCCAGGAACGACAGCCGCCAGTAGTCGCGGGGCCGGAGGACGCCGTGCTCGGCCCGCAGCCGCTCCAGGCGGCGGGCGAGGTCCGGGTTGGGCCGCAGTCGCGCGGCCAGGGCCGGCCGCACCGCGCCAGCGCCCACGAGTTCGCGCGAGATCGCGCCCTCGCGCACGTCTCGGATGAGCCGCTCGCTCTCCTCGTCCGCCGTCTGCGCGATGCGAATCAGCGTGGCCGGGTTGGCCGTGACAGCGAAGGCAACGTCGCGCTCCACGCCGAGGCGGGCCAGCGCGTAGTACCGCCCGCGCGGCTCGGGAATCTCGGCGATCTCCGGCCGGCCTACGTAGAAACGCCTGACGATCGGCTTCTGAAGCCGCGCGAGCAGGCCGGTGATGGCGCCGATCGGTGTGCCGCCGGGCGCCCGCCGCTCGTCGAAGCGCCCGCTGCTCTGAAGAATGGCGCGCAGGATCGCGTCGGGATGATCGCTGAGCATCTTGAGCCCAAAGACGTTCCAGCCGCGGCGGTAGTCCTGGGCGAAGGTGTCCGTCACGGGAATGAGCTTCTGCCGCGCGGTCGTGCCGCTGGTGGTTGCGAGCATCAGCAGCCGCCGCCCGCGCGCCAGAAGCGCCCGCGGCTCGCCGGCGGCAAGCCGCTCGATGTAGGGTGCGAGGTCGTCGTAGCGCTGAAGCGGGACGGCGCGGCGGAGCTCGTCGGGCGTACGAACGCGGTGGAGGCTGAGGCGCCGGGCGAAGTCGCTTCCGTGGACGGCCTTCAGTGCTCGGGCCAGGGCGGCATCCTGGGCGGCGCGGGTGTTCTGCACGGAGCGGAGAAAGGCGGCCTGCACGCGCGCCGCGTGCCAGGCGGCCAGGCGAGCGGCACCATGCTCCAGCCAGCTTGCCATCGCCCGCCGACCTCCTCAACGCTCATGCGACCGTCTCGCTCAGCGCAACGGACGAGGGCTGGGCAGGCGCGGGCGGCAGCCGCGCTTCGGCCCGGCCAAGGTGCTGGTCGAAGAAGCGCACCGTGAGCTCGGCGTAGCGCTGTGGGTGGCGGATCGCCGCCTGGTTGTGCTTGGCTCCCGGCGCGATCCACAGGTACTTGGGCTGGCCGGCCAGCGCGTAGAGCTGGCGGCTTTGCTCCACCGGCAGGAAGGAGTCCTTCTCCCCGTGGATGAACAGGATCGGCCGGGGCTTGAGCCGGCGGATGACCTTGCGGACGCTGGGGAAGTTGCAGCGGAACTCGCGCCGGGCGAAGACCAGCATGCACCAGCGCAGGAAGCGCCAGAACAAGGGGTGATGGTTCTCATACACCACGCGCACCGTCGCGAAGATGTACGCCCAGCGCTTCATGAAGTACTCGATCGTCCGATCCGTGCTGTACGCCCCGTCAGCCACAATCGCCCGGATCTCCGGGGTCTCGTCCGCCGCGAGGATCGCCGCACAGGCGCCCCGCGAGATGCCGAACAGGCCGACCTCGCGTGGCAGGCCCCGCTGCGCGAGCCACTCCAGCACGAAGGCGATCGCACCGCGCATGTCGTGCAGGTCGCGGTCGGTGACCCATTGCCGCGGCGTATAGGCCGGGTCGGCCGCCGACTGTCCGTGCCCGCGGAAGTCGAAGGTAAACACGTCATAGCCGACGTCGCGCAGCGGCCGGCAATAGCGGGCGCACGAGTGCATGTCCGAGCAGAACTCGTGGGCGAAGATGATCATCCCCTTGCGGGGGCTCCGTGGGTCGGCGCGGATGATCATCCCCGTCAGGCGCATCCCGTCGTAGGCCGGGAAATGCACGTACTCGCCGGTCAGACGGTCGTAATCCAGCGGGTTGCGCACCAGCGGGGGCCTGGTGGTGCGCATGATGTTGAGCGAGATGCGCACGTACTTGAGAATCACGAGCGCCGGCACGACGATCAGCATCACGGTGGTGAACGCGATCGCCACGATGGCCCAGTTGTGAACCAGTACGTCGAACATCCGGCCCGCGTCCTGTGATCGATGGGCGGCCGCCGCCCTCAGCGGCGCGGACGACTCCGCGCGTGTCGCCGCATTTTGGAATCGTATCCTTCAGGCCATCGCGCTCCAAGCGCGGCCGGCGCCGCGCCCTCACGCACGGTCGCTCAGGGCGGCGCGGGCGCGTCCTCCTCGCTGGCAATCGGCATCTCGTAGCGCCGGTCGCCGGCCGTGATGGCCTTCGGCAGATCGCGGTTCAGCACGGTCGTCAGGTATTCCGGCTTGAGAATGCCTCCGGACATGATCATCCGCACGCCTTCCTCGACCGTCCAGTTCATCTCGCTGATCTCGCCGCGCTTCAGCACCTGGAGGAACCCGGTCGTGGGGTTGGGCGTGGTCGGGATGAAGACCGAGACCAGGTCCTCGCCGCTGACGGAGTCGCGGAACGTGTTCGTGACGAAGCCCACCGCCCGCATGCGCGCGTCCGGGAACGGGATCAGCGCCACGCGCTGGAAGTTCTTCTGCGTGTCGCCGCTGAAGCTCGCCAGGATCTGCTTGAGCGCCCGGTACACCGTCTTGATCAGCGGCAGGCGCTCCAGCAGGTTCTCGAAGAAGTTGATCAGCCGGCGGCCGATCATGTTCGCGGCCAGCAGCCCGACAAAGTACAGCAGGAACACCGTCAGCAGCACGGCCAGCAGCGGCACCGCCCATTGCACGCCCCACGGCAGGAACTGCATGAACTGATCGCCCGTCGGGGTGAGGCCCAGCTCCGACAGCTTCGCCTGAAGCGCGTGCCAGTTCTCGAAGTCGAAGCCCCAGGCCTTCAGGAACGGGTCGCCCAGCGGCGGCCGCAGCATCAGCACGATCAGCCACTGCGAGGTGTCGCGCATCAGCACGAAGATGAACGACACCACCAGGTAGGTGATGTAGACCGGGAGCACCGTCAACAGGCCCGCCGAGACCCGCGTGCGCAGCAGCGTCTTCAGGCCGGTCAGAGGGGGGCGCGGCGGCGATTCCGTCGGGTTGGGGGCGGTCATCGGCGTAGCTCCTGGATGCGCGCGTCCGGACCGACCCTCCACGGCCCGGCCCGAACGCTCAAAATACCCGCGCCGGCGCGCGGCGCAAAGCGCGCGGCGCCGCGCGGGCGCACTCGAGCGCCCGCGGGGCGCGGCGCGTCGAGGGAGTGCCGACCGGGTAATGGGGAGACGCGCGCGAGCCGCCTGGGCGCCAGGCCGCCGGCGCGAGCGCGGGGCGCTGAGCCGGCTGGATCAGTCGACGACGTCGATGCCCATGGATCGCGCGGTGCCCATGATGATCTTCTCGGCGCCTTCCAGGTCGAAGGCGTTGAGGTCGTTCATCTTGGTTTCGGCGATCTTGCGCACGTCGGCGCGCGTCACGCGGCCGACTTTGTTGCGGTTGGGCACGCCGGAGCCCTTCTCGACGATGGCGGCGGCCGGATCGGTCGGCTTGGCGTGCCTGACCAGCAGGGCCGAGGCCGGCGGGCTCTTGACGATGAACTCGAAGCTTTTGTCCTTGTAGACGGTGATCTCGGCCGGGCAGACCATGCCGTCCATGTGCCGCGTCCGCTCGTTGAATTGCGAGACGAACTGGCCGATGTTCACGCCGTGCTGACCGAGCGCGGGACCGATGGGCGGGGCCGGAGTGGCCTTTCCGCCAGGGGCCTGAACCTTGATCTTTGCAATAACTTGCTTTGCCATGGGCTATTTCGAAACCAGGTTGATGGTGACATCCTTGGGTTCACGCACATCCGACCACTTCAGATCCTGACGCGGACACACGGACAGGTCAAACGAAAAGCCTGGATTGCCTGGGGCGTCGGGGTCTCGACGCTCCACCTGGCACCCGACCGGTTCTGACCCATCTACTGACATCAACCGCATGCCGCCACTCCATTGTTCGAGAAAAGTCAAGTGAGAATGATATCGCACATATCGCTGCACTCGTCCGCGTCCGGCCATATCAGGCCGATGCACGGTCTGAACGAGACGCAACAACCGCACGCACACACCGTAACCGGATCACGCGAGCTGGCGTCTACCTGAATGCAGATGCTGACGCCACATTTGAAAGTGATGCATCCTTCGCGGTGACCATTCACAACGTCGCCGATCTCAATCTTGGGATTCTGCGTGTAGCACGGCGTGTTTGGGTCTGCCGGTACCCCGCATGGGCCCACGTCGCTGAGCAGGACTGCCGGAAACACCAGCGCGACAACCGTAAGAACGGCCACAGACTTCAACATGACTGTCCTCCCAACTAGATCGCCTCGACCTGCCAGTACTCGATCTCGATCGGGGTCGCCCGGCCGAAGATCGTGACGATCACACGCACCGTGCCTTTCTGGGTGTTGATCTCGTCGACGGCGCCCTCGAAGTTCTCGAACGGCCCCTCGCGCACCTTGACCTTGTCGCCCTTCTTGAAGCTGAGGTTGGCCAGCGTGGGCGTCTCATCGGGCTTGATGGCGCTGGCCAGCATCTTCTCGACGTCGTGCATCGGCATCGGCGAGGGCTTGCCGCCGGAGCCGATGAAGTCGCCGACGCCGCTGGTCTCCTTGATCATGAACCAGACGTTCTCGGGGATGGTGCCGTCCGATTCGGTGGCCATCTCGACGAAGACGTAGCCGGGATAGAGCTTGCGCTCGTAGATCCGGGCCGCCCCGCCCTTGACCCGCTTCTCCTTCTGCGTCGGCACGAGGATGCGCCCGACCCGGCTCTCGAGCTGCTCGATCTTCACCTTGCGGTCGAGCGCGTCGCGCACCTGGTCCTCGCGGTTGCTGGCCACGCGCAGCACGTACCAGCCCATTCCGGGCCGGACCAGCGGCTCTTCTTCGCGCCCGCCGGCGGCGTCGGGTTTGTCGGTAGCCACGCTCATCCCTCACCGCCGCCCATGAGCCGCGAGAAAATCTGGCCGGACATGTTGGTCCGCAACACGCCGATGCGCTCGAACAGGACAATGAACACGAGGTTCACGAGAAAGAGCAGAAACCCGAGGGCCAGCACGGTGACGATGACCACGCGCGTCGCGCCGATGACCTCGCGCCGCGTCGACCAGTTCACCTTCTTGATCTCGCTCTCGGTGGCCACGAGAAAATCGACCACGCGCGGGTGCCGGCCCACCAGGTAGAACACGCCGACGCCGATCGCCGCCAGCACGACCACCGGAATGAAGTAGTGCAGCGCCAGCGAGTCCGAAAAGAAGGCGAAGCGGCCGAGCTGGTCGAACAGGTAGCTGACGCCCCACAGCGTCAGCACGCCCGCGCCGACCGCCGTCCCCCAGCGGACGCGCACGCCCTGGCCCGGCTTGTACAGGCGCAATGGGGAGCCGCCCGGCTCGCGGGCGGCGGGGCGCTTGCCCTCCGGCTTTCCAGAGGGCTCGCGTTGCTCGTCCATGGGGGAATCGCGTTCGTCCACGGCGATCTCATCCTTGATGTCGGTCTTGCTCATTGCTTTGCCGTTTCGTTGGCCCGGCCGGCGCGGCGGCGCCGCGCGCCACAGGAGCGAAGGGACTCGAACCCCCAACCGCCGGTTTTGGAAACCGGTGCTCTACCAATTGAGCTACGCTCCTCCGGGAGTCCAGTGCAGCGAGCCCGAGTGCACCGAGCCAGTTCCATGATCTCCCGGCGCGGGCCGCAGCGCCGTGCGCCCGAACACCGCCGCGCTCCTGGTTTCGCGACCCGCTACTTCCGCTTGAGCTTGTGCACCGTGCGCTTCCGCAGGCGCGGGCAGTACTTGACGAGCTGGAGCTTCGGCATCCCGCCCTGCACGTTCACGGTGGTGCGGTAGTTCAGGTCACCGGTCTCGGTGCACTGGAGCCACACCCACTCGCGCTTGAGTCCTTTTTTCGCCATTCGACACCAGCTAGGTCAGAATGCCGAACGGCGAACAGCGAAGCGCCATTCGCCATCCGCCATCCGCTATTCCAGGATCTTCGTCACGACGCCGGAGCCGACCGTGCGGCCGCCCTCGCGAATCGCGAAGCGCAGCCCCTCGTCCATCGCGATCGGGTTGATGATCTCGCCCCGCATCTGGATGTTGTCGCCCGGCATGCACATCTCCGCCTTGCCGCCCTCGCGCGTCAGCAGCTCGGCGATCGACCCGGTCACGTCCGTCGTGCGGAAGTAGAACTGCGGGCGATACCCCGGGAAGAAGGGCGAGTGACGCCCGCCCTCCTCCTTCGTCAGCACGTACACCTCGCCCAGGAACTTTGTATGGGGCGTGATGCTGCCCGGCTTGGCCAGCACCTGCCCGCGCTCCAGGTCGTTCTTCTCAACGCCGCGCAGCAGCAGGCCGACGTTGTCGCCGGCGATGCCGGAATCGAGCGTCTTGTTGAACATCTCGACGCCGGTGACGACCGTCTTCATGTCGGCCTTGGCGTGCATGCCGAGGATTTCGACGGTGTCGCCGACCTTGACCTGGCCGCGCTCGATGCGGCCGGTGCCGACGGTGCCGCGGCCCTTGATGCTGAAGACGTCCTCGATCGGCATGAGGAAGGGCTTGTCGGCCTCGCGCACCGGGTCGGGGATGTCCTTGTCCAAGGCCGCCATCAGCTCGATGATCGGCTTCATCTTCTCTTCGTTCTTCTCAACGGCGCCCTGGAGGGCGGTCGTGGCCGAGCCCTTGACGACCGTCGCGTTGTCGCCGTCGAAGTCGTACTTGCTGAGCAGCTCGCGGACTTCCATCTCCACCAGGTCGAGCAGTTCGGCGTCGTCGACCAGGTCCACCTTGTTGAGGAACACCACCAGCCGCGGCACGTTCACCTGCCGCGCCAGCAGCACGTGCTCACGCGTCTGCGGCATCGGCCCGTCGGCGGCGCTGACCACCAGGATCGCCCCGTCCATCTGGGCCGCGCCGGTGATCATGTTCTTCACGTAGTCGGCGTGCCCCGGACAGTCGATGTGCGCGTAGTGCCGCTTGTCCGACTCGTATTCCACGTGCGACGTTGCGATCGTCAGAATCTTGGTCGGGTCGCGGCGGCCGTCCTTCTCCGAGGCCTTGGCGACCTCGTCGTACGGCTTGTACTCGGCCAGCCCGCGCGCCGCCTGCACCGCGGTGATCGCCGCGGTCAGCGTCGTTTTGCCATGGTCCACGTGGCCGATCGTACCGACGTTAACGTGCGGTTTGGTCCTCTCGAATACACCCTTGGCCATTCACGTTCTCCCACTTGCGCCAGTTGTCCGATACAGCAGGCGTTCTCGCCGACCGCGCGAGCCCTTATCCACCCGCAAAAACAAGGCACCTTCGCCGATCCCCCGCGCCAACATAGCTGCTGGTGGGGATTGAACCCACGGCCCCGTCCTTACCAAGGACGTGCTCTACCACTGAGCTACAGCAGCGGCGACCGCAAACGAGAACCATGCCTCGTCGCTGATTCCTGCGCATGAACGCGGACCGCCGACCGAGCCGGAATTCGGCATTGTATAGCCGCTCCAAGGCTTGTCAAAAAGAAAACTGGGGCCCGCCCGGCCGTCCCACGGGAGCGCGATCCCGGCCCCGGCCGCCTTGCCGCCCGCTGAACCCCAACCGGGCGCTCTTTCCGTGCGGTCCCCTCACAGATTCCATCGGCCCTGCCGGCGGCGCCGGGCGAGCCATTGGCGACCGGGGCGGGGCCCGTCCGGCGCTGAACACGGAACCCTGATGGCGCGTCGATCAGCGATGTGGGAGCAGGTCACCATCCCGCCCGGGCGACCCGCCCGGTTCTTGAGATTCCCCCAGAATGGCCTGCGAATCAGGCGCTGAGGCCGCCTCCGGCGCAAGCGACTCGGCCGGGAAGGATGTCGCCGAGCTGCGTGAGCAGCCGACGCGCTGCCGGCCAGGGGCGCGACGATCGGCCAGGTGAGCCGCGATCGAGGACCAAAGAACCGCAAGCGCGGCTGAACGCGGGGGCGAAGCACTGGAAACAAAGGCGGCCCGGCGCGGTCTTGCGACAGCGCCGGGCCGAAGAATCCGGCGATCACCTACTCTTGCCCGATCAGGACTACCATCGGCCGTACGGGCTTAACTACTGAGTTCGGGATGGGATCAGGTGTTTCCCCGTACGCAAGGTCACCGGAAAGTCGTGCAACGCCGGGCGGGCGGGACTCGATGGGCGGCGCCGTAGGGCGCCGTGGACGAGCGGCCCCGCCGGGCGTTTGGTGCTCGTGGTGCAGGTGGAATCGCAGGGATCAGCGCCGGATACAGGTATTGGATCTGGTGCTTGAAGCGAAGGCGCCGGCCGCAGCGGATCATAAATGCGGCCAAGCATTTCGACCGTTAGTACCGGTAAGCTGAGTGCATCTCTGCACTTACACATCCGGCCTATTAACCTGGTGGTCTACCAGGGGTCTTCAGCTCACCCGAAGGGAGCAACGAGTCCTAATCTTGAGGACGGCTTCACGCTTAGATGCATTCAGCGTTTATCCATTCCATGCTTAGCTACCCTGCCGTGCCGCTAGCGCGACAACAGGTACACCAGAGGCATGTACCACCCAATCCTCTCGTACTAGAGTAATGGCCTCTCAAGACTCGCACGCCCACAGCAGATAGGGACCGACCTGGCTCACGCCGGTCTGAACCCAGCTCGCGTACCACTTTAATCGGCGAACAGCCGAACCCTTGGGACCGCCTACAGCCCCAGGATGTGATGGGCCGACATCGAGGTGCCAAACGACTACGCCGCTATGGACGCTCGGTAGTCATCAGCCTGTTATCCCCGGAGTACCTTTTATCAGTTGAGCGATGACCCTTCCACGCGGGATCACCGGATCACTAGGACCTGCTTTCGCATCTGTTCGACCTTTGTGTCTCACAGTTAAGCCGGCTTGTGCCCTTGCACTCGACGCACGATTGCCAACCGTGCTGAGCCGACCTTTGTACTCCTCCGTTACCTTTTGGGAGGAGACCGCCCCAGTCAAACTGCCCACCTAGCACTGTCCCCCGCCCGGATTCACGGTACGGGGTTAGACGACGAGTAGCACAAGGGTGGTATTTCACCGTTGGCTCCCCGCCGGCCGGAACCGGCGGATCAAAGCCTCCCACCTATCCTACGCATGCGATAGCCGGCATCAATACCAGGCTGCAGTGAAGGTTCACGGGGTCTTTCCGTCTTGCTGCGGGTACACGGTATCTTCACCGCGACTTCAATTTCACCGAGTCGGTCCTTGAGACACTGCTCCAGTGATTACGCGGTTCATGCACGTCGGAACTTACCCGACAAGGAACTTCGCTACCTTAGGACCGTCATAGTTACGGCCGCCGTTTACCGGTGCTTCGGTCGCCAGCTTCGCCTTGCGGCTAACCGACTTCCTTAACATTCCGGCACCGAGCACGCGTCACTCTGTATACGTCCTCTTTACGAGTTGGCACAGAGCTGTGTTTTTGATAAACAGTTCCCAGAGCCGTTTCTCTGCGCCCGCTCCCGAGGGAGACGGGCCCCCTTATCCCGAAGTTACGGGGTCAAATTGCCTAGTTCCTTAAGGACCGTTCTCTCGAGCGCCGTTAGGATACTCTCCTCGCCCACCTGTGTCAGTTTTGGTACGGATCCGCATTCTTGCTCCGAGCGGCTTTTCTCGGTCACCCGTCCACGTGCACGGCCAACAAAGCGGGCCTACGCGATCTAGTAGCGCTGCACGCTTTCGAGTGACGTCCCCGTCGGCTACATACGGAGTGCAGGAATATTAACCTGCTGACCATCGTCTACGCCTTTCAGCCTCGACTTAGGCTCCGACTAACCCTGGGCGGATTTACCTTCCCCAGGAATCCTTGGGCTTACGGCGAGCGGGATTCTCACCCGCTTTATCGTTACTCATACCGGCATTCTCACTACCACAGGCCGACACCACTCCTTACGGTATGGCTTGTATCTCCTGTGGTACGCTCCCCTACCGCGCCTTACGGCGCCCGCAGCTTCGGCGCCACGCTTAGTCCCGATCATTATCGGCGCCCGCCTTCTCGACCAGTAAGCTATTACGCACTTTTTAAATGGTGGCTGCTTCTAAGCCAACATCCTGGCTGTCTCGGAAAGCGAACTTCCTTATGCACTGAGCGTGGCTTTGGGGCCTTAGCTGGCGATGTGGGTTGTTTCCCTTTTGAGCACGGACATTAGCGCCCGCATTCTCACTCCCGGGATAGTCCTCGCGGTATTCGGAGTTTGATTGAGGGGCGTAGCCGGGTAGGCCCGCCGTCTCATTCAGTAGCTCTACCCCCGCGAGGTAGTGGCCCGAGGCTGTCCCAAAAGACATTTCGGGGAGAACCAGATATCTCCACGTTTGATTAGACTTTGACTCCTCCCCACAGCTCATGCCAGAACTTTTCAACGTTCACGGCTTCGGTCCTCCAGGCGGTTTTACCCGCCCTTCATCCTGGCCATGGGTAGATCACGTGGTTTCGGGTCTAACACCTGCGACTGGGCGCCCTGTTCAGACTCGCTTTCGCTACGGCTCCACCCCTGAGGGGCTTAGCCTCGCCGCAAACGTTAACTCGCCGGTCCATTATCCAAGAGGTACGCCGTCAGCCGTGCGGGACAAGCCCGCAATCGGCCTCCGACCGCTTGTAGGTACATGGTTTCAGGTTCAATGCCTCCCCTTGCAGGGGTTCTTTCCACCTTTCAGTCGCCTTACTTCTTCACTATCGGTCGTGCAGGAGTACTTAGCCTTGCAGGGTGGTCCCCGCATGTTCAGTCAGAGTTTCACGAGCTCCGACCTACTCGATCGCCGCGCTTCGCGTCCGCTTACAGGGCTGTCACCTTCTATGGCCGGCCTTTCCATGCCGTTCAACTCTGCTACGCGCAGCTCATGGGCTTGTCCGCGTTCGCTCGCCGCTACTGACGGAGTCTCGGTTGATTTCCTTTCCTCCAGGTACTTAGATGTCTCAGTTTCCTGGGTTCGCTCTGTCCGGCCTATGCATTCAGCCGGAAGTGACGCTGTCTGGTTGCCCAGCAACGCCGGGTTGCCCCATTCGGAAATCCTCGGATCAAAGCCTGGTTGGCGGCTCCCCGAGGCTTATCGCAGCCTCCAACGTCCTTCATCGCCTCTGCACGCCTAGGCATCCACCATGCACCCTTAGTAGCTTGACCGCATTAATGATGCGCTGCCACCAGCCGACACCCTCAATGCTCCAAGCAGACCCAAAGTAACGAGAGAACTCCGGCCCAGCCCGCCCCCCGGCCAAACGACCGCCGAGGAGATCAGACCGGAACCGGTCTCGATCTGTATCACGGTTCTGATACCTACGATTCCACGATGCACTTGTCAAAGACCACGCGGCCCGGTCAACCGGACCACGCCCGCCCATATCCACGGGCGAGCCAAGTAATCTAACTCGCAAACAGTCGCCGGTCAAGAGCACGACCCGGATTTTTCGCGCCTGCCGCCGCCGCCGGCGCCTCCGCGCCTGCCACACCCGGCCGCCCCGGGTCCAAAGCTCCGTCCGGGAGCCCGCACGACGTCGAGTTCCACTGGAGCCGACCGGGATCGAACCGGCAACCTCTGCCTTGCAAAGGCAGCGCTCTCCCAGTTGAGCTACGGCCCCGGCCCGCCAGGCACCCCGAAGTCGGCGGCCGGGTCACGCCCGGCCTTGCCCAGCCCCTCAGCAGCCCCCGCCGCGCGTCGCCGACCAGAACGTCCAGATCAGTCCGATCGCGAACAGCCCCAGAATCAGGCCTTCCTGGATGGTCATCGCAGCTGCTCCCCGCCGGCCACACGAAACCGATCGTCGAACTGGGCCCGAGTAGATTCGAACTACTGACCTCGTCCTTATCAGGGACGCGCTCTAACCAACTGAGCTACGAGCCCGCTCGCCGCCGCCGGAGCGCCACCGCACCGGCCACGACCCGCCCGCGCCCCCGCGCGCCGAGCCGGATCGTGGACTATACCGCTGCCCCTGACATCGTCAAGATTGTAGCGCGGCGGGACCCGAAACCGCGGCGCGCCGGCCGCACCCAGCCGACATCGGTCCGGCGGCGCTACTCCGCGGGCAATGGGTACGCGGTCGACCAGCCCGGCACGAGCATTCTCGGGCGCGAGAAAGGCGGCAGCTCGGTGCGCTCGGCCAGGCCGCAGGCCTCATCGAGCCCCAGCGCGCAGGCGCGATCGAACAGGGCCCTGGCGCGCCGCTCGTCCAGATGCACACCGAGGCCCGCGCGGTGCATGTGGGCGAGGTACCAGCAGCTTTCGGCGTCGCCGGCCCGCGCGGCCCGCAGGAGAAGCGGCGCGATCGCCGCGGGATTGAATTCGCCGCCGCTGCCCGAGAGCGCAATGCGCGCGAGGCCCTTGGCCGCGTAGAGGTTTTGCGGGCCGCAGCGCTCGTAGAGGGCGATAGCGCGCCCGGGGTCCTTTGGGCGACCGCGGCCGGTCTCGTACGCCGCCCCGACGAGATAGCAGGCGCCCCAGTCCGGCGCGCGTTCGCATTCCTGTTCGAGCCGCTCGAGCGCCCGCGAGACGGTCTCGTCGGAGCGTCGCTCGAACAGGAAGAGGTACTGGATCGCGACGTTGGCGCAACCCTCAAGGCTGCCCAGCTCGCAGGCGCGCTCGAAATAGCGGGCGGCGGCGGCGCGGTTCTGGGGCACGATGTGGCCCTCGGCGCAGATCAGGCCCAGTTCGTTGAACGCACCGGCCACGCCGCTGCCCTCGGCCAGCGCGCCCGCCGCCATCACCAGGCTGTTGCCGGCGAACGGTCTGGCGTCGGCGTAGGCCTGTTTCCAGAACGGGATGGAGTTTCCGGGGTGGGGTGCGTCGATGAAGCCCGTTCCTGCAAGCGTCAGAAACAGCGCTCCCCAGCACGCCATGTGCGCCAGGTTCAGCGCCGGCGGCTTAAGGGCGGATTCCCAGGCGCGGTTCAACGCCCCGCCGGCGCCGAGGCGCGCGGCGCGGTCGATCAGCGGCACGCAGAGGTTCAGGATCGGAACAGGCAGCAGCTTGTCCCAGAACGTCGGTACGTTGGACAGGTCGAGCAGCCGGAACAGCACCGTGTAGCCCAGCGCGTACAGCACGCCGAACGCGACTCGCCCGAGGCTGGTGCGCGGTGAGGTGGCCGGATCGGTGATCAGCAGGTGAATTCCCAGGAAGATCGGCGCCGCGATGCTGACGTTGACGAAGTAGTAAACGCCCGTCGCTTGTGTGTAGACGAGGTTGACCAGGCAGAGCGTCGCGGCGGCGGCGACCGTCATCAGCGTGACGTGAAACAGGTACTGCACGATCAGGCCGCCCAGGAAGATCACGATCAGCATGTGCGGCACTTCGAACGTCGAGGCGATCTCGCGGCCCCAGGTCAGATCGTTGGTCGTGCCGGTGGCGATCAGGCCCGCGGCCAGCACCGCCTGGCCGAACGCCGAGGGGTTGAAGATGTGCGTTCGGCGGCCGTCGCGCTGCCAGGTGATGAACTGCTTGCCCAGCGCGCCAACCGCGATCATCAGGAACTGCAAGAAGAACCAGTCATCCTTGAACCACAGCAGCAGGTTGGTGCTGAAGATGATCGGCAAGGGACCATAGCCGAGGCGCCAGGTCCGCCCGCGCGACCAGGTGATGAGACCCTCGAGTATGTACAGGAACAGCACCTGCGCGAGGATCAGCGGCGCCGCCGCCGGCACCGCCGGCGCGTGCCAGCCCCAGTAGGCCAGGATTCCGAGCTGGACGGCCGCCTGGACATAGTGGCTCTTGTAGGGCGCGTACTCGATCGCGAAGTTGCGGCCGGTGCGCCGCGCCCGCGCCCACAACAGCAACCCCCAGGCCAGCGTCGAAGACGACACGCCGGCGAACGTCCAGACGAGGCGCGGATTGTCCCGCACGGGCGGAAAAACAACGAACGCGAGCAGAGCCAGCGACAGCGCGACCGGCAGGCTCGGAAACCCCCGCCAACCCGGCCTCTCGACCGATCCGAGGTCCGCCGCCGACGGCGTCCCCGCCAGGCCTGTCCTCGCTTCCGGTGCAACTGAACTCATGCCCGCGACTCTCTCCTCAGCCGTACCAAACGCCGTGCAACCTCAGGTCGCCCGATCAACCGGAACCGCTGTACGACGGTCTGAAGCGCAGGCGGCGCCGGCTGGTCCGCGGCGGCGCTGCACGTCGCGCGCGATCCGTTGCAGCGCGTCGATCGCGGCGGCGACGTCGTCTTGCCCCAGAAACGGCCCCAGCGACAGGCGCGTCGCGCCGCCATCGGCGGCGGTGCCGATCATTCGGTGGGCGAATGGCGCACAATGCAAGCCGCTGCGAGAGAGGATTCCAAAATCGTCCTCGAGAATGCGGGAAAGCTCGGCGGGCGCGACTCCGGCGAGGCGGATGCTGAACACGCCGACGCGCTCCTGCACGCTGCGCGGGCCGAACCACGCCAGGCCGTGGATGCCGTCGAGCCCCTCGGCCATTGTGCCGATCAGCGCCGCCTCGTCACGTCGCAGGGCTTCCGGGGTGCGCTCTTCGATCCAGCGGATTGCGGCGAGCAGACCGGCGAGGCCCGGAGCGTTGTGACTGCCGGCCTCGAACTTGTCGGGCATGGACTCGGGCTGCACGGGGTGTTCGCTCTGCGAGCCGGTGCCGCCCTCGCGCACCGTCTGAAGGCGCTCCCCAAGCCCCGCCCGAACCAGCAGCACCCCCGTCCCCAACGGCCCCAGCAGCCCCTTGTGCCCCGGACAGGCCAGCATGTCCAGCCCGAGACCCGAAAAGTCGATCGGCACATGCCCGGCCGACTGCGCCGCGTCCACCAGCAGCGGCACCCCCCGCGCCCGACACACCTCCGCCAGGTCAGCCAGCGGCTGGAGCACGCCGGTCACGTTGCTCGCGTGGTTCACTACCGCGAGCGCCGTGCCCGGACGGATGGCGGCGGCGAAATCCTCGACGCGCAGGCGAGTCGTGTGGCGATCGACCTCGACCGCGGTCCACTGTATCCCGCCGCGCCGCTCGAGGGCGCTCAGCGGTCGCAGCACGGAGTTGTGGTCCATGCAGGTCGTGACGACATGGTCGCCGGGGCGCACCAGGCTCTTGATGCCGATGTTCAGCGCGTCGCTGCCGTTGAGCCCGAATACGACCTGATCGGCCGGGTGCGCCCCGAGCACCCGCCGCAGCCCGGCGCGCACGTCGTCCAGCATCCGCTGTGACGCGACCGCCTCCGCATACGCCCCGCGCCCGGCGCTCGCCCCGACACGCAACAGGTAGTCGCGCACCGCCTCCGCCACCGCCCCCGGCTTCGGGAAACTCGTCGCGGCGTTGTCGAAGTAACGGCGCGGGGGCGAGCCTCGATGCGGGCGTGAGCCGGTCATGGGACTACTCGATCGACGGCGGTGCCCGTCGCCTCGCGCTGGCTGCGCGCCTCGCGGCGAATGAGCTGCCCGAGATGCAGGCGCAGCACGGCCTGCGGCGGGCGATCCTGGACCGCCGGGTACACGCCGGGCGGGCACTCAGCTCCGACGAACATGTAGGGCTCGCCGTCGACGCGGATGCGGTAGACGGCGTAGTACTCGTCCTCGCAGCGCAGCAGGGCCGCCATCTCGTCGATCTGCACGGCGGCGCCGGGCGCGTGTTGCGCCAGCGTCGCCAGGAGCGCCGGGCGGGCGGCGGGCGGCTCGAGCGCCGCGTCGACAAGCTGGATGCCCATGACGAGCATGAAGCGGGTGCCGACGTGAAAGCTGTAGCCCGCGTCGGCGTCGAGGCCGTACGCGGGAAAGTAGTTGGCTTCGGTCTCGCCGACGGCCACGTAGTGCGGCACGTCTCCGCACAAAGAGGACTGGCTCTCCATTCGGAACGTGAACAGCGCGGTGCGGCCCTCGCCGTCGAGCGGCCTTTCGTCGAACAAGCCGGCAAAGTGCAGGGCGCGCGGGGCGCGGGGCCCAAGCTGGGAGGCCAGGTACGCCTGTGCCGCCGACTCAAGCTCCTGCCTCAGCACCGACGAAATCATCTCCGTGATTCTACGGCCTGGCCGAGGCGTTGTCAGAGGCTTCGGATGCACGGACCGCCCGCCTCGCGCGGCCCGCTGGCAATGGTCGCCCAGCGCGTATAATGCACCGGCCGTCGTGAGGCGGCCACGGAGCGACAGCGCCAGATGAGCGAAGAAGACGTTCAGCGCGTACTGGAGCAGGCTGACGAGTTCCTGGCCCGCGCGAGGCCGGCCGAGGCCCTGCGCTGTCTCGACGGCTTGGCCGGGGCCGCGCTGGGCGACGAGCAGCGCGTCGAGTATGTCGCGCTCCGTGCGCTGGCGCTGGCCGATCTTCGCCAGTACGACGACGCCCTCGAGGCCGTCGACGCCCTCATCCACACCCACCCGGCCGCCGCCCGGCTGCACGCCGCCCGCGGCGTGGTGTTGTCGGCGGCGGGCGACCTGGAATCGGCGCGCGACGCGCTCGAGACCGCCGGGTCGCTCGACGGCGACGACGAGGTCGTGCTCGCGAACCTGGCGCTGATCTACGAGCGGCTGCTCGAGCCGGAAAAGGCGCTGCGGCTCTACGACCGGCTGATCGAGCAGGGCGTCGATCTCGACTGGCTGCTGCTGCGGCGAGCCGCCGTGCAGGCCGACGCCGGCAACACGACCGAGGCCAAGGCGACCCTGCGGCGATACCTTTCGCTGGCGCCGGACGACGTATCGGCGTGGGTGACGCTGGCCATCCTGCACAGCGACGACGAGGAGTTCGACCAGGCGTTCCGCTGCTATCGCTCGGCCGAGCAGGTCGCGCCGGACTCGGCGCTGCTGCGGTTCAACTGGGGAATCAGCGCCGTGCGCGCCGGGCGGCTCGACGAGGCCGAGATCCAGCTCGCCTACCTGCGGCGCGTCGAGGTCGATGGCGCCCGCCCGCGGCTGCTCAAGGCATTCCTGCTCGAAGAGTGCGGCGACGTGGCCGAGGCCACGCGCGGCTACGACGACGCCCTGCGCCACGCGCGCCCCGACGACCGCGAGGAGCTGACCTACACGCTCGAAATGGCGATGGACTTCTTCGCCCGGCAGAAGTGGCGCCGCCGCTGCGAGTCGCTTCTGACGCGGGCCTACGCCGCGAACGCCTGCACCGCCGAGTTGTGCGAGTTGTTCCGCGAGCTGACCGGCAAGCCGATCCGCCGGGCCTCGTGGTTCAGCGTGCTCGTCGAGGCCGATTACCGCCGGGGCTTGATCGAGGTCGTCCGCCGCGGCACCGACAAGGCGGGCCCGTTCAACCGCTTCCTCCGCGCCTATCGCGTAGTCGCCGCCGACCGCGACGACGCGGTCGCGACGGCGCTGGAATTCGCGCGGCGCATGGGTGAAACCGGCGCCGTGGTGCGCGAGATGGCCGAAGAGCCGATCGAGGACGACTTCACCGGCATCTACGAGGTCGAGGAGCGCGCCGTCGTCTTCCACGCCGGCGCCCGCGGGCCGGCCTGAGCCTGCGCCCCGCCGCCGCGCCGCCCGGGTTATTCTTTCCGCCATGAATGACGCGCTTCACGATCCGCAGCGGCCGGATGAAGACTTCGCCCTGAAGCTCGATGCGCAGGACCCGCTCGCCCGGTATCGCCAGGAGTTCCACATCCCGACGGGCCCCGACGGGCGGCCGCTGATCTACCTGTGCGGCAACTCGCTCGGGCTCCAGCCCGTGCGGACGCGCGCATTCGTCGACCAGGAGCTCCGCGATTGGGCCGAGCTGGCCGTCGACGGGCACTTCCGCGCCCGGCGCCCGTGGTACCCCTACCACGAGCGCCTGCGCGAGCCCGGCGCGCGCCTCGTCGGGGCGCTTCCGCACGAGGTCGTCTTCATGAACGGCCTGACCGTCAACCTGCACCTGCTCATGGTCAGCTTCTACCGCCCCACGCCGCAGCGCTACCGGATCGTCATCGAGGACGCCGCCTTTCCCTCCGACATCTACCTCGCCCGGACGCAGCTCCAGTGCCACGGGATTTCACCCGACGACGGGCTGATCGTGCTGCGCCCGCGCGCCGGTGAACACCTGATCCGCACCGAAGACGTGCTCGACCTGCTCCGCCGCGAGGGATCCAGCATCGCCGTTCTGCTCCTCCCGGGCGTCAACTACTTCACCGGCCAGGTCTTCGACATGCAGCGCATCGCCCACGCCGGTCACGCCGCCGGCTGCGCCGTCGGATTCGACCTGGCCCACGCCGCCGGCAACGTGGAACTGCGGCTGCACGAGTGGCAGGTGGATTTCGCGGCCTGGTGCACCTACAAGTACCTCAACAGCGGGCCCGGCGCCGTCGCCGGCTGCTTTATCCACGATCGCCACGTCCGCAACACCGACCTCACCGCCCTGCCGCGCTTCGGCGGCTGGTGGGGCAACGATCCGTTGACGCGCTTTCGCATGCACCTCGAGCCGGAATTCGTCCCGGTTCCGTCCGCCGATGCCTGGCAGCTCAGCAACCCGCCGATCCTGGCGATGGCGCCGGTGCTCGCGTCGCTGGAGATCTTCGACGAAGTCGGGATGGCGGCGATCCGCGCCAAGTCGCTGCGCCTGACCCGCTACCTGCAATTCCTGCTGGACCAGATGCCATCGTCGCGCTACACGGTGATTACGCCGCGCGAACCCGAGTGGCGCGGCTGCCAGTTCTCGATCCTGGCGCACGAGCGGCCGCGCGAGCTGCATCAATCGCTGGAGTCGGCGGGCGTGGTGTGCGACTTCCGCGAGCCGAACGTGGTGCGCGTGGCGCCGGCGCCGTTGTACAACACGCACCACGAAGTGTGGCGGTTCTGGCAGATTCTGGCCCGGCACGCGTGAAGCGTGCGGCGCGAGCACGTCTCGTAATCAATGGCCCCGCGCGCCCGGAACCGCGGCATAGGGCGACCTGGCGTGATGCCGCAAGAAAACTAGGCGGGCAACTTGACTCTCGGCTTTCGCGCGTGCTAGTATACCGCTCACGGGCGCGGTCCCAGTGGGTCTGGTACGGCGCAACCAGAGTTGCAAGCTAGTACGCAGCATATGATTAGGTAGGGGGGGGAGGAACCATGCTCAGAATCGTGGCCGGAACTCTGCTCGCTTTAGTCGTGAGCGCTCCCGCAAGCCTTGCGGGCATCATCGTTCCCATGACCGATCCCTCGGGCCTCGCCGCCGAAGCCGAATTCGATCTCCTGAACCCCACCACGCTCCAGGTGCGATTGCGGAACACTTCCACCGGCGTTCCCGGCGGGTTCGACAGCGCGGACCAATTGCTCACCAGCGTGTCATGGGATTTCGGGGCGCCTGGCCAGAATCCCGGCGATCCGACGATCACCGGCGGCACCGTCCTGATCGGCCCCACGAGCCAGTCGGTCAATTTCGACACCGGCAGCTATGGTCCCGGCACCGACGTCAGCGGCGAATACGGCTACGGCAACGGCGGCACCACCGGGTTGTTTCCCAATTTCATCTCCGCCAACACCGCCGGCGCGACTCAATTTCCGGGTGCCAATCTGGACGGACCTGCGGGCCTCGACGGCCCGCAGGCTGGGCTGGTCGCGAACCCGATTCTCGTGCCCCTGGGCGGACTTGGCGCGATCCAGAATGAGATCATCGCCACGCTGACGCTCAGCCAGGCCGTCGCGAACCTCAACTTCCTGTCCAACGGCGTGATCGCGGAATTCGGCTCCGACGCGGCGTTCGTTCCCGAGCCTGGCGCCTTGGGCGCCTTGGCCGCGGGCCTGGCCATGGCCGTGCGGCGCCGGCGGTCAGCGGCACGTAAGCACGGCTAGCGCCGGGCTTCAGGGATTCGCGGCGTGCGGCGGCCCTCTCCGGAACAAGAGCGGCAGACCGGCGGCGGCTTGATGGGTGACGTGTACTCGCTCAACAGGCGATCCGGGAGCTTCAGGGCCTTCGCCTGCCGCTTGATCGCTTCGATGTCGTCGCTGGTCCGCGCATCACGCCGCATGCGGTCGAACTCGGTCAATGCGTCGATTCGCTCCGCAAGCCGCCGCTCCGCAGCTCGCAGCTCCGGCGAGTCCGCGTGCGCCGCCGCGGCCGCGCGCAGCACCTTGCCGGCGTCATCCAAGCGCCAGCCCTCCAGATGCTGAGAGAACGCCTCGGCGGCCGCGCGCCAATCCGCGTCGCGAGCCTGCTGAACGCGCGCCAGCAGGTCGCCGCCGACATCCTTCTGGCTGCATCGGCGGCGGCGGCCCACGAGCGCGCCGCCAGATGTCCCTCTAATTCGGCGCGGAGCCCGTCCAGCCTGGCAACCGTCCGCCGGGCCAGCCTGACGGGCGGTTCGACCGGGTCAGACTCGCCTTTCCAGGCAATCCGTCGCTATTTGCGCGCCTTGCCGGCGATCTGAACCGTGAGCTCGTCGCCACGCTCAACCTCGGCCCAGGTCTTGCCCTTGCTCGGGGCCGCGGTCGCCCAGAATCGGAAGAACTCGTTGCCCTTTTCGTCGGGAAAGCCCATCATGCCGACGTCCACGGATTCGCGGCTGCCTGGGTCGACGAGCCAGATGCCGTAGGCGGCCTGCTGGAGCGGGACGTTTGAACTTACGCCGGCCTGGTCGTGTTTGGTTACGACGGTGATGGCCAGGGCGCGACGCGCAGCACCCACACGTGCGGCCGGCCTGGGAATTCGGCGGCGACCGACATGCCGGGGGCCAGGCCGGGCTCAGACAGCGGCTCGAAGCGCTCCAGGCGCCAGCGACGGGCGTAGTAGCCGCCGTGCTCGCCGAACATGTCGTCGTGCCAGATGATGTAGGTGATGCGCCGCTCGCGGAACTCGGCCAGCAGCTCGGGCCAGGTCGCGCCGCGCAGCTCGTCGAAGCCTAGGAAACGGTCCGACCTGACGGCGCCCGCGTACAAGCGCAGCAATCCCGGCACGTTGGTCACGACGCGCTCGTCCGGCGCCGCGTGGTCGCGGATCCACCGCGCCGCCAGCACGGAGCCGTGCGCCTCGGCCCGGCCCCCGAGCAGCGGCAGCGCGACGCGCGCCTGCGCCAGCGCCAGCGCCGCCAGCGCCAGGCTCGCGAGCGCACCCCCGCCCCAGCGCCCGCGGCGAAGCCCCGCCAGCGCGACCAGCACCGCCGAGCCCACGCACGCCGCCGGCAGCGCGCGGTTCCACGATGGCCGTGCCGCAAGCAGGTCTCGCAGTCCCTGGGCCTCGGCGACGATGACAGCCAGCGACAGCGCGCCGCACACGCTCGCGAGGATGATCACTATCCGGCGCGCGGCGCCGGCCCGCCGGGCCGAGTTCCGCTCGCCTCGCGGCCCCGGCTGAGGTTTCTGAACGACGTGCGCAAACACTTCGCGCACGCGCGTGACGAGCGCCGCGCCGCCGGCCCCGCCGAGCAGGATCAGCAGCGGCGCGGGCGGATACCCGAAGCGCTCCTCACGAAAGGGAAACGCGGCGTGCACCAGCCAATACCCCGCAAGTCCGCAAAGCAGCGCCGCGCCGCCACGGTCTCTTCTGGCCGGCAGCCAGAGGATTCCCGCCGTCAGGCACATCGCGAGCGCCGTCTGGATCAGCCCGTGCAGCGGGCCGCGCACGTCGGCCAGCACGAGCGGCAGCCGCAAATCCGGCGCCGTCGCGCATTGCCAGGCGACCCGCCATGACCAGCCGGGGTCGAACCCGGGCCGCTCCAGAAGCTGCTCGATGTAGTGCTCGCGGCCGCGGGCCTCCCAGGTCGCGGCGGTGAGCGCCAGCCAGACCGCCAGCGGCGCCAACGCCACGCCCGCGCCCAGCAGCGCACGCCGCCGGCGACCGGCGAGCATGTCGGCCAGCGCCGCCCCGGCGATCAGCCCGGCCACGTCATAGCGTGTCATGCACGCCGCCGCCGCGAAGGCGTACGCCATCCAGTGCCCGCGCTGCGCGGCGACGACGGTGAGCAGGCACATGCAGACGAGCAGCGGCTCGACGAGCGTGTGGGCCGTGGCGTACAGCCCCAGCGGCAGCAGCAGGAACCACGCCGCCATCCACGGCGCGCCCCTGGGCATCCAGCGCCGGGCGACGAGATGCACGAGCAGGGCGTTGAGGGGCAGCAGCAAGGCGTTGATGAGTTCTGCGGCGCGCTGGTCGGCGGGTCGCTCCGCCGGAACGTGCTCCAGCAACGAGCCGACCGCGGCCACGAGCAGCGGGAACAGCGGCGCGCGCTTGAAAGAGTGCGGCGCCTGGCCGCTGAGCAGCTCGCGCCCCAATTCGCGGAAGTCATAGAAGTCGCCGTGCGGCTTGTCGTAGTGCGCGTGCACGGCGACCGCGACCAGCAACCCGGCCAGCGCTACGGCGGCGCACTCGCAGCGGGCGGCGGAGTGGTCGACGGAGGACGCGCCGTCGGGGGGCGCGGGTTGCGGGTCATTCTGCATGCGAGGAGCGGTCACGCCGCGCAGGATACCGCAAGGCTCACCCGCGGCGCGGGCGGGGGCGGATCAGCGCCAAACAAAGACGCGGGCCGGCCCGGACGCAGGTGGCGCCCGGCCGGCCCGTGCGGGTCCTTGCGAATCGCCGCGGGCGCTTCAGCGCCAACTGCGGCGCAGCAGCAGCAGGGAGAGCGAGGCGAACACCACAGGCAGCAGCCCTGCACCACACAGCGGCGCCAGGAAGCCGAGGGGGCTGGCATCGCCCGTCGGCGGAGCCCCGGGGCCGCCGAGACCGCCCGCGTCGTCGGCGGGGCGCGGCGCGAGCACGATGTAGCCGGCCGTCGCGCGGTCGATGACGGTGACGGAGAAGCGCGCGCTGGGGTTGAACTGGCCGTCGCTGACGACCAGGCGGAAATAGTACGTTCCCGGCCGGTTCGCCTGCCAGGCGATGCGGTTGGTCTGCGTGCCGCTCACGGGTTGGAAGACGGTCCGGAAGTCTCCCGGCGGAAGCACGCCGCCTAGCTCATCGGTCTGCTGCCAGGCGTAGGTGAGCGTGTCGCCGTCCGGGTCGCTGGTCGCGGTCGCGTCGAGCGAGACGACCGTGCCCTCGACGACGGCGTTGGCGGGGCCGGTGATGACGACGCGCGGCGGGCGGTTCTCGGGCAGGACTTCGACGACCGTGACGAGGACGCTGTCGGCGGAGGGGAGCGAGTTGGCGGAGTCGTCGTCGACGATCAGGCGATAGTGGTAGGTGCCGAGCTGGTTGAGCACGACGGTGGCGCGCGGGTTGGCGCCGTCGGTCTGCTCCGGATCGACGCGCGCCGGCCCGTCGACCCACTCCCACGTGAACGTGAGCGTGTCCTTGTCGATGACGTTCGGGTCGTTCGGGTCGAAGCCGATGTTGCTCAGGTCGATCGAGCGGCTGCCGTCCAGCGTCACCGTCGAGCCGATGACCACGGTCTGATCCGGGCCGGCGTCGGCAAAGGGCGGCGGGTTGGTCTCGCGATACAGCGGGTTCTCGATCGCGTTCAGCAGGTCGAAGTCGCAGCCGACCTCCGGCGAGCCGCAGTCCGGGAACTCAGGGTCCTGGGTGTTCGATACGCCGAACTCGATCAGGTACTGCACGTCCATCGGGATCTGCCCGCGCAGCCGCAACTGGTTGCGCCCGACGAAAAGGGGAACGTCGAACGTACGCGTCAGCTGGAGCGTGATCTGGCCCGGAGGTGGACGAAAGCCCCCGCCGGCCGTTCCCTGGAAGAACTGAGAAGCCTGGCGAATCGGGGGCGGCTCCGGCGGCGCGATGAAGTAATTGCCGAAGGCCCTGAAGCGAATGAAGACCTCTTCATTCTCGGTGGGGTTGTTCGGGTCGCCCACGGTCCAATCCGGGTCGCGAACCTCGAGCGTTACGGTGACGCGGTCGGTCTCTTCGTGGAGGAAGTTGCTGATGCTGGCGCGCGTGCCGACGGGAGGCGTCCGCTGATATACGAGATAGGTCGTCGATCCGGGCAGATCGGGGTTGCGGGTGACCTGCCAGCGAACGATCTCAATGGTCGGCGGACTGCCCTGGCCCTGGGCCAGCGCCGTGAGCGCCGTTCCCAGCGACGCGATCAACGCAGCCCCGCGTATTGCGTTCACTCTCATGACGACCTCCAGGCCCAAGCCCCAACTCGATTCTAATGCGCCCCACGCGTCCTGGCGTGGCGATTCCGCCGACCGCTCAGGACCCGATAACCACTCGCGCCGCAACCCCGTCCTGCGTCAGCCGCGAGAACGTCACCGTTACGGACTCGCCCTCGAAATACTCGTTCTCGGCCTTCGCCCCGCCGCCGACCTTGAAGAACAGCCCCGGTCGGAACGGGTCGCACTGGTACACGTCGTACATCGCCAGCGTCTTGATGCCCAGCAGCCCGTCTCCGCCCTCCCACGACGACGGGAAAGCCCCGCCTTCACCCGCCGCCGGAATGTCCCGCAGCGGGAACCCGTCGATCGTGAACTCGAAGCCCGGCGTTTCGCACGACGTCGGTGGTGCACGGAAGAGCAGCAGGACGTCCGGCGTTACGAGCGTCACGGTCGCGGAGCCCGGGGCCGTCCCGTCGCCGGGCGGCACGATCAGCGGCAGCGCGCCACCCTGGCCGGGACCGTTCAGGACGAAGGTGCCAGGCGCGAGCGTGTAGGCTGAGCCGATCCTGACCTCGCGACCGATCTGCACGTAGCCGGCACTGATGAGGGCGTCGGACTGGTCGGCGTTGCGGATGCTGCTGGGATTTACCCAGGCCAGCAGCGCGACGTTCACCTCCGCCTCGGCGTCGGCGTTCTGGAGTGTGACCACCATGTTGTTGCGAAAGCGTCCCGTGGCCGAGCCGCCGCCGCTGCCGGGGGGCACGGGCGCGTTCGTTCCGCCGCCGGCGCCGAAGATCTCGGTGTAGGTGACGAACGGGTTGATCTGTCCGCCGCCGAGCGGACAGCCGCCCAGCGCCGCCAGTGTTCCCACCGCCAATACAGGTGCCAACGCTCGCATCGCACTGCCTCGCAGTCTCACAGGATCGTGATCCATCCAGAACCCCACCGGGGGCGTATCGTCACTCACCGTAGATCAGGTACACCTCGCCGGCTTCGACGCGGTCGCGCGGCGAAGCGCTGACCGAGCTGATGAGCAGGTCGGCCCGGCCGTCGCCGTCCACGTCGCCCGCTGCGTGGATGCCGTAGCTGCGATCGCCCTGGCGGCCGATGCCGGCGCCAAGGAAGTCGCCGCTGTTGCGGCCGATGAAAACTGCGCCAGGCAGCCGCTCGGTGCCGACGTCGGCCAGGCTGAGCGTACCGCGGAGCTGCGACGAGCCGTAGATCAGGTAAACGACGCCGCAGTTCTGCCGGTCGATATCGATCGTCGCGTCGAGGTTGAGGTCGAGCCGCACCGACTTGTCGGGCGCTGCGATGAGAATGTCGTCGAGCCCGTCGCCGTCGATGTCACCCACGCCGCGGACCCGCGCGCCGGCCAGGTCACCCTCGGCCTCGCCGACGAAAGTCACTCCGAGGCCGCGGGTCGGCAGATCGGTGATGAGTAGCTCTTCCTGTGTCAGGTTGATGACGTCGCGCGAGCCGAAGAAGACCGTCGCGCCGCCGCGGCGGTTGTTGACCAGGGGCGAGCCGATGACGACGTCGGGGACGCCGTCGCCGTTGAAGTCGCCGGCGCCGTCCTGCGAGGTGCCGAGCCGGGTGCCGGGCTCGCCGACGATCCGGATGCCGTCGAAGATGCGCGGCTGCTCGAAGCCGCCGCCCTGCATGGGCAGGCCGAGCTCTTCGAGCTGCAACTCTCCGGAGACCATGAGTTCGCGCAGGCGGCCGAGGATCAGGTAGCAGGCGCCGGCGCCGTCCTTGGCGAGCGGCTGGCCGATGGCGATGTCCAGCAGGCCGTCGCTGTTGAAATCGCCCACCGTGGCCGCCTCGCTGAGCGAGCCGCCCGGGATGTTCGTCCAGAACCGGACCGTCGTCGCGGCGTTGGGGGTCTGGGGCGCCGCGTCGAAAACGCACGGGTCGCCGTCGTCGGCATCGACGGTGTATCCCGGCGAATTCGCGAAGATCTGCCCCCCGGGCGAGCCGAACTCGTCGTAGATGTAGTGATAGGGCCCCCAGTGCGGCAGACGATCATACTCGGGATGATCGACCGGCCCGGTGTAGGCGCCGGCGGCCGGCGGTGCATTGACCGAAGTCCACGGATAGAACGGGGCGAACGTCGCGTTGAAGTAGATGCTGATCGTGCCGGCGCCGGGAATCGGCTGGTTGGCCGAGAGCGTGGCCCGCACCGGGTCGCGGTTCGGAGCCGAGATCACGATCCCCTCGAACCCGTAGGTCGAAATGGTCGTGCCGAACTGGTCAAACGGCTCGTTCGACGAGAAACGGCAACCGAGGCGGATGGAGCCGGCGTTCAACCCGTCCACGTCGGCGCGATGGCGCCAGTACAGGGTCGGCGCGCCGCCGTCGGGGTCGCCGGGCGCCTTCGGGCCCCAGAACGTATCCTGGTTCGGGCAGTCTGTCGTCGCGCCCGGCGCGTGCGGCAACGTGCCGATCTCGCCCAGCCGGATCACCTGCCCGCCCGGAAAGCCCAGGTCCGGGCGCAGCACCGAGCCGGCGGCGATCACCACGCAGCCGCTGCGGAAGTAGCCGAAGGAGTCCATCGTGACCGGCGGGGGCGGCGTCGGAATCGAATCGACATAGGGCAACCCGAAGGCCAGCTCGCGCACGCCGTCTTGGTCCCAGTCGCTCAGCGAGGTGAAGCTGGCGATGCCACGGCTGGGACGAACGGGATCGTCGACCTCCGGGACGCCCGCGAAGATCTCGCCGCGGAACAGCCGGCCGGTCGAGTTGACGTTGATGAGGCCGGAGAAGCGCTGCTGCCGGCCGTAGACCCAGTAGGCCTCGCCGATGCCGTTGCGCTGGAGGTTGAACTCGAACTGCGGCTTTCCGAACTGGGCGAGCATGACGAAGTCGGCGAATCCGTCGTTGTCGGCGTCGCGGACGGAGGCGACGAAGCTGCCCAGGTTGTCGCGCGGATTGAAGCCCTCGAAGATGGCGCCCGAGACCGTGGCCTCGTCGGTGCCGAGCAGCCGCAGGTCGTGATAGCCGGCGAGCCGCGGGCGGATCACGATGGCGCCGGGGGCGAAGAAGCTGAAGTTGTCCACGCCGTCGCTGACGACTGCGAGGATGCGATAGGTGCCGGCCTCGAAATTGATCGTGGGCAGGTCGAACGAGAAACTGTCGCCGGTCTGGCTGCTGCTCTCGCGCAGCAGGATGCCGTTGCCGGCGCCGGGCGTGTCGAGAAAGATGCGGACCGAAACCGTGCTGTCGGGGTCGAAAACCTGCCAGGCGACGTCGAAGCGTGGCGAGACGCGGTTGCTGCGGTCGAAGGCGAAGTTGTCGCGCGGCGAGGTGAAGAACAGCTGCGGGCGCTGGTTGACCACGACGCGCCCGCCGGCGTAGTCGAACGCGGCGAGCTCGTTGCGCTCGTTCAGCAGCACGCCGATGTTGTAGGTGCCCGCCAGCAGATCGCTGGTGTCGAGCAGGGCGCTGGTCTGCGTGATGCTCAATCCGCTGGCGGCGACGAACTCGTTGCCGTTGTTCGGGTCCTGGTCCCGGTCGAAGATGATGTCGACCGAGGCGAAGTTGGTCGTCGCGGTGACGCGCCACGTGACCTCGACGGGCGTTCCGCCGGTCAGCGCGATGTTGTTATTCGGCGAGACCACGTCGACCAGCGGCGTGGAGCCCAGTCGCGCGGCGGCGCCGCCGACGCCGGCAATGAACTCCTCCGAGGTCAGGCCGCAGCCCGAGACGAGGCCGCCGATCGCGGCGATCACACATCCGCCGAAGAGCATCCTGTTTTTCATCGTGTTGTCCTGCTTCGCCTTCAAGACCGACTGCGGCCGTTTCCGCCGGCGTCCCTTTTGACTCGATGCACGCCTACAGGCCGGATCGCTGGATGTAGGCCACAATGCCGTAGCCCGAGAGGTTGCCTGACGCCTGCTGGATCGCGAACGTGACGCGGTCGCCACAGTCGTAGTTGGCCCCGTCGCGCAACAGCACGCCGAAGGCCTCGACCTCGACGATCGGGTCGTTCGGGCTGCCGGAGCCGAGCCGCACGACGGCGCCGGTCGAGGTGAGGTTGCTGACGTCGCCCATGGTCAGCGCCTCGACGGGGCAGATGACGGCCTCCGCCTGTTTGGCGCCGGGCGCCAGCACGATGATGCGCTGGTTCACGGCCCCATCGCCGTCACGCCAGCTCACCAGGCACTCGACGGTGCGCGACGTGCGGTTCTCGGCCACGACCAGAAGCGCGGGCGCCTCGCCCGGGATCGGCGTCACGTTGCCGCCCGTCAGGCTCAGCGCATCGAGAAACTCCTGAGTGAAGAAGCTCGTGCCGCTCAGCGCGCATCCGCCGCCCGCCATCACCATACCGATCAGCGCGGCGCCCGCAGCCAGACCGCCGCCCAACTTAGCCCGCATGCGTCACTCCCAAAGCCGGCCGCGTCAGCGTCCCGGCAGAACTCGAACCTGAATACGGTAGTCCTCGGCCGCCGCGCCCGGGCCGATCTGAATGAGCCGGATCTCCACCACGTCGCCGCACCGGAAACCGCCGGACGTCAACGGCACGCCCGGCCCCTCCACTTCGATCCCGTCGGCGGTCATCACGAACGCCGCCACGCCGCCGTCGGGCGGCCCCGCGCTGATGAGCGTGACGGGGCAGTCGAAGACGCGGCTGACGGTGGAGTTGGCGGCAACCGTTGCGCTGATGGTTTCGAACGTCGCGAGGTTTGAATCGAAGGATACCCCACCGCCCATGATCGCGGGAAAGTCGCTGTCGTTGTGAAACGCGACGACTACAACTCCGGGATCGGGCGCGATGAAGCTGGGCAGCGTGTCAGGATTGAACACGTCCGTGAGAATCGCACACCCGGAGAGCACGCCGAAGCTCCCGATCACCAGAAGGTAGCCGCCGCGCCGCATGTTCACTCCTTCAACGAACCCAACGCCAGGTGAAAGGCCGATCCGTCAACCGGAACTCGCCGAAACGTCGCCGGGAAACGCCGCCCGCAGCGATCGAACGCGTTCTGCAAACATTCTTCGACCTTCTGCCAAGGTCCAGAGTGTCCGAATGCCCGCGACCTCGCCGCCGGGCCCCATAACGACAGCACCCGCCGGCGTTTGCGCCCGTCTTACGCTCCCGCATACCGGATGATGCTGTGTATCTCGTGGCCCCCGAGCCGCGCCCGCCCGCCGAGCTCCCCGAGCTCGATCAGGACCACGATGCCGGTGACGGTCCCTTCGAGCGCCTGAACCAGGCCGCAGCACGCCGCCAGCGTCCCGCCCGTCGCCAGCAGGTCATCCACGATCAGGACGCGCTGCCCCGGGCGAATGGCGTCGGCGTGGATTTCCAGCGAATCGGTGCCGTACTCGAGGCCATACTCCAGCCGGTGCGTCCTGCACGGCAGCTTGCCGGGCTTGCGCACGGGCACAAAACCAACCGAAAGCGCTTTGGCCACCGCGATGCCGAAGATGAACCCGCGCGACTCGGCCCCCACGACGACATCCACGCCACGCCCGCGATAGGGCTGCGCCATCAGCTCTACGGCCAGCGCCAGACCCGCCGGATCACCCAGCAACGGAGTGATGTCCTTGAACATGATGCCCGGCTTGGGGAAGTCGGGCACATCGCGGATGAGGTCGCGGAGCGAGGCCGCCCCGGCCAGCGTCAGGGCCGACGAGTTCGCGTCCATCGATTCCCGACCCTTGCGAACCATCACCGGCATGTCCCGCCCCATCGCCCAGCGCGATCGCACCAAGCCGCGCGCCAACCCGGCGTCCCGGCGCTCAAATCGTGTGGTCTGCACCGCGCCGAATCCTAGTGTGACGGCCGGAGGGCCGCAACAATCGCGCGGGCACTTTTTAGCGGGCGGCGGGGCACTCACCAAGAAACACGCCCGGCGACAGCGAGCCCTCGATGGTCCGCCGTCGCCGGGCGCTTGCCGCGATCCGTAGGGGACTGTTCCTAGCGGCAGTTGGTCCCGAAGTGCGAGAGCAGGGCGCCCAGATCGGTCTGGCCCACGCAGCCGTCGCCATCGAGGTCGGCTGCCGCGTTGTATGCCGGGTCACCATCGCAGGTGCCAAACGCGGCGAGCAGCACGCCCAGGTCTGACTGGCCCACGACGCCGTCGCCGTCGATATCGCCCGGGCAGGGCGGGGCGGTCACGATCGCGATGTTGTCAGCGCCGACGTTCCACTGCTGGAAAATGGCAAACCAGGCGGGATGAATCCACCAGAACTCGACGCGATCGACGCTCTGGATGACGTCCGTCCACCCCACGCCGGGACGGAAGGACTCCATGTCGCCGAAGTGGCCGCCGCTCCAGCCCGGAGGGAGCGCATCAGCCTGGCTGGGAACGTCGAATTCGAAATGGACCCAGCCCTCACCGGGCACGGGGATTCCCGAGTAGTCGACGTAGTAGACGTAGTCGTCGTCGGCGGGATCGGCGGTTCCCTTGGTGTCGGCCAGCAGCAGCGTGAAAGGCAGGCCAGCCGCCGGAAACTGCGTGGAGATGGTCTGGGCGTCGATGGTGATCTTCGTCACGCCCATTGCCCGGTAGTCGCCGCTGAATGGGGTCGCGAGGTTGGTGTGGTCGAGGATCGGGGCAAAGGTGTCGTAGACGGGCTGGTTCAGCCAGGCGCCGGGGTTGCCGCCGACGGGTTGAATGACGTCGGCTCCCTGGATGAAGCGCCAACCGGTCGGGTTTCCAGTTTCGAACGGGTCAACGTGCGTCGCCGCGAGGGCGGCGGCCGAGGCGGCCAGAAGGGTTGAGCAAGCCAGCAGACGAGCCATTACGAGTTCTCCCTGTTTCGGCGTTTTCCGTCGCGTGCCATCGGGCGCGCGCGGGTCAGCGCCAACCTCATGATGCCCATGCCGCAGCCCATGGTAACGGCCATGCAACCAGTGTCAAGGATGTTTCCTGGAAACTTCCGAGAATTTTGAGCGTCCAACTTCCTGATCGTGTCGCATTCCGGTATCATCACCTGCGCACATGACTGCAAGCCTCCTCCATAGAGACGTCAACGCAGCAGCCCAGGCGGCTGAGCCCTCACTCGAAGCTCGCCTGGCCGCCGCCGGCGCGCGGCTCGGGAGCGCTATCGGCGCCGCGGTCGACGGCCTTCCCGGACGCCCACGCGGGCCGGCGGAGCTCGCCCGGCAGCTCGGCATCGACAAGGTGCTCGCCAGCCGCACCCTCCGCGCCGTCGCCCACCGCGACCCATTCGCGGTCCTCTACGCCGCCCCCGGACCAGATCCGCTTCGCCGGCTCGTGCGCATGCTCGAGAAACACGGCGTGGAACCCGCCGTCGTTGGCGAGGCCCTGGCGGCGGTGGACGAGCTGGAGCGCGTCACGCGCGACGAAGCCGGTGATCGCAGCGCGCTCGAAGCACTGCTCAGCGCCTGGCTTCCCGAAGCCCGTGCCGAGTTCGAGCTCCGCCGCAAGCAGGCCGCCTTCCGCGCCATCAGCGAGCTGCGGGGCGTTTCGGTCGACACCGACCTGGCGACGGTGCTGCTGCACCCGTCGTCCGACGGCGATCACAACGACGTCGTGTGGCTTTTCGGCAAGCTCGGGCTGCGGCGGTTGCGCGCCGGCAGCTCGGTGAAGTTCGCGACGCGGCGACTCACGTCGTCCGAACCGCCCCGCCGGCCGCAGACGATCGGCGGCGCGTCGGTCTCGGGCTTCGACGGGCTGCGGTTGAGCGAGTTCTGCTCCACGCCGCCTCCGCCGCTCGATGTTCAGCAGGCGGGGGAGGTGGTGCACTACACGCTGGGCGACATCGGCGTGGGGCCGAAGTCGGCCGTCGATCTGGTGTTCGCGGAGGTGAACCGGGCGGAGCTCCCGCGGTGGTTACCGAGCGATCCTGGGCGCAAGCGGCACGTGTTCGCCGAGGTCGCCACGCCCACGCGGCTGCTGATTTTCGACGTGCTGGTGGCGACGGGCGTTTTTCCGGGCGAGCCGGCCCTGCACATCTACGACACGGCCTTCGACGGCATCGCCAACGTCAACGACCCGGCGCGCGACATCGACCGTCTCGACACCTGCGAGTCCGTCCAGGCGCTGGGTCAGGGCATTGCCAAGTGCCGCGCCGCCGAGCTGCCGCGCTACGTCGAGCTGCTGCGCCAGGTCTGCGAACGCCTCGAATGGAACCCGGACGGCTTTCGCGGCTATCGCTGCCGGATCGAGTATCCGCTGTACGGCACGCAGGTTGTAATGGCCTTCGACCCCCCGTCCCCGAGATCCTGAGGCCCCGGCGAGCCAGCCGGCGCCGCCCCTCCTACACTCACGCAATCGGAGATGCACGGCGGGGCTCGCGTCGCTCGCCGGCCAGCGCGTTCGCGCGAAACTTTGGGGGCATTCTGATGCGTCTGACGGCCGCCTGCCTGATGCTGGTTCTTGGCGTCGCGCCGGGTTGCGCGTGGCAATCACCGGTGCCGGTCTCCCGGTCCGACCTGGCGGCCTCATACCTCGCGTTCGAGCGGGCGCTGGCCGCCAAGCCGCCGCCGGCCGAGCGCGTCGCCGGGCTGAACCAGCGCTTCGACCAGGCGACGATCGCGTTCTTCGCGGGGCAGTTCAGCCGCGCGATCGCCGAGATCGACGCGCTGACCGAGTCGCTGTCTCCGGACGCGGCAAGCCCGGGCCGGCGCGTGGGCGCCTCGCTGAAGGTGCGGCTCGATCCGCCCGTCGGGCTGGCGGGGGCGAAGGACGCTGTCCGGGCGGAGATCGCGGGGCTGTACCCGGTGCCGTTCGGGGACGCCGCCGCTCTGGAGCTCGTCGTGCGCCTGCGGCCGGAACACGGCGAGCCGCTGTCGGCCGCGCTGTCGCTGCGCGCGGCTTCGGGCGGGCTCATTCTCGAAGACGTCGTGTTGCCGGCGCCGTCGGGCGGCCTGCGGGCCGGGCGCTACGCGGTCGAGGTGCTGACGCCGGAGGGCGCGGTGCTCGACAAGGGCGCGTGGTACGTCAGCACCCGGCCGTTGTCGGCGTTGCGCCGCGAGAACGAGCAGCGGCTGAACGCGCTGCGCCTGGACGAGCCGGCGCTGGTCCAGGCCCGGACGATCTGCCTGGCGCGTAACCGCCTGCTGACCGATACGCCGTCCGATGAGCGCTCTGCCGAGTATCTCAACGACCCGCTTCGGCACGCGGACGACCTCGAGCTTGAGATCCGTGCGCTGGAAGCCGGCGCCAACCCCTATCGGAACCGCGCCGGCGAGACCTACCGCGTGGTACCGGGAGCGCGGGAGATCCCGGTGCGCGTCTTCGCGACCGGCGCGACGGTCGACGCGTCGGCGCCGCCGGCGGCGCTGGTGATCGCGTTCCACGGCGCGGGTGGCGAAGAGCGGATGTTCATGGATGCCTACGGAGCGGGACGCCTGCGCGCCCTTGCCCAGGAGCGCGGCTTCATCCTGGCCACACCGCTCACCGAGCCGTTCCTGCGCGAGACCGGCGCCTTCGACCGCCTGCTGGAATCCATCCGAAGCGACTACGCGATCGACCCGGACCGCGTCTACGTCGTCGGCCACTCGCTCGGCGCCGGCGTGGCGGCGCAGCTCGCGCGTCAACGTTCCGGCGTCCTCGCCGCCGCCGCCTGCATCGCCGGCGGCTCCGGCTGGGCGGCTGCGGCGGCCACGGCGCCCAGCCTGGTGGTGCTTGGCGAGCTCGATCCGATCGTTCCGCCGCAGCGCGTGCGGGCCGAAGTCGAGCGCGCGATCGCGGGGGGCAAGCCGCTGGAGCTGCGCGTCCGCCGGGACTATGGGCACACGCTGGTCGTCGGCGCCGTGCTGCCGGAGGTGGTCGAGTGGCTGCTGGCGCGCAAGCGGGGGGCGTGAATACTCCCATCAGGTCAGAACATCGGCCATCGCCGGGTGGCGCTGGCGCTCGACCATCGCGCGGTAGGCCGTGTCGCGCTGCATGAGCTCGGCGTGCGTGCCGGTCTCGACGATGCGGCCGTCGTCGATGACGACGCTGACGTCGGCGTGCACGATGGTGCTGAGGCGGTGGGCGATGACGAACGTCGTGCGATCGGCCAGCAGCTCGGCCAGCGACGCCTGGATGAGCTGCTCGCTCTCGGAATCGAGGTTGCTCGTGGCCTCGTCCAGGATCAGGATCCGCGGATCGGCCAGCAGCGCCCGCGCGATGCTCACCCGCTGCGCCTGCCCGCCCGAGAGCCGCACCCCGCGCTCGCCCACCAGCGTCTCGTAGCCCCGGGGGAATGCGGTGATGAACTCGTGCGCGTTGGCCCGGCGGGCGGCGCTTTCGACGTCGCGCCGCGAGGCGTGCGGGCGGCCGTAGGCGATGTTCTCGGCAATGGTCCCGTCGAAAAGGAACACGTCCTGCTGCACCAGGCCCAGCAGTCCGCGATAGCTGGCCAGGCGAAGATCGCGCAGGTCGACGCCGTTCAGCCGCACGGCGCCGGCGTCCGGGTCGTAGAAGCGCGCCACGAGGTTGGTGAGCGTGGTCTTGCCCGCGCCGCTCGGCCCGACGAGGGCGACCGTGGCGCCGCCGCGGATGCTCAGGCTGATGCTGCGCAGGACCGGCCGGTCGGGCTGGTAGCCGAAGGTCACGTTATCAAACTCGAACGTGTCGACGCGCCGCGGCGCGGGCCGCGCGCCGGGGCGGTCGGGCTTGTCCAGCGGCCGGCGCAGCAGGTCGAAGACGCGCTCCATCGCCGCCAGTGAGCGCTGGAGCTCGCCGAACGTGCGGATGACCAGAGACGTCGGCATCAGCAGCATCAGCAGGTACATCTGGAACGCGACGATGCTGCCGATCGTGGTCTGCCCTTTCAGCACCAGGGCCGCACCGAGCCAGATGATGATCAGCCCCGCCAGCGGCACGACCACGCCCCACCCGGCCCACACCAGGTATTCCAGCAGCGAGGCGCGCAGCTCCTTGCGGATCACCGTATGGTGGTCCAGCGCGTAGCGCCGCTCCTCGGTCTTCTCCCGGCCGAACGCCCGGACCACGCGCACGCCCCCGAACGTCTCCACGACGCGCGCGTCGATCCGCGCCCGGTCGCGGCGGACGTTGCGGTGGATCGGGCGGATCTTCCGCACCTGGGCCATGTTCAGCCCGACGATCAGCGGCAGCAGCACCATCGCCGCAAGCGCCATCTGCCAGTTGATCCACACGACCAGCCCGAGCGTCAGGACGATCTTCGTCAGCGCCACCGCCGGCGTCACGATCCCCATCTGCACCAGCCCGCTGGTCGCGTCCACGTCCCCCGAGACACGCGACGTGATGCCCCCCGTCTTCATCCCCCACAGCTCGTGCAGCGGCAGCCGCAGCAGGTGGCTGAAAAGCCGCTGCCGCAACCGGAAGACGACCTGGGCGTTCAGCACTGCGTTGAGCCAGAAGCGCCACAGGTCCAGCGCCTGCTGAAGCAGGATCGCCCCCAGCAGCAGAACGCCGTACGTGTGCAGCAGCCGCGCGTCGCCGCTCGGGATCACCTCGTCAATGATGCGCATCGTCGCCGCCGGCAGCAGCAGCCCCAGCAGCGCCGCCGCCGTCGCGATGACGTAGATGCCGATGAGCTTGGCGCGAAACGGCCGCAGCCAGGCGAGGTACTCGCGCAGGTAGCCGCGCCGCTTGCGCCAGTCAGCGCGGCGCCGCGGCTCACCATCGGCCCCCCTTGCGTCCGGCGCTTCCGCTTCCGCCGGCCGCCCGTCGCCGGCCTCCGGCGAATCGGCGTCGCCAACGTCATCGCCGGCGTTGCGCGCCGTGGAGACGAATGCCCGGTAGCGTTGCCTGGATGAAGCCATGGCGGCGCCCATGGTAACGGACGGCCCGCGATTCCGCGTTCAGCTATCCCCGCCGGGCGAAACGCACGGCCTGCCGCAGCCAGTCGCCGGCTTCCGGCGGAGCGGCGTCAAAGCCTGAGAACTCGATCAGCCGCGCGCCGGCCTGGGCCAGGTCGCCCGTCAGGCGCACGAGCTCGGCGGATGACTGAAGCGCGGGACGGTACGCCGGCAGGCGCGCGGCGCCTGCGTTCAGCAGCGCCGCACCGGCCACGTGGCTTGCCGAGTCGAGCCGGTCTTCGTCATCGGTCGGGCGCACCTCGAGCAGCGGGCGCCACGGCTCCGACAGGTACACAAGCCCGTCCACCACGCGTGTGACGAAGTACGCTTCCATGGTTGACATCGTGCCCGCCAGCCGCGCGAGCCACGCCGTCATCTCGCCGCGGATCGCTGTACGGTAGGCCGCCAGCACGCCGTCCTCGCGCATCGCGGCCGCCGCGCTCGCCCGGTCGCCGCCGGCCAGGCGCTCGATGTGCACCTGCACGCTGCGGGCCGCCTGGTCCGCGTCGACGCCCGCCCCGGCAGCCACCTCGCGGCACGCGGCGCAGAAGCACACGGAAAGCAGCTCGTCCGTTTCCGGATTGACGCCCCAGCGGGGACGCTCGCGCTCGGCGGACTCCGCCGGCAGTCCATCGAGCATCAGCGCCGCCGGCGCGTAGTTAGCCAGGTCGTCGATCGTCGAGCGCAGCAACTGCCGCACGGCGGGCTCATTCAGGCACGCGGGGTGGCCGGGCAGCGGCTCGCCCCAGGCGGTCCGGCAAGCGAACTCCGGCTGCTGTTCGATCACGCCGCGAAGGCCGCGCAGGTCGATCTGGAAGTTGCAGCGCAGGCCGTGCTGTTCGAGGGTGTCGCGGATGCGGTCGAGCGGATGGCGCTTCCCGAGCCAGCGCGCGGGCTTCGGGCGCAGGGTGTTGGCCGCGTGCCGCTCGGTGTCGGGGGGATAGTGCCAGCCGCCCTCGGTGGAGAACAGCCGCGGAGCGCCGCCGGGAGCGTAGGAGAACTGCGTGCACGCACCGGTGACGACCGGCACGGTTACGCGGCCGAGGCCGATGGTGAGCGCAGCGCGCTCGCAAAGCGCGCGGCAGCGCTCTGCGCCGAGCCAAGGGTGGAGCAAGAAGCCGTATTCGCAGGGCATCTCGGCGGTCCGAGAGGGCGAGCGCCTCGTTCGGCCGCACACGCGCCCACGAGCGCCGCCGCCGAAGATATCGCAGAATGATCCGGGCCCCAAGCCCACGCCCCGGGCAGGACGCGTGCCACCGGGGCGCTCTGTTCGCCGGTTCGTGCGGGTTCCGGAGCGGCGCCGGGCTCTCCGGCGGTCTCGCCGGCGTCGGCGCGCTGCTTGCGGGCGGGCACGGGGCGGAGGCGGGCCTTCAGCTCATCGAAGAGCCGCTCGACCGGCCGCAGGATCAGCCCGAGCTCCTCCTGCCCGAGCCGCGCGTCGCCCGCGGTCTTGTACTCGCGCTCGGCGAGGCTCTGGAGGCGCTCGCGGCGGCTGCGCAGGTACTGGGCGCGGCGTTCCAGTGCGTCGGCGAGGAACTGCCGGCAGCGCGCCGCCTGGTCCTGGTCGAGTTTGTATGTCCGGATGAAGTTCTCTACGTAGCGCGTCCATTCGTCGGACTGGTCGGGCGCCTTCAGCAGCGGGGTGATGCGGTGGCGCCAGGCGGCGTCCGGGCGCGGGACGATGATCGGCTCGGTGGAGGGCTTGCCGTACACGTCAGAGGTGCGTCGCCGCGCGTTGATGTCGATCGGGCCGCGGGCCTTGGCCCGTTCTAGCCAGGCCACGACCTGCGGGTCGTCTTCGATCAGCCCCTGGCGCTTCAGGTCGTCGTATTCCTCGCGCGAAACGAGGCGATCACCCGCCCAGACCATCTGTCGCGCCTTGCCGTCGCCCTGTACGTTGACGATGGAACCAACGAGGAACCCGATGTGCCCTGGGGTGAGCGGATCGGGGATTTCAGGCGAGTTGACGTTGCGGTACGAGATCTCTGTGAGCCCAAGCACGCGGTCGTCGCAGTCCATGTGGCGGACCTTGACCGGCAGGGCGACGGAGTCGAACCGCTGGTACACGAACTCGGTTGCGGAGTGCCGCCGGCCGTGGTGCCAGTCCTCGACGCGCGTCAACCGGCCGGGGTGTTCGGGGTGGAAGTGCCACACGACGCGGCGGCCGCGCTCGGGGCAGTGGGCTTCGACGCATGGAGCACCGTCGACGTTGGTCTCGCGCAGTTCGATTTCGCGACAGTCGAGCAGGCGATCGAGGTGTTCGATGCACCCCGCCGGCGAGTAGGTCTGGCACAGCGACATGGGCACAAAGGCGATCGAGCGAATGTCCAGGAGACCGATGCGTGCCTTGTCGACGTCCCGGACAGTCAGATCCCCGGTCGTGCTTCGCTGGTATCGCGACCACTCTCCACTGGCGGACACCAGCCGGGCTCCCTCCAGTCCGTAGAGTGGAGTCCCGTCCTCCAGTACCCCGGTGATGCCGGACGCGGTTCCGTAGCCGAATCGAGCGACTTCGTTACTCCGATTGACGATGCATCGGTCGCGGCTCGGCTCCTCCCCCGCGACCAAGTGCGTGATCTCACAATCGAAGGCAACGTCCATTTGCTGCTGGGCCCAGAGCAGCAACAACGGCGGGACTGTTCCTGGCGTTGTCGAGGATGTTGCCGCTTCCTGCCGCATCGGATTTCCGGGCGCGACGACGATCATGACGATCGAAAGTGCGACGGCTCGCGGAGCATTGGGAACCAATCCCGTTCGCATGTCCGGCCCCGATGACGCCAGAGAGAGTGCGGGGCGCATCAGTGTCCACTCTTCCACCCCCGCTCCATATGTCATAGCACGTTCCTTTGATGAACAGGTTGGGATGCATCTGATAAGAGAAACGCTTATCAGTATCGACCGACCCGGAGAATGAGCAGCCAGGCACCGTGATGCAACTCTCTCCGTCAGCACCCTGAGGACTCGTGCGACACTTCCATCGCCATGCGCACGGCTTGGGATCGGACCAGATCGCAGGCGACGGCGTCGGGAGGGAGGTGTGGGAGACCGGGGCGCTGTGGCGTCCATGCCATCCCTGTCCGCAGCAGTTATGAGCGTAACCACAGTGAAAACCTGTCGAATCGCACACGCAGGTTGCGGTCAGGCCAAACCCAGAGCACTCGGCCGGCTCGTTCGGCTCACCGCAGCCCCCCGTCCAGGCCCCCGGGCCATCCGCATTCGCCGCCTGCGCCACGCAACCCACGGCGGCCAGCACGCACAATTGACGAATCGCTGTTGACACATGATTCTCCTTGGAGCAACCAGCCTCGGGACGCTACCCCCTCCCAAATGAAAGTCAAGCAGAATACCGGCAAGCCACGGCGTGCTTTTTCGTCCGCCTTTGGGACGGCATCGCGACGCAGGGCGACGCAAGAAAGGCGGGTGTGGCCACCGTCGTCCGCCCCATGCCGCCCGTTTCCTTCCGCGGCGGGGGCCGGTATAGTCGTACGATCAGGCGCGGGGCGGAGTCACGTAGATGGCGGACATGCCGGCAGTATCGCAGCTCAAGGGTCGGCCGCTGGGCCGCATTCTGATCAAGATGAACAAGGTGACTCGGGCGCAGGTGTCCGAGGCGCTGGAGCTTCAAAAGAAGAAGCGTGGGCCGCTCGGACAGTTGCTGGTCGAGCTGGGCTACGTCAAGGCCGAAGACGTCAACCGGGCGCTGGCGGCCCAGGTGGGAATGGAGTCGATCCGCCTGGGCGACATCGACATCGAGAAGAGCGTCATCGACCTGATCCCGGCCCAGATGGCCCACACCTACCGAATCGTCCCGACCGAATACGACCGCGAGACCCACACGCTCGGCGTGGCCCTGGCCTCGCCCGACAACTTCCAGGCCACCGACGACCTCAAGACGCTGATGGGCTTCAACGTCGTGGCCCGCGTCACCACGCCCGACGACATGCAGGCCGCGCTCAACCGCTATTACCCCGAGGAGCAGGCCGAGACCATCGGCGAACTCATCTCCGAGATGAGCACCGACGAAGCGCTCTCGAAGCACGCCGACCGCGGCGAGAGCATCGACCTGGCCGAGCTCCAGGAGATGGCCGAGTCGAACACGGTCAAGAAGCTCGTGAACCTGGTGCTGCTCCAGGCGATCAAGGACAAGGCCTCCGACGTGCATTTCGAGCCGTTCGAGGACGAGTTCAAGATGCGTTACCGCATCGACGGCGTGCTCTTCGAGATGGTCCCCCCGCCCAAGTTCGTGGCCATGGCCGTCGCCAGCCGCGTCAAGGTCATGGCGGGGCTCGACATCGCGGAGCGGCGGCTGCCGCAGGACGGGCGCATCGAGCTGCTGGTGGAGAAGCGGCCGGTGGACCTGCGCGTCAGCGTGCTGCCGACGATGTTCGGCGAGAGCGTGGTGCTGCGCGTGCTGGACCGGGCGCAGGTGAACCTCGACCTGGAGCAGGTGGGGTTCCGCGAGGAGGAGCTGGGGGTCTTCCGGCAGCTCATCGACAAGCCGCACGGCATCGTGATCGTGACCGGGCCGACGGGCTCGGGCAAGACGACGACGCTCTACTCGGCCCTGCGCGAGCTGAACTCGCCGGAGATCAAGATCCTGACGGCGGAGGACCCGGTCGAGTACGACATCGACGGGATGATCCAGTGCCAGATCAAGTCGGAGATCGGGCTGACGTTCGCGCGGCTGCTGCGCAGCTTCCTGCGCCAGGACCCGGACGTGATCCTGGTGGGCGAGATCCGCGACCTGGAGACGGCGCAGATCGCGGTGCAGGCGTCGCTGACGGGCCACCTGGTGTTCAGCACGCTGCACACGAACGACGCGCCGAGCTCGATCGCCCGCCTGCTCGACCTGGGCATGGAGGCGTTCCTGATTACCGCCACGCTCGAAGGCATCCTGGCGCAGCGCCTCGTGCGGCGCATCTGCACCAACTGCAAGGAAGAATACAAGCCCACCGAGCAGCAGCTCATGGAGCTGGGCCTGCTGCCCGAGGACGTCGCCGGCCGCGTCTTCTACTACGGCGCCGGCTGCGACTACTGCAACAACACGGGCTATCGCGGGCGGCTGGGCATCTTCGAGCTGATGGTCATGGACGATGAGCTCCGCGAGCTGATCATGAACCAGGGCTCGACCGCCGTCCTGCGAAACGCCTCGCGCAAGCGCGGCATGCGGACGCTGCGCGAGTCGGGGCTGCTGGCAATCTACGACGGCGTGACGACGATCGAAGAGGTCGTGCGCGAGACGCTGGCGGAGGAGATGGGCTGACGGGGCGTCGCTCTGGCGCGGCCCCGGCCGGGCCGGCGCGCGTCGATGGCCCCGAGGCGCAGCAAGGGGGAAGGACTCCGGCCCGCGCCGCGGCGCGGGCGGCTCACAACCAGGAGGCTGAAATGGCCGAGCACGACGGCGAGTTCGCCACCACGATCGGACAGGACGCCAGCTTCAGCGGCAAGCTGCAATTCGAGAAGGGAGCGCGGCTGCTGGGCGCCTTCGAGGGCGAGATCAGCACCAAGGGCCAGCTCGTGATCGCCGGCAGCGGCCGGCTCTCGGGCGAGGCCAGCGCCGGGAACATCCGCGTCGAGGGCCAGGTCAACGGCAACCTCAGCGCCAGCGGAAAAATCCAGTTGACCGAGTCGGCCCGGCTCGAGGGCGACATCGCCGCCTCCAAGCTCGAAGTCGCCGAGGGCGCCGTGCTCGTCGGGCGCTGCGCGATCGGCGCCAAGCCCGATGAGCGCGCCGCCGCCGGCGTCGTCAAGACCGCCTCGGCCAGCGTGGACAAGGTCAAGCCGATGCGCAGCGAAGCGCCCGCGCCGACCGCGGGCGGCGTCGCGCCGACGGCCATCGGCCGCTGAGGGCCGGCGGCCGCGCACGTCCATGGCAAAGTCGACGGGTCACGTCCCTGCCCCCAGGTCGCCGACGCGGCCGGTGGCATGCACCTGGTGCGGTCGCGAGGTGCAGGCCGCGCCGTCCGCCAAGTCGATGGTCTGTCCGCATTGCAACAAGCGGCTGGTCGTCGAGGACATCCACACGACCGTCTACCACGCGGTCCGACACCTCGCGACCTGCGGCGACGTCGTCGTGGAGAAGCCCGGGCACCTGGTGGCGACGGTGCAGGCCGCGAACCTGACGGTCGCCGGCAAGCTGACGGGAAACGCCAGCGCCCGGGGGCGCGTGATCATCCGCAGCACCGCGCAGGTCCGCGGCGACATCCGCGCGCCGCGGCTGCGCGTCGAGAGCGGCGCGACCCTCGTCGGAAACCTGAGGATCGGCGCGGCCGACGCGCCCGGCAGCGATACGCCGCCCGGGCTCGCGGCCGACGCGACGAACGAGGAGTGATCGCATGCCGAACGCAGCCGTTGTCGGCGCGGGCACCATGGGCGCGGGCATCGCCCAGACCGCAGCGCAATCCGGCTGGGACGTGGTGCTGCTCGACGTCTCCACCGACGTGACGCAGAAGGCCGTCGAGCGCATCCTCGCGGCGCTCGACCGCCTGGCCGAGAAAGGCAAGCTGTCGCCAGCCCAGCGCCAGGCCGCCGGGCGGCGTCTGCGCGTGGCGTCGGGCCCCGCCGATCTGCGCGATTGCGAGCTGGTGATCGAGGCGGTGGTCGAGGACCTGCGAATCAAGGCCGACACGCTCGCGCCGATCGCCGCCGCCGGGCCGCGCGCCATCCTCGCCAGCAACACCTCGTCGCTGTCGATCACGCGCATCGCGCGCGAAGTGCAGGCGCGGCTCGGCGGCTCGGGCGACATCCCTCGCCGGACGGTCGGCATGCACTTTTTCAACCCCGTGCCGCTGCTGCCGCTGGTGGAGGTGATCTCGGGCGCGGAAAGCGACCCGGCGGTCGTGCAGCGCGTGCAGCAGGTGGCGCAGGAATGGGGCAAGACCCCGGTGCGCGCCCGGGACGTCCCGGGGTTCATCGTGAACCGGGTGGCGCGCGGGTTCTACCTCGAGTCCCTGCGGATGCTGGACGAGGGCGTGGCCGGGTTGGACGAGATCGACCGGACGGTGCGCGGGCTGCTGGGCTTCCGCATGGGGCCATTCGAGCTGATGGACATGATCGGCATCGACGTGAACTTCGCGGTCTCGTGCTCGGTCTGGGAGCAGCTCGGCCGGCCGGCGCGCCTGACGCCGCACGCGCTCCAGCAGCAGCTCGTCGAGCAGGGCCGGCTGGGACGCAAGACCAGGCGCGGCTTCTACTCGTACGAAAGCGAGCCGCCGCTGCCCGCGCTCACAACGCCGCGGCGCTCGTTCGAGCTGCCGCCGAAGCTGTACGAGGCGGTGCGGCGCTTCAGCGAGGCGGCGTTGGCGGAGCCGGGGTCGATCACGGAGCAGTACCTGGTGTCGCGGGTGCTGGTGACGGTCATGAACGAGGCGGCCCGGCTGCTGGATGAGGGAGTGGCCGACGGCGCGGACATCGACACGGCGATGAAGCTGGGGACAAACTACCCGCGCGGCCCGATCGAATGGGCCGAACGGATCGGGAGGCATACCTGCGCGGCGCTGCTTCGGGCGATGAACGAGCGGTCGGGCGACGGGCGCTTCGAGCCGGCGGAGTGGCTGGTGCGGTAGCGTTCAGGCGACAGCAGGTCCAGGAGCGATTCCGGGCCGGATTCTCCTTGTCTCTCTTTGCGCCGCGGGATACCTTACACGTATTCCCGCCGACGGCGGAGGTGTCGGCGCGGCTGGGCACCGCCGGGGCCCGAAGATCGCAATCCCGGCGTCCTGGAAACTGGGAGTAGCCATCATGAGAAGCGTTCTATTTTGTGGCGTCTGCGTGGCGTTGTTGGCGGCGACGGCCAGCGCACAGGAGATCGAGGTCATCTTTACCAAGATCGCCGGCCACCCGACGGCGCTGGTTCCCGGGGCGCTGGACCAGAACGGGAACCCCATCATCACCGAGTTCCGGGCCATGGAAGACCTCGTCGGCTCGCAGGATGGCTCGCGTTGGGTCTTGAAGGGCCGTACTCAGAACACGCCCGATCTCGAGACCATCATGCTGCTGGGCTCGGGCAAGAACGGCACCATGTTCGCCCAGGAGGGTCAGCCCATCCCGGGCGGCGAGCCCAACGAGGTCTTCGACTTCTTCGGCTCCGGCGTGGGCCGCTTCGATGACGCGGGCCGCTTCGCATACTCGGCCCGGGCGAAGGGCGGTGCGGCGTCGATTTTCCAGAAGGTCATCTTCTGGGACGGCGTGAACTCGACGGTCGTTTTCCACATGGGCGACCCGATCAGCGGGCTGGTCGATCTGCCGCCGAACCCGAGCGGCGACGAGACTTTCGGCAACTCGGTCGGATCGATCCACCTGCTGAACAACGGGTCGATCGGCTCGCAGGACAGCACGATCCAGAACATTCACACGAGCCGCCGGCCGGCGATCATGTACGACGGCCAGGCGTTTCACCAGACGGGTGTGACGACGATCACAGGGATGGATTCGCTGCCCAAGACCTGGGCGACCATCCTGGCGAACACGTTCTACACCACACCCGACGGCACGCGCTGGACGGCCCAGGGCCGCATCGTCGCCGACGCCGCCGTCGATACGGTCGTGGTCATCGACGGGGCGATCGTCTTGCAGGAGGGCTCGGAGATCGACGGCAGCGGCATGTTCTTCACCGACGCCTTCCGCACGAACCTGCTGTCCAACGGCGACTGGTACACGCGCGGCAGCTCGCCCCAGGGCCACTGGGCCGTGCGCAACGGCACCCTGATGGCCCGCACGGGCGCGCCGATCTTCACCGGCAGCGAGGAGAACTGGGGCGCCACCATCGCCGGCTTCACCGGCAACAAGTATGGCGACTACGTCGTCCTCGGCACGACGAACAACCCCGATCCGGCGATCGACCACGTGATCGTCTACAACGGCGCGCAGGTCGTGGTCCGCGAAGGCGACCCCGTCGACCTCGACGGCAACGGCGTGTTCGACGACGATGTGTTCATCGGCCGCGGCAACAACACGCTGTCCGCGTTCGACGCCGACGACCTGTTCCTGACGGACAACGGCGTGCTGTACTTCATCGCCAACCTGCGCAACTCCGCCGGCCAGGACCTGAACTCCAACCCGGTCTTCGGCACGCCGCAGGCCCTGCTGCGCAAGATTGTCGGCACGGTCTGCACCGCCGACCTGGACGATGACAACGACGTCGACCAGGGCGATCTGGGCATCCTGCTGGCGAACTTCGGCTGCACCGGCCTGCCGGGCGATTGCCCGGGCGACGTGGACGGCGACGGCGACGTCGACCAGAGCGACCTCGGGGCGCTGCTGAGCCAGTTCGGCTGCCCGCACGAGTAATCCGGGTGCGGGTGTCGCGCGAGCGAGACGCTTGAACGTTCTTTGGGACCGCGACGGCGCCTGGGGCGCCGCCGCGGTCTGTTCGTATCGTGGAATCCCGGACCGCGCTGCGCCCATCCGGACTCACAGCAGTTCACGCGTGGCCGACTCGGGCTGTCGCGGATCGAACTCGATCAGCGCCAGCTCCGGTCCATCGTGCGCCGCCGTGAGGCAGTGCGTGCGGCCAATGCGCACGCGCCACGCGCCCGTCAGCCGCGGGGCTTCGTGCACGTGGCCGTGCAGGGTCAGCAGCGGCTGGAGCGACTCGATCGCGCGGCGGATGGCGAGGCTGCCGACGTGCGTATCGAGCGGGACGTGGTCGATCACGCGGCCGTCGAGCGCGGCGCGGTCGAGCACGGTGTTGTATGGGGGCGCGTGAAACAGCGCGATCAGGCGCTCCGTGGGCACGCCGGCAAGCAGCCGCTCCAGGTCGCGCTCGATCGTGCCGTAGCGCATGTCGTCGGTCTGCGCCGGGACGCTGCGGCGACCCTCCTCGGGCGAGACGCACCCGGGATCGACGAAACGCGAGACGTCGTAACGCTCCCAGTCCTTGAGCAGGAAGGGCGAGGGCGGGATGCACGCGTAGCCCGCGACCGTGTAGCCCTCCCAGCTCACCGAGCGCAGGTGCACGTACTCCCACAGGCCGCGGGCCGCGACGTCGAGCATCGCGGCCTCCTGCGAACGGTGGTCGTCGTTACCGGGTATCACGAACACGCGCGGATACGCCGCGCCGAGCTCGGCCCGCAGCCGCGACAAGTGCCGCAGCAGGAATCCGTCAAAAAAATCGGCCGTGTTCCACGCCAGCGTCGCCGGGCCGCCGAGCCCGGGCGGCAGGAGGTCGCCACCGAGGAACACGGCCGCCGGCCGGCGCCGGCGAATGGCGCCAAGAAGGCTGGCGTAGCGGTCGGAGTCGCCGTGGAGGTCGGATGCGAACAGACAGTTGGGCATGTGTGCTCAACAGCGGTACGGACCGCCTCCTATCTTAGCAAGGCTACACATTCACACGGGAGGCGGCCTGCGGCTGCCAAGCAGCTCGAACAGGCGACCGGCCACCTCACACGGCTCAATCCCCCACGATGCGCCGCCGCCGGACGCGTCGCCTTGCACCACGCGCACCCGCGCCCCCAGCGGACGCCACACCGCCGCGCGCGTCGGACCGAACAGGGCCAGCGTCGGCATGCCGAGCAGCGCGGCCAGGTGCGTCGGACCCGCGTCGTTGCCGAGGAAGGCGTCGGCGGCGGACAGGCAGGCGACGAGGGTCGCGCTGTCCGGGCTCTCGATCAGCGGCAGTCCGCACCCCTTTACGCCCGAAAGCAGCCCGCCTTCGATTTCGTCGGGGCCGATCAGGACGCCGCACGCCGCCCCACGCGCTCGCAGCACGGCCGCAACATGCAGGAACCCGTCCAGTGGCCAGCGTTTTCTGGCTCCGCCGCTGCCGATGTGCAGCAGCACAACCGGGGCCGGGTCTTCGGCGGTCGACAGGACGCCGGCAGCGGCGAGCATCCGCCGGCCCCGGGACCGCGCGGCCGGCGACGGCCTCACTTCGGCGGCGGATGTCGGCGGCGGGGCTTCGCAGCGCCCGCCCTCCAGCCGTTCCAGCCAGATTTCGGTGATGTGGCGCTCGGCGGCGGCGTTCTCCGACGGCGGTCGTGGATCGAGGCAGCGCAGCCGCGCCGGCCGCAGCCGGGCCAGGCGCTGCTGCACCGGATGTTCGCGCGGGCCCAGGGTGCTGAGCACGCAGCGCCCGCCAACCAGCTCGGCCAGGACCGGCGGCGGGGAGCGATCGTCATCGACGTACAGCCAGTGCACGCCGGCGGCCTCGGTGGAGACGTGGCGGACGGCCGGCGCGGCGTCGTCGAGGCCGCGCAGGCTTGTGCGGGAGGCGACCAGGACGGCGGCGCCGTCCCGCGGACGTGCCAGGCGCATCGCGAGCTGGAGCGTGAGGACGAGGTCGCCCAGCGCGCCGCCGTGCAGGATCAGCCACTCATCGCTCATGACGGGCATCGCATCACGGTGGCGCCTGGCGGCCGTCAGGCGTGGATGGCGCGGCCCTCGACGGCGAGCGCGGCTTCCTTCAGCGCTTCGGCGAGCGTGGGGTGCGCGTGGCTGCTGCGGGCGAGGTCCTCGGCGCTGGCGGCGAACTCGATCGCGACCGCGGCCTCGGCGATCAGGTCGCCGGCGCGCGGGCCGATGATGTGCACGCCGAGCAGGCGGTCCGTCCGGGCGTCGGCCAGCACCTTGACCCTGCCCTCGACTTCGCCCAGCGCCCGCGCCCGGCCGTTTCCGCGGAAGTGGAACACGCCGCGGCGATAGTCGGCGCCGGCCTGCTTGAGCTCGTCTTCCGTCCTGCCGACGGAGGCGATCTCGGGGTGGGTGTAGACGACGCCGGGAATGGCGTCGTAGTTCACGTGGCCGTGGCCGGTGACGATGTGCTCGACGCAGGCGACGCCCTCGTCCTCCGCCTTGTGCGCCAGCATCGGGCCGCGGATGACGTCGCCGATGGCGTAGACGTTCTCGGCGGCGGTCTCGAAGCGGTCGTTGACCGGAATGCGGCCGCGCGCGTCCGGCTCGATGCCGACGGTCTCAAGGCCGAGGTTGTCGGTGTTGGGGGCGCGGCCGATCGCGAGCAGCACGCGGTCGCACTCGACCGGGTCGGCGCCGTCGCACTCGACGATGCAGCGGCCCTTGCTGACCCGGGCGCGCGTCACCTTGGCGCTCAGGTGGAATTCGAGGCCCTGCTTGCGCAGCAGCTTCAGCGCGTCGAGTGCCAGCTCCGAGTCCATCCCCGGGAGGATGCGGTCGAGATACTCCAGCACCGTCACGCGCGAGCCCAGGCGCTGCCAGACCGAGCCCAGCTCCAGCCCGATGTAGCCCGCGCCGATCACGACCAGGTGCTCGGGCGGCTCCGCGTACGACAGCGCCTCGGTGCTCGTGCCGATGCGCTCGCCGTCGATCTCCACGCCGGGCAGCGTCGCCGGCTTGCTGCCGGTGGCGATGATGATGCGCTCAGCCATGACCGCGATCGGGGCGCCGCCCTGCGGCCCGGCGGGAGTCACGACCAGGCGGTTGCGCCCGTCGAGGCGCGCGTGGCCCTCGTAGCGCGCGACGTTGTTCTTCTTGAAGAGCCCCGCGACGCCGCCCGTCAGCCCGGCTACGACCGCGTCTTTTCGCTTCAGCATCGCCGGCAGATCGAGCTTCACGCTCTCGATGCGCACGCCATGTTCGGCCAGGCCGTCGCGCGCGGCGACGAATCGTTCGCTGGATTCGAGCAGGGCCTTGCTGGGGATGCAGCCGACGCGCAGGCACGTGCCGCCCAGCGCCGGCTCGCGCTCCACGCAGGCGACCCTCAGCCCGAGCTGCGCCGCCCGGATCGCCGCGACGTAGCCGCCCGGACCCGCGCCGATCACGACGAGATCATATGCGTGCATGCGGTGCTCGCTTCCTGGTCGAGCCCGGTATTAGAGCAGGCCGGCGCGGCGCCCGCCAGCACGCCGGCGCGGGTGGACCGCCTCCCGGGCCGGTTAAGCCGCCACGGCCCGGCGTCGGGATACAGACAACGGCCGGCGCCCGCGAGTCGGGCGCCGGCCGTTGCAGCGGATCTGGACGTTGCGTGGGCCGCGGCGGATCAGCCGCCTTTCGCGGCCTTCTCGTATTGCTCGAGCGCCTCCTTGAGCTGCGGCAGCATCCCCTCGTCCTTGCACATCTCGACGGCCTTGCGCTGGTATTCGAGGGCTTCCTTGACCTTGCCGTTGTCGAACAGGGCCCGGGCGTAGGTGTCGACGATCGCGGCGTCCTTGCCCTCGCACGCGTCGTAGGCGGCCTTCGCCATGCGCAGCGCCAGCTCCAGGTCGCGGTATTTGATGTTCGGCGCGGTCAGCATTCCCCACGAGAGCTCGTTCATCAGGCTGGCGTTCTTGCCCCCGATCGCCAGCAGCTCCTCGCCGACCTTGCGCGCCTCGGCCTTGTCCACCTCTTCCGCCGTCACCAGCTCGTAGTACTTCATCGAGAGCTGCTGGGCGCGCTGGCGGTCCTCGGCGGCGGCGCGCAGCTTGTCATAGGCGGCCTTGTCCCCCGAGACGAGGACTTCGAGGGCCTTCTCGAACTCGGGCGAGGCGGGGTGATCCTGCCAGGCGATCTTCCCGGCGCGATCGACGATGAACGCGTGCGGAATCCCGCGGACCTCGAACGCCTCCATGTAGCCCTTGTGAGTGCCGCCGTCCTTGTCGATGGCGACGACGTAGTCCATCTTGTCGCCCTGCTTCTCGACGAACGGCTTGACAACGTCGGGCTTCTCGCGCGTTACACCGACGAAGACGACCTTGTCCTTGTGCTTCTTCTGAAGCTCGGTCAGGTGCGGGATGTTCCGCACGCACGGGCCGCACCACGTCGCCCAGAACTCGACGACGTACACCTTGTCCTTCGCCGTCACATCGACCGGGCCGTGCTTGACCCACTCCGAAATCTGCAACGCCGGCGCCGCGTCGCCCAGCTTGCCCTCGCCCGCGACGGCCGCCGCCGCCGCGAATAATGCAACCGCCAGCACTGACGCCAAGACGCTCTTCATGGAAACTCTCCTGTGGGTTGGTTGAGTACTGCGTTCGTTTGGATGCCTCGTCTCATGGACGGTCACACGCCAGGGATCATACCACAATCTGGCCCGGCGGATGCGGTGGGAAGGGCCGCGCCGTCCCGTCCGCTCCTGCCGCGCCAGGCCCGGGGGGCGCCGCTCGCACACCGGCCGGGAACTGGGTCGGCTGGACCGCGCGTGTTTTCGATGCCGCGACGGGGGCGTATGATATCGAACTGGGCGCGCGGGCTCCGGCTCCCGCATGGAAGGGATTATGAAATCTGGGTTTATCGTCGTTTCGCTGCTGCTGGTGGTCAGCGTCCTGATGGCCTTCGGCCTGCGCGGACGGTACAAGAAAGAACTGCTCGAAACCCAGGACCTGACCATCGGTCTGCTTTACTTTCTCGAAGAGCACGGCGGGCGCTTTCCGGCCAGCGAGCAGGAATTCCTGGCCAGTCCGTTCGTCGAGCACGAAGCGGGCGGCGTCTTTCGCATCCGCGGCCGGGCCGACTCGCGCTATCGCCGGAACACCCACGGCTACCCGATCCGCGATATCGAGCGCTTCGCGATCGCGTGGGGAGCCGACCTGCGGGATCTGCGCGAGGATCACTACGGCAACGTGCTCGACGCGGCCGGCCGCAAGGTCGTTCTGGTGACCTGGCCGTCCAGCCCGCCTTCGGGCAAGGAGTACTCGCGGATGCTGGTGGCGGCCAGCCGGGCGATCCGCGCCGACGCCGCCGTCAGCACGCGTCCGTCCTCGTCCTGAAGGTGCCGCTGCCGAACCGCCGCTGCTGGAAGTGTGGATCAGGCTGGTAGGCCTGGTCGCTCGTACGGATGCCGCACGATCGAGAAGCGCAGGCCGTGAATCGCGGTCGTCACGCACCCGCCGGCGTCCGGGCGGGCGGGTAGACGTTCTGAAGGGCCATCAGGATCGTGCGCGTCGCGGGCGACTTGTTGAGCGTGTAGAAGTGGATGCCCGGCGCGCCGCGCTGGAGCAGCTCCAGGCATTGCGCCGTTGCATGCGCCACGCCCAGCGACAGCACCGCGTGCGGGTCGTCCTCGAGCCGCCGCAGCTCCGCCAGCAGCGACGCCGGCAACGTGGCGCCGCACATCTGCGTGAAGCGCTCGACCTGTGCGACGTTGGTGATCGGCATGATCCCCGGCAGGATGGGCACGCCGATGCCCGCGCCGCGGGCCCGGGCGACGAAATCCCAGTAGCACTGGTTGTCGAAGAAAAGCTGCGTGATGAGAAACTCGCAGCCGGCCTCGACCTTGCGCTTCAGGTTCGCCAGGTCGGTCGCCGCGTCGGGCGCCTCCGGGTGCACCTCCGGGTAGCACGCGCCCGCCAGGCAGAAGCGGTGGCGCTGCCGCGCGAACGCCGCCAGCTCGCTCGCGTACCGAAACCCCTGCGGATGCGGCTCGAAGCGCTCCTGCCCTCGCGGCGGATCGCCCCGCAGCGCCAGCACGTTCTCCACCCCCGCGGCGCTGAGCGTGTCGAGCACCTCGCCGATCTCGTCGCGCGAGGCGCCCAGGCACGTCAGATGCGCCATCGCCTCGATGCCGTAGTCGCGCCGTATCTGCGTCACCAGCTCCACCGTCCGTCGCCGCGTGCCGCCCCCCGCCCCGTACGTCACCGAGACGTACGTCGGCCGCAGCTCACGCAGCGACGCCAGCGCCTCGCGCAACGGCTCGAACCCCGCCTCGTCCTTCGGCGGAAAGAACTCGAACGAGATGCACGGCCGACCGCCGTAGAGCAGTTCGCGGATTCGCATGGCGGGCATTCTACGCGGCCCGGCGGGCAGGCCAAACCACGCCGGAACACCGTACAATGAACGGCGGCGGCCGGGCGCAGCGCGACTTGCGGAAAGCGGCGCTTGCAGCGGCCAGGAGCGAATCGCCGGCTGCTCGCGGGGAGATCGGCATGCGTGCTCGAATGATCGGCCTGCGAAGCGGCATGCGCGGCGCGGGGCCTGCGCTCGTTATCGGGATCGCCTGCTGCGGGCTGGCCAGCGCCGGCGGGCAGCAGCCGCTCGCCAAGCTCCAGGCGCGGGCCGGCCAGGTCGCCGACCTGAGCTTCTCGCCCGACGGCCGGCTGCTCGCCAGCGGCCACGACGACGACCGCGTCCGCATCTGGAGCGTGAACGACAGGCGCATCGAGCGGACGATCCGCGTCCGCGTGCCCGTTCTCTCGGGCAGCCCGCGGCCGGCCGAGACGCAACAGCACATCGAGGCCGTCTCGTGGAGCCCCGGCGGCGAGTTCGTCGCCAGCGGCTTCTCGGCCGGTTTCGGCCGGGGCGTTGTGCAGCTCTGGGAGCCGGCGACGGGAAAGGAGCTGCGCACGCTGGCCGAGAACGTGCACAACGTCCGCGTCACCGCCGTCAGCCCCGACGGCCGGCTCGTCGCGGTCAACCTGCGCGACCCGGAGCACGAGGGGCAGATGATCGTGCTGTTCGATTCGCAGACGGGCGCGACGGCCGGCCGGCTTCGCGGCGAGCGCCTCGCCGTCACCGCCGCCCTCTTCCTGCCCGACGGGCGGCGACTGGTGAGCGCCGGCGGCACGAAGGCGCAGGTCTGGGACCTCGAAAACCACGCGCTGCTCTGCACCTTCGACAAACACAAGTCAGCGATCAATTGCCTCGCGGTCGCCCCCGACGGGGCGCTGGTCGCCACCGGCGACGCCCGCGACGTGCTGCACCTCTGGAACCCGGAGGGCGCCGCGGGAGTCCACGAGATCGAGATGAAGTACGACCTCAGCCGCCCGCCGCGCGGCAGCCGCGAGCGGATGCGCGGCGCGGGGGCCGACGACGCAAAGCGGCCCGGCGGGGTCACGGCCCTGGTCTTCAGCCGCAGCGGGCGGACGGTGATCGCCGGCTACGTCGACCGCGGCATCCGCCTGTGGTCAACGAAGACGGGCAAACGCTGGGAGAGCCTGTTCGGCCACGCGGAGCGCGTCACGGCCCTGGCCATCACGCCCGACGGCGGAACGCTCGCCAGCGGCGGCCGCGACGGCCTGATCGCGCTGTGGAAGCTCAACGAGCCGGCGACCGACCCGACCGTGGACGAAGACGACGAGGGACGGACGGGCGATGACGGCAAGTGAGCCCCGAATGCGGTCACCTTCGCTGGCTACGTGCGACCAGCGATTCTCAATCGCCGAGCGCGACTCGGCCCGGTGCGAGAGTGTCTCGCGGGCCAGCGCGCATCGGCCGGCCAACGAGGACGACCTATTTCACCACCGATGAACCAATACAGACCGCCGCACGCGGCGGGGACGAAGCGCTCGACGGGGCGCCGCCTGCCCGTGCTGGGCCAGGCGCCTGCGCCGGTCGAAGCCGCCCCGCGCGGGCGACTCGGGAAGACGCCGGTCGTCTCCTTCGTCTCCCTCGGCTGCGCCAAGAACCTTGTCGACTCCGAGATGATGCTCGGCCAGCTCGCCGAAAGTGGCGCGGTCATCAGCGGTGACGAGGCCCTGGCTGACACCGTCGTCGTCAACACCTGCGGCTTTCTCGAATCCTCCCGAACCGAGGCCCTCGACATCCTGCGCGAGCTCGCCCAGCGCAAACGCGCCGGCGGCCTCAAGCGCATCGTCGTCGCCGGCTGCCTCGTGCAGCGCGACGGCGAGCGCATCCGCGAGTGGGTGCCCGAAGTCGACGCGCTCGTCGGCGTGAACAACCGCGATGACGTCGTGCGAGCCGTCTGGCGCATGGACCGCGACGCCGCCGTCAGCCGCTACCTGGGCGACTATCACGCCTCGCAGGCGGGCCGCTGGCAGGACCAGGGCCGGATGCGCCTGACGCCGCGGCACTATGCCTATGTGCGCATCAGCGAAGGCTGTAACCAGAAGTGCACGTTCTGCACGATCCCCAGCATCCGCGGGCCGCTGCACTGCAAGCCGCCGGCGCAGATCGTCGCCGAGTGCCGCGAGCTGATCGCCGACGGGGCGCGCGAGCTGATCCTGATCGGGCAGGACACGACGAGCTACGGCGAGGACATCGGCTACGGCGAGGGGCTGGCGGGACTGCTGCGGATGCTGGATCGCGAATGCGACGGGGCGGACTGGATCCGGCTGATGTACGTGTATCCGTCGGTGATGACCGACGCGATGATCGACGCGATCGCCGAGTGCCAGCGCATCGTCAAGTACATCGACATCCCGTTGCAGCACATCAACGACCGCGTGCTGAAGGCGATGTACCGCCGCGTGACCCGCAGGCAGACCGAGGCGCTGCTGGAGAGGCTGCGGAAACGCATCCCGGGCGTGACGATCCGCACGACGTTCATCGTCGGCTTCCCGGGCGAGACGGAGAGCGAGTTCGGCGAGCTGCTGAGCTTCATCGACGCCTTCGAGTTCGACGCGGTCGGGGCCTTCCGCTACTCGCTCGAGCCCGACACGCCCGCCGGACGAATGAAACAGCAGATCGGCGCGGCGGTGAGCGAGGAGCGTTACGCGCGGCTGATGCTGGCGCAGCAGAAGGTGGCGCTGGCGGCGGCCAAACGGCGGGTAGGCCAGCGGCTCGAGGTGCTGGTGGATTCTTGCGGTGTCGGCGTCCAGCCGGCATCAAGCGGTATCGGCGTCCAGCCGGTTTCCTCGGGCCCGGTCGCGATCGCGCGCCACGCCGGCCAGGCGCCGGAGGTGGATTCGGTGTCGCTGCTGACCGTGGGAGGGAAAAACGGGCGCGGCGGACCGCCGAGCGCCGGCGAGATGGTCGCAGTGCGCTGCGTCGGGACGCTGGATTATGATCTCGTGGTCGCGGCGGCGCCTTCGCGGCGGTCGGGTGCGGCGCGGGCGACAGCGACCGCCCCTCCGCGCTGAACGTGTGAGACGGCGCAGCCTTCTTCGGTTCCTGGCTGATAGACTGCGCTAGTGTAGTGCCTCGCAGAAATGTGACGGTATCACGGATGGGTGGAGCAGGCATCTTGCCCGCTCGGGCGGGCTGGAAGCCCGCCCCACCCTGCATAGGGACAGGCAGTTACTTGCGAGGCACTACACTAGCGCTCGGCCCGGCCGAACCGGCGGCACGGGCGCGGCGGTCTCACTCGATCCCCCGCCCCGCCAGCCAGCGCTCCGCGTCGATCGCCGCCATGCAGCCCGTGCCGGCGGCGGTGACGGCCTGGCGGTAGACGTGGTCGGCGACGTCGCCGGCGGCGAACACGCCCTCGACATTGGTGCGCGTGCCGGGCGGATTCGGCAGCTTCAGGTAGCCCTTGTCGTCGGTATCGAGCACGCCCTTGAACAGCTCGGTGTTGGGCGTGTGGCCGATCGCCAGGAACAGGCCGCGGCAGGGCAGGTCGCGCTGCTCGCCCGTCCGCACGTCCTTCAGCCGCACGCCGCTGATCGTCTGCTCGCCCAGCACGTCGACGATGGTGGCGTTCCAGACGGGCTCCATCTTGCCGTGCTCGACGAGCTTGAAGAAGCGCTCCTGCATCGCCTTGCTGGCGCGAAGCTGGTCACGACGATGCACGAGGTAGACTTTCCTGGCGAACTTCGTCAGGTAGCTGCCCTCTTCGATGGCCGAGTCGCCCCCGCCGACGACCACGAGGTCCTGGTTGCGGAACGCCGGCAGCGCCCCGTCACACACGGCGCAGGCCGACACTCCGCCGCCACTCTCAGCCAGGCGCTTCTCGTTCGGCAGGCCGAGCCAGTTGGCGCGGGCGCCCGTGGCGACGATGACGGCGTGGGCCCGCACCGTGTGGTCATCGCTCTTGATGGTGAACGGGCGATTCCTGAAATCAACCTCGTAGACGTCCTGGGTGATGAGCCGCGTGCCGAAGCGCTCCGCCTGCTTGCGGAACGCCTTCATCATCTTCGGGCCGTCCACGCCGTCCGGAAAGCCCGGGTAGTTCTCGACCTCCGTCGTGAACATGAGCTGCCCGCCGGGGATCAGCCCGCCCGCGTTGTACCCCTCGAAGCACAGGGGCTGAAGGGCGGCGCGGGCGGCGTAGATGCAGGCGGTCAACCCCGCCGGCCCTGACCCGATGATGACGACTTTTTCGACCTGGTCGGCCATGCGCGGAAACCTCCGAGATTGCCAGGAGTGTACGCCGTGCGAGCCATCGGACCAAGCGTCTCCCGGTCAGGCGACGTTGCGAGGCGGCGGAGACGCCGGGCGCGGCCGGGCCAGGACGTACCCCACAAGAAAAGCGACGAAGAACCCGAGCGGCACGTTCCACGGCCAGGCCACGCTGAGGTGCCCGGGCGTGCCCTCGGCGTCCGGGCGCTGGTAGCACGCAAGGAACACCGGCAGCCCCGCCGCCAGGAGCAGCACGACCGTCTGGGCCAGCGACGTAAGCGGGCGACGCGGCGCGTTCCGGCCGGCGATCCGCAGCGCCAGCCAGGTCAGCGCAACAGCCGCGGAGAGCGCGATGGTCGTCCATTGCGCCCAGGGCTGATGCCAGGAGAGAGCGAAGACGGCGAGCACCGAGAGCGGCGCGCCCCAGGCGATGCCGCGCCAGTCGACGTTCAGACGCCACAGCGCCAGCAGGAAGGCCGCCAGCATCGCCCCGCCCGTGTACGAGGCCATCGCCAGCGCCAGGTTCAGAATATCACCGTAGCGGGCGCGGGCCAGTTCGGCCAGGCTCGCCATCAGGCACAGCACGACGCCCCAGGCCACAACCAGCAGCTTCGAGAGCCAGACCAGTTCGCCGTCGGCGGCGTCTTTCGCGTTGTCGTTCGGCGCGGCCGTGCCTTCGCGGGCCGCGGCTGCGGTCTCGCCTGTCGCGCTCGCCGGGTCGCGCGATCGTTCGCTCCCAACGACCACCTGGAATCCGCGCCGCCGGCGTCGCAGCGGCATGACGAAGCCGGCGATAACGGTCTGGCTGAGCGCCGCGAGGACGGAATCGAGGCTGGAGATGGCGGCGGCGAAAACGCCCGCGAGAATCAGGCCCGTCAGCCCCGGCGGGATCTCGCGCACGATGAAATGCGGGAAGATGCGGTCGGGCTTCTCGACCACGCTCGCCGCGTCCGCCGGGTCGAGCGGATGCTGCTGGTAGAACGCATACAGGCCGAGGCCGACGAGCATCGCGAGCACGGCAACGCCCAGGCCGAGGCTGCTGCTGATGATGGCCAGGCTGGCGGCGCGCGGCCCGCGGCAGCAGAACATGCGCTGCGCGATCATCTGGTCGGTTCCGTAGCTGTTCAGGCACAGGATCGTGTTGCCGATCAGCGCCGCCCAGAGCGTGAACGCGACGTTCGGATCGGCGCTGAGGTTCCACAGCCGCAGCTTGTCCGCCGGCCCCCCGAGCGCGTCCGTCGCGGTAGAGGCGGCGGCGGCGACGCCCGCCCAGCCGCCGTCGACGCGCACGAGCACAAGAATCAGCGCCCCGACCAGCGCGCCGCTGAACAGCACGAACTGGATCAGGTCGGTCCAGACAACCAGCGAAATGCCGCCCAGCAGCGTCCAGCCGACGGCGACGGCGCCGATGATCCAGATGCTGGCGTTGAGCGGGATGCCGCTGATCTGCTCAAGGATCAGCGCGGTGAGCAGCACGCGCACGCTCTGTCCGAGGATCGCCCCCAGCACGAACAGCCCCGTCGTGACGCCGCGCGCCGGCGGGCCGAGCCGGTTTCCGACGTAGTCGTAGGGGCTGTAGATCTCGCGCTCGTAGAACGCCGGCACGAACCACAGGCCGATGATGACCCGCGCCAGCACGGCGCCGAGCGCCAGTTGCAGGTAGGTGAGATCGCCGCCGGGCGCGAAGACGATCGCCGGCACGCTGATGAACGTGACGGCGGAGATTTCGGTGGCGATGATCGATCCGGAGACGGCGTACCAGGGGAGCTTGCGACCGGCCAGGAAGAAATCGCGCATGGTGCTGGTGCGGCCGGCGAGCCGGGCGCCGAGCAGCGTCGTCAGCAGCAGGTAGCCGCAGAAGACGACCCAGTCGATCCAGAGGACGTGCACGTGCATTGCCGCCTTCGCGCTCTTTCGAGCCAGGTCCGCGCGGGCGCTTCGAGCCAGGGCCACGCGCCGCCGCCGCCCGGCCACGCGCCGCCGCCGCCCGGCCACGCGCCGCCGCCGCCCGGCCTACACGCTGCGCCGGGGCGCGGCGCCAGGCCCGGGGAGTTGACAATCCGCCGCGCCGCGTGAAAGATAGCGGCAAGGCCGGTCTTGGCAGAATTGGCAGAGGCGGGGCCGCCATCCAGGATTGCACACCGGCGCCGGGCGATTAGCTCAGTTGGCTAGAGCGCATGCTCGACACGCATGAGGTCACAGGTTCGAATCCTGTATCGCCCATCGACACGTTCGTATCCGTTCCGACAAGCGCCGCGTTGCTGGAGCTGACTGACTCGGGTGGGGCGGGCTTCCAGCCCGCCAGGAAGCTCACCTGGGGTCGCGACAGGAGCGGTCAGTGGGGTGGTGTGGGACCGGTCTCCGACCGGTCTTCTGGGGTGGTGTGGGACCGGTCCCTGACCGGTCTTCGGGGGTGGTGTGGGACTGGTCTCTGACCGGTCTTCGCTCGCCGGCACCAGCGGCATCGGCGGCCTGCTGGCCATCCAGGACGCCAACGGCACGACCACGGGTGAGAACCACGAATTCGACGACCTGCCTATCTCGAAGCGTTGAAACACTCTCAAGGTAGATCAGGCGGCCTTGCCCATCATCTCATCCCGGAAACCCGGATGAGCCAATCTGACTGAGGGCTTGCCAGGTGACGCACGGGCTAATCGCCTGGCCACACCCTTCAGAGGTCTTCCTCGCCCTTCGCGGGAAGCGCTCCACCTTGATAGAGCTCCAACAGCCGCTCGTACGCCGCGCGGTAGGCGATGAAGCGCGTCTGGTGTTCGGCCCGGGCGGCGTCGTTTGGCGCCTTGTCCGGGTGCCAGCGGCGCGACACGCGCCGCCAGGCCCGGCGCAGGTCATCCCGGGTGGCCGTCGGCGCCAGCCCGAGCAGCTCCAGCGCCTCGCGCTGGCGGATCTCGTCGGCCCGGCGTCGCACGCATTCGTCGGCCCGGGCGCGCAGCCGCGGCTCGGCCCCGCGCAGCAGTTCCCAGCTCCAGACGTCCGGCAGCATCGCCCCGAGGCTGGCGCCCATCACCGTCAGCATGCGCGTGAACGGCCGCCCACGCAGCCGCAGCAGGCTGTCGATCAGCAGCCCCCCGGCGGCTGCGGCGCGCCCGCCCGTCGCGGCTCCGCGCCGGCGGGCGCGGGCCAGCTCGCCGCGCAGCAGCGGCGCCACGTCGCGCCGCCACACGCGCCGCAGAAAGCGGCGCAGGGCCTCGTCCTGGTCGACGCGCCGATCGTTCATCCACCGGTCCCCGTCCGCGCCGTCTGCCCCGTGAATCTCGCGTCACGGCGACGCACGGCGCACGGGTTGTTTATATCATGCCGTGACCGCGCCGGGGAAGCGCGGCGCGTTCGCCCCAGGTGAGGCGGGACGTTTCGGAGCGGGCTGCATGCTGTCGATCGCGCTGACGACGAATGACGGTCCGATGATCGCCCTGCTGGCCGTGTTGCTGGCGGCCGCCGGCGTGGCGGCGCTGCGCTGGCTGCGAGCGTCGCCGGCGAAGCCGCGCGAGGCCGCGACTCGCGATGTCGCCCGACGGGCCGCCACCGCCGGGACGATGACGGCGGCGAGCGTGGCGGTTGTGGTGGTGACAGGTTGGATATGGCCGGGCGCCGGCGCGGAAGCGCTGGCGTTGTGCGTGCTGGCGCTGGCGTGGCATGGCGCCGGCTTGCGGCGGGCGGCGCCGGTGCGCGGGTGGCTCGCGGCCGGCGGGGCGGACGTGGCGACGATGCTCCCCTCGGCCGCGTTCGCATGTGCCTTGTGTGCGGTCGCTGTTTCGATCCCGAGCGCAGGCGAGCCCGCGATGCGCCTTGCCAGCACCTGCCTCCTGATCGCCGGCGGCGGCGCGGTGATCGCCGTCGTGCGGGCAACGGCGGCGGCGCCCAACCGGCGCGCCGCGGCGGGCGAAGACGAGCGGCGACTGGCGGCGGTGCTGACGGCGGCGGCGGCAGCCGTGATGCTGTTCGCGGCGCAGGACCTGCCGGCCTGGATGGTCGCTTTGCAGCCGATCATTGCCGGCCTTGGGCTGGCGGCGGCGCTGCGCGACGTGCTCGTCGAGCGACGGCACAGGCGGCGCGCCTGGCTCACCGACCCGCGCCGGCTGCTCGAGCGGCCGGCGGCGAGCCCGCTGCTGCGCCGCGCCGTGCCCGCGAGCGGCTGGGCGGTTGGAATCCTGGCGGCGGCTCAGCCTGCGCCCGGCGTCTCGGGCGTCAGTCTCATCATCGCCGCCATGGGTTGCGGAACGCTGTTTCATCGCCGGGCGATTCCCCGGAGCGGCGACCTGGCCATGCTGCTATGCGCCGAGGCCCTGATACTCAGCGCGACGGAGTGGACCGGCTCCCTGCTGGCCGGCGGCGTTCTCGGCGGAACGCTCGTCGCCCTCGCGTTCGCGCTGCTCGCGGCGTTCTGGCGCACGCAGCTCGACGACGGCATCGCGTGGACCACGGCGGGGCGGCTGTTGCCGGCGGTGCGCCGCACGGCGCTTGCCGGGGCGGCGCTGGCCTTCGGTCTGGCGCTGTCCGCCGCGCTCGGGGGCGCAGGCATCGCGGGGCAGCAGCCACTGATGATCGCGGCGGCGATGGCGGGCTTGGCGGCCGCATGGGCGCTGTTGCAGCTGGCGGACGGAGACGGTCCGATCGAGCTTGCGGCGGCGCTGGCGACAACCGGCCCGGTGCTCTGGATGTGGTCCGGTCTCGAACCGGGGGCGCGCAGCGGCCTGACGCCGCTCGGGGCGGCGGCGGGCGGAGCGTCGCTGCTGTCGCTGTGCCTGGCGGCGCCGCTGGGGCGCCGGGCGCCGGGTCCGGTCGCAACCGGATTCGTGCTGGGCGTCGTGCCGGTTCTCACGCTGCTGGTCGCGGGTCAGCGCGGAATCGACCGCGTGCTGCTCAGCATCGTCGTACTCGCCTTGGCGGCCGGACTGACGCTGGGAATGACGCGGCTCGCCGCCTTGCAACGCGCGCCGCGCTCCTACAGTGATCCGGCGGCGACCTGAGACCGGATCGCTCGCGGCGAGCGGCATGGTGGAGGATGCACGCGTGTTTCAGCGGCATTGTCGCGAGCAGCGCGTGGTGCTCATTCCGAGCGGGCTGTCGGCCGAGCAGCGCGCCGCCTTCGTGAGCCGCGTGACCGCCGCCGTCCGCCGGCAAGCCGCGCTGGCGGAGCGCTGTCCGGCCGTGCTGAGCATCGAGCCGGAGGTCAGCGAGCAGCACGACCGGCTGGTCGTGCTGCACGAGCCGGCCGCGCCGCTCGCCTGGCCCCTGCCGCCCCCGCCGCCCGACATCCAGACGCTGTGGTGGCTGACGATCGAGGCGCTGCTGGCACTGAAGGCCGGCACCGAAGACCTGAGCCCGCACGGCGGCATCCAGCCGGCCGCGCTGCTTCAGGATCCGATGGGCCGCGTCAAGCTGACCGACTTCGGGATCGCGCCGGCGTACGAGGCGGTCTGCGGCGTCGATCAGCGGCGCGGGCTGCATTGCACGACGCCGGAGCAGACCGCGGATTCGGGCGTCTGGTCGCTGCTGACGGAAAACGAGTACCGCAGCGACGGCTGGATCGCCTCCTACTTTGGCCACGAGCTGCTCGAAGACCGGCTGCCGCTGAATGCGCGCTCGGATCAGTTCGCGCTCGGCATGTTGCTGTTCGCAGCCGCCACCGCGCGACACCCCTATGGCGCGGCATTCGATGACCCGGCCCTTCGGTTCTATTTTCAGGTCGAGCCGGCGCGGCTGGACGAAGAGCGCGGCGAATGGGCCCCCGCTTTCGAGCGCCAGGCAAAGCTGCTGGCGCAGCCGGCGGATCGCCCGATCCTGGAGTGGGCGGGCCTGCTCGAGCGGCTCCTGGCGCGCGACGCCACCGCGCGTTTCGCCAACCTCGCGGAGGCCGTCGAGCTGGCGCGCCGGCACACGCGCCCAGCGTGGGAGGCCGCGGCGCTGGCGGTTGAGCAAGCCCGGCGGGCCTTGCACGATGGGCAATCCGACGCGGCGCTGGCGTCCCTCCAGCAAGCGCCGCTTGACGAACTGCCCCCGGCCTGGCGCGCCAGACTCGACGCCCTGCGCGACGCCGCCCGGCGCGGCGATCTCTCCACCAACGCTCCGCGCCTGCGCCGCACCGCGCCACCGCCGCACGCGCCCGGCGCCGATGACGCCGAGCGGCAGCAGCGCGAAGCGACCTGCCGCAGCGAGCTGGCCGCCGCCCGCCAGGAGCTGGCGGGCGGGGCGTTCGATGCCGCACGGCTGCGGCTCATGGCGCTGCTGGCGCTGCCGGATCTGCCGGCGGAGCTGCGCCAGCCGACAATGACGGCGCTGACCGAGGTGCAGGAGGCGCGCGGCCGCCGGGCCGAGCAGGCGGAGGCGCTCGAACAGGCGCGAACTGCGTGGGAGCGCGGCGACGCGGTGGAGATGCAACGTGCCCTGGCGCGGGCTGCCGGCGAAGGCGCGGATCGCGAGATCGCCGCCGCGCGTGCCGGCCTGGAGAAGCGGCTGGCCTGCTTGACTGCGGCGCGGGCGCAGTGGGAGGCGGCGCAACGCGCGTGCGAAGCAGGAGCGCCCGGGTCGGTGCTGGCGCCGCTGAGCGCCCTGGTGGCGAGCGAGGAGCTGCCGCGCGCCTATCGCGACGAACTGGCCGAGTGGCTCGCGCAGCAGACCGGCCGCAGCACCGCCCCGCCGGCCCCGGAGCGCCTCGAAGCCGTCGTCAGGATGCACGACGTGCTCGACGAGGCCGAAGCGGCGGTCGATCGCGGCGATAGCGCGCAGGCCCGACGCTTGCTCGCGACGCTCGACCCGTCAGCCGAGACCGACGCCGAGGTGCGCGACCGCCGTGACCTGCTCGCGGGAAGGGCGCAGCGCGCCGAGGAGTTGCAGTCGGAGCTCGAGGAGTATCGCCGGCTGCTGGAGAGGCAGGACTACGCGGTGGTCGTGCGCGAGACGGCGCGCCGGCTCGGCGAATGGGCGCCGGGCGGCGCGCGGCGCGAGCTCGCGGCGCTCCAGGCGACGGCCAACCTGCGCCTGACGGATCATCGACGCGCGGTGGACGAGACGCTCGACGGCGTCGAGTTGGAAATCGCGCGTCGCGGGCGCCGCGCCAAACAGATCGAGGCCCGGCTGGGCGCTGTCCGCGACGACGGCCTGGCCGCGCCGCCGCAGCAGGCCCGCGCGGTCGAGCTGCTCGAACGATTCGCAGGGCTGCCGCCTCCGCCTCCGCCGTGGCGCAAGCCGGCGCTGCTGGCTGGCGCCGCCGCTCTGATGTGCGCGATCGCGGTGTGGGGCTACGTGGCGCTGCGGCCCGGACCGGCGCCCGATCCGAACCGCGTGGATCCGAACCGCGCTGGCCCGAATCACGCCGATCCGAACCGTTTCGATCCGAACCGGGCGGATCCGAACAAGCCCACGCTCGACCCCGTCGAGACCCTGGCCCGCCTTCGGGCCGCGGTTCAGGCCGAGCTGGCCGCCGTGCTGAGCGATCTCTCCGGCCTCGAAGTCGTTCACGAGGAAGGGCAGACGCGCTGCACGCTGACCGTCGAAGGCGGCCGCAGGCCGCTGGTCGAGTCCGTACCGCTCGCGCTGCCGCAAGCCGGCACCGCGCTCGAATCGGCCGTGCAGGCGGCGCGCGCCGCTGCGCGTCAGGCGGCCGGCCGGCTCGTCCTGCGGCGCGATGCGTTGGCGGCGCTTACGCGCGGGCCGCTGCCCGGCTCGTTGCTCGAAGCCTACGACGGCCGCGTCGAGCTGGCGCCGCCACCCCCTGGCGGCGACTCCGACGATCTCGCGCTCGGGCCCGCGGACCTGTCTGACAACAGCGTCGGCGTGTTGGCCCGCGCGCGGCTGCGAGACGATCCGCGGCCGTCGGCAACCTTCCGGCTCAGTGGCACGTGGCGCAGCACAGGACCGGCCGCCGCGCCCGGCGCGGGCCGCGACGGCCGGCTCGAAATCGACCAGGCGACGCGCGCCGCCTTCGCGGAATACCTGGGATCGCTCCAAGTCGATCAGGCCGCGCGCGTCGAAGCTGTGCTGCGCGAGACCCTGGCGCTGCCCGGCGACTTCCCGATCCGCCTGCCTCCTGCCTTCCGTGGCGGACCGCGCTTGCTCGTGCAGCTCGGACCCGAGAACGGCGAGCTCGCCGCCGAGGCGCTGACCTGGGACGCCGCGCGCCTGGTTTACGCCGTCGACGCGGATGCGCTGCGGCTGGCGCTGCTGGGGGCGCTGCGCCGGCAGGCGGCGGACGCGGAAACGGCCCGCCGGCTCACCGAGGATTGGCCGGCGCAGCGCTCGGCGCTGGCGCCGGCGCAAGGGGCGGCCGGATCAGCCTGGTGGGCGTCGTGCTTGCCGCTGGAGATAGCGGCGCGCGATGCGGCGCCGAGCGGGCCGCTGCGCGTGCCCGTGACGATCATCGCGGGGCCCCCCGACGCGCCGCCCGCCGAGCGCGTGTCGTTCGAGGCCGAGCTGCGCTATGAGCAGGGGCGGCTCGCGTGGGACACCGGCGCAGGCGCAACGGCGCGCGACCAGATCGCCCGGCGCCTCGCCGAACTGTCGGCGGACGCGAACCTGCGCGCCCGCCGCGCCCAGCGCCTAACCGACGCCCTGCGGCAGAAAGACCGCGGCGTGCGCTACGAGGTCTCCGTGTCCGACGCGCTGGAGGTCGTCGCCGAGCGCGAGTGCCGGCGGGTGCGCAGCGAGGTGGCGTGGGACGCGGCGGCGCTCGACTGGACGCCGACCGCCGTCACCACGCCGCCGGAGTTGGCCGGGCTGGAAGCCAAGCTGGCGTCGGCGGCGCAGTTGCGGCCGATGTGCGCGCAGGTGCTGGCGTACCTGGCCGCGATGGCGGCGACGGAGAAGGCGGCCCTCAACAACATTCTGAACTACGAGCTTCCGGAGACGGAACAGGACGAGGCGGCGGCGCGGTCGCAGCTTGTCGAGCTGAGCCGCGCGCTTCAGCGGCACGTCGCGCGCGATCCGAGGCAGGACGCGTATCCGACGGTGTTCATTGAGTTCCTGGCGACGCCGAAGGCGGTCTATGGTCTGAGCTGGCGCGCCGTTGTGGACGACAGCGATTCGATCACCGACGTCGCCGACTTTGCGGTCTGGGAGGTCATGAGCCGCGCCGACCTCGACGCGCTCGAACCCGAGCGTTTCCGCGGGGAATACGCCCGCGCCGACGGCCGCTGGACCGGGCGGCTGCTCGATCCCGCGCTGCCGGAGACGGTCGCCGGCGACACCTTCGGCGTGCTGATCGCCCCCGACGGGCCACTCTGGCTCACGCGCTGGGAGCAGGTGCGCTTCCGGCCGCGGCGCGTCGCCGGCCTGGGCGGTGACGATCCGCCGCCGGCACAAATCGACCGCCTGCGTGACCTCATCGCTCCCGGCCGCGACGGGCGCTACCGGCGGGCGGGGCTCTGGTGCATGCCGCTGCTGGCGGCGACATGGAAGGGCGACCCGCAAGACCTCTACAAGGTGGGGGTGCTGACTCCCGGCGGCGTCGAGCGGAGCGTGCGGTTCCGCTCGATCGGCCGAGACGGGCAGTTGACGGCCGCCATCTTGGAGTACACCGGCGCCGGCCCCGCGTGGGGTACCTTCGCCAGGACGCTCGAAGCCCGGGAGGCCGGGGCGGCGTTCTGGAACTTCGGTTGGAAGGACGCGAGCTATCAGCCGCAAAGCGCGCGGGTGCTCGTGCTTCCGCCGCAACGACCGACGCCGTGAGGCAATGCTCTCGTTGTCTTCAGCGTGAGCCTGCACGCGCGACGGAGAGAAAAAGGGCGGGCGAGCCGAGCATGGGCGTTTGGCGGGACCCGGCTCGCCCTTCATCAGGGGAACGGAGGCTTGTCAAAAAGCGGCCCACAACTGCCGCCGCCCGGGGCGCTTGATGAAGCACCCCGGCGGCGGTTCATCGTCCGTGAACAGTCAGGGCCACCCTCCTGGCGGCGACTGTGCCGACGCCCGCGCGCCCGAAGCCGTGGCGCGGATTCCGTCGCGCTCGCAAGTCGACACAACAGCGGTCACAACTCGTGCGGCGGCGGAGCGACGGCGACGCCGTCTCCGACCCGGCCGTCGCTTGCCAGGCCCCACGCACGCAGTTCATTTCGAATCAACTCGGCGACCAGCCCGGCGGAAACCAGGGCGTAGTTCAGCGCCACAACCCGGCTCTCGATCTCGCCCGCGAGAATCCGCGCCACGCTCGGCGACAGGCCATGGCGGCGGCGAAGCGCCGCGCACACGGTCGCCTTGCACCACGGTGCGGGCCCCTGCCGGCCGTGTGCGCCGACGACGGCAATGGACCGGCGGCAGGCGGCGCGATGGCGCCGGTGGCCGGCCATCTGCCGGGCGACGTCCTCCAGCCCGGTTTCCAACAGCACCTGCCGCGTGCAGCGGAAGATGTACTCGGTCGAGGGCGGCCGGCGCTCTTTCCACTCGCGCAGGTGGATCAGCACGGCCTGCGACAGCGAGTCGGCGAAACGCTCGTCATAGTGGCACTCGCGCATCGCAGCCGACAGGCTACGACGCAGCTTGCCGATGTTGAACGGCTCGCCCGTTCCGTCGCTCTTGCGAACCATCACCGTCGCAGCGTGCTTCACGTCTCTTCCGTCTGATCGAAAAGGTTCTGCTGACCCGGAATCTCTTCGGCCGAACGCTCGATCACGTCGCGCGCCTCGTCGATAAACTCGCCAACGTCCTGGAACTGCCGATAGACGCTGGCGTAGCGCACATACGCCACCTGATCCACGCGCCGCAGCACCGCGGCGACACGCTCGCCGATCGACGAGCTCGAAACCTCCTTATCGAACGCCGCCACGAGCTGCTCTTCGACCTCGTCCACCACCTGCTCAAGCCGCTCGGCAGAGATCGGCCGCTTGTACGCCGCCCGCCGGATCCCTTCGAGCAGTTTGCGCCGGTCGTACGGGACGCGCGACCCGTCCCGCTTGATCACCGTCAGCTTGATGCGCTCTTCGGCGCGCTCATAGGTGGTGTAGCGCCGACGACACTCGACGCAGTGCCGACGACGCCGAATGCAGCGACCACCATCGGTCGATCGGGAATCAATGACCTTGTCATTGTCAGCATTACAGAAAGGGCACCGCATGCGGCTCGCGTTTCCCGGTTGACGGCCGCGCCCGAGTTCCCGACCTGCCGCCCGCCGTACCGCTTTGACACCCGCCGGACAGGGCGACAACTAATTGATCTCTTATCAGAATAACACACAATATGCAGTGTGTCAACCCAAAATCCTCCGCTTCCGACGACACCGGCTTGTTTTCGCGTTATAACCCCGCGCATGGGCCTGCCCGTCGCCGAATTCAATGACGCCGGCATCCACCTGCTCGGCGCCTCGCTCGCCGGCGAGGAGACCTACCTCGTCCTGCCTGAGCTCAACCTGGCCTTCGACGTCGGCCGGGCGCCCCGCGAGGTCCTGGCGGTCGACCACGTCTTCCTCAGCCACGGCCACATGGATCATGCCGCTGGCATCGCCTACTACTTCTCGCAGCGCATGTTCATCGACAACCGGCCCGGAACGGTCTACGTGCCCGCGGGACTCGACGGACCGCTCCAGGAGCTGCTGAGAATCTGGGCCCAGATCGACGGGCAGGAGCCCGCCGCCAACATCGTCGTCGCCCGGCCCGGACAGGACGTCCCCCTGCGGCGCGATCTCATCGTGCGGCCCTTCGAGGTCAATCACCCGTCCCGGCGGCGCGAGCGCGGCGTGGTGCGGGCGCTGGGTTTCTCGGCCATCGAGGTCCGGCACAAGCTGCTGCCGGAGCACGAGGGGCTGACCGGCCCGCAGATTGTCGAGTTGAAGACCCAGGGCGTGCCGATCACGCGCCGCGTCGAGGCGCCGCTGGTCTGCTACTGCGGCGACACGGCGCCAGGCGACTTCTTCGAGCTGGACTACGTGCGCGAGGCGCGCCTGCTGCTGCTGGAGTGCACGTTCTTCGACCCCGACCACATCCGGCGCGCCCGGCAGGGGAACCACATGCACGTCCGCGACCTGCGCGACGTGCTGCCGAAACTGCGCAACGAGCGCATCCTGCTGACCCACCTGTCACGGCGCACCTCGCTGGCCGAGGCCCGCGCCCACCTGCGCCGCGAACTCGGCCCGGACGTCGATCCGCGGCTCAGCTTCCTGATGGAATACCGCCGCCGACGGCCGGCGCGCGGTCCGCGCCCGGCGCCGTAGCGGCGTCCCGCTCGCGCGACGGCCGGCTCCCGATCGGCTCAGCCCCAGGCGAACGCGAAGCGCTGCTTGAAATGCAGGTAGTAAAGCCCGATCGCGCGCATGCTGATGATCGATGCGGCGACCTCCACCAGCATGATCGCGATCGGAATGACCAGCAGCCGCAGCGTCAGCTCCATGTCCTCCGCCGTCTCCAGCGGCGCCTGAAGCAGGGGCGGCAGGGCGGCGCTCACCCCGTAGACCAGCAGCACGACCAGGTACGCCGGCAGCGTGTTCATGATCGTCGTCAGCATCAGGTCCACGCGCACCAGCGCTCCGATGCCGCCGACGGCCACCGTCAGCAGCAGCATCGGCAGCATGACCTGCCCCGCCACCACCGCCGGCACCACCACCATCGTCACCGCCGGATTGAGGGCCAACAGGGCTTCGAACTTCAGCGTCATCAGCATGAGCGCCGCGACGAAGGCCTCTTCCGCCGAGGCCAGGTTCGTGGCGGTGCAGTACGCCATCGCCGCGATCATCGGCAAGGCCGCTACCAGGCTGACAACGAGGAACTTGAGCAGCGGCAGGACGATGCCCTCCCAGAACCCCTCCGTCAGCGTCAGGTCGGGCAGGTCCTCTTCACCATTGGCGGCGCCGACGGCCACGTTGAGCAGGTACGCCATGTACCAGCCGTTCAGAATCAGCATCGCGATCAGGCCAAAGCAGGGGGCCATGGCGGCCGGCACCTGGAGCGCCACCAGGACGAACACGACAATGAACGTGATGACGTTGCCCAGGCGCGTGAACATCCGCGGCGCAGCGGCCAACGCGCGGACGTACGACTTCAAGCTCGCGCCCAGCGACGGCGCCGAACCGTCGCTCGGCCGCTCGGCCTTCGCGTAGCCCAGCGACACGGGAACGGCCTCAGCCAGATCGCCCTCCGGCGCCGGCGCCGCCACCGTCTCACCCCGTCCCAGCCCGGCCAGGAGGTCCGCCGCCAGCGGGATGGGGTCGCCCTCTTCGATCGAAAGGACGAACGACTGCTGGCACCGCGCGCACCTGGCACGCTTACCCAGCTTGACATCCGGCACGGCGTATTGTGCCGTGCAGTTCGGACAGCGCACCTTCGCCACTGCGCCCACCTCGCGAACAGGCCGAGATTCGTCGCGGCAACCGGGCTTGCGTCGGCCACGTTATACCCACTACGCCGCTTGTCGGCGACTACAAAGCTGGAGCCATTGCGGAATTGCGAGTGCAACGGCGCTTTTGGAAATGGTCTGCCGGCGACCGCCTCAGTCGCGACATTCCCGGACGCGGGCGTTTTGCTGTGAGCTCCTCACGGCAATCCGCCCGGTCGCATTTGTATGATCCCCCATGGGAGGATTTTGTCATGCTCCGAGCGGGTCTCTGCGCGCCTGCCGTTTTGACGGCCGTTGTCTGTGCGATGCTCGTCACGGGTTGCCCGACGGGCTTCAGCGGCGAGTCCGGCGGCGGCCCACCGGGCTCCGTGCGGCTGATGGTCACTGACAAGCCCTACCCCGTGGCCCTGATCGAACGCGCCGAGGTCACCGTGACGCGGATCGACGTCCGCCGGGCCGGCGCCGATGACGAGCTCGATGACGACGCCGAGTCCGGCGACGACGATTCGACGGCCCCGGAGAAGGACGACCCGGGCGCGACCGGCGCCGGGTCGCAGGGCGGCTCCGCCGGCCAGGACGATGCCGACGACGACGCCGTCACTGGTGACGCGGACGACGACAGCGACGGCGACGATAAGTCCAACGCTTCCGGCGGCCGACCGTTCGTGACGATCTTCTCGGGCGAGCGGCGGATCAACCTGCTGGACCTGCGAAACGGGCGCATGGATCTGCTGGCCGACGCGGAGGTTCCCTCCGGCCGCTATTCGCAGATGCGCATCTACGTGACCGAGGGGCTGGTGCGGCTGGTGGACGGGCGCGAGTTCGTGCTGCGCGTGCCGAGCGGCGAGCAGAGCGGCATCAAGCTGCACCTGGCGTTCGAGGTCGAGCCGGACAACGAGACGCTGCTGCTGCTCGATGTCGACCTCAGCCGCGCGTTCCAGCCCATTCCGGCCGGCCGCATCAGCGACCCGGCGACCATCCGGGAGTTCAAGTTCGCGCCGTCGATCGCCATGCGGCTCATTCGCCTGCTGGAGGCCGGCAGCATCAGCGGCCGCGTGATCACCGCCGGCGCGGCCCCGCTCGAGCACGCGAGCGTCACCGCCTACGACGAGGCCGGCGCGGAAGTGAGCGGTAGCTCGACCGAGGCGGACGGCACGTACAAGCTGGTGGGTCTGCCGACGGGCCGCTATCGCCTCGTGTTCACGGCGCTTGGTCACGCCGACGCCGAACTGGCCGGCGTCGAGGTCGTCGCCGGCCGCGAGACAACCGGGGTGGATGTTGCGCTCGACGGCGCGCCGGAATGAGGGCGATCAACGATCCGCGCTGGCGCCGGCGTTTCCACCGCCGTGGGTGACTGTCCGGAGCCGCGGGTTTTCCGGCCAGCCGGAGAAATGCAGCTCGCAGCGCCCCTCGAGCAGGTCGCAGAGCCGGCGGCCGATGAACTCCGCACGCCAGCCCTGAAGCAGCGCGGGCGTCTCGCCGGCCTGCCCCGACGTGTGGTCCAGCAGCTCGCGGAGCCGCTGCGACGAACCAACCAGCTCGACGCTCAGGCTCTCCTCGTGGCAAATGGCCCGTGCGGCGGCGGAGAGCAGATCGAGCGCCACGCGCGTCATCGGCGCTTCGATATGGGCTGCCTGCGCCTCGGGCAGCTCGCCCGGCGGAATCCGGCGAGCCTCGGCGATGATGTCGAGAATCTGCCGAATGACCTTCGGGTTGCGCGACTGCGGAAAGCCGCGCAGCACTTCGAGGTCCGAGCCCTTTGCGGGCCGCCGGCGGGCGATCTCGAGGACGACGTCGTCGCGCATCATGGCGCGGGCCGGGCGGTTGCGCTCCTGTGCCCAGACGTCGCGCCACTCCACCAGCCGCGCCAGCACCGCCAGCCCCAGCCGGTCCAGGCGGCTGGCGCCCTTGAACCTGTCGATGCGCTCACTCACCGCCCGGCGGTAGAAATCGGCCGACTCGAAGCGGTCGAACTCCTCGCGGGCCCAGGCCGAGCGCCCGCGCCGCTCGATCTCCGCCGACAGCCGGTCGCAGATCTGCGGCAGGTGGGCCACGTCCTCGACGGCATAGCGAAGCTGCTGCTCGGTCAGCGGGCGGCGCTGCCAGTCGGTGAGGGTCTGCCCCTTGACCAGCCGCCGGTGCAGCACCAGTTGCACGAGTCGTGTCAGGCTGATCGGATAGCCGAGGCCGACGAAGCCGGCGGCGATCTGGACGTCGAAGACGTTGCGCGGCGCGCGACCCGTCTGGCGCAGGCAGACCTCGAAGTCTTCTTTTCCGGCGTGAACGATCGTCAGCACGTCCGGGTCGCACACCAGCTCCCAGAATGGCGCGACGTCCAGGTCCGCGAGCGGGTCGATGAGCACGACCTCGCGACCGTCGCTGACCTGCACCAGGCACAGCGCGGCGTCGTACGTTTCGTCGCGGATGAACTCCGTGTCGAAGGCGAAGCGCCCGGCGCTGCGCCAGCGCCGGCAGTGTGCTTCCAGCTCGGACTGTTCGAGGACGATCGGCGGTGATTGAAAAGGCATGAACGCGCTGTCCGCTCGCTGCGGCCGTCGGACGCCTGCGAGCGGCCCGCGGCCTGCCGCCGATCAGCCCACACCCACCTCGTAGCGCAGGAAGCGCCGGACGGTCAGCCCCTTGGCGACCTGGTTGAGGAATGCCGACACGCTCTGCTTGTCGTCCTTGACGAACGGCTGCTCCAGCAGGACGAACTCGCTGAACCAGCGGTCGAGCTTGCCGCTGACGATCTTCTCGACCACGGGGGCCGGCTTGCCCTTCGCCGCCTCACGCGCCGCCGCGCGCTCACGCTCCACGTCCGCCGCGGGAACCTGGTCGCGATTGACATAGGGCGGCCGCATCGCGGCGATGTGCATGCAGACGTCGGTCTTGGCCGAGTCCGGACAGGCGGCGCTGACCTCGATCAGCACGCCCACCTGCGCGTTGTGATGCACGTACGACCCGACCTGGCCCGTCAGCGCTCCGACCTTGGCGATCTGCATGTTCTCACGCATACGGTTGACCGCGTCGGTCCAGTAATCGGCCAGCGTGCGCGATGGGTCGTCTGGCAGGCGCATCCCGCGGACGCTCTCGGGTGTCGGGTTGTCGCTGCCTGCCGCCAGCCGCGCCACCAGGTTGGCCAGCTTCGTGAAATCCTCGGTGTTCGCCACCGGCGCGGTCTCGCAGCGCAGCTCGGCGATGCCGCCCCGGCCGCTCACCGAATCGACGTAGCACGCGACGCGGCCCTGCGTCGCCGCGCGGTCGGCCAGCTTCTCGATCTTGCCCAGACCGGCCTTGCGCAGCCACTCCATCGCCTTTTCTTCGTCGCCGCCGCTCTCCATGAGCGCCTTCTTGCAGTCCATCATCGGCAGGCCGGTCTTGTTCCGCAGGGCCATCACTTTCGCGGCCGAGATTTCCATGAATCAGGGACCTCCACCTCAAGCGCCGAGCCAACCCCCGCGCAAAGGAAGGAACGTCTGTGCCAATCGTGCCTATGCCGCTCGCCGTCCAGCCACCGCGCCGTGCCGTCCGTCAGTTCACCAGCGGCGCCATGTCTCCACCCGCCGGCGGTGCGGGCCGTTCAGATTCGCCCTCGACCGCCTCGACGGGCGGCGCATCCGGGGCGGCGGCCACGCCGGCGGGCTCGGCTCCGCGCCGCGGGCCATCGCCGCGACGGCTGCGGCGTCGCGCGGGCGCGCCGTTCTCGTCGGTCTCGACCGGGGCCGGCTCGGGCCGGCCGCGCTTGGCCTCCTCGACGGCGTCGGCGAGCTTGCCGAGCACGAAGCGGATCGAGCGGATCGCGTCGTCGTTGCCGGGAATGGGAAGGCTGACCAGGTCCGGATCGCTGTCCGTGTCGATCAGGCAGATCGTCGGTATGCCGAGGGCCTTGGCCTCGCGCAGCGCGTTCACTTCCTTGCGCACGTCGATCACCACCAGGGCGCCGGGCAGCCGCGTCATCCTGCGGATGCCCTCCAGGTTGCGACGGATCTTCGACAGCTCGCGCGCGAGCATCGACTTCATCTTCTTGGAATAGCCCGTCTCCCACTGCGGGCTGGCCGTCAGCGCCTCGAGCTCCTCAAGCCGCTGAAGCCGCGAGCGGATCGTGCGGAAGTTCGTCAACGTGCCGCCCAGCCAGCGCTCCGACACGTAGTGCATGCCGCAGCGCGCCGCGGCCTCCTCGACCGGCTCGCGCGCCTGGCGCTTGGTCCCGACGAACAGCACGTCGTCGCCGCGGAGCACCACCCGGGCCAGGAACTTCTGCGCCCGCAGCAGCCCGCGCAAGGTCTCGCGGATGTCGATGATATGGATGGCGTTGCGCTTCCCGTAGATGAACGGCGCCATCTTCGGGTTCCAGCGGCTGCACTGCGAGCCGAAGTGTATTCCTGATTCCAGCATCTCGCGGACAACCGCCGATACCAAGCGTCACCTCCCAAGTGGCCTGCGCACCCCCGCCGCAGGGCGGAAGACACGCAACGATCCGGCATCCCGAGCTTTGGGCGCCCCCGTCGGCCGAAGCGCGACGACACGAACCGTGAACAATAGCCTCCCAGGGCGGCTGCCGTCAAGCCGGAGACCGCAGCCGGTTGTGTCTCAGTTTGAACGACGGGCGTGGCGGGGTCGCAGGAAACGCGCAACCGCAGCCCGCCGCCGCAGCGCCACGGCCCGGTGTCCCGATAGACCGAGCGGGCGACCGCCAGCGTGGGACCGCCTCGGAGCCTGCCCCATGGCCGAAGTGCTCGACCAGAGAGAGATCGACGCCCTGCTGGAGTCGGTGGCGGCGGAGTCGTCGGAGTCGGAGGACACGCCGTCCGTTATCGGTCCCGGCTCCAACTCCAACTCGACGCCCAAGTACGACTTCAAGCGGCCGCACCGGGTCAGCGCGGACCAGATCCGCGCCCTGTCGGCGATCCACGAAATCTTCGCCCGCAACCTCAGCGTGAGCCTGTCGGGCCTCCTGCGGGCACTGATCGACGTGCGCGTCATCAACGTCGAGCAGCTCACCTACGGCGAGTTCACGCATTCGCTGCCGAACCCGACCGGCTTCATGATCCTCCAGGCCCCGCCGCTGGAAGGCCAGATGTGCCTGGAGTTCAGCCCGCTCATCATCTACCCGTTCATCGACCGGCTGCTGGGCGGCAGCGCCCAGGCGACGTTCGTCCCGCCGCGGCCGCTGACGTCGATCGAGTGGCGGCTGCTGATGCGGATCGCGGACCGGGCGCTGGAGCACCTGTCGGAAGTGTGGCGCAACATCGTGGACGCGCGCTTCAGCGTGGTGCAGAACGAGAGCAACCCGCAGCTCGTCCACATCGTGGCGCCGACCGAGGTGATCGTGCTGATCACGTTCGAGATTCGCCTCGGCCAGAACGCCGGCACGATGAGCCTGTGCATTCCCTACAACATCATCGACTCGGTGCTCAGCCACCTGACCACGCAGTCGTGGTTCTACAAGCCCAAGCCCGCCACCGAGACCCACCGCAAGCGCATCGTGCGTAACCTGTCGAAGACCACCATCCCGCTGACCGTGTTCCTCGGACAGACCTCCATCCGCCTCAGCGAGCTGCGCGAGCTGCGCGCCGGCGACCTGCTGCCGCTCGACAAGTCCGTCGCCGGCGAACTGATGGTGCAGATCGCCGGCCGCAACAAGTTCGCCGGCCGGCCCGGGCAGTTGCGCGGCCGACGGGCCGTTCGCCTCATGCGCCAGGCCGAGAGCGACGAGCGGCTCTGACGCCTGGCCGCCGATCGTCGCCACACACGATCCGCTCAGTCCTGCACCTCGATCACCACCCGCCGAATCTCGCTCCGATCAGGCGTCCGCGCCGACACGTCGATCTCCGGCGGCTCGTCGGCGGCCAGCGCGAAACTCCCCGGCGGCGATCCTGAGAACAGGCTGCGCTGGGCGCCGGTCGTTCGGATCTCGAGCCGCAGGGGCCCGTCCGCATCGGCCGAGACGCGCCAGCGCCCCGCCCCGAGACTCAAGCGCGACAGGTGGCCCCCGCCGGACGTGGTAATGACGCATACCAGGCGCCCGCGCTTATCGAGCCGGGCAACTGCATCGGGCGGGGCCGCCAGCAGATAGCCCGGCACCACCAGCCGATCCGCACCGCGCTCCACGCCGATCCGCCCGTCTTCAATGCGCGTCCAGATGACGCTGCGCACCGCGGGCCCCTTGATCGGACTCGCGTCGCCACGCGCGGCCTCGAACTGAATCAGCCGGTAAAGCTCGGCAAACCGCGGGTCGGCGGGAATCCGCAGCTCGTCGTCGCCCTGCATCTGCCTGCCGCTCAGGAAGAACGCCCGCTCGCGCCCCGCCGGCACCTCGAAAACGACGAGGTCGGGCTTGCAGTCCAGCACGTACTTCCCATCACCCAGCTCGTGTCCCATCCAGCCGCGGCCGAAGTCCACCGGCGGGTTGCTGGCGATGTGCCGGTCGTTGAGCCCCAGCATGTCGAGCGCCGGCAGACGGGAGTAGTACGGCAGCGCCCCCGCCGGATCGACCGCCAGCAGCGGCTGCTGCTCCTCGAATGCTGCCCGCAGCAGCTCGCCGACCGCCAGCCCGTCCCACTCCCAGCGCTCCCAGCGGGCCTTGAGCACCTCGGGATCGCTCGAGGCCGTCTGCTGAAACCCCGTGATGGCCACCACGCCCGCGGCCAGAGCGGCGGCGGCGGCGCGACCCCATGCCGGCCGGTCGTTCACGAAACGCAGCAGCTCGCCGGCCATGATCGCGATCGGGATCAGCGGCGCCGCCCATTGCCGCCGCGCGGGAAAGATGTCTCCGCCGACGAAGGCTACGTAGGCCAGCCAAACCAGCGGGATCGCGACGAGAAAGGTGATGCGCCGGCGGGCCTGCGTCTGGCGGGCACAGACCAGCGCCGCGGCGATTGCCGCCAGGACCATCGGAGCGTAGGCGAGCACTCCGTGCCAGACGTAGGCCGAGCCGCTCGCGACGCGGTGCGTTGAGAAGGCGACCTTGACGCGCGCCGAGTTGGGCACGAGATCGCCGTAGTACAGGTATCGGAACAGGAGCTGGCCGCCCGTCAGCACGAGCGGCACGACGGCCAGCAGCAGCACGGACCTCCACGCGCGGCTCGACAGGTGCAGCGCGGCCAGCAGTCCGACCCCGACCGCCACGCAGAGCACCGGCCCGTCGGCGCGGCTCAGGCACAGCAGGCCGAGCATCAGCCCCGCCAGCAGGATGCGCACAACGCCGCGCTCCTCTTGCAGCGCCGGCAGCAGCAGCGCGATGCTCCACGCCAGAAAGCACGCGACAAAAGGCTGCTCCAACCCGCCGATGGCCCACACGGCGAACGTGCCCGTGAGCGCCAGGCCGACCGTCGCCGCCAGCGGGGCGGCAACCTCGTCGAAACGCCGCGGGCGCAGGGTCAGCGCCACGGCGACCAGGGCCCCGGCCGTGCTCACGATGCCAAGGGCGCGGGCGGCGTCCACGAGATCGACGCCGAGCGCGCCGAGGCCGGCACACGCCAGCAGCCAGAGCAGGTTGGTGTAGCCCTCGACGCGCGGGCCATCGGTCCACGTCAGCCCGTGACCCTCGAGCAGCCGCTGCGCGTATCGCAGCGAAATGAACGCGTCGTCCGACATGAACGGAAGGTGCGAGCGCGCGTGATACAGCAACACGCCCACGCCCGCGGCGATCGCAATCAGCAACGCCGCGTTGCCCGCCCAGCCCCGCGCCGCGGCGCCGGCCGATGCGCCGCCGTCGGCGGCGCCGTCTTCTTGGGCGGCAGGGACGGGCGTGGTCGGCTGGTTGACCATTGGTGACGCATCCATCGGGCAAGTTGCGTCGGGCGCCCCCGCCTGACGCAGGTCCTGCCGGCGCATGCCCGCGGCAAACGCGGAGTTCCTCCGGGCCCCGGACACCCGCCCGGCCCGCTACCGCGCCAGGCGCGCCTCGGCCGGCGGCACGATGACGTCCGGCAAGTTGTCCTGGCGGCCGGTGACCGGCGCGCGGCTGCGGCTCATGAGCCAGAGCACGCCGAGGGTGATGAGAATGTTGATCCCGAGCATCAGCCCGCCGGCCAGCAGGTTGGCGGTCCAGGGGGCCGCCGGGTCGATGCGCCACCCGAGGCCGGTGGCAATTCCCTGGACGACGACGATGACCATGCCGAGGGGGATCATGCCCTTCCACGCCAGGCGCATGAGCTGGTCGAAGCGGAAGCGCGGCAACGTCCAGCGCACGACCATGTAGAGGCCGATGAGCAGCAGGATTTTGCCCCAGAAGACACTGAACTTGATGAGTCCGGCCCACCAGGTGTGGTTGTCGGCGAGCCAGGACGTAAACGGCAGCGGCGCCCATCCGCCGAGGAAAAGGGCCGTCACGAGCGCGCTGCCGATCACCATGTGCGAATACTCGGCGAGGAAGAACAGCGCGAACTTCATCGACGAATACTCGGTGTGATAGCCGGCGACCAGCTCCTGCTCGCACTCGGCCAGGTCGAACGGCGCCCGGTTGGTCTCGGCGAAGCCGGCGATCAGCACGAGCAGGAACGCCAGCGGATGAACGAAGACGTTCCACACCCCGCTGGCCGCCTGCGACTCGACGATGCCTTCGAGCCGCACGCTGCCGGCGACGAGCAGGACCGCCAGCAGGCCCAGTCCGAGCGGAATCTCGTAGCTGAGCATCTGGGCGGTGGCGCGCATCGCGCCGTAGAAGGCGTACTTGTTGTTGCTGGCCCAGCCCGCCAGCACCACGCCGTAGACGCTCATCGCGCCGAAGGCCAGCAGGTAGAGCAGGCCGATGTCGAGACTGGCCATCTGGCCGACGACGGTGTAGGTCTCGCCGTCCGGCCCCGTCCACGGCCAGGTGATCTGGTCGAACCAGGGGATGATCGCCACCCCGGCCAGCGAGATCACGAACGCCAGCGCCGGCGCCAGAATAAACACCGGCTTGTCGGCCTGCTTGGGCGTGTAGTCTTCCTTCAGCAGGAACTTGATGCCGTCCGCCACCGGCTGCAACAGCCCCCAGAAGCCGACGCGGTTCGGCCCCTTGCGATCCTGGATGAACGCCGACAGCTTCCGCTCCGCCAGGATGAACGCGGCGTCGAGGTGGATGACGATGAAGACCGCCAGCCCGCCGAGGATCAGGCTGAACCAGAACTGCGACTCCAGCAGCGGGCGAATCCAGGGCCACCCCAGCCACACGAGCGGAACGGGCGCGATCAGCAGCACGGCGCCCAGCGCGGCGATGACGCGCCAGTCGCGCAGCGTGCGCTCGATGAAAGCGGCGGCCGGGTCCGGACGTGGCACTTTCGGCGGCATATCACCCTCGCACAGCGGCTGGTTGCAGCGTCACCCTTGCATCGCGGCGGCTTGCTCGTCGCTGCCGCGCACGACGGCCGGCTCGCGCCGACGGCTCTGCCCGATCTCCGCGCATCCGCGCCTGCGCCTCAATGCGCGTATTCCGGCTCCTGGCGCGGCACGAACACGCTCGCGAACTCCGGCATCGTCTCCGCCATCTTCTCTCGCGTCCGGCGCGAGCGGAACAGCCCCGGCTCGCCGCACAGCTCGTGGAAGAACTGCCCGTCGGACTTGACGCCCTCGAGCGGGACGATCGCCCGCTCGAACGGCTGCACCAGCCCGTCGCAGTTCATGAACGTCCCCTCGCGCTCCATCCAGCTCGCGCCAGGGATCACGATCGTCGCGGCCGCGCTGAGCGGCGACGCGAACAGGTCATGCACCACCAGGAACTCGACCTTCGCCAGCGGCTTCTGCATGTCGGGCGTCACCCAGCTCTCCGGATAGCCCCCAACCACGTACGCCGCCGCGAACTTGCCCTCGCCCGCGGCTTTCAGGAAGTCGGCCAGCGCCAGGTTCGGCCCGCCGAGCGACTCCATGGCGCGCTCGACGCCGCGGCGGTTGGGGCACTTCTCCGCCCGGATGACAAACCCCTTGGCGAACGTGCGGTCCTGGCCGACGACGGGTACGTGTCCGAGGACGAGCGTCGCCTGTGGCGCGACGGAGCGGATGAACCGGCCCAGGAGCCAGGCTTCCTCGCAGCTCATCATCGGGCTGAGCACGGCCGCGACTTTTGACCCGGGCGCTGGCGCCTGGGGCCCGGATGGGGCTCGTGCGGCCTGCTCGAAGCGGAAACGCAGGATGGCGGGCAGGTCCTCCCAGCGCACGGTCTCGGTCTCGCCGCCGCGCCGCTGCCGTGGGAGCGTCAGGCGCTCATGCTCGCGGCGGACGTAGGCGCGCCAGGCAAAGCGCTGCTCGTCGCTGATCCACCACTGGTTCACCCGCTCGTTGAAGCGCGGGCGGCAGCGGTGGACGCCCTCGTCGTTGTGGTCGATCCAGATCGTCGCGCCGCTGCTGTCGGCCGGGCTGACGCTGGGCGTGTGCCGCAGCATCCAGACGCGCTGCCGGAACAGGAAGCCCTTGTCGAGCAGCGCCCCCACGGGGCACAGATCGACGACGTTGCCTTGAAGCGGGTTGTCGAGCGGCACGCCGGGAAAAACGTCGATCTCGCAGCGATTGCCGCGATCGACCACGCGCAGCTCGCCCGCGCCGGCGATCTCGTCGCAGAATCGGACGCAGCGCGTGCAGAGCACGCAGCGATCCTGGTAAAGCAGCGTGTCGCTTCCGATGTTCTTCTTGGGGTTCTTGTGCTTGTCCTCGACCATGCGGCTGCTGGCGTGACCGAAGCGCTCGCTGTAGTCCTGGAGATAGCACTCGCCGGCCTTGTCGCAGACCGGGCAGTCGAGCGGATGGTTGACGAGGTAGTACTCCATGACGTGCTGCTGGTTGCCCTGCACCGCGGGCGACTCGAAACGCACCTCCATGCCGTCCCGGACGGGCGTCTGACACGAGGGGAAGAGCCGCGGCGCCCACTCCAGCTCCTTCGTCTGGGGGTTGGGCATCTTCATCTCCATCAGGCACAGCCGGCAACTCGCCACGATGCTCAGCCCGGGGTGATAGCAGTAGTGCGGCACCTCCAGGCCGGCTTCGAGCGCCGCCTGCAAGACCGGCACGCCCTCGCGGCAATCGACCTTCTTCCCGTCTATCGTGATCGTCGGCATTCGGCCATCCCAATAGCGCCAGAATCCCCCGCCTGACGCATCTGTTCCGCATTCAACGCCAGCCGAGGACGCGCCTCACGTCACGCGAACTCACGTCCCCGCCGCGTTGCTCCATTCGTGCTCGTACGACATCGATCCGCGCTCCGGCGCGACGGCCCGGCCCTGCACGATCGGCAGCTCGTACGCCGCCGGGTTCACGCGCCGGATGGCCTGCTCCACGGCGCCCGGCGCCTGGGCGTCGATGTGCCGCTCGAACTCCCTGCGGAAGCGCTGCACCAGCGTGCGGATCGGCCAGGCGGCGCCGTCGGGCAGGCCGCAGATGCTCAGCCCCGGCATCATGCCCATGTTGGTCGTGATCTCGGCCAGCAGGTCGAGATCATAGCGCCGTCCGGCGCCGGCGCGGATGCGCTGCGCGATCTTGTACATCCAGCCCGTGCCCTCGCGGCATTGCGTGCACTGGCCACAGGACTCGTGCGCGTAGAACCGCGCCACGTTCACCAGCACGTCGCGGATGTCGGTGTCCTCGCCGACCACCACCGCCGCCGCCGTCCCCAGCCCCAGCAGCCCGTACCGGCGCGTGTCGTCGAAGTCAAGCTTGCAGTCCAGCTCATCGTAGTCCTGGGCCAGGTCGAGCTTGTCGGCGCTGGGGTTCTTCGGAAACAGGTCGCCGCGCAGAAAGCCCATGCTCAGCCCGCCGGGCGAGCAGGCCTTCACCTTCATTCCGTCGCGCATGCCGCCGCCGAAATCCGGCCCGTAGATCAGCTCGCGCGTGCTGATGCCCAGCGGCGCCTCGTAGCAGCCCGGACGCTTCACCGGGCCGCTGACGCAGTACATCTTCGTCCCGTGTGAGCCCTTCGGCCCCAGGGCGAGCCACCAGTCCACGCCCCGCGTCAGGATGTGCGGCAGGCAGGCCAGTGTCTCGACGTTGTTGACCACCGTTGGCTTGCGGAAGAGGCCCTCGACGGCCGGGAAGGGCGGCTTGATGCGCGGCCAGCCGCGCTTGCCCTCCAGGCTCTCGATCAGCCCCGTCTCCTCGCCGCAGACGTACGCCCCGGCGCCGCGGTGAATGTAGCACTCGATGTCGTATCCGCTGCCCAGCACGTTCCTGCCGAAATAGCCGGCGGCGTAGGCCTCGTCCACGGCCCTCTGCATGATGTGGAACTGCTCGGTGAACTCGCCACGCATGTAGATGTAGGCGATCGTCGTCCGCGTCGCGTATCCCGCGATCAGAATGCCCTCCAGCAGCATGTGCGGGTCCGATTCCATCAGCACGCGGTTGCAGAACGTCGGCGGCTCTGACTCATCCGCGTTGACGCAAAGGTAGGTCACGTCGCGGTTCGGCGGCAGGAACGACCACTTCACGCCCGCGGGGAAGCCCGCTCCGCCGCGGCCGCGCAGATTGGCCTTCTTGACCAGCTCGACGAGCTCGTCCGGCTTCATGGCCAGGGCCTTGCGGGCGCCCTCGTACCCGCCGGCGGCCTGGTAGGCCTTCAGCGACGTGCTGCCGGGCACGCCGACGTTTCGCGTGAGTATCTTTTCGTATGGCATAAGAGTCGGTTGTTACGGTGCGTCGAACAGGTCGCTCCGCGGGATATCGAGGCGATCGTTGTCCGCGTCGGCCAGGATACGCTCGAGGTCCTCCGGCCTGACGCACTTGTGCATCTTTTCGTTCACCATCAGGCACGGCGCGTGGTCGCACGCCGCCAGGCACTCCTCGGTCATGAACGAGTATTCACCGTCCGGCGTCGTTTCGTGCTCGCCGATGCCGAGGCGCTGACGGATGGCGTCCTTCAGCTTGCCGGCGCCGAGCAGCTCACAACTGATCGAGCGGCAGAGCAGCAGCGTCTTGCGGCCCTTCGGGTGCGTCCAGAAGTGCGTGTAGAACGTGACGACGTCCATCACCTTCGACGGGGGGATCTCCAGCAGCTCCGCGAGCTCCTTCATGGCGCGAAGCGAGACGTAGCCGAGCGCGTCCTGGGCGATGTGCAGCGCCGGCAGCACGGCCGCCTGTTTCGTCGGATACCGCGAAAAAAACGCGCGGATCTTCTCTTTCACGGCTTCGCTGAGGCCGGGGCCGAGTTGCTCTTCCGGGACGCGCGTTCGATCTACCGCCTGCCAGCTCACGATGCCTCCGCCGAACCCCGACCGGCCGGCCACAGGCCGCCGAGCTGACGCGCTCGCCCGCCTTGCGCCAATCTACGCGCGGAAAGCCGCGCCCACGCTCCGTTCAGGATCGGCGATTATAGCCGGAACGGCCCGCGCGCGAAGCCGCCGGCGGAGCGCACACGCGGGGCGCCCGCTGGGCGATGGCCCCGCCGTCGGTTAGGAGTCGGTCAGGACTTCCGCGGCTGGCACGCCCAGCGCCAAGGCCAGTTGCGAGAGCTGGAAGGGCTTCTCGATCCAGCAGCCCGCCGTGCGTTCCGGGTGAATCTCGCCGTCGGAAATGACCATGTGGACGATGAGGACGCCCGCATTGCGAGCCCTTGCCTTTCTCTCAAGTCTTGCACCGGCCCGCTCCGTCAGGTCCTCCGCCAACACGAGGGCGTCGAATCGCTCGGCTTCGAGGATTCGCAGGGCCTGCGTGACCGAGTGCGCCACCCGGACATCAAACCACGGCCGCAGGTAGCTCCTCACCGACCACTCCGTCAGGGCGTCGGGCGAGACGATCAGCAGCCGGGCTCGTTGCCGTGTTTGCGGGCTGACGGTGCGCTGCGGAACCATCGGGCTTGCATCCGGTCGAGGGGCTCGGGTTACGCTTTCTCCCAAACGCGGGTGGCACATCGCGTTCCAGCCCGAGACGCAGCGGGGGAGCGCGCAACCGCCGGTTCTCACGGCGCGGGATGCGCCGAAAGGCGCAGCGCCGGCCCGCCGTGCGCGGATTACTCCCCAGTCCCGGCCCGGGCGACCCCTGACGGGATTAATCTCGACCGCTAGTATCCGGAGCATGCCGGCGGCTCGCGCCCAGGAAATCGCGGACTACGTCAGCTTCTGCCCGCTCGACCAGGCGCGCGTCGCCGCGCTGCGCCCACACGTTGAGCCGCACTTCGGTCGAGTGGTGGATCGCTTCTACGACGAGATTCTGAAACGGCCGGCCGTCCGGGCCGCGCTCGGGGACAGTCCAGAAGTTGTGGTGCGCCTGAAGACCAGCCTCCGCGAGTGGCTGAGAACGTTTTTTACCGGACCATACGACGAGGATTATTGGTGTCGTCGTCGCCTCATCGGCGAAGTCCACGTCCGCGTCGGCGTGGAGCCGCGATACACGCTCGCGGCGTTGGAGGTCGTGCGCCAGGAGATCGAACGGGCGGTGATCGCGTCGGGGTTTCCGGAACCAACCGAGCACCTGTCTTCGGTCTGCAAGCTGTTGGCGCTTGAGGCGGCGGTGATGCTGGATTCGTACAGCGAGGCCTACAGTGACCAGGTCCGGCAACTCGAGCGCAGCGCGGTGCAGGAGCGCCTGACGCAATCGGAGCACCTGGCGCGGATCGGGCGGCTGGCGGCGTCGTTGGCGCACGAGATCAAGAACCCGCTGGCCGGCATCAGCGGGGCGATCCAGGTGATCCGTGACGCCCTGCGGCCCGACGATCCTCACCGCCCGGTACTGGTCGAGATTCTGAGGCAGATCAACCGACTGGATGGGACCGTGAAGGACCTGCTGGTCTATGCTCGGCCGAAAACGCCGCGAATCGAGGTCTGCGAGCCCGAGCGCATCATCGAGCGCGTGCGGGCCGTGCTGCTGCGCGAGCCCGACTTTCAGCGCATCCGCCTTGAGCACGTGGCCGTCGGGCCCCCGTTCACGTTTCGCGCCGACGAGGACCAGATGGAGCAGCTCCTGCTGAACCTGCTGCTGAATGCGGCGCACGCGTCGCCGGACGGCCGGGCGGTGCGGCTGGTGACGAGCCTGAGCGAGCGGGAGGTCCGGCTGGTGGTTGAAGACCAGGGTCACGGGATGGATGAGCCGACGCGGCAGCGGGCGTTCGAGCCGTTTTTCACGACCAAGGCGCGCGGGACGGGACTCGGGCTGTCGATCTGCCAGCGGATCGTGGAGTCTCACGGCGGGACGATCGCGATCCAGAGCCAGCGGGACCGGGGGACGACGGTGACGGTTCGCCTGCCGCGGCACGGGCCGGAGGAAGTGGAGACGGGCCAATGAGCATTCGGGTGTTGATCGTCGAGGATGAAGCCCTCATCCGCTGGTCGTTGCGGCAGAAGTTCGAGGAGCGCGGGTACCGGGTGACCGAGGCGGAGACGGGCCGCGCGGCGCTCGAGGCGCTCGACGCCGGCCTCTTCGACTTCATCATGCTCGACTACAAGCTGCCGGACATGACCGGGCTGGACGTGCTGCGGAAGCTGCGCGAGTCCGACACGGACACGGTCGTGATCATGATGACGGCGTTCAGCTCGATCGAGAGCGCCGTGGAGGCGATCAAGCTCAGCGCCTACGACTACCTCCCCAAGCCGTTCGAGATGGAGCGGCTGCTGCTGGTGGTCGACAAGGCGCTCGAGACGACCAAGCTGCGGCGCGAGGTGCGCGAGCTGCGCCAGAACCTCAAGGGCGAGTTCGGAACCGACACCATCATCGGCAGCGACCACTCCATGACGCGGATCATGGAGGTCGTCGACCAGGTGGCCCGCACCGGCGTCTCGACCGTGCTGCTGCGCGGCGAGACCGGCACCGGCAAGGACCTGGTGGCCCGCGTCATCCACCAGAAGTCGGACCGCGCCGGCCGGCCCTTCGTCAACATCACCTGCACCGCCCTGTCCGAGACGCTGCTGGAGAGCGAGCTCTTCGGCCACGAACGCGGCGCCTTCACCGACGCCAAGGCCCAGAAAAAAGGCCTGCTCGAAGTCGCCGACGGCGGCACCGTCTTCCTCGACGAGATCGGCGACATGCCCGCCGCGCTCCAGGCCAAGCTGCTGCGATTCCTCGAGGAGCGCAAGTTCCGGCGCGTCGGCGGAACGCGCGAGCTGACCGTCGACGTCCGCGTCATCGCCGCGACCAACCGCGACATCGAGCAGGCCATCAACGAGGGCCGATTCCGCCGCGACCTGCTCTATCGCCTCAACGTCGTCACCATCCTGCTGCCGCCGCTGCGGGCGCGCGGCGACGACCTGCGGCTGCTGGCGCAGGCGTTCGTGCAGCGTTTCACGCGCGAGTTCAAGAAGAACATCACGGCGATCTCGCCGCGCGCCTTAGAAAAGCTGTACTCGTACCCGTGGCCCGGAAACGTGCGCGAACTGCGCAACGTGCTGGAGCGCGCCGCCCTCCTGTGCACCGGCACCGAGCTCGGTCCCAACGATATCCTCCTCGGCCAGGCCCAGCACGCCACCTGGGACTGGGACTTCGAGCACGTCACCCTGCCGCCGCAGGGCTTCGACTTCCGCAAGCTCGGCCGCCTCGAACGCAACCTGCTCACGCAGGCCCTGGAGCGCACCGGCGGCAACCAGAGCCACGCCGCCCGGCTGCTGCACCTGACGCGCGACCGCCTGCGCTACCGGCTTCAGAAGCACGGGCTGCTGTAGCGGCCTGCCGCGGAGACGGGGCCCGGCGGGTCCAGGGAGCGGGTGGATCGCGCCGCTCCGAATGCGGCGCGCTGCTTCTGAATCCCGCGGGCCCCGGCAATACCCCGCAACCAAAAGCGAATAAGATGAGACGGCGGCCGGGCTCGCGGCGCCCGGCTGGTGCCGGCGCGGACGCCGCTGGGGCTCTCCTCGGTTGTGCCGCGCTCGGTCTGGCGCGTGCAGAGGTGCGTCGATGACGAAGCTGCTGGCGGTGCTGTTGGTGCTCATGGCGATTGTCGCGGGCTGGCTGTACGTCCGCACCATGCGCGTGACGCCGGAGTGGCAGAAACCGAAGATCGGCAAGGTCGATCGGGGGAGCATCCGGGTTCCGATCACGGCGTCGGGGCTGGTGCGGCCGCTGAAGGAGATCGGGGTCAAGAGCAAGGCATCGGGCGAAGTGATCCGCATTCCGGTCGTGGAGGGCGACGCCGTGAAGGTGGGCGACGTGCTGCTGGAGTTGAAGCGTGACGACGAGCAGCGCAGCGTGGACCGGGCCCGTGCGGCCCATGACCGGGTGAAGGCCGGGCTGGAGTTGGCGCGGGTGCAGGTCGAGCAGGCCCGCCAGAGCGTGGAGATCGCCAACGCGCGCGTCGACGAGCTGGAGGCCCAGTTGTACGTGACTCAAGCGGATCTCGACGAGCTGAAGCGCATGAGCGCCACGGCCGCCAGCGAGCAGGACATCCGCAACGGCGAGGCGCGGCTGCGGGTCAACCAGGCACAGGTGCAGGCCGCCAAGGCCCAGGCCGTGAACAGTCAGAACGGCATCAAGGAGGCCGAGGCGAACGTGCGCATCGCGGAGGCGAACCTGGCCCAGGCGCAGAAGGAGCTGGAGGACGCGGAGGAGCGGCTGCGCGAGACGACCATCACCTCCAAGCACGATGCCATCGTCACCGACGTCCTGGTGACCGAGGGCATGCTCGTGCAGTCGGGCACCGGGGGCTTCACCGGCGGCACGCTGCTGATGACGCTGGCCGACCTGTCGCAGCTCAAGGTCATCGCCCGCGTCAACGAGGCCGACTACGGCGCCATCGTCGACATCTCGCCCATCGACGCACTGCCCATGGTCGAGAAGCTGCGCGAGGCCGCCGCGCGCAACGCCGAGCAGATGGCCAAGCGCAGCGGCGAAGTCCGCATCACGGTCGACGCCTTCCGCGACGAGGTCTTCACCGGCCGGATCATGCGCGTCGAGCCCCAGGGCCAGCTCAACGTCGGCGCCGCGATCATCCAGTTCGACGTCCACGTCGAGATCGACGACGAGAAACGCTACCTGCTGCCCCTGGGCACCCAGACGCAGGTCGAGTTCACCGTGCAGAGCGCCCAGGACGTCTTGCGCGTCCCCGCCGAGTCCGTCAAGACCTGGCAGGACCAGAAGGGCATCTGGCTCAAGGTCGCCCCCGACAGCGGCTCGTCCGACGCCTGGGGAAAGCGATTCGTCCCCTGCCGCTTCGGCATCAGCGACGGCGAGTACACCGAGGTCATCGAGACGATCGGCGGCACGCCGCTGTTGCCTGGCGACGAGGTCTACACCAAGCCGCCTCTCAGCGATCAGGAACGGCGTTAACATGCTCGGGACCGCCGCGCCGCGAAGGGGTGAGCGACATCGGCCGGAAGGGCTTCCGGCCGCGATCGGAACTCAACAGGCACCGAGGCCGGAATTGCCGCTGATTGCGATCCGCAACCTGACCAAGCTCTACCGCATGGGCGACTCGGTCGTCCGGGCGCTGAACGGCGTTGACCTGACGGTCGAGCGCGGCGAGTTCGTCGCGATCATCGGACCGTCGGGCAGCGGCAAGAGCACGATGATGCACCTGCTCGGGTGCCTCGACCGCCCGACCGCCGGCACGTACGAGTTCAACGGCCGCGACGTCGGCAAACTGTCCGACCGCGAGCTGGCCATCGTCCGCAACCGCGAGATCGGGTTCGTCTTCCAGACCTTCAACCTCATCAATCGCACGACCGCTTTGGCCAATGTCGGCGTGCCGCTGTTCTACGCCCGCCGCACCGACATCACCACCAAGGCCCGCGCCGCCCTCGACCACGTCGGGCTCACCGCGCGCGCCGCGCACCGGCCGAGCGAGCTCTCGGGCGGCGAGCGGCAGCGCGTCGCGATCGCCCGCGCCATCGTCAACGACCCGCTGCTGCTGCTGGCGGACGAGCCGACCGGCAACCTCGACACGCGCACCGGCGAGCAGATCATGGATATCTTCCACGCCCTCAATCGCCGGGGCGTGACCATCGTCGTCGTGACGCACGAGCCCGACATCGCCGCCCAGGCGCGGCGCATCGTCGCCATGCGCGACGGCAAGGTCGTCTCGGACGAGACGGCAGCCGACTACGAGGCGCGGCTCGGACTCGCGCCGGCGCGGCGGCCACGCGGCGCCGCCACCGGGCCGCTGGCCGCCACCGGGCCGCTGGCCGTCGCCGCGCAGTGCAGCGCGGCGGCCGAGCCCGCGTCCGCGGCGGTTGGCGCCATGAACGGACCGGCGCCCGCCGGGGGCGCCGCCACGAGCGACTCGCCCGAAGCCGACCTGTCGCTGCCGCCGCGGATGGCGCGGGGCGCGACGACGGCCCTCGTGATCGGCGCGATCGGGCCGCTGCTGGCGCTGGCGCTGTGGACGTCGGCCAAGGTACTGATCGTGGCGACGGGCGGCGTGCCGCGCGTCGAGCCCGGCGCGCTGCCGCCGACGCCCATGCTCATCGCCGCGGGGCTCGGTCTGCTGTCGCTGCTGGTGGGGCTGGGGGTGGGATGCGTGGCGATTTTCTGGGGACGCTCCGTGCTCCATCACGTCCGCCAGGAGCCGGGTCACTGGCTCGGCGTGGGTCGAGCGCGGCTGGGCATTGCGCTGGGCGGGCTCGGGCTGGCGATGCCGTTCCTGCTGCTCATCCTGAATCGGGCGCTCGGGTCCGTCGGCTGAGAATCACGGCGGGGCCATGAGCATCGCGACGTATCCGCCGTCGTGCCAGTCTGCGAGCCGCGCCCCCCACGCCGGCAGCGTCGTGCGCGTCGCCGCGATGGCCCAGTCCGGACGCCCTCTGGCAAAGCCGGCGACCACCTCGTCGTTCTCCTGCGGCTCGATGCTGCACGTGCTGTAGATCAGCCGCCCGCCGGGGCGCAGCCGCGCGGCGGCGCGGTCGAGGAGCTCGCGCTGCAAGGCGACCAGCGACGCGAGCTTGCGCGGCGTCAGGCTCAGCCGCGCCTCCGGCCGACGCGCCAGCACGCCGCTGTTGCTGCATGGGGCATCGACGATGGCGGCGTCGAACGCGCCTTCGTCGCCGGCGTCATCCAGCCGCGCGGCGCGGATGCAATCGAGGCCGAGGCGCGCGGCGTTCTCGGCGATGCGAGCGACACCAGCGGCGGACGTGTCGCAGGCCAGCACCAGCCCGCGATTGTCGAGGTCTTCGGCAATCACCAGCGACTTGCCGCCCGGCGCGGCGCACAGATCGAGCACGCGCTCGCCCGGCCGCGCGCCCACGAAGCGCGCCGCCTCATGCGCCGTCGGGTCCTGCACGAACGCCAGCCCTTCCCGAAACAGCCCGGCGGATGACGCCGCGGCCGCTGATGGCAAAAACGCGGCGTCGCCGGCGAGCTCGGCGCCGGCGCCGAACTCGGCGCGGACGCGCGCGGCGAAGGCGTCCGCCCCGACCCGGAGCCGGGCGCGCTGAAGGACAATCGCGGGCTGGGCCTGCGACGCCCACGCGATCGACTCCGCGACGTCAGGCCCGTGGCGTTGCACCCACTTGCGGAATCGTTGCGGGCGCTCGCCCGTGGCCGCCGCCAAGTGGGCAACCAGGTCGTCGGGCGCCGGCAGCACGTCCTGCGAGAACCGGCAGGCGCGCTGGTAATCGACCCGCACGTGCCTCGGCGACAGACGCCGCCAATCCGTCCGCGCCTCGACGATGCTCCCGGTCAACCGCCGGAGCACCGCGTTGACGAGCCGCGGCGCGCGACCGCCCACAACCGCACGGGCCAGCTCGACCGCCTCATGCACCGCGGCGAACGCCGGCACCCGGTCCATCCAGATGAGCTGATATGCCCCCGTCGCGAGGATCGCGAGCGTCTCGCGCGGCGTCCGGCGCGGATCGACGCCGGCGACGGCCCGCAGCACGCACCGGATCGTGAAGAAGTGCCGGATGGCGCCCAGCGCGACGTTCAGGGCCAGGGCGTGCTCGCGCGGCGCAAGGCGTTGCTGCTCGGCGAGCGCGGCGAGCGTCTCGTGTACGAACCGGCCGCGGCCCAGCGCTCCGCACACCGCCCGCACCGCCGCCTCCCGGCCGGATACCAGGTCCGGCGCTTCGGACCTCGCCGTCGTCACACCGCGATGGGACGTGGCCCCAGCCGCCTTGTCGGCGGTGCGGCGTCGGTGGCGGGGGTAAGGCGCGCGGTTTGCCACGAAAATCTCCGATGGCTAGTGTATGGCCGCGCCGGTCCGCGGGAGTAACGAGCGGAAGCAGGGAGTAAGTGGGAGCAAGGGAGCAACCCGCCGGCCCGGCTGTCACAAGGACCACCCATGGTTGACTCGGTGCCACTGCTGCTTGCGACCGCCGCGACGGTCGGCCTGGTGCACACGCTCGCCGGGCCGGATCACTACGTCCCGTTCATCGCCATGGCGCGCGTCGGGAACTGGTCATGGCGGCGGACGATGCTGGTGACGGCGCTCTGCGGCGTCGGGCACGTGCTGGGTTCTGTCGTGCTCGGGCTCGTGGGAATCGCCATCGGTCTGGCCTTGAGCGGCATCGAGGCTTTCGAGGGATTCCGGGGCGACATCGCCGCCTGGCTGCTGCTGTCGTTCGGCGTGGCCTACGCCGCGTGGGGCCTTCGTCACGCGCTCCGTCGACGCCGGCACACGCACGCGCACGTGCACGCGGACGGCACCGTCCATGTCCACTGGCACGATCACACCGGCGAGCACGCCCACGTCCACGCGCCGCCGCTCGTCCCGGCGGGCGAGACCGCCGGCGGCGGCGTCCCGGTGTCGCGGATGACCCCGTGGGTGCTGTTCACGATCTTCGTGTTCGGCCCCTGCGAGCCGTTGATTCCGCTGCTCATGTACCCGGCGGCGGAAAGCCACTGGATGGCCGCCGTCCTGGTCGCGCTGGTGTTCAGCACGGTCACGATCGGCACGATGCTGACGGTGGTGGCGGCGGCGCACGCCGGGCTGGCGAGGCTCTCGTTCTCGCGGTTCGAGCCCTACTCGCACCTGTCCGCCGGCGCGGCGCTGGCGGCCTGCGGCGGGCTGATGGTCATCGGTTTTTGACGTCGGCAGTTCAAGCGGCCGGTGGGCTCAGGGCCAGTCGCGCGGACCGCAGGAGATCAGGAGGCCGGGGCCGTCGATCGGATACGTGCGCAGGTAGTCGGCGATCGACTCGGCGCTGACGGCATCGACGTCGGCGAGGCGCTCCTGCGGGGTGCGCGGTTTACCCCATCCTTCGAGGTCGTCGATGATCTGCATCAGGCGCGTGCGCGGGTTCTCGGCCTCCAGGGCCAGGTGGGTGCGGCGCTGATTCTTGACGCGCTGCACCTCGTCGGGCAGCACGCCGCCGCGCGTGATCTCCGCCGCCTGCTCGCGCAGCGCCGCGAGCATCTCGTCGCACTTTTCGGGCTCGCCGTCGGTGAAGAGGGCCATGAGGCCGCAGTCGGCGTAGGAGAGCCAGACGGCGCCGGCCTGGGAGCAGACGCCTTTCTCGACAATCTTCCAGTAGCAGCGCGAGTTGTGCCCGCCGAAGATTGCGCACAGCGCCTCGATCGTCTCCGACTGCGCGTGGCCGTGCGGCACGCTCGCGTACAGCAGCGCCAGCGTCTGCTGCTTGAACTGCGGCAGCCGCAGCTTGTGCACGCCGGCCGCCGGCGGCGCGGGCGGGGGCGCGAGGGGTCGCCCGTTCGCGGCCCCGTCCCAATCGCCGCAGAAGCGCTCCGCGGCGGCAAAGACGGCGTCGGGGGACAGGGCGCCGCTGACGATCAGCGTCACGTTCCGCGGCGCGTAGCGGCGGCGCAGGTAGTCGAGCATGGTCTCGCGCGGCAGCTTCTCGATTGTCTCCTTCTCCCCGAGGATCTCGTGCGCCAGCGCGTGCGACCCGAACACCGTCTCGTGCAGGAAGTTCCAGACGTGATGCTCGAAGCTGTCGGCGCTCATCGCGATCTCTTCGAGGATCACCTTGCGCTCGGTCTCGAACTCCTCCGCCGGCAGCGCCGGGCGCATCATGTCCGCCAGCAGCTCGAGCTGCGGCTCGGCGGCGTGCGCCGGCACCCAGCCGTAATAGAGCGTGTGCTCTTTTCCGGTGAAGGCGTTGTAGATGCTGCCGAGCTCGTCGAACCCGACCGTGATGGCCCGCCAGTCGCGCCGCGCCGTGCCCTTGAAGCACATGTGCTCCAGGAAGTGGCTCACCCCGTGCTCGTGGGGCGCCTCGTCCCGTGCGCCCGTCCTCACCAGAAACCCGACGGCGGTCGACCGCACCTGGGCCATGCTCTCGCAGACGATGCGCAGGCCATTCGACAGCGTTCTCTCAACAAACGTCGATTGCATGCTCGTCCCCGCCAGGTTCCCGCTGCACGAGCCGCCGACGCTTCCTGCGTTTCCCCACGGCCCGGATCCGCACATTAACCCGGCCGCCGCCGCCGCTCCAGCCGGCGCCGGGCCCATCGCCGGCGGCCGGCAGTTGGCGGCGGGCCCGGCGCGCGGCAGAATGAACCGCCGGAGATCGCCGCCTTGACTGCCCGAATAACCGAACCCGCCCCGGATTCCGCCGCCTGGACGCCGCCCGCCGCAGTGGTCGGTGACGCGCCGCCCAGGACGATGCTCCAGCGCCTGCGGCGGCGCGTGGCGCCCGACGGCACGCTGCGGCGCGATCTCGTGCGGCTGGTCTTCTTCGATCTGCCGGCCTGGTCCGCGGCCGGCGCGCGGGGGATCCTGCCGGCGCTTGCGGCCCTGCGCCGCACGGCGCAGCGCGAGTGGCTGCCGCTCGCGGCCGCCGCTCCGGCGCGTTTCGGTGCGATGTTGTGGGCCGCGGCCGGCCTTCGCGAGCCACTGAGCGACCATGCGTACGAGTTCGCCCGTCTTCGCCGGGCGCGCCGGGCGCGGTACGTCGTCGAGACCCGGCGCGTGCGCTGCGTGTGCGAGCCCGGCCTGGTGAGCGTGGTGCTGCCGGTCTACAACGGCGCGCAGTACGTGCGCGAGGCGATCGACAGCGTTCTGGCTCAGGACTATGCGGCCTGGGAGCTGCTGATCGTGGACGACGGATCGACCGACGACACGCCCGCGATCGTCGCCGACTGCGCCGCCCGCGACGAGCGCATCCGCGTGCTGCGCCAGGTCAACCGCAAGCTGCCGGCGGCGCTCAACGCCGGATTCGCGGCGGCGCGCGGCGAGTACCTCACGTGGCTGAGCGACGACAACCGGTTCAAGCCGTCGTTTCTCGGGCGAATGGTGGCGTGCCTGCGCCGCAACCCGGGTTGGGACATGGTCTATGCCAACCTGGACATCATCGACGACCAGGGACGGCCCCTGCGCGGCGCCGACTGGTACGCCGACCGTCAATGCCCGCCCGGCAGTGAGCACATCTGCCTGCCGCACGATACGTCGGAGCTCAACATGTGGGGGAACAACCACGTCGGCGCCGCTTTCCTGTACCGGGCGGCCGTTGCCCATCTGATCGGGCCGTACGACGAACGCCGCTTCGGCGTCGAGGACTACGACTACTGGCTGCGCATCAACGCCGTGCTCACGCTCCGCCACGCGGACTTCGACGATCCGGTCTACGACTATCGGCTGCATGGAAAATCGCTCACGGCGCGCGACGCCGAGGTCGGCATTACGCGCGCCCGCGCCGGACTGATGGCTTTCGAAGCATGGCGGCGCGCCTGCTGGCTCGCTCCGCTGACCTGGGCGGTGAGCTACGAAGCCGACGACGCCCGGGCGGCTTCCTGGGCCGCCCGCCTGGCGGCCCTCGCCCGCCGGGCCGGCCATCTCCGGACCGGCAGGCTCGGTCCGGCCAGGGCCCCGGAAAGATCAACGCCGACGGCGCGCGTCCTGATCACCGCAAACCAGGACGCCGTCCCCGACGCGACGGCGCCGGTGCATGAGGCCCGCATACTCGTGTACGTCGGCCATCGGCCGCTGCGCCGGCCGCCGGCTGGATGGAACCTGACCATCGCGACGGAGGAATCGCTGTCGCCGGTGGATTCGCCCGGCGAGCGGCTCGGTTGGCTGGTGATCGCGGACGCACCCGCGCTGTTCAGCGCCATCGATCTCCGCAGTCGGGCGGAGTATCTGCTCCGCGCCGGGGATGCCGGGATCGAGAGCGTTCGCTCAGGTCCCAGAAAACCGGCCGTCGCCGGTTGGCTTCGCAGGCTGCTCATTGAGCCCGTCGAGCGCCGCCGGATTCGCGCCGAGTGACGTCACTGACGCGCTGAACCACGGGCCGAGCGGATATACTGATTGAGACGAGGGGAGCCAGGCGGCCGGGCGACGGTGAATCAGCCGGCATCGCCCGCCACTGCTTCCGGGCGGTTGCAGTATCGGCAGCCCAAGGTCCTTCGGGTGTTCGGTCGCCGCCGAATGTTCGGCATTGGGACCTTTCGCGGGCGACGCGGGAAGCGAGGGAGGCCAGCGCGATGAACGGATGCGCCATTGGCTCGAGGGGTCTTGTTGCGCGCCTGGCCGGCGCGTGGCTGGCGGCCTGCTGTGGCGCGTCGGCTCTTGCGCAGAGCGCTCCCTGGCCAAGCCGGGTCGTCGCGTATCGCGTGGATTCCGGTCCGGTCGAATCGGCGCTCAGCCCCGTCGATCACGAAGTCGTCTACTCGACCGTCGTGCTCGTCCCGGGCGCCCAGTGGCTCCGGCTGCTGTTCGGCGACGTGCGCCTGGCCGGCGACCCGGCGGGCAACGGCTCATACCTGCTCATCACGTCGCTCGCAGACGGCGACGCCCAGGTATTGAACGCCGAGCACCTGGGCCAGTGGCGAAACACGTCGGCGTATTTCAACGGCGACGCGGTGCTGGTAGAGCTCGTGTCCTACGGCGGCACGGGCCCGAGCGTGCTCGTGCTCGATGGGGTGATGGCCGGCGAGGCGTTGGGCCAGGTCGTGGCGGATCTCTGCGGCGCAGATGACCGGGTCCTTTCCAGCGATCCGCGCGTCGCGCGGCATCCCGCCGCCGGCTGCACGGCATTCATGATCAACGACGTCAACAGCCAGTTCCTCACGGCCGGGCACTGCGGCGCCGTGGCGCAGCAGTTGATTCAGTTCAACGTGCCGCTCTCGAACGGGCAGGGCAACATCGTGAACCCGCCGGCGTCTGAGCAATACGCGGTGGAGCCAAGCTCCAGCCAGGGCTTCGATGGCCCGGTCGGCGACGACTGGCACTACTTCGGCGTGTTTCCGAACTCGGTGACGGGCCTGCAACCCTACCAGGCTCAGGCGGCACGCTTCACGATGGCTCTGCCGCCGCCAAGCCCGACCGGCCAGTCGATCCGCGTCACGGGCTATGGGACGGTCGAGCCGCCCGTGCCGCCACAGTGGAACCAGGCGCAGACGACCGACGTTGGCCCGATGGGGCAAGTCGTGGGGACGAGCATCCGCTATTTCACCGACACGTCGTCGGGCAACTCAGGTTCGCCGATCATCCACGAGAACTCGGGACAGTGCGTGGGAATCCACACCAACGCCGGCTGCGGCCTGGGAGGCAATCGCGGCACGACGTTCGCCAACAGCGGCCTCCAGACCGCGCTGGCCAACCCGCTCGGCATCTGCCGCGCCGGGCAGGGACCAGTCGTGCCGCCGCTGTACGTCATCGGCGACCAGATGAATCACTTCGGGACGGCCGACACGGCTACGGGCACCTTCGGCAAGATCGTGCAGGTCGGCGCGAAGTGGCAGGGCCTGGCCTACTCGACCGACGCCGGCATCCTTTACGCAGTGAACACCGATCGGCAGTTGTTCACGATCGATCCGAACTCCGGCGCCGCGACGCTCCTGGGAACGCTCAGCGGTTCTCCCGGCACGATCACCGCCATGGCCTATGACCGCGTCAACAAGCGCATCGTCGGCATGCTCCAGAATACCGGCCAGTTGGCGGCCATCGACCCCAACGCGCTCACCGCCACCGGCTTCGGCGCGTCGACCTTCGGCAACATCGGCGGCCTGGCGTTCGACCCGGCGAGCGGCAAGCTTTTCGGCGTCGACGACACCGCCGCCGGCACCCGGCTCGTCAGCTTCGACCCCAACACGGGCGCCAAGACGACCATCGGCGCGCTCGGCGCCGGCATCAACGACTGTAACGGCATGGCCTACGTCGACGCAGAAGACGCGCTTTTCACCATCGACGCCGGCAGCGAGAACCTGCTGCGGGTCGATCGGCAAACCGGGGCGGCCACGGTGGTGGGAAACACGGGGTCGCTGTTCGGGGCGGCGTACGGCATGGAGGCGATTCCTTCGCTCCCGCCGCCAGGCTGCCCAGGCGACCTGGATGGCGACAACGCGACCGGCCAGGCCGATCTGGGCATCCTGCTGGCCGCGTATGGGACGTGCGAGGGCGATCCGCTGTACAACCCGGTTCCGGCGGAGCTGGCCGAGCCGCTGAATTGCGTGGACCAGGGGGATCTCGGCGTGCTTCTGGCCAACTATGGATGCGGGGGGTGACGGGAGAGGCGGTGCGGATTCGGGCCCGCCGGTCGGCTTCTGGAAACGATTACGGCGGATTCGGAGCGGACCTGGGCTCTTTCCCGACGCGGGGTCTGCCCGTTTCCGGCCGGTCTAGCTCAAGCCGACGGTTGACTTTCCCCGATGCGAAGCTAGAGTGAAGGTCAGCGGCAGCCGGCCGCGGCTGCCAGCTTCGTCTGGATGGGCGGCGTTTGATGCGTTCGGAAACAACACGTGCATAACGGGTCGGCCGTCGCCTGTGCGCCGGCTGGAGAAGCACGTGCTCGCCGGTGCCCGCCGTTCCAACGCCCCGCAAGTCCGTCATTTCTCCGGTCGTACGACCACGCGACAGCCTTTGAGAAGGTAGCGTTGTGATGGTCAGGATCGTTCTGCCGGATGGAAAAGTCCTGGAGCGGCCCGAGGGCGTCGCGGTCATCGACGTGCTGCGCGACATTGGCCCCAGGCTGGCGCGCGACGCCGTCGCCGCCCGCGTCAACGACGAGCTCGTCGATCTCTCCACGCGCCTCTCGCAGCCGGAGGTGCGCCTGTCGGCGGTGATGCTCGACAGCCCGGACGGGCTGTTCGTGGCGCGGCATAGCTGCGCCCACGTCATGGCCGAGGCCAGCTGCTCGCTCTGGCCGCAGACCAAGCTGGTCTACGGCCCGCCGGTCGAGGACGGCTTCTACTACGACATCGACCTCGACCACAGCCTGACGCCGGAGGACTTCCCGGCGATCGAGGCGCGCATGGCCGAGATCGTGAAGGAGGACCGGCCCTTCACGCGCTACGAGATGCCGCGTGGCGCGGCGATGGCGAAGCTGCTGGCGGAGGGCAACGAGTACAAGGTCGACAACGCCGAGCGCGCGACCGGCGACGTGCTGAGCTTCTACGTCACCGGAACGCGCGACAGCGGGTGCTTCGAGGACCTGTGCCGCGGACCGCACGTGCCCAGCACCGGGCGCGTGGGCGCGTTCAAGGTCGTGCAGGTCGCGGGCGCGTATCACCACGGCGACGCGAGCAAGAAGATGCTCCAGCGCGTCTACGGCACGGCCTGGCCGACGCGCAAGGACCTCGACGCGCACCTGAAGCGGCTGGAGGAAGCCCGCAAGCGCGACCATCGCCGGCTGGGTCAGGAGCTGGGCCTGTTCACGATCGACCCGCTGGTCGGCTCGGGGCTGGTGCTGTGGAAGCCGCGGGGGGCGGTGATGCGCCACGCGCTCGAATGCCTGATGCGCGAGGAGCTGCTGCGCCGCGGATACCAGCCGGTGTACACCCCGCACATCGGCCGGCTCGACCTGTATCGCACGAGCGGCCACTTTCCGTATTACCGCGATGCGCAGTTCCCGCCGCTGTACGAGACGGACCGGGCGCGCATCCTCAACGAGCTGTGGATCGCCACCTACGAGCGGGCCGACGGCCAGTCGCTGGGCGCGCGCGAACTCCAGCTCCTGGACGAGCTGCGCTCCGCCGACCGCGGGCTTTACGATCAGCTCATGGGCGCCGGCGCGTCGGCCGGCGCCGGGGAGCGGCTGGCGCAGGGTCCCGACGGACGCGAGCACAACCTGCGGCTGATCCGCCAGCTCTTGCAGCACTCGGACGGCTTTCTGCTGCGGCCCATGAACTGTCCGCACCACATCCGCATCTTCGCGGCGGACGCGCGGAGCTATCGCGATCTACCGGTGCGGCTGGCGGAGTTCGGCACGGTCTATCGCTACGAGCAGTCGGGCGAGATCTCGGGGATGACGCGGGTGCGTGGCTTCACGCAGGACGACGCGCACATTTTCTGCACGAGCGAGCAGCTCCAGCAGGAGATCGCGGACTGCGTCGACCTGACCAAGCACGTACTCAAGCTGCTGGCGCTCGATGATTTCCGCGTGCGCGTCGGGCTGCGCGACGACAGCGACAAGTACGTCGGCTCGCGCGAGAACTGGGCGAAGGCCGAGGCGGCGGTGCGCGACGCGGTGCGGCACTCGGGCATGCCCTACACCGAGGAGCGGGGCGAGGCCGCGTTCTACGGCCCGAAGATCGACTTCGTCGTCAAGGACTGCATCGGCCGCGAGTGGCAGCTCGGCACGGTCCAGTGCGACTACAATCTGCCGGAGCGCTTTGACCTGCGCTACACCGGGGCCGACAACCGCGAGCATCGGCCGGTGATGGTGCACCGGGCGCCGTTCGGCAGCCTGGAGCGCTTCTGCGGCATCCTGATCGAGCACTTCGCCGGTGCGTTCCCGGTGTGGCTGTCGCCGGTGCAGGCCGTGGTCTGCACGGTGAGCGAGCGATCGGCGGAGTATGGCCGGGGGGTGTTCGAGCTGTGCCGCCAGGCAGGGCTGCGGGTGGAGCTGGACGACTCGCCGGAGCGGATTGGCGCGAAGATTCGCGCGGCGACGCTGGCGAAGGTGCCGTACATACTCGTGATCGGCGAGCAGGAGGCGGCCGGTCGTCAGGTGAACGTGCGCACGCGTGAGGGAGCGCAGCTCGGCAGTTGCAGCGTCCCGGAGTTTCTGGTTGCGTGTGCGCAGGAGATCAGCAGTCGCGCCGTATCGACGGCCCGCGGGCCGGTTGAGAGCCCGAAACCCGCCTAGAAAAAGGAGAACGTCCCTGTCCAAAGGCCTCACTTCCAACCTGCGCTGCAACGAGCAGATCCGAATCTCGCCCGTGCGCGTCATCAACGAGAACAACGACCAGATCGGCGTGGTCGACAACCGCGAGGCGCTGCGCATGGCTCGGGAGGCCGGCCTCGACCTGGTCGAGGTCGCGCCCAACGAGCGCCCGCCCGTCTGCAAGATCATGGACTACGGCAAGTTCAAGTACGAGCAGAAAAAGAAGGTCCGAAAGCACCACGAGCAGCAGCTCAAGGAAGTGCGCCTGCGCCCCAAGACCGACGATCACGACCGCGACATCAAGGTCGCCCGCGCCCACGAGTTCCTGCGAAAAGGCGACAAGGTGCAGTTCAAGATGGTCTTCCGCGGCCGGGAACGCGCGCACCGCGAGATCGGCATGGAGACCTTCCGCGAAATCCTCGACCACTTCGGCGACCTGGTGAAGATCGAACGCCCGCCCGGCATGGACGGCCGAGACATGATCATGGTCCTCGGCCCCAACAAGCAGGCCTTCGACCGCCTCAAGCCGCAGCCGGCAGAACCGCCCGCGACCCGCCAAAAGAACCCGGCGCCCCCGCAGTCCCGCTCGGCTGACGCCGGCGCCGTCAGCGCCCCGCAGGACCCGGCCGCTGAGCCCGGCTCGCAGGCGGCGGCCAGCGCTTGATCGAGCCACCGCGGGCGACCCGGCGACCGAGGGAAAACACAATGGCCACGATGGCCGAGCTCGGCTTTGTCGGCCTGGGAATCATGGGCGCGCCGATGGCCGGACACCTGCTGCGCGCCGGCCACCGCCTCGTCGTCCACTCGCGGACCCGCTCAAAGGCCGACCCCCTGCTGGCCGCCGGCGCCGCCTGGGCCGACGCGCCCGCAGGCGTCGCCGCACGCTGCGGCGTCCTGTTCATCAACGTGACCGACAGCCCGGATGTCGAGCAGGTGCTCTTCGGCCCGGGCGGCGCCGCCGAGGCCCTGCGGCCCGGCAGCACCGTGGTCGATTTCAGCACGATCAGCCCGGACGCGACGCGCGACTTCGCCCGCCGCCTCGCCGCCCGCGAGATTCATCTGCTCGACGCGCCCGTCACGGGCGGTGACATCGGGGCGCGCAACGCCACGCTCACGATCATGGTCGGCGGCCCGGTGGAGGCGTTCGAGCGCGTGCGGCCGCTGCTCGATTGCGTCGGCAAGCGCATCGTTCACGTCGGGCCGAGCGGCGCCGGGCAGGCGCTCAAGGCGTGCAACCAGGTGCTGTGCGCTGTCAACATGATCGCAGTGTGCGAGGCGCTGCTGCTGGCCCGCCGCAGCGGCCTCGATCTCAACCAGGCGCTCGATACGCTCGGCTCCGGCGCCGGAGGCTCCTGGGCCTGGACCAACCTCGGCCGCCGCATCATCGACGGCGACCTGAACCCCGCGTTCATGGTCCGGCTGATACAGAAAGACCTGCGCATCGTCCAGGACGCGGCGCAGCGCGCGGGTTTGCCGCTGCCCGGCACAGCCCTGGCCCAGCAGCTATTCCGGGCAGTCGAAGCCGAGTCCGGTGGCGGCGCGCTGGGAACGCAGGCCATGATCCGCGCGTACGAGCGGCTCGCCGGCGGCGGCCCGTCCTGCGAGCCGGGCGCTCCCCAGCCCGGCCACCCGGCGTGAGGGCACGGCAGCTCTGCTCGACGCACGTGCGCCCGCGCAAGCCCTGGCACGAGCCTCCCCGCGCGTTCGATCGAGCGCCGCACTCAGTTCCGTCGCTCGACCGTCACGTCGATTCCGAAATCGATGATCAGCACCGAATGATCGAAGGTGAAGACGATTGCGTCGCGGCAGTTGAAGTCGGTGCCGTCACGCAGCACGCCCGTGTCCGCCTCCGGGCCGATGCCGCCGATGACGCGCAGGTCTGCGTTGTCGATCACGACGGCCTGTAGCCGTTCGCAGCGGCGCGTGATCGTGCGCGTCTGCCCGACGGCCAGTTCCAGTTCGAAGCGCTCGCCGGTCGCTGTCAGCACGTCGCGCAGCGCGTTCTGGTCGTCGCCGACGTACATCAGCACGCGAACGGGAAAATCGCTGTTGTTGACCAGTCGAATCGTCGTTTCCGCCGGATCGAGCAGGTCAAGCAGGAAGCACCCGTGCAACGCCGGACACAGCAGCAGCAGGCCTACGATCGCGGAACGTCTCATGGTGATGCTCCTTTTTTCTGGCAGAGCGCATCCTGTGTGCGCCCTCCCACCCGGAATAGTCACCGCGACGGCGGCCCCTATCAAGCAGGCATCGTGACCAGGCGCGTGCGTACTTGTCCCAACGGACGGCGAAGCAGCGCCCGCGGCGAGCCGTGTTGCGAGTCGGTGATGAGACGGCTCAGGCGATTCCGCCGGAGCCGCCGGTCTCGATGTCGCCCTGGCGGGCGTTGAGCTGGACGGACAGGCCGGTGACGACGAAGAGCAGCAGGGCCGTCGGCGCCATGAAACTGATGCTGGCGGACCAGGAAATGAACGTCTCGGCCATGGACGGCAGGCATGCCCCGGCCAGGCACACGAAGCTGATGATCAGAACCGCCGATCCGTGCAGCGACGTGAGGATCAATGGCAACGTGCGCCGGTAGAAGCGCGGCGCCACCACGCCGGCCAGCGCACCAACGAACGCCGCGGCGGCAACCGCCTCGAGGGGCAGCCCGATCTGCGCGGCCAGGTAGTAGCCCAGGGCGCCGAAGGTGAACGTCGAGGTGATGATCAGGCCGAGGCCGCCGGCGGCGAGCGCCAGCAAGCCGACGACGATGCCCGCGACCAGCGCGATCCAGGCGTCGATCCACGCGCCGAGAAACGCAACGGCAATCACGGCGGAAGCCAGCGCCATCAGGGCTCGCGCGAACCGGAAGCCCTGAAGCGTGTAGCAGGCGCCGAGGCCGAGGAGCACGAGGCCGGTGAAGACCCCCTGCTGCTCGGCCCAGTGGAATACCAACGACTGATAACTCAAGGCGCGCTCCGCACTCAACACCAGAGTCATCGTGCGATACGAGCGCGGGCTGCATTACCAACAGCGCACCGGAATCCTGTCGATTCTGGCAGAAGTCGCCCGTGTGGCCCCGCCGGGCCTGCCTTCACGCGGCCGCCGGGGCAGGCGCGGGTTCGGCGACGGCCAGGACGGTGCGCCGCTTGCCGCTGAGCAGGTTGTACAGCAGCGAGCTCACCCAGAGCGCGGCGACGATCGACCACCCCCAGGGGCCCAGGCTGCGGAGCCACTCGGTCGCGGCCGGAAAAAACTGCTCCAGCAGCGCGATGCCGGCAACCAGGAACAGCAGCGTTCCGAGCGTGGCGCCCCACACGGAGCGCGCCGCCCACGGCAGCAGCCAGCCGACGACCAGGCCCGCGAGTGCGCCGACGAGCACAATCGCCGCCAGGCTGATCTGAAGGGCCGGGACCTTGGCGGCGAGGTGCGCCCAGATCGCCCCAAGCTCGGCCCATCCCGAGGCCGCAGCCGAATCCGGAAGCGACACGACGCCCGCCTCGAGGCCAGTGCTGGTGTAGGTGCTCAGGTGTGGCAGAAGGGTCGTCGTCGCGTAGGCGGTCAGTCCGGCGAGCGCGATGCAGACCCCCATCGAGCCCGCGAGCATTACCCGGAACAGCACGACCGCCGCCACGCCCCCGGCCAGCGCCGCAACGCCGACCGTTGGCCAAAGCGGCAGCCCGAAGGACGTGGCCAATGCGCCGCCGCCCGCGCCGCTCGCGACGGCCAGCACCAGCGCGCTCATGACGACGGCCAGCCGCGCGCCATGCGTCATGAGCACGAGGCCGAGCAGCGCGGCGCCGCCGAAGATCGTCGCCACCAGCCAGCTTTCGGAGCTGGGTAGATGCTGCATGAGCGCCTGGTTGGCGAGTCGCAGGAGTTCCGACGGATCGCCAGTGGGGGCAATGTGCATGCCTGGTCCTCCCAAGGGCCGGTCGCGGTGCAACGGGGCTCCGCGGGCCGGCCAGACCTCTGATTCTACCGCGGCGAACGCGTCAGGACGCGGGTGCGGTCGCGGATGTCGATCTCCCGCTGGGCGCTTTGCAGCGTCTGCGAGTCGAACAACTCGTTCAGCACCTGGACCTTCGACGCCGCCGGCCGCTCCGTCCCGTACTCCTCCGTCGGCGGCAGGCCCCAATGCACCGGGGCATGCGGGTTGCTCAGCACGAGCTGCAATTCGCCGGCGCTGCGGTCCTTGCGCAGCCCCACGTTGCTGACGTCCACCCCGCGCAGCAGCGGTCGAAAACTGACTCGACCCGCCACCTGCTCATTCAACAGGTAGGTCACGAGCTTCAGGCCGGCGGCGAGATCGTCCCCGGGCCAGGGCTGCCCGACCTGCGGGACGCCCGCGCGCGCGCCGCTGATGACCAGCCAGTCGCGACGATCGACCTGATCGGCAGGCGCCTGCAACGGCAGGCGCACGCCGTCTCGATCGACGAGATAGGCCATGCCCGCGGAGGAGACCATGGCAACGGGCATGCGGAACGCGGCCTCGACGCGCAACCGGCGGTCGGCGACGGCCTGCACGCGTTTGACCGACGCGATCCATGGAGACGCGGCCAGTCGCTCGCTGACGGTTCGGCAAAGGGCCGGGTCGTGGATCGTGTCCTGTTGGGTGAGTCCGGCGTCGCGTTCGCGCTGGCGCAGAAAAGCCGCCTGGGCCGGGTCGCTCAGCCACATCGGCAGGTTGACCCATTCGAGTCGCACGGGGCCGCTGGTGAGCGCCTTGGCGCGCGGCTCAAGCGCCACGACGCCGACGCCGGCGGCGCCCACCGTGGTGACGAAGAGCACGCCGCCGGCCCAGGCCCGCCAGCGGGCCAGTCGTTCGCGCCAGTTCAGGGTCGGGCGCGGCCGTTTCTTCGGCAGCGGCGGTCGACCGGGACGAATCACACGTCACCTCCGCGCAGGGGCCGATGCGCCAGGCGCTCGACCAGCTCGTCGAACGGAATGCCGGCCCGGGCAGCCGCTTTCGGCACAAGCGAATGGCTGGTGAAACCGGGCAGCGTGTTGACTTCGAGGAACCACAGACGGCCGGCCCGGTCCGCGATCCAGTCAACGCGCGCCAAGTGTCGGCAGCCCAGCGCGGCGAAGACGCGCGCGCTGTTCTCGGCGGCACGGCGGTAGAGCGCGGCGCCGTGGCCGGCGTCGAAGAGGTATTCGGTGCGGTCGTCGCGGTATTTTGCGTCGTAGTCGTAGAAATCGGCCTTCGGGCGGACACAGATGGGCGGCAGTGGCTGACCGTCGATGATGCCCACGGTGATCTCGTCGCCCGGAATGAAGCGCTCGACGAGGGCCCGCCCGAAGCGCGCCACGACGGCCTCGACGCCGCGCCGCGCATCGGAATGTCGCGGCGCGATCACCGTCAGCACGCTGCTGCCCTGGTCGACCGGCTTGACGATCAACGGGGGCGGAAGGCGCGGTGCCCAGCAGGGCGCGGAGGCGGAGGTGACGAGCTCGAAGGCGGGCGTGTCGAGCCCGAGGGCGGCGACGGCGCGCTTGGCCGCGAGCTTGTCCATCGCCAGGCGCGACGCGCACGAGCCCGAACCGACGAACGGCACGCCGCGCCGCTCGAGGATCGCCTGCAACTGGCCGTCTTCGCCCCATGTGCCATGCAGCGCGGGAAACACGACGTCGGCGGGCTGATCGAGGGCGCTCAGGTCGCCGGGACCGATGTCGGCCAGACACACGTCGTGCCCGCGGCGGCGCAGGGCGTCGGCGATGGCCCGGCCGGAATCGAGACTCACCTCGCGCTCGGCGCTCGGGCCGCCGGCCAGTACGGTGATGCGCAGCGCGACGGTGCCGGAGGATGCCGTCGGGTTCGGAGGGGCGACCGCCGTCAGTTCCATACGTCCAGCTCCAGCTCCAGCTCGACGCCGGCGTGCATCAGCACGCGCTGCCGCGCCATTTCGGCCAGATCGAGCACATCCTGGGCCCGGGCGCCTTCGTGCACCACGATGAAGTTCGCGTGACGCTCGCTCACCTGCGCGCCGCCGACGCGCAGCCCCTTGACGCCGGCCTCGTCCAGCAGCTTCCCGGCCCGTTGCCCGGGCGGGTTCTTGAACACGCAGCCCGCCGACCGCACCGAAAGCGGCGGCTGGGCGGCGGCCTTTTCCTTCCAGATCGCGCTGTGGCGCCTGCGGGCCTCCTCGCGGTTGCCCTCGGCCAGGCGCAGATCGGCGGCCAGCACGACGCAGCCCTCCAGCCGCGACCGTCGATAGCCGAACCCGGCCTGCTCGACGGAGCGCGTCTCCCGCTCGCCGCGCTCGTTGAGAACATGAACGCGCGTGACGAACGCGGACACCTCCCCGTGGCGGCCGCCGGCGTTCATGCGGACGGCGCCGCCGACGGTCGCGGGGACGCCGGCGAGGGCTTCGAGGCCGACCAGGCCGCGCTCAATGCAGTCGCGGATCAGCGCCGACAGGTCGGCGCCCGCGGCGGCGCTGACACAGGGGCCGTCGAACGTGACGCGCTCGAACTCCGGGCCGACGAGGCGAATGACGGCGCCGTCGAAGCCGCGATCCGCCACCAGCACGTTGGCGCCGCGGCCGAGGACGCGCCAGGGCGCGCCAGCGGCCCGAATGGCCGCGAGCAGCGCGACGGCTTCGGCGGGAGTGCGCGGCTCGCACAGCCAGCGCGCCGCGCCGCCCAGGCGATACCAGGTGAGCGGCGCCAGGGGCACATCAGGCCGGATGATGTGCCGAAAGTCGTCGCACCAGCTCATCGGCCACTCTCCAGACGTCGCCGGCGCCCATCGTCAGCACCAGGTCGCCCGGCGCGACGGAGGCGGCCAGGTGCGCGACAATCTGCATGAAGCCCGGGATGTGCTCGACGTCGACGCCGCGGTCGCGGACGCGCTGCACAAGGTCGATGGCGCACACGTCTCCGCGCTGCGCCTGGTCATCGCGCGCCTCGTAGATGTCGGGAACGATGACGTGGTCCGCCCCGGCGAAGCTGTCGCCGAAGTCCTCCAGCAGCGCCCGCGTCCGCGAGTGCTGATGCGGCTGAAAGACGCACCAGAGCCGCCGCGGCTCGAAGCGCTCGCGGGCGGCCGCGAGCGTCGCGCGAATCTCGGTCGGGTGGTGTCCGTAATCGTCGGCGATGCGCACGCCGCCCGGCTCGCCCCGCAGCTCCAGCCGCCGGCGCGCCCCGCGGAAGCTCTCGAGCCCCGGCCGGATCTCCTCCCAGGCCAGGCCGCAATCATGGGCCAGCGCCGTCACCGCCAGCGCATTGAACGCGTTGTGCCGGCCGGCCAGCAGGATGGCCGCCTCGCCGAATGCGCGGCCCTCGCGGCGGATTTCGAACTGCGGGCAGCCGAACGACGAAAGCCGCACGCGCTGCGCCGACCAATCCGCCTCGATCTCGACGCCGACGCTCTGAGCGCTGCATGAAACCCGGCCGGCCAGCCGCCGGCAGCGGGCGTCGTGCCCGTTGAAGACCAGCAGCCCGTCGGCCGGCAGCAGGGCTGCAAACGCGGTAAAGGCCTCCTCGATCTCCTTCAGGCCGGCGTAGCAGTCGAGATGGTCCTCCTCGATGTTCAGGATCGCCGCCCGCCTGGGCCGCAGGTTCATGAACGAGCGGTCGTACTCGCAGGCCTCGGCCACGAACTCGCGCCCGGCGCCCGCGCCGCTGCCGCCGCCGAGCTGCTCGACCTCGGCCCCGATCACGAAACTCGGATCACGCCCGGCCCGGCGCAGCGTGTACGCCAGCCAGCTTGCGGTCGTGCTCTTGCCGTGCGTGCCCGCGACCGCGACGCCCTCGTGCCCGATCATCAGCCGGCCGAGCATCTGCGCGTACTTGTAGACCGGCAGCCCGCGCCGCCGGGCTTCACGGATTTCCGGATGATCCGCGGCGATCGCCGCCGAGGCGACGACCAGTTCGGCGTCGATCGGGACGGACTCGGGCGCTTGCTGCTCGACGACGCGCGCCCCGCGGTCGCGCAGGGATTGCAGCAGGTGCGAAGGACGCGAGTCGGACCCGCTGACGCGCGCCCCCTTGCCCAGCAGCAGCCCCGCGAGGCCCGACATCCCGCTGCCGCCAATGCCGACCAGGTGCACGCGCAAGCCGGGAGCAATCGCCCGGACGGGTGAGCGGCTGTCGGCGCAAAAGGGAACGGTAAGGGCGGCTTTCATGGACTCCCTTCCAAAAAGCCCGCGCAGACCCGAAGAAGAGGCGTTCGTCCGGCGCTGGGCACGCGGAGCCCCCGCGCCGGGAGTTGCACCATGGCCGTCCGTGGCCTAGGCCTGCCGAAGATCATGACTACGACCGTCCGCACAAAGGCGGCGTTGGGCGCACCCCGGCTTCCTGGAGGAAAGTATAGCACACCATCCGCTGGCGACAACCGACGGCATCAGGAGACGTGGGCGGGGGGCGCTATAATGGGAACGCCGGTGGCCCCGGGCGCCGGATCACCTGGATCGTTTGCCATGACACGCACGTTCGATGTAGTCGTGATCGGCGGCGGCCACGGCGGCGCGGAGGCGGCCTGGGCTGCCTCGCGGCTGGGGGCGCGCACCGCGCTGCTCACGTTCGACCGGGCCGCGATCGGGCGCATGTCGTGCAATCCGGCGATCGGCGGCATCGGCAAGGGCCAGATGGTGCGCGAGATCGACGCGCTGGGCGGGCTGATGGGCGTCGTGGCGGACGAGACGGGCATCCAGTTCCGAATGCTGAATCGGCGCAAGGGGCCGGCCTTGTGGGCGCCGCGGGCCCAGTCAGACCGCGAGCTGTACGCCCGCCGCGTCCGTGAGCGGCTGGAGGCGTGTCCGAACCTGGCGATCATCGAAGGGGGCGCCGAGACGTTGGACGTCGAGCGTGCGGGGCCGGCCGGATCGCGCGGCTCGCCGGGCACTGCGGACACGGCAGCGGCACCCGCGGCGGTGGCGCTCGCCGAACGCGACGCGCCGCGGATCGCCGGCGTCACGCTCAGCGACGGCCGGCGCGTCGCGTGTCGGGCCGTCGTGGTCACGTCGGGCACGTTCCTGCGCGCCCTCATGCACACCGGCGAACAGAAAACGCCCGGCGGGCGCTTCGGCGAGGCCGCGGCAGTCGGCCTGAGCGCCTCGCTGGCGCAGATGGGACTGCGTCTGGGCCGGCTCAAGACAGGCACTCCGCCGCGCGTCGCGCGCGACAGCGTGAACTTCGGCGCGCTCGAGGAACAGCCCGGCGACGACCCGCCGACGCCGTTCTCGTTCATGACTGAGCGCCTGACCCAGCCGCAGGCTCCGTGCTGGATCACCTGGACGACGCCGGAGACTCACGAGCTGATCCGCGCGAACCTGCACCGCGCGCCGATGTACTCCGGGCAAATCGCGTCGCGCGGGCCGCGCTACTGTCCGAGCATCGAGGACAAGGTGGTGCGCTTCGCCGACAAGCTGCGGCACCAGGTCTTCCTCGAACCCGAGGGCCGCGAGAGCGAGCGCATCTACGTCAACGGCATCAGCACGTCGCTGCCACAGGACGTGCAGGCGCGGCTTGTCGCCGGCATCGCCGGACTCGAACAGGCGCGGGTCCTGCAATGGGGCTACGCCGTTGAGTACGACTTCGTCCCGCCGGACCAGATCGACGCCTCGCTGATGACGCGCGGCGTGCGCGGACTTTTTCTGGCCGGGCAGATCAACGGCACGAGCGGCTACGAGGAGGCCGCCGGCCAGGGGCTCATGGCGGGCATCAACGCGGCCCGCTACGTTGCCGGTCGCCCGCCGGTCGTGCTCGGGCGCGACCAGGCGTACATCGGGGTGATGATCGACGACCTGGTGACGCGCGGCGTAACCGAGCCGTACCGCATGTTCTCGTCGCGGGCCGAGCACCGGCTGCACCTGCGCTACGACAACGCCGACGCGCGCCTGACGCCGCTGGGCCGCGAGATCGGCCTGGTGGATGACGCGCGCTGGGCGCGCTACGAGCGCAAGCGGCGGCAACTGGGGGAGTTGCGGGCACTCGCCGACGCCTTGCGCCACGAGGGCCGCACGGTGCGCGAGTGGCTCAGACGCCCCCACGAAGACGGCGCACGGCTCGCGGCGGCGCTGCCGGCGCTGAGGACGTACTACGCGCAGGCGGACGTCTGGGGCGCGATGCTCGTGGATGTGAAGTACGCCGGCTATCTCGACCGGCAGGCGCGGGCGATCGAGCAGTTCCGCGAGCTCGAAGACCAGGCCCTGCCGCACGACATCGACTACCGCCGCATCCCGCACCTGCGGGCCGAGGCGGTCGAGCGCTGGAGCGCGGTGCGGCCGCGCAGCGTGGGCCAGGCGGCGCGGGTCAGCGGCATTCACCCGACGGACGTCTCGCTGCTGCTGGTGCAGTTGGCCCGCGGGACCATCGGTTGAGCCGCCGAAACGGCCGGCGGCGCGGTTCGTCTTTGTTTGGCCGCTCGGCTACAATGCGCGGCACACGGGGAGCGGCGCCGGCGGCTTGTCCGGCGGCGCGCGGCCAGCCACGGATTCCTTTGTCTTGCACCAGACAGGGCGCTTTTGCACATGACCAGAGCCGTTGAAGCGTCGGAGTTTGTACAGCCTGCACACACCTTTGCCGATCGACACATCGGTCCGCGCGCCGGTGACGCGCAGGCCATGCTTGCGGAGCTCGGCGTCGCCTCGCTTGACGACCTGATCGCCCAGACCGTGCCGGAGGCCATTCGCAGCCCCAGGCCGCTGAACATCCCGCCCGGGCTCAGCGAGCACGAGGCCCTGCGGCGGCTGCGACGGCTGGCGGAGCGCAACCAGGTCTTCCGCTCGCTGATCGGCATGGGCTACTACGACACGATCACCCCGCCGGTGATTCAGCGCAACATCCTGGAGAACCCCGGCTGGTACACGCAGTACACGCCCTACCAGGCGGAGATTTCGCAGGGGCGGCTCGAGGCGCTGCTGAACTTCCAGACGATGGTCGCCGACCTGACGGGACTGCCGCTGGCCAACGCGTCGCTGCTGGACGAGGCCACCGCCGCCGCCGAGGCCATGAGCATGTGCCGCGCGATCCAGCGCGATCATACGGACCGCGACGCGTTCTTCGTGGCGGCGGACTGCCACCCGCAGACGATCGCGGTCGTGCAGACGCGCGCCGCGCCGCTGGGCATTCGCGTCGTGGTCGGCAATCCGGCGGAGTTCGACCTGGACCGCGGCGGGCTCTTCGGCGCATTGCTGCAATACCCGACGACGGACGGGCGCGTCTGCGACTACGGGCCGCTCGTCGAGCGCGCCCACAAGGCCGGCGCGCTCGTGGTCGTCGCGACCGACCTGCTGGCCCTCACGCTGCTGCGCCCGCCAGGCGAGTTCGGCGCCGACATCGCCGTCGGCTCGACGCAGCGCTTCGGCGTGCCGCTGGGCTACGGCGGGCCGCACGCGGCGTTCATGGCGGCGCGCGACGAGTTCAAGCGGCAGTTGCCGGGGCGGCTGATCGGCGTGTCGAAGGACGCGCAGGGACGCACGGCCTATCGCCTGGCGATCCAGACGCGCGAGCAGCACATCCGCCGCGAGAAGGCGACCAGCAACATCTGCACCGCGCAGGTGCTGCTGGCGGTGATGGCGGGCATGTACGCGGTCTGGCACGGGCCGGAGGGCCTGCGGCGGATCGCGCAGCGCATTCACGCGCACACGGCGCTGCTGGCGGCGGCGCTGCGGGGGCTCGGACACACGGTTGTCACGGACGTGTTCTTCGACACGCTGCGCATCGTCCCAGGCGCCCGCCACACGCCCCTGGGCATCATCGGTCTGGCGCGCGAGCAGCGCATCAACCTGCGCGACTACGGCGACGGCACGCTGGGGGTCTCGCTAGACGAGCTGACCGACGCGGAGGAGCTCGACACGCTGCTGGCGTGCTTCAACCGCGGCCAGCCGGTCCGCCGCGACGACCACGCGCTGGAGCGCGTAAACATCGAACCGCCCGCAGCGTTCGCCCGGCGCAGCGCTTTCCTGACGCACCCGGTCTTCAACCGCTACCACGCCGAGCACGAGCTGCTGCGCTACATCAAGCGGCTCGAGTCGCGCGACCTGTCGCTGACCACGAGCATGATCCCGCTCGGGTCGTGCACGATGAAGCTGAACGCGGCGGCGGAGATGCTGCCGGTGAGCTGGCCCGAGTTCGCGCGGCTGCACCCGTTCTGCCCGCCGGAGCAGGCCGCCGGCTACTCCGAGCTGTTTCGCGAGCTGGAGGAGTGGCTCTCCGAGATCACGGGCTTCCCGGCCATCTCGCTTCAGCCGAACGCGGGCTCGCAGGGCGAGTACGCCGGCCTGATGGTCATCCGCGCGTATCACCAGCAGCGCGGCCAGGGGCACCGCGACGTCTGTCTCATCCCCACGTCGGCGCACGGCACCAACCCCGCCAGCGCCGTCACCGCCGGAATGAGCGTCGTCACCGTGCGCTGCAACGAGCGCGGCGACGTCGACCTCGAGGACCTCGCCGCGAAGGCCGCCGAGCACGCCGACAGGCTCGCCGCGCTCATGGTTACGTATCCGTCGACGCACGGCGTGTTCGAGGACGGCATCCGCGAGATCTGCCGCATCGTGCACCAGCATGGCGGGCAGGTGTACATGGACGGCGCGAACATGAACGCCCAGGTGGGCCTGACCAGCCCCGCCGAGATCGGCGCCGACGTCTGCCACCTCAACCTGCACAAGACGTTCTGCATTCCGCACGGCGGCGGCGGGCCGGGCATGGGGCCGATCGGCGTGGCGGCGCACCTGGCGCCGTTCCTGCCCGGGCATCCCGTCGTCCAGCCGGAGTGGAGCATTCACGAGCCCCCGCCGCACCACAAGGGAAAGCACGCGATCGGCCCGGTCTCGGCGGCGACCTACGGCAGCCCGAGCATCCTGGTCATTTCGTGGATGTACATCGCGATGATGGGGGGCAAGGGGCTGCGGCGGGCGACGGAGATGGCGATCCTGAACGCGAACTACATGGCCCAGCGACTCGAGGGGCACTACCCGGTGCTCTACCGTGGCTCGGGGCGCTGCCGATCCGAGCCCCAGGTGCAAGCGCCGGGGCCGTCTTCGGCGCACCCCGGCCGTGTCGCGCACGAGTTTATCCTCGACTGCCGCCGGTTCGAGGAGACGGCGGACATCAAGGTGGAGGACATCGCCAAGCGGTTGATGGATTACGGCTTCCACGCGCCGACGATGAGCTTCCCGGTGCCGGGGACGCTGATGATCGAGCCGACCGAGAGCGAAAGCCGCGAAGAGCTCGACCGGCTCTGCGACGCGCTGATTGCGATCCGCGAGGAGATCCGCGCGCTCGAGGAGCGCCGCGGAAGTGCGTCCGACAACCCGCTGAAGAACGCCCCGCACACGGCCGCCATGGTCAGCGCCAGCGACTGGCCACACACATATTCGCGCGAGCAGGCGGCTTTTCCCGCCCCCTGGCTGCGCGAGCACAAGTTCTGGCCGCCGGTGGCCCGCATCGACAACGTCTACGGCGATCGACATCTGTTCTGCACGTGTCCGCCGCCGTCGTGACGGCGGATGCGGCCGCCGTGAATAAAGTCCATTCATTGAAGCATGGATGTGCGGTCGCTGATCGCCGTGCCGCACGACTCGTGTGAGACGCGGCCGTACAATCGGCGCATGGCGTTCTGCCCGGCATGCATGAACAGGAGCAGCACGTGTACACAACGTCGTCTCTTGCGCCGCGCCGCCGGCGCCGCGCCGTGCTCAGACGCCGAGCCTGGCTCGCATGGATGAGCGGCGCGCTGGCGCTTGCGCCGGGCGCCGCGCTGGCCGTCGAGATCCGCGAAGTCCGAAAGGTGGTCGAGGCCGGCGCGGTTGTCTTCGAGGTGGACTTCGCACTTCCCGAGGACTTCGACCCGAACCAGTGGAGACACTACCCGGCCGCGCCACGCGCGCCATGGCCGCGGCTTCCCGAACTGCTGGCCTCGCCCGTCCACAAGTACGCCGCGCACCCGAAGTACACCTACCCCAACCGGCTGACGTTCGTGGGGCGCGGCGACGCGGCGGATACGCTGGATTTCACGCTGCGCTGGCCGACGTCCGACGGGGGCTGGAAGAGCGAGCCGGTGCGGATCGATTTGAAGAACGCCGCGCCGCTGACGATCACGCAGGGCACGGCGCGGCGGTATTGGCTGCTGGGGCAGGCCGACTGGTTCGCGGCGATGGCGCGGGCCGCGGGCGACCCGACCGGCTTCTACACGTACGCTGCGATCCGCACGCGCCGCGCCGAGGGCGTCACGGAGCCGGAAGCGCTGCGCGCGGGCTTGCCGTCGGACTCTGAGCGCCGCTGGCGCGACGACTTCGAGCTGGCGACGGGCTGGTCGGCGTTGCAGGAGACCATGCAGCTCGACCGCATGACCGGCGCCGAGCAGGACCGTGGCCAGCGCACGATTCCGCTGTCCGAGATCACGCCGATCGAGGTCATCAGCCACCCGTTCGAAGAGATGCGCGGCGAGCGCGCCGCGCGGCACAGCCGGCTGGCCCGCCTGACGCCCGAAGACTTCTACTACGCGCGTTTCGAGCGGCTGGAGAAGCTGCTCGAATTGCTGAAGCTGCTTCGCGACTGGGGCGGGCCACTGCTGAGCATGGCCCAAGTCGACGCCGGTGGCACGGACGTCGCTGCACGGCTGATGCGGCAGCTCTGCCTCAACGAAGAGGTGCTCGAGCAGCTCGTCGCCGAGCGGCAGGTGACGGAGATCGCCGTGATCGGCTCCGACCCGTACCTGGCGCAGGGCTCGGACCTGACGCTGCTGTTCGCGGCGCGCGACCCGGCGTCGTTCCGGGCGGTGGTCGACCAGGCGCTCGACGCCGCGCTTCAGGACGTCGTCGGCGCGAGCAGCACGCTGACGCAGGTGGCCGGCGTCGAGGTCGAGATGATGACGGCGCCGGACCGCGTGCTGTCGCTGCACCGCTGCCAGCTCGACGACGTCTGGGTCTACAGCAACTCGCGCGCCGCGCTGCTGCGCGTGATCGAGACGCGCCGCGGCCGGCGGGCCTGCCTGGCCGAGGCGGCGGACTTCAAGTACATGCGCGCCGCCGTGTTTCCGCTCGATCCGAACGCCGAGGACGGCTTTGTCTACCTCAGCGATCCGTTCCTGCGGGGCGTCGTCGGGCCGGAGCTGCGCATCAAGCAGCGCCGCCGGCTGCAAGCCGTCACGTCGCTGAAGGTTCTCAGCAACGCCGCGCTGCTCTACGGCTTCCGCATCGGGCCGGGCGAGCCGGAGTTCGAGGACCTCGTCAAGGCCGGCGCGCTGGATCCCAACGACCTGTACGACCCCGCGGGCGGGATATTCACCTGGGACACGCGCGGCGTTCCGCGCAGCAGCACCTACGGCCGGCTCACCTGGCTGACGCCGCTGATCGAAATGCCGTGCGAGCGCGTGACGGCGGCGGAGAAGGCGGAGTACGACGAGTTCCGCGAGCGCTACAGCCGCTACTGGCGCGAGTACTTCGACCCGGTGGGGATGCGGCTGAAGCTGGATCAGCGCGTGCGCGTCGAGACGTGCATCCTGCCGCTGATCGAGTCGAGCACGTATAACGACCTGCGGCAGTTCGCGGGCGGCGAGCCGATCCGCGTGAACGTCGCGGACATCCCGAAGACGGTTGTTTGCCGCGGGACGTGGAAGCTGAACGAGCGGGCACGGCACGAGATCACGCAGGCGCTGCTCGACATGGTGCCGCAGCCGCGGGCCGAGTGGATCGGGCATTGGGTCACCCTCTGGCTTGAGGAGGACGACGAGCTGCTGAAGCTGGCCCGCCGATACTACCGCGGCGGGGCGTTCAGGAGCGTTTTCGACGGAATGTGGCTCTTCAGCGCGTCGATCGTCGCCGGCGTCGGCGTCGCCGACGCCGCCAACCTGGCCGAGTGGCTGCCCCGGTTCCGCGACGTTAGCTCCATCCGCACGTACCTCGGCGAGGCCACGGAACTCGAACCGCAGCACGGCGTGCCGATCACGCGCCTGGCGCACAAGGGCGGCCCGGAACGCAACGACGGCTACGGCATCTGCACCGCGACCATCGGCGACGGGCACTACATCGCGACGAAGGAAACGGCGCTGCGGGCACTGGTGGATCACCTCACGCAGCGACCGCGCGACGCCAGCGGCACGACGGATGAGGTCGTGCATGCGAATCTGGCGCTGTACGTTTCACCGGCGGCGGACGGCCGCCTGCGCCCCGCCGTCGCCTACATGCTCGAGCAGCAGGCGCGCCGCGGCACACGGCACGCCATGGCGCAGGCCTGGCTGCTCGGCCGCTGCGGCCAGCTCGACCGCATGTCGCTGGACGAGGCCGGCGAAAGCCTGTTGGGATACAGGCTGAGCGACGCCTACGGCGGATCGCTGGCGTACGACGCGCGGGAGGTGACGGTGCAATCGGAGCGCTACGGCGCCATGAACGATCCGCGCGTGCTGGACTCGCTGCCGGAAGGCGCGGGGATCAGCAACGTCTTGCGCTCGTTGGACGCGGTGCTCGCGACGCTGCGGCTGACGGATGAGGGCATCATGACGACGGTCGAGCTGCGGCGGCGGTAGTCGCGCCGTCAGCACCCGGTCCCGAAGTGGCCGAGCAGGATGCCCAGGTCCGACTGGTCGGTGTCGCCGTCGCCGTCCACGTCTCCCGGGCAGTTTCCGACGCCGTCGGTGCAGCCGAAATCCGCGAGCAGGATGCCGAGGTCCGATTGGCCGACGCAGCCGTCTCCGGTGAGGTCGCCGGGGACGCTGCCGCCCTGCGAGGGAGCGGTGGCGACGATGACGCCGGTCGTGTGGACTTCGACGTTGGCGATGACGACGGGATAGACTTGGGCGGTGTCGATGGGCAAGGTCAGCGTGACCGTGTCGCCGTCGTCCAGGACCGTGCCGGCCTGGTCCACGACATTGGGCGGATACTCGAGCAGGTTGATGGTGCCGCTGCCGAGCAGCCCGAAGAGCGGGCCGGTGCCCTGGTAGTTGATCGTGCCGGCGGCCTGCACCCAGTTGCCCACCTGGTTGAACGCGCCAGCGCCGTTGACGGCGGCCGGCGCGCCGGGCAGACCGACGCCTTCCTCGTCCATGAGCAGACCCATGTTCTGACCGGTGGCGATGATGTCGCCCTGGAGCAGGCTGCCGTCGAGGAAGATGTTGATATCCTCGGTCAGCAGGAGCGCCAGGTCGGTGATGTGAATCTGGGTGAAGGGGCCGCCCGCGGGCGTCAGCGTCGCGCCGACCGCGCCGCCGACGGGCGACGTGTCGCTGTCAGTAAGCGAGAACTCGATCAGCGTCACCTTGACCTCGACCTGCGACAGGGCCGGATTGACCGTGAACACGTAGTCCGCCTGGCCCAGGGCCGGCGCGGCGGCGAGCAGGGCCAGCCCCAGCGCCGACGCCTTCAGAGCAGAATGCGACCGTGACATGCCTATCTCCCGATCCGAGGGTGCCTCGCGGCTCAGAAATCGCCCGAACGTCCTAATGGCATTCTCGCATCGTGGCCGAGGCGAGTCAACAGCTAACCATCGCGAGCGCTCCCGCCCTACTCGCCTTCGAGCATTCGCCGCAGCGCATCAGAGAGGGTGTACAGCGGATCGATGGCGACGCGCGGCTTGGCCGCTGTACCGCTCACGCGGTATTGCACGAGCTCCTGCCCATGGAGCAGGTCCGTGAGCGGCCCCAGGTTCGCCGCGCCCGCCGGCGGGGCCGCCACCAGCGTCAGCTCGACGGCGTCCGTCCGCAGGTTCCACGCCCCGCCGTTGCCGACGAGTCGCCGGTCAGGCGTGCGGATGTCCACTCGCGTGAAGAGCACGCGGTCACCCTGCCAGAGGAAACGCAGATCGGCGTAGTTGAGCGCGTCGCTCATGCGCACGAGCCTGGAACGGCGCGACTCGTCGAGGATAGAGGCCGACACCGGCGTGCTGAGCAGGGAGCCGCCGACGATCCGCAGCTCGCCGCCGCCCATCGGCTCCTGCTGCGAACCCTGACGCCGGACCCATATCCGGCCGCCGAGCCGGCCCGGAGCGCGCTGGCCGCGCTGCGCCTCGGCGTCGCCGGGTGTGCCGGCTTCGCCGCGCGAAAGAAAGCGGTCGAGATCGAGGTCTTCCAGCGTCAGCGACAGGCTGTAGTCGAGCGTCTTCTGATTGATCTGCACGCTGGCGATCACCTGTCCGCCGCACATCGACCCGGCCACCCCGCTGAGGCTGAGCCAGTCCTCGCCGAGCGGCTGGTCGAGACGGCCTTCCAGATAGTCGATCGGGCGTCCGGCCAGGAAGCCGCCGCGCAGCGCAAAGTCGGCGGAAAGCTCGGTTCGTCCATCGGAGAGTACACGGCAGGCGCCATCGACGTCGGCGGCGAAGTCGCGAAGCTCAAGACCGAGCTTCATGTCCGCCTGCGTCAGGCGCACCTGGCCGTTGATGCGCCAGGCCCGGGCCTCGCCGCCCTCGAACCGCAGCCGGTCGAAGCGCAGCCCCAAGCGGCCCTGCAACGAGAGCTGCTCCAGCAGGCGCGCCACCGGCTCGGGCAGCGCTCGGATCGTCACGGGCGTCAGCACAATGTCCTCGGCCGAAACCTGCATCTCGCTCCACGGCGTCGGCGCGCGCCAGCCGCCCTTGCCGCTCAGCACCAGCTCGCCGCCGTCGGACTGGTGCGTGGCGCGGGCCTCGCTCAGCTCGAAGCCGTCCTCGCGCAGCAGCAGCCGCCCGGAAATGTCACGCAGCTCCAGCGGCAGTGGCGACGGCTGCATGCCCTCCGCCGACAGGCAGATTTCCATGATCGGCGCCAGGCCGGCCGCGGCCGGGTGCAGGTCGGCGGTCAACTCGCCCGATCCACGGAGGTTCAGCGCCGCGCACGCGGCCGCCCAGCGCTGCGGAACAAGCTGCGCGAGGATGCGGTCGATCGCCGGGCCCGCGGCCCGTAACTGAAGATCGGTGGATGGCGCGGCGTCGCCGGCGCGGGCTCGAATCGACGACGGCGCGGATTCGTGCGGAGCGCCGTCTGCCGGAGGAGCGGCGGTCGCAGGCAGCCGCGCCGCAACCTCGACGCATCCCAGCTCATGGCGTGCGGAGAGAGACAACTCGGGGCCGGCGTCCGGGCCGAGCCGCACCCAGCCGTTGAGGTTCTGCCACTCCCAGTCCGGGTCGAAAGCGCCAAGCGTGCCGTCGCGAATCAGGATGGTGTAGCGCCCGTCGGCGACGCCGGCGGACGCACCCGTGCTCTCGCCGGCGCTTGGCCCGTTCCGGTCGGGCTCGAGGCGGCCCCAGATGTCGGCGACCGCCGCGAGGCGGATCGAGCCGAGCGACTCGCCTGCGGGTCCGATGATCGGCTGCTCGTGGATCAGGGGGGAGTCGGAAGCCTCGATGTGGACGCGGGTGGCGGCGGCGACGGGGCGCGCTTGCCCGGGGTCGTCGGCAAGGCCGATGGCGCCGCGCAGCGCGAACGTCGCGCCCTGCGCCTCGCCGTGGATGGCGTGGATCGTCAGCGCGCCGTCGTCCGCGCGGAGCAGGCCGCTGACGTGGTGCAGCCGGGCGTCGGGGCGAATATCCAGGCCGCCCGCCAGCAGGCGCGCGTCGACCTCGACCTCCGGAGCGCGCGGGCCGGCCTCGCGCGAGCCGTGCGGGCGATGCACGCGCGTCACCACGTCGGCCAGCCCGATCGGCCGCACGTGCTCCCACAGCCGCTGCTCGCGGTCCGGCAGCGCCGCGTACAGGCCGGCGTCGAGCGGCACGTTCTCGCCTCGGAACAGCAGGTCGAACCCGCACCACTGGTCCGTGCCGAAGACGCGGCCGTCGGCGCGGATCAGCGCCGATCCATGGCGGCCGTGCAGCGCTTCGAGGTGCAGCTCCCCGGCGCTGAAACGCAAACGCCCGTGCACGTCGTCGATCGGGTAGGGGAAGCGCCGGTAGCAGCAGCGGCCGCCGTGTGCATCGATCAGCGCCTCGATCGTCGGCGCACTCGACGGATCCTGGCGCGAGAAGGAGAACGAGATGCTGGCAGCGCCCTCGGGGCGATAGTCGTCGAGGAACGCCCGCACCGGACCGGGGAGACGACGCGCGTATACAAAGCCATCGTGCAGCGGCCGCTCCGGAAGCCGCAGCCGCTCGACACGTCCGGCGATCTCGAACCCGCCGACCGCCGGCAGCGACGCGCCGCCCGCGTCCGCGCTCGTCGTCGCGTTCGGGTCGACGGGCGGCCGCAGCTCTGCGGCGCCGGTGAGCTCGGCCGCGGCACCGTTGAGACTCGCCGCCAGATTCCAACGGGCGGCGAAGAGCGGGCCGTCGTCTTCACGGCGCTCGACGGACACGACGCCGGCACCATCGCGGACCTGAAGCCAGCGGTCGGCGGCGAGTGTGCCCTCGTCCTCGATCGGGACGGCCAGGCGGATGCCGTGAGCACGAACGGTGGCGGAGGCCACGCCGCGGCTGTCGCAGATCGCTTCATCGACGCGCAGGTGCCCGTCCACCGCCAGCTCGCGGAGCTCCCGCGCCCATTCGGGCGGCACGAGCTCAGCGGCGAGGGCCAGGTCGATCCAGCCGCTCGCGAGGTTCATGCCGCGCCGGCCGACGCTCATTGCCAGCAGCGGGCGCGGCTCATCCTGGGGGCCGCCGCGCGGGCCGGCAAGCTGGCGCACGTCGAGTTCATAGAGCTGGTCGTCGGCGGCGTCGGCGTGCGGCACGCCGCGCACCGCGATGACCCAGCGCCGCAGGAAGCGCGTGCGCCCGTCGCTATTTTGAGAATAGAGTCTCAGATCGCACGAGCGAACGTCGATGCGCGGGAGGCGACGCCAGTCCCAGCCGGCGGTCGTGGAATCGACGGCGCGCGCCAGACCCTCCATTCCGTCGCTCGGACGGTGGCAGAGACTCAGGTCGGCTTCGTCGACCACGATCTGGCGCAGGACGAAACGGCCGAGCAGCAGGTCCGCGAGATTGCAGCGGACGTGCGCCCGGCGAACCCAGAGCGCGTCGAGGTCGGCCGACGACGGAGGCCGCGCCGCCGCCCCGGCCCGCGTCACGCGGACGTCGCCCAGGCGCAGACCGCCGGCCGGAGAGAAGGAAATGTGCTCGACGGCTTCGAGGCGCAGCCCGGATTGGGCGAGTTGCGCTTCGAGCGCAGCCCGAAGCGACGCCGGGCGCGTCAGGTAGGCGTACGCGCCCAGCGCGGCCAGCGTTGCGATGACAACGAGGCGGACCCCCCAGCGCCACGCCCGTAAGATGCGCATGCAGCCATATTCTTGCCTTCAAAAGCACTGGCGGGAAGGCACAATCCGCCGCGCCCGCCGAAAATCCGTCCGGGAGCGGGCGCGGGCCCCAGGATTTCCGGGCCCGCCCCCAAACCTCGCGTCACAACCGTTTCGGGTTGGCCCATTCGTGCTAATCTGTTCTTAACGACAGCGTGCTCGAATTCGCGCTGGTCTCCCGGCTTCATCGAACGCAACGGAGTGATCAGGGTGGAGAATCGAATCGGGCGGCGCGAACTGCTGGGGTGGTCGGCGGCGATCGGCGCCGCCGTCGTGGCCGGCCCCGCACGGCACACCATCGCACGCCACGGGCCGGCAGCGCTGGGCCGGCGCCTGGCGGATGACCCGCCGCGGAACATCATCTTCCTGGTCTCCGACGGCATGAGCCTGGGCGTGCCATCGATGGCTGAGCCCTTCTCGCGAGCGGCGCGGGGCACAGGAACGCACTGGCTTGAGCTGCTCGCCAGCCCCGAATGCCGCCATGGCTGGATGGAGACCGGCTCGCTGAATTCGCTGGTGACCGACTCGGCGGCCGCGTCCAGCGCCTGGGGCAGCGGCTCGCGCATCTTCAACGACGCGGTGAACGTGCTGCCCGACGGCACGCGCCTGACCCCGATCGCCGAGTTGGCGCGGTCGGCCGGGCGGCGGGTCGGGCTGGTGACGACGACCACGATCACGCACGCCACGCCGGCGGGCTTCGCCGCCGTTCAGGCGTGCCGCGACGACGAGGCCGAGATCGCGCCGCAGTACCTCGAGCGCGTGGACGTGCTCATGGGCGGCGGCCGCGAGTTCTTCCTTCCGGAGCTGCGCAAGGACCAGCGCGACCTCGCGGCGGACTTCAAGCGGGCAGGCTACGCGCTCTGGACACGACGCGAGCACCTGCGCTCCGAGGACAGCCCGCGGCGCGTGCTCGGCCTGTTCGGTCAGGGACACCTGCCCTTCACGATCGATCAGCGCAACAACGAGCAGCTCGCGCGCGAGGTGCCCACGCTGGCCGAAATGACGCAGGCGGCCCTCGACGTCCTCGGCCGCGACGCAACGCGCAGCGGCGGCCATGAGCACGACGCGGGCGCGCCGGCTGACCCGCCGACGTCGGGATTCCTGCTGATGGTCGAGGGCGGCCGCGTGGACCACGCGGCGCACGGCAACGACGCCGCCGCCCTGCTGTGGGAGCAACTGGCTTTCGATGATGCGGTCCGCCTGGCGACGGCGTTTGCCGCGCGGCGGCGGGATACGCTGGTCGTGATCACAACCGACCACGGCAACGCCAACCCCGGCCTGAACGGCATGGGCTCGAACTATCGCGAGTCGAACCGCTGCTTTGCGCGGCTGGCGGGCTTCACCGGCTCATACGAAACGCTGAAACGCCGAACCACGCGCGGGCTCGACTCCGGCGCGGCCCCGGCGGCCGATCACGTGATCGACGTCGTCCGCGACCTGACGCAGATCGTGCTCTCACGCACCGAGGCGACCACGCTCGCCGAAGCGCTCGCCGGACGCCTGCCGCCCGAGCTCAGCCGGCAGCACGCAAACCTCATCGGAGTCACGGGGCAGATCTTCGGCAACTACACGGGCATCGGCTGGACGGGTAAATCGCATACCGCCGACCTCGCTCTGACCACGGCCCTCGGGCCGGGGGCCGAGGCCTTCGCCGGGCTGCTGCGAAACACGGACGTGTTCGTGGCACTCACCGCCGCCATGGGCATCCGGCACCGCAATCCGAGCATGACGCCGGCGGAGGCGGAGCGCTTCGCGGCGGCGGCGAGCCGGCATATCGACGCGTGGAGCTAGGGATCGCGCGGCCGAAGGCGGAGCGGACCGGACGCGGCATGGCCGCGAGCTCAGCCACTCTGGAGCGCCCCGCTCGCGACGGAGCCGACCTGAACCGTATCCCCCGCCTGCAACTGGCTGGGGAAACCCGGCGGCAGCGGCGGACCGAAGACGCTGTCGTACTCGATCTCGCCCTTGCCGTTCGAGCCGGCAACGACGTCTCCGATCGCGGCGCCGGCCAGTACGACGGCGTGGGCGCCCGCCGGAAAACTCTCGACCTTCAGCTTGAACCGAACGCGAGCGCCCTCGCGCTGGTATTCGACCTCGCACTTGGCGCCGCCGCCGCCCGTGAACTCCGCCACGAGCGCCACCGCTGCTCCGTTGGGGTCGTTGGGGTCGTTCGGGTCGTTGGGGTCATTCGGATCATTCGGATCGTTCGGATCGTTCGGATCGTTCGGATCGTTCGGATCATTCGGATCGTTCGGATCGTTCGGGGCGTTCGGGTCGTTGGGGTCGTTCGGGTCGTTGGGGTCGTTCGGGTCAGCCGCGTTGTTCGGCTCGTTTGCATCCGACGGACCATTCGGATCGCCACTACCGATCGCGCCGGTAATCACGCCAAGCAGACTGTCGAACTGCGAATCCGAAATGCAGCCGACGACGCTCGTCAGCAGCGCCATCGCCACGCACGAAACAGCTCTTAGTCCCCGGTAGGTCCGCTTGCTCATGATTCCCTCACCACTTGCGCGGGCTTGCCCCCGCCTGATTGCCCCCGTGCATCGGGCGCGCGCCCGACGCTCGACATGACGGCAGAGCCTATCAGCGCCTGCTGAAATACTCATGTCGCCGGGAAATATATGCACGGATCGAGAAATCGACGAGCCCCGAAGAGGCATGGGCCGATCAGATTGATCGACCCATGCCCTCTCTCTCGACGCTGCCGGACTACATTTATCGGCCCGTCCCTGCCATCAGTGCTCGCTATGGCTGAAACATGCCGCTGGCAATGTTGCCAACCCGTATCGTGTCTCCGGCGATGACCTGCGGTGGGAACGTCGGCGGGAATGGCGGTCCGCCGTTGGTGTCGTACCTCACTTCGCCGCGTCCGTTTGCGCCGACGACGATGTTGGCGACGAAGGCGTCGTTAATGAAGAACTGGTGAGTTCCCTGAGGGAAGTTGTCGACCTTCAGCTCGAAGCGTCTTCGATCAGGTTCGAGCCGGTGCTCGGCATCGCCGGACGCCCCGCCACTTCCGCTCAGGTGAGCAACGAGCACGACGTTCAGCTCGTTGGGATCGTTCGGATCGTTGGGGTCGTTCGGGTCGTTCGGGTCGTTGGGATCGTTCGGGTCGTTGGGATCGTTCGGATCGTTGGGATCGTTCGGATCGTTCGGGTCGTTCGGGTCATTCGGATCGTTGGGGTCGTTCGGGTCGTTGGGGTCGTTCGGATCGTTCGGATCGTTCGGGTCGTTGGGATCGTTCGGATCGTTGGGGTCGTTCGGGTCGTTCGGATCGTTCGGATCGTTGGGATCGTTGGGATCGTTCGGATCGTTGGGGTCGTTCGGGTCGTTCGGATCGTTCGGATCGTTGGGATCGTTGGGATCGTTGGGGTCATTCGGGTCATTCGGATCATTCGGATCGTTCGGGCCGCAGGTCTTCCCGTAGAACGCCAGCAGAATGCCCAGGTCCGACTGCGTCACGCACCCGTCACCGGTCAGATCGGCCGCCGGTATGAACCCGGTGTCGCCCGCGCATGTGTCGTAGGCGGCGATGAGTATCCCCAGATCGGGCTGACCTACGACGCCGTCCCCGTCAATATCGCCGATGCAATTCGGGTCGTTGGGATCGTTGGGATCGTTCGGGTCGTTCGGGTCGTTCGGATCGTTGGGATCGTTGGGATCGTTGGGATCGTTCGGGTCGTTCGGGTCGTTCGGATCGTTGGGATCGTTGGGATCGTTCGGATCGTTCGGGTCGTTCGGATCGTTGGGATCGTTGGGATCGTTGGGGTCACCCAGCAGCGTCGACGATTGGGACTCGGTGGTCACGCCGGCGCGAGCTTGGCCGGCGACTGCCTGCTTGATTGCATCGTCAACCTGCTCAGCGGGGACGCACCCGTGTGCAAGCACCAGCGCCAGGAACGCCAGCCTGCCAAGGGCGCTCAGACCCCTTCTTGCGCGTCTGCTCACCATTTTTCCTCCGTAAGAACTGCCCTACGCCGGTCCAGGCGACTCAGGCGCGCGCCCGCGTCCCCCCGGCCACGTCAACTACGGAGCGCCCCGCCATGTTCGGAAATACACACCGCCGCCTCGAGCCTGACCGGTCCGTGCCGCAACCACCTGTTAGAGCGGTGAATGCAGGCGCACGCCGCCGGTCGACGCAGCCCGGCGGCGGGGTCTCCAACCGGCCGATTCCGCTTTCCCCGCCACCCCGCCCGCGGGTACACTCCGTGGGTAGTCACGTCGCCGTACCGAGTCGCGGAACGCTTGTCGGGCGACTGCCATGACCGTCCGCCGGATGTACACCCACCGGGTTCAGCCGCGCCTCGACGCCGACGAGTGGAGGCGACTCCTTCGCCGCGCCGAGCGCTCGTTGAAGGCGCGCCTGAGCTCGGGCGAACTGACGGCTGACGAGCTTGCGCCGGCGGTCTTGGCGGCGTTGCCGGCACACGTTGGTAAATGGCTGCGGGGGCGGCTGGAGGTGATGGGCTTGAGGGCTGGGGCCCGTGTGCCCTTCGACGTGCTCGATGGGCCGCGATGTCCGGCGGACCTGCGTGGCGGAGCTCGGGAGCTGGTGCGGCTGGCGCTGTTTGGGCCGCCTGGGCAGGGGCGGCCGACGGACGCCAAGCAGCGCGAGCGGCTGTTTCAGCAGTTGTCGGCGGAGGTGGTGCGCGAGGCGCGTGACCTGAAGACGCTGGACGTTCTGGCGGCCCGGGTGTTGCGGCAGGCCGAGGTGCAACGCGACGGTGTGCTGCAATCGATGCTACAGAACTTCCTGGCGGAACGGCGGGCGCAACTGGCGATGCCGGACTCGCGGGCCCGCGCGCCGGCCGAGCTGGTCTCGTCGCTCTGGCACCGCGTCGAGGGAAGCGGCGCGGGCGGCGGCAACGCCGCCGAGGCCCAGGCGAGCTTCGAGCGCGTGCGGCACGAGTTCGACGAGCGGCTGGTGCAGTTCGACCCGGGCGGAGCGCAGGTAACGCTGCGGCGGCTGGAGGCGTTGCAGTCGCGTTTCGCGGCGCTGCTGCCTGCGGCGGCGATCGACCGGGCGCGGGCCGACCTGGCGCGGATGGAGCAGCGGCGGCAGGAGCTGCACGCGGAAATCGACGCGCTGGCGGTGTGGGCGACCGCGGCGGCGCGCGAGGGCAAGCACGACGAGGCGGCCCAGGCGCTGCGGCGGCTGTCGACGCTTCACGCGTCGCGGCCGCTGCTGCTGTCGGACGCGCGCTTCAACGAGATCCGGCGGCGAATCACCGAAGCGAGCCGCGTGCACGAGGATCGCCTGGCGGTGGAGGCGCTGCTGGCGCGCGAGCGCGCGGTAGCGGGCGAACTGCGCAGCCTGGCGGAGTCCATCCGCAGGTTTCACGACGTGGCGCGACGGGAGTCGAGCGAGTCCGCGGAGTACGCGGCGGCGCTGGCCGAGTATCGAGCGGCGGTCGAGAGCGTGCGCACGCATGACACCGAGTGGCTGACGGCGTTGACGCTGGAGCTGGATGAGCTGCTGGCGGACCTGCACGACACGAGCGACCGCGCCGAGCAGCACGTGAGCCGGTTCATCGAGAACGTGCGCGAGGCGCTCGCGAAGCTTCGCCGGAACGTCGCGCGGCTGGACGGTCGGCTCGACTCGGCGTGAACAAGCTTCGCCGGGAACTCCGGCTCAGGCCGGGCAGGGGAAGTCGCCCAGCAGGATCCCCAGGTCCGACTGGTTGACGACGCCGTCGTCGTTGAGGTCGCCGCCGGTGCCGGGCGGCACTTCCTGGCCGAAGTGCTGGAGCAGCAGGCCGAGGTCGGACTGGTCGGTGTCGCCGTCGCCATCGGCGTCGCCGGCGCACGCCGTGCCGCCGGGCGTGAAGTCGATGATCAGCGCGGGGCGGTTGTTGACGATCACGGTCTCCTTGGTGTCGAAGCGCTTGGCGGTCTTGATGTCGATCTCGTTGCCGCGCAGCATCCAGCCGTGGTTGGAGTCGGGCTGGTTGAGCCAGGCCTGCACATCCGCGACCATCTGCGGGCTGGACCAGGTGTACACGCCGATCTGGTCGACCATCGTCGTGGCACTCGGCTCCGGCGCGAAATCGCCGCCGGGCGTCGCCCAGTATTGGTCCGGATAGTACGTGTGCAGCCAGGTGGCGTCGCCGGGCTCGGCCTGGATCCCGGCGCCCTCTTCGCCCGGCGCGTTCGCGGCGCCCTCGCCCCACTCGGCCAGCACGCGGTGCAGGCTCACCGGCTGCGGGCCGGCGATCGTCCTCGACATGCGCAGCCGCAGCGTCACGCTGTTGACCGTCGCGCCAGGCGGGACGGCGGCGACGATGTCAAACTCGATCAGCCCGCGGCGGATTTCAGGGATCGCCGTCCGACCGGCGAAGAAGCGCACGCCGGCGCCGTTGCTCAACTGGCCGTCCGGGTCCTCGTAGAGCGTGTTGTCCTTGGCGGAGCCGATCGTCACGGTGTCGGCCGGCGCCGCGGCGACGGAAATGAGAATCACGAATAAGCCAACGCGTGCGACCGGATGCATGGCGGTGCCCCGTACAACGAATAGCGACAGGTGGTGAGCCGGGCGTGATCCCGCTTTAACTCCCCTCTCTCCTGCGTTCCAGTATACCGGAAGGCGCCTCACGCTCAAGCGCCGCGCAGCGGGCTCCCGCGCATGCTCGCAACTGCCGTGCTCACAAGCAACTGCGCCCCCGGGTTGGGTCCCCGGCCGAGTCCGGCGGACGCCGCCCGGTCGCCGCCGCAAATCTGTGGCCCGCCCGAAAGACGCATCGGGCAGGGGCGAATATAGTCTCCGCCGATGGAGCGTCGCATCGTGATCTTGGGCTCGACCGGCTCGATCGGCCGCGCCGCGCTGGAGGTCGTGGAGGGGCTCGGTCCCGGCGCCCGGATCGTCGGACTGACCGCCAGGGACAACGGTCAGCTCCTGGCCGAGCAGGTCCGCCGAACAGGGGCCCCGCTGGCGGCGATCGCCGACGAGCGCGGCTATGACGCGCTGCGGCGCGCCTGTCCCGGAACGCGCGTGATGGCGGGCCCCGAAGGGCTCGTGGAGCTCGTGCGCAGCGCCGACGCCGATTTCGTGCTGGCAGCGATCGTGGGGGCCGCGGGGCTGGCGGCGACGCTGGCGGCCGTGGAGCGCGGGCTGGCCGTGGGCGTCGCCAACAAGGAATCGCTGGTCGTGGCCGGAGCGATCCTCATGCCCCTGGCGCGGCAGCGCGGCGCAACCATCATCCCGGTGGACAGTGAGCACTCCGCGGTGTTCCAGTGCCTGTCGGCGGGGCGGCTGAGCGAGGTGCGCAAGATCTACCTGACGGCCTCGGGCGGCCCCTTCCGCACGTGGTCGGCGGCGCAGATGGCGGAGGTTACGCCCGCCGATGCCCTGCGGCACCCGACGTGGAGCATGGGGCCGAAGATCACGATCGACAGCGCCACGATGATGAACAAGGCGCTGGAGGTGATCGAAGCCCGGCACCTGTTCGGGCTGGCGGCCGAGCAGATCGACGTGCTGGTGCACCCGCAGTCGATCGTGCACTCGATGGTGGAGTACTGCGACGGCTCTATAATCGCCCAGATGGGCACGCCCGACATGAAAACGCCGATCCAGTACGCGATGACCTACCCGCAGCGGGGCGCGGCGGGGGGCGCCGCGCTGGATTGGAAAGCCGTCCGCGCGCTGGAGTTCGAGCCGCCGGACCCTGAGCGCTTCCCGGCCTTGCGGCTGGGGTATGAGGCGGCGCGGCTGGGCGGCAGCAGCGGCGCCGTGCTGAACGCGGCCAACGAGCGCGCGGTGGACCTGTTCCGCGAGCGGCGGATCGGGTTTCTGGATATCGCGCGGCTGAGCGAGCGCGTGCTGAGCCGGCACCGCTGCATCGCCGAGCCGACGCTGGAGCAACTGCTGGAAAGCGACCGCTGGGCCCGCATGGAGGTGGACGCGTGCTGCTAAGCGCCGACTTGCCGTTGTCCGCCACCTTGGCGCCCCTGCTGGCCGACGGCCAGGTGCCCGATTGGCTCTACAACGTCTACCTGTTCGTGCTGGTGGTGATCGGCTTTTCGATCATCATCTTCGTGCACGAGCTGGGGCACTTCCTCGCCGCCAAGTGGGTCGGCATCCGCGTCGACCGTTTCGCGGTCGGCTTCGGTTACCGCCTGTTCGGCTATCGTCGCGGCGAGGGCTTCACCTTCGGCGACCGCCCGGATTACAACGCCGAGGAGCTGCGCGAGAAGGGCTACGGCGAGACGGACTACTGCTTCAAGGCCCTGCCGGTGGGCGGTTACGTGCGCATGCTGGGGCAGGACGACATCGTGGTCGACGACAAGTCGGGCGACATCAAGATCAGCGAAGACCCGCGAGCCTTCCCCAACCGCCCCGTCGGCCAGCGCATGATCGTCGTCAGCGCCGGCGTGATTTTCAACCTGCTCTTCGCCGCCCTCCTGCTGGGTGGCATCTTCATGCACGGCACCGAGATGGACGCGCCGCTGATCACGGTGCTCCCGGGAGACCCGGCGTACGGCAAGCTCCAGACCGGTGACCGGATCGTGCGGATCAACGGCGCCCCGGTCGAGAGCTTCCGCGACATCCTGGTCGAGCCGATCCTGTCGAGCGGCGTGGTGTCCATCGACCTCGTGCGCGACGGCGAGGAGATCCGCAACATCGTCGTCGACGCCCCCAAGGCGCCCGATTCGGGACTGCGCACCATCGGCGTCGCGCCTTTCCTGAACATCAAGGTCGCCACCGACGCCAGGCCGGTGCTTGCGCCGGTTGACCTGGCCCCGCCCGAGGCCGTTGCGCCAGGGGCCGTCCAGGACGGGCTGGTCGCGCTGCCCGCCCCGAGGAAGGGCGACCTCATCCGCGACGTGAACGGCGTGAAGGTCACCAACTTCGCGGAGGTGCGCGAGGAATTCCGCGCCAGCGGCGGCGGCCTGCTGCGCATGACCGTCGAGCGCGCCGATCCCGGCGCGCCGCCGGATGCCCCGCGCCGCACCGTGACCGTCTACCAGACGGCCGAGCTGCTGGTCGTGCCAGACCTGATCCCCGACGGGGTGATCGACCCGCTGGCGTACGTGAAGGCCAGCCATCTGCTGGGGATGCACCGGCGGCCGAAGATCCGCGACCTGCCAGACGGCCCGGCCAAGTCGGCGGGGCTTCAGCCCGGGGACGTGATCGTCGAGTGGGACACGGTGCCGAACCCGACGTACGCGGAGCTGCTGGCGAACATCCGCGCCAACGCGGGCAAGCCGGTCCGCGTGCTGGTGCAGCGCGGCAGCGAGCGCGTCGGTCCGCTCCACGTGACCCCCAAGCGCCCGTTCCAGCTCTTTGGCCAGGCCATCCCGAAGATCCACGCCGAGTTCTGCCCGTTCGAGTCCGACCTGCCGGTGGTGGCGGACATCGAGCCCAACACGCCCGCGGCCGAGATGAACCTGCCGCGCGGGGCGCGACTGCTGGCGATCGACGGAACGCCGGTGCGCGACTGGCACGACGTGGTGCGGCTGCTGAAGGCGGCGGCCGGGCGGCAGGCGCGCGTGAGTTACCAAAGCGGCGAAGCCCGCGCCGAAGGCGTGCTGCGCGTGCCGGGAAGCGTGGTGAGCGCGCTGGACCTGCCCGTGACCGCGTCGATCGTGAGCATCGACGGAGAGGACAAGGTGCGCGTCCGCGGGCGCGAGGAGTCGTTCGGCAACAACCCGGTGCTGATCGGCGCGGCGCTGCGCCAGCACGTGGGGCGGACGGTGAAGATCGAATACCGCGCGGCGGCGGCGGCGCCGGTGCAGACGGCCGAATACCTGGTGCGGGCCGACGAGACCGATCCGTGGCCGATGCGCATCGTGTACCAGCCGGCGGGCCTGAACCCGGAGATTCACAAGATCTACGTCAGTGCGCACGGCAACCCGCTGACGGCGCTGCGCATGGGCGGGCGCGAGGTGCTGTTCTGGGTGGTGCGCACCTACCAGATCATCAAGCAGATGGTGAGCCGCGACGTCGGCGTGCAGCATATGTCCGGGCCCGTCGGGATTTTTGGCGCCGCGGTGCAGCACGCCCGCGCGAGCTGGACCGACCTGCTGTACTTCATGGCCTACATCTCGATCAACCTGGCGGTGCTGAACTTCCTGCCGATCCCGGTGATGGACGGCGGGCTCATGGTGTTTCTGCTGATCGAGAAGATCAAGGGCAAACCGCTCAGCATCAAGACGCAGATGATCACGACGCTGGTCGGGCTGGCGGCGATCCTGCTGGTCGCGATCCTCGTCACAGTGCAGGATATCGGCCGGCTGTTCTGAGCGACGCGCGAGCCGTCGCACACCCCCGGCCTCGGAGCCGCGCATGAGCAAACCCAGCGAGCGACTCAAGGAACTCGGCATCACGCTCCCGCCCGTCCCGCGGCCTGTGGCGGCGTACGTCCCCGCGGTGCGGCACGGCAGTCTGCTGCTGCTGAGCGGGCAGATTCCGGTGCGCGAGGGCCGCGTCGTCTACACCGGCACGGCGGGACGCGACCGCAAGCTCGAGGAGGCCCAGGAGGCCGCCCGGCTCTGCGCGCTGAACGCGCTGGCGGTGGCGGCGGACGCGGCCGGCGGCGTCGACAACCTGAAGCGCGTGCTGAAGGTCGTCGTCTACGTGGCCTCGCACGAGGGCTTCACCGACCAGCACCTCGTCGCCAACGGCGCCAGCGCCTTCCTGGCCGACGTGCTCGGCGAGGCGGGCAAGCACGCCCGGGCGGCGGTCGGCGTGGCCGAGCTGCCGCTGAACTCCACGGTCGAGGTGGATGTCACGTTCGAGGTATGAGGCGGCGCGCCTCGCGCAGCGGTCATGGAAGCCAGGTGCACACAGGTGAGCGAACCCAGGCGGCTGTGGGACAAGGGCGAGGCGCTCGATGCCCGCATTCACCGTTTCACGGTCGGAGACGATCCGGCGCTCGACCGCGAGCTTCTCCACTGGGACTGCCTCGGCTCCGCCGCCCACGTCCGCACGCTTCAGCGCGCCGGGCTGTTGACCGCTGACGAAACCGCGTCGCTGCTCGGCGAGCTGGCCGCGATTGACGCCCGCGCCCGCGCCGGCCGCTTCGACATCTCGCCCGAACAGGAAGACTGTCACACGGCCATCGAGAATCACCTCGCGCAACGCTGCGGGCCGGCCGGCCAGAAGGTCCACACCGGGCGCTCGCGCAACGACCAAGTCGCCGCCGCCATGCGCCTCTTCATGAGACACCACGCGCTGCGCTTCGCCGCCGGACTCGAGGCGCTCATCGCCGAGTTGCTCGGCCGGCTGGCCCAGGACGGCGGCGTCCGCATGCCCGGCTACACGCACATGCAGCCCGCGATGCCGTCGAGCGTCGGACAGTGGCTGCACGCTCACGCCGAGGCGGCCCTCGAGCAACTGCGCGCCGTGGAAGACCTGCTGACCCGGCTCGATTCGTGCCCGCTCGGCACGGGCGCCGGCTTCGGCGTCGGCCTGCCGCTGGACCGCGAGTACACGGCGCGGCTGCTGGGCTTCGCCCGGGCGCAGCGCAGCCCCATCGACGTGCAGAACAGCCGCGGGCGCCTCGAAACCTACTTTGCGCGTGTCGCCGCCGACGTCGCCGCCATCATCGAGAAGCTCGCCTGCGACCTGCTGATCTACACCGGCCCGCCGTACGGCTTCTTCGAGCTTCCAGCGGCGCTGACGACCGGCTCGTCGATCATGCCGCAGAAACGCAACCCGGACGTGCTGGAGCTGATGCGGGGGTGGGCGGGGCGGCTGCGGGCGCGCGTGGTCGAGCTCGAATGGGTGCGGGGCAAGCTGCCGTCGAGCTACCACCGCGACCTGCAACTGACGAAGGCTCCAACGCTCCAGGCCGCCGCCGGGGCCCAGGACCTGCTCGAAGTCGGCGCCGCGGTGATGCGCGAGCTCGCCGTGCGGAAGGAGCGCCTGGCCGCGGCGATGAGCGACGAGCTGTACGCGACGGACGCGGCGTATGCGCTGGTGCGGCGGGGCGTGCCCTTTCGCGAGGCCTACGCGCGGATCGGCGAGCAGGTGCGCGCGGGCGTGTTCCGCGCGGACGCCGGGGCGCGGGCCGGCGCGGCGGGGCTGGTGGATGAGCGGGTGCTTTCGGAGCTGCGGGCGGACGTGGCGGAAGCGGCGGGGCAGATCGCGCGGATTCGAGAGCGGGTGGACGCGGCGGAGGGCGCGCTGCTCAATTGTGGCTGAGACGCGCGCGGATGAGGTCGGCGCGGGCGACGCTGCGCTGCTCGCCGCTGAGGCGCTCGCCTTGCAGCTTCTGAAGGTGTGCGGGCTGGGTCTGGAGGAACAGCTCGTTGACCGTGCGCAGGTCAACGGAGTGCAGGCGGCCGACGTGCAGGCCCATGCGCACGTGCGAGAGGCATTGCAGGGCCTCGTTGGAGCTGATGACCCGCGCGCTTCGCAGCAGCCCCATGGCGCGGTGGATGCGGTCGTCGAGCGCGTGCAGCCGCTCGCGGATCAGCGCGTCGCGCGCCACGCGCTCATACTCGACAATGCGCGGGATGACGCGGTCGCGGAAGTCGTCGAGAATGTCCGCCTCGCTGCGGCCAAGCGTGATCTGGTTGGATACCTGAAAGAAGTCCCCCAGCGCCTCCGTGCCCTCGCCGTACAGCCCGCGGATCGCCAGCTTCATGTCCTTGGCGGCGTGAACCACGCGCTCCAGCTCCCCCGTCAGGCGCAGGGCCGGCAGGTGCAGCATCACCGAGACGCGCACCCCCGTCCCGACGTTGGTCGGGCACGCCGTCAGGTAGCCGTACTGCGCGTGGAACGCGTACTCCAGGTGCGCCTCGAGGGCGTCGTCGATCGCGTCGATCTGCTTCCAGGCGTCGTCGAGCTGCAACCCGCTGCGCATCACCTGGAGCCGCAGGTGGTCCTCCTCGTTGATCATCAGCGAGGCCGCCTCCGTATGGTCGAACACCACCCGCCGCGCCCCGCTGCCCTCCGCGTGCTGCCGGCTGATGAGCTGCCGCTCCACCAGCAGCCGGCGGTCGAGCTCGTCGAGCTCGCCGACGTCAACGTTGACGTACTTGTCGAACATCGCCGCCTTGCGGATCGCCGCGCAGATCGCGTCTGCGATCTCGGCCCGCGCCTCGGCGGTGGCCCGCAGCAGGAACGAATAACCGCGGATGTTCCGCGCCAGGCGGATGCGCGTCGAGATGACGATCTCGTGCAGCGGACCTTCGCCGCGCAGCCACTCGCCCGCCCGGCGGGCCACCGCGTCCAGCGGGGCGCTCATGGCTGCTCCGCCTTTCGGATGCGGTCGCGCAGCTCGGCGGCCCGCTCGTAGTCCTCGGCGGCCACGGCCTCGGCGAGCAGGCGCTTCAGCCGCCGCACGTCCTGCTGCGTGGTGCGCGGGATGCCGAGCGACTTGGGCGTCTTGCCGACGTGGTGCGTGCCGCCGTCGTGAGCCCGTTCCAGCAGCGGCGCGAGCACCTCGCGGAACACGTCGTAATCGTTGGGGCAGCCGAGCAGGCCCTGGTTGCGGAATTCGCGATAGCTGATGCCGCACTGCTCGCAGACGAGGTTCTGGAGCGGCGCCGCGGCCTTGGGCCCGATGACGAACTTCTCGATCGCCTCGGCCATTGAAATCGGCCCCTCGATCGCGTGCAGGCCCTCTTCCGCCGCGCAGCGCTCGCACAGATGCCGCTCGGTCTTCTCGCCGCTGCGGGCGATGTCTGTGAGGTGAAACGTGGCCTGGACTTTATTGCAGCGACTGCACAACCACGCCATGCGCTGGGCCTCCGCGCAACCAACCAGATGCTACGGAGCGCCGCCACGCACGTCAACTGCGACGCGCTGCGCGGCGCGCTGCACCGGCGCGGCGTGCCGGGCCGGGCGGCGCGTCGGCAATCGACCCTAGCCGATAATGGCGCTGGCGGCGCCGCCCAGACCGCACCGGCTCGCGCGAAGGCCCTGGCTTCCGGCATTCGTGCGCTCTATCATGCGTACCGAGGGATTGGGTTACTCGTCCGTGCGAGCGTACAGGGAGGTACCTCACATGTCCGCTGCCATCTCATTCTGGAAACGTCTTGGTCACATGATCCGCGGCAACGGCCACGCGCCGGCATTCTCGCCAGCCGACGACGCGCGGCCTGCGGACGTCGGCGAGCCCGCGGCGGCGCCGGGCGAAGGCGCGGCGCCACACGCGCTGGCGCCCGACGGCCGGCGGGGCTGGCTGCCGCGCGGCGGGAGCGGCTACGAGCGCGTCATCCAGCTCATGGACGCGATGCGCACGCACTTCGACAAGCAGGATCGCCGCGCCGTGGAGCTCGCGGCGTCGGTGGAGCGCGTCGCGACGACGCTGGACCGCCTGGCCGAGGCGCAGCAGGCGCAGAATCAGCACATGTCGTCGGTGGCCGAGAACGTCCGCCAGGCGCGCGAGCACGCCGCCACGCTCACCAGCTCGCTGCGCGAGGTGCCGGCGTCGATCCAGGCCCAATCGGAGCTGGCGCGGCTGCTGGCGCGGCACGTCGAGAGCGCCAGCCAGATAGACGGGCAGCTCATCAAGTCACTTCAGCACTTCGGCAGCGCGGCCGAATCGCTGCGCGATACCGGCGCCGCCCAGTTCGAGGCCCTGCAACGGTTGTACGTCACCGACCAGGAGCAGAAGCAGACGCTGGTGACGTTTGTTCGCGAGCAGAACCGCAGGTTCCTGATCGGGGCCCTGATCGCCGCCGCCCTGGGCATCGGCACGCTGGTGACGCTGGTCGTCACGCTGGTGGTGCTCCTTGGCCGCTAGGGCTGCCTCGCGATCGCGGCCGGCGGCCCGCGCCGCCTCGACCCGCGGTCCGCGCGCCCGGCGCTGGAGCGTCAGCGGCGCATGGCAGCCGCTGGTGTCGCTCGCGCTCGGACTGGTCGCCACCACGCTCGTCAGCCACGCCATGGGCTGGCTCAGCCAGTGGCGCAGCGTGCCGCGCCACGAGACCCAGGCCGCCGCGGTCAGCGCGCGCGACCGCTGAGCCTCGCGTGCCGCGCGTGCGGATCGTGCTCGGGTTCATTGCGGCGACGGCCGGCGCGACGGGCTGCGCCATGCGCATCGCGCCGCCCGCGAACCCTCGCGACCCGGTGACGGTCTACATCGCCGACTACGGCTATCACGCCAGCCTGCTCCTGCCCGATGAGCCGGGCGTCTTTCAGGAATGGGCGTACGGCTGGTGGGAGTGGTTCGCCCTGAATCGCAACCGGTGGCACGACGCGCTGACCCTGTTGCTTTTCCCCGGACGCGGGGCGCTCGGGCAGCGCACCCTTCCCACAGCGGACGACGGAACCCCCTTGCTGCCGCCGGTGGAGCGCCGGTTGGCCCTGCGCGTCGAGCGGGAGAAGGCCGCGGCGCTGCTGGCGCGGCTGCGCGCCGAGTATGCGGCGGAGGTCGCGACCGAGGTCTACAACGACCAGCTCGATCTGCACCTCGTGCACAGCCGCGACCCGTACTGGATGGGCTACAACTGCAACGGCGCGATCGCGGCCTGGCTCGAGCGGCTCGGCTGCCGCGTAGGCCTCGCGCGGCAGGTCGCGGTGTTCGAGATCGTCACGCCGTGAAGGCGGCGGCGGGCAGCGCGGCGCTAGCGCTCGATTCCCGGGGGGGGTTCGGCCTGCGGCTCGACGAATCGCTCGTAGGACTTCAGCCGGCCGGTCAGCTCCTCGAAGAGGCGGGGCTGCCCTTGGGCGCGCTCGACGGCCTTCCGCAGCCAGGCCACGGCCTCGGCGGGCGAGCCGCGCGCAAAGTGGGCCTGCGCCAGCGTGTCGAGAATTGCGGCGTCCTTCTCCTCGGTCAGCCGCGCGGCGCGTTTGGCCGCTTCGAGGGCCACGTCGAGCCCGCGCGGACGCAGTCCGTCCGCCGTCAGCAGGTCCGTTGCCAGGCGGTTGAGCGCGGGGGCGCTCTCCGCGTAGTCGCGCAGGTACCGGCGCGCCAGGACGAGACCCTCGCGCGGCTGGTCGAGGTCGCGCAGCAGCATGATGATGCGCAGCCGCCGGGAGAACTCGGCCTGCGGCGAGGCGGGATCGAGCGTCTTGTCCTGCGGCACGGTGTTGCACAGCAGGAACACCTCGCAGCGCAGCCGGTCGGCGAGCCGCTCGGCCCAGGGCGGCCCGGGCTTGCCGAGCCCCAGCTCCTCGAGCGTCAGTTCGATCGTCGCCCGGACCGTCAGCAGCTCGCCCGGATATCGGCCCATCGTCTGCCAGGTGAACGGGCGGAAGGTGACGCTCGCGACGACCTCCTTGCGCAGCGACCGGCCCTTGACTTCGAGCCAGGCCGCGGCGCCCAGCGTCCAGCGCGCCGGCCCGTCCGCACCGTCGCGCTCGAAGGACTTGACCTCCGCAAGCCGGCAGGTGATCTCCGGATGCGACGCCGAATCGAGCAGCGCCGCGCCGCGCAGCAGGTCGTCCAGCGCCGAAACGCCGGTCTCGAACGCCGCCGCCGGTATGCGAAACGCGCCGGCGACCAGCGGGGGGTCGCTCTCCTTGCGGTCGAACGGCACGACGACGTAGCCGACGACGCGGCGATTGACGGCGACGAGCCGCTGCAAGGGCGCGTCGGAGACGCAGACGAGCTGGGCATCTTCGCCGGACATCACGTGGTAGACCTCGCCGGCGTCGAGGTGCGCATCCGGGACGATGAGCGTCTGGCCGGACTCGGCGCGCGGCGGGGCGTCCGCGGCGACGCCAGCGGCGGCGCCGGCGATGGCGACGACCAGGCATGCCAGAGTGCCGACTGGCGCCGAAGGTTGAGTCATGGCTGGCTTCCTCGCGATGCGGTGCGGGTGAACGGCCGCGGCCTGGGCCGCGCGGCGGCGGTCATGAGTTTCCGGCGGCGCTGAGATCGAGCGCGACGATGTCGCGCAGGTCGCGCAGGTACAGGCGCGTTCCGACGAGGGTGGGCGCCGTCCAGGCCTTCTCCTGGAGGGGCTTGGCGCGCGAGAGGACCGTCAGCCCCTCCGGAGAGGCCGTCGCCAGCGCCAGGTTTCCCTCCTCGTCGAGGATGATGAGCCGCCCGTCGGCGCACAGCAGGGTCGCCTTGGCGAAGCCGCGTTGGCGCCAGGCGAGCTCGCCGTCGCTGAGGCGCACGGCCATCATGAACGCCGGCCCGAAGTCGCCGCTGGAGCCGATCGCGAGCTCGCCGAGCACGACGACGTTGCCGTGCTGCACCTTCAGCCGCTTGTCATGCCAGACCTGCTCGGCCGCATACCGGCCGTCGGCTGCCTTCGTCACGCGAATCACGTAGCTCCCGCCGCCGTACGCCGACGAGAAGAACACGCGGTCGGGCGGGAGGAAGACGGGGGTGCTCATGATGGCGGCGGCCTGGCGGTCGAGCGCCAGGCGCCAGCGGATGGCGCCGCTGCGCGGGTCGAGTCCGGCGCGGTCGGCCGCCAGCGCGACGATGAGATGATCGTCGCCGGCGATGCGCGCCAGGATGGGCGAAGACTGCCCCGGGCGCAGCGGCTCGCTCAGCCAGGCGACGTCGCCGGTGTCCTGTCTGAAGGCGGCGACGCCCGCCTGGCCGCCGCCGACGTTCAGGATCACCAGGTCGTCGTAGGCGATCGGGCTGGGACCGTATCCGCGGCCGACGTGGCTGGCGCCGAGCCTGTCCATGAGATCGTGCGTCCAGAGGAGTTTGCCCGTGTGCTTGTCGAGACAATTCAGAATCACGGTCCCGCCGACGGTGAACAGGCGATCGCCGACGATCAGCGGCGTGGCGTGCGGGCCGATGCAGAAGTCGGCCTGCATGTCGGGCTTGGCTGGGGCGGCGTAGGAGTGCTCCCAGAGCGTCTGGCCGGTTTGGGCGTCGATCGCCACGGCCGTCTCGCGGTCGCCGGCGCGGTACATCGTGTAGAGACGCCCGGCCTCGCAGAGGATCGCCGAGTGGCCGGGGCCGAGCGCGCGGCGCCAGAGCTGGCGCGGGCCGGAATCGGGCCAGCGCGGCGCCAGGCCTTCGGCGCCCGCGCGGAAATCGCGTGTCGGCCCGCCCCACTGCGTCCAGGCCGGCGTCTCCGCGGTCGCAGTCGCCGGCACAAGCAGAACCAGCACGGCGGCTCGCAACGGGAATGACGTGGGCGACGCATCGACGAAGCGCTTTCGCATCAGGCAACCTCGCTGGCCATTGAGCACGTTGGCGGCATCAACCGGCTCCCACAGGAGACGGGCGTCGCGAGCGCCGCCGCCCAAAAACCGCGCGCCGGGCGTCACCGGCGGTCAGACGCCGTCCTCGGTCGGCGGCGGATCGACGGAAACGCGGGCGTTCCGGCCGGCATCGCGGGCCAGGCGGTGGAACATCCAGCCGCCCATGCCGGCGAGCACGCAGGCGATGAGCGCCGCGCCCCAGTCGAGCCAGACCAGGGCCGCCCAGCCGACGAAGGGCATGATGATTCCGCGCAGCCCGGTCAGGGCGACGTGAATCCCCATGTAGAGCTCGGCGTTGTGCGGGGCGGCGAAGTGCAGGTGGCCGAGGTTCCAGGCGATCGCACCACCGGCGCGCCCGCTGCCGACCAGCACGGCGCTCAAACCGAGCAGGACGACGGCGGCGGCGTACCCCCAGTGTCCCCCTGGCACGAGGGCGACGAGCCCCAGCAGCCCGAGTGCGATCGCCAGGAACCAGTTCAGGCTGTTGGACACGCGAAAACGCAGCACGCCGACGCGGTCGAAATACCTCGCCCAGAACGAAAGCGACGCCAGAAGCGTCACGCTTGGAATGATCTCCAGCAGCAACGCCGACGAGAAGAACCCGAGTCCGAGCCGCGTGGTGATGACGATTGCGAGCACGGCCTCCATCATCAGCCACGCCGATCCCAGCAGCCACTGGGCCGTGCAATAGCGCGCGAAATCGCGGTCCTCGCGCAGGATCGCGGCCGACTCGCGCAGCCCGCCCAGCAGCCCTCGCCGCCGGGCGCCCAGGGCGCGCTGCCGCTCGCGATGCTGGCGGCGGATGCGGCGCTCGCCGCGCACGGGCATGCGCCGCATCGGGGCCAGCGAGAGCAACGCCACGGCGCCGATGAGCGGATAGACCCAGCGGTAGTGCGATGCGTCGGCGTTGAAGAGCAGGGCGGTCGCCGCGCCGGCGATCAGCGCCATGAGGAAGCGCAGTCCCTGAAGCCGGCCGGTGATGCGCGCCCGGAACTCCCGCGGGTAGTTCAGGCTCCACATGCTGGTGCGGACGTTGATGATGCCGGCCAGGAAGACGTGCGCCAGCGCGAGCTGGGCGGCGAAGACCCACCCGCCCCAGGGAATCCAGCCGCTGGGCGTCAGCCCGACCGAAGCGAAGCTCGCGATGGCGGCAGCCGCCAGCAGGATGAACAGGCGCCGCCGCGAGCGTCCGCGGACCGCCACGCTCCACAGCAGGCTGAGCAGATTGGCGAGCATGGGTGTGGCCACGACGAAGGTGATGAGCAGCGGCGAGCCTTCGAACGTCTTGGCGACGACGATGCGCGAAGTGCGGCCCTCGATCAGGCCGGCGAACACGCCCCAGGCCGCCATGTGACAGCGCTCCAGCCGGAAGCTCGTGCGGGCCAGCCAGGGGATGTCGTCGCTGCGCAGGAAATCGAGGAGGCGTCGTACGCTGGTGCTCACGGGGCCGCCGATGATAGCCGCCGCCGGTCGCCGCGCGAACCGCGGCCCGCAGCGCCGCACCCGCCGAAAGGCGATAAGATGCGCCGCGGGAGGCGCCGAGATGAAGATCGTACGCACGCCGGCGGTGTACCTGGTCGGACGGCAGGAGATCGACCCGCGGGCGGTCGAGCAGTTCCTGCGGGATCACGGTCTGGCCTGGCAGACGGACACCGAGGTCGGGGCCGAGGCGCTGTGCGAGATGGCCGGCCGCGTCTGCTACATGTCCTTCGGCAAGGGCCGCAAGACCAACGCCGAGTACCTCGGCAACATCCTCAGCGTGCAGCACGGCTCGGTGCTAGAGCACGCCGCCTGGAACTTCATCATCACCGGCGTGTCGCGCTCGTTCACGCACGAGCTGGTGCGGCACCGGGCCGGGTTCGGGTACTCGCAGCTCTCGCAGCGCTACGTCGACGAGAGCACGGCGGACTTCGTCGAGCCGGACTGCATCGCCGACGACCCCGAGCTGCACACGATCTGGCTGGAGGCGGTGCGCCACGCGCACGAGGCCTACTGCAAGCTCGTCGACGGCCTGGCGCGGCGCTTCGAGAGCGAGCCGTCGGCCACGCTGCGGCGCAAGCTGGCGCGCCAGGCGGCCCGCAGCGTGCTGCCCAACGCGACCGAGACGAAGATTTTCGTCACGGGCAACGCCCGCGCCTGGCGGCATTTCGTCGAGCTGCGGGCCAACGAGCACGCCGAGACCGAAATCCGCGTCGTGGCCGTCGAAATCCTCAAGCTGCTTCAAGGCGAAGCGCCGAACATCTTCGGAGACTACACGCTCGAGCCCCTGGGCGATGGCACCGCCGCCGCGCGCACGCCCAATCGCAAGGTCTGATCCCGCGGTGACCTCCGCGGGCGAGCGGCCAAGAGGGAGCCGGTTGCCATGAGGATGCGAATCGCGCGAGCGAGCACAGCGGTCGCAGCGTGGGCGGCGCTGCCGCTGCTGGCGGGACTGGCCGGCAGCCAGACCACGCGACCCGCACCACCAGCGACGCGACCCGCCCCAGCGACGCAACCCGCCGGCGGGCCGCAGCCGATCGACGAGGAGTATCGCCGGCGGGCGGCGGCGCTCGATCCGGCGGACATCGAGGCGCACGTCGCGCTGGCGGCGTGGGCGCGTGAGAAACGGCGCTTCGACCTCGTCAGCGTGCTGTGCAAGTACGTGCTGTCGCTTCAGCCCGATCACGCGAACGCCCGGCTGCTGCTGGCGGAGGCCGCGCAGGCGCTCAACCCGGCGGCGGCGGCCGGCGAGACCCCGCGCCGGCCGCGCGAACGCCTGTCCGCCCCGCAGATGCTCTCGGACCGTGACATCAACCGCCTGAAGTTCTACGAGCTGCGCCTCGACGGCCCGCCGGAGCCGATGCAGGTTCGCTTCCTTCGCAGGCAGGGCGAACCGCCCGTTGAGGAGCTCGTACGCCAGGACATTCTGCGCCAGGGCGAGCCGCTCGACGCGAACTGGACGAACGTGCTGGAGCGCGGCCGCAACGAGGAGAAGCTGCGCCTGATCGCCCGCGAGACCGGCGCCAAGTATGCCGACCGCATCGACATCCGCAGCAATCCCAAGGTCTTCGAGGACTTCCGCCGGCACGTGCTGCCGCTCGTCAACCGCGGCTGTGCGCGCGGCGGCTGCCATACGGGGCCGGACGCCGAGGCGTTTCGGCTGCCGAGCGGGGCGCGGCAGTCGGACCGCTTCCTGTTCACGACTTTCTTACTGCTGGCGGAGGCCGACCCGCCCGGCGGGCCGCTGATCAACCGCAGCATTCCGGAGGAGAGCACGCTGCTGACCTACATGCTGCCCGCCAGCGAGACCCGCCGGCCGCATCCGCCGCTGCCGGCGGGCCGCATGAGCCCGGCGATCCGCTCGCGGGCGGAGCGCGATTACCAGTTGGTGCTGGATTGGATCAGCTCGTTGCGGGGGCCGTCGCCGGCCTATGAGCTCGATTACGTCTACCCGCCCTGGCTGAGCCGCCGCCCGCGCGCGGGTGAACTGATGCTCGGCGAAGACGAGACGGAACCGGAGCCGTAGCCGGTGGCGGCTCAGGCCTCGGGAGTCGCATGCGCGACCTTGCGCCGGCGGAGCGAGAACTCCGGGGCTTCCTTCACGCACGTACCGAGGATCGCCAGCGACTTGACGAACGCGCTCCAGCCGGCCTTGCTCAGGCGCGCCGGCTGGTCGCCGACGTGGGGATAGCCGGCCTCGGTCGCCAACGCCTGCACGGCGTCCCAGTTGTGAAAGAGCTTGCCCCAGTCGCTGCCCAGCACCTCGCGCATCATCTTGCGCGCCAGCACCGGGTACCAGAAGCTGTCGTGGTAGATCACGCTCGCGATGTACGCCCACGGCGCCAGCACCGTCTTCAGCGACCACTCGATCGGCCGCTTCAACGGGCCCCAGTAGATCTGGTGCTGCATCCGGCTCGCGAACGTCATCTTCTTGAACGGCCCGGCGAAACGCCAGTTCTCCGCCGCCGCCTGCTGGTCGCCCACGATCTCGATCTGCCGCGGGTCGCCGCAGCCCAGGCCGAGATCATGGGCCAGCCGGATGAACCTGATGCTCAGCGGGTCCATGCCCATGAGCTTGGCGGCGACGGCGTCGATGGCCACCTGGTCGGCGCTCGCCAGAATGACGTTCTTGACGTGCGGAACCATGCAGCGCGGGCCGGGCCCGTCGCCGGCGAAGGTGCCGTCCATCACCGCGAACACGCCGCGGTGAATCTTCTTCTGGATCATCAGCAGGTCGACGAGCGTCTCGTGAATGACCGGGTGCGTCCAGTGTCGATGCTCGTTCAACAGCCCGCCGAAGGCGTTCTTCATCGCCCCGGTGGTGGTGGTGAAGATGTGCGTCTTGACCGTCGGCAGGTGCAGGATGTTCTCGCCGATGAAGCGGCGCGGGATCATGAAGCCGTGCCTGTAGACGTCGTTGAGGCACAGGAACTGCTTGGTCAGGTCGCCGACGGCATCTCGGATGTGGATCCATTCCTCGCCTTCGTAGAGGTGGATGTTGCGCAGGCCGTGAGCCTGGACCACGTTGATCTGCTTGTTCTCGCGCTCGCCGAAGCGGGCGTCGATGACCACGGTGCGGTTGTGGCATGCGTGGATCAGGCTCGGGTCGAAGCCGTCACGCTTCATCGCCCGGATTACGCCTTCGAGCTGCCAGGGGGTGGTGCTGCTGCCGGGAAAGAAAAAATGCCAACTGATGTTGACCTTCAGGGCCGTGTCGGCGGACTTGTCGAGCACATCCTGGTAGCCGGCCAGGTTCAGCAGCTCGTGATAGTCCTTCAGCACCGTGCCCGGGCTGGTTCTCAGGACGGCGACCCTCGACCTGGCCATGCTCACGCGCTTCCCCCGTTCATCGCTTCTCCCGCTCGCGGATTCTCGCGTTCCTGGGCGCCCGCTTCTCTTGTGAAACCGATTATAGAGCCGCCCCCCGTCGCCGTCCCTTCCCGCGGGCTCAGAGCGCGGCCGACACCGGGTGCGGGCAGCGCCAGCGCCCGGCGGCGGCAGCAATTGATAACAATTGCTCCTGACAGCACCTGCGGGCGGATCATGCCGACTGATTCATCGCCCGATCGAGGCCGCGGGCGTCGGCAGAGGTCTCGGAGAACTCGACGCGGGCGCGGTCGATCTGCTCCTGCCAGCGCGGCCGCTCGCGGCCGAGCGTCGTGGTGAGCAGGGCCGCGAAGCCGGGGTCGAACTGCGAGCCGGCGGCCAGGTTGATCTCCGCCAAGGCGTCGTCGATCGAGCGCCCCTGGCGGTACGCCCGGTTGCACGTGATGGCGTCGAACGCCTCCGCGATGGAGATGATGCGCGAGCCGATGGGGATGCGCTCGCCCTCCAGCCCGTCGGGATACCCCGAGCCGTCGAAGTTCTCGCGGATGTGCCGGATCATCAGCACCTCGGTCTCGAAGACGCGCAGCGGCTCGAGGATGCGGCAGGTGATCAGCGGCACCTGGCGCACCAGGGCCATCTCGTCGGCCCGCAGCGGCCGCGGCTTCAGCAGCAGCCGGTCGGGCAGGCCGATCTTGCCCAGGTCGTGAAGCATCGCCGCGTTCGCGACGGCGGTCTGCATGGGCTTCGACCAGCCGGCGGCCTGGGCGAGCCACTCGGAGTACTGCTTGACGTTCCGCGAGTGCCAGGCGCTGTAGCGGTCGCGGGCGTCGAGCGCCTGGACCAGGGCCCAGATGCTCTGGAGGCACAGCTCCTTCGAGCGCAGGCTCAGCGCGTGCACTTCCTTGCGCAGCCGATCGACCTCGTCCAGCGGGGGCTCCGGCGCGGCGTCGCCGTCCGAGAGCCGGTCGCAGCGCGTGCTGCGGTTGCGGCCGCAGCGCTTGCTGTGATACAGGGCGCGGTCGCCGAGGTCGATCAGGGCGCTCACCGACGTCGCCGCCGGGTCGCTCGAGCACGCAACGCCGACCGAGGCGGTGATCTCCAGTTGCGGATGCTGCGAGATGCGGACGTCGCTGGCGAGCGACTCGCGCAGGCGGTCGGCGAGCTGCGCGGCCTCCTCCAGGTTCGTCTGCGGGCAGATGACCGCGAACTCCTCGCCGCCGTAGCGGGCCACGAAATCGGTGTCGCGGATGGCGCGGGCCAGGTGCCGGGCGGCGAGGCGCAGGACGTGGTTGCCGACCTCGTGCCCGTAGGTGTCGTTGATGGCCTTGAAGTGATCGAGATCGATCATCAGCAAGGCCAGCGCACCGCCGTAGCGCCGCGTGCGCGAATACTCGTGCTCGAGCAGCGTGCGGAACTGGGTGTGGTTCCACAGGTCGGTCAGGCCGTCGGTGAGCGCGGCGCGCTCCAGGCGGTCCTGGAGGCGGTGGATGCGCATGCCGTTGCGAATGCGGGCGCGCAGCTCCTCCGGGTCATACGGCTTGGCCAGGTACTCGTCGGCGCCCGCGTTCAGCGCCGCGCGTCGCGACGCCGCCGTGCCCCCCGCCGTCAACACGACGAAATACGTGCCGTCGAGCGTGACGTCGCTGCGGATGCGGCGGCAGACCTCGATGCCGGCGAGCTCGGGCAGGTACTCGGCGCAGATGACGACTTTCGGGCGGTGGCGATAGACCTGGCGCAAGCCCTCGTTTCCCTCGGTCGCCTCGACCACGCTGAAATCGAGCCACGAAAGACGCTGCACGAGCCGGCCGCGCTCGACCGCGTCGTGCTCGATCACACAAACATCGATCGTGTTCTTTGTCATGTGCCCCGGCATGCAGCCTGGGCGGCGGTTTCGGGCCGCGCCAGACACCACGAATCAACGCTGGGTTCAATCGCGGCCCGCAGCGCCCATGTCCCTTGCAGGCACTCCGTCCGCGTGCGGCCATCCGCCGCCACCACCGGACCCACCCCGGGGTCGCCTGCATTAATCATTGGATACATCAGCGCTGACGGCGAACGCCGCGCAGCACGCACAAGATGCCCGGAGCGGCTTTCTCGGACGGCCACGACTGGGCCGCCTGACCGCGCGGGCGTATGATCCTGCGGCCTGGTCGGCCTGATAATGGTCGTTTCGCCCCCACCGGCCCGGCGACCCGGAGGCGTTGCCCGCCATGTCCCCCGCGCTCGACCACCCCGTTCGTCTTTCCGACCTCCGCCGACTGAAGGCCGAGGGCCGCAAGTTCGCGATGCTGACGGCGTACGACTACCCGACCGCCGCCGCTGCGCAGGCCGCCGGCGTCCCGGTCCTGCTGGTTGGCGACTCGCTGGGCTGCGTGCTGCTCGGACATGAGAACACGCGCGGCGTCCCGCTTGAGCTGATCCTGACGTTGACGGAGGCGGTCCGCCGTGGCGCGCCAAACGCGTTCCTCATCGGCGACATGCCCTACCAGGCGATGAACGGGGGCGAAGCGCGAGCCGTGTCGGCGGCGCAGCGTTTTCGAGACGAGGCGGGCTGCGACGCGGTGAAGTTCGAGGCGCAGCGCGCCGACGCAGCGCTGGTGCGCGAGATGACGCGCGCCGGCGTACCGGTCGTCGCGCACCTGGGCCTGCGGCCGCAGACGATCGACTCTCCCGACGGCTATCGGGCCCAGGCACGCGCCCCGGAGGAGGTCGAAGCCCTCGCCGACGATGCCCGCCTGCTGGCCGCCGCCGGCGCTGTCATGCTGCTGCTCGAGGCCGTCCCGAACGAGGCGTCGCGGGCCGTGCTGTCGGCGGTGGACGTGCCGGTGATCGGCTGCGGCGCCGGCCCCGCGTGCGATGGGCACGTCGTGGTGACGCACGACATGCTTGGGCTCAGCACCATCCGCCCGCCGCGGTTCGTGCCGGTGCTCGCCGACCTCGGCCAGCGAATGATCGCCGCGATGCGCGAGTATGTCGCGGCGATCGAGAGCGGCCGCTACCCCGCGCCGCAGCACGTCTACGGCATGCACAAGCAGCCCGCCGATGCCTCCACGAAATCCTGACCCAACCATCGCCCCCAGCCTGTGCATCGCCTGCGGACGCACGCCACGCGCGGCCGGGCGGCTGCCTGGCGGCGCTGCGCTGCTGCAATGCCCGCGCTGCCGCCTGGCGTGGTGGCCCTGGCCCGCGTTCGACCCTGCCGCCTTGTACGACCGCGACTACTTTCAATGCCCGGCCGCCGCGAAGGGCTACGCCGACTACGCTTCGCTCGAACCCGGCCTGCGACGCACGGCCCGGGCGCGCTTGCGGCGAGTCGAGCGGCTGATCGGAGCGGACGCCGCCCCGCTCCCGCCGCCGCGCATCCTGGAGATCGGCTGCGGCGTTGGCGTGTTTCTGGACGAAGCCCGGAGGCGGGGCTGGGAAGCGGCGGGGCTGGAGGTGAGCGCCTACGCCGCGGAAGAGGCGCGCCGCCGGGGGCTCGACGTGCAATGTGCGGCGATCGAGGACGCGAGGCTGGAGCACGGGCGTTACGACTGCGTGGCGCTCTGGGATGTGATCGAGCATCTGCGCGATCCGCGCGCGGCCCTGGCGCGCGCGGCGGACGCGCTGCGGACCGGCGGGGTGCTGGCGCTTTCAACCGGTGACGTGACGTCGCTGTGCGCTCGCCTGAGCGGACCGCGCTGGCACCTGTTCAACCTGCCGGAACACCTGTTTTTCTTTTCACCGGCGGCGCTGCGGCAGATGCTGGCGGCGGCGGGCTGCCGGGTGCATCGCATGACGCGCGAGGTGTACTGGGCGCCGCTGTCGTATTTGTCTGAGCGGGCGTGCAAGACGCTGGGCGGCGCCCCGGCGGCGCGTCCGGCGGGCGGCTGGGTTCGAGGCTGGCTGGCGCCGGCGACGCTGCTGGACGTGCTGGGCGTCTACGCCGTGCGCGGCTAGAGAAGCTAGTAATCCGGCAGAGTCCAGACATACCGGCTGCGGAGGTAGCCGAATCGCATGGGCTTGCCCTGCGTGTCGATGATGTGCCGGGCCCAGGCGATCCGTCCGTCGGTCAGCTCGTAGTAGACGCGCCACGAATCGAGGGCCTTGGGCATGCGCTGAAACTTGCGGGCGCCGGCGTGGCCGTCGAGGTAGGTCATCATCCCGCGCCCTCCCGGATGGCGGTCGCTGATGCGGTCGACGTTCGACCACCCGCTGTCGGCGACGTAGGCCAGCGCCTCCTCCTCGTCCTCCTCCACCATCAGCCAGGGCAGGGACTGCGTCGTGTAGCTTTTCCACCACTGCCACGAGTGATTCGCGGGAAAGCCGTCGGCGAACCGCGTGGCGCGCAGCATTTCCATGCGCGCCCCGGTCAGCAGCGGCGGCGCCGTGTAGCTGTACTTGGTCTCGTTGGCGAAGCTGCCGAACGGGCCGCCGTCAATCACGTCGATGATGTCCTGCGGACACTTGTAGAGCTCCTCCACCCGCCCCACATAGGGGAAGATCGTCCCCTTGCTCGGCACGTGGTCGCTCTGCTGGCCGCTGTTGCCGATCGTCCCCAGCCAGTCCAGCGGCCGGTACCGGCCATAATCCACCGGCTGCGGCGGATTGTTCGGCGGCTGCGTCCCCGTGACCATGTCGATGAAGTCGTTCATTCCACCCGGGAGCGTGCTGTTGTGCTCGCTGGCGTAGGTGATCCAGCCCAGGGCGAGCTGGCGGGCGTTGCTCTGGCACTTCATCGTCCGCGCCTGGGCCCGCGCGGCAGCCAGGCTCGGCAGCAGGATCGAGATCAGCAGCGCGATAATCGCCACCACAATCAGCAGCTCGACGAGGGTGAACCCGGGCTTGCGCCGCTTCGCATGAACACGGGGCATCGCAGGCACCTCCGAGCGTTCTCGCCGAACCCGACAATCTGACTTGCCACTACCTAAGTTACCGCGCGGCGCGGCGCCGCCGCAAGGCTGAAAACTCGTCCGCGGCCTGCCCGGTGCCCGGAATCTCGCGGCTGGCCTCCAGACGGCCAAGCGGCGTCAGGCGACGGAAGCGATCCTCAACCCGACCATGGTCAGGTCATCCGTCTGTTCCGCCAGGCCGACGAAGCGGCGGATGTCCCAGTGAATGGCGCGCAGGGCCCAGTCGGGGTCGAGGCCACCGTGCTGGCGCAGCGCCTCCAGCAGCCGCTCGCGCCCGTACGCCGCGCCCTGGTAGTCCATCGCCTCGATGGCGCCGTCGGTGTAGAGCAGCACGAAATCGCCCGCCGCCAGGTCCAGCGCGTGCTCGCAGAAGCGCTCGTCCTCCTGGATGCCCAGCGCCAGCCCGCCATCGCCCGAGGTCGTCGTCCGCCCGTCGCGGAGCAGCACGAGCGGCTCGTGGCCGGCGTTGGAATAGCTGAGCCGGCGGCGATCGGAGCTGACGGCGACGATGAGCATGGTGACGAACTCGGCGGGTTCAGTCTCACGGCACAACTGGCGGTTGAGCGCCGTCAGGATCGCTCCGAGATCGCTGCGCTGCTGCGCCTGGGCCCGCAGCGCCCCGCGCACATAAGCCATCAGCAGCGACGCGGGCACGCCATGGCCGACGACGTCGACGACCGCCGCGGCCAGGCGTCCGTCGGGCAGGATCAGAAAGTCGCAGAAGTCGCCGCCGATGTGCCAGGTGGGCTCGAAGACGAAGGCGAGGCTGACGCCGTCGAACGTCGGCGGCCTGGCGCGGACCATGCGGCGCTGGAGCTGGCCGGCAAGCTCGATCTGCCGTTCCATGCGCGCCGCGCGCAGCCGCTCCTCGGCCAGGCGGGCGTTGACGATGGCGACGGCGGCCTGCGAGGCGACGGAACGCAGCACGTGCCGCTGCGACGCGCGGAACTGGCGCCGGACATCGGTGTAAACGCGCAGCACGCCGACCGGGCGGCCGTGATACATCATGCCGACGGTCAGGCCGCTGACGAGCCCCTGCTGGCGGGCCGCCTCCTTGAAGCGCACGCGCTCGTCAGCCTGCACATTCTCGATGTAGACGACGTTGCCCCCCAGCGCGAGATCATCGATCGGGTTCTCACGCCGCAGGATCGCCCCCTTGCTCACGTAGCGCTCGGACAGCCCGTGCACCGCAGCCACCCGCAGCTCGTCCGTGTTCGCGTCGTACAATCGCAGGCTGCAATAGGGGCAGCGCATCACCCGTGCCGTCTCGCGCACGATGCGCTCGAGCAGCCGCTGAAGGTTCTGCTCCCCGCTGAGCAGCTCGCCGATGTCGCTGATCAGCGAAAGCTCCTCCGACGCCGCGTCGAGCTGCGCCTCCTGCCGGCAGCGCTGGCTGAGCTGCCGCGAGGCCCAGCGCACCGCGTGCACCCCCGCCGTGTCGCCCGTGCGCGACAACTCCGGCAGCGCCTCCCACGCCTTGCCCTGCCGCGCCGCGCTCGCATCCTCCGCGTGTGCGGCGGCGTGCTCCCAGCGCGTGCCGGCCAGCCGGTACTCGCCCAGCCCGATGTAGCCGGCCGTCTGTTGACCCGCGAGCACCGGCGCCACGATGTACCAGGCGCTGGCGTGCTGGACGAACGCCAGCCGCGCCGGAGGCTCGTCCGCCGGCACCGCCGTGAACTCAAGCGGCCGCGGAAGCTGGTCGGGCAAGGCACCGACGACGAGGGCGTAGGCGCTGCGCGGGGGCGAAGCGGTGATGAGCGTTCCCTGGGAGTCGTAGACGGCAAGTCGCATACCGAGGGCGCGGGCGAGGCCGCCGACGAAGTCTTCGAGCGCGGCCTTGTCGAGCAGTTCTCGCAGCATTCGCCGAGTTTACACGGAGCTCCGGGTCAGCGCCGATCGGGACCCCTCCCTCGGTCTCCTGCTCGTGACGGAACGCCCGGCCGCGTAGAATGAGCCGCGACGCGCCGCAGCCGGCCTTGTGCGGCTTCCGCGCGGCCCCCGGAGGTTCCGTGGCTGCACCGCAGCTCGACATCGACGCCGACATCCGCCGGGCGCAGGCTCCGCCGGGCTGGGTCTATACCGACCCCGAGGTCTATCGCGTGCTGCTGGAGCGCGGGTTTCGGCCGTCGTGGCAGATCGCCGCGGATGCCTCGGACGTGCGCCTTCCCGGCGCGGTCCACCCGCTCACGCTGCACGAAGGCTCGCTGGCCGAGCCGCTGCTGCTGACGCGCGACCACGACGACGGGCTGCATTGCCTGTCGAACGCCTGTACACACCGAGGCACGCTGGTTTGCGAGCACCCGGGCAACGAGCGCAGCTTGCGCTGCCGCTACCACGGACGGCGCTTCGGCCTCGACGGCGCGTTTCAGCACATGCCCGAGTTCGACGGCGTCGCCGACTTCCCATCGCCCGCCGACAACCTGCCGCGCGTGCCCTTCGGCGTTTGGGGGCCGCTGGTCTTCGCGAGCGCCTCGCCGGCGCCGCACGCGCCGCTGGAGCGCCTGCTGGAGCCGGTGACGCGGCGCGTGGGTTTCCTGCCGCTGGCGGCGGCACGTTTCGACCCGGGGCGCTCGCGCGATTACCTGGTTCAGGCAAGCTGGGCGCTGTACTGCGAGAACTATCTCGAAGGGTTCCACATTCCCTTCGTGCACGCCGGTCTCAACGCCACGCTGGACTACTCGGCGTACCGCACGGAGCTGTACGAGTGGTGCAGCTTGCAGGTCGGCGTGGCCAAGAGCGACGAGGGCTGCTTTGAGCTGCCCGCGGGGCACGCCGACCACGGGCAGCGGATCGCCGGGTACTACTTCTGGCTGTGGCCGAACACGATGCTGAATCTCTATCCCTGGGGCATCTCGGTCAACATCGTCCGTCCGCTGGCCGTCGACCGCACGAAGGTCTCCTTCCGCAGCTACGTCTGGGACCCCGGAAAGCTCGACAGCGGCGCGGGAGCCGCCCTGGACCGCGTCGAACGCGAGGACGAGGCGGTCGTCGAGGCTGTGCAGCGCGGCGTGCGCTCGCGGCTGTATGGGCGCGGGCGCTACTCGCCGACGCGCGAGCAGGGCACGCACCATTTCCACCAACTGCTGGCAGCGTGTCTGAACGGCCAGGGAGACTGACGCGATGCTCCGCCGCCGCCGGCGTCTGCCGCTCCTGCTGTCGCTGCCGCTGCGGCTGCTGTATCTCGTGCTGGTGGTCGGCCTGGCGGCGTGGCTCTACTGTCGCACGCCGGCGGACGTGAAGCGCGCCATGTACGAGACGTACATCGCGCCGCCGGACGAGTCCGCCGATCGCTGAGCACGAGGGCGGAGCAGGGCGCGGCGTCCGCTGCTGGACCAGGCCGATGGTGCGGTTCATACTCGGGCGACTGCTGGGCTTTCCGCTGCTGCTGGCGGCGATGTACGCCGGCGCCGTGCTGCTCATCATGGCCACGCCGGGGGAGCCGTTCGAGAGCGGGGAGCGGGCGCTGCCGGCGGACGTGCTGGCCGAAAAGCGGCGTGCGTTCAACTATGACCAGCCGTGGTACCTGCGTTATTTCTGGACCTGGCCGCGGCGGCTGGTGTGGGACCAGGACCTGCCGGCGCATCAGTACGAGGACTGGACCGTCGTCGAGATCATGCGCGACGCGCTGCCCGTCTCGCTGCAACTCGGGCTGCTGGCGCTGAGCACGGCGCTGGTGCTCGGCGTGCTGACCGGCGTGGCGTCGACGATCGGCCGCGGGCGCTGGTGGGCGCACGCCGCGACGGCGCTGGGGCTCGTAGGCATCTCGCTGCCGACGTTCGTGGTTGGGATGGCATTGCTGATCGTGTTCGGCCTGTGGCTGCGCGTCGTGCCGGTCGGCGGATGGGGGCGCGCGCCGCAGGCGCTGCTGCCGGCGCTGACGCTGGCGCTGCCCTATGCGGCGTACATCTCGCGGCTGACGCGCGGGGCGCTGCTCGACGCCTACCGCGAGGACTACATCCGCACGGCGCGGGCCAAGGGCCTGAGCGAGGCGCGCGTGCTGTTCGACCACGCGCTGCGGAACGCCCTGCTGCCCGTGCTCAGCTATCTTGGGCCGGCGGCGGCGGCGATCTTCACGGGGTCCTTCGTGGTCGAGCGGGTCTTCAGCATTCCCGGCATGGGCACGCACGTGGTCGAGTCCATCAACAATCGCGACCCGAGCCTGATCCTGGCGACCGTGCTCGTCTACGGCGCGTTCCTGGCGAGCTTCAACCTGGCCGTCGACGTGCTGTATGCCTGGGCCGACCCGCGCATCCGGCTCGGGCGCTGAGCCGCTCAGCCGTTCAACCAGCGCAACAGCAGCAGAAAGAAGGCCAGCCCGAGCGCCGTCGCCGCGACCACGCGCGCCCAGCCCCGCGAAGCCTCCGGACCGGCCGCAGGAGCCCCCGCCGGCGACAGCACGTGCTCGCCGCCGAACTGGACTTCGGCGATCAGCAACTGCGCGTGGAAGTCGGAGATGCCAAGCCGCCGTCCCTCGTCCAGGATCGCCTGCCGGTTCGAGTGGCGCAGGAGCCCGTCCTCGATCGAGGCGGCGATCAGGCGCCGCAGTTGGTCGAGCCGATCGGGCTCATGGCCGGCGTGCTCGTCGGCCAGCTCGGCCTGGCGCCGCGGATCGCGCAGCACCCGGTACGCCTGATGCAGGGCCGCGAGCTGCCGGCGGGCGGCGTCGTGTCGCGCCGGCTCGTCAAGGGCGGCGACCAGCCTGCTGCGCTCAGATAGAAACCGGCGCGTGACCTCGATGGGATCGTGGCGCCCCGGCGTGAGTCCTAGAATGCTGAAGTAGTCGCGTGACATCCTGGTGTCCGGCTCCAACCTAACACTACGCGCCGCAGGTGCGGAAGATCAATCTGAAAGCGGCCTTTTCGGCGTCCATTCGCGGTGCCCGAGTTGACGCTGCGCGCCGGAGGCCGATACATTCTTCCGGGCGGGCCGCAGGGCCCTTGACGCACGTGTGACCCCCGCACATGCAGGTGTGCTCATGAATCCTGAACAAGCGGCCGGCCGGCCGGATGTATCCCGTCGCCAGTTCCTCCAGACCGCCGCCGTCGCCGGCGCAGGGCTCGTGCTGTCGCAAGCGGCCAAGGCGGCGCCGGAGCTTCTGACGCCGCAGGAGGCGGCGGGTGACGAGCTGGCGCTGGGCGTGGTGGGCGTGGGCAGCCAAGGGCGGATCCTGCTTCAGCGCTGCGTGAAGATTCCCGGCGTGCGGTTCGTGGCGGTGTGCGACATCTGGCCGTATCACCAGCAGTACGCGGCGAACATCCTGAAGAAATATGACCAGGCGGTCAGCGTGTACGAGGACTACCGCGAGATGCTCGCGAAGGAGAAGCACCTCGACGCGGTCATCGTGGCCACGCCCGACTGGAAACACGCGGAGATCACCATCGCCGCCCTGAAGGCCGGCAAGCACGTCTACTGCGAGAAGGAGATGTCCAACTCGCTCGACGACGCGCGGCAGATGGTGCTGACCGCGCGGCAGACAGGCAGGCTGCTCCAGATCGGCCATCAGCGGCGCAGCAACCCGCGCTACTGGCATGCGCTCAAGCTGATCGAGAAGGACAAGGTGCTCGGCCGCATCACGCACTTCTACGGCCAGTGGAACCGCCCGCGGCTCTACGAGATCGGCTTCCCCCCGGGAAAGGAGCTGGCCGACGACGCCCTCAAGCGCCACGGCTACGACACGATGGAGCGCTTCTGCAACTGGCGCTGGTATCGGCAGTACTCCGGCGGCGCCATGGCCGATCTCGGCTCGCACCAGGTCGACGTCTTCAACTGGTTCCTCAAGACTCCGCCGCGCAGCGTGCTGGCCAGCGGCGGGCTCGACTACTTCAACGGCCAGGGCCGCGAGTGGTACGACAACGTCGTCAGCATCTACACCTACGCGACGCCCGCCGGCGTGGTCCGCGGCAGCTACCAGGTGCTGAACACCACCAGCCACGGCGGCTACTACGAGACCTTCATGGGCGACGAAGGCTCGCTGGTTATTTCCGAGGACGTGCGCAAGGGCCTGCTGTACCGCGAGGTCAGCGCCAAGCGCCGCGAGTGGGAGGACGAGTCGCAGAAGATCGAGTCGATGGACCGCGAGGCGATCGAGCTGAAGATCGGCGAGACGCGCACCGCCGAAGGCGAACGCACCGCCGAGGGCCAGAGGCTGCTTGAAGAGAGCCAGAAGGACATTCACCAGCTCCACCTGGAGAACTTCTTCAACGCGATTCGCGGGACGACGACGCTGACCTGTCCGCCGGAAGTCGGGTACGAGACCTGCGTCTCGGTGCTGCGGGCGAACGACTCGGTGGCGGCGGCCCGGGAGCTGCTCTTCAAACCGGAGGACTTCGTCGCGTAGCTCCCGTTTGGCACGGCGGCATTCGCGCGGTAGAGTCCGGGGTCGTGCTGCGCGTTCCCGGCGCCGGCTAGGGTCTTGAGAGCGCCCTCGACCAGGGCGCCGTCGCCGCCAATCGCGCGCCGGCAAGCCAGCGATGGAGCAGTACGCCTTGTCCCAGACCGCGGTCCAGCGTTTCTACCGTTATCACGCGCGGGTCTATGACAGCACGCGTTGGATGATTCTGCACGGCCGGCGACGGGCGGTCGAGCGGCTGAGGCTCACGCCGGCGTCGAGCGTGCTGGAGGTCGGCTGCGGCACCGGCCTGAACTTCCGGTACGTGCTGGATCATCTCGACCCGCAGAACGGCCGGCTGACCGGGCTGGACTTCTCGGCCGACATGCTGGAGCGTGCCGCGCGGCGCGTGTCGTCGCGGCATTGGGACAACGTCGCCCTGGTTCAGGGCGACGCGACGACGATGTCGCTCGGCCGGCGGTTCGACGGCATCCTGTTCGCCTACAGCCTGACGATGATCCCGGACTGGGAGGCGGCGCTGCGGCGCGCCTGCGAGCATCTGAAACCGGGCGGCCGGCTGGTCGTGCTGGACTTCGGCCGGTTCGCGGGCTGGGGGCCGCTGGGGCCGCCGATGCGCGCCTGGCTCAAGGCCAACCACGTGCTGACGATGCGGCCCTATCTCGACCTGCTGCGCGAGCTGTTCTCGGAGCTGGAGATTCACCACTGGCTGGGGGGATACAACTTCACCGCCGTCGGGAGGAGGCCGCGCCATGCCTGAGGTGCTGGACCTCGCGTGCGACACCCGGCGAAGCTGGCTGGAGGCGCTGGTTTTCCGCGGGATCGTCTTCAACATGTCCTGGGAAGACCCGGAGATGGACCGCCGGGCCTTCAACATTACGTCCGACGACACGGTGATCTCGATCACGTCGGCTGGCTGCAACCCGCTGAATTTCCTGTGTCAGAGCCCGCGCAAGCTCATCAGCATCGACAGCAACCCGGCGCAGACCGCGATGCTCGAACTGAAGCTCGCGGCGATCGAGACGCTGGACCACGATGCGTTCTTCGACATCTTCGCCGCCCGCCGGCCGGCGCGCGTGCTGCGCGTGTACCGCCCGCGGCTTCGGCCCAGGCTTTCGCCGCGCGCGCAGGAGTTCTGGGACCGCAAGCTGTGGATCGTGGCCCGCGACCTGTACGGGATCGGACGCAACGGCGTGTTCTTCAGGATCATGCGGGCCTACCTGAGGCTGATCGGCATCGACGTGCGCAAGCAGGACGCGTTCTTCGAGTGCCGTACGCTCGAGGAGCAGAACGCCTGGTACTGGAAGCACATCGCTCCGCGGCTCTGGCGCGGCACAAGCAGGCTGTTCGTCTATTTCCGGCCGTTCATGTACCTGGCCGGGGTGCACCCGAACCAGTTCCGGCTCGTCGACGGCCGTCACGACATGTACGAGTACGTCCGCGAGCGCATCGAGTACGCCTTCACCAAGGTGCCGATCTACGACAACTACTTCATGAGCATCGCCGTCACCGGCCGCTTCCGCGGCGAGCGCGTCCCGCCCTACCTGCTCAGGCAGAACTTCGCCACGCTGCGGCGGAATCTGGACCGCGTGCTGGTCGTGAACGGCTGGCTCGGCCCATTCCTCGACGCTCAGCCGCCCGAGTCCATCAGCAAGTTCAACCTGCTCGACATTTTCGACTGGATGACGCCCGCCGCCATGGAAAGCACGATGCACAGCGTGCTGCGCGCCGCCACGCCCGGCGCCACGATGATCTACCGCTCCGGCAGCTACCAGCTCGAACCGCCGGCGTCGGTGCTGCCGCAGCTCGAGCCCCAAGCCGAACTGGCCCATGAGCTGTTCGCCGGCGACCGCTCCGCCACGTACGGCAGTTTCTACATCTACACGATCAAGCCGCCGGCGGCCGACGACAAGCGCGCCCGTCGCCGCTCGGCCGCGACGACGGCCGCGCCGGCCTGAATCAGCGCGGCTCCGGACCGCCGACGCGATGGCGCGGGCCGCGGCGCGGGCCGGCGGGCATGCCCTCGGGACGGCCGAAGATCATGCGGCCGGCGGAGGTTTGCAGGACGCTGGTGACGGTGAGGGTGACTTCCTCGTTGATCCGGTCGCGCGAGTTCTCGGCGACGATCATGGTTCCGTCTTCGAGATAGCCGACGCCCTGGCCGGCCTCCTCGCCGGCCTTGATGATCTTGACGCTGATGGTCTCGCCCGGGAGCACGACGGGCTTGAGCGCGTTGGCCAGGTCGTTGATGTTGATGACGTCGACGCCGCGGAGCTGCGCGATCTTGTTCAGGTTGTAGTCGTTGGTGACGATGCGTCCGTCGAGCTGCTTGCCCAGGGCCACCAGCTTCTGGTCGACGTCGCCGTCCTGGTCCGCCGCCGGCAGCCGCGCGTCGGAGATCTTGATCTCGATCTTGTCGTTGGTCTGGAGCTTGTTGAGCATGTCGAGTCCGCGCCGGCCGCGCGTGCGCTTGAGCTTGTCGGAGCTGTCGGCGATGGTCTGAAGCTCCTGGAGCACGAAGCGCGGGATGATGATGGTGGCGTCGATGATGCGCGTTTCGCAGATGTCGGCGATGCGGCCGTCGATGATCACCGACGTTTCCAGGATCAGCGGCCGCGCCCCGCGCGTCTGCCGGGCGAACTCGACGTAGGGGATCACGAAGCGGAAGTCGTCCTTGGTCTGGATGATCAGGCTGATCGTCAGGTAGCAGCAGACGATCCCCAGCATCAGCTTGATCGCCGTCACCAGCGGCCCCCCCGCCACCGACGACAGCAACGTCTCGGCCAGCAGATCGACGATCAGCCCCAGGGCGTAGGCGAAGACAATGCCCACCACGACGCCGAAGAACACGCCTGAAAGCGCCGTCAGCGACTTGCGCGGCGCGAACAGGTCCACGCACACCAGCACCACCGCCGCCAGGACCACCAGCACCAGGAAAATCGGGAACTGCGCCTCGGTCAGGAACTGCGCGCCGGTCGTCAACGCCGTCGCCAGCATCAGGAACACGAACAGCCCGCGGACAACCCATACCAGCATGCGGGTTCCCCTATAATGCCCCGATGTTGACCTGCCAGGATGATACGCCGCGCGGACCGCTCATGCGATTACACCGAAAAACACGCCGGCCCCTCATTGTAATCGTCGCGACCCTTCGATCAAACTCCGGCGCCGGCCGGGCGGGTCGGCGACGATGAGCGCCCGCCCGCGCCCCGCCCCGCCCGCCCGTCCGCGCGCCGCCGCGGCCCTGGTCCGCCAGCAGCGCGCACTCCTGGCCGCCGAGGCACTCAGCCGCGCCGATACCCGCATGGCCCGCCTGGTCAAGCGCATCGGTCCCCATCGGCCGGTGCTGACGGCCGACCCCTTTCGGGCGCTGGTCGGGTCCATCATTCAGCAGCAGGTCTCGATGAGCGCCGCCGCCGCCATTCAGAAGCGGCTGCGGCAGGCGTGCGACGGGCGCATCCGGCCCGAGACGGTGCTGGGCCTGGAATCGGCGGCGCTGCGCGGCTGCGGCCTGTCGCGGCAGAAGGCGGCGTACCTGCACGACCTGGCACAGCACTTCGCCGAAGGACGGTTGACCAGCCGGCAACTGCGGCGCCTGGAAGATGAGGCGGTGATCGCCGCGGTGACGCAGGTGAAGGGCGTCGGCCGCTGGACGGCGGAGATGCTGCTGATCTTCTGCCTGGAGCGTCCGGATGTCTGGCCGATCGACGACCTGGGTCTGCGCAAGGCGGTGCGCTTCTTTGCAGGTCTTGCGGAGATGCCCGCGGCAGAAGTGATGCGCACCGCCGGCGAGCCCTTTCGCCCGTATCGCACCTACGCCAGTTGGTACCTGTGGCGCAGCCTGGAAGGGCCGTTCATGCCGGGCGTTTCGCTCTGAATTTGAGGCGGTCTGCGGCCGCTATTACAGGGTCGGCGGGGCGGCGCCCGGATCGGGCCGCCGCCCCGCCGCGTTTCATCGCGTCCCGGTCAGCTTGTGTGCGCGGGCGGGTCAGGCCGGCGCGGGGGAAAACCCGCGGCGGACGGGCTCCTCGGCGCGCTGGCCCCAGAGCAGCATGGGCGAGGCGATCGCCAGCGAGGTGTAGGTGCCGATCATGATGCCGACGAGCATGCAGAAGTTGAAGCCGCGGATGGCCGAGCCGCCGAGCGTGTACATGGTCAGCAGCACGAGGATCGTGGTGCTGCTGGTGAGCAAGGTGCGCGCGAGGGTCTGGTTGAGGCTGCGGTTGATGATGTCGCGCGAGAGCACGCCGAGGCGTCCGCGGTTCTCGCGGATGCGGTCGAAGTTCACGATCTTGTCGTTGACCGAGTAGCCGATGATGGTGAGGAAGGCGGCCACGATCGGCATGTTGATCTTGAAATCCTCGATCAGGAGCAGTCCGCCGATCTTCCCGGCGCCGCCGATGTAGCCGGCGAAGCCCAGGCAGGCGAGGGCCGCCAGCACGTCGAAGATCAGCGCCAGCACGCCCGCGAAGCCGAAGATCGGCTGGCCGAAGCGCAGCCACATGTAGCCGATCATCATCGCCCAGCTCAGGATCATGGCGATCAGCGCCTGGGTCTGGGCCTGGCCTGCAATCTGCGGCTTGAACTGCGAGACCTTCTGCAAGGTCTGCTCGGTGTCGAGCGCGGCGCGCACGACTCCCAGCTCCTTGTCGGCGAAGCGCGTGGTCCACGCCTCGGGGTCCTCGTCGTACGAGTAGTTGCTGTCCACCACCGCCACCACGACGCCCGTGTACAGCGGACGGCCCTGGGCGTCGTTGCGCGGCTGGCCGCCGGCCGCGGCGCGCTCCACGCCGAACACCTCGAAACGCCGCCACGGCTGATCCTGGTGGCCGGGCTGGAGCCGCATGCTGCGCAGGCGGGCGGTGAGCGACTCGATCGACTGCGGCGGGTTCAGCCCGGTGACGTAGATGGCGGCTCCGCCGAGGTAGTCGGTCAGGTCGGCACCGGCGCCGGACGGCAGGTTGGGAATGGTGGATTCGAGCCGGCGATCGCTGATGGGGAAGGGATGGTCGCCGCGGCCGACAAAGGTGTAGTCGATGGCGGGCTGGATCATCAGGTCGCCGCCGAGGGCAGTGACCAGCGCGTGCTGAACGAGCTGCTTGTTGGTGACGATGGTCGTGACGTTCCAGGTCTTGCCGGCCTGGGCCGCGGCGCCGCTGAGCACGGCGCTGACGTTGGCCTGCACGAGGTTGTCGCCGTCGCGCGCCGCCCGGTCGGCCAGCCCGCGGATGATCTCGGTCAGGCGCGCCGCGTCGGTGCCCGCCAGCACGCGCACCTCGACGGCGTCGCCCGCCGCGCGGACGCCGCCGCGGACCAGGAGCGCCTGCCGCGCACCGGGCTCGTCGGGCGCGGGCACGCTGGTGTCCTCGAGCGGTTCGGCAATGAGGGCGACGACGCGGTTGGGCGCGACGCCCGGCACGCTGACGCGGAAGAGACTGGCGTCGCCCGGCGTGGGCTGAACGACGGCCTGGGCGAGCCGGCGCGCGTCGTCGCGGATCGACCGGCCGACGTCGGCGAGCTTCTGGCTGATGATCCGGTCGTTCAGGCCGGCCTCGGCCCGAACTTCCATTTCCGCGCTCACGCCGCCGCGGAACTCGACGTCCAGCGCGTCGCCGCCGCGCAGCCACACCAGCCCCAGGCCGACCAGGGTGATGGCCAGGGCGATCGGCGCGCCGATGCGGGCGTGGCGGACCCAGTCAATGTTGGGGGTGCCGATGAGCTTGCGCATCTTCAGGTCCTTGATGACGCGGTACTTGATCAGCAGCGTGAAGAAGACGCGCGTCACGAAGACCGCGGTGAAGATGTTCAGCACGATGCCCCAGCCGAGCGTGAGCCCGAAGCCCTTGATCTCCTCGCTGCCGGCGTAGTAGATGATCAGGCAGACGAGCAGCGTGGTGATGTTGGAGTCGAGGATGGTCGAGAGCGCCTTGTCGTAGCCGTTCTTGATGATGATGCGCAGCGACGAACCGCGCTCGCGCTCCTCGCGCATGCGCTCGTAGATGAGCACGTTGGCGTCGACCGACATGCCGATCGCCAGGATCACGCCGGCGATGCCGTCGAGGGTGAAACGCGCGTCGATGAAGGCCATCGCCCCCAGCAGCAGGAAGACGTTCAGCAGCGTGGCCACGGACGCGATCACGCCCGCGACGCCGTAGACGAAGATCATGAAGCAGATCGTCAGCCCGACGCCGATCACGCCGCACAGCAGGGCGCGGCGCAGGTTCTCGTGGCCCAGGCTCGAGCCGATGACGCGCTCGCTGAGCGGCGTGTCCTTCAGCCGCGCGGGCAGGGCGCCGGCCTGCATCGTGTTGACCAGGTAGTTGACCTTCTCGTTGCTGAAGTCGCCCGAGATCTGCCCGGACTTGCCGATCGCCTCCTTGATCGTGGCGCTCGAGTACGCCACGCCGTCGACCAGGATGCACAGTTGCCGCCCGACGTTCTTGCGCGTCAGGTCACGGAACATGTCGCCGCCGCGCGGGTCCAGCTCAAAGAATACCGACGGGCGGCCGGACTGGTCGCGGCTGCGGCCGGCGCGCTTGAGCTGCCAGCTCCGCTTGGCGTCGCCGAGCATCTCGTAATCGCGGCCGAGCAGCCCGAGCACGTACCACTCGTCGTTGTACTTGGCGGCCACCCAGCCGCTCATCGACGGGTCGAACGTCGCCAGCTCCGCAGGCGATCGCAGGTGAAAGAACGAGAGCGGCTGGTCGATCTTGAACCACTGGGCCGTGTCACCCTGCTGGCGCCTTGGACCGTGCTTGGCGAGTTGCTCCTTGTAGCGGTCCCACTGCGTCGGGTTGGACTGGTTCTGCTCCGCCAGGATGCGGAAATCCAGCACGCCCGCGCCGCGCAGCAGCCGACGCAGATCCGCCGGACCGTCCAGGTAGCCGCGCGTCGCCCGCCAGCGCTTGTGCGCCTCGATCACCTGGTCGATCAGCCCGGGCTCGTTGCCGACGCCCTTGGCCAGGTGCGGGTGCTGCTCGCGAATCTGCTTGAGCGTCGCCTCGCGCGTCGGCGAGCGCTCGTCCAGCTCCAGCGCGTCCCGGAACCGGTGCTCGTCCAAGTTGTGCGACAGCACCGCCTCGATCGCGTCCTCGAGCCGCTCCGTCGCGTCGCGCACCTCGAGCTCCGCCGCCGCCAGACCGGCCGGCTGCGTCGCGTCGCCGGCGGGCTGAGACGCCGCCGCGGCCCGCGCCGTTTCCAGCCCGGCGAGCGCCGCCAGGTATTCGTCGTAGCGCTGGGCCGCCGTCCGCAGCGTCGCTATCGGCGTGTCGGTGCGCTGCGCGATCGCCTCCATCCGCGTGCCACGCTCCGGGTCGGACAGCCGCAGCACCGCCTCCAGCTCGCTGCGCTTCAGGTTCGCCGCGAACAGCTTGTCCTGCGCATCCAGGTACTGCTGCTGGAGCTCGGCGGCCTGAGGCGGAGGCAGCGGCATCTGCACCTCCAGCCGGTTGCGCCCATGCACGCGCCAGACGATGCCGGATACGCCGGTCGGGTCGATGCGGCGTTGCAGCAGGGTTTTCATCCGTTCGGCCAGGTCCTGCTGATCTTCGAGCCCGTGATCGTCGATCTCGAAGATCACGGAGAAGCCGCCGTTGATGTCCAGCCCTCCCTGGAGCTGGCGCTGCGGCGGATACAGGGAGATGGCGGCCACGAGGATGACCGCGCCGATGATGAGCAGGTGCTGAGTCAGGTGTTTTTCAGTCATTGCAGGAGCCTCGCGGAATCTGCGTGCGAACAACGAAACGCGCCGGGAGTGACGCCCTTGTCCCAGGGGACCAAGCCCCACCGATCCAATGTGCCGGTCTAGACGACGGGCGGACCAGTCTCGCACACGCCGAAGCTCAGCCAGAGAAGCCCGAGCCGGCACGCACCCAATATCCACGCGGGGCGCAGCGGCCTTCGGGCATCGGCCCAGGGCGCCCACGGCGGCGCCGCGGCGATGGCCGAAGGGCTGGCCGGAGGACCATGAGGGGCGCTGGCGTCGGTGGTGACTTGAGAGACCTGGTCGAGCAGGGTAGAGGCGTGAGTCGGCCAGCGCGGCGGGATCGCGTCGGGCCAGCAGACCGCGGCGAGCGCGTTCTGGGGTCGAGGGTGCGGCGCCGAGGGCGATGGCGGCGTCCTGGCCGGTTCGGACTCGGAGGCGGCGCGCTCGCTGCTCTCCGCCGGCGCCAGCCACGGACACAGCTTCTCCGGCGCGGCCCACAGCAGCAGCAGGCCAAGGCCGCCGACGACGCAAGCCCAGTCTCTTCCGGGCGATGGATTCATGAACCCGGTGAGCATATCGGCGTTCAGGTGGACTTGCAAATGGACCCGAGAACGCATCCGGGGACGCATGCCGGGGCGGATCGAGCCGGTTCCAGGAGGGTTGGCTTCCCGGCCTTGCCCGTGCCGATACTATAATGAAGCGGGGTTTGCGCTCTCGGACGCGGCCCCGCGGGCGACGGAGGGCGCCATTCGCCGGTCCGGAAAGCCATCTGACGCGGCTATCGAGACGTTGGAGAAACGGGACATGACACCCAAGGTGCGGTTGTTGTTCGTCGGCCTCGTGGCGGCGGTCGTCGGCGGTTGCGTTCCGCCGGGGGGCGACCCGGGCGGTGACGTGACGCCCGTCGCGACCGCGCCGGAAACGGCCGCCGCGGGGGAAACGGTCGAGCTGGTCGGGGGCGTGACGGAAGCGGCGAGCGGCCTGACGTACCGCTGGATCCAGGTCTCCGGCCGGCTGGTGCAGCTCATCAACGCCGACCAGCCGGTGGCGCGGTTCGTCGCGCCGTCGATGGGCAAAGAGCAGCGGCTGACGTTCCGGCTGGACGTGCGCGACGCGGCAGGCCGGCTCTGGAGCACGGAAGTCGCCGTTACGGTGTCGGCCGACCCGGAATCGACGGAGATCGGCGGCGGAAGCGGCGACGACGGCGAGGACAACGAGCCGTTCCCGCGGGTGCGGCTGGTGACGAGCAAAGGCGAGATCGTGGTCGAGTTGAATCGTACGCGGGCCCCGGTGACCGTGGCGAACTTCCTGAAGTACCTCGACGACGCGCACTACAACCAGACGATCTTCCACCGCGTGATCAAGGACTTCGTCGTGCAGGGCGGGGGCTACAACGCCAAGCTCGACGAGCTGCCCACGCGGGCCCCGATCAAGAACGAGGCCGACAACGGCCTGGCCAACGACCGCGGCACGATCGCCATGGCCCGCACCAACGATCCCAACTCGGCCACGTCGCAGTTCTACATCAACGTGAAGAACAACGACTCGCTCAATAAGTCGCAGGGCAACGCCGGCTACGCCGTCTTCGGCGTCGTCATCAGCGGCATGGACGTCGTGGACGAGATCTCGAAAGTCGAGACCGAAACCCGCAGCGGCTTTGCCGACATCCCGAAAGTCGACGTCGTGCTCGTCCGCGCCGAACGCCTCGTCACGAATTCCGGCGGCGGGGGCAGCTCCTCGGGCGGGCTGCGCTGACGCGAGGCTCGCAGAGTGCTGCGCTCACCTGTCGTCGGGCTCGGCGACCAGCAATGAGGGGGCTATGTCGCGCTCTTCGCGCACCGTGTCCACGAACCGCCGGAACAAGTAACTCGAATCGTGTGGCCCGGGGCTGGCCTCGGGGTGGAACTGCACGGCCATCGCCCGCAGGCCGCGGTGCACGAATCCTTCAAGGCTCTGATCGTTCAGGTTCACGTGCGTCACCGTGCCGCCGGCGCGCTCCAGCGACGCGGCGTCCACCGCGAAGCCGTGGTTCTGGCTCGTGATCTCGACACGGCCGGCGGGAATGTTCAGCACCGGGACGTTCGCGCCGTGGTGGCCGAAACGCAGCTTGTAGGTCGTCGCGCCCAGCGCCAGCGCCAGCATCTGGTGCCCCAGGCACACCCCCATCACCGGCAACCGGCCCAGCAGTGATCGCAGCGTCCCGATCGTATCTCCCACCGCCGCCGGATCGCCCGGCCCGTTCCCCACCAGCAGCCCGTCGGGCCCCAGCGCGAGAATCTGCTCGGCGGTTGCGCCGGCGGGGGCGATGGTGACACGCGCGCCGGCGTCGGACAGGTGCCGCAGGATGTTGTGCTTGATGCCGCAGTCGATCGCCACGATGTGGCAGCCGGCGTGCGCGGGGGGCGCCGCGGCGCCCCCCTGCATGGGCCGGACACCCGTCGCGCCGCCCGCCGCACTCGTTACCGTGCACTCGTCACTTGTCATTCTCCACAGCCGCTCCGACCACTCGCCGATCTGGGCAGGCGCGACCTGCCGCACGAGGTTCGCGCCGGCCATCGACGGGGCGGCGGCGGCAAGCCGCACGAGCTCGAGGTCGCTGGCAATCTCGGTGGAGATGACGCCGCGCAGCGCCCCGTGCTCGCGGATTCGGCGGGTGATGGCGCGGGTGTCGACGCCGGTGAGGCCGATGACGCCGAGCTGTTTGAGAAAATCGGCGAGGTCGGCGGTGGCGCGGTAGTTGCTCGGGCGAGCAGCGGCTTCCCTGACGACGAAGCCGGAGAGATGCGGCCGGGCCGATTCGAAATCCTCCGGGTTGACGCCGTAGTTGCCGATCAGCGGGAACGTCATGGTGACGATCTGGCCGCAGTAGGAGGGGTCGGTGAAGACCTCCTGGTAGCCGGTGTGGGCGGTGTTGAAGACGACTTCGCCGGTGCGCGTGCCCTCGGCGCCGAAGGCCGTGCCGGTGAAGATCGTGCCGTCTTCGAGCGCGAGCTTGCAGGGCTTCTTCATCGTCGGGTCCGGGCTCCGCGGCTGGAGATCGCCCGCTATTCTATTCGCCGCGGCGCCTCGCGGCGAGCGCGGCGGCAAGCGGGGCCCGGGCGTAGAATGCCGCGTATGGCTCGAAGGCCGGACGAGCGTCGCGAGATTCGCATTGCGGGGGCGCGCGAGCACAACCTGCGCGACGTGAGCCTGACGCTGCCGAAGGGGCGCCTGATCTGCTTCACGGGCGTCTCGGGCAGCGGCAAGAGCAGCCTGGCGTTCGACACGCTGTACGCCGAGGGCCAGCGGCGCTACATCGAGTCGCTGAGTTCGTACGCGCGCCAGTTCCTGGGCGAACTGCCGAAGCCCGACGTCGACCAGATCAGCGGGCTGTCGCCGTCGATCAGCATCCAGCAGAAGACCAGCGGCTGGAACCCGCGCAGCACCGTCGGGACGATCACGCAGATACACGACTACCTGCGCGTGCTGTTCGCGCGGGCGGGCGAGCCCGCCTGCCCGCGCTGCGGCCGGCCGATCGCCGCCCAGACGCGCGAGCAGATGCTGGCGCAGGTGCTGGCGCTGCCGGAGGGGACGCGATTCCTGCTGCTGGCGCCGAAGGTGCGCGGGCAGAAGGGCGAGCATCGCGACCTGTTCGCCGAGCTCGTGAATCAGGGCTACGTGCGGGCGCGGGTCGATGGCGAGGTCGCCGAGCTGGCCAGCCCGCCGCCGCTCGACCGCAACCGCCGGCATGACGTCGAAGTCGTCATCGACCGCCTCGAAGTGCGGCCGAACATGCGGGCGCGCCTCTCGGAGAGCCTCGACCTGGCGCTCACCGTCGGACAGGGAACCGCGATCGTCTCCGTTCTCGCTGCCCCGAACCCGGGGGACCGGCCTCCCGCCGGTCCTTCCCCCTCCCGACCGACCGCCGACCTGCTGCTCTCCAGCGCCTACGCCTGCACGGCCTGCGGCGTCGGCTTCGAGCATCCCACGCCGCAGATGTTCAGCTTCAACAGTCCGCAGGGCATGTGTCCGGCGTGCGACGGGCTGGGGACGCGCTTCGACTTCGACCCCGACCTGCTGATTCCGGACAAGTCCAGGAGCTTCTGGGAGCCGTGCATCGTGCCGCTGCGCCGCCCCCCGGGACGCTGGGCGCGGCACATCTACCAGGGGGTGGCGGACTACCTCGGCGTGGACCTCGATCGGCCCTGGCGGGAGCTGCCGGCGGCGGCGCGCCGGGCCATTCTGCACGGCACGGGTGCGGCGCACATCACGTACGAATGGCGCAGCCGGCACGGCGTCTGGAAGCATGGCGGGCCGTTCGAGGGCGTCATCGCCGAGTTGAGTGCCCGCTACCGGAAATCAAGCAGCGGGATGGTGCGGCGGTACTACGAGCAGTTCATGCGGCAGGCAACCTGCACGACGTGCAATGGTTCGCGATTGGCGCCGCAGGCGCTGGCGGTGCGCCTGCGCGGGCCGGTGGACGGGCCAGGATCAGCAGCGCTGAACATCGACGAGGCGTGCAAGCTGAGCATTCGTGACGCGCTGCGGTTCTTCGAAGGGCTCGAGGTCGAAGGAGTGCGCGGCCTGATTGCCGCCGAGCCGCTGAAGGAGATCCGGGCGCGGCTGCGTTTCCTGGTGGACGTCGGGCTGGATTATCTCACGCTGGACCGGGCCGCGCCGACGCTCTCGGGCGGCGAGTCGCAGCGCATCCGCCTCGCGAGCCAGATCGGCTGCGGCCTGGTGGGCGTGCTGTACGTGCTCGACGAGCCCAGCATCGGCCTGCACCCGCGCGATAACCGCCGCCTGCTGGCTTCGCTGGAGCGCCTCCGCGACATGGGCAATACCGTCATCGTCGTCGAGCATGACCGCGAAACCATGGAGGCCGCCGACCACATCGTCGATTTCGGCCCCGGCCCGGGCGTGCGCGGCGGGCAGGTCGTGGCCCAGGGGACCGTCGCCGACATCGCCGCGGCCAGCGACTCCGTCACGGGCGCCTACCTCGCCGGGCGACGACAGATTGAGCTGCCGGCGGCGCGGCGGCCGATCAGCGCGGCCTGGCCCGAGCCGCGGCCGTCGGCCGGCCGCAAGCGGGCGCCTAGAGAAAATCTGTAATCACCGAATCGGCCACGAGCATGCCGCGCCGCGTAAGCCGCAGGGTCGCGGGGCCGATTTCCAGCAGTCCGAGTTCCGCGTGCCGCCGGACCTGGTCGCCGAAGAGCTCGGCCGGATCATGGCCGAAGCGCTGCGCGAAGCGCCGCCGGTCGATCCCCTCGACGAGGCGCAGCTCCAGCATGACGCTCTCGCGGGCGCGCTGCTCGGGCGAGAGGGTCTCCTGCTGCGCGCGCGGGCTGCGGCCCTCGTCCAGGCAGCGGACGTACTCGGCGGTGTCGGGCACGTTCTTGTAGCGCACGCCCCCGACGAACCCCGACGCCGAGGGGCCGATCCCGAGATAGGGCTCGTTGTGCCAGTAGACCAGGTTGTGCCGGCACTCGCGGCCCGGGCGGGCGAAGTTGCTGATCTCGTACTGTCGCAGGCCGGCGGCGGCCAGCGTGGCCACCGTGGCCTCGTACATGTCGGCCTCGAGCTCCGGGTCGGCCGGGCGGATGCGGCCGCCCTTCATCTGCTCATGCAGCGGCGTGCCGGGCTCGAAGGTCAGGCCGTAGCACGAGAGGTGATCGGGCTCCAGCTCCAGGGCGGCATCGAGGCTGCGCCGCCAGGAGTCGAGCGATTGGCCGGGCACGGCGAAGATGAGGTCGAGATTGATGTTGTCGATGCCCGCGGCGCGGGCGTGCCGCACGGTCTGCGCGACCTGCTCGGGACGGTGGATGCGCTCGAGCACGCGCAGCTCCGCGGGGTCGAAGGACTGGGCGCCGATCGACACGCGGTTCACTCCGGCCGATGCCAGCGCGTCGGCCACCTGGGGCGAGACGGTCGCAGGGTTGGCCTCGACGGTGAATTCGAGCTCGGCGCCGAGGGGCGGCTCGGCCAGCACAGCCAGCAGCCGGGCCAGCAGGTCAGGGGCCAGCGTGGTCGGCGTGCCGCCGCCGACGAAGATCGTGAGAGGCTCGAGCCGGCAGCGGCTGCGCTGGGCGCGCAGTTCGGCGGTGAGCGCCCGCACGAGTCGTGGCGCGGCCCGCGTATCGAGGACCTCGGAGTAGAAGTCGCAGTAGCCGCAGATGGTATGGCAGTACGGGACGTGGACGTAAAGCGCTCGAACGGTCGGCGAAGTTGTCATCGGCGATGGTGCGCCTTAGTATCCCGCAATCGGCCCTGACGGTGCTATTGTAGCCTGGCAGACGGCGCAGGGGCGCACCCGCCCCGACACGGGGTGAACCAGATGAAGGTCGTGCTCGTCAAGTTCAGGGGCGACCAGCGGCGAGATTTCGCGCTCGGCCCCGACAAAACGGTCGTCGGCCGGGCCACCGAATGCACGCTGCGCGTCCCGGCCCGTGACGTCTCGCGCCGCCACTGCGAGATCGAAGTGGCCGGCGGCCGTGTGCTGGTGCGCGACCTCGGCAGCTCGAACGGCACCTTCCTCAATGGCAAGCGCATCACCGAGGCGCAGCTCAACCCCGGAGACCGCCTCACCATCGGCCCCGTCACCTTCGTCGTGCAGATCGACGGCAAGCCCGCGGCCATGCGGCCTGCCGACGCCGCCCCGCCCAAGGCCAGCGCCGCGCCGCTCGACCTCGACAGCGACCTGCTCGATCTCGACGACGTCGATTTCGACGACGAGAAAGGCGCGCTGGCGACCGATTTCGGCGACGAGGAGCCCGGCCCGCCCGCCAAGCCCGCGCCGCCGCCGAGGCCCGCCGGCAAGCCCCCTGCGCCGCCTCCTTCCAGGCCCCCCGGTCGCAAGCCCTAGGCGCCGACTGAGACCTGGCCATGTTCTGGCATCACGCTCGAAACGGACTGGCGGCGCTGGCCGTCCTGGGCGTTCTCGCGCTCACGGGGCTGCTTCTGGCGGCGGCGCGCCGACCCGCGTGGTATCAACCGCGCTCGGTCGACCACGCCCGCCTCGCGATCGACAAGGCGGCCGCCTTCCGCACCGTCGATGAGATCAGCGCGGCGCTGAATGCCCGCCAGCCGATCGAGTTCGCGCTCGACGAAGCGCAGGTGAATCGCTGGTTGGCCGCCCGTTGCGAAATCTGGCCCGACGCCGAGCTCGCCCGGCTCACGCCGCTCGAGCGGCCGCTGGTCCACATGCTGCCGGACGGGACGTTGCGCGTCGCGGCCACCGTCGCCGCCGGCGAGTGGCGCGGCGTGCTGGCGCTGACGTTCCGTTTCGAGACGGCCGGGGACGAACTCGTGATTCACTGGACCGGCGTGCAGTTCGGCGCGCTCCCCGTCCCGCGACATTGGGTCAGTGGGGCGATCGACCGCTTCGTGCCGAGCCAGGCGGCGCCGCTGCGCGCGTTTGATCAGGGCGCCTCGCGCATCCCGAACCGCTGGACCTGGCCGAACGGCCGGCGCGACTTCCGCATCGAGCGGCTGGAAGTGCGGGCCGGCGAAGTTCTCATCCGCCTCGCACCGCTGTAGCCGCGCTGGCGGGTCCTCATTAGCGCGGTTCGGCGCCAGATCGCGCTCGACCTCCCGGCGCGATCCGGATCACGACCGGCCCGGCCCGTTCCCGCGCCGGCCGCCCGGCGCCAGCGGCTCCAGCTTCGCAAACTCGAGCACGAACGCTTTCTCTCCGACGCCGGCGAACCGGATGCCGGCGCGGACGCGGTCGCCGCCGCGGTCGATCCACTCGACCTGCCCGACGCCGTAGTCGGCGTGTCGCACGAGCATGCCGCGGTCCCAATCGTCGAATGGGCCGGGCGCGGGCGGCGCGCTTGGTGTGATCGTCGGGTCATCGGGCGAGAAGACCCGCTCGCCGTATGGGTCGCCCGACACCGCGCGCCCGCGCGCCCCGCGGCGCGGCCATGCGCCCGCGGGCTCGTCCAGCGTGACGTATCGCGGCCCGGCGGGCGGGGGCGCTGTGAAGGCGGGCTGGAAGCGGCGGCGTTCCAGCAGTCCGTCGGCAATCTCGTGCACGAACTGCGACGCGGCCCGGGGCATGGGCACACCGCGGATGAGCCGCTGGCTGGTGAAGGACAGGTAGAGGCGCTCGCGGGCCCGCGTGATTCCGACGAAGCAGAGACGCCGTTCTTCCTCGAGGTCGCCGGCGCGTTTCAGGCTGCGCTCGTGCGGCAGCAGTCCCTGTTCGAGACCGATGAGGAAGACAAACGGAAACTCGAGCCCCTTGGCGGTGTGCAGGGTCATCAGCACGGCGGCGCCGCCCTCGTCGGCCAGCCCGTCCTGGTCGCTGACGAGCGCCGTGCGCTGAAGGAAATCCTCCAGCGTCGCACCAGGGTTCTCCTGCTCGAACGCGACGGCCGCGTTGACGAGCTCGCGCACGTTCGCCAGGCGGTCCTCGCCGCCGGATTCGCCTTCCTCGCGGTAGTAGGCCTCGAGTCCCGAGCGCGCGATCGTCGCGCTCACGAGCTCACCGACGGCTCCGGCCCCGGGGCCGCCCGTCGCCGACGCCAGCTCGCGCAGCCCGTCGAGCAGGGCGTTGAACTGGCCGATGCGGGCGACGACGGCGGGAGTCAGGCCCGGCGCCCGGCCGGCGTCGCGCAGCACGTCCGCCAGCGGGCGGCCCCATTCGTCCGCCGCCAGCCGCAGGCGATTCAGCGTGGTCTTGCCGATGCCGCGCGGCGGAGTGTTGATGATGCGCTCCAGCGCGATGCTGTCGGCCGGGTTCACCAGCACGCGCAGGTAGGCCAGCGTGTCCTTGATCTCCTTGCGTTGATAGAACGCGACGCCGCGCACGATCTGGTAGGGAATGCCGTGGCGGCGCAGGGCGTCTTCGAGGCCGCGCGACAGGGCGTTGATGCGATAGAAGATGGCGCACTCGGCCGGGCGCCGGCCGGCGGCGCGCAGCTCGGCGATGACCTGGGCGACCTGCTCGGCCTCGTCGCGATCGCCGACAAACTGCCAGAGCTCGACCGGGTCGCCGGGGGGGTTGTCGGTCCAGAGCGCCTTGTGCTTTCGCTGCGCGTTGCGGGTGATGAGGCTGTCGGCGACGGCGAGGATGGCCTTGGTGCTGCGGTAGTTCTGTTCGAGGCGGACGACGCGCGCGTCGGGGTAGTCCTGCTCGAACGAGAGGATGTTGCCGAGGTTGGCGCCGCGCCAGGCGTAGATGCCCTGGTCCGGATCGCCGGTGACGCAGATGTTGCGGTGCGTGCGCGTCAGCAGGCGCGCGATCAGGTACTGGGCGTAGTTCGTGTCCTGGTACTCGTCGATCATCAGGTAGCGGAAGCGCTGATTGAGCCGGTCGGCGAGCTCGGCGTTGTCGCGCAGCGCGAGGGCCACGCGCATGAGCAGGTCGTCGAAATCGACGGCGTTGCGGTCCTGCATCAACTGCTCGTAGGTCTCGTACACCTTCGCCAGGGCGCGCTGCTCGTGCGTCTCGGCCTGGTCGAGAACCTGCGCCGGCGTTCGGAGATCGTTCTTTGCGGCGCTGATGGCCGCCTGGACCTGCTCCGGGCGGAACTGGTTGGGGTTCAGGGCGCGCGCCTGCATCGCCTCCTTGATGCAGCGGAGCTGGTCGTCCTCGTCGTAGATCGTGAAGCCGGGCTCGACGCGCCCCAGCGAGCCGAACTCGCGCAGCAGCCGCGCCCCCAGCGCGTGAAACGTGTAAACCCACATCTCGCGCCCGACGCCCAGCGCCGCGATGCGCGACTTCATCTCCCCGGCGGCCTTGTTCGTGAAGGTGATCGCCAGCACCTGACGCGGCCAGACCCCCTGCTGCACCAACCAAACCGCCCGGCGCGTGATCACGCGCGTCTTGCCGCTGCCCGGACCGGCCAGCACCAACAGTGGCCCGTCACGATGCGTCACCGCCTCGCGCTGCCGCTCGTTAAGGTCTTCCAGCAGCCATTCGTCCGCCGCCGCGCTCATGCTGCGGATATACTCCGCGGCCCACCGGGCGTCCAACGCCCCCACGCCTGTCGGCCCTGCGCTCAGCGTCCCCCGCCGCGCAGCCCGAACTCGACTCGCAGAGGATTGGCGATCGTGATCGAGTCCTGCTGGAGCGTGATCGCCGACAGGCCGCGCGTCATCCCTTCGGTGGACGCGGGCGGCGACAGGCGCGTGACGGGAACCTGGATGAACGGCTGGTTGCGCAGGGCGACCTCGTAGAAACACCCGCCAAACTGCGCGCACGCACCCAGTGACAGCGCGGCCAGAAACCGCCGAAAGGGTCGTCGCATGACTTCTCTCCCAACAGGGCCCTGATCGAATCACCGCGAAACGGAACCGCTTTCGCCACTATACCACACCGATAATCCCAACCTCCAGTCTTTTCCTGCCTCCCTCGTTATGAGACCCCGGCGACGACCGCTGTTTCTACTGGCCGGCGCGCGGCGGCGCGCCGATTTCCTGTGCGGGCCAACGCACAACGCGCGCCGGCCGGGCAATCCGCGCCTGGACCGGCAGCGCTGTCGCGCGCCGGGCGCTGCCGGGTCGGAGACGATGTCACTGCGGTCGAAGCTGTCGCTGTTCGTGCTGGCCGTGTCCGCGATCCTGGGCACGATGAGCTTCGCCGTTCAGCAGTTGATCACCGCGCCCGGGTTCGAGCGGGCCGAGATCGAAGGCGCGCGGCGGGACGTGAGCCGGTGCGCCGATGCGATCGCGAACGACGTGGACGGACTCCTGCGCCTCGCCGCCGCCATCGGCCCTGAGGCGGAGTCCTGGTTCGACGACAATGGGCGCTCGCTCGCGGATGGCGCCCTCCAGCAGATGGAGCTCGACCTGTTCGCGCTGATCGGTGGGAATGCGCACCGGCTGCGCGACCGGCTGACCGGGACGGCGCCGCGCGAGCAGCTTGTGCAGGAACTTCGCACGGCGATTATCGGCCGCCGCGCGGCGGAACCGCACCATTATTGCGGACCGCGCGCCGGCCTGATGATGACCTCCGCCGGCCCGATGGCCGTCGCCTTTTGGCCGCTGTGCGGGCCCGGCCGGGTTGAGTGCGGCGAATGGCTGGTGCTGGGGCGGGCGTGGGGAGCGGAGAAGATACTCGCGCTGGGTCGGCGGACGATGCTGTCGGTCTCGGTGCGGGGGATGGAGGAGTTGACGCGCGCCGACGGCGCGGCGCTGGCCCACCTGGACGCGCGCGGCTCCGTCTGGGTCGACACCAGCCGCAAGTCCTTGCACGCCTACACGCTGCTGCGCGACGTTGACGGCGCGCCGGCGCTGCTGGTGCAGGCGGAGATGCCGCGCATCATCAGTCAGCACGCCCGGAACGCCGCCGGCCTCGCGCTGGGGACCAGCGTCGTGGGCACGGTCGTGCTGATGCTCGTGCTGTGGTGGCTGATGGCGCACTACGTCGTCAAGCGGCTGGTGCGGCTGACGGAGCACGCCGTGCGCGTCGGGCGCGAGCCCGAGCACAGCCCGCCGCTGGACCTGCCGGGGCGTGACGAGATCGCGACGCTGGCGCGCGAGATCGACCACATGGTGGCGCAGCTCGCGGAGTTGCGTTCCCGCACCGCCGAAACGGCGCGGCGCTCGGGCCGGGCGGACGTCGCCGTTCAGATGCTGCACAACGTCGGCAACATCCTGAACAGCGTCAACGTGTCGGCGAGCGTGGTGAGCAAGACGCTGCGGCAGTCTGAGGCGCCGCGCATGCGTGAGGCCGCGGCCATGCTGCGTGAGCGGCAGGCGGACCTGGCGACGTTCCTGTCCAGCGACGAGCGTGGGCGCCAGCTTCCGACCTACCTGGTCGAATCGGCCCAGGTGCTGGCGGAGGAGCGCGAGGCGCTGCTGCGCGAGGTGGACCGCCTGTCGCAGGCGGTGGAGCACATCCGCGCCATTGTCGACGGGCAGCAGGTGCACGGCGCTGCGCCGCCGATGCTCGAACGCGTCGACGTCGCCGCCGCCCTCGAGCAGGCCCTGGCGCTTTGCGAGCCGGCACTGCGCTGTCCGGGCGTGACGATCGAGCGCCGCACCAGGTCCCTGGCGCCGGTGCTGCTCGACAAGCACCGCTTTCTCCAGATCGTCGTCAACCTCATCAGCAACGCGCTCGCCGCCCTGCGGGCCAGCGGCCGCAGCGACCCGCGCCTGACGATCGCCGCCTCCGTGCTGCGCCAGCCGGCCTCGAGCCGCCTGATCGTCTCCATCACGGACAACGGCGTGGGCATTCCGCCGGAGAACCTGGCGCACCTCTTCCGCCTGGGGTTCTCGACGCGCAGTGGCGGGCGCGGCATTGGACTGCACAGCGCCGCGAACCTCGCGGTCGAGATGGGCGGCGTGATCAAGGTCCGCAGCGGCGGGAAGGGGCGCGGGGCCACTTTCGCGCTCGACACCCGCCTGGCGCCCGAAGGGAGCAACGATGATCGCCAATGAGACCACGCGGCGGCGCGTGCTGGTCATCGACGACAACGAGTCGGTGCACGACGATTTCCGCAAGATCTTCGAGGCCAAGGAGCGGCCGCAGCGCCTGGCGGCGGCGAAGGCGGCCGTCTTCGGGACGGCGGCCGACGCCCGCAGCGCGAGTTCGGTCTTGCGTTTCGAGGTGGACACTGCGCTGCGGGGCGAGGACGGGCTGGAGATGGTGCGCGCGGCGCACGCCGACGGGCGGCCCTACGCGCTGGCCTTCGTCGACATGCGCATGCCGCCCGGCTGGAACGGCCTGACGACCGTCAAGAAGCTCTGGGAGGCGGATCCGGAACTCCAGATCGTGATCTGCACCGCCTACTCCGACTACTCGCTCGACCAGGTCAGCGACGAGCTGGCCAACACCGACAAGCTGCTCATTCTCAAGAAGCCCTTCGACAACGCCGAGGCGCTCCAGATGGCGGCGGCGCTGACCGAGAAGTGGCAGGCGCAGCGGGCCGCGGCCATGAAGCTCGACGAGCTGAAGCGCATGGTCCAGGAGCGGACGGCGGAGATCGAGTACGCGACGCTGCACGACAAGCTCACGGGCCTGCCCAACCGCACGTTCCTCCAGATGCGGCTGGAGGGCTGCCTTCAGCGCCGCGCCCGAAAGTCCGACTACAGGTTCGCCGTCCTGTTCCTCGATTTCGACCGCTTCAAGCTGATCAACGACGGCCTGGGCCACGAGGTCGGCGACCTGGTGCTGATCGAGGTGGCCGACCGGCTGCGGCAGGCCCTGCGCGGGGGCGACGCGCTGACGCAGGTCAGCACGCCCTCGCGGCTCGGCGGGGACGAGTTCATCGTGCTGCTCGAGGACTTGCGCGACGAGCGCGACGCGGCCCGTGTGGCCGAGCGACTGCTGCGCGTGCTGGCGGAGCCCTACGTGCTCGAGACTCAGAAGCTGCACCTGACCGCCAGCATCGGCATCGCCACCAGCGACCGCGGCTACGAGCGGGCCGGAGACATTCTGCGCGACGCGGACACGGCGATGTACCGGGCGAAGGCGGCGGGCCGGGCGCGCTACGTCATGTTCGACCAGGCCATGCACGAGGACGTGATGTCGCGCCTGTCGCTGGAGAGCGCCCTGCGCCGCGCCGTCCGCGACGATCTGCTGACGCTGCATTACCAGCCGATCGTGCGGCTGGCCGACGGCCGGCTGTGCGGCTTCGAGGCGCTGGTGCGCTGGACCGACCCGAACCGCGGACCGATCCCCGCGCCGGAGCTCATCGCCGTGGCCGAAGAGAACGGGCTGATCCAGCCGCTGAGCCTGAGCGTGCTGCGGGCCGCGAGCCGGCAACTGCGCACCTGGCAGGAGCGCTTCCGCCCTAGTCCGCCGCTGATGATGAACGTCAACCTGTCGCGCAAGCAGCTTCTTGACCCCGAGCTGGTGGACAAGATCCGCGACACCATTCAGAACGCCGACATCGAACCGAACTCGCTGGTCCTCGAGATCACGGAGAGCGCCGTGCACGACGACCAGCCGATGGCCGTGCACGTGTTCGAGCAGCTCAAGCAGATGGGCGTGTGGCTGCACCTGGACGACTTCGGCACGGGCTACTCTTCGCTGAGCTGCCTCTACCAGTTGCCGCTCAGCGGACTGAAGATCGACCGCTCGTTCATCCGCAGCATCTGCACCGAGCGGGCCCATGCGGTGGTGCTCGACGCCATCGTCCGCATCGCCCGCGCCTTCAGCCTCAAGGTCGTGGCCGAGGGCGTCGAGGACACCGAGCAGCTCGGCATGCTCCGCGCCCTCGGCATCGACCACGGCCAGGGCTACCTGTTCGGCAAGCCCGCCCCCGCTCACATCGCCGAGCGCATGCTCGAACCCGAGCATGACGGCGCGCTGCTCGAAGCCGGTGCCGCCGCTCACTGACGTGCCGCCTCAACCAAGCAGCGCCGCGATCAGCTCCAGCACCAGCCCGCCCGTGCGCCCGTCCTGGTCGAGACTCGGGTTGTATTCCACGAACTCGGCGGAGGCGACCAGCCCCTGCCGGCCGAGCGCCGCCAGCAGCACCCGGGCCTCGTCCGCCGTGATTCCGCCCGGGACGGGCGTTCCGGTGCCAGGCACGAAAGCCGGGTCGAGCACGTCGATATCAAAGCTGACGTGCAGGTGGTCGCAGCCGGCGGCGAGGTCCCGCGCGGCGGATAGCGCGGCATCGACGATGCCGCGGGCGCGCCACTCGTCGGTGCCCAGGAGATGGACGCGGCTGGCCGCGAGGTTCTCGCGCTCGCCTACGTCGAAGATGCGAGGGCCGAGGAGGTACACGTCCTGCTCGTCAACCATCGGGTTGTAGTCGGATATCAACAGCAGGTCGCGGTGTCCGTTGCCGCACGCCACCGCCAGGCTCATGCCGTGGATGTTGCCGGATGGGCTGGTCGCCGGGTCGTTGAAGTCGGCGTGGGCGTCGATCCAGAGGAGTCCGAGCCGGCGGCAGGCGTCGGACAACCCGGCCAGCGTGCCGATCGCGAGGCTGTGGTCACCGCCGACGACCAGCAGGAACGCGCCGGGCGCCTTGCGCCGCGTCCCAAGCACGCAGGCGTGGGTGTGGCGGTTGACCTGGAGCACGTTGCGCAGGTGGTTGACGGGGCCGGGTGGGGCGCTGGCGAAGCGCGTTTCGAACTCGCCAGGGATGTCGCCGAGGTCCTCGACGCTGTGCCCGGCGCGGATGAGTTGCTGGACGAGCCCGCGCTCGCGCAGGACGTAGGGGCCGTCCTCGGCGCCCGGTCGGGCGGCGCCACGGCCGGCCTGTATTCCCAGCAGCTTGATCGTCCTCGGAGACACGGCAGCGGTCCCTTCAACGCGTTGCCCATTCTACGCCGACGCGCCGCTGTGGTGCCGCACGCCGAAGCGCCAGAACCACGAGGCCAGCGCCAGCGTGAGGGGGGCCACGAGCGCGGCCCACACGGCCTGTCCACGCGTCTGGCCGGTGAGGACGCCGGCGGGGAAAGTCGTGATGAACGCCAGCGGCAGCAGGAACGTGAGCGCCCGGCGGACCCAGGACCGATAGGTATCGACCGGGTAGCGGCTGGCCTCGAAGGCGGCGTCCCGTTGCAGGCTCGTGCGGAAGAACAGCGCCAGCAGCGCCAGGTTGCGCAGCACGTCCGACAGCATACGCGCCTCGTCACGGGGGCCGGCGGCGCCTCGCCCGACCGCTACCAGGCCACCGGCCGAGCGCTGCGCCGCGCCCCCCGGCCGCGGCTCGTTCGTGGAACGCGCCATCCGCGATGCGCCGGGCGCGCCGCGCCCAGCAGCGGCGGCTCCGATTCGGTCACGGCCGCTTCCATCACGGGCGGGGGCGGCGGCGTGTCGCCGGCGCGCTTCATCGGGCCCTGCAACAGCCGCTCGATCGCCTGGAGCCGCCAGTAGTCCTCGACGTTGCAGAACGAGATCGCGGTGCCGCGCGAGCCGGCACGCCCGGTGCGGCCGGTGCGGTGGATGTACGTTTCGGCGTCGCAATGCAGGTCGTAGTTGAAGACGTGCGAAATGTCGTCGATGTCGAGGCCGCGGGCGGCGACGTCGGTGGCGACCAGCACGGGCGTCTTCGCGGAGCGGAAGTCTGCCAGCGCCTTCGTGCGGGCGCCCTGGCCCAGATTGCTGTGCAGGGCGGCCACCGGAATCCCATCGTGTTCAAGCCGCTTGGCCACCTTGTCAGCGCCGCGCTTCGTACGCACGAACACCAGCACGCGCGAGTACGTCAGTTCCCTCAGCAGCCGCGCCAGCAGCGCGGGCTTGTCCGGAGTCTCCACGCGATAGACCCAGTGCTCGATCGTCGGCGGCGCCGAGGAGACCCGCGCGACCTGCACGGGCGTCGGATCGCGCAGGATCTGGTGCGCCAGGTTGCGGATCGGCACGGGCATCGTCGCCGAGAACAGCAGCGTCTGCCGTTCCTTCGGCACCAGCGCCACGATGCGGCGCAGGTCGGGCAGGAAGCCCATGTCCAGCATGCGATCCGCCTCGTCCAGCACCAGCACCTCGACCCGGCTGATGTCCGCCAGCCGCTGCTGAACCAGGTCCAGCAGGCGTCCCGGCGTCGCGATCAGCACGTCCACGCCGCTCCGCAGCGCCCGGGCCTGCGGCCCCTGGTTCACGCCGCCGAAAACAACCGTCGCCTTCACGTTCGTGAACCGGCCATAGGTCGCGAAGCTCTCGCAAATCTGCTGGGCGAGCTCGCGCGTCGGGGCCAGGACAAGGGCGCGGATGGACCGGGCCGGGCCGGCCGGCGGACGACGATCCGAGCCGCGCGCATGGGAGGATTTTGCTCGACCGGAGCCGCGGCCGCCGGGGAGCGCTGCCGCCGGCTGTTCGGCGTGCGCCGCGACTGGCGCCGGCGCCGCGTCATGAGCAGCCATGAGCCGCTGGAGGATGGGCAGCGCGAAGGCGGCGGTCTTGCCCGTTCCCGTCTGGGCCGACCCGAGCACGTCGCGGCCTTCGAGGATCAGCGGGATGGCGGCGGATTGGATGGGGGTCGGGCTGATGTAGCCCTCGGACTGCACTGCCTGCACAAGCGGCTCAGCCAGCCGCAACTCTTCAAAACTCATTCAAGACTTCTTTCGATGATTGCCAGGGCGAAGATGTGTCAAACGCACGTTGCGTCGGTCAGAGCCATCGGCGCCGATATCTGATCCAATGGCTTGTCGATCCATAGGATGCACGACGATAGTATCGGCAGGATGCCCGGGCGTCAAACCCCCCGGGGCAGGAAAGCGGCCGGACCGCTGGCCATTCGGCCGGGCAGCCCCCCGCGCCCGGCCTAGCCCGGCCGGGCCCCCGACAGAGGCCGTACGTCCCCCACCCTTACGAAGTAGACCTCGACCCGCCGGTTGCGCGACCGGTCAGACCCGATGGGCCGGTTCGGGCCATAGCCCATGACCGAGGTCCGTTTCTGGGGTACTCCGGCGGCGGTCAGCAGATCCCGGACGGCGATCGCCCGGTGCACCGAGAGATGCCAGTTGCTCGGGTGCTTTGCCAGCACCGCCTCACCCACGATCGGCGCGTCGTCCGTGTGGCCGACGACCACCACCTCCCAGTCGGCGGGCAGCAACTGCGACGCGGCGGCGGCCAGGGCGCCGATGGCTTCGTGCATCTCGGGGCGAATCGCATCGCCGCCCGAGTCGAAGAGCCGGTCGCTGACCAGCAGCACGGCGCCGCGGGCCGGGTCATAGGCAAGTTTCCCGTCGTACTTGCGCGCCAGCCCGGCCAGGGCCCGGTCGAGCTCCGCCGGCAGTGCCACACCCGACACGTCGGGCTCGGCGAGAGGGGCGGCCGCCTGGCGATGGAGCATGGCGGTGAGCTCGTCGATGCGCTGGTCGGCGTTTTGAAGGCGCTCGCGGAGCAGGTTGCGCTCGGTTTCGACGACGCGCAAGTCGCGCTCGTGCTCCGCCTGTTCCCGTCGCAGCGCCACGACCTTGGCCTGCTCGGTGTCGAGCGCCTCGCGGAGCGACATCTCGGACTTCTCGGCCTTGGCCAGCCGGTATTCGAGCTCACGACCGCCCGGCGCGGCGCAGCCCGCCAGCAGCAGTCCGGCGAGAAGCGCGGCCGGTACCAGGCCCGTTCGATTCTGGTGGCCAGGGCGGGACATGCGAATCAACGCCGGCCGATCAGCCAGCCCACGAGCATCGCAACCGCGGGCACCAACACCGCGACTGCCAGGAGGATCAGGAAGTTGTTCGCCAGATAGGCCGCGTATCCGGGCAGGAAGCCCTGCAAACCGGCGGCGACGACGCTGCCCCCGAGCACCAGCAGGACGACGCTGCCGGCCGCCAACCCGGAGAACAGGCCCTCCAGCGGATCAGCGGTCGAGACCGCCACCGGCACGAGCACGGCGCCGCTCTCGGCGCCGGCGAGCGACGATTCGGCCTCCTCGGCGACGGGCTCGGGCTCGGCGACAGGGGCCGCGCGGCGGGTGGCCGGCGCAACGGCCGGCCGGGCCTGCTCCTCCTCGCCGGGGTAGATCTCGTCGAGCAGTTCGGCGCCGAGTGACGTGTCGTCGGCCTCGCGCGTCAGGTCGAGCAGGCCCGAGCCGCTGCCCGTGCCCTCGAGTCGCAACTGGTCGTCGGAGGCGGCGGCAGTGATCTGGGTCTTGGCCATGGGGTCGGCGTCGATCTCGACCTCGTCCTCCTCGAAGACGCCGGCGGAGGGCGCCTTGGCCGCCGGTCTGGGCTCGGGAGCGCGGGCGGGCTCTTCTTCGAGCGGCTCGAGCCCGATGACGCTCGTACCGCCCTTGGCCGCGTCGCCCAGCGACGGCAAGACGTCGTCGGCGTCGGAGACCGCGTGCTTGCCGCCGGCGAGCCGGTCGACGTCTTCGGCCTTGAAGAAGACCTTTCCGGCGTCGCGGAACTCGCGCAGGGAGCCCTGGCGGACGAGCGCCTTGACCGCGTCCTCAGATTTTCCGAGGCGCGCACAGACTTCTTCGATCGAATAGAAAGGCTTGGCCATGAGAGCCGCTCCTCTGCGGAATCCAGGAGGTTCTACCCTTTCGGACGCTCCTCCAGGTCGGCGCGATCGGGAGGTTTGGGGCGCTCGCGTTCGGCGGCGTCGCGGCGCTCGCGTGCGATCAGCTCCTGCACCTGGTGATAGCTCAATCCCGAGACGTTGAAATCCTGAAGATAGCGATCGTAGATCCAGGTCCGCCCGGCCACGAGCCGCAGCTTCCGCACGCCGTCGATCGTCTCCAGCTCGTAGCACCAGAGCGTGCCCTGGTCGACGTCGAGCATGAACAGGCCGAACCGGGCGGCATCGATCTGCCCGGTGAAGGCGTAGATGCCGCGGGCGCCCGCGGCCGGCTGATTCTGGGCCAGGGCGGCGGGAAGGCCGACGGGGCGGGCAACGAGCAGTCCGGCGATGAACGCGAGCAGCACCGCGATCACCCAAAGCGCGGGGCGCGTCGCAAGTCGCGCGGTTCGCGGCGATCGGCTGGGTTCGCTCATGGTGGCGTCGTCCTCGCTCCCGCCCTTTTCTGGGGGTGGCATCGTATGGGCCGCTGGCTGGGCTGACAAGTCGAGAGACACTCTCGCGCGGGCCACGACGGCGAACTCGTCCCACCGGGGCGGGAAGCGTGCGATTTCCCGGTTGCGGCACCGCAACCGGCCCGTATATATTATCTTAGCATAGGCGTAGGTTGTTGAAAGGTCGGCGGTTGCGACCCTCGCGCGCGGCGTTGAGCCGGCGCACGCCCGACCGGAGTGATATTCAGGCGATCCGACCGGTCGAAGGCGCAAGGACGCCGGCCCGCGGATCGGTTCAATGGCGATCGAGGTTCGCGAATCATAAGCGTTCATCCGGATCATCCAGCGACCTGACCCGCCACGCTCCTGTCGCCGCAGTTTCGTCACCGTCGGCATCGGCTTGCGGCCAAACGGGGATTGGTGCGCGCGTTGGTGCGTACCTGTCCGGCCGCGCAGCGACCCCGCCGGGAGGCCGACGAGGAGAGCGGCCTTCGCAGCCACCTGTTTTGAGCCAACCGGAATGACGAATGCGCGAACAACTGAGTCTGCTGGCCGCGATGGGCGATCTGCCCAGCGCGATGCTGGGAGTGTTGCTGGGCGGCGCGGCCGTCTGGCTGGCCGTCTATCTCCTTAACCGCAGTCGGGGCGCGGCGCACCGCGCCCAGGTCGAGAAAGAACTCCAGGAAGCGCGACAGCGCCGCGAGGAAATCCTGCGCGCCGCCCAGATGGAGGCCCAGAAAGTCCACCTCGAGATGAAGGAGCGCTTCGAGCGCGAGACCGCCGAGACGCGCGAGGAAACCCGCGCCGCCGAGAAGCGCCTGGCCAAGCGCGAGGACCAGATCGACAAGAAGACCGACGTCCTCAACACCAAGGAGAAGAAGATCGAGGACGCCGAGCAGGAGATCGCGCGTCGGCGGGCGGAGCTTGAGAAAAAGGAGGCCGAGTCGGCCCGCATCCTGGCTGAGCAGCGCTCCGAGCTGCTGCGCATCACGCACATGACGGCGGAGGAGGCCCACGCGGAGTGTCTCCGGCGGCTGGGGCTGGAGGTGGAGCGCGAGGCCGGGCAGATGGTCGAGAAGATCATCGCCACGGCGCAGGAGAACGCGCGCGAGAAGGCGCGGCAGATCACGATCGAGGCGATCCAGCGCTACGCGTCGGAGCACACGAGCGAGGCGACGGTCTCGACGGTGGACGTGCCGTCGGACGAGATGAAAGGCCGCATCATCGGGCGCGAGGGGCGCAACATCCGCGCGTTCGAGAAGGAGACCGGGGTCAACGTGATCGTCGACGACACCCCAGGGATCGTGACGGTCACGTGTTTCGACCCGGTGCGCAAGGAAGTGGCGCGGCTGGCGCTGGAGCGGCTGATCAAGGACGGGCGAATCCATCCGACGCGGATCGAGGAGCTGGTAGCCACGACCCAGAAGGAGATCGAGGAACGGTGCAGCGAGCTGGGCCGCCAGGCGGTGCTGGAGGCCAACGTCACCGGGCTGAACAAGAAGCTGGTGGACACGCTGGGCCGGCTCCAGTTCCGCACGAGCTACGGCCAGAACGTGCTGCGCCACAGCATTGAAGTCGCACACCTGTGCGGCATCATGGCCGATGAGCTGGGGCTCGACGGCGCCCTGGCGCGGCGCTGCGGCCTGCTGCACGACATCGGCAAGGCCATTTCCGACGAGGAGGGCACCCACACCAAGGTCGGCGCCGACTTCTGCAAGAAGCTCAGCGAGCATCCCGCCGTCATCAACGCCGTCGCCGCTCACCATGGCGACGTGGCCGCCACCTACGCCTACACGCCGCTGGTGATGGCGGCGGACGCGGTGAGCGCGTCGCGGCCCGGCAGCCGGCGCGAGTCGCTGGAGAAGTACATCAAGCGGCTGGAAGAGCTGGAGGCGATCGCCAACGGATTCACGGGGGTGCGCCAGGCGCACGCGGTGGAGGCGGGGCGCGAGGTGCGGGTGATTGTCGACGCGGTGCAGGTGGATGATCGTTCGTCACTGAAGCTGGCCCGCGACATCGCCAAAAAGATCGAGGAGTCGATGACCTATCCGGGCGAGATCAAGGTGACGGTCCTGCGCGAGATCCGCGCCACCGAGTACGCCCGCTAGGCGCCGACCCGTGTTGAGGCGCCGGCTTCTGAACGCGCGCGAAGCAGGGCCCCCCTGAATGGCGACGCTCAACCTGCCGACGAAAAACGCAGGACCCGGCCGCCCGCAACGCGCAGGTAGTCGGCGGTTGACAGCACGATCGAGTCCGTCAGTGTCCCGGCGTTGAACGCGATGCGCTCGTTCTCGACGATCGACTCGTCCACGTACAGTTCGAAGGGCAGAATGGGCCGCCCGAATGGCGGCACACTGCCGGGAACGAGCCCGGTCAGGCTCAGCAGCTCCTCCGAGGTCGCAAACCGCGCGCGCTTCGCGCCGAGGGCCCGCTTCGCCGCCGCCGAGTCGAAACGCCGCGCCGCGCTCAGCACGAAGAGCCGGAACTCGTCGTCGAGCTTGACCAGCAGGGCCTTTCCGCCGACGCGCAGCGGTTCGCCGCGCACGCGGGCCGACTCCTCCGAGGTGCGGGTGGGCTCGTGGTGCAGCTCGCGGAACGCGGCTCCGGCCTCGGTCAGCAGCGCGCGGATCGCGGGCAGGACGTCGGTCATCGGGGCCGAGCCTCACTCAGAAGCCGGCGGCGCCTGGGCCGCGCGGCGCTGTTGGCGCGCGGCCAGCAGCATGCCGAGTTCGAACAGCAGGTACATCGGCGCCGACAGCAGCAGATGGCTGAGCAGGTCGGGCGGCGCGATGACGCCGGCGATGATGACGATGATCAGGATCACGCCCTTGCGGTACTTGCGCAGCGATGACAGCGGCACGATGCCGCTGCGCGCCAGGAACAGCACGGCCAGCGGCATCTGAAACGCCACCCCGAAGGCCACCCCGAGCACCAGCACGTAGCTCAGGTAGTGCCCGATCGTGAAATGCGTCGTGATCATCGCCCGGCTGCCGTCGCGATGCAGCGGCGTGCTGAGCGTGTCCGCCACGCCCCGTACCTTCAGTCGCCGCTGGGGCTCGTTGAGCCAGATGCTGCCGGTCGGCGGCGCGGGCGGGTCGTGCTCGACAACGGGAATCATGAGCGGGGTGCAGGGCTGCGATTCGGTCCGGGCGTGCTGGCCCCCGCCCACGAGCATCTGCTCGAGCGCCGTGGGCTCGGCGTTCGGCATCTTCAGCCAGCTCGAGAACCCGACCAGGAACTTCAGGCTGAGCGGCAGCGCCAGCGTGTACATGAACACGAGCCCCGCCAGAAACAGGCCGACGCTGAACGGCACCAGCCGGTAGACCCACTGGCGCTCCTTCGGATACAGCCCCGCCGCCACGAACGTCCAGAGCTGGTAAATGATGTATGGGCCGGCGATGACCAGGCCGGCGATGAGCACAACCTTGAAGTAAACGAGGAACGGCTCGACCGGCCCCGTCGCCAGGAAGCTCTCCGGCTGGTCGGCGTCGCGGAGCACGAGATACAGCGGCCGGGCGATGATGGCCAGCAGGTCGCGCGCCAGCCAGATGCACGGCAGGCAGACCACGACCAGCGCCACCAGGCTGCGCGCCACGCAGCCGCGCAGGTCTTCCAGGTGTTCGCCGATCGTCATCCGCGTGTCGTCGGGATGCTGCGAACGGCCGCGCCGCGATGGCTTTGACATGCCGCCGATCATAGCGGGCCGCAACCGCCGCGACAGGCCGGCGACGAGGCCCGGGGCGTCGGGGGCGTGGTCGGGACGGGACGTGCCGCCGGAGGCTCTCGACCGAACGCAACGTTGGCGCGGCACGGCGCATCATTCTCTTGACGGACGCGCAGAAGGCGGTAGAATTCCGCGAACCTTGGCGGGCGGCTGCCCGCTCGGAGCGCCGCACCTGCGGGCGGTCCGCATTTCCCGTTTCGGTGAGTTGAGGCGAGCGTTTGCAGTCGGCGGAAAAGCCGAGCGCATGGAGTCTTTGCATGATGGTTGCCAGCGGCAAGTTTATCTCGGCCGGGACGCGCGTCAGGGTTCGTGAGGCAGGGCCCGTGCCCACCTATTCCACCTGGGATGACGATGGGCAGCGCACATCGACCCCGGTCAAAAAGCGGATGCAGAAGGCGTTCTTCGGCGGCGACCGCAGAATCCAGGCCGAGGTGATCTACATCGGAAACGAGTCGGAGCGCGAGCGGCTGCGCGCCAAGGGCCTGGCGAAAGTGCAACTGCGCGACTCGGCCGGCTGCATGGTGGTCGTCACCGCCGAGGTGGCCAGCCTGATCGCGGCATAGGTCTCGCCCGTTCGATAGTCCGGGCAGGGGTGGGGTGCGGCGCCGGGGGCGCTGCACTTTTTTTTTGTTCAGTGCCTGCGCGGGAACAGATCGGAGCAGTCCTCGCGATAGCCGCAGTTGGGGCAGATCAGCTTGCAATGCGCCCCGAACATCGTCGCTCCGCAGATCGGGCAAACGTTGTCGTCCGCCGGCGGCCCGAGAGGCGGCGCCGGCATTCGAACGGGCGAAGCGGGCTGCCGGCCAGGCGGCTGGCCGGGCGATCCCTCGGGTTTTGACGGCGAATCGGGCATCGCTGCACCAGGGCGCTGCGGCTTGGAGGATTGTAGTCGTTTCGCCGCAACCGCTCCCTCGTGGTCTCGGCTCGGATCGGCTGCGCGGCTCGGGGCCGGGCCGGTTGCCGGGTGTGCCCCTTTGCCCTACGCTCGCGCGCATGCACCTGGGCGGCCGATTCATCGTCATCGACGGGCCCGACGGCTGCGGCAAGAGCACGCAGATCGGCCGGCTGGCGGAGTGGATCGCCTCGCAGGGCGCCGAGTGCGTGCGCGCCAAGGACCCCGGCGGGACCGAGATCGGCGACCGGATCCGGCATGTGCTGCTGGGCTACGACCTATCGGCGATGGCGCCGCATTGCGAGACGTTGCTGTTCATGGCCTCGCGGGCCCAGCTCGTGGCGCAGGTCGTCCGCCCGGCGCTCGCCCAGGGCAAGACCGTGCTCGGCGACCGCTTCATTTCCGCGACCTGCGCCTACCAGGGAGCGGCCGGCTTTCCGCGCGAGCAGGTGATCGAGGTCGGCCGGTGGGCGGTGGGCGAGACCTGGCCCGATCTCACGATTATTCTCGATGTCCCGCCCGAGGTCGGCTTCGCGCGCACCGGCCGAACGCCGCAATCCGGCCGCCGGCGCGACGACGCGGCCCAGTTGGCGCTTCTCAACGACGCGCGGACCGACGCGATGGAGCGGCGGTCGCTGGCGTTTCATCGGCAGGTGCGAGCGAATTTTCTGGACCTGCCGCGATACTACCCGCGGCCGGTTGAGATCGTGGACGCGACTCCTGCGCCGGACGCGGTCTTCGAGGCGGTGCGCCAGGCGGTGGAGCGTGCGTTTCAGTGACGTGCAGCACCAGCCGCGCGCGGTCTCGCTTCTGCGGCGCTCGCTGCGGAGCGGGCGGACGCACCACGCCTACCTGCTCGACGGCCCGCTCGGCGTCGGGAAGGAGCTCGCAGCGCGAGCGCTGGCGGCCCGGCTGCTGTGCGAAGGCGACGCGTTGCCCCCCGACGCCGACGCCTGCGGCGCTTGCCGAGCCTGCCGGCTGATGGCCGCCGACAACCACCCGGACTTTCACCTGGTGCACCGCGGCCTGCTCGCGTTTCACCCGGACCGCGCGGTGCGGCAGCGCAGCGGGCTGTTTCTGACCGTCGACGTGATCCGGCATTTTCTGATCGAGCCCGCGGCCAACGCGCCCACGCTCGGGCGCAGGCGCGTGTTCCTACTGCGCGACGCCGAGCGGATGAATGAGCAGGCGCAGAATGCACTGCTCAAGACGCTGGAGGAGCCGCCGGGAAGTGCCTGCCTGATCCTGGTGACGTCGGCGGCGTCGCGGCTGCTGGCGACGATCCGCTCGCGCTGCCAGCGTGTGCCGTTCGACCTTCTGCCGGGCGCGTTCGTAGCGCAGCGGCTCGCCGAGGCGCGCGTGCCGGACGAGCAGGCGCGGCTGCTGGCGGCGCTGTCGCAGGGGAGCCTGGGCGCTGCGCTGCGCTGGGCGCAGGGCCGCCTGCTGGATGACCTGGAAGACGTGGCCCAGCTGCTGAGCGGCGCCCGGCTGATCCACCCGGAGAAAACGGGCGAGCAGATGGTCGAGATCGCCCGGCGGCTGGCGCTGCGCCTGGCGCAGGCGAGCGCCACCGGGGACGCCGACGCCGATGAAGACGAACCGCGAGCCGAGCCAGATTCGGACGATGGCGAGGCCGACGCGGAGAGCGACGGCCGGCGCGCCCCCGGCCGCGCCGCGGAGCGCGCGGTGCCGACAGATCAGCTCCGCGATGCGCTGAAACTCGTGCTGATGCTCGCGGCGGCGATCTTCCGCGAGGCGCTGCTGCATCGCGTGGAGGCGGCAGGGACGCTGCGCGCATTCGAGCGGCCACCCGCGGCGGTGGAGACCTTGTCGAGCCGGCTGAGCGCGGCGCGGCTAGCGGACGCGCTGGAGGCGGTCGGGCAATGCGAGCGCATGCTGGACCGCAACGTCGCCGCCCGGCTGGCGTGCGAGCGGCTGTGCGTAGCGGTGCTGGCCGAAACGCCGGTGTGAGTTGGTAGGGGGATGGCGCGTCTCAGGCACGGCCGGGCGGACGGGTGGCGCCGCCCAGCGCCCCGGGCTGCCCGAGCGGGGCCGACTGCTTCAGGTCGCAGAACAGCTCGGTCAGGTGCGGGTCAGTCGCGGCGCCCGCGCCGCGGCGAAGTTCGCGCAGAGCGGCTTCGGCGGTGAACAGTTCGCCGTAGACGCGCGGCCAGGTCATCGCGTCGAAGCTGTCGACGATGCGCAGGATGCGGGCCGACAGCGGGATCTCCTCGCCGCGCAGCCCGCCGGGGTAGCCGCTGCCGTCGAAGTTCTCATGATGGTGCAGGATGCCCGGCAGGGTGGCGTCGAGCGCGGCCTGGTGTCGCACCAGCTCATAGCCCAGCCGCGGATGCAGCTTGACGCGCTCGAACTCCGCAGCGGTGAGCCGTCCGGGCTTGTTGAGAATCTCGTCCGGAATGCCGAGCTTACCCACGTCGTGCAGGCGGCCCGACCATTCGAGCGCGTCCAGGTCGACGTCCGTCAGCCCCGCCGCTGTGCCCAGGTCTCGCGCCAGCCGCCCCACGCGCCGCAGGTGGGCCCCGAGCACCGGGTCGCGCACGTCGATCACCAGCAGCCACGCCTGCACGGTCGTCTGCGCCCGACGGCGCGGGGGCAGGCGTCGCGACGCGCGGACGGCGGGCGTGATAACGCGGGGAACGGCGCCGATCAGCAAAGCGGTGTCCAGCGCGTCGGACGACGCCGGCAGGGAGTTCCAATCGGCCATTGACGATCCTCGTTGGGTGTCATTCGGCGCTCGCGCGTCGTGTCGATGTGGGGCATCGGTTGATGGAGGGGCGGGCTTACAAAGGGCGCAACGGGGCAGGCGGGCAGCGGCGCGAGCGGAGCGAATCTGGGACATTGCCGCGGCCGGCGTCTCATAAGGGCCGCCGCGAGGAATCGGGTGTTCCCAGCCTTGTTTCAGACGTTCTCGGCCTGTCGAAACCAGGCGATGGTCCGCAGCAGACCCTCGCGGCGGGCCACGTGCGGCTCCCACCCCAGCAGCGTGCGGGCGCGCGAGATATCAGGACAGCGGACTTTCGGGTCGTCGGGCATCCGGTCCGTGTGCGTGATGGTGCTGCGGCTGCCACTGAGCTCGATGACTTCGCGAGCGACCTCGAGCAGCGTCACCTCGACCGGGTTGCCGATATTCACCGGCTCCTCGACCTCGCTGGCGGCCAGCCGCAGCAGGCCCTCAACCTGGTCCGCCACGTAGCAGAAGCTGCGCGTCTGCCGGCCGTCGCCGTGGACGGTCAGCGGCCGGCCGGAGAGCGCCTGGCTGATGAAGTTGGGCAGGGCGCGGCCGTCGTCGGCGCGCATGCGCGGGCCGTAGGTGTTGAAGATGCGCGCCACGCGGATCGGCGTCCGATACTGCCTGCGGTAGGCGGCGATTAGCGCCTCGCCGAAGCGCTTGCCCTCGTCGTAGCACGAGCGGGGGCCGGCCGGGTTGACGTTGCCCCAGTAGGTCTCGCGCTGCGGGTGTTCGAGCGGATCGCCGTAGATTTCGCTCGTGCTGGTTTGCAGCAGGCGCGCGCCGAGCTCGCGCGCCAGGTCGAGCAGGTTCCACAGCCCTCGCGAGCAGACGGCCATGATCTCCAGCGGGCGCGTTCCGAAATCGACGGGCGAAGCCGGGCAGGCGAGGTTGCAAACCAGGTCGATGCGGCCGAGGGCAGCGCGCGGCAGCGGTTGGCAGATATCGTGCTCCAGAAAACGGAAGCGCCGCACCCGCAAAAGGTCGTCCGCGTTGCGGCGCTGCCCGGTTGCGAGGTTGTCCACGCCGACAACTTCGTGCCCGTCGGCGAGCAGGCGCTCGCACAGGTGGAACCCGATGAATCCGGCGCAGCCGGCGACGAGAACGCGCATGGCAGTGGCTCCCGGCCCTTGCGGGCACCGCCGGGCAGTATAGAGTCATTCGGCCGCCGGCTGTGCGCCGCGGGAGGGCAGGCGATCCCGGCCCCCGGCCGGTTCGACCGCGGCGCGTCGGTTTCCAGTGTGTCGCGCTTCACGAGGACGTGACGATGCAGGTGTGCGTCATCGGCAGCGGGTACGTCGGGCTGGTCACCGCCGGCTGCCTGGCCGACAGTGGCAATCACGTCACGGCGGTCGACGTGGACGCGGCGAAAGTCGCGGCGCTGGGGCGCGGTGAGTGCCCGATCTTCGAGCGCGGCTTGGAGGAGCTGCTGCGTGCGAACCTCGCCGCCGGCCGGCTGCGGTTCACGACTGATTTCGCCTCGGCGGCAGCGGACGCGAAGGTGCTGTTCATCGCCGTCGGCACACCCGGGCTGCCCGACGGCTCGGCGGATCTGAAGATCGTCGAGCAGGTGGCGCAGCAGATCGCGGCGGCGCTGCGCGGGCCGGCGGTGGTGGTGACGAAGAGCACCGTGCCGGTCGGGACCGGCGCGCGGATCGAGGCCGTCATTCGCGAGCGCTGCGCGCATCGCGTGTCCGTGGTCAGCAACCCGGAGTTCCTGAAGGAAGGCACCGCGGTCGACGATTTCGTGCGCCCCGATCGCGTGATCATCGGCTGCGAGGACGCCGAGGCCGGCGACACCGTGGCCGAGCTCTACAAGCCCTTCGTGCGGAACAACAAGCCGATCCTGCGCATGAGCCGGGCGGCGGCGGAGCTGACCAAGTACGCGGCCAACGCCTACCTGGCCGCGCGCATCAGCTTCATCAACGAGATCGCCGAGCTGTGCGAACAGGTCGGCGTGGACGTCGACGAGGTGCGCCGCGGCATCGGGCTCGACGCCCGCATCGGCCAGCATTTTCTTTATCCTGGGCTGGGGTACGGCGGGAGCTGCTTTCCGAAGGACGTGCGGGCCCTGGCCAGCACCGCGGAGCAGGTCGGCGCCGCCAACGGCATCCTGCACGCGGTTGATCTTCGCAATCGGCGGCAGTGCGAGCGCGTCTTCGGCTGGGTGCTGTCGCGGCTTGGCGATGCGACCGCGGGATCGGGCTCGCCGCTGAGCGGGCGGCGCATCGCCGTCTGGGGGCTGGCGTTCAAGCCGAACACCGACGACGTGCGCGAAGCGCCCGCGCTGGCCGTGATCGAGCGGCTGGCGGAGGCCGGCGCGACGGTCGCAGCCCACGATCCGCGGGCGCTCGATAACGCGCGGCGGGCGCTCGAGGCCCGGCGGCGAATCGCCGGCCGCGTCACCTTTTGCCGCGACGCCTACACGGCCCTCGACGGCGCCGATGGGCTCTTGACGGCGACGGAGTGGATGGAATACCGCAGTCCGGACTTCGACGACGTGCGCCGCCGGCTGCGCCAGCCGCTGATATTCGATGGGCGGAACCTGTACGACCCGGCGATGATGGGCCGGTACGGGTTCGAGTATTACAGCATCGGCCGGCCGCGGGTGGCGCCGCGGGCCGAGGCGGCCGGAGATTGACCTCGAAGCCGCCCTGGGCCGGGGGCGGGGCGGCGCCACCAGAACGGAGGCCGGTGGCATGTTCGAGAATCGCCTGAAATGGCTGGCGCTGTTGCTGGCGGTGACGACCGTGATCGTCGGCGCGCGGCTGGCGCAGCTCCAGATCGTGCGGGCCGACGAGTTCCGCGAGCTGTCCGACAGCCTGCTCACGCGCCCGCAGCGCTACCTCCTGCCCGTGCGCGGCAGCATCACCGACCGCGAGGGCCGGCTGCTGGTCGAGGACCGGCCGGCCTCTGAGGTCTGCGTCCACTATGCCGTCCTCAGCGGAAAGAGCGAGGGACTGCTGCGCGCCTTTGCGCGGAGCCTGCGCCGTCGCGGCGATGTCCCGGGCGATCAGCCGCTGGACGAGACGACTTCTGAGCTGCGTCACGGCGTCGGGCAGACGTGGACGCGGCTCGCGGAGCTGACGGGCGTGCCGGCGGCGGAGCTGCTGGAGCGCGCCGAGCGCATCTGCCGGCGGGTGGAGCGCATCCGTGCGGTACTGAGCGAGCGCGGCCTGGAGGGGCCGATCCGCGAAGAGACGATGTTCCACGCGCTGGTCGATGGCGTCGATGAGCGGACGGCCCTGCGGGTGCGCGAGGCGCTGGAGCGCTACCCATGGATCGACGTCGTGCCCGCCGCGCGCCGCGTGGCGCACGACGCCGACGCCCTCGTGCACGTCCTTGGCCGCGTCGGGCCGGTCACCGCCGAGGCGATTGAGCGCGACCCGCTCGGCGACGACCCGTTGCGCGGGCTCGTGCCGGAGGGACGCTGCGGTGTGACGGGCATCGAGCGTACGGCGGACACGGTGCTGCGCGGGGCGCGGGGCTACGAGCGGCGCGACCTGCGCGGGCGGCTGCTGGAGCGCGTCGAGCCCGTCCGCGGCCAGGACGTGCGGTTGACGATCGACGCCGACCTGCAAAAGCGCGTGCTGGCGATTCTCAAGCCGGCCGTGGACGCCAGTGCGCACCCGGCGGGCGGCTCGGCGGTGGTGATCGACGTGGCGAGCGGCGACGTGCTGGCGCTGGCCAGCTACCCGACGTACGCGTACGGTGCGACCGCGGAGGACTTCGCCCGGCTGCGCAGCGAAACGCGCTGGCTGCCGCTGCGCTTTCGAGCGGTTTCCGACGCCTTTCCGCCCGGTTCGACCTGCAAGGCGATCACGCTGGTGGGCGGGCTGAGCGACGGGGTGATCCGGCCCGGGGATCGCATTCACTGCCGCGGCGCCTTCCTGCCGGGGCGGCCGACGCAATTCCGTTGCTGGATCTACAACCAGTACGGCATCACGCATGACAGCGAGCTGCCCGAGGGTCAGCGGGGCGAAGACGCCATCCGCAACTCGTGCAACATCTACTTCTACGAGGTGGGCAGGCGGCTTGGGGCCGAACGGCTCTGCGACTGGTTCGACGCGTTCGGCTTCGGCCGTCCGCAAGGCACGGGCCTGATCGAGGAGAGCCCGGGCATCGTGCCGCACGAGCGCTGGCTGCGGCAGGTTCAGGGTCGCGGGCACACGCCCTCCGACGCGTGGAACTACGCGATCGGCCAGGGCGAAGTCACCGCGACGCCGCTCCAGGCCGCCAACGTCGCCGCGGCCGTCGCCCGCGGGCGCTGGGAGCCGGTGCACGTGGCGCGGCTGCCCGGCGGCGAGCCGCTGCTGGCGCCCGCAGGCCCGGCGCAGCCCTTCGACGAGACGGCGCTGCGCGCCCTGCGCAGCGGCATGTGGCGCGTGGTGAACGAGCGCGGCGGGACGGCGAACAAGCACGCGCCGCTCAGCTCACCGGACTACGAGCTGTGCGGCAAGACCGGCTCGGCGCAGGTCGCGCCCCGCGTGATCAGCACCCGTTACGTCTTCGAGTGGCCCGACGGCCTGCGCGAAACCGTCGAGGCCCGCACCGAGGCCGAGGCCCGCGCCCGCTTCGGCCCGGCGCACATCCGCCTGATCGGGACACGCGCCGCGCAGCGCTTCCCCGTCCTCGGCGAGGAGGGCCGCCTGCCCGCGCACGCCTGGTTCATCGGCTACACGCAGCTCAAGGCCACCCCGCGTGGCGCGGCGCCACGTGGAAAGTCCTACGCCATCGCCGTACTGATCGAATTTGGCGGCAGCGGCGGCAGCGTGGCGTCGCCGGTGGCGCGGCAGATCGCGGACCTGCTGGTTGGTGGGCCGGCCGTCGGGCTGGATACCCAGGCGGGGGTCGAAGCCCTGTCCTATGCCGCGACCGAGGGCGCGACGCCATGAGTCGCGCGGCGCCGGTAAGCCTGACGCATCTGGGATGGGGCCTGGCGCTGCCGGTGCTGTTCCTGGTGACGGTCGGGTTGCTGGCGATCCATGTCACGGACCGGTCGCCGGCCGGGGCCGTCGGCGAGACCGGCGGAGCCGCGGATTGGACGCGCCGCGTGGTGGAGGCGGTCGGCCCGCTGGCGCTCAAGCAGGGGCTGTACTTTCTGGCCGGCGTGGCGCTGCTGCTGGCGACGCTGATTCCCAGCTACCAGCGGATCGGGCGCTACGCCTATCCGGCGTACGCGGTGACGCTGGTGCTGCTGGCGCTGCTGGTGCTGGACCAGTACGTGGACCTGCCGCTGATTCCGGTGCGGAACGACGCCCGCCGCTGGGTCAGCCTCGGGCCGCTGAGTCTCCAGCCCTCGGAGTTCATGAAGGTGGTGCTGGTGTTGACGCTGGCGCGTTACCTGCGGTTCCGCAGCTCGTACCGGAGGTGGTACGGGCTGCTGCCGCCCTTTCTGCTCACGCTCGTGCCGATGGCGCTGATTCTCAAGCAGCCGGACCTGGGCACGACGCTGATGCTGCTCCCGGTGCTGTTTGCGATGCTGTTCGTGGCCGGGGCCCAGCTTCGCCACCTGGCGACGATCGTGCTGCTCGGGCTGGCGACGCTGCCGCTGTTCTACATCTTCGGCATGAAGCCTTATCAGCGCGACCGGGTGCTGGCGGTCTTCCGGCAGGACACGGCCGACGCGCGCTGGCACATGGGGCCGGGGTACCAGCTCTACCAGTCGAAGATCGCCCTGGGCAGCGGCGGCGTGAGCGGCGAGGGCTACGGGCACGGCGTGTTCGTGCAGTACGAGCTGCTGCCCGAGGAGCACAATGACTTCGTCTTCGCGATCATCGGGAACCAGTGGGGGCTGATCGGCGCGCTGCTGGTGATCCTGGCCTATGGCGTCATCGTGGTGGTCGGCATCGAGGTTGCGACGGTGACGAATGACCCGTTCGGCCGACTTCTGGCCGTGGGGATCGTGGCGATGATCGCGGTTCAGGCGTTGCTGAACATCTGCGTCACGATCGGCCTGGCGCCGATCACCGGCATGCCGCTGCCGTTCGTCAGCGCCGGCGGCAGCAGCCTGTGGGCGAACTTCATCGGGCTGGGCCTCCTGATCAACGTGGCCCAGCGCCGGCCGCTGCTCATCGCCAACCCGCCTTTCGAGCACGGCGCAGACGCCTGAGAGAGGCGGCGCCGCCGGGCCCGGCGGCCGGCCGGGGCCGCCTCGCGGACCGTTGTTGGGATTTTGCGGTTTTCATACAGTCGCAGCCTGAGGCACTGACGCGCCGGAGCAGGGGTCGCCGACCCCTCGGGCGCCACTCAGCCGGGAGCGCGCATATGAAGCGATCGTGGGCCGAGCCGTGGAAGGTGAAGATGGTGGAGCACCTGCGCGTCACGACGCGGGCCGAGCGCGAGCAGGCGATCGCCGACGCCGGGTTCAACACGTTCCTGCTGCCGAGCCGGCTGGTGTACATCGACCTGCTGACGGATTCGGGGACGTCGGCGATGAGCGACGTGCAGTGGGCGGGGCTGATGCGGGGCGACGAGGCCTACGCGGGCTCCGAGAACTTCTACCGGCTCGAAGCGACGGTGCGGAAGTACTACGGCTACAAGCACCTGATCCCGACGCACCAGGGGCGCGGGGCGGAGCACCTGCTGAGCCGGCTGTGCATCCGCGAGGGGCAGTACGTCCCGGGGAACATGTACTTCACCACGACCAAGCTGCACCAGGAGCTGGCAGGCGGGCGCTTCGTAGACGTGATCGTCGACGAGGCCCAAGACCCTGACAACACGCACCCTTTCAAGGGCAACTGCGATCTCGCCAAGATCCAGCGACTGATTGACCAGGTGGGCGCCGAGCGCGTCGCCTACCTGTCGCTCGAGACCAACGTCAACATGGCCGGCGGCCAGCCGTGCAGCCTCCGGAACATCCGCGAGACGTGCGACCTGTGCCACAGGCACGGCATCCCGGTCTATCTCGACGCCACCCGGGCCGTCGAAAACTGCTACTTCATCCAGCAACGCGAGCCCGGCTGCCAGAGCAAGCCGCTCGACCAGATCCTCCGCGAAATCTGCGACTGCACCGACGGCTGCACGATGTCGGCCAAGAAGGACGCGCTGGTCAACATCGGCGGTTTCCTGGCACTCAACGATGACCAGCTCGCCGAGCAGGCCCGCAACCTCGTGGTCGTTTACGAGGGCCTGCACACCTACGGCGGGCTCGCCGGCCGCGACATGGAGGCCATGGCCATCGGGATCGAGGAGAGCGTGCACCAGGAGCACATGCACTCGCGCATCGGGCAGGTGCAGTACCTGGGCAAGAAGCTCATCGAGGCGGGCGTCCCGGTCGTGCGGCCCATCGGCGGGCACGGCATCTTCCTGAACGCGGCGCGGTTCCTGCCTCACGTTCCGCGCGAGCAGTTTCCGGCGCAGGCCCTCTCTGCGGCGCTGTACGTCGACTCGGGTGTGCGGGCGATGGAGCGCGGCGCCGTCTCGGCGGGTCGCGACAAGGAGACCGGCGAGAACCTCTACCCGAGCCTGGAGCTCGTGCGGCTGACCATTCCGCGGCGGGTCTACACGCAGGCGCACATGGACGTGACGGCCGAATCCGTGATCGACCTGTACGAGAACCGCGACAAGATCGTGGGGCTCGAATTCGTGCACGAGCCCAGGTACCTGCGGTTTTTCCAGGCGCGCTTCAGGCCCGCGAGCGGCGACCGCGTGCTCCGGACGTAGACACCGGCGGCACCCGGGCCGCTGCCTTTGCCGCTTGCGATCCGCTGTTCTGGCATTCTCGCATCGTCTGGGCTACGTCAGCGGCCGCCCAGCCATGTCTCCCGGAACCGCCTGCCCCATCTGCCGCAGGATCGTCGGCGTCACGTCGTAGAGCGACGCGTCGCGCCGCTGGGGCCTGATCGACGGATGCGAGACGATGTACATCCCCTGCTGGGCGTGGTTCGCGTCGTCGGGCCCGGTGTCGTTCTCAAAGGTGTAGACGCTCGGGTTGCCGACCGTGCCCACGCTGCGCCAATGCAGGTCGCCGAAGATCACGATCAGGTCCGGCGGCACGCCGTTGACCTTGCGGTAGATCTGCTCGGGCTTGTAGGCCCGGGTGCCCATCGGCCGGCCCTGGTCGTCCTCGAGCGCTTCGAGCTTGGCGGTCAACTCGTTGCGCAGCCCTTCATAATCGGCGGTCGAAACGGTGCCGGTGGGCTCGCGGCCGCGGAGGTTGATGAACAGCCGGCCGTAGTAGCCGCCCTCCCCCCAGCAGCGCGTCCTGGACCAGTCCACGTCTTCGAACTTGAACTTCGACGGCCGCGTCACAGGGGTCTTCATCACCAGCAGCCCCTCGCGGATCAGCCAGTCGTTGAAGCAGAAGCCGCCGTCCATGCGCTTCGCCCCATGATCCGAGACGACCCAAACCGCCGTCTTCTGCAAGTCCATCACGCCCAGCAGCTCGCCGATCCAACGGTCGATGTGCACGTAATAGTCGTGGATCGCGTGCTCGAACGGGTTGCCCGGGTGGTAGCGATGGTGCTGCGGGTCCATGTACTGCCAGTACCCGTGGTGGATGCGGTCCACGCCCATCTCCACCATCCAGAACAGGTCCCAGGGCCGCGTCTCCAGCAGCCGCTTGCAGACCTTGAAACGCTTGTCGGTCATCTCGTAGATCTGCCCCAGCAGCCACTGCTTGTCGTCCGTCCGGAAGCCCTTCACGTCCACCAGGTACTCGCCGACGAGCTGCTGGATCTCGTCCGCCAGCTCCGGCGGCGACGTGTAGCCGCTCTCCAGCGTCGGCGTCAGAAAGCACGTCACCTGCCAGCCCGGCATCGGCCGCGTGATCGGAAACGTCTGCGGCACGCCGATGGCAATGCTCTTCTTGCCCGCGGCGCCGAGAATGTCCCAGACGCGCGGCTCGCGGACGATGAGGTTGGTGGCGATGCTCAGCCCGTCGTAGCTGTGGTCCTTGCGGTTGCGAAAGCCGTAGCAGCCGAGCGTGCCCGGGTCCTTGCTGGTGGTCATGCAGCTCCAGGCCGGCACGGTGATCGGCGGCATGCAGCTTTCGAGCTGGCCGTGCAGGCCGGTCTTCACGAGTCGGCGGATGTTGGGCAGGTCGTTGATCCAGCGGTCAAAGATCAGGCTGGGCTCGGCGCAATCCAGGCCGATGACGGCGACTTTCTCGATGGTGGGCATGTGGCAGCCTCCCCAGGCCGCTCAGCGTAACGGCCCCGGCCGGCGGTGTCTAAGCACCGCGCTTCGTGGCTCCGTCGCAGCTCCGTCGCTCCTCAGTACCGCCAAGCGAGGTAGTGGATCCTTTGGGGACCTTTTTGGGGGCCAGCCTCAGGCCGGTCTTGCATGGACCGCGTTTGGTCATGGCGCAACGCCGGCGGAAAGACTGATTCCCCATGACCACGATGACCCAACCCGAATCAGAATGCCCCGGGGCCTATGCTTGATTTTGCTGTTGATTCTTCGAGTGTGCGCGGCTAGGCTGATGGGGATCTGGCGATCCTGGGGCGGTCCGTACGCCAGGCAGGAGCGTCCACATGCACGCCTCAACCCCAGCCAGCCGAGTGAACACCGCCCGGCGGTTCGCCCTCCCGCTCGTTCTAGGATTTCTAACACTCCCCCCCCGGGGGGGGGACGCCTTGGCGCAGTGCAACAACCCCAGCGCCGGCGTCTGCTGCGGTGATTTGAACGCCGACGGCCGGACCGCGGTTTCGTGCGATACGACCTGCGGCGTGGATCAGGACGAGTGCGACGGCAGCTACAATAACCCAAACGACCCCAACAGCGTGCCGTGCCCGGAGGACAAGCGCCGCTACGTCAACGTGCGGCCCGTGCGCGCCTTGGGGTGCTGGGCATCACCGTCGTTGATGGTCTTGAGCGGCTGGACTCCTCCGGGAAGGACTGTCTGCGCCGAGGAGCTGGACCTCGCGTTCTCGTCCGGCCAGTACAAGGAATCGACTGTCACCGTGCGTCTCAGCCGCAAGTCGAACTGAACGCCACCCCCGCCGGCGCCGGCGGCGGCGCGGCCTGTGGCGACTTCGACGGCGACGGCGTCGTGACGCAGGCCGACCTCGGCATCCTGCTGGCCCACTTCGGGCAGGAATGCTCCTAGCAGACGGACGAAAGCCGCAGCGCGCCGGGGTTCTTGCTGGTGGTCATGTGCTGGACCTGACCGACCCGAATACTCCGCTGGTTGTCGGCGGTTTGAAAGCGCGAACTTACACCGATAATCACCGCACGTTCATCCACGTGCCGCCGCAGGATCCGAACGATCCGGACTTCGTCCTGCCGGCGTGCGACGGCTCGACGACTCGCACGTACGAGGTGCGCGTGCGCGTCACCAGTTACCGAATGAACACGTTGCCGGACCTGACGGGCCTGGAGACGCCGCTGGGCATCACTGTTGACAAGGGCCTGCGCAGCGAGAGCGCTTCGGGCAAGGACATCTGCACCGAGGACATGGACCTGGGTACGGCGGCGACTGCACCTGCGACACGCTGGGCGGCGCTGTGGTGAGGGAACTGGCAGTGCCTCTGAAATAATGCGACATTTCAATGCTGGGTGGGGCGGGCTTCGGGCCCGTCTCTTGGCTCGGGCAGGCAAGATGCCTGCCCCACCCTTACGCTCCAGCATTTTTGAGGCACCGCACTAGCGCCCGGGGAAGCGGCTCCCGAACGACGGCGCCAGAAATCGCGTCACGCCAGAAATCGCGTCACGTCAGAAAATCGCGTCACGTCAGAAATCGCGTCACGCGCCAGCCCGGCATCGGCCGCGCGATCGAATAGCCGCGCGCCCCCCGCCCCCCACCGCCGCGCAAGTGCGGTCGGCCAGCGCGACACGCGGCCCGTCGATTCGCGTGAACCTTGACGCCACCGGCGGCCGATTCTATGCTTACGATTCTGCCGTCAGAGCGGCGGGCAGACCGGGGCGGGCGGCGGTGGCAGTCCGGTCAGGTAGCTCAGTTGGTAGAGCAACGGACTGAAAATCCGTGTGTCGCCGGTTCAACTCCGGCCCTGACCATTTTTGGCGGATGGGAGGCAGGTCGAGCGGACGCGGGCCGGGCGGACGCGGGCCGGGCGGACGCGGGCCGGGGGACGCAGGAATAACGGGAGGCGGGTCAAGGGGATGCAGCCGCCCGGGGACGGACTGGTCCGGGCCGCCAGGCCGATTTTCAGCGACGCAGGGGGCCGTAGCTCAGTTGGGAGAGCGCTTGCATGGCATGCAAGAGGTCGTGAGTTCGAATCTCATCGGCTCCATTCTTCGACCCGCCGGCGGGATACCGCCCGGCGGGTCATACTGATTCCGGCAGGCGGTCTCCAAGCCGGGCGCGGCGCTGGATCAGACCTTCGGGATTCTCATCTCATACGGCGCCGTGACGGTGCAGTACCACTGGGCGCCAAGCCGGCCGACCGTGCGCAGGCGGTGCGGGTCAATGTCGCCGTCGGGCCCGAGCAGGTCGTCGCGGACATGGATCGTCACGATGTCGCCGAAGACCACGCGGCTGCTGCCGGGGCCGTCGCCGATCGGCAGCACCTGGCGCAGCGTGCACTCGATGTTCACCGGCGCCTCCTTCACCAGCGCGGGGCGGACGCTCGTCGCCGGCGCCGGCGTCAGGCCGCTGAACGCGAACTCGCTCTCGCCGTAGGCCAGGTCGGCCGCGCAGTCCACCATCTTCTGCGCGATGGGCTCGTCGGCCGTCGCCACGACGAACTCGCGCGTGGCTTCGACGTTGAGCAGCGTGTCCTTCGGGCGCAGGTCGCGCCGCAGGCCGGTGGAGAACATCACGACCGGCGGGTTGGCGCAGACCATGTTATAGAAACTGAACGGGGCGAGGTTGTGCCGGCCATCGGGCGAGAGGGTCGAGACCATCGCGATCGGCCGCGGATTGATGAAGCTGATGCAGAGCTTGTACACCTCGCGATAGTCGCGCCCGCCGGCCCGCACGTCGATCGTCATTCCCGCCGCTCCCGCCCTGGGTCGCCCTTTCCTGGATTCGCACGGACGCATGATAGCCCTGCCAGCGTCGGCAGGCGCCGCGCCGCCGCCACTCCGTGGACCGCCACCGCCCTGGGCCACGTCCCGGCGCGCGCGGCGCGTGCCAGCCCGCGGGCCGCCGATTACACTCCGCGTACGAGGGGTCCAGATGCGCCATCATAGAGCAACAGGCATCCGTTCGGCTCAGGCGTTGCTTGTGCTCGTGTGCGTCGCGACGGCCGGGGCCGGCCGGGCCATGGCCGAGTCGCTGCTCTACGTGCTCACGCCGCAGCCCGAGCGCGGCACGCTGAAGGTGGAGCTGAGCTGGGAGACGGCGGGGCGCGAGACATCGGCCCTGGGCGTCTCGCCGAGCTGGGGGACGCTGAAGGACGTGCCGGCGGTGCTGCGGAACACGGCGTTCATGGGGACGACGTCGGCCAGGCAGCAGGGGCCGCTGTGGATACTCCGGCACGGGCGCGGCGCCACGATCAACTGCGTCTACGAGGTGAATCCCGGCGTGCGGCAGTTCGACTGGGAGCACACGCACCACCCCATCACGACGCCCGAGCTCTTCTGCGGAATGGGCAACGCGTTTCTGCTGGTGCCGCACGAGCAGAGCGGCGTGTCGGAGCAGACGTTCGAAGTGGTGCTGCGGTGGCGCCTGCCGGCGGGCTGGCGGGCGGCGTGCTCGTGGGGCGCCGGGCGCACGCTCGGCGACAACGTGCGCGCGGTCGACCTGCGGAACTCGGTCTACGTGGCGGGCGACCTGTCGACCAGGACCTTTCGCCGCGACGGCCTGACGCTGGACATCGCGATGTCGCGGCGGTTCGGCTTTGACATCGAGGAGTTCGGCGAGAAGGCGCTCCAGATCATCAAGGTCCAGTGCGACTTCATGGGCGAGACCGCCTTTCCGCCGTTCGTCATCAGCGCCATCCCGGTGGGCGAGCCCCTGCCCCCGGAGGACACGCGCATCGCCGGCACCGGGCTGTATCACAGCTTCGCGCTCTACATCCCGCCGCAGGCCCGGCTGGACTCCGGCGTCGAGCAGCTCTTCTCGCACGAGCTGTTTCACTTCTGGAACGGGCGCCTCCTGCGCGCCGCCGACCCGGAGCGGCTGATGTTCTGGTGGATCGAGGGCTTCACAGACTACTACGCTTTGCGGCTGCTGCACGAGGGCGGCGTGTGGGATGCGGCGACTTACGCCAGCTGGCTCAACCGGCACCTGCGCGACTACGCCCAGAATCCGGCGATCAATGCAACCAACGCGGAGATACTCGAGCGATTCTGGACGCACCGCGACACCTACGGCGAGGTCGCCTATCAGCGCGGCCAGGCGCTCGGCCTGCGCTGGCACTGGCTCGCGCGGCAGCGTGGCGTTGCGGACGGAATCGACCGTCTGTTGAAGACGCTCGTGGCCCAGCAGCGCGCGGGCGGCGCGCCGCTCTCGAACGCCGAGCTCCGCCGCGCCGGCCTCAAGGCGCTGGGCGACTGGTTCGGCGGCGAGTTTGACGAGTACGTCGTCGCCGCCCGCACGGTGGACGTTCCGCCGGACGCGCTGGCGCCGGAGATCGTCGGCGAGCTGGCGCAGGTGTACGAGTACGACCCGGGGTTCGACCGCGTGGCGACGCTGCGCGACAAGCGGGTGCGCGGGCTGCGGGCGGGGTCGGCGGCGGCGGCGGCGGGGCTGCGCGAGGGCGACCGCGTCTCGGCCTGGCAGCTTCACCCCGATCCGCAGCGCGAGTGCTCGCTGACCGTGCAGCGCGACGGCCGAAGCGAGACGATCCGCTTTTTTCCGCGCGGACGCAGGCTGGCGGTCGTGCAGTTCGCGCCCGCCAGCCCGGTGAACAGATCGACCGGACCGTGATCGTGCCGAACGCCTGGCGCAGCTTCCGACCCACCTTGAGCCAGGGCCACCCAGGCGCAGGGTCACGCGGCCGCGTGCCGCCGCTTCAGCAGCCTGTGCACAAGCGCCGAGATGAAGAGTCCGAACACGATTGCGGCAGCAGTCGCACGGCGCGTGGGATCGTTGCCGGCCACGAGCGCGCTGAGGACAAGCAACGAGAAGTATGCCATCATCTTCGCGGCGAATACAGGGAGTTTGAGGTCGAGTCGCTCGAAGAGCCGCTGACCGGCGAACTTGTCCTTGAGTGAACGCAGGGCTTCGTGCGCGACGACCAATGCCATGAGACCGGGTATGAAGGTGAGGATCGCGACCAGCGTGGCGCCGCTGGCAATCCAGAACCAAAGCGCTCGCCACCACCCAGGTTCGCTCAGGACGAGCTCGAGCATCGCGGACGCCATGAGCACGCTCGCCCCGAAGGCGATTGTCACCACGCCCTCGGCGTAGCGCGCGTGGCGCAGCAGGGTCTCATCCGTGACGCCAGGGCGATAGGACCAGATCACCGTGTTGGCAAGCCTGCGAAGCACGCTCGGTTCCCAATGCGCCTCGCGGACCAGGTCCGCGCCGCCGCGCGGTCGCTGTCAGGGACGCTCATGTCGCGCCGGGGGCGCCGCGATCGCTACCCCTCGACAATCGTCCTGAACCCGCCGCACATCATGCGCTTCACGTCAAAGGGCATCTTCTTCGCCGCCGCCGCCAGCGCCGCGTCGCTCATCACCTTTTTCATCACGGCGTCGCGGTGCGCCTTCGACTTGTAGATGATGAAGGCGAAGACGACCGTCTCGTCGGGCTTGGCGCGGATGCCCTTGGGGAAGGGCAGGCCGCAGCCCTTCGGGACCTCGAGGTCTTGGCCGACACACTCGAAGTATTGCAGCGCGCCGTACTTCATCCACGTCTTGCGGCCCCAGTTGGCCATCTTCCGGTAGGCCGCGAGGTTCTTTTTCGGGACCGGCAGCACGAACCCGTCCACGTAGCTCATCTGCACTCCTTGTCCAGGCAGGCCCGCCCGAACGCGGGCCTGCCACGCTCTCGAACCCGGTCTCTCCCCGCTCAGTCTACTTCAATCGCTCCAGCCGGCCCCTGCGCTTCACGATGTTCTTGTAGTCCCACTGGATATTAATCGATTTCGCGAGCCAGCGCTTGAGATTCTTCGCGGAGATTTCGTCCTCAGACGTGTACCGCGCTTCAGCGGCCTTGAAGCTGCCCTCGGGCGTCAGACCCGGCTCGTCGAACGACTGGCCGCTCCAGAACAGCAGGCGGACGCAGTCCTTGAGCCTGCTGTAGCCGACGATCGGGTTGCCGTCCAGGAACCACACCGGGTGCCGGTGCCAGATCTTGCTTTCGAGGCCCGCAGGCGCCTTTTTCGCCAGGGTCTGGTGGATGGTCTCGGCGAGCGCGTCGCAGATGCGCCGGTCGCCGGGCGATTGGGCCGCGTTGTACGCCAGGATGTCGTCGTGGATCGGCATGTGCCAGCCGTCAGCCCCTCGCGGCGTTCTCGACTTCGGTCTTCAGGTCCGCCAGGTCCTGCCTGATCGCCTTGAGGCACGCGCCCTTGACCATCCAGCCCATCAGCGCCGCCATGACCTTCGCACCGAAGGTCAGCGGCGCGCCGGTGAAGTCGAACGTGACCTCGCTGCCTCCGTCCCCCGCGGCGGCGGGGCGCACGCTGACAACCGTGCGATACTCGCAGCCGCAGTTGCTGGCACGCAGCGTGTAGGACCGGCCGGGTTGGAAGGCGACGACCTCCATGGTCTCGGTCGCCTCCCGGCCGAACATCACGCGCGTCTCGCGGAACCTGGTTCCCACACCGACGGGACCCGGCGTCAGCATCTCCATCTTGGAGATGCCGCGGATCCGCTGCGCCGCGTTAGGAAAGTCGCTCGCGACCGCGAACACGGCCTCGGGCGGCGCGTTGATCTGCTCGTGCACGACACACGTGAACGCCATTTGGTCAACCTCCACGGTTGCACTGTCGCCCGCCAATGCGTGCTTCCGCCAGAGCCCGCGCGCCGCCGCGCGGCGTGACAGCATCCTACCGCACCAGAAGCTGGAAGCTATCTGAAAACCGATCCGAGCCGCGCCCGTGAGGAAGCGGTTGCGCCGGAAGGTCCTGCGGTTTCCATTCGATCCGTGTCCGTCTTGCGGCCGGGCTGGGAGCAGCCCGGCTCCGACGTGGTGGCTGCTTCGTCCGCGTCGCCCGGACTCGCGGCGCCGGGACCGCGAGCCGCTTTATCGGTCGGCGCGCCGGGTTATCCGCTGCCGCATCTGTTACAATGCCCTTGCGCCACTCGCATCCGGAGAAGCATCCCATGAGCGCCAACTTCCTGGGCAGCATGATGCCGCTGTTCGCCCTGCTCTGGCCGCAGGCCGCCCCGCAGAACGTACCGCCGCACGAGACCTACAGCGGTCCGAAACCCGCCACGCCGGCGCGCGTCACGCAGGCGCCGCCCGGGCCGGCGTTCTTTGTCGATCTGCCCGTTTCTGTGCAGGTGAACATCGACGCCGACGGCATGAACGTCATTGGCGACGCGGCGAACGAGCCGACGATCGCCATCGACCCCACGAACCCGAACCGCGTGGTCATCGGCTGGCGCGAGTTCGCGACGATCCAGTCCAGCTTCCGCGAGGCCGGCGTGGCCTACAGCCGTGACGCGGGCCGCTCGTGGACCAACCCCGGCGTGCTGGCGCCGGGCACGTTCCGCACCGACCCCGTGCTGGCCGCCGACCATCAGGGCAACTTCTATTATCACAGTCTCTACGGCACGCAGCTCCTGAACTGTGACGTGTTCAAGAGCAGCGACGGCGGCAAGACCTGGGCGGCACCCGTTGAGGCCGGCGGCGGCGACAAGAACTGGCTGAACGTCGATCAGAGCGGCGGCTCCAGCGACGGCCACGTCTACACCGTGTGGCGGCGCGACTTCAGTTGCTGCGGGCCCAACATCTTCAATCGCTCGACGAACGGAGGCGTGCTGTTCGAGCCGCCCGTGCCCGTGTCGCAGAACCCGGCGCTCGGCACGATCGCCGTCGGACCCGATGGCGAGGTGTACGTCGGCGGCGTCGTGATCGGCTCGTGGTCCGCCTATCGCCTGGCGAAGTCGACCAACGCCCGCGATCCGCTGCTCACCCCCACGTTCTCGACCGTGGCCGTCAACCTCGGCGGGGCGCTGGGGTTCTTCGCCGGCGGGCCGAACCCCGGCGGGCTGCTCGGGCAGGTGTGGGTCGTGACCGACCACAGTGGCGGCCCGACCCGCGGCAACGTCTACATGCTCTGCTCGGTCGATCCGCCTGGCGCGGACCCCATGGACCTGCACATCGTCCGCAGCACCGACGGCGGCCTGACATTCGGCCCTCCGGTGCGGATCAACGACGACCCGGCGGGCACGAACGCCTGGCAGTGGTTCGGGACGCTGTCGATCGCGCCGAACGGCCGGCTCGACGCGGCGTGGTGCGACACGCGCGACAGCGGCCAGACGAACGTCTCGCGCGTGTATTACTCGTTCTCGACCGATGCCGGCCAGACCTGGGCGCCCAACGTCGCAATCACCCCGCCCTTTGACAGCACCATCGGCTACCCGATGCAGAACAAGATCGGCGACTACTACCACATGGTCTCCGACAACGTCGGCGCCAGCCTGGCGTACTCCGCCACCTTCGCCGGCGGCCAGGACATCTATTTCGTCCGCATCGGCGACTTCGACTGCAACGGCAACGGCGTGTCCGACACGCTCGACATCAGCCAGGGCGCGTCAGCCGACGTCAACGGCAACGGCATTCCGGACGAGTGCGAATGCGTCGGCGACCTGAACGGCGACGGGGTGGTCGGCCAGAGCGACCTCGGCCTGCTGCTGAGCTGCTTCGGCCAGCCGGGGCAGGCCTGCGGCGACCTGACGGGCGACGGCGAGACCGACCAGGCCGACCTGGGTGTGCTGCTGGCCAGCTACGGGCGCGTCTGCGACTGACGTACGGCTGCGGCGAAGGCGCTAGGCGGCGCCGCCCGCTTCGACGAGCTTCCGCGTGCCGTCGTCGACGTCGCAGCGGCACTCTTCGACGAGCCACGCCGGCGCCACGCCGGCCTTGAGCAGGACACCCACGGCCTTGCGACGACAGTTGCTGCACGGCGTGTGCTCGTAGCAGAACAGCATCACGGGCGCCGCCTCAGGCGTCGCGTTCCGCTCGAACACGTGGACCAGGTCCATGATGAGCGAATGCCGCCGATGCGGGTCATCGGGCATGGCGACCTGGCGGGCGATGCGCTCCGCGTCTCCCGGCTCGTAGTTCTCGACAAGCAGATTCAACTCGTCGTCGTCATGCCGCTGGGCCGCCAGGCGCCGCAGCGCCAAGGCCCGCGCGGCGGGGTGCCTGATCGCGGCCATGGCGCGGATCGCCGCCCGCCGCACGTCGGCGTCCGCGTGATCGGCCAGCGCCGGAACCTCCGCCGGAAGACGTGGCATGGCGCGGCGCCAGAAAATGTGAAGGTACTTGCACAGTCGCCCGGGTTCCGTCTCGGCGACAAGCCGGCCCAGCACGGCCTCCAGGTCGGCGCTCGAGGCGTGCACGCCCCAGTACTGGAACCCGAACCGATCGAGCCCCGGCGGAGCCTGCTCGATTTCGCGAATGACGTCGGCGGCGCTGACCCCCCTCCAGCGCGCCGCGTGCGCTTGTTGCGCATTCGGCGAGAGCCGCAGTTGGTGAAGGTCGCGAAACGTGGCGCCGCCGCCAATCTCGCGGCCGGCGAGCCCATCCAGGTACGCCAGGTAGCGGGCCACGTTGGGGTCGTGGCCGGCGGCGCTTCGCAGCACGGCCGCGGCCGCGCCTTCGCCATGCTGCTCGTCGAACCAGACGACGGGCATCTCGCTGACGCCCGCCCGCTGGTCGGCAGCCAGCCATTCGCCGATCCGCGAGGCGACGAAGCGCAGTCCGTCCGCGCCGTCGAGCGCGATGATCTCCGGGCCGCCGACGAGATCGTCCGTCTCGCCCAGCGGCCGGAACGCGGCATGCAGCACGTCGCGCGCCTCCGCGACGCCGCGCCGCGCCAGCAGCTCGGCGAGCTGGCAGAGTTGCAGCACGTCCCAGCAGTCCGCGGCGGCGTCGCCGGCGCGCAGGGCCTCGAGGATGGCGCCTCGAAGGCGCGGCTCGAGGCCGGCGGCATCCAGCAGGAGCATCAACCACGGACCGCGGTCAGCCTCGCATTGCGGGTCGTAGGCCTGGTTGTGCAGGCAGGCCTCTCGCAACAAGGCTTCGAAGCCCGCGCCGCCCTGTTCGCGCAGGTGAATCAGCGCCCGGCCCAGTCCCTTTTGCAGAGCCGCGGCGAAGGCATCGCGGCTGAGTGGATAGCTCGGGGCGCTGACAGATGGAAGGCCGCTCACCGGCATATCAAGCATGATAGCCTTCCAGCTATCGAGCGGCTCAGCGCCGCTGGCCGGCCGGCAGCCAGATGCGCTCCGGGCCGACCGGCGCCCCGCCGAACAGCGGCAGCTCGAACCGTTCGTGCGCCGGCGACGGCGCGTAATGCGGCGACAGCAGGTGCTCGGCGGCGGGCTCGAACTCGCGCACGACGACGGCGGCGAAGTAGCGTGATTCGATTCTCCGGCGCAGGTCGTCCGGAATCGGCAGCACGCCGGCACGCCGCTGCGTCGCGAGGTAATTGACGAGGACGATCGTGTGCGGGCCGTTGGAGCGTCCGCTGCCCAGGGCGCTGCCGTGGTTGAGCACCCAGAGCCGCTCTGGGGAACCCAGGCGCGCCAGCGTATCCTGAAACCGTCGCCAGGTTTCGCGCGCCGCGGCGTCGGGGACGAACGGGCGCGGGTCGCGAATGCCGCGCACCATGACCAGGGCGAGCAACAGCAGAACCAGCCGCCAGCCGACGGCCCGGCGCACCGCGCCCGGCAGCGCGTCCGCCGCCCGGGCCAGCGCCGCCGGCATGAACGCCGCCCCCAGCACCGCCAGGGGGATGAACACGTTCTGGGCTCCGCCCTCCACGGCCCGGCCGGCGGCACACACGAACATGCTTGAGAGCGTGCCGAGCAGGAGCACGCCGTAGCGTTCGCGCGGGCCGGCGGCCGGTTCGGACGCGCGCCGCGCCGTCATCAGCCACGCCGCCGTGGCCAGCAGCAGGATCGCGGTGTGCGGTGCGAAGCCGCCGAGCAGGTCGTCGGACACGGTGCGCCAGATGGTCTCGAACGTCATCCCGATCGCCGCCGGCGTCTCCCACACGTAGAAGAAGAACCAGCCGCCGGTCTGCTGGTTGAGCCAGAGGGCAAGCCCCCCGGTCAGCGCCGCCCACGCCGCGCCGGCAATCAGCACAAGCCGCGTGCGCGACGCGAGCAGGTTCAGCAGGAAGAGCACGTGAAACACGACGACCGACTGCTTCACAAAGACCGAGGCGGTCGCCGCCGCCACGTACAGCGCGAGGGCCGCCCACTCGTTGCGCAGCATCATCGCCGCGACGCAGGCCGCGACGCACAGCGCCAGCAGGCCGTCGGAGCGCCCGGCGTCGTAGTAGCCGTCGCAGGCGAAATACGCGGCTGCGACCAGCGGCGGGACGGTCAGGGCGATCAGCGGCCGCCGCGTGCAGCGGCTCGTCAGCCACGTGGCCACTGCCGTCGCGCCCAGCAGGCCGATCAGACCGGTCCAGCGGCCTGCGCGGAACGCGTCGAGGCCGGCGGCCGTGAGCCAGGCGGCGGCGTGGTAATGCAGCGGCGTGTAGAGCAGGGGGATGAACTCACCCGAGGGCGCGACGTAGATCGGCCGGCCCTCTGCGGCGCGCGTGACATGATCGGCGAGCACGCCCTCCATCCACTCCAGCTCGTACGGATAGCTGAGGCGTTCGATCGTGCAATAGCCCACCACCGCGAGCACCGCCAGGCCGGCGACTGCCAGCACGAGCAGTGCAATCGGCAGCAGCCAGTCAGCTACGCGGCTGGCGAGGACTTCGTGCGCGTCGGTGCGAGACACGGCGGCTCCGGCGACTCGGGGCAGCCGCGCGGCGTCCCGGCAAACGGGCAGGGTCCGCGCGGCGCGACCATCGTAGAATCGGACGAGGCAAACGCAAGGAGCCGCCATGGCCGCCAGGACTGTCGCGGTGGTCGGCGCATCGCGCGACCGATCGAAATACGGGAACAAGTCGCTTCGGGCGCATCTGCAACAGGGCTGGCAGGTGTTTCCGATCAACCCGCACGAGACCGAGATCGAGGGTGTGCGCGCGTATGCGCGCCTCGCAGACGTTCCCGTACGGCTCGATCGCGTCACGCTCTACGTGCCGCCGGAAACCGGAATCACGCTGCTGGACGAGATCGCGGCGGTGCGGCCGGGCGAGCTGTTCGTGAATCCTGGCGCGGAAAGCGAGGCGCTGCTGGAAGCGGCCCGGGCGCGCGGGCTCGACCCGATCGTGGCGTGCAGCATCGTGGACGTCGGCGTGTCACCGGCGCAGTTGTAGCGCTCGGCATCCGCTGTTCGCACGCGCCGCCCGCCGCCGCGGCTCACGGCGTTTGCGCCGCTTCCTTCAGCACGTGCTCGGCGACGTAGATCGGCACGTCCAGCCCGGCTGCGACGGCGATCGCGTCGGATGGGCGGCTGTCGATCTCGATGAGCTCGCCCGCGCGGCGGACGATGAGCCGGGCGAAGAACGTGTGCTCGTGCAGGTCGCTGATGACGACTTTTTCGATCTCGCCGGAGAGCTGTTCGATGGTGTTGGCGAGCAGGTCGTGCGTGAGCGGCCGCTGGGGCGTCTCGCCCTTGATGCGGCGCTGGATGGCGACGGCCTCGGGCAGGCCGATGACGATGTGCAGGTAGCGGTTTCCGTTGCGTTCGCGCAGGACGATGATCTGCTGCTCGGTCACGTCCGAGATGCGGATCTGCGCCAGGTCCATGCGGACTTCGATCGCCACGTTCCACCTCCGGCGCAAGCTAGCTCCGGGCGCGCAACGCTGTCAAGCAAGCGGCTGGGGGCTGCTCGGCTCGTCAGGACGAGAGCCGCTTCAGAATGCGCTCGCGGCAGGCCTTCAGCGTCACGCCGCGCTGGTCGAGCACGCGCTGGGCCGTGCTGCCCTCCTCGCGGAGCAGCCCGAGCAGCAGATGCTCAGTGCCGATGTCGCGCGCCTCGAGCTGGGCCGCCTCGTCGATCGCCAGTGCCACCACGTTACGATAGTGCGGCGAGCCCGGCAGGCGGCCGAGGACCCATGTGTCCTCCTTGGCGCGCTGCATCATCACTTCGACGTCGCCGCGCACGACGTGCTCGTCGAGGCCGAAACCGTGCAGCACGTCCGCGCCGACCCCCTTGTTGTGCCGCAGGATTGCCAGCAGGATGTGCTCGGTGCCGACGAAGTCGAGCCCGAACTCCTTGGCGATCTCCTGCGCCACGCGCTTGATGATCAGATCGGCGTCCGCGTTCAGGCCCGGATACGGCATGCATCACCCAACCAGCAGCTTTGAGAAGAGCTTATACCCCAGCGACACGACCGCCACAAGCACGGTGAACACCAGCGTGATCTTCAGCAGCCGCAGCCGGTGCCGCAGCTCCGCGTCGCGCGCTTCGCGCAGCTTCTCGTGCAGCTCGCTGACCTTGCGGTCGATCCGCTCCTCGATCACGTCCAGCTTCGCGTCCACCCGGGCTTCGATCTCGTCCAGCTTCGCGGCAATGTAGCCGTCCGCCGCCCCGCGCAACTGCTCGGCGACCTGCCGCAACAGCGACACGCGCATCGCCGCCCCCGTCAGGTCGAATCTCGGCCGCTCCGGCGACGACGCCGGCGTCGCCTCGGCGGGAGCGTCAGCCGTCGGCGCGCCCGGCTTCGGCGGTTTGACGAGCGCTTCGCCCGCCAGCCACACCGCCCGCGCGATGCGCCCGAGCCACGTCGGCCGATCACGTGCGTCGTCGGCCGCCGGCGGCTTGGAAGCTGGAGTCGTGTTCATGCCGCCTCCGGCGTCAGACCAGGTGGTGCAGTCTCCAGACGATGATCAGCAGAATCGTCCAGGCCGCGATCTGCGTCAACTCACCCGCGACCGGCCGCAGCCGCAGCGACAGGAGCTGATAGCCCAGGTACGTGCGCAGCAGGCGCTTGTGGCGGTCTTCGCCCGAGATCAGCCGCCAGAACTGCACGGCGCCGGTGACGAGCGCCAGGGTGGCATAGACCGTCAGCAGCGTGACGAGCAGGCCGCGGAAGAGGATGAACGGATCAGTGTCCACCGGGCAGGCCCTCGAAGAGCGCCGAACCGATGCGCACGACCGTCGCCCCCTCTTCCACCGCGACTTCGTAATCGCCTGTCATTCCCATCGACAGCTCGCCGCATGTTTCCGCCACGGCGCCGCTGGCGCGCAGCTTCTCCAGCAGCTCCCGCAGGCCCGCGAACACCGGACGCGCCCGCTGCGGATCGGCGCTCGGCGGCGCCATCGTCATCAGCCCCCTGAGCCGAACGTGCCGCAGCCGCGAGACGTACTCGGCCAGGGTCGCGGCGTCGGCGGCCGCGACGCCCTGCTTCGACGACTCACCCGAGACGTTGACCTCGACGAAGACGTCCACGAACCGCTCGGCGCGCGCCGCCTCGGCCTCGGTTTCGGCGGCGAGCCGCTCGGAATCGACCGAGTGGATCACCTGGCAGACGCGCAGCAGGGCCCGCACCTTGTTGCGCTGCAAGTGGCCGATCATGTGCCAGCGCCACGGCCGTGCCGCCGCCGGCCAGCCGCCGGGCTCGCCGGCGCCGAGCGCCGCGGCGCGGGCCACGAGCTGCTGAACCCGGTTCTCGCCCAGTTCCGTCAGCCCGGCGTGGATGACGGCCCCGATCGATGCCGGATCGAGGTACTTGGTGACGGCCACGAGCCGCACGCATTCCGGATCGCGCCCGGAGCGCCGGGCCGCCCGGGCGATCGCCTCACGCACGCGCTCGACGTTTCGCGCGATGATCGTGGCTGTCTCGGACATCGGGGCCGATCCCGCGGGACGCCGCCGGCCGCCGCGAACCGAGCGGCGCATGGTGAGCCGGCGGGGTTTATTCTATACTGGCCGTCCCATGCCGCACGCGCTGGTCAACTTGTTTGAACGCCTGTTCAGCGACTTCTACAACCCGTTCGCGGTGATCTGCGAGTTGCTGCTGATCGCGGTCGCGGTGAACTGGTGCGCGGGGATCCTCCAGGGGACGCGCGGCACGCGCCTGCTGCGCGGCCTGCTGATCGTGCTGGTGGTGGCGGCGCTGCTGCTCCAGCTCATCGGCGTCCAGAGCGACTGGGCGCGGCTGGACCGGCTGGCCGTGCTTCTGCGATATTTCATACCCGGGCTTGCCTTCGTGGCGCTGGTCGCCTTTCAGCCCGAGTTGCGCCGGGCGCTGATCCGGGCGGGAGAGATCACCTGGCTGCGGCGGCGGACGCCGCTGGCGTCCATGGTGGCCACGCTGGTCGAATCGGCCAAGTACCTTTCCAAGAACCGCTTCGGAGCGCTGGTGGCGATCCAGCGCGAGGTGGGTCTGGGCAACTGGATCGAGACCGGCACGCCGATCAACGGCGAGCTGAGCGCGCGGCTGCTGAACGCGATCTTCTACCCGAACTCGGCGCTGCACGACCTGGGCGTGGTCATCTCGGGCAACCGGATCGTGGCGGCGAACTGCCAGTTCCCGCAGGCCGAGAGCGGCGAGCTTGACACGGCCCTGGGCAGCCGCCACCGCGCGGCCGTCGGCCTGTCGCAGGAGTCCGACGCCCTGGTGCTGGTCGTGTCGGAGGAGACCGGCGCCATCTCCCTGGCCGACCACGGAAAGCTGCTGCGATTCCTGTCGCTCGACGACCTCGACAGCGAACTGACGAATCGGCTGGGCGGCGTGAGCGGCGGCCTGACGGCGCGCCGCCTGGCGCTGTCGCGGACGGGCACGTGGCGCCTCCTGCGCCGCTCGCTGGTCGTGATTCCCCTGACGCTCGTGCTGTGGCTGCTGGCCGACCAGGTCAGCCAGGTGTCCGCCGACGGCATCCAGGTCGCGATCAAGACCAGCCATCCGGCCCTGCACGTCGTCGCTTCGCGCAGCCGGTTCACGATCTCCGTCAAGGGACCGGCGCGCGCCGTCGACGAGTTGCGCGCCAGGGCCCGCGAAGGGCCCTACGAAGTCGAGTGGCGCCTCCCAGACAGACTCGAGACCGGCGACCTGCGCCAGACAACCTCCGGCGTGCTCGACGCGCTTCCTGAGTTTCAGCGGCTCGGCGTGGTGATCACCAAGGCCGAGCCGCCGGAGTTCTCGCTGGCCGTCGACGAAGTCCGGTCGGTCTCGCTGCCGGTCGTGCTCGATCGCGGCACGCTGGTCACCAGCGACGAGCGCATCGAGCCCTCGCAGGTCAGCGTCCAGGTGCGCGGCCGTGACCTGCGCCGGCTTCAGGGAGCGTCGATCCGGGCGCTGCTGCCCGACCACGTCCGGCGGCTGCCGGCGTCGGAGGTGACGACGTTTGACGCGGTCGTGAGCACGGAACTGGACGGCGTGCGCCCGCTGCGCGTCGATCCGGGGACGGTGCGCGTGACGCTGACGGTCATCGGGGAGCAGGCGCGGCAGCGCATCGACGGCATCACGGTGCGCGTCGTGAAGAACCCCGACATCGAGCAGCGCTACCAGCTCATTGCCGCCGAATTCACCGCGTGGGTCAACCAGTCGATCGAGGTCCAGGGCGAGCGCGGGATCGTCGCAAGCCTCACCGCCCAGGATGTCGACGCCTGGGTCATTGTCACCACCGACATGATCGGCAAGCGCGACCAGGAGATCACCGCCCTGGTCGACCTGCGCCTCCCGCCCGGCGTCAAGCTCGTGAGCCCGCCGCTCGAGGTCCGCTTCCGGCTGATCGAGCGCGAGGAAGTCGTCCCGTGAAGCCCCTTGAGCGCCGCCGGCCGGTCAATCCGCCCGCCATCCTCTACTCGGACCAGGCGCTGCTCGTCGTGGACAAGCCCGCCGGACTGCTTTCTGCGCCCGGCCGCAGCGGCGACGACGTGCGAACGGCGCTGCGCGCCGCCGGCCTCGTCGGCCAGGGCGACCCGGTGCGCCTGGTGCATCGGCTCGACCGCGAGACGAGCGGCGTGCTGGTTTTTGCACGGACGCTGGCGGCGCAGCGCAGCCTGACGGCCCAGTTCCACGCGCGGTCTGTCGAGAAAACCTACCTCGCGCTGGCCAGCGGCTACGTGGCGGGCGACGGCGAGATCGACCTGCCGCTCCAGGTCGATCGCGGCGGGGGCCGTGTCCGGGTCCAGCCGCGGCGCGGAAAACCGGCCGTGACGCGGTACCGCGTTCTCCAGCGGGTCGCGGGCAACACGCTCCTCGAATGCCGACCGCTGACCGGACGGACGCACCAGATCCGGGCGCATCTGGCCGCGATTGGCCATCCGCTGGCCGTTGACCCGCTGTACGGGGGAGCGGGAGCGATTTTTCTATCGCACTACAAGCAGGGTTATCGGCCCAGCGCCAGGCACGACGAGCGGCCGCTGATCGCGCGGCTGACGCTGCACGCGCTGCGCATCGCGCTCGATCACCCGGACTCCGGCGAGCGGGTGTCGTTTGAAGCGCCGATTCCAAAGGACCTGCGGGCGACACTCAACCAGCTCGCGCGGTTATGATCTGGTGTATTTCCGAGACAGGCCACCCGGCGCGCGGGTGGACGAGCCACTCGAAGGGAGGCGTAGCGTGCGTAGCGATCAACTGCTGAAGCTGTCGGCGACCGTACTGGGACTGTCCATGTCGTACGTCGCGCTCGCGCAGGCGGCGGGCGACGAGGGCAAGCTGCCCGAGTGTCCGGTCATGGGCGAGACGGTCGATTTCAACGTCAAGGTGATGACGCCCGATGGCCCGGTCTATTTCTGCTGCCCGCCTTGCGTCAAGAAGTACGAGCGCGACCCGGCCAAGTTCGCCGACAAGATCAAGGCGCAGCGCGAGCGACTCGCAAAAACCCCGCGCATCCAGGTGCGCTGCCCCGTGAGCGGTGAGGCCGTCGACGGCAAGACCACGGCGGAGATCGGCGGCCAGAAGATCGCCTTCTGCTGCAAGAATTGCGTCGCCAAATACGAGAAAGACCCGGACGCGTACCAGGGCAAGCTCGCCGACAGCTACACCTACCAGACGCGATGCCCCGTGACGGGCAACAAGATCGATCCCGCCGCGCACGGCGACCTGCCCACGGGCGAGCGGATCTACTATTGCTGCAAGGCCTGCGAGCCGAAGCTCGTGAAGGACCCCGCCAGGTATCGCGACAAGCTGGCTGAGCAAGGCATCAACATCGATCCCAAGGCCATCGCCGCGAAGGCCGGCGGCGGAAAGTAAGGACGGCAGCCGCGGCCAGTCCGCGCGGCGCCTACGATCACGAGATGTCGCGCAACGGCAAGGTCATTGTCGCCATGTCGGGCGGGGTCGACTCGTCCGTCGCCGCCTGCCTGCTGAAGTCCCAGGGCTACGAGTGCGTCGGAGTCTTCATGCGCGTCGGCGCCGCGCCTGAGGACGAGCCCGAGGCCTGTCCGCCGTCCGCCGGCGGGCCGGCGGCGTGCGATGCGCTCGGCCCGACGGGGACGCAGGCGCCCGCGCGAAGGCTGCGGCACGGGTGCTGCTCGGCGACGGATGCGCTCGACGCCCGGAGCGTCGCGAATCGGCTGGGCATCCCGTTCTACGCACTCAACTTCCGGAAGGACTTCGAGCGCATCATCGACTACTTCGTCGATGAATACGCCCGGGCGCGTACGCCGAACCCCTGCGTACGCTGCAACATCGAGCTGAAGTTCGGCAAGCTGCTGCGCTACGCCGACGCGATGGACGCCCAGTTCGTCGCCACCGGGCACTACGCCCGCGTGCTGCGTCCGCCCGGCGGGCCGCCGCGGCTGGCCCGGTCGGCGAACACGGCAAAGGACCAGTCCTACGTGTTGTTTGGGGTGCGTCGCGAGGACATCGGGCGCTGTCTTTTTCCGCTGGGTGAGATCGCCGACAAGGCGGAGGTTCGGCGGCTTGCCGCTGAGCTCGGCCTGCGCGTGCATGACAAGCCCGACAGCCAGGAGATATGCTTCGTCCCGGGCCACGACTATCGCGCGCTGCTTGATCGCCGGCGGCCGGGGCTGCGCCGCCCGGGCGAGCTGCGCGACGCTGCCGGGAACATCCTGGGCCGCCACGAGGGCGTGCCGTCCTACACGATTGGGCAGCGTCGCGGCTTGGGCGTGGCGCTTGGCACGCCGGCGTACGTCACGCGGCTCGACGTGCTGAGCAATACGGTCACGCTCGGACCCTACGCCGAGCTGCTCGCATCGCAGCTTGTCGCCGAAGACGTGAATTGGCTGGTGGATCCGCCGGCGACGGACCGGGAGGCGGCCGCGAACATCAAGATTCGCCACATGCATGCACCCGCGCCCGGGCGCATCCGCCGGCTGGCCGACGACCGCGTGCGGGCCGAATTCGCGACGGCGCAGGCCGCCGTCACGCCCGGGCAGGCGGCGGTTTTTTACGACGAGGCCGGCTTCGTGCTGGGCGGCGGGTGGATCGCGCCGGCGCGGGACTGACGCGCCAGCCGAGCGGCGACCGGGCAGCGAGCGGTTGCGCCGAGAAATCGCAGGCCTTTGGTCGCAACCGCTTCCTTACGGGCGCGGCTCGGATCGGCTCCGGGACCGCCTCAGATCCCGCCGAGGCGCGCCTATCGGATCTCCAGCAGCTCGACGTCGAAGACGAGCGGCGCCCTTGGAGGAATGACGGGCGGGCGGCCGCGCGCGCCGTAGGCCAGCTCGAAGGGGATGATGAGCTTTCGCTTCTCGCCGATCTTCATCAGGCCGACGCCCTCCGTCCAGCCCTTGATGACGCCGTTGAGCGGAAACTCGATCGGGCCGCGCTTGACGGAGCTGTCGAACTCGGTGCCGTCGAGCAACCAGCCGGTGTAGTGGACCTTGACGGTGTCGGTGGGCTTGGGCGAGGGCCCGTCGCCTTCCCTGAGGACGAACGACACCAGGCCGCTGGCCGTGCGCTGCGCCGGCTTGCCCAGCTCCTTCTCGACCTTCGCGATGTACTCGGTCAATTGCGCCTCCTCGGCTTTCTCGGCCGCGGCGCGGCTCTCGCGCTCCTGCCGGGCCAGGGCCTCCTCGGCTTCCTTGGCGGCGGCGGCCAGCTTGGTCCGGTCCAGCTCGCCGAGAACCGTGACCGACCTGATCTCAATCGGCTCTACCGGAACGCACGGCACCTGCGAGGGGTATTTCTCGTGAATGGCCACCTTCGCGTCGCGAATCCTGTCCACCACGTCCATGCCTTCGACCACGCGGCCGAAGACGGCGTACGCGGCGCCGTCGGGCTGCGGCTGGTCGAGCCGGTCGTTGTCGACGACGTTGATGAAGAATTGCGCCGTCGCCGAATGCGGGTCGCCGCCCTTGCGGGCCATTGCGATCGTCCCGCGCTGGTTCTTCAACCCGTTGCGCCATTCGTTGCGGATGGAGGGCCGCAGCCCCTCCTTCTTCTCCGAGAGATCCGCCAGGTGCCCGCCGCCCTGCACCATGAACGTCGAGAGCACGCGGTGGAAGATCGTGCCGTTGTAGAAGCCGGCGTCGGCGTACTGCACGAAGTTGTGGACGGTGATCGGGGCCTTCGCGGCGTCCAGCTCCAGCACGATGTCGCCGAGCGTCGTAGACAGCCGGACCTTTGGATGGGCGCCCGGCGACGCCGGCTTGTCGCCCGGGGCGGCCGCGCCGCCCTCCTGCGCATGGGTTGCGACCGAGACGAAGGCGACGACAACGACGGTCCTGAACAAACGCGACAGCATTCGGCACCTCAAAGGAAGCGGTGGGGTTCACACATCGGACACCGCGGATCGTATCCTCGCGGGCGGCGTGGTTCAAATCCACGGTACGGCTCGCAAGCCTCGCATGGCTCGCATGCCTACGGCTGCGCCGCAAGCATGCCACCTGGGCCACCTGGGCCGAAACGGCGCGGCGCTGCGCGACAGAATCAGCCTCGCAGCTCGGCGCATTTCTCCCGCAACACGCGCCACGCCGTGCGCAGCAGCTCGCGGCTGGTGCGCAGGTTTCCGACGCAAAGACGCAGCACCAGCCGCTCGCCCAGCTTCGTATGCGAAAGGAAGAACGACCCGTCCGAGTTCGCCGCGGCCAGCAGCCGTTCGTTGAAATCGTTCTGCGCCGCCGGCGGCATCGGAGGGGTGGCGCGAAAGCAGACGGTGCTGAACGGGATCGGCGCGCACAGCTCGAACCCCGGCTCGGCCTCGACCCACGCCGCGAACTCGCGGGCCAGGCCGCAATGTCCGCGAATCCGCGCCTGGAGCCCCTCCAGGCCGAAGGCCCGGAAGACCATCCACATCTTCAGTGCTCGGAAGCGCCGGCCAAGCTGAACGCCCAGGTCCATCAGGTTCGTCACGCGCGACTCGCTGGTCCGCAGGTACTCCGGCACGAGTGAAAAGGCTTCTTTCAGCGCGTGCTCATCTCGCACGAACAGCACCGAGCAATCCACCGGCACGAAAAGCCACTTGTGCGGGTTCGTCACCAGCGAATCGGCCTGCTCCAGCCCCGGCATCTGGGCCCGAAGCTCCGGGCAGATCGCCGCCACCCCCGCGTACGCCGCATCCACGTGCAGCCAGACCTGCTCGCGGCGGCAGAGTTCCGCGATCGCCGGCACCGGGTCGACGCTCGTGGTCGAGGTTGTCCCGACGGTGGCGACGACGGCCATGGGGCGACGGCCGGCGGCCTTATCCTCGGCGATCGCCGCGGCGAGCGCCGCCGGGTCCATGCGGTAGGCCTGATCCGCGGGAATCTTCCGCAGGTTCTCGAGGCCGACGCCGAGCGTCAGGCAGGCCTTGTCGATTGACGAATGCGCGTGCTCGCTGGCGTAGACCCGCAGGGCCGGCAGCTCGGGCCGTCCCGCCATGCCCTTCTGGCGAATCTGCAAGTCCCGCAACCGCGCCCGGGCCGCACCCAACGCGAGCAGCGAGCCGATCGACGCGGTGTCGTTGATGTGCCCCTTGAACTCCGCCGGCAGCCCCATCCACTGCCGCAGCCAGTCGCAGGTCAGTCCTTCGAGCTCGGTCGGCGCCGGCCCGGTCCGCCAGAGCATCGCGTTGACGTTCAGCGCAGCGGCGAGCGCCTCGCCCATGATGCCCGGCGCCGAGCCGGTGTTGGCGAAATACGCCATGAACCCGGGGTGGTTCCAGTGGGTAGTATTGGGCTCGATCAGCCGCTGGTAGTCGTCGAGGATGGCGTCGAGGGGCTCCGCCGCGGCGGGGCCGCTTGGAGGCAGCGCCCGGCGCACATCGCCCGGCGATATCCGGGGCACAACCGGGTATTCCGCGACGTTCGAGAGGTAGTCGGCGATCATGTCGGCGACGCGATGCATCGCCTGGCGGAACACCTCAACCGGAATGTCGCCCGGCTGCGGTTCCGCCGGCGACGCGGCCGGCTGCTGCGCTGCGATCTTCATGCGTTCAAACCTGCCCGCTCTGCCGAGGATGGCCACCGCCCCCGTGTCGGATCGCTGAGAAACGACATTATCTGGTCGCGAAAACGGTCCGTCCAGTGCTCAGGGAATCAACGTCGGCGACTCCGGTGCGTCCGAAAACCTGGATCGAATTTGCCGAACTTGGTATTCTGCCCCAAACGCGATGGGCATGGCGTGCGAAGGCCGGCTGCCGACGGAAATCGTCAGCGGCGGCGGGCGGGTTGCTTCGACACGAGCTGGGCTACCTTGCTGCGCGGAGAATTGGAGCCTGCAATGGCGCGAAAGCCGACAGTGTCCGGCGGCGGCACGACGCCGCCGGCGCCCGGGAGCGGCAAGCCGGCTGGGGGTGAGCCGCCCAAGCAGCCGAAGACGGCGGCGGGGCGCGGTGGGCGTTCCAGCCGCTCGGGAGCGAAAGCGAACGAGACTGCGCCGCACGTAACCGGCGCGGCGGCGCCAGGTCCGTCCGTTGTTGAGTCTGGCGCGACCGGCGTCGAGCATGTGGGCCGGCCGGTGCTGCCGGATGTGCTGCGGCGCGAAGCGCTCATTCGAGAGCGCGCGTATTTCATTTATCTGGAGCGCGGCGGGGCGCCGGGAGACCCGCAGGCCGACTGGCTTAGAGCTGAGCGCGAGTTGTTCGGATCGCCCTCAACGCCGGCGTGAGGATGACGACCTCGCGAATCGCCCGCCAGCTCATGCCACGGATGTTAGACGGTACCCCGTCGTCAGCGTCGGGCGCCGGTGGGCGTGCGCGCCCGTGAATCCGCCTTGGCCTGGCCGCGGCGCACACCCATGCGTTCCATCAGATGATCGCCGACGCGCAGCGCGTTGGCCATGATGGTATTGGTCGGGTTCAGCGCGGCGCTGGACGGATAGAAGCTGCTGTCCACCACGTAGAGATTGTCGAGGTCGTGAGCCTTGCAGTTCACGTCGAGCACGCTGGTCTTAGGGTCGGTTCCGAAGCGGATGGTGCCGCACTGGTGGGCGACGCCGCTGACGGGCACCTTGCCGCTGAGGTACTGCGTGCTGCTGACGACCTGGTCGACGCACTCCATGCCGCGCAGCACGTCGATCCAGCGGGCGCAGAGGCGGTCGAACGACTCGCGGTTGTTCTCGGTGTAGCTGACGCGGATGGTGTCGCCGTCGAGGGTGATGCGGTTCTCGGGATCGGGCAGATCCTCGGTCATGATCCACCAATTGGTGGAGCGCTCGGCCATCTGCTCGAAGGTCATGCCCGCGACGGGCTTTCCGAGCGTGGCGCGCATCATTTCGGCGTTGACGCGGCCGGTGTTCTGGATGTTGCCCATCGGATAGGCGTAGCCCTTCTCGCCCCAGTAGAAATCGTTGACGCCCAGCGTCTTCTCGAACTGGGTGTCGTGGGACTTGCCGGTGATGGCCCACATCCACGCGAGCAGGTGATACATGTAGTTGCGGCCGACCTGGCCGGAGCTGTTGGCCAGCCCGTGCGGGTGCCGGTCGTCGGCGCTCATGAGCAGCAGCCGGGCGGAGTTGATCGCTCCGCACGAGACGACCACGATGTCGCCGGTGAAGGTCGTGCTCCGGCCGTTCTCCATCAGGCACTCGACGCCCGCGACGCTGCGCCCCGACGGGTTGGTGACAAGACGCATGGCCCGGGCGCTGGTCAGCAGCGTCACGTTCCGGCTGGCGAGCGCCGGCACGACGGCGTTGGTCTCGGCGTCGGCCTTGGCGTGCAGCAGGCACGGAAACGCATCGCAGGTGTTGCAGCGGATGCACGCGCTCAGGTGCGGGTTGCGATCGTCGCGGCGGATGGCGACCGGCAGGTGAAACGGGTGCAGCCCGCGGGCCTTGAGGGCGTCGGCGATCTCCTGGACGCGGGGCTCGTGCTCGATCGGGGCGAAGGGATAGTCGTCGTCGATGTACGGCTCGGTGGGGTCGACGCCGCGCCGCCCATGCACGTCGAAGAGCCGCTCGACCTGCGAGTAGTAGGGGGCGAAGACGTCGTACTTGACGGGCCACTCGACGGTCATGCCGTCGCGGGTGGGGTGACTCTCGAAATCGCGCTCGCGGAAGCGGAACAGCGCAGCGCCCCAGAACTTGGTGTTGCCGCCGACGTTGTAGTGCTGGTTGGAGTGAACGGGCTTGCCGTCCTTGTCCTTCCAGACCTCGCGGGTCTCGTACTTGCGGTCGACGACCACTGCCCGCGTGCTCCAGTTGTCGAGCTCGCGCGGCAGCCATGTTCCGCGCTCGATCATCAGGATCCGCTTGCCGGTTGGGCCGAGGTGTCTCGCCAGCGTGCCGCCGCCCGCGCCGGCCCCGATGATGATCACGTCATAGTGCGAATTCGACACGGGCGGTCTCCTTGTCTGCGGCGGCGCCGGCGCCGGCGACGACGCGCTCGGCCGGCGTCCGCGACGGCCGGCCGAGCTCGTGGGCGATCGCGTTGGCGGCCTGGGCAATGATGAACGTATAGGTCGGGTACGCCAGCTCGAGGTGGCTCAGCTCGTCCACGGTCTCGCCGGCCTGCATCGAGGCGGCGACGGCCTGGACGATGTCCGTGGCCTGCTCGCCGACGGCGCAGGCGCCGAGCGTCCGGTGGGTCGCGCGGTCGACGATCAGCTTGAAGAAGCCGTCGGTGTGGTTGTCGATGATGGCCCGGTCGAGCTGCGCATACGGCACGCGCTTCACGATGCAGTCGTGATCCTGGCGGGCCTGCTCCTCCGTCAGGCCAACGCCCGCGTACTCCGGATCGGTGAAGCTGCCGTGCGAGATCAGCAGCGGCTGGTAGCGGCGCGTATTGCCGCCGAGTGCGTTCTCGACGGCGATGTCGGCCTGGAGCTTGGCGCACTGCGTCAGCATCATCCGCCCGTTCACGTCGCCCGCCGCGTAGATGTGCGGCGCCGTCGTTTGCAGGTGCTCGTTGACCTTGACGTAGCTGCGCTCGACCTCGACGCCGGCCACGCCCAGGTTGAGCGTGTCGGCGTTGCCGGGCCAGCCGGCGGCGACGAAGACGGCGTCCGCCTCGACGGTGCGGGCCGCGCCGCCGGCGGTGTAGGTCAGGCAAAGGCCGTCGGCGTGCTTCTCGATCTTCTCGACGCCGCCGATGCCACAGACCACGTCGATGCCGCGCTGCTCGAAGTGCTCGCGGACGAAGGTCGAGACGTCGGGGTCCTCGACGGCGGCGAGGCGCGGAGCCATTTCGAGCAGGGTGACCTGCGCGCCGAATTGTGCGGCGATGCTGGCGACCTGGCAGCCCGTGGCCGCGCCGCCGACGACGATGAGCGATTTCGGCAGACATTCGAGCGACCAGAGCTGGTGATGGTTAATCGCCAGGTCGCTGCCCGGGAAGCTCACCTCGCGCGCCCGTCCGCCGACGCACAGGATGAACCGGCGCCCTTCGAGCGTATGCTCGCCGTCGCCGTTGCCGGTCGAGCGGAAACGCACCTTGCTGGCGCTGATGAAGCGGCATTGGCCGGCGTTGGTGTAGACGCGGACGCCGATGTCGCGCAGCGTCCGGTCGAACTGGTGGTTGTCGTGCAGGGCGGCGACCACCTGTCGCGTGCGGCGCATCAGCCCCTGGAAGTCGAGCCGCAGGCCGCTCACCTGGATGCCGTAGGCGGCGAACTGCTGGCGGGCGTCGCGCAGGTAGCGCGCCGCACGGGCCAGCGTGCGCGTCGGCGCCACACCGTCGTTCACCGCCGTCCCGCCCAGCCGCGGTCCGCGCTCGACCAGGGCGACGGAGGCGCCGAGCTGCCGGGCGCGGGCCGCGGCGCGCATTCCGGCGGGTCCGCCGCCGATCACGATCAGGTCGTAGATCACCTTCATGCCCCTTGTATGACTCGCGGCTCACGCGCGCGGTCGCGCGGGCGGCGCAGCCGGCCTTCAGTGCTGAGAATGGAACGAATGCGCGTCTTTCAAGCGCTCGACCAGCGGGATGACCAGTCCGGTCCAGCCGGTCTGGTGGCTGGCGCCGACGCCGCGCCCCGTGTCGCCATGGAAGTACTCGTAGAACAGCAGCAGGTCGCGGTAATGCGCGTCGCGCGCGTAGCGCTCGTCGCCGCCGTGCACCGGCCGATGGCCGTCGGGGCCGCGCATGAAGATCGAGGCCAGGCGGCGGGTGAGCTCGTCGGCGACCTGGCCGAGGTTCATCCAGCGGCCGGAGCCGGTCGGGCACTCGACCTTGAAGTCGTCGCCGTAGAACTCGTGGTAATGGTGCAGGGCGTCGACGAGCAGGTAGTTCACCGGGAACCAGACCGGCCCGCGCCAGTTCGAGTTGCCGCCGAACATGCCGGTGAGCGACTCGCCCGGCACGTAGTCGAGCGTGTACTCCTGTCCGGCGATCCACGTTCTGAAGGGGTTCTTCTCGTGGAACTTCGAGACGGCGCGGATGCCGTGCGGCGAAAGGAACTCGTTCTCGTCGAGCATGTAGCGCAGGATGCGCGCCAGGCGCTCGCGCGACGGGATCGACAGCAGGAAGTGATGTCCCCCGCGGCCGTTGTCGCGCTTCTCCATGCAGTGCGTGACGTCGGTGATATCGGGGCGGTGATGCACGAACCACTGGAGACGCTGCTTGAACCCGGGGAGCTGGTCGACGATCTCGTCCTGCGAGATGGCGACGGCGATCAGCGGGATCAGCCCGACCATCGAGCGGCACTTCAGGACAGTCGTCCGGCCATCGACCTGCATCTGGTCGTAGTAGAAGCCGTCCTGCTCGTCCCACAGCCCGCAGCCTCCGAGCGTGTTCATCGCCTCGGTGATGGTCATGAAGTGCTCGAAGAACTTGCTGGCCATGTCCTGGTACTCGGGCTGGGCGCGGCTCAGCTCGAACGCGATCGTCAGCATCGTCACGCTGTAGAACGCCATCCACGCCGTGCCGTCGGCCTGGGTCATCTGGGCGTGCGGGGGGAGCTGCGAGCGGTCGAAGGCGCCGATGTTGTCCATGCCGAGGAAGCCGCCGGCGAAGACGTTGCGGCCCTCGGGGTCCTTGCGGTTGACCCACCAGGTGTAGTTGACGAGCAGCTTGTGGAAGCAGCTCGCGAGCCAGGCGGTGTCGCGCTTGCCGGGCGGGCCGGTGCGCTTGTAGACGCGCCAGACGGCCCAGGCGTGCACGGGCGGGTTCACGTCGCCGAACGCGAACTCGTAGGCCGGAATCTGGCCGTTGGGGTGCATGTACCACTCGCGCAGCAGGCGCGTGAGCTGCTCCTGGGCGAAGTGCACGTCGACGCTGGCCAGCGGGATGGTGTGGAACGCCAGGTCCCACGCCGCGAACCACGGATACTCCCACTTGTCCGGCATCGACAGCACGAAACGCGCGTTGAAATGCTGCCAGTCGCGGTTGCGGCCCCATTTGCGGGCGTCCGGCGGCCTGACGGTCCCGGGGTCGCCCTGGAGCCAATCGCGCACGAAGTAATAATAGAACTGCTTGCTCCAGAGCATGCCGGCATAGGCCTGGCGGGCGATCCGGTGGTGCTCGTCCTCCGGCGGGCATCCGATGCGCTGCTCGTAGAACGTGTCCGCCTCGCGCCTGCGGTCGCTGAAGACCGCGTCGAAGGCGTCGCCGAACCACTGGGCAGGCGGCTCGTCGTCGCGAAAGAGCCGGGCGCGCAGCTCGACCTGCCCGCCGGCGGGCACTTCGAGCACGTAGCACGGCGCCGCCTTGGTGCCGGCGTCGTCGGGGCTGACGGCGTCGCGGCGGTTGTGGACGACGTAGTCGTGGAAGGCGTCCTTGACGCACGGGGTCTCGTTGGGCGCGCCGAAGAGCCGCTGGTTGTTGGTGTTGTTCTCGGTGAAGAGCCAGGCGGGCGTGCCGCAGGCCGGGTCGATGGCGAAGCGGAAGTTGCCGAGCGTCTCGTGGTGCGCGATCAGGGCGTGGGCGTCGGCGGCGCGCAGGCTGGGGCGGGTGCGGGTCATGTCGGCGATGGGGCCCCAGCTCCAGGTGTTGCGGAACCACAGGGTCGGGAGCACGTGGATGCGGGCGGTCTCCGGGCCGCGGTTGGCGATCGTGATGCGGATCAACGTATCGTCCGGCGTGGCCTTGGCGTACTCGGCGAAGACGTCGAAGTAGCGGTTCTCGTTGAACGCGCCGGTGTCGCGCAGCTCGAACTCGGGCTGCTGCGGGCCGCGGCGACGGTTCTCATCCACGAGCCAGGCGTAGGGATACTCGCGCTGCGGGTACTTGTAGAGCGCCTTGCAGTACGAGTGCGTCGGCGTGCTGTCGAGGTAGAAGTACTCCTCCTTGACGTCCTCGCCGTGGTTGCCCTCGCTGTTGACCAGGCCGAAGAGCCGCTCCTTGAGGATCGGGTCGCGCCCGTTCCACAGCGCCAGCGCGAAGCACAGCCGGCATTCGCGGTCGCTGAAGCCCAGCAGGCCGTCCTCGCCCCAACGATACGCCCGGCTGCGCGCGTGATCGTGCGGGAAGTACGTCCAGCATTCGCCGCCCGGCGAGTAGTCTTCGCGCACCGTGCCCCACTGGCGCTCGGCCAGATAGGGCCCGAAGCGCTCCCAGTTGCGCTCGCGCCGCGCGTCCTCGGCGAGGCGCTGGGCTTCAGGGTTCGGCGCGGCCGGCCGCGCCGTCTTGCGCGGCGCTACGGCCGGTGCACGCGTCGTCTGCGGAGCGGATGCGCGGCTCATCGAAGGCTACTCCCACGTTGTGCTGTGAGGCCGGGGCCTCGGGTGACGGCGGACCGGCCGACTCGGCCGGCCCGCCGACGGATCTGTCGCCTGCCCGCTCAAGAGCGGCTCGAACCTTGCTCTAGTTGCCGGGCGAGAACAACTCGCCGGGCAGATCGGCACAATCGATCGGCTCGCCGTTGCGGTAGCACGTGTACTCGGTGTTGACGGTCGTCCGTGTGCCGAGGACCAGCCCGGCGATGCCGGAGATCGTGCTGCCGGCCCAGAAGAACTCGTTGCAGCCGGCCAGGACGCTGGTGAGTCCGACCAGTGTTGCGATTGAGATCAGCTTGCGCATGCGTGTCATCTGGCATTCTCCTTCTTGTCGATGCGGTCTGAGATTGCTTACCCGTTGAAGCGGCGTCCGCGCTTGAGCGTTGCCAGCCCGGCCAGCAGCAGCGCCGCCGGCCACAGCCCCAGCCCGCCGCAGAGCGGGGCCTGCTGCGAAACGACCTGAACGTAGTCGTCGTCGATCTCGATGGAGCTGGCGGAAGCGCCTTCGACCAGCGTGTCCGACGGCTCGTCGGCGCCCTCGACGTTGTACGAGGCGCCGCCGGTCATCGCCAGCGTGCCGCGCGCGGTGGCCTGGAGGGCGACCCGCATCTCGAGCGTCTCGCCCGCGGCCAGGTCGCCGACGCCGATGTCCACGAAACCTTCGCCGGTGGTGATGTCCGGCTCGATGATCTGGCGCGTGCCCTTGAACAGCACCGTCAGCGAGACGAATTTGGCGTTGGCCGGAAGCTGGAGCGTGACGACGACGTCCAGGGCGTCGCCTTCGCCCACGTTCTCCAGCGTCACCAGGAACGTCGGACTCTGCCCCACGAGCGCCCGCTGCTGCTCAGGCGTGATCGTCAGCTTCAGGTCGGGCAGTCCCTTGGTCTGGAACGTCTGCACCTCGCCATAGGCCGTCCCTGCGGCGTTCGTCGCGTAGGCGCGGACGTGGTACGTCTGGTTCGGCGTCAGGTTGGCGAGGATGCTGGTGAAGCTGCCAAGCCCAGCGCCGTCGAGCGTGGCGGTTCCGTTCTCGAGCGTCGGGTCGCCGGTCGTGTTGTAAACCACGCCGCGGGCGGTCACGTCGCCGCCGCCGGCGTCGGTGACCTCGCCGCCGCAGAGGGCGCTGAAGGCGGTGATGCTCGTCACGTTGCCAGTGGTGACCGTGGGCGGGACAACGGGCGTCTCGACCAGGCCGCCGTAGACGTTGCAGAAGATCTCGCCGCCGACCTCGTAGATAGCGACAACGTCGCCGTTGGCGGTGTTGATGGCGACGCTGAGGGTGTTGGCGGCGGCGACGACGACGGGCGCGTCGAAGGTCGCGCCGTCGTCGGCGCTGACGGCGAAGACGACGTCGGTGTTGCTGACGTATCCGTCGATGACGTTCCCCAGGGTGTTGACGGAGAGCGTGCGGCCCTGGGGCAGCGTCGTCTCGCCGAAGGTCAGGTTGGTGACGACGTTGGTGTCGATGTTGATGCGCACGGCGTCGGTGCCCGAGCCGGACATGAAAAGGTGCCGGCCGCTCTCCGAGGCCACGAACACGGCCGTGGAGTAGAAGATGCTGACGCCGGGCTCGACGGCGGGGGCGAAGGTGGCGCCGCGGTCGGCGCTGACGTACATGCGGACGGTGGGGTCGTCGGTCACGACGATGACGTCGTGCGAGTTCAGATCGACGTGCACGTCGGCGAAGACGCGCGGGGCATCGATTGCGGTGCTGGACCAGGCGCCCGTGCCGTTGCTGCCGTTGCGGTACAGCACGTCGCCGTCGCGCGGCACGATGTAGACCCACGGCGCATCCACGGCCACGTGGACGGACGAAGCAGGCGTCGCGTTGACGACCGTGGGCGCCGAGAAGGAGCTGCCGCCGTCTGTGCTGCGGCTGTAATGAACGCCGTCGGCGTCGGCCCAGGCCACGTGCACGACGCCGTTGACGTCGACGGCGATCTCGGCCTGGGCGGCGACGGCGTTGACCTGCACGCTGGGCAGGAAGCTGGCGCCGCGGTTGGTGCTGCGCGCCACGCGGATGCCGCCGGTGTCGCTGTAGTAGGCGGCGTAGATTGTCCCGTCTGGTCCGCAGGCGACCTTGCGGGCGGTGTTGGGATAGTTGAGGCTGTTGTCGGTTCCGCTGTCGCTCACCGGCACGCCCGACTGCAAGACGCTGGCCGACGCCAGCGCCGTGCACGTCAGCGCCGAGACCATCGCAAACAAGCTGCGCGTGCTCACGTTTTCTCCTTTCACGTTTTGACGAATCCACGACGGCCGCGCGCGGCGCGCGCCGTGATCAATCCCGCTGTCAGCAACCCGAGTGGCAACGGCCCCGCCGCGCCGCAAAGAGGCGCGTGCGGAACGTCCCCGCCACTTGCATCGGCTGACACGGCGACTGCCCCAGCCACCTGCTCCTGAGCCTCGACGATCGCGCCGTCGGCCGTCCGGGCGCTGGCCACCAGCGCGATCAGGCCGCGCGACGTGGGGCGCACGACAATCCGCAACTCAAGCGCCGAACCTGTCCGCACGGCCGACACGACGATCCGCAACTGCCTCCCGAGGAGGCTCATCGCCGTCAGCGCCGGCTGCGCAGCGCCGCCCGCCGGTAGCTGCGCCGAGACGAACTCGACGCTGTCCGGCAGCTCGATCAGCAATTCCACGGCTCCGGCATCGCCCGCGCCCTCGTTCGAGAGCGTCACGCGAAAGGCGGCGCGCTGCCCGACGATCGCCTCCGCCTGCTCCGTCCGGATCGTCAGCACCAGGTGATGACCGGGCGCCGGGTCCGGCTCGGGCGGGGGCTCGCTGGGCGGGATGGGCGCCGCCGCCGTCGTGAAGCTCGCGACGTCGCCGTACGCGGTGCCCGCCGCGTTCGTCGCGTAGGCGCGGACGCTGTAGGCCGTCTCGGGCGACAACCCCGAAAGGGCGCTTGTGAATGCGCCGCTTCCGTCGCCGTCGCTCGTGTGGCTGTCGGCGATGGTCGGCGTTCCGCCGGCGCTCCAGCAGACGCCGCGCGCGGTCACCGCGCCGCCGCCGTCGCTCGTGACGTTTCCGCCGCAAGCCGCCGTGGTCGCGGTGACATCGCTGATTTCGCCGGTGACGACGGTGGGCGTAGCGATCGTGGTGAAGTTGGCCGGATTGCCCGCGGCGGTGGAGATCAGGTAGAGCTGGTCGCCGAGCCCGCCGTTGTACTCGCAGACCATGACGCGATAGGTCGTGGTTGCCGCCAGGCCCGTGACGGTGACACCGGCGCCGGCGCCGTTGTAGACGCAGTACCAGCCCGTGGCGCCGATCTGGGCGCCCTGGCCGAACGTGCTGTTGGCGTTGTAGGTGGCGTTGTCGGAGGGGGCGGCGTTTCCGCCCAGGCTTTGGCGCACGAAGACGACGCAGGCGTCGCCGTCGCCGCGCGTCCACTGAAGGGCTGCCTGCGACGCGGTGATGTCGCTGGCGGAGACGCTCGTGGCCTGCGTCGAGGGCGGCACCTGACCGGCGGCGAGCGCGCGATGCGCATCCGTTCTCGGCATGCTGGGGTGCGCCGGTGCGTACGCCGGACTCGTGAGGCCAGCGAGAAGCGCCGCGGTCAGCACCCGCGCGAGAGTCGCGGGATCGCGTGTCACGTGTAGCGCTCCTGGTCTCATCATGCGTTTCCGTCTGTTCAGGCGGCCCGGGCCGCGTCTGCCGACGATGCCGGCGTCTGCCGACGATGCCGGCCTCAGCCGCCGGTGGCGAACCCCGGATAGAGCGTCATGCCGCCGTCGACGAAGATGGTCTGTCCGGTGATGTAGTCGGAGTCGTCGGAGGCGAGGAAGACGGCCGTGCGGCCGATGTCCTCGGCCTGGCCGATGCGGCCGTCGGGGATCAGCGTCAGCAGGCTCTTCATGGCGTCCGGGGTTTCCCAGGCGCTGCGGTTGATGGGCGTCTGGATGGCGCCGGGGCCGATGCTGTTGACGCGGATCTTCCTACCGGCGAGCTCCTGGGCCATGCTCTTCATCAGCATGAGGATGCCGCCCTTGCTGGCCGCGTAATTGCAGTGCCCGCCCCAGGGGATGCACTCGTGAACCGAGCTGATGCAGATGATCTTGCCCAGGGCCTTGCTCACCGGGCGCATGCCGCGGCGGAAAAACTCGCGCACCGCCTCGCGGGCGCAGAGGAACTGGCCGGTCAGGTTGACGTTGATCACCGCATTCCACTGCTCCAGCGTCATCTCGGCCAGCGGAGCGTCTTTCTGCCAGCCGGCGTTGTTCACCAGGATGTCCAGCGTGCCGAAGGAGTCGCGGATGGTGTCGAACATCTTCCGGACCTGGGTCTCATTGCTGACGTCCGCCTGCGCCGCGATGGCCTTCCCGCCGGCGCTTGTGATGTCCTTGACCACCTTGCTGGCGGCATCGGGGTTGACGACGTAGTTGATCGCGACGGCGGCGCCGGCCCTGGCCATGCACCGGGCGATACCCTCGCCGATTCCCGAGTTCGCCCCCGTCACAAGCGCAACCTGCCCGGCCAGCGGCTGATAGGCCGTTGTAGCGTTCCTGGTCATTTCGTCGCACTCCTTTCTTCAGCTAGTGCCATCGGCCGGACAGGCTCCGGGCCTGTGCCGCATTCTCATCTCGGCCCGCCGGCGTCAGCCCCGGCCGTGACAGGCAGAGGCCGCGCCGACGGCCGCACGCCTCGACCCGGGTCGGACGGCCGTGCCTCCGCGGCCGGCGCCTGCGCCCGATGCGCCACGGCCTCCAGCACGCCTCGCCGCAGCGCGTCGATGTGCGCCAGCAGCTCCGTCAGGAACGGATCGGCGAATCGTTCGTGGCTGACGATCTGTTCCACAAGCCGGCGCTTCACATGCGCCAGCTCATGCCGGACCCGCAGCAGCGCCCCGGCATCGACCCGGTCACTGGTCTCCAGCCGCAGCGCCTCGCGCTCCAGGGCGTCAACCTCGTGCAAGGTCTCGCGCACGATCCGACGACGCTTGCGCTTCAACGCCCGCCACGACACGAGCACACCGAACCCGAGTGCCGCCAGCAGGTTCCGCAGGTCCTCCGTCTCTTCGACGAACTCCGGCGTCAGCCAGGGGTCGTGGCGGCGCAGGAAGGCCAGCGTGCCGGCGTGAAGCCGCAATTGCCGATCGTCGCCCAGCCGCGCTTCGCTTAACCCGGGCAAGCCGGCCCGCCGGCCGAATTCGCCATCCAGCACCGCGCTCAGCAGCGCCTTCACGGCCCGCGGTGATGCGTCGGAGCGCGCAACGAGCCGCACGTCGACGGTCAGCACCGGCAAGGAGTCCATCGGCACCGGGGGCACGGGGCAGTAGATTCCCGCGGGCTGTGTTGCCAATCCCAACCCCGGCCGAAGCTGCGCCAGTGCCGCCAGGAAGCCAGGTCTCAGCGGGCGATAGCCGCTATGCCGGACGAGATGCGCGATTTCGGCCGGACAATCGCCGCCGACGGCCGCGACGACATCCGGCAAATCCGCCGTTGGCGTCGCGAGCAGCGCCTCGGCGGAAAGCTCTGAGGCAACGTAGTCGTCGCCGGGTTTCAGGCCGGCGAACGTGAATACGGATTGGGCGACGTCGCGCCAGTCCACCTCGGGCGGACCGAGATTGATGCGCGCCCCGCGCAGGGCATCGAAGCCGCCGGCGGCCAACGCCGGCAGTGCGACGAGGTGCAGCGTCTCGTGCCCGAGCCGCACGACTTCTGCGACGCCTTCGACAACCGGCGGCAGGCCGCTCATCACGCACAGATCCGCCCGGCCCTCGGCCAGCAGATTCATCGGACCCGCGCCGGCGGCTTCCCGCACGACCGTGAGCTCGACGCCGTAACGCGCCGCGTGCTCGACCAGCGCGCGGACCAGCGCATCATGCGCGGCGCCCCGGGGGGCCGCGATCCGCAAGACGTAGCGGTCCGGCGTCAGGTAGTCGCTGAGCGCCAGGCCGACCACGACGAAGGCCAGGCCGCCGAGCGCGATCAGCGTCCAGCGGCGCAGGGACGAGGCTCCGTTTCGTGAACGGTCACTCGCCATCGCGTTGAGCGGGCTCCGGCGGCGTCACTTGGTGATAGGGGCATTGCGCTGGCTCTTGCCCGCCGGCGGGCGCGGAGGGGTCCGGAGCCACACCCGGCGTGCTCGCTCGCGGCCGGCCGAAGAAGAAGGCCATCTCGGCCTCGCGCACTTCCGCGGCGCACGCGCGGTACCAGTCGCTGCTGTGTCGCGCCGCATGCCACTGCTCGTTGTTCAGGACCGTCGCCGCCGGCTCCCCGTGGCGCAGGGCCTCCTGCTGGCCGGCCGAAAGCGCTGGGACGAACCAGACGTCGCGAGGCAGGCCGGCGGTGGCGCTGCGGCGCGCCGCCTCCCAGCGCCGGCGCGTTTCCGCATCGAGCACCGCCGCGACCTGCTCGGCCAGCGGCGCGAGCGCCTCGTCGAGCGCGGCCTCTGCGGCCTGGTAGCGCGCCCAGGCCGCTTCGATGCCGGCGACCTGCGACTCGAGCAGCGCCGCCAGCCGCGTCCGCCCCTCCGCCGAAATCTTGCGCTTCTCGTCGCTGAGGCCGGCGGAGACCGCCAGGCGCGTGGACTCCAGGCTGAGATAGGCCGAACGCGCGGCGGCGTACTCGCGTCGCAGCGCGTCGAGCTCGGCCTGTCGCGGATCGGCCCAGTCGCGCAGCACGGCGAACAGTCGCAGACTCGTTTGGTAGTCGCAACCGAGCGCCTGCATATGCTGCGCGGTGAGCGCCAGGTGCTCTCGCAGCGTGCGCACGACGCTGCGCAGCGGGTCGCTGACCGGATAGGTCAGCGGATACGGCGACGGTCGCGCCCCGGCCGACGCCGCGCCGGACGCGGGCGCCGCGGGGCCCGTGAGGGCGCCGGCTGCGATCGCCGCGATGATGAGGGTGCTCAACACGTTGATCTCCCGCGATGCGTCTCGTCTTCTCAGCGGCCGCGGGCGCGTCGAACGCCGAAGCGGATCGCGCCGAGCCCGGTCAGCGTGAGCATCAGCGACGCCAGGCCCAGCACGCCGCAATTGGCGACGGCGGGGTTCGGGTCGTCTTCGGAGGCGGAGGCGCCGGCGGTCTGGCCGAGCAGTCCGCTGGGCGTGCGCGAGGCGCGCGGGACGAAGAAGACGTCGCTCTGGATGTTGATGATGGCGGTGTTGCGCTTGATGACGTCCGAGAGCTTCGTGGTGCGGATTTCGGCCAGCTCGGCGGGCGAGAAGACGCCGGGGTTCTCGAACCAGAATCGGTCGCCGTCGCGCACGCGGAGGAGCTGTTCGAGCATGCCGGTGTGGACGAGCTCGCCGACGCTGCCGCTCAGGTAGTGGTTCTCGCAGACGGCGCCGATGAAGGGATCGACGTTGTCGATGTCGCCGTAGACGGCTTCGAGGAGGGCGGCGAGGGTGCGGTTGGAGGTGATCTGCGAGAAGCTGGTCTTGCGCGCGAGGCCGTAGGCCTCGCGGACGGTGTTGTAGTCGGGTATGCCGAAATCGCGGCCGCGCTGGATGTTGAGCGCGATCAGGTCGCGTCCGCCCGCGCCGGGCAGCGTGAACAGGAAGTGGTGGATGTCGTCGACGAAGTAGTGATCGCTCTCCTGGCAGCGCTTGGCGGCCAGGCCGCGCAGGATCGGATCGATGCCGGCGCTCTGAATCACGATCGGCGCGTTGTCGAAGAAGCTGTCGCGCAGCAGCACGTTGCCCTGCGGAATGGTGCGGCCGTTCTCATCCACCCGCAGGATCTCGGTCGGCAGCAGCGTGTGGCCGACCGCCCGCAGCACGACCGTCGTGAACTCGACCGCGGCGGTCGGATCGACCTCGGGGTCGTAGCCGGCGTAGGCGGGGACGGCGTTGGCGCCGAGCAGCGCCGGCAGCCACTGGTAGAGCGCAACGTTCTGAAGCTCGGCGATGTTTCGCTTGCGCGCGAGCTGGTAGAGCTCCTCGTCGGTCAGGTCCGGGTTCTCGGCCGCGTAGCGCTCGGCCCACCAGTTGTGGTTGCGCAGCCAGAGCGTGTGCATCGTGGCGAGGAACGCACTGACGTTGCAGCGCACGTCGCCAGCCAGGAACAGGTCGGTGCTGTAATCGGGATCCTCGAAATTGCCCAGGTTGAACTGCGAACCGTCGTTGAAGGGCAGCAGCGCACCCAGCGGATGGCTCGTCGTCTTCAGCTTCCCGCCGGCGTTGGTCCGCAGCCAGGCGGCGCGATCCGGGTTCGACCCGTAGACCGTCGAGAGATCAAGGAACGCCGTGTCGCTGTTGTCCAGCAGCGTCGGGTTGTCCACCCCGGTGCCCGTGCCGGCCACCGTCTTGCCGCGGTTGAACGGGATCTCCTGCGCGCCGGTCGCCGCCGGATCGAAATACGGGTCGCCCTTCGGAACCGGGATGTTGAGCGCGACGGCCGGCGAGCCGCCCTCGGTGATGTCGATGTCGTGATTGACGAAAACGCCGAACGCCCACAGGAAATCGCTCGTGTTGCGCGCCGCCGGGATCGGCCCGTTCTGCTGGCAGATCGTGATCGAGATCAGCCGCGCGTTCGGACGGCCGGAGCCGCTCGGCGAGGCGTAGCCGTCCTCGTACGCCGACGGGGCGATGCGGATCAGCGGCCGCTCGGCCGACCCCCACGTCGGGTTCGCTTCGTTGTTGCCCGTGCCGTCAATCGAGCGGTAGGCCGTCTCCGCGGCCAGCGCTGCGCCGGACGCAACGATCACCGCCGCCAACACCACCAGCAACCCGCCGCGATTGAGAGAATGTGCCTGCATGGAACGCGTCTCCTGAATGCGGGCGATTCGTTCGCCCTTGTCTTTTGCCCGGCGACCCGGAACGGACTGCGGAACCGCCGTCGACGCGCGCCGCGCCCGCGGTTGCGACTCTCTTATCGGCAGTTCCCGCTCGGGCCGTAGACCGGCGACTCGGGGACGGTCGCGACGGGATGGAGCCGGACCGGGCACGGTCGGGCGTGGTTCCGTGCTCGCGCCCTGGCTGCACCTTTCGCACATGAGGAAGACCGGAGTGCCCGGCGACGAATCGGGCGACGGAACGAGTTATAGGACTATTCGGAATGCTGGTCGATCGCCCGTGGAAGTCTTGGAGACGCGCAAACTACGATCGGATGAGGCTCCCGCGCTTCAATCACCACGGGAGGGAGAAATGCGCTGCCCCGCGTGCCTGCGACCGGCCGAGGTCACGCTCCTGAAGTATTCAGAGCTGGATTCCGAGAATCAGCTTCGATCTGTTGAAACGGCGCACCTGAGCTGCGGCTGCCGGGTCGCCATTAGCGACCTCAACGAAACCGGGGCCGACGAGTCGTGGGAGGCGCGCGCCCGGCGCCGGCGCGACGATCAGTTGCGCTCGGTGTTCTCGTAGCGCTCGATGGCCGGACGGACAGTTCGCAGGTGACGCCGTCTTTTGGGCGGCGCGCCGGGCCAAGGCCGGGCGACGGCGATACAGCCGCCGAACGCCCGGCCAAGGGTCACCCTTCCTGCAATGCGCGTCTACCCTCGCCGTGATCGCTCACGGGACGCGATACTCACGCGGGCTCACGCCGTAGCGATGCACCAGCGACAGGATCAGCCCCACCCGGTCGGTGCAGCCCACTTTCTCGTACGCCGTCCGCAGATGGGTGCGCAGCGTGGACCGCTTCATGCCGAGGTGAGCGCAGAGATCGACGTATCCGTGTCCACGGCAGATCAAGTCCAGCACTTGCGCCTGCCGAGGCGTCAGCAGGTGCGACTTGACGAAGGCCTCCCAATCCGCCGTCGCCAGCAACGGACCGAAGGCGGTGCGACGGCCAGCGGCGGCCTGCGCTCGCAATCTCTCACGACGTGCCATCAAGCGAACTAAACCCCATGGACCCCTTGTTTCTTCCCATCCGACGCCTGGGGGCGCCCAGCCTCGCGGCGTCCTCCGTCGCTCGGCGCGCCACCTGCTATGAATAGAAGCGACAATTGTCCCCCAGACCGCGCAACGCAAAAGTTTTTCGCGCGCCGACCGCCGCGCCAAGACGCGCGCGGACCCTCGGGCGCGGGCGCCGGGGCGACCCCAGCGGGTAACATGGGCAAGCACCGGGGTGAATCCCGGAGGAGACCATGGCATGTGCTCAATCTGCCTGGGCGTCTGCCTGGCGCTGGGTGGAACGGCCGGGGCCGCAACAGACCAAGCCGGCGCTCCGCCTCCCTGTTCACTTGCCACCGCCGACTTGCGTTGCGAGTACCTGACGGACCCGGAGGGCCTGGATGCACGACGACCTCGATTGAGCTGGACCCTGACGGCGCTGCGTCCGGGCGACCGCGGACTGGTCCAGTCTCGCTATCGAATCCTCGCGGCCAGCACCCCCGAGCGCCTGGCCGCCGACGATCCCGACCTGTGGGATTCGGGCGAAGTGCGGTCGGACCGGACAAGCCACGTCGAGTACGGCGGGCGGGCGCTGTCGGCCCGGCAGCGCGTGTACTGGAAAGTGCGCGCCTGGGATCGGGAAGGGCGCCCGTCGGCCTGGAGCGCGCCGGCGACGTGGAGCATGGGGCTATTGGAGCCTTCGGACTGGAATGGCGCGTTGTGGATCGGCGACGCGACGCCGGCGCCGGCCGACCACGAGCCCCTGCCGGCGCCGCTGCTGCGGAAGGCGTTCGATCGCGGCGGGCGCGGTCCGGTGCGGCGCGCGACGGTGCATGTCACGGCGTTGGGTCTGTACGAACTGCGAATCAACGGGCGGCGCGTGGGCGACCACGTTCTTTCGCCGGAATGGACGGATTACCACCGGCGCATTCAGTACCAGGCGTTCGAGATCGCCGAGCTGATCCGCGACGGCGAGAACGTCGTCGGCCTGATGCTCGGCGACGGCTGGTACGCCGGGAAGCTCGGCCTGGCGGGGATCGTGCCTGGCGGCCCGCCACGGGGCATCTATGGGCGGCAGCCGTGTGCGCTGCTTCGGCTGGAGATCGAGGAAGCCGACGGCACGCGGCTGGTTGTCCTGTCGGATGGATCGTGGCAGAGCACGCTGGAGGGCCCGGTGCGGGCGGCGGACCTGCTCGACGGCGAGACATACGATGGGCGGCGCGAGATTCCGGGATGGGATGCGCCTGGAGACCCTGGCGGCGAATGGAAGGCCGTGCGTGTCTTCGATCCTCCGCCGGGCCGCCTCGTCGCGCAGCCCAATGAGCCGATTCGAGTGACGCGCGAGCTGCGGCCGGTCGCGCTGACGGAGCCGAAGCCGGGAGTCTGGGTCTTCGACCTGGGGCAGAACATGGCCGGCTGGTGCCGGCTGACGACCAGCGGCCCCGCCGGCACGACGATCACCTTGCGACACGCCGAGGTGCTGAACCCGGACGGCACGGTCTACACGGCCAATCTGCGCGGCGCCGCGCAGACGGATCGATTCATCCTGCGCGGCGAAGGGCAGGAGACATTCGAGCCGCGCTTCACGTATCACGGCTTTCGGTACGTTGAAGTCACCGGCCTGCCAAGTCCGCCGACGCGCGAGCTGCTGGCCGGGCGCGTCGTGCACTCGGCGGCGCGCGAGGTGGGCTCGTTCGAATGCTCGGAGCCGCTGCTGAACAGGCTGTGGCAGAACATCGTCTGGACACAGCGCGCCAACCTGCACAGCACGCCTACGGACTGTCCGCAGCGCGACGAGCGCTGCGGCTGGATGGGCGACATCCTGGCCTTCGGGCCGACGGCGTGCTTCAACATGGACATGGCCGCGTTCTTCACGAAGTGGCTGCCCGACACGCGCGACGCCCAGGCCGCCGACGGCCGCTTCGCCGATTTCTCGCCGCACGCGTTCGACCCGAACAGCCGCTTCTCGGGCGCCCCGGGCTGGGGCGACGCCGGGGTGTTCGTGCCCTGGACCGCGTGGCAGTTCTACGGCGATCGGCGGCTGCTGGCGGAGCAGTACGCGGCGGCGCGGCGCTGGGTTGATTTTGTACGCTCGAAGAACCCGGACCTGTTGTGGAAGAACGCCCGCGGCAATGACTACGGCGACTGGCTGAACGCGGACACGCTGCGGCTCGAAGGCTGGCCGACCCGGGGCGCCGAAGTGCCGAAGGAGGTTTTCGCGACGATGTTCTTCGCGCGCTCGGCCCAGCTCGTCGCCGACATGGCGCGCGTGCTGGGGGACGCCGGCGGCGCGGAGGAGTACGGCCGGCTCGCGGCGGACATCCGGGCGGCGTTCTGCGCGGCCTACGTCGGGCCGGACGGGCGGATGCATGGTGACACGCAGGCCGGATACGCGATCGCGCTGAATTTCGATCTGTTGCCAGAGGCCCAGCGGGCGGCGGCGGCGCGACGGATGGTGGAGCGTTTCGAGCCCTACGGGGGGCAGATATCGACGGGCTTCCACAGCACGGCGCCGCTGATGCTGGAGCTCTCGGGGCGGGGGTTCAACGACGAGGCCTACCGGCTGGTGCTCAGCCGCACCATGCCCTCGTGGGGCTACGCGATCGACCAGGGTGCGACGACGATCTGGGAGCGCTGGGACGGCTACGTCGAGGGCCGCGGCTTCCAGGACCCCGGAATGAACTCGTTTTCGCATTACGCCATCGGGGCGGTCGGCGAGTGGTTCTACAAGGTGATCCTTGGCATCAACCCCGACCCGGCCGGCCCCGGCTTCGAGCGCGTGATCATTCGCCCGCGCCCAGGCCCCGGCCTGTCGTGGGCCCGCGGCTCATACGACTCGATCCGCGGACGCGTCGCCGTCGCCTGGCGGCGCGACGCGGAGGGCCTGGCGCTCGACATCGAGGTTCCACCAAACGTCAGCGCCACAGTCCACGTGCCGACCGCGAACCCTGAGAAGCTGACCGAGAGCGGCGCCGCGCCCGCGGAATCGCGCGGCGTGCGTCTGCTGCACAGCGGCGGCGGAGAGGCGGTCTTCTCGGTGGGCTCGGGCCGATACGTGTTCCATGCGCCCTGAGCGGCGTGACCGGCGGGTGGCGTCCACCCGCTCTTGCCCGGCGTCCATCGGCCGGATAAGGTAAAGTTGCCGCGCCGATCGCCGGAATCCGCCCCCGCGGGTGGCCCGGCGGCGAGCCCGGCGCTGCCTTGGGCGTGTGTCCGAGTGGCCAAAGGAGACGGGCTGTAAACCCGTTGGCTTACGCCTACGCTGGTTCGAATCCAGCCGCGCCCATTCTTGTCATGGCCACTCCTTCGCCCTGCCCGTCCATGGCGTCAATCACCTGCTGAACGGCCAGTTTCTCCAGGCAGTCGTGGTGACGCAGCGGACAGCGCCTGCGATAGCACGGGGCACAGGGGACCACGTGCGTGACGACCCGCGCGGATCCTGAATAGGGTCCCGTCCGCCGCGGACTCGTCGGCCCGAAGAGCGCCACCAGCGGCCGCCCCAGCGCCGCCGCGAGATGCATCGGCCCGGAGTCCTGGCTGATGACGCGCTCGGCTCCCTCCAGCACCGCCGCCAGCTCGCGCAGTGTCGTGCGACCTGCGAGATTCGCGGGCGGCGTGCGGCAGGCGGCGGCGATCTGAGCGGCCAGCGGGCGCTCATCCGGCGCGCCGAGCAGCACGCACGACCCGCCTGACGATTGGATGCGATCGATCAGCTCGACGAAACGGGCGGGCGGCCAGCGCTTGCTGAGCCAGCGGGCGCCGGGGAGGAGGGCGACGTAAGGCGCACCGACGCCTGCGTCGGCGAGTGAGCGCTGCGCGGCACGGCGCTCCGCCTCGGTGATCGCCAGCGGAAAGCGGGCCCGGGCGACCGGCCAGCCGAGCGCCCGGGCCACGTGCAGGTTCCGCTCGACGGCGTGTTCGATCTGCGCCGGGCAGGCGACGCGCCGCGTGTAGAAGAGCCAGGCGAGCTCGCGAGCGGCGGCGAAGCCGACGCGTTGCGGCGCGCCGCAGGCCCAGCCGAAGAACGCGCTGCGGACAAGCCCCTGGAGATCGACGACGATATCGAAGCGGGCGCGACGAAGGCGGGAGACGAGGCGCAGAAGATCGGCCATGGCGCCGGGGTGAATCCACAGGCGGCCGAGGCGTTTGCGGTCGAAAACGATGACCTCGTCGAGCAACGGGTGATTCTCGAGCAGCGGGGCGAAGGCCCTGGCCACGAGCCAGGCGACGTGGGCGCGCGGATGCGCTTCGCGCAGCGACGCCAGCACCGGCAGCCCGTGCACGATGTCGCCCAGGGAGCTCGGCTTGATGATGAGGATGCGCGGTCTGCCCCGGGCTTGCGCATCCGGCGCTGAAGCTGCGATGCCTTGGGCCGTCACGCGCCCGAGTATAAGCGAACGGCCGGCGCCGCGGCCTCACCAGGCCTCGAGGTCGCCGACAATCTCCTCGACCAGGTCTTTGAGCGTCAGCAGGCCGACGCAGCGCCCGCGACGGTCGGTGACGATCGCCATGAACTCGTGCGACTGCTGGAGCTTCAACAGCGCCGCCGGCACGGTCTCGTCGAGTCGCAGCACGACGGCCGGGCGCACGTGCGCGGCGATAGGGCGCTGCTGCGGGTCGGTCAGCACGGTGAAGACCGTGACGATCCCGATCATGTTGGCCGGGTGGTCGCGCCAGACGGGCAGCCGCGAGAAGTGCGCCATGCGCGCGATGCGCAGAAAGTCGTCGCGGGCGATGTGCTCCGGAACGACGGCGGCCCGCGCCAATGGCACCATGACGCGGCCGACATTGACCCGCGAGAGGCTCAGGATGCGCTCGATCGTGTCGCGCTGAAAGCGCGTCAGCCCGCTTCGCGCCGCCCCTTCGTGCAGCAGGCGCTGCACGCGCGCCCGCGGCAGCAGCTCGGCGTCGCCCTGCCCCCCGCGCCGGATCGCGCCGAGGATCAGCCGCGGCACGGTGCGCAGCAGCCAGCTTGCTCCGACGATGCGCGTCGCCTGCCGGCAGGCCAGCAGCGGCCCGGACAGCGCGTACATCAGCCGGTCGGCGTGGCGCTGGAAAATGTCCTTGGGAATGATGCCGCCGAATACCAGCACGAGCGGCGTGCCGATCGCGGCGGCGTAGAGGTCGGACAGGTGCGGGGGTGCGCCGGCGAGCATAACGAGGGCCGCGAGCGAGATCGAGCAGATGTAGTCGGCGAGGTTCGTGCCCACGAGCACGGTGATGACGAGCTCGTCGGGGCGCTCCATGAGCCGGGCCAGGCGGCGGGCGCGCGGCGCTCCCTGCTCGCTGCGGACCCGCAGCCGCACGCGGTTCAGCGAATAGACGCCCGTTTCGGCGCCGGAGAACAGACCGCTCAGCACCAGGCCGAACAACGCGGCGACCAGCCATGGCAGCCAGTCCATCACGGCGCCGCTCCCGCAGGCACCGGCGGCCGGTCCTCCGCCGCATCGCCGCGGAGCACGAGCCTGAGTCGCTCGACGCGCCGGCGGCGCGTGCGCGTGACGCGGAGCTCGACGTTGCCGATGCGGACCGTGTCGCCGACGCGCGCCGGGCGGCCGAGGCGGGCGGTGACGAGTCCGCCGACGGTGGTGACGCGTTCGGCGAGGTCCGGGGCGCCGAAGGTCTCGGCCCAGTAGCGGGCGCTGAGCCGGCCGCTGACGTCGTACTCGCCGTCGGCGACGGGGACGATCTCGGGCTCGCCGGCGGGCTCGTCGGGGCCTCGGATTTCGCCGACGATCTGCTCGATGACGTCTTCGAGGGTGACAAGGCCGGCCATGCCGCCGTACTCGTCGACGACGATCGCGAGCTGCGAGCGCGTCGAGCGGAAGTGCTGGAGGAGCTGCTCGCAGGTGATCAGCTCGGGGACGAAGCGCACGGGCTGCACGAGCTCGCGCAGCGGACGCTCAGGGGAGAAGAACAGCACCTTGGCGTAGATCAGGCCGACGATGTTGTCGATGGCGCCGTCGTAGACGGGGATCTTGCGGCGTCGTGTGCGCTGCATCAGCTCGCGCAGCCCTTCCGGTCCGGCATTGACGTCGTAGAGCTGCACTTCGACGCGCGGGACCATGACGTCGCGCACCTGGAGCACGCTGAGGTTGATCACCTCGCGCAGAAAGTCGGTCTCGATCGGGTCGATGACGCCGTGCTGGCGGCTCATCTCCAGCAGCGTCTTGAGTTCGAGGTGCGTCACGTCGCGTTCGCTGCGCTGTTCCTCCCGCCCGCGCGGCTCGAGCAGCCTCGTCAACGGAACCACGAGCAGCAGATCGATCACGCGCCCGACCGGTCCCAGGACGTAGCCGGCCGCGTTGACAACGCCCGCACACCACGGTGCCAGCCGGTCCGCCAGCGTCACACCGAGCACCTTCGGCACGGTCTCGCCGCAGATCAGCACCGCCAGCACGCTCGTCAGGCCCAGCAGCGGCGCCACCCACGGCCCGGCGTCGCCCACCAGCCGGTACGTCAGCACATACGTCGCGGCGAACAGCGCCACGTTCACCGACGTGTTCCCGACCAGGATGACCGTCAGCGCCCGCTTCGGCTCGCGCATCAGGACCGCGCTGAGCCGCCGCAGCGGATTGCCGCTCTGGGCGTTGCTCTGCAACTGGAGAGGCGTGAGCGAAAAGAGGACGGCTTCGCTCGCGGAGAACACTCCCGACAGGGCCAGCAGCACACCGATCAGGACAAGCGTGCCGGCAACGCCGGCCGCATCAGCGGACGGCGCGGCCGAGACACCGGCCAGCAGGACAGCAGACAGCATCAGCGATCATGGTCGCGCCAAGCCGCGCCGACGGCAAGCCGCGGGCCGTCAGCGCGGACGAAACCGCCGCATGCCGATCAGCCCCGCGAGCGTCACGGGCAGGATCGCCGCCGTGCCGAACCCGCAGGTATTCAGCGTCGCGTCACTGGTCTGGCCGGCGACCGGGGCGTTCGGATCGGAGCCGCCCTGGAGATTGGCCGGCGTGCCGACGATCGGCTGACCACCCGCGCCCCCGGAGCCGCTCGACCCGCCGCTGTTGCCCAGCGCCTCGTTCAGCGCCGCCTCGGCGGCCGCGGCGGCGGCGATCTGAGCCGGGGTGGCGGGCGTGAACAGGAACGGGCGCGACTCACCGCCGCCGGGACGCGAGGCGAAGCCGACGATCTGCCCGGCGTCGTTGATGCCGCGGGCCTCCGTGAGGACGAGCCCGCCCAGAGACTGGCCAAAGAGCAGCGCGCTGTTGAGGTCAGTCATGACGCCGTTGATCCAGACGAAGGCACGGCGCTGGCCGGCGGCGTTCTCCGCCCAGCCGACGACGTGGCCCTGCTCGTTGATGGCGGCGGCGCTGCTGCTGCGTCCGCCGAGCGTGCCGAGGTCGGTCATTACGCCGCCGCTCCAGAGGAAGGCGTGGGTGTTGAAATCGGCAGTATCGGACTCGCCGACGACCTGGTTGCTGTTGTTGATGGCGCGCGCCCAACTGTTGTGTCCGCCGAGCGTGCCCAGATCGAGCATCAGGTCGTTGGCGCCGTCGCTGTTGGCGTCGGCGAACCAGGTGTCGCCGGCCGGCGTGATCATGAAGGCGTGATAGCGGGCCGGGGGGTTGTTGTTCGACAGGTACGAGTAGCCGACGATGACACCGGCATCGTTGACGCCGTGCGCGGCGCTTTCGGCGCCGCCGAGCGTGCCCAGATCGACCATGAGCTGATTGACGTAGTCGTCGTTCGGGTCGGAAGGCGGGACGAACCACACGCCGTTCTGCGGCCGCACGAGGAACGCGCGGATGGTGGCGGCGTTGTTGACGTCCGCCCAGCCGACGACGTGATTCGCGTTGCTGATGGCGGTGGCGACGCTGTTGTAGGCCGTGCAGGGGTTTCCGAACGTCCAGAGCTCGGTGATGGCGTCGCCCGGGATAGGCGTGGCCAGGTCGGTCAGCACCGCGGGGCGCATCACGAAGGCGTGCCAGACGTCGATCGTGCGACCGGGGCACTGCAAGCGCGTCTGCGCGGTGCCGACGACCTGGTCGCCGTCGGAAATCGCGTAGGCCTCGGCGATGTCGATCGTGAAATCCTGGAGGAGCATGAAATGCGTGGTGTCGTTCACGTCCGTGAACTGCTCGTTGTACCAGTGTGCGGCGTGATGGCCCGAGCCGCCGGCGATCCAGCCCACAACCTGGCCGTACTGGTTGATGTCGTAGGCGCGGCTGCCGACGCCGCTGGTGTTCTGATCGAGGGTGGCGTTGATGTACGGTGGCGAGCCTTGCGCCACCTGGGGCCACGTTGACGCGCACGCCAGGCCGATAATCGCGCACTTGCAGGCAGTCAGGTTGTTAGGCCGCATGACATTGTCCTCAGGAGCCATTCGGTGTGCCGGCGACTCCACGTCATAAGGTTCGATTCACGCGCAAGGACGACAACCGGTCCGCGTCTGCGCGCGGCAGGCCGCGGGGATCGGCAAACGGGGAGATCGTCAACTTGCGGGGCTCGCTTCAGCCCGCGGACCGGGAAATCGGACGCGCGTCGCGGACGCGCTCAGATTGCCTGTGCAGCCGGCGAATTGCAGGCTAAAGCACGGGCCGTTTTGGGCCGACCCGATAAGCGGACACCGGCCACACCCGCCGTCACGGGGCCGGCCTAGCCACCCAGCGGAGCAGCGTCATGGCGTCAGCGCATCTTTCACCGGCGGGCCGCCGGTTGTGGGTCGCGGTTCTTTCATCGATCGGGACCCTGGCCGCGAACGTCGGCTGCGAGTCTTACCCGTTTCTGCCCGGCTCGCAGGGCATGGTCTCGGTGGAGGGCGCGACGGTCGTCGCGCAGCCCTTCGACGAGAACGTCATCCAGGAACGCACGTTCGCGAACGGCAGCGCCGTCACTACCGCCACCTACGCGGCCGGCGACCTGACCCGGACGCCGCTGGCGATCGACTTCAACGGCGACGGGCGCATCGACCCGGTGGCTTCGTATTTCAACGTGGTCGACCAGGGTGTCGTGCAGATCCTGCTGAGCGGGAGCGCGGGCGGGGCGCCGACGTTCACGAGCCTGACCTTCGACGCGCAGAGCGGCGCCTGCCGGCGTTGGATCAACCTGGCGGACGTGGCCGTGGGCGACATCGACAACGACGGCTACCTGGACCTGGTGCTGGCGACGACCAACGGCGTCGTGTACCTGCGTCACCCGAACCCCAACGACTCGGCTTCGCCGGGGCGCTCGACGACCGACCTGCGATACTGGGGCGCGCCGGGAAACTGCGATTGCGAGTTCCTGACGCCGACGACCGAGACGATCTCGAATGACGAGCTGAACCAGATCATCCAGGACACGATCCCGATCTCGAACATCGACTGCTACGACGTGAGCGTGCGGCAGTTCTACAACAACGTCGAGGTCGGCGACATGAACAACGACGGCTGGATGGACATTGTCGCCAGCCGCGAGCTCCAGATCACCTTCACGCCCAAGCAGAGCTGCACCGTGGACAACATCGCGCCGATCCTGGCCGGGTCCGTCCAGGTACTGCTGAACCCGGGCCAGGCCCGCGACGGCTGCGCGGGGTGGAACTCGGTCCTCGTCGGCGAGAACGAGCGCTTCCCGACCGAGCCCGATCGCGAAGGCCCCTTCGGCCTCATGCTCTATGACATGGACTTCGACGGCGATCTCGACGTGGTCTCCGCCGCCAGCACCGACAACAACACCCAGGTCGCCTGGTTCGCCAACCCCACCATCTCGTTCTGCCCGGACCCCTACTGGCCCGACAACGACTGGAAGCAGTGGCGCATCGGCAGCATCCGCGACGCCTTCGCCATCGACATCGGCGACGTGACCGGCGACGGCTATCCGGATGTCGTCGCCAGTGGTCGCGAGCAGGCGCAGATCATCCTCTTCGAGCACCCGGGGCTGCCGTTCTGCGACAACGCCCTCGGCTACGCCGCGCCGAACGCGCGCTACGAGTACGACTGGGATGCGCACGCGATCGTCACGTTCACGACCTCCCAGCCGCTCGATCTGAAACTGCTGGACCTCAACGGCGACGGCGTGCTCGAACTGGTCGTCGCCGGAAACAACGGAGCGCTGCGCTACTTCCGGCCGGCGGCGGGCCCGCGGCGGCCGTGGGTCGGCGCGACGATTGCCAACCTGGGCGTCGAGACGCTCGTCGGCCTGCTGGGCTACGGCGACGTCGATGGCGATGGCGACCTCGACCTGGTCGTGGTGATGGATTCCGACGACGACAACACCGAGCGCGTCAGTTGGATCCGTAACAACCTCGTTCGCGGCATCCTGAATCGCTGAAGGGCCGCGGCGCGCGAGCCGCCCGCGACTGTCACCGTTGGCGCGCCGGCTGAGCTCGTTCCGCGCGCCAAGACATCGTCGTCGCGTCACTCGCCCGCGCTCGCGGCTCCTGGCAAGCGAGCGGGCGGCGGTCATCTGGCCGACGCCAGCGGCTGCAACTCGCGCGTCAGTGGACAATACAGAGGATGCCGTGGCTGCCCGAGCCGCGTGACGCCGAGGCAGTACACGCGCGCCGTCGGCGGAACGAGCGCCATCACGCATGCTCCACGCCGCTGCCACGCTCCCCCGTTGCCCCAGGCCGCCAGCACGTCGCCCGCCCGCCGCAGCAGCGCGCCCAGGTGCTCGTCGTTGTGCGGGCCGATCGGGTCACGCACCCGGCGAAGGCGGCGCGGATCGCTGGCGCGCATCGCGAACAGGTTCCCCACGATGATGCCGCCGTAGCCGCGCCGCGCGGCCAGCCGGACGCAACAGCGGATGGTCGGATCATCCCGCGAGGCGTCCGCCGTGCTGGGATTCAGCAGAATGCAGGTGAGCGGCGGGGCCGACGCGTCCCACGTCCGCCAGAGCTCGTAGCGATAGACGCTGCGGCGATCGAAGCGCGCCCCGGCGACGATCGTTGGCCGAGCGATTCCGCGGGCGCGTGCCTCGGGTAGTCCGTCCTGTGGCTCGCGCGACATCACGGCGGCGGCTTGCAGCGCTTGCACGGCCCGTACTTCCCGCGCGCTTCCGCCAGCGGGATCGGCCGGGCCGTCTCCGACAGGAACGAGCAACCCGCCCGGTGATAGCGTTGGCCGTTCGGCGTCACATACACCGTGAGGCCGGCGTCGGACGCTTCCTGCGGCGGGCGCTGCGGGGCGGCGGCGGCTTTTGTGGGCGGCTCAGCCGGCTGGACGGCGGGCGGTGCAAGCGACGACGAGCGCCAGATGCCCCTGGCGGACTCTCGCGCCCGGTGCTCGTAGGCGCGGAAGAGCCTGCGATGCGAGAAATCGGGCCGGGCGGCCATCGGCGCGTAACCCTGGCGAACCAGCTCGAGATTGACAAACAGGCCGTCGGGCGCACGGTAGACGTAGCGCCGCTCGACCGCCTCGGCTGCGTCGTCGTCAGGGCCGGCGGGCTCGGCGGACTCGTCCGGCCGGCGCGATGATCCGGCCTCTGGCGCCGCCGCGCCGTCGGCGCGGGGCAGGTCGTCGTCGCTCATCAGAAAGACGCGCTCGCCGAGCAGCAGGTGCTCGATATGGCTGATCATAGCCTGGCGCTGCGCCGTCTCGTGCGGGCGCGCCACGCCGAGCAGCCGCACCGGCCGCTCGCGTGATCCATCCTGGACGATGATCGTGCGCTCGTCGGCAAGGCGGATGACGGCGTAGCCGCGCGCTTCGCGGAAATCGAGCGGCGCGGGCAGGGCCGGCTCCGCGTTCCGCGGGTCGGCGCCGCCGCGAGGATTGTCGGCGTTTCGGCCAGGAGCCTCAGCGCCTCCGCGCGGACTCCCAGTGTCCTGATGAAAGCCGCTCGCGCCGCACGCAATCAGCAGCGCCGCGCACACCCAGGCGCAGCGCATCCGCGGGCCGGCCATTGGCATGCTCCGGCGGTCAGCGCACGCGGCGGGCGACTCCGTTCGATCCCGGCCGCAGGGCGCGGCCGCTTGTGCATTGGATTCGTTGATCCGATGTGCGTCTCCGACGCGCGGCGCATGCTATTCGAGAAGCGCCTGTCGCCGCAAGAGCGCCGGCACGCGGCCAGCGGTCGCCTTCCTGGAGCGGCGTGCCCTGGGCCGCGGCCGATCGCGTCAGCTACTTGTCGAGCTTCGTGCGCAGGTACCGTCCCGTGTGGCTCGCCGCGCAGGCCGCCACGTCCTCGGGCGGACCGGCGACGACGATCTGCCCGCCGGAGTCGCCGCCTTCTGGGCCGAGGTCGATGATCCAGTCGGCGTTCTTCACCACGTCGAGGTTGTGCTCGATCACCAGCACGGTGTTGCCCAGGTCCACCAGGCGGTTGAGCACGGCGAGCAGCGTGTCGATGTCGGCGAAGTGCAGGCCGGTGGTCGGCTCGTCGAGCACGTACAGCGTGTGGCCGGCCGTGGGCTTGGCCAGCTCCGCGGCCAGCTTGACGCGCTGCGCCTCTCCGCCGGAGAGCGTGTTGGAGGGCTGGCCGAGCCGCACGTAGCCCAGGCCGACGTCGGAGAGCGCCTGCAAGCCGGCCCTGATCTTGCTGAAGCTGTCGAATAGCGGCAGCGCCTCCTCGACGCGCAGCTCCAGCACGTCGGCGATGCTCTTGCCGCGATAGCGGATCTCCAGCGTCTCGCGGTTGTAGCGCGTGCCGCGGCACTCGCCGCACTCGACGAACACGTCCGGCAGAAAGTGCATCTCGATCCGCCGCACGCCCTGCCCCTGGCACGCCTCGCAGCGCCCGCCCTTGGCGTTGAACGAGAAGCGGCTGTTGTTGTAGCCGCGGATGCGCGCCTCCTTCGTCCGCGCATACAGCCGCCGGACCTCGTCGAACACGCCGGTGTAGGTGGCGGGGTTGCTGCGCGGCGTGCGGCCGATCGGCGTCTGGTCGACCTCGATCACCTTGTCGATCTTGTGCGCGCCGACCAGGCGGTCGTGCTCGCCGACGGGCTCGCGCGATTTCAGCAGCCGCCGTCGCAGCGCCGGCAGCAGCGTCTGGTTGACGAGCGTGCTCTTGCCGCTGCCGCTGACACCGGTGACGGCGACGAGTGTGCCGAGCGGGATCGTTAGGTCGATGCCCTTGAGGTTGTTGGCCCGCGCGCCGATCACCTGGAGCTGCTCGGAGCGTTTCGGCGTGCGGCGCGACTCGGGGAGCTGGATGCGGTACTCGCCGCGGAGGTAGCGCCCGGTGATCGAGTTCGAATCGGCCAGGACCTGCGCGGGCGGACCGTGGCTGATGATGCGCCCCCCGTGCAGACCGGCGCCCGGCCCCATGTCCACGAGGTAATCGGCGCTGCGAATCACGTCCTCGTCGTGCTCGACGACGAGCACGGTGTTGCCGATCTCGACGAGCCGGCGGATCGAGGCGAGCAGGCGCTCGTTGTCGCGCTGGTGCAGTCCGATCGTGGGCTCATCGAGCACGTAGCAGACGCCCACGAGCCCGCTGCCGAGCTGGGTCGCCAGGCGGATGCGCTGCGCCTCGCCGCCCGAGAGCGTCATGCTCTCGCGGTCCAGCGTCAGGTAGCCCAGGCCGACGGCGTCCATGAAGCGCAGACGCTGACTGACCTCCGTCAGGATCGGCGCCGCGACGATCGCCGCCTCGCCCGTCAACGGCAGCTCGGCGAACCACCCCACCGCGCGCTCGATCGACAGCTTTGTCACTTCGTGGATGTTCGCGCCGGCGATCCGCACCGCCAGCGCGTCGCGCCGCAGCCGCGCTCCGCCGCACGTCGAGCACATCGTTTCCGTCTGAAAGCCCGACAGCCGGGCCGCGCCCCCGCCGCCCGCGGCCTTGCTGCGACGCTCCAGGTTCGGCAGCACGCCCTCGAACTCCACCTGGTAGGCCTTCGTGTCCTTCGGGCGCGCGCCGTGAAGGACGATGCGGCGCATATCTTCCGGCAGGTCCTTGAACGGCGTCTGCGGGTCGACGTCGAACGCGGCGCACAGGCTGCGAACGAGCTTGGCGTACGCCGCCGCGGAACGCTTGCCCGCGTCGGCCCACGGAGCCACGGCCCGTGCCAACGGCAGCCCGTCGTCCGGCACGACCAGCGTCTCATCAAACTGCTGCACCTTGCCCAGTCCGCCGCAAGTTTCGCACGCGCCGTGCGGCGAGTTGAAGCTGAACAGGCGCGGCGACAGCTCGGGCACGACGAAGCCGCAGCGCGAGCACGCCAGCCGCTCGCTGAACGCTTCGTCGATCCATCCGGGCTCGCCGTTGCTGGTCGGCGGGCGCGGGTTGCGGGTCTGGTGCACGGCGCCGCCTGGCGAACCAGGCGACTCACGCCCGTTGCCGGCCGCCCGGGAGACGATGACCGCCCCTTGCGACAATCGCAGCGAGAGCTCAACGGCATCGACCAGCCGGCGACGGACGTCGGCCCGCAGCACCAGTCGGTCCACGACCACGTCGATCTGTCGCACGCGCCCGGGGTCGGCCAACTCGGCGACTTCGACGAGCCGCCCGTCGACACGCGCCCGCACAAATCCCTCGCGCTGGATCCGCCGAAGCACCTGCTTGACGTCGCCCTGTTGCTCGCGCGGCAGCGGCGCGAGCACCATGATCCGCTGATCGGCGGGATAGCGCAGGACGGCATCGACGATCTGGTCGATGGTGCGGCGGTGCAGGGGGACATCGCAGTTGAGGCAGTGCGCCGTCCCGACGCGCGCGAAGAGCACCCGAAGGAAGTCGTAGACCTCGGTTGTCGTGGCCACGGTCGAGCGCGGGTTGGCCGCGGCTGCCCGCTGCTCGATCGCGAGCGTCGGCGGTAGCCCCTCGATGCGCTCGACGTCGGGCTTGCCGACCTGCTCCAGGAACAGCCGGGCGTGGACGCTGAGCGATTCGACGTACTTGCGCTGACCTTCGGCGTAGATCGTGTCGAAGGCCAGGCTGCTCTTGCCCGAGCCGCTCAGGCCGGTGAAGACCACCAGCCGGTCGCGCGGAATGTCGAGCGACACGTTTTGCAGGTTGTGCTGTCGGGCGCCGATGACCCGGATGAACCTGGCTTCCACGTCGACCCCTCCCGCGGCCGCGCGGTGGCGTCCCCTGACGGGCACACCCGGCGGTGCGCGGTGACCCGATTCCGGCCATTGTAGCCGATTCCTCAGGTTCGTGAGGCGGAGTTGGCCGGGTTTCGCCGGACCAGGTGCCGGAGGCCGGCCCGCACAGAGGGAAGGGGCAAACCGGCCCGTGCCGATCGTTTCCAGTAGGCCGGCGGAGGTCTTGTTATCGCTCCCGACGGCCAAAAACGCGAATTCTGGCGAATTCCGGCGGCCGACGAGAAATCCGCTGATCGCGGGGGAATAATTTGCTGAGGGTCAGAAAATGGGTTCGTGGCTCCATTCGGAGCCTCGATGTTCGCGCCCTTTTTCGAGCGCAAACTGGTGTACAACTTCACTTTGGAGTGAGAGGGTTAGAAGTATGTTCAAACGCTCTGCCGCGATCGCCGGCCTGGCTGCGGTCAGTCTTCTGGGTGTGCTCATGCTCGGCGGCTGCCCCCAGCCGATCGACACCGGCAACAACAATGGAAACAACGATCCTGGACTGAACGACCAGTCCGGCGGGAACCAGGATCAGTCTCCGGGTGACAACTCCGGCAACAACGAAGCCAAGGGCAACGAGCCGGGCGACAACGGCGGGAACAATAACAACGGCGGGAACAATAACAACGGCGGGAATAACAACAACGGCGACAACCCGCCCGACCCGAACATGCCCACCGAGCCGCCCCCCGGCTGGACCTGGGACGATCTCTGGGCCCTGCTGGCGGTCTACGAGCAGACGGGCGATTTCAAGTGGGATCTGAACAGCGACGGCGTTGTCAACCAGATCGACTTGGGAATCCTGATCTACCTGCTCATGACCCAGAGCTGATCGGGCGCTGCAAGAATCTGCGATGACAGAGCGGCGGATCCGACCGGGGGCACTGGTCGGATCCGTTTTTCTTTCTCCTCAGAGGCGGGCTGCCAACTTGACAGACCGCAGGCGCCCGGCAACCCGCGCCCTTACCATCTGCAACCAATTCAATTTACAAATGTTACAGCGATCGCACGGGCCAGTGACGCCGTGGTACGGGACGTGCTCATGGTTCTGGCGCCGGTCCGTCTGCCCTCGGGGCGCCGCCAGTCGGAACTGGCCGGCAGTCGGACGTAACCGTTTATCTAGAAATCGCTTGCGCATTTGTCGCGGGCGAGAAACAGGTACTGACTCTCGCAGGAGAACCACCACCCATGGCTGCCAAACAGATCGCTTTTGACATGGATGCCCGCGAGGCCATCCGTCGCGGCGTTCGCACGCTCAGCAAGGCCGTCAAGGTCACCCTTGGCCCCCGCGGTCGCAACGTCGTGCTCGAGAAGTCCTTCGGCAGCCCGACCGTGACGAAGGACGGCGTGACCGTGGCCAAGGAGATCGAGCTCGAGGACGCCTACGAGAACATGGGCGCCCAGATGGTCCGCGAGGTCGCCAGCAAGACCAGCAAGGACGCCGGCGACGGCACGACCACCGCCACCGTTTACGCCGAGGCGATCTTCGACGAGGGCATCAAGAACCTCGCCGCCGGCGCTCAGGCCATGGATCTGAAGCGGGGCATCGATCTGGCGATTGACGCGGTGGTCGAGCAGCTCCGCAAGATGGCCGTGCCGGTCAAGGGCAAGCAGCAGATCGCCCAGGTCGGCACTTCCGCCGCCAACCAGGACAGCGAGATCGGCGAGAAGATCGCCGAGGCGATGGAGAAGGTGGGCAAGGACGGCGTGATCACGGTCGAAGAGGGCAAGAGCATCGAGACGACCGTCGATCTGGTCGAGGGCATGCAGTTCGACAAGGGCTACGTGAGTCCGCACTTCGTCAACAAGCCCGAGAGCATGGAGTGCGTGCTCGACAATCCGTACGTGCTCGTGCACGAGAAGAAGATCGCCAGCGTCAAGGACCTCCTGCCCCTGCTCGAGAAGATCGCCAAGGCCGGAAAGCCCCTGCTGGTCATCTCCGAGGACGTCGAGGGCGAGGCCCTGGCGACGCTCGTGCTCAACAAGCTCCGCGGCATCCTCCAGTGCTGCGCCGTCAAGGCCCCCGGCTTCGGCGACCGCCGCAAGGCGATGCTCGAGGACATCAGCATCCTCACGGGCGGCAAGCCGGTCTTCGAGGACCTGGGCATCACGCTCGAGGGCGTCGAGCTGACCGACCTCGGCCGGGCGAAGCGCGTCGTCGTCGCTAAGGAAACCTGCACGATCATCGAGGGCGCCGGCAAGAGCAGCGACATCAAGGGCCGCATCGAGGCCATCAAGAACGAGATCAGCCAGACCACCAGCGACTACGACCGCGAGAAGCTCGAGGAACGCCTCGCCAAGCTCTCCGGCGGCGTCGCCCAGATCAACGTCGGCGCCGCCACCGAAGTCGAAATGAAGGAGAAAAAGGCCCGCGTCGAGGACGCCCTGCACGCCTGCCGCGCCGCGGTCGAAGAAGGCATCCTGCCCGGCGGCGGAACCGCCGTCCTGCGCTGCGACGCGGCGCTCGACGCGGCCGCGAAGAAGGCCAAGGGCGACCAGAAGACGGGCGTGGACATCGTCCGCCGGGCGCTGCGCGCGCCGATCAGGATGATCGCCCAGAACGCGGGGCTCGACGGCAGCATCGTCTGCCAGAAGGTGCTGGAAAACGCCAAGGACCCGAACTTCGGCTACAACGCGCTGACGGACGAGTACGGTGACCTGGTGAAGATGGGCGTGATCGTGCCGTTGAAGGTCGAGCGCGTCGCGCTCCAGAACGCGGCCAGCGTCGCCGGCCTGCTCCTGACGACGGACGCGGCGATCATTGAGATCAAGGAAGAGAAGAAGGACGCCGGCGCGGGCGGGCACGCGGGTCATATGCACTGATCCATGCACTGATCGATGCATGACTCGAACCCCAAGCGCAAGCGCGCGGGTCCTCTTCCGAAGCCCCAAGCGCAAGCGCGCGGGTCTGTTTTCGAACATCCAGGCGCCAATGCGAGGCCTTCGCCCCGGATGGGGCGCACGACCGTAGCCAGGGGCTTCAACCCCTGGGAACCGACACCCAACAAACCCATCGACGGAAGTGGGGGCGTTGGGTCGAGGTGATGTCGAGCCGGCCGCCGCGGGAAGTCGGCGAACTGCGCGCCTTCCTGCCGGCGGAAGAGGTTCCGCTGCCTTGGTGATGAGCCTTGGTGAAGTGCGTCTTTCGTCTGACGCACGATTCCGCTTCAGACCCACCCCGCGTTGACGCCCGCGATTCGGAATCCCCACGTCGATTATCGGAGGCCCGGGCATTCCCAGGGGGGTCCGGCCGAGGCTCGACTTGACTTCCTAGTCCAGCTCCCGCCTACAGTTCTAAGAACCGCTCGCGCCGTGACCTCGAAACGCCGCACTCGCGCACCGCCATACCCAGGGGAGGGAAGCTGGCGTGTCGATCCGCCCGTGCCTGTCCGCCGCGCATTCCGTCTACCTCGCCCAGGTCCGCATCTGGGACGCGCTCGCTCGGATTCACGCGCACCACCGGCCGGCGTTTCTGGACCAGATGCGCCGCGCTGGCGACGAAGATCGTGACGGCGTGCCCGACGCGCGCGACAACTGCCCGTGCGCCGCGAACCCCAAGCAGCGCGATTTCGACTTGGACGGCCTGGGAGATGTCTGCGACCAGGATGACGACAACGACGCCATCCCCGACCGACTGGACCCGGCGCCCTACAACCCGCGCATCGGGCTCCGGGCGGCGGCAAGCTCCAATTGGTGGGAGCGCTCCAGTAGCCGGGAATGGTGGGCCTGACCCGCGCCGTCAACCGAACTCGAACGAGCCGATGCCGCCCAGCCCGTCGTGCCCGGCCGCGATATGCGGATGCGTTCGAGCGGCCAAGGCAGGCCTGTCGGCGCAACCGTGTGCCCCTCGCCCCTGATCCGCTCCCCTCGATCAGGTCGCGTCGGACCCCGCGGCGGCGAGCTCGGGCTTCTGGTCTTCGGGCCGGGCGATGCCCTCGAACTTCAGCTTGCGCTCGTCGCCGGCGCCCTCGACGCTGATGCGGATGACGGACTTGCCGGCGTACTTGTTGCGCAGCAGGTCTTCGCTGAGCGGGTCTTCGACCAGGCTGGAGATGGTGCGGCGGAGCGGGCGGGCGCCGAACTTCTCGTCGGTGCCTTTCTCCAGGAGCAGCTCGCGGGCCTCCTCGGCCAGCTCGATCGTCAGGCCGTGCTCGCGCAGGCGGACGGCGACCTTGTTCACCTCCAGGTCGAGGATCTGGAGCAGGTCGGCGTGGCCGAGCTTGTGGAAGACGACGACCTCGTCGATGCGGTTGATGAACTCGGGGCGGAAGTGCCGTTCGAGCTCGTTGACCAGCATGGCCTTCATCTTCTCGTAGTCCACGTTCTCGTCGCGCTTCATAAAGCCGAACGGGTCCTGGCTCATGATCCGGTCGGCGCCGATGTTGCTGGTCATGATCAGGATCACGTTCTTGAAGTCGACGTTGCGGCCGAACGAATCCGTCAGTCGCCCTTCCTCCATGATCTGGAGCAGCATGTTGAAAACGTCCGGATGCGCCTTCTCTATCTCGTCGAGCAGCACCACGGCGTACGGCCGGCGGCGGACGCGCTCCGTGAGCTGGCCGCCCTCCTCGTAGCCGACGTAGCCCGGCGGCGCGCCGATCAGCCGGCTGACGTTGTGCTTCTCCATGTACTCCGACATGTCGATCGTGATCAGCGCGTCGTCGTCGCCGAACAGGAACTGCGCCAGCGACTTGGCCAGCAGCGTCTTGCCCACGCCGGACGGGCCCAGGAAGATGAACGAGCCCATCGGGCGGTTGGGGTCCTTCAGGCCGCTGCGGCTGCGGCGGACGCTGCGGGCGATGGCGGAGATGGCCTCGTTCTGGCTGATGACGCGCTTGTGCAGCTCGGCCTCGAGCTCGAGCAGGCGCGTGGCCTCCTCCTTCTCCAGGCGCGTCAGCGGGATGCCGGTCATCATGCTGACGACCTCGGCGATGATGTTGTCGTCGACGACGCCGTCGACCTCCTTGGCGCGGTCCTTCCAGTCGCGCTGCATGCTCTCCTTCTTCATGCGCAGCGTCTCGGACTTGTCGCGCAGCTCGGCGGCGCGCTCGTAGTCGGCGTTCTTGACGGCCTCGTCCTTCTCGACGCCGAGGCGCTCGATCTCGCGCTCGAGCTCGGCCAGGTCGGGCGGGACGGTCATGCTCTTGATGCGGATGCGGGCGCCGGCCTCGTCGATGACGTCGATCGCCTTGTCGGGCAGGACGCGGCCGCTGATGTAGCGGTGGCTGAGCTCGACGGCGCTGTTGAGGGCCTCGTCGGTGATCTGCACGCGGTGATGCGCCTCGTAGCGGTCGCGCAGCCCCTTGAGGATCTCCATCGTGTGCTCGACGGACGGCTCGTCGACGTGGATCGGCTGGAAGCGGCGGGCCAGCGCCGCGTCCTTCTCGATGTACTTGCGGAACTCGTCGAACGTCGTCGCGCCGATGCACTGAATCTCGCCGCGGCTCAGTGCCGGCTTCAGCACGTTCGACGCGTCGATGGCGCCTTCCGCCCCGCCGGCCCCGACCAGCGTGTGCAGCTCGTCGATGAAGAGGATGACGTTGCGGGCGCGGCGGACCTCGTTCATGACCGCCTTGATGCGCTCCTCAAACTGGCCGCGATACTTGGTGCCCGCGACCATCATCGCCAGGTCGAGCACGACGATCCGCCGGCCGTGCAGAATCTCCGGCACCTGGTGATTGATGATCTTCTGCGCCAGCCCCTCGACGATAGCCGTCTTGCCCACGCCGGCCTCGCCCAGGAGGACGGGGTTGTTCTTCATGCGCCGGCAGAGCACGGTGATGACGCGTTCGATCTCGCCGGTGCGGCCGATGACGGGGTCGAGCTTGCCTTCGCGGGCGAGGTCGGTGAGGTCGCGGCCGAACGAATCAAGCGCGGGCGTCTTGGATTTTCCGCCCTTCTTGCCGGCCTCGGGCGCGCCGGAGACGCCGGAGGCGTCCTCGGGCTCGACGCCGGCGCCGAGGAGGTTGAGCACTTCCTCGCGGACGTCTTCGAGCTTGAGGCCGAGGTTCATGAGGACCTGGGCGGCGACGCCGTCCTGCTCGCGGAGCAGGCCGAGGAGCAGGTGCTCGGTGCCGACGTAGTTGTGATTGAGGTTGCGGGCCTCTTCGATGGCGTACTCGATGACGCGCTTGGCGCGCGGGGTCTGCGGGAGCTTGCCCATGGTGACCATCTCGGGGCCGCTCTTGACCAGGCGCTCGACCTCGAGCCGCACCTTGCGCAGATCGACGCCCAGGTTCTTGAGCACGTTGGCCCCGACCCCGGAGCCTTCCTTCACCAGGCCGAGCAGGATGTGTTCCGTCCCGATGTAGTCGTGGTTGAAGCGCTGGGCTTCCTGGTTGGCCAGCGCCATGACCTTCCGCGCCCGGTCGGTGAACCGCTCAAACATGGTTCCACTCCACGATCAGTCGGCGGAACGAGCGCGGCGTGCGACCGAAAAAACCGCCTTCCGACCTTTTGCCGTCGATTGTAGCGCGCCTGAAAACCACCAGCAAGCGCGCGGCTGCCCCGTTGGTATCGACCGTGCGCGGGTGTGAATGTAGCCGGCGAGCGATCCGCCCCTCTCCGAGACCCAACGGCTCCCTCCGCGATCGGCCCCCGCTCAGACCGGGTCCGCCTTCCCCCCCGCGCGCCGCGTCAACCTCGCCTGGGCCTCTGCGATCTGCGCCCGGTAAATGCGGTGCCCGTCGAGCCGTCGCACGCGTTGCCAGGCGTGCCTCGCGCGATCCACGTCTCCCGCGGCAGTCAGCACCTGGGCCGCGCGGTACGCCAGCAGCAGATCGTCCGCGTCGTGCCCGAGCGCCGGACTCAGCGCCATCCACGCGCCCTGCGCATCGCCACACTCCAATAACCGCCGCGAATGGCTCAACGCGCCGCGCCGAACGTGCTCGGACCTTCGGCGGGCCGCGTCGCGCACGGCCTGCGCGTAGAGCACCTGGGCGAGCACGAAGACCAGCAGCGCCAGCAGCAGGAGCGTACGGCGGCCCGTCGCGGTTGTCTCGTCGGGCAGGATCATGAAGGCCCAGATGGCGAGATTCGCGGTGAGGGCGCCGGCCAGGCCGACGAGCCAGCCGTCAATCAGCCGGCCCAGCCAGGCCAGCCCGGCGCCGGGCGCGACAAGATTCAACAACAGCGGCCACCACGCGCCGGCCGCGGCGCGCGGCGGGGCCGGTGGCGGGAACGCGTGGCCTGTGCCTGGCTGGATCGCGGAGGTCACGGAAACTGCATTCTGCACGATGCGCCCGGCGCACCGCAAGGGGAGCACGCCCGTCAACCTCCGAGGCAGCGAATGCGGGCGGCACGATCCTCGATGTGATTGATCAGCAGGCCAAAGCGCTCTCCGACGCGCACCGCGTCGCCTTTGCCGACGCATTGGTTGTTCACCAGCAGCTTCAGCGGCTGATCGATGCTTTTGTCGAACTCCAGGATCGTCCCGATCGACAGCTTGCGGATCGTGCCGATCGGCATCTGTCTCGACGCGAGCTGCGTGATTACGGGAACGCGAAGGCGCAATAGCCGCCGAACCTCCTCGGGCGCATCGCCGGCGATCACGGGAGCAGCGCTGCGCCCGCTCGGCGTCGCCTTGGGCTCGCGTGTACCGGTCTCCGACTCTCTGTCAATGGCTGGGTCCCTGTCGGCCGTCGCGGCCGCTTGTTCTCGCGGCGGCGGCGTGGAGGCGCTTGTGACCTCGGACACAGGGGCCGGGGCGGTCGGCTCGGCGGTGGACGCTTGAGTGGTCTCGCTCATGCGATCGCTCGGAACTATCAGGAATATCGGAAGAACACGCGGGCTTGTCCACAAGGACGCCCCGTGTCACGCTGGCCAGGCTCTTCGCGCCAGCCTCCGCGATTGACGCGGTAACTACAGCTCGGCGGACCAGGCATCCTGCCAGAGCTCCAGCATCAGCAGCAGCCAAAGCCTGTGTTCGTGATTCGCACGTCCGGTAATGTGCTCCTCCACCAGGCGGGTCGTCGCCTCCGGCCTCAGGAGCATCGCGACCAGGCCGTCGCGCCGCAGGACCCGCTCGCGCAGCAGCGGCTCCAGATCCCCGCGGAACCACTCGCCCACCGGCACGCCGAAGCCCACCTTGCGACGATCGAGTATTTCAGGCGGCAGCAGGCGGCGCGCCCAGGTCTTGAGCACGAGCTTCGACCCGGCCGCCCCGAGCTTCAGCCGCATGGGGAGCCGGAGCGCGAACTCGACGAGCTGGTGATCCAGAAGCGGCGAGCGGCACTCGAGGCTGCACGCCATGGAGGCGATATCGACCTTGGTGAGCAGGTCGTAGGGCAGATAGCTGACGAGATCCACGTAGTTCGCGCGTTGGGCGTCGTCGCCGTCCGGCGGGAGCTTGTAGGCGCGCTCCAGCCAGGCGGCCGGCTCGCCGAAATCCAGTCGCTGTGCGAACTCGGGCGCATAGAGGCCGCGGAGGGCGCCCAGCGTGAACACGCCGACCCAGTTCAGATAGCGCCGTGCGCCGCGTTCACCGAGCGCGGCGCCGAAGCGGTGCAGCCTGTTGGCCAGCGACTTCGCGCGGCGGTGCGGCAGGAGCGCGGCGCCGGCCGCCAAGGCACGCCGGGCGATGGCCGGCAGCCCGTCAAGCCGGCGGGCAAGCTGGAGGGCGCGGTAGCGATCGTAGCCCGCGAAGCACTCGTCGCCGCCGTCGCCGGTCAGGGCGACGGTGACGAACTGCCGGGCGAACTTCGAGACGTACCAGGTCGGAACCGCCGACGAGTCTCCGAACGGCTCGTCGAAGTGATGTGCAAGCGTGGGCAGGATCTCCGCGGCGCGCGGCGTGACGCACTGCTCGTGATGCTCAGTCTGAAAAAACGCCGCGACCTTTCTGGCGTAGCGTGTCTCGTCGTAGCGTGCGTCCTCGAAGCCGATCGAGAACGTCCGCAGCGGCGAGACGCCGAGGCGGCGCATGAGCCCGACGACGATCGAGCTGTCCACGCCGCCCGACAGGAACGCCCCGAGCGGCACGTCGGACACGAGGCGCTGCTCGACCGCCCGCGTCAGCAGGCCGTCAAGCTCGCCGACGGCCTGCTCGAGCGACGTGGATCGCACGCGATCAGACGCCTCAGGGCGCGGCGGACTCCAGTAGGCGACCTGCGCGGGAGATCGCTCGGCGCCGGCGGGAACCTCGCTCCGATGCCCTGGCAGCAGCTTGCTGAAGCCGCGGAAGATGCTGTACGGCGCCGGCACGTACTGAAACACCAGGTAGCGATGGAGCGACTGGGCGTCGATGCGGCGTGGGATCTCCGGCAGCGCCAGAATCGCCTTCGCCTCGCTCGCGAAATAGAGCCGCCCCGCGTGCTCGGCCAGGACCAGCGGCTTCTTGCCGAGCCGGTCACGCGCCAGGTGCAGCACGCCGCCGCGCTCGTCCCACAGTGCGATGGCGAACATCCCCGAGAGCCGCTCGAAGCACGCGGCGCCGAACTGCTCGTAGGCGTGGACGATCACCTCGGCATCGCCCTGCGTGACGAACGTGTGCCCTGCCGCGCTCAGCTCGCCCCGCAGCTCGCGGAAGTTGTAGATCTCGCCGTTGAATGCCGCCCAGACCGTGCGGTCTTCGTTGCAGAGCGGCTGGCCGCCCGTGGGCAGGTCGATGATCGACAGCCGCCTGAAGCCGAGGCCGAAGCGGCCCCGCGGATCGACATAGCATGCGCCGGCGTCGGGGCCGCGATGGACGAGCTGGCCAGCCATGCGCTCGATTTCGTCGCGCACCACCAAGCGGCGCGGCGCGAGCGCGAGGATTCCCGCTAGCCCGCACATGCAGCCGCTCGCCGGGGTGCGCGCCGTCGCCGTCCCAGTCCGCGGTCGCCTTGCTCGTCGAGCGGCTGGCAGGCTGGGCAGAAGTGCGTGCTTCGCTGCGCCACGCGCGTGGTCGCGATCGGCGCTCCGCAGCGGTCGCAGGCCTCGCCGCCGCGCCCATACACGCGCAGGCGCCGCTGCATGCGGCCGCCGGGGTAGATCCAGTCGATGCTGGCGCCCTGGTTTCGAATGCCCTGGCGCAGCACGGCTCGCAGGGCGGACCGGAGACGGCGCACCTGCTCCGGAGCAAGCGTGTCGCAGCGACGGCACGGATGCAGCCCCGCGCGGTGCAGCGCCTCGTCGGCGTAGATGTTCCCGATTCCGGCGATCACGCTCTGATCCAGCAGCAGCGGCTTGAGCCGGCGCGCGCGGCAGGACAGCTCGTGGGCCAGCCGGCGCGGCGTGAACTGCGGCCCCAGCGGCTCCACGCCGAGCCGGGCCGAGAACGACCGCCAGTCGGTCGTGTAGGCGATGCGGCCGAACTTGCGCGCGTCGCAGAGCATCAGCCGCTGCCCATCATCCAGATCGAATACGGCCCGCACGTGCGCCGGTTCGACCGCGTGCCCTGCCGCCCACTCCAGCCGCCCGCTCATGCGCAGGTGAATCAGCAGTGCGCCGCCGTCGTCGAGCCGAAGCACGATGTACTTGCCCCGGCGATCGACACGCCGGACGCGGCAGCCGAGAACGCCGCGCCGGACGGCGGGCACGTCGGGGTGGATCTGCCGCGGCCAGCGCGACTCGAAACGAACGATCGTCCGGCCGACGAGCCGCGGACGGGCGGCCCGCACGATGGTCTCGACCTCGGGCAGCTCGGGCATGGGTGCAGATTATCCGGGGCTCGGCGCCGGCGACAGAGCGCCCGGCGGTTCGGCGTCGTGGCCGCTCAGGGCTGCCGCGACGGATAGCGGAACGACTTGTTGGGCGTCGGCGGCACGGGCGGCAGGTCGACCGGCTCTTCGGCGATGCGCTGCTGAAGGTGCCGGATGGCCGCCTTGAGCTGGGCGTCTTCGCCTTTGAACGTCGCATGCGGCAGGTTGTCGACGACGATGTCCGGCTCGACGCCGTGGCCTTCGATCAGCCACTCGCCGTCCGGGCCGAAGACGCCGTACTCGGCACTGGTGGCGATTCCGCCGTCGACGAGGAAGTTGTTCGAGCTGAGCCAGATTTCGCCGCCCCAGGTGCGGGTGCCGATGACTTTTCCGAGTCCGAGGCGTTTGAATCCTTCGCTGAAGGCTTCGCCGTCGGACGCGGTGCGCTCATTACAGAGCACGACCATGTGCCCGCGGAACGCCTGCTGCATGTTCCAGGTGGGTGAGCGTCCGGCGTGCTGGTTCCAGTAGAACCAGACCTTGCGCAGAAGCCGGCTGAGGATCCAACTGTCGATGTTCCCGCCGCGGTTGTGGCGGACGTCGATGATCAGCCCCTTTCGCGTGAAGGCGGGGTAATAGCCCTTGGCCCACTCGGTGAAATTGTCGCCGCCCATCGCGCGCAGGTGGACGTAGCCGATCTCGCCGGCGCCCAGCTCCTCGACGAGTTCGCGGCGGGTGAGCTGCCACTCGTGGTAGCGCAGCTCGCCGGCGGCGGTGGCCGAGAGCGGCTCGACGATCGCGTCGCGCGGCTCGCCCGAGGCCGGCATGACGCGGATCAGCACCTGCTTGCCGGCCTGGTTGCGCAACAGAACGTTGACGTCCGGCACGGTGAGCACGTCGATGCCGTTGACCATGGTGATGACGTCGCCCGGACGCACGTCGGCACCGGGGCGGGCGAGGGGCGAGGCCCGCTCCGGCTCGTCGGGGTCGTGGCGGTAGATCTGCTCGACGCGGTATCCGCCGGCGGTGTCGTCGCGCGCCAGGAGGGCGCCGAGCGACGCGGGCGCGATGCTGTCGGGTCCGCTGCGCATGTGTCCGCCGGCGACGAAGATGTGCAGGGCGCTGAGTTCGCCGACCATCTGGGCGATCAGGTGCGAGAGCTCGGCGCGGGTGCTGACGCGTTCGACGAAGGGCAGGTACTTGTCGAGCATGGCCTTCCAGTCGACGCCATGCATGTCGCGCGCGTAGAAGTAGTCGCGTTCCAGCCGCCAGGCCTCGACGAACATCTGCCGCCACTCCTCGCGCGGGATCACCGACAGCTTCCATCCGCCGAGCGCCACCTGCTTCTTGTCGAGATCGGCCTTGGCCGCGGCGGCGTCGAGGACGTAGAGCGCGTCGCCCTTGCGCACGAGCAGTTTCTTGCCGTCGTGCGACATCTCGTAGCCGCGCACGCCTTCGAGAACCGTCTTGATCTCGACCTCCTCGCGCGAGATCGCGGCGCCCACGAGGTTCGTCCCGTCGCCGCCCAGCGGCGCCGACAGCCAGAACAGCGCCTTGTCGTTCAGAGACAGCTCGCGGTAGTTGCCGGGCGGCAGCGGCACGCTCCAGAAGCGCTCGGCGATGCCGTCGAAGTCGATCTTCACTTCCGGCGTCTTGGCCTTCTCGTCCTTTGGTTTCTCGCGCGACTCCTCGGAGGGGGCCGATGCCGCGGCGGCGGGCGCCTCGGTGGGTGAAGTCGCGGGCTGGGTCTCCGCCGGCGGGGATTCCGGCTTCTTCTCGTCCTTCGTATCTTCCTTCTTCTGGCCATCTGGTCCGTGCAGTTCGTCCGGGCGGGCGAAGGGCGACCGCAGTCCCTTCGTCAGCGCGACGTGGTAGATCTTCGTTTTCTTGTCGAGGTAAGGTTCGGGCTGGTAATTGCCCCACGGGCTGCCGACGATGGATTCGAGGTTGCGGTCGCTGAGCACGTACAGCCACTTGCCGTCGGCGCTCCAGGCCGGGCTGTAGGTCTCGTAGCGGTCGCTGGTGATCGTCCGGGCCTGCCCGTCGTCGAGGCTGTATATCCGCACGATTCTGAACGCGTTCTCGGCGTAGGAGACGTACGCCAGCCAGCGGCTGTCGGGCGACCAGGCGAGATCGTCGAACGAGTCGATCTCGGTCGAGTCGATCAGCCGGTTCTCGCGCGTCTCAACGTTGAGCAGGAAGAGCCGCTGGTCCTTGTCGTGGTGCGCGACGTGCTTGCCGTCGGGCGAGGGCACGCCGCCCCAGCGCAGCACCGTGCCGTCGCGCGTGAGCTGCTGCGCCGCGCCGACCCCGTTGGCCGGCAGCGTCCAGAACTCGACCTCGCCCGACTCGTCCGACATCGCCAGCAGCGTCTTGCCGTCGGGCATGAAGCGCGCGTCGCGGTAGCGCACGTTCTCCTTGCGCGGCACGCTCACCAGCCGGCCGAAACGCTGCGGCGCGACGAAGACCTCGCCGCGGGCCGTCAGGGCGACGCGGTCGCCGTCGGGCGAGACGCGCCACGACGTCAGGTAATCCATCGGCTTGTCGATCCAGCGCTCGCGCGTCTGGTCGAAATCCGACGGCAACGTGATGTCCACGCGCGATGACGCGCCCGTCGCGATGTCGTGAACGTACAGATCCGCCTGCCACTGATACACGATGCGGCCCTGGCCCAGCGCCGGCGAGAAGATGTCGAAGCCCGAGTGGCGCGTGTGCTGTCGCAGATCCCCGCCGTCGGCGTTCATCGACCACAGGTTCATCGTCCCGTCGCGGTCGCTCGCGAAGTAGACGCGCCCCTGCCACCACATGGGCTCCTTGCTCGTGCCCGGGTAGTCGGCGGTCAACGGCGTCGCCTCGGCGTCGCCCTCTGAGAACCGCCAGATGTTCTGCGCGGTGCCGCCCTTGTAGCGCTTCGTGTGCGAGCCCTGAAAGGCCAGACGCGTGAAGAACAGCGTCCGGCCCGTGTCGTCGTGGCACCCGTCGGCGGCCTGCCACAGTGGAACGCGCTGCGCCATGGCCGAGACGGCCGGATTGCTGATATCCAGCAGCACGAGTTGCCAGTTCGGCAGCGTCGAGTACACCTCGGTTGAGAAAATGATGCGCCCGTCGCCTGTCCAGCCCGAGATCATCGCCCGTTGTCCGTCCCACGTCCGCCGCGCCGGCAGTCCGCCCGCCACCGGCATCGTGTAGACCTCCGGCGGCCCCTCGTAGGACGCGACGAATGCGATGGTCCTGCCGTCGGGCGAGATGACGGGCTGTGATTCGTCGCCGGGGTGCGTCGTCAGGCGAGTTGCCATTCCGCCCTGGGCGGAGACGCGCCAGAGGTCGCCCTCGGCCGCGAAGACGATCGTGTCTCCGTGGATGGCGGGCTCGCGGTAATACCCCTTGTTTGTCTCCGACGCCGGCGCAAACGCCGCTCCCAGCCACGCCAGCAGCACGATCAATCGGATCGGACGCATGTTCTCTCCTGCGATGAAACGGGAACCGGACGAAGGCGTACCGGCGGACCGCGACGCCGGGCGCATCAGTTTCACTCGAACACGCCGCGGCGGCTATCAGCGTGATGATGAAGACTCCTGTGGACGGCGCGGCATGTCAGCATCACCAGGGCTCACGTGGATTCGATCCAGTCGCAGATCGGATCGAGCCCCTCGCCGCGCAGGGCGCTGACGGGCCAGATCGGCCGCGCGTCGCCGGGGCCGTCGCTCAGCGTCTCGCGCAGCTCGCGGATGGTCCGGTCGGCCCCCGGCAGGTCGGCCTTGTTCACGACGAAGGCGCTGGCGATCTCGACGATGCCGGCCTTGGTGAACTGCACCGCGTCTCCGGCCCCGGGCATGACCAGCAGCAGGACGCGCGGCGTGACCTTGCGAACCTCCACGTCGTTCTGGCCTGCGCCGACGGTCTCGAGCAGCACCACGTCGTAGCCGGCGGCGTGAAACAGGGCCACCGCCTCCGGCACGTGGGGGGCGATGCCGCCCTGCGTTCCCGCCGAGGCGAGGCTGCGGACGAACAGCCCGTCGTCGGGCTCAGTCTGCATCATGCGCAGGCGGTCGCCCAGGAGCGAGCCCCCGGTGATCGGGCTGGTCGGATCGACGGCGATGACGGCGACACGCTTGCCGCGCTGGCGGAGGTTGCGCGCCAGGCGACCGATGAAGGTGCTCTTGCCGACGCCAGGGGCGCCGGTGATGCCAATCGACGCCGGTTGCGAGGTGGCGCGTGACGCGCCGGACGGACGTGGCGTCGTCGGAACGGGGCGGCCGGCGCCGACCCAGGTCAGGGCTCGTGCCAGGCCGGCCGCGGTTTCGATGCCCGGGGTGCTCTCCCGTGCCTGGCGCTCGCGCCGGCGACGAGTCAGGTCGCGGATCGCCTCGATGATGGTCTGGCTCGACGTGCCGGGATTGAAGACGCCGGCACACCCGGCCTGTTCGAGGCCCGGCTTGTCCGCTTCGGGAATGATCCCGCCGACAACGACCGGCGTATCAGAGATACCGGCGGCAGCCACAAGACGCACGACCTCCGGGATGATGGTCATATGAGCCGCCGACAGCAGACTGACGCCGATAACGTCGACGTCTTCCTGCATGGCGGCGTGGACCGTCGAGGCAGGGGTTTGCCAGAGGCCAGTGTAGATGACCTCCATGCCGGCATCGCGCAGGTTGCGAACGATGAGTTTTGCGCCCCGGTCGTGGCCGTCGAGGCCGATCTTGGAGATGAGCACGCGTGGCGGACGATTCTCGGGCATGTCCGGTCTCTGCCGCGGGGGCGCGGGTCGGGCCGCGGTAACAGCTCACGGCGAGCCGTAGTTGGGTGCGGAACGCGACGGTCGCGATGAAACCGAGGCAGCGGCCAATTTACTGTCTCCACCTGGATTGACAAGGCAGGAGGTCGGCATCAGACTGAATACGCGTCGAGCCCGGCGCTCATTCCGTCGCGGGCCTGCCGTTCGCTACGCCGTCCAGACTGATCGTCCGGCCGCGCCTGGAGCTGTTTTCCTGATGGGACGCCGGAAGCCGATCATTGGTTTGAGCGGGGGCATTGGCTCGGGGAAGTCATCGGTGGCCGCGATGTTCGCGGAGATGGGGGCGCTGGTGATCGGCTCGGACGCCTTGAATCACGATATCCTGCGGCAGGACAAGGTGTTAGAGACGCTGGCCAGGTGGTGGGGTGCGGACGTGGTCCAGCCGGACGGCCAGCCGAACCGGACGCGGATCGCGGAAATCGTTTTCGGAGACGCTGAACAAAAACGTCGGCTGGAATCGTTGACGTATCCCTTGATCGCGGCGGCACGGGAGGATATGATCTCCCGTGGAAATCTGGATCCAGCCGTAACAGCCATCGTTATTGATTCTCCTCTGCTGTTCGAGTGCAACCTCGATCGACAATGTGACAAGACCGTCTTTGTGGAGGCGAACGAGGAATTGCGGCTTGAGCGGTTGCGAGCCCGCAGGGGCTGGGACGCCGGGGAATTGAGACGGCGGGAGTCGTGGCAGTTGCCGTTGTCGGAGAAGCGGGCCCGCGCGGATTTTGTGATTGTGAACGAAGGCCCGTTGGAGCGATTGCGACCGCAGGTCGCCGCCATCCTAGAGCAGATCGCCGCCGGCCGCTGACGCGGGGGCCGGGAGGCAAGCACTCCCACCGGTCAGGCCGGGAACCGTGCAGACCGCGAGTATCCCTTTCACTGTTTGGAGCCAATCATGGCCAAAGCATCGTCGCCTCGTTCGCGCAGCAAGAAGAAGCTACAGGACGTGATCGAGAGCATTCCGGAAGTGGGCGAGAGCGTGATCGACGCGGCCGAGCCCGATGTTGACGAAGAGCGCGCCGGAGCGAAGTTCGTCGAGTCCGCGGAGGCCGAGGCCGACGACGAATCGCATGCCGCCGAGCGTCGGCGCCGCCCTGATGGCGACGATTCGCCGATCGACCGGGAGACGCACGAGAAATACGAGCGGGTGAAGCGCGGCGAGCTGCACATCACCGACCTGCAGAAAATGCAGGTGGCGGAGCTGCACGAGGTCGCGAAGCAGGAAGGCATCGAAGACTACGTCGGCCTGGCCAAGCAGAACCTGATCTTCGAGATCCTCAAGCGCCGCATCAGTCAGAGCGGGCTGCTCTACGGCGAGGGCGTGCTGGAGATTCTGCCGGACGGCTTCGGTTTCCTGCGCAGCCCGGAGTACAACTACCTGCCCTGTCCGGATGACATCTACGTCAGCCCGTCGCAGATCCGCCGCTTCGGCCTGCGCAACGGCCACATTGTCGCCGGCCAGATCCGCCCGCCGAAGGAGAGCGAGCGCTACTTCGCGCTGCTGCGGGTGGAGGCGATCAACTTCGAGAGTCCCGAGGCGGTGACCGAGAAGACCAACTTCGAGGACCTGACGCCGCTGCATCCGAACAAGCGCGTCTTCCTCGAGACGGTCAAGTCCGAGCTGAACATGCGCATCGTGGACATCGTCACGCCCATCGGCTTCGGCCAGCGCATGCTGATCGTCGCCCCGCCGCGCACCGGCAAGACGGTGCTGCTCCAGAAGATGGCGAATGCGGTCTCGATCAATCATCCCGAGTCGAAGGTCATCATCCTGCTGATCGACGAGCGGCCGGAAGAAGTCACCGAGATGCAGCGCAACACCAAGGCCGAGGTCATCAGCAGCACGTTCGACGAGCCGGCCAGCCGGCACGTGCAGGTGGCCGAGATGGTGATCGACAAGGCCAAGCGCCTGGTCGAGTACGGCCACGACGTCGTCATCCTGCTCGACTCGATCACCCGCCTGGCCCGGGCCTACAACACCGAAGTGCCGCACTCCGGCAAGATCCTGACGGGCGGCGTCGACGCCAACGCGCTCCAGAAGCCGAAGCGCTTCTTCGGCGCGGCCCGCAACATCGAGGAGGGCGGCAGCCTCACGATCATCGGCACCGCCCTGGTCGACACCGGCTCGAAGATGGACGAAGTGATCTTCGAGGAGTTCAAGGGCACCGGCAACAGCGAGCTGCACCTCGACCGCCGCCTGGTCGACAAGCGCATCTGGCCGGCGATCAACATCGCCGCCAGCGGCACGCGCAAGGAAGAGCTGCTGCTCGAGCCCAAGGAGCTCGAGAAGGTCTACATGCTCCGCCGCGTGCTCAGCGACATGAACCCGGTCGAAGCGGTCGAGATGCTGCGCACGCGCCTGGACAAGACCGAGACGAACGGCATCTTCCTGATGACGATGAACCTGGTGTAGCCCCGCCGACGCGCCGCCGAATCGCCCGCGCCGCAGCGGCCGCTGGGGACTTCCGACCACGCGAGCATGGTGGACCGCTCGGCCGTTTTCGCCGAAAATCGCCAGTCATGGACCGCACCACCCCGCTGCCCGTCGTCGCCACCGCCCCGGCTCGCCGGCGGCTGCCGCCCTGGCTGAAACGGCCGATGCCCAGCGAGCAGATGCTGGAGACGCGGCGGCTGATCGACGGTCTGCGGCTGAACACCGTGTGCGTCGAGGCGCGCTGTCCGAACCTGACCGAGTGCTGGTCGCGCGGCACGGCCACCTTCATGATCCTCGGCGAGCACTGCACGCGCCGCTGCGGCTTCTGCGCCGTCGGCACCGCCCGGCCCGAGCCGGTCGAGCCCGACGAGCCCGAGCGGCTGGCCGAGGCCGCCGCCCACCTGGGCCTGCGGCACGTCGTGATCACCTCCGTGGCCCGGGACGACCTCGAAGACGAGGGCGCCGGACACTTTGCCGCGTGCGTCGTCGCGACCCGGCGGCGGCTGCCGCACGCGACAATCGAGGTGCTGGTGCCCGACTTTCACGGCCGGCGCGAGCTGATCCGCATCGTCACCGACGCGCGGCCGGAGGTGTTCAATCACAACATCGAAACGGTGGCGCGGCTTCAGAAGGCCGCCCGCCCGGCGGCGCGCTACGATCGGTCGCTGGCCGTGCTGGCCACCGCCGGGAAGCTCGACCCGCGCATCGTCACCAAGAGCGGCGTGATGGTCGGGCTGGGCGAGACCTTCGACGAGCTGGAGCAGACCTTTCGCGACCTGCGGGCACATGGCTGCCGCATGCTGACGATCGGCCAGTATCTGCGGCCGGGCGACCGATACCTGGACGTGCAGCGCTACTACACGCCGGCGGAATTCAGCGAACTGGGCCGGTTGGCGGAGTCGCTGGGGTTCGACGCGGTCGCCAGCGGTCCGTTTGTGCGGAGCAGCTACTTCGCCGAGACGCTCTTCGCCGAGACGGACGTGCTCCGAGGCGCCTAAGGCGGCGTTCTTGGAGCGCCGGGCGCCAGAATACCGCCAAGCCTGCTGAACCACCGCCAAGCCCGTCGAGGGATGGACCGCAGCCACACTCGGCCGCACCCCTAGCTCTGCGAGGCACGTCGTCGCCGGGAAGCGGCGGGGAAGGGCGCGTCCGGCGAGCTCCCTGACGAGCTCGCGGGTGCTCGACGATCGGCCCGAAAACACACAGAGCGACGGAGCCGATGGCTGCCGCCGCTCTGCGTGCGTTATCGAGGCTGCCGCGCGGGCCGGCCGGCTCGCGTCGGGCTTACGGCGCCGGGTTGCTGAGGTCGCGTTTCAGCACGATGAGCGTCAGGTCGGTGTCGCGCGCGATCGCGATCTGGTTGTGCTTGCTCTTGAGCTGCGAGCCCGGAGCGAAGAACTCGAAGAGCAGGCGGTCCGGAGCACGGTCGTACTCGAACCCGTCGAAATCAAGCCGCCCGTACGGCGCCAGCAGCACGTCGCCAGTGTTTCCGGTCAGCGCCCGGAACGCCCACGGCGAGTACTCCCAGGCCGCGCCGAGGTGGTAGTTCACCAGCGTTGCCTTGCCGTGCAGGTGGTTCCAGTTGATCTCCTTGACCTCGGCGTTGATGGCGTAGATGACGATGTAGCCGCGCATCACCTTTCCGCCGGGGTTCAACGGGTCGTCGTCGATCTCGCCCTTGGCGGCGTCGAGCAGCGTGACCGGCGCCAGGCCGAACGGCTGGCCCGTGGCCACCGACCAGTACGCCGGCTGCCGCTGCGTCAAAGAGGCGTCAAGCCGCTCGGCGTTGCAGAGCCGGCCATTGCCGTTGACGTAGAGGATCAGCAGGTCGACGCCCTGGGTGAAGTCGTTGCCGACCTGGATGAACGTGTCCTGAACCAGGTTGCCGCCGGCGTCCCACTTGACCTCGAACTTCGGATAGACGAGCACGGAGCCCTTCTCCGCGGTCGAGCCCACCTGGTCGATGAAGCCGGCCGGCTGGCCGTCACTGTTCATCGAGCCGCCGACCGACTCCTCCGGCGGCGGGCCTGGCGGCGGAGCGACGATGTAGCCGGTCTCGGAGCCGAGGCCGACCAGCGTGCTGGCGCCGACGGTGACGTCGCCGTTGGCGAACTGAATCTGCTTGAACTGCACGCCGAGCAGCGGCGCGGCGATGCTGTCCGGTCCGCAGACGGCCGGGCTGGCCATGCCGTCGATGCGTGCCCGGCCGCGGTCGGTCTGGAGCGCGTTTCGCAGGTAGAAGTTCGGAACGCCGATCTTGCCTTCGGTGTACTTGCTGATCAGCCGCTCGTCGAACGAGTAGATGCAGCGCTCCGTCCCGCCGAAGCCGAGCTCGTTCTGATTCCAGATCAGGTGCACGCCCTTGACGATCGGCGGGCAGGGCTCGGGCTCCTCGGCACAGACCTCGGCCACGCACTCCGGCGAACTGACTTCCGGAAGCGGGCTGGGCGCACAAAGGCCATCCGGCACGGGAACGCCGGTGGCGTGCGCCACGTTGAGATAGCACTTCGGATCGCCGTCGTCGCGCGACAGGAAGGCTTCGAGCTGCGCCTGGTCGACGAACCGCAGCGTGCACGAGCCGCTGGCCGACGCGCCCGGAGCGAGCGTGCCGATGACGATCGTCGTGTCACCGACCCCGTCACAGCTTCCCGGGTTGCCCGGGTCGTCGCAGAGGTCGCAGGCGGTGATCGTCACCCCGGCGGCGACCGCGTCGGCCACGAGATCAGGATCGATCAGCACGACGTTCTCGAGCGCCACCTCTCCGGTGTTGGTCACCTTGTAGATGTACTTGAGCTCGAGCGGGAACGGCGGGCTGTCGAGGAACAGGTTGTTCGTCGGCTGCGAGCCGTTGGCCGAGATGGTCTTGTCGCAGACCAGGCTCGGGGTCTTGACGTCGATCGTCGCGGCGTCGTTCTTCGACGGACACGCCGGCTCGACCGCGCACGGCACGCCCGGCACGCAGAAGGCGGACAGGCCGTCGACGAACACCGTGTTGGTGATGTCGTTCGTTCCGGTGATCGTCACGTCGAACGTGAACGTCAGCGTCTCGCTGGGCGCGATCCACGGCGCGTGCACCGTGCAGCCGCCGCCGAACGAGTAGCACTGGGCCGTGCCGAGCGTGAACGCGGCGAAGCAGGCGGTCGCGTCGTCGCCGTCGATGTCCGCTCGAACCGAGCCCGGAATCAGCGCCGCCGAGCCGCTCAGGTTGTCGCGAATCCGCAGCCGCGGCAGGTTCACCGTGCCCGTGTTCGTCACGGTCACGATGAAGCGGGCACACGCCCCGGGCAGCGCCTCGATCGAGTCGGCCGGGACGCCGATCGGCGCGCCCGTCGCGCAGTCGATGCACACCACCTGCTTGGTCAACTCGAAATCACAGACCGGCGGGCGGACCTTCGCGTCGCAGCCGCTGCTGTCGATGATCGGCGTCTGCTCGTTCTCGGGCGGCACGCAGATGCCCGAGCCGTCGGACACCATCACGCCGGACGCGGTCGCCCGGTTCTCAAACACGAGCGGATCGACGCCGCCGTCCTGGGCCGCCATGGCTTGCAGGGCCTGGAGCGTGTTCACGCGGATGGCGCAGGTCCACGTCGCCGAGCCGCCCGGCGGGATGGTCTTGGCGACCAGCGGCGGGCAGGTCTCGCACAGGCCGTCGAAGCTGACGCCCTGGAGCGCGTTGACCAGGTTGCAGAGCGGCGTATCGCTGACGGTGACCTTCAGGGGCACGTCGCCGGTGTTGGCGACCGCGACCGTGAGCGTCATCCGGATCGGGAAGGCGATCGCGGGCGAGTTCAGGTCGATGTCGTTGCTGTCCGGGATCACGGCGGGGCCCGGCACGCAGTCGCCGTCCGAATCCCACTCGATCTTCCAGGTCTTGTAGAGGCAGTCGAGCGCCGGAGCCAGAACGTCGATGGTGATCGTGTCGTCGGCCTCACAGCAGTAGACCGGCCCCGGCGGGCAGTTCACCGCGCCGCGGTAGGCGGCCTCGTTGATGATCTGGCCGGGTGGCGCGTTCACGTCCACGCAGCCGCGGAACGTGACTTCGAGACGCCAGCCCTTGTTGAGGATCTTGCCGGCGCCGCACTTGCTTTGGAGGTTGATCTCGCACGCCGTCCCGTTCACGTTGAAGCAGGCCTGCGTGAAGGTGCATTGCAGCACGTTGTTGTTATCGAACAGGCGGAAGACCGCCGAGTTGGCGTCGACCGTGATCGGGCCGCTGATCAGGTCGATCAGCTCCAGCGTGCAGACGTTCGGATCGTCCGGACCGCCGATGTTCCGGACCACGATCAGGAACTCGACGCCGCTGCCGGGCGCGACCTCGAGCGTGTCGGCGAAGTTTCCGATCGGCTGGCCCTGCGGGCCGCAGCGCGTCAGGCAGCGGGCCTTCTTATCGACCTCGATCACGCAGGGCGGGTTCACGCAGACGCGTGCGTCGCAGCCCGCCGACGTGACGCTGGTGTTCGCGCCCTGGTCGCAGACGCCGCCGGAGATATCGACGTCTGCCCGGGCCTGGGCGCTGTTGGAGTAGCAGTTGGTGTTGCCGTCGAGGTCCTCGCCGGCCAGCGCCCGCCAGGCCTCGAAGCTGTTGACCTTGATCCGGCAGATGGCGCTCGCGCTGTCGCCGCAGTTCGGCAGGTTGGCCAGCACGGCGCAGACGTCGGTCGGATCGCACGGGCCGCTGCACAGGGCACAGCCGGCGAGAATCTCGATCCCGCCGGGGACCAGCACGTTGGCGGCCAGCACGTCCTTGATGAACTCCTCATCGCAGACGCGCACGTTGACCAGGCCGATCTCGCCCCTGTTCGTCGCGGTGAAGCGATAGGCCAGGTAGAACGGATAGGTCGTGTCGCACGGCACCGTCAGGTCCGTCACGAAGTTGTTGCACGTGTTCGGATCGAGCGAGTAGCAGACTTCCTTTTTGCACTCGATCTTCGGCACGCGCACGTCGATGTCCGCGAAGCTGCTGTCGGTGCAGGGCGTCTGCACCAGCGGCGGGTTGTTCGGGTTCTCGCACGGCGGCGGCAGGCACACCTCGGTGTAGGCCTTCACGGACACCGTGTTGCGCGCATCCGGGTTCGGGCCCGGGTTGCAGTTCGGGTCGGCGCCGTTGCTGTAGTTCGCCGGCACGACCACGTCGAACAGGATCGTCAGCGTCTCGGTCGGCGCGACCCACGGGGCCGCCGGCCGGCACGCCGCGAACACAAAGCAGCTCTCGGAGCCGTTGATGTTGAACGTCGGCGCGACGCAGGCGGTGACGTTGGTCGTCAGCGCGTCGTTCACGCCGATGAACGCCTGTACCGACGCCGGGTCGAACCACGCCGGCTGGTTGAGCGAGTCCGTCACGCAGATCTTCGGCAGCTTGACGACCGCGCTCGTGTTCCGCACGCGGATGCGGTAGTTCAGCCGCGAGCCGGGCAGCGCCACCTTGCTGGCCGCGTAACTCCCGACGGCGTCCTCCGCGCACTTCACGTCCTTGATGACGTCGATCTCGCACGGCGGAGGCATCGTCAGGTTGGCCGTGCACTGGCTGGTCACGTTGTTGCCGGGGCAGACGTTCGAGCCGCGCGGCGAGCCCGTCACCGTCACCGTGTTGGTGTAGACGAGGTTCGGCGCGCCGTCGCAATTGGCCAGCGCCCCGGCCGCATCCGCGGTCTGGATCAGGATCACCACCGTCCAGGTGTCCTGCTCGCCGGGGTCGAGGCACTTCTGCACCGGGGGCGAGAGCTCGTTGGTCCCGTCGATGCAGATGCCGGGGATGTTCGCCACGCACGACAGCAGGTTGACGTCCGCCGCGGTCACGCACAGCGGCACCTGGCCGGTGTTGCGGGCGGTGGCGCGCATCGTCAGCCGCGCCGGGAAGACGATCGTCGAGAGGTCGAGGTTCGAGCCGAAGTTGATGACCTGCGGCCCGGGCACGCAGTCGCCGTCCGAATCCCACGCAACCTGCCACTCCTTCGTGCAGATGATCGACGGCTGCTTGACGTCGACCACGGCGACGGCGTTGTCCTGGCAGGAATAGAACGCGTTCGGGTCGTTCGGGTCATTCGGACAGCTCGGATCGACCGAGCCGAAGACGTTGACCGTGTTGATCGGATCGCAGTTCGGGTCGGCGTTGTTCGGCACCGTGGCGCGGAACGTGAAGACCACCACGTCGCCGACCTTCAGGTTGCCGCCGCCCGGACAGGTGTTCGGGTTGAAGATGAACGGAATGCCGTTGACGTTGCGGCCGGCCGGCGGCGGGCACACCTGCCCGTTGCGCGTGAAGACCCAACTGTTGGGATCCACTACCAGGCCACAGTTCGGATCGAGCGCGTCCTGGATCAGCAGGCGGCAGACTTCGACGTCGTTCTCGCTGATGTTCGTGATCCTCACCGTGAATCGCAGGCACGAGCCCGGCGTCGCCTCGATGAAGTCCTGGAGGTCGCCGCCGTTGATGGCGCAGCTCGGGTCCGCAGCGCAGTTCGGGTCGTTGTTAAGCGGCGCGTTCGGGTCCGCGCAATTGACGCACTCGACGTACTTCTCGACTTCGAGAATACAGACGACCCGGCAGACCTCGGCCTGGTCGTCGACGAAGATGTCGTTTCCGTCGCAGATGTCCGGCAGGTTCGGATCGTTCGGATCCGTCACCGCCTGGAAGACGGCCCGCGAGCAGTTCAGGTAGCACTCGTCCGGATCGTCCACGCCGGCGACGTCGATCTTGCCGCCCCAGTGCGGCTGGCGAACCGGCGGAGCGTCGTCGATGCCGTCGGAGTTGCCGCCGCCGTTACCGCCACCGTCGCCGCCGTTTCCGCCGCCGTCCTTGCCCTTGCCGGGCCGGGCGGTGGGCGGACAGGGCTGGTCGTTGTCGAGCTTCAGGAAGACGTCAAGCGCCCCCTGCGACTTGAAGCGCACCGAGCAGAACAGGTCGAGCGCGCCGCCCGGCGGCAGCGTGAAGATCACGCCGGAGGGGCAGACGTCGCAGTCGATCAGCTCGATGTCGCCGGGCTCGCCCGGCACGTTCGGATCGGCCAGGATGATCTTGGCGGCGGCGACGTCGGCGCAGAGGCGCGAGTCGGTGACGGAGACCTGCTCGCTGACTTCGCCGAGGTTCTGGGCCCGGTAGCGATAGCGCAGGCAGAACGGGAACGGCCCGTTGGGGATGATCAGCTCGTCGACGAAGCTGTTCGGATCGTTGGGGCAGGGCACGAGGTCGCAATCGCCGTTGCAGAGCTGCACCTTCTTGTCGAAGCGCACGTCGCGGCAGCGGACGTCGATGGTGACGACGTTGTCGTCGAAGCCCTGCTTGATCTCGCGCGGGGTGTCGATGACGTTCGGATTGTCCGCCGTGTTGTAGACGATGGTCGGCTCGTTCGGATCGTAATTCGGGTCGCGCGGGTCGTTCTGAGTGTAAAGGCCGAGACCGGCGATGGAGTTCGTGATGTCAACCGGCGTGTTCGGCTCGCACGCGAAGTTGGGATCCACCGTGCCGCGGAACGTGATGGTGATCTTGTCGCCGTTGATGACGTTGTTGCAGACCGCCAGGCCGTTGAGTCGGCCCAGGTCGCGCGGTTCGCCGGACTGCACGCCGGCGAGGAACCCGCCGGGGCCGGGGCCGAAGAAGTCCTCGTTGAGCCCGAGCGTCGCAGGATCGGTCGGGGGGATGTTGAAAACCTGGCCATCGCTGCCGCGGACGAAGACCGCCGAGAGGCCGGTCAGGTTCGTGAGCCCGAGGCTGGGGTCGAGAATGTCGGTCAGCGTGACATCGAGCGGCCGGTTGCCGGTGTTCTCGACCGTGATTCGGAACTCGACTTCCGAGCCCGGGATCGCGGCGACGTGATCATGGAAGTTCGGGTCGGTGCTGTCGACGCAACGCAGCTTCTTGGTCACTTCGATCTGCGGCAGCACGGCGTTCAACTGCATCTGCATGCTGTCTTCGGGACCGAAGTTGTCGGTGGCGCCCACGAACGCGTAGATGCCGGCGCTGGCGGCCCGCATGCGCGCCAGCGCAGGATCGCCGCCCGCCTCCGCGAGGAACAGGCTCTCGAAATGGCGGATGACGAACTCGAGATCGCGCGGGCCGAGCGCCGCCAGCAGGTCGATATCGTTCTGGAGCAGGCCGGGATCGCGCGGGTCAGGGAACATCGAAACCGAGCTTGACGGGATCAGCTCGATCACCGACTGAACCGAGCGGTCTCCAAACGCGCAGCGCTCGTTGAAGATGTTGATCGACCCGACCGTGTCCTTCACGCGCGGCGGAAGGCACAGACTCACATCGGGCGGGCAGTCGGTGATCGTGATGGCGTAGCGCTCCGTGCCGCCGCCGCAATCGAACGAATTCAACGCCGTCTGGCACTGCGGCAATCCCGTCTGGCTCCAGCGGGTCACTTCCCGCGGCCGGCCGTCGGCGTCGAAATCGAACAGCACGCCGCACAGGTCGGCTTCGCCGTTGAGGTCCTGATCGAGCACACCGTCATTGCACAGGCTGGGATCGCCGTTAATGAGGTTCTCGATGTCGAAATCCAGCGACCCGCCAAAAGCCGTCACGGTTCGCCGGTTACCGCTGAATACATCCATTCCGATATAGAGGACGCTGTCGTCGGTGCTCAGGTCGTTCGGGTCGACGACACCATCCGAATCCGGGAAGTAAATCACCAGCAGCTTGCCGACATTGAAGCCCGTACGAACGCGCCGCGCTCCAAGAAAGATCTCCTCGCAGACGAAGCAGCTCGGCAGGAAGCTCTGAAGAAATGCCGGTCCAATGCCACCGTCGCGGAAGCCGTCTCGGCCGTCGGCGAACGGATATCCCGGCGGCTGGGGCGAGTCGTCCTGGCAGCGGTCCAGCTCGAACCGGGGCTCCACGCGCCCGAGTGCGCTGGGGTTCTGAAGCAGGTACAAATAGAGCAGGGCCTCGCGATGCAGCACGCCGTCCGGGCAGAACAGGCACGCCGGGAAGTCCGGGTCGCCCGGCTGGCAACCCGCGCAGTTCGGGAACGTCGGGCACGGCGGGCAGTCATCAAGCTGGTTCGGTTCGCAAAGGCCCGATTGGATTCCGGTCGGTTGCGCTGAAGTCGTGGGCAGGAAGGCACCGCACGTGAGAGCGACCGCCGCGATGACGATGTAACGTGACATGCTACCCCTCCACGGGCGCGCAATTGGAAATCGAGAAAGCGCGTCAGACCCAGATTGTCAGCAACGAAAAACTCGCACGGGGCAGCATAACGCCCGACGGGGATGTGTCAAGCAATTTCGTAACCGGTTTACTCCGGAGGAAACAACGGACAAAAAAGGAATCGCTCCCTCGCCAAAGTTGGGCGCACGGGAGCGATTGGTCTTCCGGGGGTGACGAAGCGCGAAGCCGGCTATGGAGCGTAGGCGCGCAGGCCGCTCCACGTGCCTACGAACAACACGGGCCGTTCCCAGGCGCCGTTGTTGTCGAACAGGAGCGTGAACGTGAACGAATTCACGACCGGCGCGGTTTGCATGTCGTAGATCGGATTCCATGCGAAGTCATGCTTGGATACGATGTTGCCTTGCAGCCAATACAGGCGCGTGTCGGAGAACGCGTATCCACCAGTCACGGGCATCGTCGTAACTTCTGAAGCCGCAATCGGTTCATTCGGATCGGAGGGCACGTCGAAGTCGATCACCGCCGACTGCGTAACGAGGCCGACCGCTACCCGGTTGTTCCAGGTCGTAATCTTGTAACTCTGGTTCTGACCAAGATATAGATCGGAAACGACGGTCACCGGTGCCGCTGGCGTTCGAATATCGACCGCAAAGAACTTCCCGATGTCATTGTGCCCGACCAGCACGTCGCCCGTCACGGCCAGCCGGCGTGCATTCAGGGGAAGGCTCCACAGTAGCACCGGATTCGCGAGATTCGAGAAATCATAACCGCGAACGGTGTTCGGTGAATAGGTCGCGATGAAGACCACGTTGCCTTTCGTCGCGACCGCCTTTACGTACCCGGCGCCAAAAGCACCGGCCGCGTAACTCTTTAGTAGTGCAAAACTACCAGGATCCCTCAACGTGTTGTAAACGTCCAGCCCGAACTGATCACGCGAGATGAACAGCCTCCCGCCGTTGATCGTCATCGCCGTCGCTCCAGACGCTATCATCGGCATTGGAACGACTGCGGGCAATGCCGCCGGATTGGAAATGTCCAGAACCGCGATCCGTCCCGGGTTGTCGCCGAGGCCGCCGATCATCCACGCATCCGTACCATCCAAGACGTAGGCGCCGGGAGCGAACTGCTCGCCGAAGTAGCTCGATGCCGACATGAACGCCAGACCGTCGGCGACATAAACCGTCTTCGTCACGCTACTCTCATTCCAATCCGCGTCGCGTACCCTGAGCGTAACGTTTGCAGTACCATAGAGTTGCTTGATCGGCTGCATGCCGTAGAAGTACGACCCGGCGCCGATCTGCCAGCGGTACGACACAATGGCGCCCGTAGACAGGGAACCATCCAGCATCAGCTTCACGCCGCGCTCGGCGGGATTATCCGAGGTCAAACCGATGCCCTGCCAACGCGAGGGATCGTCAAAATCCCCGCCGACGAACATCTTCACGTCAAAATCCGCCTGGAGCGGCTGGGGGTCGCCGGGCTGGGTGATCGAGATCTGAATCTGCTTCGCGTTAGTCGCACCGCAGTCGTCGGTTACGGTCAACGTCACCGTGTAGGTGCTCGCCGCCGAGTACGTCTTCTGCGGGTTCGCCTCCGTCGACGTCGTGCCGTCGCCGAAGCTCCAGTGCCGGGAAACAATCTGTCCGTCCCAATCCGACGAGCCGGAGCCGCTGAACTGCACGGGCGTTCCGACGGTGCCGCTGGCCGGGCCGCTCGGCGCCGCGACCGGCGCCATGTTTTCGTCGCACTTGTCCCAGCCATAGCACGGCAGAAGAATGCCCAGGTCCACCTGATTCACGCACCCGTCAGCGTTGAGGTCGGCGGCGGAGTTGAAGCCGGGGTGCCCGGCACAAAGGCCGAACTGCCCGAGCAGCAGACCCAGGTCGTCCTGGTCCACCTTGCCGTCACTGCCGACGATGTCGGCCTTGGTGCAATCGAGTTGGGCAATTGCGGGCGTGGCGGCGTGCACCGCCAACAGAATCGGCAGACCGTAAACGATCCCGCCAACCAGGCGGGCGGCTTCTTTCCCAGTCATTCTCCACCCCCGGAGCAAAAGGTATTCAGCCGCCCTCCGCGGAGCTGAGTGCCTTCGTACTCGGAAATGGTGCTAATCAACGCGAAGATGGGCAAGCTTTGCCGGGCACAAACTGCTTATCCAAACTTACTGACGCGCCGCGAAACCGCTTGCGGCCAACGGCCTCATGATCGCGCGCCGTCCGATCAACATTGGAAATGCTCGGCAATTCAAGCCCCAGGCTCGTAAAAAATGCCTGCTACGCCGGAAAATTACGCGGTCCCGAAAGACCAGTCAAGCTTTATTAGTACGAATTGCCACTCGCCGACTGCCGGATTAGGCTATCGGACTGCGCCTGCGACGTGCCGGATTCGTAACTCCGGCCCGAAAGGCGCGGGGGCGGCTTCAACCGGGCGCGGGACCACCAGCGACATGCCCCAGAACTTCCAGGATCGCCTCGCCGCCGCAATTCAGCGCTGTCGCACGCCGGCGGTCGTCGGCATCGACCCGGTGTATGAGTCGCTGCCGCCGGCGCTGCGCCGCGAGCAGCCGACGGTCCGCCAGGCCGCCGACCAGGTTCACGCTTTCTGCCGCACGCTGATCGACATCGCCGCGGCGCACGCGCCGGCGGTGAAGCTGAACTCGGCCTTCTTCGAGGCGTTGTACGAGCACGGCGTGGCGACGTACTACAGGCTCGTGCGGCACGCGCACGCCCGCGGACTGCTCGTGATCGGCGACATCAAGCGCGGCGACATCGGCTCGACGGCGCGGCTGTACGCGCGCGGACACCTGGCTGCGCCACCGTTTGCGGACGTCGACGCAGACTGCATTCCGGACGCCGTCACGCTCGCGGGCTATCTGGGTGAGGGCGCCGTACGGCCGTTTGTCGAGGCGGCGGCGGCGGGCGGCCGGGGCGTCTACGTGCTGGTTCGGCCGTCGGACCCGGGAGCGGACGAGATTCACGGCTTCGGCGGCCCGGCGGGGCGCGCGTTCTATCAGCACATGGCGGAGCTGGTGGCGCGCTGGGGCGGCGGAGCCGCGCTGGTCGGCCAATGTGGCCTGTCGTGCGTCGGCGCAGTCGTGGCGCCGAAGGACGCGGCGAGCACGTCCGCGCTGCGCAACACCATGCCCGTGACTCCCTGGCTCGTACCGGGCTACGGTGCGCAAGGGGCGGGGGTCGAGGCCTGTCGGCCGTGTTTCCTGCCTGGCGGCCGTGGGGCGATCATCAACGCCTCGCGTTCGGTGATCTACGCATTCTCGCGACCGGAGCTGGCCGCCAGAGGCAGTCAGGACTGGGAGGCCTGCGTCGATCGAGCCTGCGCCGCGTTCGCGGCGGATGTCGCTCCCCTCGCGGGCTGTTGAGGGCGAGACGGGCGGCGAAGGAATCCAGCGACCGAACGGCCGGGCGCGAGTAGCTCGCCGGCGCGAGCGTCTCGAGCCCGCGTCGCCATCGGCTATGATTGAAACGGCCACCAAGCGGACGCCGCCGCGTGCGCCGAGCGGCTCGCAGGATCATTGGCGTGAGCGTCAGACCCGACATTTCGGTCGTCGTCCCGATGTTCAACGAAGAGGCGAACGTCGCGAACGTGCTGGCGCGCTTCTTGGAGTCGCTCGCGCGGCAGCGCCGCTCCTTCGAGATCGTCGTCGTCAACGACGGCAGCCGCGACCGCACCGGCGAGCTGCTCGACGCCGTCGCGGCCCGCGAGCCGCGGCTGCGCGTCATTCACCTGGCGCGCAACTTCGGCCAGACGGCGGCGATGATGGCGGGCTTCTGGGCGGCCCGCGCCCCGGTGATCGTGCCGCTCGACGGCGACGGCCAGAACGAGCCCGACGAGATCGAGCGGCTCGTCGACAAGCTAGAAGAAGGCTACGACGTCGTCAGCGGCTGGCGCAAGGACCGCAAGGATTCCTGGCTGCGCACCCGCGTCTCGCGCGTCGCGAACTGGCTCATCGGCCGCGTCACCGGCGTCCGGCTGCACGACTACGGCTGCACGCTCAAGGCCTACCGCGCCGACGTCGTCCGCGACGCCCGGCTCTTCGGCGAGATGCACCGCTTCATCCCGATCTACGCGTCGATTCACGGGGCGCGCATCACCGAAATGGTCGTCCGCCACAACCCCCGCACCGCGGGCCGCAGCAAGTACGGCTACGGCCGCGTCACGAAGGTGTTGTTCGACCTGCTGCTGGTGCGGCTGCTTCAGAAATACCGCACGCGGCCGATCCACTTCTTCGGGCAGATCACGATGTGGGCCTGGGCGGCGACGGTGGCCTGCTTCGGGTTTGCGCTGCTGAGCGCCGTCTATTCGCTCGATCCGTGGAAGGCCTTCTGGGGCAAGGCGCCGTTGATCGGCACCATCTTCTTCGTCCTCGGCTTCATCGCCATCATGGCCGGGCTCGTCGCCGAGCTCGTCATGCGCGCCGGCTTCGAGTTCAACGCCGGCCGCTACTGGGACGAGGCCCGGCGGGTGAACTTCGGGCCCGTCGGCGATACGCGCGAACGAGAGCCGCACACCATGAGCGCCGCGGCCCTCGCCGCCGAGCCCGATCCGGACGACTCACGCCCGCGCACAAGATAGCCCGCCGCCTGAACGAACTCTTGCATGAAACATCGGAGCACGAGAGAAACCGGGGGTTCGGATTCCCGGCGCCGTTGACGAAGCAAGCGCCACGTCAGAGCCGGGCTGTCCCCAGCCCGGCCAAGTCCCCATTCCGGCCACAAGTCCCCAGCCCGGCCTCAAGACGGACACATGCGCTTATCCCGGAACCAAGATCCGAGCCGCCCCTGTCCGGGCTGAGGACACGGCTCTGCTGTGCCCGGGCCATAGGGCGGGAACACCTGACGCTATTTGCGCTTCGGCATGTCCCAGAAGTTCACCAGGTCGATGCGCGTGATGATGCCGGCGATCCTGCCATGGCTGCGGACAAGGACGCCTGTGTTGCCGCTGAGGAGCAGGCGGTAGATCTCGTCGACGGAGATGTTCTCGTCGACCTCGGGCAGCGGGCGGACCATGACGTCGCGCAGCTTCACCTTCTCGGGCCGCTGGCCCTCGTGCAGGAGGCGCGCGAGCGTGACTTCCTGTAACCCGCCGACGACGCGGCCGCTTTCGATGATCGGGATCTGCGAGATGCCGCGCTCGCGGAAGAGCTCGATCGCCCGCTGCATGGTGTCGCCGGGCGAGAGGCTGAATATCTCGCGCGGGCCCAGAAACGCCAGCACGTCGCGGGCGGTGGCGGGCTTGGCCTCTTCCTCGAGGTAGCCGTTCTCGCGCATCCACTCGTCGTTGTAGCACTTGCTCAGGTAGTTGCGCCCCGTGTCGGGCATGACGACCACCACGAGGTCCTTCGGCGTGAGCCGCTCGGCGTAGCGCAGCGCCGCGGCGACGCACGTGCCGCAACTGCCGCCGATCAGCAGCCCCTCGGTGCGCGCCACCTTGCGCGCCGCCAGGAAGCTCTCCTTGTCGCTGACGCGCACCCACTCGTCGACGACCTGGCTGTTGAACGTCTTGGGCACGTAGTCTTCGCCGATTCCCTCGACCTTCCAGCTCTTGGGCTGTCCGCCGGAGAGGATCGAGCCCTCCGGATCGGCGCCGACGATGCGGATGTTGGGGTTGCGCTCCTTCAGGTACTTGCCGACGCCGCTGATCGTCCCGCCGGTGCCGATGCCGGAGACGAAGCAGGTGACTTGCCCGCGGGTCTGCTCCCAGATCTCGGGCCCGGTCGTCAGGTAATGAATCTCCGGGTTCGACATGTTGGTGAACTGGTTCGGCTGCCAGGCGTTCGGAATCTCGTTCATCAGCCGCTTCGCGACGCCGCCGTAGCTCTCGGGCGAATCGGGCGGAACGTTGGTGGGGACGATGACGGTCTCGGCGCCGTAGGCCTTGAGCAGGTCGATCTTCTCGCGGCTCATCTTGTCGGGCAGGACGAAGATGCAGCGATAGCCCTTGACGGCGGCAACGAGCGCCAGGCCGACGCCGGTGTTTCCGGCGGTGGCCTCGACGATGGTGCTGACGCCGGGCTTGATGAGTCCTTCACGTTCGGCCTTTTCGATCATGGCGTGGCCGATGCGGTCCTTGATGCTGCCGCCGGGGTTGAAGAACTCGACCTTTCCGTAGATGGGGCATGGGAGTCCGTCGGCGCAGCGGTTGAGACGGACGAGGGGGGTTTTGCCGATGGTGTCGAGAACGCTGTCGAAAGTGCCGAGCATGGTGGTGCCTCTTCGTGAGCGCCGCGGGGGCGCAACCGCCGGGAACAGGAACGGATCGTACCCGATGTTGAACGTCGGGATAAGAAGCGGGTTGGCGGCCGCCGGAACCGCGCCCGGACGCACGGGTGGGGCTGAGTATAAAAAACGGGGCCGGCCACGACTTGCAAAACCGACAAAATGCGAGATACTTGTCCGTCGATTGGTAATAGAGGAGCGGTGGGTGTCTGCCCGTGGAGCGTGGACCCGGCTGCTTTTTGCACCCCTCCCGATGGTCTCCTTCGAAGAAAGTGGTTGTCGAGCAAGATTGATCACTGGTTGATCTTGCAAGGTGACGCGCACGCCTCCGTCCGACGGCCGCTGTCCGTCTGCGCTGAGCGTGCAGGCCGGTGCCCGCGTACGGCCCGCGTCCACCCTCGGCCGGAAGGCCGTGGGCGGGGTCGGGAGCGCCCGGACAGGCCAGATTGGTGTCTCGTCGCCGCGCCCATGCGTTCCAGCCATGGTGGCCGGACGCGGAAAAAGCTGGCGCGAGCGTCGCGTGATAGGAGTGAAAGCATGTTCGGAACGTCGGTGGTTCAGAAGGTGATGGTGATGATTGCCGCAGCCGCGTTTTCGACCTCCGTCGCCGTGGCGCAGGAGGTTCACAAGGAGCAGCCGAAGCCCAAGAACATCGTCGAGCTGGCGAAGGACTCGGGCAACCTGAAGACATTCGTGAAGCTGATCGAGGCTGCCGACCTGGCCAGCACGTTCTCGGGCAAGGGCCCGTACACGGTCTTTGCCCCGACGGACGAGGCCTTCAAGAAGCTCGGCCAGGCCAAGCTGGATGAGTGGATGAAGCCCGAGAACAAGGCCAAGTTGCAGAAGATCCTCAAGAACCACGTGCTCGAAGGCCACAAGGCGGCGGCGGACATCAAGGCCATGAAGACCGCCAAGACGCTGGCGGGCACTGAGATCAAGATCTCGATCAAGGACAACCACGTCATGATCGAGGGCGCCAAGGTCGTCAAGGCCGACACCGAGGCGGGCAACGGCGTGATCCACATCGTGGATACGGTCCTGATGCCGGCCGAGCCCGCTCATCCGTAACTTTTGCTGTAGCAAGCAATAGCGTCCGTGGCGAGTCCGGAAACCACGCCGGCTCGCCACGGGCTTGTTTTTGCGATCCGCTACCGTCGGAGCAATATACGCCAATGCGATCCGAACTCGTCCGGGCGAGACCGGCACGACTCACGAGCCGGTCGCCGGTACGTCTCGGGGATCCGGTGTGCGGCGGGTCGGGCGCGCGGCGCCCGCAGCCGCAGCGAGTTGACACGGAATGTGCGGCGAACTAGATTCGGCGATGGGTTGGCAGAGCCGGTGCGGTCGGCGCGGAAGAATCCCCCGGGAAGCCCAAAAGGTAATCCAGTTTGCTCGAGTCCCTTCAGAGCTTAGCGCTTGTCATCTTCGTCGTGGTCGTGGTCGTTCCGGCGCTGTACGGAGTCCGACTGTTTGTGCTGGCGGTCATGACGCACCGATGCCGGGCGCGCGTCCTGGCCGAACAGGCCGCGACGATCGCGCGCTATCGCCGCGAGACACCGGACTCGGCCTGGCCGCGCGTAACTACGCAGGTTCCTCTGTATAACGAAGTTACGGTGGCGCGGCGCGTCCTGGAAGCGGTGGCGCGCATGGACTACCCGCGCGACCGGCACGAGATTCAGGTGCTGGATGACAGCACCGACCAGACGTGCAAAATCGTCGAACGCGTCGCCGCCGAGCTGCGCGCCGCCGGACACGACATCAAGATCGTGCGCCGTCAGAACCGCGCGCATTACAAGGCGGGCGCGATGGCCCATGCCACGCCGCTGGCCTCCGGTGAGTACATCGCGATCTTCGATGCCGATTTCATTCCCGGCCGGCAGTTCCTGCGACAGCTTGTGCCGCTGATCGCCACGCGGCCCACCGTGGCCTGCGTGCAGGGCCGCTGGGGCCACCTGAACGGCCGCGACTCCTGGATCACCGAGGCGCTGGCGCTGGGCATCGACGGTCACTTCGGCGTCGAGCAGACTGGCCGGGCGTGGAACGGCCTGCTGTTCAACTTCAACGGCACCGCGGGCATCTGGCGCCGCAGCGTGATCGAGGACCCGCAGGTCGGAGGGTGGCAAGGCGATACGATCACGGAAGACCTCGATCTTTCGTATCGCGCGCAGCTCGCCGGCTGGAAGATGCTCTACTGCCCCGGTGAAGTCACTCCGGCGGAGATTCCGGACTCGGTGGACGCGCTGAAGGCCCAGCAGCGCCGCTGGGCCACGGGCTCGATGCAGACGGCGCGCAAGCTGCTGCCGCGGGTCTGGGCGTCGCCGCGGCTGACGTTGATCCAGAAGATCGAGTCCAGCGTGCACCTGACGCAGTACGCCGTCAACGTGTTCATGGTCCTCGCCGTGGCCCTGGGGCGGACACTGCTGTGGTTCGTGCCGGTCGAGCGCTACGCGGCGCTGTTGAGCTGGAGCTCGCTGGTCTGCCTGCTGGCGGCGGGCGCGTCCTGGACCGCCTATTGCTACGGACGCATCTCGCTCGGCGGCTCGGTTGGGCCGATGCACCTGCTGAAGCTCATCGTGCTCGGCCTGGGCCTTTCGATCAACAACAGCGTCGCCGTCCTGGTCGGCCTGCTTCAGAAAGGCGGCGAGTTCGTGCGCACGCCGAAGTCGGGCACGCGCGGCGGCGAGACCCGCAGCAGCGTGGCCGGCAGTCCGTACGCCGCGATCCGTTCGCGCCTGTGGATGGTGGAGCTGGCCGTGGGCGCGTTCTGCCTGGCGCAGTGGTTGTGGTTCCTGCGGCAGGACAACTACGTCGGCGGCACGTTCCTGCTGCTGTACGCGATCGGCCTGTTCTCGCTGGGCTGGGCCTCGCGCCCGCGCGACAGCAAGCGCCCGCCGGCCCGTCCGCTGCGCGTCTCGAAGCCGCGCTACCAGCCGGCCCGCGACGCCGTCGCCGACGCGATCCTCCCCGCCGACGCCTGAGGGCGCCGCCTCAACGAGACTGGGCGAGTTTGCGGATGGCCGCGGCGTCGGCCAGGAAGCGATCCGTGTACGCCGGATCGACGCGATGGCAGGTGCGCGTGGCCAGTTCACCGACGCGCTCGTAATCCGGGTCGCCCGTGAATTCGAGGAACTCGCCGGCGAGAATCGCGAGGCGCAGCAGGTGTCGCAGAACGAGCCCCTCCTGCTTGACCAGCTCGGCGCTGCGGACAAACTTGTAGAAGTCGCAGTCGAACTCGAAGGCGGCGCCGGCCACCCACTTCGGCTGCACCGGCAGCGGCTCGGGCGTGACCAGGCGCGCATCGAAGGCCAGCTTGAGCATCTCGGGAAACGACGGCGGACGTTCCTCGTCCTCCGGCGGCTCGTCGTCGTAGTCGTTTTCGTCGTCGTCGCTGCGGGCGGCCACATGAGCCGCGACGATCCCCATCGATACGAGCATGGGCTGCAAGACCTGCGTCTCGAGCGGGCCCGGAGCGCCCTCGGGGATGCGCACCTTGCGTTCGATGCTCCGGGGCACTTCCAGCACCGATTCGAGCGCCAGCAGCTTCTCGCGCTCGTCGGCGCGGCTCAGCAGCTCGCACAGGAACGCGCCGTAGAGCGGGTCGACGCTGCGGAAACCGAGCAACCGGTGAATGCCGTCGTTGAGCGTGACGTGGTCGCCGTCGTCCGAGATCGCCAGATAGCCCAGGGCCGCCATGTTCGACAGCATCGCCGCGAGCTGCTGCTCGAACTTCTCGAGGCGGTCGGGCGACGTGAAGCGCCGCCGCAGGAAGTGCCGCACTTCCTGGAGCGTGCCCGTGCGCGTCAGCATGAACACCAGCACCTGGTAGGGGATCATGCTGCGTGAGAAGAGCTTGGCCGGGCCGGCGGCGATCAGCGACTTGAACTGTCCCTCGGTCCAGTAGGTCTCGGTCTTGCGCCGCGTTGGGCGTTTGCGCTCCATCTCCTTGCGCATGCGCATCACGCCCGGGTCCTTCGACTTCGGGTCGATCTGCTCGTAGCGCTTCTTCCACTTGTTGATCTTCACGTCGTCGTCGTGCGCGACGGCGTAGACGTAGCCTTGCCGGTCGAACTGCGGCCGGCCCGCGCGGCCGAAGATCTGGTGCGCCGTCGCCGGCGCCACCAGCGTGCGCTCCGTCCGCGGTCCTTTCAGCAGCGTGCTCAGGACCACCGAGCGCGCCGGCAGGTTGATGCCCGCCGCCAGCGTCTCCGTGCAGATCACGAACGGCACGAGCTTGCGCAGGAAGAGCTCCTCGACGATGTGCTTGTGCTTCGGCAGCACGCCGGCGTGATGCACGCCGACGCCGCGCAGCAGCATCTGCCGCAGCTTCGGGCCGACGCCCTCGGCCAGATCGTCGCGTTTCTGGTTCAGATGCTCCTCGATCTGCGCCCGGGCTGGGCCGCCGATCAGGTCGAGCCCCTTCAGCCGCTCCGCCAGCTCCCAGCACTCGTCGCGGTTGAAGCAGAACACCAGCGCAGGCGTGCGGTTGGCCGCGTCGTCGCTGCTGACCATCTCGGGCAGCACTTCCGAAAGCAGCCGGTCCTCCACCCACAGGAACTCCAGCGGCACGCGGCGCTCGTTCGACGTCACCAGCGCAACCTCGCGCCCGTGCTCCCGCTTCAGCCACTGCGAGAATTCGTACGGGTTGCCCACCGTCGCCGACAGCAGCATCACCCGCACGTGCCGCGGCAGCATGACCAGCGACAGCTCCCAGACGATGCCGCGCTCCGCGTCGTTGAAGTTGTGAAACTCGTCCATCACGACCGCGGCGACGTGCTCGAAATCGCTCAGCGCCGCGTCCGGCGCGAGCAGGTGATTCAGCAGGATCTCCGCCACCACCACGCGCACAGGCGCCTCGGGGTTCTCGCGACGGTTGCCGGTGATCAGCCCGATGTCCTCGCGCCGGAAGCCCCAGCGCTGGGCAGACTCCTGTAACTCGCGATACTTCTGGTCCGTCAGCGCGATCAGCGGCGTCGTGTAGTACAGCCGCTTGTGCGTGTGCAGGGCCTCGAAGACGGCGGCTTCGGCGATGAGCGTCTTGCCCATTCCCGTCGGGGCGCAGACCAGAACGCCGCCCGGGCTCTCGAACCAGGCCAGCAGCGCCTCCTCCTGGAACGGGTAGAGATCGAACGGGACGGACTCGAGGAACTTCTCCCAGACGCCGGAGCGGTCCATGGGCCAGAGGATATCGGCTGTCCCCGTCCTGACGAAACCCGCTGATGTTCCTTGGAGATCCGTCCGCCCGTCACAGGCTGCGATCCAGCCGGCGGTACTGGATCGCCTCCGCCAGGTGCATGGCCTCGATGCTCGGCGCGCCCGCCAGGTCGGCGATCGTGCGCGCCACGCGCAGGACCTTGTCGTGCGCCCGGGCGCTCAGGCCCAGCTCACTGACCGCCTGGCGCAGGATGCGCTCGCCCGACTCGTCGAGCTGGCAGTGCTTGCGCAAGTGCCGCGAGGTCATGCGCCCGTTCGTCACCGTCGAGCCGTCGCCGAAGCGCGCGCGCTGAATCTCGATCGCGCGGCCGACCGACTCGCGTATCGTTGCGCTGTCCGTGCCGGGCTGCATGTCGCGCAGCGCGGCGATCGGCACCGCCGGCACCTCGATGTGAATGTCGATCCGCTCCAGCAGCGGCCCGGAAACGCGGGCCAGGTAGCGGTCGATCTGCGGCGCCGAGCAGCGGCACGGCTTCCGCGGATCGGAGAAATACCCGCACGGACACGGGTTCATCGCCGCCAGCAGCAGAAAATCCGCCGGAAATCTCACCGCGCTGTGCACCCGCGAGATGTGCACGCAGCCGTCCTCGATCACCTGCCGCAGCGACTCGAGCACCGTCCGGCTGAACTCCGGAAACTCATCGAGAAACAGCACGCCGTGATGCGCCAGCGACACCTCCCCCGCCGTCGGCACCGTCCCCCCGCCCACCAGCGCCGCCGTGCTCACCGAGTGATGCGGCTGCCGCACCGGCCGCGTCGCCAGCAGGCTCTCGCCGGCGGACAGCTTGCCCGCCGCCGAGTAGATGCGCGTGGTCTCCAGCGCCTCGTGCAGCGACAGCGGCGGCAGGATCGTCGGCAGCCGCTTGGCCAGCATCGTCTTGCCCGTGCCCGGCGGACCGATCAGCAGGACGTTGTGGCGCCCGGCGGCGGCGATCAGCAGGGCGCGCTTCACCGGCTCCTGCCCGCGCACGTCGGCGAAATCGACCTCGTAACGGCCGGCGTGATTGAACACGGCATCCAGGTCGACCTGCGTCGGCTCCAGCGGCAGCTTTCCGTTCAGGAAACCCACGGCTTCCGTCAGCGACCCGACGCCGTACACCTCCACGCCCGCGACGACCCCCGCCTCCTCGGCGTTCTCGCGCGGCACGACGACGCAGCGCACGCCGCGTTCCCGCGCCAGCAGCGCCATGCACAGCGCTCCGCGAATCGGGCGCACGCGGCCGTCCAGCGCCAGCTCGCCGGCGATGAGCACGTCGTCGAGCAGCTCGCTGCGGAACTGGTCATCGCCGAGCATCAGGCCCAGCGCGATGGGCAGGTCGAAGCTCGGCCCCTCCTTGCGAACGTCGGCAGGGGCGAGATTGATGGTGCTGCGGCTGCGCGGAAACGGAAAGCCCGAGTTCGTCAGCGCGCTGCGGATCCGCTCCACGCTCTCCTTCACCGCCGAATCCGGCAGACCGACGAGCGTCGGCGGACCGAAACCGCGGCCGGTCACGTCGACCTCGATCTCGCAGTGACGCGCCTCGATGCCAGCCAGCGACATGCTATGAATTCGAGCGAGCATTGTTTCGGGCATTGTTAGCGGGCAGCGCCCCGGCCGCAACGCGCGGCAGCCGAAGCGCCGAAGCCGTAGCCCTCTTCCGCCCTGGCTGCCCCGGCGACACGCGGCTATCCAAGAACCCGCCCGTAAAGGGGGGGAGCGGCGCACCGGCCGCAAGTGCACGACCCTCTCCCGCAACCAACGCCGCTACACTGGCGGCGTGGATCTCCGCGCGATCGAGCACGCCGCACGACTGCTGTCCGGGTCCGGCTCGGTCTGCGTCTCGACCGGCGCGGGCATGTCGGCGGAGTCGGGCGTCGCGACGTTCCGCGATGCCGGCGGGCTGTGGTCGCGGTTCGATCCGTCCCAGCTCGCGACGCCGGAGGCTTTCGCGCGCGACCCGGTGCGCGTCTGGGAGTGGTACCGGCAGCGTCGGGCGCAGCTTCGCACCATCGAGCCTCACGAGGGACACCGGGTCCTGGCGGCGTGGGAGCGCCGGTTCCCCGACTTCTCGCTCGTGACGCAGAACGTCGACGGTCTGCACACTCGGGCCGGTTCTCGGCGCGTCATCGAGCTGCACGGGCGCCTCGATGTGGCCCGCTGCCAGTCCTGCCCTTGCGAGATTCACGGTCTCGACGATCTTGGCCCCGATCCGCGCTGCCCCGAGTGCGGAGAGCGCGTGCGCCCGGGCGTCGTCTGGTTCGGCGAGTTGCTGCCGCCCGACGCGGTTGATGCCGCCTTCGATGCCGCCGCGCGCTGCGACGTCATTCTGGTGATTGGGACAAGCGGCGTCGTTCATCCAGCGGCTGGGCTGGTGGAGGCGGCGCGGACCGCGGGCGCGTCGGTGATTGAGATCAACCCGAACGAGTCGGCGCTTTCTGGGATGGCAACGGCGCGCATCGCGCTGCCGTGTGGCCAGGCGCTGGGGGCGATCGATCGGGTTCTGTGTCGATGACCGGCGTGGCCTCGGGACCGCTCACGGAAGTGGTGGCGCTGGGGTCGTCGACCAGGCCGGCCTGGGCATCCTGTTGGCCCACGTCGGGCCACCGAGGACCGAGTTCTCGAAACAGATGTTTGCCCGACTTCTGAAGTCGGGCTATATTTATGGGTACCGAGAGAGGAGTTCGCCAGGCAGATCGGCCGGCAGCGCCGGCCCGTCGTCTCTAGAACGTCCCGGATGCACAACTCGCTCAAAGACAAGGTCCTAGAGTCGGTCGATATCGTCGATCTTATCGGTGAGCGCGTTTCGCTCAAGCGCAAAGGCAAAGAGCTTATCGGACTTTGCCCGTTTCATGACGATCACTCCCCCTCGCTCAGCGTCAGCCCCGTCAAACGAATCTTCAAGTGCTGGTCGTGCGGCGCCGGCGGCGACGCGATCGAATTCGTTCGGCGGCTGCATCGCGTCGAGTACAGCCAGGCCCTCCGCATGCTCGCGGAGCGCGCCGGAATCCGCGCGCGCGCATCGGTGGACGATTCGCGCGAGCACCAGCAACGTGACGCGCTTCGATCCGTGCTCGACTGGGCCAGATCACACTTCGAACGCAACCTCGGCCGGCCCGAGGGTCGCGCGGCACGCGAGTACGCGCTCAGCCGCGGCCTCACCGAAGACACGATCCGTCGGCGTCGCCTGGGTCTCGCCGCTCCCGGGTGGGACACGCTCTTGCATGCCGGCGAAAAGGCCGGCGTTTCCCGAGACCTGCTCGTTCAGGCGGGGCTGGTGGCCCTGAACGAGAATGGCAAGGCATACGACCGGTTCCGCAACCGCCTGATGTTTCCGATCAACGACCCGCTGGGGCGCTGCATCGCCTTTGGCGGGCGCACATTAGCGGACGACGACGCGAAGTATCTGAACTCCCCCGAATCGCCGCTGTTCAGCAAGTCGCGCGTGCTGTTTGACCTCGACGTCGCACGGGACTCGATCGGACGTTCGCGGACGGCGTTGGTGGTGGAGGGCTACCTCGACGCGGTGCTGGTCGCGCAGGCCGGCGTGACGAACGTCGTCGCTACCCTCGGCACGGCGCTGACGGACAGTCACGTGAAGCTCCTGAAGCCCTACGTGGACACGTTGATCTTGTGTTTCGACAACGACGACGCCGGCGTGCGCGCTGCCGACCGTGCCCTGGAAGTCGCCCTTCGCCATCAGATCGTCGTCAAGGTTGCGATAATGACCGGCGGAAAAGACCCCGCCGACTGCGTGTTAACGGAAGGCAGGGACGGACTTAACCGTCATTTGCAATCGGCGCTCGATGCGCTAGAATTCAAGTGGCGAAGGACAGTGCACGCATTCAACGCAGAGGGACCACAGGCCAAGCGGGCGGCGGTCGAGGAGTTGGTGCGCTTCGTCGGCAGGGTTGGCGCTGCCGGCGGTCTTGATCCGATTGCGCAGGGACAGATCGCCAGCCGCCTGGCCGAGCTGGCATCCCTATCGACGGCGGCGGTTTACGGAATGCTGACCGCCGCGCGCGGGGCCGGTCGCCGGCCGCAGGAGGACGGGACGTCCACGTCTGGAGAGTTGTCCGCGTACGCGACGGAAGTTCGAGCTCTGCCCGCGGGGCTTGTGCGGGCGGCCGAGGAGCTTTTTGGTTTGATTCTCTCGCGGCCCGCGTCGTATGGCGAGGCGGCGGGCAGCCTTGGAGCGTGTGCCGGGTTCAATCGCACCTGGCGGCGTCTGCTGGATGTCTGCGAAGCAGCGCAGGCGCAGGGCGAATTCTCGCGGGAGCGCGTGGTTGCGAATTGCGACGACGCGGCCCTGTGCGAACTGGTCTCGCGGGCTGCGGCGAGGGCGGAGGACACGGAGCCGGAGGATGTGGCGCGGGCGGGCGACCGCATGCGCGCCGAACTGGACTTGATGCGCATCGAGGGCCTCGGCGGTCATCTGCTTGGTCGCGGTGCGCCGGACGAGCAGGCCGCGGCGGCGTTCCGATCGCTGCTGGACCTGAGCCGAAAGCGGTCGGGGATCTCGGCGACGGCGCCGAGTCCCCTGGCGGCCGACCATCGACTCAGGGTGCGCGGCACCGAGGCGTAACAGGGAGAGCGGCCCGATTTCTTCGCCGCGGGCACGGCGTCGAAACCGGTTGGACTGGCGGCAGCAGGGGATATTGGGTCAGGCAGGCGGGGAATCCCGAACGAGGGAGCGAGCTGAATGGCGACGGCAGTCATCACAACCACCGACATCGATCCGATCGAGCAGTGCGTCAACGAGCTGATCGAGCGCGGCCGCGGCCGCGGCTACCTCACCTGGGAGGAGCTCAACGAGACGCTGCCCGACGAGGCGATATCACCCGAGAAACTCGAAAGCGTGCTCAACCGCATCGAGCTTTCTGGCATCAGCATGATCGACGAGATCGAGGCCGAGAAGCTCCGCGACGCCGACCGCAAGAAGCCCTCGGCGCTCGAGGCGGGCGAGAGCCTCGACGAAGTCACGGAAACCGACCTGGCGGAGGCGACGGCCCGGCGGATCGACGACCCGGTGCGCATGTACCTGACGCAGATGGGCGAGATCCCGCTGCTGGCGCGCGAGGAAGAGATCGCGCTCGCCAAGAAGATCGAGCTGACGCGGATGGCCTTCCGCCGCAAGGTCCTTGAGAACGACCATTGCATGCAGCAGGCGGTCGATCTCATGCAGGCCGTCGCCGACGGGCGCATGCCCTTCGACCGCACGATGAAGATCTCGACGACCGAGAGCCTGGCCAAGGCCACGATCGTCAAGCGGCTGCCGACGAACCTGGCCACCGTGCGCAAGCTGCTCGAGCTCAACCAGGCCGACTGGAACCTGCTGCGCGAGCCGCGCACGCCCTCGGCGACGAAGCGCGCCGCCCAGGATCGCATCGTGCAGCGCCGCCGCCGCGCCGTGACGCTGCTTGAGGAGCTGCCGATCCGCACGAGCCGCATCACGCCGATGCTGCGCAAGCTGGTCTCGGTCGCCGGCAAGATGGAGTCGCTGGAGCGCGACGTTCGCGACCGGAGCAGCGAGCGCCCGCCGGACGAGATCGAGGCGATGAAGGACGAGCTCGCCGGCCTGACCGACATGGTGGCGGAGCGCACCGCGGATTTGCGGGCGCGCGTCGTCGCGGCCGACAAGGTGCTCAAGGAGTACGAGGACGCAAAGCGGCGGCTGGCGGGCGGCAACCTGCGCCTGGTCGTGAGCATCGCCAAGAAATACCGCAACCGCGGCCTGGCCTTCCTCGACATCATCCAGGAAGGCAACACGGGCCTGATGCGCGCGGTCGACAAGTACGAGTACCGCCGCGGCTACAAATTCAGCACCTACGCGACCTGGTGGATTCGCCAGGCGATCACGCGGGCCATCGCCGATCATGCCCGGACGATCCGCATCCCCGTGCACATGATCGAAACCATGAGCAAGCTGCGCAATATCAGCAAGAAGCTGCTCCAGGAACTGAACCGCGAGCCGACCATCGAGGAGATCGCCGTCGAGGCCAAGATGCCCGTCAGCGAGGCCCGGCGGGTGATGAAGATCAGCCGGCACCCGATCTCGCTGGATCGGCCGGTGGGCGAGAGCGAGGACAGCTACTTCGGCGATTTCATCGAGGACGACAAGGCCGAGAGCCCGGTGAGCAGCGCCACCAGCGAGATGCTCAAGGACCGCATCGAGGCGGTGCTCAAGACGCTCACGTACCGCGAGCGCGAGATCATCAAGCTGCGCTACGGCATCGGCGACGGCTACACCTACACGCTCGAAGAGGTCGGCAAGATCTTCAAGGTCACGCGCGAGCGCGTGCGCCAGGTCGAGGCCAAGGCCATCCGCAAACTCCAGCACCCGGTGCGGGCCCGCAAGCTCGAGGGCTTCCTCGACAAGTTGAAGGCCGCAAGCAACTGATCGCCCTGAGATTCATTGGGGGTCGAATGCAGCGAGACCCCGAAAGCCGGATCGCCTCCGGCTCCGGGGTCTCGTGTGTGTCGGCGGCCGCCCGCCCGTTCGCCTTCCTCAGTTCACGCCATGCGTCAGCCACGCAACCACGTCGTGACGGATGGCCGCGACAATCGGCCCCAGGTCATCGTCCGTGTCCAGCCACGCCGCCCCATGGTGTCCCTGGCGCGCTTCCGACACGACGTACACCCACACATTCACCGGCAGAACCCCCAGCCGGCGGCCCATTTCCAGCACCGGGTTGAGCTTCAATGTGCGCGGGTTGATCGCCGCACACGTCGTCGGAGCCAGCGGCACCGGCTTCGGCACGCGCGGCGGCCGGCCGCGACGCTTCCCCGTGCCGTGCCCGCCATAGGTGATCTTCGTCCAGCTCCCGGCGGGAAACTGCGGACCGGCGGGGACGACATCGACCAGAACCAGCAGCCGCACGTTCTCAAGGTTGAGCAGCACGTCGAGCTCGGGTGGGTCGAGCGTGGAGACGGTGGTCGTGGGCGGGGCCGCTTCCGCAATTCGCTCCGTGATGCGGATGTTCAGGCCGCCGCTGCCATCGTCTGACCGGTTGCAGCCGAATATGACGACCTGCGAGCGGACGGCCCGCGCACGCGCGCCGATCTGGACCCGGGGCTGGCGATTCGACAGCGCCCCAACCGGCATGTGTCCACGGTCTCGTTCGACAAGCGTCGCTGAACTCATGTGCTGCGGCTCCCTTCGTTCACGCATCACGGCCGCGGCGTTCGCGGTTGCGAAGCCGAAGGCCCGGGCTGGCGGCGCGGGCCGTGGTTCCCCGTGGGCGTCGTCAAAGTGGCCCGCCGACGACGCCAAAGGCTCGCAACGTGCGGGTGTGGCAAATCGCGCGCCAGGGGAGCGGCTCCGCCGAACCGCCCCGGACCACACCGGGAACGAGTTCATGCCGGATTGGAAGACGGTCTGCGGGTTTTTGCGCAGGCAGATGCGTCGTTTTCCGCGACTGGCGCTGGTCAGGCGCGATCAGCGGCCGGAGTACAGGTCGCTATAATCCGACCGATACCCTCGTCGAAAGGAGATGCCAGCCGTGGGCAAGCTGCCGAACGCCGCCGATCACCGCGTGGCCGACCATGCGATCGAGCCGATTTTCGTGAACCGTTGGTCGCCGCGGGCGATGAACGGGCAGCCCGTACGCCAGGAAGAGCTGAACCGGCTGTTCGAGGCGGCCCGTTGGGCCCCGTCGACCTACAACGAGCAGGAGTGGCGATTCCTGTACGCTCACCGCGCCGGCCCGCACTGGCCGACGTTCATGAGCCTGCTGGCGGAGGCCAACCAGGCCTGGTGCAGGAACGCCGGCGTGCTGATCGTGGTGTTGAGCTGCAAGGTGTTCAGCCGCAATGGCAACCCCAACCCGGTACACACGTTCGACGCGGGGCTGGCGTCGATGAGCCTCATGCTCCAGGGCTCGCACATGGGCCTCGTGACCCATGGCATGGCGGGTTTTGACCGCGACAAGGCGCGCCAGGCGCTCAACGTCCCCGACAATTATGCGGTCGAGGCCATGATCGCCATCGGACGTCCCGGCGACCCGGACCTCCTGCCGCCGGGAATGCGGGAGATCGAGAAGCCCAGCGGCCGCAAGCCGATCGGCGAGATCTCACGCGAAGGCGCCTTCGCGTTCTAGGCACCCATGCGCTCCCGCAACCCAGCGTGTTCAGGTGGCGCCGGCGCTCGGCGCGACGCGGGGCCGCAGCGCGAAGCGCCGGCCGTGTGGGAATACGCCGGGTTGATGGTCACGTACTGGTGCAACGCGCGCTGCGCGTTCTGCTACGTCTACAGCGCGCCGGACCGCGGCGGGAGTCTCGAAATCGCCGACGCGGTCGCCCTGTGGCGGGGGCTCGATGAGCTGGCCGCCGCGGCCGGAAAGACGATGCGCATCCACCTCGCGGGCGGCGAGCCGTTCGGCGACTGGCCGAGACTCGTCTGCATCATCCGCGCGGCGCGCGACGCCGGGCTTACGCGACTCGAGAAGGTCGAGACCAATGCTTTCTGGGCCAGCGACGATGACCTGACGCGCGCCCGGCTGGAGCTGCTCGACGCCCTGGGCATGGAGAAGCTCGTCGTCAGCTCCGACGTGTATCACCAGGAGTACGTCCCGTTCGACAACGTCCGGCGCTGCGTCGAGACGGCGCGGCGCGTGCTCGGCCGCGGACGTGTTCGCGTGCGCTGGTGGGACTTCTACAACGACCCGACGAGCTTGCGCGGCGCCTCGGAGCCGGAGAAGGCCGCCGCGTATGAGGCCGCGTTCCGCCGGCACGGGGAGCGCCTCACCGGCCGCGCGGCGCAGCGCCTGGCCGCGCTGCTGCCGCGGCAGCCGGCGGCACACTACGCGGGGGAGAACTGCGCGGCGGAAGTGTTGCAGGGCCGGCACGTGCACATCGATCCCTATGGCAACGTGTTTCCGGGGACGTGCAGCGGGATCATCCTCGGCAACGCGCTGAGGCCGACCGAGGCGGGCGGCGCGTCGAGCACGCCCGAGGCTCGCGCCGCGCGGCCCGGCATCGCCGCCGTCTGGGATGCGCTGGTGCACGACTGGCCGCGGCACCCCGTCGTCTCCGCCGTCGTGGCCGGCGGCAGTCACGAGCTGATGCGGCGGGCCATGGCGCTCGGCTACCGCGAGCTGCCCGGCGGTTACGCGGGCAAGTGCCACCTGTGCACGCACGTGCGGCAGTTCCTCGTCGAGCGCGGCCACTGGCCGGAGTTCGTTGGTCCGGCGGAGTGCTACGCGGCGTCTTCGGACGACGCGGCGCCGGCATCGGTGCCGTTGCCGGTGCTCTGAACACCCACGTTCCGGGCCGGGCCCCCGCGCGATTCCGCCGTCAATCGCACGTCGTCCCGAACTGGCTCAGCAGAACGCCGAGGTCCGACTGGGTGATGCAGGGGTCGGCGTTGTCGAGGTTGGCGGCGGCGATGTAGCCGTCCTGTCCGGGGCACTTGCCGAAGGTGGCGAGCATGATGCCCAGGTCGATCTGATCGACGAAGCCGTCCAGGTTCACGTCACCCAGGCAGAACTCGAGCAGGAAGGCACCTTCCAGCAGGCCGAACGTTTCATCGAAGAGCTCGAGCTCGCAGATGATGAAGCGCCCGTTGCGGCTGATCTTGTAGCCGTCCTCGATGCCGCGCACCGTGGCGACGGTGCGGCCGTTGATCACCGTCACGCCCTCCTGGATCAGCAGCTTATCGCCCAGGAACAGGCCGGTGTCGCGGCCGGTGTCCGGATCGTCCCAGTCGCCCCACCACAGCACGTGCTCGCGATCGCTCATGAGCACCGGGCCGGAGCCGAAACCGGTGACCTTCCACGGGGCGATGTCGCCGAACGTGTCGCCTTCCTGCACGACCTTGCCGGTGCGGCTGACGATCACGAGATTCGTCGCCGCGTCGCCGGCCAATCCGCCGGAGATCACGTAGTTCCCGGTATTGGTCAGATCGACCTTGGCCGACCCGAGCGTGCTCCAGTTCCGGCCATCGACGCCCGACGGAAGGCCTTCCTGGGCCACGAGGACGTGATCGACGTAGACGGCGATGTCGGCAGCCGTGTCGCCCGTCAGATCGACGGCGTAGATGCACTGTCCGAGGTCGTTGATCGCGGTGGCGTGCGGACCGGTCAGGAAGTCGGCGACCTGCTCGGTCTGGCCGGGCGGGACGTCGCCCTCCTTCAGGATCACCGTCTCGTTTCCGCCGTCGGAATCCAGGAGGATCAACGCCCGGTCGACCGACGTCGGAATGTTCGGATCGTCGATGCTGGCCATGAGCAGCAGGCGGCCGGCGTCGTTGATCTTGACGTCGAAGAAGCCGATGTACGGCGTGCTGGGCGAGAACTCGGGCAGGTTGACGAGGTCGCTTTCCTGGATGAGCAGGTTGGTGTTGAAGTAGACGCCGCTGTCGTTGTTCAACCCGCCCGTGCCGTCGAGGAAGAAGTTGAACGCGCTGTCTCCGGCGCTGTTGAGCGTCACGCTGTCGAAGCTGGAGATGGTGGCCGGCGGCGGGTCGATCGCCTGGCCCTCGCGCAGGTAGACAACGCCGTCGCGCAGCAGCAGCACGTCGGCGTTCGGATCGGGGTGGTCGGTGTCGAGCTCGACGATCCACTGGCCGGCGTTGTTCACGACGAGGTTGTTGACGCTGGTGACCAGGCCGATGCCGGGGATCTCGTCGCGCTCCAGCACGAGCCGCGTGATCTTGAAGTGAACCTCTCCGGCGCTGGCCGCGATCGGCGACAGCAACAGCAACAGGCTGATTCTCCCTTTCGCAGGCATGAGTTTTCCTCCTGTACGTTTGCAGGACGCGTTCATTCTCCGCGCGGCGGAAAGGCGGCCTGGAGCGCGAGCATGCTGTAGGCGGTGGTGAGCGCCGGCAGTCCCTCCATCCAGCGGTCGGCCTCGTTGACCCAGCTTCCGTCCTGCGTTTGAAGCGCAGTCAGTTTGGCCACCAGCTCCTCGCGCCAGCGATGCTCGCGGCCCAGTTTGTCGCGCACGACGTCCTCTCCCCACGCCGCCAGGGCGCGGCCGAACGTGTGGTAGTAATAGAACAGCCCCTGCTTCGACTGGGCCTCGGGCATGTTCGGGTTGTAATCGAGCGTCCAGTGGCGGCCGATCCAGTCCAGCGCCGCCAGCACGCGCGGGTCATCGCGCGTCAGCCCGGCGTAGAGCATGCTCTTGAACCCGGCGTAGGTCATCGAGCCGTAGGTGCGCAGCTCCTCGCGGCCGCCCGTCTCCACCTGGCCGGCCTTGCTCTCGCCCGAGTTCGCCGGCGAGTAGATGAACCCGCCGTCGGTCGAGCCCCTGGCGTAGGGCTGATCGTTGCTCTCGCCCCGCATCTGGCAGCGCTGAATGAACACGAGCGCCTTCTTGTACGCGGGATGGTCCTTCGGCAAGCCGCTGTCGTGCAGCGCGTCGAGCATCATCTGCGTGTTCGAGAGATCGGGCCGCTTGCCCGAGCCGTAGCCCGCCCCGCCATACCACGGATTGTCGCGGGTGATGTCCTCGCTCTCGTCCCACTGGTTGTCGACGAGGAACGCCTGCAAGCGGTCGATCTGTTTGCGATGGCGCTCGACGCCCAGGGCGCTGAGCATCGACAACGCCACGCTCGATTCGTAGTTCTTCAGCATGCCCTCGGCCGAATAGACGCCGCCGTCCTCTCGCTGATGCCTCAGCACGAACGCAATCGCGCGCCGGACCGCCGGATGATCGGCCCCGACGCCCGGCGCCTGGATCAGCGCCTTGGCGCACAGCGCCGTGACGCCGGGACCGCGCTGCGATGCCCAGCCGCCCTCCTCTTCCTGAGCCGCGATCAGGTATCGCGCGCCCTTCTCGATCAGTCGCCGCGCGGCGGCTTCCGCATCGCCGCTGGCGGCGGGCGCAGTGGCCGGCTGGGCCGCCGCGAGTGAGACTGCCGCGACAACGCACATCGCAACGCCAAGCAACCGCATGGTGGCTTCCTTTTTCGCCCGCGTGATGAACGTCAGTCGTATCCCAGCTCTTCGAGGCGCTCCTCGTCGAGGCCGAAGTGATGCCCGATCTCGTGCAGAACGGTGATGCGGATCTCCTCGATCAGCTCCTCGCGCGACGCGCACATGTCCAGCAGCGTCTCGCGGAAGATCAACACCCGGTCGGGCATCGGCAGCCCGCCCTCCAGCGCCTTGTCCTCCAGCGGCACGCCGATGTACAGGCCCAGGATGTCGTCCGGCACGTCGTGCTCGCGCATCAGCCGGCGGTCCGGGCGGTCGCGCACCTCGATGACGACGTTGTCGAGATACGCGCGGAACTCCGCCGGGATCTCGCGCAGGGCGTCTTTGACGGCGCGGTCGAACTCGCTGCTGGTCATCGTTATCATGGCACGCCACGCATCGGACGCCCGTGGTGCGGGCGAGAATGGAGTATACCGTGGCGCATACGAATCCGGCAGTGGTTCGCGGTGACGCCGGCGCCTTTCTGGGCCTTGTTTCTCGCCGGCGCCCCCGGTTCATCGTCGCGGCGATCGCCGGGGTTGTGACGGTGCTCGCCGGCGGCTGCGGGCCGACCTCGTTCCTGGTCACGCCCGTGCCCGGCGACCGGGCGCTGCGCGAGCACGTCGTCCGCCGCGAGGGCCTGCTGGCCTTCCACAAGGTGGCGGTCGTGGACGTCGAAGGCGTGCTGCGCAACAGCCGGCCGGTCTCGCTGCTGGGCGGCGAGCGCGACAACCCGGTGGTCGTGTTCAAGGAGAAGCTCGACCGGGCCGCGGCCGACGCGCGCGTCCGGGCGGTCGTCGTGCGGATCAACTCTCCCGGCGGGGGCGTGACCGCCAGCGACCTCATGTACTGCGAGCTCGCGGCCTTTCGTCAGCGCACGCGCAAGCCGGTCGTCGCGAGCCTGATGGATGTGGCGGCCTCGGGTGGCTACTACCTGGCCTGCGCCGCCGACGAGATCCACGCCCAGCCCACGACGGTGACCGGGAGCATCGGCGTGATCATGATCGCGCCCGACTTCAGCGGGACAATGGACAAGCTGGGCATCCAGGCGAACGTCATCAAGAGCGGGCCGCTGAAGGACGCCGGCTCGCCGCTGCGGAGCATGACGCCGGAGGATCGCGCGGTCTTCCAGTCGATGATCGACGCGATGTACGAGCGATTTCTGGCAGTGGTGACAGCCGGGCGCAAGGGTGTCGAGCCGGCCCGGCTGCGCGAGCTCGCGGACGGGCGCGTTTACCTGGCCCCGGTGGCCCGCGAGCTCGGACTGATCGACGAGGTGAGCTCGCTGGACGGCGCGATCCGGCGGGCCAAGGCCCTCGCGGGGCTGGGTGATCGGCCGGTCCTGGTGGTCGAGTACGCGCGGTCCATCGACCACCGGCCGAACATCTACGCCGAGTCGCCGGCGCCCGGATCGGTGCAGGTGAACCTGCTGAACGTGACACTGCCCGAGCTGCTCGTGTCCGGCGCGCCCGAGTTCCTGTACGTCTGGGCGCCGGGCTGGTAGGGACTGCACCGCGGCCGCGTGCTCACGGCGGATACAGCCCGCTGGCTTCCTTGCGCTGCTGGATGCGCGCCAGAAACACGCGCATGATCCGCTCGTACAGCTCGTCCTTCAGCACACGGTCCTCGCAGCCGGCGTCGATGTTCGGGTTGTCGTTCACCTCGATCACGCACACGCGCTCATCCAGCTCCTTCAGGTCCACGCCGTAGAGGCCGTCGCCGATCAGTTTGGCCGCCCTCAGCGCCGTGTTGAGCACCGCGACCGGCACATGCTCGAGCGGCACGGCCTCCACGCGGCCGTAGTCGCGGTCGCCGTTGGCGTCGGCGCGGGTAATCTGCCAGTGCCGGTCCGCCATGAAGTACTTGCAGGCGAACAGCGGCCGGCGGTCGAGCACGCCGATGCGCCAGTCGAAGTCGGTAGGCACGAACTCCTGGGCGATCACCAGGTCGGAGATTTCGAGCAGGCGCGTGATCTCGGCGTCGAGCGTGGCGGCATCCTCGACCTTGACGACGCCGAGCGAGAAGTAGCTGTCGGGCTGCTTGAGGATGCAGGGCAGGCCGATCCGTTCGAGCACCTCGTCGCGGTTGTCGCGGTGGACGATCAGCGTCCGGGGGTGCGGGATGTTGTGGCGGTCGAGCAACTCGGCCAGGTAGACCTTGTTGGCGCACTTGGTGATCGAGTCGGGGTCGTCGATGACCACCAGACCCTCGGCGGCGGCCTTGCGGGCGAAGCGGTAGGTGTAGTGGTTCACCGACGTGGTCTCGCGGATGAACAGCGCGTCGAACTCCGCCAGCCGGCCGAAGTCCTCGCGCTCGATGAGCTCGACGCCCATGCGCAGGCGCCGGGCGGCCTTGGCGAACTTCCGCAGGGCGCTGTCGTTGCTGGGGCGTGTCTTCTCCTGCCTGTTGCGCAGAATCGCGATGTCGTACTGCGGCGCCGGACGGCGGGCGTGCGGAAAGCGCCGCTGCGCGAAGAAGTCCAGCGCCGCCGTCACGACGAACTCGCGGTGCGATTCGGGCACGTCGTTTCCGGCGATGGGCCGGATGCTCTGGAGTCGCCAGCCCTCCTCCTCTTTGCCGAACTCGGCGCGGAGCAGCGGGCAGGCGAACATGCGGAACAGCCGGCTGCTGAGCTCGTCGTAGCGCTTGGCCAGGTTGTGGCCGAAGTAGATGCTGAGCGTAAAGCTGTTGGAATGGACGGGTTTCAGGCCCGCATCGATCAGCTCCTGGAGATCTTCCGACGCCAGGCGGACCATCGAGGCCGTCTTCATGTCCTGGATCGTGGCGATGCTCGGCAGCGGCTTGTGGCCGCGGGCCATCGCCAGCAGCGACACGTAGTAGCCCGCCGTCTGGTAGCGGTACGACCGGCACAGGTTGAACACCTTGGCGTTCTCGATCTCGGTGTACGGCGGCTCCGTCAGGTAGGTCTTCGCAGCCACGAGCGGCACACCCGGGATGGACAGCGTCCAGGTTTTCGGGTTGTCCACCACGATCAGGTTGGACACGGCGATGGTCCTCTACAGCCGGCGTCGCCCGGCTCGATAATCAACAGGTTGGCGTCGTACGTCAGCACGCCCAGCAGGATGGCGCAGATCACGCGCTCGATCGGAATGCGGTAGACCGGCTCGTCGGCCAGCGGGTTCGGCTGCTGCGGATCGGCGACCAGCACCTCGTCCGTGCGCGCGTCGTAGCCGAACAGCACCACGAAATGCCCGCTGGGCTCTCCGCGAACATCGTCGTAGTCGTCGTTCGGTCCGAACTCGCGCGCCGTCTTGTACAGGTACGTGGCACTCAACCCGGTCAGGATCGGCGTCGAGCGGTCGAGGTAGCGGCGGATCAGCCGCGGAGCCAGGTCCACCGAGTAGATCGCTCCGCCTCGCTCAAGGAACTCGACGTACGCGTCCGTGGCCTCGTGCAGCTTGCCGTCGTTCTTGGCGGCGGCCTGCGCCCGCAGCTTCTCCACCAGGCCGACCCGGGGCGGCGCCGGATCCCCGGGGCCCTGGCTAAGCCAGGTCGGGTCGAAAACCATCAGATTGTACGTGTAGAGATGGGCCCGGTAGCCGCGCCGCAGCGCGTGCGTCCCCAGCATCACGCCCAGCGTCCCGCCGCCCGCGAGCACCGGCGTCTCGGCGATGACGCTCGCCAGGTCCGCCGGATCGCCATAGTGACGATACAGCGCATGCAGGCAGGTGGGCCCGCAGGTCGTGTCGTCTGGCTGCGCGTGGATTCTGAAGTGAGGCCGCTGTGGCACCGCGGTTCGATCGCCGGCCGGCGTTGCCTAGCCGCCGACGCCCTCCGTCGTGTAGCCGTATTTCTGTTCGAGCCGCGGGCGTTCGTCGGGCTTGTTGGAGTCGTGCGGGTCCTTGGCGGCGTCACCCATGAACTGCATGGCCACGACGCCCACGACCGCGAGCAAACCGATGACGATCAGCAACTTCACAAGGCCACTCATCACGGGACCTCCCTGGGCCTCACACGTCGAGGTTCTTGACGTGCATGGCGTTCCGCTCGATGAATTCCCTTCGCGACTCGACGTCCTCGCCCATCAGGATGCTGAAGATGCGGTCGGTCTCGACGTCCTCTATCTCCGCCTGCTCCGGGTCGTCGAGCGGCTCGCCCACGACGACCTTGCGCATGACGCGGTTGGCGGGGTTCATGGTCGTTTCCCAGAGCTCTTCCTTGTTCATTTCGCCCAGGCCCTTGAAGCGCTTGATCTCCCAGCCGCGCGCCCCGATGGACTGCACGCCGGCGGAGAGCTCGGCCAGGTTGCTCAGCTCGATCGGCTCCTCACCGCTGCGGATCAGCACGAAAACCGCCGGCGACAGCTCGCCGGTGATCTGCTCTTCGCGCCGCAGGAACAGGTCCGCCGGCTCGCAGCCGAAACGCGCCAGGTCGGCGAAGCTGCGCGCCAAGGCGCGCGTCTCGCTCAGCTCGCTGCGCAGGACGTTCTGGCCGGTGGCGGCGCTCGACCGGCGGAAGCTCTCGAACTCCTCCTCGGTGTGGAAGAAGCGCTCCTGGCCCGCGAGGCGGGCTCGCAGCGCGGGCAGGCGCCCATCGCGGTAGTGCTCCTCGACGAAGGCCCGAAAGACGATGCCGCGGCGCTCGAGCACGCGCCGCTGACGATCGATCTCGCGCACGATCGCCAGCAGCTCGCCGAGGGCGCGCGTGTCCAGGTTCCGGGCGGCCGCTGCCGGCCTGCGGATCTCCAGCGTCGTGCCCTCCAGTCCCAGCTCGGTGAGCCGGGCGCTGAGCGCTTCGTCGTCGAGCAGGTAGTGCCGCTGCTGGCGCTTGCGCGAGTTCTCGAGCTGATACAGCGGCGGCTGGGCGATGTACACCACGCCCTTGTCGATCAGCGGCCGCAGATGCCTGAACAGGAACGTCAGCAGCAGCGTGCGGATGTGCGAGCCGTCAACGTCGGCGTCCGTCATCAGGATCACGCGACCGTAACGCAGCTTCGAGATGTCGAAGTCCTCCTCGCCGATGCCGGTTCCAAGCGCCTTGATGATCTCCAGGATCTCCTCGTGGCTGAGCACCTTGTGCCAGCGGGCCTTCTCGACGTTGAGAATCTTGCCGCGAATGGGCAGGATCGCCTGCGTCTCGGCGTCGCGATGGCCCTTGGCGGAGCCGGCGGCCGAGTCGCCCTCTACGATGTAGAGCTCCGTGCGGTCGGTGTCGCGGCTGGAGCAGTCGACGAGCTTGCGCGAGAAGCCCGCGCCGGAGAGGGCCGATTTGCGCGCGGTCTCGCGCGCCTTGCGGGCCGCCTCGCGCGCCAGCGCGGCCTGGACGGCCTTCGTGACGATGCGCTTGGCCTCCGCCGGGTGCTCCTCGAAATAGTTGGCGAGCATCTCGTTGGTGGTGGTCTCGACGAAGGTGCCAACCTCGCTGTTTCCGAGCTTGGTCTTGGTCTGCCCCTCGAACTGCGGCTCAGGCACCATGACGCTGACGACCGCGGCCAGCCCCTCGCGGATGTCCTCGCCCTGCGGCGTGGGATCGTTCGGTTTGAAGAGATTCACTTTGCGGGCGTAGCTATTGACGGCGCGGGTCAGCGCCGCCCGGAAGCCCGACAGATGCGTGCCGCCCTCGATCGTGTGAATGTTGTTCACGAATGAGAGCGTCTTGTCGACAAAGCTGTCGTTGTACTGGAACGCCACCTCGCAGATCAGACGCTGCTCGGAGTCCTCCCGGCGGAAGTGCACAATCTGGTGCAGGGCCGTCTTGCCCTCGTTCAGGTGCTGGACGAACTCCTGGATGCCACGCTCGAAGTGGAACGTGTCGGAGCGCCCCGTGCGCTCATCGCTGATCGATATGCTCAGCCCGGAGTTCAGGTAGGCCAATTGCCGCAGCCGTTCAGCCAGCAGGTCGTAACTGAACTCGATCACGGGGAAAATCTGCGGATCAGGCTTGAACTGCACGCGCGTCCCCGTGCGGCTGGTCTCGCCGATCGCCTCCAACGGCCGCGTCGTCACGCCCCGCTCAAAACCGATGACCCATACCTTCCCGTCGCGGTGCGTCTCCACTTCGCAGCGCTCCGACAGGAAATTCACGACGCTGACGCCAACCCCGTGCAGACCCCCCGATATCTTGTATGACCCGCGGTCGAACTTCGCCCCTGCCCCCAGGACCGTCAGGCACAGCTCGATCGCCGTCTTGCCCTGATCGGGCTTCATGCCGACCGGAAAGCCCCGGCCGTCGTCCTCCACCTGAACGCTGCCGTCGGCGGCGATGATCACGTTGATGCGCGTGCAGACACCGGCCATCGCCTCGTCGATCGAGTTATCGACCACTTCATACACGAGATGGTGCAGCCCACGCATGCCGGTGTCGGCGATGTACATGCCCGGACGCTTGCGCACGTGCTCAACGTCCTTGAGCACCTGCACGCTTCCCTCGTCATACGCCATTCCCGGACGCTCCTGCACAACCGACACCCGTCACCTCCACGCATCCGCGCGCCGCCGTGCGCCGCCGTCATCTCCCGCCCCGGCGACCGTAACACGGATTGACCGCACGCGCGACATACGAGCGCATAACTCGCTTACGAGCCCGGCCGAACGCCGCCGGACCTCCTCCGCCACGGCCCTGTCAGTGACAGCGACAGTCAGCACGCCATCGCTCAGGCTCACGACCGCCGTAGACGTGCTCCACCGCATCGCAACGCTTCGCCAGGCCCGCTCAGCCTCGGCAAGCCCACGCGCCTGCTCGGCGGCTCTGCGCACCCAGCGCGCCGCCTCTTCCGGCCCCAGCAGCGTGCGCGGTGCCCGCCGGGCCCGGTTTAAAAGCACCTGGCGAAAACGAGATTCCTCGCTCCGCGCTGGACGTGTCACAGCGACACCGGCATGACGACGTAGAGGAAGTCCGCCTTGTCGGCGCCATACAGCACGCCGGGCCGGAAAGGTTCCTGAAGCTCGATCGTCACCTCGTGGTCCATCATGGCCCGCAGCGCCTCGCCAAGATAGGCCGGGTTGAACGCGATCTCGAGCGGCGTCCCGTCGTATCGGATCGGCAGCCGCACACGGGCATCGCCCTGCTCCGGTGACTGGGACGTGATGACCAGCTCCTCGGGTGAGAACGCCAGCTTGACCGCGCGGGAATCCTCGGTCGTCAGCAGGGCGGCCTGCCGAACGGCGGCGTAGAGCTCTTCGCGCCCAATGACAGCCTTCTTGTCGCAACCCTTCGGAATCACATCCTGGTACTTCGGGAAGTGCCCCTCGACCAATACGGTCGACAGCACACGGTCGCCGCATTGCAGGATCGCCTGGTTCGGCTTCATCATGACGCGGACGACGCTGGCTTCGTCGTCGCGCGCCGAGAGGGCCACGCGCTCCAGTACGGTCAGTGCCTTCGCCGGGAGGATCGCCTCAAAGTCGGCGCTCTCCGACTCGCGCAGGCTCCCGCCTGAGCGCGCGAGCCGCCGACCATCGGTCGCAACCAGGTGCAAGCGCCGGCCGGATTTCTCCCAAAGGACGCCATTGATGGCATAACGGCTGGTTTCACGCGCGGCGGCGTGGATCGTCAGCGCAATCATCCGCCGCAGCTCAGCGGCATCCATGACAAAGTCGGCGGCGCCCTCGAAGCCCTGCACAGGCGGAAAGTCAGCCGGCTCGAGCGTGAACACGCGGAACTCGCTGCTCTCGGCCCTGATGATACACTGGCGCTCGCTGGTCGCGATGGCGATTTCGACGTCCTGCAACTCGCGGACGATGCCCAGCAGCCGGTCCGCCGGGACGACCGCCTCGCCGGGTTTCTCAACCGAGAGGGCGGCAACGCCTGCGCGAAGCGCCGCTTCACCATCGGTGGCCGACAGCTCCAGGCGGTCGTTGCGCGCACTCAGCTTCACACAGCCGAGAATCGGTTTCGGCGAGCGCGCATTCGCAAGCGACGCCACGGCACCGAGCGCCTCCTGGAACTCCTGACGCGGCAGGACGGCCTTCATAGACGCCTTCCCGCGTCATGCGGTGACGCAAAGTTGAGATGTCTGGCATGGACGTCTTTCACAATGCTCTCCTCATAAACTGAGGAACAGTCTTAGTAGGCCCTGTCAGGACTGTCAGCCGCACTGCTTATCGTGGGCTAAGTATAGCCGAATTTGCACATTGCGCCATGTCGCCAGCGCACAGCGGCTCCGGCGTCACCTGGCGTGATCTGGCCTTTCCGTCACGCCCCGCACTCACTGATTCGGTGGTGCTGTCAGGTGGTCCCGTCGCGGCGCCTCCGGGTGACAGCAGCCAACAGCCGACAGTCTCATCAGAACGGTCCCAGCAACTGCCGCGTCAGGGTGGACAGGGTGTCCGCGGTCTTGCGGGCGCGGCGCCGGTCGGCTTCGATGACCCGTTCAGCGTGAAGGACCGTGGAGTGGTCGCGGCCGCCAAAATGGCTGCCAATCTCTTCGAGGCTGAGCGGGGTCAGTTTCCGGGCCAGGTACATTCCGACCTGGCGTGGAAAGCTGACCGATCGGGAGCGCTTGCGGCCAACGAGATCCGCCATCCGGAGTCCGAAGTGCTTCGATACCGTGTCAAGGATGTCAGTGACCAGGAGGGGCCGGCCCGGGCGCGGTTCGCCCTCCTCAAGAACCTCCCTGGCTGTTTCGAGCGTCATCGGCCGACCGCCGATCTGCGTTTCCGACATCAGCTTGGTCAGCGCGCCTTCGAGGCTGCGGACGTTGGACTCGACGCGCTGCGCGATGTAGTCGAGGATTTCGTCGGATATCTCGGCGCCGCGCAGCCGGGCCTTCTTCTGGAGAATGGCCTGGCGGGTCTCGCGGTTGGGCAGGTCGATCTGCGTGACCAGGCCCCAGTTGAAGCGGCTGATGAGCCGGTCTTCGAGCGTGGGAATCTGCGAGGGAGGCTTGTCGGCCGAGAGGATGATCTGCCGGCGGCTCTGATGCAGCACGTTAAACGTGTGGAATATCTCCTCCTGGCTCGATTCGCGGTTGGCGAGAAACTGGACGTCGTCGATGACCAGGACATCGACCTGCCGGGCGCTCTCGCGGAACGCGTACAGGGCGCCGGACTCGATCGCCCGGACAAAGTCGTTGATGAAGGTCTCGCACGAGACGTAAACCACGTTCCGCGACCAGTCCAACCGCATCAGTTCCTGGCAGGTGGCCTGAAGGAGATGCGTCTTGCCGAGCCCGGAGGGCGCGTGCAGGAACAGCGGATTGTAAACCGTTCCAGGCTGGGCGGATACGGCCTTTGCCGCCGCGTGGGCCAAGCGATTCGAGGGACCGACGACGAACTGCTCAAACGTGTAGTCCGCGTTCAAGGGCATGTGCGTCAGCGTCGGAACGACGCCGCCCAGCTCAACGGGCCGCTCGCGCGGACAGATGAAACGGACGGACAGCAGCATTCCCGTCAGGCGCATCGCGATCTGCACGAAGGCGTCCGTGCAACTGTCTCGAAGGAAGTTCGCCCGGTGGGGGTCGTCCACGATAACGCGCAACTCCCCGCCTTCGACCACCGGCGGCGGCAACTCTTCAAGCCAAGAGCGATACAGGTCTGGGAAGTCGGAGCGCAAGGCGCGGACGAACGCATCCCACTTCAGCGTGAGCATGGAACCCACCGTCTGGAAAGAGCGCCTCTCAGCCCTCGTCGTCGTCGATATCTTCCGACCCATGCCGCCCCGCGTCCACGTCGGCATCGACGAAGAACTCGCGCAGCAGCGACGTCGCGTAGCATCCGCTGGGTAATTCGAAACAAAACTCAAGATACGGACCGCGCTCATCCGCGCCAAGTCGCAATGACGCACCGCGCGGCTGAAAACGCAGCGGGCGCCGCTGACCCTTGATCCGCAGGTGCTCCGATCGCAGCGCAGACGGATCAAGCCCCTCTTCCCGCAGGAGTTCCGCCTCCAGGGCCCCAGGCGCACCCTCCGGCGTCGTCATGCGATACCCGAAGAGCGGCCCGGTCGGGCTGATCTCAAACGCGTCGGCCCGCGGCTGCTCAGCCATGGCATCCGACACCTTGAAAACGGCTCCTGACGCATGCAGCCATGCCAGATCCCCGGACTGGAGCCGGCCGAGACCCGCCGGCATGCGGCGCGCGACGACCGCGTTGAACAGGTATGACTGGTAGGCGGAGACGTAGAACCGTCTGAGATGCGGGTCGATGGCCAGGAAGCCGCGCTTCTTGTTCCCGCGCGTCTGGGCGAGTGCCTTCAGCGCCCGCCTTTCGTCACGGAACAGGTGCGGCCAGGCGAGAGCGGCGGCGCTGTAGTCGCCGTTTTCGTACAACTCCCGTGCCCGGCGGACGTTGGCGCGATCCGACGGAAGCGGGTGGCCCAGGAGGATGTCCAACGCTTCGTCGAGCCGGCCCCCAACAATCGCCCTTCCGACCTGCCAGACATCGCCCCGGCCGCCGAAGCGCTGCCGGCCGAAGTAGTTTGGCACACCGATGCGTGCAAGCGCAGCCAGCCCGTCCTGGAACTCGGCGAGGCGTGAGACGTCGGTGTGTCGCACGCGAATCTGGAACCGGTTTCCGAGCAAGTGCCCCAGACGCAGCTTGTTGCGGTGGCGCGTGACGTGCAGGACCGTCAACCGCGGGACCTGCACGTCGGTGACGCGCTCCGGGGGCATGTGCTCGATTGACAGCCATTGACGCGTCACGGCCCGCGCGTCCTTGAGCCCCGCATAGCCGATGTCGCGGCGGCGGACGTTGAGTGCGCGCGCCAGGTCACTGACGGCCTGCATCGTGCTGAGGCCGCGTTTCTCGATCAGCACGTAGGTGTGTGTGCCTTCGCCGCTGGCCTCGTACAGCGGCAGCTCCTCGACGCGGAAGTCCTCGTAGTCGGCCTTGATCAGGCCCTCGGCGAGAGGGTGGTCCGCGAGCTGTCTGGGAAGGCGCGCGACGGTGTCATGCTCCGCCACCCCGGGCGGCCGGCCGTTCATGTCGCGGCCTTTGACGTGTCCGATGCGGTTACGACGGCGAAGCGAGGTGCGTGCTTGTCACCCTTGTACGCGGAAAGCTCGCCGACGGGCTTTGCGAGCTCGGCCCGGAGAGCCGCCGCCGCCGCGAGCGCCACGTGGGCCCGTGCGGCGGTGCTGATCGCGGGCGAAGATGAGACGACCAGCCAGCCGCGGAACGCCATTCCCTTCAGGACATCGACCAGTCTGGCGATGTCGACGGCTCCCCCGGCTAGGCCTTCCCACGCGACCGCGTCGTCGTCGTCACCCGGACGGACGGCCAGGTGGACGGCGGCCAGCACGGCGCCCATGCGGGGCAAGGCCAGCGAGATAGACTCGCGGGCGCGGACGGCGGCGGCCACGTTGAGGCAGGCGCGCAGGTTCGGCAGTCCGACGGAATCAGCGACAAACCAGGCGTCGGTGCTCGCGGGCAAGTCTCCGCCATTCTCGAACGCCAGCAGTACGCGCAGCCCCACCGCCTCGCGCGCCAGGCGGCGCAGGGCCTCCGCGTTCTGTTCGAGCGCGTGCGTCCGCAGGCGCCAGGCATCGAGCCGCGGCGCCGTCAGGATGACGAGCTCGGCCCCGAGCGATTCCGCGAGCTGAAGTGCACCATGAACCCGCTCAAGCTCGTCCGCGCGGGCCTTGCTGAAGGTCGGATGAACCGACCGGCCGGCGTGGACGCCGGCGATCGCCAGGCCGAGCCCGGAGGCCAACCGCCGAAGCTCACCGGAGCGTTCCTTCCACTGGTTCGCGGCGCCGACGTCGACGACGCCATGCGGGGCCGCCACCAGCACGCCGTCGTAGCCCCACGCTTTGACGTCGGATAGAACCTGGCTCGGCTCGGTCGGGGCGTCGATGAACTGAGACAGGCAGATGCGCATTCGTTTCGCTCGGCCGGCGTCTTGTGGACCGCGGCGCGGAGAATCTACGAGAACCACTTGCGGCGCGTTTTGAGCAACTCGAAACCCAACGCCATCGCGGCGCCCGTCTTGAGCAGCGTCCCCGGGATGAACGGCCAGAACCCGAGACGCAGCGCCGTCGCCAGGTCGCATCCGGCCCAGTACATGAGCCAGCTCACGCCGCAAGCAAAGACGACCGCATGCCCCGCGAGGCTCGCCGTCGCCAGGCTCAGCGCGCCTCCGCCCACCGAAGCCAGGCGGCCGATCACCGGCTGCGCGATCACGAACCCAACCAGGTAGCCGCCCGTCGCGCCGAGCAGGGTCTGCAAGCCCCAGTTGCCGGCAGCGAAAACGTGATAGCCGACGGCCCCGAGCAGCAGGTAGAAGAGCATGCTCAGCGTCGCCAGTCGCGGTCCGAGCGTCACACCGGCGAGCACGACGATGAGCGTCTGAAGCGTTACGGGCACCGGCGTGTCGGGAAGCGGCAGCCGGATCCACGCGCCAACCGCCGTGAGCAGCGCAAAGGCGACGACTCCGCCGACGGCGGCCAGGCGGCGGACCACGACGTCGCGCTGCGCCGCGGGGGTCAGTCCGCGTTCATTCCCTGGAAGGCTGTGTGTTCGCATAGGAGGGCGAGTATATCGCTCCGGCGAGAGCCGCTCAACGCCGGGGGTCCTGGTGTTGGTGCGTGCAGCTCGATCCGAGCCGCTCCCGTCAGGAAAGCGGCTGGGCTTGGTTTAACCGCGCCGCGAAAAAGCGGGCCGCTCCGCGGCCGTCTGCCGGGAGCGGCCCCTGGGTCGCCTGCGTCTGGAGGGAGGAGAGTTCGCAGGCACGGCGTTCGCTCGGGTCAGCGTTCGCCAACGCAATCGTATAGAGTGCCGCCGGGGCAGCGGGGATACACGAAAGCGCTGCCGGACCGGTCAGAAATCGAGCGTGCTGCGGTAGGCCGCGGCCGTCGAGCGGCAGAAGCGTTCCCAAGTGAATGCTGACGCGCGGGCCAGGCCGCGCCGGCCCAGCTCGGCCCGCAGGTCCGGATCGTCGGCCAGGCGGCGCATGGCGGAAGTCCACGCCGCCGTGTCATGCGGATCGAGCAGGATGCCCGCCTCGCCGACCACTTCCGGCAGCGACGTCACGGCCGAGGTGACGACCGCTGCTCCGCATGCCATCGCTTCCAGCGGCGGGAGACCGAACCCCTCGAACCACGTAGGCCAGACGAACGCCGTGCAGAGCGAGTACAGGCATGCCAGGCTCGGGTCGCGCATGTATCCCAGCAGGCGGACCTGGTTGCCGAGGCGGTGCCGTTCGAGCTGTTCGCGCAGGGCCTGCTGTTTCCAGCCCCAGGCGCCCACGACCAGCAACGGATGCTCGCGGCGGACGTCCGGGGGAAGCGCGGCGTAGGCCTCCAGGAGTCCGGGCACGTTCTTCCTGGGCTCCAGGGTGCCGACGTACAGAAAGAAGCGTGGGGGCAGGCCGAGCGCGGCGCGGGCCGCGGAGCGCGTGGCATGATCGACGGGTCGAAAGGCGGCCCGTGGCGCCTGGTAGGTGACGAACACGTGGTCGCCCCTGACGCCCAGGTGCGTGACCATCTCCTGGCGCGTGAACTCGGAGGCGGCGATGAAGCGGCGCGACTGTCTCAGCCCCGCGTGGAATTCGCGCTCGTACCAGCGGACGCGATCCGCCGGGTGCCACTGCGGGTGGGTCAGTCCGGAAAGATCATGAATGGTCGTGACCGTCGGCAGGCGGCAGCGGATCGGGATGTGATTCGGCTCGTGATAGAGCCGGTAGCCCGTAGCCGACCAGCGGAAGATGGCAGCGTAGCCCTGCTGGAGGAATCGGCGAAGCCACCAGGGATAGCGCGAGGCGCTGAGATCCCGCGGATGAGCTGGCGCGCCGGCAGCCGGCAGCTCGTCCGGCGCCAGGCACGCCCGCCAGTCGCGCCGGAGCACGCGTGAGTGATAGAACGGATCGACGCGGATATCGGGCTCGTGCTCCGGCAGGTGCAGCAGCAACTGGGCGATGTAGTTGCCCACGCCCGTGAGCGTGCGCGACAGGGCGCGGTCGTTGAGCAGGACGCTGATCAACCGGGGCGCTCTCCGACAACCGCCGACCGCGCCGGCGGGGAGATATATTAACACGGCCGATGGGCGACGCGTGACGCCGGCTGAAGGGCCGCCGCCGCCCCGGAACGCGAGTTCATGATCGAATACCACGAATCGATCGCGATTCCGCTGCTGCGGGGACCGGTGCAGGCGTGTCCGTACCTGCCCGAACAGCGCGCGCGCATGCAGTACGCGCTCGTGGCGGACGGGTTGCCGCGCGTCTACCGCCGGCTGATGGACGAGCGCTTCCGGCGGTCGGGGGACGTGGTGTACCGGCCGATGTGCCCGGCGTGTTCGGCGTGCGTGCCGATTCGCGTGCGTGCGGCGGAGTTCCGGGCGAGCCGGTCTCAACGGCGGGTGCAGAGGCGCAACCGGGACGTCGAGGTTTCGGCGGGTCCGCTGGGCACGGACGACGAGCACTACGACCTGTACGCGCGCTATCAGCTCACGATCCACGATGGCCAGATGCTGGGCTCGCGGGCCGATTTTGAGCATTTCCTGGGGCGGTCGCCGGTCGAGTCGTTCGAGATGACCTACCGCGTGTCGGGGCGGCTGGTGGGCGTCGGGGTGATCGACGCCTTCGATGACGCCCTGTCGAGCGTGTATTTCTATTATGACCCCAGCGAGGCCCGGCGGAGCCTCGGGGTGTTTTCGGGGCTGTGCGAGATCGACGAGTGCCGCCGGCGGGGGCTGGCGTACTGGTACGTCGGCTATCACATCGCGAGTTGTCGGAAGATGGAATACAAGGCGCAGTTCCGCCCGCACGAGCTGCTCGAGCCGGACGGGGTGTGGCGATAGGCCAGACGCCGCGCGCCCCGGGGCACGCGCCCGGGATGCGTGCTCCGCGTAGGTTCACAGGCCGTATTCGACCCAGCGCCGCGTCACGCGCTCCCTGATCTCCGCGCTCATCTCGATCTCATCGGGCCAGTGGCGGACGGCCCCTTCGCCGGCGATCTTGCGGGTCGCGTCGATGCCCATCTTGCTGCCGACGCCCAGGCCGGGGCTGGCGTGGTCCAGGATGTCGAGGGGGCCGTCGACGAACATGACGTCGCGCTTCGGGTCGACGTTCGCGCACACGTGAAACAGCACGGACTGCTCGTCCTGCACGTCCACGTCGTGATCCACCACGACGATGATCTTGGTGAACGCCATCTGCCCGGCGCCCCAGATCGCGCTCATCACCCGCCGGGCCTGGTACGCGTACTCCTTGCGGATCTTCACGAACGCGCAGTTGTGAAAACACCCGAACATCGGCAGGTTGTAGTCGATGATGTCCGGGATGATCATCTGGAGCAGCGGCAGGAAGATCCGCTCGGTCGCCTTGCCGAGCCAGAAGTCCTCCTGAGGCGGCTTGCCCACGACGGTCGTCGGATAGATCGGGTTGCGCCGATGCGTAACCGCCGTCACGTGCAGCCGCGGGTACAGGTCCGCCAGCGAGTAGAAACCCGTATGGTCGCCGAACGGCCCCTCGACCAGCGGCGGCTCCGCCGGGTCGATGTAGCCCTCGACGACGATTTCGGCGGTCGCGGGGATTTCGATCTCCGGCTGCGAGACGCATGCGACCAGCTCGATCGCCGAGCCGTTGAGGAAGCCGGCGAACAAGCACTCATCCATGCCCGGCGGCAACGGGCAGGTGGCGGCGTAGGGCATGACGGCTGGTCCGCCGAACGCGATCGCGATCGGCATCCGCCGGCCGAGTTCGCGGTAGGCCCGGAAATGGCGCGCCCCATCATGGTGAAGGTGCCAGTGCATGGCGGCGAGCTTCGGGCCGAAGACCTGAACGCGATAGGTGCCGACGTTGCGCTCGCCGGTTCCGGGGTGCTTGGTGAACACGCTCGTGAGTGTCAGGTAGCGGCCCTCGCCGCCGGGCGGCGCGCAGGCCGGCTCGCTGGCGATTCGCTCGCGGACGTGGGGATAGACGTTCGAGGAGGCCAGGTCGCCGTCGAGCGGCCAGCATTTCAGTGCCGGGAGCACGGTCAGATCGGCGTCGTCGGTGTGTACGACCTCCTGGCAGACGCCGCGGCGGACGATGCGGGGCGGGAGGCTTCCGAGCTGAATCAGTTGCGGCAGCTTTTTGATCTTGTCGAGCAGCGTGACCGGGATTTCTGGCTTGATAAGGAGCTGCACGCGGGCGGCGACGTCATCGAGACGCTCAGCGCCGAGGGCCAGGCACATTCGCTCGCGCGTGCCGAAGGCGTTGATCAGGACGGGCATGCCGGAGCCGCGGACCTTCTCGAAGAGCAGGGCCGGGCCCCCGGCCTTGGTGACGCGGTCGGCGATTTCGGTGATCTCCAGCACCGGGTCGACCTCGACCGAGATGCGCTTCAGCCAGCCGCGCTGCTCCAGCTCGCGAACGAAGGTTTGCAGGTCGGGTGCGGGCATTCTGCCTCCACGCGGGGACGAGCCGCGATTATATGACCTGCGCCGCGCGGCGTGGGGTCCGGGTGAGGGCGCAAACCGGGTCGGCGGCGGGATAGAATGATCCGTGGGAGCGCAATCGCCCTGGCAGGCGGAACGAGGTGGGTGGTGGGCTGGCGTGATCGCGACTACTCGAAGGCCACGCGCAGCGACGGCGGCGCGCGTCTTGCCCACCGGGGCGCGCGGACGCCGCTGCCCAGCGTGGTGCTGCTGCTGACGCTGCTGCACGTCGCGGGGTTTACGGTCGTCTGGGTCAGTGCCACCGACCCGTACGCCGCCGACATGCTGGCGGCGATCCAGACCGGGGGGCTCGGCCCCTGGCTTCACCCGGTGCTGATGGATAGCCCGCTGCACTTCCTGCTCGTGATTGCGGCCTTGTGGCTGATCGGGACCAGGGTCGAGCAGGCGGTCGGGGCGCTGCACCTGCTGGCCGTTTACGTGTTGGGCGCCGCCAACGCCGCCGCCGGGTTCATGATGATCGAGAGCCTCGCGCCGCAATGGGCGTTGCTGACGCTGGAGTTTCCGGCGGGGTCGCTGGCGGCGGTGGCGCTGAGCGCGTGGCGTCACAGTCGCTACGGCCTCGTGACGCTGTTCGGGCGGACGGTGACCTATCGAACCACACTGGCGGCGGGCGCGGCGATTGTCGCGGCGCTGACACTGATGGGCCGCGGAGCCGGAGCACTGGGCTGGGTGACCGCGGTCGCCGCCGGCGCGCTCGCCTCGCCGGCCTGCGATGGGCTGAGCTCCTGGTGGCGCCGACGGGCGATGGTGACCGCGCGCCGGGGCGTTTCTCGTGCGCCGGCGGCGCGCGAAGCTTCAGAACCAGCTCACGCCACGCCGGACGCCGCGGCGCTGCCAGAGGCCGATATTGACGACCTTCTGGCGAAGATCAGCAAGGGCGGCCTGAAGAGCCTGAGTCCGGCGGAGCGGCAGCGCCTGGAACGAGCGCGCGAGCGGATGCTGCGGAGCGCCCAGATGTCACACGGGCCGGACGCGTAGCCGGCCGACCGATCGCACCCGGCGCGCACCCTGGACGAGCCGTTTCAAGCCGCGCGGCGCGGGTGTTTGGTTGACTTGTCGTCGAGCCTGCGGGTACACTGCACGAGGGCGGCGAGAAGCACTCGGACCGGTCGGACGAGCCACGTTCTTGCTTGGCGGTCGTCCTGCTTCGTGCCCCGCAGAGGCCTGCCCGCGCATGGCATTATCATCCGTGCCGCCACGCACACTGCGAATTCTGCTGGTCGCCGAGGATGGCGCCGATGCCGCCCTGGCCGGGCTGCTGAGCGGCGCCGGGGAGGTGCGCGTCGTATCCAGCATGGCGGAGGCCGCGCAGATCGCCGGCGACGACCCGGCCATCATCTGCTCGCCGCCCGAGGCGATCGCGCTGGCGTGCGCCGCGGAGTTCGTCCCGGGCTCGGTGCTGTCGCAGCTCGGGCAGGGTCTCTGCCTGCTTGATCTCGACGCGCGCGTGCTGTGGAGCAACCAGAAGGCGCGCTCGCTCGGCCCGCAGGTGCTGGAGGCCGTGCGCAAACGGGTGGCCGACCGTGTGGCCGAACATCCGCCGCAGCGCTGGACGGGCCCGACGCCGCAGACGGAGCAGTTTGCGCTGTCGATGGACCGGACGCGGCACTTCGACGTGAGCGTGTCGCTGGTGCAGGGGGGCGGGGAGACGGAGCCGCGGCTGCTGGCGCTGATCAGCGACGTGACCCGTACGCGGGCGCTGCACGAGAAGGTGCTGGCGATCGACCAGGCGGGGCGCGAGCTGGTGGGCATTGACGCCGACGCGATCTCGCGGCTGGACATCGGCGAGCGGCTGAAGGTGCTGGAGGACAAGATTCTCCGGTTCAGCCACGACCTGATGCATTTTGACCATCTGGTGATTCGCGTGCTCGATCCGCGGACGCGCCGGCTGGAGACCGTGGTGGCGGGCGGGCTCTCCGAAGAGGCCGCGGCGCTGGAGATCTTCGCCAGCCCGGAGGGCAACGGGATCAGCGGACTGGTCGCGGCGACCGGAGAGTCATACATCTGCGCGGACGTCGCGCAGGATCCACGCTACCTGCCCGGGCTCGACCGCGCGCGATCGACCCTGACCGTCCCCCTCTGGCTGAACGACCAGGTCGTCGGGACGATGAACATCGAATCGGAATTTCCCAGCGCCTTCAACGACGACGACCGTCAGATCGCCGAGATTTTCGGCCGCTACGTCGCCATCGCGCTGCACATTCTGAAGCTGCTGGCCGTGGAGCGCAGCACCGTCGGCGGACAGGTAGCGGCCGACGTCCGCGCCGAGGTCGCCACGCCGCTCAACGCGATCGTCGCCGAAGCCACGTCGCTTCTGCCTGTGGCGCCGCCCCAACTGGCCGGACGCCTCCAGGCGATCATCGACCAGGTGGAGGTGGCTCGCGCGGCGCTGAGCGCGGCGGCGGAGAACGCGGCGGTGACGGGCCCGCGCGGATCGTTCGAAGGAGGCGACCCGGCACTCCAGGGCAAGCGGATCCTCGTCGCGGACGACGAGGACATCATCCGCGAGACGGTCTGCGACGTGCTGGCGCGCGCCGGGGCCAGCGTCACCCCGGCCCGCGACGGACAGGAGGCGGTCGACGCGGCGGCGACGCAGCGGTTCGACCTGGTGCTGTCGGACATCAAGATGCCGCATCACAACGGCTATGAGGTGTTCGCGGCGGTGCGGCAGGCTTCGCCGCTGTGCCCGGTGATCCTCATCACGGGCTTCGGCTACGACCCGAACCACTCGATCGTCCGTGCGAGCCGAGAGGGGCTGGCGGGCGTGCTGTTCAAGCCGTTCAAGGTCGACCAGTTGCTCGAAGAAGTGCGCCAGGCGCTCACTGCCGCGCGTCGCTGAGTCGAGCTGCGCGCCGGCGCCGTCGATTCGGCCGTCACTGCGGGGCGCGGATCACCAGCGTGTCGTTCTGGCCGCCGAAGCCGAAGCTGTTCGAAAGCGCGTGCCGCACCGTCGCCTTACGCGCCTGGTTGGGCACATAGTCAAGGTCGCAGTTCGGGTCGGGATTCTGATAGTTGCTGGTCGGCGGGAGCATGCCGTCGCGGATCGCCAGCACGCAGGTGATGAGCTCGACCGCCCCGGCGCCGGCGATCAGGTGACCGAGCATGCTCTTGACGCTGCTGACCGGCACCTTGCGGGCGTAATCGCCGAACACGCCGCGGATCGCCAGCGTTTCGAGCTTGTCGTTCTCTTCGGTGCCCGTGCCGTGGGCCGAGATGTAGTCGATCTGCTCCGGCCGCAGCCCCGCTGCGTCGAGCGCGGCCCGCATCGCCGCGATGGCCCCACGACCCTCCTCATGGATGTCCGTCACGCGGAACGCGTCGGCGGTCGAGCCATAGCCGACGACCTCGGCGTACAGCCGCGCGCCGCGGCGGCGGGCGGCTTCGTACTCCTCCAGGATGAGGATTCCCGCACCCTCGCCCAGGACGAATCCGTCGCGCGTGCGGTCGAACGGCCGCGAGGCCGTCATGCACGTGTCATTGCGCGTCGACAGCGCCGTCAGCCGGTTGAAGCCCGTCACCCCCAGCGGGTGAATCATGCTGTGCGCCCCGCCGGAGATCATGATGTCGGCATCGCCGTGACGGATGATCTCGGTCGCCTCGCCGATGGCCTGGGTGCTGGCGGCGCAGGCCGTGAGCGTGTTCAGGCTCGGCCCTTGGGCGTCGAACCGGCAGGCGATGTGGCCGGCGGCACAGTTCGGATCCTGCTCGAACTCGCGAACGGCGTTGAGCCGCTCGTACGCGACCGCGGCCCAGCGCAACGCGTCGAGCGTGCGCTTCTCAGCGTCCCAGCCGGCGATCGAAGCGGCGACGAAGTTGTCGAAGTCGATCGGTCCCTCGCCGCCGCCCAGATAGACGCCGACCATCTCCGGGTCAATTCCCGCGCCGTCGAGGCCGGCGTCGCGCCAGGCGATCTCGGCGGCCGCCAGGGCGAAGCCGGCGTTGCGACTGGCGGTCTTGTGCCGTTCGTAGTGCGGGCCGAGAAAGCGCGCCAGGTCGAAGTCCTTCACTTCGGCCGCGAACTGCGTCGGGTACGACCGCGCGTCAAAGATCGTCGTCGGCGCCACGCCGCTCTCGCCGCGCAGCAGCCGCTTCCATACGCCGTCGATGTCGTGCCCGAGCGGCGTGATCCAGCCCATTCCCGTGATGACGACGCGTCTGCCCATGCCTGCACCTTGCTGGAGAGGATACCCGCGGCCCGGGCGAAGGCATAGCGCCGCGCCCGGCCGCGGCCCGCCGAACGGAGGCGGTCAGCGCTTTTGAGACGCCGCCCGGATACGATCGAGCTCGCTGGTGGTGCTGAAGCCTTCTAGCAGCGGCGTGACGACGACGCGGCCTCCCCGGGAGCGCACCCAGTCTCCTCCGACGACGCCCTCCGGCCCGTAATCGCCGCCTTTTACGAGCACGTCCGGGGCGATGCTGCGAACGAGCGACAGCACCGACGGCTCATCGAAAAGCACAACGTAATCGACGGCGGCCAGGGCGGCGATCATGCGGGCGCGATACTGCTCGCCGCGGATCGGGCGGTCGCCGCCCTTGTTCTGCGCGCGAACGGAGGCGTCGCTGTTGAGCCCGACCACGAGCAGGGAGCCTTCGGCCCGGGCGCGCTCCAGCAGGTCGACGTGCCCGGGGTGCAGCAGGTCGAAGCAGCCGTTCGTGAAGACGATCGTCTCGCCCCGCGCGCGGCGCGCCTGAAGTTCCGCCAGCAGGTCCGGCAGGCGCCGCAGCTTGCCAGCGCCGGCCTCGCGCGCCTGGTGCAGCTCGTGCAGGACCTCGTCCCGCGTGATCGGCACGCAGCCGAACTTCGACACCTCCAGCCCGCCGGCGATGTTGGCCAGCTCGACCGCCTGCTCCAGTGACGCCGCCGCCGCCAGGGCCACGGTGGTCATGGCCAGCACGGCGTCCCCGGCGCCGGTGTTGTCGTAGACCGCGCGCGGCCGGACCGGAAAGCGTCGCGGCTCGCCGCCAGGGCGCACCAGCAGCGCACCGTCGCGGCCCAGCGTGACGATCAGCGCCGCCAGGTTCAGCCGTCGCGCCAGGTCGCCCGCGGCGGCCGGCAGCTCCGTTTCGTCGACGCGACGGCCCAGGCCGTGCTCCAGCTCGGCGCGGTTTGGCGTCATGACGCTTGCCCCGCGGTACTTGTCCCACGTCACCCGGGCCGGATCGACCACGGTCGGCCTTCCGGTGCTGGATGCCAGTCGAATGACCTCGGCACAGATTTCGCCTGACAGGACTCCCTTGCCGTAGTCCTCAAGGCACACGATGTCGCATGCGGAGATCGCGGCGCGGAAATGCTCCAGCAGCCGCGCGCCGTCCTCCGCCGCGGGCGGGCGAACCACCTCGTCGTCGATTCGAAGCACCTGCTGCCGGTGGCGGTGCTCAGCCAGGCCGACCAGGCGTGTCTTGGTGATCGTGGGCCGCGCGTCGCCCGCGACCAGCAGTCCGTCCACGTCGGCGCCCGACTCGTTGAGAAGCTCACGGATTCGGCGGCCGAAGGCATCCGGGACGCCGTCCGCCCCGCCGACCAGGCCCACGCAGGTGACATGCGCCCCCAGGGCCAGCACGTTGAGCGCGACGAACCCTGCGCCGCCGAGGCGGTCCTGGCGTTCGACCACCCGCAGGACGGGCACCGGGGCCTCGGGACTGATGCGCTCGGCGTCGCCGAAGACGTAGCGATCGAGCATGAAATCGCCGACCAGCAGGACGCGCCGTCCGGCGAGGCGATCCATGATGTTCAGCAGGGCGCCGTCCATTCTCTGAGAGTCTACCCGCGCCGGACGCAGGCCGCGATTGGCGAGCCGTGCGTCGCCGCCGTCGTGCCCTGACTGGCGCGCGGCCTGACGACGCGCGGGGTGCGCCTGGCAGGGGACCGCCCGGCTCTGGCGGGGTGCCCGTTGTGTCGAGCGCGGCGAAGCGTTAGCCGGCGTCACTTTCGAGCCGCCGCACGGCCGCACCCGCCAGGCCTTGGCGCGGTACACTCCGGCCGGAAACGGGCCGATTCTCACAGGAGACCACCGATGCTGTTGTTGCAGTCCGCTTGCCGCGTGCGGACGCGCCTGTCGGCGATGACGATGGTGGCCGCGGCGTTCGTCGCCGCCCACGCCGGCGATCACTGGCCGCAATGGCGTGGTCCGGGGCTGGATGGCGTCAGTGCGGCCCGGCGGCCGCCCGCCGAGTGGGGCGAGGCGAAGAACATCATGTGGAAGACGGAGTTGCCGGCCTGGGCCGGCTCGACGCCGGTCGTATTCGGCGAGCGAATCTTCCTGACCACGCCCTCGAAGCCGGAAGAGGACGCGCCGGCGGCTGTCGGACGGCGGCTGGGACGTGGCGGCGGGCGCGAAAGCCCGGGTGGCCGGGACCTGCTGCTGATGTGCCTGAGCCGCGCCGACGGAGGGGTGCTCTGGACCCGCAAGCTGGATACGGGGAATAAGCTGTTCGGCAAGCACAACATGGCGTCGCCGTCGCCCGTGACCGACGGGCGAATGGTGTGGGCGCTGACCGGCACGGGCGTGCTCGTGGCGCTGGACATGGAAGGCGCGGAGAAATGGCGCTTCGACCTCGGGGCGGCGTACGGCGTCTTTGGGCAGTACTGGGGATACGGCTCGTCGCCGCTGCTGCACGAAGGCAGGATCATCGTCGCCGTGATGCACGGAGCGGCGACCGAGGCGCCTTCGTACCTGGCGGCCATTGACGGCGCGACGGGGAAGGTCGTCTGGCACGTGGAGCGGAAGACCGACGCCCGCGAGGAGTGCCCGGACGCCTACACGACGCCGATCGTCGTGCGGCGCGGCGGTCGAGCGGAGATCGTGGTCAGCGGCGCCGATTATGTCACGGGCCACGACCCCGGTACGGGCAAGGAGCTGTGGCGCGTGGGCGGGCTGAACCCGCAGGGGCGCGGCAACTATCGCGTCTGCGCCTCGCCGGTGGCGGTTGGCGAGCGGATCATCGCGCCGACGCGCGTGCGGCCGCTGCTGTGCCTGGAGCCGCGGGGCGACGGCTACGAGGTCGCCTGGCGCTACGACGACGGAACCGGCCCGGACGTGCCGACGCCGGTGAGCGACGGAAAGCGGCTGTACGTCGTGAACGACAAGGGCATCGTGACGTGCCTGGACATGCGCGACGGCCGGGTGGTGTGGGGGCCGGAGCGCACGGTGGTGGGCACGGTGAGCGCCTCGCCGGTGCTGGCCGACGGCAAGCTCTACGTGACCAATGAGAATTGCGTGACGACGGTTCTATCGGCGGGGCCTGAGTTCAAGCTGCTGGGCTCGTACGAGCTCGACGGGGGATACACGCTTTCGACGCCGGTGGTCCTCGATGGGCTCGTCCTGTTACGTTCGGCGAAGTACTTGTATTGCATCGGCGAAGGGAGCTGAGGCGCGCCGCATTCAAGTCAGCCCCGGGGCACGAGGGGGAGGCCCCAGCGCCCGCGCTTGGGGCTCGGATTGGGGCCACGGCCGTCGTTCGACCAGCACGAGACCCGATGGAGCGTTAGCGGAGCCGCGCGATCTCCTCCATCACCGCAGCGATCAGCGGCCGCAGGGTCTTTTCCGAGAAATCGAACGTGCAGCCGGCGGCCTCGAACAGCTCCGGCAGGGGGCGGCTGCCGCCGAGCGCCAGCCCGTTGCGATAGAAGGCGACAGCCTGCTCGAAGTCGCGCTGGCTGTTGAGCCAGACCTGGAGCGCACCGAGCTGGGCGATGCCGTACTCGACGTAGTAGAACGGCGCTTCGAAGAAGTGCAGCTTGCGATGCCAGTTATGCTGGTCGTAGCGCTCGAGGCCGGACCAGTCGACGAACGGACCGAAGCGCCGCGTCAGCCGGCACCATTCCTCCAACCGGGCCTCGATGCCGCAATCGACATGCGTGTAGACGAAGTGCTGCATCGCGTCGACCCGGGCCATGTACGGCAGGAATGTCACGATCTCCATGAAATGCCGCTTGTTCGCGCGGGCGGCGTCCGCGCCGTAGAACACGTTGCTGAACGGCAGCGCCAGGCACTCCATCCCCATCGACGCCACCTCGGCGAACTCCGTCGGGTAGCCGCGGTACGCCAGCAGCGGATCGTTGCGGCAGGCCCAGGTGTGGAACGCGTGGCCGCCCTCGTGCAGCAGCGTCCGCACGTCGCGCTCCGTGCCCACCGCGTTCATGAAGATGAAGGGCATGCGCCGCTCGGCGTAGGTCGCCTGGTAGCCGCCGGGGGCCTTGCCCTTGCGGCTGCCCAGGTCCAGCATGTCGCGCTCGCGCAGCCCGTCGAAGATCGCCCCCAGCTCGCGATCCACCAGGTGGAAGATCCGGCTGCAACCGTCCGCCAGCTCCGCGTCCGTGCGAAAGGGACGCAGCGGCGGCTGGCCGTCCGGATCGACCGCCATGTCCCACGGCCGCAGGCGCTCGACGCCGAGCTTCGCCCTGCGCTGCGCGGCCAGCTCGCCCGCCGCCGGCACGACGACCTTTTCGATCGCATCGTGAAAGGCCAGGCAGTCCTCCGGCGTGTAGTCGAAGCGCTCCATGGCCTTGAAGGCGAACTCGCGGTAGTCACGGCAATCGGCGTTGCGGGCCATCTGGTGCCGGACGCGGACCATCTTCTCGTAGAGCTGGTTGATGGCGTCGGCGTCCTGGAGGAAGCGGTCGGACGAGGCGCGCCAGGCCGCCTCGCGCGTAGCGCGGTCTGGCTCCTCGAGAAAGCGATCGACCTGCTGGAGCGTCATTTCCTCGCCGCGGAACACCACGGTCATGCCGCCGGTGATCTTCTGGTACTGCTGGGCGAGCTTGGCGTTCTCGACCTGGAGGGGGATGTTGGCTTCGCGGAATAGGGCGATGGCGTTTCGGATGCTGCGTTCGAGCACCTGGTAGCGCTTCGGCGGCAGCGGGAAGCGGCCGGCGAGCTCGACGAAGCGCATCCGCAGCTTGTTGTGCCAGGGCTCGCGATGCGGCTGGACGTGCTCCACGAAGTGCAGGAAGCGCTGCTCGCGGACCGGGTCGTCGGTGGCGCGGGTCATGTCGATCTGCCGGGCCGTGCCTTCCTCGTCGAAGACGGCGTCGGTCTCGCTGAAGTCGCGCATCCACTTCTCGAACTCGGCCAGCGAATGGACGGGGCGCTCCAGCAGCTCGCGGTAATAGCGTTCGGCGACGGGCCACTCGGCGAACACGTCGTCGGCGGCGACATACTGGCGGGGAAACTCGGAGGCGGCGGTGCTTGCGGGCATCGTCCTGCTCGACCTTCATGTTCGGATCCCGGGCGATGGCCCGGGACCTGAGCGTGAGCAACGTTCGAGACTCAAAGCGGCATCGCCGCCGGCCGTCATGACGACCGGCGGCGATGCGCCACGAAACGGAGGCGTTCTCAGCGCGCCTGGTACTGGGCGTTGAGCACGCGATCAATGTGCGACCGGGTCTGCGTCAGGTGCGCGCGCGAGGCGAAATCGAGGCGCGTCTTGCCGTCGCGGCCGTCGGCTTTCTTGAGCGTCGCGTCGATCTTGTCGCTCAGCTCCTGAAGGGCGTAACGAATCATGTTGTTCAGGTCCGGCGACATGCCGCTGCCCGGCAGCTGCTGCGCCAGTGACAGCATCATGATCGTGTACGCGCGCTGGAGATTGCGCGACGTGGCGCGAATGAACGGCTGCGCATCGGAGTAGGAGCCCGAGCCCGCGTTGTCCAGGTGCCGCCAGACGGCGTCACGCACCGACACGATCAGCTCCGCCGCCGTGAACTTGTCCTTGGCCGTGGTCTTGGCCTCGGCGTCGTAGACGCGCTGGAGCGTGGCCGGCGAGCAGGCGTTCATCAGGCCGATCAGTTGCAGGAGCAGCACCCGGTCGTGAATCGGGTAATCCACGCGCGTGCTGCCGGCGTCAGCGAAATCGAGCCAGCGCGACGGCGGCAGGTTGTTGAGCAGCTCCGGCGGGACGCTGCCGAAGTTGTCGTCGAGCAGCGACTCGATCAGCACCTTGAGCGCGTCGCGTTGCATCTGCGGCTCAATGAGCACCAGTGCCGGCCGGCCGTCCGGGTCGCCGATGTGATCGCGGTGGTAGCGCTGGCCCCCGAGCACGCGCGAGACGTACTCGAAGTTCCGCGCCTTCTGGGTGATGAGCGTGTTGAAGGCCTGCGTCAGGTAGTGCTTGGGATCGCCTTCCTTCGCTGCCCACTCGTTGAGCGTCGAGAGCAGCTTCTCGCACATCTGAAGGCGCGTCCGCGCCCAGGCCGCCGGGTCGTCGCCCATGTCGTAGCGGTTGGTGAACGGGTCGGGCGAGAAGGAGCCCAGCGTGTCCTCATCGGTGGCGTAATCGTGGCCCTTCTGCGACTGGCGGGCGGCGATCTCCTTCAGCAGCTTGTCTTCGCGCTCGCCCTTGTCGGGCAGGCGATAGCCGTACTCGATCGCCAGCTCGTCATACGGGCCGATCGTCGGCGTCGCGAAGTGCCGCACCTTCGAGACGTCGTCGTCCGCGAAGAGCAGCAGCGGGTTGTAATCCATCACCGACGCGGTCGTCGGCTCGTCGCCGCTGTCGCGGCGCTTGCGGATCTCATCCAGCGTCAGCCACGACGAGGCCTTGAAGTTGTGCCGCAGGCCCAGCGTGTGCCCGACTTCGTGCGTCACGACTTCCTTGACGGCCTCGCCGATCAGCCGCTCCGGAATCTGCTTGCCCAGGCCGCTGGCGACCATCGCGGCGTGCGCCAGGGCCATCTCCAGCGCCATGCCCTCGGCGTAGCTGCACGCGTGCTGGCAGGCGTAGGGATTGAAGCAGTTGCTGTTCTCGCGCGCCGCGCGCAGCGTCGCGAAGAGCTGGCGTTCGTCCGTCGCCGACGGCTCGCTGCGCAGCACGTGCGGGATGAAGTCGGGATAGCGCTCCTCCAGCAGCTCGAAGCCCGGACCCAGCAGCGACTTCGGCCCGCCCGACGTGAACACGTCCACGTTCGTCACGAAATACCGCACCCAGGCGTCGTCCATGACGATGTCAGCGTCGAGAATCTGCCCGGTGCGCGGGTCGGCCCGCGAAGGGCCGACGGCCAGCGCCCGCCCCGTCACCGTCCAGCGCACGAAGTTGTAGCGCGCGTCTTCCGGGTCGTAGTTCGCGTACTCGTTGTCGTCCGTCTGCTGCTGAACGACGATCGCGTCGACAAAGCCGATCTTCTCGAACGCCCGGTTCCACTCCAGCACGCCGTCCCGCACCCAGCGCCGCCACTGGATCGGCGTCGTCTTCTCGATGATGAAGGTGATCGGCTTCTTCGGCGGCGACAACTCGAGCGACGGATCGCGCTTCTCGAGCTGCCAGCGATTGATGTAGCGCTCCGCCACCTCGCGCTCGCTGTTGGGCTTGGCCCAGTCGACGCGCGTCGTCGTGAAGTAGCCGATGCGCGGGTCGGACGCGCGCGGCGAGTAGGCGCCCAGCTTCGGCAGGCGCTGGAAGGCGTAGCCGACGCCGACGTATCCGCCCGACCGCCCGCGAGCCGCCGCCAGGTCGGCCTCGATCAGCAGGTTGTCCGGGAAGGCCTTCACCTTGGTCCAGCGGCTCAGCTCCGGGCGGATCTGTCCGCCCGCGATGCCCGCCACGCCGGCGATGTCGGACTTGAGCAGCTTCTCGAAATCGACCACGACGTCGCCCTGCGGGCTCATCGCCAGAATCGGCAAGGCCGCGATCCACGTGTCGCCGTAGGTCGCCTCAATGGCGCCGGCGATCGGCTGCTCTTTCTTGGTGATGTAGCGCGTGTCGGGCGTGATCATCACGAGCTGGTCGCCGATGATCTGCCAGCGGAACAGGTAGTCCGCCCACATCCAGCCCGTGAAGCTCCCGCCGCGCGCGATGCTGGTCGCGAACAGCAGGTCCTCGTTGATCAGCCGGGCCGGGATGCGCGCCAGCAGCTTCTCCGGATCCTTGTTCTTGTCCGACGGATCGAATCGATACAACGTGAACAAGCCGTCCAGCGACTGCATGTCCTCCGTGACGTCCTTCACATCCTTGAAGCGCTTCTTCTCGCTCTTGTCCGCCTTACCCTCTGGAGCGCCCGGCGGCCCCTGCGCGACCGCACCGGCCGCCAGCAGGCCGGCCGTCGCAAGAACCAGACTGAGCCGGCACCAGCGGGCGAGACCCTGTGTTCCTGACATCTTGCGCACTCCCAAACGTTTGTGAAAAGAAAACCGGATGCCGTCCGGAGCCGCATGGACTCCGAACCTCCGCACGTGTCGCCCATGCAACGCCGGATTCTACCGGCCGGCGCCGCCGCGCTCCACCCACTTGATACCCGGCACCATTCCGCTCGGCAGCAGACTACGGACGACCGCCGCGCATTCGGGCTGTCGCAAAACCCGCGCAGGATCCGTCGGCGGTCCGCCGCTCAGCGCCGTCCACCGTGCCGACACCGGCGACAGTCGCGCGCCGTTCGGCCTCGTCGCCCGCATCGCGCCACGATTGCCCGACCGCGCAAGACGTACAGCGTGAGCGGTGGTGCTCCAGGGTCGGGCGAGGAAGGCCCCGGACCTCCCCCAAGACGCACATAATCTATTTAATTTCAATATGTTACGCATTACTCCGATCGCGGCTGCGCGACCGGCAATGCTCCGCTGGCACGGTGCCTGCTCTCGCTTCGACCGACGGTCGCCAGCCAGTGGCTGGCCCCCAAGGAGTTCGCGGTTGTTACACGAGCACCCCAGAGTGACCGCCTCGTACCCCCCGCCGGACGCGGAGCCGGTGGAACCCGCGGGCGACGACCGGCCGGAACCAGGCCCGCGCTGGGAATGCGATCTGGCGAGCCTCGGGCGATTCGTCCTGCGAGCTGCGGCGGCGCGGGCTCTCAACCGCTCCGTCAAGACGACGTTCGCCGTCAATCCCGGCGTCCGAAGCGCAGAGGGTGGCGCATGATCTACGGAATCTACGAATCCGCTGCCGGCATGCTCGTCAACGAGTACCGCCAGGGCGTCATCGCGAACAACCTCGCCAACGCCGAGACGCCCGGCTTCAAGCGTGACATGGCCCTGTTCGCCGAGCGCGATCCTGCGCGAGTGGCGGGCGAGCGGGCCGGCCGCGGCAACGGGCTTCTGGATCCGCTGACGGGCGGCGTGTGGCTGGCGCGGACCGAGACCGACTTCCGCCCCGGCGCCTTCCAGCACACCGGCCAGCCGCTTGACGCCGCCATCGACGGCCCGGGCTTCTTCGTGGTCAACGCCGCCGGCCGGAACCTGGCGACGCGCGACGGCCGGTTCGTGAGGGACCTTTACGGCCACCTGGTTGCGGCGAGCGACGGTGCGGCGGTGATGGGTGTGGGCGGACAGCCGCTGCGGCTGAATCCGCGCGGCGGCGACCCGGTGATCGACGAGGCGGGGCGCGTATTCCAGGATCGGGCGCTGATAGGGCAGGTGGCGCTGGTGGATTTCGCCGACTACGCGACGTTGCGCAAGGCGGGGGCGGGGCGCTTCGAGTTGGAGGGCCAGCAAACGCTGACGCCGCCGTCGCGGGTCGCGCAGGGCTACGTGGAGGGGTCGGGCGTCGAGGCGGTGCGCGAGCTGGTGCAGATGATCGAGGCGTCGCGGGCCTACCAGCTCAACGCGTCGATGCTGAGCCTTCAGGATCAGACCAGCGGTCGATTGGTGAACTCGCTGACGCAGACCTGATGACCCGGGCCGCGGCTGCGAGCCCGGCCCGACGATGAGGGAACGAATCGATGGCGATCACGGCACTCTACACCGCGGCCACGGGCATGGAGGCGCTCTCACGCAAGATCGACGTGATCGCCAACAACATCGCCAACGCCGACACGGTCGGCTTCAAGAGCTCCCGGGCGAACTTCCAGGACGTCTACTACCAGGTGCTGGCGCAGCCGGGCGTCCAGACCAGCGAGAATTCCAGCTCGCCGCTCGGCACGCAGCTCGGGCTGGGTGTCGCCGTCAGCAACACGCAGTTGCTGATGCGCCAGGGCTCGCCCATGCAGACCAACCGCTCGCTCGACGCGATGATCACCGGCGACGGGTTCTTCCGGGTGGAGCTGCCGGGCGGGGCCACGGGCTACACGCGGGCCGGGAACTTCGTCCGCAACAGCGCCGGGGAACTGGTGCTGGGCAACAGCGAGGGCCCGCGGCTTGTCGATTCGCCCACGATCCCTGAGGAGATTCCCGACCAGGAAGTCAGCATCACCAGCGACGGACGCGTGGTCGGAACGGCGGCGGACGGCACGCAGCAGGAATTCGGCCAGTTGCAGCTTGCGCGTTTCGCGAACCCGTCGGCGCTGATCCAGGCCGGCGCCAACATCTACCTGCCGAGCGGGTCGAGCGGCGAGCCCATCGAGGGCACTCCGGGCGAGAACGGACTGGGCACGATCCTGCCGGCGGCGCTGGAGTTGAGCACGACCGAGGCCGTCACCGAGCTGGTCGAGCTCATCAAGACGCAGCGGGTCTTTCAGATGAACTCGCAGACGATCGAAAGCGCCGACCAGGCGCTCCAGGTCGTGGCCAACCTGAGGCGCTAGGTCATTGAGCCGTAATGCGCCCATCTTGAGGAGCGTCGGAGACGCATCATGAACACCGAGATCATGGGACCAACGCCTACCAGGCGTCGCGCCGCGCAACATCTGGCGCGCACGGCGCTCGTCGCGCTGGCCTGCGTTTCTCACGTCCGCGCGGGCGAGACCGCGGAGCCCGAGACCTGCTCACTTGCCCTGCGGCCCCACGTGACGCTCGAGGCCGATCGCGTCACGCTCGCGGACGTGCTGAACCTCGCCGACGCCGACGCCGCGCTCGCCGGCGAGATTGCCGAGTTGCCGCTGCGCGAGGGCCTGTCACCCGGGCGGATCACGATCGGGCACGCCGAGGTGATCGCGCGGCTCGACGAGCTGGGCGTGAACCTGGCGCGCGTGCTCGTCGGCGGTGCGCTCGAGTGCGCCGTCACGCTCGTGCCGCCCGCGGCACCCGAGCCCGAGCCCGCGGCGCCGCGCCCGACCCCCGCCTGGCGCCGGAGCGTGCCGGGCGCCAGCCTCACGCTCGGCGATGCGCTGCGCGAGTACATCCGCGGCGAGCTGTCCGCCATCGGCGGCGACGCCGAGATCGTCTTCGATCGCGCCAGCGACGAAGTGCTGCGGCTGGGCGCGCCGTACGCGTTCAGCATTCGTCCGGCGGACCGCGCGAAACTGGGGCTGCGCGGCTTCCAGGTCACGCTGCGCCGCGACGGCCGCAGCGAGCGCGTCGTGCACGTGACCGCGCGCATCCGCCTTCTGCGGGACGTGGTGGTCGCCCGCCGGCCACTGAACCGCGGCAATTACGTGCATCCCGACGACCTGATGGTTCAGCGCCGCGCGTTCGAGCGCGACGGCGAGTTGGGGCTGGTGCGGCCCGACGAGCTGGCCGGCCAGCAGGTGCGAAACTACGTCCCGGTCGGACAGATGCTCACGCGCGACGACCTCAAGGCCGTTGACATGGTGACGCGCGCCCAGCGGGTCCGCGTCACCAGCGGCGGCGCCGGGGTCAGCCTCGAGCTCAACGGCGTCGCCCTCGAGAGCGGCGCGCTGGGCGACACCATCCGCGTCCGTCTCGGCGAATCGCGCACAGATCGCCGCACCGTCCGTGGCGTCGTCACGGGTTTTGGAATCATTCGACTTCTGGAGGGCTGACGCTCATGTTGCCGTCACTCGCACGCGTCCTCGCCGGATTATCGCTCGCGACGGGGCTGGTCGCCGTCGCCGCCGCGCAGAGCAACTCGCTGCTGCACGGCCCGTCGCGGCCGGAGGCGCGCCCGCCACAGCCTGCCGGGGTCGTGCCGGACGTTGTGCTGGGTGGGGCGGCGCCGGCGCCGGCGGTGGATGAGCGTCCGAAGAACCGGGTGCTGCTGGCGCTGTCGCCGATCGCGGTGGCGCAGCCGAAGCCGCGCAAGATCCAGGTGAACGACCTGGTGAACATCATTGTTCGCGAGGACAAGCGCAGCGTGAGCGACGCGAAGCTCAAGAGCGACAAGAAGTGGGAGCTGGATTCGGAGCTGAAGAAGTGGTTCCGGCTGAACCCGGAAGACCATCTGGTCGCGCAGACCTTCAACCCGACGCCGGGCGCCGAGTTCGATTTCGAGAACAAGTACAGCGGCTCCGGCAAGGTGGACCGCACCGACTCGCTGGCGATGCGCATCCAGGCGATGGTGATCGACGTCAAGCCCAACGGCAATCTCGTTCTCGAAGCCAAGAAGCGCATCCGCACCGACGAGGAAGAGCAGATCATGACGCTCACCGGCACCTGCCGCAGTGAAGACGTCACGCCGCAGAACACCGTCCTCAGCTCGCAGGTCGCCGACGTGGTGATCGACACGCAGCACACGGGCGCGGCCCGCGACGCCGCGCGCCGCGGCTGGCTGATGCGCGCCTTTGACTTCCTGAGGCCGTTCTGAGCACTCGTGAAACACCAGGTGACCGTCTCATGAGAAGCGAAATGACGCAGACCACGAGCAACGCCCGCGACCGGCGCCGCCGCTGCACGCTCGCGGCGCTGGCCGGCCTGGTGCTTGCGAGCGCCGCGCCCGGCCTGGGCCAGGTGCGCGTGCAGGACGTCGCCCGCCTCCAGGGCCAGCGCACCAATCCGCTCATGGGCTACGGCCTCGTCGTCGGGCTCGAAGGCACGGGTGACGGCGGCAAGAACGTCGTCACCATGCGGGCCCTCATGCAGATGCACCAGCGCTTCGCGCAGCCCGTCGTCGCGCCCGAGGAGCTGAAGAACAACAAGAGCGTCGCGCTGGTCGCCGTCACGGCCGAAGTCCCCGAATTCGGGGCGCGCGAGGGCCAGACGCTCGACGTTCGCATCGCGGCGCTCGGCGAAGCCCGAAGCCTGAAGGGCGGCACGCTGCTGGTCACGCCGCTGCAATACGCGCTCTTCGACCCCGACCGGCTCGAAACGCAGCAGATCATCGCCCTCGCCTCGGGACGCGTCGAAACCAGCGAGGACGGCGCGGCGACCAGCGGCGTCATCCGCTCCGGCGCGGTCCTCGAACAGGACTTCTTCTACAACTTCATCGACAACGGCCAGGTCACGCTCGTGCTCGACGACGCGCACGCCGGCTATCCCATGGCGCACGCCGTCGCCCGCGCCATCAACACCGAGCTCGCCCGGCCGTCCGAGGAACGCCGGGCCGGCCGGCAGATCGTCGTCCGCGAGGACATCGCCACGGCGATCGGCCCGCGCAACGTCGTCGTGCGCATTCCGGCGTACGAGCTCGCCGGTCCGGCGAACTACATCCGCAGCGTGCTGCGCGCGGTGATCTTCGAGCTGCCCGAGCAGCAGGCCCGCGTCACCATCAACAAGGCCAGCCGCCAGGTCGTCCTCAGCGGCAACGTCACGATCGCACCCACGATTCTCTACGTCCCCGGCATGGGCAGCGTCTCCCTCGGCGGCAAGCCCGCCGAGAGCGCGAACGAGCCCGGCCAGGCCGCCGGCGCGCCCGTGCAGCTCGATGAGCTGCTGCGGCTGATGACCCAGGCCGCCGTGCCGCCGGCGCAGGTCGTGCGCGCGATCGAAGACCTTCATCGCAGCGGCGCTTTGCGCGCCCAACTGGTGTACCGTGATTGACACTGTATCCGGCATCGGCGCCGTCGCCCGCGGCGGCCTGGCGAACTCCGTCGCGGCCCTGCCGGCCGATGCGCGCCAGCAGCTCGCCGCCACGGCGCGGCTCGGACGTCGCGCCGCCGCCGGCGGCGACGCCGCGCTAAGGCAAACGGCTACCCAACTGGTCTCGCAGCTCTTCTTTCAGCCGCTGCTGGCCGAGATGCGCAAGCTGCCCTTCGGCGGACCCGGCGCGGACGGCGGCCGTGGCGAGGAAGTCTTCGGCGAGCAGCTCGATCTGCGCGTCGCTGACGCGGTGGCCGGCGCCAGCGGCGGATCGCTGAAGCGCACGATCGTTCGCGCGATCCGCAAGCAGCCATCCGAGATCGAGCGAGCGGCGGCCTCGCCGCCACCCGCGGGCCAGGCTCAGGCGCAGTGGCCGACGTGGGAGAGCCTGCGAAGGCAGGCTCGCGCCGAGGTGCTCGTGACGGGTCGCGAGGTGCTCGATGGGTTGCGCGACGAAGTGACTGACATGCCGGCCGCCGGCACAGGAGCGCGCGCTTGACTCCCACGTTGCGATTGCATGCGGCCTCGGACGCGCTGGACGCGGCCACGCGCGACCTGCTGGACGTTCTGACGCTGACGCAGGCGCAGACGCGCGAGCTGCTGGTGCTGAGCGAGCGCAAGCTGGCGGCGTTGCGGAAGGCGGACGCGACGGTTCTGCGCGACTGTGCCCGGCAGGAGGAGGAGGCCCTGGCACGGATGCAGCGGACGACGACGGCGCGGCGCGCGGTCCTTGCGCGGCTGGCGCAGCTTGTACGCGAGCCGTCGCTGGTCTCGGCTTCGGTATCCGAGCTGGCCGACCGCCTGCCCGAGCCGTTGGGATCGGCCCTGCGGGCCCGCAGCGTGCCTTTGCGAGAGCTGGCGCTGCAATTGGCGGAAAGAAACCAGCTCACGGCCCGCGTGGCACGCAATCTGCATCAGCACATTCGCGCCGTGCTCGCGACGCTCGCGGAGCCGCAGCACGACGCGGCGCTCTACGGGCGCAACGGCGAGACGGCGACGACGCCGTCCCGCGGCTGGATCGACGCAACGGGCTGAGAAAGCGGCCGACGGAGGCTGCGGTCCGTTTCGACGCACCGGAAGCAAGCAGGAAACGTGGCGATGCTTGGCGCATCATTTCAGATCGGGCGCAGCGCGTTGGCGGCCTATCAGGCGGCGCTTGCCGTCTCGGGCCAGAACATCGCGAACCTGGCCAACCCCGACTACGCGCGCCAGACCGGCCGTCTCTCGGCGCTGACCGGCGGCCCGGTGCTCGGCGGCGTGGCGCCGGGCGGCGGCGTGCGCCTGGGCGACCTGCGCCGCCATGTCGACGAGGCCGTCGAAGCACGTCTGCGCCTGGCCAATGGCCAGTTGAACGCCAACCTGCTGATCTCGGGCGCACTCGGGCAGACCGAGGCAATCTACAACGAGCTAACCGACCAGGACGTCTCCACGCAGCTCTCGGACTTGCTCGCCGGGTTCAGCCAGCTTCAGGCGGCGCCGAACGAAGTCAGCCAGCGAAACCTGCTGGTCGCCTCCGCCGACGGCCTCATCAGCTCCTTCCGCCGCCAGCGCAGCGGCGTCCAGCAGCAGGTGATGGACCTCAATCGCCAGGCGAAGGCGGCGGTCGACCGCGCCAGCCGCATCACCGAGGAGATCGCCAGGCTGAACGTGGACATCGTGGCGGCGGAGTCTGACGGCGTCACGGTGTCGGGCGCGTTGCGCGACCGGCGCGACGCGCTGCTGCGCGAGCTCTCCGGCTACATGGACGTGCGCGTCCGCGAGCAGGAGAACGGCTCGATCAACGTGTACGTCGGCAGCGAGCCGCTGGTGCAGTTCAACCGTTCGCGCGGGCTCGTCGTCGAGACGCAGCTCCAGGACGGCCTCGAGCTGGCGCGCATCCGCTTCGCCGACGACCGCGGGCTGGTCAACGTCAGCCAGGGCAGCCTGGCCGGAATCCTCCGCGCCCGCGACCGCTACATGGTCGAGCAGATTCAGCGCCTCGACCAGCTCGCGCACGGACTCATCTACGAGGTGAATCGCATTCACTCCTGCGGCGTCGGCCTCGTCGGCTACGACAGCCTCCAGAGCCGCTACGCCGTCCAGGACGCGTTTGCGCCGCTCGATTCCGCCGCCGCCGGCCTGCCCTTTCCGCTCCAGAACGGCACCCTGCTGGTCAAGGTGCGCGACGGCAACAGCGGCCAGGTCATCACGCGGCAGATCGAAATCGACCTCGACGGGCTCGGTGGCAACGACACGACTCTGGCGACGCTCGCCGCCGACCTCGACGCCGTCCCGGGCATCCGCGCCCGCGTGCTGGCTGACAACCGGCTTCAGATCGACGCCGACGGCGGGCGCGAGTTCTGGTTCGCCGAGGACAGCTCGGGCGCCCTGGCGGCGCTTGGCGTGGCGTCGTTCTTCACGGGCACCAACGCCGCCGACATCGACATCGATCCGAACATCCGTGCGGACGTGCGCCGCATCGCCACGTCGGCGAGCGGCAACCTGCTGGACGGCGGGATCGCCGGGCTGCTGGCCGGCCTGGCCAGCCCCGAGCGCACGAGCGCTCTGCTGAACAACCAGAGCATTCAGAACTTCCATGCCAGCTCGATGGAGCGCCTCGCCGTTCAGGCCGCGGCCGCGCGCGGCGACGCCGAGTCGGCGGACGCGATCCACCAGGCGCTGCTGGCGCAGCGCGAGTCGATCAGCGGCGTGAATCTGGACGAGGAGGCGGTGAACCTGGCGCAGTACGAGCGCGCCTACCAGGGCGCGGCGCGCTACATCAGCGTGCTGGACAACCTGACCATGGAGCTGCTGGCCCTGGTGCGCTGAGCACCGAACCGGAACCGAGCACTGAGCACTGACATGAGCGTTCAACCGATCAACGTCGCCCGCATCAGCCAGAACCTGCAAACGCAGCGACTGCTGAGCAGCGTGCGCGCCAGCCAGCTCAGCCTGTTCCGCTCGCAGAACCAGCTCGCGACCGGCCTGCGCTTCCAGACGCTCAGCGAAGACCCCGTCCGCGGCGAGGCCGTGCTCGAACTTGACGCCCGCCTCGACCGCCTCGGCGCCGTCGCAAACAACGTCCGGACGGCGGGCGACGTGCTGGCCGCTGGCGAGGCCGCCATGCAGCAGGCCATCGACCTCGTGCGCGAGGCCCACAACCTCGCGCTCCAGGCCGCCAGCGACTCGACCACCGCCGACGAACGCGCCGCGCTCGCCATCGCCGTCGATTCGCTCATCGAGCAGACCGTCGCCATCGCCAACCGCCGCCACATGGACGGCGCCCTCTTCAGCGGCCACCAGGGACCCGTCAATCCGTTCGAGCAGCTCGCCAACGGCGTCCTGTTCCGCGGCGACGACGGCCGGCGAACGACCGTGCTCGACACCGATCTCTCCAGCGACTTCTTCACGATCTCCGGCAGCGAGTTCTTCCACGCCGTCTCGAGCGGCGTCCGCGGGTTCGTCGACCTCGACCCGGCGCTCTCGCTCGACACGCGCATCATCGACCTCGAAGGCGCCAATGGCGTGGGCGTCACGCTGGGCACGATCATCGTCACTAACGGCGCGCAGTCTGCGCTCGTCGATCTCAGCCACGCCGCCACCGTCGGCGACGTCATCGACCGGCTGAACGCCGACCTGCCCCCGCCGCTCGTCGCCGCGATCAATGCGACCTCCATCGCCATTCAGTCCGCCGACAGCTCGCCGGTCCAGATCCAGATCATGGACATCCCCGGCGGCCGCACGGCGGCCGATCTCGGCCTGCTGGCGCTCAATCCGTTGCCCAGCGTCGTCGGTCAGGACCTCAATCCACGCCTGACGCCGCGCACGCGCTTGGCGCAGCTGCTCGGCGGCGCGGGGGTCGATCTGAGCACGGGCTTCACGGTTCGCAACGGCGACAAGGCCGTCCGCTTCGATTTCAGCGGCGCCGAGACCATCGAAGACGTGCTCAACGCGCTCAATCACTCCGACGTGCGCGTCTGGGCGCGCATTGCCGCCGACGGCCGGCGGATCGAGGTCCAGAACCGCGTCTCCGGGACGGCGCTGTCGATCGAGGAGAACGGCGGGCAGGCGGCGACGGCGCTGGGCATCCGCTCGCTTTATTCCGGAACGCGCCTGGGCGAGCTCAACGAGGGCCGTGGCGTGACGACCGTGGCCGGCGACGACTTCCGCATCTCCACCGCCGACGGCACGCTCATCGACGTTGATCTCGACGACGTCGACCTGGCCAACGGCAGCCTTCAGGACGTGATCGACCTGATCAATCAGCGGGGCGGCGGCGCCGTGACGGCGGGGCTCAACGCCAGCGGCAACGGCATCACCATCACCGACAACACCGTCGGACTGGAAGGCTTCAGCATCACGCGGCTGAACGTCTCGCCGGCGATCGACTGGCTCGGGCTCGACGTGACCGCGACGCAGAACCAGCTCATCGGCCGCGACGTCAACCCGATCCGCGTGGATGGGCCGTTCACCGGCATGCTGGAGCTGCGCGACGCGATGCTCGCCGACAGCGTGACCAAGGCGGGCTTCGCCGGCGAGCGGCTCAATCGCGTGCTGAAGGGAATGCAGGAAGTGCAGGGCCGGCTTTCGGCCAAGGCCGGCGACCTGCTGCGGCGGGCCGAGCGCATCGAAGTCGAGACCTCGGCGGCGGAGATCCTGCGCAGCGACGTGCGCGACACCGACATGGCCGAAACGATCGTACGTTTTCAGCAGGTGCAGACGGCGCTCCAGGCGAACTACGCCGCCGCGGCGCGCTCGCTGGGCCTGTCATTGCTGGATTTCCTGCGCTGAGTCGCGGGCCCGCCGACGCGGGCCGGGCTCGGGGCGGTCGGGGGCCGGAGGCAGGGAATGGAGGAAGCGGCGGCGCGCGGCGCGGCGGAGTGGCCGGCCCGCTCGCGGCCGATGGTTCGCCCGGGGTTCGGGCGCCGGCGGGAGCGCCGGGGGCAGCGGACGGTTGCTTGGGCTTTCGACCTGTGGGGTCGGGCCGTCCGCCGGTTCAACCGAGGTGGTACTGCGCCACGGAGCAGGCAAGCATGCGCATCGAGACGACGAGATTCGGGCCGATCGAGATCAACGCCGACCGGGTGATCACGTTCGCGGACGGGCTGCTCGGGTTTCCGGGCCGGCGGCGGTTCGCGTTGATCGAGACGACGAATGACGCGGTGTTTTTCTGGCTTCAGTCGGTGGACGACCCGGGCCTGGCGTTCGTGGTCTGCGATCCGCAGGCGTTCGTGCCCGACTATCGCGCCCAGGTCCGGGCGGACGATCTGCGGCTGCTGGAGATGCGCGATTTGGCGGACTGCCAGGTGTTCGTGATCGTCAACAAGGTGGACACCTGGCTGACGGCCAACCTGCTTGGTCCGCTGGTGATTGGGGCCGGCTCGCGGCTCGGCCGGCAACTGGTGCTGAGCGACCGGCGCTATACGGTTCAGCATCGGCTGCGGGATGTCCGCGGGGCATCCGCGGCGGCGAAAACGGCCTAACACCAGCGTATCGAGGTAGTTGTGGACCCCAGAGGACGGCTATAATGAAACGGGCGGCAGCAAAAAGCCCAGCCAGCGCCAGCGATCATCGGACCGATCTGGTCGCGCCCTCGAGCAGTGCGCCGGGAAGCCAGCACCGGGCCTGTACGGGTCTGCAAGCGACGTGTGGCTGCAACCGACGCATCGGCAATATCCAGGAAGGAGCCGCGGATGTTGGTGCTCTCAAGACAACGCGACGAATCGATCATGATCGGCGACAATGTGCAGATCACGATCGTCGACATACGCGGGGACAAGGTGCGGCTCGGCATCATGGCCCCCAGCGAGATACCCGTGCATCGCAAGGAAGTCTACGACGCCATTCAGCGCGAGAACCGCAAGGCGGCCGGCGTCTCGACCAGCGACCTGCCCGAGTCGGCGGTCCCCCCGCCAGCCCCTGGTCCGCGCGGCTGACGCGCGACCTTCGTTTCCTCATTCCGTTTCGGACAACCCGACCCGTTTCCTCAGCCACGAACCGTTCAGGGAGGATGGCCAATGGCTCGTATTAACACCAACGTCCCCGCTATCGTCGCGCAGCGGCACCTCAGCAACGCCTCGCGCGATCTCAACTCCACCATCGCCCGGCTCAGCAGCGGCGTCCGCATCACCCGCGGCGCCGACGACCCCGCCGGCCTGATCGCCTCCGAGCGCCTCCGCTCGGAGATCAGCGCCGTCAACCAGGCGATCCAGAACACCCAGCGCGCCAGCAACATCATCGCCACCACCGAGGGCGCGCTCGACGAGGTCGCAAACCTCCTCAACGACATTCAGGAACTCATCATCGAGGCCGCCAACACCGGCGCCCTTTCCGAGGACGAGATCCGGGCCAACCAGCTCCAGATCGACTCCGCCATCGCCAGCATCACCCGGATCTCAAACAGCACCACCTTCGCCGGGCGCCAACTGCTCAACGGCTCGCTCGACTACGTCACCAGCGGTGTCAACAACGCCATCGTCCAGCAGCTCGAAATCCACGGCGCGCAGTTCGGCACCCAGCCCTTCCTGCCTGTCAACGTCGACGTCATGCAGTCCGCCCAGCCGGGCATGCTTTTCTTCACCGACGCCGCCACCGGCGCCGACACCGTCACCGTCGAGATCGCGGGCAACACCGGCGTCACGACGCTCAACTTCGTCTCCGGCACGCCCGCCGCCGACGTGCTCGCTGCCATCAACCTGGTGCGCGACGCCACCGGCGTATCCGCCAGCTTCATCAACCCCGCCAACCCCAGCTCGGGCGTCATGATCCGCAGCCTCGGGCTCGGAAGCCGACAGTTCGTCAAGGTCAACGTGCTCTCGGGCACCGGCTTTACGACCTACTCCAGCATCGGCGGTCCGGCCGATTCCGACGACGACGGCCGCGACGCGGTGGCGCTCATCAATGGGGCCGCGGTCATCGCCGACGGCAACCGCCTGGCGGTGCGAAACCTCGTGCTCGACCTCGAGCTGACGCTGGCCAACACGTTCGGCGAGGGCACGACCTCGTTCGCCATCACCAAGGGCGGCGCGATGTTCCAGGTCGGACCGGAGGTCAACAGCAACCTTCAGGTCAACATCGGCATGCGCTCCGTCGCCGCCACGCGGCTCGGCAGCTTCGCGGCCGGCGGCTTCATGTCGCAGATCGGCTCCGAGGGCGAGTTCTCGCTGCTGAAGGGCAATGCCAGCCAGGCGCAGAACATCGTCAAGGAGGCGATCCGCCAGGTCTCGGTGCTGCGCGGCCGGCTCGGCGCGTTCGAGAAGAACACGCTCGACACCAACGTCAGCCAGCTCACGATCACCATGGAGAACCTGTCGGCCGCCGAATCCGCCATTCGCGACGCCGACTTCGCCTACGAGACCTCGCAGCTCTCGCGCAATCAGATCCTGGTGAACTCCAGCACCGCGGTCCTCGCCCTGGCGCAGCAGACGCCCCAGAGCGTCCTGCGCCTGCTCGGATAAGACGCGGAAGGGCACGCCCGACTGCGTGCTCCACCTTCGGTCAACAGCGGAGCCGGGCTGTCCCTCAGCCCGGCTCTTTCGCTCCCTCGTCCGGACCGCTCGGCCTTCGCGCCGCAGCCGAGCCGGGCTGGTCCCGGCCCGGCGACGCCCGGCTGACCCGCGCCGGCCATCATCGCGTGCCGCGGCCCGGCGGTGGACAGGCGCGGCGCCGGCCACGATAATGACATTGAGGCGTCGCATACGGAGCCGCAGCGCAGAGCCTTGGCATGCAGGGCGCCGTGTGCCGGCGCTGCGCGTGCGCCCGTAGCTCAATTGGATAGAGTGGCAGGCTTCGAACCTGTAGGTTGGGGGTTCGAGTCCCTCCGGGCGCGATGCCGGGCCGTGGGTGACGGGGACCGCAGGCGTCCGGCCCACGGCCTTCGTTGTCGCCGCGAGGCGGTCCGAGCGATGCGCTGGCTCGTGTTCGGTTTGACGCTGATCGGCGTGCTGGTGATACAGACCAGCGTGCTGCCCGTGCTCGCGCTCGATGGACTCGACCTGTTCCTCGTCCTGGCGATCGTGTGGTCGCTCAGTGCGCCGGTTCACGACGCCCGCCTGGCCGCCTGGACGGCCGGACTGGCGCAGGACCTCGCCTCCTCCGGACCGCTCGGCGTGTTTGCCTTCGCGCTCGGCCTGGCGGGCCTGATCGTCACCATCCTGCGAAGCGCGGTCAACGTCTATGCCTGGTGGGGCCGTCTGCTCGTCGCCTTCATCGCCGCCTGGCCCGCCGCGCTGATCGCCGCCGCCCACGCGCGCTACTGGGAGGGCCGCGGGTCGGAGCCGCTGTGGATGCTGCCCGGCAACGCCGCCGGCGCGGCGCTGCTCGCCGCGCTGCTCACCACGCTGGTGACTACGCTGCCCAATCTGCTCACTCAACGCGCCGAGCGCGTCACGCGCGGACGGACGCTCCAAGGACGCCGGGCTTGATTCTGCCGCGCCGGTCCATCCTCGTCGGAATTGCCACCCTGCTCATGGCCGCTGGTCTGGCGGGCTGCTCGCTGCCGGCGCGGCTGACCGCGCCCGAGCGTTATGGGCGGGGCGTGGTCTTCGTTCTGCCGGGCATCGAGGGCCGCAGCGTCTGGAACCGCAACATCGCGCTGGGACTCGACAGCGGCGGCGTCGAAGCCGCGATCGAGGTGTTCGACTGGACTTCGGGCGTGCCCGGCGGAATGTTGTATAACCTGATGGACCTGGAGCGCAACCGGCGCGTCGCGCGGCAACTGGCCGATCGAATCGTCGCCCAGCGCGCCCGCCATCCGAACGCGCCGATCCATCTCGTCGGGCATTCCGGCGGCGGCGGCATGATCCTGCTCACGCTCGAAGCCCTCCCGCCCGGACGGCAGATCGACTCGGCGGTGCTCCTGGCGGCGGCGGTGTCGCCGGACTACAACCTCGTGAACGCGCTGCGGCGGACGCGATACGGGATCGTCAATTTCTATTCCGAGCACGACGCGGGCTTCCTGGTCGTGGGCACGTCGCTGTTCGGGTCGATCGATCGCTACGCGGGGCCGTCGGCCGGTGCCGTCGGATTCCGCATGCCCGACTATCTCGTGCCCGAGGACCAGGCGCTCTACAAGGACAAACTGCGGCAGGTCGCGTGGGATCCGCGCCTGAAGCAGACGGGCAATCGCGGCGGGCACTTCGGCTGGACATCGCAGGAGTTCGTGCGCACGTACGTCGCGACGATACTCAAGCGACAGGCGGCAGATTACAAGTGGCGCCGGGTCGATGCGCCGGCGCCGCCGCCGCGCCGCACTCGCTCGCGGTAGCGCGGGCCTTGGACTCATATCGAGCCGGGTCGATTTGACCCTGGCGCGAGCCGCTCCAACAATCCGCAGGTGGCTCGTCGGTCGTTGAAAACATGGCTCGCGGCAGCAGCGACGCTCACGGCCAGCGGCGTGCTGCCGGCGTGCCGGCCGCCGGCGGACGTTTCGCAGGTCGCCCGCGAGGAGAACGCCGTGACTACGCCCTCCGCCGCCGACGGGCCGGCCAACCGTCTGAGTCGTGCCACGTCGCCCTATCTTCAGCAGCACGCGCACAACCCGGTGGACTGGTACGAGTGGGGGCCCGAGGCGATGGCGGCGGCGGCCCGCGAGCAGAAGCCGATCTTTCTGAGCATCGGGTACTCGGCGTGTCACTGGTGCCACGTGATGGCGCATGAGAGCTTCGAGGATCCCGAGATCGCGGCGCTGATGAACCGCCTGTTCATCAACATCAAGGTCGATCGCGAGGAGCGGCCGGACCTCGACGAAATCTACATGCAGGCCACGATGATCCTCAATCACGGCCAGGGCGGCTGGCCGATGAGCGTCTGGCTCACGCCCGACCTCAAGCCCTTCTACGCCGGCACATATTTCCCGCCGGATGACCGCTACGGGCGCGTGGGGTTCAAGGCGCTCTGCGCGCGCATCGGCGAGCTGTGGAACGAACGCCGTGAGGCGATTGCCGCGGATGCCGAACGCCTGACCGATTACGTGCGGCAGTCGCTGAAGACGACGGTTGACGACAGCGTCGTACTCGCGCTGGACCACGTCGACGCGGCCGCCGACATGCTGGGGCGGGCCTTTGACCCCACGCATGGGGGCATTCCCAGCGGCGGCGTGAACAAGTTTCCGCCCAGCATGGCGATGGAGCTGATGCTGCGGTCGGCGGTGCGGCGCTGGGAGGACGCCTCGCGGCGTCAGCGGCTCGTTGGGCTGATCGAGCTGACGCTGGAGCGCATGGCTCGGGGCGGCATCTTCGATCACCTCGAAGGCGGCATTGCGCGCTACAGCACCGACGTGCGCTGGCACGTGCCGCACTTCGAGAAGATGCTCTACGACCAGGCGCTCGTGAGCGCTGTCTACGTCGAAGCGCACCTCGCGCTCGGGCGTGACGACTTTCGCGACGCCGCCCGGTCGATCCTCGATTACGTCCTGGCCGACCTGCAAGCGCCGGAAGGCGGGTTCTACAGCGCCCGCGACGCCGACAGCGACGGCGAAGAGGGCAAGTACTACGTCTGGACGAAGACGGAGATCGACGCCGTGCTCGGCGCCGATTCGGCGCTGTTCTGCAGCTACTACGACGTGAGCGAGACCGGCAACTGGAGCGACCCTCACGCGCCCGGCGTTCCGAAGAACGTGCTGCACGCGCCGCGCGACGTCGCGACCGTGGCGCGCCTGCGCCACCTGAGCCCCGCCGAGGCCGAGCGGCGTCTGGCCGCGGCGCGCCGCCGCCTGCTCGACCAGCGCCGCAAGCGCACGCCGCCGCACCGCGACGAGAAGATTCTCTGCGAGTGGAACGGGTTGATGATCTCGTCGCTGGCGCGGGCCGGCACCGCGCTGGACGAGCCACGCTACACGGCGGCTGCGGTCCGGGCCGCCGAGTTCCTCCTGGCGCACCAGCGCCGCGACGGCCGACTGCTGCGCGCCTGGCGCGCGGGCCGCACGTCGGACGTGGCGTTTCTCGGCGACTACGCCTGCCTGATCGAAGGGCTGTTGGATCTGTACGAGGCCACGTTCGAGACGCGCTGGCTCGCAGCGGCGATCGAGCTGAACCGGACCGTGGTCGAGCACTACGCCGACGCGGAAGGCGGTTTCTTCCACACCAGCGCCGACCACGAGCGGCTCGTCACCCGCGTCAAGGACGTGCGCGACAGCGCATCGCCGTCGGGCAACTCCGTGCAGCTCATGAACCTGCTGCGGCTGGCGGCGGTCACCGATGATCCGCAGTGGCGCGCGCTGGCCCAGCGGACGATCGCCGTCTTCGCGCATGACGTGGCCACGCAACCCGGCTCGGGCGAGCGCTTTCTGCAAGCGGTCGAGTTCGCGCTTGCCGGGCCAATCGAGATCGCGGTTGTCGGCGCGGCCGACGCTCCGGAGACGCGGGCGCTGCTGCGCGTCATTTACGAAAGCTACGTGCCGAACCGCGTGCTGATGCTGAGCGACCCGCGGAAGCCGCACGAGGCGCCCGATTCACCGCTGCTGCGCGGGCGGACGCTGGTCGACGGCCGGCCGGCGGTCTACATCTGCCGCAACTACGCGTGCCAGCGGCCGATCACCGACGCGGGCGAATTGCGGTCCGCCCTGCGCGGCTCGCGCTGATCTCCCCCAATCAGCGCACGCGCACCCCCCATCCCGGCTGCTCACCCGGGACGTAGCCGTCCATCACCAGCCATTCGAACGCCGGCAGCCAGCGCCCGCCGGCCGGCTCGAGCGCCCGGATCCGTCCGACGACTTCGCCGACGTGCCGCAGGAGAACGTCCAGGCGCGCCCCGTCCACCCGTGATCCGCCCCCCAGGGCCGCTGCTTCGACGAACGGGCGCAGCCGCTCGAGCTGCGCCGCGCCGCGCTCCAGCGCGGCCACGCACGCCGCGCTTTCCCCGCGGGCGTAGTGTCCGTCGGCCGCCTGCACGTCTCGCACCCACCCGACCGCGCGCCGATGCAGTTCGATCGGGTAGTGCAGCGGACTGCCCGCGGGCAACGCGCGCTCCGCCGCATCGCACAGACTCAGCACGCGCTCGCCGGCGTCGCCGGGCGCCTCGTCGCGCCACGCCAGCCACAGCCGAAACGGATTCTGCGAAAAGACCAGGTGACGCCGCAGTTGGCGCCACGTGCCAGGCGCGAGAAAAGCCGCCGCCGCGGGAATCTCGCGGCCGAGAATCTCAGCGGCGGCGGCGTAGCCTGCGCCGCCCTCCGCGACGATCGCATCGTGCCACGCCGCGCCGCGCCAGCGCCGCGCGACGGCCATGACCAGCGGCAGGATCGACTCGAAACTCGACAGGCCGGTGAACTCCCACGTGGTCAGGCACAGCCCCGCCGCACCGCACTCGCGAGCCTCGAGGGCATGCTGATCTGCGTTCTGCTGCGTGAGGCCGAGGAAGCACCAAGCGGAGTCGAACGTGTGCAGAGCCGGACAGCAGACGACGTCGAAGCCCTGCGCCCTCAGGCGGCCTGTCGTTTCCGCCGGCCCTTGGTCATACTGCCAGTCGAACAGCACGGTTTCGCGCGGGACGCATGCGAGCGCGTCGGGATGTTGCAGCAGCATGTCCGCCCACAGGCACGGGCGGCGTCCGCGGGCCAGCACCCAGCGGCACAGGTCGCCGTAGTATTCGCCGTACAGGCCACCGGGCCCGATGCGCGCGACGCGCTGGGCGCACGCCGGACACTGGCCGAGCTGGCGCGTCTCGTCGCCGCCGAGGTGGACCCACTCGTCATCGAACGCGGCGAGCGCGTCGGCGACGAGCGCGCGGGCGAAATCGCGGCATTCCGCGCGGCTCGGGCACATCTGGAGCGACAGCAGCGGCTGATCGGGCGGGCCTTCGGCCAGCCACGTCCCGCCCCGTGACCCGATGAAGCCCTCCATGTGCCCGAGCGTGTTCAGAAACGGAATCAGCCGCACGCCGGCCCGCCGGGCGCTGCGCGCCAGGACGCGTGCGTCTTCGGGCGTCAGGGCGCCGTCGGCCGCGGCCCATGGCGCCGACGGATACGCGAAGCGATGTTCAAGGTAAAGGCCGAGCGCGTTGTAGCCGGCGGCGGCCGAGCGCTTGAGCCAGTCTTCCAGCCGTTCGACGCCGGGCGACTGGTCGCGCGCCAGGTCGTACATCCACGCCAGCAGGCTCACGGCTTGCTCCGGCCTTACCGTCCGAGTTGTCGGTCGATGAGCTCCGCCACGATCCGCGGGTCCGCCTTGCCGCCGGAGAGTTTCATCACCTGTCCGGTCAGGAAGCCCCGCGCAGCCTGCATCTTCTTCGGATTGCCGCGAGCATCCTCGACGGCCCGGGCGTTGGCAGCCAGCGCCGCGGCGACCCATTCGGCGATCAGGTCTTCGTCGCGGCTCTGAAGCAGGCCCAGGCGCTCGGCGATCTGCCGCGGGGAGGCCGGCGGGCCGTCGCCGCCGCCCAGGAGCGCCTCGGCGATCTGTCCGGCGGCGGTGGCGTTGATCAGGCCGTCGCGCTGAAGGCGGGCCAGCTCGCCCATGTGCTCGGCGCTGACGCCCAGGCCGGCGATCGTTGTGCCGCGCTGGTTGGCGTGAGCCGACCAGAAGCTGAGGAAGTGCTTGCCGAGAATCTGCTTGTCTCCGCCGGCCTCGGCGGCGTGATCGAGCAGGTCGGCGGTGGCGCGGTCGCCGGCGATGGCGGGGGCGTCGCGCGGGCTGACCTTGTACTCGGCGACGATGCGCTCGCTGCGCGTCAGCGGCAGCTCGGGCATTTCGTCGCGCATGCGGGCGACCCACTCCGGATCGATGCTCAGGGCCGGGATATCGGGGTCGGTGAAGTAGCGGTAGTCGTGGGCCTCCTCCTTCTCGCGCTGCGGCAGCGTGATTCCGCGCTCGTCGTCCCAGCCGCGGTTGGACTTGTTGCCGCTGGCGGCGGTGCGGCCGTCTTCGAGCCATTCCTGCACCTGGCGCTGCACTTCGTATTCGATCGCCGCGTGCAGCGCCCGGAAGGAGTTCAGGTTCTTGACCTCGACGATCGGCGTGAGGTGCTCGCGGCCGTCGCAAGAGATGCGGACGTTGATGTTGGGCTCGAAGCGCATCTGGCCCATCTGCATGTTCGCTTCGCTGACGTGCAGGTAGTGCACCAGCCGCTGCAACTGCACCGCAAACTCGCGCGCCTCGTCGGCGCTGCGCAGGTCCGGCTCGGTCACGATCTCCAGCAGCGGCGTGCCGGCGCGGTTGAGGTCGATCGCGGTTACGCCCGGAGTATCGTGCAGGTTCTTGCCGGCGTCTTCTTCCAGGTGCGCCCGGCGGATGCGGACCTTGCGAATGACGTGGTCGTGCGGCAGCTCGAAATGACCATCGAGGCACAGCGGCGCGGCGTATTGAGAGATCTGGTAGTTCTTCGGCAAGTCGGGATAGTAATAGCTCTTGCGGTCCCAGCGCGTGTGTGTCGCGATACGGCATTGCAGCGCAAGCCCGGTGCGGATGGCATACTCGACGGCCAGGCGATTGATCACCGGCAGCGCGCCGGGCAGACCGAGACATACGGCACAGACGCGCGCGTTGGGCTCTGCGCCGAATTCGAGCGGACAGCCGCAGAACATCTTCGTGCGCGTCGCGAGCTGGACATGCACCTCCAGCCCGATGATCGGCTCGATCCGCAGCCCTTCCGCCGCGCTCACGATTCGGCCTCCGCGTCCGGCCGCGAGAATGACACGATGCGACCGTGCTCCTCCAGGCCGGCTCGCGAGAATACCCGAAGAGCCGCAACGTTCTCTACCGCAACCCGCGCACAAAGCGCCCGCAGCGACCACCGGCGGGCCGTCGCGATCACGTGCGCCAGCAGCGCCGCCGCCACTCCGCGGCCGCGACGGTCGGCCAGGACGTAGAGGTCGCAGATGCGGCCAATCTCGCCGACCTGCAGCAGACTGACCATCCCGGCCGGATCGTCGCCGAACAGGGCGACGAACGCGTCGTACTGCGGCTCGTTCAGTCGCTCGAGATGGTGTCGCGCAAGCTGGTCGGACAGTCTCCCGCCTTCGGCGCTGCGCTGCGCGACGACCGCCGTGTACGCCCTTCGCATCGCCCGACCGCCGAGGACCCGCACCGGGCATTGCGCCGCCGCCGGCTCCCGCGACAGCCCCAGCGCCGCCGCTTCACGCCGCTCGAAGCCCAGCGGCGACACAAGCGCCTCGACCGGCGCCGGCGACTGAATGGCGGCGGGCTCCCAGCGAAGACATCGCAGCCCGCGCTCGGCAAAGTGAGCGTTCACCATTGCGACCGGGTCCGGCGTGTCGGCCAGCACGACCTCGCCGACGAAATTGCAGTCCGCCAAGTCGGGGTAGTCGGCGCAGGTGTAGGCGTACCCGCAGTCGATCGTCTGGCGGCTGCTGACCAGTTCGTAGTAGACCTGGTCCGATCGTCGAACCGCGGACACGACCGGAGAGAGATCGCCCATGTGCGTGGAGTATAAGGGGTTGAGGACGCCGCAGTGCGTCCGGCCCGCACCGGGCGGACGCTGTCCGCGGCCCGCGAGTTGGCGCAATCGCACTAGATTGAAATCTGAAGCCGCTCTACCATCAGGGAGCCGCCGCCCGACCACCGGGAGAACTCAACGCGATGCCCACGGCGCTCGAATCCGGCTTCGACTGGCGCGCGAAGTGGCGAGACCGACTGACGTCGGCCCGGGCGGCGGTAAAGCACATCCGTCCTGGCGATGATATCTATCTGTCGGCAGGATCAGCCGTTCCGAGCGCCCTTCTCGATGCGATGGTGGCTCCGGGAGCGGTTCCTGGCGACCACCTCATCTACCACCTGCTGACGTTGGGTGACGCGCCGTATGCGCAGGATGGGTTGGCCACGCAGTTTCGACACAATGCACTATTTATAGGACCAAACGTCCGCTCCGCCGTTACTGCCGGCCGCGCCGACTACACCCCCGTCTTTCTCTCCGAGATCCCCACGCTCATCCGCCGCGGGAGACTCTCGATCGAAGTCGCCGTCCTCACGTGCACGCCCCCCGACCAAGAGGGCTTTCTGAATTTCGGCACGCACGTCGACCTGGCGCCGGCGGTGTGCGACGTGGTGCGAACGATCCTGGTGGAGATCAACCCGCAGATGCCGCGCGTGCCGAGCCCGTATCGGCTGCACGTGGACCGGGCGGCGGCGATGGTCGAGTGCTCGCGGCCGCTGCCGGAGCTGCGGCACGGCAAGGACAAGCCCGAGGCGCAGGACATCGCGCGGCACATCGCGGGGCTGGTGCCCGACGGCGCGACGCTGCAACTGGGGATCGGGGGGATTCCGGACGGCGTGCTCCGATACCTTCGCGACCGCAACGACCTGGGCGTTCACAGCGAGATGTTCAGCGACGGCGTGATGGAGCTGGTGAAGCGCGGCGTGATCACCTGCCGGCGCAAGAGCCTGCACCCGGGCAAGATCATCGCCAGCTTCGTGCTCGGCTCGCGCGCGGTCTACGACTGGCTGGACGGCAACCCGCTGGTCGAGCTGCACCCGGTCGATTACACGAACGACCCGGTGGTGATCGCGCAGAACGACAACATGGTGGCGATCAACACCTGCCTGCAAATCGACCTTACCGGGCAGGTCTGCTCCGACTCGCTGGGCGAGCGTTTCTACAGCGGCATCGGCGGGCAGGTCGACTTCATCCGCGGCGCGGCGCGCAGCAAGGGCGGCAAGCCGATCATCGCCCTGCCCTCGACTGCGGCCAACGGCGTGATCTCGCGCATCGTGCCCCGGCTCGACGACGGGGCGGGTGTCGTGACCACGCGCGGCGACGTGCACTGGGTCGTGACGGAGCACGGCGCGGTCAATCTGCACGGGCTGAACGTTCGCGAGCGGGCGATGTCGCTGATCTCGATCGCGCATCCGAAGTTCCGCTCGTGGCTGCTGGCCGAGGCCAAGGCGCGGAAGCTGGTCTATCTCGACCAGGCGGAGCCGCCGCCCGAGGCCTTGCGCTACCCGGAGGAGCTGATTTCGCACGCGAAAGCCGCCGATGGCACGCCGCTCATCATCCGCCCCGTCAAACCCACGGATGAATCGTTGCTGCGCGAACTGTTCTACCGCCTGAGCAGCGAAACGATCTACAATCGCTTCTTCAACCTGCGGCGCGTCATGCCGCACGCCCAACTTCAGCGCTATTGCAACGTCGATCACGACCAGGATGTCGTGCTCGTCGCGACGGTGACGCAGAATGACGTCGAGTCCATCGTCGGCACGGCGTCGTATCACCTGGATCCGACGACCGGATTCGCCGAGATCGGCCTGCTCATCGACGACGCGTGGCAGGCGCGGGGCGTGTCCGAGCTGCTGCGCGACCGCATGATCGAGATCGCCCGCCGGCGGCGGCTGAAGGGCCTGGTCGCCGTGGCCCTGTCGTCGAACCTGTCGCTCCAGAAGCTCATCGAACAGGCCGAACCGCGCGTCGAGACCACGCCCCAGGGCGAAACGATCGAGATGCGCCTGCTGCTCGATCCCGACGGCACGGACTGAGAACGCCGCGTTCCGGACATTCGTCGTACCAGCCGTCGATGCCGCCAGCCGACGCTCGGTATAATCCGCGCGGCTTGCGACCCGCCGGACCACGCGCCCGCGCGGTGCGCCGTCGCCGTGAGACGACGCGATGGAATCGCCCAAGGACATCGTGATTCGCGGCACCTGCGCCTGCGGCCGGCGTTTCCGTATTCGCAACGCCGTCGCCGGCGCCGCCGTCACGTGCCCCGAGTGCGGCCGGCCGATCATCATCCATGATGCGGACCTGCGGTTGGCCGCAGCGGGCGAGCGCGTCGTGCCGCGTCAGCCGGAGGACGACGGCCCGCGCGAAGGTCGGCCGGTCGACGTGGTTGATCTGCGCCTGGCGCGCCAGGGCAGCCGGCCCGGCTTGTCGGGCGGCGCGACGCACCAGCAAGACGATGCGCTGCTGGCCGGGGCGCTCTCGGGACGGCCAGCGGCCGCGCTTCCGGCCCGCGATGGACCGCAGGCGACCGCGGCCCGCCGCGCCGCGCGGGGCTTTCTTGGCGACATGATCGCCAGTTTCTACTTTGCCGGCAGCCGCGGTAACGCCCTGAACGTGCTGGCGACGGCGACGGCGTGCTCGCTGTGCACGCTGCTGCTGTACCTGCCGCTGCCGCTCGGTCCCGTGCGTGTCGTCGCGATCATTCCGCTCATTCTGCTGGGTCTGTACGTCATTCAGTTCTACTGGTCGGTGCTGCGGGAGACGGCCAACGGCGAAGATGAGATTCCCTGGTTCGCTGCCGACTGGGACCTGTGGGAAGACGCGGGCAAGCCGTTTTTCTGGGTGGCGGCGATCACGACGCTGTGCGTGCTGCCGGCGCAACTGACGGCGCTGCTGGCGCCGGCGAGCCTGCCCTATCGCGAGGCGGTCATCTGGGGCGCGCTGCTGGCGGGGACGCTGCTCTGGCCCGTGGGCGTGATGTCGGTGGCGATCGGCAACACGATCCTGTTTGCGCGTCCCGACTGGCTCGTCCGCTGCATGCTGGGCATCGGCCCGGTCTACATCGTCGCGTGGGCGCTGGTCATGGCCGTGATCGCCGGCTGGTGGGCGTTGCTCCAGTTCGCCGGCCAGATGCTGCTGGCGCCGATGCTCGGCGTCTTCGCGAACCTGTATCTTGGCTACGTGCTGTTCCGGATGCTGGGGCTGATCTACTACCACTTTCGGACGAGGTTCCCCTGGCGCTTCGAGGATTGACCACGGCGGGGCCCACGGGCGGGCCGGTGCATGACGCAGATTCTGGGCATCGTCAACGTGACGGCCGACTCGTTCTCCGACGGGGGCCGGTTCCTGGATCCCGACGCCGCGGTCGCGCACGCCAGGCGACTGGCCGCGGACGGCGCCGACTGGATCGACCTTGGCGCCGAATCGACTCACCCGGATGCGCAGGACGTGCCCGCCGACATCGAGATCGAGCGGCTCACGTCCGTCATCCGCCGGCTGCGCGCCGACGGGTTGCGAATCTCCGTCGATACGCACAAGCCCGCGGTGATGCGGCACGTGCTGGGGCTCGGCGCGGCGATGATCAACGATGTGTGCGGCTTCAAGGACGCCGATTCCGTGGCGGCCGTGCGCGACGGCGACGCGCGGCTGGTCGTGATGCATGCGCGCAGCGCGGGCGAAGGCGCGGGGACCGCGGCCGGCGCTCGGGCGCAGCGCGGCGCAGCGGCCGATCCGCGCACGATCGTCGCGGAGGTGATCGAGTTCTTCCGGGCGCGGGTCGCCGCGCTGACAGCCGCCGGAATCGCGAGGCAGCGCCTGATCCTGGACCCCGGCATGGGGTTGTTTCTCAGCCCGGACCCGGCGATCAGCCTGGCGGTGCTGGGCGGACTGTCGCGGTTGCGCGAGCTTGAGCTGCCGATCCTCGTGTCAACCTCGCGCAAGGGCTTCATCGGCCGCGTGCTGTCGGACGCCGGCGGCGCGCCGCGGCCGGTCGAGCAGCGCGGCGCCGGCACGCTGCTGAGCGAAGCCTGGGCGGCGTCGCAGGGCGCCGCGTACATCCGCACGCACGACGTGCGGCAGCTTCGCGACGCGCTGCGCATGCAGGCGGCGATCCGCGGCGTCCCATAGCCTCAGGCGGCCGCGAAGCGCGGGAGACGCGGGGACGCGCGACGCTTACGGCAGCACGAGCGGCGCGACGGCGCGGATGATCGCGTCGAGCGCGTTGCGCGTGTCATCCAGCAGCACGGGCGTCACCGCTCGCAGGATTCCCTGCCCGCAGGAAAAAGGAATCAGAGCCGACAGCCAGGCCGTTCCGGCCAATGCGGCGAATCTTGCGCGCCGCGAGAAGAGAATGATCACCAGTTCCTCCCGATTGGTCAGCGGTACTCAGATCACGGTCAATACGTGAACATCAGGTCGGCGGTGACGCGCGCGCCCATGATGTCGTTGTCCGGATTGTGCAGCGGGTACTCGAACGTCGAGCCGAATGACGCGTTGGGTGAGAGCTTCCAGCGGAAGCCCAGCCCGGCCCAGAAGACGCCGTCGCCCGCCACGTGCTCGGAGCCGATGTTCGTGTAGTCCAGCCCGCCGACGCTGAGCGGCAGCATGTCGCCGTTGCTCAGGTAGTGCAGGCCGTGGAACTCGAGCACCGGCGCAAAGCCCGGCAAGTGCTCCGGCAGGATCTCGTAGTCGAAGTGCAGGTCATAGCTGATGATGTGGACGGCGTCGTGACGGTCCATCGGGGCGCGGTAGGTGACGTTGCCGAGCATGTGAAAGCGGTCGAAGCCCTTGGCGAAGCTGACAAACGGGCTGAGCTCCTGCGCACCGCCTTGCAGCACGCGCTGGCTGCCGTTTGAGAGCTCCCAGCGCATGCCGCCCGTCAGGACGAAATCGTTGGCCTTGTCGACGATGAACGCGTACTTCAGGCCGATCGCCAGGTCGTTCCAGCCGTCCGCCGGCGGCAGGATGCCCGCATTCAGGAGGCTGTAGCCGTCCTTCGTGGCGATGAACGCCAGGCGATCGGTGAGCGCCAGGCGGATCTGCGCCGCGAACACGCTCAGGTCGCCGCCGCCGAGGTTTGAGCCGCTGGGGAACTTGTGCCACAGGTACAGGAAGCGCAGGTTGGTGTTGATGAAAGGCGATTCGAAGTAGAGCGGGCTGCCGATGGGCTCATAGAAGCCCTCGAATCCGCGCATGCCGGTCAGGAAGCCCGGCCAAAGGATTTCCGGATCATTGTGCCAGCGCTCCTTTGACAATAGGTAAGTCGGCTCGCCCGGCTCGTAATACTCCAGCCGCGTCGACTCCACGCGCTGTTGCGCCGGTTGGGCCTCGCGAGCGCCATCGGGCGGCGGGCCACCCTCCTGGGCGCGTGCGCGGCTGGTGACCGCCAGCCCGCAGATCAACAGGGCCAGGCCCACGCCGGCGCGGCCCCTTCCCGTGCCGAAAATCCACCGCACGTGACGCACATTCTCGACCATGAGTGTCCCCCTTTCGACGGATGTCGCGGACCACCGTTCTGCGAAAGACAACAAACGAATTGCGACCGTGGCGGCGAGCGTAGGAAAAACACGAAATTCCGCCCAGGGGGGAGCGGGGACAAAAAAAGAAAACGGAATCACCGATAGACGTGTCTTTGTTAGGCTGCCCGGCAGGGCCGACGACGTCTACGGCGCCCCGCCGGGAATGGCGCTGCGCCGCTCCGGCGATGGGCTGCCGGCGTAGCGCACGGCGGGCCCGAACTCGTCGCCGCGGAAGGTGTTGCCCAGGTAGGTGTCGCGCACGCGCTGGTTGTTGACCAGTTCGGCGGGCGTGCCGGAGCAGATCACCGTGCCCTCGTGGATGACGTAGCTGCGGTCGGTGACGCGCAGCGTCTCGTGCACATTGTGGTCGGTCAGCAGAATGGAGATGCCGTCGTTGCGCAGACGCACGATCTCCTCGCGCAGCTCCTCGATCGCCTTGGGGGCGACGCCGCTGAAGGGCTCATCGAGCAGAATCAGGCGCGGCCGCGTCACCAGGGCGCGGGCGATCTCCAGCTTTCGTCGCTCGCCGCCGGAGATGTTCTTCGCCATGTTCCGCCGGACTACGATCAGGCTGAACTGCTCGAGCAGCTCCTCGACGCGGCGGCGCCGCTCGGCGCGCGTCAGCCGCATGGTCTCGCAGATGGCCATCAGGTTCTGCTCGACGGTCATGCGCTGAAAGACGCTGGATTCCTGGGGGAGATAACCCACGCCGCGGCGGGCGCGGCGGTACATGGGCAAGTGAGTGACATCGACGCCCTGAAAGCGAACGCTGCCGCGATCAGGCCGGATCATGCCGACGGTCATGCGAAAGGTCGTGGTCTTTCCGGCGCCGTTGTTTCCGAGCAGGCCGACGATTTCGCCGTCCCCGACATGACAATCGACGCAGTTGACGACGACACGGCCGCCGTAGGACTTCACAAGTTGCTGGGTTTCAAGGAGCATTCTGACCCCGGCCGAAGCGGTTTTCCGGCCTGTGGATAACTTGTGGACAATGGATGTTGACAAGTTTCGGGCGGCCCGTTTCCGGTGCTGTCTGGTGGTCGACGATCGCGCCGCGGTCCCCAATTTCCGACGCGGCCCCGATCTCGCGCACGATGTTATTATGAATGAACTTACGTTTGCGCTCGACGCGCCGCGGGCCTGCGGCATCGCGTGCTCGCCGCCTCCGATTTGCGCCACCCGCTTGACGGATATTCGTCACATCACAGCCAGTGTTGAAAACCTCTCGCGACGGGGTTGACGACCCGTTGTCGCCGACATAGACGCCCCGTCTCCCGCGCCGGCCTTCACCGAATGAACCGCACCCGCCCAAGATCGGGAATGCCCCAGCGGCCGCGTTCATCCATCGGCAGGAGGCCCGGAAGGTACACAAGAAACGCCCGCCCGACAATCTGGTCCGCCGGCACCGTGCCGATCTGGTACTCGCCGCGCTCGTAGCGTCCCTCCAGCCGCGAGCCGAAACGCGTCCATTCGCGGCTGTCGTGGCTGTTCGAGCTGTTGTCGCCCATGACGAAATAGGCGTCAGGCCCGAGCATGAAGGGACTGCCGGCGAAGGCCCGCCGCGTGTCGCTCTCCTCGTAGGTGTAGTGAACGTCGCGCTCGATCCGCAGCCGGCGCAGGTCAAACGACAGCCCGGCGCCGGTGAGGCTCAGCTCGATCGGCCGGTGGCGCCGCTGCCGCCGCAGCAGACGCACGTCACAGGCGTAACCAGACTCGTCGGTCTGCACGACCGGCCAGCCGTCGACGCGCACGTAGGCGCGCCGGTCTACGTGGCCGAACTCGATGGGGCGCGCCTGGCCGTCGATGAATGGACGGACGCGCCCCTGCCATGTTGCGGACTCGCCCTCGACGCCGGTCAGCTCCAGGCGGACGTCGCCGCTGCGCGCGAACGTTGCGACGAAGCGCCGCTCATGGTGGTCGATGCACACTTCAAGCGAGCCGTCGCCGCCGACGGCGATGAACTCGGTCAGCAGGCGCACGTCGCTGACGAATGCCCGGGGCGCGCCGCCCTTGTAGCGATCGATGAACTCGCTGTTGTACGCCGCCACGTCGCGGAAATAGGCGCCGCCGAGGCCGGAGTCGAAGGTGAGCGTCCGCCCAGTCGTGCCGGCGGCCCGGTAACGAAGCACCCGCGTATCCAAGCCGCTCCAGCCGGCGACATCCGTCGCACCGTCGGGCGCAAGCCAGCGCGGCGGCGCATCCGCCGGCAGGAGATCCTGCGAAAAAACGGGCGCCCACAACGCGCTTTGGGCGGCGGCGGTCTTGCGCGCGATGCGGCCGTCGATGTACACGTCGCCGTCGATGATCTCGACCGTCTCGCCCGGCAACGCGATGAGGCGTTTGATGAAGTTCGTCTGCGGGTCGGCGGGATCGCGGAACACGATCACGTCCCAGCGCCGCGGTCCGAACCAGCCGCCGAGAAGGTAGGGCCACTTGTGGACCAGGATGCGGTCGCCGGCGCGCGGCGGCGTTTCCGGGGGCAGCGGGGAGTAGCGTCGGCAGTTCGGACAGAACGCCAGTTGCGGGGGACGAAAGAGCGGGTCGTTGGCCTGTGCCGTTCCGACGGGGCCGAAATCGGATGAGGCGCCGCACTCGGGGCAGCGCAGCACGCCGTGCATGCCGAGCAGTGCCGGCGCCATCGACCCCGTGGGGATGATGAACGCCTCGATCATGAACGCGCGGAAGACAAACGCGAGGATCAGCGCCGTGAGCACGGTCTGGATAGTCTCGATGATTCGCGCCCCGGCGCCGGCCAGCGCGTCGGTGTCGGGGGATGAAGCGGTTCCGGTCGCCAGCGCCGAGTCGCCGGTCAGAGGGGACGCCGCTACAGCCTCGTTGCTCTCAGGAGACGCCAAGCGCCACACTGCCTCAGTGAATCCAGCGAATCCGGCCGGCGTCGGGGACGATCGTGACGCCCCAGGAGGTCGCGGGCAGGAAGCCGGGCCAGTAGACCAGGAACGCGGGTCCGATCATCTGGCTCGAAGGAACCGTCCCGAGATGGTATTCGCCGCGCTCCAGGGCGGCGACCAGATGCGGCCCGAGTTCGTCGCGGCTCCACATGCGGCTGTCTCCGCTGGCCGGGCTGTTGTCGCCCAGTACAAAGTACTCATCGTCATCGAGCGAGATCGGGTTGCCCTGCACGCCGTTCCCCAGCGCATAATGCCGGCCCATGGCATCGGTGAGCGTGCCCTGCCCCGGGTCGGGCGGCGCGCCCGCGGGCAGCCGCCGAAGGTAGCCCGAGCGATAGTGGACATCGCGGTCGATGCGCACGTGCGACAGCTCGGCCCGGACGCGTGCCGCGCCAATGCGCACCGGCACGCGCGGGCGCAGCTCAGCGCGGGCACGCGCCAGATCGGGCGTAACGGCGTAGCTGTCGGGAGAAGTCAGCAGTGGGCGGCCGTTGACCGCGAGCACGACCTGGTAGTCGGCATGGCCAAGCGAGAGCCGGACGGATCTTCCGCTTGGGATTCGTTGCTCGGCCGTTCCCCAGGACTCGCGCACGCGCGTCGCGAGGTCTTCGGATTCGAGCGTCACGCGGCCGTCGGCATAGATCCGCGCGAAAAAGCGCCTGGTGTACTTGTCGAGAGCCAGCTCAACGAAGCCATCGGCGTCGCCTTCGAGCATGCGGACATCGGCGGCGAGCCGCACGTCGGTCACGACCTCGAACCAGGCGCCGCTGCCATCGGCGACGCGGTTGGCGTTCAGCGCGTTGTAGCCGTAGAAGTCGATGATCTCGCCGTCGCGCGTCGTCGGATCGGGGTCCGTGACGAATTGGAGCTGCTCCAGGTCGCGCCCGGCGCCGTCGAAGCGCAGCACGCGCTGGCGCGGATCGCCCCAGCCGCTGTTTGGAGACACGATCTGCCAGCGCGGGTGATAGCTGCGGCCTGGCGCGACGCCGGCAAACCCGCCGGGCCGGGCGGGGAGGTGATCGTGGCTGTAGTAGGGCATCCAGAGCGCCTCCTGCGCCTGGGGCGACTTGCGCGCCACGCGGCCATCGACCCACACGTCGCCGTCGATGAGTTCGATCTGCTCGCCGGGAAGTCCGATAAGGCGCTTGATAAAATTCGTCTGGCCGTCCTTGGGGTCCTTGAACACGACGACGTCCCAGCGTCTCAGCGCGCGGTCCGGCCAGAGGTCGTGAACCCAGCCATGGACGACGACGCGGTCGCCCGCCTTGCTGTTGTGCGCGCTGCGTGGATCGCCGCTCCAGCGGCAGTTTGGGCAGATCGGCTCGGGCCAGGTCGTGCCGTGCAAGCCGAGCTTGTACTCGAAGCCGCAATTCGTGCAGGTCTGCACCGTGTGCTGGCCGGCCAGCGTTTCCGCCATGGACCCCGTCGGGATAATGAACAGCGGCAGAAAGAACTGCTTGAGCACCAGCAGCCAGACGAAAAGCTCGACGAACGAGCCGATCTGCGCCAGCACCGGCTCGCGCCGGGACGCGGACGTCCGGTTGGCGGCCCCGGGGCTGCGGCTTGTGGTTGCACCCTTCGCCAAGTCAGGGAGTTCCGTCACGACGGGCCAGCGCGTCGCGTTCGTGGGCCAGCCTAGCAACGGGCTCGGCGCGGGTCAATCCGCGCGATCCAGTGCGCCCGGGGGTGGGGGCATGCGGGCGACGAGCCGAGCCGCTACCCGCCGCGATTCACGAAGTTTTCCAAGCGAGAGCGCGGCGGCGGCGGTATCATGAGGGCGCTGAGCCGCTGTTTCATTTGGCGCCGCGGACAAGGGAGGAATCCTGATGCGAAGCATTCTGGCGTGTGCGAGCCTTGCCGGAGCCTTTCTGGTTCTAGCGGGATGCCAATCCATGCGGGGAGGGTTGACAGCCGTCGATGAGCCAGGGCTGGTCGCCGGCGAGCGAACCGGGGGCGATTCTGCCCCCGCGCCGGCGCAAGGCTCGGCGTCATCGGCCCAGGCCGGGCCGGCGAACCCGATCGAGAACTACCGCCAGCAGCGAATGGCGGCGGCGATGCGCGGGCTGCGATATGAGAGCGGGCGGGCCGAGATCGACACGTCTCTCTCCGACCTGCCGGCGCATGACGCGGCGGAGGCAGCGCTGTCGCACGGGCGCGGGCTCGATTTCTACTCGCGGAACATGTTTGTCGAGGCGATCGGGGAGTTCACGCGCGCCGTGCTGCAAGATCCGGACGCCGCACAGCCCTATAGCGACCTGGCGCTGGCGCTGGTGGCCAAGGGCCGCATGAACGAGGCCCTGGCGGCGTACGCCAGCGCGCTCGATCGCGACCCGTCGGCGGTTGAGACGCGCATGCGCAGGGCCATGGCTTTCGAGATGGCGGATCGCTCCCACGAGGCGATCGATGAGTGGAGCGCCGTGCTTGAGCACGACGCCTCCAACCTCGCCGCGCACGGCCGGCTGGCGATTCTGTATTACTACGCCGGCCGCTATTCCGAGGCTTGGGCGCATGTTCACGCCGTCGAGGCGCTCGGCGGCGCGGTGCCGCCGCAGTTCCGTCCGCTGCTGGCGGCGCACATGCCAGAGCCGGCGAACTGAACGTTCCTCCTCGAATACGGAAGGGATCAGAAAACGTGGGATATCAGGCGAGGCGCGCCGTCGCCTTTCTCGGAGTGACAGAAATGACCGCACTGTTCTGCAATCGCGCGGGCGCACTCGGCGCCGCGATCATCGCCCTGTCGGCCGCGGCCTCCGCGCAGGTCACCGTCGGCCCGCAGGTCCGCATCGACGTCGCCGGCGGCACCGCCGCCGCCAACGAGACCACCATGGCCTCGACTGATTTCAATCCTCTGCGTGTCGTCGGTGCCTGGAACGACTGGCGCCCCAGCGTCCCGCCGAACGAGATCATCCGCATGGGTGTCGCCATCAGCTTCAACGGCGGCGCCACCTGGACGGATTCGGTCCTGCGGCCACCGCTGGCGAATCAATCGAGCGTTGAGGGCGATCCGATGACCTGTTACGACAATCGCACCGGGACATTGTGGGTCGGGGCGATTTCCTTCGCCAGCAACGGCGGCGTCTACGTCGCGCGGATGGGTCCGACGGACCTGGGCTTCGGCCCGAGCGTGATGGCGGCGACGACCGGCGGCGCCGACAAGGGCTGGATGGCCGCCGGACCGCGGCCGGGCCTGCCCGATACGACGCGTGTGTACATCGCCTATAACCAGGGGCTGCTGCGCTCGGACACGATGGGTTCGAGCTGGACCGGGCCGGTCGGCTACGGCGGCGGGCTGGGGTTCCTGCCGCGCGTCGGCCCCGGCGGGCAGCTCTACATTTGCTACTGGGATATCGGCACGGGCGTCCGGCTGAAGCGCAGCCTGAACGGCGGCGATTCGTTCACGGACCTGCCGATCGCGACGCGCATGGACGTCTGGGGCGTGCAGGATGGCTCGCGCTTTCCGGGGACGTTCCGCGTGCCGGCGATGAACTACCTGGCGGTCGATCCGGTTGATGGCACGCTCTACTGCGTGTATTTCGACACGACGAACATCGTCAACGGTCAGCGCAACGTGGACCTCTACTTCACGCGCTCCACCAACCAGGGCACGAGCTGGACCACGCCGAAGGTCATCAACGGCGACAGCAGCCCGCCGGGCGACCAGTTCTGGCCGTGGATCGAGGTCGACCAGCAGCAGAACCTGCACATGGTGTTCATGGACAGCCGCGGCTTCAACCAGAACGACGGCATCGTCAACGGCATGTTCAACATGTATTACGCGTTCAGCTCCGACAAGGGCGACACCTGGCAGGAGCACAAGCTCACCCCCGCGGCCTTCAACAGCGACAACGACGGCCTGAACCGCCCCACGCAGTTCATGGGCGATTACCTCGGGCTCGCCGTCGGCGGCAACCGCGTCTATCCGTGCTATCTTTCGTCCCAGAACGGCGACACCGACATCTTCACCAACGTGGTCATCGTCACCCCGCCCTGCCCGGCCGATCTCAACGGCGACGGCGTGATCGGACAGGCCGATCTCGGTCAGTTGCTTTCGTCGTTCGGCAAATGCAGCGGCGATATCGGCTTCGATCCGGCGGCCGACCTCGACGGCGACGGCTGCGTGGGACAGGCGGACCTGGGCGTGCTGCTCGGGGTCTTCGGGCAGAGCTGCCCGTAATTGCAAGCGCCTAACAGCGTTCGCGGCCGACGGGGCCGCGCGCGTAGAATCGGGGCGCATGGACGAGCCGCATGCGTCAGCCCCGGCAGCGCCGCTCTCGGCCGCGCCGGCCACGCACAAGTACAAGCTGACGATCGCGTACGACGGCACGGATTTCCACGGCTGGCAGCGCCAGCCGGGCGTCCGCACCGTGCAGGGCGTCATCGAAGACGTCGCGCGGCGCGTGCTGCGCGAGCCGTTGACGGTCGTCGGCGCCAGCCGCACCGATGCCGGCGTCCATGCTGTCGGCCAGGCTGCGCACCTCGCGCTCGCGCGTGACCTTCCGGCGGCCGCGGTGCAGCGCGCCTTGGCGCTGCGCTTGCCCGCGGACGTCACGGTCGCGGCCGTCGAGGCGGTTGGGGCGGTCTTTCATGCCACGCGCGACGCGCGCTCAAAACAATACTGCTATCGCATTTACGCGGATCGGGCCCGCCCGGTCGAGCAGCTCGCCCAGCGCTTCGCCTGGCACGTCTGGTGGCCCCTCGACACCGAGCGCATGCGCGCCGCGGCCGAGCTGCTCATCGGCCGGCACGACTTCGTCGCCTTCGCCGGCGCAGGAAGCCCACGCCTCAGCACCGTCCGCAGCGTCACCCGCCTCGACGTCCGGCGCGTCGAGCGCGAGGTGCGCATCGAAATCGAAGGCGACGGCTTCCTTTACAACCAGGTCCGCAACATGGTCGGAACGCTCGTCGAAATCGGCCGCGGCCACTGGCCCCCGCAGCACGCCGGAGAGATCCTGGCCGCGCGTGACCGGCGGCTCGCCGGGCCCACCGCGCCGCCCCACGGGTTATGCCTGATGTGGGTGCGATATTGAGTTCGATTGTCGTGATCGCGCCCTGTGATTGTCGCCACTACGCGAGCCGGCGCTCGCGCCCGTCAGCGCGCCTCGTCAGCGCGGCGATGCGCCGGCCTTCCAACCCTCGTAGTGCACCATCCGCTCCAGCGGCAGGCGCGTCTTCCGCAGGTCGGCCTCCTTCGCGTATCCCAGCGGAATGATCACGCAGATCACGTGTCGGCGCGGCAACCCGACCACGCGCCGCACCCGCCCCTCGTCGAAGCCCTCCATCGGAACCGTTGACAGCCGGGCCGCGTGCGCCGCCAGCATGAAGTTCATCGCGCTCAACATCACCTGCCGCGTCAGCCATTCCCGCCGATACACGGCCGGCAGGCACGGCGTCGGACAGAAGAGGCGCCGGACGGGCGGCAACAACGCCTTCCAGAGCCAGCCCAATCCGACCGGGCCGCGCTCGAAGGCCAGCGGAACCAGCGAGCTGAGCCGGGCGGCGTATTGGGGGCTTGTGGCTCCGGCGGCGAGGTCTTCCGCCAGCACCGCCGGCAGGTTCCGATAGGCGTGTCCATCGCCCGAGAACACGGTCACGAGCGGCGCCGCGAGCACCTGCCGCTGAGACAGGCACGCTGCGTGCAGGCGCTGTTTCAGGCCAGGGTCGCTGACGACAGTCACGTGCGTCGGCTGGAGGTTGTAACCGCTGGGCGCCCAACGGGCGGCGTTCAGGAGGCGTTCGAGCAGCTCGGGTGGGACGGGATCGGGCCGGAAATCGCGAACGGAACGGCGCGAGTGCACGAGGGTCTCGAATTGGGCGAGGGTCATGGGGGGCGCCGAACGCTCGGAGGCGTGCGGCTGTAGATCCGGACGGGCTGGCCGTGGGGTCGTCACAAACGGCGTCTCTCGCGGATCAGGGTCGGTCGTCCGGGGTCGCGGGCGGAGGCGGCTCGGGCCGCTCTTCCGGCTTGGGATGGTACTCGATGGCGTGCTTCTCGCGGAGCCAGCGGCCGAGGTCGACGAGCTTGCACCGCTTGGAGCAGAAGGGGTAGAGGTCCGGGAGAGCCCCGGACCACTGCATGGGTCGGTCGCAGGTGGCGCAGCGATACGTCGGCACGGGCAGTTCCTTGGCGGCAGGGCGCCGGGCGGCGTCGCGGCGGCGCGAAGGCACGGGCCGGGAGCGCTGATTGAATGGGGGGCGGGCTACAGGCGTCAACGGGAAGGACTTTTATAGAAAATCTATAACGACGCTTTGCGAGAAGCGAGAGCCGCGTTTTTCAGAGAAACTTGGGACCGTGCCTTGGAGAAGCGGGTCGACGTGAATCTGGGGAGCGGTCTCCTGCCGGTATCTGAGACGCGTGGTGGAGGCTTTCAGCCCGTGCGTCACCCGGCATATTGAGCAAAGCCGGGTTGTCCCCAGCCCGGCACTTGGCGCGGCTCGGATCTGGTTCCGGGGTCGGCCGCAGGTGTCCGGCCTGAGGCCGAGCTGGGGACAGCCCGGCTCTGATGGGGTGCCTGCCTTATTCGGTGTTTCACGTGAAACGCACGCCACCTACGAGTGGAAAACCGCCGACACATAGCCGACGGCGTTCAGCCGGTCCGGGTCGAGCGGCGCCTGCTCCGCGCTGGTTGTGTGCTGCAATTCACGATAGGCCACATTCCCCGAATCCACCAGCGCGCTCAACATCGCCGCCACCGCACCGGAACCACAGGCGTTATACGAACGCAGGGCCTCCGGTACGACGGCCTCCTCATCAAGCTGGGCCACGCGCTCCAGGAACCGGCGATCATTCACCTGCTTCGCCCAGCGCAGCCCCGCCTCTCCCCGCCCCGCCGGCTCGAATCCGAAGATCGGACCGTAGTGCGTCAGGTCCGTTGATGCCAGAAACGCCGCCCGCCTTCCAAGGTCGGCCGCCGCACGCCGGCAAACGCGACCGATCTCGTTCGCCCAGGGGCCAGGCTGAATCATGAGCGGCACAATGCGGGTCTCGGGGAGATAGTACCGCAGAAGCGGCAGCTCCACCTCAATCGAGTGCTCGTTGATGTGAGCCTCCGGCGCGATTCGAATCGCAGGACAGCTCGCGATCGCGTCGCATACGTCCGCGTCGACGGCCAGCTCCCCCAGCGGCGTTTCCCAGCATCCGCGCTCGAACAGGCTTGCCCGGTTCGGGTCGTAAACATGGACCGCGCCGAAGACAAATACCGTCTCAGGTCTTGAGGCCGCGAGAGCAGCGATCGTGCGGGCCGCCGTCGCACCGCTGTAGATCCACCCGGCGTGTGGAACAAGGCCGCCAAGGACAGGGACGTCGCTCTTTTTGACAATGTCCCAGCCGCGGACCATGGCCCGACACTCCCGCTCGGACGCGGGATAGAAGCGACCGGCGAACATCGGAGCCCGAGTCACCATGGAACTCACTCGAAAGCCGATTTGCCGCCGAGCCTTTCGGCGATGCGGTCAAACTGCTCCAAGCTCGAGTAGCGAATGATGATACGTCCGCTGTTCTTTTTCCGGCCAGGTCTCAGCAGCACGGTGGTGCCGAGCAGCTTGCTGAGCTGGTCCTGAACGTCGGAGAAATGTCGATCACGGCCGGTCGGCGCGTCACTCGACGACACCGGCCCGGATGGAGGCACGCGACGGCTCTCTCTGGCCAGCGTCTCCACCTGGCGGACGGACAGATTCCGGCGCGCCGCGAGCCTGGCAATGGCCAATTGCTGTTGCGGATCGGTCAAGGCAGCGACGGCACGGGCCTGGCCCATGCCGAGCTCGCCGCGACGAATGAGTTGCTTCACTTCATCCGGGAGCTTCAGGAATCGCAGGTAGTTCGCAACGTTGGAGCGGCTTTCCCCCAGCCGCTCCGCCAGGCGCTCAACGGAGCTGCCGAAGTCAGCCAGATAGCGCTCATAGGCGGCGGCCCGCTCCAAGGGGCCGAGGTCTTCGCGCTGAAGGTTCTCGATCAGCGCGCATTCGAGTGCTTCGGCGTCGTCGACTCTCCGCTCGATCGCCGGAATCGTCGCCAGGCCGGCGAGCCGCGCGGCGCGCCAGCGCCGCTCGCCGGCTACGAGCTCGTAGCGACCGTCCTCCCGCGCTCGCACCAGAACGGGCTGAAGCAAGCCCGTTTGCCGGATTGATTCGGCGAGGCCCCGCAACGCCTCGTCATTAAACTCGGTTCGTGGCTGATGTGCATTGGGGACGATAAGATCGAGGCTGAGATCCAGCAGGCGGCCGTCCACCGCGGCAGTGGCCGCCGGCTGGAGTGGCGGGCTCGGAGCTGGTTGGCGGGCGCCGATGATAGCGCTGAGGCCCTTGCCGAGGCGCGGAGTCGATTTCGACATGACAGGCTCCGTGAAACGTGCGTCGCCGCGCAGTATGGACAAAAAGCGTCCGGTGTCAACGTGAGGGCGTAGCGGCGCGGGCATGCGGCGCGGCGATGTGGCGCGTAATGGCTGACGGAGGCGGGGCAAGACCACCGGTCTGCGCGGTTGTCAGGGACCGGGAAACTGGGACAATCGGGGCGGGACGGCGCGGAGCGAGACAATGAAGCTGATCAAGGTGGCGGCGGCGGTGCTGAACCAGACGCCGCTGGACTGGTCTCGCAATTGCGATAACATTATCAATTCTGTCGCGGCGGCGCGCGCCGCCGGGGCCAGCATCGTCTGCCTGCCGGAGATGTGCATCACCGGCTACGGATGTGAAGACGCGTTCCTTTCGCCCGGCGTGCAGCGGACGGCGTTGCGGTTGCTGAGGGAGCTGCTGGCGGAGACGCGCGGGCTGGTCGTCTCGTTCGGGCTGCCGGTGTTGTACAACAAGGCGCTGTTCAACACGGCGTGCCTGGCGGTGGACGGGCGGCTGCTGGGTTTCGTGGCCAAGCGGTTTCTTTGCGGCGATGGGATCCACTACGAGCCGCGCTGGTTCAAGCCCTGGCCGCGGAATCATCATGCGCACGTGCAGCCCTTCCGGGACCTGGGCGACGATGGCTCGTTGCCGATCGGCGACGTGCACTTTGACGTTGCGGGAGTGAAGATCGGTTTTGAGATCTGCGAGGATGCCTGGGTGGCCGACCGGCCCGGGGCCGACCTGGCGCTGCGCGGGGTGGACGTGATCCTGAACCCGAGCGCCAGCCACTTCGCGTTCGGCAAGGCGGAAGTTCGCGAGCGGTTCACGCTCGAGGGGTCGCGCGTCTTCGGCTGCGCTTACGTCTATGCCAACCTGCTCGGAAACGAGGCGGGCCGGGCCATCTACGAGGGCGGGGCGATGATCGCCTCCTGTGGGCGCATGGTCGCCCGCGGCCCGCGCTTCTCCATGCAGGACTGGGTCGTCACCACCGCCGTCGTCGATATCGACGCGAACCGCATGCTGCAATCGCGGCTGACCAGCTTCGAGCCGAGCGTCGACGATCCGGGGGCCTGCGTCTCGACGCCCTTTGAGTTCCCCGACGCGCCAGTCGAGCCGCCGCACGCGGAGCGCGCCGCCTGGGAGCGCGGTGAGTGGGCGAAAGAGGAGGAGTTCACGCGGGCGATCAGCCTGGCGTTGTTCGACTACCTGCGGAAGAGCCGGTCGCGCGGGTTCGTGGTGTCGCTCAGCGGCGGGGCGGACTCGGCGGCGGTGTCGTGCCTGGTGGCGATGATGGCGTTGCTGGCGCAGCGCGAGCTGGGGCCGCACGCCTTTGCGGCCAGGCTTGGGCGCGAGGGGCCGGCGGCGCATAACGGTCCGGCGCGGCCGGCGGGCGGTCTTCCGGTGGCGGGGCTGGATTCGCTGCTGACGTGCGTCTACCAGTCGACCCGGAACAGCTCGCAGCGGACGCGCGAGGCGGCCCGGGCGCTGGCCAAGGGGCTCGGGGCGGAGTTCGTGACGTTCGACGTCGACGCGCTGGTGGAGAGCTACGTGAGGCTCGCGTCGAAGGCGGAGTCGCGCGAGCTTTCATGGGAGCGCGACGACGTCGCGCTTCAGAACATCCAGGCGCGCGTTCGTGCGCCCGGCGTCTGGCTGCTGGCGAACCTCCGCAACGCGCTGCTGCTTTCCACGAGCAACCGCTCCGAGGCCGCTGTCGGATACGCGACCATGGACGGGGACACGAGCGGCGGACTGTGCCCGATCGGCGGCATCGACAAGGCGTTTCTGCGGCGCTGGCTGCTGTGGCTTCAGGAGCACGGACCGGAAGACGTCGGGCCGATCGCGGCGCTGGCCCAGGTGACCGCCCAGACGCCGACGGCGGAGCTGCGCCCCCCCGAGCGGTCGCAGACTGACGAGGCCGATCTCATGCCCTACGAGGTGCTCGACGCGATCGAGCGTGCCGCCATTCGCGACAGGCAGATGCCGGTGGAGGTGTTTCGGCTGCTCGCGCCGCGCTTTGGCCAACAGGGGCCGCGCCAACTGGCCACGTGGATCGAGCGATTCTTCACCCTCTGGTCCCGAAATCAATGGAAGCGCGAGCGTTATGCGCCCTCGTTTCACGTCGACGACGAGAACCTCGATCCAAAAACCTGGTGCCGGTTCCCGATTCTCTCCGGCGGCTTCGAGCAGGAGCTGGCCGAGCTGCGAGCCTTCGTGGATCAGATTGCCGGCGAGCCCAAAAGCGTCCGTGGCGCCGAGCGCCGCGGACGAAGCGTCGAACAACGTCGGCAGACGGGCAAAGGGGCCATCGCCCGCAAACGCTGAACCGGGAAGCCCGTCACGATCGGTTTCTCGGACCGGATAACGCCGCATGCCGGCGGACGGCGAATGGCCCGCCGCGTGGCGAGCGATTGGTCCCGGCTCCCCGGGGGATGCGGCACGGAAGGAACCTTGAGGTCATCGATGATCTCACACCGGACGCGGAGGATGTCATGCATTACGGCCTGCTGATCCTGTTGCTGCTCGCGTCTCAGTCGACGCAGCCCGCGAATCAATCCGCAATCGCCCGGCAGTTTCCGCCGCTGCCGGACATGACCTCCGACGAGCCGGACTACTTCGCGTGGGTTGCGGACCGCGTGGCCGGGGACATGCCCATGGAGGAGAACGCGGCGCCGCTCTACCTGGAGCTGTTCGGCCGCATGTCGAGCGCCGTGCAGGAGCTGGGTTTCAAGGGCTTTCGCACGGACCGCGACATCACGCGGTCGTCGGCGCCGGCGCCCTGGGACCCGGAGCAGCACCCGGAATGGGAAGAGTCGTACCGCCGCTCGCAGGAAGCCATGCAGAAGTACGCCCGGGCGGCGGCGAAGCCCTTCGCACTGTTTCCGTTCTTTCACGACGAGAAAGAGAAACCCGAGGAGCGGCTGCTCTACTATGCGCTGACGCCTTACCTGCCCTACATGCGCACCTACAGCATGCACCTGTCAGAGATGGCCTGGCGCGCGCCGGGCGGGCGCGTCTCGGCGGAGCGCCTGATCGCCGCCTGCCGCACCAGTCTGCAAGTCGCCCGGCAGGTGGAGCGCATGCCGCTGATGCGCACGCACCTGGCGGGCGGCGGCCTGCGCGTCGTGGCGTACGAGGACCTGCGCTACGCCCTGCGGTACGACGTGTTCTCGGCGGGCGAGCTGGCCGACGCGCTGAGAATGCTCGAAGCCCACGACGCGCTCCCCCCGCCGCTGAGCCACTGCCTGGCCGGCGAGGCGGCGACGATCTTCGACATGGTGCGCGCAGCGGCGGACCGGTCGCGTCCTCCGCTGGGCAAAGAGCACATTCGGGACGCGCTGAGCCTGGTGCGTTCGCGGCAGATCGACGCGCGCGAGACGGTCGAGCACGTGCTCGAGTACCTGGTCGAAGCGGCGCTTTTCGCCGAGAAGCCGTATGCCGCGGAGAGCCGCTCGCTGGCTTCGAACCTGGAGGCGGGCGGGGCGAGCCCGAGCATGCTGACCAAGATGGTGTTCCCCGATTTCTCGCAGCTCTACTCGCTTGATCGCCGCGTCCGCGCCGAACGCGCCGGAACGCGGCTGCTGCTTCACCTGCACGCCTTCCACAAGGCGCACGGGCGCTGGCCGGCGACGCTCGACGAGCTGCCGGCGGATGCGAAGCCCTACGTGATCGATCCGTACCGCAACGGCCCGTTCATCTACCGGCTCACCGACGGCCAGCCGCTGCTCTACAGCGTCGGGGCCGACGCCGAGGACAACGGCGGCGCTCACGACTGGCAGTGGGGAGAGTACTGGCGGGCGCGCGACTACGTGCTCTGGCCGATCCCCGATCGTCCGATCGAGTGAAGCACGTCGCGGGGCGCTACGGCAGGCGGAGCTGTCCGACGAGCTCCGAGACGCTCTTGAGTCCGTGCTGATCGAGGTAGGCGGGCAGCTCGTCGGCGATCCGGATCGGGATGGTCGGATCGACGAAGAGCGCCGTGCCCACCGCCACCGCCGATGCGCCCGCAAGGAAGAACTCGATCGCGTCGCGCGTGGTATGGACGCCGCCCATGCCGATCAGCGGCACGCCGGCCGCCCGGGCGACCTCGCGGTAGACGCGGTGCACGTGAAAGAGGGCGAGCGGCTTGATGGCCGGGCCACTGTAGCCGCCGGTGACGTTGGCCAGCAGCGGCGTCCAGCGCTGGGCGTCGATGGCCAGGGCGACGTAGGTGTTGATGAGGCTCAGCGCGTCGGCGCCGCCGTCGATGGCGGCGCGGGCCAGCGGCACGATGTCGGTGACGTTCGGCGAGAGCTTCACCACCAGCAGGGCGCGCTGCACGGCCCGCCGCACGGCGGCCACGAGTTCCTTCAGCAGGCGCGGATCGGTGCCGAACATCAGCCCGTCGGCCACGTTGGGGCACGAGACGTTCAGCTCGAGCCCCGCCACGCACTCATGCGCGTCGAGCGCTGCGGCGACGTGCACGTAGTCGTCGATCGCGTAGCCGGCCACGTTGACGAGCACCCGGGTCGGCATCTGGCGGATGAACGGCAGCTTTTCAGCCAGGAAGCGCTCGAGGCCGACGTTGGCCAGTCCGATCGCGTTGAGCAGCCCGGCCCGGACTTCGACGATGCGCTGCGGCTCGTTTCCCGGGCGCTCGTGGCGTGTCACGCTCTTGGTCGTGAACCCCCCCAGGCGCGAATAGTCGATCACGTCCGCGTACTCCGGCCCGTAGCCGCATGTGCCGGAGGCGGTCAGCAGCGGCGTGCGCAGGGCCAGGCCGCCGATGCGGACGGCCAGGCGGGGATCGACCGGCGGCTGCGGTGCGGGGGTCATGCCGGTGAGCATTGCGCGATTCTCGGACGCTGTCAACGCAATCCGTGCGCGGAGGTGCTGGTCACGTCAGCGCGTGATCGGACCGATGAGACTATGGGGCCCCATCCAGGTTGTGCGGGCCGGCCTGCATCGAGGGCGCCGGGCGGCGGGCAGCCATGCTCAGCAGCAAGCTCTATCTCTGGATGGCGACGGCGCCGGGCACCGACGCGGATCTGATCCTGAGCGAGGCGCTCGCGCACGCCGAGCCGGAATACGCGGCCCGCCTCATCGCCACGCTGCTGCGCCGCCGCACGGACGTGGGCTGGGCGAACCTGGTGGCGCGCTACGATGAGCTCCCGCCGGAAAGCCGGGCGAAGCTGCTGGAGAGCGGCGACCTGATGAGCGCGGCGGTGGCCCGGGCGATGCGATCGGTGTACACGGAGGAGCGCTGCAACGCCCTGCGCGCCTGCGAAGACCTGGCGCTGCCGAAGCTGTCGTACCTGCTGCCGAACCTGCTGCGCGACGCATCGCCGAAGGTGCGCGACCTGGCGGTGCAGGTGCTGGTGAGGACGGCGACGGTGTTCCTGGAGCGGGCCGCGCCCGGCCGCGGGGCGCCGCTCGAGCAGCGTGAGGCTCATGCCGCCGAGTACGAGCAACTGGTGAAGGCCATCGTCGAGGCGCTCCAGACGTTCGAGTTTCATCTGCGCGTGGAGGTGATCGAGGTCGCGACGTGGTTCGGGCGCCGGCTGAGCGACCTGATCTGGGAGCGGCTGGATCAGCAGCGCTCGCGGGCCCGCGCCGTGATCGAGAATCACCTGCCGTTGTGGAACAAGCCGTGGATGGCCGCGTTCCTGCTGCTGTCGCTTCGGCAGCGCGACTGGCGGCGCTACGCCCTGCGGGCCCTGCGGAGCTGGACCGACGCGCCGCACGTCGTCGCCCTGCTGCGCGAGGCCGAGCTGCTGGAGGACCCGGCCGTGCGCGCCGGCCTGCGCTCGCTCCGCAGCCCGCAGTTGTACTCGGCGCTCGTCTCGGCCAGCCAGCACGAATCGCCCGAGCTGCAAGCGGCGGCGTGCCGCTGGGTCGCGTGCCTGGGCTTCACGGAGCAGTACAAGCTCGACTTCCTCGCGCCGCGGCTGGCGTCGTCAACGCCCGTCATCCGTCGCGCCGCGGTCTATTCGCTCATCGCTCTCGACACGCCCCAGGCGATGACCCTGCTCCAGAACAGCGCCAGCGGCGACAGCGCTGAAGCCGTGTTCGCGCGCTGGTTCCTGCGCGGGCGGCGCGAAATGTCCCAGCGGCGCGATGACGCGGCGGCGGAAGAGACGCTGCCCGCCGGCGCCAGCGCGCTCCAGGTGGCGCTGTGGCGCGATTGTCGCCGCACGCCGCCCGCCGAGCGCTGGCCGCTGGTCGAGGTGATCCGCAACGACATTGACCAGTGGCGCAACACGCTCCGGCAGCAATTGAATTCGCCCGATCCGCGCGATCGCGTGCTGGTCGTGCAGACGGTCGGCACGCCCGAGCTGCTGCCCGACTTCGCCGATGACCTGCAACGTCTGCGGCAGGATCCGGTGGAGAGCATCCGCAACGTGGTGGTGCTGCTGCTGTCACGGCTGCCGCGGTACGCGGAGTCGGCGTCGTCCGCGGACGAGCCGGCGTCGGGCGCCGCGGAGAACGCGCACGAGGCCGATGCGTTGAGCGTGCTGAGCGACGTGGCGTCGGACGTGCAGGCGGCGCGCGAGGAGCTCGATGCGCTGTTGACGGAGCTGATGAGCAGCGGGTCGCCGCAAGACGACGAGAGCCTGGCGCAGCGCGTCGGGATCCTGATGAAGCAGGCCCGCATCGGGGTCGAGGAGCCGCGGCCTGCGGCGGGAGAATCGACATGATGCTCTGGCTCGCCTCGCCCAACAAGGTCGAACTATGGGAGTCGCTGCGCCAGGGATTCACCAAAGGCGTCGACTCCAACACCATGATGGGGTTCGGCGTCGGGCTGGTGGCCGCCGCGGTCGTGGTCGTCATCATCGCCAAGCTGCTGCACCGCGATCGTCCGGAGCGCGCCCGCCCGCTTCAGGACTACCTGATGCTGGCGGTGGACCTGCTGGGGCTGAGCGAGGACGAACGCCGCGACCTCACGGTCGTGGCCGGCGCGGCGCGGCTGCGCCAGCCGGTGATCATGCTGCTTTCGCCGGCGAATCTCGGCCGAGCGGTGCTGAAGGCCGGTACGCGCGACCCCGCGCTCCACCGCCGGCTCGACCTGCTTTGCCAGAAGATGTTCGACGTGCCGTTGACACACGCGCTCGCCGCGGCGATCCAGCGCAGCCAGGGCGCGCCGGCGTAGCCGCCGCCGCGCATCGTCCTACCCCCCCTCACGCGACCCGGCGCGCAAGTCCGCGATCCGCTGCACAAACAGCCAGTCCGGCCCGAGCCGTCGAACGCGCGGCTCGTCGAATCGCAGCGCGTCCGCGACGCGGCGCGTGAGCAGGCCCGAGGCGGGGCCCGGCGCGGTGCGGTCGCCGATCAGCAGCGGCGCGACGTACACGTGCGCCTCGTCGACCAGCCCGCGCTGAAAACAGCTGCTGAGCACGCGCGGACCGCCCTCGATCAGCACGTTGCTCATCTTTCGTCGTCCGAGTTCGTCCAGCACTTCTCCAAGCGCCAGTCCGCCCTTTCCGCTCCGCACGGGACACACCGCGCAGCCGGCGGCTTCGAGCCGCAGCCGGCGCCGGGCAGCCGCGGCGGGGCTACAGAAAACCAACGTCGGGGCTGAGCGACTGGTGGCCACCAGCCGCGCCCCCAGCGGCGTGCGCAGCCGGCTGTCCAGCACGACGCGCGTCGCGACGCGGCGCGGGCGCGCGTCTCGGCAGGTCAGCAGCGGGTCGTCAGCCAGCACCGTGCCGATCCCCACCACGATCGCGTCGACGCGGCCGCGGGTCTGGTGGGCGTGGCGCCGGGCGGGCGGCGACGTGATCCAGCGGCTGTCGCCGGTCGCCGTGGCGAGCCTGCCGTCGAGACTCTGAGCCCACTTGGCGATCACCCAGGGTCGCCCGAGCCGCATCAGCTTGACGAACGGTGCGTTGAGCCGCTCGGCGTCGGCCCTCAGGACGCCCACGCGCACTTCCACGCCCGCCCGCCGCAGCGCGGCCAGCCCGCGCCCGTGCACGCGCGGATTCGGATCGGGCATGGCCGCGACGACACGGCGCACGCCGGCGGCCAGCAGCGCTTCGACGCAAGGCGGCGTCTTGCCGGTGTAGCAGCAGGGCTCGAGCGTGACGAAGGCCGTGGCGCCGCGCGGCGACGCCGAGCCGTTGCGCAGGGCGACGACCTCGGCATGCGGCCCGCCGAATCGCGCATGATATCCTTCGCCGACGACCCGGCCGTCGCGGACGATCACACAGCCGACCATCGGGTTGGGCTCGACGCGTCCCTGGCCGCGGAGCGCCAGGCGCAACGCGCGTCGCATGAACCGCTCTTCCTCGGCCGAGCCGCCTGAGACCATTTGTTCACCCCGAGCGAGCCCGGGCCGGCGGCGACTGGGCATCGCCGGCGGGGGCCTCGGCGGCGGTGGAGCCGGCGCGGCGTTCGATCTCAAGGAGGAAGTCCTCGTCGGTGAGGCGGACGTTGGTATTGACATCCTCGTAGAGGTAGGCGGCTTCGAGGTCGCCGGACTCGCGCTTGATGAGCGTGAGGACGGGCAGGTCGGTGCGGGCGTCGACGAAGAGCTCCTGCACCGGGGCCACGTGCTTCGAGGGAGGGAACTTCATCCAGAGGTGGTGCGTGACGGCGCCGTTGTCCAGCGTGCGCAGCCCGCGATACTCGATGATGTAATCGCCGCGCGACTCGCGGATCGAGTCCAGCGTTCGTTCCAGCATGCGTTCGAGGCCGAAGTCCGTCACCGGGTAACGCGCCTCGCCCCAGGTCACGGGCGTTTGCAGCTCGACCGAGGTGATGCCCGGCGGCAGGCCGAACAGGCCGTGTCGCGGAACGAAGCGCACCTTGTTGCCGTTCAGACCCCTGACGTATGTCGATTCGCCGTACTTGACGCCGGGATCGGTCCACTTGAAACGGATGCTGAACGGCTCGCGCCGATACCAGGCCAGGATGCGCTCCGGATCGCGCAGCGTCGGGAACAGGCCGCGCCGCTCCTGGCGCGTCAGCGTCAGCGTGTACTGCTGGAGCTGCTCGGTGCGTTTCTCGACGTCACGAAGATAGCGCACCGGGTCGCGCTTCACGTACTCGGCGCGGGCATCGAGATCGCTCGCCGCGTCGGTGTGCAGATCGCCCTGCCCCGGCCCGAGCACCCGCCGGGGGCCGCAACCCTGCGAAACGGTCAACGCGATTACGAACAGGCTCGCGAACGCCGCGCGCACCGACGCCCTGTAGTTCATTCGACGCATTCCTCCCAAGATGTCGCACGCTGCGACGCGCCAAGCTCAGTTCGAGCTGTGCGGGATTGTATACGCGCCCGGTCCCGCGTCCCGGACCCACGCGCCATGATCGCACGCCGGCCGCTACCGAACGAACCCGGCGAGTTCCCCGACGAGACTGTGGCGCCAACCCACGAACACCCGCACGATGCGCCCGTCTTCCGCGACCAGCCGGCATACCGGCAGCTCCGTCGGCAGGTCGGCGCCCACGGGCGGCCCGGCGAACACGTGCAGCAAGTCGCCTGCGCAAAGATCGGCGGCCCGGCGGGCGGCCTGGGATTCCTGGTCCATGTTGATGCAGACGATGCGCAGGGCGTCCTGCGGAAACTGCTCCCGCAGCCGGCCAAGCGTCTGCATCATGCGCAGGCTGCCCAGGTCGTCGCTTCGCCAGAAGCACTCCAGGCTCGGCCGGTCGCGCGTCGATTCGCTCGTGACCGTCTGTCCGTCGCGATCCAGCAGCGACCATTGCGGGGCCCGGCGGCCATTCCATTCGCTGGCCAGGCGCGCACGCTCCCGAAGCAGGCCGCGCCGCGAGTCGAGCGCCTCGCGCTGGCCGCGGGCCATCTCCATCAGCGGCGACCTCGGAACCGCCACCCCCCCGGCCGGGTTGTCGAGCGCCCCCGTCGCGGCGAACTCACCCAGCAACTCGATCCAGATCGCATCGAGCCGGGCCAGCGTCGCCTCGGCCCGTTCGGGCTCGCGCTCCAGCGATGCGAGATAGCGGTCTTCCATCCGCAGCGTGCGGCGGAAGCTGTCCAGCTCCGCGATGCGCCGAAGACGCCAGGCGGCGGGCACGCTGTTGCGCCGCAGCAGGCGAACAGAGACGGCGGTGGTGTCGCGCGGCGTCTCGATCGTCTGCCGCGACTCGCGCAGCACGCCGCGCACCCGGTCGAAGACGTACTTGCCACGGACGGCCGCCCCCAGCGCCGCCGAGACGCCGCTCGTGTCCTCGAGTCGGAAAGAAACGGCGGGGTCGTCGCCGGCGGCATCGGGCGGTGTGCACACCCAGCGCCGGCCGAACATGTCCGCGGTCGTGGTCCAAGTCGGCGAGGACAGCAGCGCGGGGCGGCACTCGGGAAACAGGTCGAGAACGGGGTCAAGATCGCCGGCGCGCGCGAGGAACTCTTCCGGCAAACGCTTCACGCCGCGCTCGTTGACGTAGAAGCAAAGTCCACGAGGAACGAGATTCACGTCGTCGATCTGCCGCGTGACCAGTCCCAACATCAGCCATTCGTCGCCCTCGCGTCCGAGACACCAGAGCTGGATCGTGGCGCGCGACTCGACGCGGCCGGACGGGGAGGCGGCGTCGCGGCGCGTGGACTCCGCCCGCCATTCGTAGGTCAGCCAATCGCCTTCTGTCAGGGCGTAACGTGCCGGCGGTGAGGCGGCGGCGTGGCCTGAGGCCAGCAGCACGACCAGCACGGCCCGGCATGCACAACGGCGGCATCGCATACGGCGCACCCTCCCCTTGAACAATCGCCGCCCGCGGTCGATTGTCAAGTCAGTCGGCGCTGGGTGGGCCGCGGAAAGGCCGCCCCGCGGGACGGAGGGTGGTCTGTTACAGTTTCCAGCCATGGGCCATCGCTCCGTACCGCCGCCGGCACAGGTGCTCGAGTCCACCCCCGGGCTCGATGAGCGGTTCATTCCGTTGCGCGTGGCCGATCTTGTGCAGATCGTGTCCAGCAACGCGGAACGTTTCGGCGGCGTAGCGGCGGACCTGGCACGCGTCGCGAGCGCCCTGGAATGCGTGATCGACCAGGAAGTTCTGGCGCTGGAGCAGGCGCTCGTCGAGCGCTACGCGGACTTCAGTCCCGACAATGATACGCGGCCAGCTCGCGACTTGCGTCCGCGGCGGCCGGAGGAGTATTCGGAGCTGACGCGGGACGTCGGCTACCTGCTGGACAAGGCGAACTTCCGCCGGCTGTCGTCGGTGCAGGTTGACGCGGCGGTGCGCGTGGCCCGGGCCCAGGGCGTCGTCGTGCGGCTGAACCCGGCGCTGATCGAGAGCGTCACCGTCTGGGTTCGCGGCCAGGCGATGACGTCCGGCCGCTGCTACACCTGGCGTTCGCCGCTGCGCGGGGCGCCGGTCGAGATACCGGTCTATCGGCGGCTGGCGGTGGTGGCGCGGCTGAAGAACGAGGAGCACGTGCTGCTCAAGCTCTTCAAGGACATTCCGGTCCGCGACGTGGAGGCGCTTCTGCCGCACGCGGAGGTGCAGATGAGCTGGCAGGACCGGATCATCGTCTTCGGCGGCGGCGCGGGGACGATCTGGACGGTGCTGACGAAGCTCTTCACGACCAGCCTGCTGGCGCTCGGCACGCTGGTCTGGGTGATCGTCGTGCCGCTGGTCGGGCTGGTCTGGCGGACGGTGATGGGCTATCGGCGGGCGCGCCGGCTGCGCTCTTCGCAGCGCACGCACCACCTGTACTACCAGAACCTGGCGAACAACGCCGGGGTCATACACACGCTATGTCACATGATCGCCCAGGAGGAGCTGAAGGAAGCGCTGCTGCTGTACGCGTTCTGCGCGGCGGATCGCCCGCGGGCAACGACGCGCGCGGAGCTGCACGCCGAGATCAACGCGTTCCTGCGGAGCGAGCTCGCAGTCGATTCGACCTTCGATCTGCCCGACGCCGACGAGACGCTCACCCGGCTGGACCTCTGGGAGGACGCCGCCGCCGGCCGCGCCGTTCCGCCTCAATTGGCGATCGAGCGGCTGGAACGGCGCTGGCGCTCGCGCGGCGGTGTCGCGTATCATGCGGGCTGCATGGCGGCGGCCCGCGGGCAAAGCGGGACGTCGCAAGCGAACGGAGCACACGCATGAGTCGCGTTCCGGGCCGGCTCGGCCTGGTCATGGCGCTTGGCGCTGCTTGCGGCGGCGCAAGGACGTACGCGTACGCGGACGAGGGCGCGGCGCCGATGCTGCGCACGGCGCTGCTCGACCAGGTGTGGCGCGAGCTGGCCACGAACGACCCGTTCTTCGACCCGGCCGCGCCTGAGACCCGGCGGATCTACGCCGAGCACGCGGCGAAGCTGCGCGAGACGGGCGATCCGACGGAGCGCATCCGCGAGGTCGTCCGCGCGATCAGCCGGTTTCAGGACGGACACCTGGCGCTGACGACGCGCTGGTTCCTGCCCGACAGGCCCGCCCCGCCCCTGCCGCTCGCAGGCGGCGAGCCGCTCTTCCGCCCGCGGATCGGCTTCGAGCGCTTCCACCGCCATTACTACGTCTGGTTCGCCGGCGTCGCGGCCGCGGACGGCGAGAGCGGCGAGCGCGACGGCGCTCCGGGCCAGCGGCTGTTGTGCCGCGTCGTGGAGATCGACGGGGCGCTCGTGCCGTTCGGCGGGGCATGGCACATGCTCAACGGTCCGAAGGACACGCCGGTGACGCTGCTGCTGGAGCGTCCGGACGGCACGCGCTTCACAGCGTCCTACATGCGCACCTCGCCCGTCGTGCCGCCGCGCTTCTTCGCTCCGACCACCCAGCAGGTCGTCGTCGACGAGCAGACGGGCGAGCGGCGCGTCGAGGAGCGCGAAGTCGTCATCGAAGCCCGCCGCCTGCCCGACAATCTCGGCTACATCCGCATCGAGCACCTGGTCAAGACGCAGGTCGTCCGCGATTTCAACGCGGCGCTCGGCACCCTGATGGACACCGACGGGCTGATCCTCGACCTGCGCGACACCGGCGGCGGCTATCCGTGGATCATGCTGCCCATCGCCGGGAGGTTCTATGACCGCTACACGCCGGTTGCGCGTTTCTCGTGCCGCACGCCGGTCATGCGCGAGCTGCTGCGGATGATCGGGCCGGTGGGCGTGATTCCGTGGCGGCCGGTGTATCGCAAGCCGCTGGTGGTCCTGGTCAACGACCGGACGGCGTCGATGGCGGAGGGGCTGTCGTTCTCGCTGGGAGACACGGGCCGCGCGGTGCTGATCGGGCGGCCGACGATGGGGTTGAACGCGGCGATCCGCAACAAGACGCTGGCCAACGGGCTGGTGCTGCGGCATAGTTGGGTGCGGACCGACCGGCTCGGCCGCGGGCACTACCAGGGGGTCGGCGTCGAGCCGCACGAGCGCGTGGAGCTGGGCGTCGCGGACGTGCAGCGTCTCGGCTTGCGACGGGCGATCGCCCAGGAGCGCGAACTGCAACTCGAGCGGGCCGTGCAGCGGCTGCGCGAGCTGGCCAAGGCCGGCGGCGGTCCATGACAGGCGGATAGCCCGTCCTGCACGGATTCTGCCTGCGTGGAGGAACCGGCATGATGCGATCGCACCGGCGAATGACTGCACTCCTGCTGTCGAGCGGGCTGGCGGCCTGCGCCGGCGCATGCCTCGATCCGGGGCTCACGCTTCGCGCTGAGCCTCTTGCCGAGCCGGCGGCCGCCCAGCCGGTGGAAGCGTCCTCAGCGGCAGCACCGGCCGAGCACGCGGCCACGTCGCAGCCGGCCCCGGCCGAAGCCAGTCCGCTGACGCTGCTCGACAACTTCCACGCGATCGTGGATGGCCAGGCCTACCGTTCAGCCCAGGTGCGTCCGGAGACGCTGGAGTACGCGGCCCGCACGCACGGCGTCCGTGTGGTGATCAATCTGCGCGGCGAGAATCCGGACGAACCGTGGTACCAGCGCGAGCGCGCCGCGTGCGATGCGCTCGGCCTCCAGATGATCGACGTTCGATTCGGCTCATCTGAGCTGCCCGCGCCGCAGGAACTGCTGAAACTCTACGACGCCTTCGTCGCCGCCGACGGCCCGCTGCTGATGCACTGCCACAGCGGGGCGGATCGCAGCAGCATGGCCGCGGCGCTGTGGCGGATGATCGTGCTCCAGGAAGAGGCGGCGACGGCAGCGCAGCGCGAGCTGTCGCTGCGCTACGGGTACCTCCGGCCGCGCAGGCCCGCGATGGCCGACATGGTCGATATGTTCGTGCCCGACCGCGGCTGGATCGTCAACGAGTATCCGCGCCGCTATGCCGAGTACAACGAGCGTCAGAGAACCCGTCACTGAGGGCGCCGCGTGAGGGCAGAAACCGTCGGCGACCCCGCCCCGACCCTGCGACGCGTCCTCGGGCCGCTCGACGCCACCTGCATCGTGATCGGCGCCATCATCGGCGTCGGCATCTTCTTCACGCCCAGCCGCGTTGCGGCCATCGCCGGCAGCGGCCAGCTCGCGCTGCTGGCGTGGGCGGTCGGCGGTGCGATCGCCCTGGCCGGAGCGCTTACCTTCGCCGCGCTCGGCCGGGCCTATCACAACGCGGGCGGACAGTACGAGGTGCTGCGCGACGCCTACGGCCCCGGGCCGGCTTTCGTCTTCGTCTTCTGCAACGCCACCGCCGTGCAGGGCGGCGCGATCGCCATCATCGCCGTCGTCTGCGCCCAGAATCTCGGTATCGCGCTGGCCGGCGCCGCGCCCGCCGAGCCTGCCGTCACGCTGATCGCCGCCCTGCTGATCGTCGGTCTGTCTGGCGCGAACCTCGCGGGCGTCCGCTGCGGCGCGGGCATTCAGAACCTCACCGTCTTCGCCAAGGTCGCGACGCTGCTGCTGATCGTCGCCCTGGCGCTGCCGTGGCAGCCGTCCGAGCCGGATGCGACCAGCCCCTTCACGCCGGTCGGTCTGACACCGCCACCCAGCGGCCCGCTGGCTTTCGGCGGCCTGATCTTCGCCGCCATCGTGCCGGCGTTTTTCGCCTACGGCGGCTGGCAGCACGCGCTGTGGATGGCCGGCGAAATCCGCAACGCGCCCAGGAACGTGCCGCTGGCGATCATCGTCGGCGTCGTGATCGTCGTCGCGGTATACCTGCTGGCGAACTGGGCCTATCTCGAGTTGCTCGGGCATGCAGCGCTGGCCGCGAGCAGCACTCCGGCGGCCGACGCGGTTGGCGCCGCCTGGCCGGTGCTCGGTCGCCGACTCGTCGCCGGCGCCGTCGCCGTGTCGGCCCTGGGCGTGCTGAACGCGCAGCTCCTGTCGGGGCCGCGGCTCGTTTATCGCATGGCGTGCGACGGGCGGTTCTTCGCCGCGTTCGGACGGATCAGTCCGCGGTTTGGCACGCCGGTCGCGGCGATCGGCCTGCTGGGCGGCGTCGCGCTGATCCTGCTCGGGCTGCTGACCGTGGCGCAAGAGAGCGTGGACCGGCTGCTGACGGGGGTCGTATTCATCGACGGCGTGTTCTTTTTGCTGACGGGGCTGGCGCTGCTTGTGCTGCGCGCGAGGCCGGGTTCGCGGGTGCGGCCTCCGCCATCCTTCGGCTACCCGGTTGTTCCGCTGCTGTTCGTCGCGGGCGAAGTCGGCATTCTGCTTGGGGCATACCTGGAGCCCGCCGGGCCACGCGCGGCCCTGGCGTCGACGCTTTGGATTGGGGCGGGATTGGGGTGCTATCTGCTGCTGTTTCGCGGTGGCGCTGGGCGGGCAGGTCGCGCCGGACCGAGTGAGGGCGCGTGATGGGAGTGGCGGGGCGGAGCCCCGAGTTTCGCCGAATGAGCGCGTCACGGGTATACTTGGCGGGCGGCGCGCCGAGCGTGCCGCAGCGGGGGCAAACGGCAACCCCAATGAAATCAACAGGTTAGCGAAAGGCCGGGCGCGCGATCCATCATGAAGCAGTCACTGATCCGCAACTTCTCGATCGTGGCGCACATCGACCACGGCAAGAGCACGCTGGCCGATCGCCTGCTGCAAATCAGCGGCGCGGTGGCCAAGCGCGACATGAAAGAGCAACTGCTCGACTCGATGGACCTCGAGCGCGAACGCGGCATCACGATCAAGGCCTCCGCCGTCACCATCGACATGGAGATCGACGGGGTGACCTACATGTTCAACCTGATCGACACGCCCGGACACGTCGATTTTCACTACGAGGTGGACCGGGCGCTGGCGGCCTGCGACGGGGCGCTGCTCGTGGTCGACGCGACGCAGGGCGTGCAGGCCCAGACGGTCGCGAACGCCTACGCCGCGATCAACAACGACCTGGCCATTGTGCCGGTCGTCAACAAGATCGACCTGCCGGGCGCCACGCCCGAGGACGCGGCGATCGAGATCGAGCACGTCCTGGGCATCAGCGTCGACCAGGTGCAGTTTGTCTCTGCCAAGACCGGCGAGGGTATTCCGGAGCTGATCCGCTCGATCGCGGCGCACATGCCCCCGCCCAAGGGCGACCCCGCCGGGCCGCTCCAGGCGCTGGTCTTCGACTCGGAGTACGACGACTATCGCGGTGTGATCTGCTACCTGCGGCTGGTCAACGGCACGATCCGCAAGGGGCAGAAGATCCTGCTCATGGGCCGCGGGCGCACGTACGTCTGCACCGAGCTCGGCAAGTTCCGCCCGAAGATGACGCCGTGCGAGCAGCTCGCGGCGGGCGAGACCGGCTACATGGTGGCGGCGATCAAGACGCTCCAGGACGTGACGGTCGGCGACACCGTCACCGACGCGGTGGCGCCCGCCCCGTCCGCTCTGCCGGGCTACGAGCCGCCGAAGCAGATGGTGTTCTGCGACTTCTTTCCTTCGAGCGGCGAGGCGTTTGAGGAACTGCGCGACGCGCTGGCCCGGCTGAGCCTGAACGATGCCTCGTTCACCTACCAGCCGCAGCACAGCGACGCGCTGGGCTTCGGCTTCCGCTGCGGGTTTCTCGGCCTGCTGCACATGGACATCGTGCAGGAGCGGCTGGAGCGCGAGTGCGGCGTCGACGTGGTGCAGACCGCCCCGAGCGTCACCTACGAGGTGCAGATGACGGACGGCGACGTGATCCGCATCGACGCGGCGGGCGACCTGCCCGAGGGGACGAAGGTCGCGGAGCTGCGCGAGCCGTGGATCGACATGCAGATCATCACGCCGGCGGAGGCGGTCGGCTCGATCATGCAGCTTGCCGAGCAGCGGCGCGGGATCTTCAAGAAGCAGGAGTACCTGTCGCCGACGCGCGTGATGATGACCTACGAGTTCCCGTTCAACGAGATTCTCTACGACTTCTATGACAAGCTCAAGAGCATGACCCGCGGCTATGGCACGATGGACTACCACGTCATCGGCTACCGCGCCAGCGACCTGGTCAAGCTCGACATCCTCGTCAACGGCAAGCCCGTCGACGCCCTGGCCACCATCCTGCACCGCAGCTCCGCCGAACGCCGCGGCCGCCGCATCATCCAGCGCCTGCGCGAGGAGATCGACCGGCACTTGTTCGAGATTCCCTTGCAGGCGGCGATCGGCAGCAAGGTGATCGCGCGCGAGACGATCAAGGCCCTGCGCAAGAACGTGACGGCCAAGTGCTACGGCGGCGACGTGACCCGCAAGCGCAAGCTGCTGGAGAAGCAGAAAGAGGGCAAGAAGCGGATGAAGACGGTCGGCAACGTGGACATCCCGCAGAAGGCGTTCATGACCGTGCTGGAGCCGGAGGAGTAGGGAGCCCGCTCACGGCCTCCAGCCCCAGCTTCTTCAGCGCTTCTTTCGCCCGCTCGCCTTCCGTGAACCCCACCCGACGCCGTGACGATCCGGCCAGCCGGCAGGTGCACCGGCCGTCCATGAAGCTGACGTCGATCACGTCGCACGTGAGTGATTGCAGGGCTGTCGGTGGAGCCATGGAAAGTGCTGAGTTCGACGACAGCGAGGGTGCGGCCGAGCATGCGCTCAGCATGGAATTCGGGGAAGATGTTGGCCGCGAATGCGGAGTCAGGTTCCGCCAGCGGGAACGCGGGGCTATCATGGCGCTGCAAGCGCCGACGAGGGATATGGGAGGACCTGCGATGTTCTGCGCCGGGCTGCTCGTGTTGCTGCTTGCCCCCCAGGATCGCTTTCCCGCCGGCGACGCGCCGTTTCCAGACTTCAAGAAGCAGGTTGACTACCTGGCCTGGGTCGAGCAGACGGTGCGCGGCGGACTCAAGGAGGACCAGAACGCCGGCCCGCTTTATGAGAAGCTGTTCCCGAATCTGGGCGCGTCGGACATCGGCGCGGCGAGCGCGACGGATGCGGCGGAGACGCTGGGGTTCTGCGGGTTTCACACCTGCCCGGTGGACGAGACGGAGAAGGACCGCTGGCCGGGGCCGTGGAAGCCGGCCGAGCATCCGGCCTGGGAGCGCGCCTGCGAGAAGACCCGCCCGCTGATGCTGGAATTGGAGAAAGCGGCCCGCAAACCGTACTACTGGCTGAAGCCGCGGTTCGTCGCCGAGGGGCGCATCGCGGACCGGATGCTGCTGAACCTGAGCCTGGCCGAGTTGTCGTACTTTCGCGCGAGTGTGCGCGGCGTCATCGAGCAGTCCTGGCGCTCGCCGGAGGGCAAGCCCGATCCGCGGGCACTCGTGGTCGCGTGCGAGACCGGTCTGGGCGTAGCGGCGCAGTGCGGCCGATATCCGCTGGCGGTTCCTCGTCTGGTCAGCATCGCCTGCCGGGCGATCGTGTACGAGCACGCGCTGGCGGCGCTGCGGCGCGACGCGCTCAGCCAGGCGGACCGCACCCGGCTCGCCGCTCTGCTGGATCAATACCCGGAGCAACCGTTTCGGCTCGTGTACGAGGGCGAGGCGGCGAACACCTACGACGCGCTGCAAGTGCTGAACGAGCGGCGGCTGACGATCGCCGACCTGGTGCCCGAGGCCCGGCAATTCGGGCCGCAGGCGGTCGACGCCCCGCGCGAGGCCGCCCGCGTGCGGCAGTTCCTCAAGGAGATCGACGACGTTCTTGCCCGCCCGTACACGCCCGCGGCGAAGGACATGCTGGCCGGCTGCCACGACAAGCTCAAGCAGGAGGCGGCCGCCTCCGGCGGAAGGGCCGTGACGGCGGCGGTCCTACTGGCGGAACTGCAACGCGCCTACCAGCTCGAACAGCGCGTGCGATGCCTGGCCGCCGGCACGCGCCTGACGCTCGCGCTCCTGGCGCACCGCGACCGGACCGGCAAATGGCCCGCGGCGCTTGATGAGCTGCCGGAGGAGGTCGTGAAGCGCTGCGGGACGGATCCGCTCTGCAATCGGCCGTTCGTGTATCGCCTGGTTGACGGCGAGCCGATGCTCTACAGCGTTGCCCAGGACTGCAACGACGACGGCGGCAAGCACGACTCGAAGTGGGCCGACAAGCAGCCGGGCGGCGACTACGTCTTCTGGCCTCCGCCGAAGCCGGGCGAGCGCTGACGGGGATTACGCCTTCGTGAAGCGGTATCCCGCGCCGTGCGGCTCGACGCGGACGCGATCGCCGGGGCCGATCTCGCCCGCGAGAATCCGCTTGGCGAGCGGGTTCTCGATCTGCTGCTGGATGAGCCGCTTCAGCGGCCGGGCGCCATAGACCGGGTCGTAGCCGTCGCGCGCGAGCTGGTCCTTGGCGGCGTCCGTCAGCTCCAGGCGGACGCCGGTCGACGGCGCCGGCTCTTCCTTTGCGTCCGGCGCTGACCGCAGTCCGTATCCGGCCAGTCGCCGTTGCAGGATCGCGACCTGCCGGTCCACGATGCCGCGCAGGTTGTCGCGCGACAGGCGATGAAAGACCACGATCTCGTCGATGCGGTTGAGGAACTCGGGACGAAAATGCGCCTTGAGCTCCTCGCGCACCGCCGCGCCGATCTCCACCTCGACCGCGCCGCTTTCGCTGAGGCGCTGGATGTGCTCGCTGCCGATGTTGCTGGTCATGGCGATGATGGTGTTGCGGAAGTCGGCGGTGCGGCCCTGACCGTCGGTCAGCCGGCCGTCGTCGAGCACCTGGAGCAGCACGTTGAACACGTCGCGGTGCGCCTTCTCGATCTCGTCGAGCAGGATCACGCTGTAGGGCCGGCGGTGCACGGCCTCGGTCAGCCGGCCGCCCTCTTCATAGCCGACGTAGCCGGGCGGCGCGCCGATCAGCCGCGCCACGCTGTGCTGTTCCATGAACTCGCTCATGTCGATGCGGATGAACGCCGCCTCGTCGTCGAACAGGAACTCCGCCAGCGCCTTGCACAGCTCGGTCTTGCCCACGCCCGTCGGCCCCAGGAACAGGAAGCTGCCAATCGGGCGGTTCGGATCGCTCAGGCCGGCGCGGCTGCGGCGGACCGCGTCCGCTACGGCGCGGATCGCCTCGTCCTGGCCGACCACGCGCTCGTGCAGCCGCTCTTCCATCTTCATCAACTTCTCGCGCTCGCCCTCCAGCAGCCGCGAGACCGGCACGCCCGTCCATTTCGCAACTACCTCGGCCACCTCATCCGCGGTCACCTCCTCGCGCAGCAGTCCGCCGCCGGCGTGCAGCTCGGCCAGCCTCTGCTCGCGCTCGCGCAGGTCGCGTTCGAGCTGCGGGAGCTCGCCGTACCGGATTCGGGCGGCGCGCTCGAGCTCGCCGCGGCGGGTGGCGTCGTCGAGCTCGGCCTGCTTCGCGGCGAGCTGCTGCTTGATGTGCTTGATCGCCTCGATCGCCGTCTTTTCGCTCTGCCACTGCGCGGTCAGGCGCGTGTCGCGCTCCTTCAGCTCCGCCAGCTCGCGCTCGTTGATGTCAAGCTGCCGGCGGCTGGCCTCGTCGCGCTCCTTCCTGAGCGCCTCGCGCTCGATTTCGAGCTGGGTGATGCGGCGGCGGATCTCGTCGAGCTCCGCCGGGAGCGAGTCATTCTCGATGCGCAGCCGGCTGGCCGCCTCGTCGATCAGGTCGATGGCCTTGTCGGGCAGATGCCGGTCCGTGATGTAGCGCTGGCTGAGCGTGGCCGCCGCCACCAGCGCCGCGTCCTGGATGCGCACGCCGTGATGCGCGTCGTAGCGTCCCTTGAGCCCGCGCAGGATGGCGATCGTGTCCTCGACGCTCGGCTCGCCCACGTAGACCGGTTGAAAGCGACGCTCCAGCGCCTTGTCTTTCTCCAGGTTCTTGCGGTACTCATCCAGCGTCGTCGCGCCGATGCAGCGCAGCTCGCCCCGCGCCAGGGCCGGCTTCAGCAGGTTGCCCGCGTCCGGCGAGCCCTCGGTCCGGCCCGCCCCGACAATCGTGTGCAGCTCGTCGATGAACAGGATCACCCGCCCCTGGCTTTCGACCACCGCCCGAACCACGGCCTTCAGCCGCTCCTCGAACTCCCCGCGATACTTCGCACCCGCGATCAGCGCCCCCATGTCGAGCGCCACCAGCTTCTTCTCCTTCAGCGCCTCGGGCACGTCGCCCGCCAGAATCCGCTGCGCCAGCCCCTCCACGATCGCCGTCTTGCCTACCCCCGCCTCGCCGATCAGCACCGGGTTGTTCTTCGTCCGCCGCGCCAGAACCTGCATGCAGCGGCGGATTTCCTCGTCGCGGCCGATCACCGGGTCGAGCTTGCCCTGGCGGGCCATCTCCACCAGGTCGCGGCCGAAGCGCTTCAGCGGCTCGTACGTGTCCTCGGCACCCGGCGAGGTCACGCTCGCGCCGCCACGGATCTCCTTCAGCGCCGCCAGCAGGTCCTCGCGCCGGCACGCCGCCAGCCGCAGGATCTCCTGCGCGTCGCTGGGCGTGTCTGTCAGCGCCAGCAGCAGGTGCTCGCTGCTGACGTACTGGTCCTTCATGCGCTCAGCTTCGGCCTGCGCCGCCTCGATCACCTGCACGAAGCTGCGATGGGCGCCCAGGCTGCCGCCCGACTGCCGCGGCAGCCGCCCCAGCTCCGACGCGACCATCGAGCGAATCTGCCGCACGTCGGCGCCGGCCTTCTCCAGCAGCGGCACGACGATGCTTGCTACACCGCCGTTCGGAACGCCAACCTCCGACCCCGCCTCCGGACTGGCGTCCGGCCTGTCGGTTGCCGCTCGCGGTGCGGAACCCGTCTCCGGCCGGTCTCTTGCCCCGACCATCGCCGCCAGCAGGTGCAGCGGCGTCAGCTCCGGGTGGCCGGCGGATTGCGCGAGTCGCTGGGCCGCCTGGACGGCCTCCGCGGCCCTGATGGTGAAACGGTCAAGCTGCATGCGGTTGCCTCCGCTCGACCCCAGCGGCAAACCGCATTCCCGTGAACGAGCCCCCGCGCCGTCTGAAGCCCCGGTCGTGCCGCTTCAGGCTCCGCAGGCTGCGATCGAGCCGCCGCGCACGACCGCCAGCCGTCGTTAGCGACACAGACCGCCGTCTACAGCAACAAGACCGCCAAGCGCCGGACCCCACGCCGGACCATGGCGGCGAGCAGCCAGCGTGCCGGATTGGCAGATGTGGCAGGCTGGGCGGACAGCGCGGGCGACCTCGGACGCATCTTGGTGCGAACGGTTGCGGCTGCCAAGGCGTGGGTGCGGGAGAAAAAAGGCACGCGGGCGACGACCGGCCCCTCCGGTCCGGTGCGCGTCGCCCGCGTTTTCGCATCGCTCAGGAAGCTGCCCGTCGCGCAGGTCCGCACGCTCAGGGCCTGGTGCTCGGCCGGGGCCTCAGCCGCACAACGCCAGCAGCACCGGGCCAGGAGGTAGCCCGGCGCTGCCGGTTGGTCGGGCCGAAGTCCCTTAGCGCCCGTCTTCGAGCGCCTGAACCCTGGCCTCCAGCGCTGCGAGCTTCTCCTCGAGCGTCTGGATCTTCGCCTGCTGGGTTTGCACCAGCTTGTGCAGGCCCTGGATCGCCGCCAGCGCCACGCCGTCGGCGTCGATCGTCGCGATCGAGCTGTTGTTGTAGCCCAGGTTGAACGCAGCGTAGAAGTCCTGGGCGGTCGGGCCGATGTGGCGGATGTCGGCCGGCTCGGCGATGTAGCTCCAGGTGCGGATCGGAAGCTGAACGACCTTCTGGAGAATCTCGGCCGAGTCGATCTGGAGGAAGTTCGTCTTTGCAGCGGCGTCGGACGAGTTGACCCACGTCCCGCCGAGGCTGAGGTAGCCGTTGGTGGACGTGCTGATCATCTTGTTGCCGTTGGTGAAGAACTCGACCCACTTCATGTTGCCCATGTTGACGGTGAAGCCGCCCTGGGCGCGGATGGCGAACTGGTTGTCGCGCGAGCTGGCGAAGTCTTCGTCCTTCGAGTCGGCCCAGACGAACGACCCGTTGGTGTTGGCGAAGGCCCGCCGGCCGGCCGCGAGGCTGTGACTGCCCGCGGCGGTGTTGCCCTCTCCGCCGACAACGGTGGCGAAGGCGCCGCCAGCCACATTGTCGCGGCCGCCGCTGACCGTCGCGAAGTCGGCGCCGGCGACGTTCTCGGCGCCGGTGGCGCCGCCGCCGCTTACGGTCGCGCCCGAGACGCCGTTGGCGACGGAGTTGTCTTCGTGTCCGCCGACGAGGTTCGGGGCGGCGGCGCCCGGGGCGATGCGCATGGCGCGCAGGCCGCCGACGACGACTTCGACTGCGGCATTGCCGAGCGTGCCGAGAACCTGGGTCACGGCGCCGTCGTTGCCGCCGAGCTTCCAGTACATGCCGTCAGTGAAGCCGGTGTCGAGCGCGATCTCGTCGCCGTTCTTGAGGATGCCTGCGCCGGCGATGATGTTGGCGTTGTCGCCGGGCGGACCCTGGGGTCCCTGCGGACCTTGCGGCCCCTGCGGACCGGGATCGCCTTGCGGCCCCGCGGGCCCCGGAAGTCCGTCGGCGCCATCCTGACCAGCCGGGCCCGCGACGCCCTGCGGACCCTGAGGCCCCTGCGGCCCCTGGGCGCCGTCCTGGCCGTCGCGGCCATCCGCACCGTTGGCGCCGTCGGTTCCGTTGACTCCATTCACGCCGTTAACGCCATTGACGCCGTTCTGGCCATCGGCGCCGTTTTGCCCGTTGCTGGCGTTGTTGCCGTCGGCACCATCAACGCCATCCTTGCCATCCTGCCCGTTGGTGGGCGGCGTGTTGGGGTCGAGGGTTTCGTCGACGGGTGGGCAACCGCCGACGGTGAGCGCGGCGAGCAGCGCCGCGACCGAGATCCCGACGAGGGACGAGCGGTTCTGGCGTGCGCCGGAACGAGAGAAGCGGATCATTTCTGAAGCCTCCTTTGAGCGAAGCGGCCAAGTGCGGACTTGCGACGGCGGTACCGCCGGTAACGCTCCCGAAATCGTAATCGCTCCCGGTGGCAAAGTAAACCCTTTTTTTTCGGAGTTACCGAGATTAGGTGGTTTACAATCGCCGGGAACGTGTCGTCAGTCGAGGCTCCAACCCGGGTGTGCTTATGCTAATCCTAGGCATTGAAACATCTTGCGACGAGACGTCGGCCGCGGTGGTCTGCGATGGACGGGCCGTGCGCTCGAACGTCGTCACCTCGCAGATCGCGCTGCACGAGCGGTACGGCGGCGTCGTCCCGGAGATAGCGGCTCGCGCGCACATCGAGGCCATCGACCACATTATAGGGCGAGCGCTCGCGACGGCCGGTATCGCTTACGGGGATGTCGATGCCGTCGCCGTCACCGACGGCCCGGGGCTCGTGGGGTCGCTGCTCGTAGGCGTCACCGCGGCCAAGACAATCGCAATGACGCTGAACGTGCCCCTTGTCGCCGTCGATCACCTTCACGCGCACGCCGTCAGCGCCGCGCTCGGGGCCGAATCCCCATGGCCGGCCGTGTCGCTGGTGGTCAGCGGCGGTCACACTTCGCTCTATCACGTGCGCGATTTTCTCGACGTGCAACTCATCGGTCAGACGGTAGACGATGCCGCCGGCGAGGCCTTCGACAAGGTGGCGGCAATCCTGGAGCTTGGCTTTCCGGGCGGGCCGGCCGTCGAGCGGCTCGCGCGACAGGGTGACCCGCGGGCGATCCGTTTTCCGCGCGCCTGGCTTGACGAGGCGCATTTCAACTTCTCGTACAGCGGCTTGAAGACGGCCGTGCTGTATCACGTGCATGGGACGGGCCGAAAGTATGGTTCGACCGCTCACCTGAGGCCGGAGGAGCGCGCCGACATCGCCGCCAGCTTCCAGGCCGCGCTGATCGAGCCGCTGGTCGTGAAGTCAGTTGCGGCGGCGCACGCGTGCGGCGTCAGAAACCTGACGCTGGGCGGCGGTGTGGCGTCGAACGCCGCGCTGCGCGCCGCCCTGGCCCGGGCCTGCGCCGAAGCGGGCCTGACGCTGCACGCGACGCCGACGGAATACTGCACGGACAACGCGGCGATGATCGCGGCGCTGGGATATCACAAGCTGACGGCAGGGCAGTTGGCGGATCTGTGGCTGGAGCCGCGCGCCGGGCTTGCACGGGCGCGGCGGTGACGCAGCCGCGCGTTCAAGGGGCGGCGAATGGGGAATCGCCGTGCTCTCTGACGAGTCTCTTGCGTTGACGAATCAAGCGCCGCGTCCGAGCCGGGGTCCCCAGCCCGGCCCCGAGTCCGCAGCCCGCCCCCCAAGACGGACAAAAGGGGCTGTCCCAGAAACCCGAGCCGAGCCGCGACCCGTTCCGGGCCTGGGGACAGCCCGGCTCTGCTGCACAAGCCGATCAGACGGGTATGGTCCGCCCGGTCGAGGATTGTTCTCCCCCGCGCCGCACGGGCCGGTACAGCGTGTCGCGCTCCACCGGCACGCAGCCCGCCTCCAGGATCAGCCGCCGGATCTGATCGACCGTGAGCTCCTGGCGGTTGGTCCCGCGGCCTTCGCGTTTGGTGATGTCGTACCAGACGACAGTGCCGTCGAAGTCGTCGACGCCCCAGTTCAGCGCCACCTGGCTGAGCTTGGGCGTCTGCATGATCCAGAAGGCCTTGATGTGCGGGATGTTGTCGAGCATCAGGCGGCTGATGGCGAGCGTGCGCAGGTCGTCGAGCCCCGTCGGTCCAGGCAGATGCTCCAGGGCGCTGCCTTCGGGGATGAACGAGAGCGGGATGCAGCACTGGAACGCGGCTGAACGCGACTGGCGAACAGCAAATTGCGAATCGCCGGCCGTCTCCGAACCTCCCTCTTTCACGATTCGACAGGCGCTGTTCGCCAATCGTGCCAGCGACTCATCCTGGTGCTCGCGCAGCTTGACCAGGTGCCGGATGCGCTCCTCCGGGGTCTCGACGTGGCCGTAGAGCATCGTGGCGTTGCTCGGGATGCCGAGGTTGTGGGCCGCGCGGTGCACGTCGAACCAGTGCTTCTCGCCCACCTTCGCCTTGAACGCCTCGGCATGCACGCGGTCGTCGAAGATCTCGGCTCCGCCGCCGGGCAGGCTGTCGAGGCCGGCTTCCTTGAGGGCGATCAGCACCTCCTCGATGCTCAGCCGCGGCTTGCTGATGCGCGTGAAGTGGATGATCTCGATCGCGGTGAAGGCCTTGACGTGCAGCCCCGGGCAGCGCTGCTTGATCGCCCGGCACACGTCGGTGTAGAAGCTGAACGGCAGCTTCGGGTGCAGCCCGCCGACGATGTGCACCTCGGTCGCCCGGTTCGCGTACGCCTCGGCCGCAATCTCGACGATCTCGTCCAGCGAGTACTCGTATCCGCCCGTGTTGCTGAGCGGCGTCAGGCCCGTCCGGCCGTCGGGCGAGCGGTAGAACGAGCAGAACTTGCAGCGCAGGACGCAGTAGTTCGTGTAGTTGATGTGCCGGTTGATGTTGTAATACGCCGCCCGCCCGTGCCGTCGCTCGCGGACGATGTTGGCCAGCTCGCCGATGGTGAAAATGTCCCGCGAGCGGTAGAGCGCCACCCCGTCGTCGATGCTGAGCCGCTCTCCGGCGAGGACCCGCTCGCGGATTGGCTCGAGGGCGGGGTCGGATACGGGCGTGTCGGCGGCAGCCTGCATGCGTTCGCTCCGGTCAGGGCCGGATATTCTATCGCGGGGGCGGGTTCGACGCGGCGCGCCCAGGCGCAGTCCGCCAGACCAAGACCCACGAGCGACGCCGGTCGCGACGGGCTGATAATTCGCGCTTGCATCGCCCTCACGGAGCGACTTCCGCCCGGAAACCGGACACGCTGCGCTTGGCGCGCGCCGGGGAGGCGTGGGTACAATGCCGGCCGTCCGGCTGCGTCAGCCGGATCAGGTCTTTGAAGAACCCTGATAGTAGTTCAGTTCCGGTCGAAGCGACGGGGCCCATGCCACGTCGCCGGTTCGCATGCGAGGAGCGGGTCATGGAAACCAACCGTTTGAGCGTTGTCGCTGTCGGTCTGCTGTCATCTGTGGCGGTGGTTCAAGCCGGGACTGTCTTCGCGCTCGACTTGCGCGCGACGCCGAATCGGCTGATCACGTTTCCGTCGAACGCACCGGCGCTGAACGTGGGGCCGAACGTCACGCCGGACTCGTTCGCGATGGACTTCGACGCGACCGGCACGACGCTGTATATCATCACGCCGGGCACGCCGGCGCCGTACAACGTCGGGACGCTGAACACGACGAACGGCGTCGTGACGCCCGGGCCGACGATCACGGACGCGTCGGGCACGCTTGCGGCCCAGACGGTGACGGGGCTGAGCTACGACCCGCAGACGCAGAAGTTCTACCTGTCGGCCAACGGCGGAGCCGCCGGAAACAGCCTCTACACGCTCAACGTGCAAACGGGTGTGGCGACGCACGTCGCCAACGTCAGCGGCCTGGTGGCCGGCGGCATCATCATCGACATCGCGATCGACCTGGGCGGCCAGATGTACGGCCACGAGATTGCTGCCGACCAGCTCGTGAAGATCGACAAGAGCAATGGCGTCGCGCAGGTGATCGGCAGCACCGGCCAGCTCGCGAACTTCGCCCAGGGCATGGACTTCGACTACGACACCAACACGCTTTACGCCACCGTCTACACCGGCGGCGGCACGGGCGTCTACGCGAAGTTCAACCTCAACACCGGCCTGGCCGAGGTGATCGCCAGCACCACCGCCTGGAACGCCGAGATGGAGATGGCCATCAATTCGCCCGTGCCCTCGACGCCGTGCCCCGGCGACCTGAACGGCGACACCGTCGTGGATCAGTCCGATCTCGGCATCCTGCTGGCGGCGTACGGCGTGAACGGCAACGGCGACCTGGACGGCGACGGCGACACCGACCAGAGCGATCTGGGCATCCTGCTGTCGCATTACGGCGAGAGCTGCTAGCCGGGCGCGGCCGCCGCTGACGAAGCAAGCGCCACGGCGTTGCCGGATCTGAGCCGCGCCCGTGAGGAAGCGGTTGCGCGGGACGATCCTCCCGGGTTCTGATGGATGATTCCTCCCGGGCTCTGATGGATGATTCCCGGGTTCTGATGTTCATGCGACAGCCTCGGCTGTTCCGGGCTGGGAACAGCCCGGCTCTGGACGTGGCGGTTGCTTCGTAACGGCGCCGGCCCGGCGTGCGTGCGCAGCGCCGGGCCGGGTCATAGACGAAACAGCGTTCGTTGCGTTGTGTGTCAGCGCGAACCGGCGTTCGCGCTTGCCGCCGGCGTGGCGGCGATGCTCCATCATGTCCGGCGGGGCGACGTGCGGCGCCGGTGCCTGACCGGCCGTCCGCCGCGGCGCTCCGCGGCCAGGCTACTTCCAGTTGTAGTTGCTGAACGGGCGCGCGGTGACACTCGGGCTGGCAGCGATCAGCCAGGTGCTGGCCTTGCCGCGCGTCACGGCCTTGATCCCCGCGCCGAAGCGGTTGCGCAGGATGCGGAACGCGTTGTTCGGCGTCGACATCGCGCAGGTGCGCCCGAACGTGCGGGTGAACTCGTTGTTCGAGAAGCTGTAGACGCAGGCGCCCGAGTTCACGAAGCGGATCCACTTGTTGGCGGCAGCCGGCGAGAATCCGGCGACGTAGCCCTTGCCGCCGAACTGCTGGTTCAGGGCCCGATACGAGCCGATCTTGGCCTCGATCGTGCGACGGCAGGTGGTGAACTTGGTGGGGCTGTAGTACTGGATGGGGCTGCTGCTGGTGGTCGTGCGGCTGGTGCTGTAGCGACGGGTGCTGTTGCGGCGCCAAGCGCTCGACCTGGACTTGCGGCTGAAAGTCGGCATAAGCTGATTCTCCAAAATGGACGCTGTTCGTCTGGTTTACACGGACCAGAGTCGGAAGTGGTATCGGAAGAGCGAAAAGTGCAGTTGAGCTAAAGTATGAAAAATCATGGCGTGAGCATCCAGAAACTGGCCGTCCTGGGGCTGCTGCTCACCGGCGCCGGCTGCGAGCGCGCCGTGCGACAAGACGCAGCCGCCGCCCCCGCCGCCCGGCTGGTCGTCTACACCTCTGTCGACGAAGTCTTCGCCCGCGCCGTGCTCGAGGAATACACGCGAAAGACCGGCGTGCGCGTCGACGCCGTGTTCGACAGCGAGGCGGGAAAAACGACCGGGTTCCTGCACCGGCTGCGGCGCGAGGCGGCCCGGCCGCGGTGCGACGTCTGGTGGTCGGGCGAGATTTTCGGGACGATCGAGCTGGCGCGCGAGGGCCTGCTCGATGCGTACGACAGTCGCGCCGCGGCCGATATTCCCAGCGTCTGGCGCGATGCGCAGCATCGCTGGACCGGCTGCGCGGCGCGGGCGCGGGTGCTGGCGTTCGATCCGGGGCGCGTCCCCGTCGACCGGCTTCCTTTGACCTGGGCCGAGCTGGTGCAACCTGAGTGGGCGGCGCGCTCGGCGATCGCCAACCCGCAGTTCGGAACGACGCGCGGCCACGTCGCGGCGCTGTTCGCCTATTGGGGTCCCGAGCGGGCGCGCGGCGCGCTGCAATCCCTGCGCGACGCCGGGGCGCGCCTCGCCGACGGCAACTCGCACGCCGTCCGCCTGGTGATGGCCCGGTCGGCGGACATCTGCTGGACGGACACGGACGACGTGTGGGTGAATCAGCAGCGCGGGGCGGCGCTCGACGTGGTCTATCCGCGGCTGGCGGACGATCTGCCGCCCGTGTGGATTCCCTGCACGATAGCGGTGGTGAAAGACGGGCCGGCGGGGCCGGGGGCTGCGCGGCGGCTGGTGGATTACCTGGTGGGCGGCGAGGTCGAGCGGGCGCTGGCGCGGAGCGACTCGCGCAACGTGCCGGTGCGGGCCGGGCTGCGGGCCGAGCTGGGCTACGACGGACCGGCGCCCGAGCCGCTGGACTTCGAGCGGGTGACCGACGCACTGCCCGAAGCGATGGCCGCCGCCCGCGATATACTCTTGCGCTAGGTTTCTACTGGTCAGGGCGGTTGGCGCGCGCCAGAATCGTCTGCGGGTGGAAGCGGCGGAGGAGATGCGCATGCGTAGCTCGGAACGCGCGACACGCGACGGACGTGCGACGCGGCGTTTGGCGCGCCGCGCGGCGCTCGGCGCCGTGCTGTTTGCACTGAGCCTGTCCGCGCTGCCGCTCTCGGGCCAGAGCCGGCCGAGCGCCGGCGGGATCTACATCATCCCGATTCGCGGCGAGATCAACGACATCACGCGCGACAGCGTGCAACGGCGCGTCAGCGAGGCGCGCGAGGCCGGGGCGCGGGCGCTGGTGTTCGAGATGGACACGCCCGGCGGGCTGGTGACGAGCGCGCGCGACATCTGCGCGCTGATCAAGAACCTGCCGGCGGAGATTCACACCGTCGCCTGGGTCAATCACGACGCAATCAGTGCCGGGGCGATGATCTCCGTGGCCTGTCGCGAGATCGTCGTCGCGCCGGTCTCCACCATCGGCGATTGCGCCCCGATCATGATCGGCATGGAGCAGATCGGCGAGGTCGAGCGCGAGAAGGTCGAGAGCGTCATCCGCTCCGAGTTCACCGGGTCGGCCCAGCAGAACGGGCACGACCCGGAGCTGCTGCTGGCCATGGTGACGCGCGGCCGCGAAGTCTGGTGGATTGAACGGACCGACGGCGGCGCGCGACGCTTCGTCGGTCCGGCCGAGAAGCGCCAGCTCATTGACGACGTCGTCCTCGACCAGCGCCAATGGCGGCTCGTGGAGCGCTACAGCGACCCGGTCGATGGCCGGCCCGTCAATGTGGCGCAGCCCGTCTGCGGCGAGAAGGAGCTGCTTACCCTGACGGGGCGGCAGGCCGTCGGCTATGGGCTGGCGACGGCGATCGTCGGCGACGACGCCCAGCTCGCTTCGCAGCTCGGAGTCGCCGGCACGCCGCACCGGCTCGAGGTCAGCGGCTGGGAGGCGTTCGCCCAATGGCTGAACAACCCGCTGATCCGTGGGGTGCTCTTCCTGATCTTCGTTGTTGGCGCGACGCTGGAGTTCAAGTACCCCGGGACGCTGATCCCGGCGGGCGTGGCGCTGGTGGCGCTGCTGATCTTCCTGGCCGCGCCGTACGCCGCCGGGCTGGCCGACATCTGGACGCTGGCGCTGCTGGTGATCGGGCTGATCCTGCTGGGGATCGAGCTGTTCGTCCTGCCAGGTTTCGGCGTGGTCGGGCTGCTCGGGGCGTTGCTGATCCTGGTGGCGCTCGTGGGCACGTTCGTGCCGCGCGAGCCGAGCGCGCCGCCCTTCTCGCTGCCGACGCTGCCGGCGACCTGGGCCGGGCTGAAGACGGGCGTGATCACGATGTCGCTGAGCCTGCTGGCGGCGGTCACGGGGCTTGTGTTCCTGACGCGCTACCTGCCGGATTCGTGGCTGGGCCGGCGGCTGCTGCTGGCGAACCCGGCGGCCGGTCCGGCGCTGGCCGCGCCGGACCCGCGCGAGCAGGTGCAGGTGGGGGAGATCGGCGAGGTGCTGACGCCGCTGCGGCCGGGGGGGCGGGCGCGATTCGGCGACCTTATCCTTGACGTTCAGAGCGAGACGGCGTACGTGGAGGTCGGGGAGCGGGTGAAGGTGGTCCGGCACGAGGGGATGATGCTCTTCGTGCGGCCGCTGGCATGAATCTGAGATTGACCAGGCTCGGCCGCGGCCTCGAAGGCGGCAGCAAGGAAACACCGACATGAACCAGTTCGCGATGCACGCGCCGCTGCTGCTGGCCCAGGACCCGTGGAACTGGGTGTGGGTCGTGGTGGCGATCGGCGCGCTGCTGTTGGCGGCGGTGCTGCTGATCGTGTTCGCCAATTTCGGCGCCCTGTACGTCAAGGCGCTGGTCAACAGCGCGAAGATCGGTCTGGCTGAGCTGGTGCGCATGTGGCTGGCCGGCGTGCAGAACAACGTCATCGTCTTCGCCAAGATCCGCGCCTACAAGGCCGGCCTGACCGACATCTCGACCAACGACCTGGCGGCGCACTACCTGGCCGGCGGGCGCGTGCCGAACGTCGTGCAGGCGCTCATCTCGGCCCACCGCGCGAAGATCCCGCTGGACTACCGCACCGCCTGCGCCATCGATCTGGCCGGCCGCGACATCGTTGACGCCGTCCACACGAGCGTGAACCCGAAGGTCATCGACTGCCCGAACCCCGCCTCGGGCCGCTCGACGATCGACGCCGTCGCCAAGGACGGCATCCAGCTCAAGGTCAAGGCCCGCGTCACCGTGCGGACGAACATCCAGCGGCTCATCGGCGGCGCCACCGAGGAGACGATCATCGCTCGCGTCGGCGAGGGCATCGTCTCGGCCATCGGCAGCGCCCAGGCCCACAAGGACGTCTTGGAGAACCCCGACAAGATATCCAAGGCGGTGCTGCACAAGGGTCTCGACTCCGGCACCGCGTTCGAAATCCTCTCGATCGACATCGCCGACGTCGACGTCGGCGCCAACATCGGCGCCCAGCTCCAGGCCGATCAGGCCGAGGCCGACAAGAAGCGCTTCCAGGCCGAGGCCGAGAAACGCCGCGCCCTCGCCGTCGCCCTCGAACAGGAAAACCGCGCCAAGATCGAGGAGAACCGCGCCCTGGTCGTGCTGGCCGAGGCCGAAATCCCCAAGGCCATCGCCACCGCGTTCGTCAACGGCAATCTCGGCGTGATCGACTACTACCGTCTGCGCAATATCCAGGCCGATACGCAGATGCGGCAAAGCATCGGCGGCGAGGGGCAACCCCAGCCAACCACCAAGCCGGTGCAGTAGCAGGGGCGGCTGAGCGATGTTGACGGCGAGCCTGCTGGCGATCGATTTCTCCGACCCGCAGGTCTGGATCTACGTCGTTTTCACCCTGCTCGGGTTGCTCGGGGCAATCTTCGGCAAGAAGAAGGAGCAGCCACCCAAGGACGCGAAGCGCGGGCCCGCGCCGCCGCCGCCCCCGCCTCGCGAAGCGCCCCCGCCCGCACCCCGAACACAGCAGCACCCGCCTCCCCGCGCGCCCCGGCAAGCGCCTGGGCCCGCGCCGGCCCGACCTGTACCGCAACGCGCGCCCGTGCCGCGCGTGCCGGCCCCGGCGCCGGCGCAGCGCGGCGGTCCTCGCCCAGGCGAGCCCCGCCGGACAGGTGATGGGAGGACTCCGGCCGCGCCTGGCTCGCAGCCGTCGCGCCGTTCGCCCAGGCCGGTCGAGGTCATGGCGCACGCGGCGCAGACCGTCGAGCCCGCCGCCGTGGTCGGGACGTCACCGACAGCGGCAACGCCCGCCGCCGCCCCAGTGCCGGCGCTCGAGCGCCGGCGGACGTCGGAGTCCGGGAAGCGTGCCAGGGCATTGCTGCGCAGCAAGCCCGACCTGCGCGCGGCGTTCGTGCTGAGCGAGGTGCTTGCCCCGCCCGTCGCCTTGCGCGAGAATCACCTGCTTTGAATCGAAGCCCCAGGCGCACGCAACGGAGTCTGTTGACTGTCCGAGCCCCAAGCGCCAGCGCCGGGGACCGATCATGGGTCGGTGCCCGGCGCTTGCACATGCGTGCGCGGACGACGGCGCCCCGGCGCCGGCGCTCGGGGCCCGGTCTGGAGCAGCGTCGCAGCGACATGTGGAGCGTTGATGAGCAGCACCGGCGGCTACGACCCGAGCAAAGTCGAGCCTGACATTTACGCCTTCTGGGAGCGCGGCGGCTGGTTCCACGCGGAGCCCGACCCGTCGCGCCGGGCGTTCACGATCGTGATTCCGCCGCCGAACGTGACCGGGGCGCTGCACCTTGGGCACGCGATCAACAACACCTTGCAGGACATTCTGATCCGCATGCATCGCATGCGCGGCTACGTCGCCTGCTGGCTGCCGGGGACGGATCACGCCGGCATCGCGACCCAGGCCGTGGTGGAGAAGCGGCTGAAGAAGGAGCAGGGCTGGGTCCGTGACAACAAGAACCCGGAGCATCGCGAGTTCCTCGTCAGCAAGATCAGCGAATGGAAGGACGAATACGAGGCCCGCATCCTCGGCCAGCTCCGCCGCATGGGCTGCTCGTGCGACTGGCCGCGCACGCGCTTCACGCTCGACGAGCAATGCGCCAAGGCGGTCTACGAGACCTTCTTCCGCATGTTCCGCGACGGGCTGATCTATCGCGGAACGCGCCTCGTGAACTGGGATTGCGAATTGCAGACGGCGGTCGCGGATGACGAGCTTTACCACGAAACGGTCCGCGGCCACCTGTGGCACATCCGCTACCCAATCTGTGGCACCGGCCTCCGGCCGGTGCCCGGTGACGCGGGCATCCTGCCTGCGGGTGGCGCGGGCATCCTGCCTGCGGGGAGCATCGGCGTCCCGCCGGTGCGAACCGACGAATACCTCATCGTCGCCACGACGCGCCCCGAAACCATGCTCGCCGACACGGCCGTCGCGGTTCATCCCGCCGACGAGCGTTACAAGCACCTGATCGGCCAGCGCGTCATGCTCCCGCTGACCGGCCGCACGATTCCGATCATCGCCGATGACATTCTGGTGAAGCGGGAATTCGGCACCGGCGTCGTGAAGGTCACGCCGGGGCATGATCCGAACGACTACGAGTGCTGGAAGCGCCATCCGGAGATCGGCGTCCGCAACATGATGACGCCGGACGGGCGCGTGCATGCCGACAACGCCGGCGAGGGCGGCCAATACGCGGGGTTGAAGCTGGAAGAGGCCCGCAAGCGCGTCGTCGCCGACCTCGAAGCGGCGGGGTTGCTGGAGAAGGTCGAGCCGTATGAAACCGAAGTCGGCCACAGCGACCGCAGCAAGACGCCCATCCAGCCCTATCTGAGCGAGCAGTGGTTCGTGAAGATGGACCGTTTGGCCGAATTGGCGATGGAGGCGGTCCGCGACGGCCGCGTGCGGTTCTTTCCTGAGCGCTACGCGAAGACCTACCTCGACTGGCTGAGCGAGAAGCGCGACTGGTGCATCAGCCGGCAGCTCTGGTGGGGGCACCGGATACCGGTGTGGCGGGTTAACCTGCGCCCCCGCGGCGTAAATCCCAGAAACCCGAGTCTCTTTCCGGAAGTCCGGGCTGAGTTCGCTGCCGTTCTGAAAGCCCACGCGGCGAAGATAGGATGTGCTGAGGATATCTACGTCACCGATGTTCCCGAAACGACGTATCCTTTTGCTTGTCGAGTCTGCGCCCGCTCCAAGGCAGCAATTGACTTCTTGCGAGACATCGAACTCAATCCACTGATTCCGGGTGGGCCGGTCAAGCCCTTTGAAAACGTGAAGGACGCCGCTTTCAACTACAAATACGAGGACATTTGGCAAAAAGCCAAAGGCGGAACCTTCGTACAGGACCCCGACGTCCTCGACACCTGGTTCAGCTCAGCGCTCTGGCCGCACAGCACGTTCGGCTGGCCCGAGAGCAGGGACGAAGGGACGAAGGAACATAGGGACTCAGGGAAGACCTCCTCCGTCCCTCCGTCCCTCCGTCCCTCCGTCCCTGCCCTCTCCTACTTCTACCCCACCTCCGTGCTCTCCACCGCGCGCGACATCATCACCCTCTGGGTCGCGCGCATGGTGATGACCGGCCTCTACAACACCGGCCGCGTGCCCTTCCAGCACGTGCTCATTCACCCGACGATCCAGGACGCCCAGGGCCGACGGATGAGCAAGTCGCTCGGCAACGGCGTCGATCCGAACGATCTTGTGGAGCTGTACGGCGCCGACGCGATGCGCTTCGTGCTGGCGGGCATGGCGGGCGAGACGCAGGACGTGCGCGTGCCGGTGAAGCCCGTTAAGCTGCCCGACGGGCGCGAGGTGAACTCGAGCGAGCGCTTCGAGCTGGGACGGAATCTCTGCAACAAGCTCTGGCAGGCGGCGACGGGTTTCGTGCTGCCGACGGTGCGGGATGTCGAGATCAGGCGGCATGCCAGCGGCCTGCACACGGCGCGGACCGTCGACCAGATGCCGCACTTCGAGCGCTGGATACGCGTCAGGCTGCTCGACTGCATCCGCGAAGTGGACGCGCATCTGGCGCGCTACGAGTTCTCGGCGGCGGTCGACGCGCTTCGAACCTTCTTCTGGAGCGACTTCTGCGACTGGTACATCGAGGAGGTCAAGGGGCACCTGCGCGACAGCGGCGTCGAGGCGGATGAGGCCAATGACGTCAAGGTGGCGCTGCTCCAGGTGTTCGACATCGTGCTGTGCCTGATGCACCCGGTGATCCCCTTCATCACCGAGAAGATCTGGCAGATCGTCGGCGAAGCGATTCCGCGGCATCACGAGCTGATCTGGGACGACGAAGGGCCGGAGCCCTGTCCTGCGCAGCCGCCGCCGCTGATCGTCGCGCCCTGGCCGAAGGCGAAAGGCCGAGATTGGCTTGACGCCGTGGAGAGCCAGCGCGACGCGGCGAACGAGGTCGATTCGGTCCTGGGCGTGGTGCGGGCTCTGCGCGAGATCCGGGCGTCGATCAACAACCTGCGCTCGGCGGGCAGGCAGAGCGCCGTGAAGGCCCTGCCGCGCGCCCTGGTAAAGTGCGGGCAGCAGCTCGATCTGCTCCGGCGCTACGAGGCCGTCATACGACGGCTCGGGCAGTGTGACGCGCTCGAGTTCGGCGCGGACATCGCAAAGCCGCGCCCGTCGGCCAGCAAGGTCCTGGCGGGCGCCGAAGTCTATGTGCCGCTCGCGGGACTGGCCGACCCGGAGATCGAGATCGGACGCCTGACAAAAGAGCGCGCCGAAGCGACCGCCCACATCGGCCGCATCGAGTCGAAGCTGGCCAGCGAGAGCTTCGTCGCCAAGGCTCCGCCGGCGGTCGTCGAGGCCGAGCGGGCCCGGCTGCAAGAGGTGCGCGAGAGACTGGCGGCCATCGAGGGGCACCTGATGGAGCTGAGTGGCTAGACAGCCGCTGAGAGCAATCCGCCGGTACTCTCAAGACGCTGCTCAAGCGCAGTGGCAAGCCGTGCCTTGGTCCCTGTGCCGAGGATTCGTTGAATGCGTTGCGCCTATTTCGACTGCTTCTCCGGCGCCGCCGGAGACATGATCCTGGCGGCACTGCTCGACGCGGGTTGCCCGCTCGAGCATCTGCAACAGGTGGTCGCGCGGCTGAATGTGCCGGATGTTGCCCTCGCCGCCGAAAAAGTCAACGTCCACGGGCTCGCCGCCACGCGCGTTCGCGTGGAGATCGGCGAAGGCGCCAGAACGGCGCACCGCCACCTTTCGCACATTCTCAAGATCATCGACGCCGCCGGCCTGGAGCCGGGTGTCGCCGAGCGGGCCGCCGGCGTGTTCCGCCGCCTGGCCGAGGCCGAGGCCGCCGTCCACGCCACCACGGTCGAGAAGGTGCACTTTCACGAGGTAGGCGCCAATGACGCGATCGTGGACATCGTCTGCGCCGCCGCCGCGCTGCACCACCTGGGCGTGGAGCGCGTTTTCTGCTCGGAAGTCCCGACCGGCCACGGCAGCGTGACGTGCGACCACGGGACGATGCCGGTCCCCGCGCCCGCGACGGCGCGGCTGCTGATCGGCGTGCCGCTGGCGGATTGCCCGGAGCCGGGAGAGCTCATCACGCCCACCGGCGCTGCGATCCTGACGAGCGTTTCAGAGGCGTACGGCCCGATTCCCGGCGGATTCCGCGCCGCGGCGGTCGGCTACGGCGCCGGCACGCGTCCGGGCAAAACGCGCCCGAACGTCCTGCGCGTGCTGCTCGGCGACCTCGCGGATGAATCCGCCGAGCACGACCAGGTCGTTGTGCTCGAGGCCCAGGTCGACGACGCCACCGGACAGACGCTCGCCTACGCCTGTCAGCGCCTGCTCGACGCCGCTGCGCTGGATGCCTGGCTCACGCCGATACTGATGAAGAAGGGTCGCCCGGGGCACCTGCTCAGCGTGCTGGCCCGCCCGCAGGACGCCGACCGGCTCGAAGCGCTGCTGCTGGCTGAGACGACGACCTTCGGCGTGCGGCGGTACTCGGCGACGCGCCGCAAGCTGGCGCGCGAGCACATCGAGGTGACGACCGCCTTCGGCCCGATCCGGATGAAGGTCGGCCGTCGCGGCGGGCGCGTGGTGCGCGCCTGGCCGGAGTACGAGGACTGCGCGGCGGCGGCGCGGCGCGCGGGCGCCGCCTTGCAGGACGTGCAGCAGGCGGCGCTGGCCGCGTGGCGGCAGCGATCGTCCGCGTGAGCCTGGCCGAAGAGCCGGACCGGGTTGCATCCCACCCGCGCAAGAGGTAACGACCATGGGCCTGCTGGCACACTTCGATGGCGCCACGTACGCGCTGCTCATAGCGGGGCTCGCGGTGGGCGCTGTGCTCGTCGGCGCGGCGGCCTTGCATCGTCGACAGTTCGCGCTGCGGCTGCTGCCCAGGTGGGCGAGCGGGCGCGGGCGCGCCCGGCCGCAGCCCCGCGAGGCGGAATCTCTTGCCGGGGCGCTCGCCGAGTTCGAGCGCGTGACGAGCGACGTTGCGGTTGCGCTCGAGCGGCGGGCCAGGTCCCTCGAGGCGCTGCTGCGGGCCGCGGACGAGCGCGCCCGGCGGCTGGAGCGGCTCCTTTCGCGAGTGGAGGCGCGCCCGTCCGCGGAGCGAGCCAGCGGCGAGGTGCGGCCGGCGGTCGCGCCCGCGGCGACGCTTGCCGTTCGGTCTTCCGCTAAGGACAATGACGCCCGCGGCGTCGGCGCCGGCGCGGTGCCCCCGGGCCTGGCCAGCCAGCCGGCCGCGGCGGGTTCGCGCGTCGCGGGCCTCGCGCAGCGCGTCGAGCGGTTGGTGCGCGCTGGGCGGACGGCGGCGGAAATCGCCGAGCGGCTGCGCCTGCCGGAGGGCGAGGTCGAGTTCCTGATCGGCCTGCGTTCACTTGATGAGCACGCAAGCGCATCCATCGGAGACGGCGGGCGGCCAGACGGCTGAGCGCCCGAATGCCGCGCCGCCGGACGCAAGCGACGCCCGTCGCGTCGTGCGGCGGCTGACCCAGGCCAACAATCTGGCGGTTTTCGCGATTGTCTGCACCGGGCTGGCGGCGGTGGCGCTGGTGCAGACGGTTTGGCACGGCACGAGCGAGCGGCTGGGGTTTTTCGGCCCGCTGACGTGGCTGCGGCTGCTGCTGCCGCTTGGGGCGCTGCTGCTGACGGCGGTGGTGACGCAGCGGACGGTCGGGCGTCTGGCGCGGAGCGGAGTGGAAGTGGGGCTCGTCGAGGCGGCGCCGGCTTTCTATCGCTGCAAGCTGCTGTCGACGGTGCTTCTCGGAGCCGCCGGCGTGTTCTCGGCGGGATGCCTGCTGTTCGGGCATACCCTGAAGGACGTGCTGCTGGCGCTGATTCCGATCGTGCTGCTGCTGCTGACGCGCACGAGCGAGGCCGGACTGGCGTCGTTTGCGGCGATGGCCCGCGAGGAATCCGCCTGACGGGCTGCCCGGGTGTCTGGAAGGCTGGGAGGGCGGTTTTTTTGGCCGGCGGCTTGCCGTGGCAGTTGGTGCGGCCGTATATTGGGCCGCGTGTTGGCGGGTGCGGTCCGTTTCTGGGGCGGCGGCGGGCGGCCTGCGCGGCGCATTAGCTCGTTTCACAGGACTTGACGGAGCGTTACCCCCATGCGCGTTTTTCGTAATGCCTGGATCAAGATCGCGGTGCTGGCGTCGGCGACGGCGCTTCAGGTGGCCGGATTGCCGACAAACTGCGTCGAGTTCGGCGCGAACTTCGCGACGGCGTCGCTGAACGTCTGCGGGGTGTTCAACTGCGAGGGTGGGGCGTTCTTTGATTTCTGCGAGCCGATCGTGATCTTCTACGACTGCGCGGGTCCGACCGGGCCATGAGGGTGTCGTAGACGGCCGCCGCGAGCGGAGCGGAGTTCGGGGCCGGGGCGCGCGTTAGAGGCTCAGGTTCGCTTGACGTTTACAAGAGGTTTTCGATGAAGCGGTTCATTGCCATGTTGTCGATGGTGAGCGCCTCGGCCGTCATGCTCCAGGTCGGGGGCTGCGGCGGGGTCCTTCAGTACATCGGCTCCTACAATCCGTGCCTGACGATCGTCGCCTGCAACCCAGCGGCGTACGAGTTCGCGCGGTCGGGTCTCGAGGGCTTTACCTTCGACCCGGCGATTGACCCGTTTTGCGCCCTGCCGCCCTTTTGCGGTCCGGACCAGGACCCGATCTTCGGCACCGTGCTGGGCGGTGGCTGAGCCCGCGCGGGAGATGGTCCGCGTTCCAGAATCGCCTGGGCTCGTGGCAGGTTCATGGCGCGACCATCGCGTCGTTTGGCTGACGTTGAGCGCCAAGCGTCCGTTATCGCTCCCGCAAACCATTCTCAACCGCAGCCTGCGCGGTTCTCGATCCTAGAATACACGGAGCGGCAGTGCCTGCGAAGGCGACGCGACGGGCTCGCGATCGTCCCGGCGCCGGGCTGTGTTGCGCGTTGAGGATCGCATGTCTTGCAGAACCGCGCCACTCGTCCTGGCCTTGGGCCTTTGCTGTCCGATCGTCATGGCGCAACCGGTTGAGCGAGCCATGGTCGCGACGGCGACGCTCCCGGAATCGAACGAGGCGATGCTGCTTTCGAGCCGTGCCGAAGAGGCTATCCGCCAGGCCGACTATCGCCTCGCAATCGAGCTCATCGATCGCACCCGGATGCTCGCGGATGGCCTCGTCGCCGCACCCGCCAGCCGCACCTATCACCCGGTCTGGCGCCACGCGCAACGCTTACTGGAGCAGCTTCCGCCGGCGGGCGTCGATCTCTATCGCAGCCTGTACGATGGCGAGGTCGCGGCCCGGCTGGAAGCCGCCCGTCGATCATCCGACCTGCGGGAGCTGCGCCAGCTCTTTCGCACCTACTCCGTCAGCTCGCACTGGCCGGCAGTCGCCCGTGAACTGGCCTCGCTGCTGCTCGATGTGGGAGATTACGCCGAGGCCATCGAAGTCCTGCGCGAGCTGCACCGCGCCGCACCGGACGACCTGGTGAGCGCCGCTCAACTCGCCGCCGCGCTCGCCTTGAGCGACGCTCCGGACGCCGCCAGCCGCGTGATGCAGGAGCTGCCGAGCGCCGCCGGCGCGCCGGACGCCGTGCGCGCGGTTGCGAGCTGGCTTGGGGCGCGCGGGGCCGGGCGGGCTGGCGCATTCGCGCCGCGGCTCGATGGCGCGCTCGAGTGGGCCGTTGAACTCGATCCTGTCAGCGCCGACACCTACCGCGAGCGCGACGAGGACGTCGCGCTGGCCATCAACGCCGAGCGCAGGCTCCCGCTGGTCGCGCCCGCCGTCGCGGATGACACCCTGGTTGTGCGGTGCGGCGGCCGGCTGCACGCGCTGGACCTTTGGACGCTGACGCCGCGCTGGGTGGTGTCCGAGATCGGTGCGCCCGCTTCGCTGCGGGGGCAGGTCGGGCGGCGAACCTTGCGCGTTTCGGGGACCGACACGATCGAGATCTCGCTCGAGACGGAGCTCGTTCTGACGCACGCCCTGCGGCACGGCGTGTCCGCCGGCGGCGGACTGGCCCTGAGCGTGGAGGGCTTGCAGCTCGAGGTTCCCGCACCGCAGCGGCGGTTCGGCGTGCCGGCGGCCCGGCCGGCCGTATCGACGAACGAGGTCGTGGCGCGCGAGCTGAGCAGCGGGCGGATCGTCTGGCGCGTGGGGACGGAGGCGGGATCGCCGTTGTTCGGGTCGGTGTTCCAGACCGCGCCGCTGGTCCTCGGCGACGCCTGCGTTGTCGCGTATGAGCGAAAGGGCGAGTTGCGCGTGGCGCTGCTGAACCTGGCCGACGGGGGGCTGCGGCGCGAGGCCGTGGTCGTCGCTCCGCCGACGCGCTTCACCGCCGAAGGCGGACGCGTGCTGCTGGCCGCCGACGAATCCCGCATTTTCATCAGCACCGGCAACGGTGTGGTCGCGGCGCTCGATCGCCAGGACCTGGCGTGGCACTGGGCCACGACTTATCCGAGCACGCTCGGCAACTTCCTCGGCCGCATGTGGTGGCAGCCGGAGACGCCGGTGGTCGAGTCCGGCGTGGACCCGCTGGTCGTGTCCGGCGACCTGCTGATCGCGGCGCCGATGGACACGACCGACATCTACGCGTTCGATCGCTTCTCGGGGCGTGAGCGCTGGCACGCGCCGCGCGGCGAACACACGTTCGTCGTCGGGGCGAGCGGCGGAGGGCTGATCGTCGGCGGCTACGGGCTGGCCTCGCTGGACCTGGCCGATGGCCGCGCGCTCCGATGGAAGTCGGTGCCGCTGGATATCTGTGGGCGACCCACCGTCCGCGACGGGAGGATATACGCGCCCACGCGGCTCGGGCTCGTGGCGATCGACGCGGAAACCGGAAAAGTCGTCGAGGATCCGGGCTTCAGCATCGCTCCGGAGCTCACCGCGTCAGCCCGCGGCGCCCGCGGCCAGGCCCGCCGGCCGTTGGCGGCGAATCTGCTGTCCCTGGGTGACATGCTCCTGCTCGTCTCGCCCAACCGCGTCGTCAAGCTGCCGGACGTTGAGGCGGCAAGGGCGCGCAGCGCGGCAGATGCGGCGGGCGCGCCGGCGAAGCCGGATCGGCTGCTCTCGGAGGCGTGGCTGGCGGCGCTGACGGGCGATTACCAGGCCGCCTTGCAGTGCCTGCGCGAGATCGAGCCGCCCGATGCGCGTGTTCGGCGGGCGCGGGACGATCTGTGGGCGCGCGTGTGCACGGCGCTCGCGGGCGCAGCGGCGACGGACCAAGAGCGGCTGGCCTGGTTGGAGCAGGCCGCGACGGCGGCCAGCGACCCGCGCGAGGCGGCGCGGCTGGCGACGCTGATCGGCCAGACGCTGGTGCGCGCCGGACAGGTGCAGGCGGCCATCTCGCACTACGAGAGACTGCTTCTCAGGGACGACGAGGGCGCCCTGGCGCCGGCCGACGACGGCTTGCTCTTCCAGGCGGCGCCGCTGCTGGCCCTGAGGCAGACGACGGCGCTGCTCGCCTCGATGAGCGCCGAGCAGGCGCGCCAGGGCACGGACCGGCTGATCGAGCTGGCGGCGACCGGCGACAACAGGCTGCTGGCGCTGCTCGTCCCGCTGGTGCGCGACGATGCCCAGAGGCGGCGCATCGAGCGGCTGATGACCCTGAGAAAGGCCGCCCCCGAGCTTGCGGCCGCGCATCTGGCCGACGACGACGCATCGTTGCCGGCGGACGAGCGCCGACGCCTGGCCCTTGAGCGCTGGGACGTTCAGGTCGCGCTCGGACGCCTGGCGCCGGCGCGCCGCGAAGCGTCGCTTTGGACCGAATTGGCCGGTTCGGCCGGACCGGGGGAAATCCAGCCGGCTGAGCTCGACCGGGTTGAGCTCATTCGCAACACCCAGGAGAAGCTGGCCCGAGTCCCGGCGCCTCCCTTCGGCGACGAGGTCACGCGCGTCTGGAAGGCGGGCGACGCCGAGATGATCGTCCGCAGAGATGCGCCCGAGCCCATTGTTGGCGGGCTTCTGCTGCGCAGCACCGCCGAAAGCCGGCTCGACCTGCACCACCCCGTCCGCGGCATCTCGCTGCGGCAGGAGCCGGCGCGCCTCCTGAAAGACAGCAACGTCGCCCCGGAACGCGTCGAATCGCGACGTCCGGCGTTATCCGCGGACGTGCAATGGCCCGCCGTTTTTCACGGCCACCTGGTCGCGATTCCCGTTCCCGGAGGGCTGGTCTGCCGGGGACTGGGCATCGAGCGCTATGGCGGCTATCGCATCTGGGAGCGCGGCGTTCCGGAGTGGATGGGCGTGCCGCGCGACTTCGCCGCCACCGCGGCCGCGACCGAGCACGGACTGTGCTACGCGCCGCGCGGCGACCGGCTGATGTGTGTTGATTGGCACGCGGGGCGCGTGCTCTGGCAACGCGACCTGCCCGACCGCCGGGTGGTGCGCGTGCTGTCGGCGGGGGGGCGCGTGGTCGCTCTGACAAGCGACAACGGCTTGCTGAGCATGGACGCGCTGTTCGGCGACGAGCTGCGCACGGCGCGGCTCGACGGTGCGCCGCAGAGCATCGAAGCCGTCGGCGCGACACTGGTGGTCTGGGACGCGTCGGGGCTGAGCGGGCTCGATCCGCAGACGCTGCGGCCGCGATGGTCGGCGCCCGGCGGCGCCGTTGAACGCCTCGTTTTCGTCAGCGGGCAGCCGTGGGTGGCGTACCGCAAGGACCAGCGCGGCGGCTGGACGGTGCGCAGCGCGGCGGACGGCGTGGCGCTGCTGACCGATTGCCTGCCGGACGTGGCGCAGATCGACGCCTGGGTGCGGCTGGACACGGGGCAGGCGATCGTGGCGGGACGCGGAGAGCCGCGTTCCGACGTGCTGCTGCTCCGCTCATTGCGGGGCGCGAGCGCCCAGCCGGAATGGGCGGCGGAGGTGCCCACGCGCATCGCCCCCACGCCGTCGCAGCTCGCGGCGCATCCGGAGCGCATCCCGATCCTCGTGCTTCGCAGCGCCGGCTCCGGCGAGGGCGTCGATCGCCGGACGCTCGCGCTCCAGACCGTGAACCGGCGCGACGGCACGGTCTCGCCGCCGCTGGCGATTGACACGTACTTTCCCGATTCGTCGGGGCCCGGGCCGGTGCACATGATCTGCACCGAATCGCGCATGATCGTGCAGGCCTACTCGAGCGTGGTGGCGCTCGGGGCCTGGGCCGGCGCCAGCCCGTGAAGCGCGAGGAGCGAGCGGGAGTGTGGATGACCATGCGAACGACCGTTCGTGCCGATTACGGCTCGCGACGCCGCGCCGTCGTGCTCCTGATGGCGGCGCTGTGCGGGGCGTTGCCGGCGCCGGCGCTTGCGGACGACCGCACGGCGCCGCTGCCGCGGAAGCATCCGCCGGAGGTGACGCCGCGGGCCCAGCGGGCGATCGAGCGCGGGCTGGCGTACCTGGTGCGGACGCAGAACGCCGACGGGAGCTGGCGTACGCACGGGCCGACCGGGAACTACCCGGTGGCGATGACGTCGCTGGCGGGGCTGGCCGTGATGGCCGGCGGCAGCACGCCGACGCAGGGGGAGCACGCCCGCTGCGTCAGCCGCGCGCTGTCCTACATCCTGCGCAGCGCCCGGCGCGACGGGCTCATCGCGCAACTCGAGGAGGAAAGCCACTGCATGCACGGGCACGGCTTCGCGCTGCTGTTCCTGGCGCAGTGCCTGGGAGTCGAGGAAGACGCCCAGCGCCTGGCGCAGATCAAGCTGGCCCTCCGCCGAGGCATCGAGCTCACCGCCCGCAGCCAGAGCGCCGCCGGCGGGTGGCTCTATACGCCGGATTCCGGCGGCGACGAGGGCTCGGTGACGGTGACGCAGGTTCAGGGGTTGCGAGCGGCGCGGAACGTGGGGATGGCGGTGCCGAAGCGGGTGATTGACAACGCCATGCAGTACCTGGTGGACTCGACCAACCCGGACGGGGGCATCCGCTACCAGGCGGGCGACCCCGGGCAGAGCCGGCCGGCGATCACGGCGGCAGCGGTGGTGTGCTATTACAACGCGGGGGAGTACGACTCGCCGCGCGCCAGCCGGGCCCTGGCGTTCGCGGAGCGGCACCTGTCGCCGCAGCGCGCCGACGACTCGCAGCACTTCGGCCACTACTATTACGGGCAGATGTACATGGCCCAGGCGATGTACCTGAGCGGCGAGGACAAGTGGCGCGAATACTATCCGACGATGCGTGACCTGCTCGTGGACTGGCAGGACGACGAAGGGTGGTGGATCGGCGACCATGTCGGGCCGGTATACGGGACAGCAGCGGCGCTGCTGATTCTTCAGTTGCCCTACAAGAATCTGCCGATCATGCAGCGCTGAGGCGCGCGGCCTGAGGGCCGGGAGGACCACGGATGGCCGACAACCCCGTTTCGAGCTCGCGGCCGCCTGTGATGGACGACCTGGCGGCGGTTCGACGGCTGCACGAGGCGTACGGCGTGATCCGCTCCGAGCTGGCGAAGGTGATCGTCGGCCAGGAGGACGTGATCGAGCTGCTGCTGATCGGTCTGTTCGCGCGCGGGCACGTGATCCTCGAGGGCGTCCCGGGACTGGCGAAGACGCTGATGATCAGCAGCCTGGCGCGCTGCCTGGGGCTGAAGTTCAACCGCATCCAGTTCATGCCTGACCTGATGCCGGCGGACATCACCGGCACGGAGGTGATCCAGGAGGACAAGCGCACCGGGCAGCGCTCGTTCCGCTTTCTGCCCGGGCCGATCTTCGCCAACGTCGTGCTGGCGGACGAGATCAACCGCACGCCACCCAAGACCCAGGCGGCTTTGCTCGAGGCGATGCAGGAGCGGCACGTGACGGTCGGCGGCGTGCAGCACGACCTCGAGCCGCCCTTTTTTGTCCTGGCGACGCAGAACCCGATCGAGCAGGAGGGCACCTACCCCCTGCCGGAGGCGCAGCAGGACCGCTTCATGTTCAAGGTCTTCGTCGATTATCCCGGCTACGAGCAGGAGTACGAGATCGCCGAGCGCACGACCAGCGCCGCCGCCCCGGAGCTGCGCGAGGTGCTGGCGCGAGACGAGATCCTCGCGTTTCAGGACGTGGTCCGGCGCGTGCCGGCGGCGCCGAGCGAGGTGCACTACACGCTCGAGCTGGTGCGGCTGACGCGCCCGTCGCACAACGGCGTCTCGGGGGCCGGGCTGCGCTCGGCAGAGTCGGGCGCGGCGCGCGGCGGGGTCCTGCCGCTGATCGATCGGCTGGTGACGTTCGGCGCGGGACCGCGGGCGGTGCAGTTCCTGCTGCTGGGGGCCAAGGCGCGGGCGGTCATGCACGGCCGCAAGTACGTCGGACGCGAGGACATCGACGCGCTGGCACAGCCGGTGCTCCGTCACCGCATCATCACCAACTACGCGGCCGAGGCGGAGGACTACGACCCGGACCGCATCATCGCGCACGTGCTCCAGGCGGTGCAGGCGCGGCAGAAGAACGAGGGCCTCGATGCCGGCGTCGCGAAAGTACTTAGACCCTGACGTCGTCGCTCGTCTGCGCGGACTGGAGCTGCGCGCCCGAAAGGTCGCCGCCGGCTTTGTCTCCGGCATGCACCGTAGCGCCTACCACGGCTTCTCGGTCGAGTTCGCGGAGCACCGGCAGTACGTGCCTGGCGACGACCTGCGCTACATCGACTGGCGCATCTTTGGCCGCGCCGACCGCTTCTACATCAAGGAGTACGAGGAAGAGACCAACCTGCGCTGCAACATCCTGCTGGACACCAGCCGCTCGATGGCCTACGCCGGCGCCGGACGCCCCAGCAAGTTCGAGTACGCGGCCCGGTTGACCGCGAGCCTGGCCTACCTGCTGACGCGGCAGCAGGACGCCGTCGGACTGCTCACGTTCGATGATGACATCCGCACGCACGTGCCGAGCGCCGCGGGCCGTGTCCAGCTCAACAACCTGCTCGGCGTCCTCGAAGACGCCAAACCCGCGGGCCGCACGCACGTCAAGGTGCTGTTTCATCGCCTGGCCGAGGAACTGCGCAAGCGGTCGATGGTGCTCCTGGTCTCCGACCTGCTGGCGGACCCCGACGACGTCGCCGACGGGCTCGAGCACATCTGCCACGCCGGCCACGAGCTGATCCTGCTGCATGTGATGGACGACGACGAGTGGAACCTGCCCTTCGTCGAGAACCTGCTCTTCGAGGGGCTTGAAGACGACCTGCGACTCCTGGCCGACCCGCAGTCGCTGCGGACCAGCTATGTCAGGGCCGTCGAGCGCTTTTCCACGCGCGTCCAGGCTGTCTGTCTCAAGCATCACGCCGACTACGTCGCCGTCAACACGCGCGAACCCCTCCCAGCCGTGCTGTGTGGATACCTCGCACGCCGCTCCAGCCGGCCCGCCGGAGCACGCAGCCGGTGAGCACGTCCGCCCTGCTGGCCATTGGCTTCGTCAACCCGCTGCTGCTCGGCGGGCTCGGCATGGTTCTGCTTCCGATCCTCATCCACTTCCTTTCGCGCCGCCGCTTCCGCCGCATCGACTGGGCCGCCACCCTCTTCCTGCGCCAGGCGGAGGAAGAGAGCCGCCGCCGAACGCGATTCGAGCAATGGCTGCTGCTGGCGCTGCGCTGTCTGGCGATGGCGCTGCTGGCGCTGCTGTTCGCCCGGCCGTTCGTCGAGCCGGGGATCATCGCCACCCTGCTCGGCGGCGGCGCAACGGCCGAACGCATCATCCTGATCGACGACTCCGCGAGCCTTGGATACCTCGACGGCGGCAGGCGCGAGCTCGACCGGCTGACGCTGGCCGCCGACCGCCTGCTCGGCTGGCTCGGGCAGTCGGGAGCGGCCCGACGGGTGTCCATCTACCTCACCAGCGAACCCAACCAGCCGTGGCTCAGGCTCGATCCGCGCGACGCCGCCGATCTGGCCCGGGCCCGCAGCCGGCTCGCGTCGCTGCCCGTCAGCAGTCTGCGCGCCGAGCCGCATCGCGTCCTGACGACAATCGCCCACGCCCACCCGACGCCCGATGGCGGCGACTCGGCCACGGCTGCCGCGCTCGCCGGCGACGACGCGACGCGCGACGCATCGCCGGCCGACACGCGGCACCTTTACATCCTGTCTGACTTTCAGCGCAGCGACTGGCTCCCGTCGGGGGGGCGAACGTCAGCATTCGCTCCGCTGATGGAGCTTGCCGGCGGCCTCCGGGTCGCCCTCATCAGCTCGGCCGGGTCGCCGCGTGAGAACGTCGCGGTGGCCGGGCTGCGGGCCGGTGTTCCGCAGGCGGTCGTGGGAATGCCGGTGCTGCTGACGGTCGGCGTGGCGAACCACTCGGCGCGTCCGTCGTCGGCGCTCGAGGTCACGGTCGATCTCGACGGCCGCTCGCTACCCGCCATCCGCCTGGCGTCACTCATGCCGGGCGAGCGCCGGGAAGCCGTCTGCGAGCTCACCCCCAGCCAGGCCGGCTACGGTCTGATCTCGGCCACGCTCACGGCTGGCGACGGCTTTCCGGTCGATGATGCACGACGGCTGGTGATTCCGGTGCGGCCGGCGCTGAACGTCCTGATCGTCAATGGCGACCCGCACCCCGACCCGCGCCGCGACGAAGTCCACCTCCTGCGGCACGCGCTCGCGCCGCCCGGGCCGCTGGGGTCCGGGATGCAATTGCGCGTCGTCGATGCTGGCGAGCTGGATGCGGAGCCGCTGGATTCGTTCGATGCCGTCGTGCTCTGCAACGTGCCGGCGCCGAGCGAAGCTGCGGCCGACGCGCTCGAGCGCTTCGTGCGGCACGGCGGCGGGTTGCTCATCTTCCTCGGCGAACGGGTTGGCGATTTCGAAGGCTACAACCGCGTGCTCTACGCCGATGGCCGCGGGTTGCTGCCGGTGCTTCTTCGCGAGATTCGGCGGGCGCCCGAGGGCATCGGCCTGCTGCGAGCCGCGGATCATCCGGCGACGGCGATGTTTCCGGCTGGCCAGGATGCGCTCTCGGAGTCCGTTCGCTTCACCGCGTACTACGCGAGCGAGCCGCCCGCCGCGGTCCAGGAAGCCCGCCCGCCGCGGCCGCTGGCCGTGCTGGCGCGTTTCGCCGACGCGGCCGGAACGCCGGCCCTCGTCGAGCGTCCGCTCGGAGCCGGGCGTGTGCTGCTGTTCACCTCGACCTGCGATCTTGACTGGAGCACGTGGCCGCGATCGCTCGATGGCAGCTACGTCGTGGCGATGCTCGAGCTCGTGCGCTACGTGGCGACGCGTCCGCCGCCGCGCCTCGTGTACGAGGCCGGCGAGTCGCTGGCGATCAGCCTTGTGGCCGGGCAGCACGAGCCGGGCGTCCTCGTCCGCGCGCCATGGCCCGCGCCGGAGTCGCCGGTCGAAGTGCGGGCGCGGGTTGACAGCGGCTCGGCCGGCGCGTTGCAGGTCGACGGGCCGCGGCTCACGCAGCTTGGGCGTTACGACGTGCAGGTGCGCTCGCGCACGGGCGACGCGGAGGCCTGGCCGGCGGTCGTCAACCTGCCGGCCCCGGAGTCCGACCTCCTGTCCGCCTCTCGCGTCGAGCTGGCCGCGGCGCTCGGCCCGCTTCCCCATGAGTTCATCTCCGCCACCGACGCCTTTGTCGACGCCGGGGAGCAGTCCCGCCGCGAATTGTGGCGGTTTCTGCTGCTGCTTGGGGTGGCGGCGCTGCTGGGCGAGCAGGCGCTCGGCTGGCGCTTCGGGCTTCCACGGGCCGCGGCGCGCTCGGCGGCGGCTCGCCAGGGCGTGCTCGGACGAATTCTGAGCTGGCGGTCGGGCCGTGTCGTTCGCGGGACGCGCTGAGGTTCGATACCCGGGGTTGAGATCGTGCAGGCGCCAGGATAACGGCATGGATCTGCTGGCCACCGTCATTGAACAGCAGCAACAGCGCTTCGAGCTGGCCGGGTTGCCGCCCGGCTGGCTGCGCCTGCTGGGCGTGCTGATCCTGGTCGGACTGTGCGTCGTCGTGATCTGGCTTTATCGTCACGAAGCCCGCTCCGCTGCGCCGCCGCGCCTGAGAATGACCCTGGCCGGCTTGCGGATCGCCGTGCTGCTGCTGCTCGCTGCGGTCTGGCTCGAACCCGGAGTGCAGACCTACACCCGGCAGACGATCCGGGCGCGCGTCGCGGTGCTGGTGGATGTTTCGGAAAGCATGGCTGTGGCGGACGTGAGCCGCGCCGACGCCGCCGGCCAGGACGTCCGCTCGCGGCTCAGCGCCGTGCTTTCCCTGCTCGGCGACGAGGACCACGCCTGGCTCCGGCGGATCGCGGCCCGCAACGAACTGCACGTTTACGCGTTTGGTCGATCGACGCGAGCCGTCGCGCTGCCATTCGACGCCGGGCAGCAGGCCGCGCCCGATGCGGCCGGCGCCATTCCGTTTGCAGCGCTGGCCGCCATCCGGGACGACGCAACCGACGTGGGCAGCGCCATCACCCGGGTCCTGGCCGACGCCGGCGAACAACCCATCGCCGCCATCATCCTGCTCACCGACGGCGGCTTCAACCAGGGGCTGAACGTGTCCGACGCCGCCGCCATGCTGCGCCGCTCCCAAGCGCCCGCGATCGCCATCGGCGTCGGACAGGAAACCGAGCCGCCGCAGCTTTCGATCCTGAGCCTCGACGCACCGCCGGCGCCCGCGCTGAACGACCCGTTCGAGCTACGCGTAGCCCTTGCCGCGTCGGGCGAGGTTCCGCGGCGCGTGCGGCTGGAGCTGCACGTGCGGCGGCTCGGCGACCCGGACGGCGCCGGCGACCGGCTTGCAGAAGCCCGAACGCTGGATTTGACGGGCGACGCCGCCAGCACCGACGCGCGATTCACGCTGCGAGCGGATGCCGCCGGCGACTTCCTCTACACCGCGCGCGCGACCACGCTGCCTGGGGGCGAGGAGCCGCCGCCGGCGTCCGCCCCAGGGATGCGCACGGCAGAGACCGATCCGGTACTCCCGTTTGGTTCCGGAGGCGTCCTGGCGGTCCGCTCCCGCATCGTCCGCATCCAGGACGATCCGCTCGCCGTCCTGCTGGTAGCCAGCCGGCCGACGCGCGACTTTCTCTTCGTCAAAGCGCTGCTCGAACGCGACCGGCGCGTCCGGCTCGGCGTCTGGCTGCAATCAGCCGAGCCCGGCGCGATCCGGGACGGCGACCCGCCCCTGGCCGCGCTGCCCTCGGAAGCGCCCGACCTGCTGACCTACGATGTGCTCGTCCTCATGGATCCCGACCCGGGCGAACTGGGACGCGCCTGGTGCGACCTGGCGAGCCGGCTCACAACCGAACTTGGCGGCGGCGTGCTGCTTCAGGCCGGGCCGTTGCACACGCAACGACTGCTGGCCGACGACCAGTTCGCCAGCCTCGCGGCGCTGCTGCCGATTTCGCCCGACATCGACGCCGACGTGCGGCAAGCCTCACGCGGCGCCTACCAGACGACCACGTGGACGCTCGAAGCCGACAACGCCACGCCTCCGCACCCGCTGCTCATCCGTAACGCCCGACTCGATCCCGTTGCCGGGTTCGACGAAGCCCGAACCCAAGCAACCGCGGAGCGCGTGCGGACAACGTGGGCCACGCTCCCGGGTCCGCACTGGCTCCTGCCCGTCGCACACGCCAAGCCGCTCGCGTCCGTGCTGCTGCACGCCGGGACGCCCGACGGCCCGCCGCTGTTCGTCGTTCAGCCCGCCGGCAGCGGCCGTACCGCCTGGCTCGGCTTCAACGAAACCTGGCGCTGGCGCGCCGTCGACGAGCCTCACTTCAACGCGTTCTGGTCGCGCGCGCTGCATTGGCTCGCGGATCGGCGGAAGGGGGCCGACGGGCGCCGGACCGAGTTGGTTGTCGAAGAGGACGCCCCGACCGTCGGCCAGCCCGTCCGCATCAGCGCCCGCCTCCTCGACGACCGCTACGAGCCGCTGTCCACCGAGCCGGTCACGCTGCGAATCGAACCCGAGCGGGGCCCGGCGCGCCACGCCACGCTGCAACCCGCCGACGCCCGGCCCGGTTGGCTCGAAGGACGCGCCCTGCTGACGCAACCCGGGCCCACGCGGCTCAGTGTGCTGGTGACGCACGCAGAAGGGCAGCACTCCGGGACCGGGGACCCGGCCGCGGAAAAGCCCGATCACGACGAGGGAAAGCCCGATCCCGGGGAGGGGACGCCGACTGCCGCACGGTGGATTCTCGTCGAACCCCACCAGGCCGAGCAGCGGGCCCGCCGGTTGAACGTCGCCGAGCTCCAGCAGTTGACCGCCCGACGCTGGGTGCCGCTCGACGCCGCTCAAGACGTGCCAGACGCCATCGCCGATGCCACGCTCGAACGGCCGGCGATTCGCGGGACCTGGCGGCCGCTGTGGGATTCAGCCTATGCGGCCGTCGCCGCGGGCGTCCTGCTTGCCGTTGAGTGGGCGCTGCGGCGGAGAAGCGGGCTGCTGTGATGCGTCCGCGCGGCTTTGAAAGAAGCCGGGCCAGGACGTTCTAGCTCTGCGAGAGCTGAAAGCGATTCGCGATGCAACAGCGACACAACGACAGGATGCGCGAGGCCGGGGGCTCGCTCAGCGCCCGCCTCGCCCGGCTGCGAGCATGGATTCGACTGCACCTGCTCGTCGATGGACTCGCCGCGCTTGCCGCCGCCAGCCTGGTCCTTGCGGTCGTGCAGTTCAGCCTCGACCGCTGGCTCCGGCTCAGCCTCGACCAACGGGCCACGCTGGCACTTGCCGTCACCACCGCCTGGCTCTGGCTCGGATACCGCTGGCTCCTCACTCCGCTGCTGACTCCGCTGCCCGATGCAACGCTCGCGCGGACCGTTGGTCGCTTGCTGCCAAGGCAACGAGAGCTGCTCGCCGCCGCCGTTCAACTCGCCAACCGCGGCCGGCCACCGCAGCCGTCGCAGGCCTCGGCGGGGCCGGCGAACGAACCCGGAAACGTCCTGGCCCAAGCCGTCGTCGCCGAGGCAGAGGTTGCCGCGCGCTCGCTGCGGTTCCACGACGTGCTGCACCATGGGCGCGTCCGCCGGCGGGCGTCCGGGCTCGCCGGCGTGGCGCTCGCGGCGACGATGGCGTGTCTCGTCTGGCCCGATCCCGCGTCAACGTGGTGGCGGCGCAACTGGCTGATGCACGAGATCGCGTGGCCGCAGCAGACGCGACTGCACCCGGTCGGCTTCGACCAGCACGACACGCGCCGGGCGCCGCTCGGAAGTCCGCTGCGGATCGAGGCGGACATCGAGGGCCGGACGCCCGGGGCCGCCGTGCTGACGTGGTGGACCGCAAGCGGGCGGCGTGGTCGCGGAGAGATGGCGGTGATCGGCGGGCGGCGGCTGATGGTGGAGCTCGGGCCGCTTGCGGAGGACGTGTCGTTCCGCATCAGCGGCGGCGACGAACGAACGCGTGTGTTCAGGGTTATCGCTGCACCGCGCCCAGGCCTGACGCGAACGCTCGCACGCATCACCCCACCGGCGTACACCGGCTTGGAGGCGCAGACGATCGAACAGCAAACGGTGTTCGAGATGCTGGCCGGCAGCGAGCTCGAGCTTGAGGCGTGGATGAACAAGCCCGTGTCGCACGCGCGGTTCATGAGAGGCGACCAGCCAGCAGCCGACGTCACCCGGACCGCCGCGGATCACCTGGCGGTTCGGCTGATCTCGCCGGGCTCGGGGACGTACTGGTTCGCGGTCGTGGATTACGACGGTTGGGAGGACGAGCGGCCCGTGCGGTTCACGCTGAAGGTCAATCCCGACGAGCCGCCGACGGTGCGGCTGCGCGCGACGGACGCCAGCGGCGTCGTCACGCCTGCCGCACGCTGCAACGTCGTCCTGGAGGCCCGCGACGACTACGGCCTGAGCACCGTCAACGTGAGCATGCAGAAGAATGACGAGCCGCCGGTCCAGATCCCGGTGAGCGGCATGCGGCCGGGAACGCGCGAGTTTGGAGCGGACGTGACGCTGACGCCGGCCAGGCTTCGTGCTGCGCCGGGCGACCGCGTGCGGGTCGTCGCGCACGCGATCGACCAGGAGCCGGCCGGCCCGAACGAAGGTCACGCCGAGCCGCTGGAGTGGGCCGTGGTATCGCCGGAAGAGTTTCTGGCTGCGATGGCCCAGCGCGAGGCCGAGCTGCGTCGCGAGTTCGAGCGGCTCGTCGGCGCCCAACGCAGCCTCAGGGACGCCCTGTTGCGCGAGTCGGGCACGCTCGCGACCGGACGCCCCCCGTCGGGGCTGGCGCAACGGCTGTCGAGCCTGGCGCGGCGTCAGGAGGGCCATGCCGGCCGCGTGTCGCAGCTTTCGAACCAGTTCGGGCGCATTCTCGCGGAGCTGCGGACGAACCAGGTTCTGCGACGGGCGGACGAAATCCGGATTCGCGATCGAGTCATGGGGCCGCTGGAGCGGCTCGGGGGCGAGAGAATGCGTCAAGCGGCGGCGCAGATGTCGCTGCTGGGGGCCGAGGGGGGCGCCGAGGCCGTCATGGAGGCGGACGGCCTGCAACAGGAGATCCTGGCGGAGATGCGACAGATTCTGGCGAACATGCTGGAGTGGGAAGGATTCCGGGAGGCGGTGGCACTGCTTCAGGAGATTATCGGACAGCAGGAGAGCGTGCGCTCGGAGACGCTCAGCGCCCTCGAGGGCGAGCTGAACGCGATTCTCGGCCTGGAGGAGCCGGCTGAATCTGAGCCGCCGCCGCCGCCGTAGAATGGGTCATGGAGCGACGGACGATGCGGAAGATGCTGACGATGAGCCGGCGGTCGGCGCCGATCCGAGCCGCGACCGTGAGGGAGCGGTTGCGACGGACGGCCTGCATCCGTCGTCTCAGTCGCGTGCTTCTGGGCGTGGTGATGGCGGCTGGGGGCGCGGCGCATGGTCAGGACGTTCCTGACGAGCCGTCTGGCGCCGGGCTGGTGGAGCGGCAGAACACGGTGCGCGAGCGGCTGCAACGCCTCGAAGGGTTGATGCTGAACCTGGCGCGCGCGTTGGAGGCGACGGAGCCGGAGAAGGCGGAGCGGCTGCGGGACACGCTGGATCAGGTGGGCCAGCGGCGGGTGAAGGCGCGGGCCGAGCGGCTCGTGGCGCTGCTGCGCGAGGGAAAGCTCAGCGACGCCAGCCGCGACCAGGAGGCCCTGCTCGGCGACCTGGGGGCGCTGCTGGACTTGTTGACGAGCCAGGAAACGGAGCTGGACAAGCGCCGTGCCGAGCGCGAGCGGCTGGAGGCGCACAAGCGTGCCATCCGGGCGCTGCTCGACGAGCAGGCCGAGCGCCTGATGCGCACGCAGCGCGCATCGCCCGACGACGAAGGCGCGCTGCCGGCGCTGGAGGCGCCGCAGCGTGAAACGCAGCGCAAGACAGATGAGCTGCAACGCGAGATGGAGGGCCGGCCGTTCGAGGGCGGCCAGCCGCCCGGCGCGCCCCAGGCCCGGCGCGCCGCCGATCATATGCGGCAGGCGGCCGACCGGCTGGGCGAGGCCAGGCGCCAGGATGCCGAGGCCGAGCAGCAGCGCGCCATGGAGCAGCTTCAGCGCGCTCTCGACGAGTTGGAGGACGCGCTGCGCCAGGTGCGCCGCGAGGAGATGGAGCAGACGCTGGCAGCGCTGGAGGCCCGCTTTCGCGCGATGCGCGAGCGGGAGAAGCAGGTGCGCGCCACCGTCGCCAGCCTGGCGGGCGGACCGCGGGAGGGCCGCTCGCGCATGGACCAGATGCGCCTGGCGGAGGCCGTCGATACGCAACGCCAGGTCAGTCAGGACTGCGCCGCCGTCCACCGCATCCTGGTTGACGAGGGAACGACGGTGATCCTCCCGGAGCTCGTGACGCAGCTTGCCGACGACGTCGACGCCATCGCGGCGCTGCTCGACCAGGGCGAAACCTCGCCGCGCGGCGTCCAGATGCTGGATGACGTCATCACGCTCCTCGACGAGATTCTCGGCGCCATCGAGACGCGCACCGCCGAGAACCAGGAGGCCCCCGCGCAGGAACGGCCGCGGGCCGGCGGCGACGACGCTCAGCCGCTGCTGCCGGGGTCAGCTGAGCTGAAGCTGCTGCGCGGCTCGCAGGTCCGCATCAACGAGCGCACCGCGGCGCTGGCCGCCGGTTCGGCCGGCGCCGACGGCGGTGTCGAGCACGAGCGGCTTTCAATGCGGCAGCGGCGGCTGGCGGAGCTGACGCAGCGCATGCACGAGAGAAAGTGACCGATGGCGCACGGCGCACGGCTCATGCTGGTCGCGGGCCTGCTGGGGGCTCCGGGGTTCGCCGTTGCCGCGTCGGCCGGCGGCGATGAGCGGCGCATCGACCGGCTGAATGCCGAGTTCCTGGAGCACCTGGCGACGCTGCCGGTGGAGCGCTCGCTGGCGGTCGAGACGATACGCAGCGGGTGGCGGCTGCTCTACGAGGGCAAGGCGCCGGCCGGCTTCGTTCCTGACGCGCTGGCCGTGCTTCACGCGGGCTTCGCCGAGGCGCTGCGGGCCTTCGATGAGCACCGGGCCGCGGACGTCGTGCGGCTGCTGGAGCCGCTGACGAACGACGCCGATCCGTACCTGGCGGCCAGCGCGGCCTATTTTCATGCGCGGGGGCTGATCGACCTGGGGCTGCTGGAAGAGGCGGAGCGGGCACTGGCCAATGCGACCGCGGCGGAGGGCGCCATCGGGCAACTGGCCCGGCGCACGCCCTATGCGCCGCACATGCTGTTCCTGCTGGCCTATGTGCAGAGCGCGAACCTGCGCCATGAGCAGGCGCAGCAGACGCTCGCGGCGCTCCGCGCGGCGTTCGACGACGCGCCCGAGCCGGTGCGCGTCGGCGGCCGGCAGCTCGAGCTCGAAATCGAGCGCCGCCAGGATGGAACGCTCTCGGAAGTTGCGGAGCTGATGACCTATTCGGCGCAGCGGCTGCGGGCGGCGGACACGGGCGAGCGCGTGCGAGCGCGGCAGGACGAAGCCCTGGCGCTGCTCGACCGGATGATCGAGGAGGCCGAGCAGCAGGAGGCGCAGAACTCGGGCGGCGGGCGGCGGCAAGCGCAGGGCGCCCAGCCGCGCGGCTCGCCCGACACGCCGGCGACCGAGTCGCGCGTCGAGCCCGGGCAGGGGCAGATCGGCGACCTGCACGGCGCGCCGCGCGCGGACCCCGGCGACATGTGGGGGCGGCTGCCCCCGGCGGAGCGCGAGCGCATCCTCCAGAACCTGCGCGACCGGTTCCCGTCGCGCTACCAGCAGCTCGTCGAGCAGTACTACCGTTCGCTGGCGGAGCAGAAATGATCCGGAGCAGAAACACGCGCCGCCCGCGGCGCCTCGCGGCGCCGTTCGCCTTGCTCTTGCCCTGTGCCCTGCTTGCGCCCGCGGAGGAGCGCGTCGTCGAGATCGTGCGCCTCGACGGGACGAGTCTCAGCGGCGAACTGCGGCAGGTGTTCCCCGTCATCGTGCTGAAAGGCGCCTCGGGAGACGATGCCCTCAACTGGAGCGACGTGCTCAGCCTGGCCCCGCGCGGCGGCCAGGCTCGCGAAGGCCCGCCGCGCGGCCCGTTTCGCGTGACGCTCGCCGACGGATCGGCGATCGACGCGCGCATCGTGGCGGCCGACGACGGCCGCGCGGCGCTCGCGTTCGGCGACGGCCAGCTCGCGCGGCTCGATCTCTCCGCGATCCGTTCGATCGTCGCCGCGCAGCTCCCGGACGCGGCCCGGCAACAGGTCGAAACCGCACTGGCGGATGCGCAATCGAATGAGGACACGGCGGTCGTGACCCAGGGCGACCGGACCGTCACGCTCGCCGGCGCCCTGCGCGAGGTACTCCACACGCACGCCTTGTTCTCCTGGAACGGCCGCGAACTGCGGCTGCCGCTGGAGCGCGTGGCGGCGCTGCGCCTGGCCCGGCCGACGCTGCGTGGCGCGGACTGCCGCGCGACGCTGGCGAGCGGCGAGGTGATCGCCGGACGCGTGGTGAGCGGCGACGGCCGGCGGCTGAGCGTGCAGTCGCCGACGCTGGGGCGCGTCGAGCTGGGCTGGGAGGACGTGGCGCGAATCGACTGCGCCGGAGACAGGCTGACGTTCCTGTCCGACCTTCGCCCGACGCGCTACGAGTTCACGCCGCTGTTTCACAAGCGCTGGGCGTTCGCGTCGGACCGGTCGCTGCTGGGCGGGCCGCTGCGGCTGGGCGGACGCACGTATTCGCGCGGGGTGGCGATGCGCAGCCGGGCCGTGCTCACCTATTCCGTCGCGGGGGAGTTCCGCCAGTTCGCGGCGGCCGTCGGCATTTCGGACGAGATGGAGCAGCGCGGCCGGGCCGACGTCGCCGTCATCGGCGACGGTCGAACGTTGTGGGACGCGCGCGACCTGCGCGGCGGCCAGCCGCCGCGGGAAGTGCTCATCGACGTCTCCGGCGTGCAGGAGCTGACGCTGGTCGTGGATTACGGCGGCGACCTGGACCTGGCCGATCACGTCATCTGGGCGCTGGCGCGACTGATTCGCTGACGCCGGCCGCGTAGGGTGAGCGGCGGTTACGCCGGCGGGCGAGCTCGCTGGCGTACATGGTCCCTAGCGTGCTGGCGTTGGCGCGGGCCCACTCGGTGAGGGGGGTTCGTCCGGCGGGCGGCGAGCCGGTGCAGAGCAGGCCGCTCATGAGCCCGTCGATTTCCTCGCGCGTCACGACGACGTCGCCGACCAGCCAGCCGGTCAATCGCGCAATCAGCAGGCCGACGCCGGGCGAAACCGAGACGACGGGCCGCGGTTTGCCGATGATCCGGCCGATTGCCTGCACGAGCTCGCGGTAGGTGAACGTCTCGGGTCCGATCGCGTCGATGGTGCGGTTCTCGTGCTGCTCGCCGGCGGCGACGGCCAGGTCTGCAAAGTCGTCCACGTGGATCGGCTGGAGGCGATAACGGCCGTCGCCGAAAACGCCGAAGACCGGGAAGCGCCGCAGGACCCAGGCGATGTTGTTGATGAGGATATCCTCGCGGCCGAAGAGCACCGCCGGCCGCAGGATCGCATGCGACAGGCCCGAATCGCGCAGGGCGCGTTCGAGCCTGGCCTTGCCGCGGAAGTACTCGAGCGGCGAGTCCTCGGCGGGGTTGGTGATGCTGACGTGAACGACGCGCCGCACGCCTGCCGCGCGGGCGGCCTCGAACAGGCGGAGCGTGTTCTCGACGGCCGTGTCGTGCGTGAAGCTCAGTCGGCCGCCGCGGTAGTTGAAGCGCACCCAGTACGTGTTGTAGAGCACGTCGGCGCCGCGCAGCGACTCGGCCAGCTCGCGCGCGGCGGCGAAAGTCAACGGTCGCACGTCGATCTGCGCGCCGAACGGATTCGTCCGCTGCGGAGAGTTCGTCAGCGTGCGCACGCGGCGTCCGCGCGCCAGCAGGCGCTGGGTGATGTACTTGCCCGAGTAGCCGAAGGCGCCGGTGACGACGTGAATCGAATCGCCGCTCATTTCAGCGGGTCTCCAGCGGCGCGCCGGCGGCGGCGAGCGGCCGGCTGCTTTCGCTCAACGTCGCGATGTGCCGCAGCACGCGCCCGTGAATCTCGTGGATGATCGCGTCGGACCACAGCCGCCAGTAGTCCGCCGGCCACATGTGGTTCTCGTACCACGTGCGCCCCACCAGCCGCGTGCGCCCGTCGGGCAGCAGCGTGAGCTCGAACTCGCCGGCGCGCGACTCGAGAAAGCCATGTAGGTGCGGCGGGCGGATGTCGCCGAAGGGCGACAGCTCGCGCAGCGGCGGCGGGTTCTCGGTGACGGCGAAGCGCAGGCGGCGGCCCGGCTCCCAAACGTCGATCGGTTCGACGAACGTGCCCGTGGTGAAGATGCAGCGGCGGACGGCGCCGACGCCGCGGCCGTCGATCTCGGCCCGGACCGGGCAGGCGACGCCGAAGCGGAAGAGCCACTCGGTCGCGGGCGGGAGCTCGGGGAAGTCGATGACGTTTTGCCAGACGACGTGGGGCGGGGCGTCGATGATGATCTCGGTCGTGACGGTGCGCCGCTCGGGTTGAGCGCCGTGCCAGGCCTCGAGCCCGGGCAGGACGAGCATTATCACAGGCGCGACACAGGCGATCGGAAACCCGCGGTTGCGGGTGACGGGTACGCGCAGGATAACGTGTGCCGTCGTGGCCCCGAGGAGCCCGATGGCCACCGCCGGCGGCGCGGCCATCAGCAGGCAGATGGCGCCTTCCATTGCCAGCAGGAGCATCCCCATCGCCGAGACCGCCATGGCGGCCAGCGCCGCGCTCGCGCACACGGCCCAGTTTTGGGCCAGCTCCCGCCCGAGCAGCGCTACGACGAGCAGGCCGATCAAAAAAGGAAGGCCGACAAAGACGGCCCATCCGTACGTCTGAAACCAGACGACGCCAACATAGACGCCCGCGATCCCGAAAACGCCCGCGACCGGCACGGCCAGGGCGAACCGGGAAGCGATGCTGGGACGAGGCCGGACGCACTCAAGCGGAATGGCCTCGCCGGGGTCGACGGCACGCCGCAACGGCGGGACCAGGACGAGCGTCGCGATGAGCAGCAGGTTCAGTATCGGGAAGAGGAACAGCGCGACCATCCACAGCGGCAGGCCGGCGCTGCGCAGCCGGCGCAGCGTCAGCACGCAGCCGATCCACGCGAACGGCGCCGATGCCGCCAGCATGCTCACATAGAACGCCGGCGCGGTCGCCGCTTCCGGCGGCGGCGCGAGGAAGGTCTGCGGAAACAGGTAACTCATGGGCGTCCACGAGCGCGAAAAGACGCCGTTGGAGATCACGTAGTCCAGCAGGTACTTGAGTGCGAAGAACAGAAGTCCGCAGACGAGATACGGCAGGCGGTCGATCGTGCCCGCGGGGGAGAAGAGATTGAATCGCCGCGCTCCTGGCGGTTCCGACATGACGCGCCTCCAGGACCCGCCGCGCACCAGGGGCGGGGGCCAAGGATAGGCACGAGAAGGACGTGCGTCCATCCGGCCGGGCCGGGAAGGGCGCACCTGGTGATGCTCGCCGGCGAACCGGCGCCGCCGTCAGCGCGCCGGCTGGCCGAACTCCTGCACCCAGTAGACGCCGTACGTCCCGCCGGTGCGGACGCCCACTCCCAGCTCGGTGAAGCGTGGATCGAGGATGTTTCGGCGGTGGCCGGGGCTGGCCATCCAGTCGTTGAAGGCCTGCTGGGGTGTGGTCTGGCCGGCGGCGAGGTTCTCGCCGACGACGCGAAAGGCGTAGCCGAACTTGGTGGCCCGCTCGCCGAGGGTGGAGCCGTCGACCGGGTTCACATGATCGAAGAAGTCGTACTGGATCATCTCGCAGGCGTACTCGGTGGCCTGCTGCTGGAGGATGGCGTTGTGCACGACGGGGCCTAGGCCCTCCGCTGCCCGCGCCTGGTTGACCAGCCGCATGATCTCCTCACGCCAGGCGTCGGCCTGGGCGGGCTCGCGACAATCCGGAAACTGCACCGCCAGGGCCGAGTCGCCGCCGAACGATCCAGAGGGGGCGTCGGAGGATCCGCCGGTGTTGTCGGAGGGGCGGATGTTGTTGCCGGTGTTGGCCTGGGAATCGAAGAGGTCGAAGGACTCCTGGAGGGGGCAGCCTCCCAGAAGCGCTAACGCGAGGAGCGAGCATAGGACGGGCGCCGATAAAGTACGACCTGAGCGCATCTTTCGCCTCCATGGGCACGATCTGCCGGGTGCGACCCGCAACTTCTGCCTTATTGTAGCCCTGCTGGCCAGCCCCCTTGAAGCGACTTTCCATTCGTCCCATACTTACCCGGGGCGGATCCTCGTTTCGATCCCGCTGGCAAGGAGCCTCGAATGCGTCGTTCGTTCGGAATCGTGCTGGGCGTACTCATCGCGGCGGGATTGGTCTGGTCGGGTGGCTGCCCCGGCGTCGGCACAGGCGGGACCTTCAACCTGCCCCCGGTTCCGGTTATCGGTTCTGACGTGACGCGCGGCGTCGCGCCGCTCACCGTCTCGTTCAACTCCGATCAGAGCACGGACGACGGCCTGATCGTGCTGCGCCAGTGGAACTTTGGCGACGGCGCGACCAGCCAGGATATCCGCCCCAGGCACACCTACACGACCACCGGCGACTTCACCGTGCGGCTGACGCTGACGGACGATCTGGGCGCGACCGCCTCGCGCTCGATCATCGTGTCCGTTACGCAGGCGCCGGTCGCAGTGATCAAGGTCGATCGGACCTCGGCCGACGCCGCTCCGGCGGTCATCAACTTCGACGCCTCGGATTCGTTCGACGCAGACGGGCGGATCGTGTCGTACCGCTGGGACTTCGGCGACGGATCGACCGAGGTCGTGCCGGTCGTCGCGCACACGTACGCGCGGCCGGGCACCTTCCGCGCCCGGCTCACCGTCGTGGACGACAAGGGCATCACCGGCACGGCCGACGTGCTGATCTCGATCAACATCCGCACGCCGAGCATCGAAATCCGCACGCCGCCGGCGCACATCAACAACATCGTGGTCGAGACCGGCTCGCCGCTGTGGATTCACGGCGTGTTCAACGTCGAGACCGGCGTGCCCTACACCGTGCGCGCGGGTGTGGATGGCGACCGCGACGTCTGCGATGCGCAGTGCGTGCTGCTCAGCGCCGAGACGCTGGCCGTGACCGGCCGCCTCGAAGGACATCGCGATCGCGTCTCCGGCGCCGACTTCGGCCCGGGTGACGTGCAGGTCATCAGCAGCAGCCGGGACGGAACGCTGCGGCTCTACGACGTGACCAGCGCCGGGCTCGACAAGTCGTACAACGGCGTGGGCGAAATCCTCTGCGTCGATTTCGCGCCCGACGGCGCCAGCTTCGCCTATGGTCAGGCCAACGGCCGCGCCTTCATCCGCGAGCGCGCCACCGGCGACACCGTCCGCGAGCTCAGCGACCACACCGCCGCGGTCAATTCCGTGGAGTTCTCCGCCGCCGGAAACCGCCTGCTCACCGCCAGCAACGATCGCCGCGCGCTGCTTTATGATGCGGTGACCGGCGCGCTCTTACAGCAGTTCGCGCATGACCTGGCCGTCAACGACGCCGCCATTTCTCCCGACGGCGCGCTGGTGGCCACCGCGGGCGAGGATGGCGTCGCCAAGCTCTGGAACGCGGAGAGCGGCGCGCTGCTGGCAACGTTCAGCGGCCATGGGGCGCCGGTGAATGCGATCGCGTTCTCGCACGGCGGCACGCTGCTGGCGAGCGGCGGCGACGACAACGCCGTCCGGGTGTGGGACCTGGCCGGCGCGCAGGTGGGTGTGCTGAACGGCCACACGGACGACGTGATTTCGGTCGCTTTTTCGCCGGACGACGCACTGATCGTGAGCGGCGGCGCGGACGCGTTCGTGCGGGTGTGGGATCGCGCGACCTTTGCCGAAGCCCGAAAGACGCAGGTGTGCGCCTCGCCGGTCGTCTCGGTGGCGTTCTCGTCGGACGGCCTGCGCATCCTGGCCGGCGTGGCCGCGCGCAACGCCATTCAGCTCGACACGGATCCGCCGTCGGGCAACGATTTGCCGATCACGTACCCACAGGCGCTGCGTCTCGACAGCGTGGCCTCTCTGGGCGGCGCTTCGTTGCCCGAAGGCGTGTACTTCCTCTGGGCCGAGATCGACACCGACCGCACCGAGCCGGTCCGCACCTATGCCAATCCGATCATCCAGGTCGTAGCGCCCTTCACCGCCACCGTCGAGGCCACGACGCCGCGCGTGCCGCTGTTCAACGACGCGGCGGCGGTGGTCGTGTCGCCCGCGAAAATACGGCAGGTGATGGACCTGGGGCCGCTGGCGCAGGGAGACCGGCTGTTCCTGAGCCTGCTGAACACGCCCGGTTTCGGCGAGCAGTTCACACTGGCGCGCGACTACAGCCTCTACATTCTGGACGCCGACCAGAGCATCTACGCCTGGTACCAGCCGGGCTTCATCCTGTTCAACTCCGAGACCAAGATGGTCATCGGTCACAGCAGCCCGCATTACTACATCGTGACGGACGGCGGCAACAGCGTAAACGTGCGCATCCAGCGCAACGCGAACCTGTTCGAGACGCGGCCGCAGCGGGTCTTTGTGCGATTCGACGGCGGGGTGAACATCGCCGCCGGCCCGTTCCCCGGCCAGAACATCCCGCCGCTGAGCGCGGCCGACTTCAACCAGTTCTTCAACACGAATCCGAACTTCACGGATCCGGCGGACACGGTGGTTCTGGAACAGGTGATCATGCAGACGTTGCGGAACGTGTATGACGGGTTCAACGTGCAGTTCACGGGCACGAACGAGAGCCCCACGCCGCCCGCGCTGCCCTACAAGACGATCTACGTCGGCGGCTCGGCGCCGGGGCAGTTGGCGTACGGGATCGCCGACTACATCAACCCGCGCAATGACACGCACACCGGGACGGCGATCACGTACGCGCTGACGGTCGGCGAAGGGATCATCGACAATCCGTTCGTCGCGAACCCCGTGCTCTCGGGCAATCCCTCCCAGGCCCTGAACGATCTCGGCTTCGCGCTCGGGCAGGTCACCGCCCACGAAATCGGGCACCTGCTGGGATTGCGGCACACCGGCGACGGAACAGACATCATGCAGGGCTCCGAGGGGACCGGTTCGGGCGACCCGACCGTGCCGCGCACGTTGAAGTCCGCGGCGCCGGCGGCGTTCGAGCAGATCGACCTGCTTCCGGTGCCGATTGGGCCCGACGTGCCGCCGATCGGAATTCAGAATGCGCCGCAATACCTCAGTGAGACCGTCGGGGGTTGATGGCGACCAGTGGGTGGTGTTGAGGCGCCGGCCTGCGGCGAGCGGTGGATGTAAACCGCTTTGTGGTCAAAGAGTTGCCCGCGGCCGAGAGCGGTATCGACGCTCTCTTTTCACGTTCTGTGAGGCGTTTCGCAGTTCTCTGTTTTCACAGATGGCGCGGTTTTGTTCTTCACAAGCATTGATTGCCTGAGAAATCCCGGTAGAATTCACGCCCGTCGGCCTGTGCGGCAAATCCTAAGATTGTGCCTGTGCGCGCCATTCTCGGGTTTCCTGGGTGGCGCCGGACTGGTGGTGGTATGCCAAAGGTCACCATCGAAGATATTTCGCGAGCGACCGGTCTATCCCGAGGGACCGTCTCGCGGGCGCTGAACGACCGTCCCGACATCAGCACCCTGACAAAACAGAAGGTCCTCGAAGCCTGCCGGCGCCTCCAATACGTGCCCAGTCACGCCGCCCGGTCGCTTGCGACCGGGCGCAGTTACGCGGTGGCCATCCTGCTGCGCGACGTGCAAGCCACGTCGGCGACGGGCTTTCTGCGGGGCGCCGCGCGGCAGGCGCTGCTGTCGCGCTACGCGGTTCTCGTCATCGAGTTGCGCGAGCCTGCCGCGCAGGCGGGTCTGAGCTCCGACCGCGTCGACGGCGCGCTGGTCGTGGCGGATCTGTCCGCGTCGGAGGCGCAGTGGCTGCGGGAGACGCTGCACGAGCGCACCATCGTCTCCGCCTATCCGATCAAGGCTCTCGACGTCGACGTATTCCGCTCGGATCAGCGCGAGTCCGGACGCCTGGTCGCTCGGCAACTCCTCCGGTTCGGGTCGGCGATCGCCTACGTCCACGTCGCCGACGACAATCCCGACGGCGAACAGCGACGGGAGGGCTTCCTCGAGATCATTGACGCCGCCGGCCTTCCCCAGCAGGACCATTTCTTCGCTTTTTCCGAGGAAGAGTTCCGTGACGGCCGGGTGGCCGATGTCGTGGGTCCGCGCCTGGCCGACCTGCGTGGCGTCGGGGCATCGGACGACGTGGTCGCGGCTTCGCTGATGTTCGCGGCGGAGCGGCGGGGCCGGGTTGTCGGTCGAGACCTGGCGGTGATCGGGCAGGGCAACGAGCCGTTCGCGCGGCGACTGCGCCCAGGGCTGTCGAGCGTTGACTTCTGCGGCGAGGAGATCGGCCAGCGCGCGATGGAGGCGTTCCTGCAACGACTGAGTGAAAGCCGGCAGGACGCGCCGCAGACCGTGCTCGTCGCTCCCGCGTTCATGGAGCGGGAGTCGTCGGCGGGTGTATCGCGCGCCTAGGGACCCTCTTTTTTCCTTGGCCTGCCTCGATACCGGACAATCGCGTCAGATTCGGCGTCCTCGAGGGCCCATCCTCTGCGCCGCCAGGGACCGGCGCCTTGACGCGGTTCCCCCGCGGCGATTACATATTCATGGGGTCTTGAGGTACCGCCGGGCCTGACGGCGGCTGACCGAACTTTGGCCTTACAATCGTGCCGCGGCGGCGGGGAGGAGCGGCTCCGAGCCCGGCGCGGACGCGAGACCAGGATGTGTCCATGCAAATCACGGTTTCGGGCCGGCACATGACGGTGAGCGACGAGGTGAAGTCGTACTGTCAGGACAAGGCAGGCCGGCTGCTGCGGTTCTACGATCGGATACAATCGATCGAGTTGGTGCTGGGCGGGGCGGATGGCCAGCACAGCGCGGAGATCATCGTTCACGCCGAGGGGACGCACCCCTTCGTGGCGAGCGAGCAGCACGACGACGTGCACGCGGCGATAGACGTGTTGATGGACAAGGTCGAGGGGCAGATTCGCCGCCACAAGGAACGGTTGCGCAATCGCAAGCACCCCTAGAGAACGAGGCCGCGTAGCATTGGGAGTAGGCTTGGCATCCGGTGCGCGAGAGCTGGGACCCGCCTTGAAGCTGCTTGACCTGGTGCGGCCGGACTGCATTGTCGCGGAGCTGTCGTCGACAGATCGGAACGGCGTGATCCGCGAGCTGGTGCAGGTGCTGGCGGATGCAGGCCAATTGGATGAGTCGCAGGTGGAGGTGGTTTCGCGGAGCATCATCGCGCGCGAGCGCTCGCGCGGGACGACGGGGTTCGGGAAGGGCGTGGCGGCTCCGCACGCGAAGGTGGAGGGGCTATCGCGGATGATGGCGGCGATCGGCCGCTCGTCGCGGGGCGTCGACTTCGCCTCGCTTGACGGCGAGCCGGTGTTCGCGGTGTTCCTCATCATCAGTCCGGACGCGGAGCCGGAGCGGCACCTGCGGGCAATGGACCTGGTGTTTCGCCACTTGCAGCAGGATCGTTTCCGCAGGTTCCTGCGCCAGACGGACAAAGCCGATGCAATCTACGAGCTGCTCAGAGAGGCCGACGAGAGGCAGCTCGCGCCGTGACGGCGACGGCGGACGTGACAGCATGGATTCGGCAGGGAGCAAACGACGGGCGGGCCGTGGTGCACGAACGAGAGGCCGTTATCCGCAATCGCGAGGGGCTGCATTTCCGCCCGATCATGCGTGTGGTGGACACGGCCTCGCGGTTTCTATCGCGCGTCACGCTCCAGGTCGAGGACCGCAAGGCCGACGCGCGCAGCCCCATGGAGCTGCTGATGCTCGTCGCCACCTGCGGCACGCGCCTGAGAATCATGGCTGAGGGAGACGACGCCGAGCAGGCCCTCGGGGCGCTCGTCGGTCTCATTGAGGACGGCTTCGGCGAGAGCTGAGGCCTGGACGGTACTTTGAACGAATATTGCTCGGCCCGCCGCGCCCAACGGCGCCACGGGCCCCCAGCCGCGGCGGCGCCCGGCGACGAATGATCACAAAAAAGGGAATCAGCGCCTCGCCCGGCGTGGCGATCGGTCCGGCCTTGGTACTGGATACCGAGGAGTATCGCATTCCGCGCCGGACGATCACGGCGGCGGAAGCGCCGGCGCAGGTGCGCGTCCTGGATGCGGCTCTGGAGGCGTCGCGGCAGGAGATCAGTGACCTGCGCGAGGCTGCGGCGCGCAAGCTGGGCGAGCAGACGGCCGACATATTCCGCTTTCACGAGGCGCTGATCGCCGACAAGACGTTGCGGGCGGCGGTGACGGCGCTGATCGAACAGCAGCACTACAGCGCGGCGTACGCGTTCGTTCAGGAGATGTCGAAGCGGCAGCGCGTCTTCCGGGCGGTGCCGGATCCGTACCTGAAGGAGCGCGTGCGCGACCTTGTTGATATCGAGAAGCGCGTCCTGCGTCACATCCTGGGGCGGGCGCGCGAGGACATCACCAAGCTGTCCGAGCCGGTGGTGATCGTCGCGCACGACATCATGCCTTCCACGGCGCTTCAGCTCGATCGCGAGCACATCCTGGCTTTTGCCACGAACGTGGGCGGGCAGACCTCGCACACGGCGATCATCGCCCGCGGCCTGGGCATCCCGGCGGTCGTGGCGCTCAACGACCTGACCGCGGACGTCTCCGGCGGCGAGACGGTGATCATCGATGGGATGCATGGGATCGTCGTCGCCAACCCGGACGCGGAGACGGTCGCCCGCTACGAGGCGCAGCGCGACCAGCACAAGCGCCAGACGCTGGAATTGCGCGGCATCCGCGATCTGCCCTCGGTCACGCGCGACAAGACGGCCATCCGCCTGCTGTCGAACATCGAGCTGGCCGACGAGACGCGCAACGCGCTCGACAGCGGCGCCGAAGGCGTCGGCCTGTACCGCACCGAGTTCCTCTTCCTCGCTTCGGAGCGCGTGCCGACCGAGGACCAGCAGTACGAGGCCTTCCGTGCCGCCGTACGGCACGCCCGCGGCAAGAGCGTGGTCATTCGCACGGTCGACCTGGGCGCCGACAAGCTCATGGCCTCGATGGGCCCGCAGCACGACCAGAACCCGGACCTGGGCCTGCGCTCGCTGCGCTTCTGCCTCCAGCACCTCGACATGTTCAAGACGCACCTGCGCGCCATCCTGAGGGCGGCCGCCGAGGGCGATGTGCGCGTCATGTTCCCCATGATCACCACCCTGCTCGAGCTGCGCCAGGCCAAGGCCACGCTCAACGACGTCATGGAAGACCTCGAGGAGGACGGCGTGCCGTTCCGCCGCGACATCCCGATCGGCATCATGGTCGAGACTCCGGCCGCCGCGCTGCTGGCCTCCTCCTTCGCCAAGGAGGTGGCTTTCATGAGCATCGGCACCAACGACCTGACGCAGTACACGCTGGCGGTCGACCGCGCCAACGAGCGCGTCGCGTATCTCTACTCGCCGCACAACCCGGCGGTGCTGAAGCTCATCCGCGAGGTGGTCCAGGCGGCCAACAAGGCCCAGGTCGCCGTGAACCTCTGCGGCGAGATGGCCGGCGAGCCGCTGTACTGCGAGTTGCTGGTGGGGCTCGGGCTGCGGCAGCTCTCCATGGCGCCGAAGGACATCCCCGAGGTGAAGCGCATCGTGCGCTCCACGACCATCAAGCGCTGCGAGGCCGTCGCCCGCAAGGTGATGCGCTTCGACGGCGAACGCCAGGTGCACAACTTCCTGCACAAGTCGCTCGAAGAGCTGCGCCGGGAGCACCGCGCATGACCTCCGCACCCGCCACTCCCGGGCCGCGTCCGGTCGGCGGGCCGCCGCGGGCCGCCGAACGCCATCGCGCCGCGCTGTTGCTGGCGATCGAGGGCGACCTGCGCTTCCTGTCGCACCGCGACGAGATGCGCCTGCTGGAGCGCGCCTTGATCCGCGCCGAGTGGCCCTTGCGCTACTCGCAGGGCTTCAACCCGCAGCCACGGCTGACGCTCCCGCTGCCGCGGCCCGTCGGGCTGGCCTCTGCGAGCGACCTGGCGCTCGTGGACCTGCACGAGCCGCGCCCCGCGGACGCGCTGGCGGCGTCGCTGGCGCCGGCCCTGCCCGCCGGCTGCCGCCTGTTGCGCGTTGTATCACCCGCCACGCGCCGCTCGCCGCAGGCCTGCAGCGCGGAGTTCGAGTTGCCGCTGTCGGCGGAGGACGCGGCCACGGCGCAGCAGCGCCTGGCCGCGCTCTTCGCCGCGACGGAGATCGTGGCGCAGCGCTCGCCGTCGCCCGGAAAGCCCGCGGCCCCGACGAACGTGCGCCCTTTCCTGAAGCATGCTTCGCTGACGGACCAGGTCTTGCGACTGCGCCTGACGATCGATCAGCAGCGCTCGGCCCGGCCAGGAGAATTCCTGGCGGCGCTGGGCCTCGATCCCGTCGCGCACACCGCGAGATGGATCCGGGTCAACGTGACCTGGGACGTGGACCTGGCCGATCAGCCCGACACCTCAAACCATTCGAGGACGAACCTTGGCCAAGACGACTAAGAAACCCACGCGCTCACGCCGGCGCGATGCCGCGACCGATGCCAACGTCGAAGCGGCGCAGGCGGCCGCTGACTCCACCGCCGCCCCGCCGGAAGCGAGCGACACCAACAGGGAGCCGGCGCCGGAGCCCACGGCCCGCCGACGGTCGGCGCGCCCGCGTCCGGCCAAAGCCCGGCGAGAGGAAGCGCCGCCCGCCGCGGGCGGCGCCGCGCCCGCGCCCGCAGCGGGCTCGGCAGCCCAGATCGAGCGCGCGGACAACGCGGTGGTGATCCGTTTTCCGCCCGTGGCGCGATCGGCTCGGGTCGGCGCCGCGCGGCCTGCGCCGCCGCCCGCCGCCGTGCCGCCGGTCGCTCCGCAAGCGCCCACGGCTGACGACGTGGACGACGAAGACGCGCTGGAACGCGCCGCCTCGCTGTTCGACGACATCGAGTCGGAGCGGACAGCGGCTCGCGGGACTGCCCCGACGGGCGTCGAAGTGCTGCCGGTCCCGGGGCCGGTGACAGAGATCGAGCCGGATGATGCGGAGCTGCCGGGCGCAGGACAGGCGCCGCCGGCTCGCGAGCCGGTCGACGGCAACGGTGAAAAGCGGCTCTCGCCGAGCCAGCGCCGGCGGCAACGTCGGCGCCGGCGGTCGCAGGCGCGGACCGCGGACGGCGCCGTGCCAGCCGAGGCGCGCGAGGCGGCCCCGTCGCAGGAAGCTCGCGAGCGCGGCGCGCCGACCAGGTCGCCGGCAGGGGCGAAACAGGCTTCGCCAGCCAAGCAGCCCGCAGCCGCGAGACCCAAGGATGAGCCGCGCGGGCGCGAAGCGCCCGAGGCCGACGACGGGCGCGACCGCCGTGGTCGCCGGCGGCGCGGACGGCCGCGGCGCTGGGAGCGCGACGACGTTGCGGGGGCGACGGATTCGGAGTTCGTCGCAGGCGAGACGGAGCCGGAGGAGATGACCGCGGAGTCGCTGGCGCTGTCGCTTGAGGAGGAGGGGCAGGAGGCGGCCGCGGCGACGCCGGCGCCCGCCGGCAACAAGGAAATGATCATCAACGTCGTGCCGCGCGAGGAGTGCCGGATCGCGGTTCTCGAGGACGGCAAGCTCGAGGAGATCTACCTGGAGCGGGCCTCGGCGGAGAACCACGTGGGGAACATCTACAAGGGCGTGGTGACCAACGTGGAGCCGAGCATCCAGGCCGCGTTCATCGACTTCGGGCTGGGTAAGAACGGCTTTCTGCACATCTCCGACCTGCACCCGCAGTATTTCCCGGGCGGGGACAAGCAGGTCGAGAACGTGGGGCGCAAGCTGCCGCGGCGGGCGCGGCCGCCGGTGCAGCGCTGCCTGCGGCGTGGGCAGGAGATCCTGGTGCAGATCACGAAGGAGGGCATCGGGACGAAGGGGCCGACGCTGACGACGTACCTGAGCATTCCGGGGCGATTCCTGGTGATGATGCCGGGGATGCGGCGGCTGGGGGTGTCGCGCAAGATCGAGGACGACGACATTCGCGACACGCTGCGCAGTGCGATGTTCGAGCTGGACCTGCCGGAGGACATGGGCTTCATCGCCCGGACGGCGGCGCAGGGGCGGACGAAGCGCGAGTTGCAGATGGATCTGAACTATCTGTCGCGGCTGTGGCGGGCGGTGGAGACGCGCATCCGCAACGAGAGGGCGCCGGCGGAGCTGTACCGCGAGTCGGACCTGGTGATCCGGACGATCCGTGACGTGTTCACGTCGGACGTTCACCAGATCATCGTCGACGACCCGGAGGTGGCCGAGCGGGCCCGCGAGTTCCTGTCGATCTTCAGCCCGCGCTCGCGCGACATGGTGATCGAGTACAACGCGCCGGAGCCGATCTTCCACCGCTACGGCATCGAGGCGGAGCTGGAGCGGCTGCACTCGCGGCACGTGCCGCTGCGCAGTGGCGGGTCGCTGGTGATCGACCAGACCGAAGCGCTGGTGGCCATCGACGTCAACAGCGGGCGCTTCCGCACCGAGGACGACGCGGAGGCGACGGCGTACAAGATCAACATCGAGGCGGCGGACGAGATTCCGCGGCAGTTGCGGCTGCGCGACCTGGGGGGCGTGATCATCTGCGACTTCATCGACATGCGCCACGAATCGCACCGCCGCGACATCGAGAAGCGCCTGATCCGCAACCTCAAACATCACAAGGAGCGGGCCAAGGTGCTGCGCATGAGCGCGTTCGGGATCATCGAGATGACGCGCCAGCGGCAGCGCGCCAGCCTGACGCGCAGCGTCTACCAGGACTGCCACCACTGCCGCGGCACGGGCCTGGTCAAGACCACCGAGTCAGTGGCGCTCGACGTGATCCGGCTGTTGCAGCTTTCGGTGACGCGCGAGCAGATCGCCAGCATCGAGGTCACGGTCTCGCCCGAGGTGGCGTTCCTGCTCCAGAACCGCAAGCGGGCCCTGATTCACGCGTTCGAGACGCGCAACCATCGCACGATCGCGATCCGGCCGGAGCCGCGGTTCGGCCTCGACCAGGTGCAGATCCAGTGCTCCGACGCGCGCGGGCGGCTCGTGCCGCATCCGTGAGCAGCGAATGGGCCACGGCGAATTGACTGCGCGCCGGACCGTCTGCCGGGCCGTTCGCTTTCGCCGTTCGGCGTTCTGAGTTTCTGGGAGTCTTCGCATGCCCCCCAACCAGCTCGGCGAGGCCCTGGGGCCGCTCGTGGAGCGCGTCGTCGCCAGCTATTTCGACGACCCGCGCACCCACCACATCGACCGCGAGTTTCTTCCGTCGAAGCGCGGCATCAAGGACATCTGCGACCTGCTGATGGAGCTCACCTACCCCGGCTACATCGGCCGCCACGGTCTGACGCGCCACAACATCAGCTACCACGTCGGCGAGCTGCTGCCGCGCCTCTGGGAGCAACTCGCCGAGCAGATCACGCGCTGCCTGTGCCACCTGCGCGAGGCCGGCGAGCACGCCCTCAGCGACGCCGCCTGCCGCCAGCGCGCCGACGCCCTCGCCAGCCGCTTCGTCGAGCGCATCCCCGACGTGCGCCGGCTGCTGGCCGACGACGTGCAGGCGGCCTACGACGGCGACCCGGCGGCGACCAGCACGGCGGAGATCATCCTCGCGTACCCGGCGTTGCTGGCCGTGACCATCTACCGCTATGCGCACGAGCTGCACGAGATGGGCGTTGTCTTCATCCCGCGCATCATGACCGAGCACGCCCACTACCTGACGGGCATCGACATCCACCCCGGCGCCCGCATCGGCCGCAGCTTCTTCATCGACCACGGCACCGGCGTGGTTATCGGCGAGACCACGCAGATCGGCGACAACGTGAAGATCTATCAGGGCGTCACGCTCGGAGCGCTGTCGTTCCCCAAGGACGAGCGCGGCCGCATCATCCGCGGCTCCAAGCGGCACCCGACCATCGGCAACAACGTCACGATCTACGCCAACGCCATCGTGCTCGGCGGCGAGACGCTCATCGGAGACGGCGCGGTCGTCGGCGGCTCGGTCTTCATCACCGAAAGCGTCGAGCCCGGCCACCAGGTCTCCATCACGCCGCCCGTGCTGCGCGTCCGGCCGCCCAAGGGCGCCGCGCCGCGCATCGACGGCAAGTACGTGCCGGACTGGGTGATCTGAGCGCGATCAGCCCTTGCTGCGCCACCAGCGCCGCCACCACGGCTCCCCTGCCGTCGCGCCGAACTCCTGCCGGTACTTGCGGATGAAGCGCGCCACCAGGTCGGGCCGGCACGCGGGCATGTCGATCCCTGGCAGGTCCGCCTGGTGCTGCTCCTCGCCCCGCGAGTGCAGCCAGCCGTTGTCGCCGGCGGTGCGGCGGCCGGCCGTGCCGGGCCAGGGGTAGTACGGACGGACGTCGACGACGTCGGGGTGGAGGGTGCGCAGGAGCCGGCCGGTGTCTTCGAGGGAGACTTCGCTCTCGTACGGCGCGCCCAGGTACAGCACGGCCCGCGTGCGGATGCCCGATTGCCGCGCCAGCGCGAACGTGCTGGTCAACTGCTCTTCGCTGAGCGCCATCTCGAAAATCTCGTTGCGGATGAAGTCGCTGCCGCTGATGACCTCGATGTCGGCAAAACGGCAGCCCGCCGCCGCCAGACGCGCGACGATCGCGGCGTCGGCGGCGTTGGCGCGCAGGTGACAGCGCAGCGGCAGGCCGCAATCGCGCTCATAGACCGACAGAAAGCCCTCCAGCCACGTCCGGTCGAGCGCGAAGGCGTGGTCGAGAATCCGCACGGACTGCGCCCCGGCGTATCGCGCCCGCAGTTCGCCGATCTCCTCCAGCAGGTTCTCGGGCGACCGCCTGCGGACCCAGGCCCCGCGGCCTTCGTACAGCCTGGCCGTCGCAGGCAGCAGGCAATAGCCGCAGGCCTGCGGGCAGCCTCGGCCGACGGCGATCTCCAGCTCACTCGTCTGCCGGACCCACTCGGAGTACTCGAACGCCTCACGCTCGGCGAACGGCAGCGAATCCAGGTCTTCCACCAGCGCGGGCATCTGCGGCTGGACCAGGCGGCTCTCGTCGCGCCACCACACGCCCTGCACCACCTGCCGCACCGCCGGGTCTTTCAGCCGCTCGAAATACGCCACCAGCGACGCGTCGGGCTCGCCGATCGCCACCGCCGCCACGCCCGGCAGGCTCAGACAGCCGGTCGGATCGACCGTCGCGTAGGTTCCGCCGGCGACGACGGGAAGGAACTCCTTGTCCTGGAGGTATTGCAGGGCTCGGCGGGCGACGTCGATGCAGACGGCGGAGATGTCGGCGTAGAGGATCTGGGGCAGGTGCCGGGCGAGCGCGGCTTTGATCGGGGCCGGGTCGGGCCGCGAGACGCCGACCAGGGCTACGTCGTGTCCGCGGGCCTTCAGCAGGGCCAGCAGCACGCCCAACTGCGGCTCGAAGCGCGGCACAGGTCGGCCACGCACGGCTGCGACGAACTGGAACGCCAGTATCCGCATGGCTCCCGCTCTCGAATGGGGACGGCCGACGCAAGCCGGGATTCTAATGCGGCGGGCTGCGAGGCGGTCGCGGCCGGGCCGGCAATTGCGTCGGAGACGGCGTTCTGCCCCGAGCGCCGCCCGCGCGAAAACCTCGCGGAGGACGCCGTCCGCGCGTTATCATGGCCCGGCATGCGATTCCGCATCGATTGGGCCGCTCTGTCAGCCGTGATCCTCAGCGTCGCGTCGCCTGGCGCTCCGTCCGCCGCGAGGGCGGCAAGCGCCGCTGGTGGCGCGGCCACCGGGGAGCAGCGCCGCGCGCCGGCCGCCGTGCGCTATGGCCGCGATATTCGCCCGATCCTGTCGGACCGCTGCTTCAAGTGCCACGGCCCTGACGCGGCCACGCGCGCCGCGGACCTGCGGCTCGACGAATTTGAGTCGGCAACGAGGGCGCGGCGCGGCGGTCCGGCGATCGTCCCGGGCGCACCATCGGCGAGCCTCGCCTGGCTGCGCGTCACGCACGCCGACGCGGAAGAGCGCATGCCGCCGCCCGACAGTCGCAAGCCCGCGCTGTCGGCCAGTGAGCTGGAGCTGCTGCGGAAGTGGATCGAAGCCGGTGCGATGTATGAGCCGCATTGGGCCTTTCAGCCGCCGCAGCGTCCGCAGCCGCCGGCGAACCAGGGGCTGGGCTGGTGTCGCAATGAGATCGACCGGTTTGTTCTGGCCGGGCTGGAGGGGCGTGGGCTTTCGCCGAGCCCGGAGGCGGAGCGGCCGGAGCTGCTGCGGCGGGTGTTTCTGGATGTGACGGGCCTGCCGCCGACGGCTGGGGAGATGGAGGCGTACCTGGCGGATGGGAGCGGGGACGCCTATGAGCGCTGGGTTGACCGGCTGCTGACGGAGGAGCCGTATCGGACGCGCTACGCCGAGCGGATGGCGGTCGCGTGGCTCGACGCGGCCCGTTACGCGGACACGATCGGAATACACACCGACGCGGGGCGGACGCTGTGGCCGTGGCGGGACTGGGTGCTGCGGGCGTATCGTGACAACAAGCCGTTCGATGCGTTCGTCACGGAGCAGATCGCGGGTGACCTGCTGCCCGGCGCGGGCCAGGACGAGCGCGTCGCGACCGGTTTCTGCCGGGCCCACGTCGTGAGCGACGAGGGCGGCGCGATCAACGAGGAATACCTGGTCGAGTACGCCGTGGATCGCGTATCGACGGCCGGGTCGGTGCTGCTGGGGCTGACGCTGGGCTGCGCGCGCTGCCACGATCACAAGTTCGACCCGATCAGCCAGCGCGAGTTCTACTCGCTGATGGCGTACTTCAATTCCGTCGATGAGCCGGGCGTCTACTCGCAGCTTCCCGATCCGCAGCGGGCCTTCGAGCCCTTCATCTCCGTACCCAGCGCCGAGCAGGCCGCCGGACTGGCGGACCTGCGGGAGAAACACGCGGCGGCGGTGGACGAAGCCGGGCGCGTGACACCCGAAGAGGAGCGGGAGCGGCGGAAGTACTTCGCGGCGTTGCCCGCCCGTTTCGGAACGGACTGGTCGATCCCGCGTGTGGTCGCGGCGACGGCGACCGGCGCGACGCTCACCGTGCAGGCGGACGGCTCGGTGCTGGCCTCGGGCGAGAACCCGGCTCGCGACGACCAGGAGCTGAGGCTGCATACCGAGGCTGCGGATCTGCGATTGATCCTGCTCGAAGCCCTGCCCGATCCGACGTTGCCGCACGGCCGCGTTGGCCGCGCTCCGAACGGCAACGCGGTGCTGACGGGCGTCGAGGTCGAGGCGATCCGCCGCGCCGATCCGTCGCAGCGCCGGCAGGTGCGGTTCGCCTGGGCCTGGGCGGACGTCGAGCAGCCCGACGGCGATTTCCAGGTCGTCAACGTGCTGGACGACGCCGAGCAGAGCGGCTGGGCGGTCGATGCGCATCGCCGGCCGGGCGGCCGCGCGGCGCTGCTGCTGTCGGAGGAGCCGTTCGGATTCGAAGGCGGAACCGAACTGCGCGTCACCTTGCGCTACCGCTCAATCTACGACCAGCACGCGCTCGGCCGGGTGCGCGTGCGCGTCGGCCGGCTCGATGCGCAGGCGGCGCACGAGCTGCCCGAGGCCCTCGGAAGCTGGATGCTCGTCGGGCCGTTCCCAGCCGACAGCGGCGACGCCGCCTTCGACACGGCCTTCGGGCCCGAGAACGACGGGGCGATCGACCCCGGCCGCAATTTCGGCTTCGGCAACCAGTACTGGCGGCACGCGCCGGAGGTGCGCGACGGGCAGACGGCCACGTTCGGCGACGGCCTGTACGCGCTGTACCTGGGCCGCGCGGTCTACGCGCCGACGGCGCGCGAGCTCGACCTTTCGCTCGGCAGCGACGACGGCATCCGGGTCTTTGTCAACGGAAGCGAGGCGTTCGCGAACAAGGTCGCCCGCGGCGTCGCGCCGGACCAGGACCGGGCGCGCCTATCACTGCGGCCCGGTCGAAACGAGCTGGTCTTCAAGATATCGAACATCGGCGGGCCGGCCGGCTTCTACTATCGAGCGGCGCCGCGCGACGGGGCGGTGACGAGCGAGCTCGTGGCGGGAATCCTGCCCGAGGCCGCGCGTTCGGCCGAGGCGCATGCGCGGGCCGAGGTGGCTTGGAGACTGGCCTTCTCGCCGCGCTATCGTGAGATCATGCAGTCCGCCGCCGTCTTCGAGCGCCAGCTTGCCGACCTGGAGCGCCAGATTCCCGTGACGATGGTGATGAAGGAGCTCGATGCGCCGCGCGAGACCTTTGTGCTGACACGCGGGCAGTATGACCATCCGGATCGCCGGCAGCCGGCGCCGCGTGGCATCCCGGCGGCGCTGGGCCGCCTGCCGGAGGGCGCTGCGGCCGATCGCCTGGGCCTGGCGCGCTGGCTGACAAGCGCCGAGAACCCGCTGGTGGCGCGGGTCGCGGTGAACCGGCTGTGGGAGCAGCTTTTCGGATACGGGCTCGTGCGCACGTCGGAGGATTTCGGCCTGCAAGGCGAGTGGCCGACGCATCCGGAGCTGCTGGACTGGCTCGCCATCGAGTTCCGCGAGAGCGGCTGGGACGTGCGCGCGATGCTGCGGCTGATCGTCACCAGCAGCACCTACCGCCAGAGCGCCCGCCGCAGGCCGGACGCCGCGGCGATCGACCCGGATAACCGACTGCTGGCGCACTTCCCGCGGCAGCGGCTTTCCGCCGAGCAGATTCGCGACCAGGCCTTGTATGTCTCGGGCCTGCTGGTCGAGAAGTTCGGCGGTCCGCCGGTGAGGCCGTATCAGCCGCCCGGTCTGTGGGAAGAGATCGCGATGCCGCAGTCGAATACGCGCAGCTACGTGCGCGATCCGGGCGAGGGGCTGTGGCGCCGGAGCCTCTACACCTACTGGAAGCGCGCCGCTCCGCCGCCCGCCATGCTGACGCTCGATGCGCCGACGCGGGAGTTCTGCACGGTGCGGCGGATCAACACGAACACGCCGCTCCAGGCGCTGGTGCTGTGGAACGACGAGCAGTTCGTCGAGGCGGCCCGGGCGCTGGCGGCGCGCGTGCTCGGGGAGGCCGGCGATGACGACGTGCGCCTGGCGGTGATGCTGCGGCGCTGCACGGGGCGCGAGCCGGGCGCGGGCGAGCTCGAGGCGCTCCGGGCGGCACTGGCCGCGTGGCGGGGCCGCTACTCGCAGGCGCCCGCGGACGCCGAGGCGTTGCTGGCGGTTGGCGAGGCGCCCCGGCCAGCGAGCATCCCCGCGGAGGAGTTGGCGGCGTGGACGCTGGTGGCGGGCGCGGCGCTGAGCCTGGATGCGACGCTCAGCAAGAACTGAGATGGTGGCGGGTCCACCCGTTGGGCTCTGAGCGGGCCCGCTGTCGGTTCCTAGGTGGTCCGCTGTTGGAAAGAGGCAGGTTCGATGGACCCGATTGAAGAGCATTTGCTGAACATCACGCGGCGGCAGTTCTTCGGCCGCGCCGCAGGGACGCTGAGCGCCGGGCTCGGCCTGGCGGCCCTGGGGTCGATCGTGCAGCCGGCCCAGGCGACCGGGCCGATTGTCCGCACGGCGGGGCCGATTGGCGGCGCGGGTCCGCTGCCGCACGTTGCGCCGAAGGCCAAGCGTGTGATCTACCTGCACATGGAGGGCGCCCCCAGCCAGATCGACCTGTGGGACTACAAGCCGGAGCTGCGGCGGCGTTTCAACCAGGACCTGCCGGACTCGATCCGCCAGGGGCAACGGCTGACGACGATGACGAGCGGGCAGGAGCGTTTTCCGGTCGCCCCGTCGATCTTCCGTTTCTCGAAGTACGCGAACAACCAGGACGGCGTGTGGATCAGCGAGCTGATGCCGCACACGGCGAGCGTGGCGCACGAGCTGTGCTTCGTCCACTCGATGCACACGGACGCGATCAACCACGAGCCGGGGATCACGTTCTTCCAGACCGGCCACCAGCAGCCCGGGCGGCCGTCGTTCGGCTCGTGGATCAGCTACGGCCTCGGCAGCAGCAATGCGAACCTGCCGGCGTTCGTCGTGCTCATCTCGCAGGGCTTCGGCAACATGCAGGCGCTTTCGGCCCGCTTCTGGGGCAGCGGTTTCCTGCCGAGCGAGCACCAGGGATGCAAGCTGCGCGCCGCCGCCGACCCCGTGCTTTACCTGCGCAATCCGCGGGGCGTCGGCCCGCAGGACCGCCGGCGCATGCTCGACCTGACGGCGCAGCTCAACGAGCAGGAGTTCGACCGGACGCTCGACCCGGAGATCCGGGCCCGCATCGCGCAGTTCGAGATGGCCTACCGCATGCAGACCTCCGTGCCAGAGCTTTCCGACCTGTCGGACGAGGACAACGGCACGCTCGACATGTACGGCCCGGAGGTGCTCAAGCCCGGCAGCTTCGCCTACAACTGCCTCATGGCGCGGCGGCTGGCGGAGCGCGGCGTGCGCTTCATTCAGCTCTACATGCGCGGCTGGGACGCGCACAACAACCTGCCGGGCGAGATCCGCCTGCAATCCGCCGCGGTCGACCAGCCCCAGGCCGCGCTGATCAAGGACCTGCGCCGGCGCGGGCTGCTGGATGAGACGCTGGTGATGTGGGCGGGCGAGTTCGGCCGCACCGTCTACAGCCAGGGCACGCTGACCGAAAGCAACTACGGCCGCGATCATCACCCGCGCTGCTTCACGCTCTGGCTCGCGGGCGGCGGGGTTCGGCCGGGCGTCACTTACGGCCGGACCGACGACTACAGCTACAACATTGTCGAGAACCCGGTGGACGTGCATGACCTGCACGCGACGCTGCTGCACCTGCTGGGCATCGACCACGCGCGGCTGACCTACCGCCACCAGGGGCGCGACTATCGGCTCACTGACGTGTTCGGCAAGCTCGTGCCGGCCATTCTGGCCTGAGCCGCCGCGAGGAACAGCGACATGAGGCCACGCAGATCCGAGCGCCGCCCGCAAGGAAGCGGTTGCGCCGGAAAGCGCGCGAATGTCGTGGCGCATCGGCGCAGAACGCGCCAGGAGTCTGGTTCCGGGATATGCACATGATCGCCGCCTGGATCGACGTCTTCGGCCGCCTGCATCCGATGGTGCTGCATCTGCCGATCGGTCTGGTCGTCGGCCTGGCGTGTATCGAACTCATCGAGGCCCGCCGCCGCAACCCCAGCCCGCGCTTCACCGCTGGCGTCATCGCCTGGCTGGCGGCCGGCAGCGCCGTGCTCTCGGCCTGGACGGGCTGGGTGCTGAGCTTCGAGCCGGGCTACGGCGGGTGGGCGCTTACGCCGCACATGTGGCTGGGTTTCGCCGTCGCGCTGCTGAGCGCCATGGCAGCGACGGTCCACGTGTTTGTCCGCCCCAGCCGCCGACGAACGCTGTTGGCGTATCGCGTACTGCTGGCGGCGACGGTGCTCGCGCTCGTGCCCGGCGGACACCTCGGCGCGAGCATGACGCACGGAGAGGATTTCCTCTTCGCGCCGCTTCGCGCACAAGCTGCCCGACCCACCCCCGGCACGGGCGCCTCACCGCCAGCGGCTCCAGCGGCGCAGCCCGAGGGCTACGCGGCGGTCGCGGGGATCTTCGCCGAATACTGCTACGACTGTCACGGCGCGTCGCGACAGCGGGCCCGGCTCGCCCTGCACACGCCCGACGCCATTCTGGCCGGAGGACGCAGCGGACCGGCCGTCGTGCCGGGCGACCCGCAGGCCGGCGAGCTGCTGCGGCGGATACGGCTGCCGACCGACGACGACGACCACATGCCGCCGGCGGACTCTCCGCAGCCGTCGGCCGAGCAGATCCGCGAGATCGAGCGCTGGATCGCCGGCGGCGCGCTGGCGGCGCACGTTGGCGGCGGCGACGACGGCGGCAAAGGCGACGACGGCAGCAGCGGCCAACCTCCGAGTCGGCCGCCGAGCCCTCCGGGGGCGCTCGATGGCGCCGCCGCTGCGCCGCCGCGGCCCCTTGTCGACCCATCAGGGCCGCCGATGACGCTTCCATCGCCGGAAGCGCTCGCCGCGCTGCGTGACCGGCTGGTGCACGTTCAGGCCGTCGATGCCGAAGGGCGGCTGTTGTGGGTGGACTTCGCGGCGGCGCGCTCGCTGCCGGAGGAGGAGATCGTCGCGCTGCTGACGCCTTTGCAGCCGCACCTGGCGGATGTGTCGCTGGCGCGCTGCGCGGTGGGACGCGCGGCGCTGACGGTACTCGCGGGCGCGGCGCATCTGCGCCGGCTGGACCTGCGCGAATCGACGGTTTCGGATGCGGACCTGGCGGGGCTGCGCGATCATCCTGCGCTGGAAGAGCTGGTGCTCGTTCGCACGCGACTTTCGGACGACGCGGTCGCCGGCCTGGCGAGCCTCGGCCGCTTGCGGCGGCTGTATGCGTGGGAATCGGGCCTGAGCGCGGAGGCGCTGGAGCGGCTTGCGTCGGCCCAACCGGGGCTAACGATCGACGTCGGCGGATCGCCGCCGGCCGCGGCCCTGGGCGTCGAGGACGAGATCAGGCTGACGAGCGACGCGCCCGTCCCCGGTCAGCCGCAAGCCGCCGCCCTCTCGCCGGTCAACACGACGTGTCCTGTCTCGGGCGCGGCGATCGACGCGCGATACCTGATCGTGTACGAAGGCCGTGTGATCGGCTTCTGCTGTCCGAACTGTCCGGGAAGGTTCTGGGCCAATCCGAGCGAGTACTTGGCCAGGCTGTCGAAGTAGCCGCCGGGGCACTACACTGTCGCCGCGGCGCCACGCGGGCGTCCATGCGAGCCGTTCTGGCGGAGGTGTCTTTTCGAATGCGCGGTGCGGCGGATCAGCGGGGCGCGCCGTCCTACGTGCGGCGGATGCGGGTGCTGCTGGGCGCGGCGGCGTTCGTGCTGGCCGGGCTGGGCCTCTACCAGGTCTCGCCGTGGCTGCTGCCGCTGGCCGTGGCCGAAGGGCCGATGGTGCAGCAGGCGGGGCCGCACTCGGTGCGCATCGTCTGGTATCTCTCGCGGCCTGACGAAAGCGGTTTCCGGCTGAAGGACGCCGTCGCGAGCGTCACGACGCTCCAGCAGGGCCGGCGCTGGAGCGCGCGGGTCGAGGGACTCGAACCGGGACGGGAGTACGCGTACGAGATACTGGATGGCGACCAGGTCATCGCGACGCACGCCTTCCGCACCGAGCGCCCGGTGCAGGAGCCGTTCAGCTTCGTCGTCTTCGGCGACAGCGGAAAAGGCACAAAGGCCCAGTTTCAGGTCGCCGCGCAGATGGCCGCGCTCGCTCCGGACTTCATGGTCCACACCGGCGACGTGGTCTACCCCGACGGAAGCCGCGGGCGTTATCGCAAGCGATTCTTCGACCCGTATCGGGAGCTGCTGCCGAGCGTCGCCTTCTGGCCGTGCCTGGGCAATCATGACGTGAGCCTGCCGGGCGCCGAGGCCTATCACGAGATCTTCGAGCTGCCCGAGAACGGACCGCCGGACCAGCCCGCCGAGCAGAACTACTGGTTCGATTACGGGCAGGCGCGCTTCGTGGTGCTCAACAGCAACCTGCCGGAGGCGGAGTTGTCGGCGAGTGTGGCGCCGTGGCTGGCGCAGGCGCTGAAGGGTGCGCCGCCGTGGCGCTTCGCCGTGTTTCACCACCCGCCTTACACGGCGGGTTCGCACAAGCCCAGCGGCGCGCTTCAACGGGTGATCGTCCCGGTGCTCGAAGCCGGCGGCATCGACATTGTCTTCAACGGCCACGACCACATGTACCAGCGCACCGAGCCGCTGCTGGCCGGACAGCCGGCGGCCGCGGCGTCGGCGGACGACGCAGCCGCGCTGGTCGCGCCGGGCTCAGACGGAGCGACGGTACGCGGCATCGTCTACATTGTGAGCGGCGCGGGCGGAGCGAGGTTGTATGATCTTGCGCCGGCGGACCGGCGGCCGGCGTACTTCGCGGCGCTGGACAACAGCGTGCACAGCTTCACGCACGTGCGGATCGACGGATCGACGCTGCACCTGCGGCAGATCGCCGCTGACGGCCGCGTGCTCGACGAGTGGTCGCTGACGAAAACGCCGACGGAAGCGGGCCATTGAGACGAAGGGGACGCCAATGTTGATCTCGGCGGCGATGAACGCCAAGCTGAACGAGCAGATCACGCACGAAATGAACGCGTCGCAGAAGTACCTGGCCATCGCCTGCACGTTCGACGGTCTGAGCCTGAAGAGGCTCGCCCGGCGCTTCCGCGAGCAATCGGACGAGGAGCGCGGCCACGCGACCAAGATCCTCGACTACGTGCTCGACGTCGGCGGAAACGTCACGCTCCAGGCGCTCGCCCAGCCGAAGGGAGACTACGCCACCGTGCTCGCGGCGATCGAGGCCGCCGTCGAGTCGGAGCTGACCGTCACGCGGCAGATCAACGACCTGGTCGACCTGGCCGAGAAGGAGAAGGACCACGCCACGCGCAGCTTCCTGCAATGGTTCGTCGACGAGCAGGTCGAGGAAGTCTCCAGCATGAGCCACCTGGCCCAGCTCGCCAGGATGGCCGGAAACAACCTGCTGCAACTCGAGGCCGCCGTCGCGCACTCCGGCGACGACAAGGATTAGCGAGCCACGAGCCGCGTACGAGCCGCGAGCCGCGTACGAGCCACGAGCCGCGAGCCGCGTACGAGCCGCGAGCCGCGAGCCGCGTACGAGCCGCGAGCCGCGAGCCGCGTACGAGCCGCGAGCGCAAGCGAGTGGAGTAATGTGCACCGCGCGGAACGTGCGTTGCGATTAACGCGTTGCGTCGCGCGCAACACACGAGCCCGCGAGCGAAAGCAAATGGAGTGACCAACACGCGGGCGCGATCGCTACGTCAATCGCTCGCGCTTTGTGGATAGTGAATTGCACGCGTTACATCACTCGCTTGCGCTCGCGGCTCGTGCTCGTGCGCGACACTCAAGCGCGACAGACGCGTCGTGTGCGAATGCACGTAACGCGCGTGCACGTTACTCCACTCGCTTGCGCTCGCGGCTCGTACGCGTGGGCGATGCGCTCGCGGCTCGTGCGCGACCTACTCAAGCGCGGCACTCAAGCGCGACAAGCGCGTCGTGCGCGACGCACTCAAGCGAGAAGCGCGTCGTGTGCGACGCACTCAAGCGAGAAGCGCGTCGTGTGCGACGTTCGCGCTCGCGGGGTCGAAACTCGCTCCGGGGCGCGGGCTCGCCGGGGCTCGGGCGCCGTGGATCGCGGGTGAGCCCAGTGGGCTTTCAGCGGATCGACATGGGCCAGGCCATGAACAGCCCCACGTGCTCCTGGTTCAGAGCGGCCAGGTGACGCAGGCCGAGCAGCAGCCGGCGAGCCTGTTGCGGCGCGAGGCCGTTCAGCAGCGGCGCGGCCCCGGCCAGCGCCGGGTCGTTCGACAGCCACGACGGCACGGCGCCGCCGGGTGACATGCCCGACCATGCGCCGGCCGGCCACGTCGCTCCCAGGGCGAACCGCGCCGGCGGCGCGGCGCCCGACGCGATCTCGTATTCGTCGGTGCCCTTCTCGCCGAACAGCTTCGCCAGGATCGCGGCGAAATCCTCCGGCTTCGGCAGGATGTAGACCGGATACTCGGCTTCGGACAGGCCGACCTTGTCCGCCGCGTGCGACAGGGCGTCGTGCAGCCCGCCGATGCGATCGACCAGGCCGAGTTCGAGCGCCTGCTTGCCGGTGTAGACGCGGCCGCCCGCGAGCTTCTCGAGATCGCCTTTAATGCGCTTGCCGCGCGATTCGCTGACGCGCTGCTTGAACTGGGTGTAGATGCCGTTCATCCAGTTCTGCATCCAGGCGCGCTCCTCGTCGGTCCACATGCGGTTGGGGCTGAACAGATCGGCCCGCTGGCCGCGCTTGAACTCGGTTGTCGTGATGCCGAGCTTGTCTTCCATCAGGCCCGACCAGACCAGCTTGCCGCCGACGACGCCGATCGAGCCCGTGATCGTGCTGGCCTCGGCGAACACCGTGTCGCCCGGGATGGAGACGTAGTAGCCGCCGGAGCCGGCGACGCCGCCCATGCTGACGATCAGTGGCTTCTCCGCGGCCAGGCGCGTGGCGGCCTTCCAGATGATGTCGCTGGCGAGCGCCGAGCCGCCGGGAGAATCGACGCGCAGAACGACGGCCTTGACGGCGTCGTTGCGCCGGGCGGCCTCGAGCGCGGCGCGGATGGTCGTACTGCCGGCGGTCGTGCCGCTGAGGAAATCGGCCGTGCTCTTGCCGGTGGCGATGCCGCCTTCGATGTAGATCAGCCCGATGCCGGGCTTCTGCTCGCCCTTGACCGTGTCGCCCAGCTTCATGAAGAAGCTGAACATCTCGAACGGGCTCTCGGGCAGCTCGAGCTTCTTGCTGTCGCCGTAGTCCTTCACCACCTTGACGTTCTGTCCGAACTCCTTCTGGAGCATGCGCGCGTAGTCACCGAACGAGCCGACGGCGTCGACCAGCCGCGCCTTGAGCGCCGGCTCGGCGTCGATCGGCGCCTGGTCGATCAGGGCCTTGGTCTGCTCGACCGTCAGCCCGCGCCCCTTGGCGATCAGCTCGACCCAGCGCTCGTAGATGCCCGTCAGCAGCCAGTTGACCTGCTCGGCGGCTTCCTTGCTCGGCTCCGTGCGGGTGTAGGGCTCCAGCGCGCTCTTGTAGTCGCCGCAGTGCATCATGTCCGCCTTCACGCCGATCTTGTCGAGCAGCCCCTTGTAGAAGCTCAGCTCGGCGTTGAGGCCGACGATGAACAGGCTGCTGTTCTCGGCCAGCGTCACGTGGTCCGCCGCCGCCGCCAGCGCATAGGTGCTGTTCTCGCCGGCGTCGAGGTACACGTAGATCTTCTTGCCCGAGGCGCGGAAGCGCTCGAAGGCCCGCGTGAGCTCCTCAATCTGCGCCAAACCGACGGCGGGCGACTCGATGATGACCGCCAGGCCGTCGACTTTCTTGTCGCGCGCGGCCTTGTCGATCATGCGCACCCACTGGTGCAAGGTGCGCATCTGGCCCTGGCCGAAGATGGCCATCAACTCGGCGTCCGGCGACGGCGACTCGAGCACCGGCCCGTCGAAGACCAGGCGGACGATCTGCTTCTGCGCCAGTGCCGGTGCACACGCCGATAGCACCGCGCTGGTCGCGACCAGCGCCAGGATACGATTCGGATGGGTTCTCACGACGTTCTCCTTGAGTGTCGGCGGCTTGAGGCCATGGGCCCGCGCGGGTGGCTCCCGGTCTTGCCCGTTGACGCTTCGTCCCGCGCTTCATGCGACGGACGGGCCGCGCGCGTCTCAGCGGCGAGGTCCGCCCCGCTCGCCTCAGAAGGCTTTCGAAATCCCGTAAATGACGACCAGCAGCCAGCCTACGAACACGAGCAGGCCGGCCAGGCGAAACAGGGACGCAACCTCGTCCATGCGTGAACTCCGCCAGCGGTTTCGCCTAGAGCTTAGACCAGGTCGGCCCATTCGGCCAGTGGCCCCCGCCCGAGCGTGGTTGCGCTTCAGTGCCCCGCGCGGACCGGGCTGGGGACGGCCCGGCTCTGAATGCTGCGGCGCAGGTCGGACCGTGGGACTTTCCGACAGGCGCCGGAGGCACGATAATTGCCGCCGGCGAGGACCACGCCCCGCATGTTGAAGCAACACAACCAGCTCGTGCTGCTGATGCTCGTCGCGGCGGATGCCTGCGCCGTGGCGGCGGCGTGGCTGGCGAGCTACTACCTGCGTTTCGAGTACCTGCCCGTCGATCCCGAGAAAGGCGTTCCGGCGCTGGCCGACAAGTATCTGCCGATCCTGCCGCTGGTCATCGTCGCCCACCTGGTGATCTTTCAGCGCGTAAGGCTGTATCGCCCGCGGCGCGACGGGGCGCTGCTTGCCGAAATGCGCGACATTCTCAAGGCGTTCGTCGTCTCCATCGTCGCGGTGATCGTGATCGACTACGCCCTGCCGCAGACGAGCAAGATATCCCGCCAGTTCCTGGTCACGTACGCGGTTCTCGGGACCACGTGCCTGGCCGTGCTGCGCGGCAGCGTGCGACTCGTTGCCCGTGCCCTGCGCCGCCGCGGCTTCAACCGCCGCGCCGCCGCCATCGTCGGCAGCGGACGAGCGGCGCAGCGGCTGCTGTACGCCCTGCGGCGGAATAGCTGGACCGGGCTGGACGTGCGGTACTTCGTGGACGACGCGGACCCGGACAAGCCGGGCGTGCTGCGGGGCGTGCCCGTGCGCGGACCGCTGAGCGCGCTGCCGGCTGTGCTGGCGGAGGAGCCGGTCGACTCGATCTTCATCGCCCTGCCGACGGAGCGCGCCCATCGGACGGCCGAGGTGCTGGCCGCACTCGAAACCTCAGCCGCCGACGTGCGGCTGGTGCCGGAGATCAACCCCAGCTTCGCGATGCGCCCGAATGTCAGCGAGCTGGACGGCGTGCCGATCCTGGCCCTGCGGCAGACGCCGCTGGTCGGCTGGAACGCGGTGCTGAAGCGCGCCTTCGACCTGGTCGTGGGTGGCCTGTGCCTGGTGATCGCGGCGCCGACGATGGCGGTGATCGCGGCGCTCATCAAGCTTGCCGACCGGGGCCCGGTGTTCTATCGCCAGCGCCGCATGGGCCTCGACGGCCGCCAGTTCGACATGATCAAGTTCCGCACGATGGCGGTGAACGCCGAGGCCGGCGGCCCGGTGTGGTCGCGGCGGGACGACCCGCGCCGCACGTCGATCGGGGCGTTCCTGCGCCGCACGAGCCTGGACGAGCTGCCCAACCTGTTCAACGTGCTGCGCGGCGAGATGTCGCTGGTGGGCCCGCGGCCGGAGCGCCCGGAGTTCATCGAGCAGTTCAAAGAGGAGATCCCACGCTACATGCTCCGCCACAAGATGAAGGCGGGCATGACGGGCTACGCCCAGGTGCGCGGCTGGCGCGGCGACACGTCGCTCAAGAAGCGCATCCAGCACGACGTGCACTACATCAGGCACTGGAGCCTGGGCCTCGACCTGCGCATTCTCGCCCAGACGCTCGGCACCGTCTGGTTCAGCCGTCACGAGACCTAGAAGCGCCCCGGCGCAGAATCGCGCGTACGCAAGCGCGGGGGCGAAAAGCGGGCGACGGGACTCGAACCCGCAACATTCAGCTTGGAAGGCTGACACTCTACCATTGAGTTACACCCGCGCACGCCCACGGCGGCGGCCGCCGGGCGGGCACGCCGCCGGGCGGGCACGCAGATTCTAGCGGTTTCGAACCGTCGGCCGCAAATCGGACCGCGCAGACGTGGTCGCGCACCCGGCTCGCGCAACAGGCGGTCTATCGGCCGAATGCGCGTGCCGTACGCCCGGACGTACTCCGCCGCGTAGAATGGCCGAGGGTCATGCGACCGCAAGCGCTCGGGGCGCTGTCGGGTTTCCGGCGCGGTCGCCTCGAAGGACGCCGCCTTGCCCACGCCGCAGGACGACGAGCGCCGGCAACTCTGGCTGATCCCCAGCGAGGGGCGCGCCCGCACCGAGCCGGTAGCCGACGTGGCCCTGTTGACGCCCACCTACGACCTGGCCAGTTACGCAATCCCGCCGGAGTTGGCCGCGCAAGTCGCGCCCGGAATGCTCGTCCATGCCCCGTTCGGCCGAAAGGCGCGGCCCGTTCTCGGCTGGTGCGTCGCCGTGAGCCGGAGACCCTGGCGTCAGACGCGTCCGGCGCTCGCGAGCCTGGCCGGGTCAGGCGCCCTGCTGTCTCCCGGACTGATCGCGCTGGGCCTGTGGATCAGCGATTACTACGCCGCGTTTCCTGGGAAGACGCTCTCGGCCATGACGCCGGCGGGTCTGCGGCAGGTAGCGCAGCGGCGCGTCCGGTACCTGCGGCGGGTCGCAGACCCCGCCGCCGCCGACGGGGGCGAAGCGGGCGCGGCCGCGGAGCCGCAGCACCTGACGCCGGCGCAGTCGCGGCTGCTGCTGGCGCTGGCGGATGGGGAGTTGCCGCGGGCTGAGGTGTTGCGGCGCGCCCAGGTCGGCGAGGGGACGCTCGCGACGCTTCGCCGCCGGGGCCTGGTGGAGACCGTTACGCGATTCGAAGCCCACGCGGTCGAGCACGGGGCCCCGGCACGGAGCACCGAGGGCACCGCGGCGCCGGGCGGCGAGGAGGCGAAGCCGGACGCCGGGGGCGTGGGGACGGCGTCGCCGACGGCGCCGGAAGACGGGTTGGCGCTGACCGCAGGCCAGGAGGAAGCGCTGAAAGCTGTCTCCGCCGCGCTGTCTCCGCCGCGATTCGAGGTGTTCGTGCTGTTCGGTGTTCCCGGGAGCGGCAAGACCGAGGTCTACGTGCGGGCGGTTCGGCAGGCGCTGGCGGGCGGGCGCCAGGCGATCGTGCTGGTGCCGGAGATCGCGCTGGCGACGCAGGTGATGCAGCGGCTGGCGCGGCGTTTCGGCTCAGTGGCGGTCGTTCACAGCCGTTTGAGGGAGCGGGAGCGGCGCGAAACGTGGCGGCGCATCGCTTCGGGCGAGGCGGCGGTGGTGATCGGGACGCGTGCGGCGGTGTTCGCGCCGTGTCCGCGGCTGGGGCTGATCGTCGTGGATGAGGAACAGGAGCGCAGCTACAAGAACATGGCGGCGCCGCACTACCACGCGCGGGACGTCGCGATCAAGCGCGGGCAGATCGAGCAAGCGCCGGTGCTGATCGGTTCGGCCAGCCCGGCGCTGGAGACCTGGCACAACGCCGCGCACCTGCCGCATTACCGGCTGCTGCACCTGCCGGAGCGCGTGCCGGGGGCGCGGGCGCCGCAGGCGCGCCTGGTGCTGATGGGGCAGGGCGATCGCGTCCAGCCGAGCCGGTTGCTGTCGCTCGATCTGGTGCGGGCGTTGCAGCAGACGCTCGAGCTGCGTCAGCAGGCCGTTCTGCTGCACAACCGCCGCGGCTACGCCGCACACCTGCGCTGCGGGCGCTGCGGGCTCGTGCCGAGCTGCGTGCGCTGCGGCGCGGCGCTCGTGTTTCATCGCACCGAGCGGCTGCTGAAGTGTCATCGCTGCGGGGGGCGCACGCCGGCGCCGGAGCGCTGCCTGGACGACACGTGCGGGGGCGTGCTGGAGCAGGGGGGGCTGGCGATCCAGCGGCTGGAGGAGGAGCTGCGCGCGGTGCTGCCAGGGGCGCGGCTGCTGCGCCTCGACAGCGACACGATGCGGCATCGCGACGATTATGCCGCGGCGCTGACGCGCTTCGAGCGCGGCGACGCCGACATCCTGCTCGGGACGCAGATGATCGCCAAGGGGCTGGATTTTCCGAATGTTCGGCTGGTGGGCGTGGTGGATGCCGACGCGGGGCTGGAACTGCCGGACTTCCGCGCGGCGGAGCACACGTTTCAGTTGCTGCTCCAGGTGGTGGGTCGGGCGGGGCGGCGCGAGGGTGAAGCGTTGGCGCTGATCCAATGCCGCGACGTGTCGCACGTCATCCGCTGCGCGATGAAGGCCGACTACCGGGCCTTCGCGGAGAGCGAGCTGGCGCTGCGCGCCCGGCTGGGGTATCCGCCGCTGGGACGGCTGGCGCGTTTCGTGCTCTCCGACGAGCGCAACACCCGGGCGCGCGAGGCCGCCGAGCGCCTGGCCGAGCAGTTGCAGCAACTGGCCGGGCGCGTGCATCCCGAGATTCGCGTGGTCAGCGTCGGCGCCTGCCTGCTGCCGCGGCTGCGCGGGCGCTTCCGGCACGAAGTGCTGGTCGCCGCGCCCCCCGGGGGCGTCTTGCAGCGGCTGCTGCACGAGGCGCAGCGCGAGAAGCTGCTGTTCAGCCGGGCGCAGCGCATCACCGTTGACGTCGATCCGGTGGAAATGCGGTGAGGGCCGCCGTCGGCCGTACGGGAGTCCGTCACCAGACGCGCAGCCACACGGCCTTCAGGTAGGCGGACTCCGGGCAGTCGAGCAGCACCGGATGGTCCGGGCCGGCGCCGGTCAGGCCGATCATCTGCAAGGTCCGCCCGGCGCGCCGCGCGGCGCGGTGCACGGTCTCCACGAAGCTTGTCGGCGACACCAGGCCGCTGCAACTGCACGTCAGCAGCCATCCGCCCGGGCGCACGACCTGCACGCCGAGCGCGTTGAGGTCGCCGTACTTCCGCAGCCCCGGTTCGAGCTCCTCGCGGCGGGTGACGAGCTTCGGCGGATCGAGCACGACCGCGTCGAACTGGCGGCGGTTGGCGATCATCTGCCGCAGGTAGCCGAAGACGTCGGCGTGAACGTGCTGGATGCGCGCCTGGTTGAGATTCGCGTTCTCAACGGCCAGGGCCAGGGCGTCTTCGTCAAGATCGACGCTCGTGACGCTACGGGCGCGGCCGAGCCGTTTGGCGCAAAGTCCGAAGCCGCCGCCGTAGCAGAACGCGTCCAGCACGTCGCCGTCGGCGCACAACTCGGCGAAGCGCCGCCGGTTCTCGCGCTGATCGCAGAAAAAGCCCGTTTTCTGGCCGCCGGCGGCATCGACGCGGTAGCGCACGCCGTGCTCGCGGACGACGAGCCGTTGCGGCGCGTCGTCGCGCGGCGGCGGTAGATCGAAGCCCTCGAGCGCCTGGATGCGCTGGTCGGCGCGAAAGACCACGCGCCAGTGCGGCGACGCGGCCCGGGGGCGATCGAGCGCGGCCGGCGGGCCGAGGCGCTCGCACAGCATCTCCGCGAGCATGGCCCGCCGCAGAAACATGCCGATAGAGAACAGCTCGAACACGAGGCAGTCCGCGTAGCGCTCGACGATCACGCCGCTGAGGCCGTCGCCTTCGGCGTGGAGCAGGCGGTAGGCGTCGGTTACGTCGTCGAGGCGCAGGCGGCGCCGCAGCGCGACGGCCTGCTCCAGCCGGCCGCGCCAGAACGCGTCGTCGATGCTGACGTCGCCGGCGGCCAGCATGCGCAGCGCGATCTGGGAGCGCCCGTTGTACAGGGCGCTGCCGAAATGCCGGCCGGCCTTGTCGTACACGTTGACCACGTCGCCCGCGGCCGCGGACGGATCGACCTCGGCGATCATGCGCTGGTATACGAATGGGTGCGACGTGGCGGAGCGCAGGCGGACCCAGGGCGCGACCAGCCGGTCGACGGGAAGCGCGGCGGGCGTGCCAGGCGCCGGCGCCGCGGGCCGTGGTGCGTTGTCACGCCGTCGGGGCGCGGGGCGGGCGGGGGGGCCGGCGGGTCGCTTGGGCATGGCGCAATTATGAGGGGAGTGCGAGCCGTTTGCCCGCACACCCCTTTGAAATCCCGCACGACCGCGCGCCGGAGTCTCTAGCGGCCGTTGGCCGTCAGCAGATCCTGCGCCGCGACCAGGCAATCGCGGGCGTACGCCGGGTTGTGAATGCCCAGGCTGCCGTCGACGAGCACATAGTAGTACAGGAAGCGCACCTGCTTGAGCCAGTCGGGCAGGTTTCGCTGGCCGGCGGCGTTAGGGCCGCCGTTCGACGTGTATTCCCAGGTCGCCGGGTCGCCGAGCCGGTTTGCGATGTCGTTGAGGCGGTTCTGGATTTCGGTCTGGAGCGTGGCCTTGACGGCGAGCGCCTGGCCGAGCGACGGGTGGCAGCCGGACGTTGCGCAGCTGCTCTCGTTGACCTGGAAGGTGTGGCCGGAGATGGCGGGCGCCTGGGCGCTCTGGAAGTCCTGGCGATACATGTGGCACGTGGCGCACTGCTCAACGGCGAACGAGTGCACCGAGACACGGCTCTGCACGAGCAGGTCGCTGTCCTCGGGAAGAGGCATCTCGCCGATGTAGAAGTTCGCCTGATTGCTGTGGTGCGGCGGGCGGGCGGAGTCCTGCCACGTGCGGCCGCGGTCGTGATGGCACTGGCCGCAGAGATTGAAGCGCGTCGGGTCGGTGACGGCGCGGACGTCGTTGGTCGGCGTCGGGTTGGCGACTTCCGGGTAGCGGAGCTGGAAGTCGCGGCCGTCCTCCGGGGTCGGGGCGTTGCCGGTGCGGGCGTGCGGGTTATGGCAGATGGCGCACTCGACCGCGTGCAGCTCCTCGACGGGGACGCCCTGGAGCGCGTTGTCGGCGAGGGTCTCGTTGTTGAGCGTCGCGCGATAGAAGAAGTCGCCCGAGTGGCACTTGCCGCAATTGTTCAGTGCCAGGCCCTCGGTGAACTCCTCGGCGGGCGTCTCGGTGACGCGCGCGTGCTTGGAGGTCGCCCAGTCGTCGTAGTTCGGATGGTGCGAGCCCGTGTGACACTGGCCGCAGATTTCGGCCGCGATGCTCTTCGGCGGACGGAGGCTCTCGTCGTTGACGTTCTCGACGTGGTCGCGGCCCGGGCCGTGGCAGCTCTCGCAGCCAACGCCGGCCAGGGCGTCGGTGGTCGCGCGATCGACGAAGCCGCCGGGCTGGCCGAAGCCCACGACGTGGCAGCCGACGCAGTTGGCGTTCTTGTCCTGGCCGATGTTCTCGAGCGTCTCGAGCGCCCGCGCGTGCAGCGTCTGCGACCAGTTGAAGTGGACGTTGTTGTGACACGTCGCGCAGCGCTCCGACCCGACGTACTTGCCGGTCAGACCGCTGTTGCCCTTGTTCGGCTCGTTCGGCTCGTTCGGCTCCGGAAAAAGACCCGGGCAACCGATCGTCAACAGCCCCGCAGTCAGCGGAAGCAGAACAAGCGCGGCGTTGCTCAGCATGCGAGAGCGCGAGAACACGAGTTCCTCCTTGCTAGGCCGAGCGGCGCGGGACGCCGCGGCCGACAAGATCCCCCAGAGACGTGTGTGACGACGAGGACATGTTGCACTTGTGATCGACCGCCGATCACCCAAAACCGAGGTCAACCTACCCGCCGGCGTTAAATCCCGCAATCCGGTTTGGCGCCGAAAAACATCCGGACCCCGGTGGCCCGGCGGTGCGCGAGAATCCCCGACGGTGCGCAACATGGCGCAAGCCGTAGGGCTGGTCGGGAATCCCCAAAGAACCTAAAGTTCCACTCGGCGCCCCGGGCGTTGCGCCCGTCGCATGCCCTGGGGAAGCCAGGCGTCGAGAGGAGACGCATGACCCACGTCGCCACCCGGCTGTGCCAGCCAATCCGGCTTTTCACCCTCTGCCTTTGCGCGGGGCTGGCCTGGCTGCTGTGCGGCCCGCCGGCGGTCGCCCAGGACCGCGAGAACTGCCTCTACTGCCACCGATTCCCAGGCCTCAGCCGCTTCGATCCCGGCAGCGGACGCCTGCGGCTCTTCTACGTCGATCCGGCGTACATTCACGAGGCGCAGGGGCCGCACGCCCAGCTCGCCTGCACCGACTGCCACGCCCGCGAGCCACTGGAGGTCGTGCCGCACCGGCCGTCCCCGCCGGTCGACTGCACGCGGACCTGCCATATCACCGACCTGTCGGGCAACTCGCGGCGATTCAGCCACGAGAACGTCGCGCGGATGCTGGAGCAGAGCGTCCATACCGACGCCGTGCTGCACGGGCTGAGATTCACCGGCGGCCCGCTGCTGGCCGACAACCAGTCGCGCTGCCTGTACTGCCATGACGAGCCGCTCTTCCGCATGCCGCTGGCGCTGGAAAGCCCGGTCGGCGCGCTTCAGGACCGGGCGTTCGCCCGCTGCAACGTCTGCCACGCGACGCAGCTCCCGCTCGACGTCGAGTTCGCCACGCGCCACGTCCTCTCGCGGCTCGATCCGGCCCGCCGCACGCTCGAGCTGGCGCAGGTCTGCGCCGTGTGTCACAGCGACCCGGCACTCCGCCAGACGCACGAGCTGCCGAACTCCGTGGCCAGCTACCTGCGCAGCTTCCACGGGCGTGCGGCCCTGCTGGGAGACGAGACGACGGCGGATTGCCTTTCCTGCCACGTCGCAAATGGGGCGAATGTGCACCTGATGCTGGCGTCGGCTCATCCCGACTCGGCAATCCACCCGGAAAACGTGGCCAACTCCTGCCGCAGTCTCACGTGCCACCCGGGCGCCGACCGGGCCATCGCCGGCACGTCTGTGCACCTCGACCTGCCGGGGGCGGTCGGGTCGCTGGAATTCGCGCTGGCGGCGGCGTTCATCCTGCTGACCGCGGTGTCGTTCGGGCCGTCGGCGGCGATCGTGCTGCTCGAGCTGGCGCAGCTCGTGATCGGCCGGCGCCACCCGCGGGCCGAGCACGTGGAGAAGGTGATCGAGCAGATCGTGAGCCACCCGGAGGGGCGCGCCCGCCTGCGGCGTTTCACGATCACCGAGCGCGTGCAGCACTGGGTGCTCGCTGCCCTCTTCACGCTGCTGGCGCTCACTGGTTTCCCGCTGAAATTCGCCGACCAGGGCTGGGCGCGCATGCTGGTGGACGCCTTCGGCGGGATGTACATGACGCGCACGCTCCATCACTACGCAGGCGTGGCGCTGATCGTTGGCTTTGCGGTCCACGTGCTGGATATCTTCCGCGTGGTACTGAGGCGCACGCGGCGCGTCGGTCCGGCCGGCGAGCGGCTCGGGCTCTACCAGGCGATCGCGACTCTGCCCGTCTCGATCACGCTGACCGATCTGCGGCGGGCCGGGGCGCAGTTGAAGTACCTGGTCGGCCTGAGCAATGACCGGCCGCGCTTCGGGCGCTTTACGGCAACCGAGAAGTTCGAGTACTTCGGCGTGATGTGGGGCACGACGCTGCTGGGCATCACGGGGCTGATGCTCTGGTTCGAGCAGGCCACGTCACACCTGATGGGCGGATGGGCCTTCAACATCGCGACGATCATCCACACCTACGAGTCGTTCCTGGCGCTGATTCACGTTGGTATTCTGCACATCTACAACGTGATCCTGGCTCCGACGGTGTTCCCGCTCTCGCTGGCCACGTTGAACGGCGAGACGCCCAAGTCGAAGCTCGCCGAGGAGAACGCCGAGTTCGTCATCGACGTGGCCCACTCGCTGGGCATTCCGACCGAGGAGCCGCAGCATGGCTGAGCCGAGACCGGCCAGGCGGCCAGGATGGCGCCCGCGGGACCTGCTCAGACTGGCGGGCAGCGCGTCGTACGATCTGCTGCGCCGCGCCTATGCCTTCGCGCTGATCGTACTGATCTTCTGGGTCAGCTTCGCCGCGATGAAATACCTGGTCGTCTCGCTCGTCGCGCCGCTCGAGACGCCCGCACAGGTCCGCGCCATCCCCAGCCGCATGGACGAGGAGCTGCTCCACGGCCGGCGGCCCGACTGGCTGGGGCTGCGCTCCGTTGAGAACCCGCGCGCCCCGCTGGCCTATTACCATCGCCTCACCTCCTGGCTCCCGCCCGACAACGCCAACACCTGCACCCGCAGCGGCTGCCACGGGCCCCTGCCTCACGCGAACCGCATCGAGGTGCGCGCCTTCCTCAACATGCACGCCGCGAGCATCCACTGCGGCGTCTGCCACATGGAGCACGAGCGCACGCCCCTGTCGCTCACCTGGTACGACCGCGAGAGCGGCCGCGCGTCCGAGGCGCCCGTGCTGCTGCGGGCGCTGAGCCTGCTCCAGGAACTCGGGGACCCTCCCCGCGCCGACGACGACGCGCGGGCGCGACTGTCCGACCTGCTGCGGCGCGCCGCCCGCGCCGCCGACAACGACGCGGCCCTCGAGCGCTCCGCCGCACACCTCGCCGCCGTCCGCGCCGCCACGCCCAGCTTCCCGCGCATCGTCCGCGAGGCCCGCGATGTCGTGAACACGTCGCTGCGCGGGGCGTACGGCGTGAAGCTGGCGCTGAAAGACGCGGCCGGCCGGCCGGTCCTGGCCCATCCCGGGACCGCGGCCGCCATCGAACGCTACCTGCGCGAGGGACCGCGGGCCACGCCGGAGCAGCGCGAGGCGCTTCTGGCCGCCGTCCATCCGTTCCGCCGGCCGGCGGCGATCGTGTGCACCGATTGTCACCGGAAGACCGGCGGGGTCCTCGACCTGGCGGCGGCCGGATACCCGCCGTCGCGCATCCAGCAACTCCAGACGCCGGCGATCTTCCAGATGATCGAGCACATCGGGCGCGGGGCGGATTTCCACATGCCGCAGATCGTGACCACGCCAGTGGAGCCGCGCGCCCCGCACACCCAGCCGGCGCCGCGTTAGCGGCATTCGACGGGCCGATAGCCTGTTTCAGACGGCCGGGCGTACAATCGCGGCCCCATGGGGCGGCGGTTTCTATGGCTGACACCGGCGGTGCTGCTGCTGATCGCGGCGACGGCCTTCCTTGGTCCGTATTGGATCGACCCGCGCAAGCTGCTGGAAGAGCCGGGCGAGGCGTTCTGGCGATATCGCGCGCCGCGAACTGGGCTGGCAGCGGTGGTCGGCGCCGGGCTGGCGCTGGGGGGGCTGGTCTTCCAGCAGCTCTTCCGGAATCCGCTGGCGACGCCCTACACGCTCGGCATCGCCAGCGGGGCGTCGCTGGCCGCGGCCGTCGGGTTCCTGCTTGGGTGGCGCGGCGAATGGCTGGGCATTCCGTGGCTGACGCAACTGGCGTTCGTCGGGGCGCTGGCGGCGATGGCCCTGGTGTACGGGTTGGCGCGTATGCGCGGCAGCGGCAGCATCGCGCACCTGCTGCTCGCGGGCGTGTGCGTGGCGTACCTTTCGTCGGGCGGGCTGGTGCTGGTCTACTACATCGCCGACCCGACCGTGACGACCGACATCATCTGGTGGCTGATGGGCACGCTCGCGATCCATCGGCCGCGGGCCGTGCTCGAGGTCGCGTACGTGCTGGCGCCCGTGCTGCTGTTCGCGATCTACCACCACCGCGCCCTTGATCTCATGACCCTCGGCGACGACTGGGCGGCGACGCGCGGCGTGGCGGTCGCGCGGGTGACCTGGGGCAGCTACGTGCTGATCGGCCTGCTCACCGCGGTGATCGTCGGCAACTGCGGTCCGATCGGCTTTGTCGGGCTCATGGCGCCGCACATGGCCCGGGCATTGTTCGGCGCGCGGGCGCTGCCGCTGATCCTGGGCTCGGTGCTGCTCGGGGCCGCGTTTCTCGCCGTCTGCGACGGGCTGGCGCGTCTCGACACGCGCGAGCTGCCCGTCGGTGTGATCACGAACATCCTGGGCGCGGTATTCTTCCTGTACCTGCTCGCCACGCGCGAGTCGCTCTTTGCGGCGGACCAGCGCTGACGCCGCCAGCCATGCAGGCACGGTCGAGAGGGCGCGAGGAGAATCGTTGAAATGCCGCGGCCTTACGCGAGTATCGTCGAAGAACTGCGGGCGGCCCACGGCGAGCCGAGCCTCAGCCGCGTCGTGGACGCGTTGTGGGAAGGGCTGCGCGAAACGGGCGTATCGTGGGCCGGGTTCTACCTGCACGAGAGCGGCGAAGAGCTCGTGCTCGGTCCTTCACGCGACAAGCCCGCCTGTACGCCGATCGGGCTGCACGGCGCCTGCGGCCGGGCGTTCGTCCGGCAGCGGCCGCTCGTGGTGCGCGACGTGCGCGACCTCGGCGAAGGCTACATCGCCTGCGACCCGCGCGATCGCTCGGAGGTCGTCGTGCCGCTCGTGGATGCGTCCGGCGCCTGCCGCGGCGTGCTCGACCTCGACAGCTTCGAGGTCGGCTCCTTCGACGATGGCGACGTGCGCGGGCTCATCACCTTGCTCCGGGCCGCCGGCCTGACCGCGCAGCCGGCAGACACGCCGCCCGAGATCGTCTGAACCCAGGGCGGAACGATGCTCATTCACAACATCGGCGAGTTGGCGGTCGTCCCACCCGGGCCGTTGCGCGGCGCGGCGATGCGTTCCGTGACCTCCATGGCCGACGCCGCCGTCGCCATCGAGGACGGACGCATCGCCTGGTTCGGCCCGCGGCGCGATCTCCCGCAGCGAGACTGGGGGCCGGCGCTCGACGCCGAAGGCGGCACGGTGATCCCAGGCCTCATCGACTGCCACACGCACATCCCCTTCGTTGGCAGCCGCAGCCACGAGTTCGTCCGGCGCATCGCGGGCGAAACGTATCTGTCGATCATGCAGTCCGGCGGCGGCATCCGCGTGACGACCGAGGCCGTGCGCCGCGCCACCCAGGAGCAGCTCGTCGCCGAGAGTCTGCCAAGACTGGGGCGCATGCTCGCGAGCGGCGTGACGACCTGCGAGTGCAAGAGCGGGTACGGCCTGACGCCGCAGGACGAGCTGAAGCAGCTTCGGGCGATTCGCGACCTGGGTGGCGGGCAGCCGATCGAGCTGATCCCGACCTTTCTCGGCGCGCATGCGCTGCCGGCAGAGTTCGAAGGCCGCGCCGACGCGTTCATCGACTGCATCAGTGACGAAACGCTGCTGAAGACGATCGCCGGCGACCGGCTGGCGCGCTTCTGCGATGTCTTCTGCGACCGCGGCGCCTTTGACGTCGCGCAGGCGCGGCGCGTGCTGGAGCGCGGCCTGCGCCACGGTCTGCGACCGAAGCTGCACGCCGACGAGCTGGCGCAGATCGGCGCCACGCGCCTGGCCGCTGAGCTCGGCGCGGTCTCGGCCGACCACCTGGAGCACGTCGACGACGGCGGCATGGCCGCCCTGGCCGCCGCCGGAACCGTCGCCGTCGTCCTGCCGGGCACGAGCTTCTTTCTCGGGATTCCGCACGCCGACGCGCGGCGGATGATCGCAGCCGGGCTGGCCGTCGCACTGGCGACCGACTGCAACCCCGGCTCGTCGATGATCGAATCGCTGCCGCTGATCATGAACATCGCCTGCTGCCAGTTGCGGCTGCTGCCGGGCGAAGCGCTGGCGGCGTGCACGGCGAACGCGGCGGCGGCGATCGGCGAGGCGCATCGGCTGGGCGCGATCGCCCCGGGTTTCGACGCGGACCTGGTGGTGCTGGACGTCTTGGGCATTGCCGAGTGGATGTACACGCCGGGACGTTCGCGCGTACGAACGGTCATCAAGCGTGGCCGCGTGGTCTGGCCGTGACGGCCGGGTGATTCCGCCGCGCCATGGCCGCGCTCAGCGCCCGCGGCGCACGATCTGCTCGATGCGCTCGGCGACGGCCGGGCGCAGCGGGTCGCCGGGCGGCAGGTCGGCCAGCAGTTGCCGGAGCATCGCCAGCGCCTCGTCGGTGTGGCCGTTGATCAGCAGGGCCTCCGCCAGGCCGGTCCGCGTGCGGAGATCATCGGGCCGCAGCTCGGCGGCGCGGCGGGCGTGCAGCAGGCAGGCGGCTGGATCGCGCTGCTGAAGCAGGTACGCCAGGTTCAGGTGCGAGTCCCAGTCGCTCGGGTCGCGGTCGAGCACGGCGCGAAACAGCGCGATCGCGGGCTCGGGCTCGTGATCCAGCATGTGCACCTGGGCCAACAGGCGCTGGGCGGCGAGGTGGTCCGGCTGAAGCCGCAGGACGTGCTCGAGATGCGGCCGCGCCTGCCGGTGGCGGCCGTGGGCGACCAGCAGCGACGCGAGCTCCATGCGCAGGCCGGTGTCGCCGGGCTGCGCGGCGATGCGCTCCTTCAGCGCCGCGGCCTCGGCGTCGACGTCGCGGCCTTCGAGGGCGGCGATGTGCGTCTGGGTCAGGACGTCGCGCGGGTTGATCTGCCGCGCGAGGTACAGGTATTGCAACGCCCGCTCGCGCTCGCCGCGAACGCCGAGCAGCTCGCCCATTACGCGGTAGGCTGACGACGAGACGTGCACTTCCAGGGAGCGCCGCGCCAGCGACTCGGCCGCGCTCAGCAGCGCCAGCCGCTCGCGCGGGTCGCCGGCATGGCTGGCGTCGTAGACCAGGTGACGGGCACGGGTCACCAGCATCTGCGCGTTGTTCGGCCACTCCGCCAGGTCGGTCGAGAAGAGCGTCGCGTCATCGGCCCAGGCCGCGTTGCGCGTCACCGTGCGGATGCACAGCGCACCGAGCAGCAGCATTCCGGCGACGCGCAGCAGTCCGGCCCGGTGCGCCAGCGGCCCGGCGCCGGTGCAGGCGCGGCGCCAGCCTTCGACGATCAGCGACGCGATCAGCAGCAGCGCCGGGACCGACGGCCAGTACATCAGCCGCTCGGCCAGCGACACGCCGATGAGCAGCACCGTGTTCGAGATCAGCGCGTAGCTCGCCAGCAGCATCGCGGCGAGCACCGCCAGCTCGCGCCACACGGAGCCGCGCGGCCGGCGGTAGCCCCACAACGCCGCCAGCAGCCCCGCCGCCGCCAGGATTCCCAGGGCCGTCATGGCCACCGACCACGGGTCGAGCGCCAGCGTCGGGCTGATGACGCCCATGCCGTAGTCGGCGCTCAGCTTGCTCGGCAGCAGCAGCAGCCGCGCGTAGTGCCCCAGGATCGTCAGCGGACCGATGAGCCGCCCCCACGCGTCGGCCTGGAACAGCGGGTTGAACAACGCCGCCAGGTCTTCATCGCGCACCAGGCGCCCCTCCAGCGCCACGTATCGCAAAGGGAAATACAGCACCAGCGGGGCGCACAGCACCGCCGTTCGTGTCAGCCACCAGCGCCAGCCCGGCCGCTGCGCCCCGTAGAGATGATGCAGAACGATCAACGCCACAGGCGGATAGCACACCGCCGTCTCTTTCGACAGCGTCGCCAGCAGGAACGCCCCCGCCGCAGCGGCCGCCGAAGCCGTGCCGGGCGGGCCGGCGCGCGTCAGCAGCAGCAGTCCGGCGAGGATGAAGGCCGCGGCCAGCAGCTCGGCGCGGCCGACGACGTTGGCGACGGCCTCGCAGTGTACAGGGTGCACGGCGAAGAGCAGCACGGCGATGAGGGCGGCTTCGCGCGCGTGGAGCACGCGCAGCGCCAGCCGCCACGTGAGCACGGTGCAGAGCACGTGCAGGGCGACGTTGACGGCGTGATAGCCGACGGGGTTGAGCGCGCCGGCGGCGTAGTTGAGTGCGAAGGTGAAGAGCGTCAGGGGGCGGTAGAGGCGGTCGCGCCCGGGGTCGGAGGCGGCCAGGTCGTCGGGCCGGGCGTACCACCAGTCGCGCATCCAGATTTCGGCCAGGTTGGCCAGCGAGCGGATGCGTGGATGGTCGCGGACGATGGGGTTGTCGTCGTAGGTGAAGCCGTTACCCAGGCTGTTGAGATAGCACAGCAGCGCGAGCAGCCCCGCAACCCATGGGGCCCAGTCGGGCCGCGGCGGCGCCGCGGGCCGGTCGCGGGCGGCGAGGCTGCGCCGGGGGCGCCTGGGCTCGTCACTTCCCGGGCGTGTGGTCGCGGACGACGACGTTGTTGTACTCCAGCAACGTGCCCTTGGCGTTCTCGAGGGCGGTGATGGCGATGTTGTACTGGATCAGGATTTGCAGCAGCGTGACGCGGGCGTTGTTCAGGTTCTCAACGGCGGCCAGCTCGGTCTCGAGGAAAGAGGGGTCGATGCGCTGCGTGCGGGCCTGCAACGAAGCGAGGTTGAGAATCGCGGCCTGCACGGAGATGAGCTGCGTGGGGATGTTCTGGTAGCGCACCGTGAGCACGCGCACCGCCGTGTTGACTTCCTGCACGACGGAGTCGGCAGTCTGGTTGAGCGCGATGATCGCCTGGCGCTCGCTGAGGCGGGCCCGCTGCCAGGCCGCCTCGCGCTGCCGGTTGCCGATCGGGTAAGAGAACGTCGCCGCGACGGTGTAGGACTGGTAGCGCGAGGTGCCGAGGCTGTCGAAGGCGTTGTCGGCGGTGCTGCCCATGCCCTCGCCGGTGTAGCTGAAGCTCAGGTCGAGCTGCGGGAGCGTCTCGTTCTTTGCCGCCATGGTGCGGATGCGCGCCTGGTCGATCCTGAGCTTGGCCTGGCGGATTTCGTTGCGGTTGTCGAGGGCGGTGCGGACCTCGGCGAACTGATCGACGGCCAGCGGCCCGACGAACAGCGGCTCGTTCGGGATGATCTCGATCTCGTCCGACAGGCGCAGCTCCGGGTCATTCAGCAGGTTCTTCAGGGCGTCCTCGGCTTCGCGCACGCGGCGGACCGCATCCTGGAACTCGACTTCGCGGCTCTTCCAGCGCGAGAGCGAATTGTTGTATTCGATCAGCGTGGCGTCGAGCTTCAGCCGTTCCTCCGTGTTCTTGTGCGTCACGTAGTTCTGGGCCACGCTGGTCGCCAGGATCATCACCTCGCGCCGCGTCTGCGCCAGTTGCCAGTAGGCCTGCTCGACGCGGAAGAGCGTCTCGCGCGCCGTCTGGATGAAGCGCTCCTCCGCGATGCGCTGCTCCAGCCGGCTGATGTTGATCTGCGCCCGGTTGTAGTCGAGGCCGAAGCCGCGCAGCAGCGGCTGCGTGAACTGCGTCACGAACGAGCTCGTGTACTCCGGGTTCAGCGACTGGAACTGGAAGTTGTCCAGGAACTGCCGCGTCACGTCGAGCGACGTCTGCACCTGCATGCCCGTCGGCAGCAGCTTGCGGATGCCGCCCGAGAGCATGCGCGTGTCGCTGCCCGTGGGCGCAAGCTGTGACGCCGACGGCTGGTCGATCTTGCGATAGCTCGAATCCAGGAAAAACACAGCGTCGAACACCGCCTCGGCCTCGACGAGCTGCGCCCGCGAGATCGCCGGCGAGATCGAGTCGATGCGGATCGAGTAGTTGTTGTCCAGCGCCCGCTGCACCGCCTCCGACAGCGTCATGTGCCTCTGCCGCGGCCTGCGAAGCTGCGCCAGGTAGCCGCGGGCCTTCTCGTGCTGCCGGTCGAGCGCCGCCAGCACCCGCGCCTCCGCCTGCGTCTCGGCCAGGTGCGCCCGCCGCCGCTCGAACACCGTCTCCGCGTCTTCCGGGTCCGGAATCTGCTCGAACAGCGCCTCGGGAGAGGGTGGCTCGTCGCTCTCCGGCCGCGTCAGCAGCGCCGCCCGGTCCTCGGGCCGCGTCGTTTGCGCCGCCGCGTGAACCAGCCAGTCCGCGCGCCCCGGGGAAGTAGCCGGCGGCGACGGCTCACTCAGCATCTGCGCTCGATACGCCGCGTAGCAGCGGTCCAGGTCTGGAGCGGAAAGCTCCTGGCAGCCCGGAATCAGGCCTCCCAGCAGCGCCAGCCACACTGCGGCAAGCCGATTCGGTAAACGGACCGCCGCGCCATTCGTACGCCGTTTGTTCATGTGTATGGGCCTGCCCCGCGCCACGTTCTGTTCAGACCTGCCCGGCATTATTGGGGTTCTGGGGGGCGTGTCAAACCTTCGGACGCGAAAGGCGGTTTTCCCGCACATCCTGTGCGTGGCGAGCGCGGCCACGCCACGGGCGCCGCGCACCGCATGACCGCCTCAGCCCAGCCCGGCCGTCATCAGGTCCATCAGCCGCAGCAGCCCCACCGGCCGATCCGCCGAATCAACCACGACCAGGTGCGTGATCTGGCTCTCGCGCATCATGGCCAGGCAGGCGACGGCGGGCGTGGCCGGTCCGACGGTCGAGACGCGGACGCGCGGCTCGCCGGGGGCCCGGCGGCTGTGCTCGAAGGCCTCGCGGGCCGGGAGCCGCCGCGGGTTGTCGACGCGTTCGAACAGGCGGCGCAGGTCGCCGTCGGTGAACGTGCCGATCAGCCGGCCGTCGCGCTGAACCACGAGCGCCACGCCGAGCTGCTTGCGCGTCATTTCGCAGACGAGCTGATCGAAGGTCTGGTCCTCGGAGACGAGCGGGAGCTGCGCGCCGGCGTGCATCAGGTCCTCGGCGCGCATCAGCAGGCGCCGGCCCAGCGCTCCTTCCGGGTGATACTGGGCGAAGTCCTCGGCGGCGAAGCCGCGCGCGTGCAGCAGCGCCATGGCGATGGCGTCGCCGACCGCGAGTTGCAGCACGCAGCTCGTGGTGGGCGCGAGGTTCAGCGGGCCGGCCTCCGGCGCGTCGGGCAGGAGGATCGTGTGACGGCTGAGCTCGGCCAGGCGCGACTCGCGCCCCTGCGTGATGCCGATCACCGGTCCGCCCAGGCGGCGGAAGTGCATCACGAAGCGCAGCACTTCTTCGGTGGCGCCGCTGCGGGAGAGCGCCAGGAGACAGTCTTGCGCGCCCACGTTGCCCACGTCGCCGTGCAGCGCCTCCACCGGGTGCATGAACCACGCCGGCGTGCCGGTGCTGGTCAGTGTGGCGGCGATCTTCTGGGCGATGACGCCGCTCTTGCCGAGGCCGGTGACCACGACCCGCCGGGCCGCTCCAATCGTCTCGATTGCGGCTTCGAAGGCCGCGTCGAGCGCCTCGGCGGCGCGGGCCAGGGCCGCCGCCTCGTCGCGGACGACTTCACGAGCGATGTCGAGTGGAGTGCACATAAGCGGCGCCTCAGCGTGGGTCGGCCGCGGCCGGCGCGACAGCGGGGGCCTCGCCCTGCTCGACCGCCGCCAGCTTCTTGCGGACCTGCATGGCGATCTCCTCGTAGCGCCGGGCCGCGCGGGGCGATTCGCGTCCCTGCCTTGGGAGCACTTCGAGCGCCCGCCGCCAGGCCGATTGCGCGCCGCCCGCATCGCCCACGCGGTGCAGCGCATCGCCCAGGTGGTCCAGCAGCACGCCGTCGACGCCCTCGCGCAGCCGCGTCGCCCGCCTCAGCCACTCGACCGCCGCGTGGAAGTCGCCCGTCTTGTAGAGCGCCCAGCCCAGGCTGTCGAGATAGGCGGCGTTCAGCGGCTCGGCGGCGACGGCCCGGCGCGTCATGCGCAGGGCCTCGTCGAGCCGCTCGCCCCGGTCGGCCCAGGTGTAGCCGAGGTCGTTGTTGATCCGCGGGTCGCCGGGGTTGCGACGGTAAATCTCCTCGCTGATGCGCAGGTAGTCGGGCGTGCGGTCGGCGGCCTCGTAGACGGCGCGCTGGAGCCAGAGCGTCTCGATCGCGACGCGCTCGGCAGGGCCGGCGTCCGCCGACATCTTGCGCACCTCGCTCAGTGCGCGCTCGACCTCGCCCGCGCCGCTGAGCGCCAGGATGAGCTCGAGCCGGGCCTGGTAGCGCAACTCCTCATCGACGAAGCGCTCAGCCAGCAGCGTCTCGCACTCCTTGACGCCGGCCGCGAGATCGCCCGCTCGCAACTGGCTCGCCGCGACCAGGTAGCGCCGGCGATTCGAAGCGTCGTGCGACTCGGCCGGAAGCGAGCGCGCCAGCTCGAGCGCCTCATCATGGCGCTGCGCCGTCGCCAGCGCCGCCAGCAGCACCCGCGCCAGGTCGAAATCGTCCGGCTTTGCGGCGTGCTCGCGCCGCAACACCTCGATGGCCGCCTCGGGCTGCTCGGCGTCCCGGCACGCCGAGTAGAACGCATCCAACTGGATGCGCGGCGCCGGCGTCGCCAGCAGCGCCGCCGCTTCCCCCACCCGTCCCGCGCCCACGAGCAGCCGCAGACGCCACGGCATCAACTCCGTGTCGCTCACGCCGGCGCGCGCCCACGTCTCCACGAGTTCGAGCCCGCCGGCGTACTCGGCGAAGGTGTAGCACACCTGCAACACGCCTTCGCGCAGCGCCCGGCGCTGGTTCTCCTCAGTCGCCTTCGGCAGGAGCCCGAGCAGCACCTGGCGGGCCCGCAGCGACTGCCCGTCGTGCAGCAGGTGGCCCGCCAGTTCGACGTGCACGCCGCGACGATTCGGATAGCGCTCCGCCAGAACCTGGACATGAGCGGCGGCAGCCCCGAAGTCCAGCCGCTGCCGCGCGACCTGAGCCAGCATGACGAGCACGGCGTCGCCGTCGTCGCCGTCGCGCGGCAATTCCGCGAGGATGGCGGCCGCGCCGTCGAAGTCTTCGCTGAAGAGCAGGGCGGCGGCGAGTTTCACGCCGATCCTGACGTCGTCGGGGTGCGTGTCGTGTTGCAGGCGCAGCTCGGCCATGAAGTCGTCGGCCGCGCCGCGCGCGAACCGCACCGCCAGCCCGCAGCGCCGCAGCACGTCCGCCGGGACGTCGTCGAGCTGGGACCGTTCGAAGCGCGTGCGGGCGATCTCGACCTTGCGATCATCCAGGTAGGCTTCGATCAGTTCCTCCAGCGCCTGGCCGCATGCCGGATCGCAGCTCAGCGCGTCGCGCAGGTGCCGCTGCGCCAGCAGCAGGTCGCCGTTGCGCCGCGCCTGGCGTCCCTGTTCGAGAAGCAGGCCGGCGTCTCGCGGTGAAAGCGCGCTGGCCCGCTTCAGCGCCGCCTGGGCCTGGTCGTCCTCGTCGAGCCCGTCGTGCGCCACCGCCGCGATGTAGTGCGCCAGCGCGCAGCCGGACGACTGGCGCAGCGCCGCGTCCGCATGCGCCTTGGCGTCGGCCCAGCGGTGACCGCGCAGCGCCAGCATGCCGCGCGCGAGGTGGCCAAGCAGCAGATCGGGCTGCGCCTCGAGCCCGCTGCCCAGCAGCGCCTCGGCCATGTCTCCGCGCCCCGCCGCCGCCAGCAGGCCCAGCCCGACGTCCGCCGCCGCATCGTGGCCTTCACGTCGACGGTAGCGTTCCATCTGGTCCGCCAGGCGATCCGCGGCGCCGTCCGGCCTCAGCCACGCCTGGAATCGCACTACGGACACGTCCGCCGCGCCCGGATTGGCGCGCAGAAAGCGGATCAGGCCATCGAGGGCCGCAGCGGGCGGGCCGACGTGCCGACGGACATCCGCGGCGGCGAGCGCGACTTCCGCACAGGCGGGGTGGACGCGTTCGAGAATCTCGCACAGGCTCAGCGCGGTTTCGGCCGCCCCCACCTGCATCAGCCGGTCAACGTCGCGCAGCGCACGATCCAGGAGAGCGGGATCCTCGGCGGCGATTCTGCGGCCGGCGAGCCACTCGTCCAGGCGTCCCGCCGCCAGCCGCGCCTCCAGCTCCAACGTCAGCGGCAGACGCTTGTCGCCGGCAGACTCCGCGCGGCGGTCCAGGCAGACTTCGAGCGCCTCATCGGGCCGGCCGGCGTCCAGCAACGCACGGACCAGGAGCGCATGCACGACGGGGTCATCGGGGATGTTCGTGACGGCCCAGCGGGCCGTTTCGACGGCCTCTTCGCGCTGCGCGCGCCGTCGCTGGAGCTCAAGCCGCTGCTCAACGCCGCCGCGCGGCCACATGTCAAGAATCGGCCGCACCTCGTCGGCGACGCGATGCTCGGGGTGCGTGAGCCAGATCATGCGGTCGAACTGCTCGTACGCCTCGGTCGCGGCGCGCCAGCGCCCCTGGCGGGCCAGCAGCAGGCCCAGGCGGTGCCAGGCCAGCGTGACGCGTGGGTTGTCGGGCTCGCGCTCGCCCGCCAGCGTCGCGCTGCGGTAGTGCGCGATCGCCGTTTCGGTCTCGCCCGCGTTCTGCCGCAGCCGCGCGAGCATGACGTGCGCATCCGCCAGCTCGGGCCTCAGGTGCCAGGCGCGTTCCGCGCTGCGCCGGGCCAGGTCCATGTCGCCCAGCGCCGCCGCGGCGCGGGCTCGCAGCGCATGCACTTCGTAGAAGCGCCCGTCGTCCGTAGCGTCAGCCCGGTCAAGCTTCTGGAGCGCGGCCCGCGGGTCGCCCGACGCCAACGTGTCTTCGGCCTCCTGATACGCCACGCGGACCGCCGGGTACTCGCTCAGGTCCAGCGGCTCGACGCGCTCCGCAGGCGGCGCGGCGGGGAGAATCTCCGACAGGGGCGTTTCGGCTGCGGGCGGCGCGGTTTGGGCCGCCGCATCACAGGCCGGAGCGGCGACGATCACGGCGAGTCCGATTCGAACGGCGAGGCGGAACGTCCGGCACATGGGTAGCGATCCTGGCGCGCAGGGCGGTCGCCGACGATGCCGGGTCACGTCGATCGCGCCCCCCGCGCGCGGGGCTTGCGTTTGGCGCGAGGCGGTGCGCCGCCGGCCTTGGTGACAGGCTCGGGGGTCGCGCGGCGGGCGGCTTTCGTCGGAGCGGTATCGCGTCGGCGGGGGGCGGCGGGCCGGCGCTTGGTCAGTTTGGCGGACTTTTCGTCGCGGGCCTGTTCCCCGCCTTCCACCGCCGCGTCGATATCGAGGTCGCCGATCTCATCGACGTCGTCCCCGGCCGCGGGCGTCGAGAACTGGGCCAGCATGTTGCGCGACGTGCGGTCAGGCGGGACGCTGCGGATGCGCTGGACCTCGCGTTTGCGGACGGCGGCACCGAAGTCGGCCCAGGCCTGGCGGCGGACGAGGGCGACGAAATCGAGGGCGTCATCGGCGGAGATGCTTCGCTCGAGGAAGAGCTGGGCTTCTTCGAGGTCGCACTTGGCATCGACGATCTCGTTGGCCCGGGCAAAGGCCCACATGGCCTCGTCGAGCGGAATCGCGTGCTGCTGGAGGCCCAGCAGGCGGATCCGCGCGCGGGTGTAAGGCTCGAGCCCATCGACGCGCGCCAGGTAGGCCGCGACGTCTTTCTTGTTCATGTCGGCCAGACGGTCGAGGCAGACGCGGTGCTCGATGGCGAAGATGCGGTTCAGCGCGCGGGACAGGTCCTCGCACTTGATGCGCACGTCCGGGTAGTCGCGCCCCAGCATGCCGGCCAGTTCGAGCGGCGCGATCACGCGCAGCTCGTTGTAGTCGACCACCATCTCACGGAAGCGCTCCAGCGCCTCCCGCGCCTTGGCCTCGGGCATGTCGCGCGAGAAAACACCCAGGATCAGTTGCGTGATCGGGTCGCTGACCGACGGCCGGGCGATCCTGCCCAGGTTGGCCCGCAGTGACCGAAACACCTGCCGCAGGCGCTGTGCACAGCGAGTGGCGCCCTTCATGTCCTAGCGTTCCTCCTGCGCCCGATCATCCGGCCTGGGCCCCAGCCGTTCTGCCGCCGGCGGCTCACCGTCGGCGGACGCACGATCGCCGGGCGACTCGTCGGCGGGCGGCCGCTGCGATCCCATGGCGCGTTCGATGGCCTGTACGACCTGGAAGCCGCGGCGCAGCGACTCGTCGAGGTGGAACTCGAGCCGGGGGATCTGCCGGGCGTACAGGTGTTCCCGCAGCAGCGTCCGCAGGCGGCCGGCGGCGCCGCGCAGGGCCTCGACGCTCAGGTTCCGCCGCGCCGCGCTCTCGGCCAGCACGCTGACGTTCAGCCGGGCGATCGAGAGGTCCGGGCTGACTTCGACGCGGGTGATGGACGTGAACGGCTCGATGCGCGGGTCGTTCATGCGCGGGATGGCGTCCGCGACCACGTCCCGTATCAGGCTGGCCACACGCTCCGTGCGTCGCGACACCTCATCGACTCCAGGCGCCCCCCGACGCGCAAGGGGGCGTTCTTCACAGCATCTCGATATCGAACGCAAGCAGCGAGGCTCCGCGGTAGGCCCGGATCTCGTCCAGGATCTTCCGCAAGGCGCTTTCCACGAAGCGCGCGTCGTTGGCCACCATCGCCAGCCCGAGCGTCGCCACCTGCCGATGCTCCAGGTCGTCCACCTCGGCGATCGACACGTTGTGCCGCGCCCCCAGGCGGTCTTTCAGGCTGCGCGTCACGCGGCGCTTGTCCTTGAGCGACAGCGCCTCGAGGATGCCCAGCCGCACTCGCAGCACCCCGACCACCATGACTGCTTCGCACCGCCGCCGCTTCAGAGGCGCTGGGCGATCTGGACGACTTCAAGGGATTCTATGACGTCTCCGGGCTTCACGTCGTCGAACCCCGCGATCTTGATGCCGCACTCGAGCCCGGCCCGAACCTCGCGGGCGTCGTCCTTGAAGCGCTTCAGCGAGCCGATCGCCGCCCGCTCCACCACCAGCCGGCCGTCTCGAACCAGCCGCACACTGTGGCCGCGGTGAATCGTGCCGTCCACCACGTAGCAGCCGGCGATCGTGCCGATCTTGCTCACGTTGAACACCTGCCGCACCTCGGCTTTGCCGCGCAGCTCGATCTTCTGCTCCGGCGCCAGCAGTCCCTCCAGCGCCTTCTGCACGTCGTCCACAATCTCGTAGATGATGCGGTACTGGCGGATCTGGACGCCGAGCTGGTCCGCGAGCTGCCGGGCACGGTCGTCGGCCACGACGGTGTACCCGACGATCACCGCCCGCGACGTGTGCGCCAGCATCACGTCGGCCTCGCTGATCGCGCCCACGCCCGCGTGCAGGATGCGCAGCCGAGCCTTGTCCGATGGGAATTCCTGGAGCTTGGCCCGCAACGACTCGACCGCCGCCTGCCCGTCGGCGCGCACGATCAGGTTCAGTTCCGGCACCTCGTTCTTCTGGCCGGCCTGGAGCAGATCCTCGAGCGTCTGCGGCTTGCGCAGCTCCAGCAGCGACTCCTCGCGCCGCCGGCGCGCGACCTCCGCCGCGATCTCCTTGGCGGTGCTCAGGTCATCGACGACATAAAGCCGGTCACCCGCCAGCGGCAGCTCGTCGAGCCCGCCGACCAGCACCGGGCTGCCGGGGCCGGCCTCCTTGAGCCGGCGGCCCTGGTCGTTGATCAGGGAGCGCACGCGGCCCGCGCCCGCGCCGCAGACGATGAACTGCCCCTGCCTCAGCGTGCCCTCGCGCACCAGCACCTGGGCCACCGAGCCCAGGCCGCCGAGCATCATCGCCTCGATCACCGTGGCCTGCGCCGGAACATCCGGGTCGGCCTTCAGGTCCAGCAGGTCGCTCAGCGTGCTCAGGTGGGCGATCAGCTCGTCGATGCCCTTGCCCGTGGTCGCGCTGGTCTTGATGACGTCGGTGTTCCCGCCCCACTCCGTCGGCGTGAGCTCGTGCTCGGCGAGTTGCCCATACACCCGGTTCACGTCCACCCCGGGCAGATCGATCTTGTTCAGCGCCACCACGATCTGGACACCCGCGGCCCGGGCGTGGTTGATCGCCTCGACCGTCTGCGGCATGATCCCGTCGTCCGCCGCCACCACCAGCACCACCACGTCCGTCAGGTGCGCGCCGCGGGCCCGCATCGCCGTGAAAGCCTCGTGGCCCGGCGTGTCGATGAAGGTCACGTCCCAGTTGCCGCGCTGGATGCGGTAGGCCCCGATGCGCTGCGTGATGCCCCCGGCCTCGCCCGCGGCCACCTTGGTGCTGCGGATCGCGTCGAGCAGTGACGTTTTTCCGTGGTCAACGTGGCCGAGCATCGCGACGATGGGCGGCCGCGGCTTCAGGTTGCGCCGCTCGCGCTGGGCGTATTCCTCCTCCAGCTTCTCCAGCGCGCTTTTCGAACGCCGGATCTTCAGCGTGATACCCAGGTCCAGCGCGACCAACTCCGCCTCTTCTGTGCCGATCGCCTGGTTGATCGTGTACATCTTCCCGGTGTGCTCCATCAGCCGCGCCAGCACAACCGGAAACCGCACGCCAACCACGGCGCAGAACTCCTGCAACGTGATGGGCGTGGTGATCTCGACCTCCTCCCGGCGCCCCGGCGCCGTGGCGGGCTGCGGCGTCTGAAGGCGGCGACGCTCGGCGGCGCGCCGATCACGCAGTCCGTGCCCGGTTGCGCTGGCCAGCCGCTCCTTGCGCTCGATCACGTCCTGATCGCGCCACTCCACCATCCGCTCGACAACGTCCACGTTCGTGCCCTGACGACGCGGGCTGCGCGCGCGGGTCTTGGCCGCTTCGCGGTCTTCCTCCGCCTTCCGCTTGCCGCGCACGCGAGACTCCGGAGACGGCCCGGCGGCCGGCATCATCGGCGCCATGGGCGCCGGCCGAGGCCGAGGCAGCCGGACCGGCTCCGGCGCTTCGATTCGAACCACGCGCGGGCCCTGCAACTCAGCCGGTCGCGGAACCAATTGCGGACCCGCGGGCCGCACAGGCTCCCGCGCCGGTTCCGGCGACGTCCGCGGTGGTGCGGGCGCAGGCCGCGCGGCGGCCGGCCGCACCGGCTCCGCTCGCTGCGTGGGTTCCGGCTCCGCCGCCGCCGGCAACACGGGCTCGACCGGCGCCACGCTCGGCTCGGACTCCACGACCGCGGGCTGAGCCGGCGGCGGGGCGGGCGTCTCAATCGCGGGCAACGGCGGCGCCGGAGCCGGCGCCGCCGTTTCGGACGCTGGCGGTTCGGCTACTTCTGTGGGCCCTTCAGACAGGGGCTCAGCGGCGAGCTTGGGGCGCGCGCGCGGCTTGCGGACCTTCTTGAGGTCCACGGGCGCCGCCGCTTCGACAGAGGTGACATCGGCACCGACCGAGAACCACTCGCGGATCGATTCGGCCAGGCCGATCGAAATGGCCGCCATGTGATTCGGCAGTTCGATGCCTTCGGCGCGGCATTTCTCAATGATGTCCTTGCTGGACACGGACAGTTCCTTGGCCAGCGTGTGGACTCTAAGCTGTTTGGCCACTCCGAACTCCGTCGCCTCAGTCGTTCGCCGGCGAGACACACGCCCGGGCCACCGGCGGCGATGGCCCGCTGCCCATGATGCCGACACAGACCCGGACCACCGCGCTCGTGCGGCGGTTCAACGAGTACCGACTTCCAGACGGCAGATAGGATACCCCGGAAAGCCGGGTTACGCTAGCGCGGTGTCGCGCAAGCCTCGTTCACACGGATACGGACACCCTGGTCAGGTGCGGCGTTCCGCCCCGGGGGATCGCGGTCAGCCGGAGGCCCCTGCCTCGTTCGCCGGCGGCCCCTGATCTTCCGTGTTCGTGAGCGGATTCGGAAAACCCTTTCGGGTGGCGATCTCCACTACGATCTCGTTGAAGGCGGCGACTTTCTGGTTGTCGAGTCGGAGCATGGCTTCCTGGGGCTGCCCGGCCTTGCGGTAATACAGGTCGACCCAGCCTTTCGGGTTGTAGCCGCGCAACCCGGTCATTTCGTCGAAGCGGATGACCTCGCCGCGATACACGAGCTTCTCGTCGTCCATCTCCACGCGCAGCGTCAACGCCAGGATCAGCCGCCGCAGGGGCCAGATCAGGAACACGGCGCAAGGGATGGTCCAGTACAACTGCCCGCGAATCTGCCCCTCGGTGTGCGGCCAGTCGATCCAGGTCAGCCCGCCCTCGGCCGGGATACGCCCCCCGCGGCTCACGACCGTCAGCACGCCGTAACGGCTCGGATACTCGTCGACCAGTTCGCCGGTCTCTCGCGACTGGCTGGTCAGCGGCTCGCCGAACCGTTGAACAACCTGCTCGCGCGAAGTGGGGCGCGTGCTCGCGAAATCGCGAAACTGCGTGTCGGTGGGCGAGGTCCGCTCCATGGCGCGCTCAACCAGCTCCGGTTGGCCAGCCAGGCTCGGATGCTGCCGGGCCTTGGCCCGGTTCTGGCCGACGTAGCCCACCTGCCAGTCGTACAGAAACCACAGCCCCAGCCCGATCGGGATCAGCGATACGACCAGCCAGTAGATGATCTCCCCGCGCGGCGAACGCGACACGATCTTCATCCGTGACTCTCCCATGCGCCGCCGCCGCGGCGCTCCCGCGCAGCGCCCGGCCGCGCACCGCCGCATTATGCCGCTGTTTCATGCGGTTGTCTGCGGTTATCCTGAAGTTGTGCGTGGCGGGTTCGCAGGATTCCCGCGCGCCGGCAGCCGTGGAGTACGCCCATGCCCGCCAGGACGGTTCAAAACCGGCCATGCGTCGTCGTCATCCGCGACGGCTGGGGAGAAAACCCGGAACCGCGGTGGCATCACGCCGACGCAGTCCGGCTGGCCGCCCCGCCGACCGATGCCATGCTTCGTCACCACTGGCCTTTCACGTTGATCCGCACCAGCGGACTCGACGTCGGGCTCCCGGCCGACACGATCGGAAACAGTGAAGTCGGCCACCAGAACCTCGGCGCCGGCCGGATCGTCGATCAGGACGCCGTCCGCATCAGCAAGGCGATTGCCGACGGCTCGTTCTTCGGCAATGCGGAACTGGTGGCGGCGGTCGAGAAGTGCCTGGCGCGGCGCGGCCGGCTGCACCTGATGGGCCTGGCCAGCGATACGGGCGTCCACTCCCGGCTGGAGCATCTCTATGCCTGCGTCGAGCTGGCGGCGCGGCGCGGCCTGCGACAGGTTTACGTCCACTGCTTCACCGACGGCCGCGACAGCCCGCCGACCAGCGGGGCCGGCTTCCTGCAGCAGATCGAGGACCGCCTGGGCCGGATCGGCGTCGGGCAAGTCGCCAGCGTCTGCGGCCGCTACTGGGCCATGGACCGCGACAACCGCTGGCCGCGAACCGAAAAAGCCTATCGCATGCTGACGCGCGGTGAGGGCGAAGCGGCGCCCAGCGCCCTCGACGCCCTGGAGCGCTACTACCGCAATCCTGTCGAGCCGAACATGAAAGGCGACGAGTTCGTGCCGCCGACCGTCATCAGCGAAGATGGTCTTTCTCCGCTGGCGACGGTTCGCGACGGCGACTCGGTCGTGTTCTTCAACTTCCGCGGCGACCGGCCGCGGCAGCTCGTGCGCGCGTTCGTCGCCGAGCGCTTTCCATATCGCGAGAAGGACCGCGACGGCACGGAGCGCGAGCAGGGTTTCGCCCGGACTCACCGGCCCGACACATTCTTCGTCACCATGACCGCCTACGAAGAGGGCCTCGGCGCGAAAGTCGCCTTCCCGAAGCCGCCACGCATGGAGAACATCGCCGGTGAGCACCTCAGCCGCCTCGGTCTGCGGCAGTACCGCGCGGCGGAGACGGAGAAGTACGCGCACGTCACGTTTTTCTTCAACGACTACCGCGAGGAGCCCTTTCCCGGTGAGGAGCGCGAGCTCGTGCCCTCGCCCAAGGTCAGCACCTATGACCAGAAGCCGGAAATGTCCGCGTTCGAGCTCACCGACGCCGTCCTCCGCCGGCTGAGGTCGGGCGTCGACGACGTACTCATTCTGAATTACGCCAACGGGGACATGGTCGGTCACACGGGGGTGCTCGAAGCGGCGGTGGCGGCGGTGAAGGCCGTGGACGAATGCGTCGGCCGCGTGCTCGACGCGATCAGGACGCTCGGCGGCTGCGCCATCGTGACCGCGGACCACGGCAACTGCGAACTGATGATCGACCCCGAGACGGGCGGCCCGCACACGGCCCACACCACGTTCGACGTGCCGCTGTATCTCTTCGGAGCGGCCTTCAAGGGCCTGAGGCTCCGCGATGGCGGCCGGCTGGCCGACGTGATGCCCACCGCCTTCGCCATGCTCGGCGTCGAGGTTCCGCCGCAGATGACCGGCCGGTCACTGATGGTCTGAGCGCCGCCGGTCAGGCCTCCGGCAGGCCGGCGACGAACGCCATCGCCGCCGGCACGACGCGCTCCATCACGTCGGCGAGCGAGCCGCTGAGCATGGCGCCGGCGCTCGAGCGGTGGCCGCCGCCGCCGAACTGCTGGGCCAGCGCGAGGACATCGGTTGGCCCCTCGCCGCGGAAGTTGATGCGCACCTTGCCGGGGTCTCCTTCGGTGAACAGCAGCGCGGCGCGGATGCCCTCGATGCGTCGCGGCACCTCGACCTGGTCGTCGACGTCGCTGGGGCCGCAGCCGGTCGCCACGATCTCGTCGTGCGACGCGCTGCTCCAGGCCAGCCGTCCGTCGGGGCTGACGCGCGTGTTGGCGAAGATCACCTTCAGCAGCTCGAACTCGCCGCGCGCCAGGCTGCGGTTCAGCCGCTCGCACACCTCGTGCACCCGCGCCCCGCTCGCCGCCAGCCGGTGCGCCACCTCCAGGCTCCGGGCCGTCGTGTTTGACAGCGAGAAGCCGTGCGTGTCACTGTGGATGCCGGCGTACAGCACCGTCGCAACCGTCGGCGTGAGCTGGCAGCCCAGCGCCAAAAGCAGCTCATACACCATCTCGCTCGTGCTGCTGCGCTGCGGCTCGACCCAGTTCCAGCGCCCGAAACCCGTGTTGGTCGAATGGTGGTCGATGTTCAGCACCGGTACGCCGGGCAGCGACTCCAGCTTCCCCTCCACGTTCACCCGCCGGTCGCGGGCCGTGTCGAGCGTGATCGCCAGGTCGCAGCGTTGCAGGTCCGCCGGCGAGGCCCCGCGCATCCCCGCGTGGCGGACGAGGTACTCCAGCCGTCGCGACACCGTCCCCGTCGGCAGCGCCGCGAACGGGTGCTTGCCCAGCTCCGGCAGCGCCAGCCACAGCCCCGCCATGGCGCCGAGCGAGTCGGCATCCGGCGTGACGTGGCCGATCAGCGCGACGCGCTTGGCGCTGCGTATCGCCTGGAGCGCTTCGGCGAGCGCCGGCGGCGCGTGGTCGATGACGTGAGTGTCCATGAGCGGATTCTAACGCCAGGCACGCGGACGGCGATTGGCGGAGCGGCCGGCCTGCGCGTCGGCCACCGTCTCGCGGGCCGCTCCTCAAGAAAAGGCATTCAGGCACACCGAGCGGCGCGACGGGGCGCCGCGCTCGGTGTGCCTGTTCGCATCGCTGGGCGCGACGGGTGATGAATCAGCGGCGGCGCAGCAGGCTGATGCCGCCGAGCGCCAGCAGGATGAGACTCGCCGGCTCAGGGATCACCGAGCCGCCGACGATCACGTCATCGACGCGGTTCGTGCCGGCCGCGCCGCTGCCGGCGACCTGCGCCGTCAGACGGAAGTAGACGACGGGCTGGTCGTCGAGGGCGGCGGGGGCGGCGTGGGGGCCGAAGGTCGAAGCCGGGTTGTACGTGATGCTGCTCCAGGTCACGACGCCGACGCTGTAGTCGTCGACGAGCGTCGACCAGGTGGTGCCGTCGGTGCTCCACTCGACGTCAAACACGCCGGGGCCGGTGCTGCTGCGGGTCTGGTCGAATTGGAAGGTGATGTTCTCGTAGCCGAGCGTGCTCGTCTTGAACTGATAATAGTCGCCGGCGTTCCAGGTGTTGCTGCTGAACGACTCCAGTGAGCCGTTGCCCACCGGATTCGAGTAGACCGTGTTGGGATCGCTGTGGAAGCCGAGCGCCTCGCCCGAGCCGATCTCGGCGGCATGCGGGCCGGCGGTCGTGGGGACGCTGACTTCGAAAGTCCATTGGGTGATGGTGTCGGCGATGGCCGGGCCGGCCAGCAGTGCTGCCGCCGCCAGGCTGAGAACCAGGCGCTTCATTTTGCAGACCTCCTCATAACGGAATGAACCAACGGAACCCTGGCGGGGCGTCCGACGCCGGTACGCCTCGCCCAAACTCGCGAAACAGCGGTCCGCCGGCGGTGCGCCTGGGGCGCATCAGCCGCGCAGGGGCGGCCGGCAGACGAGGCGCACGTCCGGGAACTTGCGATCGCAGGTGAAGCCGGGTGATTCGACCGCCGTCCGCGGCCTTGAGACTCACCGCATCCGAGCCCCGAGGTCGCGCCTCCTCCTCAATGGGCCGCAGTATAGCCCGGTTGGTTTGGCCCGGCGCATCGTGCGCGCTAAGTTCGCGCTAATAAGTGGGGGCGGTCGGAAACCCGGCGTGGGCCCGGGCCATCAGGATAAACGGAGCGGTACCGTGAGCGCGCACGGACATAGCCGGGCCGGATTCCGCATGAACCTTCCGTCGAGCTGGGCGTACAAGGGTCCAGGATGATCGTTTTGAGCGGAACACAGACAACTGGCTCGCATTGCAATCCAGTGGTCCAAGAATAACGTTGATGTGATGGTCGTTAAATACTGTTGTGGATTGAGTTACAGACTGACGACGGCAGGGTTGAACCGATTTTCCTTGACAGCGGCCGAGAATCGGCAATACTGAATGTGAACGAATTGAGCGAATTTTTTATGAAAGCGCCGAACGGGCTGCGTCGAACAAAGGAGATGGGTGAGCCGCGAGTGCCGGCCGGGCAGCCGAAACGTGGTTTTTTCAAGACGAAGCGCCAGGGACCGCCCGAAAGAAACGGAAGGCCGACGATGAAGACGCCCGCTCAGTCCGCCGCTGACACGCGCACGGCGATCCGCAAGCTGCAGCCCACCTGTAAGCTGCCCGGGCCGTCCATCCTGCGCAAACTCGCGCCGGAGCAGATCGCAGAGATCGAGCGGATCATCCATGAGCCCATCGAGTGCGTGCTCGACCGGCGCTTCAAGATGGCCTCGGCCGAGGCGCGTTTTACGGCGGCGCTGGCCCCGAACCCGGGGCTGCGCAGCCCGGACCTCGACCTCGACGACGAGCCCCGCGCCCGCCGCAAGCGCAACCTGCCGCGCGGCCTGTCGCGGCAGGACGAGCAGATCTACTTCCTGCGGCACAACTACGCGCGCTTCCGCATGATGCGGATTCTGCGTCATTTCCGCGGGCGGCGGCTGACGCTGGCCGCGGCGCGCGAGCTGCTGCGATGGGACGAGCTGACCCGCGCGGCACGCGACGTGATTGTTCAGACGAACCTGGGCCTGGTGCCGACGATGATTGAGCGGTCGCGCATCACCGGGGTCGATTTCAGCGAGTTGATCAGCGAGGGCCAGCTTGCGCTGCTGCGCAGCGTGAGCAAGTTCGACTGCTCGCGCGGATTCAAGTTCAGCACGTATGCCTGCCGCGCGATCCTGTCGAGCATTTCGCGCTCGGTGGCGCTGACGGTGCGGCATCGCAACTACTTCCCGACCGAGTTCGACCCCGATCTCCAGAAGTCCGACGAGCTCGAACGGCGACGGGCGGAGGTCGAGGATGATTTCGTCAATGAGCTCAACAGCATCCTGACAGCCAACCTCGCGCAGCTCACCGAGGCCGAGAAACGCGTGCTGCGCGAGCGTTTCGGCGTCAAGAGCGCCAGCGACCAGCCCGCACCGCGGCCCAAGACTCTGCGGCAAGTCGCGGCTCTGTTTGGTGTTACGAAGGAGCGCGTCCGCCAGATCCAGAACAAGGCGCTGACCAAGCTCCGCACCGTCCTCGAGGACCGCGTCTTCGCCGCCTGAGTGCGACATGACTCGACGCGAGGCGGCGGACGGCCATGACCGTCCGCCGCCTGCTCTCATCTCAGTGGGCCGCTAAACGCCGCGCTTCTATACTGGCGCTCCTCGCAGCAAAGGGGAAGTGAGCGCATGAAACTTCGCACCCCGTGCTGCGCGGAGGATGAGCCATGCGCTTTTTCCGTTGGACGGCCCCCGCCGCGCTGGGTTTCTTCGCCGTCGCGCCGCCGGTCTTGGGCGCCGGCCCGCCGCCGCCGCCCGGCGCCGCGCGCCCCGCTCCGCAGGAAACGTCGGGCGACGCGCCGGCGGCCAAGTCGCGAGGTGCGCGCACGGGGCCGCCCGCGCGGCCAGCCAACGGCCCCTTCATCAGCCACCAGGTCAACGTCGCGTACTCGGGCGACAACATCATCGGCGACGCCGCCAACGAGCCCTCCCTCGCCGCTGACCCGCGGAATCCGAACCGCCTCGTGATCGGCTGGCGGCAGTTCGACGCAATCGAATCGAACTTCCGCCAGGCGGGGGTTGCGTTCTCACGCGACGGCGGGCGGAGCTGGCGCTCAGCGGGGCCCCTCGATCCCGGGGTCTTCCGCAGCGACCCGGTGGTGCGCGCCGACGGGACGGGCCTCGTCTATTACTACAGCCTGACCATCCGCAATGACCTTTATCTCTGCGACCTGTTCAAGTCCGCTAACGCCGGCGCTTCGTGGAGCGGACCGATCGACGCGTACGGCGGCGACAAGGCGTGGGTGGCGATCGACCGTACGGGCGGGCCGGGGGACCGCTATTTTTACGCGGCCTGGGACTGGGCTGGCTGCTGCGGCAACGACGTGTTCACACGATCGATCGACCAGGGCGGCACGTTCCTCACGCCGATCCCCGTGCCCGGGATTCCGGCCTGGGGCACGCTGGCCATCGACCCGGACGGTGCGCTCTACGTCGCCGGCAACAACAACGGCGATCTGACGACGCTGATGGTCGCGAAATCCAGCAACAGCCAGAACGGCCTGATCGTGCCGACGTGGGACTTCACGCGGGTCGTGAACCTGGGCGGGGCGCAGCGGTACTTCCTGGCGAGCAGTCCGAATCCCGGCGGTCTGCTCGGGCAGGTGTGGATCGCGGCCGACCACTCCGATGGCCCGACGCGCGGCAACCTGTACATGCTCTGCTCAGTCAATCCCCCCGGACCGGACCCGATGGACGTCATGTTCGCGCGGAGCGAGGACGGCGGCCAGACCTGGAGCACGCCGGTCAAGGTGAATCCCGAGCCGCCGGGCGCCAACGCCTGGCAGTGGTTCGCTACGATGGGCGTCGCGCCCACCGGCCGGATCGACGTGGTCTGGGCCGACACGCTCGACATGCCGAGCGTGCGTGTTTCCACGCTTCGATACTCGTCCTCGAGCGACGCCGGCGTCACCTGGTCGGCGGCCGTTGAGATCGCGCCGCAATTCGACAGTTGGCTCGGCTGGCCCAACCAGAACAAGCTCGGCGACTATTACGACATCGAGTCTGACCGGGTCGGCGCGCACCTCGCCTACGCCGCAACCTACAACGGCGAACAGGACGTCTACTACCTGCGGATCGGCGATTACGACTGCAACGGCAACGGCGTCGGCGACGCGGCCGACATTGCCGGCGGAAGCTCGCAGGACCTCGACGGCAACGGCATTCCTGACGAGTGCGAATGCGCGGCGGATGTCGACGGCGACCTGACCGTCGGGCAATCGGACCTGGGCGTGCTGCTGGCCGCGTACGGATCGGCCGAGGGCGCGCCCGCGTATGACCGCTGGGCCGATCTCGACGGCAGCGGCGCGGTTGACCAGGCGGATCTCGGGATCCTGCTGGCGGCCTACGGGACGGCTTGCCCGTGATTGGCCCGCGCCGGCGACACTCCGCGTGGTCAGCGTGAGGGGGCCGCGGCGGCGTCGTCCTTCTTGGCGATGATCTGCCGCGGCCAGGGCAGGTTGGCCGCGAGCTTGACGCGCAGTTGCAGGACCGCGGTTTCGAGCTGCGGGTCGGCGTCGGGCGCGGTGTACGGGGCGCTCTGAAGCAGCGTGATGTCATCCTCGCTGAGCAGATCGTCACCTTGCTCCTGCTCGCTGAGGGCCAGGTCGGAGCGGGTCCCCGTCTTGCCGTCCGCGGCGTCGTCGGCCTCCTCCTTCGGCTCGATCTTTACGCCCGACGTCTGGCGGTCGTTCCTGATGACGAAGGCGCGCGTCTCGCGCTCCAGCACCTTGCGGAACTCGATCGGCGTCAGCTCGATGGTCCAGTCCGGCGTCACGCCCCAGGTCTCGGCGCCGGGCGCCTTGTGCGGCGTGCGGCCGCTGGGCAGGTGATACAGGGCGGTCGTGAGTTTCAGCCGCGCGTCGTTGGCCACCTGGAGCACGCGTTGCACGCTGCCCTTGCCGAAGGTGCGCTCACCGAGCACAACGGCGCGCCGGTTGTGATCCTGCAAGGCGCCGGCGACGATCTCCGACGCGCTGGCGCTGCCCTCGTTCACAAGGACCACCAGTGGCAGGTCGGCGTACGGCGCATTGCCAGGCACCTCGAGATGCTGGCGCCGTTCGATGCGCCCCGCAGTCGCGACGACCTCGCCTTTCTCCAGGAACATCCCCACGATGTTCACCGCAACGTCGAGCAGGCCGCCCGGATTGTGCCGCAGGTCGAGCACCAGGCCGCGCATCCCCTGCTTGCTGGCTTCGGCCAGCGCCCGCTCCAGCTCGCGATGCGAATCCGGGTTGAAGCCCGTCAGCCGGATGTAGGCGATCCCCGCGTCGGCGTCGAGCATGAAGTTCCAGGCGTTCGCGCCCTCCGCGCGGCTCACGCCGCGGACCGTCGTCAACTGGATTCGCCGGCGGACCAGCGGAAAGTCGAAGCGATCCTTGGTCTCCGGGCGATAGATCGTGAGTGTCACGGTGGTGCCCGGCTCGCCGGTGATATTGTCCACCGCGTCGTCCGTCGTCCAGTTCTTGGTCGACTCGCCATTGACGGCGAAGATCAGGTCGTTCGGACGGATCCCGGCCTCAAGGGCCGGCGAGTCCTCCAGCGGCGTCACGACCTTCAGCCGCGACGTGCTCTCGTCGATCCCGAGCTGGATGCCCACGCCGCAGAAGTTGCCGATCATCCGCTTGTCGAAATCGGCGGCGTCCGCGGGCCAGACGACCGAGGTGAAGTCGTCGAGCTCGCCCAGCGCGCCTTCGAGGAATTCGACGACCAGCAGCGCCTGGGGCAGGGACACGCTGGATTTGTTCAGCTCGCGCAGGTCGCCGAACAGCGCCATCAGGCCGCGAGCGCCGAACGCCCGGTCGCCGTGCATCTTCTGCCGCAGGCGCTCCAGCCCGGCCAGAAAGTGCTCGCGCAGGTCGGGGTTGGCGACGCCGTCGAAGACCGTCTGAAGCTTGGTGGTGTTGCACAGGGCGCCGAGCTGGTCCAGCGCGCCATCGCCCATCCTCACGAAGTCGGGCTTCTCGTAGTAGTTGTCGTCAACGGCGCGGATCACGCGATCCAGGATGTAGGGGCTGACCCCCTTCATCCGCTCATCCACCGCGTGCTTGTCCTTGTAGACGAGCTCCAGCCGCCAGTGCCGCGCCGCGCGCTTCAGCATCTTTGTGAGCTGCTGGTCGTCCGGCCAGATGCGGCTCAGCCGGCTGTAGTACGCCCACGCGTTCGTCCACTTGCCGCGCTGCTCGCACTCGGCCGCCAGCGCCAGCCCCTTGCTGCGCAGCCGCCCCAGCCACGCCTCGCCGCGCAGCGCCGCCTTGTCCTCCGCGTACGCCAGCGCCTGCGAGGCGAAGCTCAGCGCCAGGTAGACCCGGCCGCCATCGTCCGCCTTGTGCGCCTGATCCACGTTCCAGGCCAGCGCGCTTGAGCGCAGCTCGCTGCGCGTCTTCACCGTCTCGCCGAACTGCTTCAGCCAGGTGTCGACCCGCTGCGCTTCGGCGCTGGCCGCCTCCGGGCCCAGCAGACCCGCCAGCTTCTCGCGGCCACCCTGGTAGTCGCCACGCAGGATCGCCGCGTAGACGTTGTCCAGCGTCTCCTGGGCTCGAAGGTCGGCGCCCAGCACTCCCAGCAGCAGCCACGCGGCCACGTAGCGCGTGGGTCGGCAGTACGATGACATTCGGTCTTCCTTTCCCGTGCCAGACTCCCACGCCGATCGCGGGCGCGGCCCCCGGGTTGACTTCACATTATACGACGCGTCAGGTGACGCGGTTACGTCAAGTTGTTGGTCGGAATCGCAGCGCCCCCGTGACCCGCGGCGCCCCGCGGCGTCAGGAGGCCCGAGCGGCCCAGCGGTCTTTTATCGGCGTTCACGCCGTCTCTGCGACGGAGTTGCCCTCCCCGCCCGAACGCCGCATGATGGAGCGCATGGCGCCGGCGTGTATATCGTCGAATCCGTTCGCGCGATCGTCCAGTCGGGGGGCGTCGCCGCTGATCGGGATCGACCCGGGCTTGCAGCGCACGGGTTACGCCGTCGTGCGCCCCCGCGGGTGCGAGGCAGAGCTGGTCGAGGCCGGCGTGGTGCGACTCGGGGCCGGGCTGCCGCTCGAGGCACGCCTGGCGGAGCTCGAGCGCGGGCTCGACGAGCTGATCTCGTCCACCCAGCCGGACTGCCTCGTCTGCGAAGAGCTCTATGCGCACTATCGCCACCCGCGCACGGCGATTCTGATGGCGCATGCCCGCGGCGTGGTGCTCGCCCTGGCGGCGCGACGCGGACTGGAGGTCTGCGGTGTGGCCGCAACGCAGGTCAAGAAGCTGCTCACGGGCAGCGGCCGCGCCGGCAAGGCCCAGATGCAACGGGCCATCACCGCCGCCCTGCACCTCGATCGTCCGCCCGAGCCGCACGACGTCTCCGACGCCATCGCGATCGCACTTTGCGGACAACGGCTGCGCGCGGCCCGCCGGCGCCTCGCGAGCGACGCTTCGACCGGCCGCACCGGCCCCAACAGGAGGCCGGCATGATCGCGCGCATCGCCGGGCGGCTCGTCGAACTGACGCCGGGCGGCTCGGCCTGCATCGAGACCGGCGGCGGCCTGACGTACGAGGTGCTGGTTCCATCAGCCGCGGTGGCGGCGCTGACGCTGCAACTGGGGCAGGTCGTGGCGCTCTCGACGCTGCAATACTTTGAAGGCAACATCGCCTCGGGGAACCTGGTGCCACGGCTGCTGGGCTTCCTGACGCCCGCCGACCGGGCCTTCTTCCAGGAGTTCACGAAGGTCCGCGGGATCAGCCTGCGGCGCGGGCTGCGGGCGATGAGCCTTCCCGCGGCGCAGCTGGCGGCCGCGATCGAAAGCGGTGACGAGCGGTTGCTGTCGTCGTTGCCGGAGATCGGCAAGAAGACCGCAGCCCAGATCGTCGCCGACCTGCGCGGCAAGCTCGGGGAATTCGCCGGCGCGGCGGCCGGCGGGCCGACGCCGGTCGCCGCGGAGTGGACGGGCGTGCGGCGCGTGGCGCTGGAGATCCTGGTTCAGTGGGGCGACCGCCGCGCCGACGCGCAGCGCTGGATCGCCGCGGCGCTGGAGGAAGTGCCCGACCTGCGCGAGCCGGAGGAGATCGTGCGGGCGGCGTATCGCGTGAAGAACCGGGTGGGGTGAAGCCGCGGCGCCGGGGCGCGGCCGCCGCCTCGCGCTTAGCCGATGCGCTGGCCGTGGGAGAATTCGATCGTGTTCCCGTCGGGGTCGCGCAGCGCGCAATAGTAGCCGACGATCGGACCGGCGTCGCGCGGCGGCCAGTGCTGCGTCGCCGGTTCAGCGGCCGCCAGGGCGTAGACTTCGTCCACCTCGTCGCGGCGATCGACGGCGATGCCGATATGCTGCCAGGGGGGCTGCTCGTTTCGCTCGTAGGGCGCGTGCAGCAGCACGATGACGAATTGCGGCGGCTCGGTCCACGCCAGCCAGACGACGCGGAAGTCCTCGGTGCGGTCGTGCACGACGTGCAGGCCGCAGTAGCGGCGGTAGAAGGCGATCGAGCGCTCGATGTCGCGCACCTGAAGCGCGACGTGGGTGCATTTCATGTTGCGCGGCGCTCCGGTCGTTCGGCGCGGCCCCCGTCGGCTCAGGCCGAAGCCGACTGCGCTACGGGCAGCTTGGCCGGCCCGGCGGCGCGCTCCTGCTCCAGGTACCAGCGCACCGTCAGCGGCACGCCCACGTCGTAGGTGATCGTGGGCTTCCAGCCCAGCATGCGGCGGGCCTTCTCGGCCGAGAAGAACGAGCGCCGGCCCATCAGCCACACGGCATAGCGCGTGATGAACGGCGGCCGCGTCGTGCCCAGCGCGTGGCCGAGGCATTCGAGCAGCAGGCCGGCCGCGTACGCCAGCCGGTACGGCACGCGGCGTGTGACGCGCGGGGCCCCGAGCGCGTCGGCCAGCAGATCGAAATACCGCTGCTGCGTGATGTCGCCGTCGTTCGAGGCGTTGAACGCCTCGCCCGCCGCCGCCGGCGAATCCGCCGCCAGGATCGCGGCCTCGGCGACGTTTCCGGCGTAGACGACGTTGAGGCGATTGTCACCGCGGCCGAGGATCTTGGCCCGTCCGGCGCGGATCATGCCGGCGAGGCGCGCGATGGTGGCCCGGTCGCGGGGGCCGTAAATCCAGGCGGGACGGATCACCGTGACGTCGATGCGCTTGTTGCGGTGCGCCTCCCAGACGATGCGCTCGGCCTCGCACTTCGACTTGCTGTAGTAGGCCCAGCGATACAGCCCGTAGCCCAGCTCCCAGCTCTCGTCGACCGTCACGTCGCGCGTGTGGTAGCCATAGGTGCTGATCGAGCTGATGTGAACGAAACGCCGCACCCCCGCCTCGACCGCCGCCTCCACGAGGTGGCGCGTGCCGTCGATCGTGATCCGCTGGAAGTCTTCCCACGGCCCCCAGTCGCCCACCTTCGCCGCCGAGTGATAGACCACGTCGACGCCCCGGCAGGCGGCCCTCAGCGAGCCGGGCTCGGTCACGTCGCCCTCGCAGAACTCCACCCCCTGCGTCTTCAACCACGTCCGGTCGCTGTCACGCCGCACCAGCACGCGCACCGGGCGCCCGGCGGCGCGCAGCTTCTCGACGATGTGGCTGCCCAGCAGCCCCGACGCGCCCGTCACCAGGTTCATCCCGTCCCCCTTCATGCCGGTCGCCGAAGCAGCGCCAGCGCCTGGTCGGCGATCTGTCTCGCCCCGACGCCGCAGTAATCCAGAATCTCCTCGGGCGTGCGCGCGCTCTTGGGCATCCGCTGGCAGAACAGGTTGGCGACGCGCAGGTCGCCGTGCGCCGCCGCGATTGCCGACACCGCCGCCCCGAGCCCGCCGCCGTAGTTGTCCTCGACGACCAGCGCGCGCCGGCCGGTCTTGCGCAGCGTATCGGCCAGACGGACGGCGTCGGTGGGCAGGCAGTAGACGTCGACGAGGGCGGCGCGGCGGCCCTGTCGCGCGAGCATCTCAACCGCCTGGCGGGCGACGTGGACCATGTAGCCGCCGGAGATGATCGCCAGGTCGTCGCCCTGGGCCAGCACGTTGAATCCGCGCGGCTCGAAGACCGCGTCGTGCGGGTAGAGCAGCGGCACGTCCGGGCGATGCGTCCGCATGTAGCACATTCCGCCGTGGATCGTCAGCAGCCGCGTGCAGTGATAGGCGGCGACGGCGTCGGCGGGCTGATAGAGCCAGCACTGCGGGCTCTGGCGGTCGTCGCCGCGGACCGACGCGAGCGAATGAAAATAGGCGACGTCGAGCAGCGACATCTGGCTGGGGCCGTCGGCGGCAAGGGAGATGCCGCTGTGCGAGCCGACGATTTTCAGGTTGGCGCGTGAGATGTTCGCCATCTCGATCTGGTCGTACGCCCGGGCGACGAACTTCGAGAACGTGTTCACGAACGGCACGAAGCCCGCCGCGGACAACCCGGCCGCCACCGACACCATGTTCTGCTCGGCGATCTTGCACTCGAAAAAGCGGTCGGCGTGCGCTTTGGCGAACAGCTCGGAAAACGTCGAGTTGCTCACGTCGCCGTCCAGCACGACCACCTGCGGCAGCAGGTCGCCCGCCGTCCGGAGCGCTGCGCCGTACGCCTTGCGCGTGCCGAGCTCGTTCTTGGCGAGCGCCTTCTCGAAGCCCCCCGCGCGCATCGCCTCCGAGAAGCTGGGCCATTTCACCTCGCGCGGATCGCGGCGCTCGACACGCTTGCCGCACTTGCCGGCCGCGGGCGGCCGGGCCAGTTCCGAGGCCCCCTTGGCCAGCTTCTCCGCCTGGCGATCGAGATCAGCATCGGCCGCGGCCACGTGGTCGTCGGAGAGCGGCTTTCCGTGCCAGTTGCCCTTTTGGAGCTCATCGACCCCCCAGCCCTTCACCGTGCGGGCGACGATCGCCAGCGGCGGCAGGCCCGCCTTCATTTCCGCCAGAGCCCCGGCGATCGCGTCCGGATCATGCCCGTCGATCGTGACCGTCTTCCAGCCGAACGCCGCCAGCTTGGCCGCGAGCCGCTCCGCTGACTGCTGCGCCGAAACGTAGCTCGTCTGGCCCTGGCCGTTGGCGTTGAAGATCGCGCACACGGCGCTCAGCTTGTGATCGACGATGAAATCCAACGCTTCCCATACCTGCCCCTCGCGCGATTCGCCGTCGCCGATGATGCAGAACACGCGCCGCGGCGAGTTGTCCAGCCGCGCGCCAGCCGCCAGCCCCGCCGCCACGCTGAGTCCCTGCCCCAGGCTGCCGGTGGCGGCGTCGAAGAACGGGACACCCTCGGCGGGGTTGGGATGGCCGTCGAGCAGGCTTGGCAGGTCGCGCAGGCCGTCAACGTCGGCCGGGGTCAGCGGCCGCGCCTCGGCCCGCGTCCGCCCGACGGCGGCGCCAAGATCGGCCAGTGCGGCGTAGACGATCGGGACGGCATGACCCTCGGACAGCACGAGCCGATCCGCCGCTGCATCCCACGGATCGGCCGGGTCGTAGCGCATCTCGCGGTACATCAGTTGCGTCACCAGGTGCGCGAGAGACAGGCCGCTCGACGGGTGGCCGGAGCCAGCCCGCGCAGTCATTCGCACGCACAGTTTGCCGAGGGCGATGGCCTTGGCATGGACGGCGGCGGCAGTGGTCATCCGGATGGTCTCCTGGCAGCGCACGGCCCGTGAAACAGCTCGGCCGGTAATCTAGAGGTCGGCTGGCACGCAGGCAAGACGCCGAAGCGCTGTTGACGAACCACGAGAATCCGGCGATAGTGCCCGTTTCGGTTCGCGGCCGTGGGCCATCGAAGGGGGCCGGCACGACGGCGAGACGTCGCCGCAGCGCCGGCTGCTTGTGGAGCAGCGTCATGCACTATCCGCATCGCCTGAGCAAGATCAAGCGCAAGCGCAAGTCGGGGTTCCGTGCGCGAATGCGCACGCACAACGGCCGCAAGACAATCAATCGCCGTCGGAAGGCTGGGCGCAAGGTCTCGGCCTAGCCGGCGGAGGCTTGATCGGCGGCCTCGCCGTGCGCGGTTGTTGGTGTTGGTTCGACGACGTCAATACGGGAAGGGCGCCACCCGCCAGTTTTCCCTTGCAACCCGAAACAAGAGCGATAATAATACCAGCCCGGCCGCACCCGGGTCGTGTTCTCATGGGCAGCACGTCCCACCTGCGTTCCGCGGGGTCAGCGGTCCAGGGCTGTCAATATCTGTCAATTGTCGTAAACCGGCAGTTCACCGCGGCGGGTCGCGAGGACGCACGCAATGTTCAAGAGAAGCCGGCGGCTGGGAGCCTTCACGATCATTGAACTCCTGATCGTTGTCGCCATCATCGCGCTGCTGCTGGCCATCCTGCTGCCCTCGATGAGCGCCGCGCGCGCCCAGGCGCGCCAGCTCAAGTGCAACACGAACCTGCGGTCGCTCGGGGCGGCGGCGCTGCTGTATGCGAAGGAGAATCGCGAGACGCTGCTGCGGGCCGAGCACGTCGCCAACCAGCTCGCTGACGCCGATCCGAATTCGACGCTGCACTGGTCGCAGGCGCTGCTCTATTCGCTGCCCTATCACGACGGGCCGATTCCCGGGCTGTGGCGACCGACCCCGCTGACGCTCCAGCAGCCGCTGATCCGCGTCCTGAAGTCGATCGAGCTTTTCCAGTGCCCCTCGTTCCCCGAGTCCGAAGGCGCCTTCGGCGACCAGCCGCTCGACTACATCACCAACGCCTTCCCTATCCCCTACACGCTGAACAACGTCAACCAGGACACGCCCAACGGAGGCGGCCCGGGCGTCGAGTACCGCAGCGAGAACCAGGACGTCGTCGACAGCGCCAAGTTCTTCAAGCTCGACCGCCTCGACGAGCGCATCATCAGCCCCTCGCGGCTGATCTACATCACCGAAGTTCATCATCGCATGCCGGTCGTCGATCTCCAGTTGCACGACGCCTTCTTCGCGTCGCAACTGCCCTTCGGGCAGTACCCGCGCATGGCCAGCGACAAACGCCATTCCAAGGGGCTGAATGCGCTGTTCCTCGACGGCAGCGCGCACACCATGCCCCTGCGCCAGATCGACGTCGGCAACACCGGGACCGCCGGCACGCTCGGCCTGCGGCTGCGCTGGTTTACCGCCTACCTCAACGCCCCCAGCGACTGAATGCCGCGCGCCGACCCTCGCGTCAGCGAGCCGCCGCGCGCCGCACGCGATGGAACTGCGGCACGCCGCGCTGGCTGTCGGCCAGCTCGAAGCGCGGGTTGAGCAGCGCATTGCCGCGCATGAAGAACAGCGGAATGATCGGCAGCTCCTCAAGACACAACCGGCGCTCGGCCGCTTGCAGCAGCTCGATGCGCCGGGCCGCGACGGGCTCGCGCGCCGCTGCGGCGATCAGCGCGTCGTACTCGGCGTCGGCCCAGCCTGTGCGATTCTGCGCGCCGTGGCTGGTGAACATGTCCAGGAACGTCATCGGGTCGGAGTAGTCGCCGAACCAGTTGCTGCGCACGACGTCGTAGTCGAGCCGGCGGATGCGCTCGCTCAGCACGCGCGGCTCCAGGGCGCGCAGCTCCACGCGCAGCCCGAGGTCGCGCCGCCACATCTCGGCCACCGCCTCGCACACGCGACGGAACGCCGCCGGCTCCGGCGCGTAGGCCAGCTCCAGTGGGCGCCCGCCACCCGTGGCGCCCAGCCGGCTGCGCGACAGGAGCCGCCTGGCCTCGGTCAGCCGCGCCGCCCGCGAAAGTCCCATCCCGAGTCCGGCCGGCGGGGCGGCAGCGCCGCCCGCCAGCAGGTGCCACGGCACGTAGTGATCCGCCGGCTGCTCGCCCAGGCCCATCACGTGCCGGCACAGCTCATCCTTGTCGATGGCCAGCGCCAGGGCCCGGCGCAGGTCGGCGTCATCCAGCGGCGGGCGGCGGCAGTTCACGCGCAGGAAGAACGTGGCGAAGCGGTCGCCGAGGCGGAAGTCGCGGCGGCGGCCGGTTTCCTGCTGGCGGCGCAGCTCGAGTGCGACTTCGGCGTCGAGCCCGCGCAGCATGTCGACGCGGCCGGTCTCGTAGGCAATCTGGGCCGCGTTGCCGCTCGGCGCCAGGTAGAACTCGATCGTCTCGACGTCGCACACGTCGCGGTCCCAGTAGTGCTCGTTGCGCGCCAGCAGAAAGCGCTCCTTGAAATCCCACTTGACCAGGCGAAACGCGCCGTTGCCGACGATGTGCTCCGGCCGCAGCCAGAGGTGACGCGTCCCGCGCAGCACGCGCCCGTCGCGGTAGACGAAGCGCTCCAGCAGCGGCGGATACACCGGTGCGAAGATCGGAAACGACAGGATCTCGAGCAGGTAGGGGCACGGCGCGGCGAGGCGCAATTCCAATGTCCGGGCGTCGATCGCACGGACTCCCAGCGTCTCCGCCGGCGGCCTTTCGACGCCGCCCGCCGCGCGGTAGTACGCCTCGGCGCCGTCGATCACGAACAGCGCGGCGGCGTACTGCGCCTCGCAGGCCGGATCGAGCACGTATTCCCAGGCGCGGACGAAGTGCTCGGCCAGCAGCGGCTCGCCGTTCGACCAGCGCGCCTCCGGCCGCAGGTGAAACACGTAGCGCCGCCCGTCCTCGCAGGTCTCCCAGCGCTCGGCCGCGCCCGGCTCCGGCAGGAACGTGCGTTCGTTCAGCCGCGTCAGGCCCTCGAACAGCGCGCCGGCGATGGCCAGCTCGTCGGCGAAGCTGGCGCGGTGGGGGTCGATCGTGCGCACCTGGTCGCCGGCCACCACGAAGTCCGCGCGCGGCTCGACCCGGCCCAGCGCCAGCCACAGCAGCATGGCAAGCGCCGGCGCCAGCAACGCGATGGGCAGCAACCTGGGCATGAGACCGCCCCGGAACAGCGCGACGAAGAGCGCGGCGCGCGGCCGGTCCGCCCGTGTTGGCCCGGCTCCTCACATCCGCCCCCCGAGCTTATCACTCGAGGCCCGCGACTCGCAACGTCGCGCCCAACGACCGGGCGCGGAGCCGGTACAATCCGGCCCCGCCGTTTCGGCAAGGCGCGGAGCTCGACACGGAATGCCATCCGACAAGCAGCATCGCATCGCCGCCCGCAGCTACCGCATGGTGTGGCTGTGCGTCGGCGCCCTGTGCGGCGCTCAGGCGCTGTACGCGGGGGCGTTCATCTGGCGTTCGAGCGTGGTCGTCGAGGGCACGCGCTATTTCTGTCTCTTCGACGACGCCATGATCTCGATGCGCTACGCCGACAACTGGGCCCGCGGGCTGGGCTGGGTCTGGAACGCCGGCGAGCGCGTCGAGGGCTACACGAATTTCGGCTGGACGGCGCTGCTGGGGCTGCTGCACCTGCTCAGGCTGTCGCCTTCTGTCACGTGCCTGCTCGTGCAGGTGATTGGCGTGCCGGTGCTGTGGGGCTGCCTGGCGGCGACGGCCGTCCTGGGGCGCGCCTGCCGGCTGTCGCCCGCGGTCGCCTGCGCCGCGCTGCTGCCGGTGGCCTCCCTGTACAACCTGCACTACTTCACTCTGCTGGGCATGGAGACCGGCCTGCTGACGCTGCTGGTCACGCTGGCGCTGGCCGCGGCGGCGCGGGCGCTGCGTGGCGAAGCGCGGGCCGGGCTCGGCGCGATGCTGTGGCTGGCGCCGGCGCTGCTGATCCGCAGCGACGTGCTGATCCTCGTGATCTTCGTCGCCGGCTTTCTGCTGGCGGCGGGGCGGCGCGGCCGCTGGCTGACGCTGGCCGGGCTCGGGGTGGTTGTCGTCGTGCTGGCCGCGCACACGTGGTGGCGCCACCTGTATTATGGCGAGACGGCGCCGAACACGTACTACCTGAAGCTCACCGGCTGGCCGCTCGAACGCCGGCTCATGGCGGGCCTGCGGCACTCGCTCTGGACGGCGCTGCAATTCGGTGTGCCCGTGCTGCTTGGGCTCGCCGTGCTGGTCCGGCCCCGGCGCTGGCACCTGCTGGCCGGCGGGACGCTGGCCGTGCTCGTCGCCTACCAGGTGTATTGTGGCGGGGACGCGTGGCCGCTGAATCGCTTCGTGCTGCCCGCGGTGCCGGCCCTGCTCGTGCTTGCGGCGCAAGGGGCGCTGCGGGCGACACGACTGCTGATTCCCGATGCCCGCACCGCGCTGCGCATGACCGCCGGCGGCATGTTCGCGTGCCTGCTGGCGATGCACGCGGTGAACTGGCCGCGCTGGCTGCTGATCGAGCCGCCGGACATGACCGGCGACAACCGCATGAACGTCCGCTACCACGTCGCGCTGACCCGGATGGCCGACGCGCAGGCGACCGTCGCCGTCGGGTACGCGGGAACGCTGCCGTACTACTCGCGGCGATACTGCGTGGACCTGTATGGCAAGTGCGAGCCGCACATCGCGCGCCTGCCCGTGACAGCCAGCGACCGCCCGGGGCATAACAAGATGGACCTGCCCTACGTCATCACGCAGTACCAGCCGGACGTCATCCTGCACGCAGCCTTCGCGACGACCCGGCCGCCACTGAGTGACTACCACCCCGTCGCGGTGTCGATCGACGGCGTGGAGCAGATGATGTACGTTCGACGGGCGAGCGCGCGCGTCCACGGCGGGCGCCGGTTGCAGGCTGACGAGGCGCTGCGGATGTGGCAGGAAATGACGGTCGCGCCGGGCAGGGCGCGCCACTGACGCGACGTTCGGCGCGTCCGGCGCACCGATCGTCCGGGGGACGACGCTAATCCTTGTCGTCGGCGGGCGGCTCGGCCAGGGGCGCCCTGGCAGGCCAGACCGCCCCGGTCTGCGTGTCCACGATGTAGATGGCGCCTCCCAGGACCACCGCCTGGCGGGCGCTGCCGAAGCGGTTGTTCTTTGCCGAGACGGCCACGCAGCCGGATGAGACCAGCAGGGTCGCCAACAGTGCCAGCATGCAGCAACGGCGCATGGTTCGCTCTCCCAGGGCGCGGTGATGTGCGCGGATGCGGCGCTCGGCCCATTCCGACCGCCGGCCGCATGGGTGAAGACCCGCCGTCGGGCCCGAGGTTTGCCGCGCCGTCGGAGCAGAAAGCTCCCCCAAGGACCAGCGAGTGGCCAGAATGCTAAACGCCAATCGGGACCACTGGCGAGCGCGGTCGCGGCGTGCTATAAACGCGGCGGGTCGTCGGGTCTCTCAACCCAGCGCTTCGTCGGTGCCGCCAGCTTGGGGTGCCCTGTCTCATGCGCGTGTCGTACGCATCTCGTTGTGTCAGTGATAACCCAGCGCCGATCGGCGTTCTTCGTCGCCGAACTTGCGGACCCCTTGCGCCGCGCGCCGACGTGAGCCGCCGATCTGCTCGTGTCCGCCCCCTCCCGTCCTCAAGTCGTTTGTCGAGGTTGCATCATGGCTGAACACGACTGGCACAATCACCCCGAGTTCACTCCGGCGGAGTGGGTCACGCTGTACGTCAGCGGGGCGCTCTCCGAGCCGGTGAGGGGGGCCTTTGAGGAGCACTTGAAATTGTGCGAATCCTGCCGCCTGGCGACCCGAGGGCTCGAAGCGGCCACGCGGGACGCGCTGGACGCGCCGGGACCGCTCGACCGCGCCGCTCCGAGCACAGTGCCGCATGCGGCTGCCGGCGGCGACACGCAGGTCTGGAAGCGTTGGACCCCGCCGCCGACGCGCGACGGCCTGTGCATCGTCCGCGCCGAGGACGGCGCGTGGGAGGACACGGGCGTCGCGGGGGTGGCGGTGCGACAGCTCTACGCCGATCGCGCCCACAACCGCGCGACGATGCTCGTGCGCATGACGCCTGGCGCCGCGTACCCCCGCCACCTGCACAACAGCCCGGAGGAATGCCTCGTGCTCGAAGGCGACCTTTCGGTCGGCGCGAACACGCTGCACTCCGGCGACTACCAGCGCGCCGAGCCGGGCAGCACGCACGGCGTCCAGAGCACGCGCGCTGGCTGCCTGCTGTTCATCGTCTCCGGTCTCGACGACGACCTGCTGCCGGACTGACGAACCAGAGCGCGGTCACTCGTCGCGGACGAACGTGCGCCGCTGGCGGTCTTTCCGCACGCCGGGAAAGCGCAGCGCCTGGTTGTGCATGACCACGTAGACGCCCGGGGCCAGCAGCCGGCAGGCCAGCAGGGCCTCGGTGAGGTTCTGGTAGGCGTCGGTGTCGCGGAACTCGAACGGCCGCATGGCGCCGGTGAGGATCACCGGCTTGTCCAGGCCGGGCAGGCTCGCGTGCAGCAGTTCGCCGGTGTTCGCCATCGTGTCGGTGCCGTGCACGACGATCACGCCGTCGCAGGTCGGCAGCGCCACCCGCACGGCCTCGAGAATGATCCGCCGGTCCTCGTCGGTCATGTCGAGCGAGTCCTTCGACATCACGTGCACCTGCCGCAGCGCCAGCGCCGGCAGCCGCAGGTGATGCAGAACAATGTCGAGGACCGACCCGGCGTTGCGCAGGGACCCGTCGGTCTCGTCGTAGGTCTTCTCGATCGTGCCGCCGGTGGTGAGGATGGCAATCCGCATGGGGCGATCTCAACGTTGACACCGGTCTGAATCCCGGCCCGGGCGCGACATTCTACGCGGACGCGCCGGCCGCCACGAGCCGCGAGCGCCAGCGGGCGTCTCAGCGAATCCTGCAAGCGCCGCCCGGCAGCGAGCCACGATCAGGCCAGCGTTCACGTTTCTCCCAGGCACTCCAGGAGCGCTGCCCGCGCCGGTTGCGCCGTGGTCGCCGACGCGGCCGCAGCCAGCCGGTCGGCCTGGCGCGGGGTGAAGGCCGCGGGATGCGCCAGGTCCGCCGCGCGTCGGCCGGACGCCTCTAGCAGTCTGCGGCGCAGCGCGTCGACGCCGAGGCCCGTGGTCGCAGCGGCGCAGATGCTCACTTTCCGCCAGGCCGTCGGCAGTTGATCCAGCACGGGCGCCACGGCCGCCGGGGGCGCGAGTCCGCCGCCCATCGAGGAGCGCGATTTGCCCGATGCACTCGCCTCCGCCAGCAGGTCGCACTTGTTCATGACGACCACATCCGGCGTCAGTCGGCCGCCCACCCGGGAAAACGCCGCGCTCGCCGCCGCGCCATCGGGCGACGAATCCAGGACGAGCACGGCGCGGTCGGCCTCGGCGAGGACGCGCCGGGCGCGTCGGATTGCCTCGGCTTCGATCTCGTCGTCGGCGTGCCGCCAGCCGGCCGTGTCGATCCAGGCGACCGGGAAACCTTCGATCTCGTCCAGGGCCTCGACCCAGTCGCGCGTCGTGCCCGGCTGCGGCGACACCAGGCTCACGGGCCGGGCGCACAGCGCGTTGATGAGGGTGCTCTTGCCGGCGTTCGGCGGGCCGATCACGGCGACGCGCAGCGGGCGGGTGAACCAGTTCACGAGATTCAGGCGGGCGGCCGCCGCCGCGCACTCTGCGCGGCCGGCCGCCAGGGCCGCGGCGCCGTGTTTTGCAAGGTCGTCCAGTCGCTTCCGCACCATCTGGGCGAGCGTGAGCGGTTGTCGCAGTAGCCAGCTTGCGCCTTGCAGGGTCAATATGCGCGGCAGCAGCGCACTCGCTTCGCGCTCGAGGCGGGTGCGCTCGCCGAAGAGGCCGGCGCCGGCATTCGCCCCATTCTCTCGGGCTTCGCGGAAGCCCGCCGCGGCGAGCGACTCGCGGCAGCGCTGCATCACGCCGGCGCCGCCGTGCAGATGCAGCCGAATCTCCCAGTCGTGGTCCTGGCCGGACGGGGACGGCGAGCGCGGGCCTGGTGGTCGTGCGTGCACGGACAGCAGGATGTCGTCCAGGTGCTCGCCCTCGGCGTCGACGAACCGGGCGCGCAGCACGGCGCCCGGCGCCACTGCGGAGTCGTCGCACGGGAGCCGTGTCCGGAGGTGCCGTCGCCAGAGATGAGCAACGCCCGGTCCGCGCACGCGGACAATGGCGATGGCCGCGGGCCCTGGGCCGCTGAGCACCTCGAAGGTTCCGGCGCGCGGTGTCATGACTCAGACCTGGCCGGCGGCCTTGCGGTAGGCCAAGGCCACGCCCAGCAGGCATAGATCCGGCACGACCGAGTCGACAAAGTCCGCCTCGGCGCGGATCAGCTCCGCGTTTCCGCCGGTGATCACGAGCTGCGGCCAGGCGCCGAGCGCGGTGGCGTAGCGTTCGACGATCTCGCGCAACGCGCCGATCGCCCCGTAGACCACGCCGGACAGGATCGCGTCGCGCGTGTTGCGTCCGAGCGCGGCGCTCGGAGCGGCGGCCTCGACCAGGGGGAGTTGAGCGGTGCCCTCGTGCAGCGCCTCGCAGCACAGGGTGAGCCCCGGGAGGATCGCGCCGCCCATGAACCGGCCCGCCGCCGAAACACAGTCGATCGTGATCGCCGTCCCGAACGAGGCCACGGCGCAGGCGGTCCGCAGGCGGTCGAAGGCCGCCGCCGCGCAGCACACGCGGTCAACGCCGACCTCGTCGGCGTTGTCGATGTCGAGGGCCATGGGCAGGGGCAGGTCGTCGCGGACGCGCACGGGCTCGACTTCGCAGATGCCCTCGATGCGTTCGACGAGCAGCTCCGCGGTGCGCGGCGCCACGCTGCTGATGACGACGGCCCGGCGTCTCGCGCCGGCCAGGCCGGCCCACAGCTCGCGCAGCGGCGCGTTCCAGTCGTCTTCCTCGAAGGCGCTGACGCGCCGCGGATCGTGCAGGCCGTCGGCGTCGCTGACCGCCATCGCGATGCGCGAGTTCCCCACGTCGATAGCCAGCAGCCCATCAACCGGTTGAACAGCGTTCACGAGCATCTTCCGATCATGATCCGGGGCCCTCGTCGTCGGGGGCGAAGTCGCCGTTTGTTTCGCCGGTTTCGTCCTCGTCCGCAGCGAACGTGATGACCCGCCGGCCCTCGCCCGGCGCCTGGTCGAAGTCGATCGGCTCGGCCTTCGGCCGCTCCGGGGGCGGCTCGAGGGCTCTGGCCGCGGCCACCGCGGTCCAAACGGCCTCTAGCAGCTCGCGCACGCCCTCGCCGCTCACGCCCGAGACCCCGAGGACCGGGCGGCCGGTCTCGCGCCTCAGGCGCTCGAGCGCGGCATCCGAACCGGTGAGGTCGAGCTTGTTGCCGACGATGATCTCGGCGCGGGCCGCGAGCGATGCGCTGTACTGCTCCAGTTCGCGGCGAATGATTCTATAGGCTTCGGCCGGGCCCGGGGCGCCCTCGGGCGGGCTGAGATCGACAACGTGAACGATCACCCGCGTCCGCTCGACGTGGCGCAGAAATGCGTGCCCCAGGCCGACGCCCGCGTGGGCGCCCTCGATCAGCCCGGGCAGGTCCGCCAGCACCAGCCGCCGAAAGCCCGGAAGCTCCGCAATGCCCAGGTAGGGCTCCTTGGTCGTGAACGGATAGGCCGCGATCTTCGGCCGCGCCCGCGTGGTGCGCGACAGCAGCGTGCTCTTCCCCGCGTTCGGCAGCCCCACGAACCCCGCGTCCGCGATCAGCTTCAGCTCGAGCCGCAGCAGCCGCTCCTGTCCGGCCGTTCCATGCTCGAACTCGCGCGGCGCCTGGTTCGTTGAACTCGCGAAATACGCGTTGCCGCGCCCGCCGCGCCCGCCTCGCGCCACGCGCACGCGCTGGCCGGCCTGAGCCAGGTCTTTCAGCAGCCGCCCCGCCTGCGCGTCGAAGACCAGCGTCCCGACGGGCACCGGCACGATCAGGTGAGCCCCCCGGCGTCCCGAGCAGTCGCGACCCTCACCCGGGCGGCCGTTCTCGGCGTGCCAATGATGCCGCCCGGCAAACTCCAGAAGCGTGTCGAGCCCGTCCCGCGCTTCGAGGTATACCGACCCGCCGTGGCCTCCGTCGCCACCGTCCGGCCCGCCGCGCGGCACAAACTTCTCGCGGCGGAAACTGACGCAGCCGTCCCCGCCGCGCCCGCCGCGGACGTGGATGAGCGCTTCATCCACGAAGAGTCGCTCGCTGCCGGTGTTTCGTGCCATGGCGTGAGTGCATCGCGGAGGCGGGAGGCTGTCAAGGAGAACAAAGTGCGGCGGCGGTGGTGCCGCTTATCGGAACCGTGGCCGGCGCCGGATTGGCTGTTCGCGTGGCGTTCGGACACCGGTGCCCCGGTCGCGGAGGCTATCATCATGAGGGGGCCGGCCGTGACGACGCGCGCTCGCATGGGACCAGGGCTGGAGTGCGCCGAAATCTCCCGGCTTGACCTTGCGTGTTAGGTGCGATTCGGATACCGTCAACGGTGAGCCGTGTCCTTGGGGAAGACGACCAAGCCATCCGACGGATCGCCCGCTCGCGTCCACCTTGCGAGGTCCGTGCCCGCAGCGGATTGAAACCCGGACCCAGAGCCACGCGCGCTCCGCCGGCAGGACATGATCAGCCGCCTCCCCGGTCGAAGCCGTGGCCGCTCGGTCACGGGAGGGGATTCGCAGCGCGGCGGTGCAATAGACCGATTCGCAGCACGTTGGGCTGAGTTAAGCCCCTGGTTCACAATGTGGTTCTCCGCGGAGGAAAGAGATGACCCCGAGTCTTGGACGCCCCAGAGGTCTTTCGCCGTTCACATTCGCCCCTGCCGGGTTGCTCGCGCTGGCCGCGCTGGGAAGCGGCCTGGCGCTGGCGGGGTCGCCGGGGAGCATCCCGTGGAAGAATCCGAAGGCGCTGTCGGCTCCGACCGTGCTCACCCACGCGGGGGTGCCCGTCGCCGACCAGCTCGCCGATCTGACTACCGCCGGCGCCCGCCACATCGTGGTGATGTTCAGCGGACCGGTCAGCGAGATGGACCGCGCGACGCTGCAGCTCGGCGGCGTGACGCTGCTTTCTTACCTGGGCGAGCACGCCTTCTTTGCCGCGGTCGACGCGGCGCAGTATGACGCGAAGGTCGTCGGCAGGGTCAGCGGCCTGGTCGCGGCCCAGACCATTCCGCTTCCCGGCAAGATCCACCCGCTGCTCGAAGAATACGTGGACGCGGGCCGCGGCCCTTCGTGGGCGACGGTCGGCGTGTCCGACGACGGCAGCGACGTGGCCGGCATGTACGTCCTCTTCCACGCCGACGTCGACCTGAGCGCCGGACTCGACGCGGTCGAGGCCCGCGGCGGCACGGTTCGCGATGTGCTGAACTCGATCAACGGCGCCGTCATCGAGCTGCCGCTGTCGCAGGTGCGGCCGCTGGCCGGCGATGACGTCGTGCAGTGGATAGAGCACGCCCTGCCGCAGATGAGCGAGACCAACGACAGCAACCGCGCGCGCGTCCAGGCCGATCTGGCCCAGGCCCCGCCCTACAACCTGACCGGCGCCGGGGTGAAGGTGCTCGTCTACGACGCCGGCACCGCCCGCGCCACCCACCAGGACTTCAACGGCCGCCTCACGACTCATGACAATTCCGGCCAGATCACGCACGCCACGCACGTTGCCGGCACGATCGGCGGCAGCGGCACGGCCAACCCGCTCTACAAGGGCATGGCGCCGGCGTGCACGCTGATCTCGTACGGATTCCAGTGGGACGGCGGCGGCATCTTCCTGTACAGCAACCCGGGCGACATCGAGGCGGATTACGGCGCCGCGATCAACACCCACGGCGCGGTGATCTCCAACAACTCGATCGGCAGCAACACCGAGAGCAACGGCTGGCCGTGCAGCATCCAGGGCGACTACGGCGTCACGGACGTGCTGATCGACAACATCGTGCGCGGCAGCCTGGGCGGCGGCCCGTTCCGCGTCATCTGGGCCGCCGGCAACGAGCGCCAGGGCAGCAACTGTGACATCGAGGGCTACGGCGACTACTACAGCATCGCGCCGCCGGCCGGCGCCAAGAACCACATCACGGTGGGCGCCCTGAACTCGAACAACGACTCGATGACCAGCTTCAGCAGTTGGGGCCCGACCGACGACGGACGCCTCAAGCCCGACATCTCGGCCCCAGGGTGCGAGGTTGGCGGCGACGGCGGCGTGACGTCGTGCTCGGCGTCGAGCAACACGGCCTACACCGTGGCGTGCGGCACGTCGATGGCTTCGCCGACGACGTGCGGTGTAGCCACGTTGATGCTCCAGGACTACCGGGTTCAGTTCCCGGCCCTGCCTGATCCGCGGAACTCGACGCTCAAGATCCTGCTGGCCCACACGGCGATCGACCTGGGCAACATCGGGCCGGACTACCAGTTCGGCTACGGCTCAATCCGCGCGATCAACGCCATCAACTTCATGCGCACGGGCAACTTCTTTGAGGACTCGATCGGCCAGGGCGGCGTCGCCACGTTCAAGGTGAACGCGACCTTCGCCCAGCCGCTGAAGGTGACGATCGCGTGGGACGACTATCCCGCGACCGCCAACGCGCAGGTGGCGCTGATCAACGACCTCGACATCCGCGCCATCTCGCCCAGCCAGCAGGTCTTCTACCCCTGGACGCTGAACCCGCTCAACCCCAGCGCCCCGGCCGTGCGGACCGTCCGCAACTCGCGCGACAACATCGAGCAGATATTCATCGACAACCCGACCACGGGCGAGTGGACGATCGAGGTCATCGGCTTCAACGTCCCGCAGGGACCGCAGCCCTTCTCGATCTGCGGCTCGCCGAACCTGACCATGAAGGGCCTGCGCGTCAACCTGCCTGGCGGTGCGCCATCCAACCTGGCGCCGGGCGTCAGCGTCAACGTGCCCGTTCAGGTCCAGATTTCCGGCGAGACGCTCGTGCCGGGCTCGACGCTGCTGCACTTCCGCTACGACGGCGGCCCCTGGCTCAGCAAGCCCCTCACGCACCTGGGCGGCGAGAACTACCAGGCTACGCTGCCTCCGGCCGTCTGCGGCTCGACGCCCCAGTTCTACGTCAGCGCCGCGGGGAGCGACACCGGTGTCGTCACCAACCCGGCCAACGCCCCGACCCAGAACTACGCGCCGAGCGTCGGCCAGACCGTCACGCTCGTCAGCGACAATTTCGAGAACGACGCCGGCTGGACGGTCACCAACCAGAGCGTCACCGAGGGCGCCTGGATCCGGGCCATTGTGGCCGGCAGCAACGGCAACCGCGGCGACCCGCCCAGCGACTATGACGGCTCGGGCCGCTGCTGGGTGACGGGCAACGGGTTCGACGAGGACCTCGACGGCGGGCCGACCACGCTGCTGTCGTCGAACTACAACCTCAGCGGCACGACGAACCCCGTCATCTCCTTCGCTCGCTGGATGAACAGCTACAACGGCACGATCGACAACATCCAGACCTACGTCTCCAACAACGGAGGCGCAAACTGGGTGCTCGTCGACGACGTGACCGGCAGCGGCGGCTGGCAGGTCAAGACCTTCAACCTGACGCAGTTCGTGACGCCCAGCGCCCAGGTGCGGCTGCGCTTCGTCGTCTCCGACAACCCCAACAACTCGGTCACCGAGGCCGCCATCGACGCCCTGCTCATGACCGAGTTCCAGTGCAACGCCGTCCTGGCCGACTGCAACGAGAACGGCATCGTCGACAGCGACGACATCGCCAGCGGCCGCTCGGCGGATTCCAACGGCAACGGCATCCCGGACGAGTGCGAGGAGATCACGCCCTGTCCGGGCGATCTTGACGGTGACGGCGACGTCGACCAGTCCGATCTGGGCATCCTGCTGGGCGACTTCGGTTGTACCGACGGCGTCGGCAACTGCCCGGGCGACATCGACGGCGACGGCGACACCGACCAGGGCGACCTGGGCGCGCTGCTGAGCGCGTTCGGCCAGCCCTGTCCGTAACGCGGTTGTGACCGGCTCCCCCCGCCTCCGCCTCCCCGCACGGGAAGGCGGAGCGGGAGGGGAGTGGCCGAGGCTTCCCGCGCCGACTGCCCTTTCACCGGCGCGGCGCGGGAAGTCGCTTTTCGCGGTTTGCACCGGGCGCGGCCGACGCTCCCGTGCGTGGATGCGACCCTTTTTCTCTGGGGAGACACCGATGAGATTCAACGTCGCTCGCAGCGGCGCGCTGCTGTGCCTGCTGACTTTCTCCGCGTTCGCCTGGGCGCATGACCCGCTCCCGACCGGCGTCGACTACACCGGCCACGCGCTGGTCGAGGTGATTCTGAACACGCCGGCGGACGTGGACCGCTTCCAGCAGGACGTGAGCCCGCACTTCATGTCGTGCAGTCCCATGCTCGGCAAGGCGCCCTACCGTATACCCCCCGACCGCATGGATGAGCTCAAGGCCAGCGGCTTCAAGTACACTGTCCTCAGCGAGAACATCCAGGAGCTGATCGACCGCGAACGCCGCCAGATCGAGCAGGTCCCCGCCGACAGTCCCTGGTTCGACACCTATCACACCTATGCCGAGGTCGGGAGCTACCTCGACACGCTCGTGGCTCTGCGGCCCGACCTGGCCTCGCGGTTCCACGTCGGATACTCGATCGAGAACCGCGAGATCTTCGGCATCAAGATCACCGGGCCTAATGCTCCGCCCGATCGCCGGGCGGTCATCTTCCACGGCTGCCAGCACGCGCGCGAGTGGATCAGCGTCTCCGTGCCCATGTACATCGCCGACCAGCTCATCCGCGAGTACGACAACGACCCGCAGATCAAGGCCGTTGTCGACTCGACCGTCTTCTACATCATCCCCATCGTCAATCCCGACGGCTACGTCTACACCTGGGGTCCCGACCGCCTCTGGCGAAAGAACCGCCGCAACAACGGCAACGGCACCTGGGGCGTCGACAACAACCGCAACTGGGGCTACCAGTGGGGCGGCGCCGGTTCCAGCGGCGACGGCAGCAGCGAAGTCTACCGCGGGACCGCGCCCTTCTCCGAGCCCGAGACCGCCGCGATGCGCGACTTCATCGAGGCCCATCCGGAGATCGTCGCCCACATCGACTTCCACAGCTACGCGCAGCTCGTGATGTCTCCGTGGGCCTACGTCGCCGCCGAGCCCCCGGCTCCGGACCGCGTCACCTTCAACGAGCTCACTGCCGGCATGGCCAACGCCATCCAGGCGGTGCACGGCGCGGTCTACACGCCCGGGCCCGTCGGCATCATCCTCTATCTGGCCTCCGGCGGTTCACTGGACTGGACTTATGGCGCCCGCGGCATCCTCGGCTTCACCATCGAGCTGCGCCCCGTTGGCAACCCCGGTTTCGAGCTCCCGCCGCAGTTCATCCGCCCGACCAGCCAGGAGAACTTCGCCGCGATCATGATGCTTGCGCAGTACCTTCAGCAGGGGCTGGTCTTCGACTTCCCCTTCGGGCTGCCGCAGCTCTCCGACCCGGCGGGCGGCACGCTGGTCCAGACCGACGTGCGCCCGATCGCGACGGACCTGGGTCTCGACGGCGTGAAGCTGCGAGCGCGCGTGGGCGACCAGGGCGCGTTCGCCGTGACGAACATGACGCAGGTCGGCCCCTACAGCTACCAGGGGCCGCTGCCGGCGGCGCCGTGCGGCCAGACGGTGCAGTTCTACGTTCAGGCGACGGGGCTCGACGGCAACGTCTACACGTCGCCCGCCGACGCACCGAACACCGTCTACAGCGCTCCGGCCCGCAAGCTCGTGACGCTGGTCGATCATGACATGGAAACCAACCAGGGCTGGACGGTCGGCGCTCCGGACGACAACGCGACCTCCGGCATCTGGGAACGCGCCAACCCGCAGGGCACCGTCGCCCAGCCCGAGGACGACCACACGCCCGATCCCGGGGTCCTGTGCTACGTTACCGGCGCCGCGGCCGGCCAGCAGCCCGGCTCCAACGACGTCGACGGCGGCAAGACCACGCTGTTCTCGCCGGTGTTCAACCTCTCAGCGTATCCCGACGCCGTCGTCAGCTACTGGCGCTGGTACTCGAACAGCGCCGGCGCCGCCCCAAACACGGACATCTTCCTCGTGGATATCACCAACAACGGCACGACGTGGGTCAACGCCGAGACCGTCGGACCGGCCGGGCCGGAGACCAACGGCGGCTGGTTCTACCACGAGTTCCGCGTGAGTGACGTCGTGACGCCGACCGCGACCGTGCGGCTGCGCTTCATCGCGCAGGACCTTGGCCAGGGCTCGCTGGTCGAGGCGGCGCTCGATGACTTCCGCATCGCGTTCGTCGAGCCCTGTCCGCCGACCTGTCCGGGCGACCTGGATGGCGACGGCGTCGTCGGCCAGGGCGACCTCGGCGTCCTGCTGGCCAACTTCGGCTGCAACAACGGCATCGGCAACTGCCCGGGCGATATCGACGGCGACGGCGACACCGACCAGGGCGACCTCGGCGTCCTGCTGGCCGCCTTCGGCGAGCCCTGCCCGTAGACCGGCCGCACATCCGTGCGAACTTCGCGTGCCGCCGATGGGGAAAACAAAGCCCCGTCGGCGGCCGTGTTTGTGCCCGCGGACCTTGCGACGCTCGTGGCACCTCGGGGTATGCTGAAGCGGCATGGTGCGTTTTCTTCACACGGCCGACTGGCAGCTCGGCATGCCGTTCGCCTGGGCGGGCCGGCAAGCGTGCCGGCTTTGCGAGGCGCGCTTCGAGGCGGCGGCGCGGCTGGTCGAGCTGGCGCATCGCGAGCGCGTCGATTTCGTGCTGCTCGTCGGTGACACGTTCGACGGACCGGCGGTCGATGACGAGGTTGTCCGGCGCGCAGTGGCGCTGCTGGGCGACCTGGCGCCCGTCCCGGTCTACGTCCTGCCCGGAAACCACGACCCCCTGACGGCGGACGCGGTCTGGACGCGGCAGAGCTGGCTGCGCCGCGCCGCGCACGTTCATCTCTGCGCCGAGGCCGCGCCACTGCGCATCCGCGACGACGTCGAGTTGCTGCCATGCCCGCTTGGGCAGAAGGTGAGCCGCGTGGACCCGACCGCGTGGATCGTCCCGCCGGCCGCCCGCGGTCCGGTCCGCATCGGCCTGGCGCATGGCGCACTGGACGTGCTCGGGCAGCGGGGGAACTTCCCTATCGCGGCCGACCGGGCCGATCGCGGCGCGCTCGACTACCTCGCGCTGGGAGACTGGCACGGCTTCCGCCGCCATGGCCGGGCCACGTACAGCGGCACGATCGAACCGACGAGTTTTGACGAGCGGGACGCCGGGCACGTCGTGCTCGTCCAGATCGACGCCCCTGGAGCGCCGCCGCAGGTCGGCCCGGTGGCGACGCGCTCGCTCACCTGGCTGAGTCTTGACCAGGGCGTGCAGGACGTCACTGACGTCTCGAGGCTCGAACGGCGCATCGAGCAGGCCGGCGCCGCCCCCGAGTCGCTCGTCCTGCGCATCCGGCTGGTCTTCGAGCACGATGCGCCCGAGGCGGCGCTGAGCGCGGCGGACCTGTTGCAGGAGGTGCTGCGCGAGCGCGTGCTGCTGCTCGACTGGCACGCCGACGCCGCGCAGCTTTCCGCCCGGGCGGCGGACGCGTCGGACGACGGCCTGCTGGCCGCGGTGGACGAGGCGCTGGCGCAGCTTGTGTCCGGCGCGGCACTGCGGCCGCCGGCCGACCAGTTCGCCGGGGTGGACCCGCAGACGGCCCGCGCGGCCCAGGCGCTGCTTCACCGCCTGGTGAGACGGAGCGCGGCGTGTACGTAGAACGAATCAGCCTGCGGAACTGGCGCGGCCAGCGCGAGCCGCGCGTCTGCGATTTCGACGAGGGCCTCAACCTCATCGCCGGCCCGAACGAGTCCGGCAAGTCGACGATCTTCGAGGCCCTGGCCCGCGCGATGTTCGATCGCCACACCTCGAGATCGCGCGAGATCGCCGCCGTGCAGCCCGTGGGCGCCGGCCTGGCGCCGGAGGTCGACGTCGTCTTCCGCGATCGTGGCGCGCGCTACCGCCTCTGCAAGCGGTTTCTCGTCAACCCGTCGGCGGAGCTGTTTCGGGCGGAGCGCGACGGCTGGCGCCGTACCCACGAAGGCGACCGCGCCGACCAGGCCGTGGTCGCGCTGTTCGACGCGGAGCCGCCCGGCGGAGGGGCGAGCAGGCCCGCGCATCGCGGGATCGCCCAGGCCCTGTGGTATCTTCAGCGCGACCCGCCTTCGCCCGACGCCTGGACCGACCGCCTGCGCACGCGGCTCGGCGGTCTGCACTCCGCCGGGCTGAGCACGCCATTGCGCGAGCGCGTGCTCGCGGCGCTCGAAAGCGAGTACCTGGAGCACTTCTCGGAGAAACGCGGGCAGCTCCGGCGCAGCGCCGAGCTGCACCGCATCGAGCACGAAGAGCTCCCCCGCTTGCAGGAGCAGCTCGCGGGCGCGCTGGAGCGCACCCGGCGCGTCGAGGCCGCCCGCCGGGCACTGGAGCCGCTGGTCGAGCGCGAGTGCCGCCTGGCCGCCGAGCTGCGCACCGCCCAGGCGCGCACCGCGCAAACCCGGGCGGCGCTCGAGTGCCTGCACGAAGAGGTGGCGCGGCGCAGCTCGCTGGAATTGGCGGCGGAGGCGGCCCGGCGGGAGCTGACGCGCCTCAGCCAGGTGCAGGAGGGATTCACGCAGCGGAATCGCGAGCTGGACCGGGGCGAACGCGAGCTGCAAGCCGCGCTCGACCAGGCGGCGAGGCATCAGGCCGCCTCGGCCGCGCAGCAGCAGTGCGCCGAACGGGCGCGCCAGCAGTGGCAAGCACTCGAACAGCAGCGCCAGGCGCTGGAGGCTGCCCTGGCGGCCGCGGTCGCGCGTCGCCGCCGGCGCGAACGGCTCGACGAGCGCGGGGACCTGTCCCGGCGGCTCGCCCGGCTGGAGGCCCTGCGCGCCGAGCAACAGGCCGCGGAGCAGTCGCTGGCCTCGCTGAATGCCCCAACGGAGAGCGCATGGCGCGAGCTCAACGCGTTGCACGAGTCGATGCAGGTGCTCCGGGGGCAGATCGCCGCCAGCGCCGTCCGTGTCCGTTTCGAGCTTGCCGGAAACCCGGACGTCAGGAGCGACCCGCCGGCGGAGTTCGTGCGGCAGACGGGCGAGCACGTCGTGACGCAGCCGACGCGCTTCGACCTCGGCCCGCTGGGGCGCCTCGAGGTCCGGGGCGGCGCCTCCCTCTCCGAGCTCAGCGCCCGGCTGGCGCGCCTGGAGGCCGAGCGCGCCGCGCACCTGCACCGCTACGACGCGCCCGCGATCGAGGCCCTGGCCGAGCGCGTCCGGCAGCGGACCGAGGCCGAGTCGCGGCTGGCGCTGCTGCGGCGCGAGGTCGCCGCGCTGGACGACCACTCCGGCGCGATGCGCCGCCGGCTGCAAGACATCGAGCGCGAGCTGGCGGAATCGGGTCCGAGCGAGGCCGAGATCAGCGGGCATCCCGGGGCGGCGTCTGCGCCGGCGCCGCCGGGCGCGGATGCCGAGCCGGCGCTTGTGGCACGGCGCGCCGACCTGCTGGCGGCGATCGACACGGCGCGCGAAGCCGAGCAGGCGGCCGAGGCGGCGCAGCGCCAGGCCGTGCAGGCGGCCCACGCCGCCGAGCGCACGGCGGCGGTGCTGCGCGAGCGCTGCGCCGGCCTGCGCGCCCAGCAGGCGGACGCGCTGCGCCCGTTCGGATCGGCGGATCACCTCGAGGCGCAACTGGAGCAGGCGCGCCGCGCCGCCGCCGGCGCCCACGCGGCGTTCGAGGAGTTCATGTCCCGGCACGCGGAGCGGATCGAGCGTCCGAAGCGCGAGCACGAGCAGGCGCTGGAGCGCGAGCAGGCGCTGCGGGACGAGCTGTCGGGGATTCAGGCCGAGATCGCGCGGCATGACGCGCTGATCCGCGGCGCCGAGGCCGACGATCTCGAGGCGCAGCAGCGCGCCATCGCCGAGCAGGTCCAGCGGGCGCAGACCCGTGCCGCGGTCCTGCGCCGCCGACTCGACGGCCTGCAACTGCTCTGGCGCCTGGTCCAGGCATTCCAGCAGCAGTACACGGCGTTGCTGAGCGAGGCCGTTCGCGACGTCGTGGGAGACTGGCTCGCCGAGTTGACCGAGCAGCGCTGGCGCGGCTTGCAGCTCTCGGGCGACGCGCTGCCCACGGCGCTGATTGGCGGCGGACCGCCGCTGCCGCTCGACAGCGCCAGCTTCGGCACGGCCGAGCAGGCGGCGTTGCTGCTGCGGCTGGCCATCGCCTGGCGTCTCGGCGAGTCCGAGCGGCAGCTCGTGGTCATCGACGACCGGCTGGTGAACGCCGACCCGGTTCGCAACCGGCGGCTCGGCGCAATCCTGGAGCGCGTTTCGAGCCGCTGCCAGGTGCTGCTGGCGACGTGCGACGCTTCGCGTTACGCGGGGCTGGCGGCGCGGCTCATCGACCTGTCGGAGAAGCCGCGCCCGGCCGCGCAGCGCGCCCTGTTCTGAAGCGGATCGCACGACGTCGCGCCCGCCTGTGACGCATCCCGCGCTCTACTCCTCCGGGGGGGCGGTCGATTTCGGCGGGATCTCCTCGGCGGCTTTTTCCGCGGCGAGCTCCAGGACGCGGCCGAGGTCGCCCGGGGCGCCCACGGTGTCCGTGGCGTTGGCCGAAGTCTGCCAGAGAATGTTGGCTTCGAGATCGACCAGCCGCGCCTCGACGCGGGCGCGGGATTCGTAGGTGTAGACGGCGCTGCCCGTGCCCTCGCGCGCCCCGATCGCGAGCAGTTGTCCGCCGACCGTCGAGCGGCCGCCTTCAACCTTGGTGACACGCGCCAGGAGGATGGCGTCGGCGCCGGCCAGTTTGCCCAACTGGCCCGCCTGCGAATCGGTGATGCCCGCCTCGCGCAGCATGCGCTCCTTGTCCACCGCGACCAGCGCCGCACGGTCCACCACCCGGTAGCCGCGGTCGAGCAACGTCTGCGTCAGCACGCCCTCAAGGCCGGCCACGGCGCTGTCCGCGTACGGATTACCCGTCCGGTTCTCGCCCAGCACCGCGATGACCCGTCGCTGCGAGAAACGCTCGCGCTCCACCGCGGACACCTTCCGTCCTTCGGCCGAGCAGCCGATGAGGGGCGCCACCATCACCAGGGACAACAGACAAGCCATTCGCATGCGTGTTTACCTCCCTTGTCGTCTGAGCCGCAAACCGGCGGGAACCGCGCCGTGCCGGATGATCGGACCGGAAATCATATCCGGACCACCGAAAGCGGGAAACCGCGCGGCCGGTGGTTTGGTTGAGTCTGCCTGAGTGGGGGCCCCGCCCCCGGCTAATCCTCTCGGTGCGCTCTATTCCCCAAGAGACCGGTGCGAGGCCAGCAAGAGGTCGCGCGCGGAGGTGCGGCGCGTCTCCGGCGCCCGACGGATATCATGCGCACGCGCCGCCGGCCACGCGGGTGCACATGGCGCCGCGGGTGCGCGAGCCGTCGGCGCGCGGCCGCCTGTTGGAGATGATCCGGTTGTCGATGCCGGTCGTGCTGACGTCAGGCCCTCGCGACGCGGGCAGCCGGCTGCGCTCCGGGCTGTCGCGCGCCGCGCTGGTGCTGGCGCTGGGCGTGCTGGGCGGCAGCTTCCTGCTGATCAGCCCGGCGAGTGACGCCACCTTTCCGGGAGCGATTCCCTGGCGCGACGGCTCGATCCTGCACGTCGTTGTCGGCCTGCTATCGCTGAATGGGGCCGTCGCGACGGCGCGCGGCGTCGAGATCAAGGATCTCGTGCTGCATGTCGGGGCCGGTCTGGGCCTGGCGCTGCTTGCCCTGAGGCTGTTCGTCTCCGGCGCGGCGCCCAGCGGACGACGTGTCACCTGGGGGGCATGGACGTTCGCCCAAGCCTTCCTCCTGCTCTGGGTGGTGTGCTCGTTCGCCAGCGCCGCCTGGTCCGGCGACGGAGCGCTCTCCCTCGGCCAGGCCACGCTCTACGCGCTGGCGCTGGCCTGGGCCGTGTCGCTGGCCTGGACGCTCGAAAGCCGCGACGTCCCGACGTTGCTGGCCGGCTACGTCGTCGTCGCAACCGCCGCCGCCGTTCTCACCGTCTGGTACTTCTACGAACGCAATCCCCATCACCGCCCCGGCTTCCCGATCGGCAACCCCGGCCCGCTCGCCGCATGTCTGCTGCCCGCGATCGTGATGTGCGTGGCACGCCTGGGGTCATCGCTCGCGGCCCGGCCGAGCAGCGCCCCGGCGTGGCGCGAGATCGGATTGAGTGTGATGCCGCTGGCCCCGCTGGGCTGGGCCTTCTGGCTCACCGGCTCGCGCAGCGGACTGCTCGCGGCCGCCGTCGCCGCCGCCGTCGCCGCGTTTCTGCACCTGCCGCGCCGGGTCCGCTGGATCGCTGCCGGCGGCGGCACGGCGTTGCTGGCGGTGGCGCTGGGCTGGTTTGTGCTGCACTCGCACGACGCGACGATGGCCCGCGGCCCGACGATCCGCTTTCGTCTGTACACGTGGCAATACGCCGCGCAGCTCTGGAGCCTGCGGTCCATCACGGGGCACGGCGCCGGTGCGTTTCCGCGATATGCCGACCAGCTCGCGCGCGGCGACGTGCTGCTCGACCCAGCCGCGTTCATGGGTCACAACATCGGCCACGCGCACAACGAGCTGTTCGAAGTGCTGGTCGAGCTCGGGCTGGTGCTGGGCCTGACCTTCGTTGCCGGGTACGTCGCGACGCTGGCGGGGGCCGCCGCACTCGTCCAATCCGCCGGGCTCTCGCGGCCGCGTCGCGGGCTGCTGATCGGTCTGACGGCAGCCTTCGCGGCGCTGCTGGCTGACAGCGCTTTCGGGCCGGGGCTGCGCCTGCCGGGCATGCCCGCGGCGTTCTACACGCTGTTGGGGGTGCTGTGGGCGGCGAGTCGGTCCGTCTCGACGCGGCTTCCCGAGGGCCTGAAGGAGGGCGCGGTGCATCGGCAGGCGAAGGCCGAGAGCACGGGCATTCGTCCGTTCATGCGCGCCTTCGCGAAGCCCGAAGGAGCGCTGGGGCTGCTGGCCGCTGGCGCCGCGGCGCTGGCCTTCCTGGTCACCTCACGGAATTGGAATGGCGTCCTGGCCGAGGCAGCCGCGGCCCGCGAACTCGTCGCCGGAGATGCCGCCGCCGCCCTGGCGCACACGCTCGGCGCGGGCGAGCGGCTGCTCGATCCGATTCGCCGGCTAGCCGCGCGCGACCTGGCGGTCGGCCTAGAATTGCAGCTTGCCCGCGAGGGCTTTTCGCGCTGGAGCGCCTCTGCAAGCCGCGGCGACGACGGCCGCCGGGCCCCGGGCGTCACCGCCGATTGGCGTGCGGCCGAGGGGCACGCGCTGGCGGCGATCGAGCTTGCGGAGGCGTGCCGCAGCCACGCCCCCGCGTTCGGGCTCGCGGGCCTGTATCGCGCCCAGGCGGCCGAGCTGCTCGCGCTCCTGCATCGCGACTTCGACCCCGCCGCCGCCCGTCGCTGGACCGACGAGGCCTGGAGCGCGTGGCGCGCCCGGCTCGAACTGCGGCCGACCGAACTCGAGACGCTGCTGGCGCTGTGCGGCTATCCGGAACGGCTGGCCGAGCGGCTTGATTGCCTGCGCCGGGCGCTGCGCGCTCCGGTCTCGCCGCAGAACTGGTTCCCCCCGCCGCGCTGGTTCCAGCGGCTCGACGAGATCGCGCGCGATCCGCAGTTGCCCGGCGAGCTTGCGGTGCTGGCGCTCAACGCCGCGCCGTACGACCCGAAAACGGATCTCAACGTGCTGGTGCTGTCGTTCGCGCCCGAGACGTGGCGCTTGCGAGCGGCGTGGCTGGCCCGCGGGCGCGAGTTCGACGCGGCCCGCGACGATGCGCGGCGGGCCGTCGCGCTTTACGCCGCGATGCGCGCGCGCTTCCCGGAGCTGTATAGTGTGGCGCTGGCGGAGCTGGCGGAGTACACGCTGCTGGCGGCGCCCAGCCAGGCCTCGCAAGCCGTCGCCCTGCTTCAGGACGCGCTCGGGGCCCTGCCGCGGATTCAGGAGCAGAAACTCGCCGAGCTCGCCGCGCCCTTCCACCACCGGCTCGCACGCAGCCTGCTGGCGGCCGGCCGGACGCCAGAGGCGCGGCGGCAGATCGAGCTGGTCGCCGCGGCTCACAATCGCACGCTTTCTCCGGCCGAGATCGACGCGGCGCTCGCGGCGCTCTACGTGCAACTGGCGGCGGACTTCGCGCGGCGGTCCGCGGCGGATGGGGCGCCCGTGGCCGCGTGGCTTTCGGAGGCGCGCCGCCTGCAACCCGCTTCGCTCGAAGCCTGGGCGTGGACCGCATGGCTGGCCGCCGCCAGCGGCGGAGAGAGCGACATCGAACGAGTGCTCGACGAGGCGCGGCGGGCCGGCCTGTCCGCGGATCAGGTGGAGCGTATCCGCCGCAGTCTGGCGCAGGAGTTTGGTCCCCCCGCGTCGCAGCCGGCCGTCGAGCCGTAGAGCCCCCTACGGCACGATGCGAACGGTGGACACGCCGGGCTGAAGCAGCGCGTAGACGAAGATCACGTCGTCGTTGTGCATGCGGACGCAGCCGAGCGACGCGTTGCGGCCGATCGACTCGGGCTCGATGGTGCCGTGGATGCCGTAGCCGTCGCGGCCGACCGCGTCGCCTTCGATCCCCTCCAGCCCGATCCAGCGCACACCGAGCGGGTTCTTGGGATCATGCGGCGGGATGATGCGTTTGTCCGTGGCGGACGCCGGCGGGTAGTACGTCGGGTTCGCGAGACGGTCCTTGACGCGCCAGAGCCCCTCGGGGGTGGACTGCGCCGTGCCCAGGCCTACTGGGTAGCTGCGTACGAAGGTGTCGCCGAGGTAGAGATCGAGGCGAAACGCGGATTTCGAGATGCGCGCGTGGAAAGACTCGCGCGGCACGACGAGGCGCTGACCGAGGCGCAGCTTGGTCGGGTCGGTGATGCCGTTCATGAGCATCACCGCCTCGCCGGGCACGCGGTATTTCGCGCCGATGCGGTTGGGTGAGTCTCCGGCCCGCACCTCGTGAGTCTCCAGCAGCGGGTCATCATGCGCTCCCGCCGCCCGGCGGGAGAACACGGTCTCGTCCGCGATGCGCCGCAGCGCCTGGCGGATCGCCGCCGCATCGGCCGCTGCAAGGTTGCCCGCGTGCAGCAGGCGATTCAGCTCGCCGCGGGCCGCGACGGATTCGCCGCGAGCATGTCGCGCGAGGGCCGCCCGGACGGCCGGGTTCTCGCTGCTCGGCGCCCCGCGCGGCGCGGCGGGCGGCTCTTCCGCCGCCAGCGGTTGGGGAAAGGCGTCGGGCTCGACGTGGTCGTTGGACGCGTCCAGGCTGGCGGCGGCGAACTCCGGCTCGGGCGCGCCGGATGTCCCGCCGGAGTCGCGTGCCCGTCGAGGTTTGAGGATCTCGTCGGGTGGCGGGGGGGCTGGAGCGGGCTTGCCCGCCGGGCCCTGGGTGGCGAGCCGCATCGGCGCATCGTCCTGCGAGACCTCGGCGTTGGTGGCATCCGTGCCGCCGGCGAACTCGGCGACACCGCCGCGGGCGAGCGCATCGCCGCGGCCGGCGGGCCAGAACCACCAGGTTGCGGCGGCGGCCGCGGCCAGGCCGACGGAGGCCAGCACGCGACTGCGGGTTCTTGCGGAGCGTTTGCGCATGGGTCGTCCTCCCTGACGGTGCAGCACACGCATGGATGCGCCCTCCACGGGGCCTGCGCAGCGGGCTCGGACTCGCCGGAACAGGTCGGCGGCCGAGCTGTCGCCCGACCCCCCGGGGCGGCCCGCTAGTCTAATCGGCAGAAACGGCGCGGGGAACCGCGTTGATCGTCGCGGCGCCGATTAGAACGGTCCATTAGACCCGGGAGAAGCCGGGCTCGGGGGACCCGATCCGAGCTGCGCCCGTGAGGAAGCGGTTGCCTCGAAAGGCCTGGCGCCTGTCGGTCCGACCGCCCTCTTCGCGGGCGCGGCTCAGATCAGAATCCGGTGCGGCGTCGGCAACGGCGTCAATAGACGTACTGCGCGGCGGCGCGATAGGCGCGCACGTAGAAGTAGTACGCCGCCTTGTAGTCTCCCAGGGCGCGGTAGATTTCCGCGGTCTGGAACTCCCACAGCGCCGGGCCGATGTTCTGGTTGGCGGCCTGCATGGCGGCGATGGACTGCTGGACGATCTGGATCGTCTGCGTCAGCCGGCCGCCGTGCTGCTCGGGCAGCATGTAGTCGATGATGGACCAGTCGTTGACGAGCGACTGCTTGATGCGCAGTTGGCGCGAGTCCTCGATGAAGGCGTCGAGCTTGGCGTTGAGCTCGGCGAAGCGCTGCTCGATGAGGTCGTTGAGCGCGGCCTGGGCCTCGTCGATCCGCTGGAGGACGGCGTCTTCCTTGTCGGAGATGCGCGCCAGCAGCGCCTGCTCGGTGTCGCTGAGCTGGCTGGACAGGTTACTCAGCTGCTGATCGACGGAGTTGAAGCGGCCGTCGACGATGTCGAAGCGGTCGCTGACGGCCTGGTCGTGCGCGGCCAGCAGTGCGACCTCGTCGGACATGATCGTCACCGACAGGTCGGTGAACTGGGCTCCGCCGCGGTTGGCCTGGATCCAGTCTTCGAGCGAGCCGAAGACCTTGTCGGAGGCGGAGATGAACCTCGCGAAGAGGCCGTTCAGGTCGGTGGGGAAGTTGAGCGCCGTCAGGATGTCGCTGCTGGAGCGGATGCCGTCGCCGTCGCTGTCCGGGACGACCGTGTTGAGCGCGCCGCTGGGGTTCAGAATTGTCAGCGAATTCCAGAGCGTCGTGCTGGAGGGCATGTTGAGGCTGCCGCAGCCGCCCATCGAGAAGAAGTTGCAGATCTTCCGGACAAGGCTCACGACGTAGTCAAACGCGCTGGGCCAGTAGATCTGCGCCTTCGGAATCGTGACCGAAGGCAGCCTGTTGGCGACCGACGTCAGGTTCAGCTTCGGCAGTTTCAGGTCGAGGCCGATGCCGCCTTGGTCCACCGGCTTCGCGAGCTGCTGGAGAATGTACTGCCGCGACAGCATGTCCGGGACCGACTGCCCGTCGAGCAGCGCCAGCTCGTCGATGAACACCGCCGCCCCGATGCCCCCGGCGGCGCCGGCGATCACGCGGCCGCTGGCGTTGACCTGGTAACGGTAGGTGCGCCCGCGCTCGAGCCGGACGTCGAAGTTGATGCCCTCGATCAGCTTGCTGCGCTTGATCAGCACGCCGATGGGCAGGCCGACCTCGGGCTCGACGCCGACCTGCATGAGCGTGGCGCTGCCGCCGTCGATCGAGAGGCCGAGGTTGACGTTGAGCAGCGAATCACTGCTGAGCGAGTCGCTGGCGATCGTCTTGGACAGCACGACGCGCGGGTCGTTCGGGTCGGTAACGTCCAGCAGGTCGACCCAGAACGAGGCTTCTACCTTGCCCCCGCCGACCAGCGCCAGCACGCCCGTGCCCTCGAACGACCCGGAGATGTACGCATCGACGGGCGTCGGCTCGCCGCTCGGGCTGGGCGCCACCTTGAAGTCAGAGAACGCGTACGCCGTGCAGGCGGCCCCGTTGAACAGCGTCGTCGAGCCGATCACCGCGAAGCTCAGCGATCCGCTGTAGTTCTGCTGCGGGTCCATGATCGACGGATGTGAGACACACACCTGGATGCCGCCCGGAAACATCGGCGGGCCGCTCGCCAGGTCGAACACGGGAAAGTCGCGCCGCTCCCCCGGCTCGACGACGGGCGCCGCCGCGATGTGCGCCTTGGGCGTGCTCTCCCACCCCGGCGGGTCGGCCAGCACCGGCCGCGTCGGGGCGAGAATCAGCAGGCCGCAAAAGACCGCTGCCGCCCGGCGCTCCAGCCTGACGATCCGCGCCGGCCGCTTGGGCGGACGTGGCGAGCCTGTGTCGGTCCCTGTGATTCGTACTCCTGCATGATTGCGCATGAGCGTGTCTCCTGTTGGCGACCGGAGCAATGCACCCGGGCCCACCTCGCGTCCCAGCCCAAGGCTGAAACGAGATTGCGGGCTAAACATCAGAATCGAGGCCCGAAGAACCAACTATGCGGAGATACATCAAGCCGCAGAATGGCCCTTTCACCCAGCCCAAACCGCAATCTAGCCTCGCCTGAAGCGAGAATCAATGTTTTCCGGCCCTCGCGGCCAGTAGTCGCCGCGTCTGCGCCCGCGAAATCCCGTCGCCGCCGCCGCTGGCACGATCGCCTCATCATCATGTCCCGGCGTGTCAGGTCCCGTGATCTCTGACCGGCGGATTTCTGGTAACATGAATACGGCGCTAGGATTGCGCCGGGAGCCTCCAGGGATGGGCGTCCAACGCCGAAAGACCGCGGCGCAGCCGTCGCCGGCCTATCTTCGATTACTGGACGAGTTCCGCAGCCACCAGAGCGTCGAGTGCGGGCTGTCCGCCAACACGCTCGCCGCGTATCGCCGCGACCTGGCCGGCTTCGGCGCATTCCTCGCGAGTCGAGGTTCGTCGGACGAGCCCGGCCCGGCCGCGATCGACTGGAAGGTCGTGCAGGGCTACCTGGCGCAGCTCACCGATGCGGGCTATCGCCCGGCGAGCATCGCTCGCAAGCTCGTGGCGATCCGGATGTGGCTGCGCTGGCTCTTCACCACGGGGCGTATTCCCCAGGATGTCACCGCCCTGCTCGAAATGCCCAAGCTTGGCCGCCGGCTGCCGCGGCCGCTCAGCCTGGACCGAACGGCGGAGCTCGTCACGTCTCCGCAGGCGGGCGCGGCGTTGGCCTTGCGCGACCGGGCGATCCTGGAGCTGTTCTATTCGTCGGGGCTGCGCGTCAGCGAGCTGTGCGGGCTGCGCCGGGGCGACGTGAACCTGCGCGAGCTGTGGGTGCGGGCCATGGGAAAGGGCCGGCGCGAGCGCGTCGTCCCGCTCGGCCGCCCGGCGCGCGACGCACTCGAGGCCTACCTCGAACACGAGCACGCCGCGCTGATCCAGAAGCACCGCCGACGCGCCGGGATCGACGTGCTGCGCCCGCGCGACGCGCTGGCGCTGCCGCTGTTTCTGAGTCGCAACGGCGGGCGGATGGAGCGTACGGCGGTGTGGCGGATGGTCCGGCGCGCGGCGCGGATGCGCGGCATTCCCGGGAAGGTGAGCCCGCACACGCTGCGGCACAGCTTCGCGACGCACCTGCTGGAGGGTGGGGCCGACTTGCGCGTGGTGCAGGAATTGCTGGGGCACGTGTCGGTGACGACAACCGCGATCTACACGCACGTGCAGACGGCCCGGCTTAAGGAGATTCACGCCCGCTGTCATCCGCATGGCGCCGGCGCCGAGGCCGGCGACCCAAAGACCTTTGCGGAATGACAGTGAACCGCGACCCGAATGGCAGGCGTTTCGCTCGCTCAGCCTGGCGGCGGAGGGGACAGGGCGCCCCCGTGCGGGACGCCTGGCGGAATGCTATCATTCCAGTCGCCGGCCCGGCCGCTGATCGGCCCCGTTCGCTGCAACTGCCGGGTGCGGCCCCGTGTACAAGCGTCCGGGGCGGCATGGTCGGCCCGGCGGATACGGGATATCTGGAGCCCACTCTATGCGTAAGCGCGCGTTTCGGAGCCTGGCGGTGTTGGCCATCGGCGGGGCCTTTCTGCTCGGAGATTGCGACCCGACGGTTCAGGCCACGGTCGAGAACGGCATCATCAACACCTCGACCGCGGCCCTGAGCTCGGTCTTTCAGGCGCTGCTGAACATCTTCAGCGATGCCGTGAATCAGAACACCCAAGCCATGATTCAGATTCCGGGCCTGCTGGGCTGATGACGGCGGCGGGCGCGCCACGCGAACCGGCGGCCGCGCATCGCGCCGTCGAGCGCGAAGGCTCCTCGTCGCCTTGGCGGCGGCTTCACGCCCGGCGTCCGCTACGGCGTGCCGCGCTCAAGCTCGCGCTGCTGGCGGCGGTCGTGCTGCTGGTTCTGTTTCCCGATCCTCGGCGTCTCGCTGTGCTGCTGCATCGCCTGGCGCATCTCGACGCCCTGATTGATCCCGCTGCGCCGCAACTGCAATCACTCGAAGACGAGGTGCGGGCCCACCTCGGCCCGCAGGCGTCGTCGGCCGAGGTGCTCGCCGTCGCCGAGTACGTCGTCTGCGAACGGCTCCCGTACTCCTGGGACTGGGAGACCTGGGGCGTCATGGAGTATCTGCCGACCACGCGCGAGGCGCTCGACATGGGCCGGGAGGACTGCGACGGCCGGGCGATCGTCGCCGCCTCCCTGCTTCGCCGCATGGGTTACGACGCCTGGCTGGTCACCGACGTCGTGCACATGTGGGTCCGCACGCCCGAGGTCGAGCTGATGTCGCCCACCGGCTTCGCCGCCACGCTCGAGGCACCGGCGGACGCCCCGGCGCGCCTCGATGTCAGCAGCGCCGCGCTGAACCTCGCACGAGGGCTGGCCTACGGCGTAAGCGTGTTCCCGCTGGAGCGGGAGCTGATCATCCTGGCGGCGATTGTCCTGCTCACGCTGCATCCATGGATCAGCCGGCGTCGGGCAGCCGCGGGCGTGGCGCTGCTGGTCGCCGGACTGGCCGGTCTAAGGGTTGTCGGCGCGGCCGCCGTGAGCGGTCCGCAGGCTGGCGATCCGATGCTGGCGCTCGCGGTGGCGGGTTCGATCGGGTCTGCGGCGGCCGGTTGGTGCGTGCTGGCGCTCAAAGCGGGAGCGCGGCCTCGCCATTCCTTGTCAGAGCCGCCTGAATCACCGGAAGCGCGTGCAGCGGGCCGCGGTTGATGCCGGGGCACTTCAGTCCGGCGTGGTCCCAATCGCGCGGCTGCCGGAGGTTGGAATCCCAGAATGGCCAGGTGCGGCACTGGAGCGGGCGCACGGGATAGATGCCGCAGATGCGTTTGCCTTCGGGCGTGCTGACGAGGAACTCACAGTCGCCGTTGCGGTGCTCGAGGAGGCTGACCCTTCGGCCGACGCGGCGGGTGTGGCGATGGGCGAAGGCCTCGGAGGTGAGGCCGAGGTGGGCGGCGATGGCCTCGAGCTCGGGGGCGCTGACCCAGACGTAGCCGGGAGCGCCGCTGCAACAGTTGCCGCACTGGGTGCAGGCGAACCGCAAGCCGTTTTGATACCAGGTCGTTTCGCTGGGGGAACCCACGGGGCCGCCTTTCAAGAACGACCGTGGAAAGCGGTCGTTTTGGGGGAGTATAGCACGATATTCCCGGGCGAGCGGGGAGGGCGGCGGCGTGGGTCAGGTGCGTAAGACTCGGGTGCGGGAGCGGGCTTGACGTTTGGGCGCGGCTCGCTAATCTGCCCGCGCGGTTGACCCCCGTTTCAAGGAGTATGGCCATGATGCGAACGAGGGAGTTGGAACGGTCGGAACTGTCGCGCCTTCACCTGACGCCCTTCCGGTTTGAGGAGAGCGAAGGCGAGGAGGAGGGTGCGATTCCCGACGCAGGCGAGGGCGAATCGAGCCCGTTCGATGTTCAGGAAGACGAAGAGGGAATGCACGCCGGAGAGCTTGTGGCCGGGGCGCGCCGCTTCGATGACGAGGAAGAGGGCGGAGACGACGACGTCGACTTCGATGAGCTCGATGACGACGAAGAGGTCGACGATGAAGACGAAGACCTCGACGACGAGGAGTTCGACGACGACGAAGACGACGACGACCTCGACGAGCTCGACGAAGAGGACGACGACTAGCGCTGAACCGACGGGGAACGGACGCGCCGCCCGCCGGGGCGAGCCCAACCTACCCACGAGCGCGGGTTGGGCGGCTCCTGGTTCCCGGGCGATCTGTCCGCGAGACGATCAGTCGCTTCTCATGTCTCGGGGGGGAATCACCGGCGGGGTCCGGGCGGGCTCTTTCAGTCCACGCCGGAATCGGCCGATTTTCCGATCATGAACCCTGCTGCAACCGAGCGCAAGCGCCACGCCGCAGTGTGCCCAGATCCCGCGGCCGAGGGCGTTCCGGTCATCTCGGCGCCCCCTTCCGAAACGCCGCCGGAGCGCAGCGGCCCGGAGCGACGGTCGCAGTATGACCGACGTCGCGGTCCGGGTCGTCGCCGGACGGATTATCGGCGCGACGCGGAAGAAGGGCACATGAACGAGGAGCAGCTCGAGTTCATCAAGGCCCTGGACGAGTACAAGCGCGTCAACAACCGCCCGTTCCCGACCTGGACCGAAGTGCTGGACATGGTCCTGTATCTCGGATATCGCAAGGTGGCCCCGGTCGGCGAGTTCAAGCTGAGCAAGGGTCGCCAGCACCCGCGCAAGGATCGACCGCGCGAATAGCGCGGTTCCGGCGTCACGCCTGGAGGCAGCTCAGGCCAGAAGCGGCGCATACTTGTCGAAACGCGCGTCGATCGTCCGCTTCAACGCGTCGCTTACGTCCGCAAAACCGCGGCGGTCCAGTGCAATGGCCTCGAACCAGTCCACCATGCGCCGCCAGTCCGCGAGACTGACGTACTCGCTGGCGATGCGCTTGCGCTCCGTGTCCATGTTGTGGTAGTTGCCCAGCGCGACGCAGATCCCGGTGGCCTGGTAGCCGTAGGCGTAGTATGCCGTCGATTCGCACGTGCCCCCATCCATCAGCTTTCGCTGGTAGGCGAAGGTCTTGCGCCGCCGCGCGAGCTCCGACGCCACCCGGTCGCAGAAGGCGGTGACCTCTGGCGAGAAGACGCTCGACTTGTCGCCCACGCGCAGGATGGGGCCGTCGCCGATGCGCGCGTTCGTCAGCGCCTTGCTTGTCTCGATGGCGATGACCGGCAGGCCTTGCGGGACTGTGCGGCTGCGGGCGGCCCCGATCGCCCCGACGAAGCCGACTTCCTCCGCCCGCGTGAACAGGCAGCGCACGTCGGCCACGGCCGTGCGCCGGCTCAGCCGGTCGAGCAGGGCCAGCATCGCCGCGCAGCCTGCGATATCGTCGCACCCGCGGGCGTGAACGAGGTCGCCTCGCAGCGCGGGATCGGGGAGATCCCACATTCCGGGGGCGCCGGGCTCGACGCCGGAATCAACGCGGATCGCGACCTCTTCCGGCCGGGCACTGCGGCCAATCATGCGGTATACCCGCGCGGCCTTGGTGATCTCGACCACGCGTCCGCGGACCCAGCGGCCGCCGGACCAGAACCGCACGCCTGTACCGACGAAGAACTCGGGCTCGACCCAGCCGCGGAAGGCGGCGAGAAGGAGGCGGTCGCGGCGCACGTGCCGGGCGACGAACCCCGGATGGTCCATGTGGGCGGTGAAGACCACGGGCTGCCTGGGCCTGCCGTTCCGGTAATGCGCGAGCAGGTTCCCCCAGCGGTCGCGCGAAAGCCGGACGCGAGGCAGTCGTGCGACGTGGCGGGTGACGTGATCGGCGACGGCGTGTTCGGCGAAAGGCGCGGTCGGTAGCCTGAGCAGGTCCCCCAGGACCTTTGGCAGGGGCATATAATCGCTCCAGTCTTGCGAATTCGGTGTCGGCGGGAGCCGACGGCGCGCTGCGGAGAATGTACGGTGCCCGAGGGCGGGGTTCAAACGCGCCTCCGGATAGGCAGCGCGGGCGGCCGCGCCGAGTCCGGTTTCTTGCCATGAAACAACAGGTCAAACCGTCTATCCCAGAGCGTATGTCGAGTGCCACGGCCGACACGAGCGTGCTCCGGGAGCTCGTCGGCGAAGCGCAGGTCGGCAGCCGGGTGGCTGCGGACCGGCTGGTTCGCGAGCACGACCATTGGGTGCGCTCGGTGATCTTTGGCGTCACCGGCCGGTGGGACCTGGTAGACGACATCGCTCAACAGGTCTGGACGCAGGTCTGGGAGCGGTTGCCGTCACTCAAGGAGCCGGAGCGGCTGCGGTCGTGGCTGTACGCGGTCGCGCGGAATGCGGCGATCGACGCGAACCAGAGCCGGCGACGCCGATCGGCGGGCTCGCTGGAGGCGGTGGCCGACTCGCTGGGAGACGACGGGCGTAGCGGGCCCGTCGGCAGCGTCGTCGGGCGCGAGGTGCGGACGATGCTGTTGCAGGCGGTGGAAGCGCTGCCGGTGCATTACCGGGAGCCCTTCGTGCTGCGGCACCTCCAGGACTGGAGTTACGCGGAGATCGGCGATCTGCTGGGCCTGCCGGTGGAGACAGTGGAGACGCGGCTGGTGCGTGCCCGCCGGCTGTTGCGCGAGATGTTGCAGGACAAGCTGGATGCCTGATTCGCATCGAAATCATGACCCCGCCGGGCGGGATCCGCTGTCGGAGCTTGAGCGGCTGATCTCGCGGCACCTGGACCACGAGGCGACGGACGCGGATCGCCGCCGACTGGACCGGCTGCTTCACGCCGATCCGCGGGCGCGCGCGTACTTCGAGGAGTCGGCGGCTCTGGACCGCGAGCTGCACCAGGCGCTGGGCTGGGCTGGCCGGCAGGCGGGTATCGTCCGCGTGAGGGCGGCTCGGGGCGGGCTGCGCCTGAGCATGGTGGCGGGGCTGGGGCTGGCGGCGTGCCTGGCGGCGGCGTTCTGGCTGCTGCCGACGTCGTCGCTGCCCGTGTCGGGCGGCGGCTCGCCGACGCACGCGGGCCAGGTGTTGCCGGCAGGCGGGTCGTGGTTTGCGCCTCCGCCGCTGGGAGACACGTTCATCAGCGAATCGCCCGCGGGCGACCCGCCGCACGTCCGCGTGGAGGATACGGAGCGGGAGTGGATCGTGGTTCCGGGTCAGCGGGCGGGCGAATACCTGATTCTGGAAGTCAAGCGTATTCGGGCGAAGCAAGTTCGGATCGAGAGGGATTTCTGATGACTACGCTGCGCAAGACACACCTGGGCGCCATGCTGGCCGGCGCGTTGCTCCCCGCGGCCATGGCGCTGGCGATCGATCATCCGGGGTTGTTCAGTCCGCGGGCACACGGCCCCATGGGCGATGAGCAAGAGGCGCCGGCCGTGTGGATCGGCGTTCGTTTGTCGCCGGTGCCGGAAGCGCTGGCGGCGCACGTCGGCGGCAACGGGCTGATGATCCTGAACGTAGCGAGCGGCAGCCCGGCCGACCAGGCGGGGCTGGTGCGCTACGACGTGCTGCTTTCGGTTGACGGCCGGGCGCTCTCGCAGATGTCGGACCTGGTCGAGGTGATCTCGCAGGCGGGGACGACGCGCCCGATCGCGCTGACGGTGCTGCACGAGGGTAAGCAGCGCGTCGTCAAGCTGACGCCCGCGGCGCGGCCGGCCGACGACAGCTACAGCTTCAAGTACGACGACCCCGAGAGCCAGGAGGACGCCACGCGCTACTTCGGACACAAGCTGCGCCGCGACGACCAGGGCAACTGGATCTTCGAGCCGCTCGGACGGCTGCGCGAGCTGCCCGACGCCGTCCGCGACCTGAACAGCCCCGCCTGGCGCCAGTGGATGGGCAGCTTCAGGCAGTGGCAGCAGGACCCCTTCCAGTTCCGGCTGCGCGTCGATCCTGACATGGGCATGTTCTTCTTCGACGGCGACGACGCCTCCGAGACCGGCGTGAGCATCTGCGTCACCGTCGACAGCGACGGCCAGCGCACGACCGTCGAGCGTCACGCCGACGGCTCCATCACCGTGACGCGCGCCGACGCCGGCGGGCAGGAATCCGTCACGCAATACGCCAACGCCGATGAGTTGAAGGAGAAAGACCCCGCGGCGTATGAGACCTATCGCCGGTACGCGGGTTTCCGGCAGCGGCGCATGATCACCGTCACGCCGGAGCTGAAGGACCTTCAGCGCAACCAGCAGCAGTGGCGGCAGGAACTGAGCGAGGCGCTGGAGCGCCTGGGGCGTGACGCGGCGGAGAACGTACGCCGCGCGGAGGAGTTGCGGGAACACTTGCTCCGCGAGGGCGCCGGTGCCGGCCGCGGCGGCCAGAGCGGAACCGTGACGCGGCGCTCGTTCATGAGCTCGTCGGCCACCGTTGACGACCAGGGTCGCATCCGGATTCGCATCGAGCGGGACGGCAAGGTCGAGACCCACGAGTTCCGCGATCAGGACGAGTTCCGGACGGCTCAGCCCGAACTCTACGAGCAATACCGGTGGCTTTTTGACGGCGCCACCCGCGGCCAAGCCGGCGCCGCCACCCCCGTCACGGTCTGACCACGTCACCGGCGTCGAGTCTCGTTCGCTGTCAGCGGCGCGGCGGATGCACGCATCCGCCGGCGCCGCTGGTGTGTTACGGCATCGCCGCCGTGGGCCGGAGGGGCGCATTTCTGGCCTTGCGCGGGCTGGCCGGCGTCAAGCCGCCGCGTGTTCATGCCGACCGGTAACGGATAGGGGGTCCTATTCTCACCGGGAGGAGCCGGCCATGTCAGACGGACGCGTGCGCGGTCTTGTGGCAATCACCTTCGCGATTCTCCCGCCCCAGCTTGCCGGCGCCGACGAGCGCGGCCGCGTCGCCGAGTGGTCGCTCGACGCGCAGACGCGCGTGACGCACGCGGTGCTCGACAACGGCGTCGTTCTGCATCATCGCGCCGCCGCGGGCGGGCCCGGCCGCCTTCTCGTGAGCATCAGCCTCGGCGGGGGGCGCATCGAGGAGACGGCGGCCAACGCGGGTGTCTCGCACGCGGCGCTGCTCGCCTTTTCCGGGGCTCAGGAGGCGGTTCGCGGCGGCGATTGCGAGATCGCCACGCTGGCAGAGTTCGACGCGCTGACCTTGACGCTCGCGGGGACGGTCGAGGGCGTCTCCCGGGGGATGGAGCGCGTCGCCGAGTGCCTGCGCAGGCCGCGGATTGAGCAGCGCGCGTTCGACGCCTGGCGCCAGCGCGCCACGGCGCAGGTCGAGCTGTTGAGCCGCTCTCCGGAGTACTGCGCCTCGCGCGCCTTGTTGCAGGCGATCTCGGGCGACGACGTGCGCGTGACGCCGGTGACGCCGCGGCAGCTCGAGCGTCTGGAATTATCCGAGGCGCAGCGCTGGATTGAGCGGCTGTCGCGCGAGGCGCCGCTGGAGATCGCGCTGATCGGCGACGTTTCATGGGACCGCGCCAAGCTGCTGATCGAGGAGAACTTCGGGCACTTGCCTTCGCGCCCGCGCGACGCCGCCCGCCTGACGAACCTGCGCGTCCTGGCGCGCTCGGGCGGGCCGTGGGAACTTCGCCGGCCGAGCCCCGAGGGCGCGCAGCGGAGCGTCTCGCTTGTGGGTTTCGTGCACGAGGGCGCCGGCAACGCGCGGCAGCAGGCGGCCATGGAGCTGGCGCTGCGGATCGTCACCCGCCGTGCCGACGCCCTGCGGTCGGATGAGGGCGACGTTCGGGTGCGCGCCGAGCACCAGGGCATCCCGACGTACGGCGAAGGCGGATTGTTCATTTGCGGCGTGTCGTGCGCCGACACGCGGATCGCGGAGCTGGCCGAGCGCACGCGCGGCCTGTTCGAGACGCTCGCGGTGGAGGGTCCGACGCGGGCGGAGCTTAGCGCGGCCCGCGAGGGACTGCGCCACGAGCGCTCCGTCGAGGTCGAGGACGATCGCGCGTGGCTGCGGCGCCTCAGACATCGCGTCCTGCGGCAAAGCGCGGATGCCGCGGCCGCGACGGACCCGCTGGACGAGATTACGGGTGAGGAGGTGCGCCAGGCGCTGGCAGCGTGCTTCGATCCGCAGCGCACCTTCGCGGTGATGGTCTCGCCGTCGCCGCGCTGAGCTAGGCGCCTGGCTTTCCGGCAGACCGGCCGCTGAGCCGGGCGGCCAGCTCGGCGAGTTTCCGCTGGGCCAGGGATCGTCCGGACGGCCGCGCGTCGTGCTGCGCGGGCAGGATCAACTCCTCCTCGGCCTGGGCGGTTTCCGCATCGGCGCTGGGGGCGTCCGCATCGGCGTCGGGCGCGTCCGCGACGGGCTCTTCCGGCTGCGGGTCAGCTCGCATGTCGTCGTTGGACGTTTGCGGCTGCTGCTCCTGCGGCTGCTGGGGTTTCGGACAGCCGTACGAAAGTCGTTCGAGCGGGACGAAGCCCGAGCCGGCCGGCGCGTCGCCGGCCGGCGCGGGTGAGGCTTCGGGCACCGCCGGGGAGTCTTCGGGCTTTCCCTTGGCGGCCTGGTGGCCCGAGCGCTCCTGCCGCCACCAGCGTTCGACGATCACGTCGGCGTCCACGCCCTTGCCGCCGGTGGCCCACAGGCGGAAGAAGTCCATGTTGGCGCTTTGCGGCTCCCTGGGCGGCATGTCGATGAGCGTGCGCATGGGCATGAGCACGCCGTCGCCGATGATGAATCCTTCTCCCGGCTTCAGGCTGGGCAGAAGGCTGATGAGGCTGCGGAACTGGTCGGAGACGACGCGGGCGGCGTATTCCTGGTCGTCGGGGTTGTTCATGCGCATCAGGACCATGCTGTTGCACTGGCTGAGCACGGTCTCGGAGATTTCGCTGGGCCGCTGGCTGACGATCATGGCCGACACGCCGTACTTGCGGCCTTCCTTGGCGACCTTCTCGACGGCGTCGCGGGCGAAGGTCTTGCGGCCCTCGATGGGCTTGCGCGGCAGGTAGTTGTGCGCCTCCTCGAAGACCAGCAGCACGGGGTGGCGCACGTCGGGCGGCGACCAGAAGTTGAAGTCGAACAGGGCGCGCGTCAGGACGGCGACGGTGGTGTCGACGACGTCGAAGGGCAGGCCGGAGAGGTCGACGATCGTCAGGTTGCGGCGCTCGTCGAGCTGGCCGAGGATCTGCCGCAGCACGTGCGTGACCGTGCGGCTGAGCTGGCCGGGGGTCGCTTCTTCGCGCATGCGGCCGGCGAGCTCGCTGTTGCGCTTGGCCTGCTCGAACGGGCGCAGCAGGAAGTCGTAGCGGCGGTCGTTGAGCTTTCCCTCGATGTTGTTGATCAGGCCCAGCAGCTTTCCGAAGTAGGTCGCGTGCGGCACCTCGCCCTCGGCGCTGGCCGGGTTGAACTGCATCCGCTTGGTCAGCAGCAGCTGCTCCTGCTCGTGAGGCGGGAGCTGCCGGTACGGCAGCCGGGCGAAGGCGTAGTTCTGCGTGTTGAGCACGTAGCGGGCGTTGTTCATGTTGATGGCGTACGTCAGGAGCTGCTGGAGGTCGTAGTAGACCGGGGTATCGACGGTCATCTCCCAGCGCAGGCCCAGCTCCTCGGCGCCGGCGAGCTTGAGCTTCTCCAGCGCCTCGCGAAGGAAGAGCTTCTGAGCGTTCACGTTGAGCGGGTTGTGCCGGTCGATGAAGAGCTGCTCGAACTCCTCGTAGGCCAGGAGCCAGTAGGGGAGCACGAGGTTGCGGTCGGACAGGTAGGTGACGTTCGGCAGCGGGTTGCCGAACTCGTCGCTGAACGCCTTCAGGTACTCGCCGTGCATGTCGAAGAGCACCACCTGGGCGTGCTTGAGCGAGGTTGCCTCGTGCACGATCTTGGCGGTCGTGCAGCTCTTTCCGGAACCGCTGTTGCCCATCACCGCCACGTGCTTGGCGAAGAACTCCTTGCCGAGCACCTTGACCTCGAAGTCGGTGTCGATGGCGAAGCGCCCCATCGAAAAGGCCTTGCGATAGCCGCCGCCGTCGTTGCCGGCCAGCTCGTCGAAGCAGCCGAAGATCAGCTCGAAATCCTCGTCGACGCCCAGGCGCACCGGATCGCCCAGCGTCGGGTACTCGTTCACGCCGCGCGAAAAGCGGTCGCCCTCCACCGTCCCGAGCAACTGGCTCGTCACCGTGATGCGCCGCGGCGGGCCGGGATACGGCCCGGGCTCCAGGTCGCCGGCGAAGCCGACCTTGGTGATGTAGCCGATGAGCGTGCGGCGGTCCATCGGCAGCGTGACGTACGTGCCCAGGCGGCCGATGCGATAGGTCTTGCCGTGGTATTCCAGCTTGAGGTCTTCGACGGAGATCTGCACGTCGACGGTGTCGCCGTCAACGCCGATAACGTGTCCGATTTCGAGCGGATCCATGCCGTGTCCTCCGGGCCGCAGGCGCAGGGCCGCCAGCGCTGTCAGCCCAAGTATTGGAAAGCTCGGCGGCCACCGCCGGGGTGTCCGTTGCAAAAAACGAGCGGCTCCCGATAAACTCCGCTGTTTTCCGCCGGCTCAGCTCGGAGGAGCGCCAGTGCACGAGAGATCGGTTTTCCAGAGTCGCCACGGACTGGACGTGATCGGGCTGCGGCATTCCGGTCATCAGTACTGGAATCTCAGGCCGGCGGTGCTGGTGGCCGAGTCGCTCCGCCGGGGCGAAAGCACGCTGTCGGACCGAGGGGCGCTGGTGGCGCGGACGGGCAAGCGCACCGGCCGCTCGCCCAAAGACAAGTTCGTCGTGCGCGAGCCGGCGAGCGAGTCGCACGTGCACTGGGGCGAGGTGAACGTGGCGCTCGAGCCGGCGGTGTTTGACCGCTTGCAGGAGAAGGTGTTTCGGCACCTGGCGCAGCGCGACGTGTTCGTGCAGGACCTTTACGCGGGCGCCGCTCCGCAGCACCGCCTGAACGTGCGCATCATCACGGAGCTGGCCTGGCACAGCTTGTTCGCCCGGCAGCTCTTTGTCCGCCCGCCGGGAGAGGCCACGCGCGAGCACCAGCCGGAGTTCACCGTCGTGTCGGCGCCGAGCTGCCTGGCCGATCCGGCGGCGGACGGTGTGAAGAGCGAGGCGTTCGTGCTGGTGAACCTGGCGAAGCGGCTGGTGCTGATCGGGGGTACGCAGTACGCCGGCGAGATCAAGAAATCCATCTTCACGATCATGAACTATTACCTGCCGCTGAAGGGCGTGATGCCGATGCACTGCTCGGCGAACATCGGTCCGCGCGAGGACGTGGCGCTGTTCTTCGGGCTGAGCGGCACGGGCAAGACCACGCTCTCGGCCGACCCGGAGCGCCGCCTCATCGGCGACGACGAGCACGGCTGGTCGGACGAGGGCGTCTTCAACTTCGAGGGCGGCTGCTACGCCAAGTGCATCAACCTCTCCGCCGAGTTCGAGCCGCAGATATACAATGCCATCCGCTTCGGCTCCGTCGTCGAGAACGTCGTGCTCTCGCCGATCGACCACTCCGTCCGCTACGACGACGGCTCGATCACCGAGAACACGCGCTGCGCCTACCCGCTGGACTTCATCGACAACGCCGTCGAGCCCGCCGTCGGCGGCCATCCGCGGAACATCGTCTTCCTCACCTGCGACGCGTTCGGCGTGCTGCCGCCCATCGCCCGGCTCTCGCCGCAGCAGGCCATGTATCACTTCCTCTCGGGCTACACCGCCAAGGTCGCGGGAACGGAGGCCGGCGTGACCGAGCCCCAGGTGACGTTCAGCGCCTGCTTCGGCGCCCCGTTCCTCGTGCTCGACCCCGCCGTCTACGCCGGCCTGCTCGGCCGCAAGCTCGCCCAGCACGACACCCGAGCCTGGCTGCTGAACACCGGCTGGAGCGGCGGTCCCTACGGCGTCGGCAAACGCATGAAGCTCCCCTACACCCGCGCCATGATCGCCGCTGCGCTCAACGGCGATCTCGACCGCGTCGAGTACGACGACGACCCGATCTTCGGCATCGCCGTGCCGCGCTCCTGCCCGCACGTTCCGGCCGAGGTGCTCAGGCCGCGGCAGACCTGGCAGGACGGCGCGGCGTATGACGCCAAGGCCCGCGAGCTGGCAGCGCGCTTCGTCAAGAACTTCGAGAGATTCCCGTCGGCGGCCGACGCGGTGCGCGCCGCGGGCCCGCGCGCCTGACCGCGTCCTGCGGCGATAAGATCCATCAATGGCCGCCCTCGTCCTTATCGCGCTGCTGATGCTCGACCTCCGGCCGCGTCAGGACGCCGCCGGCTCGCGGCCGGGCGCGCCGACTTCGGCGCCGGCGACTTCTCGACCGGCGGCCGAGGCCCCGCCCACGGTGAACTGGCCGATGTTCCGTGGTGACGCGCTCAATCGGGGTATCTCGGCGGCACGACTCCCGGAACGGTTGGCGGTTCGCTGGCGGGCCGACCTCGGCGCGCCGATCCTGTCGAGCGCCGTCATTGCCGACGGCCGCGTCTTTGTGGGAACGGACGACGCCTGGCTGGTCGGGCTGTCCGCCGAGGACGGCAAGGTGCTGTGGCGATACAAGGCCCAGGGGCCCTTCGCCGCCGCGCCGGCAGCCGGGTCCGGCAGCGTCTTTGTCGGCGACGACGCGGGGGTCTTTCATTGCGTGTCGGCCGATGCCGGGCAGCCACGCTGGACCTTCAAGACGCAGGACCGCATCGTCTCCGCCGCCGTCTTCTCCGGCCAGAACGTCGTCTTCGGCTCCTATGACGGCTACGTGTACTGCCTCGCCGCCGCCGACGGCGGGCTGCGCTGGAAATACGAAACGCCCGACCGCGTGCACGGCACGCCGGCGGTCGTGGAAGGACACGTGCTCGTCGCCGGGTGCGACGCCATGCTGCACGTGATCCGCGCGACCGACGGCGCGGCCGTGCGGCAGATTCCACTTGCTGGGGCGTCGGGCTCCGCGGCTGCGGTCAACGGAGACATCGCGTTCCTGGGCACTCAGAGCGGGCAGGTTCAGGCCGTGGACTGGCGTGCCGGCGAGACGCTGTGGACGTTCGAGGATCCTGAGCGCCAACAGCCGTTCCTGACCTCGGCGGCGATCGGTCGCGAGACGGTCCTCGTGAGCGGGCGCGACAAGCGGGTGCGGGCCATCAACCAAACCACCGGTCGACCAGTCTGGACCGTGACGATGCGCGGGCGCGTGGAGGGCTCCCCGGTCGTGTCGGGCGGGCGGGTCTTCATCGGCGCGTCGGACGGCGCGCTTCTTGAGCTGGCCGGCGACACCGGCGACGAAAAGTGGCGAATCGAGTTGGGCGCTGGCATCTCGGCGTCGGCGGCCGTTGCGACGGATTTGCTGGTGATTGGCACGGAAGGGGGTGTGGTGTATGGGCTCGGAAGCCCCCCGAAGCGGCGATGACGGAATGCCGCCAATCACCTTGGCGTGCAAGGTGACCAAGAATAGCACATAACACATTGTAGTTTAATTAGTTGTATTTGATTTCTTCTACTATAAAGACGACAAACCGCCGGGAAGCTCGGTCTCCTCGACGAGGAGGGCGATTCGCGGATATCTGTATAACGTCTTTTACGCAAACAACTTCCATCGCACATGCCGCCCATTGTGTTCGGCACGCATGTTGCTAGGGTGGACCATTGGTTGGGAGTTCAATGCGCGCAGAGGGAGCGCGCGGACGTTGGCAAGGACGGCCCCCGTCGCCGGTGCGGCGGGGCCTCGTGGATTTGTCGGTCCGTTCTTAGTGCCTTTTTTGGGAGGATCGCATGGTTTACGACGGTTTGCGCAAGTGCATGTGCGGCGTACTCACATTGGGTGTGATCGCCGGCGGCGCGCTTGCGGACGACATGAAGTCGTCAAAGGCCGCTGCCTCGGACGAGCAGTTGGCGCGTCTGGAGGCGCTGCTGGATGCGCAGGAAAGGAAGATTGCGCAGCTCGAGCAGCAGGTCGCCGCGACCAGCGCGCAGGACGGCGACCGGATGCAGGTGGAGGAGATGCAGCGACAGATTCGCATGGTTCTCTCGGAAGGAGAGTTCCGGGAGTCGCTGATGACCTCCGTGCTGCAAGCGGGGTATGACGACGGCTTCTTCATCCGCAGCAGCGACGACAACTTCTCGATCAAGTTCAACGGGTTGCTGCAATTCCGGTACACGTACTACTACACGCGGCGTGAGAACCGCTACCTGCTGCCGCGCCGCGACCGCGACGACCGCAGCGGTTTCGACCTCCAGCGCGTGCGTTTCGCCATCACGGGCAACGCGTACAACAAGGACCTGACGTACGGCATCGAGTTCAGCGCCGACGCGCCGAACCAGACGGACGTCGTCCTCGACAACGCCTGGATCAACTGGCGCTCGTCCGACGCGCTCCAGTTCACCGTCGGTCAGTTCCGCCTCGCGTCCACGCGCACCAACATGCGCCAGGCGACGCCCAGCACGCTTCAGATGATCGACAACGGCATCTTCCACGCCGTCTATGGCCTGGGTAAGGGCATCGGCGTGCGCGTCTGGGGCCAGGCCCTCGACAAGCGCCTCGACTACTACTTGGACGTCGTGAACTCGGCCTCCAACGGCGACAACACCGGCTTCGGCCGCACGATCACGCCGGACCCGGCCGAGCTCGACGCCAACCCGGCCGTTCTGCTGCGTTCGGTCTGGCACGCGCTGGTCGACAAGGATGGTGACTTCGCCGAGGAAGGCGACACGCTGATCCACCAGAACCCCGTCTGGGATCTGGGCGCCCACTTCGGCTACAGCGAGAACTACGACGATCGCTTCTCGACCCGGCTGCCCACGAATCGCCGGCTCTTCCCCAACCAGCAGGGCGGCTTCGCCGTCGTCAGCGACCGCGGCCTGCGCTTCTGGCAGATGGGCCTCGACTCGGCGTTCAAGTACATGGGCTTCTCGGCGACCGCCGAGTACGCCCTGCGCGTTGTCGACGTTCGCCGCCGCACTTCCCCCTGGACGCAGGTCTCGGGCGACGACTCGACGACGGCTCAGCACGGTGCCTATGTTCAGCTCGGCTACTTCCTGCCGATCCAGGGCCTGGAGAACAAGCTCGAGCTGGTCGGCCGCGTCAGCGCCGTCACCGTCCTGGCCGAAGGGTCGCAGTGTGAGTGGGAGTACACCGGCGGCCTGAACTACTACGTTGATCCGGCTGGCCGCATGAAGGTCCAGACCGACGTGACCTACGTCGACGAGGTCCCCATCACCAGCTCATACGCCAGCCTGGCGAACGTCAACGACGACGCTCTTATCTGGCGCGTTCAGTTCCAGCTTTCGTTCTGATTCGTGTCGCAGCGAGTGGATTTGCTCGACGTTGAAGAAACTTTCTATGCAAGGATAGATCAGTCCATGAAGAACCTGATGAGCACCTGGAGTCGTAAGCTCGCCGTCCTGAGTCTCGGCGGCACCTCGTTCGTCTTCGTCACCGGCGGCACTTGCCTGACCGGTGGCCAGTATCGTAACTTCGTCCAGTCCGTCGGCGACGCCGTCATCGCGATCGGCGTCAACTCCGCGACCAGCCAGGTCGGCGGCGACTTCGACGAGATCGTCGGGCCCCCGGCCGTGACGCTGTTCCAGGACCTCTGGGGCAACTACATCGACCCCGATCTCGACCGCCGCGGGCTCGAGAACTAGCACTGAGCACGGGAACGTCTGTTGAAGGAGCGGGGGCCGGCGCGGCCTCCGCTTCTTTTTTGGTCCCGCCGCTCCCGTCTCAGCCTCCCCCGCCTCACTCCCTGTCTGGCCGCACGATCGCGGCACGCGGCACGTCGAGCATGCCCTGAAACCGGCCCCGTAGCCCTGCCAGGGCGGTCGCATCCGCCGGTCCGCACGTTTGTTGCCCGCCGCCGCATGTCCCGGCTTGACCCTCCAAGAAACGCTGGCCTATAAGTTAGTGGGTGAACAGAGGAGCGACAGCGCCCCTCGAATCGACAGCATCCGCGCAAAGTCCGGTGATTCGCTGGTTCGAGCCTCGTGAGGTTCGGCCACGGGGAGGTTCTGCGCCGACGCTGGATTCGCACGGAAGGCCGGCGGCGGTTCACCGTCGGCGTTCCGGGTCAATCGCCCGATTTCGGCGTTGCTGGGAGAGGATGTTCCAAGCGGAGTGAGAAAGGACCAGCGATGATCATGCATCGCGCTCTGAGGCGCCGCGCGGCGGGTGTGGCCCTGCTGATCGTTCTGGCCATGCCGATGGCGGCCTTGGCGGACCCGATCACGAAGAACCTGGGCGGTGGGTGGCGTGCCACGATTTTCGACCCGGTGTACGTGGACATCGTGGTTGATTTCGTGAGCATCAAGAATGACATCCTGGTGATCGAGAAGTTCGCCCAGTTCGTAGGCGTGGATCCAATCACGGGGCTGCCGAAGCCGGTGCAGATCCTGTTCGAGCAGATCGAGTCGGACAAGAGCACGGTGTCGCGCATCGTCCTCACTGACCAGATCATCGTCAATCACACCGGGATCGACTGGACCAGCTACCGCGAGGAGCTGATCCCGACCGAGTCCGGCGTTCAGACGTTCAACCAGGCCCTCTCGGCGACGTTCAGCATCGCCCCCTTCACGACGCGCACGTACAACGGCATCAGCTCGATCGTGGACTTCGCCGGCGGCGTCGTTCCCAACGGCTCGACCTGGGCGCCGGGCGTGGAGAGCGGCGGGTTGTACATCGACATCGACCTGGAGTCCGCGGAGAAGCCGGTGGCCTTCACGCTGAAGGAGCTTCCGATTCCCGAGCCGGGCGCCGCGCTCATGGTGCTGCTGGCCGCCGGCGTCGGAGCCGTCATCCGTCGGCGCTGACGGACTGAGAGCCCCCGAGCGTTTGCCTTTCGGCTGTTGCGACGAAAACAACGCCTCGCTCCTCGCACGAGCGGGGCGTTTTTCTAGGACAGGAGGAAGCCATCATGTTCATGCGTCGACTCGTGGGCCGGCCCTGCGCCGGCTGGGCGGCTCTTCTGGCGGCGCTGGCCGCCGCGAGCCCGGCTCTGGCCGACCCGATCATCAAGAACCTCGGCGGCGGGTGGCAGGTGACGATCCTGCAACCCGCGGTGTCGGATATCAATACGGTCTCGGTCAGCCTGCCGAACAACGAGCTGGTGATCAGGAAGGATGCGGACTTCAACCTGATCGACCCGGACACGGGTCTGCCCGCGACGATCAGCGTGGTGTTCGAGCAGATCGCGCCGGACGCCGAGACCGTCTCGCGGATCAAGATCACCGAGGAGGTTGTCCGCAACAACACGCCCGTCGACTGGGATTCCTTCCGCATCCTGCTGTTTCCGAACGCGAAGGTCGAGTTCGACGTTGACGCTTCCGCCGGCTTCAGCATCGACCCGTTCACAACGCGCACCTACCTGGCGCTGAACTCCGAGGTCGTCTTTGCCGGCGGCCTGGTGCCGGCAGGGGCGACGTGGAACCCGGGCGCCGACAGCGGCGAACTGGTCATCGACATCGACCTGAGCAACGACGCACCCGTGGCGTTTACGATGAAAGAGCAGCCGGTCCCTGAGCCCGCGTCCCTCGCGGGCCTGCTGGTGGTGGCGGCGGCTTCGCGACGGCGCCTGGTGTGAGCGCGCTCGGGGCTCAGTCGGGCGGGCGCTAGTGTAGTGCCTCGCAGAAATGTGACGGTATCACGGATGGGTGGAGCGGCATCTTGCCCGCTCGGGCGGGCTGGAAGCCCGCCCCACCCTGCATAGGGACAGGCAGTTATTTGCGAGGCACTACACTAGCTGCCGGCGGCGTAAGCAACGTGCTGGTCCCGTGCGTCGCGAATCAGTGGATTCCGGCGCACGGGACCGTTCCGTCTCCGCAGCCGGTTGCGCGAAAGCACGCAGTCTTCGTGGCGCCCAGGGCGGGGCGCGCGGCGGAGAGGAGAAGCGGTTTGGGCCCAATAAATCGGCTTGCTTTTTCGTTGAGGTTCGCGCATACTCGGCGGTGATCGTGGGCCGGCCCGGTCAATCGTTGTGCCAATCGACCGGTTTCGTCGGGCTGTCGTTGGAATTCACTCCAGCTTCGTCACCCCGCGGCCTGCACGTGTCCACTCGCAGAAAGGAAGGCGTATGCGGTCAGCGGCGGCTTTTTCAGCGTTGGTCATGGCCTCGGTCGGTCTGGCTGGCGGCGCCTGGGCCGCTGGTACGGACGTCATCGTCGGCGACCTGCACCAGACCAAGCATCACACGACGGGCGGGCCGGTCCTGAAAGACGGGACGCCCTACCGGGCGTACTCGATCGGCACGGTCTCGTGCAACCAGGGCGACGCGCCACTGAGGTGGTTCCAGGAGAGCACGTTTCACCCAGTCATTCCTCAGAACCTGTACCGCGTGAAGAACGGGCGAATCCAGCAGATCGGCATGTCCTGGCTGAAGCACGGTTTCTGCGCGCTCCAGCAGGAAGCCTGCGGCCCGTGCAACCCGTACGGCCCCAACTGCGAGAACCACCTGGGTGTGGGCTGCTCCGATCCGTACTCGGCCGACCTGAACGGCAGCCAGGGCAACCTCGGCCCCCGCTACGAGGTGAACGCGAGCACCGGCGTGTTCGTGTTTCCGTTCGCGTTCCGCAACGTGACGGGCGATGCGCTCTACAAGCGGCTCCAGGTGAAGCAGTCGGACCTCGATCCGGCGCAGAACCCGAACGCGGTGTACATCGCCGAGGCCATGTACATCCACCCGGATGACGCGGCCAACGGCAACGGCTGGAACAACGCCTCTCACCGGCGCGTGACCGTGCTGGCGAACTACTCGCTCCAGCTCGAGGACACGACGAATCGCACGCGGCCTGCAATTTTTGCATGGCGCATCCACGGAAACGGCCCGAACCAGGTCGACGCCGGCGTCACCCTCAAGTCCCTCGATGTCCCCAACGACGGCCGCTACTGGCTGGCTTACAAGGTCACCGACCTCGGCAACGGCAAGTGGCACTACGAGTACGCCGTGGAGAACCTCACCTCCGACCGCAGCGGGGGCTCGCTGAGCCTGCCGGTCAGCCAGGGCGTCCAGGTGACGAACCCCTTCTTCTACTGTCCCCAGTACCACAGCGGCGAGCCGTACGACGACGCTCCGTGGAACTTTGCCCACACCGGCGGCGAGGTGAGTTGGACGACCGCCGAGTCGTTCGACGAGAATCCCAACGCCAACGCGCTGCGCTGGAACACGCTCTACAACTTCGCGTTCGACGCCGACCAGCCTCCCGTTGCCGGCCCGGTCACGATCGGCCTGTTCAAGCCCGGAACGCCGACCTCGATCCAGTTCAGCGCGATCGTCCCGGCGACGCCGCCGGGCTGCGAGGGTGACGTTGACGGCGACGGGGACGTCGACCAGTCGGACCTCGGCGTGATGCTCGACAACTACGGTCAATCCGTTCCGCCGGGCACGAACGGCGACGTTAACGGCGACGGCCAGGTGGACCAGTCGGACCTGGGTGTTCTGCTGTCGAACTTCGGTTGTGTGTGACGCGCGAGCCGCCTTGGGGGCCGCGCCGTTCGCTTGTAGTTCGTGAAGGGCTCGCTGAGGGCCGTACTGAACCTTGGAGGGACCATGAGTCGTCTTCGCATTCTGTCTGGCGCGTGTTTCGCGGGATTTGCCGCGATGGCTGCTTCTGCTGCCGGCCCAGATGTGATCGTCGGAGAGCTGCACGGGACGCGGCACTGGACGACGGGGGGACCGGTGAACGAGGGCGGCGTGGACTACCGGGCGTACTCGGTCGCCACCACGTCGTGCAACATCGGGACGATGCGGCTGGACTGGGTGCAGGAGAGCAACCAGCACCCGGTGATCCCGCAGAACATGTACCGGCTGAAAGATGGGCGGCTGATGCAGATCGGCATGTCCTGGCTCAAGCACGGGTTCTGCGCGCTTCAGGAGACGGCGTGCGGGCCGTGCCAGCCGGCGGGTTTCGGCTGTGAGAACGAACTGGGCGTCGGCTGCTCCGATCCGTACTCGGCGGACCTGAACGGCTCGCAGGGCAACCTGGGGCCGCGCTACGAGGTGAACGCCTACACCGGGTATTTCGTGTGGCCGTTCGCCTTTCGCAACGTGACGGGCAACGCGATCTACAAGCGGCTCCGCGTCGCGCAGGCCGACCTGGCCAACCCCGGCGCGCTGTACTTCGTCGAGGCGATGTACATCCATCCTGACGACGCCGCCTATGGCAACCAGGCGAACAACGCGTCGTATCGGCGCGTGACGGTCAGCGGCTCCTACTCGCTCACGCTCCAGGGCAGCACGTTTCGCGAGGACCCGGCCATCAAGGCCTGGCGCGCCCACGGCAACGGCGTCAACAACCCGGACGTGAACGTCACGCTGGTTCCGGTCGATGTGCCGAACGAGGGTCGCTTCTGGCTGGCGTACAAGGTCACCGACCTGGGTAACGGAACCTGGCGATACCAGTACGCGGTGCAGAACCTCACGTCCGATCGCAGCGGCGGGTCCTTCACCGTCCCCGCGGTGAACGTGCAGACGTCGAACCCGTTCTTCCACGCGCCGCGCTACCACAGCGGCGAGCCGTATGACAACAGCCCGTGGGTGCTGGAGGTCGGCGGCGGCGTCATTCGCTGGCGCAGCCCGCAGGATTTCCTGACCAATCCGAACACCAACGCCCTGCGCTGGGGAACGATGTACAACTTCGAGTTCGACGCCAACACGCCGCCGGTCATGGGTGCGGTCACGCTGGGGCTCTTCAAGTTCGGGACGCCCGGCTCCGTGCAGATTGCGGCGCTCGTCCCGCAGCAGGGCAGCGGCTGCCCCGGCGACGTCGACGGCGACGGCGACGTCGACCAGGCCGACCTGGGCGCGATGCTCTCGAACTTCGGCGGGCAGGTTCCCCCCGGCACCGGCGGCGATCTCGACGGCGACGGCGACGTCGATCAGTCTGACCTTGGCATCCTGCTGGGCGACTTCGGCTGCAACTAAGGGCACCCGGTGACGCCGCGGCTATAATGTGAACAGGCGCCTCGCCGCAAGCATCGACCGCTTGCGGCGTTGTGCGTTTTCGGGCCTTTCGGGACGGCAACGGTTTCCGGTCGTTGCCGGTGCGATGCGGAGGAGGGATCGTCATGTGTCGCTGCAGTATGTTGGGCGTAATGGCGCTGCTGGCTGGTCCGATGGCGCTGGCGGGCGGGCCGGACGTGATCGTGGGCGACCTGCCCACGGTGTATCACTGGACCACCGGCGGGCCGGTGGTGGTGAATGGCGTCCCGTACCGGGCGTACTCGGTGGGGACGATATCGTGCAACATCGGGGATCAGATTCTCGCATGGGAGTCCGAAAGCCCGATGCACCCTGTGATCCCGCAGAACATGTATCGCCTGCACGACGGCCGCTTGCAGCAGATCGGCATGTCGTGGCTGAAGCACGGATACTGCGCGCTTCAGCAGGACCTGTGCGGCACGTGCGACCCCGTCGGGCCGTTGTGCGAAGCCGCGCTGGGCGTGGGCTGCTCGGACCCGTACTCGGCGGTTCTGAACGGCTCGCAGGGGCGCCTCGGCCCGCGGTTCGAGGTAAATGCGTACACGGGCGAGTTCGTCTGGCCGTTTTCCTACCGGTTCGTCACGGGCGACGCGATCTACAAGCGCCTCCAGGTGGCGGAGGCGGACCTCCTGACGCCCGGCGCCATGTACTTCGTCGAGGCGATGTACGTTCACCCGGAAGACGCCGCCGCCCGGAACCACAGCAACAACGCGGGAATGCGCCGCGTCACCGTGAACCCCGACTTCTCGATCAGCGTCGCGGGCAGCACCTATCCGCAGACCGCCGCCGTCTATGCCTGGCTCCTGCATGGCAAAGGCGTGGATCAGCCCGACCTCGACGTCATCGTCGCGACCGTCGACGTGCCGAACGAGGGTCGCTTCCTGCTGGGCTACAAGGTCACCGAAGTCGGCGCGGGGCAGTGGCGCTATGAGTACGCGCTCGAAAACCTCACGTCCGACCGCTCCGCCGGGCATTTCAGCGTCCCCGCGTCCGGCGTGAACACGTCGGGGTACTTCTTCCACAGCCCGCGCTATCACAGCGGCGAGCCATATGACAACGACCCGTGGACCGTGTCGGACAGCGGCGGCGTCGTGAAATGGAGCAGCCCGAAGACCTACGAGCAGGACCCCAACACCAACGCCCTGCGCTGGGCCACGCTCTACAACTTCTCGTTCGTGGCCAATGCCCCGCCGGTGTTCGGACAGGCGACGATCGGCCTCTTCAAGCCCGGTTCGCCCGACACCGTCCAGGTCGGCACGCTCGTGCCCGAGCAGGGCGCCTGTCCGGGCGACATCGACGGCGACGGCGATGTCGACCAGGCCGACCTCGGGATTCTCCTGGCGAACTATGGACAGAGCGTCCCGCCAGGCACCAGCGGCGACCTCGACGGCGACGGCGATGTCGACCAGTCGGACCTGGGCGTTCTGCTGGCTTCGTTCGGCTGCGACTAAGCGCGCGGGCAGGTCCGTTTGAGTCTGGGGGACCAGTCTCCGGCCAGTCTCTTCGCGGGAAAGACCCGGGAAGCGAGCGGTGGCGCGGCGCGTTGTCCCTCCCCGAATCAGAGTCCTTCGGCCGCGCCCGCCAGCAGCAGCATGAGCGCGTTCTGTGCGTGCATGCGGTTCTCGGCCTGGTCGAAGATGGCCGAGTTGGGCGCGCGCGAGGCGGGGTAGTCGATCTCCTCGCCATAGTGCGCCGGCAGGCAGTGCAGCACGGTCGCGGTCGGCTTGGCGTGCCGCAGCAGTTCCATGTTGATCTGGAAGCCCGCGAAATGCGCGCGGCGCTGCGCCGCCTCGTGCTCCTGTCCCATCGACGCCCAGACGTCCGTGTACAGCACGTCGGCGTCGGCCGCGGCGGCGGCGGGGTCGTTGACGACGCGGATCTCGGCTTTCGAGGCGCGGGCCATTTCGCGCGCCTGCACCACGACCTCGGGCCGCGGCTCGAATCCCTTCGGCGACGCGACGGTGAAGTGCATGCCGACGCGCGCCGCACCGAACATCAGCGAGTTCGCCACGTTGTTGCCGTCGCCGACGTAGACACCGCGCAGGCCGGCCAGGCGCCCCTGCCGCTCCCGGATGGTCAGCAGATCGGCGAGGATCTGGCACGGGTGCTCGAAATCGCTCAGGCCGTTGATGACCGGCACGGTCGCGTGACGGGCGAGGTCCTCGACGATGTCGTGACCGAAGACGCGGGCCATGATGAGCGCCGCGTAGCGCGAGAGCACCAGGGCGATGTCCTCGGTCGTCTCGCGCTGGCCGAGCTTGATGTCGGTCGGCGCCAGGTAAATGGCGTGCCCACCGAGCAGCGTCATCCCGGCCTCGAAGGAGACGCGCGTCCGCAGCGAGGGCTTCTGGAAGACCATCGCCAGCGTCTTTCCGGCCAGCGGCGCCCGCCGCTGCGCCGTCTGCCGATCGGCCTTCAGCCGCCCCGCCAGGTCGAGGATCGCCATGATCTCGCCGGCGTCCAGGTCCCGCATCGAGATGAGACTCCGCCCCTGCAAGCCCGCCGCCATGCCGTTTGCTCCTCGCGCATGTCTGATTGAAGCCGGCTTCGGCGCCGGTCGGCACGCCAGTATAGCAGGGGCGGCATTTCCTGAGCGCGATCGATGGGCAAGCAGAACGGCGCCGTTACGGCGTGGCGGAACCGCCTGATCGGCCAAGCTCGCTGAGCACCTCGTCGAGCCGGCGGTGGAACTCGCGGCGCAGCTCGGGCGGGAGCTCGACGAGCGGGACCACGGCGTCCATGCGCACGCCGGGCCGCACTTCGATCTCGATCCGCACAAGATGTTGAGCGGCGGAGAAGTCGCTTTCGGGCCCCGGCCCACGAGCTGGCGCCGACATGGCCCCAGGCGGGCCGCCGGGGCCGCGCGACTCCTGGAGCGGGCCGTAGACGCGGACGCCGTCGGGCTCGATCTCGTAGCGCAGGCCGGTGCTGCCGCAGATGCGCTCAAGCGCCTGGCGCGGGCTGACGTTCTTCTGGGTCATTTCGACGCGTTTCTCGCGCCAATCAACCTGCTGAAGGCAGCCGGGCTCGAACAGCACGTTGACGCCGACGCGGGCCCCGAGGTCCGACAGGACGGCGTCGAGCATCTGCTTCTGGTAGTGCACGTCGATGGGCCGGTCGAGCCGCCGGCGCGTTTCCTCCTCGCGCGTGGTGAGGACGATTCGACCCCCTTCCGGGCGCCAGGCCCAGCTCAGCGCCTGGCAGGCCGAATCGAGCTTGTCCAGCGCCGAGTCGCCGCGAACCTGGTCCAGGGCGCGGCGCAGGGCGTCGCGCGGCGCGCGGGCCGGGTCGATGCGCAGATCGATGGGTGGATCGCCGGCGACCGATGCCCACGGCTCACGCGACAGCCGGTCGAGCAGCGCGATCTCCTCGATCGTCAGCCGGCGGCCGAGATGCGCCAGGGCTGGGACGGGCTCGATGACGACGCGGTCTTCGGCGACGCGCATGGACAGCCCCAAGCCGGCGAAGACCTGGCGCAGGGCCGAGCGCACGGACATGTCGCGGACGACGATCTCGATCTGCGTTGCGTCGCCGTAAGGCATGAGCGCGAGCACGTCGTCGCCGACGGCGAAGCGCAGTCCGGTCTCTTTCTCGAGCGTGGCCAGCGCGTTGCGTACGGGCGCGGCGGTGATCTCGAGTGAGCCGATGCGCTGGTCGAGGGCCTGCTCCACGAGTTCAGAGGGCACCTGTGCCAGCGAGACCGTGGCCGCCGCCAGCCAGCAGCAGCTCGCGAGAGCACGGCCGGTCCAGGTGTGTTGATGATAGCCAGTCATTCGCATGGTCCCTTTCTGCTTCGTGAGCCCTTTCAAGCTCCCGTTTCCCCCACTCCGGCCGAGGCCGACGCGTCGACCCCGCCCGCCGGCCCGATGTACAGGAAGAACTCGGGCTCGGCGGGCCGCACCGGCTCCACCGCGCCCCCCGCCGGTCTGCTGACGCGCACGCTGGCGAACGCGGACGGCGGCGCGGGCTGCGCCGAGGCCGACGCGTCGACGACGCGCACCTGCGCGAACCCCTCCGGGGCGGCAGGCCGCTCGCGGAGCAGCAGCGCGACGACGACGAGCGCGGCCGCGGTCGCCAGCATCCCAGCCACGGCTCCCACGCGCCGCAGGCGAAGCGTGACCACGCGCATCCGGGCCGCCTCCGCGACCCGCTGCGACACGCGCTGCTGAAACCGCGTCCAGTCGATGCGCGCCTCGAGGCGCGTCGGCCGCGCCAGCAGCTCATCGAGGCGGGCGTCGTCGCGGGCCGGCGCCGCGTCCGCGTGCCGGAGCTGCGACATGATTCGGCTTCGCAACCGGCGCCAATCAACGCCCGCTGGCCCCTTCGCGCGGGCGGCGTGGAGCGCCTGCTCGATCAGCTCGGCGTGCCGCCGGTCGCTGAGGAGCTCCGGGCTGTCGCTGATGGCCTGCTCGACGCGCCGGCGGAGGTGGTCGTCGGCGGGGTTGTCCAGCCACTGGCTGACAAGTTGCTCAAAGGTCTCGCGATTCATGCTGTGCCCCACTCGGTTCCGCGGCTTTCAAAGGTAGTCCGCGAGCAGCTCTTTCAGCTTCTTGCGGGCCTGAAACACGTGCCACTTCACGGCCTCGATGCTCAGGCCCAGGATCTCGGCCACGTCCTTCTGCGGCACCTGCTCGATGCTGAAGAGCACGAGCGCCGCCCGCTGCTGTTGCGGCAGCCGGGCCAGCGCCGACTCCAGCCGCTCCGCCAGCTCGTCCGCCGCCAGCTCCGCCCCCGGCATCTCGCTCGAATGCGCTGCGAGCGCCACGCGCTCCTCGCGGCGGGCGTCACCATCGAGAATGCAGTCCTCGAACGACAGCTTCGGTCCGCCGACCGCCCGGTCACGCCGGTAGTTCAACGACAGGTTCGTGACGATCCGCAGCAGCCACGGGCCGAACCGCCCCGCATCGTCCAGTCCATCAAGCCCCCGGTACGCGCGCACGAACGCCTCCTGGCACACCTCGAGCGCGTCATGCAGGTTTCCCAGCAACCGGTACGACACTGACGTCGCCCTTCGCTGGTAACGCTCGACCAGCTCATCGAACGCCGACAGCCGGCCGGCGCGCGTCCGCCGCACCAGCTCCTCGTCGCTCGGCGTCAGTGCGGCGGCGGTCGCTGTCACCGGGTCTCCTGCGAGGATTGACACTCGCCGCGGCCGAAAGTTGGTCCGGCGTAGGGACGGGTCCGAACGAGCGACGGTGGGCAGTGTGGCGGCAGTCTATGGGACGTGCAATGGGTGCGCCCCTACTGGGAGGAGGCGCCGGGGCGCTCGGCTCAGGCCGGGTCGGCCGCGGCGGGCTGCGGCGTGGCGACGTGCTGGGCCACGGTGTCTTGTCGCAGGAGGCGCAGCCCGTTGAGGATCACGAGGACGGTGGCGCCCTCGTGGCCGACGACTGCAAGCGGCAGCAGCCCGTCGAGCCACCCCAGCAGCGTCGCCGTCACCAGCAGCAGGATCGAGCCGGCGGCGATTGCCAGGCCAATGCGGATGACGTCACGCGTATGTCGCGCCAGGTGGATGGCTTCGGCGAGGCCGTGCAGGTCGTCGCGCATCAGCACGACGTCGGCGGTTTCGAGGGCGACGTCGGTCCCCGCGGCGCCCATGGCGATGCCGACGGTGGCGGCGGCGAGGGCGGGCGCGTCGTTGACGCCGTCGCCGACCATGGCGACGCCGCCCTCGTCCTTGGCGAGCTTTCGAATCTCGGCGAGCTTGTCCTCGGGGCTCAATCCGGCGCGCATCTCGCGAATGCCGACGACCCGGGCGACGCCGAGCGCCGTGGGCGCATTGTCGCCCGTGAGCATGATGAAGCGCCGCAGCCCGAGCCGGCGAAGCTGCTCGATCACTTGCGCCGCCTCGGCGCGAACGCGGTCGTTCAGCGTGAGCACGCCGCCGACGCCGTTCTCGGACCAGACCAGCACCGTCGTGCCGTCGGCGGCGGGTTGAGAAGCGAGGTCGCGCAGCGGCGTCGGAAGCGCGACGCCGTGCCGTTCGAACAGGAGCGGCCGGCCGGCGCCGGCCCAGTGGCCGTCGACGCGGCCTGCGATTCCGAGCCCGGGCTCGTTGATGAAGGCGGCGACGTCGGCCTGCGGAAGGGAGCGCGTCTTTGCCGCCTGAACCACGGCTTGTGCGAGCGGGTGCGTGCTGTGACTCTCTAGCGAGGCGGCCAGCGCCAGGAGCCTGTCGGCGTCAACACCGTCGAGCGGCCGGATTCCTGCCAGGACCGGACGGCCGTGGGTGATCGTGCCGGTCTTGTCAAAGGCGACCGCGTCCACCGTTGCGAGCCGCTCGATGTGGGCCCCACCCTTGAAGAGCACACCGTGCCGCGCGCCGCGCGTCAGGGCCGCCAGCACCGCCACCGGCGACGCCAGCACCAGCGCGCAGGGCGACGCGGCGACCAGCAGCACCATCGCCGAATACGCCGCGCCGCCGAAATCGCGCGTCAGCGCGAGCTTGACGACGAGCATGAGCGCGCTGGCGATCAGGACGCCTGCGGCGTAGGGGGTCTGCCAGCGCTCGATGAGGCGCTGGAAGCGCGCCTTGCGCTCCTGGGCGTCCTGAACGAGACGCACGATGCGCGCCAGTGTCGACTCGCCGGCGGGCTTGGTCATCCGCACCAGGAGCGAGCCGTTGCTGTTGATCGTGCCGGCGAAGACGGCGTCGCCGGGGGTTTTTTCGACGGGCAGCGCCTCGCCGGTGACGATGGACTCGTCGACGGCCGCGCGTCCCTCGACGATGGCCCCGTCGATGGGGAAGCGTTCGCCGGGGCGCACGCGGACGACGTCGTTGACTTGCAGCTCGCCGAGCGGGACGGTGTGCTCGCGGCCGTCGCGGACGAGGCAGGCGCTGTCGGGGCGCAGGCGCATCAGGGCGGTGATGCCGCGGCGCGTGCGTTCGATGGCGTAGCTCTCCAGCGCGTCGCTGAGCGAGAACAGGAAGAGCAGCAGCACGCCCTCGTCCCAGTGCCCCAGCAGGGCCGCGCCGAGGGCCGCGATGATCATCAGCGCGTTGATGTCCGGGCTGCCGCTGCGCAGCGCTCCCACCGCGCCGCGCGCCGTCCGCCAGCCGCCGAAGACGTACGCCGCCGTCACCAGCAGGAAGCGCAGCCACGGAGCGCCGCCCAGCAGCACGGCGCCAAGCCCGCAGGCGGCGCACAGGGCCGTGGCGACGAAGCGCAGCGGCGGAGGAGCATCGGGCGCCAGCAGCAGCGCCGGCTCGCGAAGCAGGCGCCGAAGCAGGGCCGCGCGCTCGGAGTCAGCGGTGATGGGTGGCGATCCGGCGGATGCCGATCCGATGTCGGCGGTCACAAGCGCGTTCCTCGGGCGACGGCGAGCCGTTGAGGCCGGCCATACTCGGCGGCGGTCTCCGGCAGGGCAGGGAGCCGCACGGTGAAGACCGTGCCGCCGCCGGGCCGATCGGCGACCTCGATCGCCCCCTGGTGAGCGTCGGCGATGCGTGCAGCGATCGCCAGCCCAAGGCCGGTGCCGCGTCCGCCCTGCTTGGTAGTGTAGAACGGCTCGAAAATGTGCGGCAGGACGTGAGGCGGGATTCCGCCGCCGTTATCGGCGACGTCGATGCAGAGCACATCGCCGGCGGCCGTGTCGCCGGCGTGGACGGCGTTCTCACGGCGCACGGTGAGCGTGAGTTCGCCGCCGTCGGGCATGCTGTCGACGGCGTTGGTGATGAGGTTAATGAGCACCTGCTCGATGAGCGGGGCGTCGACGCTGGCCAGGTCGCTGCGGGCCTCGATCCGCGTGGCGACGCGGACGTTGCGGGCTTCGATCTTCTCGCGCTGCAAGGCGACCACGTTGTCGACGACTCGGGCCAGGTGGACGCGCTCGGCGCGAATGACGTTCTGCCGGGCCAGCGTCAGCAGCCGGCGGACGATGATCTCGATGCGTTCGAGGCCGCCGTCGATGAGATCGAGCATCTGGCGCGAGCGCTGCGGATCGTCGAGGCTGCGGCGCAGGATGCGGGCGCAGTTCTGCACGCCGTCCAGCGGATTGTTCACCTCGTGGGCGACGGTGGCGGCCAGCTCGCCCAGGAAGGCCAGCCGTTCGCGGCGCTGAAGCTCCTCGTTGAGACGCTGCTGTTCCCGGGCCGCCTCGCTGAGCCGCGTGGCGACCAGGTTGATGGCGCTGACCAGCTTGTAGAGGTCGTCGCCGGGCTGGGCCTCGATCACGGTCGTTGTCGCCCGCCCGCGGCCCAGGTCGTCCGCGGCCCGCCGCAAGCGACCCAGCGTGTTCCGCAGGTAGCGGCTGGCAATGCGCTCGCACACCAGCGACGCCAGCACCGCGCCGGCCACGCAGATCGCGATCGGCTGCCACGCGTCCGGACGCAGCACCAGCGCGATCCCGCCGCTGAACAGCACCGCGGCCTGGAGCATCAGGAACAACGTGTGGCGAAAACCGCGTAACATCTATGCCGGATTATCGCCTGCAACCGGGCCGATACAAGCCGTGGCTTCCCGGGCGACGCGCCACGGTGCAGCGCGTCCGGGCGTGCCGCCCGGCAGACAGGGACGGAACACGAGTCATGGACAAGACCGACGGAGCAGCCGATCCGGCGAACCGGCTCGGGCTGGATTATCAAGACGTGCCGCGCTGGAGAACGAGCGCGCCGCTGGTCGACGTGCACACCCACCTGTACGACCCGCCGCACGCGGCGCTGTTCTTCGAGGCGGCGACGCGGTACGGCGTGGAGACGGTGTTCACGATGTCGCCGCTGGAGCAGGTGGCCGGGCTGCGGGCGGAGTACGCGGATCGTCTGCGGTTCATCGCGGTGCCGCGGTGGAAGGATATGCAGCTTGACGGCACGTTTCGGGATCAATGGCTGCGAGACCTGGCGGCGTTTCGCGAGCGCGGCGCGCGGCTGTGCAAGTTCTGGATGGCGCCGCCGATGCGCGAGCGCTTCGGGCTGACGCTGGACCACGCGTTCATGGAGCCGGTCATCGAGGAAGCCCTGCAAATGGGCTACGCGTTCATGGTGCACGCCGGTGACCCGAGCGTCTGGTGGAGTCCGCAGGGCAAGTACGCCGACGTGTCGAAGTTCGGCACGAAGGCCGATCAGTATCCGCCGCTGGAGCGATTCCTTGATCGCGTGGCGCCGCGCGTCGTGATCGCGGCGCACATGGGCGGCTGGATCGAGAGCCCGGAGTTCCTGGCCGGGCTGCTCGCGCGGCACGCGAACCTGGTGCTGGACACGAGCGCGACCAAGTGGATCGTTCGCGAGGTGGCCCGCCGGCCGGAGGCGGTGCGCGCGTTCATGATCGCGCACGCCGATCGCGTGCTCTTCGGCTCGGACCTGGTCGCCCGCGAGCCCTACGAGCACTTCGACCACTACGCCAGCCGCTACTGGTGCCAGCGGACCATGTGGGAGCGCGACTACCGCGGCGAGAGTCCCATCGAGGACCCCGACGCCGACGACCCGCCGCAACTGGCCGGATTGCACCTGCCGGACGACGTATTGCGCGCCGTCTACAGCGGGAACATTGCCCGGCTTGACCTGCTGTGACGCTGGCGGTCAGATCTGCCCCAGGGCCAGCAGGCGCTTGGCCTCGCCGACCAGATAGAACGAGCCGGTGATGCAGATGACGTCCTCGCGGCCGACGCAGGTCTTGGCGATCTCGTACGCCTCGGGGAGCGTGCGTCCGACCTGGGCCATCTTGGGGGACTTCTCCTGGAAGCGGAGCAGCAGCTCGTGCGGATCGGCCGAGCGGCTGGTGCCGGCCGTCGTGAAAATAACCTTGTCTGCGCCGAGCTGAATCTGCGACAGCATGCCGTCGATGTCCTTGTCGGCCGAGCAGCCGAAGATCACGACCATCGACTCGGAGGAGATGTTCTGGCCGATGGCGCGCATCAGGGCGGCGATGCTGGCGGCGTTGTGAGCGCCGTCGACGATCGTGCGCGGATGATCGCGGACGATCTCCAGCCGGCCGGGGATCGAGACCCGCGCCAGGCCGTCGACCGCCTGCTGCTCCGGAACGGCGAAGCCGCGCTCGCGCAGCGCGTCGATCATGCCCAGCGCCACGCCGCAGTTCATGGCCTGATGCTCGCCGAGCAGCGGCACGTGCACGTGGTCGAAACGGCTTTGCTTCGTGGTCATGCAGACGCGCGTCTGGGGTCCGGTGGTGCGCGACGACTCGAAGCGATAGCTGAAGTCGAGCTCCTCGCCCACGAAGCGCAGCTCGCAGCCGACCCGGGCCGCCATGTCGCGAAAAACGCGCTTGACGCCGGGGGGCTGCGGGGCGCTGATAACCGGCACGCCGGGCTTGAAGATGCCGGCCTTCTCTTCGGCGATGGCCTCGAGCGTGCGGCCGAGCTGCTGCATGTGGTCGTAGCTGATGTTGGTGATGCCGCAGACTTCAGGCTTGACGACATTGGTCGAATCCAGCCGGCCGCCGAGGCCCGTCTCGAGGACGGCGAGGTCCACCTTCTGAGCGACGAAGTGGAGCATGGCGGCGGCGGTCATGATCTCGAAGAAGGTGGGGTTCTCTTTCTCGAGACGTTTGACGACCGGGGCGATGCGGCCGATCAGCCGGGCGAACTCGGCTTCGGATACGTTATGGTTGTTCACCTGGATCCGCTCGACCAGCGAGTGGATATGGGGTGAGGTGTAGAGCCCGGTACGGTAGCCCGCGCCGTGCAACATGGCCGATAACATGTGGCAGGTCGAGCCCTTGCCCTTCGTGCCCGCGACGTGGAGGAACCGCAGCTTCTTGTGCGGGTTGCCCAGGGCCGCCAGTATGCGCAACATGCGCGACAGGTTGAAGTTAGTGTGATTGTAGCCGACGCGCACCATCTTCTCGTAGTTGGTGCGCGTGTTCAGGAAATTCAGCGCGGCGCGGTAAGTCCGGATCGGCCCGGAATCGCTCCGGCGGCGAGCAGTTGGGACGGAAGGCCGTCGTCTGGATGACGTTTTCTGCTGGCTCTTCAAGGACTTACCCATGGGCGGCTAGCTTACTTCAGTATGAGAGTTTCGTCAACGCGGCGAGCGATCCGTGCGCGCGCACGCACGGCAAAAGTTGTTCCAGAGGCCAGACAAGTGGGTCGTCATGCAGTCCATTGAAATCTACGTTGGCTCCGAGACAACCCGGGTTTTGATCGGACCGGGCGCCCGGTCCGCATTGCCCGATATTCTAGATACGCGGGTCCGCTGCGATCGGTTCGCGATTGTCGCGGACGCCACCGTCGCCAGCCTTCACCTGCCCTCGATTCTCGCGGCCCTCGCCCGCCGGACCCCCGCCGCCGTGCTCCAGGTTCCCCCTGGTGAAGCCAGCAAGACGCTGGCGAGCGCGGAACGGCTGTATGGCGGCCTGGCGGACGCGAAGATTGGCCGGGACGGGCTGGTGCTGGCGCTGGGTGGCGGGATGATCGGCGACCTGGCCGGGTTCGTCGCCGCGACCTGGCTGCGAGGCATCCCCTTTGTTTTCTGCCCGACGACCACCGAGGCCGCCATCGACGCCGCGATCGGAGGAAAGACCGCGATCAACCATCCGGCGGGCAAGAATCTGATCGGGGCGTTTCATGCGGCTGCGGCCGTCGTGATTGACAGCGACTTTCTGCGGACGCTGCCGGCGCGAGACTTTTCGGCCGGGCTGGCCGAGAGTGTGAAGCACGCGCTGATCGCCGACGGGGCATTCCTGGACTGGCACGAGCAAGAGGCGGCACGGCTGCTGGCGCGCGAGGCGGACGCGGTGACGGCGTTGATTCTGCGAAACTGCGGTATCAAAGCCGACGTGGTGGCCCGAGACGCTCGTGAGCGGGACTGGCGCGCCGTGCTGAACTTCGGGCATACGGTCGGTCACGCGCTGGAACACGTGCTCGGATTCGAGCTGCGCCACGGGGAGTGCGTGGCGCTGGGGATAATCGCGGAGAACGAGATCGCCCGGGCGCGCGGCTGGCTCGATGCGGCGGTTTGCGAGCGCGTGCGCTCGCTGCTTGCGGCGCTGGGCCTGCCGACGCGGCTTCCGCGGCCGGTGAGCCCAGGCGAAGCGTGGGCCGCCGCCCGCGTGGACAAGAAGGTGCGTGGCGGCGCGGTGCGCTGCGTGCTGCTGCGCGGATTGGCCAAGCCGGAGCTGAGTGTGCCGATCGAACGCACCGAGATGGACGCGGCCGTGGCATGTCTGGCGGACTGACTGGGCGGGGCGCATTACGTTATTCGCCGGTGCTCGCGGGCCGTCTTGTGCCGCGGCACGGGACGGGCGCTCGTCATTGCGGGTGACAAGGAGCGCTCGACGCGCTCCGTGCGGCGATGGCCATGCAGGTCCCGCAGCGCCCGCATAGAATCTGCGTCTGATGCAGAATTCGCCTGGGCAGACAACCACGCCGAGCGATGCGCCGCGCCCCGCGCGCGGGGGGGTGGCGCTGCCGCCGGCGGCGGGGGCGGTGGCGCGCGGCATTCTGCTTGTGGTCCTGGGGAGCCTGGCGTTCGTGGGATGGCGCGCCGCGATGCTCGGCGCGCCGGACTTCGAGTTCTTCTACAAGGGCGGCCGCTGGCTGATCGACCACGGGAGCATGGATCGCGGCGTGGACCTGCTGCCCGGCGGCGGGGTCGCCCCGCGCGGCACGATCGAGTGGTACCTGCCTTTCGTTTCGCGCCTGATGACCCTGCTTGCCTGGCTGCCACAGCAGGCCGCCGGCGCCGTCTGGCTCGGGCTGAACCTCGCGGCGGCGGCGGCTGTCGCGCGGCTGACGGCCGTGCACCTGATGGGATTCGGGCGGCAGGCGTGGGAGATTGGCGCGCTGGTCCCGGTGCTGGTGCTGATCGTGCCGTGGTACTGGGAATTCCGCCTGAACCAGATCAACGTCATCACGCTGCTGCTCCTGCTGGCGAGCTTCGTGCATTGGCGGCAGGGGCGCGGCGCGGTTGCGGGTTTCTGGCTGGGTCTGGCCGTGCTGCTGAAGCTGACGCCCGCGCTGCTGCTCGCGTGGTTCGGTCTGAAGCGCGAGTGGCGGACCGTCGCCGTGGCGTGCGCGACGGTCGCGGTGGCGGGGCCGCTGGCGGACGTGGCAGCGCTGGGGCCGCAGTTGACGGCCGAAACCTATCGGCTGTGGTGGCGCGAGGCGGTGGTCGAGGGCTCGCATCGCGGGAACATCGTGGCGCAGCGCGAGATGGACTGGCGCAACCAGGCGACGGGCGCGGTGCTGTGCCGCTGGCTGCACCCGACGAACTGGAGCCTGCGCTTCGACAATGATCCGCGGGCGCGCGTCGCAGCGGCGGAGCAATACCTGAACATCGCCGACTGGCCGCGCGAGCGCGTCGCGACGTTGGTGCAGGCGCTGTCGCTGGCCAGCGTCGGGCTGCTGGCGTGGCTGGCGCGCCGGCCGGCGCGCCAGCTTGGCGAGTGGCAGTTGCGGGCCGAGTACGCGATGTTTGTGCTGGCGATGCTGTGGCTGATGCCCGTCATGCGGCGCTATCACCTCATCTGGGCGCTGCCGGCGCTCGGCGTGCTCGCGGCGGCGCTGCTGCACGCCGACTGGCGTTCGGCGTGGACGAAGCTGGCCGCGGCGCTGGGTCTGGGCATGCTCGTTGGCCAGCTCAGCCTGCTGGGCAAGGAGCTGACGGGCTCGAATCTGCTCGAGGCCATGGGCGTGCTTCTGGCGGGGGTGCTCTTCCTCGCCGCCGCGCTTGCGGTGCTGTTGGTTCGGCAGGAGAAATGGGCGGCAAGGGCGACACCGGACACGGACGGTGCGTCCCCGCTCCGCCGGGCGCCGGCGCCGTCGGTGTCGTGCCAATGAGCGCGCGCGACCGTTGGCTGTTGGCGGGGCTGATCGCGGTCGTGGGTCTCGCCGGCGTCGTCTCGTATGACCGGGCGGCGCGCGTGCGCTACGATTTCAGGCATTTCTACCTGGATGCCCAGTACGCCTGGCAAAACGGGGCCCTGAACCCGCTGCTGCTGAGTCCCAATCACGACGCCCAGCGTCAACTGCCCTTCTACCTGCCCGCGGTGAGCGTGCTGATCGCGCCGCTCGGCGCACTCGGGCCGCCGGGCGCCGCCGGGGCATGGACGACGATCCAGGTCGTGTCGCTGGCTGCCAGCCTTTGGGTGCTCGCGGGCTGGCGCGCTTGCGGTCCGCCGGCGGCGCGGGCCGGCGCCGTGCGGCTGGGCGCGTTGGCGCTCGGGGTGGCCTGCGCGCTGCCGGCGCTGATCGTCGCGGCGCAGTTCAATCAACTGACGCTGCCGGTGCTGGCGCTGCTGTTGCTGGCGCTGCAACGGCTTGAGCGCGGCGCGCCGTGGCAGGCGGGGGCGCTCCTGGCCGCGGCGACGCTCATCAAGCTGCTGCCGGCCGTGTTTCTGCCGTGGCTGGTGCTGAAACGGCAATGGGGCGCGCTGGCCGGCTTCGTCGTCGTGTTCGCAGGGCTGGCGGTCTTTCCGCCACTGGCCATGTTCGGTTCGGAGCGGACGATCGCGTATCACCGGCAGTGGTGGGAGCACAACGTGGGCGGCGCCGCGGCGCAGGGCATGGTCGAAGATGACCTTGACGAGCACTTCACCGACCGGCGCAACCAGTCCATCGCCACCGTGATCGCGCGACTCTGCTGGCCCGAGCATCCGCACGCCACGCCGTGGCAGCCATTGGCGCTCGACCGTCAGACGTGCCTGCGCCTGGCGCTGGGAATCACCGCGGGGCTGGCACTGGTTCTCGCGTGGCTGACGCGCGTCCCCTGGAACGACCTGGGCGTCGAGCGCCGGCGCTGCGAGTTCGCCGTGTACTGCATTGCGATGCTCGTGCTGTCGCCCCTGCTGCGACAGTACTACTTGGCCTGGCTGTTGCCGGCGCTGGTGCTTTTCGCCGCGGGCGCCGATTGCGAATCGCGCCGTCGACGGTGGGGCGCGTGGATCGGTCTGGGTTTCTGGGTGCTGGCGATGGCGCTGTGGGCGTGGCGGCCGGCCAGGCTTTACGGGGCCCACCTGCTGATTCTGATTGTCATCGCCGGGGTGCAGTTCTGGGCCTTCTCGCTTCGCCTGCCCGAAAACCGGGCCCTGCGCCCGGGGCATTTGCCATAATGTGAATCTGGGTGGACCTCCGGCTTCCTGCCGGCTTGAAGCTGGCGAACCGGCGAATCCGTTATCAGGCCGCCGGGTCTGCGAGGTCTCATGCAACGCACCCTCATTGCAATCATGCTCCTGACGATCAGCATCGGCGGCTGCCCCGCCGCCGAAGAGAACCTCGCGGGCGTTGCCGGCCTGACAAGCGGCGGCGTGACGGTTGAGTCCGGCGGGAGTCCGCCCGGCTCACCCGGCGGAACAGCGACCGCTGGCTCGGGCGGCCCGGCGGGAGGAACAGGCCAGGGCGCGGCAACGTCGGAGCCGGCCGACGGCACGGCGTTCGTCGGCAGGCTTTCGGGAGAGACCCAGTTCTCACTTACAGGCGCCAGCCGAACGGCGCAGGCCGTCAGCCGCAGCGCCGACGTCGAGGTCCGCCTGGTGCTGGACGCCAACGGCCGGCCGCAGACGATCGACCTGGCCGACCTGCTGTTGCTCCAGCGCGTCTCGGGCGGGCTTTCGAGCGGCGCGGCGACGGCGTTCGAGCTGGACGACGGGTTGCTGGACAAGTCGGTCGTGCTGCTGCGGGTCAGCGATCAGCTCGGGCCGGACGGGGGGTCGCAGCATTTCGAGATCGCGTACGACGGCGCGTGTCCGGTCGGGAAGCTGAGCGGGCGCGGCACGTTGTACGTTCAGTTCCTGCGCACGCGGGCCGATCTGATCGCGTACTCGGCCACCACGACTTACGACGTCGCGGGGGAGATCAACGGACGGCCGCTGCGCGTGCAGCAGGTGACGCGCCTGCTCGGCGAGCTGCGGCCGGCGCCGTAAGCATCTGGTCAAGGCTGCGGCGCGGCCGCCGGCGCGCTCTTGAGCACCGCCGCCCGCGAGGTTCGCCCGTCCACTCTCATCTCCAGCGGCTGGTCGAGGCGCACGTGGCGCACGTAGTGGGTCTGGCCGGCGGCGGGCCGGGCATCGAGCCACGCCCAGTCGATGAATCCCTGCTCGATGCGCGGGTTGATCGTGACGTAGGCCGCGCCGAGCGCCGTCAGGTTGTGGAAGAAGTGGCTGCCCTGCGACGTGTCCACCGCGAAGTGCTCCAGCGTCGTCTCGACGATCATGCGCGCTGCCGAAACCTGGCTCCACGCCACCGGAATCCCCAGCCACTCGTTCGACGTGCCCCAGCGCCCGGGGCCGATCAGCAGGCATTGCCGGCCGGCGGCGCGCAACTGCTCGTTGAATGCGGCGATCTCGGCGGCGATCTGGCGCGTGGCGGCGGCGTCGAAGTTCTGCGGGCGGACGTAAACGACGTCGCGCACGTCGCGGAAAATGCCGTTGCCCAGGGCCTGCTCGCTGTAACACAGCAGGCCGTCGCGGTCGAGATCGCGGATCTCCACCGGCTCGAAATCGCTGCCGACGCCATACGGGCGGATTTGCAGGATCGCGAACTCGGGCGGGGCGGGGGGCAGATTGCCGGCGAACTCGACTTCGACGGGACCGCTGAGCCCCTGGCGGCCGAGGTCCAGGACGCCGCGGATGATGTCGGCGAGCGGGAACAGGTCGGACTTGAGCACGTGGGCGAACGTGACCGCCCGGGCGCCTGGCCGGTAGATCCCGTCGTAGAAGGTTTGGTTTTCCTGCGACCACACGGAGCCGACGGCCGCCAGCGTTCCGTCGGCTTCGGCATCGGCCAGGTCCAGCTCGATGATGGCGGGGTCGGCGGCGACATCGAACTCGGGCCGGCTGAGATCAACGGCGAAGAAGGTGCGCTGCGACTGGTCGAGGAATCGCCGGCCGAAGGCCAGCTGCGGCAGCACGTGCGGATGGGCCGGGCAGAACCGCAGCCCCTCACCGCTCTGGACCACCTGACACCCGTGGCCGAGCACGACGCAGGCGACGCCGTCCTCCGGGCGCATGTGGCCGAACGGGTAGAAGTTGTAGGAGCGGGCGACGCCGGCCATCGACGGGTAGTAGCGGTCACCGTAGCGCCGGCCGACGATCTGCTGGATGATCACGGCCATCTTCTGGGCCTCGATGGGGTGCGGCGTGGCCTCGAGGTAGCCGCGGGCCGCGGTCGAGAACGCCGAGGCGTAGACCAGGCGGATGGCGTCGGTGAGCTGCCGCAGGCGCAGGTCGATATCGGGGTGCGCGTTGGGGAGCATGAGCGTCTCGAAGACGCCGGCGAACGGGTAATACTGCGAATCTTCGAGCAGCCCGGAGGAGCGCACGGCGAGGGGCTCGCGCGCGGTCTCTAGAAAGGCGCGCAGGGCGGCGACGAGCACGTCGGGCAGGGGCGTGGCGAGAAAGCGCTGCCGCAGCCAGGCGTCCGGCGCGGTGTAGAGCGCGGACGAGCGCAGGCGACCGCGGTCGAGGAACTCGTCGAAGATACCGGTGCCGATCACCAGCGAGCGCGGCACGAAGATGCGCACGTCCGGGAAGGCGCGGTCGAGCTGGTGCCGGGCCAGCAGGGCGTCGACGAACGCCAGGCCGCGGGCCTTGCCCCCCAGCGAGCCGCCGCCGATGCGCGCGAAGCTGGCGGCGGGATCGAAGCGTTCGGCCGCGAAGTCTTCGATGACGCCGCGGCGGTTGGTGCGCATGGCCTCGTTGAAAGCGCCGATGAGATAGCGGCGGAGGGCTTCGAGGTCGCGGAACTCGCCGACTTTGCGGGGGCGGAGGCGGCGTGCCAGGACGAACTCGGTGCGGGCGCGCAGCCAGGTCGAGAAGTGGTTGTTGCGCGCGTGATACTCGAGCGACTCGGCCGGGATGTGTGCGAGCACTTCGGCGAGCCGGCGCAGGTTCGCGGCGCGGCCGACCTCGCGCCCGTCGGGCATGCGAAACACGAATTCGCCCAGGCCGAAGTTGCGCAGCATGAACTCGCGCAGGTCCGCCAGCAGCGAGGTCGATTCCTTGTGCAGGAAGCTGGCCTGGAGGCTCTCGGCCAGGGCGCGGTTGCCGGCGTCCGACGATTGCAGCAGCACCGGCAGGTCGGGGTTGTGAGAGCGGACGCGGCGGATGAACTCGATCCCGGCCGAAGGATCCTCGACGCCGCCGCGGCGGAAGCGCACGTCGGCGATGACGCCGAAGACGCACTCGGCGTAGCGCTCGAAGAGCGCCAGGCCTTCCTCGTAGGTTTCGGCGAGGAGGATCTTGGGCCTGGCGCGCAGCCGCAGCAGCTTCTGCATGCGGTTGAGGCCCTCGGCCATGACGAAGCGCGTCTGCCGCACGAGCTCGCTGTACATCAGCGGCAGCAGGGCCGAGCGGTAGCCGATCGAGTCCTCGACCAGGATGATCACGCCGACGCCGCCGGTGTCGGTGTCGTGCTCGACGTTCCAGCGGTCCTCGGTCAGCTTGATGATCGCCAGGAAGAGCTTGGCGTCGCCCTGCCAGACGTAGATGCCGTCGAGGCCGGCGCCGACCGGGCCCTGGTTGAGCCGGTGCAGCTCGAGCTCGTTGGCGATCAGGAGCACGATCGACAGCTCGGGCCGCACTTCGCGCGCCGCCCGGCCGAAAGCGAAAACGTCCATCCCGCCCAGACGCGGCATGCTGATGACCAGGTCGAAGCGGCGCGCGCGGATCGCGGCCAGGGCTTCCTCGCCGGTCGAGACACGCGTGACGCGCGGCGCGTGCGTGAGCCCGAGGTCCATGTACTCGGAGAAGATCAGCTCCGTCAGCAGGCCGTCTTCCTCGAGGATGAACGCGTCATACGCCGACGAGACCAGCAGGATCTCCTCGACGCGCCGCGTCATGAGGTTCGGAAAACGGCCCAGCCGCCAGTCGTGGCCGGCGGCGAAGCTGCCCGCGTCGGAATGTGGAGACCGAAGCCGCATGCGCCACCGATGGGTCGAGAACGGACGGACGCCGCATCGTGCACGCATCATGCGCGGTCGCGGCCCGGCTGAGAAGCGCCGCGGCGGCCGCCGGGAGCCGAATCCGGAACGCGTCGCCGGCCGGTGGCCGGGAGCGCGGATCGCTTCTAGAGTGCAGGGCATGACCCGGCGAAAGACGGCGCTCGCGCCCGCCAAGATCAACCTGACGCTGCGCGTCGGCCCGCGACGCGACGACGGCTTTCACGAGGTGGAGTCGCTCGTGCTGCTCGTTCCGCTCTGTGACGAAGTGGCCGTCGAGGCGCGCGATGACGGCCGGCTGACGCTCGACTGTGATTGTCCGGACGTGCCCCGCGACGAGCGCAACCTCGCGCTGCGCGCCGCCGCGCTGCTGCGCGACGTCGCCGTCGATCCGGCCGGGCACGTGACCCGTGGTGCCCACATCAGGCTGGTCAAACGCATCCCCCCTGGCATGGGGCTCGGCGGGGGCAGCTCCGACGCCGCCGCGGTGCTGACGGTCCTGAACGACCTGTGGCACGTCGGCTGGCCGCGCGACCGGCTCGCGGCCGAGGCGGCGGCGCTCGGGTCGGATGTCCCGCTTTTCTTCGGCGGCCCGCTGGCGGTGGTCTCGGGTCGCGGCGAGCGGGTGCGGCCGCTGCCCCTGCGCCCGCAGGGTGCGATCGTGCTCGTTCTTCCCGCGCTGGATGTCTCCACCGCCGCCGTCTACGCCGCGTTCGACACGCTGCCGCCGCCGCCCGCGCGGCCGAGTGCCGATGCGCTGCTGGCGCGCGTGGCCGGCGAGACCTGTGCGGCAACACCGGCGGAGCGCGGCGTCGACCGGGCTTTGCCGCTCGGGCGGCTGGCGACGGAGTTGTACAACGACCTGTTTCCGGCCGCGCAGGGCGTCGAGCCTCGGCTGGAGCGGCTTCATGCGCTCCTTTCGCCGGGGTGCGCGAGCGGACTGCACCTGACGGGCTCGGGCGCGGCGTTGTTCTGCATTCCCGCCCGAGAGGTCGACGCGGAACGCGTGGCGGGCGAGCTGCGTGAGCGGATTGCGGCAGAGCCGGAGGCCGCCGGCGCCCAGATCGTCGTGCTGAGACCGTGAACGGGCCGGGCCCGGGGATTTCGCGGGGAGCGCGTTTGCGTTATCTAGAACGACATGACCACCGGATTCGAGGAAGCGACTCCTTCGCTGCTGCGTCCCCGGGGCGTGCCGGAGACGATCGCCTGGCGCGGCGGCGCGGACGGCCGGCTGACGATTCTGGATCAGACGTTGCTGCCGCACGCGGTGCGTCACGTCGTGTGCGACACAGCCGAGCAGGTGTGGGAGGCGATCCGGTCGCTGCGCGTGCGTGGGGCGCCGCTGATCGGCGTGGCGGCGGCGTATGGGCTGTGCCTGGGCGTGCGGCCGCGACGGGATGCGGCGCGCGGCGCGCTGCTGGCAGACGTGCGCCGCGTCGCAGAGTACCTGAGCTCGGCGCGGCCGACGGCGGTGAACCTGCTGTGGGCGCTGCGGCGCGTGCAGGCGCGGGCGGAGCAGGAGCCGGGCGCCGGGTGCGAGGTCTGGCGCGCGATGCTGGCCGAAGCGCACGCCATCCTGCACGAGGACGCGCTCGCCTGCCGGCGGATCGGCGAGCACGGCGCGGGCCTGGTGCCCGAGGGCGGCGGCGTACTGACGCATTGCAACGCCGGGGCGCTGGCGACGGCGGGCTATGGCACGGCGCTGGCGCTGCTGTACGTGGCGCACGAGCGCGGCCGGCGGTTTCGCGTCTTCGCCGATGAGACGCGGCCGCTCCTGCAAGGCGCGCGGTTGACGGCGTTCGAGCTGTCGGCAGCGGGGATCGATACGACCGTGCTGTGCGATGGGGCAGCGGCGGCGCTGCTGGCGAGCGGCCGGGTGCAGATGGTCGTGGTTGGCGCGGACCGGATCGCGGCGAACGGCGACACGGCGAACAAGATCGGGACGTACGCCGTCGCACTCGCGGCGCGGGCGCACGGCGTGCCGTTCTACGTCGCGGCGCCGCGAAGCACATTCGACCCGCAGGCGCCGACGGGCGCGGAGATTCCGATCGAGCAGCGGGACGCGCGCGAAGTCCGCGAGGTGGCGGGCGGCGTGGTGGCGGCGCCGGGCGCCGGGTGCTTCAATCCGGCATTCGACGTGACGCCGGCGGGGCTGGTGGACGGGATCGTTACCGAGGCGGGGGTTCTGAAACCGGTCACGGCGGCGAACATCGCGAAATTTTTGGCGGAGCAGGACTTGCAAAGGTCCGCATAGTCCTTACACTTTCGGCTTGGTATAGCGGCGCGGTCAGATCTGGACGCCCTCGTTCGGACTCAAGGTGGCGTCCCCGCATTCACGATGTGAACCGGCCGGCAAAGGTCGCAATCGGGCGCTCGGCGCGTAGCCGAACTATTGAACGCGCCCAACCAAACGGGATTCGCTTAGCAAAAAGGAGGCTTGCGAATGACCAAGAAGTTCTGGCTGAAGGGCGCGATGCTGCTGATCTCCGGCGCCTACCTCGCGGTCGGCCTCGGCGGCAGCGGCTGTCTATCCGCCGTGGTTCAGCGCATTCTGGTCGCCGTCAATTTCGACTAGTCGCGCGCGGCTGGTCTCGGCGAAGGACAGGGTAAACCGACTATCTAACGGAGCAAACACGATGAACCTGAAGATCAAGCTGGCGCTCCTGGCGATCACCTCGCTGGGCATCGCTTTCCAGTCCGGTGCGTGCCTGATGCGTCTGCTCGGCGACATTGCCGGCGACGCCGTCTGGCTCCGCGGCATCGACTAGGACCCGCGCGTCGGGCTCGATTCGGCAACGAACGGATTCGTCTTGAAACGCTGGGCCGCCTGCTTCGTCATCGCGGCGGCTCGAAAAGGAGAATCGAATGAACAAGCGTAAGCTGTACCTGCTCGCCGCGATGATGTTCGGCGGCGCCACCGTCTTTCAGAGCGGTTGTCTGAACGCGTTCCTCCAGGGCTTCTTCAACACCGGCTGGCCGCGCGGCGACCGGCGCATCAACATCCTGATCGACGTCCTGAACGAGGAACTCTTCGGCTAAGCGCGAATGCCGGAGGCTCGGACCGTTCTGTCACTGGCTGAGTTTCTCGAACTCTGGAGACTGCTATGTCGAAAGTGCGCCTCATCGCGTTGCTGATGGTCAGCGGCAGCTACCTGCTGGCCCTCGGCCTCAACTGCATTCCGAACATCGGCGGCAACTTCCTCAACTGATTCCGGCGGCCGCCGCCGTTGACTGGTTTCTTCGAAGGGGCTCGCCGGCGCCGTCGGCGGCCCCTTCTGCATGCGCCGCCCCTGCGGCCGTCCGTCCGGATCGCCCCGGCGCCCCGGGGGCACTCGGCGCGGCGGCATGGTTTGATTAACGTGGATTCTTCGCGGCTGGCGGACCGTCGGCGCCGGGCACGGCCCGCGCCGGCGGCCAGGCGGCCGGACGGCCGGCATGCGGCGCGGGCTGGTCACGACCAAGGACACGGACGGAGAACCATGCGAGTCTTGTCGGGAATCCAGCCATCGGGGGCCCTGCACCTGGGCAACTACTACGGGGCGATGAAGCAGCACATCGAGCTTCAGCACGGGCACGAGTGCTTCTTCTTCATCGCGAACTATCACACGCTGACCACCGTGCAGGACGCGGCACGGCTGCGGCAGCTCACGAGCGACGTGGCGCTGGATTACCTGGCGATGGGGCTCGACCCGGCGAAGGCGGCGCTGTTCCGTCAGAGCGACATTCCGGAGGTGACCGAACTGGCGTGGATTCTCGCCACCGTGACGGGAAAGGGGCTGCTCGACCGGGCCGTGAGCTACAAGGACAAGGTCGAGCGCGGCATCGCCGCCAGCATGGGGCTTTACTTCTACCCCGTGCTGATGGCGGCGGACATCCTGATCTACCGCAGCAACCTCGTCCCCGTCGGCAAGGACCAGGTGCAGCACATCGAGATGACCCAGGACATGGCCGGGTACTTCAACAACACCTTCGGGCGCGAGGTGCTCGTCCGTCCGGAGCCGAAGCTGAACGAAGCGGCGGTCGTCCCGGGGCTCGACGGCCAGAAGATGAGCAAGAGCTACGGAAACTCCATCGAGATATTCCTCGACGCCAGGACCGCCGAGAAGAAGATCAAGTCCATCAAGACCGACAGCACGCCGGTCGACGCGCCCAAGGATCCCGGCGCCTGCAACGCCTTTGCCCTGCTGCGGCTGATGGCCACGCCCGAGGAGACCGCGGAGTGGGAGCGGCGCTACCGCGCCGGCGGCATGGGCTACGGCGAGGTGAAGAAGCGGTTGGTCGAGCTGTACGAGGCGTTCTTCGGGCAGCGGCGCGAGCGGCGGGCGCAGCTCGCGGCGCGCCCGGACGAGGTCGAAGACATCCTGCGCGACGGGGCCCGGCGGGCGCGGCTGGTGGCCGAGCAGGTGATGCACGACGTGCGCGAGGCGTGCGGCATCGTGACGGTGCGCTGAGCCCGCTGTGCGCACAGAGCGGCAGAGCCAGGCTGGCCTCAGCCCGGACCCTGGCTCGGCGCCTCCGGCCGACGCGGACAACGCCTTGTTCGCGTCAGACGCGGCCGGTCAGTTCATGTACATCCCGCCGTTGACGTTGAGCACTTCGCCGGTGACGAACGCGGCCCGCGGGCTGGCGAGGAAACGGACGGCGGCGGCGATCTCCTCGGGCTTGCCGAGGCGGCCGACCGGCGTGTTCTGCCGGACCTGCTCAAGCACGTTGTCGGGGACGACGGACGTCATGTCGGTCTCGATGAAGCCCGGGGCGACGGCGTTTACGGTGATTCCCTTGCGGGCCGTCTCGCGCGCCAGGCTGCGCGTCAGGGCGATGAGCCCGCCCTTGGCGGCGGCGTAGTTGCTCTGACCGAAGTTGCCCATCTCTCCGACGATCGAGGTGATGAAGATCACCCGGCCCCACCCGGCGTTGACCATGTCGGGCAGGACCTCGTGCGTGACCATGGCCTGTCCGGTCAGGTCCACCGACAGCACCTCGTTCCAGCTCTCGTGAGTCATCTTGGCGAAGGTGCGGTCGCGCGTGATGCCGGCGTTGTTCACCAGCACGAGGATCGGGCCCATCTCCTTGCGGATAGTGGCGATCATCGCGTGATTCTCCGGGTCGTTGGCGATGTTGCACTTGAACGCCATCGCCCGCCGGCCTTTCGCGCGGACCAGCTCGCAGGCCTCCTCTGCCGCCTGGGGGTTCGAGCTGTAGTTGATGGCGATGTCCGCACCGGCATCGGCGAGCTCGAGCGCGATGGCCCGCCCGATGCCGCGCGAGCCCCCAGTGACCAGCGCCAGTTTGCCTTGAAGGTCCATGTTGCACCCGCCTTTCTTGCCCGGCGTGCGGCGAACTGTGCAGCGACAGCGCCGCGGCCGCGCGATTCCGACATCCACCGGATGTGACGCGATGCGGCCCAGTATACGTGCGCGGCGAAGGTCCCGCCAAACCACGGCGGTTGTGCGGGGGCCGCCAATTGTGGTGCGAATGCACACAGCGACTGCGACAAGAGACCAAATAGGCGGAATGCAGCCATTGAATGCGAGGCAAGCATTCTAGTGCGATCGCACATGGACCCCCGGCGCATGCGCTTGGGGCTTCGGATCCGGGTGGAATCCCGGCGCTTTGATGCTTGCGGCGCCTATGGGCAGGGCTGCCCGAAGCCCGCCAGCAGGATGCCCAGGTCGCCCTGGTCGGTGTCGCCGTCCCCGTCGATGTCTCCCGGGCAGTTTCCCGGGCCGTCGGTGCAGCCGAAGTCCGCCAGCAGCACGCCGAGGTCGGCCTGGTCGACGTCGCCGTCGTTGTCGAAATCGCCCGGGCACGGCGCGCCGCCGAAGCCCAGCAGCGCCAGCCCGTCGATGAACGGGCTCGGAACAACGGCGCGGCCGGTAGCGTCGTTGAAGCGGAGCATCGCGGGGGGCTGGCCGATCTCGTGCGTGGCGGTGATGGCGGCGGTGGCGGTGTCGATGACGGCCAGCTCGCCGTCGGTGCTGATGACGGTGATGGGGCCGGGGCCGATGGAGACGCTCCAGGTCCCGGTGGCGACGTACAGCGTGTCGCCTGCCGGGCTCAGGTGCATGCCCGCGGGGAAGTTGGGCAGCGGCACGGTGTGGGTGATCGCGCCGCCGGGCAGGCTGACGAACGAGATGCGCTTGCTGTTGAAGTCCATGACGTAGAGACGGCTGCCATCCGGCGCGAGCGCCATCTCGAAGGGCTGGTCGCCGACGTTGAAGGTGGCGGAGACGAACGCGTTGGCGCCGAGGTTCTCGACGACGGAGATGGTGTCGTCGTCGCGATTGGAGACGTAGATCTTCGAGTCGTCGGCCGAGAAGACCGCGCGCACGGGGAACTGTCCGACGATCAGGCGCTTGACCTCGGACCAACTGGCGGTGTCGATGATCGAGATCGAGTCGGGCTGGTTCGGCTGCGTGTTGTGGAAGCTGTTGCAGGTGACGAGCGTCTGGCCGTCGTGGCTGAGCGTCAGGCCGCTGACCTGCTGAAAGAGGAAGCCGATGCTGCCCATGTCGCCGGTCAGCAGCTTGGGGCCGATGACGGCGCCGGTATTGGGATTGATGCGCCAGACGCCGTCGCCGTCGGCGACGACCGCTAGGTACGCCACGGAGCCGTCGGGGGCCATCTCGACCTCGCCGGCCCGGCGTGAGATCTGCACGTTGGTTGGCGACAGCGTGTTCATGTCGATGATCGTGGCGAAGGTCGAGTCGAGATTGGCGACGACCGCCTTGGCGCCGTCGGGAGTGAACTCGACGCCGGCCGGCCGGTCTCCGACGGGCACGATGCCGAGCAGGGTCTTGCTGTCGAGGTCGAACACGCCCGCCGAGTCGCTGAAGATGGCGGTGGCGACGGCGCGGGAGCCGTCGGGGCTGACGGCGACCACGCGGGTCTTGTCGCCTTCGGGGGCCGGGCCGGACATGCGGGCTTCCTCGACGAATCCGGCGGGCCCGTTGGTGTTAAGCACGAGCATGTCCTCGCCGAAGGTCTGGGCGATGAGGATCGCGCGGTGCTCGGTCGGCGAGGCCGCCCCGATGCTGGTGGAGACGATGTTGTTCAGCTCCTTCACGACGCTCTCGCTGGCGTAGCTGATGAGGCTGCCGCGGAAGCCGACGCCCAGGGCGTACTGCCCGTCGAAGGTGTTCACGTAGTCGTTCATCGACGCGGTGTTCAGGCTGCCCGAGACGGCGTTGGTCACGAGATTCACAACGACGGTCGCGTTCTGGATCGCGACCACCGCCTTCGTGCCGTCGGCCTTGATGCCGATCGGCCCGAACAGGTCGACGCCGATCGGAATCGTCTTCGTGATGGTCTTCGACGCGACGTCGACCACGCTGATGAGCCGGGCCGCCGCGCCAACGTGCGCGATGACCGCGGTCGCGCCGTTGGGCGTGATGGCGATGCCGCGCGGCTGGTCCGAGCAGATCACGGAGGTGAGGGCGCCGGTGCCGATGTCGAAGAACTGGATACGGTCGTTGAAGTAGTCGGGCATGACGACCGTATCGTTGCCTGCGATCTCAAACTCGCTGCACGTCGCGACGATTGCGCCCGGCTCGAAGTTCACCGCCAGGCTGCCCACGAACGTCGCGCCGGCGATCCGCCGCAGCTCGACGCCGGTCGCGATGTCGATGACCGACAGGTTCGCGTCGACGGCGTTGCCGACGACCGCCGTCGCGCCGTCCGCCGTGATGCGCACGATCATCGGCTGGTTGCCGACCGGGACGAGCGCCTGCTCGAGGCCGGTCGCCAGGTTCACGATCGACGCCGTGTCTTCCCAGATGTTGGCCGTGACGGCGTACTGGCCGTCGCTGGAGACGGCGACGGCGTTGGGCGAGCCGCTGAGCGTCACGTTGTGGATGACGGTGCGGGTGGCCGTGTCGTAGACGATCAGGTTGCGGCTGTCGCGCGACGCCACCACGAACGAGGCGCCGCCCGGAACGAACGCGACCTCCATCGGCGTGTCGCTCTCGGGAGCGACGCCGTTGATCAGCAGGTCCGGATTGCCGAGCAGCAGCCCGCCCCCCGCCGGCCGCCGCTGGTCGCCCGGCGAGAGCGGCGGGACGCGGAAGTCGAGATCGACGCGGTGCGCCGCGGGGGCGGCGTCGGCGGAACCGGGAGAGTGTGCGCCGTCGAGCACGACGGTCGCGGGTGGAGCGGCGGACGCTGCGGCGGAGCAGGCGTACACGGCGAGAAAGAACAGGCAGGTCGAGCGCATGGGGTTCCCTCCGTAGCCGAAAGCACGACGGCGCCGCCCAACGGCAACGGGCGGCAAGTGCTTCCGTACCGGCATTGTAATCACCGACGGGAAGCTCGTAACGCTACTTTTCGGGGGCGCGGGGCGTGCGCCCGGCGTGCTCCGCCGCGGTGCCCCCTGTTTCGCCCGACCTGCGGTTGCTAGACTTGATCGTCGGCCAGGCGTCAATCACCCGCTGGCAGGGTGTCAGCGCCGGCAACCGTCGCGGGGAGAGCCTGCGTTGCTATCGCGGATTCTGCGGCGCCCAGAAGCCCTGCTGGCTCTCACCTTCGCGGGCCTGATACTCGCCGGCACAATCGCGTTGTCGCTGCCGGTCTCTCAGAAGGGCGCGCGGGTGAGCGTGCTGGACGCCTTCTTCACGGCCACGTCGGCTGTGTGTGTGACGGGCCTGGTGACGGTGGATACGGCGACCGCCTGGACGGCTTTCGGGCAGACGGTGATCGCGGTGCTGATCCAGCTTGGCGGGCTGGGGGTGATGACGTTCGCGACGCTGGTGGCGCAGGTGCTGGGGCAGCGCGTCTCGTTCAGCTCGCAGGCCGCGGTGCACTCGGCGTTCTTCGACCAGGAAGTGCGCTCGAGCATCCGCACGGCGATCGTTCGCATTGTGCTGCTGACGTTGGCGTTCGAGATGATCGGCGCCACGCTGATCTACGTCGCGCTGAGCCAGACGCCCGGTCTGCGGGCCAGCGTCTTCGACGCGGGCTTTCTGGCCATTTCGGCCTTCTGCAACGCGGGCTTCGCGGTGTACAGCGACAACCTGCTGACCGCCGGCCGGTCCGGGCTGCTCACCACGACCATCATGGTGCTGATCGTCGCCGGCGGGCTGGGATACACCGTGCTGCTCGAGCTGCTGGAGCGCGGCTGGCGGCGGGCATGCGGGCGGCGCGTCAGCCCGGTGATCTGGAGCCTGAACTCGCGTACGGTGCTGCTGATGAGCGGCGCGCTGATCGCCGGCGGAACGCTGCTCATGGCCGTCAGCGGCATGACCCACGCCGAGCACGGCCCGCTCGAGACGCTGTGGCACGCGCTCTTTCAATCCGTCACGGCCCGCACCGCCGGCTTCAACACCGTCGACATCGCGGCCCTTCCCGTCCCCACGCTGATGCTGCTGATGCTGCTGATGTTCATCGGGGGCTCGCCGGGGTCGTGCGCGGGCGGTGTGAAGACCACGTCCACCGCCGTGTGGCTCGCGCGCGTCGCCGGCCACCTGCGCGGCCAGGAGAGCGTCAACCTGCTGGGCCGCCGCGTGCCGGACGACGTGGTCCGCCGGGCGGGCGTGGTGATCGGGCTGGCGGGAGCGTGGATCCTGGGCGGAACGATGCTGCTGGTGATCAGCGAGGGGGTCGGCGACGAGCTGCGGCTCGAGGACATCCTGTTCGAGCAGGTCTCGGCGCTGGCCACCGTGGGGCTCTCGACCGGCGTGACGCCGGAGCTGAGCCCGGTCGGCAAGCTGTGGATCATCCTGTCGATGTTCGCGGGGCGCGTGGGTCCGCTGACGGTGGCGCTGGCGATCCTGCCGACGCGCAGCGTGCCGGCCTTCCGTTACGCGCAGGAGCGCGTCATGATCGGCTGAGAGGTGCGGCGATGCGTCAGGTATGCGTGCTGGGGCTGGGCCAGTTCGGCAGTCACCTTTGCCGGACGCTGGTGAAGATGGGCTGTTCGGTGCTGGCGATCGACGCGAACGAGCAGCGCATCAACGACATTCGCGACGACGTGCACCGGGCGCTGATCGGCGATGCGCGCAACTTCCTGCTGCTCAAGAACGCGATATCCGACGCCGTCGACGAGGCCGTAATCGCCCTGGGCAAGACCAATATCGAGCCGAGCATCCTGTGCGCGGTGAACCTGAAGAAGGTCGGCGTGCGGCACATCGCCTCGACCGCCCGCAACCAGGACCACGCCCAGATTCTGCGCGCCGTCGGCGTCGACGAGATCATCTTTCCGGAGCAGGACACCGCGGAGCGCGTCGCGCGGCGCATCGCCACCCCCGAGGTGCGCGACATGTTCTCACTGGCCGACGACTACCGCGTGATGGAGATCGTCGCACCGAAGCGGCTGCACGGCCACACGCTGGCCGAGTCCGATCTGCGCAAGGACTTCGACCTGCTGGTCATCGCCGTGCGCGACGAGAACGCGCCGCGCTTCAAGTTTCTGCCCGGGGCCGACACGCGCATCCATCCCAACCAGGTCCTCATGGTCATGGGCCGCGAGCTCGACATCGCCCGCTTCGCCGGGCTCGACTGAGCCGCCAAAGTCCAGGTCCGCCGCGGGTAGCCTGCACCAGGCGCTCGCGCTCGCGGCGCCGCGGCTCAGACGCGGATGCAGACGTTCTTCGGCTCGGTGAAGAAGCGCCAGGCCTCCTCGCCGCCTTCGCGACCGAGCCCGCTCTGCTTCATGCCGCCGAAGGGCGCGCGCAGATCCCGCAGCAGCCAGCAATTCACCCAGACCGTCCCGCACTCGATGCGCGCGGCGACCCGGTGCGCCCGGCGCAGGTCGCGCGTCCAGACGGTCGCTGCCAGCCCGTAAGCCGTCGCGTTCGCCAGCTCGATGGCCTCCGTCTCGTCGCGGAACGGCAGCAGCGTGACGACCGGACCGAAGATCTCCTCCTGGTTCACGCGACACTCCGGCCCGAGGCCGGTGATCACCGTCGGCGAGAAGAAAAAGCCGCCGGCGCAGCGCGCGTTCGGCGGCGGCGGCGCCCGCCCGCCGGCCAGGACGCGGCCGCCTTCGGCGCGGGCGAGCTCGACGTAGCCGCGCACCTTTTCGAGGTGCTGGCGCGAGACGAGCGCGCCCTGCTCGGTGGATTCGTCGAGCGGGTCGCCCTGGCGCAGCGCCCGTGTGCGCTCGACGAAACGCTCCACGAACGCGTCGAAAATGCCTGCCTCGACCAGCACGCGCGACCCGCACAGGCAGATCTGCCCCTGGTTCTGGAACGCCGCGCGCGCCCCCGTCTCCACCGCCTCGTCCAGATCGGCGTCGGCGAAGATCACGTTCGGGTTCTTGCCGCCCAGCTCCAGCGCGAGCTTCTTGAACGCGCCGGCCGCGGACTGGGCGATCTCGGCGCCAGTGCGCGTCCCGCCGGTGAACGACAGCGTCGCGACGCGCGGGTGTCGCACGAGCGCCGCCCCGGCCGACGCTCCGCGGCCATGCACGATGTTCAGCACGCCCGGCGGCAGCCCGGTCTCGACGCTCAGCTCGGCCAGCATCCCGGCGGTGAGCGGCGTAAGCTCCGAGGGCTTGGCGACGACCGTGTTTCCCGCGGCCAGTGCGGGCGCGACCTTCCACGTCAGCAAGTACAGCGGCAGATTCCACGGCGAGATCAAGCCCGCCACGCCGCGCGGACGGCGCAGCGTGTAGTTCAGCGCCATGCCGTCGCTGTCGTGCAGGTCGGAGCGCTGGTGCAGGATACTGGTGGCGAAGAAACGGAAGTTGGCGGCGGCGCGCGGGATCTCGAGCCGGCGGGCCAGCGCGAGGGGCTTGCCGCTGTCGGCGCTCTCGGCCAAGGCCAGGGCATCGAGGTTCTGCTCGATCAGCTCTGCCAGCCGCAGCAGCAGCCGGCTGCGCTGTTCGCCGGGCGTGGCGCTCCATCCGGGGAAGGCCGCCTCGGCGGCGCTGACGGCGGCGGCCACGTCGCGCTCGTCAGAGTCGGCCACGCGCGAATACGCCTCGCCGGTCGCGGGCTCGACGTTGTCGAGGTACTGTCCGCCGGCGGGCGCGACGGCTTGGCCGGCCACGTGATTCTGAATGACGCGCTCACGCACGCAGCCGAAGCGCGCGTGCAGCGGTTGCAGGTGTGACACGGCGCCTCCTGTGCCTTTCGGGCGCTCCCGACGCACGTGATGATACGCGAACGGCCCGTTGGCCTCACGGCCGGCGGCGAACCGGGCTGGCGGCGGACCGGGCTGGGGAGAGCCCGGCTCAGACGCGCAAGCGATGACGGGAGCGGCACACGGGCATGAATGTCAACGCGACGAGTCGATCGCCGAAGCCCGAAACGCCGCCGCCGTGGCTGTCGATCGTCGTGCCGGCGTACAACGAGCGGTTGCGGCTGGGGGCCACACTGGAGCACCTGCGGGCGTATGCGCGGGCATGCGGCGACCGGGTCGAAGTGCTGGTGGTGGACGACGGCAGCCTCGACGGCACGGCCGAGCTGGCCGCGCACTTCGACGCCGCACCGCTGGCGCTCTCCGTGCTGCGCAGCGATCGTAACCTGGGCAAAGGCGCCGCCGTGCGCCGCGGAATGCTCGCGGCCCGCGGTGGACTGCGGCTGATGTTCGACGCCGACGCCTCGGCCCAAATGGACCAGCTTGATCGCCTGCTCGCGGCGCTGGAACGCGGCGCCGACATCGCCATCGGCTCACGTGACCTGCCCGGCTCCGTGCTCGAGCCGCCGCAGCCTCTGCTGCGCCGCATGGCGGCGTGGGCGCTTCGCGGGGTGCGGCGGCGACTGCTGCTGCCGGAGCTGCGCGATACGCAGTGCGGGTTCAAGCTGTTTCGCGCGGCGGCGGCCGAGTCGGTATTCGCGTTGCAGCGCGAGACGGGCTGGCTGTTTGACTGCGAGGTGCTGGCGTTGGCGGCCCGGCTGGGCCTTCGCGTGGACGAGGTTGCGATTCGCTGGCGGCACCGGGCCGGGTCGCGCGTGAAGACGGTGCCCGCGGCGCTGACGGCGCTGGCGACGCTGCTGCGCATACGCCGGCGCGTGGCGGCGGTCGCGCCGCCGGTGGCGGGCCGGGGGTAGCTGGAGGAACGCCCGCGGCGGCGCGTTATCAGACAGGGGTTTGAGCGCGTTGAGCGGAGTTTTTTTTGCGCGGCCGGGTTCGAGAACGGGCCGAGTCCAGCGGAATCGATGTGTCCTTGCCAATGGCATTCTCCGCGTCAAGCTTCCGGGGGCGACATTTCGCACAGTATGCATGGGGGAGAGTTCTCGGCCACATGCAGCACGGCCAATACCTCCGTTTTGGGGGACACAATGCGCGAGCTGACGGTCGGCCGTATCCGCAAGAGCGACGACGAGATCCGGCAGGTGCTCGATGATCTGGATCGGCAGGCGACCAATACCGCCACGCCGAACGTGCGCGAGAGCGATCGATTCAAGTATCGAGCGTGCGCGATCGCGGTCGAGTTCCTCCAGGCGGGGCAGAAGATCGAGCCGGTGTCGGTGACGTCGCGAAACATCAGCCGTCACGGGCTGGGCTTCCTGATCGGCAAGTACGTTCACCCGGGCACGGAATGCCGCGTGAGCCTGGTGACGCTGCACAGTTACGTTCACAAGGTGGACGGGACGGTCGTGCGCTGCCGCTACGTGCCGAACTCCGGCTCGGTGTACGACGTGGGCGTGCGCTTCCCGACGCCGCTGGACGTGTCCATCTTCCACCGCGGCGCGGCGCGCATGCGCGTTCTCGTCGCCGACCAGAGCCCCACGCTGCACAAGCTCGTTGCCCGGCTGCTCGGCTCATTCAACGTGGAGCTGACCTCGACCTTCGACGGCGCCGACGCGCTGGAGAAGGTCGCCGCGGCGCGCTACGGCCTCGTGCTCATCGACCTCGACCTGCCGGGAACCGACGGCACCGCCGTCGTCCGCGAGATGCGCGAGCGCGGCTACATCGGCCACATCGTAGGCATGGGCGGCGTGCCGCACGACGAGGCGCGGCAGAAACTCATCGAAGCCGGTTGCGACGACTTCGTCCCCAAGCCCTTCCCGCCCGATGCGCTCGCCAAGCAGGCCGCCGCCCAGGTCGACGAGCCGCTCATCAGTACGCTGGCGGATGACGCCGACCTCGCCCCGGTGATCGACGACTTCGTCGCCGCCCTGCCGCGCCACGTCGCCGCGCTCGAAACAGCCTTCGCCGAGAAGGACACCGAGCAGATTCGCCGGACTGCCGCGAGCCTCTACGGCGAGGCGGCTGGCTTCGGGTTCGCGACGATCGGGGAGACCGCCTTGCACGTGCTCCAGGCGGTGGCGGAGGGCGCCGCGCCGGCCTTGCTGCGTCCGGCGTTGCAAAAGCTGCTGCGCGCGGCGCGCTGCGCGCGGCCTTCGACGGTCGTCCGCCAGTGCGCCGATTAGCCGGCGCGGCCGCCGCTAGTCCGCCGGCTTCAGATCGACCTGCGTGTAGCGGATTCCCTCGCTGCTGGTGGCGGCGGTGATGATCGACTGGCCGTAGTGCTTCAGCAGCGAGCGTGCCTGGTCGAGCTTGTCGACGTTGAGGTTTCCGACCGAGGACTGGATGAGCCCGGCGCCCATCATGGCCGCCGGGTTGAACAGCGCGCCGCGCAGCGCGGCCTGGTGCCGCGCCAGCTCGATCGCGACCTCCATCAGTCGCCGGCCGTCCATGTAGAAGACGCCCCAGGCCTCGCGCGGGGCGCTGCGCGCCGCGCGGCGGAAGCCCGGGTCCGACGCGAGCCCGTCGCCGGTCGCCGACTGGATGCGGCTTTCGACGAGCGGGGTGGAGCCGGCGTAGAGGGTCTCGGCGCCGGCGCCGATCGACAGGCCGAGGAGCTGCACGTCGAGCATCTGCTTGCCGGCCAGGTCGCGCGTCGAGAGCATGCCGGGATTCAGGCCGGCAAGCTGGCCGAGCAGGCGCTCGACGGCGGCGCGATCGCGATGACCGATAGTGAGCATCAGGCGGAAGGACTCCGGCGAATAGGGCCGCGTGGCCTGGAGGCACATCGCCAGCGGCCCGCGCAGGTTGCCGAAGAGCTGCTGCCGCAGGTCAAGATTGCCGTCGGGCGTCGGCAGGCTGCTGATATTCGACTTGAACTCGTCGGCCATCGCCGGGTCGTACTGCCGCAGCATCCGCTCGATCTCGTCGATGAGCGCCGGGGGATCGACGTTGACGGCGGCGAAGAAGATGGCGTCGGCGGGGACGTCGGCGGGCGGGACGAGGTCGCGGTTGGGCATGGTGAGCAGGCGCACCAGGCCGCTGCGCTGCTGCTCGAGCAGCAGCAACGTGGCTTCGAGCTTGTAGTTGAAGTCCTCGCCGTTGACGGACACGTGACCGATCAGGCTGCCGAGCGCCCTGAGGCCGAGCGTGGCGAAGGCCTTCCGTCCGGACTCGTCCATGTCCACCTGGGCCATCTCGATCAGCCGCGGCACGTTGACCAGGAACCGGACCGACCCGAGCGGCTCGAACTGGCGCGTCAGCGCCCGATAGCTGGCGCTCTCGCGTAACGGGCCGGCACGGCGCTGTTCGCGTAACACGTCCTGAACCTGCTCGGCGCCGCCGGCGATGATCAGGCGGTCCGGCGTCAGGCAGAGCGCCAGGCCGGCGGGCAGGGCATCCGCCGAGAAGAGATAGTCGAGCGCTTTCTCGATCGCGCGCATGATCGCTTCTTCGCCCCCGCGTCCGCCGAACAGCTCGTCCAGCTCGTCGGGCGTCTCTCCGGCGCGTGATCTCTTGAACGTCGCGATCTGCTGCGAGGCGAACTCGACCGTCTCGTGCTGGTCGGCGTTGGCTTTCAGGTGGGTGACGATCTTCTCGTAGTACTCCTTCATCAGCGCCGCGTCGTCCACACCGACGACCAGCGCGAAACGGAACGGGTCTTCCTTGTCGCCGGTGCTCTGGGCGAAGACGGCCAGGCCGCCGCCGAAGGGATTCTTGAGACGGTCGGCGGGGACGTCCAGGAACTTGGCCAGCCGGCCCTTGAACTCCTCGAAGAAACTCAGGCCGGTGCGGATGTCGTCGGACAGGTCCTTCATCGCCGGGCTGCTGAGCAGGGCGTAGGTCGAGGTCTTCTCGAAGCGGGCCTGAAGGTCGCGCACGTCGTCGACGCCGACGAAGAACAGCGCGTCCGCCGGCGCCCACTCGGCCGGGTCTACCCGCTGGGCCACGGCGACGGCCGCGCCGGACAGCGCCAGCATCGCCCACAAGACTGAAACGCGCCCGGTGCTTGCCGACATTGATCTCTCCATGGATTGAACCTGCTAGTCGCGGCTGGGGGCCGGGGGCGGCTCCGGCGCCTGCCGCGCCGGGGGCTGAAGGTAGCGATAGCCCGCCGCCGAGCTCTCGGCGTTGTAGGCAAAAGCCTCGCGGTTCCGCAGGAAGTCGATGGCATAGCGGATGGGGATGGCGAAGCCGAGGCCCTCGCCGAACATCAGCTTCATGTTGGTCACGCCCACGACCTCGCCGCGGGCGTTGAAGAGCGGCCCGCCGGAGTTCCCCGGGTTGATCTGCGTCGTGGTCTGGATGTAGGCCAGGCCGCTGTCGGCCCGGTTGCGGCGGCTGACGATGCCCTGCGACACGGTGCGCTCGAGGCCCATCGGGTTGCCGATGGCGAAGACGGTGTCGCCGTCGCGCAGCTCGTCGCTCTCGGCCAGGTAAGTGATGACGGGATCGTAACCCGGGGGAAGCTGGACGCGCAGCAGGGCCAGGTCGAGAAACGGGTTGGTGGCGACGATATCGACGTCCTCGAACTTCTGGCGGCGGAATTCGTCGCCGACCTTGCGGAAGACGGTGACGGCGATGCGCGTCTCGCCCTCGATGACGTGGAAGTTGGTGAGCAGGTGGCCTTCCCTGCTGATGAAAAAGCCGCTGCCCTGTCCGGCCGGCGAAGAGACGAGCACAACGCCTTCGCCGAACTTCTCGGCGAGCGTCTTGACGCTGCGCACCGGCATGTGCCGGGTGCTGTAGAGGTGCTCGGTGGTCGCCCCGAGCTGCTGAGCGTCGCCCTCCTCGCGGCGGGTTTCGAGGCTGCGGATATGGGCGCGCGGAATGGTCAGCAGGTCGAAGCCCAGGTCGACGATCACCCGGTCGGGATACTCGCGCAGCACTTCGCCCGTGATCGTCTGACCCTCGTTCAGGACGATCACTACTTCGGCGGCGCGGCCCCAGGCCGGCAGCGCCGTAGCCAGCAGCAACAGCAGCACACGCGATCGCATGAGAGCCTCTTGGGGCGCGTTGGTCGGGAACGCTGCCGGCTGCGCCCACCGGCAGACTTCTCTGAATGCCGCATGTATCCTAGACAGTCGGTCACGGTGCTACAAGCCGCACCTCGCCGCCCGTATCATCTGGGGCGCCTCGCGCGAGGGTTTTTCCCATGAGCGGCCAGCCTTCACAGGTGCGCGTCTGCGTCCGCCCCGGCTGCGGACACCACAATCCACCCCATGCGGGGGCCTGTGCCGCCTGTGGAGCGCCGCTGCCGCCGGTGCGGCCCGCCACCCCCGGCCCGCACACCGGGGGCGCGCTGCCGGCCGAAATCCGCGGCCTGGCGCTGGGGCTCGCGTTCGGCGGCGCCCTGGCCCTGTACTTCGGATTCAACCTGCTCCCGACGCCCAAGCCCGGCGCCGCGGATGAGATCAACCAGGTCTGGCTCGCGCTGGACTCGGCCTTCAATGTCGCGCTGAAGGTGGTTGGTGCGGCCCTGCTGCTCGCCGCCGCCGCCGCGCTGACCGGCAAGCCGGCGGCGGCGCTGCTGGCACTGTTAGTGGAGGCGGGCGCGGGAATCGTGTTCCTGGCGGTCAGCGTGCTCTGGTTGGTGAAGTGGCGGTCGCTGAGCCTGATGACCCTCGTGATGCTGATCCTCGGCGTCCTGTCGCTGGCCTCGTTGCGGCACGTCTGGAAGCTTCACCTGGCGGCGCGCAGCGCCGCGGCCGCGCCCTGAGGCCGGAGGCCGCGCATCATGGATCCGCAACTCGCCCGTTACAGCCGGCAGATGCTCTTCGAGCGGATCGGCCCGGAGGGTCAGCGGCGCCTGAAGCACGCCAGCGTGGCGCTGATCGGCTGCGGAGCGCTCGGCAGCGCGTTGGCGGACATGCTGATCCGCGCCGGCGTGGGGCAAACCCGGCTGATCGACCGCGACTTCGTCGAGATCTCCAACCTCCAGCGGCAGACGCTGTTCGACGAGCACGACGTCGCCGCCAACCTCCCCAAGGCCGTCGCCGCCGCCCGCAAGCTGAAGCGCGTCAACTCGGCCGTCGAAGTCGAGCCGGTCGTGGCGGACGTCAACTGCGGCAACGCCGTCGCCCTGTGCGAGGGCGCCGACCTGATCCTCGACGGCACGGACAACTTCGAGACGCGATACCTCATCAACGACGTCGCCGTGAAGCTCGGAACGCCCTGGGTCTACGGCGCCTGCACGGCGGCCGAGGGAATGATGATGGTGGTGATCCCGGGCCGGACGCCCTGCCTCCGCTGCCTGTGGGCCGATGCCCCGCCGCCCGGAAGCACCCCCACGTGCGAGACGGCGGGCGTGCTGGCGCCGGCGGTGCAGATCGTGGCCGGCTTCCAGGCGATCGAGGCGCTCAAGCTGCTGGCCGGGCGCGAGGACGACCTGCTCGGCCGGCTTCTGGCCATCGAAGCCTGGACCGGCCGCGTGCGCACCTTCAGCGTCGAGCCCGAGCGGCGCTCCGACGACTGCCCCTGCTGCGCTGAGCGCCGCTTCGAGTATCTCTCCGGCGAGAAGGTCGCGTCCTCCGTCACGCTGTGCGGCCGCAACGCCGTCCAGGTGCTGCCGCCGGCCGGCGCCCGGGTGGAATTCAAGCAGGTCGCCGCGGGGCTGCCGGGCGGCGCGCGGGCCGTGTCGAACGAGTTTCTGCTGCGGTTTCAGGCGGATGGCTGCGGGGTGACGCTGTTTCCTGATGGACGGGCGATCATCACGGGCACGGCCGACACCGCTGTGGCGCGCGGCATCTACGCGCGCTACATCGGGAGTTGACGGACAACAGGCCGCTACTGCGGCTCGAAGCCGAGTTCGCGGAGCCAGGCGTCCACCTGTTCCGGCGGCAGGCCGGTGCGCTTCTCGCGCGGCTCGGCGGATGGCCGGATCGGGCGGGCCAAGTCGCGCAGCACGTGCCGCCAGAACGCGTCGGAGCGCACGGTCCGGGCGCGTCGTCGTCGGGCGGCGGCGGCGATCTCACGATCGGTGGAGACAACGATGAGTCGGCGCGGGGCCGAGTCCTTCTGGACGAGGCCGATCAGCACGCTGTCGGCGCTGACGCCCGCGCCGCTGTAGATCACCGAAAGGCTCGGCGCGGCCGGGGCGGGCTCGCGCGGCGGGCGGCCGTCAAAGACGATGCACACGTCGTCGCGTCGTCGCCGGGTCCACTCGATGAGGCGCGCCACGAGCGACGTGCGGCCGGGCTGCCACTCGCCCGGCTCGACGTCGCGCGCCGCGAAGACGAGGTTGTTTCCGTCGATGAGCACCGGCATGCGTTCACTCTGCGCGGGCGTCGGCGCTGGGCTCGCGGCGGACACGGGCGAGCGCCGGCGGGTTGCGGGCGCCCCGCTTCAGACGAACAATAGCCCTGATGGCGGGTGAAACCAAGTCGGCCGAGAAGCGAACGCCGTCCGGCCGCCAGCGGCGGGGCGAGCGCTGGGCGCTGCGCGTGGGCGGGCTGATGACGGTGTGCGTGCTCGCGGCGCAGCAGGCGGGCGTGCTGGACTGGTTCGAGTACATGGCGTTGGACCTGCGTTTCGCATGGTCGGCGCTCAACCCGAGCCGCGTGCGCCCGGACATCGTGTGCATCGCCATCGACGATCGCTCGCTGGAGCGCGTCGGGCGCTGGCCGTGGCCGCGCGACGTGCAGGCGGGCGTGCTGGGCGTGGCGGGCGAGCTGGGGGCCCGGGCGCTGCTCGTCGATATCACGTACATCGAGGAGGAACCGCCGCGGGCGTCCGTTCCGGGAGACGCCGATCTGCTGCTGCCGGCCGAGCGAATCAGCCTGGACGGCCTCGTGCTGACATTCCCGGATCGAGCGCTGGCTGACGCCATCGCGCTGTGCCAGAACGTCTACCTGGCGTACGACTTCGCCGCGTTCGACCTCGAACGCAGCGACGCCTTTCGCTCGGCCGTCGAGGCCTGGCTGCGGGATGATCCGCGCGGCGCCGCGGCCGCCCTCGCCCGGCGCGATCCGCGCGCCGCGCAGCTCGACGCCAACGCCACCCGCGAGGCCGGCGCTCGGCCGCCCCTCTCCGCGTTGCAGCGCGCCCGGATCACCGCCGAGATGCGCCGCCACCGGCTCTGGGACATCAAGCAGGCGCTGCAAGCCGTCACGGGGACCGGCGAACAGGAGACCGAGGCGTACTCGGGCGTATACACGCGTTGCCTTCAGGCGGCGCTGCGCGAGGAGGCGCGCGCCTGGCTCGACGCCCGGCCGGAGCGCTGGCGCCTGCCGCCGCCCGAGCTGTTCAGGGAGCTGTTCGCCGCGCTGAGCGACGCGCCGTTCGAGAACACGACGCCGTTCAAGAGCGCCCTGGTGCTGGCCGTCCGCGAGGTGCTGGGCGCGCGGGCGACCGCCGCAACCGCTCCGTTTCCCGTGGAGCACGTGCGGGCGCTGGCGCGCCAGGTCGAGGGCTTCTCGCCCGTCTACTTCCTGCATGCCCGCGCCGCCCGGCGCTGCGGCTTCGTCAATTTCAGCCCCGACAGCGACAAGGTCATGCGCCGGATGGAGCTGTTCCGGCGGTATGACGACGCGCTGCTCGTGCAGCTCGCGCTGGCGCTGGGCTGCGACGAGCTGCGCCCGGACGGTCCGCCCGAAGCCGGCGGCGGCTTTCTGCGCCTGCGCGCGGGCGGACGTTCGCTGCGGCTCCAGCTCGACGCCGAGCACCGCGCGCTCGTGCCCTGGACCCCCGCCGACCTGCCCTCGTTCAAGATGATCCCCGCGGAGGCGCTGCACCAGGTCTTCCGCGATCGAGGGCTGATGGAATTGAACCGTGCCAGCGCCCTCGATACGCTTTTTGCGGTGCTGCGGTGTGACCAGCGGCCGCCGTTCGGGCCGGCGCGGCTGCTCGTCGAAGAGGCCAACGAGCTCGACGCGCGCCGCGCGCTGGCCGCCCCGGACGAGCGCAACCGCCTGGCCGCCGAGGTCGACCGCCTGCTGCACACGATCGTCTCTCAGCAGGAGATCGTCGAGCGATTCCGCGTCCACGGGCTTCAGTTGGCGGACGGCGAGCCGGCGCCCTGGGCGGCGGCCCCGCCCGACGTCGTCGCCGCGGTGGAGATGCTGCCGGCCTGGTCCGCGGCGAATCGCGATCTGGCGGCGGAGGTCGAATACACGATCGAGCGCCTGCGCCCGGAGATCCAGGACAAGCTGTGCCTGCTGGGCTACACGGCCACCTCGCTGGCCGACCAGGTAGCCACGCCGATCCACGCGCGCCTGCCGGGCGTCCTGGCTCACGCCAGCCTGCTGAACGGCTTGCTGAACGGGCGCATGGTCACGTGGATGCCGCAGTGGGCGTCGCTGCTGCTGACGGCGGCGTTCGGGGCGGCGGCGACGGTCCTGAGCACGTGGCGGCGTTCGCACCAGGCGGTGATCGAGATTGCGGCGCTCGTGCTGGTGTTCCTGGCCGTGGGCGGCTGGATGGCCTTCAAGCTGTGGCTGCTTTGGGTCTGGCTTACGCCCGTCGTGATCGTCAGCTTCCTGTGCTATTTCGCGATCGCCGTCTACCGCTACATCTTCGTCGACCGCGAGCGGCGCGAGCTGGCGACGGCGCTGGGCCAGTACACCTCGAAGCAGATCGCGCTCCAGGTCGCCGAGAACCCCGAGCTCTGCCGCCGGGCGGAAATGCGCGAAGTCACCGCGATGTTCACCGACCTCAAGGGCTTCACCGGCATCTCGGAGCGCATCGGCGCCGAGCGCACCCAGCGCGTGCTCAACCTGTGCCTCGGACGCTTCACCGAGGTCATGCTGCGCCACGAGGCCATGGTCAACAAGTTCATCGGCGACGGCGTCTTCGCCTTCTGGAACCCGGTCATCAATCCGCAGCCGGACCACGCCCGGCGCGCCTGCCGCACGGCGCTCGATCTGCTCGCCGCGCTCGAGCAGCTCAAGCGCGAGCAGGCCGCCGCCGGCGACGACATCTTCTCCGAGTTGACGCTGCGGATCGGCGTCGCCACCGGAAACGCCATCGTCGGCCCCTGCGGCTCCGAGCAGAAGTTCGACTACACCTGCATCGGCGACAGCGTCAACGTCGCCGCCCGGCTGGAGTCGGCCAACAAGTTCTACAGCACGGCGATCCTCATCAGCGGGCCGACCCAGGCCGCCGTCGACGGGCACTTCGTCAGCCGGGCGCTCGGAGGCGTGCAGGTGAAGGGCAAGCGCCAGGCCGTGCAGGTGTACGAGCTGCTCGGGCGCATCGGCGATGTTCCCGGCGAGACGCTCTCCTACGCGCAGGTCTTCGGCCGGGCCGTCGAGCTGTTCCAGAAGCGGCGCTTCGAGGAGGCCGGCGAGCTCTTCGAGTTCTGCCGCATGCTGAGAAAGGACGACCCGGCGGTGCGGCATTACGCGGGTGCGGCGCAGTTGTATCGCGAGCACAGCCCGGGCCCGGACTGGAGCGGGGCGATTGAGCTGGTCGAGAAGTAGGAGCCGTGATCGCAGTGCAGGTCTTTCAATGCGGCTCAATCGTTCGGGAGAGTGCGATCTCGCCCGTGACTACCAACATGCTGCTTTCGGGGTTTGGCGTGGAGTGCGATTAGGCGCTTTCGTGGCGTGCCGGGTGCGGTTGTGACTGGGCCGGGCAGTGCGTCGCCGGTGCGGGTCGTTGTGCCCGCGCTCGCTATCGACGTCGGCGCGCTGCTGCTGCGGCCGGCCGGCGCGCGTTGGCTGCTCGTGCTGGCGCACGGCGCCGGCGCGGGCATGCGCCATCCGTTCATGGAGACGCTCAGCGCCGCGCTGGCCGAGGCGAAGATCGCGACGCTGCGCTACCAGTTCCCCTACATGGAACGCGGCCAGCGCCGGCCCGATCCGCCGGCGACCCTGGTGGCCGCCGGGCGCGCGGCCGTTGCGGAGGCGCACCGCCTGGCGCCCGACCTGCCCCTGCTGGCGGGCGGAAAATCGCTCGGCGGGCGCATAACCTCGCAGGCCGCTGCGGCGGGCGATTCGGCGGAGGCGTACCGGGTCGTGCGCGGCCTGGTGTTTTTTGGGTTTCCGTTGCACGCCGCGGGCCGGCCCAGTGTGTCGCGTGCGGCGCATCTGAATGACGTAGCTCAGCCGTTGCTCTTCTTGCAGGGCACGCGCGACGCCTTGGCGGACCTGTCTCTGATTCGGTCGGTGTGCGCCGCGCTGGGCGAGCGGGCGACACTGCACGTCGTGGACGGCGCCGATCATGGCTTTGCCGTGCTCAAACGCAGCGGCCGGACGGCCGACCAGGTCTTCGGCGAACTGGCTCAGAGTGTCAGGCATTGGGTCGATCGGCTCTCGTGACGCCGGGGGGGGGGGCGGCGTCGCCAGGCGTCCTGCCCGAGAGCCTGATAACTGGCGTTTCTCGCCGGCTCGGCGGGCAAGTCGCGTTGATTCCGGCTGATGGAGCGGCGAGAATGAAGGGGACGCTCCGGCGCAGCACGGGCCGGGGTCGCGGCGGCTCCGCGTCTCCACTTGTCGTACGCGCCAGGAGGGCGTGAGAAGGGGTGTTGCAGATGCGTGGTCGTTTCTCGAGGCCGCTCCAGTTGCTCATCGGCCTGGTCGTTCCTTGCGCGGTGCTGGCGCTGGCGATGACGGACTCATCCGGATCCGCCGGGCCGATGCTGGCGGGCATTCGCGGCGAAGAGGTCCGCGTGCTCACGGACGTCGAGCTGCTGCACGCTGGCAGCGGCATGGGCGGCGGGCTGTCGCTGGCCTGCCAGGAGGTCTCGACGTACACCGACGCGAACTTCAGCGGCGGCAGCTACGTCGTGCAGGCGGGTTTCGCGGAGCAGGAGATCGCGGCCGTATCGTTCACCATCCCGGCGAATCGTTTTCCGATCCGCATCGACTCGACGGAGATGATCTTCGCCACGTCGAATACGATCGTGACCACGACGACGCACTGGTCGGTCCTCGTCTGGGAGGGCACGCCCGCCAGCGGCACGCTGCTGTACGAGTTCAGCTCCGACGGGCTGATCCTGCCGCACCTGGTCCTCCCGCCGGGAACCAACGGCGCCAACATTTTCTTCACGATCGACCCGAATGATCCGGAGCAGATGATCGTCAACAACAACGGCAGCGCCACCTTCTCCGTCGGGTACCGCATCGACAAGCACAACAACCAGACGCAGAACCCCTGCACCGTCGCGCCGCCCAGCAACTCCAACGCCTTCCCGACGACCGACGTCGGCGGACTGCACAACCCGGCCAACAACTGGCTCTACGGCGTGAACTGCGGGCCCTTCGGCTGCCCCGCCAACGGCGGCTGGGCGCGTTTCTCGCAACTGCCTTTTTACTGCCAGCCGAGCGGCGACTGGGTGATCCGCGTGACGTGGACGTCGATCCCCTGCGCGCCTGGCGTCGGCGCGTGCTGCAAGCCGGACGGCAGTTGCGACATCATGACGCAGGCCGAGTGCCAGCAGATCAACGGGTTGTACCGCGGCGACGACACGAACTGCTTCGACGCGAACTGCCCGCCGCCCATGGGCGCCTGCTGCTTCGATCCTTCGGGTTGCCTCAACATGACGCAGGCGAACTGCAACATCGCCGGCGGCACGTGGCTTGGGCCGGGCACGGCGTGCGCCCCGAACAACCAGTGTCCGACCGGGGCCTGCTGTCTGCCGGACGGGTCGTGCGTGAACGGCGTGACGTCGCTGGCCTGCACGGCGCAGGGGGGCACGTTCCAGGGCGTCGGGACGAACTGCGGATCGGTGAACTGCCCGCAGCCGACGGGGGCCTGCTGCCTTCAGAGCGGCGGGTGCCTGCAACTGACCAACGCGGACTGCAACGTGATTCCCAACAGCTTCTGGGCCGGGCCGAACACGCTCTGTCCGGACGCCTGTGTCCAGGTCGAGTGTCCGGGTGACGTCGACGGCGACCTGGTCGTCGGGCAGGCGGACCTGGGCATCCTGCTGGCCTCGTTCGCCAAGTGTCTCGGCGACAGCGGCTATGACCCGCGCGCCGACCTCGACGACGACGATTGCGTCGGCCAGGGCGACCTCGGCATCGTGCTGGCGAACTTCGGCGACAACTGCGGCCCCTGACCGCCCGCCTCGGGCGGGTTTGTGTATACCATTCAAACGCGCCGCGGCGACTCTGCTTCGGCTGCGCGCAACGCGCCCTGCTCGACGCGACGGTGGTATGCACATGCGCCCCGAGGCCAGGAAGAACCCCGCGACCCAACCGCCTTTTCCACGGGGCGTGCGCGTCGTCGTTCCCGCTTCGCTCTCCATCCTGCGGCTCGTGCTGACGGTCTGCTTTGTCGCCGCCGAGCCGCCGGCGCGGCTGCCCTTCGTCATCGCCGCCGGCCTCAGCGACTGGCTGGACGGGCTGGCGGCGCGGCGGCTGGGGACCGTCACCGGATGGGGGGCGGTGCTCGACGCCCTGGCCGACAAGACTTTCACGATCGCCGTGCTGGTGGTGCTGACGCTCGGCGGCAGCGTGGCGCTGTGGCAGGTTGGGTTGTTGCTCGCGCGCGACGTCGTCGTCGTGCTAGGCTGCGGGCTGGTCGCGATGCGCGGGCGGCGCGGCGGGCTGGCCGGGCTGCACGTTCGCTGGACGGGAAAGGCGGCGACGCTGGCGATCTTCGCGATGCTTGTCGTGATGGTCGGCTGGCCCGAGGCGCTTTGGCTCGGCTGGGTCGCCTTCACGCTGGCGGCGGCCGCCAGTGTCGCCGCGGCCATGGACTACGCCGTCCGCATCGCGCGGCTGCTCGGTGCGACGCCGGAGCCTGAGGCGAGCGGCGCCCGGGAGGAGGCGGGTTGATGCTCGGTTCAGACTGGAAGCGCAAGTCCTTCGGCGCAGCCGCTTCCTTGCGGGCGCGGCCCGGATCAAGGGGCGCGGCCCGGATCAAGGGGCGCGGCCCGGATCAAGGGGCGCGGACGGGCCGCGAGCGCCAGCGAGTGTCGTACGAGTCGAGCCACCTGTCATCGCGGCGGAGTGTCGGCCAGCGTCGCGCGCCATTGCGCCGCGAGCTCGGGCTCTCCGCAGGTCTCGTAGAGACGGATGATCCGCGAAAGCGCGGTGCGGGCGGCCCGGCTGCGTGCCCCCTGCATCCGCTTGATGCGCTCGTATGACGCCGACAACTGGTCCTGAGCTTCGCCGCAGTCTCCGAGCAGCGCGACGCTGAGGCCCAGCACGCCTTCGGCGTCGGCGCAGAACCACCACTCGCCTTGTTCCTCTTCGCGGAAGATCGCGATGGCCTGGCGCGCGAGCTCCGCGGCCTCGCGGGCCGCGTCGCGCGTGCCGGTGCAGGCGAGCGCGTCCGCGACCAGCGTCATGGCGATGGTGATCTGCGGATGGCGGGCGGGAAGGCTGTTGCGGCGGATGTCCAGGACGCCGCGCGCCAGCGTCTCGGCCCGTGAGCACTCGCCGCGGAGCAGCAGCAGGCCGGCGAGCTGGCTCATGAGGCGCGCGGTCTCCGGGTGCTGCGGGCCGTAGATGCGCTGCGCCGCGTCGAGGGATTCGCTGACAATGGACTCGGCCTCGTCGGCGCGGCCGCGCTCGGCCAGCAGCACGGCCAGGTTGTTGCCGTTCATGATCGTGTAAGGGTGGTCGGCGCCGAGCGTCTCGCGGGCCATGTCGTAGGCGTCGCGCATCGCGGGCTCGGCCTCGTCGAAACGGAAGTAATCGAACAGCATCGCACCAAGATTCCCGAGCGCCCCGGCGCTGTGCTCGTTCCGCGGCCCGTAGCAGCGCGCGTAGATCTCCAGCGCCTCGCGATAGGCCTGCTCGGCCCCCGCGATGTCGCCGCGCACCCGCGGCAGCAGCCCGGCGTAGAGCACCAGGCCGCGCGCGAACTCGGGGCTGTCCCGGCCGAGCAGCGCCCGGCTGGCCGCCAACGCCGTCCGGCACAGCTCGAACGCCTCCTCGTGGCGTTCCGTCGTCTGAAGCACGCGCGCCAGCCCGATCGCCGTCGCCGCCGTCTCCACGTGGCGATCGCCAAACAGGCGGCGGCGGATGGCGAGCGCCTGGCGCAGGTGCGTTTCGGCCTGCTCATAGAGGCCGAGGCCGGCGTAGGTGTCTCCGACGGTGTGGTGGACGGCGGCCTCGATCTCGGGCTCGTCGGCCAGCTCGCCATGCACGCGGGCGGCGGCGCGATCGAGCAGCTCGCGCACACTGACGTCGCGCCCGCGGGCGCGCGCCGGCTCGGCCGCCGCCAGCATGCTTTGCAGGAAGCGGTTGATGCGGTCGCTCTTGCGCGCTTCGACGCGGGCGATATTGCGCTCGCGCGTGGCGCTGTAGGCCTGCCACGCCGTCCCGATCACGCCCAGCACGACCGCGGCGGCGCCCAGCGCGGCGACGGACAGCAGGGCCCGGTGCCGGGCGGCGAGCTTGCGCAGGTGGTAGACGGCGCTAGCCGGGCGGGCGCTGACCGGCCGGCCCGCAAGATACGCCTCGATGTCGGAAGCGAGCTGCGCCACCGACGGATAGCGCCGCTGCACGTCCTTTTCCATCGCGCGCTGCACGATCGCCTCCAGGTCGCCGCGCAGCTCCCGCCGCAGCATTCCCAGCCGCGGCGGCGTCGCTTCACAGATGGTGCGGATGGCGTCCGGCAGCGAGCGGCGCGACAGGTCGTGCGGCATGCGGCCGGTGAGCAACTGGAAGAGCAGCACGCCCAGCGCGTAGACGTCGCAGCGCGAGTCGACGCGCGCCGGGTCGCCCGAGAGCTGCTCCGGGCTCATGTATCCCAGCGTGCCGAGCAGTTGCCCGGCGCCCGTCTCGATCACGGTCAGCGGCGAGTCGGCGTCGCTGACGCGCGCCACGCCGAAATCCACGACCTTCGGCCGGCCGTGCTCGTCGACCAGGATGTTCTCCGGCTTCAGGTCGCGATGAATCACGCCATTCTGGTGCGCGTGCTGCACCGCTGCGCAGACCAGAAGCACCAGCTCGAGGCGCTGGCGCACCGTCAGGGCGCCGCCGGCGCGGCTCGCGTCGTCGGCGTAGGCCAGCAGGCTCGCCCCGCGGATGTACTCCATGGCGAAGAACTGCCGGCGCTGGTGCTCATCCCCGGCGACGCCCGCCTCGTAGACCTGCGCGATGCCCGCGTGCCGCAGGCGCCCGAGAATATGCGCCTCGTACTCGAAACGCTTCACCGCCGCGGGCGTGTTGAGCATCGGCCGCAGGACCTTGAGCGCGACGGTGCGCTGCGGGTTGTCCTGCTCCGCGAGGTACACGACGCCGAACCCGCCCTGCCCGATCTCGCGCAGAATGCGGTACGCGCCGAGGCGCTCGGGCGGGACGCCGCCGCCCTGCCGGAGGGCGTCGGCGGCGCGGCGGACGGCAGCGCCGAGCGACGATTGCAGCGTACGGTGCGGCTCGAGGTCGTGGCGCAGCATCGACAGCAGCGCCGAGCGCAGCTCGGGCCTGGCGGCACAGGCCTGCTCGACGAACGCGCCGCGCTGCTCGGGCGCGCGCTCGCACGCCTTGCGGAATATCTCGTCGACTTCGCGGAACTGCTCGGGCGTCATGGCCAGGCCGCGACGAACCGGCGGTGGCGCCGCGGCGGCGGCGCCCGGCTGCTGGTCGCCGCCGGCCCGGTCATCGGGGGCGCCGGGCGCGGAGGGCCGTGAGGTCAATCAGGGCTCCTCCAGTTGGGACAGGAGCCAGGCACGGGCCATGCGCCAGTCGGCCTCGACGGTCGAGACCGACACGCCCAGCACGTGCCCGACCTCTTCGACGGTCATGCCCGCGAAGAAGCGCATCTCGATCACCTTCGCCTTGCGCTCGTCGAGGCCCGCCAGCGTCTTCAGCGCGTCGTCAATCGCCAGCGCGTCGACTTCGTCGCGTCCGGCGTCCAGGCTCGCCAGCTCACCCGACAGGCTCAGCCGCCCCGCCCCGCCGCCGCGTTTGCCGGCCTTGCGCGCCAAGGCGTGATTCACGAGCAGGCGGCGCATGGCGCGGGCCGCGACCGCGAGGAAGTGGGCGCGGCTCTCCCAGTCGACGCTGCCCTCGCCAATGAGCCGGATGTACACCTCGTTGATCAGCGCCGTGGGCTGGAGCGTGTGGTCGGCGCGCTCGCGCCGCAGGAAGCCGGCCGCCAGCGCGTGCAGCTCGTCGTAGACCAGCGGCATCAGGTCGGCGGCGGCCGCCTCGTCGCCCGCCCGCACTTGCAGCAGCAGATGAGTGGTCTGGCTATACACACCCGGCCCGAGCCCGATTCTCCCCCGTGTCATTCTAGCGTCGTGGCCGGGGTTGCCGCAATTGCGAGCCTTGACAATTGCGCCGTCTGTGTTATGGTGAAAAGAAGAGCATGTGAGTCCGTCCGCGATCCGTCCGTCCGCGATCCGTCCGTCCGCGATCCGTCCGTCCGCGATCCGGCGGTTGGCCGCGCGAGGCGGGGCAGTATTATGCGCGGTTCTCAGCCACATCATTCCAGCGCGGCCCTGGCCCTGGCCCTGGCCCTGGCCCTTGGGACATTCGGGTGCGCATCAACCGCCAGAGTCGTGCCGGGTACGGCGCGGGCGGAGGTCGCGTTCGAACCGCGAGAGGTGGACTTGGGTCGCGTTCCCTGGGAAAGTGTTCACGCCATCCGAACAAGGCTGATCAATCGCGGAGCGGAGTCGATTCGGATCGCGACACTGCGAGCCTCGTGTGATTGCACGGGGTTCGATCCTTCGCCGTACTTGGGGCAGGAAGTTCCGCCTGGTGGGGCGCTGGACCTATCATTCAACTTGCGCACAGGCCGCCGCCTGGGCTCCCGTCAGAGCGAGATCGAGGTTCTCACCGAGACGGGCGCCGTCTATTGGTTTTCTGTTCGCTACGACGGCTTCGCGACGTTCACGTGGAGCCCGCCGGAACTGACGTTTGGGGCAGTCGATCTGGACGACGAGGCGGAAGACGTCGTGCAGCCGGTGGTGTTTCGATCCGCAGCGGCTCGAATTGAGTCCGTTAAATCAGATGCGCCCTGGCTCGAGGCGACCTGGGACGACTCCCGCCCGGGAGAAGCGATCATCTACGTGCATGTTGCCAAGCGCCATCTGGCGCACGAGATGCAGTTTGCGACTCTGATGGTCACGACCAGCGACGCTTACGTTACGACCTTCGCTATCCGCGTCAGCGCCCGCGGCGTCGCCGCCCTGCGTGCGCTGCCCGGGCACGTGTTCGTACGTCGGGGCCGCGCGGGGGGAGTGATGCTCTTGCGGGCCGACGGCACGATGGCGCGTCTCGAATCCGTTACTGCTGAGTCGCACGATCTGGGGATTACATTCGTTCCCGGTTCCAGTGACGTCCGCGTGGAGCCCGAGGTGACGTGTGCTGCCGGCGTTCACCGCGTACACGTGCGCGACGCCACAGGATACACAACGCGGTTCCTGGTGAGTGTTCTCCCTTGAATGTGGGTCAGGGAAGGAAAGGAAATCAGAACGGAAACTCGCGTGTTACAATTCGCCGCTGTGATGGTGCTTGGCTTCGCGGCGACATCCTCCAGCCGCGGTGACCTGCCCTTGTGTGGCTATGTGGTTTCTGTGCAATGTCCCATTTGTAGTCCGTACAATCCTCCGGGCGGGTGTTATTGCGGGCCGCACGAGGCCGCGTGCTGGTGCCGGAAGACCACCGGCGGCGTGCAAGAAGGAATCATGGTAATCTGCGGACGGCCGGAGGATTTCAACTGGACCCATGACAGTGCGGGACTGGAAATCAGCGAGGGGCCGGAGAGGCTGTGTCTGACGGCATACAAGTGCATGCTGCCGACTGGAAGCCAAGGGGACTGTGGTGATTACGTCGAAGGAACCTGCACACCGGTCGGCGCCGCGAACTGCGCCTGGCGGGTATTTGGAACGCCCGTCATGCAACCGACATGGGTGCAGGGGGCTGCCTGCAACCCGCGGTAGGTTGTTGGAAAACGCCGTGACCTCCGGCCGCAAAGCGTGGCGCGCGATTGCCATGTGCGCCGTTGGCGCGCTGGGCTCGATACCGGTTGCCGCGGCGGCCCGCCAGGACGAGAAACCGGCGCCACAGCCGCCCGCCGCACTACGGGCGTTCGAGCAGGCGCGGCGCGCCATCGTCAGCGGGCGGATCGAGTGGAGCGTGACGCCGGAGGAAGCGCCCGACCGGACGCTGACGTTCGTGTCGCGCTACGCGCGCAACGGTGACATGATCTACGAGAACCGTGGCGACGCCGAGGGTTGGACGATCTTCAACCAGCAGACGGGGGAGGGTTTCCGGAAGTACCCCCAGTTGTACATGGTCAATGCTGAGGGTGTCTGGCACTTCGAAGAATCGACGCCGGGCTGCGGGTGGTGGCCGACGGCGTGGGTGGAGCAGCAGCCGCCCGAGGCCAAGCTTCAATTCAGTCACGTGCGCGATGTTCGGACCGTCGGCGTGGCGCCGTTCAGCGGCTCGATGGAGTATTCGCGCGGGCTGGCGGCGCTCTGGCCGTCGGCCGAGGATCCGGTCGAGCGCTGGAGCGAGCAACAGGCGGGAGACCGCTTCATCGTTCGAGGCGAGCATCGGTCGGGCGCGGTCCAGACCTGGTACATCGCGGCGGATCGCGGCTGGAACGCGGAGCGGATCACGCTTGAGTTCCGCGGCCGGCCCGTCTACGAGGTGCAGTGTGCGCTCGAGAAGTTCGGCGACGTTTGGTTCCCGGCCGAGGCGCGCTACTACTCGAGAGGCGCGCCGTCCGATTGCGTAACGATCACGAAGGCGTCGTTCAACTCCGCCCTGGATGCCGGTCGGTTCACTCCGGCAGACCTTGGCCTGGAACCGGGCAGCACGATCAACGAGGTCGGCGCCACGAGAGGGGGACTCGAGCACTTGACCTGGACGGGCGCAGGAATCGTGACGTTCGGCGAGTGGCTGGAGGGAGTGAAGGCCGGCAAGTGGGCCTGGGGACCGATCCACCGCGCCTTGCAGGCGACCGGCGTCTTTGAAAGTCCCTATGACCAGCCGCAGGAACTGAAACAGCGGCGACTGCGATACCGCGCAGAGCAAGCCCGGTACCTGCTCACGCGCAACGTCGGCATGTGGGAGAAGTACGTCCGCGAGTTCATCGAGCGTTACGAACTCGACCAGGGCCAGCGCGAGAAGGCTAACCTGATCCTGCTGGATTGCCAGCGGCGCGGGCAGGAGATCCTGCAACGCCGGCGCAGCGAACTGAGCGAGATCGCCGCAAAACTGCTGGATGCGTCGGAGGCGGGAAGGACGGAGGAAGTCGGCGGCCTCAAGCTGCGGCTCCAGCAGGGGCTGCGGCCGATCGAAGCCATCTTCGAGGAATCGCTCAAGCCGCGCCTCGAGAAGCTGCCCACCCGCGAACAGCGCCGCAAGGCTGAGGCCGCCGCGGCGACGCAGCCGGCAGCCCCAGCGGACAAGACACCGTAGGCGCCCGCGGAGCGGACGCGCTTAACGGCGGCCGCACCTGCCGGTCGAGCTTCGTGCGCAGGTACCGGCCCGTGTGGCTCGCCGCGCAACTCGCGACGTGCCCGGGCCGACTTGCGACGACAAGCTGTCCGTGCCGGATCGGGGCCCAGGACCAAGTTCGCCACACCCCCCGGTCCAGCCCCCGGGACCATCGGCGTGTCCCGCAAGCGCTGTCACTACCATTAGCGTCGCGGCAAGAAACGTTCTCATGACGTTCTCCGTAGAGGGCGGACAAC